>OZ244055.1:275000-3807671 GCA_965214975.1 Alphaproteobacteria bacterium
AAACCCGGCCCGCAAGGGTCATCGGCACCTGAATCCATAGGGCGTCGAAGCGAACCCGGCGAACTGAAACATCTAAGTAGCCGGAGGAAAGGACATCAACCGAGACTCCGTCAGTAGTGGCGAGCGAACGCGGACCAGGCCAGCGGCCGTCGGAATGCAACCGGAAGCGCATGGAAATGCGCGCCAGAGCGGGTGACAGCCCCGTACGGGTAGAAGTTCCGGCGGTCCTCGAGTAGGGCGGGACACGTGAAATCCTGTCTGAACGCGGGGGGACCACCCTCCAAGCCTAAGTACTCCTCAGTGACCGATAGCGAACCAGTACCGTGAGGGAAAGGTGAAAAGCACCCCGACAAGGGGAGTGAAAGAGATCCTGAAACCGAATGCCTACAAGCAGTGGGAGCCTCCTTGCGGGGTGACCGCGTACCTTTTGTATAATGGGCCAGCGACTTAATGTGCGCAGCAAGCTTAAGCCGATAGGTGTAGGCGCAGCGAAAGCGAGTCTGAACAGGGCGTCCAGTTGCGTGGATTAGACCCGAAACCGAGTGATCTAGCCATGGGCAGGTTGAAGGTGCGGTAACACGCACTGGAGGACCGAACCCACCGATGTTGAAAAATCGGGGGATGACCTGTGGCTAGGGGTGAAAGGCCAATCAAACTCGGATATAGCTGGTTCTCCGCGAAATCTATTTAGGTAGAGCGTCGTGTATTGCCGCCGGGGGTAGAGCACTGGATGGGCTAGGGGGACGCGAGTCTTACCAAACCTAACCAAACTCCGAATACCGGCGAGCACGAGCACGGCAGACAGACCACGGGTGCTAAGGTCCGTGGTCGAGAGGGAAACAGCCCAGACCTCCAGCTAAGGTCCCCAAGTTGTGGCTAAGTGGGAAAGGATGTGGGAAGGCCAAGACAACCAGGAGGTTGGCTTAGAAGCAGCCATCCTTTAAAGAAAGCGTAACAGCTCACTGGTCTAGACAAGCCGTCCTGCGCCGAAGATGTACCGGGGCTCAAGCCACACACCGAAGCTGAGGACTCCCCCAGGGAGTGGTAGCGGAGCGTTCCGTAGGCCCGTGAAGGCGGACCGCGAGGTTCGCTGGAGGTATCGGAAGCGAGAATGCTGGCATGAGTAGCGATAAAGAGCGTGAGAATCGCTCTCGCCGAAAGTCCAAGGGTTCCTGCGCAAGGCTAATCCGCGCAGGGTGAGCCGGCCCCTAAGCCGAGGGCGAAAGCCGTAGGCGATGGGAACCAGGTCAACATTCCTGGGCCTGCTGGGAAGTGACGAAGGCCGCAAGTTGTCGTCCCTTATCGGATTGGGGCGGCAGCCGAGGACTTCCAGGAAACAGCCCCAGCGTCAGACCGTACCCCAAACCGACACAGGTGGACAGGTAGAGTATACCAAGGCGCTTGAGAGAACGGTGTTGAAGGAACTAGGCAAAATGCCCCCGTAACTTCGGGAGAAGGGGGACCCCTTTCCGGGCAACCGGGGAGGGGTGGCACAGACCAGGGGGTGGCGACTGTTTACTAAAAACATAGGTCTCTGCGAAGTCGCAAGACGACGTATAGGGACTGACGCCTGCCCGGTGCCGGAAGGTTAAGGGGAAGGGTGCAAGCTCCGAACCGAAGCCCCGGTAAACGGCGGCCGTAACTATAACGGTCCTAAGGTAGCGAAATTCCTTGTCGGGTAAGTTCCGACCTGCACGAATGGCGTAACGACTGCCCCGCTGTCTCCAACACCGACTCAGCGAAATTGAACTCTGAGTTAAGATGCTCAGTACCCGCGGTCAGACGGAAAGACCCCGTGCACCTTTACTACAGCTTTGCAGTGGTATTAGGAGATGAATGTGTAGGATAGGCGGGAGACTTTGAAGCAGTGGCGCCAGTTGCTGTGGAGTCAACCTTGAAATACCGCCCTTTTGTTTTCTGGTATCTAACCGCGGCCCGTCATCCGGGTCCGGGACCCTGCATGGTGGGTAGTTTGACTGGGGCGGTCGCCTCCCAAAGAGTAACGGAGGCGCGCGACGGTAGGCTCAGACTGGTCGGAAATCAGTCGTCGAGTGCAATGGCATAAGCCTGCCTGACTGCAAGAGCGACAGTTCGAGCAGAGACGAAAGTCGGTCATAGTGATCCGGTGGTCCCGCGTGGAAGGGCCATCGCTCAACGGATAAAAGGTACGCCGGGGATAACAGGCTGATACCGCCCAAGAGTCCATATCGACGGCGGTGTTTGGCACCTCGATGTCGGCTCATCTCATCCTGGGGCTGAAGCAGGTCCCAAGGGTATGGCTGTTCGCCATTTAAAGAGGTACGTGAGCTGGGTTTAGAACGTCGTGAGACAGTTCGGTCCCTATCTGCCGTGGGTGTAGGACAATTGAGAGGAGCTGCCCCTAGTACGAGAGGACCGGGGTGGACGCGCCTCTGGTGTACCGGTTGTCGCGCCAGCGGCACCGCCGGGTAGCTAAGCGCGGACGGGATAACCGCTGAAAGCATCTAAGCGGGAAGCCTCCCTCGAAACAAGTTGTCCCATGAGAGCCGTGGAAGACCACCACGTTGATAGGCCAGGTGTGGAAGTGCGGCAACGCATGAAGCTAACTGGTACTAATCGCTCGATCGGCTTGATTGCAGACCGTCATGCACAGCGGCCAGCCCGGCCGCGCATTCCCCGCTCCGTCCGCACGGCGTGCTGCGACGACCTGGTGATCATGGCGGGGGAGAAACACCCGATCCCATTCCGAACTCGGAAGTGAAGGCCCCCAGCGCCGATGGTACTGCATCTCAAGGTGTGGGAGAGTAGGTCGTCGCCAGGTCTTCGCAGCACGACGGACGGACGGCGGCAACATCGTGTTCGCGCCGCCGCGCGCGCCTCGGGCGTCGCGGCGAACCAGGCATCGACGCGGGGTGGAGCAGTCCGGTAGCTCGTCAGGCTCATAACCTGAAGGTCGCAGGTTCGAATCCTGCCCCCGCAACCAGAATCTCCCCGTTATCTCAAAAGGATAGCGGGGATTCACTTTTCTGGCGGTCTTGTGGGAAGCGTCAAGTCAACACCGAGTCAGCACATCAACCCGCCTCTCGGCAATCGCCTGCCGATCACAGCGGCAGGCGTTCGGTCGGGCCGTGGAATCTTCTGATCGGCGGGTGGGATCGACACGCACAGCCAATCAATCTCCTCACTCAACGGACGTTCATGACCTCTGCCGGCCCTGCCCGCCACGGGCCGGCCGAACGGTTACCATAGCACTCGCGTCCCGGGTGCCCCCGACATGGGTCCAGCGGGAGGCCCTCCGGTAGCCGAGACGCCGGAGCTCCAGGGCCAGTTCCGCTCGGTAGACCGCGCCGATGGTCTTCGGCTGCCGGTACAGCCCGTCGTCGACCATGGTTCTCCACTTGCCGTCCCCGCCCTGGACCATGTTCGCGATCACGCAATGGGTGTGGAGCTGCGGATCCAGGTTGCGGGACGTGTCGTGCCGGAAGGTCGCAGCGACCGTCTTCTGGTCGCCCGTGCGGACCATGCGGCCCGTCTCCGAATCCCGCTTCCGGGTCTCGACCGCGTTCGCCTCGATCCAGGACAGAGTCCGCCGCGCGGCCTTGTCGTGCGCGGCGACGATCCGCCGATCGCCGCCGACCAAGGCGAGCAGAGACACGGACTTCGGAGCCGAAAGGGTGACGTCCCGCCCCGGTCGATGATGGATGTTGCCGTCCCGATCCCGCTTCCCCAGGCGCAGGCCGCCCGGCACCCGGCCTTCGAGGATCGCGGTGAAGGTCTCGGGATCGACTGAACCAGACAGCCCGAGCGCCTCGGCTCCCTTGCCCGCCCAGGCGCTCGCCTCACGATGCGCCGGATCGTCCCTGGCGTAATACCCGTCGCGCTCGTAGTAGCTCACGCCCTGCGCCGGCGACGCGACCTTGCCGATCGACGCTACCACCGAACACCGTTCCGGGCACTTGCTCGGCCGCACTCACGACAAGACCCCATGGCTTGAACACAATGAGAACAAAGAGCATGTCAAACCTCGCTCGGGGAAGCTGTTCCCGCGCCGCATCCCGCATTGGCCCCGGCGTGGCTTCGTGCCGGGTTCCGTCATTCCTTCGGTGTTCCGATGTCGCGGGTGAGCGCTTCTCGAATGCATCGGATCATGGCGTCGTGCCGACCCTCATGGGAATGCCGCGGGGCATCCATCCAGGCGTCGCGGTCCAGCCGGGCGAGATCGATGGCATGACCGGCCCGCTCGGCAAGTTGCTTCAGATACTGGAGTTGCGCGCGGCCGTTACCTTCCCGAAAAGGGTGGACATGGTTCACGTCGCCCAATATCGGCCCGGCGCCGTCGGCGAACTCCTCGGGACTCGTGTCCCGGAAATACGCCGCCGCCGCGATCCGGCGATGCACGTCCGCCATGCCGGCCTCGATGAACCGTCTCGGCTGAAACCGGCTGTCGCCCTTGGCAATCTTGACGGTGCGGATTTCGCCCGTCCATTCGTAGACGTCCCGGAAGAGATGACGGTGGATCGCCCTCAGACGATCGAGGTTGAAATCGCCCGTCGGCACCGCCTCGAGAAGCCGTTGCGCGACGAACCGGCGCTCCGACGCTTCCAGCGTCGGGGCGTCCCTGATATCGAGCTTGTTTCGAAGGACCGTGAAGTCCGGGGGGTAGCAGTAGTCCGGGTCGCTCATTCCGCCGCGGCGATACTCCCGCGGCTTTTGAGTTGCCGCGCGATGTATGCGCGGCGATCCTCGGGAGACCAGCCTTCGCGTTCGAACATCTCGAACATGGCGATCTCGTCGGGCAGAAGAGGGTTGCCCTCGATCGCCTGCAAATGCACGGCCTCGGCCAGAAGCCTGCTCATGGCGGGGTGTTCACGGCGGCCAGGATCGTTCTTCGTCTCGCTCATGCGTACAGCCTATCACGGTTCTCTCCTGTTGCACGCCCGAATCGATTGCCTTGTGCGGCGATGCTCTCGGGCGATTCCCCCTCGATCATCAACGCCTCGATTCGGTCGGCGATGCGCTGTGCGGGCGCGCGGAGCTGGGCGAGGGTCCAGTCGGCAGCGTAGCCCTCGGTCACGTCGTTGGGCCGGGCGTGGTTGACCAGCCGCTTGGTCAGCGTCGACGGCAGCATGAGATCGCGCTCGGCCACCGTGATGAAGCAGTTGCGCAGGCCGTGGAACCAGAACCTGGCGCCGCCGGCCCCGGTGATCCGGGCATAGAGATGGTGCGGATCCTCGACATGGCCCGAGGCGCTGGTGAGAGTAAGGGAACACCCAGGCGCGGATATCCTCCGGCAGTCCGTGGCTCTCCGCCCGGCGCCGTTCGAGGATACTCGCCAGTTGCCGGGTGATCGGAAGCTCCAGGGGCACGCCGGTCTTGGTCTCCTCGACCCGGAAGGCGAGCGCCGCCGTATCCACACGCTCCCGGCGCAGGGTCAGCACCTCGTCCCGGCGCATGCCGGTGTAGAGCCCGAACCACAGGGCATCCTTGATCGCGGGATTGTTGACCTCCGCCTCGATGCCGGCGCGCCAGCACGGCAGCACCTCGACCGGGGTCGATATTTTGCGCCGCGCCTTGCGATGGAACTTGCCGCCACCGGCGAGCCACAGATCGACCGGGTTGCGCAGACCGTCGAGATCGACGCAGGGCCGGCGGTAGACCGAGCGCAACAGGGAGATCGCCCGGTTGGCCGGCGACCAGCCGTGATCCTCGGTGATGCGTCGGCGAGGGCGCCTTCTCCGGGCGCAGGCAGGAACACGCCTGCGCCGACCAGCGGCGCCGCGTCCCACGTCTCGGCGTCGCGTAGCGCAATGGCGAAGATCCTCAAGGTGCCGCGCGTGCGCTGGAACCCGTCGAGCTGCGTCCACTTCGTGTAGAAGATGTCGGTCAGGTCGGGGTGGAAGGGGTAGCCTTCGAGGAACCGTTGCTCCGCGCCCGCCCTGTCCTTGCGCACGATCTCATCGACCCCGGCGATATTGGCCACCGCCGCGGTGACGTGCGGACGGAAGGAGTCCGGATCGGCGATCGACTGGGTCGCGAAGAAGCGCCGGCGCAGCACTTCGGCCACGTCCTGCCTCTGCACCGGCTGGACGCCCTCCTCCCTCTGCCGGTTGAAGAGGTCATAAATCTGTTGGGTCAGCTCCCTGCCTGCCGAACGCGTCGCTCTTCGCGGGGTCGGAGGCGAGCAGCGAGGCGACCAGCGCGCAGCGGTCGACCCTGGCCGCCGCCTGGCAGATATTGGAAGAAGTCGATCAGCCGGGCGCGCCAGCTTTCCGCCATCGCCGCCTTCTCGCGGGCGTACATCAGCACTTCGTCGATCAGCACCAGGGTCGCGAGCCCGTGCGCCTGCGGCAGCGACAGTACCTCGGCAAGCAGCGGCTCGGCGGGCAGCGTCTCGCGCTCCTCGTTCGCGCCGTCGGGATGGAGCGCGCGCAAGCCTTCCTCGCCCGCGATCTGGAACGCGAGCACGCTCCAGGGATGCTTGAGCCAGCGGAACTCGCCCGCCGGTCCGCGCACCTCCATGCCCTTCTCGACGTCGAGCTTGTCGAAGCAGAGCGCCGCGACGCGCGACGGCGGCAGAGGCGCACCGATATGGGACCGGAACTGCTCGACCGCCGACAGCGGCGGCAGCGCCCCCGGATCGTGCACGAGGTGGCGCAGCGTCACCAGCGTATGGGTCTTGCCCCCGCCATAGGTGAGCTCGAGCTGGCGGATGGCCTTGGTGTTCCGGCCGGCGAGGCGGAGCGCCACGTCGCGCGCGAGCTCCCGCAAGGGGTAACGTCGGATAGGTCAGCGCGAAGAAACGGCCCGGATCCTCGTAGACCGGCCGCGCGCCCTTCTGCGTCACCACGTCGTGCAGGTCGGCGGCGAAGTCGGCAAGAGAGAGTTCGCCCGTGCGCACGTCCTCGCGCAGTTTCACGACCTTGTGCCAGGGTGTCCACGGGAGGGGCTGCGCCATGACGGCCTCGTTCGACGGGTTCAGAGGGCGGCTTCGAGACGCCGGGCAGGGGCAGCGAAGTCCTTGAGACGGAGCACGCTCATCGCGGTCCACTCCCCGGCCGGGTGCGCATCCCGTGCAGCGCTGCGCGCGCCACATGCACGATCCGATCCGACAGATAGGGGTGGCCGAGCACCTTGTCGTGGAATCGCGCGTCGGCCGTCACCACCGGATACTGCGTCTGGACCGCGAGCGCGAGATAGAAGCAGTCATAGACCGGGTGGTCGAGGTCGGCCGCCAGCCGCGCCGCGGCGGCGGTGAGATGAAGCATGGAGACGGGAAGCGAGACCGGTGCCGCCCGCAATGCATCCATCACGTCCGCCAGATCGTCCGCCGCGATGTCGCCGCGCCGGCGCATCGCCCACAGCGCGTTGGCGGCTTCGGCGAAGACCAGCGCCGGGGCGACGAACGTCGATCCGCTGTTCAGAAGACCGGCCGCTTCTTCGGAATGGTCTTCGTCGACCAGCCACTTCACCACGACGCTGGCATCGACCACATAGCCGGTCACGCCGCGCCGTCCCGGTCGCGGTCCGCCCGTATCGTCTCGCTGCTGTCGACCGAGGAGCGGAGCCGCCGCCGGAGATCCGCGGCCCGTTGGGCGAAATCCTCGCCCGTCCCGAGCAGCGCCGCCCGCAGGATATCCCGGTGCTCGGCTTCGGCGGACCGGCCGTTGGCCGCGGCCCGTTGCTTGAGCGCGCCGACCACTTCCTCGCTCACGTTCCGTACCGTCAATTGCACCATCCGATGCGCCTTCAAGAATATGCCTTCATTGCCATCATCAATATAGGCCCGTTGCACCGGCCGCGCAATCCGGGCGCCATCGTCACGGCGTCGTCTCCAGTCCCAGCGTCGTTTGGCGCGGCGGGGCGAGGCCGGCGCGGGTGGCGATGTGGTTGGACAGCGATTCGAGGATCGCGCGTTCCTTCGAGCCCACCGGCGCCAGCTCGATCAGCGCCTGCAGCAGCCGCGCGAACAGGGCGTGGCGCCCGAGCCCGTGGTCGTCGATATAGCCGTTCACCCTGGCCTCCTCGCCGGCGCGCCAGAGGTGCATGAGCCGGTGCGACCGGTCGATCAGGGGCACGGGGCGGCCTCCGGGTCCATCGTGGCCGAGCCACTTGGCCTTGCGCTTGGTCCAGGGCAGAAGCCTGACCTTGCCGTCGCTGGAACCCGAGCCGGCGTCGACCTCGTCGCCCGTCCTTTCTTCGTCTTTTAGGTCGTCAAGCAGTGTGCGGCCGGGGCGCGAGAGAATGTCGAAGCGGTCCGAAAGCTCGCGGTCGGACAGGTTGCACGACAGCGCGTAGAGAATGCAGGCGCCGGCCGGCGCCTCGTCCAGACCGAAATCGCCCCGGTGAAGCAGGTAGTAAGTGGTCACGTCGTCGAGTCCGCTCGCGGCGTCCCCGCCGCCGGTCAGCACCCGGCCGACGACGAAATCCACCACCATCCGGCCACCTCGCGCAGGAACGCCGAGACCGTCATCGTCGCGCCGGGCTCGTCGTCCTTCTTGACCGCTGGGTGTCTGGAGAAGGATTCGAGCGCCGGTCTGGTCGCTGCCCACACGAAGTCCGGCCCGCGGATGCCGGCGTCCCAGAAGTCGCGCAGCTTGCGCGTGACGTTCGCGCGCATCTCGGCGAGCACGGCGGCATCCCAGCCGGGGCCGGCGGGCGGGCGCTTCCGGCAGACGAGCCAGACCGAGGAGGCGAGGGCGGCCGAAGTCAGCGATCGCTGCCGGTTCTGCATTTCCGTCTGGATCGGCCGGGAGCCGTCGACGACGAAGCCGGCGCGGACCAAGGCGGCGGCCAGGGTTTCCCATGCGTCCGGGGATTTGTTGGCGAACACGACGACCAGCCGTCCGTCCGGGTTCAGCGCTTCGTGGCAAGTTCGGAAGGCGCGGGCCATGCCATCCTCGTAGACCTTCTTGGACAGCGCCTTGTCGCCGCCGAAGCGGCTGGCGTCGTCGATCAGCTCGCCGTCGTTTCCGTCCCGTTTCGGGCCGAGCGGATTGGCGAAGGCGGAATCGGAGTCCGGCACGACGCCGTGCAGCACGCGCCGCAGCCAGACATGGAAGAAGTCCGTAAGGTCGGAGTAGGGGATGGCATCGCAATAGGGCGGATCGGTGATGATCGCATCGAAACCTCCGGGCGCGAGATCGGTGGCGGACTGCTGCAACACCGTCGCGGCGGGCGCACCCTTCGCCGCGTCTTGCAGATGTTCGACCACGCGGGCGATCCATTCGACCGCCCGAACGAAACCACCGGTCGTGTCGGTCAGCGGGCAGGACTCGGCAAAGTCCCACACAACGGGCAACGGGAAGCGGGCGAACGTGCTGCGGATTTTCTCCGGGTCGTTGGTCCAGGTCGCGAGCGCGCTGCCCCTGCCGGCGCGAGCTCGACCGGCTCAACGAGGCGCCGATGGCGAGCGGCGAGAGCCGCCGCGCCCTCTTCGAGGCGAACGAGCGGGCTCGTCTCCAGCCGCTGCCGGCGAACCCCTGGGAATGGGGCGAGTGGCTTCCCCGCAAGGTCGGTCCCAACGGGCACGTGAGGGTCGCCCGCAACCACTGCTCGGTGCCCGACGGCCATGTCGGCCGCGGCGTCGAAGTGCGCGTCGGCGAACGCATGATCGAGGTGTTCCTCGAAGCGGGCGGCGCGCGCATCGCCGTCCATCGCCGCAAGAGCGGACGCAACCGGTACGCAACCCAGCCCGAGCACATGTCCAGCCGCCTCAAGGTGGTGCGCGACATCCGCGAGCCCGGCTGGGGCGACATCCTGCTCGGGCGCGCGCGCCGCATCGGACCCAACGCCGTGGCCTGGGCCGAGCGCTGCTTCGCCTCGCGCGACTTCCCCGAACAGGCCTTCACCACCGTGCAGGGCATGATCCGTCTCGCCGCGGACCACGGCGACGAACGCGTCGACGCGCTCTGCGCCGAGGCCCTCGACCTCGACCGCCTCGCCTCGGGCTTCCTCGGGGACCGGACCGGGAACGGGATCGGCCCCGACCGGCGCCGCGCGCAGGTCCGGGAGACCATCCCCGGCCATGCCAACATCCGCGGCGGCGACTACTACAGCAACAACGAAGGAGCGGCACCATGACCCTCGGACAACCCAATCTCGAACGCATGCTCCAGCTCGGCCTCACCGGCATGGCCGAGGCGCTGGAGGAGCACAGGGACATCCCCGACATGGACCAGCTCGGCTTCGACGACCGGCTCGCCATGCCGAGCGGGCGCGAAGCCGAAGGTCGCGACCGTGCTCGCGATCTATCTTCTCGCGCGGCTCTCGAACATGCGCGGGCCGGTCGCCGCCGCCGAGTACGCGAGCACGCTGTCGCAGCGGGAGCTGGAAGCGCTCGGCGCCTGGAAAGACCCGAAGACCGGCCGCTTCGTGCCGGTCTCGAAGTCGACCCTGCACCGCGTCGTCACCTCCGTCGACCCCGAGCAGTTCGAGGCGGTGCTGCAACGCTTCGCGATGGCGCGGCTGAACCTCGGCCGCGCGATCGCGGTCGACGGCAAGCGCATCCGCGGCGCGAACCGCAACGGCGCCGGCCACCACGAGACCGCGACCCTGGTCGACCACGCCACCCGCGCGCCGCTCGCGAGCCTCGCCTTCAACGAGGAGGGCGGCGAGGTCGCCGCCGTGCACGCGCTGCTCGAGCGGGTTCCCGTCGACGGCCGCGTGATCACCCTCGACGCGCTGACTGCCACCCGCAACACGGTCCGCCTCATCAAGGACACCCACGGCGCCGACTATCTCATGACGGTCAAGGGAAACGCTCCCGAGACCCGCGACATCCTCGCCTCCATCGACTGGGAAGACGACGGGCGCGGCCACTTCACCGAAGACATCGACAAGGTCCACGGACGCATCGAGCAACGCCGCATCGCGACCCTGACCCCGCACCCGCGCCTGATCAACCACCCCCACGTCGCGCAGGTCTTCCGGGTCACCCGCGAGCGCACCGACGCGCGCCGCAACGGCACGGGAGAGACCACCGTCGACCACACCTGCGGCATCACCTCGGTGCCGGCGGAGCGCGCCTCCCCGCGGCAGCTCCTCGCCTGGAACCGCGGACACTGGTCGGTCGAGGTCAACCACCACGTTCGGGACACGGTCTTCGGCGAGGACGCGTGCCTCGCGCGGACCGGCTTCGCGCCCGAGAACAACGCGACCGCCACCAACCTCGCGCTCGCGGTCATCATCCACAGGACCGGCTCCGACGGCATCGCCTCGGCGACCCGGCGCTTCGCGCTCCGGCGCGAGGACGCCTTCGCCGCGATCCTGTCCCGCTGAGCGCCGCCGTGCGCCGCCGCCACGCCGCCGGTCCGCCGGCAGCGGCATCCGGCGCCTCCGGACCCCAATCTCGCCCCGACCGAAGGCCGCGAACCCGCGAAACGGGCCGTCGCGCGCCGACCGCAACGCCCGAAACCGCCCCGACACGGCCCGGACCGACCGCAATCGGGGAGCGTGGGATACTCCTGGGTTCTGGGACCGGGCTGGTTCAACCGGCGCATGAAAGCGCTGCGCTTCCATCTAATCGCCCTGCCCGGCCGCGTGGTGCGGCACGCGAGGCGGCAGATCATCCGGCTTTCCGCCGCAGGCGATACGGCGGCGCTGGTGCTCCGGGCACAGCGCAGGATCAGAGCGCTGGCCCACGGACCGCCCGGGTAAGCCCGCGCCGTCCCCGGCCTCCCTGACCGAACCCGCCTCCGCAACGCCGCGACGGCCGGCAGCGCCACAAGCATGTCCGCATCGGACCCGCAGCGCGCTCGAGGGCGCCGATACCCGCACGCTGGACACGACGGCGCACACCGCGCACCGAAACAAACATCGAGCACACCTCCTGGCACCAAGCGCCAAGCCGAAAACCCAACCCAAACCGCCAAAAGCACACCGTTGATCAGGAATCTTGGATCGGCGGGAGCCTTGACAAACGCGGAATCCAAGCGAAGATGCAGGTTGTCCCGCGACGGGGTAAGCTGGCATCGTGGCAAACTCGTAGAGGAGTGTGAAATGCCTCCCGTCCCGTTCTGCCAACTTCGCCCTGCTACTTCCCAACGCGTCACGAGTCTCGCCGCTGTTAGTCCCGTCCCGCTTGATTCCGAGCCGGGAATGCTCTCAGTTCCATCTTTTCCATCAGGCGCCGCCCGGTGCCGAACGCCTGTGGATGCAGCGATCGGGTTATGTGGTTGGAAACAGCTGGACAGCGCGGCGACGCAGCAGATCGAGTTTCGGTCGGTGCCGCGACGGGCATCTTGATGACGATGTCCGCGCACCCTCTGGCCGGAGTTCAGCCCAAATATCATGACAGCGTCCGACATGCTGTTTCGTCAACAGTCGGTTCCCATCTGCCATGAGCCTCCAGGATGTCCAATACCGGGAAGACTATCGATCCGGGTACGACAACATCGTTGAGGATTTCTTCCGGCCGTCGCTGCGCAAGGCGCGGGAGTATTGGCGAGCGGTTGGATATTTTTCCAGTTCGGCCTTCGAAGCCTTCGGCGCGCCGCTTGGGGAATTCGTCGAGAGCGAGGGTCGCATCCGGCTAATCACCTCGGTCGAGCTCTCCGAGACCGACCTCAAGGCCATCGAGGCGGGCACGGCGAAGCACAAGGTCTGCGCCGAGCGCCTCGTGTGGATCATCAACGAGGAATTCACCGAGGGCGCGAGCGACGGCGTGGCTCGCCTTGTCCGGCTTCTTGAGCTCGGTCGGCTGGAAATCCGCATCGCGGTCCCGAAGACGGGCACCGGGATCTACCACGAGAAGATAGGGCTCTTTCTGAACGGCAGCGATTACGTCGCCTTCACGGGATCATCGAACGAAAGCCGTTACGCGTTCGAGAACAACCGTGAGTGCATCGACGTGTACACATCCTGGGGAAGCGCATCGCGGGCCGAGCGGAAGCGGGTGCATTTCGAGGCGCTGTGGAACCGGGAGGACGCGGGCGTCGATGTCTACAGCTTTCCCGAGGCGGCGAGGAAACAACTGCTGCGCATCCGCTCCGCGCGCGATGATGGACGATTCATCGAGCAGGAGACGCCCGCCAAGTGGCACCATCAAGCCGAGGCCGTGGAGACGTTTCTGGTATCCGAGCGGGGTGTGCTCGACATGGCGACTGGCACGGGCAAGACGCGCGTCGCCATAGAGATCCTCCGGACGCTCTTCGACCGGAACAAAATCGACAGCGCCATCGTGTCCACCGATGGCAACGATCTCCTCGACCAGTGGTTCGGACAGCTACAGAACGCCGCAAGGATCCTCCGGGGACGTCCTGTCGTCTCCCGACACTACGGCGGCATGAAGCAGCTGGACAACTTCGCGCTTGAGAACGGGAGCCGGATTTTACTGGCGTCTCGGGAGCCCTGCGCCCGGGCGCTACGCCGCTTGAGACCAGCGGAGGCCGGCCGTACGCTACTCGTCCACGATGAGGTCCACGGGCTGGGGAGTCCTGCCAATCGGGAACGGCTTACCGGACTCTCGAAGAACATACGATTCCGGCTGGGACTGAGCGCCACGCCGGAGCGAGCCTACGACCAGGAAGGCAACGCCTTCATCAAGGACCATATCGGTCCTGTGATCATGATCTTCGGACTAGATGAAGCCATCGAGCGGGGGGTGCTTGCCTCCTTCGACTATTTTCCTCTGCCGTACAAACTCACCGATGGAGACCGCGAGCGTATTGCGGCTGTCTACAGGCGGCGCTCTGCGAGAGAGGCTGCGGGCGAGCCCATGACGGACGAGGAGTTCTGGATCGCGATCGCCCATGTCTACAAGACCTCAGAGGCCAAGTTCCCCGTTTTCGAAACGTTCATCGAAAAGCGTCAACATCTCTTGGAGCGCTGCATCGTCTTTGCGGGCGACACAGGCTACGGCCGCACGGTTATGGATATCATCCAGAAGTTCAGGCCCAACATCCATACCTACTTCTCTGGCGAGGACGCCGATACGCTGAGGCGGTTCGCCCGCGGAGACCTAGAGTGCCTCATTGCCTGCCACCGTCTGTCCGAGGGCATCGACATCCGCTCCCTTGGAACCGTGATCCTGTTCTCCTCTGACAAGGCGCGCCTTGAGACGATCCAGCGTTTGGGCCGCTGCTTGCGCGTCGATCCCGATAATCCCGGAAAGATCGCCAATATCGTCGATTTCATCCGTGAGAGCGGCGAAGGTGAAGATCCGAACACCGATGAGCTGCGTCGGGACTGGCTTGCCGGATTGTCAGAGAAGCGAGCCTTGGAGTGATGATATGTCGCTAGACCCGAAGATCAAGGAGGCGATTCAGACGGCCGTCCGAGCTGTCGACCAAGGCGACCTCCTCTCAAGGGAGCTGGTGGCTTGGTTTGACGCAGTCTCGTCTGGCAACGAAAAACTCACCGACAGGGAGTCGACAGACCGGCGGCTTGAGCGTCTCTACGGTGACACGGTTCTTCCCAAGGATGAGGGCGTCGACAGTGCAGACGGAGAGCTTGAGGAGAAAATTAGGAAAATGCTGGCGGACATCGATCTCGGCGACCTCGGCGCGGATGGAGGCGTGGAAGCGGGTGATGCAGACCGTCCTGATGGCAGTCGGAGCGACGCCTGATGGCCACGACGCTGCGCATTCTCGGCTGGAAAGCCAAAGGACTGAGATGCCCGGATCACGAGATCGACTTCTGCGCCGAGCGGGATCGGCCATTTCCTGTCTCGCTGATCCAGATGCCAAATGGCACGGGCAAGACGACCACGCTCGAGCTCCTCAGAACGGCCCTATCCGGCTCTCTTGATGGAATCGAGGATCCCACCGCCGTTAAAGAGTTCCGCAAGCCGGAGCCCGGGGTTGAGCGCGGAGAGTTCGCGCTTCGCTTGGAGCACGACGATCGGCCGCTGACGCTGATCCTTGAGTTCGACTTCGAGATGGGACGCGTCGCCTACAAGACCACATGGCGCGACGGTCAGGAGCTTGGCTTCAATCCCCCACAGCAGCTCCGGCGGTTCTTGAACGAAACCTTCGTGAATTTTTTCGTGTTCGACGGCGAGCTGGCCGACGACTTGCGGGATCCGAAGAAGACGGACGCTCGGAAGGCGATAGAAAGTCTGTTCCAGGTCGATCTCCTAGACGAGATGAAGCAATCGGTCGAAAAATATTGGGTGCTGCAGACCAGGAACGAGACCGCGAAGGGCCAGACCGGCCTCACACGAAGTCTGAACCGTCTTCAGAAGTGGTCGGTGCACCTGGATCTCCTGAAGCGGGGCAAGGCCACCTTCGGGCGGAAGCTATCGGAGGCGGAGACACAGCTGCAGCAACTAGAGGCCAAGTATGAGAAGGAAATCAACAAGGAGGAAGACCGGGCCAAGAGGATCTCGGAGGCGCGTCAGCATGTCAGAAGACTCCAGGACGGTGTTGCCGAGACGACAAGGACGGTCCTGGACAACATGCGGGAGCCGCAGGCCCTGTCGCCCGTGTTCGCGCGGGCGCTCATGGACCTCAAGTCGGGCCTCGATCGCGTGAAGCTTCCGGAGAGCGCCGCCCGGGAGTGGTTCGAGGAGTTGGCGGAGGAGGACGAGTGCGTCTGCGGACGGCCGATCGGGGAGGACGTCCGGGCCGTCATCCGGGAACGCGCCAGGAACTATCTCGGCTCCGACAACGTCATCCTTCTCAATCGCATCAAGACCGACATCTCGGAGGCCGCAGGCGCTTCCGCGAGCGGGCCGTCGGAGGAGCTGTCCCGGCGGCTTGAGGAACTGGCTGGACAGTCCAGACGGTTGCAGGACGCCGAGAACGACTTCGTCCTGCTGCAGAGAGAGGCCGAGAAGGACGAGGCCATCAGAAATGTGCAGGTGGAGATCGACCGCCTGAAGAAAGAGCGAGACAAAATCCGGGAGGAGCTACGGAAATACGAGGACGGGGGCGGGAGGATTCCGACTGACAAGCTGAAGTCCATGGATCCGGAAAAGGTATTTTCGATCAGGGTCGCAGAGACCGCGAAAGCGTTCTTCCAGAAGGAGGTAGAGCGGCGCGAGGAAATCCGGAAGCTCGCGAGGCGGAGAGATGTCCTCGCCAAGATACTGGAGAAAGCCTACGCAACGGCGAAGCAGGAGATCGCGGGGGATATCCGGGACGAGACCAACAAGCGCGTCGCTCGGCTGATGCCGAACAACGACATCCGTGTCGACCGGATCGACGGGGCCCTGCTGCTGCGGGGCCGGTCAAGCGGCAGCGCCGGCGAGAACCTGTCGGTGGGATATGCATTCCTGGCTACCCTGTTCGACCGCGCCGGCGAGCACCATCTTCCGTTCGTGGTCGACAGCCCAGTCATTCCGATCGACCGCGACATCCGAGCTCCCATAGGCGACTTGTTGCCGAAGCTTGCCGGGCAGGTGATCGCGTTCATCATTTCGACGGAGCGCGACGTCTTCCTTCCTAGCCTGAAGGCGGCGAGCGACGACGGCGTGCAGTATACGACGCTCTTCAGGAAGGACGTGGCCCGCTTCGATAGACAGGCAGCGGCGGTTTCAGAGGCAATCGAGACCGAGGATGGTTGCTGCGTACCTGGAGAGGACTTCTTCGTCGAGTTTCAGGGAGAGGATGAGGACGTCTGATGGACTTCTTCATCCGGAAGACGGCCCGAGACTGGTTCCAGGGCATATGGGACGAGTTCAGCGCACTTCCGGGGGCGAAGGCCGCGCCAAATTTCGATGCCTTCTATTTCTGCTTCATAGCTGGCATCACCGCAAACCGGAAGAAGGATCTGCCAGCCGACGAAACGGCGCAGCTCGTCCCGGAGTTTCCGGAGGCCTACAAGAGCCGGGGCGCACTGCTGGTCGCACTCTTCCTCAATCGGGAGATCCGGAGCCAGGGTGTGATGTTGACGGATTGGAAGAGAGTGCACGACGATATATCGAAGCTTGTCGATCCTCATGCGGCGAATCATCTCAGCGACTACGGCGTCCGCGAATTCAACAAGTACTCCTTTGGGGGGTACGAGGTTCTTCTGGAATGGTTCGACGACGACCGGCCACGCTCGCTCGAGACGTTCCTGCGGACGTTCAAGCAAAAGCTGGACGAGGCCCATCCCATGGGAGGTGTCGGATAGACCTGCCAGAGAGGGGCGGCTCCGGGGCCGGCTGGCCCGGCCGAATCCTAGCGATCCAGGGGCTGCCCGGTTCGTTGAGCAACGATTCCGAAGCCGCTCGCGGTCGGGAATACGGGATGACGTTCGCGGAGTGGAACGCCTGTGCGGCACTGGAAGACTGCGGAGATTACCGACCGGGTGACGAGGTCCGGGGACGTGATCGCAGGACGGTTATCAGCGTGGGCTGGGACGACGCACGAGCTTACTCGCGGGAGGCCGGCCCTTCTCCTTGCCTTGAACAAGCCGGGCACGTTCGTGGCCTCGCTGGCATCCGCCCTCCGAATGGCCATGCGCCGATAGGTGGCGATCACAGCGGACCGCGCGCCTCCCTTCTGTGGCGTCTCCGACCGGACAGAGCGGCGGCGCGGCGGTCTTCGGAGCGAGCACCGTCCCGGCGCGCTGCGGTCAAGGAGCGCCAGCGGCGCGGGCGGTCGCGCCGGATGGCCGACGCCCGTTGGTGCTCGGCGCGCTTCATCCGAAGGATCGGGGGGAGGGATGGTTCCCGGAGTGCGTCCTCGGCCTTGATCGCGCTTCGGGCTGTCCATAGATTGTCAGTTTGCCGATGACCTGCTTGTCTCGAAACGCAATCCGCTACCCGAAAAGAACGCCAACACCGCTGGCTCCTCCCAACAGGATCGCGATGAAACCCTTGGAGAATCCATTATGACGTTCGATTTCGACGCGGATAGCATCCGCAAGACTGTCGACGATGTGCTGGAGAAAGAGCGGAAATACAGGGAAGCATTGCGGCTTTTGCTCGACTGGCAGCGGGATAGGGAAGATCACAAGATTGCCTTGCCGGCGAAAATGGGTACCAGTAAGTCGTATCTGATTTCGGTGTCTCTCGGATGGATAGCCGCAAACGTCTACTTTGCTCGCGACCTTCCGATATTCAAAAAGCATGTCCATGCGGACTCCAATACGATCAACATAAACGATATGACTGCAACCTACCTCCAGCAGAGGGCGCCCGATTACAGTCGGCAGCTGCCGATGGCGATGTACCTCGCGACCCGGGAGCATCACAAGTTCCCGCCCTTGCTGCTGGTGGCATATCAGGACTGGGTGTACGACGAAGGGCGTGACAATTGGGGTCCGGACGGGCGGGCTATGATGGGCTCCCTGAACGTCGAGCGCTTGGACACTAGGGGCCTGCGTGGTCGATCTCGACGTCGCGACCACGAGCTACTTTGCGCTCGACGGCCAGCACCGTCTCATGGCTATCAAGGGGCTGAAGGACTTGCTGGATAACGGCAGGCTAAGCCCCAAGAGGAGGGACGGGTCGCCCATATCCGGCAAAGACGTGATGCGGGAGGAGATCGAGGGCTACTATGAGAAGAGAAGCCTCGATCTCAACCGGCTTCAGAGCGCCATGGATGAGCTCATTGGTGTCGAAATCATCCCGGCTGTCCAGGACCGGGAGACCTTTGGGGAGGCGGTTTCCCGGCTCCGGAACGTTTTCGTCGACGTGAACGAGAACGCAAAGCGGCTTGAGAAAGGTGAACTCGTCCTCTTGGAGGAGAACGACGGGTTCAGGATCGTGGCGCGCACGGTGATGATCAAGCACAAACTGTTCAAGGGTCCGTTTGGATTATCGCTTAACGTTGACACCAAGCGCAATCAGATCTCGGAAGGCTCGAAGAGCTACACGACGCTTAACGCACTCGTGTCGATCACGGAGGGATACCTGGGATCGAAGCCGGAATTCAAGGACTGGAAAGATACCGTTCTCGGCCTGAAAGGCAGCTGCGGCGTGGGCTTTCTCCGACCGAACGACGACGAGATTGAAAGGGGGCTTTCGGTGATGACGGCGTATTTCGACGCGCTCGCGGAGCTGCCGTCCCATCGAAGCATAATCGCACATTTCGGATCAGAAACAGATTTCGATAAGGAAGACGAGTCCCCTTCCGGGCTACGTGGAGGAACCAAACAAAACATCTTGTTTCGCCCTATTGCTCAGGTAGCGCTGGCGCGGGCTGTGGCGCAGCTGGAAATCGATCAAGACGTGGACTTGGCAAAGTTAGTAGAGATCCTGTCACAGCACGAAACACTTGGAGATCTTCACCTTACTCGCAAGGAAGCTCCCTGGTTCGGCATTCTGTGCGATCCGATCGGAGAAAAGGTTCGGCGACAGAAGGAGTACGGAGATCTCTGCGTCGAGATGCTGGTTTATCTTCTGGGAGGCGGTTTCGTCGAGAATGAGGAACGGCAGGAGCGCTTGCGCGACGACTTCTTCGAAGCTCGGAGAGGCATGACGGAGTCCAACGAGCCTATGGCCTGGAGTCTGTCGGGCCACCTGAAGACGAAGGACGAGTTCAGGCTTCCCGACCCATGGCGGTAGCTATGCACTTGGCTCCCGCGTCCGAGTGTTCGTCGCTCGACGAGCTGCGCTTCGGGAGCATGGGCGACATCAGGCGCGCCAGTAGGGAGTTTTCGAAAGATTTCGACAACGTCGAAGCACGGGAGGTGCTGGACTCCTACAGGCGGTACCGCCTCAACTGCATCCGGACAAGCCTGTCTCTTCTCGGGAGGGCCGACCTGCCGAAACGGATCCTGATCAGCGCCCGCCTGAAGCGTCTCGAAAGCGCGTACAGGAAGATGCGGAGAAGCCGGGATAAACCTCCGCCGTTGAACGGGATGGACGACGTCATCGGGTTTCGGGTCGTTTGCGAGTCGTTCGACGCCGCCGTTGCCCTCGGCGAGCGGATCGAGAACGAGGTGCCGGCTCGGACGAAGAACTACATCGAGGAGACCCACGAGGCCGGGATCGGCTACAGGGCGATACACGGGATCGCGAGATTCGGGCAGCCGTTGGGCGACGCGCACATCACTGTGCGCTTCGAGATCCAGGTCAGGACTTGGTATCAGCATCTCTGGGCCTGCTGGTGCGAGAGCCATGGGGAACAGGCCAAGGAGGGGTTCACGAACACCGAGCGTACCGATCGGGAGACCGTGGAACGCCTGAAGGAAGACCTGAACGACTGCTCGCGGAGGGTCGCCGTCTGGGAGAAGACGCATCGCAAGAAAAGACAGGCGGAGCTGCCGTCGTTCACTGGCCCCTACAAGCTCGCCGTCGCCTGGGTGAATCCACCCGAGGACTATGGCTTCCTCCCCTGCGGTACCGACGTCGACGCGGCCGTGAAGAACCTGCGCTATTTCGAGGGTCAGCGAGGGCTCCGGCCCTTGCTGCTCGTCGGAGTCGCGAACAGCCCCCATCTCAAGAACGTGCTGACGCGGACGCACCCGAACTTTGTGGGCGGCATGTTCCTCGATCCACAGCACTGGCTGCCGGACGGAGCATGATCGCGCTGCCCGCCGTTGCCGATACGCAGGCGGGCGTCAGGCGAGAGCCGCGATGCGGCGCGATACCGCTGGCCAGTCGACGTCGGGCGTCATGTGACACCAGGAGACCCGGACGGCACCCGCGACGGCAGCCTCCGGGAGTCCCATGGCGGCAAGGACATGGCTCGGCTCGTAGCTTTGCGACGTACAAGCCGAACCGTTCGAGACCGCGACCAAATCCTTGAGGGCCACCATGAGCGCCTCCGCGTCTACACCCTCCATGGAAAAGTTCAGGACGTGTGGCATGACGCGCTCCGGATCGCCGTTCAAGCGGATACCGAGAGGGGAGAGGGCATCGAGCGCGTCAGATCGAATCTCCAAGCAGCGTCCGCGCCGGATCGCGTGGTCCCGCTTGGCGATCTCGGCGGCAAACCCCATGCCGGCGATGAGCGGGACAGGCAGTGTTCCGTGCCGCAGGCCGCGCTCCTGTCCCCCGCCGAAGGAGATGGGCTTGAGCGGCGGTCGCCGGAAGCCGCGGCGGCGGACGATCAGGCATCCCACGCCTACGGGACCGTAGATCTTGTGGGAGCTCACGCTGGTCATGTCGATGCGCCCGTTCCGCAACAGCTGCAAGTCCTTGCCGAACCCTTGGGCGGCGTCGACATGGAAGTAAGCCGGGTGGTCCCCGAGAAGGTTCGCGATCTCGTCCAGGGGCTGAAGGACGCCGGTCTCATTGTTCGCGTGCATGATCGAAACTAGGACGGTATCGGGACGAAGCATGCTAGCAACGGCCTCTGCTGACACCGCACCCGATACGTCGGGACGGACGAGAGAGACCTCGAAGCCGCGCTTCTCAAGCTCTTCCAGTGGTTCCAGGATCGCCTTGTGCTCCATGGCCGTCGAGACGACATGGCGGCGGTTTTCGCCGTCCGCGTGAGCCGCGAGACCGAGGATCGCGATATTGTTGCTTTCAGTCGCGCCGCTCGTGAAGAGCACGTCCTCTGGCTCGGCGCGGACAACGGACGCCACCTGCTCGCGCGCCCTCTGGACGGTCTTCTTGGCTTGCAGCCCGTATTCGTGCGTCCTGCTGCCGGCGTTGCCCGGCACCTCGCTCCACAACCGGTGCATCTCCTCAAGCACAGCGGGCTCGATCGGAGTCGTCGCGTTGCAATCGAGGTAGACCGGGATGGCAACCCCGACCTGCGCGAAAGTGGCGGCATACCGCATGGGTCGTTCCAGTCTGGCCGCCGCGGCCGGACAGGCGCTCCGAGCCGACGATGGGCTCGATCTCATAGCACTTCGCCGCGCTGGCGACAAATATGTCGGCTTGGGGGGGGGGCATCTGTCCGGGCACCTCTGCGGGTGATTCGAATCGCTACCTGGTTGACGGATGTTTGTATTGTATGTTAGATAAGTTTGTATCAAAACAAACATACAGCGGGAGGGTGCCATGTCCGCCGACTTCGAGTATGTCTTCCCTGCCATTCGGGGCATTCAGGCACGAAAGGAGTACTATGCCTCCATGTGTCCCCTGCGGCTGATCCCAAAGCTGTTCATCTTCGACGGCGAAGAGCTCGCCCCCGAGCTCCGCGCTCAGCGCCACCTCAACAAGGCTCGTCTCCCGGAGATGTCCCGCTATGTGGCCGAGAACCCAGACGACTATGTCTTTTCTGCGATCACGGCTTCCATAGACGGCAACGTTCTTTTCGAACGCTTGAGCGAAGACGAGCGAGCAGACCGCGTCGGGCTCCTCCGCGTTCCGATGGCGGCCCGCTTCGTCATTAACGACGGACAGCACCGGCGCGGTGCCATCGAGATGGCGCTTGAGCAGCGTCCCGAGCTCGCCGACGAGACCATCGCGGTCGTCTTCTTCCGCGACACCGGGCTTGAGCGATGCCAGCAGATGTTCGCTGACCTCAACCGCTACGCCGTCCGCCCCTCCAAGTCGCTCGGGCTCCTCTATGACCACCGCAACGAAGTCGCGGAGCTCGCCAAGACGCTGATCAAGCGGTCGACGGTCTTCAGCGGCCTCGTGGAGCTTGAGAAAACTACGCTCTCGCGGCGTTCAGGACGATTGTTCACCCTGAGCGCCATCTACAACGCGACCGGCGAATTCCTGAGGGACTTCGACCTTGAGGATCCGCGGGAGGCGGCCGAGCTCACGCTCGCCTTCTGGGAGGCGGTTGCCCGTCACGTCAAGGAGTGGGAACATGTGCGGGCGGGGCGCGCCACGGCTGGCGAGATCAGAACCAACTACGTCCATACCCACGGCGTCGTGCTACAGGCGCTGGCCCGGACCGGGAACGCCCTTATCCGGCGACACCCAGAGGACTGGCCGAACAAGATCGGGAGGATCTCGGACATCGACTGGAGACGCGACAACGGCGACCTCTGGGATGGCCGGGCATTGCTGGCGGGCAGGATCCGAATGTCCCAGAACAACGTTCTGCTGACCGCGAACGCCATCAAGACCCACCTCGGACTCCCGCTAACGCCCGACGAGCAACGGGTCGAGGACGCTTTCGCGAGGCACGGCCATGACGGCATCTGACCCCGGGCAGGCGGAATCCGCCTTCGGAAAGCTAGGCTTCAATCGGGCTGTCGCAAGGCTGCTCGACGAGGTCGCCACGCTCTACAATAGCGACCGGATCCCGTGGGTGATCGGCTACAGTGGCGGCAAGGACTCGACGGCCGCCCTGCAACTGGTCTGGCTCGCGCTGACGGCGTTGCCGAGGGAGCGGCTGACGAAGCCGGTGCACGTCATCAGCACCGACACCCTGGTCGAGAACCCCATCGTTGCGCTCTGGGTCTCGAAGTCGCTGGAGAAGATGGGAGAGGCCGCTCGCAAGCAGGGGCTGCCGCTCCAGGCTCACCGCCTGACGCCCGAGCCGGAAAACACGTTCTGGGTGAACCTCATCGGGCGTGGTTATCCGGCACCGCGGCCGAAATTCCGCTGGTGCACGGAGCGCCTCAAGATACTACCCTCAACGCACTTCATAAGCTCGGTCGTTCAGAGCCACGGCGAGGCAATCCTGATCCTCGGTTCCCGCAAAGCGGAAAGCCGGAAGCGGGCACAGGTTATGGAAAAGTTCGAACGTCGGCGTGTCCGCGAGAAGCTGAGCCCCAACGGCAGTCTTCCCAACTCCTTCATCTACACGCCGCTCGAGGACTGGAGTAACGACGACGTGTGGCTTTTCCTTATGCAGATCGACAATCCGTGGGGCTATCGGAACAAGGATCTGCTGACCATGTACCAAGGCGCGTCCGACGGTGGTGAGTGTCCGCTGGTCATCGACACGACGACGCCGAGCTGTGGCGACAGTCGCTTCGGATGCTGGGTCTGCACGCTCGTCGAGAAGGACAAGTCCATGCAGGCCATGATCCAGAACGACGAGGAAAAGGAGTGGATGCTGCCGCTCCTCGAACTTCGCAACGAGCTCGATCCACCCAAGATAGCCAACGGGGACCGGCCGCTCCGCGACTTCCGGCGCATGAGCGGCGCGGTCCAGCTGTTTCGCGGACGGCCTATCCCCGGCCCCTACAAGCAGGAAGTCCGGGCGGACTGGCTCCGCAAGGTCCTCTGCGCCCAGCGCTATATCCGGGAGCACGGCCCCGCCGAGGTGCGCAACATTGAGCTCATCGGCCGCGCGGAGCTCGAGGAGATCCGCCGCATCTGGGTCGTGGAAAAGCACGAAATCGAGGACGACCTGCCGCGCATCTACGAGGAGGCAGTCGGCGAGCCCTATCCGGGCCGCCGGCTCGACGACAACCCGGTTTTCGCCCGGCCCGAGATGGAGGCCCTCGCTGAAATCTGCGGCAGCGATATGCACCACTATCAGCTAGCACGGGAGCTCCTGGCGGTCGAGAAGACGCACAAGTCGATGTTGCGTAGATCAGGGATCTTCGAGGCGATCGACCGTGCGTTCTACAGGCACTTCTACGAGGGCGAGGAGGACGCCACGGAGCGGGCGTTGTCCCAGCGCAGGGCGATCGACGAAGCACGCGAACGGGCATTCGTCCGCAATGATCCGATGGTCCAGGAGGCGCTCGGCCTGCCAGCCGGCAAGGAAGGGGCGCACCGTGATCCTTGACGAGATCGTCCTCCACAACTTCGGACTCTATGCCGAGCGCCAAGCGGTCGCTCTGACGCCGCCCGACGACGGCCGTTCCATCGTCCTGTTCGGCGGTCTCAACGGCCACGGCAAGACGACGCTACTGGACGCCATACAGCTCTGCCTGTACGGGGCGCACGCTAGGATCTCGAACCGGAACGAGCTGTCTTACCAAAACTACCTGTCCCGCAGCGTCCATCGGAGCTCGGGGGCGCGCGAAGCCGCCATCGAGCTCTCCTTCCGCCACATCGTGGGCGGCAAGGAAGACCGGTTTCGGCTGCACCGGTCATGGCGATCCGGGGGCAATGGGTACCGTGAACACTTCTCGGTGCTGAAGAACAAGAAGCGCGACGATGCTCTGGCCGAGAACTGGATCGCGCAGGTCGAGGACCTGATACCGCCTAACATCGCTAACCTGTTCCTGTTCGACGGCGAGCAGGCCGAGGGCTATGCAGCGCAAGACAGCTCCATGCGGCTGATCGGCACGGCGGTCCACAATCTGCTCGGGCTCGATATCGTTGACCAGCTCGACAAGGATATTCAGACCTACCAGCGCCGGAAGCGGGGCGAGGAAAAGGACCATCCCGGCTGCGGCGAGATTGAGAAGGCCGAGGAGTCGCTCAAGAAGCTGCGCGCGCGGCTCTCGGATTTGAGGCAGGAGCAGGCGGGGCTCAGGACCAATCGAATCGATCCGGCGCGGAAGGCGCTCCGGGCGGCCGAGGACGAGTACCGGAAGCTCGGCGGCGAGCTCTATGAGAAGCGCGTCGAGATCGAGCGCGATCTGGCCAAGGCCGAGCAGGTGCTCGGCGACAGCGCCGCACGGCTGCGCGACTTGGCTGCGGGCGACCTGCCGCTCCTGGTGGTGGGCGACCTCCTCGACGCGGTTCGACAGCGCGACCTCTCCGAGGAGGAAACGCGCCGGTCGCAGGAGATTTCCGCGATCCTCGGCACCCGAGACGAGACCTTGCTCGATCTTCTGCAGGAGCGCGGGATCGACGGTGGCGACATGGCGGCCATCACGGCTTATCTCGGCGCGGACCGCGCCGCGCGCCGCAAGGCCGGTGCACGCGGCACGGTCCTCGATCTGCCGCCCGAGTCGCGGGCCGATCTTCGTGGGCTCCTCGACGGCGGACTGGTAGAGACGACGCGGGTGGTGGGCGACGCGCTCAAGCGGTGGAGGGAGGACGAGGAGGCGGCGGAACACCTACGCACGGTGTGCGCCAGCGTTCCCGGCGAGGACGAGATCGCTGTGGCGGCACGCTGGAGGGACGACCTGATTGCCAACGTCGCTGCCCTTGAGGCGAAGGAAGCGGCGATGAAGAACGAGACCGAGCGCCTCGTTCGCGAGATCAAGCGCGAGGAGCAAGCGCTGGTCCGCCTCCTTGAAGCCGACGCAAAGGAAGAGTGGCTGCGCGAGGATCGCCGTCGCGTCCTACGGCACGCGGCACGCGTCAGAACAACGCTGAGCGCGTTCCGGAAGACTGTAATCAAGCGCCATGTGCACAAGATAGAACAGCTCGTCCTCGAGAGCTACCAGCAACTGCTCCGGAAGACGTCGTTCGTGACCCGCATCTCGATCCACCCCGAGTCCTTCGCGCTCGCGCTCTACGGCCGCGACGGGCGCGAGTTGAGCGCCGAGCGCCTGTCCGCAGGCGAGCGCCAACTCCTCGCGATCGCACTGCTGTGGGGTCTTGCGAAGACCTCGGGACGGCCGCTGCCGACCGCTATCGACACGCCGCTCGGGCGGCTCGACGCCGACCACAGGACACATCTTGTCGAACGGTATTTTCCGTTCGCGAGTCACCAAGTTCTGCTGTTCTCGACTGACGAGGAGATCGTCGGGGCGCATCTTGAGAAGCTCTGGCCCTATGTCGGCCGTAGCTACCGCCTCGACTACGACGACGCGAGTGGCAGCACGCGGATTGTGGAGGGGTATTTCGAGAGGGTGGAGTCGGCATGACGGCGATTGAAAACGTGAGGATCTCGCAGAGGGCAAAGGATCAGCTGATCAGGCTGAAGCGGACGACAGGCATCCCGCACTGGAACGTGTTGTGCCGCTGGGGCTTCTGCTTGTCGCTCGCGGAGGAGGGCGCTCCGCCGAAAATGGATATCCCGCTTGACAGCAACGTGGAGATGACGTGGCGGGTCTTCGGCGGACGCCGCGCTGATCTCTACATAGCGCTCCTGAAGGAACGGCTTTGCCGCGACGGGCTTTCCCTCAATCCTGAAACCATCTCCCGGCAGTTCCGCCTACACCTGCATCGCGGAATTTCGTATCTTGCAGATGGCAGCAAGATACGCGGGATCGACAATCTTATTTCTTTAGCCGTCGTTTCCGGCCAATTCCAGGACGATGCCCGCAAAACTTTTTCTGACCCGTCTCCGAGAGTAGTCAAGGAGTAGATTGGTTGCTCTGCGATAACGTAAAGGTACTTCGACATCCTCGAAGCCCGCCCTCACCGACCACGGCATGCGGATCGACGGTCGTGCTGGCTTCACGTCCTCATACAATCCTGCCAGCATCACTGCCAGGCGAACTGAGTCGGCACACACCGTCTCGTTGGCGTGTCAGCGAATGGGCACCTCCGACACCGCAGCCGTGAGGACGCCGGCACAGCCCTGATCGACCCCACCCAGCCCGGGCCTTGTGCCAGAGCGCATTGGCGATCTCTGAGAGCCTGAATCTCGTCTTCTACAGTCTGGCCAGGATATTCGAGGGCCGCTCTGGAAAAAAGCCAGCAAAGTGAAGGGGCTGGTTCCGGAGAGGGCCGGGCCCCCGGGAAAATGTGGTGCAACATTCCGGGTGATTCGGATTCCGGAACGGCTTCATGCGTTGATTTTCTGTCGTGTGCCCCAATCATGTCGTGGTGCATACCGGGATTCCGCCATGTTCTTTCGCCTCAAGCCCGCCGGCAAGTACAAGTACCTCCAGATCGTCGAGAACCGCCGCGAGGGCAAAAAGGTCCGGCAGACCGTCATCGCCACCATCGGAAGGCTCGACAGGCTCGCCCCTTCCGGAGCCGTCGACAGGCTGGCGGCCTCCGCCGCCCGCTTCGCCGAGTCCCTCGTCGTCCTGTCCGAGCACGACGCGGGGAACGGGCCGGACGCGGAAGTCGTCGTCATCGGCCCCTTCCCGGTCTTCGAGCGCCTGTGGCGCGAGAGCGGATGCCGCGAGGCGGTGCGCTCCCTGCTTGCGGGACGGAACTTCGGCTTCGACGTCGAGCGCGCCGTGTTCTTCACCGTCCTGCACCGCCTCATGGTCTCCGGCTCGGACCGCAGCGCCCTGAAGTGGCGGCGGGGCCGGAGGATCGAGGGCGCGGAGGCGCTTGAACTGCACCAGCTCCACAGAGCGATGGGCTGGCTCGGCGAGACCCTCGGCGACGGCGAGGCCGGCGAGCGCTTCGAGCGGCGCGTCAAGGACCGGATCGAGGAGACCCTGTTCCACCGGCGGCGCGACCTGTTCACCGATCTCGATCTCGTGTTCTTCGACACCACGTCGCTGCACTTCACCGGCGAGGGCGGCGAGAGCCTGGGCCGGCACGGCAAGAGCAAGGACCGTCGCGGCGACTGCAGGCAGATGGTTCCGGGAATGGTGCTCGACGGCGACGGGATGCCGGTGTGCAGCGAGATGTGGCCCGGCGACACCGCCGACGTGACGACACTGGACCTGGTGGCGGTCCGCCTGCAGAAGCGCTTCGGGGTCCGCTCGGTGTGTCTTGTGGCCGACGCCGGAATGATCTCCGGGGACATGATCGCCGCGGTCGAGGCGCGGGGCTGGCAGTACATCCTCGGCGCCCGCCCGCGTCGGACGAGGGAGATCCGCGACACGGTTCTCGCCGACAGCGCGCCGTTCGAGACCGTCGAGGTTGTCCGCCAGCGCCCGGACCCGATGGAGCTGGAGGTCAAGGAAGTCACGGTTCCGCCGGGCGGGGACGGGGACAGGGCGCGCCGCTGCGTCGTGTGCCGCAATCCGGCCGAGGCGCGCAAGGACGCCGCGACACGCGACCGGAGCCTGGCCAGTCTGGAGAGCAGGCTGAACTCGAAGGGCCCCGGAAGCCTCGTCTCCAACAGGGGCTTCAGGCGCTACCTGAGGATCGAGAGGGGTTCGGTCACGATCGATCGCGACAAGGTGCGCGACGAGGAACGCTTCGACGGCATCCGGGTGCTGAGAACCAACACCTCCCTGACGGCCGTGGACATCGCGCTGCGATACAAGCAGCTGTGGATGGTGGAACAGGTGTTCCGGACCGCCAGGAGCCTGCTCGAGACCCGCCCGGTCTTCCACAGGACCGACGCCACGATCTGCGGCCATGTCTTCTGCTCGTTCCTCGCCCTGGTGCTGCAGAAGGATCTTCAGCGCCGCATGGAAGACGCCGGCATCGCGGCCGAGTGGGCGGACGTGCTGCGGGATCTCGAGGCGCTGACCGAAACCCGCATCGAGCACCAGGGCAAAAGCTTCGCGGTTCGCAGCAGGACGGTCGGCGTCGCCGGCCGGATCGCACGGTGCGTCGGCGTGCGGTTGCCCGGAACCGTGCGACGGATCGCCGCGGAGAAGGAGGAGGCCGCGACGACCGGCGCCTGAAGCGCCTCGGAACACCCCGCAACGGGTCATGGCGCCGAGTGTGGTGCCAAACCCTTCCTCGTGTCATGCAACCGACGGAATCAACGGATCTTTCCGGAAACCACTGTAGAAGACGAGTCTGGGCGGTGGACCCGGGTGCCGTCCGACGGTCAAATGCCAGGAATCGCGGTCAAGTGCGGCAGGAATCACGGTCAAATGTCGTAGGAATTTGCAGTCGCAAGCATTCCGTAAGCGGATTCAATTCAACTCCAGCGCATTCAGGCGCATCTATCATACGGTGGTCTCGTATCCGAAACCCTCCCGCACCCGGCGTCCGCCTGGCTTCCCGAGCACGACCACAGGCGGGACGGCGATGGTTTCGTTGCCGGGCGGCGGTGCCTTGCCCGTGGCCGCGGCGTGCTGGGCGACGCTCTTGAGGCCCCGCAACCTGTCGCTGCCGGCCACGGCCCGCGCGTCCCCGCCGTAGTAGTCGAACCAGGGCAGGCCGCGGGAAGCGTAGTCCTGCGCCGTCGGCGGCTCGGTCGGCGGCAGCTCGCCGGTCACCGTCATCCATTGGATCGAGTTGAGCAGCGAGACGAAGCAGCGGCTGCCGTGTCGCAGATCCCAGGCGTCGAGGCCGTAGGGGTCGTCGTAGATCTCCTGCTTCATCCGACCACCGGGCGCAAGACCCATGGCGGCATCCGCGGCGGGCGCGGCGCAGTACGCGACGTCTTCGCGCAACCCACCCCACTCCGAGCGCAGCTTCTCGTAGCGTTCGGCCTTCATGGGATAGGCGACGATCTGCAACCCGCCATGAACCGCCGCTCCGGTCAACTGCTCCTCGACCGTGTAGCCCTCGCCGAGCGGCATGGCGACGAACTGGCGGACCACCCCTTCCTCGACGCAGTAGCCGTCCAGCCAGGGCTGCTCGGGCAGCACCGCATAGTCCTGTGGGTCGCGGTTCAGACGATCCACCCAGGTTTCTCCCGCGATCGCGCAGACCTTTCCGGTCGCCACCTTCACGGCGAACGGATAGTCCGAGTGGAAGTCGATCCACATCGCCTCGGCCTGGTGCATCGGCGCGAGCACGCCGCCCCGCATCCGCCATGATTCCGGCAGCCGCGCGGCATAATCGTCGAGGTGGCGAAGCGGAAAGGCGCCCAGGCCCGGCGGCAGCGGATAGTCCCGGCCGTCGTCCGGGATGCGCAGGGTGCGCTGAAACTCGATGCTGCAGCGCGCCGCGGCGTGGACCTCCGGAAAACGAAAACACAGTCGGTCGTTCTCGAGCATGATCATCGACGTTCCTCCTTACCAGTTGCCGTCGCGCACTTCGCGCACCACCCGCAGCACCGCCTCGTCGGGCGCTTCCTTCAGTTGACGGATCAGGTCCGCGAACAGGCGCGGCCGCTTTCGGATGATCGCCTGCAGGTCGGCGGACACCTTGCCCGCGAGCGCCAGCACGACGTCCGGATCCTCGCCGAGCTCCTTCGCCAGCCGCACCGTCGTCGCCTCGGAGGGCGGCGCCACCTCGCCGCGTTCGATCTTGCTGAGATACGCCGGCTCGATGCCGATGCGTTTGGCGACCTGGCGCACCGAATAGCGCCGGTCGTCCTCGCGCAGGCGTTCGCGGATTTCGCGGACGGTTCGCCCAAAATGGGTCATGTGTCGTAATTACTACACGACATGGCGATGGTCAAGTTCCCGGACCAGGCGGCCGCATCCCGGCCAACCCGGCGGGATCCGCTCGCCTGTGCTCACCGCCCTGCCCAAGCAGCCGGTCCTGTCCATATTCCCCGCTCCTGCCACGCCGCGCCCGGAGGCCGAGACCAACGGGATGAGGGCGAGCGTGTGCAGGCCGGAGGTTGCCGCCGCGCGTTTCCGCCAACCGGCGAACGGGGAAACGATTCATGACCACCAACATCACCGGGGAACGCGGCTGCGCCTTCCAGGCGTGCTGAACCATTCCGGGGGCAAGGACAGCCAGGCCATGACGATCCCGGTCTCGCGCCTGGTTCCCGGCGAGCAGCTGCTCGTCGTGCACGCGCCGCTCGGCGAGGTCGAGTGGTTCCGCACGCCCAGACCCGTCGCCGGTTCGCTGACGACCGGTTCGCAGGGCCAGGATCCGCGTCCGGCTCGAACGCATCCGTATCGCCGGCTTCTTGCCGTGGCCGGTTTTCCCGCTTCGGCCTTGGAGCCGAAGGACCGCCCGTGCGCCTCCCGCTCGGCACCACCTGGGCCCCGCGCATCGCGGCGGCGCGAGGGCGAGTTTCGTCCGCTTCGTCCGTGAAGACCCGGTGCCCGAGGGCGGTCGGGCTTCGCCGTCTTCCCGCCACCTGGAGCCTGCCCATGACCGATCCCGTCACCGTGTCCGCGGACTACACGCTGCGCCCGAGCGAACTCGCCTCGGTGCTCGCCCTCCTGGTCGAAGCGCGCCAGCCCCGCATCGTCTGGGGCCCGCCCGGCGCGGCGAAGGCGCGGATCGCCCAACAGGTCGCGGCCGACGCGGGCCGCGAGTACGTCGACGTCCGTGCTCTGCTGCTCGACCCCGTGGATCAGCGCGGCATCCCCTGGCGCGACGAGTCCGACCGTACCCGCTGGGCGCCCCCGGCGTTTCTGCCGCCCTCGGACGACACCGGCCGCTGGCTCATCAACCTGGAAGAACTGCCGTCCGCCGTGCCGATGGTCCAGGCCGCGCTCTACCAGCTCGTGCTCGACCGGAAGTGCGGCGAATACGAGCTTCCCGCGGGCGCTTCGCTGATCGCCTGCGGCAACCGGGAGAGCGACCGCGGCGTGGTGCATCGGATGCCGACACCGCTCGCCTCGCGCTTCGTCCACCTCGAGATCCGGGTCGATGCCGCCGACTGGTGCGCCTGGGGCGCAGCCAACGGAATCGCCCCGGAAGTGCTGTTCTTCATCCAGCTCAGGCCGGAGTTGCTGCACGACTTCGACCCGCAATCGCGCGAGCGCGCCTTCGCCCGCCCCCGCACCTGGGAGTTCGCCAGCAACATCGTGCAGCGGCGCAACGGCCTCGACCCGGCCGCCTGCAAAATCCGGCGACACTTGACGGTTCCGATCGGGGTCGTCGACGGGCGCGCGGAAGCCGTCGCCGGCGATGGCGGCCGCGATGCCGCCACGGACGCCGGTTCTCTCCCGGCACTGCCCCGTCACTCGATTGACCGAAGCGAGGAGGCAGCGGGCCCGATGAAGAGGATCGCCATGAACGACATCAAGGACATTCGTCGGCAGCGCCACGACCTGGACCCGGCGCGGAACCAGATCGCGGTCTCGTCGGCGCTCGCGTACGCATGTCTGCGCGGCGCGTGGAAAAATTTCTCGAGATCGGCGATTCTGCCGTCCGGTCGGCACCTGCGGCTTCAACGAGGCAAGGCACGACAACATGCCGTCCTTGGCTCAAGGCGCCGCCGAGTGTAGTCCTGCTTTCGCTTCCCTCGATCTTGTGGAGGATGCGCGATGTCGGCGTCTCGACGGCTCGTCACCACGGTCTCGACCAAGGGCCAGGTCATCCTGCCCAAGTCGGTCCGCCAAGCGCGGCGCTGGGAGGCGGGAACGCGGCTGGTCGTGGAGAACACGCCCGAGGGCGTGCTGCTGAAGCCCCTGCCGGTTTTTGCCGCGACCCGGCCCGAGGACGTGTTCGGCCGCCTCGCCCACGGCGGCGCGCCCAAATCTCTCGCCGAGATGGAGGCGGGGGTTCTGGCGGAAGCGCGGCGGCGGCCTGCGGGCGGTTGATACCAACGTCGTCGTCCGTTATCTGATCGGCGACGATCCCGGGCAGGCCGCCGGGGCGCGGGCCGCGATCGAGGCGGGGCGGGTCTTCGCAAGCACGACGGTCCTGCTCGAAGCCGAATGGGTGCTGCGGAGCGTCTGCGGCTTCGCCGGCAAGGAGGTCGCGACGGCCCTGCGCGCCTCCGGCGGTCGGTTTCGCACCCCGTACTGTTCCCGGTCCCTGGCCTGTGGACGCACGGCAAGTCGCGCCGCATCCGTTCGTCGGATGCGAGATCCTCCGACCGCCGTTCCCGTCTTCGCGACGGCAGTGCCGCGGCGGTCGTCGTCGCGTCGCCGCGGCGGAGGTTCAGCCCGGGAGACACGCGATGCGGACGGAAGGTTCCGCGTCGTTCGCGCCCGCGCGGCGGGGCTTGACGTGCACAGGATGGAGATCACCGCGACGGTTCGGTTCCGCGATGGCGGGGGCGGGCCCGAAGACGGAGACGCGCTGTTTCGGCGCGCTTCCGAGCGGTCTTGCGGAGATGACTCAAGATTGGGTACCCTGCGCCCAGGCACGGAACGGGCCCTGACCCCCGAGAGATGACACCCGAGAGGAAGCCGCCATGGACGCACCGGCTCGACCCCCTTCGAAATCGACGCGATCGCGGCGCGCGCACGGGCTCGCGAGAAGTTCGGGCGCCTCGCTCCCCGCCGCGTTCGGAGCGGGCGTCACGGAGAGCGGGTCGTCTTCGAGCGGTGCCGGCACGCCCCGGCCGGAGCGCCGGACATCGACGAGCTGCCGTGAACACGTTCACCCATCGCCGTGGCGTGACGCTTTGACGCTTGCCGCCATGACAGGCGGGCACGGCCGACTTCGCGGGCTGCCCCCTCTCCGCCGGCACGTAATCGCCCCCCCCCCCCCGGCGCCGGTCGTCGGGTTCCCCCGTCGTTCTCCCCGGCCGGGTCCGGGAGACTGATTCCCCCCTTGGCGGCCCTCCGGCGCTGGCGGACGGGGTTCCGCCAGCGGACGGGATCCCGCCGCATGGTCGCGGTTCCCGGCAACGCGGCCGGAGTCCGGGCGGCGCCCTCAGGGCGTGGGGACCGGAGCGCCATGACGGCGACGGCCCGAAACGGCGCCGCGCCGCTTCGGCGGCTGGCGCGGGCGGCCTGCGTGCTGCTGGCGGCCGTCGGACTGGCGCCGGCGCCGGCCTCGGCGCAGGTCGTGGACTACATCAGCAACTTGAGAACCCTATCGGCGTCTGGCAGTCACCAGACCACGGTCACTCGATCCGACAGGCTGTCGCAAGGGTTTGAAACGGGAAGCCAGAGTGGCGGCTACCCGCTTCAGGAAGTCGTGCTGCTCCTGTCAAGAATCGGCACCGGAAATCTCACGGTGACGATCAGGCGGAATTCGGATGATGGCAAGAACCATCCCGGCACCACTCTCTACACGTTGACCAGCCCCGCTTCCCTGATCGAGGGCGAGAACACCTTCACGGCGCCGGCGGGGGCCACGCTCGCAGCCGACACCCGTTACCACATCGTGGCGGAAAGGGCGGGAACGGACAGTGGCGACGTGGCGCAGTGGAACAGACTCGCTTACGCACACGCGACGATTGATGACGCGGGGGGCTGGAATATCAACTTTTCCTATCTGAGGAAAGTTGCCGGAGGAAACCCGTGGGCGGTGGCGCCAGGCCCAAGAAGGGCGCTCGCGGCCGCGGTCCGGGGCGAGAGGCCGCGGGTCACGGTGACTTCGGGCGGCGACGTCACGGAGGGTGGCCCCGCCTTGTTCACGCTGGTGCGCACGGGCGACACGACGGGGACGCTGGACGTGACCTACGAGGTCACCTCCTCCGGGGACTTCGGCGTCGCGACGGATGCGGGCGTGGCGACCTTCCCGGCGAACAGCTCCACGGTGCGGGTGAGCGAGTCCACGGCGGGCGACGGCGCCCACGAGGCGCACGGCTCGGTGACGCTGACGCTGCAAGCCGGCGCGGGCTACGCGGTGGGAACCCCCGACGCGGCGACGGCGCGGGTTCTGGACGACGACAACGCGGCGCCGACGGGCGCGCCGACGATCGACGACACGACGCCGGTGGTCGGGGAGACGCTGACGGCGGATCCGTCGGGCATCGCCGACCCGGACGGTCTGGCGGACGCGACCTTCACGTGGCGGTGGATCCGGGTGTCGGGCGGAACGGACACGCCGATCGCCGGGGCGACCTCGGAGACCTACACGGTGGCCGCCGCTGACGTGGGCGCGACGCTGAAGGCGGAGGCGAGCTTCACCGACGACGACGGGACCGACGAGACGGTCGAGAGCGCGGAAACGGACACGGTCGGGGAGGCGCCGGTGCCGACGGTGGCGGTGGCGCCGGTGGCGAGCCCGGTGACGGAAGGCGCGGGTGCGCAGTTCAGGGTGACGCGGACGGTGACCACGACGGGCGCGCTGACGGTCCGCTACAGCGTGTCGGAGACCGGCGACATGGTGGCGTCGGACGATGAGGACGCGAAGACCGTCGACTTCGCGGACGGCGAGGGCGAAAAGACCGTCACGGTGCCGACGGTGGAGGACACCGGCCACGAGGCGGACAGCGTGGTGACGGTGACGCTGACGGCGGATGCGGACTACGACCTGGGGACCGGCACGGCGGACGTGACGGTCGAGGACGACGACAACGCGGCGCCGACCGGCGCGCCGACGATCTCCGACACGACGCCCATGGCGGGCGAGACGCTGACGGCGGACCCGTCGGGCATCGCCGACCCGGACGGTCTGACGGGCGCGACCTTCGCGTGGCGGTGGATCCGGGTGTCGGGCGGAACGGGCACGCCGATCGCCGGGGCGGCCTCGGAGACCTACACGGTGGTCGCCGCTGACGTGGGCGCGACGCTGAAGGCGGAGGCGAGCTTCACCGACGACGACGGGATCCGGGAGACGGTCGAGAGCGCGGCGACGTCGGCGGTCGAGGCGCCGCCGGAGACGCTGCCGACGGTGTCGGTGGCGCGGGTGGCGAGCCCGGTGGAGGAAGGCGGGAACGCGCGGTTCACGGTGACGCGCACGGACGTGACGACGGGAGCGCTGACGGTCAACTACAGCGTGTCGGAGACCGGTGGTGACATGGTGGCGTCGGGCGAGGAGGGCGCGAAGACCGTCGATTTCGCGGACGGCGACACCCAGCAGACGGTGACCGTGCCGACGGTGGAGGACAGTGTCCACGAGGCGGACAGCACGGTGACGGTGGCGCTGACGGGGGACACGGGCGCCGAACCCGCCTACCTGCTCGGCGATCCGGCGGCGGCGACAGCGGCGGTGGAAGACGACGACAACGCGGCGCCGACCGGCGCGCCGACGATCGACGACACGACACCCGTGGTCGGCGAGACGCTGACGGCGGATGAGTCGGGCATCGCCGACGCGGACGGTCTGACGGGCGCGACCTTCGCGTGGCGGTGGATCCGGGTGTCGGGCGGGACGGAGACGGAGATCGCCGGGGCGACCGCGGCGAGCTACACGGTGGTCGCCGGTGACGTGGGGTCGACGCTGAAGGCGGAGGCGAGCTTCACCGACGACGACGGCACCGGCGAGACGGTGGAGAGCGTGCAGACGGCGACGGTCGCCGCGTACACGATCACGGTCGCCTCGCCGACGGCAACGGAAGGCGACACCGGCACGCCGCCGCTGCTCGAGTTCGCGCTGTCACGGTCCGAGAAGGGGCAGAGAGTGGAACTCGGCTGGCGGGTAGCCGCGGAAGGCACGGCCCGAGCCGCAACCGATTTTGACGGCCCCATGGAAGGCACGCTCGTTTTCTCGCCCAACGTTCTCAGCAGGACCGTTTTCTTCCAGGTGATTCCCGACACCGTCGACGAGTCGGACGAGACGGTGGTGCTGGAGCTCTTCTCCGTGGATGGCACTCCTGACGGGGTGACGTTCCCGGCCAGGGTCACCGGGACGATTGTGGACGACGACACCGCGACGCTGTCCATCGGGCCGTCGAGCGTGAGCGTGGAAGAGGGCGACTCGGGCACGACGGATCTGGTGTTCACCGTGAGTGCGGATCTCCCATCGGACCGGGAGGTGACGGTCGAGTACGACGTGGGGGGCACGGCGGAGTCCGGCACCGACTACGAGGCGCCCACGCCCGCCCGGGTCACGTTCCCGGCGCTGGTGACTGCGCGGGAGATCACGTTCCGCGTCCTCGGCGACACCGATGCCGAGTGGGACGAGACGGTGGAGGTGGATCTCAGGGATCCGAGCGGGGGCGCGGAGCTCGGGACGACAAGGGCGGAGGGCACGATCCTGAACGACGACGAGCCGGTGCTGTCGGTCGCCCCGCCGGAGGTGGACGAGGGCGACCTGGAGGAAGATCGGGCGTTGCTCACGTTCCGGGTGACGATGGCGGGGCGGTCGGACACGGACGTTACGGTCGACTTCAGCGTGGACACCGGGGCGGGCACGGCGACGGTCGGCACCGATTTCCGGAACAGGCGCGGGACGGCAACGATCGAGAGCGGGCGGACCGCCGCGATAGTCAATGTGCAGGTCGTCGAGGACACTGAATTCGAGCTCGACGAGACGGTGGTGATGGTGTTCGAGAACCCGCAGGGCGCGGTGCTCGATCCGGACTCGACCAGGGTCACGGGCACGATTCGGAACGACGACCTGCCGCGGGTGACGGTTGCGGCGGTGGCGGCGACGGTCACGGAGGGCACGGCGGCGGCATTCGGGCTGAGGCGACCGGACGTGGATACCAGCGAGGCGCTGGTGGTGAGCTTCACGGTCGCCGACCCTGGCGGGGTGCTGTCGGGGACCGCTCCCGCGACGGCGACCATTGCGGCGGGCGAGACGGAAGAGACGGTGAGTCTGGACACGGCGGACGACGGTGTCCACGAGGCGCACGGCTCGGTGACGCTGACGCTGGCGGCGGGTGCGGGCTACGTGCTGGGGCCGGAGGCGGAGCGGTCGGCGGAGGTCACGGTCCGGGACGACGACGACTCGCCGGCGACCGGCTCGGTGACGGTCACGGGCACGGCGACGGAAGGCGGGACGCTGACGGTGGACACGTCGGGCCTCACCGACGGGGACGGCCTGGCCAACGCGGCCTGGGTCTACCAGTGGGTCCGGACACCGCCCGGCGGCGGCGACGCGGACATCTCCGGCGCGACCTCGCGGACCTACGTGCCGGTGTACGCGGACGCGGGCGCGACGCTGAAGGTCCGGGTGGCGGTCACCGACGACGAGGGCCACGAGGCGAGTTTCGCGAGTGCCCCGACCTCGGTGGTGGCGGCGCTGCCGCGGGCTGAAGTGACGGTGGCCTCGGCCGGCAACGTGACGGAGGGCAGCCCCGCCGTGTTCACGCTGACGCGCACGCGCGACACGGGACAGACGCTGGACGTGGCTTACGAGGTCGCCGCCGCCGGGGACTTCGGCGTCACGCCGTTCTCGGGCACGGCGACGTTCCCGGCGAACAGCTCCACGGTGCAGGTGAGCGTGGCCACGACGGGCGACGGCGCCCACGAGGCGCACGGCTCGGTGACGGTGACGCTGACGGCGGACACGGGCGCCGATCCCGCCTACCTGCTCGGCGCCCCGTCGACGGCGACGGCGGCGGTGGAAGACGACGACGACTCGCCGGCGACCGGCTCGGTGACGGTCACGGGCACGGCGAGGGAAGGCCAGACGCTGACCGCGGACACGTCGGACCTCGCCGACGAGGACGGCCTGGCCAACGCTTCCCACGTCTACCAGTGGGTGCGGACGCCGGCTGGCGGCAGTGACGCGGACATCTCCGGCGCGACCTCGAAGACCTACAGCCTGAACACCCTGGACGTGGGGGCGACGCTCAAGGTGCGGGTGACGGTCACCGACGACGAGGGCCACGAGGCGACCTTCACGAGTGCGCCGACGGCGGCGGTGGCGGCGCTGCCCGAGGTGTCCGTCATGCACGGCGGCAGTCCCATCACCGAGGGAGGAGGCGCGACTTTCACGTTCACCCTGTCGAAGACAATCGGGGATATACCGTTGCGTGTGAATATCAGAAGAACGGAAACAGGCAACATGATGTTCCCGAACAATTTGGGGAGGTCGGTTGTAGTGTTTGGTCCCAACCAGACAACCTTGACAGTGAGCTACCCGACGGCAGCTGACGACACGACCGAGCCGAACAGCACGGTGACCGTGGAGATCCTTGAACGTAACTACTACAAGCCGGGCACGCCCTCCATGGCCAGTGTCGAGGTGCGGGACGACGACGACTCGCCGGCGACCGGGACGGTCACGGTCACGGGCACGCCGACGGAAGGCGAGACGCTGACGGCGGACACCTCGGGTATCACCGACGAGGACGGCCTGGACAACGCGGCCTACGCCTGGCAGTGGGTGCGGACGCCCTCCGGCGGCAGTGACGCGGACATCTCCGGCGCGACCTCGCGGACCTACAGCCTGGACGCCCCGGACGCGGGGGCGACGCTCAAGGTGCGGGTGACGGTCACTGACGACGAGGGCCACCAGGCGACCTTCACGAGCGCGCCGACGGCGGCGGTGGCGGCGTTGCCCGAGGTGTCCGTCATGCACGGCGGCAGTCCCATCACCGAGGGAGGAGTCGCGGCTTTCACGTTCACCCTGTCGGAGACAATCGGGGATATACCGTTGCGTGTGAATATCAGAAGAACGGAAACAGGCAACATGATGTTCCCGAACAATTTGGGGAGGTCGGTTGTAGTGTTTGGCCCCAACCAGACAACCTTGACAGTGAGTTACCCGACGGTTGATGACGACACGTCCGAGCCGAACAGCACGGTGACCGTGGAGATCCTTGAACGTAACTACTACAAGCCGGGCACGCCCTCCATGGCCGGTGTCGAGGTGCGGGACGACGACGACTCCCCGGCGACCGGTTCGGTCACGGTCACGGGCACGGCGACGGAAGGCGAGACGCTGACGGCGGACACGTCGGGTCTCACCGACGGGGACGGCCTGGACAACGCGGCCTACGCCTGGCAGTGGGTCCGGACACCGTCCGGCGGCAGTGACGGGGACATTTCGGGCGCGACCTCGCGGACCTACGTGCCGGTGTTCGCGGACGCGGGTGCGACGCTGAAGGTGCGGGTGACGGTCACCGACGACGAGGGCCACGAGGCGACCTTCGAGAGCGCGGCGACCTCGGCGGTGGCGGCGCTGCCGCGGGCTGAAGTGACGGTGGTCCCGGACGGCGACGTGACGGAGGGCGAGACCGTCACGTTCACGCTGACGCGCTCGGGCGACACGGCGGGGACGCTGGACGTGGCCTACGACGTGACCGTCTCCGGGGACTTCGGCGTCACGACGGGCGCGGGCACGGCGACCTTCCTGGCGAACGACGCCACGGTGCAGGTGAGCGTGGCCACGACGGACGACGGCGCCCACGAGGCGCACGGATCGGTGACGGTGACGCTGACGGCGGACACGGACGCCGATCCCGCCTACCTGCTCGGCGATCCGTCGGCGGCGACGGCGGCGGTGGGAGACGACGACGACTCGCCGGCGACCGGCTCGGTCACGGTCACGGGCACGGCGGCGGAAGGCGGGACGCTGACGGCGGACACGTCGGGCATCGCCGACGCGGACGGTCTGGCCAACGCGAGCTACGCCTACCGGTGGGTGCGGACGCCGCCCGGCGGCGGCAACGCGGACATCTCCGGCGCGACCTCGCGGACCTACGTGCCGGTGTTCGCGGACGGGGGGACGACGCTCAAGGTCCGGGTGACGGTCACCGACGACGAGGGCCACGAGGCGACCTTCACGAGCGCCGAGACGGCGGTGGTGCCGCCATCGGTCACGGTGACGCCGAGGAGAACGGGTCCGGTGAGCGAAGGGGATCCCGCCGCCGAGTTCACGGTGACGCGAACCGGCGACACGACCGCGGCGCTGCGGGTGAGAATCAGCGTGTCGGAGACGGGAGACATGGTTTCGGCCGGCAACGAGGGGGGAAACAAGTTCCGGACGCTCCCGGCCGGCCAGTCCTCGGCGGTGATATCCGTGCCGACCGTCGATGACGGCGTTCACGAAGCGGACAGCGTGGTGACGCTGACGCTGGAGGCGGATGCGGCCTACGAACTGGGGACGCAACGGTCGGCGGAGGTCACGGTCGAGGACGACGACGACTCGCCGGCGACCGGCTCGGTCACGGTCACGGGCACGGCGGCGGAAGGCGGGACGCTGACGGCGGACACGTCGGGTCTCACGGACGCGGACGGCTTGGCCAACGCGGCTTACACCTACCAGTGGGTGCGGACGCCGGCCGGCGGCGGTGGCGCGGACATTTCGGGTGCGACCTCGCGGACCTACGTGCCGGTGTACGCGGACGCGGGCGCGACGCTGAAGGTCCGGGTGGCGGTCACCGACGACGAGGGCCACGAGGCGACCTTCGAGAGCGCCCCGACCCCGGCGGTGGCGGCGGCAGCGCGACCCTCGGTGACGGTTGCCTCCGACGGCGACGTGACGGAGGGCGGTGCCGCGGTGTTCACGCTGACGCGCACGGGCGACACGGCGGAGGAGCTGGACGTGGCCTACTCGGTGACGGCCACCGGGGACTTCGGCGTCACGACCGGCGCGGGCACGGCGACGTTCCCGGCGAACAACGACACGGTGCGGGTGTCGGTGGCCACGACGGGCGACGGCGCCCACGAGGCGCGCGGCTCGGTGACGGTGGCGCTGACGGCGGACACGGGCGCCGATCCCGCCTACCTGCTCGGCGACCCGGCGGCGGCGGCGGCGGCGGTGGAAGACGACGACGACTCGCCGGCGACCGGCTCGGTCGCGGTCACGGGCACGGCGGTGGAAGGCGGGACGCTGACGGCGGACACCTCGGGCCTCGCCGACGGTGACGGACTGGACGACGCGGCCTGGGTCTACCAGTGGGTGCGGACGCCGGCCGGCGGCGGTGGCGCGGACATTTCGGGTGCGACCTCGCGGACCTACGTGCCGGTGTACGCGGACGCGGGCGCGACGCTGAAGGTCCGGGTGGCGGTCACCGACGACGAGGGCCACGAGGCGACCTTCGAGAGCGCCCCGACCTCGGCGGTGGCGGCGGCAGCGCGACCCTCGGTGACGGTTGCCTCCGACGGCGACGTGACGGAGGGCGGTGCCGCGGTGTTCACGCTGACGCGCACGGGCGACACGGCGGAGGAGCTGGACGTGGCCTACTCGGTGACGGCCACCGGGGACTTCGGCGTCACGACCGGCGCGGGCACGGCGACGTTCCCGGCGAACAACGCCACGGTGCGGGTGTCGGTGGCCACGACGGGCGACGGCGCCCACGAGGCGCGCGGCTCGGTGACGGTGGCGCTGACGGCGGACACGGGCGCCGACCCCGCCTACCTGCTCGGCGCCCCGTCGACGGCGACGGCGGCGGTGGAAGACGACGACGACTCGCCGGCGACCGGCTCGGTGACGGTCACGGGCACGGCGAGGGAAGGCCAGACGCTGACCGCGGACACGTCGGGCCTCGCCGACGGGGACGGCCTGGCCAACGCTTCCTACGTCTACCAGTGGGTGCGGACGCCGTCCGGCGACGGTGACGCGGACATCTCCGGCGCGACCTCGCGGACCTACGTGCCGGTGTACGCGGACGCGGGCGCGACGCTGAAGGTCCGGGTGACGGTCACCGACGACGAGGGCCACGAGGCGACCTTCGAGAGCGCCCCGACCTCGGCGGTGGCGGCGCTGCCGCGGGCTGAAGTGACGGTGGTCCCGGACGGCGACGTGACGGAGGGCGACACCGTCACGTTCACGCTGACGCGCACGGGCGACACGGCGGAGGAGCTGGACGTGGCCTACTCGGTGACGGCCACCGGGGACTTCGGCGTCACGACGGGCGCGGGCACGGCGACGTTCCCGGCGAACAACGCCACGGTGCGGGTGTCGGTGGCCACGACGGGCGACGGCGCCCACGAGGCGCACGGCTCGGTGACGGTGGCGCTGACGGCGGACACGGGCGCCGACCCCGCCTACCTGCCCGGCGACCCGGCGGCGGCGACGGCGGCGGTGGAAGACGACGACGACTCGCCGGCGACCGGCTCGGTGACGGTCACGGGCACGGCGAGGGAAGGCCAGACGCTGACCGCGGACACGTCGGGCCTCGCCGACGGGGACGGCCTGGCCAACGCTTCCTACGTCTACCAGTGGGTGCGGACGCCGGCCGGCGGCAGCGACGCGGACATCTCCGGCGCGACCTCGAAGACCTACGTGCCGGTGTTCGCGGACGCGGGCGCGACGCTGAAGGTCCGGGTGACGGTCACCGACGACGAGGGCCACGAGGCGACCTTCGCGAGCGCGGCGACCTCGGCGGTGGCGGCACTGCTGCGGGCTGAAGTGACGGTGGTCCCGGACGGCGACGTGACGGAGGGCGACACCGTCGCGTTCACGCTGACGCGCACGGGCGACACGGCGGGGACGCTGGATCTGGCCTACGCAGTGACGGCCACCGGAAACTTCGGCGTCACGCCGTTCTCGGGCACGGCGACGTTCCCGGCGAACGGCTCCACGGTGCAGGTGAGCGTGGCCACGACGGGTGACAGCACCCACGAGGCGCACGGCTCGGTGACGATGGCGCTGACGGCGGACACGGGCGCCGATCCCGCCTACCTGCTCGGCGACCCGTCGACGGCGACGGCGGCGGTGGAAGACGACGACGACTCGCCGGCGAGCGGGGCGGTGACGGTCACGACGGCGACCACATTCACCGAGAGCGAGACGCTGACGGCGGACACGTCGGGTCTCGCCGACGGCGACGGCCTGGCCAACGCGGCCTACGCCTACCAGTGGGTGCGGACACCGTCCGGAGGCAGCGACGCGGACATCTCCGGCGCGACCTCGCGGACCTACGTGCCGGTGTACGCGGACGCGGGCGCGACGCTGAAGGTCCGGGTGACGGTCACCGACGACGAGGGCCACGAGGCGACCTTCGAGAGCGCCCCGAGCTCGGCGGTGGTGGCGGCAGCGCGGCCCTCGGTGACGGTGGCCTCGGACGGCGACGTGACGGAGGGCGCCGCCGCGGTGTTCACGCTGACGCGCACGGGCGACTTGGCGCAGACGCTGGACGTGGCCTATGCGGTGACGGCCTCCGGGGACTTCGGCGTCACGCCGTTCTCCGGCACGGCCACGTTCCTGGCGAACAGCCCCACGGTGCGGGTGACGGTGGCCACGACGGGCGACAGCGCCCACGAGGCGCGCGGCTCGGTGACGGTGGTGCTGACTGCGGACGCGGGCGCCGATCCCGCCTACCTGCCCGGCGACCCGGCGGCGGCGACGGCGGCGGTGGAAGACGATGACGACTCGCCGGCGACCGGCTCGGTCACGGTCACGGGCACGACGGCGGAAGGCGGGACGCTGACGGCGGACACGTCGGGCATCATCGACGCGGACGGGCTGGACAACGCGGCCTGGGTCTACCAGTGGGTTCGAACGTCGGCCGGCGGCGGCGACGCGGACATTTCCGGCGCGACCGGGGCGGCCTACGTGCCGGTGTTCGCGGACACGGGCGCAACGCTCAAGGTCGGGGTGACGGTCACCGACGACGAGGGCCACGAGGCGGAGTTCACGAGTGTGCCGACATCGACGATTGCGGCGGCGCCGCGGCCTTCGGTGACGGTGGCCTCGGACGGCGACGTGACCGAGGGCGGCCCCGCGGTGTTCACGCTGACGCGCACGGGCGACACGGCGGAGGAGCTGGATGTGGCCTACGCGGTGGCGGCCACCGGGGATTTCGGCGCCGCGACGGGCGCGGGCACGGCCACCTTCCCGGCGAACGGTTCCACGGTGCGGGTGTCGGTGGCCACGACGGGCGACGGCGCCCACGAGGCGCACGGCTCGGTGACGGTGGCGCTGACGGCGGACGGGGGCGCCGACCCCGCCTACCTGCTCGGCGATCCGGCGGCGGCGACGGCGGCGGTGGAAGACGACGACGACTCGCCGGCGACCGGGACGGTGACGATCACGGGCACGGCGACGGAACGCGGGACGCTGACGGCGGACACGTCGGGCCTCGCCGACGCGGACGGTCTGGCCAACGCGACTTACACTTACCAGTGGGTGCGGACACTGTCCGGAGGCAGTGACGCGGACATCTCCGGCGCGATCTCGAAGACCTACGTGCCGGTGTTCGCGGACGCGGGCGCGACGCTGAAGGTGCGGGTGACGGTCACCGACGACGAGGGCCACGAGGCGACCTTCGAGAGCGCCCCGAGCTCGGCGGTGGCGGCGGCAGCGCGGCCCTCGGTGACGGTGGTCCCGGACGGCGACGTGACGGAGGGCGACACCGTCACGTTCACGCTGACGCGCACGGGTGCCACGGCGCGGACGCTGGACGTGGCCTACACGGTGACGGCCACCGGGGACTTCGGCGTCACGACCGGTGCGGGCACGGCGACGTTCCCGGCGGACAGCGTCACGGTGCAGGTGACGGTGGCCACGGCGGGCGACAGCACCCACGAGGCGCACGGCTCGGTGACGGTGGCGCTGACGGCGGACACGGGCGCCGATCCCGCCTACCTGCCCGGCGACCCGGCGGCGGCGACGGCGGCAGTGGAAGACGACGACGACTCTCCGGCGACCGGGTCGGTGACGATCACGGGCACGGCGACGGAACGCGCGACGCTGACGGCGGACACGTCGGGCCTCGCCGACGCGGACGGCCTCGCCAACGCGACTTACACCTGGCAGTGGGTGCGGACACTGTCCGGAGGCAGTGACGCGGACATCTCCGGCGCGACCTCGAAGACCTACGTGCCGGTGTTCGCGGACGCGGGCGCGACGCTGAAGGTCCGGGTGACGGTCACCGACGACGAGGGCCACGAGGCGACCTTCGAGAGCGCCCCGAGCTCGGCGGTGGCGGCGGCGGCGCGGCCCTCGGTGACGGTGGTCCCGGACGGCGACGTGACGGAGGGCGACACCGTCACGTTCACGCTGACGCGCACGGGCGCCACGGCGGAGGAGCTGGATGTGGCCTACGCGGTGGCGGCCACCGGGGACTTCGGGGTCACGACGGGCGCGGGCACGGCGACCTTCCCGGCGAACGGTTCCACGGTGCGGGTGTCGGTGGCCACGACGGGCGACGGCGCCCACGAGGCGCATGGCACGGTGACGGTGACGCTGACGGCGGACACGGGCGCCGATCCCGCCTACCTGCCCGGCGCTCCGTCGACGGCGACGGCGGCGATCCGGGACGACGACAACGCGGCGCCGACGGGTGCGGTGACGATCGACGACACGACGCCGGTGGTGGGCGAGACGCTGACCGCGGACGCATCGAACCTGGATGACCCGGACGGTCTGACGAGCCGGAGCTTCACCTGGCAATGGCTCCGGGTATCCGGCGGGACGCAGACGCCGATCGCCGGGGCGACGTCGGCGAGCTACACGGTGGGTGCCGGGGACGTCGGGGCGACGCTGAAGGTTCGCGCGGGCTTCACCGACGACGACGGCACCGGCGAGACGGTGGAGAGCGCGCAGACGAGTGCCGCGGAGCCGCCGTCTCCGGTGCTGACGGTCGCGGCGGGGCCGTCTCCGGTCACGGAAGGGACGGCCGCGACGTTCACGGTGACGCGCGCGGCGGTCACGTCGGGCGCGCTGACGGCGCGTTACCGGGTGTCGGAGACCGGCGATGCGGTGGCGGCGTCCGGGGAGGGATCGAGGACCGTTGACTTTGCGGACGGCGAGACCGGGAAGACGTTGACGGTGGCGACGGTCCGGGATGGTGTCCACGAGGCGGACAGCGTGGTGACGGTGACCCTGGTGCCGGATGCGGCCTACGACCTGGGGCCGGAGGCGCAGCGGTCGGCGTCGGTCACGGTCGCCGACGACGACAACGCGGCGCCGACGGGCGCGCCGACGATCGACGACACGACGCCGGTTGCGGGCCAGACGCTGAGCGCGGACGCGTCGGGCATCGGCGATCCGGACGGTCTGCCGGACCGGCGTTTCACTTGGCAATGGCTGCGGGTGTCGGGCGGGACGGCGACGGAGATCGCCGGGGCGACGTCGGCGAGCTACACGGTGGCTGCCGCGGACATCGGGTCGGCGCTGAAGGTCCGCGCGGGCTTCACCGACGACGGCGGCGCCGGCGAGACGGTGGAGAGCGCGCCGACGTTGGCGGTTGGCGCGTACACGATTGCGGTCACCACGCCGACGGTCACGGAAGGCGACGGCGGTCTGACGATACTCGAGTTTGCGGTGATCCGTTCCGAGACGGCGCAGCGGGTGAAGCTCGGCTGGCGGCTGGCGGAGTCGGGCACGGCGCAGGCCGGGAAGGGGAAGGACTTTGCCGGGCCCACGCAAGGCACGCTCGATTTCCCGCGGGGCATGACCGTCAGGTTCGTGTTCTTCCAGGTGCTTCCCGACTTCATCGACGAGTCCGACGAGACGGTGACGCTCGAGTTCTTCGCCGTGGACGGCACGCCTGCGGGCGTCACCTTCCCACCCACGGTGACCGGGACGATCCTGGACGACGACACCTCCACGGTCTCGGTCGCGCCTTCGAGAGGTGTGGACGAGGGCGATGCGGGCACGAGGGAGCTGGCGTTCACCGTGTCCATGGACCACCCGTCGGACCGGGAGGTGACGGTTGTCTGGGATGTGGGCGGGACGGCGGAGTCGGGCACCGACTACTTGGCACCCACGCCCGCCCTGGTCACGTTCCCGGCTCTGTCCTGGGAGCCGCAGAGGATCGTGTTCGACGTCGTCGGCGACACCGATGTCGAGCGGAACGAGACGGTGGCGGTCGAGCTCCGTGATCCGAGCGGCGGCGCGGTGCTGGGGACGTCGCGGGCCGAGGGCACGATCCGCAACGACGACGGGCTGGTTGTGTCGGTCGACCCGCCGGAGGTGGTCGAGGGCGATTCGCATGCGGACGGTGCGCGGCTCACCTTCAGGCTGGCGCTGTCGGGTCAGGCGGATACGGACGTCACGGTGGACTACCGCGTGGACGCCGGCGCGGGCACGGCGACGGCTGGCGCCGATTTCAAGGACAAGTCCGGGACGGTGAGGGTCAAGAGCGGGCGGACCTTCGCCGTGGTCAAGCTGGGGATCCTGGAGGACACGGCCGCCGAGCCCGACGAGACGGTGGTGATGGTGTTCGAGAACCCGCGGGGCGCGGTGCTCGAACCGGGCTCGGGCAGGGTGACGGGGACGATCCTGGACGACGACCTGGCGCGGGTGACAGTTGCGGCGGAGGCCGGTGCGGTGACGGAGGGCAATGACGCGGTGTTCGTGCTGAGGCGCACGGGCGATGCGTCGGCGCCGCTGACGGTGGCGGTGGACGTGGGCGAGGCCGGCCGCGTGCTGGCCGGGACGGCGCCGGCGTCGGTGACGTTCGGTGAGAGCGAGACGGAGGCGCGGCTGCGGATCCCGACATCGGACGACTCGACGGCCGAGGCCGACGGTCGCGTGACGGCGACGGTGACTGCGGGGCCCGGCTACGCGGTGGACGCGGGCACAGGCGCGGGCACGGCCGGGGTGGACGTGCTGGACAACGACGCGCCGGTGGCCCCGGAAGGGACGGTGACGTTGTGGTCGACGACGATGACGGTGGCGAAACTCGGCGGCTGGGTGGGCTGGGTAGGCGCCTCGGGTCCGGATCTGGCGGACCCCGACTGGTCGGAGGATGGCGTCGAGTACGCGCTGGAGCTGCTGCGATGGTTCGGGCCGTGGCCCAGCCTGGTGCAGGTGCGCTTCAACCGCAGGCCGCCCTCGGTCGAGGAGCTGACGCTGCACGCGGGCGGGCTGACGCTGGCGCTGGCGGAGGAGGGTGGCTCCGGGCAGACTTTCGCCTGGTCGTCGGTCGAGGGAGATCCGTGGCCGGTGGGCGAGGAGGTGGAGCTTCGCCTGACGCGGACGGTGGCGGACGAGGGCCATGACGGCGCCGCGGGACCGGGCATATCGGTGGCGGACGCGCAGGTGCACGAGTCGGCGGGGACGCCGCTCGCCTTCCGGGTGACGCTGGACGAGGCGCGGTCGTCGGCGGTGTCGGTGCGCTACGCGACCTCGGACGTCAGTGCGACGGCGGGCGCGGACTACGTGGCGGCGTCGGGCGTGGTGCGGTTCGAGGCGGGCGAGACGGCGAAGACGGTGAACGTCGCGGTGCTGGAGGACGCGCACGACGAGGGCGAGGAGACGATGACGCTCACGCTGTCGAGTCCGTTCGGAGCGGAGGTCTCGGACGGGACTGCGACGGGGACCATCGTGAACACCGACGCGATGCCCCGGGCGTGGCTCGGGCGCTTCGGACGCACGGTGGCCGGGCAGGTGGTCGATGCGGTGGAGGCGCGGATGACGGCGGTCCGCCAGCCGGGGGTGGAGGTCTCGGTTGCCGGCCGGGGTGTCGGAGCGGCCGGGGCGTTCGACGAGGCGGTGTCCCGCGGCGGCCATGCCGCGGACGGGCGTCTGGCGGAGTGGCTCGCGGGCGGGGTCGATTCGGAGGAGCGGGCGGTGAACGGCCGCGAGCTGCTGACCGGGACGTCGTTCGCGCTGACGGAGGGGACGGCGGAGAGCGGTTTCGTGTCGCTGTGGGGTCGGGGCGTGGTGACGGACTTCGACGGCCGGGAGGGCGAGCTCTCGGTGGACGGCGAGGTGGTGACGGGTCTGCTCGGGGCCGACTGGGCGCGGGACGACCGGGCCGCGGGTCTGATCGTGGGTCACAGCCGGGGCGACGGCAGCTACAGCGGCCAGGGTGCCGGAACGGTCTCGTCGTCCTTGACCGGCCTGTATCCCTGGGGTCGGCGGGCGTTGAACGACCGGGTGACGGTGTGGGGGGTTGCGGGCTATGGCGAGGGGACGCTGACGCTGGAGCCCGAGGGCCAGGCCCGGATCGAGACGGACATGGATCTCGCGATGGCGGCGGCGGGGCTGCGCGGCGTGCTCATGGAGGCGCCGGCGGAGGGCGGCCTCGAGCTGGAGGCGAAGACGGACGGTTTGATTGTGCGCAGCGCCTCGGACGGCGCGCAGGGCAGTGACGGCGGGATCGTGGAGGCGGCCAGTGCCAGGGTGACGCGGCTGCGGCTGGGTCTGGAGGGCACGCGCGCGTTCCGCTCGGAGGGCGGGCGGACGCTGACGTCCTCGTTCGGGCTCGGGGTGCGCCATGACGGAGGTAACGCGGAGACCGGGTTCGGTGTGGACGTGGGCGCCGGCCTTGCCTACGCCGACCCGTCCTCGGGGATGGCGGCGGACCTCCGGGGTCGCGGACTTCTCGCCCATGAGGCGTCGGGCTTCCGGGAGGTCGGCCTCTCGGGCTCGCTTGCCTTCGACCCGTCCCCGTCCTCGGACCGGGGCCTGAGCCTGAGCCTCAGCCAGACCGTGGGAGTGTCGGAGACCGGCGGTGTGGACGCGTTGCTTTACGGACGCGACACCATGGCGGGGCTTGGCGGGACCGACGCTGGCGCGGGAGCGGTCGATTCTCCGGGGCGTCGTCGCCTGGAGGCTCGGGTCGGCTACGGGGTTTCCGCCTTCGGGGGCCGCTTCACGGGGACGCCGGAGCTTGGCTTCGGGCTGTCGGAGAGCGGCCGCGACTACCGCCTCGGCTGGCGTCTGACGCCTGCGGGCGGCAACACCGGCGCATTCGAGCCCAGTGCGGAGGTGACGCGACGCGAGGACACGAACGACGACGGGTCCGAGCACGGGGTGGGGGTGCGGGCGACGATACGCTGGTAGGGAGCTCGACCGGGGACGCCTGCCGTCTGCGGAACCCGCGGGAGCCCGCTGCCATGCGGGTGCAGTCTGGCCGCTGTCCGGACGCCGAGGCCGAGCGGCTTCGCACCGTTCTCCCGCTGGGAGCTAGGGACATGACGGCTCCCGGCGGGTGGCGGCGATACTCCTCTTTCGTCAGTGCGACGTGCCGCTCGTCGTGCTCGACGAGACGCAGCACCTTTCTGATGTCCGGTCAAATCGCTAGCAGGTCACGTATTCTGCCGTGTTTTCAGCGTGTTGTTCCGAGATTCGGGTGGTGTCGATTTTTTTCGACGTGGTCGGTCCGCTGCACATCGCCATCGTGCCGGGCGGTCGCGAATGATGCATGATCGCCTCTTGACTGCGGGGGAGCGGGCATGTCGGGAAAGACCCTTTTCGCCCAGACCATGGATTTCCTGCCATGGACGACGTTCTACCGAATCGTCCGGCGCGGATTCTGGCGCACTTGACGGCGAATCCGGCGACACTTGACGGAGGTTCTGCCGAATCTCGCGAAAGTAGCCACCCCGGAGCGAAGCGCCGCCGTCCCGCCACCAAGCCATCCCGCCCACGCCACTGCTCGGACAGGTTTCCGGGCCGGCGAAGTCCTGCAAGACACGGCCGTCCATTCCTGTGGCGACCCCACCGGAGCGGGTCTCGACCAAGGGGCAGGGCGGCACCGACTTCCGGCCGGGCTTCGCGTGGCCTCACCGGGCGGGGTCCATGTCCGGCCTGCTGTCTCCATCTCACCGACATGGAGCGCGACCGCTGTCCCGGGACCGGGCCGGAGTACCTGGCGGTCTGGTGCAACGGAATCCTCGGGGTGCGCGCATCGACGTCGGGTCTGAATGAGGCCGTGCACCGCACCTGCGGCGCATCGGGCGATCGAGTGCTTCAAATTTTTTGGAATAAAGATTATCCTAACGCCATGACCCGTCGTTGGCAGTTCTACGGGCGTCGGGACGAACTGGGCTGCCTGCTCGATCACATGCGCCGTGGACGCTGGTTCTTCGGTGCCATCCGCGGTCGCCGCCGGATCGGCAAGACCGCCCTTGTCCAGCAGGCGCTGAACACGCTCGCGGAGGACCAGGCGTCCGCCCGCCCGGCGCTTCTCGTCCAGCTGCCCGACGGCAACCCGGCGGATCTCGTCGGGGTGTTCCGCAACGCGGTTCGGGAAGCGGGCCTCGGAAAATTCGTCTACGGCGGGAACGCGGTCAGCGACCTGCCGGACGTGGCTGCCGCCGTCGGCGCGCTTTGCTCCGCAGGCGCGATCGTGGTTCTCGACGAGTTCCAACTCTGCCGCCGCGGACCGCTGAGCACCCTGCCGTCGCTGCTCCAGGCCCAGATGGACCGGCTTCAGGATCAAGGCACGGCGGGCGGGCTGATCGTGCTCGGCCAGACCGAGATGGAGGCCTTGCTCGAGGACCGGAGAGCGCCGCTGTTCGGGCGGACGACCTTCCGTCTCACGCTCGAGCCGTGGGATCTGCGGACGGTGTTCGAGGTCTGCGACGGGCACGGCGCTGATCCCCCGGCGCGCTGCCTGACGCTCTGGACCCTGTTCGGCGGCGTTCCGAAATACTGGCGGCACTTCGCCGAGACGGACGGCCTGGAGACTGTCCCGGAGTGGGCGGAGTGGGCGGCGGAGTTGTGCGCACGGCTCTTCCTGCGCTCCGACGCGCTCCTGCGCGAGGAAGGAGAGGCCCTGATGGGCCGAGAACTGCGCCGTACCTACCTCGCCGTCGTCCGCACCGTGGCGGAACGACGGGTCTGCACCCATGCGGAGTTGACGGAGGCGTTGCCCGACCAGTCGAGCTTGGGGCCTTATCTGAAGACCCTGACTCGGGATCTGCAGCTGATCGAGAAGGAGCTTCCGGTGTTCGCCGGCGAGTCATCGAGGGGCGCGCGGTACGTTGTCTCCGATCCGTTCCTCCGCGCCTGGTTCGCCGCGCTTCAGCCGGCCTGCCAGGCGGCGCGGATCTTGCCCGTGTCCGAGGTCGCCGGGCGTCTTCCCGCGAGGCTCCACGACCTGGAGGGGCATTCCTTCGAGCGGCTGGTGCGAAAGGCGACCGAGGAAGCCTCGCGGGCCGGAGGTGCGGATTTTCCGCTGACGGATCGCATCCGGGGCTACTGGAACAGGCCGAGGGGCGGACCGGCGGCGGTGGAGATCGACCTCGTGGCGTGGAACGAGGACGACCGGCGTGTGCGTTTCGGCTCCTGCAAGCGGGATCCCGACCGGCACGATCCCGGAGCGCTGCGCGCTTTCCGCGGCCATGTGGACCGGTTCCTGGAGACGCGGATGGGCAGCCGCTTCCGGGGCTGGCGGCGGGAACTCGCGCTCTATTCCCCCCGATTCTCCGCCGGGCGTCGCGCCGCCCTCGAGACCAGGGGTTGGATCTGCCGGGACTTGACCGACTTCCGGCGCATGCTCGGCGAGGCAAGTCGCGGGGAGAAGGGCGCGCTGGCGCCGGCGCCGAAGGTCGCGGGAGAGGAATGATGGCGCGAGCGACTCCGATGCAGCGGACGGCGGAGTACCGGTTGGTCGTCGAGAACGGGAATTGGGGCGCGACCAGCCTCAAGGCGATACACGCGGTTCTCGAGTCCGCGGCACATGCCCTCCTGGATGTCTTCGGCAAGGCGCCCGACGCACCGATCCGGGGGGCTCGCTGGGACCGGGATCCTGAAGTGTTCCACGACACAAGGCCCTACGAGGTTCGCATCAGCGCCCGCGATACCTACTGGTGCCAGTACGTCTACCAGTTCCCGCACGAGCTGTGCCACGTGATGACCAATGTCGCGGTGCGGCGTCGAACGGGTCTCCGTCCATGCCGGTCTGGGCGAGGATGGCGACCAGAGCGGTGTCATCATTCCTGGCGATCTGACGGCGATCTGCCCACCAACGCGCACTCACCTGCGATCGTGGCGAGAGTCACGCGACTCTGGAATCTGGTGTGAAACTATCATACCATGAGAGAAGATCATCTCATCCGAGGGTGTTTGACGATGGCGGCTTCCCAGAAGCGGACATTCAGCCTACCCGGCGAACAGGCAAGGTATATCGATAGTCTCGTGGCCTCCGGTGCCTATGCCACGAGCAGCGAAGTGATACGCGCGGGCCTGCGGGCCTTGCAGGAACGCGACGCTGCCGTCGAGCGCTGGCTGCGTGAAGAGGTGGTGCCGGTCGCGGCCGCAATGGAGTCCGATCCCGGACGCGCGATCTCCGCGGACCGGGTCTTCGGCGAAATCCGGGATCTCCACGCCGGGCGTGCGAAGAACCCCGGACGCGATGCATAAGGTCGTCTTCGCGCCCGAAGCCCGCGACGATCTCAAGGATCTCTACCTGTTCATCGCCGGGCGTGGGGACGCCGGTCAGGCCTTGGCCTATGTCGAACGGATCGAGACCTATTGCTGGGGCTTTGCGGATTTTCCGGAACGCGGCACGCGGCGGGACGATCTGTTTCCCGGCTTGCGGGTGGTCGGTTTCGAGCGGCGGGTGACCATCGCCTTCCATGTGGGCGCGGACACCGTGACGTTCCTCAGAATTCTCTACGGCGGCCGAGATATAGACGCTCTGACGATATCGTGAGGCGCTTCAGCACCATCGAGTTGCCGCCTCGGTGCTATCGGCTTCCTTCGCCTCCAGATCGCCTTCGATGCTGTCGCCGATGCGTGCGGCCGACGCCTTGACGGTGTCGCGGGCGAGGTGGGCGTGGCGGGCGGTGGTCTGCACTTGGGTGTGGCCGAGCAATTTGCCGATCATCGGTAGGCCCTCGCCGAGCGCGAGCGCGCGAGACGCGAAGCTGTGGCGCAGATCATGAATACGCACGTCGTTCAGGCCGGCGCGTGCCCGGATACGTCGCCAGGGATGCTGAAGGTCGGTGAGATGGCTTCCCGGCTTGCGACCGGCGATCACCCACGGGTTGTCCACGTCACGGGGCAGGGCGGCCAGCAGCCGCGTCGCCGAGGGCGCCAACGGCACCGCCCGCCCGCCGGTCTTGGTGTCGGGCAGCCGCAGTTCGCCGGCGTCGAGATCCACATGCTCCCAGCGCAGCTTCTGGATCTCCGACAGCCGGCAGCTGGTGAGCATCAACAACCGAACCGCTGCCACCGCCGGGCGGGTCTCCGAACCGTCGGCCAGTATCTCGTCGAGAACCCGGCCGAGGCGGGCAAACTCCTCGGCGCTCAGGAACCGCTCGCGCTTCTCCTCCTTGTAGCGCTTGACATGCAAACAGGGGTTCGAGCCGTCCGGGCGCCAGCCCCAGAGCTCGGCGAGGGAGAACATCTTCGAGAGCACCTCGAGGGTCCGGTTGGCCTGATAGGGCGTCTTGCGCATGGCGTGATGCAGCTCGGCGATGTCGCCCCGTCGGACCTGCGCCGCCTTGCGGGACCCGATCCGAGGCTCGATGAACAGCATCACCGAGCGGCGGTATTCGTAGGCTGTGCTCGGCTTGCAGTGGGAAGGGACGTATTCTTCGAGGAAGCGTTCGCCGAGCGCCTTTACGGTCGCCGCCCCGCGGCCGTCGTCCCGGGCCGCCGCCGGGTCACCGCCGCCCTTGGCCTCGGCGATCAGGGCCATGGCGCGCCGCCGTGCCGTCTCCGGCGCAACCCGTCGCCGCGCGCCCGGTTCCTCTCGGCCGGCCCGGCCACGGCGGCGTCACCGACGTGAATTCACCGGATCCGGGCTTCGGGACTCTCGTGTTGCCGGCCTCTTGCAGCCGGTCTCCGGAACGACGTCAGCCTGCACGCTCGTGGCGTGAACGAACGCGCACCTCTCTCACGCCAAAAAATGCACGGGTCGCCACCGCCGAGACAACGAAGCAGACGACAAGAACCGGACCTGCCGGAAGGTCGGCCGCCGTCGAAACGACGATCCCCGCAATCACCGCGGTCGCCCCGCTCGCCAGCGCCCGCCCCAGGACGTAGTCCTTGCCGGTGCGGGCGGCGAGGGCGGGGAGGATCAGGCTCGCGAACACGACGTAGACCCCCGCCAGCTGGACGGACGCGGTGACGGCCAGGGCGAACGTCACGAAGAATCCGGTGCCGGTCCGGGCGCCGCGGAAGAAAAGCCGGAGGGCGGCCACCGCGGCGTAGATCGGCAGGAACGACGCAAGGGCGTCCCACGAGACGAACAGTATCTGTCCCGAAAGGACATGCTCCAGTTCTTCCCCGCCGCGCGGATTGCCAACCAGGGCCAGCAGCGTCGCGGCTCCGGCGAGAACGAAGCAGCTCCCGATCACCGCCTCCTGTTCGTCCGGAGCCACCCGCTCGATCCATCGGAAGAACAGCGCCACGCCGATGCCGGCGCCGAAGGACGCCGCCTGGCGCACCGGCCACGACGGCTCGTGGAGCCAGAGTGCGAGCAGTACGAGAGCGAGTCCGACGGCCTGTGCCGTGGCCAGGTCGATGAAGACGATGCCCCGTCTCAGAACCTCGATTCCGAGCGGGGCATGAGCCGCGGCAATGAGCAGCCCGGCAACGAGGGCGGGCGCGACGATATCGAGCGTTTCAAGATCGATGGCCGCTTCCCTCCAGCAGCGCCAGGGTCTTTTCGAAGAGGTCGAAGAGATCGTCCACTCCCGGCTGCCCGCCGACGGTGAAGGGAAGCTCCAGGACCGGAATGCCGGCCTTTCCGGAAAGCCAGTTCGCCGCCTCCGTCGGCTCGAAGGGCGCTCTGAGAATGATCCGGGCTTCGGCGCTGCGCGCTCGGTTGAGGGTGCGCGCCAGGTCTCCGGCCGTTGGCGGAATGCCGGGAAGCGGCTCCAGCGAAGCGGCCCGTTCCAGCCCCGCCCACCGGATCAGGTAGACCCAAGCCTCGTGGTACACGACGACCTGCATTCCCGCGAGGCGCGCTGCGCGCTTCCTCCAGCCGTCCATCGCGTCGGTCCAGCGGTTCCGGAACGACCCCAACCGGCCCCGGTAGGCCTCCGCGTTGGCCGGGTCGATGCGTTCCAGCCGCTTCGCGAGTTCGTCGGCGAGATCGAGGATGTTCCGCGGGTCGAGATGGACGTGCGGATTCCCCTCCGGGTGAAGATCGCCCTGGCTCCGATCGAGAGTCTCGGGCTGTTCCAGGATCTCGACATGCGCCGCCGCCATCAAATGGCCCGGCTGGCCGGGCTGGACTGCGCGCGGAGCACCGCGTTGCATCAGGATCGGAAGCCAGCCCGTTTCGAGGTCGGCACCGGAGCAGAAGAGCAGGTCCGCGCGGCGTATCCGGGCGATGAGGCTCGGGCGCGCACGGATATGGTGCGCGTCCTGTCGCCCGTGCGTTGCCGAATAGACGGTGACGTTCTCGCCGCCGATCTCTTCGGCGAGGGCCGCCCACTCCGGCTCGCAGGCGAAAACGCGAAGCGCGGCGGCCTGGGCGGGCAGCGCCGCCGCCAACAGGATTGCGGCGGCCGCGACGGCGGACGGCTGCAGGACACGAATCATGGCGCTCTCTCCTAGAAGGCGTGGGCGGGATGCGCGCCCAGGCTCATGATGTATTGCAGGATGAACTGGTGGTCGCGGTTGCCGCTTTCCAGGGTCTCCCGGTTGTACTGCAGGCGGAGCCGCCCGAAATGGCTGTTCGTCCAGTCACCCATGACGGCGATCGCATGGGGGTTGTGGTCGATTCCCGCCTCCTTGTGCGGCCTGAGCTGCGCGTAGCGGGCCCCGACCCGCCAACGCGGCAGGAACTTGTAGACCGCCTGTGCGTACCAGCCGGTACTGGTGCTGTCGACGTTCATGGAATCCTCGCCCTCTTCCCTGCGGTACTCGCCCTCTTCCTGGCGCCGGAAGAATTCCCCCTGGAGAATCAGCTCGCTGCTCCGCGCATTCCCCGTCGGTGCCCATGTGTAGCGGAAGTCGATGCCTTGGATCGCGCTGTCGCCGGAAAACATTCCGCTGGAGAAGAAGTCGGCATCGGAGAACGCGTGATCATGATCGTGTGCGTGATCCTCGTCCTCATCCTCGTGCGCGTGACCCTCGTCCTCATCCTCGTGCGCGTGATCCTCGTCCTCGTGGTTTCCGTGATCCTCTTCTTCGCCATCGTGCCCGTGGTCATGGGCGTGTGCCCCGCCACGGCCCCGGGCTTCCCCGCTCAAGGCATAGACACCGATTCGCCATGCCGAATCACGCCCGAGATCGCCGCCGAACCGGGCGAATGCGGACCATGCGCCGATGCCGTCGTCGGACCCGCCGAACGGAAGATCGTCGCCCCGAAAGATCCCGCCGCCGATCTCGCCGTACATCTCCGTCGGCAACACCCAGGAGACTTCAATGCCGTCGTCGTTGTAATGGTTGTCCAGATAGGCCCGATAGAGAAGCGGTCGGTCGGCGAAGTCGTCGCCGTGGGCGTGCTGCTCGTTCAGGTAGCCGAAGGTCCAGAGGGCCCGGCCCGCCTTGATCCGCATTCCGTCGGGCAATCCGGCCCCCGGCAGGGTCTGCATGTACGCCTCCTCGAGCTCGATCTCGTCCGCCTCGCCTCCATGGCTGTGGAAGCCGAGCGAGACGTTGCCGTGGAAATGGTCGTCGACATTGCTCGATAGCGAGAGTTCGGTATGGCCGAGCGACAGGCCCTCGCTGCCGCGCTCGCCCTCGTGCCCGAACTGGAAGCCGGGAACTTCCGAATTGTCGGCCGAGAAGCGGGAGACCCTGCCGTCGAGCGTGACGCCGATGGCCGGGTTGAAGGCGCTGGCGGTCGCCGGCGGCGTCCCGGATCCCTCCTTGAGCCTGGCGAGCCGGGCTTCAAGCGCCTTGATGCGCCTGGCGTGTTCGGCCTTGACGGCCTCGATCTGGGCGGCCAGTTCCGCTGCGGTCGGAGCCGCCTCGGACCGTGCGTCAGGCACGACGAGAAGGGCTGAAAACGCGATGGCGACGCAGTGGAACGATCCGACGACGGGACGCATGGCTTCCTCCTGTGACCTTCACAACACGAAACAATATAACATACCAATTTGCCAGGCAAAGGTCCAGAAGCGTTTTTTTTCGCGACCGGGTGCCGGCAGCGGGCGCGGATCCGCCTGCCGCGCGATCGGGATCCGCTTCGGCGCCTCGCTGGACCGGTCCCCGCCCTCGTCGCGCCCCGGATCCCGGGCCGCCTTGATGACACGGTCACGCCGGGGTCGGCTCCCGTTGTTCAGGATCCGGCCCCCGCCGCTTCCCCGCCGGGATCTCGATGGCAGGCGGCGGGCTCCCGGCCAACCCGCTCTTGCCGGTCATCCGCCGGCCGAAGGCGCTGCGAACCGCATCCTTCGGCGCGATGCCGGGATCCCGGAACGGATCGCGAGCCGGCATGGCGACGCGCCGAGCGGGCGGGAGCGCGCGGACGCGCCGCCCGGCGAGGACCGTCCCCGCCTTGACGCGGCGGCGCCGGGGAAGAGCGTCCGCCGGTCGCGGCACCGGCGCTTCCCCCGGACCTGGCCGGGAGTCTCGACCGCGCTCGTCGCGGTCCGTCACATGCCGAGATACGCCCGCCTCACGGAGTCGTCGGCAAGCAGATCCGAAGCCCTGCCCGTCATGACGATGCGTCCGTTTTCCATGACGTAGGCGTGATCCGCGATTTCGAGCGTGGAGCGGATGTCCTGCTCGACGATGAGCACCGTCATGCCGCTTTCGCGCAGCCGCTCGACGGCATCGAACAGAAGCAGGGCGACAGCCGGGGCGAGACCGAGACTCGGCTCGTCGAGCAGCAGCAACCGGGGCTCGGACATCAGTCCGCGCGCCAGAGCCAGCATTTGCTGCTCCCCGCCCGAAAGGGTCTCGCCCCGCTGCGTCCGCCGCTCGCGCAGCCTCGGAAACGTCTCGAACATCCTCTCGAGATTGCGGTCGGCGTTTCTTCGGGCGGAGAAGGCGCCGACGCGCAGATTCTGCTCCACCGTGAATTCCGGAAAGATCAGGCGCCCTTCCGGGACCAGCGAGATCCCCATCGCCACCCGCCGTCCGGCCGGCAGGGCGCCGATGTCGCGGCCGTCGAAGAGAACCTGGCCCCCTTCGGGGCGCTGCAGTCCCGAGACGGTGCGCATCAGCGTCGTCTTGCCCGCGCCCTGGCTGCCGACCAGCGCGGTGATGCCGCCTTCCGCCACCTCGAGCGACACTCCCCGGAGCACCCGGATTTCGCCGTAGCCGGCGCTGAGGCCGCGGGTCTCCAGCAGGGCGCTCACGGCCGGGTTCCCAGATAGGCATCGATGACGCGGGGATCGTTCACGATCCTTTCCGGCGGCCCTTCCGCGATCAGCGCCCCGTGGTGGAGAACGACGATCCGGGGGCACAGGCCCGTCAGCACCCCCATGACGTGCTCGATGACGATCAGCGTCAGCCTCCGCGCGGAACGGAGCCGCCGGATCAGGGACACCGCGTCGGCGACCTCGGTCGGGGTCAGCCCGGCCATCACCTCGTCGAGCATCAGCAGCCTGGGTTCGGTCGCCAGCGCGCGCGCGATCTCCAGCCTCTTGCAGCCCGCGAGGTTGAGGGAGCGGGCCGGGTCGCCGGCGCGCTCCGCCAGCCCGGTCTCCTCGAGGATGTCGCGGCAGCGCCTTTCCGAGGCCGCCAGCGAACGCTCGCGGCGCGTTCCGAACAGATCCCCCACCATCACGTTCTCCAGGACGGTCATGTCCGGGAACGGACGCGCGATCTGGAAAACGCGCGCGATGCCGAGGCGGCACACGCGGTCGGACCGGAAGCGGTCGATCCGCCGTCCGTCGAAAACGATCCTTCCGCCGGTCGGGCGGCGGTTGCCGGCGATCAGGCTGAACAGCGTGGTCTTGCCCGCGCCGTTCGCCCCCATCAACCCCAGGATCTCGCCCGGTTCGACGGAGAACGTGACGTCGTCGACGGCCACGAGACCGCCGAAACTCATGGTGACCCCCTGGACCTCCAGCAGCATCAGGCCCGCCGTCGCGGTCCGCGGAGCCAGCCGTGAACGCCGTCCGGCGACCAGAGCACGAAAACGATCAGCAGCGTCCCGAGCAGGATCATGTAGACCTCCGGCCAGCTGGCCCACAGCAGCTCCTGGAGAACGACCAGGAAGACCGCGCCGTAGACCGGGCCCGGCGCGTCGTCGCCGCCTCCCACGATCGCGATGGCGACGATCATGAAGGACGTGACCGGGCTGAACGCCTGCAGCGGCTCGAAATACGTCGTCCGCAGGACGGTGACGGCGCCGACCATCCCGGGTATGACCGCCGACGCGCAGAAGGCCAGGGCCTTGTACGGAGCGACGTCGATGCCGAGGGTTTCCGCCGCCTCCTCGTCCTCGCGGATCGCCCGCAGCCCGACGCCGGCGCGCGACCGCCTGGCGGCGTAGGTCACCAGCGTGGCCGCGGCGGCGAGAGCGACCATCACCCAGTAGAGCCGGTCGATGCCGGGAGCGTCGAAAATCACCCGGCTGAACTGGCCCAGCGCCGACTCGACGTTGATCACGACGAACTTGACCAGTTCCGCGAGCCCGAACGTCAGGATCACGAAATACGGCCCGCGGACGCGGAGGCACGGATACCCCGCGACCAGCGCGAGCAGCCCGCCCGCGGCGCCCGCGACCAGCAGCCCCGCCCAGAAGGGGACCGTGCCCCAGCACAGGACCATCGCGTAGGCGCCGACGCCGAAAAACACCGCGTGCCCCAGCGAGACGTAGCCCGTCAGGCCGGAAAACAGGGCCCAGCTCTGGGTCAGCGCCAGCCACATCATCAGCGTGAACAGGAACCCGACGAGGTAGTCCTCGAACAGCCGCGGGGCGAGAGCCAGCAGCCCGAAGGCCGCCAGGATTCCGCCGACCGTGGCGGCGCGGGTCACCGGGCCGCCCGCCGGACGCCCAGGACGCCCTGCGGCCGCCACAGAAGCGCCGCGATGAAGACGCCGTAGATCAGGATGGACTGGTAGGTCGGCGCCGTCAGGGCGACGCCGTAGGTCTCCAGGAATCCGAGAATCAGCCCGCCGACGAGGCTTCCCGTCATGTTGCCGAGCCCGCCCAGGATGATGACGACGAAGGCGGCGACGGTGAACGGGAAGCCCATGAACGGGGAGATCTGCTGCATGGTGCTGACCAGCGCGCCGGCCAGGGCCGCCATGGCGAAACCGGCGGCGAAGCTGACCAGCTGCACGCGGTCCACGTCGATCCCGACCAGCGCCGTCGCGTCGCGGTTCTGGATCAGCGCGCGAACCGCCAGCCCGAAAACCGAGCGGTTCAGGAACAGGATCGCGCCGAGGCAGACCGCCAGCGAGACCCCGAACGCGAGAAGCCGGTTCGCGGTGATGGCGACGCCGGCGAACTCGATGACGGAATCGAGATAGCGGTAGCCGCGCTGGTCGGCGCCGAAAGCGAGCGAAACGACGTTCTGCAGCACGATCGACAGGCCGAAGAACAGCAGCAGCGAGTTCGCTTCCAGGCGCTCGACGACGGCCGTCGACAGGATCGCGCCGCGGAAGACCCCCCTGTAGGCCAGCCATCCGAGCCCCGCGCCGGGCGCCAGCACGAGCGCCAGCGACGCGAGAGGCGGCACGCCGGCGAGCGTGAACAGCCAGAACGTCAGATAGGCACCGAGCATGACGAGCTCGCCGTGGGCGACGTTCAGCAGCCGCATCGTGCCGTAGATCAGGTTGAGGCCCAGCGCCACCAGCGCGTAGACGAAGCCGGTGACCAGCGCGGCGAGAAGGAGCTGTCCCGAAAGCAGCGCGCCCAACGCGGACTCCCGCCGGAAGGCGGCGGCCGCTTCAGGCGGCCGCCGCGACCGTCATTCGCCCCAGCCGGTCTTCGGCCGGTAGGGCTTCGTGGCCACCTCGGCAGGGTGGATGATGTGGATCTCCCCGCCCTGCACCTGCGAGATCAGGGTCGGCGCGGTCGCCTGCACGCCGTCGAAGGAGATCCTGCCGCCGATCGTCTCGAAGGTTCCGGAGGCGTAGGCGGCGCGAAGCCTCTCGTGGTCGAGGCCGGCCCTGGCCACCGCCTGCTCCACGATCTCGCACGACATGTAGACCAGCGCCGAATCGAGATAGTCCGGAACGTCGTTGAACCTGGCCTTGTAGGCGTTCAGGAACGGCATCGCCCGGGACCATTTCCTCTGGTGGGGCGACCACTGGCCGAGCGTGACGATGCCGTCGGCCGCGTCGCCGACGACCTTGCCGAAGAAGGGCATCGAGGGACCGATCAGCACCAGCTGGAACGGCGCCTTCAGGCCGAGGGCCTTGGCCTGCTTCATGTACATCACCGAATCCGAGGGGTAGGAGAGCGACAGCACCGCATCCGGGTCCGCCGCCCTGACCTGCGCGAGCTGCGCCGTCATGTCCTTGATGGTGGGCGGGTACTCCTTGGCGAGAACGACCTCGATGCCCTCCTTCTCCAGCGCCGGAAGCAGGTGCTGGCGAACCTCCAGGGAAAACGGAAGCTGCAGGGTCAGGACGGCGGCGCTGCCGACGTTCTGCTCCTTCATGAGCTTCGCCAGCGAGGTCGCGAGGTCGTCCGGCATGCCCGAGGCCGGGAACCAGATGTACCTGGCGTCGAGATCGCGGATCTTCACGGATGCCGCCGTGTTGCCCATCATCGGCAGCTTGCGGCGCTCCAGGAACCCGGCGAGGGCGAAGTGGTGGGCGGTGCCCCACGGCGCGAAGACGAGATCGACCTTGTCGCCGGTCACGAGCTTCTCGTAGATCTGGACCACCTTGCCGGGGTTGGACTGGTCGTCGTACTTGACGAACTCGACCATGCGCCGCTCGCCGGCGACGTCGAGCCCGCCCCTGGCGTTGACCTGCTCGCGCCAGAGCTCGTAGGCGTTGTCCTGCGACGCCGCGGCGGGCGCGAAGATTCCCGTTTTCGGCAGGGAATAGCCGATGCGAACCGGATCCGCCGCGCCTGCCGGGGATCCGGGAACGACGGCCGCGACCGCCGCGGCCGCCGCAAGTCTGGCAATGAACGTCATCGTGGTTCTCCTCGGGATCTGGCGCCCCTGAGGGCGCGAAGGACTCTCTCCGGCGTCATGGGCAGGCGCCGGAGACGGACGCCGGTCGCGTGCGCGACGGCATTGGCGATCGCGGGCGCGATGCCGACGATGGGCGGCTCGCCGACGCCCTTGGCGCCGAACGGACCGGTGTCGTCGGGCACCTCGACGAGGATCGTGTTGATCTTCGGAGGGGAATCCAGGGTGCCCGGGATCTTGTAGTCCATCAGGGACGGGTTCGCGAGACGCCCGGAATCCCAGACCATCTCCTCGTGCAGGGCGTAGCCGACGCCCTGCACCACGCCGCCCTCCACCTGTCCCGCCACAGCCGAGGGGTTGATCGCCCGGCCGATGTCGTGGGCGGACCAGACCTCGACCGGAACGATGCGTCCGGTCGCCTCGTCGATCTCCACCTCGACCGCCTGGGCGGCGAAGATCCACGCGCCGATCCTGCCGAACGGGAACCCCTTGACGACGCCGCGCTTGGGATCGAGGGCGTCGCCGTCGTAGGCCAGGGAATCGCTGCCGATCACGGGGCCGTCCGCGACCCAGTGGGCGTATCCCGAGATGTCCCGGTAGCTGACCTGCGCGTCGGGCACGCCCTTCAGGCCGATGTGGCCGCCGGCGCGCATCTCGAGATCCTCGACGGCGCATTCCATCATCGCCGCGGCGCGCCGCTTCAGCTGCTCGATCACGGCGTCGGCCGCCGAGACGACCGCGCGCCCGGCCATGTAGGTGACGCGGCTGGCCGTGGTCCCCCAGTTGTAGGGCGAGGAATCGGTGTCCGCCGCGGCAAGGCTGATCTGGCCGACCTCGAGGCCGAGGGCGGCCGCGCAGATCTGCACCAGCACGGTGTCCGAGCCCTGGCCGTTGTCGACCGCGCCCGTGTTCAGGACCGCGGTTCCGTCCTCGAGGATGCGGATGATCGCGCCGGAGGTCAGGATGCCCGAGATGTGCGGCAGGCAGGCGATGCCGATGCCGCGCCGGCGCCCGTTCGGGCCGGAGATCCGCGCCCGGCGCCGTTCCCAGTCGCAGGCGTCGCGCACCCGCGACAGGCATTCCTTCAGGGCGGGCGCCGACAGCGTCAGCCCGGCGAGCCATTCCTCGCCCGGACGCACCGCGTTGGCGATGCGGAAATCGATCGGGTCGATGCCGAGCCTGTCCGCGATCTCGTCGATCTGGGTCTCTCCGGCGATCGCCACCTGGGGGCCGCCGAAGCCCCGGAACGCGCCGGCCCGGAGCTTGTTGGTGTAGACCGCGCGGCATCTCACCGAAACGTTCCCGATGTGATAGGGCCCGCGGCAGAACAGGGCGCAGATGCCGGCGACGCCCGGGCTGTCGTCCGCGTAGGCGCCGGCATCGAGGTCGATCCGCACCGCGCGGGCGAGCAGCCGGCCGTCCCTCGAGGCGCCGGTCTTCATCCACACCTTCGCGGGATGCCGGGAGCGGATCATCTCGAAGTCCTGCTCCCGCGAAAGCGTCAGCTTCACCGGCCGGTTCGCCTTGCGGCACAGCGCCGCCACGATCGGCTGGACGGTCTGTTCCATCTTGCCGCCGAAGGCGCCGCCGACGCGCGGCGTGACGCAGCGGATCTTCGACATCGGCATGTCGAGGGCCTGCGCGACGTTGGCCTGGAGGCGGAACACGGACTGGTTGCCCGACCAGACGGTGATCTTGCCGTTCGCGTCGATGTCCGCGACGGCGGAGCAGGGCTCCATGTAGGCGTGGCACTGGGCCTGGGTCTCGTACTCCCCCTCGACGACGACGTCGCAGGAGTCCCAGGCCGACCCGACGTCGCCCTCGTCGATCCGGACCACGCTCATGACGTTCCGGTCGTGCTCGGCCTCGAAGACCCGGACCAGATCCCCGAAATTCTCGTGAACGAGAGGCGCGTCGCCGGCCGTCGCCTCGTCGACGGAGAGCACGGCCGGCAACTCCTCGTACGCGACCTCGATCAGCGCCGCCGCCCTGCGCGCGGTTTCGGGGTCGACGGCCGCGACCGCGGCGACCGGCTCCCCCACGTAGCGCACCTTGCCCTTGGCGATCGCGGTCTCGTCCTTCACGAAGGGACCGATCCGGTGGTAGCCGATGTCGTCGCCGGTGAGGGTCGCGGCGACCCCCGGCACCGAGAGGGCGGCCGAAACGTCGCAGGACAGGATCCGCGCGTGCGCGTGCGGGCTCTGCAGGACCGCCGCGTGGAGCATCCGCGGGAGAGACAGGTCGTCGGAGTACTCGGCGCGGCCGGTGATCTTCTCGCGCGCCTCCAGCCGCGGAAGGCTTCTGCCGACCGGGGTCATCCCGCGTCTCCGCCGCAGACGGCGCGCACCGCGTCGACCACCTTGACGTAGCCCGAGCAGCGGCAGAGGTTTCCCGAGAGGCCCTCGCGGATCCGGTCGTCCGACAGCGGCTCGTTCGTCGCCGCGAGCGCCGCGGCCGCCATGATCATTCCCGGCATGCAGAAACCGCACTGCACCGCTCCGGCGTCCAGGAACGCCTGCTGGACGGGGGACAGGCGCCCGTCGGCCTCGAGACCCTCGACGGTGCCGATCTCGCGGCCCGCGCAGTTCGCGGCCAGCGAGAGGCAGGCGCGCACGATCCTGCCGTCGACCGTCACGGTGCAGGCGCCGCAGACCCCCTGGTTGCAGCCCCGCTTGGCGCCGGTCAGCCGGAACTCCTCCCGCAGCACGTGGAGCAGCGTGTCGTCCGCGCGGACGAACGCCTGGCGGAGCTCGCCGTTGACCGACAGGGAGACGGGCGTTTTCCCGCTCACGCCGGGCCTCCTTTCCGGGCCCTCGCGATGGCCCGCCTCACCAGCGCCGGGATCAGGAGCAGCCGGTACTCCGCGCTGCCGCGGAAGTCGTCCACCGGATCGGCGGCGTCCACGAGAATCTCGCAGGCCGCGGCGACCGCGCTCTCCGTGACGCCTTCCTCGACGAGAACGGCGTCGGCGTCGGCCGACCGCACCGGGCCCGCGCCGCAGCCGCCGAGGGCGATCCGCGCATGGCTGCATTCCGTCCCCGCCCCGGACAGGACGGCGGCCACCGAGACGGTGGCGAAGTCGCCGTCGACCCGCGCGAACTTCTCGTAGGCGGACACCGCGCCGTCCGGCGCCCGGGGCAGGCGCACGGCGCTCACCATCTCGCCCGGCCGGAGCGCGGTCTCGAGGTAGTCGACGAAGAAGTCCGCGGCCGGGATCTCCCGCGTCCCCCCGGTGCCGGAAATCTCGACCGAGGCGTCGGCCGCGACGAGCGCGGCCGGATAGTCCGCGGCGGGATCCGCGTGGGCGACGGCGCCGCCGATCGTTCCCATGTTGCGGATCGCGGGATGCCCGATCACGCGCGCGGCGTCGCGGACCACCCGCTGCCCCCCGTCGCAGCCGTCCAGCGCGGCGATGCTGGCGTGGCTCGCCATCGCCCCGAACACGATGTCGCCGTCGCGGGTGACGCGCCGGAGCGCCTCGACGTCCCGGAGGCTGACCAGGGCGGAGGGTGCGAGCAGATCGGCGTTCATCATCGCCACCAGCGTGGCGCCGCCGGCGAGGCAGCGGGCCTCCGCGTCCTCCGCAAGCAGCGCGACCGCTTCCCCGACCGTCCGCGGAAAATGGAGTTTCACGGCCTCCGCGTCCCCTGTTCCGCCGTTTCCAGCCTCCCCCGCATGCTGTCGGCGAACCGTTCGCCGAGATCCCGCGCCTTCTTTTTCATCATGCCGAAGCCGAAACGGCCGAAACGGCCGACGACGGACACCTCGGACAGGTAGCGCACCTCGGTCTCGTCCGGGCCGACCGCCCTGAGATGCAGTTCGCTGTCGGCCGACAGCATGCTGGCCTTTCCGCCTTCCTCGCCGCGCGTCCTCGTCGCAGCATATGTGGGGGCTTCGGTCTCGACAAGCTCGACCGAGACGTTGAAGGACGTCCGGACGGGGCCCATGGCGACCATGACGCTTGCGCGGTATTCGCCGCCGCCGAGGATCTCGACCTCGCCGCAGCCGGGAACGCAGGGCGCGACCTCCGCCGGATTCATCACGAACGCCCACACGCGCCCGATCGGCGCCCCGACGAGAAAGGTTTCCTCTATCTTCACCGTCGGCTCCCGCCGCTGCCGGGAAAGTTCCGGAAACCGGATTATAGAGGGCGGGAGAGCCGGGGACAGCGGCCGGAATCCCGGCCCCGTCCGCCCCGTCGCCATGGGGTCGGGGCCGCCGTGCCGGGAACCGCCCGCGCGAAAGCGCCTTTTCGGCGATGGCGTCGAAACCGGCGACCGCGGGGGCGGGTTGCCGGTGTCATCGGACTCGTCGAAGCCGGTCTCTTCCCGGTGGCCGGTCTTCACGATCGCGTTCTCCGGGCCGCGCGGGCCGGAGGTTTCCGTCGGGCCTCTCCGCTCCGTGACCGGGGGCCGCCGCGGCGCAACGGGCTACGCCCGCACCTCCTCCCGCGCGATTCCCAGCCGCCGCCGCGCCTCGCGGTCGGTGACGACGAACAGGTCGGCTTCGCCCCCTGCCGCCGTGTGAGCGGCCCAGTTCCAGTGCGGAACGGTGAAGGTGTCGTTGGCGGACCACGCGATCCGCTCCCCGCCGACAACCGATGTTCCCTCTCCCGAGACCACGAGGACGATCGCGCTCCACGTGGCGCGGCGCGCGCGGGTCGTCCGGCCGGAGGGGAGGCGCACGGCGTAGCAGTCGAGCGTCCTCGTCACCGCGCCGCCGGTCGCCGGATCGACGTATCGGACGACCCTCGCGCCGTCGTCCCGCATCGGCGCCTCCGAGAGCAGGCGGCGCGTCCTGGCGCCGGGATGGCGGAAGCCGCGCGCCGGCGCGGCGGACGCATCCCGCTTTCCCGGTTCGGGGGGAGCGCCGCCCTCCGTCCGGTCTCCGGGATCGAAGAAATTGGCGTCGAGCCCGTTGACGAGCGGCATGTCGGCGGCGTCGAACCAGACGGTGCGGCGGCCCGATTCGTTGACGTGGCCATGCCAGACCCAGGGCGGCGTGAGGACGAGATCGCCCGGCAGCATCTCGCAGCGGCGCCCGTCGACGAAGGTCACCGCGCCCTCGGCCTGCGTGGAGAAGCGGATCGCGGCCGCGGTGTGGCGGTGCGGAAGCGCGCGGTCGCCGGGCTCGAGCACGGTGAAGGCGGACAGCAGGCCGTGGGTCGTCCGGGTCTCCCCGCCGAACGCGGGATGCGCCATGATCAGCGCGCGCCGCTCCGCGTCCTCCATCGGCACTTCGGCCGCCGCGCGGGCGACGAACGGCTCGATGTCCCTCCAGCGCCATATGAAGGGGGTGTCGGACGGCGCGGGTGCGGCCGGCGTGATCCGCGCGTACCGGTCCCACAGCGGATGAAGACCCGACGCCCCGAGATCGGCGATCAGGCCGGCGTCGGTCCTCGGTGCGCCCGCCATGGCTCGCCCGGACTACCTCTTCTTCGGCAGGAACCTGTCGACGTTGGCCGCGTCCACCAGGACGTGATCGACGTAGACCTTCCGGTCGAGCTTGCGGCCCCTGAGCTGCGCGTCCATCGTGTTGACGCCGAGAACGCCCCACGCGACCGGGTTGAGCGCCACCGTCAGGCCCATGTCGCCGCGCTTGACGGCGGCTCTCGCCGGCGGGATGCCGTTCATTCCGGTGACGACCACCTTCCCCTTCAGGCCGGCGGCGACGACCGCCTGCGCGGCGCCGAGTCCCAGCTCGTCGTTGGCGCCGTAGACCGCGTCGAGATCGGGATGCGCGACCAGGGCGTCCTCGGTGAACTTGAGGCCGTTCTCGCGGGTCAGCAGCATTTCGTGGCGGAACACGATCTCGATGCCCGGATGCTTCGCCATCTCGTCCGCGTAGCCCTTGGCGAAATTGATGAAGGCCTGCGCGCCCGCCGGTCCCGCCAGCATGGCGACCTTTCCCTTGCCGCCCAGCTTTCCGGCGGTCCACGCCGCGATCTCGCCTCCGACCAGCAGCTCGTTGACCGCGATGTGGAGCAGCTGGTCCTTGCAGGCGGAACCGCGCGCGATCGACATCATGGGGATTCCGGCCCGCTTCGCCCCGGCGTAGGCGGAACACAGCGCCCGCGCGTCGATCGGCGAGATCAGGATGCCGTCGACCTTCTTGGCGATCAGGTCGCCGACCCCGTTCAGCTGCTTCGCGATGTCCTCCTCGGCGTTCACCACCGAAACCTCGTGGCCGAGCTCCTTCGCCCGTTTCTTCATTCCGTTGAGCATCGCGATGTAGAACGGGTTGGTGTCGGAAGCGAGCGCGACGCCGATCGTTCCCGCGTTCGCGCCTCCCCAGCCGGCGGCGAGCAGGGCCGCGGCGGCAGCCGCCAGCGCTCCGTTCGTGATTCTCATGGTTCGCCCTCCCTCTTGCGGGCCGAGTCTACCACGGGAGCCCTTCCGGCCCTATCCCCGCCGTAGCCGGTCGGCGGCCGCGGCGGCGACGATGACCGCGCCGACCGCGACCTGCTGCCAGTACGAATGGACGTTGGCCAGGTTGAGCGCGTTGGCGAGCACGATCATGATGAACACGCCGATGACCGACTTGTAGAGCTTTCCCTCGCCGCCGAAGAGCGAGGCGCCGCCGAGGACGACGGCGGCGATCGCCGTCAGCTCGTAGAAGATCCCCGCCGTCGGCTGGCCGGATTGCAGGCGCGAGCACAGCATCACCCCGCCGGTTCCGGCGAGAGCGCCGCACCAGACATACGCCGACATGCGGATCCTCGCGATGTCGATGCCGGCCAGGTACGCCGCCTCGCCGTTGCCGCCCGTCGCGAAGATCCGCAGCCCGTAGGCCGTGCGGTGCAGCATCCAGTGGAACGCGATGAAGACCGCGACCGGAAACAGGACCAGGTAGGGAACGCCGAACAGGCGCTCGATCGCGAAGTCGAGAAACGGCCGGGGCAGTCCCTCGTCGCCGACCACCGGGCGTCCTCCGGTGATCAGGAACGTCGCGCCGCGGAAGGCGACCATGGTGCCGAGGGTGGCGATGAACGGATTGACGTCGAGCCTGGTGACGATCAGCCCGTTGACCAGCCCGACCCCGGCCCCGACCAGGATGCCGGCGACGATCCCCGCGACGGCCCCGAACTCCAGCATCGCCATCGCCGCGACGCAGCCCGAGAGAGCGACCACTGATCCGACGGAGAGATCGAAGCCGCCGCACACGATCACGTAGGTCATGCCGATCGCGATGACCGTCAGGACGGCGCCCTGCACGAGCACGTTGTTGATGTTGACGGGCGACAGGAAACGCGACGACAGCAGCGACGCGACGACGCAGAGAACGATCAGCGCGATCAGCGGCATCTGGTTCCAGAGGACCGTCCTCGCGCCCGTGCTCCGCCATGCGGTCCGCATCGCCGTTCCCTATCCGCCCAGGAGTTCCCGCAGCCGGCCCTCGGTGTACGTGCCGTCGCGGGTCAGCCGCGCCGCCACCTCGCCGGCCCGGAGGACGATGACCCGGTCGCTCACCGACATCACCTCGACCAGTTCGGACGAGGCGAGGAGGATGCCGCCGCCCCGTGCCGCGAAACCGTCCATCAGGCGATGGATCTGGGCCTTCGCGGCGACGTCGATGCCGTGGGTCGGCTCGTCGAGCAGCAGGACCGTCGCCTGTCCGGCAAGCCAGCGCGCGAAGATCGTCTTCTGCTGGTTGCCGCCGGACAGCTCGCGGACCGGCCTGCCGGGATCGCGGGGCCGGATGTCGACCCTTTCCATCAGGTCGCCGACGAGTTCGTCGACGGCGCTCCTGTCCAGACCCAGCGGGCGGGCGAACCGGGCGAGATTCGGCAGGATGATGTTCTCCCGCACGGTGAGCCCCATGACCAGGCCGTGGGAGCGCTCCCCGGGCACGAAACCCAGCCCGCGGCCGATGGCGTCCCGCGGGTTGCGGGGCGCCGCCGCGTCCTCGTTGGCCCCCGCCCGTCCGGCCCCGCGGCCGGCGCCGTAGAGCCGTCTCAGCATCGCGGTGGCGCCGCTGCCGAGAAGCCCCGCGAGCCCGACGATCTCGCCGGCGCGGATCTCGACCCCGCCGTCCCTGACCAGCGCGCCGCCCCTGGGGTTCCCGTGGCCGCGATGCAGGCTGCGCCGGAGATCGCGCCCCGTCATCAGGCCGGCCATGTCCCGCTGCGAGAGTTCGCCGCGCCGGCCTTCCCCGACCTTGCGACCGTCGCGCAGCACCGTGACGCGATCGGCGATCCGTTCCACCTCGTCCAGGCGGTGGGACACGTAGACCATGCCGACGCCCTGGCGCCTGAGGGAGCCGATCACGTCGAACAGCCGCTCGACCTCGCGCGCCTCGAGCGAGGCGGTGGGCTCGTCGAGCACGAGAAGCCGGGCGTCGGACGCCAGCGCCCGCGCGATCATCACGAGCTGGCGTTCGGCGTAGCCGAGACGGCCGACCGCCAGGTCGACGTCGACATCGAGGTCGAGGCGCCCGATCAGCGCGGCGGCGTCGTCGCGCAGGCGCGAACGGTCGAGCTCCCGCAGCGCGCCGAGCCGGGATCTGACGGGGAGCCGTCCGAGCAGCACGTTCTCGGCGACGGTGCGGGCCGGCACGACATGCATTTCCTGGGGAATGACGACGACGCCGGAGCGGATCGCCTCGCGCGGGCTGGCGTGGTCGACGCGCCGTCCGTCGAGCCTGATCTCGCCGGCGTCCGGCCTGTGCACGCCGCCGAGCATCTTCACCAGCGTCGACTTGCCGGCGCCGTTCTCGCCGATCAGGGCGTGCACCTCCCCGCGCCGGACGTCGAAGGAGACGTCGTCCAGCGCGCGGGTGGCGAGAAAGTCCTTCGAGATCCCGTGCGCGACGGCGAAGGGGGGCGAACCGTTCAATGCGCCGCCATCCACGCGACGGCGCGCGACACCCAGGGCCCGTCGGCCTCGCCGCCCGCGAGGCTGGCGCCGAAATGGTCCCTGCCGTCGAGAACCGCGACTTCCGCCTCGTCCCCGGCGTTCCGCAGCGCCTCCGCCATCCGCCGTCCCTGCGTCGCCAGGTGGGGAAAGTCGTCGCTGCCGTAGGCGATCAGGAACGGGCACCGCTGTTCCCCCACGCGAAGGAGGGGGCTGGCGCTTCGTTCGCTGCCCTCGGGCCCCAGGAATCTGGGGCGCGCCGAAAGGCCGGAGCCCTCCCCGAACAGGTAGACGCCGGACAGCGGCAGGCAGCCGCGAACCGCGTCCGGAGCGAGTCCCCGCGCGCTCCGCCAGTCCCGGGTGACGGCCAGCAGGGCCGCGTAGTGGCCGCCCGCGGAATGGCCGCCGACGAAAAGACGGGACGGATCCCCTCCGTAGCGGCGGATCTCGCGGCAGACCAGGGCGACCGCGTCGGCCGCGTCGTTCCGTCCCGCCGGAAAGACGTGGCGGGGGGCGAGACGGTATCCGGCGGAACAGAACGTGACGCCCGCCGAACCGAGGGCGGGCGCCATGAAGTTCATGTGCTCCTTGTAGCCCGAGGTCCAGCCGCCGCCGTGCATGAAGACCAGGACGTCTCCGCCGGGCTCGGCGGCCGGGTGGATCGCGACCGTCTGGTAGGGGTCGCCGCCGTAGGGCAGCTCGTCGGCGGGGACGGCGTCCGCGCTTCGCCGCGTCACCTCCTCCACGTAGGGCTGCGCGATCTCCGAAAACGGTTCCTGCGGCGGATAGTCCTCGGGCCGCATCGTTCAGCGGGCCACCCGCTGGACGATCATGTTCTCGTCCACCAGCCGCCCGCGGTCGATGATCGTGTCGTTGTCCAGAACGACCGTGCAGTCGCGCATCGGCACGTCGTAGTGGCCCTTGGTCGTGCGCGTGCCGCCGCCCTGGCTGTTGGGACCGGTCGAGAACAGGAAGTTCCCGGGAAACGTCCGCGCCGAGGCGTAGGTCCGGTCGGGGTCGTCGCCGTAGAGCGCCAGCGCGTCCCAGCGCGCCTGCGGATTCATGCCCCAGCCGAGATGGGAGACGTGATGGCCGTCGAGATCGTCCGGATCCGCCTTGTTGTCCTCGAGCCAGTGCTCCATCAGCCGCGCGTCCATGCCGCCCGAGATCCGGCCGATGCAGCCGTCCTCGATCTCGAGGCGGATCTCGTCCTGGACGTAGCGGTTGTAGGGCAGGATGATCATGTCGCCGGGCTGGATGACCACCGTGCCGCGGGCGGACCTCTCGTTGGGAAACGTGTGCACGTGACCGGCGCCCCAATGGTCGAAGCGTCCGGGGGCGTCCGCGAACCCGTACTGGATCATGGTCGGGTACTCGCCGCACTCGTAGGCGAGATCGGTGCCGGCGTCGCTCGTGACCCTGACGGAACCGGTCTCCTCGAGCCGCTTGCCGGCGTGAATCACGGCCTCGCGCAGCCCCGGCGGCGCCATGAGCTGCTCGAGATCGTCCGGCGCGTCGATGATCATCAGCACCCGCGTGCCGGCCCCGCGGACCGTCTTCATCCACCTGGTGAACAGCGGAATGTGGAGGCACACGAGCATGTCCGCCGCGCGCAGGGCCTCCAGCGTTCCCTTGCAGGCGCCGATGGTCTCGACGCCGACCCTGGTCCACGACGGGATCGAGTTGACGCACAGCTCGTAGGCGTCGGCGCCCAGTTCCGAGGCGGCCGCGAACGACGCCTCGACGTACTCGCGCCGGGAGTTGAGGTCGGAAAGGAGCGCGACGGTTTCCCCTTCCGCGACGTTGCACATCTCGAATTCCCTGCGGAACAGCGCCGCGAGCCTGGCCGGGTTCAGTTCCTGCTTGCGCATGGCGAACCTCCCTGTCTGTGAACGTCTGCCGCACGGCGGCAAGCGGCAGCTTGTTCCGGACGATTGCCGGGTTCGCGGGAAAAATCAACCGGGACGGCGGGCCCGTTCCGCGATCCCGGACCGACCGCAATCGGCGAGCGCGGGACACTCCTGCGCCACGGCGACTTCCTTCATGTGGATCGCAACCGCCGAATCCATCCTCGCCAAGGTCCAGCGACTTTTCTTATGCATCTCCGGGACACACCGCTATCGGACTCCAGGGGCGATTGGCACGGCGAGCCGGGCCCTCACTTCATCGTAGACGGGAACGCCTTCGCCCGCCTCGATCGTCACCGCGACACCGTAGCGGATGCGCTGATCCAGATGGCCGGCCTGCTCACGACAGAACACGCGCAGCAACACCTGCCCGTCGTCGACGAACGGCACTGCCTTGCCGCCCTTGTAGCGCGCATGAAACACCGAGCCGCGGGGGACCGACTTGTCCGAGGGCTGGACGCTCACTCTCTTCACGCCGACTGCCGTCTCGAGCTTCGTCACGGCATCCACTTCCAGCTTCGCGCGGCGATAGGCTTGGTGTCGGGAATTGACCGGCGAGAACCACGCGACCGTTATCGTGGCCTCCCGCGGCTCGGTAACCCGTTCCAGGCTTGGCGGCAGCGGGATTCGATGGATGTTCGCGGTGTGAGCGGCAATGGTTCCGTGCCCGATCAGCGTCGCCCGGTTCGGCGCGCATGACAGAGCCTCGTCGATGTTCGGGAATCCGTATCCGAGCAGGCGAGCGATATTGTCACGCCTTTCGGTGTGCTTGCCCTGCCCGTGCGGTCCATGGAATTTGTCCAGGAAATCCCCGCGGTTCCCCCATTTCGCTCGGTGGATAAGCAGCGCCTTGACCGCGACCGCTCGGAACTGCGGATCCATCTCGGCGTGCATCGACCCGCTGTCCTCGTCCATGAGCGCCTCGAAAAGCCGATGAGCCGCTCTTGTCGCCAGGGCGGTGGCGGCGCTGGTGCCTGTTGTCAGACGCACGTGATCGAGATCGCCCTCCGGATGCGGAGACGCCGCCTTCGGTCCGGATCGCCCTCCCGGCTCGGGCACGATGACGAGCGTCCCGCCACCGGCCCGGAATCTCACATGCTCCCGCCCGCCCGGCAGGTGGATATCCGGCTTGATCACCTTGCGGTGTCCGAGTCCCAGGGCGGAGCTCACGTTGGGAAGCCCTGCCTCCCGTCCATAAGGGTCCACCGCTCCAGCGCCTCGCGACCCGACGACAGCATCGTCGTGCCATGCGCCGACCGTGACGACGTTGAGCGCTTCCGCCGGAGACAGGAGCGTCCGGTATGCCCTGTGATCGGACAGCGCCCGGAGCACGGCTCTCTCCCGATCCTCCGGCGCGGCATCTTCGAAGCTCGTCCAGTCGGGGAACTCGCCTACGGGAAGAGGCCGCTTGATGTTGCCGGCGCTCACCAGGAAGAGAAGCCCGTAGCGGTTCGCGAGATGGTCGAGAAGTTTCGCCCACGGACTCATCGGGCCGCTGAAGGGCCGTCCCGGGTCGCCGAGAGACAGGTTCACGAGAAAAACTTCCGGGGCCGTCGCCCCGCCTTCCCGGTCGCCTTCCTTCATGCGTCGGACGGCGCGATAGATCACGTCCACCAGAAGTCGGTCGCGTCTCGGCTCCTCGCGAAGACCGTTCCCGGGCGCGTGGAGGACGGGACGCACATGAAGCTTTCGCGAGATGGGAAGCTGGTCGAGATTCCTGTCCCCATGCAGAATCAGCGAAGCCATCGCCGTACCGTGGTGGCGCTCCGCCACGACGCTCATGGCTTCGAGACCGTCGGGGTCGTCCACCTCGAGCCGTCCATCGAGAAGTCGATGGTTCTGAATCGGCACGCCATCGAGCAACGCGGCGACGGGCGACAATTCGGCAGGCGGCTCGTCCGGAATGTCCGGTGCGGTTTCCGTCTCCTCGGCGAGTTCCGGAACGTCGACCGACGACTGCGGACGCAGAAACATCACGTCGTCGCAAACCGCGAGGTGGATTTCCTCGCGCGCGACGAGACGCGCGATCTCGCGGACCGGCAGGTCGATCAGCGCCGCCTCGTAACAGATCTCCTCGATGACTGCGTGATCGACGATGTTCCCGTCAGCCTCGGCCACGGCCGCAACGACCCGGCGGAACGCGGTTTCCCGCCGTTCCGGACTTTCGCGGAACCACAGCTCCGCCTCGATTCGGTGTACCGTCGCAGGATCGGTCTCCATTTCCCGCCAGACTTCAACGGTCTCGTTCGTGAGGCGGTCGACCGGACCCCATGGCCGAACGTCGCGCAGACCTGCGAACAGCTTCCACCAAGGCGTGAAGCCGCGTGGCGGACCCTCTCCGCGTTGCCAGCGACCCCACAACCGCACCAGCTCGCGCAACGCGCCGACATCGGGCATTGCAAGATAGAGACGGCCACCGACCGGCTTGTCCGTTCGAGGCTGTCCCTTCCTGCTCCGGCGGGTATCCGGCTCGAAGAAGTCCTCGTCCGGCTCGAACGCGGCCTCTTCGTCGGCAAGAAACTCCAGCCCGTCCACTCTCCGGAGAAGCGCTGGAAGTCTCCTACCGACCCCGCGACCTCCAACACGAGCGCGCGCTCGGGGGCGATGCTCGATGGATCGTCGCGAAGCGACATTCCGTCAGCTTCCCGCTCCAGCACGTTCGCAAGGCGGTCGAACTTCGGCCCGAGACGCTCGCCCTGACGTTCCGGGGACAGTCTCGGATCACGCGGAACGAAGCGGGGCGATCGTGGCGGATTGCCCTCCTCCGATGCCGGCAGGGGCAGGAGCGGATACTCGGGCACGGGTGGCTCAGGCGGCGTCCGGTTGACGCGCTCTCGCCTTCCACAGCTTCAACTGCTCGGCAACGATCGCTTTCAGGGATCCCGCGCCCAGCGACAACGCGTGCTGCCTGCGGATCCCGTTGCAGAACTCTTCCGCCTCGGCATAGCTGACATTGTCCAAAGCCTTGGCAATGGTCTTCGCGCTTGCCCCCAGAGGTTCATCCATCCGCTTCGCGAACGCCTCGAAGTAGCGGCCGAGCTGCGCCTGGGTCGGCGCCGGCAATTCCAGCCGGAACTGGAAGCGCCGCCAGACCGCCCGGTCCAGGAGCTCCGAGTGGTTCGAGGCGGCAACGACTACCGTATAGCTTGGCAGATCGTCGACCTGCATCAACAGTGACGTCACCACGCGCTTGATCTCGCCGGTCTCGTTCGCGTCGCCACGCTCCTTGCCGACTGCATCGAACTCGTCGAAGAACAGAACGCAGGGCGTCGTCCGGGCGTAGTCGAAGACGCGCCGCAACCGGGTCGCCGTCTCGCCGAGAAAGCTGCCGATGACGGCATCGTAGCGAACGACGAAGAACTGCACCGCCAGCGCCTCCGCGATGGCTTCGGCCAGCGAGGTCTTCCCGTTGCCCGGAGGGCCAACCAGCAAGACCCGATGACGCGGTTCCAGGCTGTGCGAGCGCAACAGGGAAGCGCGCTGCTGCTCCTCGACGAGTTCCCGGCACACGCGTTCGCACAAGTCCGGCAGGAACAGGTCTTCGAGACGCTTCCGCGGCATCGTTTCCAGCACGTAGTCCCGCGCGCGAACCGCCGACTCCGGAACCGCATGCCTCGCTTGTCCGCCGTTGCCGTTGCTTCGCAGCGCGCGCGCGAGCCGGTCGGCGAGAACGTTGTGCCGCTTGGCACGTTCCTCGGCGATGATCGCTTCCGTGGCGTTCGCCAGCTCTCTGCCGTCTCCGGAGGCGCCGGCCCGGACCAGGGACACGAGAAGGTCGCTACGAGCCATCCCGGTCGCTCCGACGATCCTGCCGCAGTGCAGGCTTTTCCGCAGCTGCCTCGAGCGGCTGGTTGCTGCGCGAGGTCGGCATGTCCCCCTCCTTGACGCACCGATCGGTCCGGCGCGGAAACGGTTCCGGAACCCGGATCGTTGCGGCGACCCGATCCTTGCCGTTCGCGTCCTGCGCCAAGGGCGCTCGACTCGCCATGCAACGATCCGCCCGTCGCATCTGACAGCAGGTTGGCACCATACCGATCCAGCAGGGCCGTATCAACGACACCGCATGGACGCCCCGGGACTGTCCCGTCCTCGCCGATTACGGCCGATTGCAGTCGGTCCGGGCCGTGCCTGGGCGGTTTCGGGCGTTGCGTCCGCTGCGCGGAGAAGTCCCGACCGGGCGTCCGGCCCCGCTCCGGTCCGCAGTCCGCGCGCCGCGGCGAACATCGCCTTGCCGTCGCCCGGCTTCGGAGCCGGGACGCGACGTTCATCCCGGAAGCTGCCGGGCGGCATAACAAGACGTTCCGGAAGCTCCCGGAGAACGGGCGGCGAGGCCGTCCCGCGCGGCTCGTTTCCCGTCCGGCGGCCGGTTCACCCGTCGCCGGACAGGAAACCGGCCCTGACGCCCTGCGCCCCGCCCTCGGCACGCCACGTCTCCGCCGGTGTCGGCATGGTCGTGTCCCCCGCTCCCGAACGGCGGTTGCCGCCACGCTCCGGGCCTGCGGAGTTTCCGGCCGGAAACCCGCGTCTCCGGTCGTGAACGCGGGCGCCGCTCAATGCAGCGGGACGCTCTCGAAGACCTCGTCCAGCGTCCCCGCGTCGAACGCTTTCGCGACCCAGATCTCCAGCTCCTCGGAAGTCGCGGCGTCGATTCGCGCCTCCGCCTCCGGCGGCAGTTCGCCGAAACGCCGTTCCAGCACGATGCGCAGCGTCTTGGCCACGCCTTTCGCCATGCCCTCGGCCACGCCTTTCGCCACGCCCTCGGCCATGCCCTCGGCACGCCACGTCTCCGCCAGTGTCGGCATGATGACCTCCTTCAAGTGCGATTCGCCCTTCGGCATCAACTCGTCGACCTCGGCACGATCAAGGTCGTGGACAACGGAAACATAGTGCCAGATCTGCTGTCCAAGCAAGTGGTTCCCGTCGGGGCTGGAAAGGCTCTCCAGGATGTCGCGCAGAACCTCCCCCGGCATCTGTCGGGCCGAGGAGAACTTCAGCGCGCCCAGCCCCGCCCGCAGAAACGCGTCCTCCGAAAGCCGCTCGAACGGAATGTCCCCGAGGTTGCACACGACATAGGACATGTTCCCCGCAAGCGACGACAGTTCCCCGGGCGCGTCGTCCATGCCCGGCAGCGAGGTCGGCGCGTTCCATCGCCCGCTGCCGTGATAGACGACCAGGGGGATGACCAGCGGCAAGGGCTGCGCGTCACGCTGGCGCTCGATGCGGTCCCAGAGACCCATCATGCAGTGCGCGATCTGGAAGCGCGTTTTCCGCTCGGCGGTGCTCTTGTGCTCGAGAAGGACGTAGGCGGTGGACGGCGTCCCCCGGAGCAGGTCCACCTCGTACAGGCCGTCGCTGTGGAGGGCCCGGAGCTCGTCGTCGAGGAAGGTCCCGTCCGCCGGCCGCGCCGGCCCTGTCGGAGAAGTGGGCGGTGTACGCGGCGGGAAGCAGGTCGCGGATCATCCGGTCCGCCATCCGCGGATCCTGCGAAAGAGCCCGGAACAACCGGTCGTGCGGTGTCGTCAGATCGGCCATGGTGCCCCCTCCGAAACGCCCCGCCTCGCCGGCGCGGCCTTGCGGCCTCTCCGCCGCGACACTTGTTCGTATCATGTCTTCTGTGGGAATACAAGACGAATTCAAGGTCCACGGAAAAATTTTCTGTCGTGACCGGGCGCCGGCGACGGGTGCGGTCCCGCTTCCCGGGGCACGGACTGCCGCCCGGACCGACGAAACGCGTTCCCGAAAACGCATTCCCGAACGCCCTGCCGGACGGGCCGGTTCACCCGTCGCCGGACGGGAATTCGGCCCTGCGGACGGTTGCGTTCGCCGGGCCGCCGTGCTATCAGGCGGCCATGTCGGACAGTCCTGTCGTGCCGGTTGTCGGGGTCTCGGCAAGCCGCCATTTCATGCCTTCGCACACCCTGCCGCATCACGGTGCCGGAGAACGCTACGTCCTCGCGGTTTCGGGCGGGGCCGGCGCGCTGCCCGTCGTCGTCCCCGCGCTCGGGGAGGATCTCGACGCCGCCGCGCTCGCCGACCGGCTCGACGGGCTGTTCCTGACCGGCGGCCGGGCCAACGTCGAGCCGCATCACTACGGCGGTCCGCCCTTTCCCGACGACGAGATCCGCGACCCGCTCCGCGACCGGACCGTCCTGCCGCTGGTCCGCGAGTGCGTGGCCCGCGGCGTTCCGGTGTTCGGCTCCTGCCGCGGCATCCAGGAGATCAACGTCGCGCTCGGCGGCACGCTCCACTACCGCACGCATCTCGTGCCCGGCCACGACGACCACCGCATGCCCAGGGAGGGCGACATCGAGCACAAGATGGGCCCCCGCCATCCGGTGGTGATGGCCGAGAACGGGCTGTTCCACCGGCTCCTCGGCGCGCGCGAGGCCGTCGTCAACTCCCTGCACGGCCAGTCCGTGGACGCGGTGGCCCCGGAGCTCGAGGTGGAATGCGTGTCGCCGGACGGCGTGATCGAGGGGCTGAGCCGCCCCGGGACGTTCTGCGTCGGCGTCCAGTGGCACGTCGAGTGGCGCTACGAGACCCACGCGCTGTCCAGCGCGCTGCTCCGGGCGTTCGGCGACGCCTGCCGCGGGCGGGCCATGGAACGGACGGGATACCCGGTCGCCGCCGAATGACCCGGATGCGGGTCGCCACCTGGAACGTCAACTCGGTCCGCCTGCGGCTCGGCCAGCTTCGCCGCGTCGCCGACGCCCTCGCGCCCGACGTCCTCTGCCTCCAGGAGATCAAGGTGCGCACCGAGGACTTCCCCGCCGCGGAGATCGCGGCGGCCGGTTTCCCGCACCAGCTCGTCCGCGGCGAGAAGGGCTACAGCGGCGTCGCGATCCTGTCGCGCGCGCCGCTGTCCGGACGCGGCAGCCGCGACTGGTGCGGCAGGGGCGACGCGCGCCACGTCGCCGGGCTGGTCGGCGGGATCGAGCTCCACAACTTCTACGTTCCCGCCGGCGGCGACGAGCCGGATCCCGCCGCCAACCCGAAATTCGCCCACAAGCTCGCGTTCCTCGAGGAAGCCGCCGCCTGGTCGGCCGCGCTGGCGCCCGGCCCGGCCCGCGTCCTCGTCGGCGACCTCAACGTCGCGCCCCTGGAGACCGACGTGTGGTCGCACCGGCAGCTGCTCAAGGTCGTGAGCCATACCCCCGTCGAGGTCGAGGGCCTCGCCCGGTGGCAGGGCGCGCATGGCTGGGTCGACGCCGTGCGCCGGATCGTCCCCGAGGACCGGCGCCTCTATTCCTGGTGGAGCTACCGCAACCGCTCGTGGCCCGGCAGCGACCGCGGCCGCCGCCTCGACCACATCTGGGTCGGCCCCGGGCTCGCCGGCCGCGTCGCCGACGCCGGCGTCCTGCGCGAGGCGCGGGGCTGGGAGAGGCCGTCCGACCACGCCCCCGTCTGGGCCGACATCTCGGTCTGAAGCGGTCCCGGGGTCACGGGTCGGGCGGGCCGTAGCCCGGGTGCCGCGGAACCTCCTCGTTCGCCGGGAGGATCCTCCTGCCGCCGAACCGCTCCTTCCAGCGCTCCACGGCCTCGGGGTTGAAGACGCTGTTCGGCACCTCGCCGTCGAGCGCCCGCAGCACCGAATCGGCGGCCCAGCGGTAGCCGGGCGCGAGGCCGCTGCCGGCGTTGTGCGAGACCGCGTGGGGCGACAGGGTGATCCTGTCGCCGAGGCGGAGAAGCGGCGAATCCGGCGGGACCGGCTCGTCGCGGAAGGCGTCGATGGCGGCGCCGGCGATGACGCCGTTCGCGAGCGCGTCGGCGAGCGCCGCCTCGTCCACGTTGCCGCCGCGCGAGGTGTTGACGAAGATCGCGCCGGGCTTCATGCGGGCGAACTGCGCGGCGCCCATCATGCCGTCGTTCGCGCGGGTGTAGGTGCAGTGCATCGTGACGATGTCCGACTGCTCCAGCAGGCGCTCGAGGTCCGTCCTCTCGGCGCCCTTCTCCGCGAAGCGGCTGTCCGGGACGAACGGGTCGCAGGCGATGATGCGCATGCCCCAGGGCGCGAACAGCTGGGCCACGCGGGCGCCGATGCGGCCGAGTCCGATGATGCCGAGCGTGAGGCCGGGATACCCGTCGCTGGAGCGGGCGCCGAGATAGCTCCCGGTCACGTCGCCGTCGCGCCACCTGCCGGCCCGCACCGCCGCGTCCTTCTGGGCGGTTTTCTTGAGACGGGCGAGGATCATCGCCACCGTTCCCTCGGCGACGCCGTAGCAGTTCGATTCGGTGGGGGCGTGGCACACCAGGATGCCGAGCTCGGTCGCCGCGTCGACGTCCACGTCGTCGGTGCCGACCGTGCACTTGGCGACGACGCGCAGCCCCGGGCTGGTCTCGAGGATCCGCCGCGTGATCGGGGTCGACCGGATCGAGGTTCCCATCAGCGCGTCGGCGCCGGCGGCGCCGGCGGCGACCGCGTCCTCGTGGCCGCCGCCGGGGTCGTGCCAGCCGGCGTCGCCGAACGAGAGCGCGCAGCCGTGGCGCTCGAGCCTCTCGTGGCAGTCCGCGATCCCCTCGACGGGCGCGAAGACGAAGACCCTGGGCGACGTCATGCCGTTTCCTTTCCGGTTGTCCGTTCCACGCGGCTCACGAAGTAGCGGCCGGGCCCGACGCCCGGCGGCGGCGCGAGCGGGATCCATCCGCGGACGCGGTGCTCCTGGTCGCTGAGCACGATCGCGCCTTCCGCCATCAGGTCCGAAAGCGCGGGCCCGACGGCGGCGGCGAGCCGGGCGTTGGCGGCGCCGTCGCCGGTTCCGATGTCGCAGTGGGCGAGCGCCGCCGGAGCGCCGATGCGGGCGGCCGCCGCGGGCAGGGTCGCCGTGATCTCCCCGAGGATCATGTGGTCCTCGTCGGGAACGCAGTCGGGATGGGCCGCGACGCGGCGGTCGAACGCGAAGATCTCGCGGTCGGGGAACAGCGCGCGCAGGTGGTCGTAGGTCCTGCCGTTGCCGAGGCCGAGCTCCAGCACCGGCCCCGGCACCGAGGCCACCAGCCCGGCGGCCATGTTGAGGCAGTCGCGCTGGGCCGAGACCCTGCGGATGAACGAATCCAGCCGGCTCATCCCTCTTCCCGGCCGCCGCGGAGCTGGGCGTTGGTCGCGTCGAGCCGCTGGGCGAGCTCCCGCATGACCCCGACCGCGATCTCGGGGAACTCCTCGACCATGCGGAAGAACAGCTCCTTGGTGATTTCCAGCGTCTCGAGCCGCGACGTCGCGCGCACGGTCGCGCTGCGCGGCGCGTCCATCAGGATCGCCATCTCGCCGATGATGTCGTTCTTCCCGAGACGCGCCACGGTCACTTCCCCCTCCGGCGCCTCCACCACCACGTCGGCGCCGCCCTCGAGGACGATGTAGGCCACGTCTCCCGGCTCCCCCTGGCGGAACAGCTCGTGCCCTTCCGGAAAGGTCAGCCGCTTGCTGGCGAAGGCGATGAGCTTGAGCTTCGCGGGGGCCACCCTGGCGAACAGCGGAAGATTGCGGAGCGCGTCGACCTCTTCGTTCAGGGCCACGGTTCGGTCCTTTCCATGGTTGCGCCGGCCTACTCGGCCGCGACCAGCTCGCGGAGCAGGGTTCCCTCGCGGTCGAGTTCCTCGAAGCTCCCCTGTTCTACCACGCGGCCCGAGCGCATGACGACGACCGCGTCGAAGGCGCGCGCCATCGACGCGCGGTGAACGGCCCAGATCAGGCTCCGGCCGGAGAACTCCGCCCTGAGGTTCCGCAGGATCGCGCTCTGCGACGCGGCGTCGAGGGCGGCGGTGGCCTCGTCGAGGATCAGGATGTCGGGGCGCTTCAGCACCGACCGCGCGATGCCGAGTTTCTGGCGCTGCGCGCCGGAGAGACGGCTGCCGCCGCTGCCGACGTGGAACTCCAGGCCGACGCCGCGCACCGCGTCCTCGAGGCCGAGGGACCGGATGACCTCGGACACCAGCTCGCCGACCGTCTCGGCGGCTCCGGCGCGGCCGTGCGCGATCTTGCCGAACAGCACGTTGTCCTGCAGCGTCGCCGCGGCGTTGAAGCGCCCGGCGTCGAAGAACTCGATGGCGTTGCGGTACCGCGCGGGCAGGCCGGCCGCGAAGGCCCTGCGGGCCTGCAGCACGCGCCCGCGCAGCTCGTCGTCGATGATGCCGAGGCGGTGGCGCGCGGGGGCGAGCCTGAAGGGCAGGGAGAGAAGCATCGCGCGTTCCGCGGCGCCCAGCCCCTCGTTGCCGCCGCCGCGCGCGAGCAGGTGCTGGAATTCCGGCAGATCCTCCGACGAGATGAAGCTGAAGCGCTCGAAGAACGGGTGGTCCGGCGGCAGGTCGGCGAAGATCTCGACCATCGTCGCGGCGACCCTGCGTCCGGCGTCGAGCAGGGGCCCGGTCAGCCCCTGGCTCTCCAGAAGCGCGAGGACGTGCGGGTGCTCGGCGAGCCTGTCGATGTCGAAGGTCGGGCCGACCGGGGTGCCGAACAGCAGGTTCTCCGCCAGCGTGGCGTTGTCGTTGTAGCGCTCGACGTCGAAGGGTTCGACGAGGCCGGCGAACCCGGGCGCCCGCAGGCGCTCGGCGAGCGCGGCGCGCGCCCGCAGGAACCGGGCCGCGATCCCGCCGCGGGTCTCCGGGTCGATGGTGCCGCGCAGGCCGAGCTCGTAGACGTCCCGGTCGAGCCCGACCATGGCCAGAACCTCGAGGAGCCGCCCGGCGAGCGCCTCCCCGTCCGCGGCGCCCGCCGCGGCGTAGTCGGTCCAGTCGGCGTCGGGGTCGTCGGTCGAGTTGCCGGTGGCGGCCGCCTCGGCCGCCGACCGGGCGCCGTCGCCGGCCTCCGTCCGGTCCGTCCCGCCGGGCCGCAGCGGAACGTGGCGCACGCCGTAGAGCAGGTTGTCGCCGACCGTCGACGAGAACATGAACGCGACCGGGCCGACATGGGAGATCCGCCGCCCGGTGACCGCCTCGGGCAGCGTCTCGGCCCTGCGGCCGGCGATCCGCAGGCTGCCGGCGTCCGGGGGCGCGAGGCGCGCGAGAATCCGGGACAGCTCCTCCTTGCCGGAACTGCCGGCGCCGACGAGGGCGACCGAGGTTCCGGGCTCCAGCGTGAGCGAGACCGCTTCCAGCAGGCTCGCCCCGGTCTCGTCGGCGAGGCCCAGGTTGGCGGCCGCGATCTCGCCCCGGAGCGGCGGGATCTCGTCCGGCTCGTCGAGCTGCTGGGCGGCGTCCATCATCCCGCCGGGATCGAACTGCGCGACCACCTGCTCGAACTTGATGCGGGCGTCCTGCTGGCGCTGGTAGAAGTTCAGCAACTCCTTCCACGGGGCGGCCAGTTCCTTGTGGGCGGCGACGGCCGCGAGCAGGGTGCCGACGTCGAGCCGCCCCTCGATCGCGAGCCAGCCCCCGATCGCGTAGTAGCAGAACGGGCCGAGCTGGTTGATCGAGTTGTTCAGGAACTTGATGACGAATTTCCAGACGTAGATCCGGAGGCGGACGTCGTAGATCCCGCCGAGATCCCGCGAGAACACCGCGAGCTCCCGCCGCGCCGCGTTGTGGACGTGGATCTCCTGGACCCCGGCGACCGTCTCGCCGATGCGGTCGGACAGCCTGCGCACCCGCGCCACGCGTTCCTTGGCGAGCCTGTTGACGCGGCGTTGGAGCCTCGGGATCAGGTAGAGCTGCAGCGGGTAGAGCGACACCGCGGCCAGCGCCATCGTCCAGTTCTGGACGAACAGGAAGCTCAGCGTCACCAGAAGGTACCCGCCCTGGTAGACGGGCAGCTTGAAGGCGTCCCCGATGAAGCCGCCGAGGGGCTCGACCTCGGTGGCGATCATGGTGATGACCTCGCCCTGCGAGGTGCGCCGGAAGCGCGACAGCGGAAAGCGCAGGATCCGCCCGTAGAGGTCGTAGCGCAGCCGCCGCAGCATGCGCTCGCCGGTGACGCCGCTGTAGACGTTGAGCGCGTACTTGAAGCCCTGGTTGACGACGATGAGAACGAGCAGCAGGCCGGTCAGGGCGAACAGGTAGCCGAGCTGCGAGAACCCGAGCGCGCCGAGGCCCGGGACGGCGATCCCGATCTCCGTCCGCTCCGCCTGGATGGCGTCGTTGACGATGATCTTGGGAAGCTCGAGAAACGCGTAGAGGAACGGGAACGAGGCGAGCGCCATCGCCGTCAGGACCAGCTGGCGCTTCAGCGAGAAGCGCGCGATGTAGCGGTAGATGCTCCTGTCCATCGGGGTCCGGCGTTCCGCTCCTGGCTTCGCGATCCGCCGGTGGCGGACGGGCCCGGCCGCGGGTCCGCGGCGCGCGGTTGCTGTATACTGGCCGCGACGGGCCCGTCGGCGCGGGGCGCGTCGGCCGGACGATAGCGGGGTCGGGAATGACGGGCAACCAGCGGCGGATTCTCGTCTACAGCCATGACAGCTTCGGGCTCGGCCATCTGCGCCGGTGCCGGGCGATCGCGCACGCGCTGGCCGACGGCGATCCCGAGTCGTCGGTGATCATCCTGTCGGGATCCCCGATCATCGGGAATTTCGACTTCCGCCGGCGCGTCGACTTCATCCGCGTGCCGGGCGTGATCAAGCTCCGCAACGGCGAGTACACGTCGCGGAGCCTGACCCTCGACGTCGAGGAGACGCTGGCGATGCGCGCCTCGATCATCCGCCACGCCGCGGAAGTCTTCGCGCCCGACCTGTTCATCGTCGACAAGGAGCCCCTGGGGCTGCGCGGCGAGGTCGGCGAGACCCTGGAGATGCTGCGGGACCGCGGGACGCCGCTGGCGCTCGGGCTGCGCGACGTGCTCGACGAGCCGGCGCTGCTGGCGCCGGAGTGGGAGCGCAAGAACGTCATGCCGGCGCTCGAGGATCTCTACGACGAGATCTGGGTCTACGGGTTGCCGCAGATCTGCGATCCGCTCGCCGAGATCCCGGTGCCGCAGGCGGTCCGGCGCAAGATGGTGTTCACCGGCTATCTCCGGCGCGAGGCGGCGCGCGGCCGGCCGGCCCGCGAGCCCGCGGTCCCGCGGCCCTACCTTCTGGTGACGCCCGGCGGCGGCGGGGACGGCGAGGTGCTGGTCGACTGGGTGCTCCGCGCCTACGAGCACGACCGGCGGCTTCCGCATCCGGCCCTTCTGCTGCTCGGCCCGTTCATGCAGAAGGAGCGCCAGAACCGGTTCGCGCGCCGCGCGGAGCGGCTGGCGGACGTCGAGACCATGACCTTCGACGCCAACATCGAGCCGCTGATCGAGGGCGCCGCGGGAATCGTCGCGATGGGCGGCTACAACACCTTCTGCGAGATCCTGAGCTTCGACAAGCCGGCGCTGATCGTGCCGCGCACGGTGCCGCGCAAGGAACAGCTGATCAGGGCCGAGCGGGCCCAGGATCTGGGGCTCCTGGCCATGCTCGCCGACGACGGGATGCGCGACCCCGCGGTCATGGCCACGGCGCTGCGCCACCTGCCGCAGCAGGCGCGCCCGTCCGACGTCGTCGTTCCCGGCCTGCTCGACGGACTCGAGAGCGTGAACCGGCTCGCCTCGCGTCTCGTGGCCGGCCGCCGGTGGCCGCGCCTCGCCGTCGCCGGCGAGACCCCCGCATGACCGGTGCCGCGGAAGCCGTCGCGGTGGTCCTGAAGGGATACCCCCGGCTGTCGGAAACCTTCGTCGCCCAGGAGCTTCTCGGCCTCGAGCGGCGCGGCCTCGCGCTGCACCTGTTCTCGCTGCGGCATCCGACGGACTCCCGGACCCATCCCGTCCACCGGGAGATCGCGGCGCCGGTCACGTACCTGCCGGAATACCTCTGGCGCGAGATCCCGCGCGTGTTCCGGGCGTGGCGGGCCCAGCGGCGGCGGCCCGGATACGCCGCCTGCCGCCGCCTGTGGCTCCGCGACCTCGCGCGCGACCGCACGGCGAACCGCGTCCGCCGGTTCGGCCAGGCGCTGGTCCTGGCGCACGAGATGCCGGCCGGAACCGCCCTCGTCCACGCCCATTTCCTGCACACGCCCGCATCGGTCGCCCGCTACGCCGCGGCGCTTGCCGGGATGCCCTGGAGCGTGTCCGCGCACGCGAGGGACATCTGGACCACGCCGGACTGGGAGAAGCGGGAGAAGCTCGCCGACTGCGCGTGGGCGGCGACGTGCTCGGCCCACGCGCGCGACCACCTGGCGGCGCTGGCGCCGAGCCCGCGGAAGGTGGAGCTGGTCTATCACGGCCTGGAGGCGGCGCGGTTCCCCGCGCCGGCCGCGGCGTCGGCGCGCGACGGCGGCGATCCGGCCGATCCGGTGCGCATCCTCTGCGTCGGGCGGGCGGTCGAGAAGAAGGGCGTCGATGTCCTGCTCGAGGCGCTTGCCGGCCTGCCGGGCGACCTGAACTGGCGGCTCCGGCATGTCGGCGACGGCGAGCTCCTGCCGGCCCTGCGCCGCCGCGCCCGCCGGCTCGGGATCGACGGCCGCGTCCGCTGGTGCGGCGCGCTGGCGCGCGACGAGGTGATCGAGCGCTACCGCGAGGCGGATCTTCTGGTCCTGGCCAGCCGCGTCGCCCGCGACGGCGACCGCGACGGCCTGCCGAACGTCCTGATGGAGGCGCAGATCATGGGCGTCGCCTGCGTTTCCACCCGCGTTTCGGCGATCCCGGAACTCGTCGAGGACGGGCGCACCGGGATTCTCGTCCCGCCGGAGGACCGCGGGGCCCTCGCGGCCGCGGTCGAGGCGCTCGCGCGCGACCCCGGCCGGCGCGCGCGGCTGGCGGCGGCCGGCGCGGCGCGCGTGCGCCGGGACTTCTCCTTCGATGCGGGCGCCGACCTGCTTGCCGCCCGTCTCGGGGCGCCGGCGCCGCCGGAGCGCTCGGCGGCGTGACCCCGCGTCCCGCGCCGCCCGTTCCCGGGGACGGAGCCCGGACATGCGGATCGCCTTCTACTCGCCCATGAAGCGGCTGTCGTCCCCGGTGCCGTCCGGCGACCGCCAGATGGCCCGCAACCTCGTCCGCGCGCTGGAGACCGCCGGACACGACGTGCGCGTGGCAAGCCGCTTCGTCAGCCGCGACGGGTCCGGGGACGACCGCAGGCAGCGCCGGCTGGCGGCGGTCGGGGCCCGCCTCGCCGACCGCCTGGCGCGGCGCTGGCGCGGCGCCCCGGATGCGCCGCAGGCCTGGTTCACCTATCACGTGTACCACAAGTCGCCCGACTGGCTGGGGCCGCGGATGCGGGAGGCGCTCGGCGTTCCCTACCTCGTCGCCGAAGCCTCGCACGCCCCCGGGCAGGCCGGCGGCAGATGGGACGTCGGCCACCGTGGCGCGGAGGCGGCGATCCGCGCGGCCGACGCGGTCGTGGGCCTCTCCTCCGGGGACGCGTCCTGCGTCCTGCCGCTGCTCGCGGACCCCGGACGCTACCACCGCCTCGCGCCGTTCACCGACATCCGGCCGTTCGCCGCCGCGGCCGGCCGGCGCGGGGCCGCCCGCCGCCCGGGGCCGCCGACGCTGCTTGCCGTCGGCATGATGCGCCGCGGCGACAAGCTCGCGAGCTACCGCGCGCTCGCGGAGGCGCTGCGCGCCCTGGCGGATCTCCCGTGGACCCTGCTCGCGGTCGGCGACGGCCCCGCGCGCGGGGAGGTCGCCGCCGCCTTCGGGGGGATCCCGGAAGACCGCCTGCGATGGGCGGGCGAGGTCGCGCCGGAGGAGCTGCCGGCGCTCTACGCGGACGCCGATCTTCTGCTGTGGCCGGCGGTGAACGAGGCCTACGGCATGGCGCTTCTCGAGGCGCAGTGCGCGGGGCTGCCGGTGGTCGCCGGCCGCGCGGGAGGCGTCCCGGACATCGTCCGCGACGGCGAGACCGGCCTTCTCGCCGAGCCGGGCGACGCGCCCGCGCTGGCGGCGGCCGCGAGGCGGCTGCTCGGCGACGCGGAGCGCCGGCGGCGGATGTCCCGCAACGCGCTCCGCGCCACGCGGGCGGGCCACGGCCTCGAATCCGCGGCGCGCCGGCTCGACGCCGTTCTCGCGCGCTGCGGATGACCCCGATCGCCCTCATACGCCACGGCCCGACCGACTGGAACGCCGAGCGCCGGCTTCAGGGCCGCGCCGACCGGCCGCTGTCGGAGGAGGGCCGCGCCCGGGTCGCCGGCTGGCGCGTGCCGGCCGAGTTCCGCGGCTTCGAGTGGATCACGAGCCCGCTGGCGCGGGCCCGCGAAACCGCCGGGATCCTGGGACTGGCGGTGGCGCGCGTCGAGGACGCGGTCGTCGAGATGGACTGGGGCGACTGGGAGGGGCGCACGCGCCCCGAGCTCGACGCGCTCTACGGCGCGGAGGTCGGCCGGCGCACGGCCCTCGGCCTCGATCTCCGGCCCCACAACGGGGAGAGCCCGCGCGACGTGCGCGCCCGCTTCGGCGGCTGGGCCCGGGCCGTCGCCGAAGGCGGGAAGCCGACCGGCGCCGTCTGCCATCAGGGCATCATCCGCGCCGCGCTCTCCCTCGCGACCGGCTGGAGCATGGTCGGCCGGCCGCCGGTCCGCATGGACTGGGACAGCCTGCACCTGTTCGAGGCCGACGCCTCCGGCGGGTTCGCGATCGCGCGCATGAACGTCGGGCTGACGGCGTGACCGCCCGCCCGCGGATCCTGTTCTGGGTCCAGCACCTTCTCGGCATCGGCCATCTCCGCCGCGCGGCGGCGCTCGCGCGCGGCTTTCGCCGCGCCGGCATGGACGTCACCCTGGTGTCGGGAGGCATGCCGGAGCCCGGCATCGATCTCGAGGGGGGAACCCTGGTCCAGCTTCCCCCGGTGCGGGCTCCCGACGGCGCGTTCCGGACCCTCGTCGACGGCGGCGGCGCGGCCGTCGACGACGCCTTCCGCGCCCGCCGCGTCGCGATGCTGCTCGACGTTCTCCGCGCCGCCGAGCCGGACGCGCTGGTCACCGAGCTGTTCCCGTTCGGGCGCAGGCAGCTTCAGGGGGAGGCGCTCGCGCTGCTCGGCGCCGGCCGCGCGCGCCTCGTCGTCTCGTCGGTGCGCGACATTCTCGTGGGCCAGGGGAGGCCGGAACGGGCGCTGGAGGCGGTCGAGCGCGTCGAGGCGCACTACGACAGGGTGCTCGTTCACGGCGACCCCGGCCTGGTCCCGTTCGGCGAGACCTTCCCGCACGCGGCGAGGATCGCGGACCGCATCAGCTACACGGGATACGTCGTCGAGACGCCGGCGCCGCGCTCCGGGGGGCCGGGCGCCGGCGAGGTCCTGGTTTCGGCGGGCGGCGGCGCCGTCGGCGAGGCGCTGTTTCTCGCCGCGGCCGCGGCCCGGCCGCGCACCCGGCTCGCGGCGCGGCGGTGGCGGTTCCTGGCCGGCCACGCGCTCGACGACGGGGCGCTCGCCCGCGTCGCCGCGGCGGCGGGAGCGGGCGTGGCGGTGGAGCGGGCGCGGCCGGACTTCACGTCGCTTCTGGCCAACTGCGCGCTGTCGGTCAGCCAGGGCGGGTACAACACGGTGACGGAGGTGCTGGCCGCGGGCGCGCGGGCCGTCGTCGTTCCCCACGAGGGCGGCCTCGAGACCGAGCAGGCCCTGCGCGCCCGCCTGCTCGCGGGCAGGACCGGGATCCGGATCCTGCCGGAGGCGGGACTCGACGCGCGGACTCTCGCGGCGGCGGTCGACGGCGCCATGTCGGCGCCGCGGCCGGGACCGTCGGGCCTGCGGTTCGACGGCATAGAGACCAGCGCCCGCCTCCTCCGCGGATGGCTGTCGTGACCGCGGCGCGCCGGCTCGAGGCCGAACTCGACGCCTGGAAGGAGGAGGGGCGGATCGCGGATTTCTGGTGGCGCGACGACGACGCCGCCGCCGTCACGCCGGAATTCCGGCGCCTGCTGGCGGCGCGCGAGCGCGCCGGCGCGCCGCTTGCCGTCGCCGCCGTTCCCGCGTTCGCGCGACCGGAACTCGCGGCCGTCGCCGCGGAGGCGCCCGGGGTCCGGTTCCTGCAGCACGGCTACGCCCACGCCGACAGGGCGCCGGCGGGCGGGAAGAGATCGGAACTGGGGTCGGCGCGCGGGCCCGCGCCGGCGCTGGCCGATCTCCGCAGGGGGCGCCGGCGCATGGCCGCCGTGTTCGGGAGACGCTGGCTCGACGACGTCCTGGTCCCGCCGTGGAACCGGATCTCGCGCGACGTCGCGGCGGCGCTGCCCGGACTCGGGTTCCGCCGGCTCAGCCTCTTCGGCCCGAGGCGCCCGGAGGACGCGGTCTCCGGGGTCGTCCGGGTCAACGTGCACGTGGACATCGTCGACTGGCGCGGCGGCCGCGGGTATGTCGGCGACGAGGCCGCGCTCGGGGGGATCGCGGCGCATCTCGAGACGCGGCGCCGCGGCGCGTGCGATCCGGACGAGACGACCGGGATCCTGACCCATCACCTGGTTCACGACGAGGCGTGCTGGAGTTTCGTCGACGCGGTCGCCGAGACGGTCGGCGGCCACCCGGCCGCGAGGTGGCGCGACATCGGCGGGGCCTGACCGCGGCGGAGGCCTTCGGGGAAGCCGCCCCCGCCGCGCGGTCAGAACAGGCGCGCGCCGTTCGGGACCGTCCGGTCGACGCCGAGGAGCGCCACCTCCCCGTCGTCGTCGGGGAAGCCGACCACCAGAACCTCGGACAGGAACTTCCCGATCTGCCTGGGCGCGAGGTTGACCACCGCCGCGACCTGGCGGCCCGGCAGGGTCTCGGGGGCGTAGTGGCGGGCGATCCGGGCCGAACTCCTCCTTTCCCCGATCCCGGGGCCGAAGTCGATCCACAGCTTGACCGCCGGCTTGCGCGCCTCGGGAAACGGCTCCGCCCGGACCACCGTTCCGGCGCGGACGTCGACCTTGAGAAAGTCCTCGAACGCGATCGTCACCGGTCGGCGCCGCGTTCGGGCCACAGGATCCGGGCCAGCCGCTCGGCCCGGCGCAGGCTGCGGTCGAGATGCGCGGCGGTCGGCCCGAGATCCTCGCTCTCGTCGCGCAGCCAGACCGGAAGGGTCGAGGCGAAGATCGCGGCCAGCCCCTTGGTCCGCAGCGCGCCGCCCCGCCCCCAGGCCGGGATGCCGGCGGCCTCGAGCGACCACGCCATCGCGCCGCAGAGGGCCGGCGCGACGCCGGCCAGCGCCAGAGGGTCGCGGGCGGTGTCGCGCCAGATCGACCGCACCGCCTCGCGGTGGCGCCCGAGCGCGTCGAGGCGGCGCAGCAGGACGTCGAGCAGGCGGTCGCGCGCGGGCTCGTCCCGGTCCCCGAAATCGTGCCCCTTGAGCACTTCCCCGTCGATCCTGCGGACCAGGGCGCGCACGAAGGCCGGCTTGGAGGGGAAGGCGGCGCGGACCCTGGCGAGCGTGGTCCCGGCGCGCGCCGCGACCGTCTCCATGGTCACGGAACGCCAAGGCGTTTCGGCGGCCAGCTCGAGGGCGGCGTCGAGGATGCGGTCGGCGCTCGGAGCGCGCTTGGCTGTTCCCCTGGCCATGGCTTCCTCCCTTGCGGCGACGGTGCATGGTAGCACCGCGCGGCCCGCGCGGGAAAGCGGTTCGTCGGGGAGGGCGGACGTTCGCCGCGCCCCGTCCGCGCGGCGGCCGCGGGAGGATCCCCGGGATTCGTCAGCCGGCGAGCTCGCGCGAGCGCCGCGCGGCGGCCGCCACGGCGCGCGACATCAGCGCGGCCAGGCCGTCCCCGGCCATCAGGATCTCGAGCGCGGCGGCCGTCGTGCCGCCGCGGCTGGTCACGCTCTCGCGCAGCGCGGCGGCCGGAGCGTCCGACTGCCGCGCGAGCTCCCCGGCGCCGGCGACCGTGGCCAGCGCCAGGCGTTCGGCGACGTCGGGGTCCAGGCCCTGCTCCCGCCCGGCCCGCGCCAGGGCCTCGACGAGGAGAAAGACGTAGGCCGGGCCGCTTCCGGACACCGCCGTGACGGCGTCCATCAGGCTCTCGTCGTCGAGCCAGACCACGTCGCCCACCGCCTGGAGCAGGTGCCGGCAGAGGCCGCGCCGGTCCGCGGTCGCGGCGTCGTTGGCGCAGACGGCGGCGATGCCCCGGCCGACGGCGGCGGGGAGATTCGGCATCGCGCGGACGATCGCGGCGTCGCTGCCGAGAAGCGACTCGAAGAAGGCGATCGGCTTTCCGGCGGCGATCGACAGGAAGACCGCGCCGCGGGCCGCGAACCCGCGATACGGCGGCACGACCTCGTCCAGGGACTGGGGCTTGACGGCGAACGCGACCACGTCCGGCGCGAAACCCTCCGGAATCCCCTCGGGCGACGGCGCCACCGTCGTCCCGAACGCCGTCCGGGCCGCGGTCGCGGCGGCGCGGGACGGCTCGATCACGACGGTGTCGGAGGCGTCGACGCCCTCGCGAAGCCAGCCGCGCATCAGGGCGCTTCCCATCCCGCCGCAGCCGACGAGGACGATTCTGGACCGCTGCGGCATGCGCCGGACCCCTCAGGCTTCGCCCACGGTCTCGAGGATCGCCGCCTCGAGGGCTTCTTCCGCGGTCTTTCCCGCCCAGACCATGAGCTGGAAGGCCGGATGGTAGCGCTCGCACTCGTCGAGCGCTATCGCGAAGATCTCCTCGATCTTGGCCGCGCCGACGGTGTCCTCGCCCCGCAGCAGTTCGGTGTGCCGGAAGACCGGATGCCCGTCTTCCGACCCGAGATCGAAATGACCGAGCGGCAGACGCTCGTTGATGCGGGCGACGAGCGTGCGCACCGCCTCTCTCTTCCCGGACTGGACGCGCAGGTCGGCGACGAGAGCGAAGAACAGCAGTCTCCCCTCGGGGTGGAGAGAGACGTGCATGTTGTAGCCGCACCAGTGTCCGCTGTGCCTGACGACGATCTCGCCGTCGCGGAAGCGCTCGAAGGGCCAGTCGCGGCCGCTCGCGACCCGCTCGACGACGTCGACCGGATTGGCCGGGAGGGCTGGATGCCGACGGTTGGCCGCTGACGTCACGCCCGTCTCCCTTCTCGGTGTCCGCGCGGCCCGGAGTCGCGGTCCGGCACGGACGCCTGAACACCGTATCGTGCGTGCAGGCGAATCGCACCCACAAGATGTCGGATAGAAGAGGAAGGGATTCGTTGCAAGACGAAAACGCGGACGCGGCGTCGGCGGACGCCGAATGCGGTGGATAACCCCGTCCGCCGGGGCGCCCCGGACGCGCGCGCCGGACGCCCCCGGCGCCGGCTTCAGGTCTTGCCGGCGGCGCGGCGCGGTTTCCGGCGGGCGCGGGAAGCCGGTCGCTTCCCGGCCTCGGCGAGCCCGGCCTCGAGCTCCGCGACGCGCGTCCCGAGGCGGTCGGCGTCGGCCCGCGCGGCGACGGCGATCTCGCGCACCGCCTCGAACTCGTCGCGGGTCACCAGGTTCCTGCCCGCGAGCGCGCGGTCGATCCGGTGCCGGATCAGGCCCTCGATCTCCTCGCGCACGCCGGCGAGAGTCTCGAACGCGCCGCCGGCGACGCGGGCGACGTCGTCGAAGAGCTTGCGGCCGCTGTCCATGACGGTTCCCCCTGCCGCTCCCAGCATAGTGCGGCCCCGGCGCCGCGCAAGTGCCGGACCGCCCGCCGCCGTCTTGTCCGCCGGCGCCCCGGCGGCTACGCTGGCCGGGCTCCCGGGGGGCGTTCCGGCGGGATGCCGGCGGGCGTCCCGCGGCCGGATCGCGAAGGTCCGCCGCCGGCCGCGGACGGGTTCCGTCGACGGGCCGCGCGGGCGTCGAGGACGCGCAGGACCGCACATGCTGACCCTGGCCTATCCCGTCATCGATCCGGTTCTCGTCTCCGTCGGGCCGTTCTCGATCCGGTGGTACGCCCTGGCCTACGTGGCCGGCATTCTTCTGGCCTGGCGCTACATGGTCCGGCTTGCCGCGCGGAACCCGGACGGCCCGGCGCCGGGGGCCGTGGACGAGTTCGTGGTCTGGGCGACCGTCGGGGTGGTGCTCGGAGGGCGCCTCGGCTACGTCCTGTTCTACAAGCCGGGCCATTTCGTCGACCATCCGCTCGCCGCTCTCGCGGTCTGGCAGGGGGGGATGTCGTTCCACGGCGGCCTGGTCGGCGTCGTGGTCGCGCTGTGGGTGTTCGCGCGCCGGCGCGGCCTCGACTGGGTCGCTCTCGGGGATCTCGTCGTCTGCGGCGTGCCGATCGGCCTTTTTCTCGGGCGCCTGGCCAACTTCGTCAACGGGGAGCTCTACGGCCGGGTGACGGATTCGCCCCTGGGCATGGTGTTCCCCCACGCCGGGCCGCTGCCCCGCCATCCGAGCCAGCTCTACGAGGCCGTTCTGGAAGGGCTGGCGCTTTTCGCCGTCCTGTGGTGGTTCGCCGTGCGCGGCCGCGGCCTGGCCGTGCGCGGCCGCATGGCGGGACTCTTTCTCGCCGGCTACGGGATCGCCCGGGTCGTCGCCGAGACCTTCCGCCAGCCCGACGCGCATCTCGGGTTTCTCGTCGCCGGCACGACGATGGGCCAGTGGCTGTCGGTCCCCGTCTTCCTCGCCGGCCTCTGGCTGATCCTGTCGTCGGGGCGCCGTGACGCCGCTTGAGAGGCTGGTGCGGGAACGCATCGGGCGCTCAGGGCCGTTCGGCGTCGAGCCGCTGATGGACCTCGCGCTCCATCATCCGGAGCACGGCTACTACGCCACCCGCGATCCGTTCGGCGCCGCCGGGGATTTCGTCACGTCGCCCGAGATCTCCCAGGTCTTCGGGGAACTGGTCGGGGCGTGGATCGCCGTGGTGTGGGAACGGGCGGGGCGTCCGTCCCCCGTGGCGCTGGTCGAGGCCGGGCCGGGCCGGGGAACCCTGATGTCGGACGCCTGCCGGGCCGTCGGCAACGGCGGCGACCTGCTGGAACACGCCGAGATCCATCTGGTCGAGAGCAGCCCGCTGCTGCGCGGCGTCCAGAAAAGGACGCTGTCGGGCCTCTCGCCCCGGTGGCACGACCGGCTCGCGGATGTGCCGGAAGGCCCGATGATCCTGGTCGGCAACGAGTATCTGGACTGTCATCCGCCGCTCCAGCTCGTGCGCGTCTCCGGCGGATGGGCGGAGCGGCGCGTCGTGCTCGAGGGGGACCGGCTGGCGCTGGTTCCCGGAGATCCCCGCCCGGCGTTCGCGGAGCTGGTTCCGGACGAGCTGCGCGGATCCCCGCCGGGGACGGTCTTCGAGGTCCATCGGACCCTGGAGGCGGACATGGCGGAGCTCGGGGCCCGGCTCGGCCGGCATCCAGGAGCCGTCCTGTTCGTGGACTACGGGCACGACCGGCCGGCGGCCGGAGACACCCTGCAGGCGGTGCGCGGCCACCGGCACGCGGACCCCCTGACCGGCCTCGGAGAGTGCGACCTGACCGCGCACGTCGATTTTTCCGCGGTCGCGAAGGGGCTGCGAAGCGGCCGGGCGGAGATTCACGGTCCGGTGACGCAACGGCGGTTTCTGCGGGAACTCGGCATCGGCGTCCGCTCGGACCGGCTGGCCCGCGCCGCCGGATCCCGGGAGGAGGGGGACGCGGTGCGGGCCGCCGCCGGCCGGCTGATCGACCCGGCCGGAATGGGAACGCTGTTCAAGGTCGTCGCGGCGACCTCGGAGGGCATGCCCGCGCCGCCGGGTTTCGACGCCGGTCCCGGGCGATGCTGACCGCGCCGGCGCTCGGGAGCCTGGACGGCGTGCGCCACGGTTTCTTCACCCGGGAAGGCGGCGTCAGCCGCGGCGTCTACGAGTCGCTGAACTGCGGTCTCGGCTCGCGCGACGACAGGGCGCTGGTGCTGGAGAACCGGCGCCGCGCGGCGGAACGCCTCGGCTGCCCGCCCGGGCGCCTGGCGACCCTGCATCAGGTGCACGGCGCGAGGGCGGTCCGCCTCGCGGGCCCCGGGGGGCCGGAGGCGGCGCCGGTCCGGGCCGACGGCATGGTCTCCGACCGCCCGGGCGTCGTCCTCGGCGTCCTGACGGCGGATTGCGTTCCCGTCCTGCTCGCCGACCCGCGGAACGGCGTCGTCGGGGCCGCCCATGCGGGCTGGAAGGGGGCGCTGGGCGGCATCGTCGAGAGCACGGTGGCCGCGATGGTGTCGCTCGGCGCGCGCGCCGGTTCCGTCGTCGCCGCCGTCGGACCCTGCATCGGCCGCGGCAGCTACCGGGTCGGGCCGGAGTTCCGCGAGCGTTTCGTCGCCGCCGACGCCGCCGACGCGCGTCATTTCCGCGTCGCCGGGGACCGGCATCTCTTCGATCTCCCCGGCTACGTGCTGGGCCGGCTCGAACGCGCCGGCGTGGGCGGGATCTCCGCGCTCGGCCGCGACACGTACGCGGAGGAGACGCTGTTCTTCAGCTACCGCCGCGCCTGCCACCGGGGCGAGGACGACTACGGGCGCTGCCTCTCGGCGATCGTCCTGCAGCCGCGCTGACGGACCGCCCCCGCGGCCGCGCGTTTGCACTTTGCGGGCGCGTTGCTAGTTTTCCCGCACCCTCGGTCCGGATCGCCCTGGCGGTTTTCGACGTCGAGGCGAGCGGCCGCCCCGGCGGACGGGCAGAAGAGGGCAGTCTCCGGACATGAAGATCATCGCGGGCAACAGCAACCGGCCTCTCGCGGAGGCGATCGCCGCCTATCTGAACCTGCCGCTGACCGACGCCAGCATCCGGCGTTTCTCGGACATGGAGTGCTTCGTCGAGATCCACGAGAACATCCGGGGCGAGGACGTCTTCATCATCCAGTCCACCTCCTACCCCGCCAACGACAACCTGATGGAGCTTCTCGTCTCCATCGACGCCGCGCGCCGCGGATCCGCCAGCCGGATCACCGCCGTCATGCCCTATTCCGGCTACGCCCGCCAGGACCGGAAGTCCGGTCCCCGCACCCCGATCTCGGCCAAGCTGGTGGCCAACCTGATCACCGTCGCCGGCGCCGACCGCGTGCTGACCATGGATCTGCATGCCGGGCAGATCCAGGGTTTCTTCGACATCCCGCTGGACAATCTCTACGCGGCGCCGGTCTTCATCCGCCACATCAGCGAGAGTTTCGATTCCGGCGACCTGGTGATCGTGTCGCCCGACGTCGGCGGCGTGGGCCGCGCCCGGGGCCTCGCGACCCGTCTCGGCACGGTTCTCGCCATCATCGACAAGCGCCGGGAGCAGGCCGGGACTTCGGAGGTCATGCACGTCATCGGCGACGTCGAGGGCCGCACCTGCATCCTGGTCGACGACATCGTCGATTCCGCCGGCACGCTGTGCAACGCCGCCCGGGCCCTGGTCGAGCACGGCGCGAAGACCGTCCATGCCTACATCACCCATGCGGTTCTCTCGGGCGGCGCCGTGAGCCGGATTTCGGCCGCGCCGCTCCAGAGCCTGGTCATCACCGACTCGATCCAGGGCACCGAGGCGGTGCGGGTGGCCCAGAACATCCGCCAGCTCTCGATCGCGCCGCTGATCGGCGAGGCGATCGAGCGCATCAGCGAGGCGCGCTCGGTGTCCAGCCTGTTTGACTGATCGTCGCCGGGGCGCTATGGATGGCGCGGTCCGCGGCGCAGCCGCGGAGAACCACAGCCAGCCGGCCAGCCCGTCGGCGCGATGCCGCGCAGGGGCTTCGGATTCGGTTCCGCCGGCCGTCGGGAGAGGGCCCATGGTCGACACCATCGCCGGAGCAAGGCGCGAACCCGCCGGGAAGGGCGCCGCGCGCCGCGCGCGGCGGGACGGTTTCGTGCCGGGCGTGATCTACGGCAGCAAGAAGACGCCGGTGACGCTCGCCGTCGAGCATCGGCTGCTCGTCCAGGCGATGAGCGAGCCGGGTTTCTTCATCCGTCTGGTGGATCTCGAGGTCGAGGGCGAAAAGCATCGCGTGCTGCCCCGCGAGGTGCAGTTCGACCCGGTGTCGGACCAGCCCCTGCACGTGGATTTCCTGCGTTTCGACCCCGACAGGAAAATCGCCGTCGCCGTGCCGGTCCGTTTCGAGAACGACCGCGAGAGCGTCGGCATCAAGCGCGGCGGCATTCTCAACGTGGTGCGCCACGAGGTCGAGCTCTTCTGCACGGCCGACAGCATCCCGTCCGATCTCGTCGCCGATCTCGAGGGCCTCGACATCGGCGATTCCGTCCACGCCAGCGACGTCTCCCTGCCCGAAGGCGTCGGTTTCGTGATCGCCGACAGGGACTTCACGATCGCCACCGTCGCGCCGCCGACGGTGCTCGTCGAGGAGACCGCGGAAGAGGAGGCGGAGGACGGCGACGACGCCGCCGCCGAGGCCGAGGCCGAGCAGGAGCGGTCGCCGACGGACGAGGAGGGGTAGGCGGAGCCCGTCTTCCGCGTCCGGGGCCTTTCCCCATGCTGCTGCTGGCCGGGCTCGGCAATCCCGGCCCGAAGCATGCGCGCCAGCGCCACAACGTCGGGTTCATGGCCGCGGACGAGATCGTCCGCCGGCACGGCCTGTCCCTGCGGAAGGGGCGCCATCACTCCTGGGTCGCCGACGGCACCGTCGCCGGCGAGAAGGTCATCGTCATCAAGCCGCGCACGTTCATGAACGACTCGGGGCGGGCGGTGCGTTCCGCCGCGGGCTTCTACAAGCTCAGGGCGCGCGACGTGACGGTGATCTACGACGAACTCGACCTCGTCTTCGGGAAGGTGCGGGTGCGCCGGGGCGGAGGGCATGCCGGACACAACGGCATCCGGAGCGTGATCTCCCACGTCGGATCCGATTTCCGCAGGGTTCGCGTCGGCATCGGCCATCCGGGGGACTCCCGGCGCGTGCTGGGACACGTGCTGTCGGACTTCTCGCGGACCGAAGCCGGGCTGCTGGCGCCCGTCCTGTCGGCCGTCGCCGAGGCGCTGCCCCTGCTGGCGGCCGGGGACGACGCCGGCTTCATGACGCGCGTGGCGCATCTCGCCCCGCCGCCGGGGCGGGCGGAAAGCGGCGCGGGCGGCGACGGCCGCGCGGCGCCGTGAGCCTGCGCTGCGGCATCGTCGGCCTTCCCAACGTCGGGAAGTCGACCCTGTTCAACGCGCTGACCGCGACCGCCGCGGCCGAGGCCGCCAACTACCCGTTCTGCACGATCGATCCCAACGAGGGCACGGTTGCGGTGCCGGACGAGCGCCTCGGACGCATCGCCGCGCTCGCGGGATCCGCGGCCACGGTTCCGGCGCGCTGCGACTTCGTCGACATCGCCGGCCTGGTGGCCGGGGCCAGTTCCGGCGAGGGGCTGGGCAACCGCTTTCTCTCCCATATCCGCGAGGTCGACGCCATCGCCCATGTGGTGCGCTGCTTCGAGGACGACGGCGTCACCCACGTGGCCGGGCGCGTGGATCCCGTCGCCGACATCGAGGTCGTGGAGACGGAGCTGCTGCTTGCCGACCTGCAGAGTGTCGAGGGCCGGCGCGACGGCCTCGTCAAGAAGGCGCGCGGCGGCGACGGAGAGGCGAAGGCGATGCTCGCGCTGCTCGACCGCGCGGCCGGACTCCTCGAGGCGGGGGCGCCGGCACGGGACATGACCGTCGCCCGCGAGGAGCGGCCGCTTCATCGCCGGATGCAGCTGCTGACCTCCAAGCCGGTCATGTACGTCTGCAACGTCGACGAGAACGACCTCGCCGGCAACGCGCTGTCGCGCCGGGTCGGGGAACGCGCGGCGGAAAGGAACGCCGCAAGCGTCGTCATCTCCGCCGCCATCGAGTCCGAGGTCGCCCGGCTCGACGATCCCGGGGAACGGCGGGAATTCCTGGCGGGCCTCGGGCTCGAGACCTCCGGTCTGGAGCGTTTCGTGCAGGCGAGCCACGAGCTCCTGGGGCTGATCGCGTTCTTCACCGCGGGCCCCGGGGAGGCCCGTGCCTGGGCGCTGCCGCGCGGCGCGACGGCGCTCGAGGCCGCGGGCGGCATCCACACCGACTTCGCGCGCGGCTTCATCTGCGCCGAGACGGTGTCGTACGAGGACTACGTCGCCTGCGGCGGGGAGCAGGGTGCGCGGGACGCAGGCCGCATGCGCCAGGAGGGCCGGGACTACGCGGTCGCGGACGGCGACGTCGTGCTGTTCCGTTTCAACGTGTGACGCGGCCTGCCGGCGTTCCGGTCCCGGCGTTCGCCCGGTCGCCGACGGGTCGGCACGGGTTCGGGGGTTCCCGCGCGGAAGCGTCCGACGGAGGCCGGGATTCCGTCGGACGACCTGTGCCGTCGGAACCGCTTGCGGCCCGCGCTGACGGTCTCGATGCACGTGGCGAACCCCGCGCCGGCTTCCCTTCTCCGCGGGACCGGCGGAGAACCTCTCCACCGCCTGGGCCGCGCCGCCGGGGTCATGCCGTCGCGCCTGTGGTCGCGGACGCGCCGCCCGACCCGGCCCGGGCGCGGCGGCGACGACGGTCGGGCGCGGGAAATCGGGAAAGCGCCGGCCTGGTTGCTGCAACCGCGATCGGGATCCCGAGCCGGCGGACGATGTCCGGCCCGGAAGGCTCCGGAATCCGTCCGTCGGGACGGGAAAGGCGGGAAACCGGAGGGCTGGTTTTCCGTCCGGCGACGAGCGACCCGGGCCTGTCGGCAGGGCGTTCGGGAGCGCGTTTCGCCGGTCCGGGCGCCGGTTCGTGCCCCGGGAAGCGGACGTGGGAACGGTGCAGGATCCTGATCGGGCGGCAGGCGGATCCGCACCCGTCTCCGGCGTTCGGTCACGACAAAAAAATTTTCCAGTCTCCAATATATTCTTCTTGTATTCTCTCTTGCGACATGCTACGAACCAATGTCGAGACAGCGAGACCGCAAGGCCGCGCCGACGTGGCGGGGCGTTTCGGAGGGGGCACCATGGCCGATCTGACGACGCCGCACGACCGGTTGTTCCGGGCTCTTTCGCAGGATCCGCTGATGGCGGACCGGATGATCCGCGACCTGCTTCCCGCCGCGTACACCGCCCACTTCTCCGACAGGCCGGCGCGGCCGGCGGACGGGACCTTCCTCGACGACGAGCTCCGGGCCCTCCACAGCGACGGCCTGTACGAGGTGGACCTGCTCCGGGGGACGCCGTCCACCGCCTACGTCCTTCTCGAGCACAAGAGCACCGCCGAGCGGAAAACGCGCTTCCAGATCGCGCACTACATGATGGGTCTCCGGGACCGCATCGAGCGCCAGCGTGACGCGCAGCCCTTGCCGCTGGTCATCCCCCTGGTCGTCTATCACGGCAGCGGGCGATGGAACGCGCCGACCTCGCTGCCGGGCATGGACGACGCGCCCGGGGAACTGTCGTCGCTCGCGGGAAACCTGTCCTGCGTCGTGTGCAACCTCGGGGACATTCCGTTCGAGCGGCTTTCGGAGGACGCGTTTCTGCGGGCGGGGCTGGGCGCGCTGAAGCTCTCCTCGGCCCGACAGATGCCGGGGGAGGTTCTGCGCGACATCCTGGAGAGCCTTTCCAGCCTCGACGGGAACCACTTGCTTGGACAGCAGATCTGGCACTATGTTTCCGTTGTCCACGACCTTGATCGTGCCGAGGTCGACGAGTTGATGCCGAAGGGCGAATCGCACTTGAAGGAGGTCATCATGCCGACACTGGCGGAGACGTGGCGTGCCGAGGGCAGGGCGCAGGGCGTGGTCGAGGGCAAGGCGCTGGGCGTGGCCGAAGGCAAGGCGCAGGGCGTGGCCGAGGGCACGGCCAGGATGGCCAGGATGCTGCGCATCGTGCTGGAACGGCGTTTCGGCGAACTGCCGCCGGAGACGGAGGCGCGAATCGACGCCGCGACTTCCGAGGAGCTGGAGCTCTGGAACGCGAAGGCGTTCGACGCGGGAACGCTGGACGAGGTCTTCGGGAGCGTCCCGCTGCATTGAGCGGCGCCGGCGTTCGCGACCGGCGTCCGGCGAAGCGGGGTTTCCGGCCGGGAAACTCCGCAGGCCCGAACCGTGGCGACAACCGCCGTTCGGGAGCGGGGGACATGATCATGCCGACACTGGCGGAGACGTGGCGTGCCGAGGGCTGGGCCAAGGGCTGGGCCGAGGGTTTGGCCAAGGGCAGGGCTCAGGGTTTGGCCGAAAGCAGGGCCAGGATCCTGCGCATCGTGCTGGAACGGCGTTTCGGCGAACTGCCGCCGGAGGCGGAGGCGCGAATCGATGCCGCGACTTCCGAGGAGCTGAAGACCTGGATCGAGAAGGCGTGCGACGCGGGGGCGCTGGACGAGGTCTTCGAGAGCGTGCCCGCGCATTGAGCGGCGCCTGAGTTCACGACCGGCGTCCGGCGAAGCGGGTTTCCGGCCGGAAACTCCGCAGGTTCTGGGCGTGGCGACAACTGCCGTTCGGGAGCGAATTCTGTCGTCCGAGTGTCAGTTCGAGCATCAAGAAGCGGATCCGCGCCCGTTGCCGGCACTCGGTCGCGACAAGAAAGTGTTCCTGCGGGAAACCGGAGGACGGCCCGTCCTCCGGGCGCGGTTTTTGACCCCGGTCCGGCGGATTGCTAGGTTCGGCCGCGATCGATGCGAGGCGCTCCGTCGTCGCGCGCCGGAACGAAAGGGAGACCCATGGGAGAGAGGATTTCGCTTGTCGCGGCCGACGGCCACCGGCTCGACGCCTACAGATCCGAGCCGTCCGGAACGGCGAAGGGCGGGCTGGTCGTCATTCAGGAGATCTTCGGCATCAACGGCCAGATCCGCCGCACCACCGACCATTTCGCCGGTCAGGGCTATCTGTCGGTGGCGCCGGCCCTTTTCGACCGGGTGGAGAAGGGCGTCGAGCTCACCTACAACGAGGACGACTTCGCCAAGGGTCGCGAGATACGCGGCAAGATCACCGACGAGTGGATCGCGGCCGACGTCGGCGCCGCCGTCAAGGAGGTTTCGTCCGCCGGAAAGGTGAGCGTGATAGGCTTCTGTTTCGGCGGTTACGCGACCTATGTCGCCGCCTGCGCCGTTGACGGCGTGTCGGCCGCGATGCCGTTCTACGGCGGCGGCATCGCCGCCAAGGTCGGGGCGATGAAGCCCGCATGCCCGACCCAGTTCCATTTCGGCGACAAGGACGCCGCGATCCCGCTCGGCGATCTGCAGACGATCAGGGACGCGTTGCAGGACTGTCCGCTCTACGTCTACGACGACGCCGGACACGGCTTCACCTGCGACGACCGGGACGCCTTCAACCCCGGCGCCACCGAACGCTCCTACGCGCGCGCCCTGGACTGGATGAGCCGGCACGCGAACTGACCCCGCCCGCCGGAGAGGCCGGCGGCGAACCGCGGACGGTTCCGGCGCGCGCAGGCGGGCGCGCGCCGGCCTTGGCGCGTCGCGCGGCTACTCGGCGGCCATCGCCACGGCGTTGCGGTCTTCCTCGATCATCCTGTCGAGGGAAAGCCGGGCGAGCGACAGGGCGCTGTCCGCGTGGATGCCGACGAGTTCGCGTTCGGGGTCGAGATTCACGCGCGCCTGCTGCGCTTCCATGATCACCTTGTCCTCGATGAACGTCGGGTAGATCTCGTCGTACATTTCCTGGGTGGCCTGCGGGTCGTCCTGCCGGTATCCGTTGGCGGTGGACCAGAAGTAGTGGAACGAGGTCGGGGTCTCCGGCGTCGCCCCGTGAAGAAGCCGCAGGTGGAAGCCCTTCCTGTTGCGGTCTTCCCGGGCGCCGTCGCCGACGTTCAGCGCGCCCGACCACTGCAGCACGATGCTGGGCCCGACGTACTCGAACTCCTGCCAGCGGTCGACCTTGCCCTCGAACCCGCCCCCCTTGCGGTAGGTCGGCGGCGGATCGTGGTCCAGCATCCAGCGGATGAAATAGGCGCCCCGGTCGGTCTGGCGCGTCTCCATGTCCGCGGCCACGTGCTGGCCCGGATTGCCGCCGATCGTCTTGCGGTGCACGTATCCGAGGTGGGTCAGGTCCATCAGGTTGTCGATCATCAGCATGTAGTTCGCCTTGATCGGGAACATCGCCTTGCGATGGGGCCATTCGCCGGGCTGGTCGTGGTAGGGGTAGTCGACGATCAGGCTCTCGTCCGCCCGCGCGGGATCGCCCGTCCAGATCCACAGGATCTGGTTGCGTTCGACCACCGGATAGCTCCGCACCCGGGCCTGCGGAGGGATGTTCCTCTGACCGGGAATCCGGACGCAGTTGCCCTGCGTGTCGAAGGTGAGCCCGTGATAGCCGCATTGCAGCCCGACGTCGGTGACCGTGCCGTGGGTCAGCGGGGCGCCGCGGTGGCAGCAGCGGTCCTCGAGAGCGCCGGCGGTGCCGGCGGCGTCCCGGTAGAGCACGATGGGCTCGTCCATGATGGTGCGGGCAACCGGGCCGTCGTCCAGCTCCTCGGACCAGGCCGCGATGTACCATGCATGGCGGACGTACGGCTGAATCGCTTGGTGCGTCATCTGTGCAGTCTCCCGTCTCGTTCGTGATCCGGCAATCCGGGACGATGCTCGCACATGCGGGGGTGCGTGTCCACGGGCGCGGCGCGGGCGGACAGGATGATCCCACGCTGCGGTCCCGGACCGACTCGGTCGCCCGGATGACGGGATCCGAGCCGGATCCGTCCGATCGGTGACGCCCTCGGAGCCCGCAGACCGCGGTGACGACCCGGACGGGAGCGCCCCGTCCCGCCTGCAGCGGATGTTCGGCCAGCGCGGGATCGTCCTGCGCGGGCGGAAGGCGGGGCGCGAGGAACGGTCCGGGAGGGATCCGGCGGATCAGCCGGCCGTCTCGACGCCCTCCCGCGTCTCCGAGACCAGAAGGTCGACCACCGACCGCAGCGCGTCGCTTTCGGAGGCGCCCTCGAGCACGCGCAGGCGGTAGTGGTCGAGCTGCCGGTCGGCGGCGCTGCCGGTGTGGATGATCTCGCGTATGCGGTCCATCTCCGCCTCGCATCCGAGCGCTTCCGCGTCTTCGGCGAATTCCTCGAGCACGGCGGCCGCGTCGTCCTCGATGTCGATCCGGCGACCGTGCTTCACGTCGCCCAGAAACGACAGGACGCCGTAGCGCTGCGCGATCCAGCGGTTCTCGAAGATGATCTCGGTGGGCGGCTCCTCGTCGAGGCGGCCCTCCCTCGCCCGCCGCATCAGGCCCCGCACGAGGGTGGCGTAGAGCGCGGCGATGCTGACCGCGTCCTCGACCCGCGGGCAGACGTCGCAGATCCGCATCTCGACGGTGGGGTATTTCTCGGACGGGCGGATGTCCCACCACAGCTCGCTGCCGTCGCTGATGAAACGCATCCGCCTGTAGTCCTCGAGGAGCCGGTCGAACTCGGCGCGCGAGAACATCGGCGTCGGCAGTCCGGTGCGCGGCAGCGAGCCGATGAGCGTGAGCCGGTAGGACTTGAAGCCGGTGTTCCTGCCGGCGTTGAACGGCGACGACGTCGAGATCGCGTGAAGCATCGGCAGATAGCGCCGGATCGCGGTCATGACCCGGATGCGGAGGTCGGGGTCGCCGTAGCCCGCGTGGACGTGCATGCCGCCGACGAGAAGCCGGCGCATCGTCTCCTGGTAGTCCAGCTCGAACTCCTCGTAGCGGGTTCTCCGCGTGGTCCTCTGCGCCTGCCAGTGCGCGAACGGATGGGTGGACGAGGCGAGCACGGCGGCGCCGTGCCTGGCCGCGGCCTCGACGACCAGGCGGCGGGTTTCCCCGAGCGCCGCCCGCAGGTCGGGAATCGAGCTGCAGACCCGGGTGTTGGTCTCGATCTGCGCCCGCAGCGCTTCCGGAACCACCATGTGCGGTCCGCGGTTGCGCTCGCATTCCTCGAAGATCCGCGGATCCGGGTCGGCCAGCACGTCGCGGGTCTCGGGATCGACGAGGAAGAACTCCTCCTCGACCCCGAGCGTGATCGCCAGTTCGCCGTCGCCCTGGGTCATCGCTCGCCCGTTCGATGCAGAACCCGTCCGGCGACCGCCGAGAGCCTGGCCAGGAGCGCGGGGTCGCGCGCGTCCGGGGGCGTGATCACGGCGGTGTCCAGAACCGTCTGGCAGCCGGCGGCGCAGCTTTCGGTGCGCCCGGAAAGACGGGGCAGGAGATCCCGCACCAGGCTCCGCGCCTTGTCCGCGTTCTCCCGCAGGACGCGGATCACGTTCTCGACGGTGATGTCGTCATGGTCCGGATGCCAGCAGTCGTAGTCGGTGACCATGGCGACGCTCGCGTAGCAGATCTCCGCCTCGCGGGCGAGCTTGGCCTCGGGCATGTTGGTCATCCCGATGACGTCGCATCCCCAGGAACGGTAGACGCCGCTTTCGGCGCGGCTCGAGAACTGCGGCCCCTCTATGACCACGTGGGTGCCGCCGCGGCTGTGGGGGATGCCGAGAGCGGCGAGCGATCCGGCGACCGTGCCGGAGACGCGGGAGCACACCGGATCGGCCATCGGCGCATGGGCCACGCAGCCCTCGCCGAAGAAACTCTTCGCGCGGGCGTGGGTCAGGTCGATGAACTGGTCGACGACCACGAAATGCCCCGGAGCGTGGCGCTCCTTGAGCGATCCCACAGCGCTGATCGAGACGATTTCCGTCACGCCGACGCGCTTGAGGGCGTCGATGTTCGCGCGGTAGTTGATCGCCGTCGGCGAAAGCCGGTGGCCGGCGCCGTGACGCGGCAGGAAGACGACGTCCTGCCCGCCGATCCGGCCCCGGACGAGCGCGTCCGAGGGCTCCCCGAACGGCGTGGAGACCCGTTCCTCCGCAACGTCCTCGAGCTCCTCGAGCCGGTACAGGCCGCTGCCGCCGATCACTCCCACCACCGGCGGCGTCCCCGGTTTCGGCATGTCCCCTCCTTCGCTGCCGCCCGCAGGTTCGTAGGCGATGGCCGCGCCCCGCGCAAGCTGGCGGACGGCGGATCAGGGGCCCCGGAACAGGCAGACCCGGGGCCGGCCCGCGAGGTCGCGGCGGACCGCCAGGGGGACGAGGCCGGCGTCCGCGAACACCGAACGGACCTCGCGCGCCCGCGACCCGTCGGTTTCCGCGGCGACGAGACCTCCCTCCCGGAGCAGGCGCGCGGCCGGCCCGGCGAGGCCCCGATAGGCGTCGAGGCCGTCGGGGCCGCCGTCGAGTCCGGCGACGGGGTCGTGCTCCCGCACCTCGGGGGCGAGCCCGGCGATCCGGCCCGACGGGACGTAGGGCGGGTTCGAGACGACGACGTCGAAACGGTCCCGCACGGCCTCCGCCCAGTTCCCGGCCACGAACGCCGCTCTCGCCGCCACGCCCAGGCGCCCGGCGTTGGCGCGCGCGGCCTCGCAGGCGGCGGGGGAGATGTCGGTCCCGACCCCCGTCGCCGCCGGCAGCTCGTGCAGCAGCGCGATCAGCAGGCAGCCGCTTCCGGTGCCGAGGTCGAGGATGCGCGGCGAGGGCGTCCCCGTCAGCGACAGCACCGCCTCCACGACGGTCTCGCTGTCGGGACGCGGGTCGAGCGTGGCCGGGGTGATCGCGAACTCGAGGCCCCAGAACTCCCGGACTCCGACGATCCGCGACACGGGTTCGCCCCGCCGGCGCCTCTCGACGGCCTCGGCGAGCCGCCGGAGATCCCGTTGCGGGAGCGCGTCGTCCAGGCGGCGCAGCATGTCCTCGCGGCTCAGGCCGGCCGCCGCCGCCGCGAGGATCCGCCCGTCGCGCGCCGCGTCGGCGACGCCCGCCTCCGCCAGGTCGCGCACGGCCGCCCGCAGCGCGGCCGAGAGCGTCGCCGGGCCGGGTCCGGTCACGACGCGGCCGCGAGCCGCCGGGCCTGGTCCTCGGCGACCAGCGCGTCGATGATCTCGTCGAGCGCCTCGCCGGCGAGCACCGCGTTCAGCTTGTGCAGGGTCAGGTTGACGCGGTGGTCGGAGACGCGGCTCTGGGGGAAGTTGTAGGTGCGGATGCGCTCGGATCTGTCTCCCGAGCCGACCTGGCTGCGCCGGTCGGCGGCCCGCTCCGCCTCGATGCGGGCGCGCTGCGCGTCGTAGAGGCGCGCCCGCAGGATCTTGAGGGCCTTGCTGCGGTTCTTGTGCTGGGACTTCTCGTCCTGCTGCGAGACCACGATGCCCGTGGGAAGGTGCGTGATCCGCACCGCGCTGTCGGTGGTGTTGACGTGCTGCCCCCCGGCGCCCTGGGCGCGGAACGTGTCGATCCGGAGGTCGCCGTCGCCGATCTCGACGTCGACCTCCTCGGCCTGCGGCAGCACGGCGACGGTCGCCGCCGACGTGTGGATGCGCCCCTGGGATTCCGTGTCCGGGACGCGCTGGACCCGGTGGACGCCCGATTCGAACTTGAGGCGGGCGAACACGCCCTCGCCGGCGATCTCGGCGGCGGCCTCCCTGAAGCCGCCGAGCCCGGTGTCCGATCCGTGCAGGATGCCGAACGTCCAGCCGCGACGGTCGGCGTAGCGTTCGTACATGCGGAACAGGTCGGCCGCGAAGAGCGCTGCCTCCTCGCCGCCCGTGCCGGCGCGGATCTCCAGGATCACGCTCCGTTCGTCGGCCGCGTCCCCGGGAAGCAGCATGATGCCGAGACTCCTCTCGAGTTCCGGCAGGAGCCCCGCAAGCTGCCGCAGCTCGTCGGAGGCCATGGACCGGATCTCGGCGTCGCTTTCCGGGTCGGAGGCAAGGGCCTCGAGGGTGCCGGCTTCCCGCCTGACGCGCCGCACCTCCTCGATGCAGGCGACGACCGGCGACAGTTCCGCGTACTCCTTCGACAGGCGCACGAACCTCTCGGGGTCGGCCCCCGCGCCCTGCGCCAGTTCCCTGGAGAGTTCGCCGTGGCGGGCGACGATTCCGTCAAGGCGCCGTTCGAGACTCACGGTCCGGCTCCCGTCCGGCGGCGGCGTCCCGCCCGAACTTCCGCAGGAACGACGCGAGCGCCGTCATCGGCACCGTGGTCTGTTCCCCGGAATCGAGATCGCGGACGGTCGCAGCGTCCTGCGCGAGTTCGTCCTCGCCGACGAGAACGGCGGCCCCGGCGCCGAGGTCGTTGGCGCGTTTCATGCGCTGCCTGGTCCGTCCGCGATAGGCGATCTCGATCCGGAACCCGGCATGGCGCAGCTCGTTCGCCAGGCGCCGGCAGACGCCCTCGGCGGGTTCGCCGATCGGAACCACCGCGATCGGCGCGGTTTTCGGCGGCGCGGACCCGAGCAGCATCGACAGCCGCTCGATTCCGGACGCCCAGCCGACGCCCGGCGTCGGCGCGCCGCCCATGGCGGCGACCAGCCCGTCGTACCGTCCGCCGGCGAGAACCGCGCCCTGGGCGCCGAGGGCGCCGGTCGTGAACTCGAACGCGGTGTGGCAGTAGTAGTCGAGCCCGCGGACCAGCCGGGGGTTGCGCCGGAACCCGATGCCGAGTTCGTCGAGGCCGGTCCGCACGGCGTCGAAGAACTCCCCCGATTCGCCGTCGAGGCTGTCGTCGAGAGGCGGGGCGCCGGCGACGACGGCGCGGTCGGTCGCGTCCTTCGAATCGAGGATGCGGAGCGGGTTGCGGTCGAGGCGCTTGCGGCTGTCGTCGGAAAGCGCGTCCGCGCGGTCGCCGAAATACTCCGTCAGCCGGTCGCGGTAGGCGGCGCGGCTCGCCGCGTTGCCAAGCGTGTTCAGCTCGAGGGTCGCGGCGCCCCCGATCCCGAGGGCGTCGAGAACCGCGGATCCGAGCGCGATCACCTCGACGTCGCCGGCCGGTTCCGCCACCCCGAGCAGCTCCACGCCGATCTGGTGGAACTGCCGCAGCCGTCCCTTCTGGGGGCGTTCGTAGCGGAACATCGGACCCGAGTAGAAGGCCTTGAGCGGCAGGCGGCGGCCGATGCCGCCGGAAACCAGCGCGCGGGCGATGCCGGCCGTGCCCTCGGGGCGCAGCGTCAGCGAGCCCCCGCCCTTGTCCTCGAAGGTGTACATCTCCTTGGTGACGATGTCGGAGGTCTCGCCGAGGGTCCGGGAGAACACCTCCGTGGCTTCCAGGATCGGGGTGGCGACCTCGTCGTAGCCGTAGCGTTCGGCGACGGCCCGTCCGGTTTCGGTGACATGGCGGGCGCGCCGGGCGTCGTCGGGCGGCAGGTCGCGGGTGCCGCGAACGGGCTGGAGGGGTGTCATGGCCGTTGCCGGGCGTCGCGCGGATTCCGCGTCAGCCGCCGTGTTCCGCCAGCTTCCGGGGATCGAGGGAAACGTCCCGCACCACGGCCCCCGCCGCGCCGAGCGGCGGCAGCGTCCTGCCGCCGACGACGATCTCGAGGGCTCCGGCGTTCCCGGTGTCGAGTCTGAGGTCGGTGCGTCCGGCGGGGGCTTCGTAGCTTTCGCCCGCCCTCAGGAGCCGCGCGAAGAGCGGCCGTCCGTCCGGCGTCCGGATCAGGACGTAGGTGTCGGAGCTGGCGCGCAGCACGACCCGCGGATCCGGCGGGTTCCCGCCGTCCGCCCCCGCCGGCGCGGCGGCGGGGGCCGCGTCCCGGGACGGGTCGGCGCCCCCGGCCGGTCCGGCCCCGTCCGCCGCCGCGCCGTCCGGCGGGGCGCGGAAGGGATCCGACGCCGCCGGGGGGTCGCCCTCCGGCGCGCCGGGCGGCTGCCGTCCGGTCCCCTCCGTCGCGGTCGCGCGCTCTTCCCCCGTCGCGGTCGCGTCTCCGGAAGAGGTTTCCCGCGGAGGGGGGCGGGTTTCCGCTTCGGCGGCGCGCGGGGGCGGCATGCCGGGCGCCTCGGGACCGCCGCCGACGGGCGTGGCGTCGAACGAGACGTAGTACCACCCGACGGACGCCAGCACGACGATCGCCGCGGCCGTCAGCAGCGTCGCGAATCTCGAAAGCCTGCTCGCGTCCTCCGGCGACGGCTGCGGTCTCGGCGGCGGCCGCAGCTTCTCGGTCCCGCGCAGGGACCGGAAGCGAAGGACGATGCCGTCGGCGTCGAGTTCCAGAAAGCGCGCGTAGCTGCGGAGGAATCCGATCGCGAAGGGGGTTTCGGGCAGATCCGAGAACCGGCCCGCCTCCATCGCCTCGAGCTGGCTCCGGAGTATACGCAACTCGTTCGCGACGTCCGCGATCGAGTATCCGAGGGACTCGCGCCGCTGCCTCAGCTGGGCCCCGATCGCGGAGGCCTCTTCCGGAACGCTCCCGGTTTCCCCGGACTCCGCGGCCGTCGAAGTGTTCATGCTCTGCGCCTCGGATGATCCGGCGGGCCCCGAAGGACGGGCCGCACTATATCACGGTCGCCCGGCGCCGCCGAAACCCGGGGGGACGGCCGGGTTCGGGAACCGCCGGAAGGCCGGCTCCGCGGCGCGGTTCTCAGGCCCGGTTCCTGCCCGCCAGGGACGCGACGGCCTGGTCGACGAGTTCCTGCAGGATGTCGGCGGCCGGCGCGATCCGGTCGACCATGCCGACGCTCTGGCCCGCCATCATCGAGCCGGTCTCGACGTCGCCGTCGATGGCCGCGCGGCGCAGCGCGCCGGCCCAGAAACGCTCGATCCGGAGCTGGGCGTCGGACTGGCCGATCTCGCCGCGGCGGCACGCGGCGATGACGCCGCTCTGCACTTCCCGGAACTCCCTGGTCGCGGCGTTCTGCAGGGCCCGGACGGGAATGACCGGAAACGCCGGATCGAGCTGGACCGACGGTACCGCGTCGCGTGCCGAGGCGCGGATGAACGCCTTCTTGAAGTTGTCGTGGGCCACCGATTCGGCGGCGCAAACGAGGCGGGTCCCGATCTGGCAGCCGGCGGCGCCCATCTCGAGATAGGCGGCGATCGCGTCGCCGCGCCCGATCCCGCCCGCGACGAAAACCGGCACCTCGCGCAGGTGGGGGAGGATCTCCTGGGCGAGCACGGTCGTCGAGACCGGCCCGATGTGGCCGCCGGCCTCGGCGCCCTCGACGATGATCGCGTCGGCGCCCTGGCGCACCAGCCGCCGCGCGATGCCGAGCGTCGCGGCGAAGCAGACGACGCGCGCGCCGCCGTCCTTGACGCGGGCGATGTTCGGCGCGCCGGGCAGGCCGCCGGCGAGGATGACGTGCCCGACCCCCCGTTCGAGGCAGACGTCGATCAGGCGCTCGAGATCCGGATGCATCGTGATCAGGTTCACGCCGAAGGGCCTGTCCGTGCGGGCGGAGGTCTCCGCGATCTCCTCTTCCAGCTGGCCGGGGGTCATGGCGCCGCAGGCGATGACGCCGAAACCGCCCGCGTCGGACAGCGCGGAGACGAGGTTCCGCTCGGAGACCCAGGTCATCGCTCCCCCGAGGATCGCCAGCCGCGTGCCGAGAAACTCCCGGCCGGTTCTCCAGAGCGCGTCCAGCCGGGCGGCGGCGGAGTCCCGGTCGCCCTTCATTCCGCGTCGAGCCCGTAGGCGCTGTGGAGCGAGCGGAGAGCCAGCTCGACGTAGCTGCTGGCGACCAGGACGCTGATCTTGATCTCGGACGTGGAGATCACCTGGATGTTGATGCCGCGCTCGGCGAGCGCGGAGAACATGCGGGTCGCCACGCCGGCGTGGCTGCGCATGCCGACGCCGACGACCGAGATCTTGGCGACGTCGGGGTCCGAGAGAACGCGCTCGAACCCGAGTTCCCCGCGCTTGTCCCGCAGCAGCTCCAGGGCGCTCCCCAGGTCCGGACGGGGGACCGTGAAGGTCATGTCGGTTGCGTCGCCGTCCTCCGAGACGCTCTGCACGATCATGTCGACGTTGATGCTCGCGTCGGCCAGCGTTCCGAAGATGCTGGCCGCCACGCCGGGCCGGTCCGGCACCCGGATCAGGGTGACCTTGGCCTCGTTGCCGCTGTGCGCGATTCCGCTGACGACCGCGTGTTCCACGACCTCCTCCTCGTCGACGACGAACGTTCCCGGCACGTCGGCGAAACTCGAGAGAACCTGCAGGCGCACGCCGCGGTTCATCGCGAGCTCGACCGATCTCGGCTGCAGCACCCTGGCGCCCAGCGAGGCGAATTCCAGCATTTCCTCGTAGGTGATCTTATCCAGCTTCCGGGCGCTGGCAACGATGCGCGGGTCGCTCGTGTAGATGCCGTCGACGTCGGTGAAGATGTCGCAGCGGTCGGCCCCGAGGGCGGCCGCGAGCGCGACGGCCGACGTGTCCGAGCCGCCGCGCCCCAGGGTCGTGACCCTGCCGTCCGCGCCGATCCCCTGGAAGCCGGCCGCGACGGCGACCTGTCCGGCCTCGAGCCGGCGCGCGATCTCGTCGCCGCGGACCGCCGAGATCCGGGCGCGGCCGTGCACGTCGTCGGTGTCGACCGGGATCTGCCAGCCCAGCCACGACCTGGCGTCGATCCCTCTCGCCTGCAGCGCGAGAGCCAGAAGCCCGGCGGTGACCTGCTCGCCGGAGGACAGCACCACGTCGTACTCGCGGGCGTCGTGGATCGGCGAAAGCTCCCTGGTCCATGCCGCCAGCCGGTCGGTGGCGCCCGCCATCGCCGAGACCACCACGGCGACCTGGTCTCCGGACTCCACCGCCCGGCCGACCCGTTCGGCGACCGCCCGCACGCGGTCGAGGCCGGCAAGCGACGTGCCGCCGAATTTCTGTACAATCCGCGCCATGGCATCTTCGGGTCTTTGCGGCCGGGAACGCCGGAAAGCCGGCGGGGCGGCCGGACCCGACGGTTCCGAAACGGGGCGGTGGACTCCCTGCGGGCGCATGGATAGCCGCGCGGGGGTCCGGTGGCAAGCGGCGCGACGGCGATGCAGGACGGCGCAACCACGGTGGATCCCGCCGAGATCGCGAGATTCTCGGCGCTTGCCGACCAGTGGTGGGATCCCGCCGGCGCGATGGCGGCGCTCCACCGGTTCAACCCGGTGCGGCTGGCCTACATCCGCGAGCGGCTGTGCGCGGCCTTCGGGCGCGACGGCCGCGCCCTCGACGCGCTGGACGGGCTCTCGGTCCTGGACGTCGGATGCGGGGGCGGGCTGGTCGCCGAGCCGCTGGCGCGGATGGGCGGGCGCGTCACCGGAATCGACGCGGCGGCGGCCAATGTCGGGGCGGCGCGCAGCCATGCCGGACAGGAGGGGCTCGACGTCGACTACCGCTGCGCGACCGCCGAGGAACTGTCCGCGGCCGGCGAGCGCTTCGATGCCGTGCTGTGCCTCGAGATCGTGGAGCACGTCGCCGACCGGAATCTCTTCCTCGACTGCTGCGCGTCGCTGGTCGCCGAGGGCGGGATCCTGGTCGCGGCCACGCTCAACCGGACCCCGCGGGCCTTTCTGGAGGCCGTCGTCGTCGGCGAGCGGGTGCTGCGCTGGCTGCCGAGGGGGACGCACGACTGGAGGCGTTTCGTGCGCCCGTCCGAACTCGCCCGGGCGCTCCGGCGGAACGGCCTCGCGGTGACCGACCTCGCCGGCCTGTCGTTCGGCCCTCTCGCCGGAGGATGGCGGCGGAGCGCGGACGTGTCGGTGAACTACATCCTCGCGGCGGAGCGTCCGGAAAGCCGCCGCGGCGGCTGAGCGCCGCCCTACGCGTCGTGCTCCGCCGGCCAGGGGATCCGGTGGAAGTCCACGCCTTCCTCCCGGAGCTCGGCCGCCTCCTCCGGCGTCGCCTCGCCGTGGATGGACTGCGGCTCGGTCTCGCCGTAGTGGATCTTGCGCGCCTCCTCGGGGAAGCGGTCGCCGACGTAGTCGCTGTTCTCCTCCACGTGCCGCTTGAGCTCGCGGACGCCGGTCATGACCTCCTTCATCGTCACCGCCTCCCTGTCGGCGCGCGGCGGCGGCGCCTCGTCCCTGCCCTTGCGCATTCCGCCGAGGCGGGGCGCCGAGAGGCTCTTCTTCAGGTCGGTGTCGCCGCAGACCGGGCACGCGACGGCGCCCTCGGAAACGAGCCTGTCGAAGGTGGCGGCGTCCTTGTACCAGCCCTCGAAGGAGTGGTCGCGGGCGCACGTGACGTCGAAAACGATCATGTCCATAGACTAGGGCGGAGGATTCTTTTTCCAAGAGACGCTTTTCCGCGCCCGCCGGCGCCGGAACCCCGCGGTTTCAGGCGGCCTTCCCCCGGGGGCCGGCGGACGAGAAGCGGCGCGCGTTGCGGAGCGCCGGAACCGCCCGCCGCGCCCTCGCCGCGCGCGCCGGGTCCACCTCCGCGGCGACGACGCCGACCTCCCCGCCGCCGTCGGCGACGACCGTTCCCCAGGGGTCGACGATCAGGGAATGGCCGTGGCTCCGGCGGCCGTTGCCGTGGTCGCCGCACTGCGCGGCCGCGAAGATCCACGAACCGGTCTCGATGGCCCGGGCGCGCAGCAGCACCTCCCAGTGGGCCTCGCCGGTGCGGCGCGTGAAGGCGGAGGGCACGGCGATCAGGACCGCGCCGGCGCGGGCGAGTTCCGCGTACAGCGCCGGAAAGCGGACGTCGTAGCAGATGGTCAGCCCCAGCCGGCCCCACGGCAGGTCGGCGGTCACGGCCCTGGCGCCGGGCCTGTAGGTCTCCGATTCCCGGAAGGATTCCCCGCCGTCCAGATCGACGTCGAACATGTGGATCTTGTCGTATCTCGCGGCGATGCCGCCGCCGGGGTCGACGAGATAGGTGCGGTTGGCGATGCCGCCGTCCTCGTGGCGGACCGCGAGCGACCCGACGTGGAGCCAGATCCCGAGATCCCGGGCGAGGGCGGCGAAGGCCGCGAGCGCCGGGTGGTCCGCCTCGGCCGCCGTCTTGCGGCGCAGCGCCGCCCGGTCGGGCTCGATCAGCGCGGCGCATTCGGGAAGCGAGACCAGGCGCGCGCCGCCCGCGGCGGCCTCGCGCACCAGGCCCGCGGCCGCGGCGACGTTGCGCGCCACGTCGCTTCCGGCGCAGAGCTGCGCGCAGGCGATGCGGAACGGGCCGGGCATCAGCCCCCGCCGGCGAGCAGCCCGTCGAGCCGTCCCGAACGGTCGAGCGCGGCGAGGTCGTCGGAACCGCCGACATGGGAGCCGTCGATGAAGATCTGGGGAACCGACGTGCGCCCGCCGGAGCGCTCCGTCATCTCGCGCCGCCGGTCCGGCGCCGCGTCGACGTCGATCTCCTCGAAGGCGGCCCCCTTTTCCGACAGCAGCTTCCTGGCCCGGTGGCAGAACGGGCAGAAGATGCTGGAGTAGATCTCGACATGCGCCATCGCGGTCTCCTCGCGCGCGCCTGCGATCCGCGCGGGCGGACTGTATAGTCAAACCGCCGGTTTCGCCAATGGCGGCCCGCCGGGCGCCCGGCCGCGGACTTTCGGGGCCGATGCCATGATGATTTTCGACCGCGCCGCCGTCCGGCGCCACCGCGGCCGGGCCGCGCGCTCCGGCGGCGGGGACTTTCTCCGCCGCGAGGTCGCCGAGCTTCTCGTCGGGCGGCTCCGGGAAACGCGCCGCGTCTACCGGACGGTGCTCGACGTCGGGGGAGGCCGCGCGGCCCCCTTGCGCGGCTATCCCGGCGACGGCGAGCCGGGACTGCGGGTCTCGGCGGACCTCGCCGAGGACATGCTGCGCGACGCCGCCCCCGCCGCGGTTCTCGACGAGGAGCTCCTTCCGTTCGGCGACGGCGTCTTCGATCTGGCCGTGTCCCGCCTGGCGCTTCACTGGGTCAACGATCTGCCCGGCGCGCTCGTCCAGCTGCGCCGCTGCCTCCGCCCCGACGGCCTGTTCGTCGGCGCGATGCTCGGCGGCGACACGCTCGTGGAACTGCGCGACGCCTTTCTCGGGGCCGAGGCCGAGACCGCGGGCGGCGCGCGGCCCCGCACCTCGCCGATGGTGGCGCCTCCCGACGCGGCGGCGCTGATGCAGCGGGCGGGCTTCGCGCTGCCGGTCGTGGACGTCGACACCGTGACGGCGACCTACGCCGACCCGCTGGCGCTGATGCGGGAACTCCGCGCGATGGGCGAGACCAACGCGGTCGCCGGACGTCACCGCGGCTTCATGCGCCGCGGCACGCTTCTGGCGGCGGCCGAGCGCTACCGGCGGCTGCACGCCGCCCCGGACGGGCGCGTTCCGGCGACGTTCCAGATCGTGTGGATGACCGGATGGGCCCCCGCCCGGTCCCAGCCGCGCCCGCTCCGTCCGGGCTCCGCCGAGCGCGGCCTCGCCGAGGCGCTGGAGGCGGGCGAGGCTTCCCCCGGCGGCGCGGCGGGGTCCGGGCGGGGGCCGTTCAGGCCGCCGCGGCGGCCGTGACGGCGCGCGGCCGGCGGGGCTCTCTCACGAGGATCGCGAACACCCCGGCGAGGGCGGCAAGCGGGATCGACGTCCACCAGACCCATTCGTACCTGGCCGTCACGTCGAAGATCCACCCGCCGACCGCCACGCCGGCGGCGGCGCCGAGGGAGTGGCCGCCGAACAGCAGGCCGAGCGTCAGCCCGAGGACGCGGATGCCGACATGCGTGGCCACGATGCTGGCGATGACCGGAAACGTCGCGAAGTTCAGGATTCCGAACACCGCGGCGAACGCGAACATCAGCCGGATGTCCGCGGCGATCGCGAGCAGCAGCCCGAAGGCCGCGGCGCGCAGGAAGAACATGCCGGCCAGAAGCCGCGGACGGTGGAGGTGGTCGGCGAGCCACGAGAACAGGATGACGCCGGCGAGATTGCCGAGCCCGTGAACGCCGTAGGCCGCCGACCCCTCCACGAGGCTGTATCCGCAGGTGATCGCGTAGGGGATGAAATAGACGTCGATGACGCCGGCCGTGGTGAAGCCGCAGAGCGTGAAGGCCGCGAGCAGGAGCAGGAACGTGCGGTCGGCGAACAGGGACTTCAGGCGCCGGGACAGCGGATCCGGCCCGTCGGCCGCCCTCCCTTCGCCGGCCAGCGCCGGCCCGGGGCCGCCGAAGCGCAGCGCGACGAGCCCGGCGAGGGCCGCCATGACCGCGGCCACCACGAGATAGGTGTTCCGCCACCCGAGCCCGGCGATCATGACGCCGAGCAGCGAGAGCACCGGAAGCTGCCCCCCGCTCGCTCCCGAGATCGCGATGCCCACCGCCAGGCCGCGCATCCGCGTGAAGTGGCGCGACACCGCCGCGGTCACGACCGGGATCGAGACCGCGGCCCAGCCGGCGCCGCCGACGATTCCGAACAGCAGGTAGTAGTGGACCGGCTCGGTGGCGAAGGCGGTGCCGCCGACCCCCGCCGCCAGCGCCGCCAGGCCGCCGGCGACGACGCGGCGGGCGCCGTGCCGGTCGATGACGTTGCCGGCGATCGGCGACCCCAGCGCCATCATGATCAGCACGAGTTCGGCCCCGGCGGCCGATTGCGAGGCGGTCCAGCCGAACTCGAGGCGCCACGAGGGCAGCACCATGCCGACCGAGGAGCGCGCGCCGAAGGTGAACGCGAGGGCGACGAAGGAAAGGGCGACGACGATCCATCCGCGGCGGGCGTCGGCGGGTCCGGTCATGGCGACGTCCGGCGGCGCGGCAGGGGACGCCCGGGGCCGGCGCCCGCGAGGCGGGCCCCGCGCCGCCGCGTCACAGGAAGTTCCGCAGCATGGCGACCAGCGGCCGGTCCGCCGGAGGCATCGGGTGATCGGCCAGCCTGTCGGTCCGGACCCACCTGATCTCCTGCCCCTCGACCGGCCGCGGACGGCCTTTCCATTTCCTGCACGCGTAGAGGGGCATCAGCAGATGGAACCCCTCGTAGGCGTGCGAGGCGAACGACAGCGGCGCGAGGCAGCTCTCGTCGGTGGCGACGCCGATTTCCTCGCGCAGCTCCCGGACCAGCGCCGCCTCGGGCGTCTCGCCCCGGCCCACCTTGCCTCCGGGAAACTCCCAGAGCCCGGCGAGGTGCCTGCCCGGCGGCCGCCGGCAGATCAGGACGCGGCCGTCCGCGTCGACCAGCGCGGCCGCGACGACGAGCGTGATGCCGGTCGCGTCCGCATCGCCGCCGGCCGGCGCGCGGGCGGGGTCACGAGCGGTAGTCGGCGTTGATCGAGATGTAGCCATGGGTGAGATCGCAGGTCCAGACGGTCGCCTTGCCGCGGCCGATCCGGAGATCCACGTCGATGTCGATCTCGCGCCCCTTCATGTGGCGCGCCACCGGAGCTTCGTCGTACCCCCGGACCGCGCGCCCCCGGTCCGCGATTCTGGTGCCGCCGACGCTGATGCGCAGGCGGTCGCGGTCGGCCCGTTCCCCGGACTTGCCGACGGCCATCACGATGCGCCCCCAGTTGGCGTCCTCGCCGGCGACCGCCGTCTTGACCAGCGGCGAGTTGGCGACCGACAGCGCCACCGCCCTGGCCGCGCGGTCGGACTGCGCGCCGGCGACCCGGACCGTGACGAACTTGCTCGCGCCCTCGCCGTCGCGGACGACCTGGTGGGCGAGGTCGAGAAGAACCTCGTCGAGCGCCGCGCGAAGGGCCGGCAGCCGCCGGTCGGCGGCGTCCGTGATCGGCCTGTGCCCGGCCGCTCCCGTCGCGAACAGCAACGCGGTGTCGCTCGTGGAGGTGTCGCCGTCGACCGTGATCGCGTTGAACGAGCGCTCGATGCCCGGCCGCAGGATCCTCCGCAGCACGGCGGCGGAGACCGCGGCGTCCGTGAAGACGAAGGCCAGCATGGTCGCCATGTCCGGCGCGATCATGCCGGATCCCTTGGCGATGCCGGCGACGACGACCTCGTCCCTTCCGACCGCGGTCCGGCGCACCGCCCCCTTCGGGAAGGTGTCCGTGGTCATGATCGCGGCCGCGGCGTCCTTCCACGCGTCCGGGCGGAGGGCGTCGCGGAGGGCGTCCACGGAGCGGCGGATGCGGTCGTCGGGAAGCGTTTCCCCGATGACGCCGGTCGAGGCCACGAACACCTGGGACGCCGGGCAGCCGAGCGAGGCGGCGACCTTGTCCGCGGTGCGCCGCACGGATCTGTCCCCCTCGATCCCGGTGAAGGCGTTGGCGTTGCCGGAATTGACGATGACGGCCCGGGCGCGGCCGCGCCGGAGCGCCCTGCGGCACCAGTCGACGGGCGCGGCCGCGGTCCGCGACCGGGTCAGAACCCCTGCGGCCTGGGTGCCCGGGGCCAGGGAGGCGAGGAAGACGTCGGGCTTTCCGGCCTGGCGCACGCCGGCGGAGGCGGCGGCGGCGGCGACGCCCGGCACCGCCGGGAGCGCGGGGAACGCCTTCGGCGCCAGAGGTGAGATCTTCGTCATCCGGTCCGCTCCCGCGATGGCGGCGGTTCCCGACCCCGGACGCCGCGCGAACGACTATCACGGCGCCGTTCCGATGGCAAGGTTCGGAGCGGGTCTCGTGCGCCGCGGAGACGCGTTCCCGGCGTTGGCGGCCCGGCGCCGGGCGCGCCGGAGAGGCCTTCCGCCCGGTTCCCCGGGCCAGGGCCGGTTTTCTGTCCGGCGACGGGTGGACCGGCCTGTCCGGCAGGGCGCTCGGGAGCGCGTTTTGTCGATCCGAGCGTCGGTTCGTGCCTCGGGAAGCGGACTCGATCGCACGGCAGGAGGATCCGCACCCGCCACCGGCACCCGGTCGCGACAAAAATGTTCCGGTGGTCACGGGAGCGACGCCTGACAGGCAACACGGAGCCTGATAGTCTCGGCGGCGTGGAGGGTCGTGAGCTTTTGCAAGCAGCGTGACGGGGACGATCCTGTCGACGCCGGGAAGCGGTTCCGGGATTTCCACGTCACGCTACGGCTTCGTTCCCGGCTCTTCCTCTGGAGAGGCGGCCGAGGAGGGTGAGTTGCGAGGAAAGGAGTTCGGCATGGGCGGTCGCGGCCCCGGCGGTGCCGGGTGCGAGGGAGATCACCGGCTCGCGCAGGATCTCGATCACGGTTTCGGCATCGATCCAGCGCACCCGACGACCCTTCAGGAGCCCGGCGACAGACAAGTTCTATCCCGACTCTGTGGCCCGGATGGAGAATGGGAGGTTTTTGGTCGTGGAGTGCAGGAGCACAAGGGTGCACACATCGCCGACGGCCTCGACACCGCCGAGAAGCGGACCGTTGGAGCGTTGCGGGAGCGGAACAGCACGGGCAAGGGCCGGTTCGTGCTCGCCGAGCGGTCGGTTGAAAGCAAGAATATCCGTGCGCAGCCTCTTGGTAGGATCGGGCTTTGAGCGACGCTATCCTCGCGTCGACGGACCGGAAAGAGGCCCTGTCACGCGCCTATATCGCGGCCGTGGCTGCAGGAGCGGGCTACACGCTGGGCGTTGCAGGACTTCGACCGCGACGGGGTCGATGTTCAAGTTCGGGCGGGTGGAGCGATGCGCCCAAGTCTGGATGTTCAACTCAAGGCCACTGTCCGACTAGGCGAAAGCGAGGAAGACGAACTCCGCTATCCGCTCCCCCGCCGCAACTATGACCTGCTTCGCGAGCAGACGCTCGTTCCACGCATTCTTGTCGTCCTCGACCTCCCAAGGGAGGAAGAGCAGTGGCTGGATGTATCCGCCGAGGCGCTCGTGATGAGGCGCTGCGCCTATTGGGTGGACATAGCGGGATTTCCCGAAACCGCCAACAAGGAAACGGTGACGGTCGCAATCGGGAAGCAGAACCGGCTCGACATCGGAAGTCTCAAGAATCTGATGGAACGAGCCAGAAAGGGAGCCATGTCGTGAAAACGCGGATTCTCGATGCGAAAGCGTTGAAGGCGGTTTCGCCGGCGGCCCTTGCGGCCTATGCGCGGGGAGAGGGTTGGGCGAAGACCGACGCCTACAGAGGGCACGCGGACATCTATGTCGGTGAGGGACGACCCGAGATCGTCTTGCCCAGAACCGATCGCCTCGCCGACTATGCGTCCGTTGTCGCCCGTCTCATCGGCATTTTCGGCGAAGTTGCAGAGCAGGACGAACCGGAGGTCTATCGCGATCTCGTCGGAGCGGATCACGATGTCGTCAGGGTCTGTGCGGTCGGGGCGGACCACAACGGTTCCGTCCCGCTCGACCGGGGCGTCGAACTGGTTTCGCAGGCTCGGGAAATGCTTCTGGCCGCGGCGTGCGCCACGACGACGACGCAGCCGGTCTACCGCGCGGGTGCCAACCGCGAAGCCGCCGAATACATGAAGCAGGTTCGTCTCGGGCAAACGGAGCACGGGAGCTTCGTCGTCACGCTGATGGCGCCTGTGCCGCCGACGCTTCAACCCGTGCTCGATGAATCCTGGGCCAACTTCGACGACGAACCCTATGAGCGACAGGTCACGCGGTGTCTCGTCCGGGCGCTTGAAGCTTCCCGCGATGCGGCCGAGAAAGCGCATTCGGGCGATGGAGTACCGGCTTTCGAGCAGGCGGTGGATGATGGCGTGAGCGCCAACCTCTGCGACGCGGTCGCCAGATTGACCGAGCGATCAAGCGGGTTGGAGGTCAGCGTGAGTTGGGCAAGAACCCGACCGACGCCCGAAAGTCGGAGATGCATCCTGTTCTCGGAAAGCGATGCCGGTGCCTTCAAGGAAGCCGCGCGCACCTTCCGTGCCAGGGAACCCAGGCCGGACATCAGGCTCTTCGGCAGCGTTCACAAATTGACTCGGGGCAAGCGCGAAACCAAGGGACAGGTAACCTTCAAGGTGGACATGGATGGGAGGATCCAGTCCGTCGGCGCCGTGCTTGATCAGAACAACTATTCGATCGCGATCAAGGCCCATGAAGCGCGGAATCCCGTGATTGTTCGCGGCGACCTCGAAAGGGCCGGACAACGCTGGCGCGTGACGAACGCCACCGTCCGCGAGCCGAACAGCGACGAGAATGACGAGAGCAAGACCGCGTGACGTGATCCCGCCCGCGCCGACGACGCCGAAACACCTGCATCGCAGGATCCAGCCAGTACGCGACGGCGATGAAGGTCGAGGAAGCCGGAGACTTGCGTTCACTCGCCGCGCCGTCTTCAAACCGCCTTCCGGCCGGCTCCCGGCACCCGACGGTCCGTCCTGCGCACAGGCGATCAGGCAGGCCTCGGACGCATGCTCTCTCACGCCCGTGCAACGGCGGTTCGATGGCAAGCATGTGCTGCGTTGCGGGCCCCGTCACCGCCTGCCGCCGTACCGGCAGGTCACAAGCCCAACCGTTCCGCATCGACTCCCGCCGCCGCATTCCCTTCGTCAGCCTGTCACCGCTTCGTTGGCGTGCGACGACATGAAGCGGGAGCGTCACCCGGCAATGCGCTCACGCGCCGCGACAGGACGATCCCGTGCCCGGTTTCGTTAGCGATTTCGGACTCCCGGCCGGGGCTGGTTTTCTGTCCGGAGACGGGTGAACCGGACCTGTCCGGCAGGGCGTTCGGGAGCGTGTTTCGTCGATCCGGGAGGGGGGACGGTTCGTGCCCTGGGAAGCGGATCCTGATCGCATGGCGGGCGGACCCGCACCCGCTACCGGCACCCGGTCACGACAAGGAATGTTCCTGTTCCCCGAGCGCCTGCCCGTGCGCGCCCCGGCCGCCTGTGCTATACGGCGGACACCATGGCGCGGAACCGCTTGACGGGGCGCGGAAGCGAAACCGGGACACGGAATGCTTGACGGATTGATGCGCGGCGTGTTCGGCAGCGCGAACGACCGCGAGGTCAAGAGGCTTGGCGGCCGGATGACGGCGATCAACGCGCTCGAGCCGGAACTCGAGAAACTTCCGGACGGGGATCTGCGCGCGAGGACCGACACGTTCCGGTGCCGCCTGGCCGGCGGCGAGACCCTCGACGACCTGCTGGTGGAGGCCTTCGCGACGGTGCGCGAGGCCTCCAGGCGGACTCTCGGACAGCGTCACTACGACGTCCAGATGATGGGCGGGATCGTCCTTCACGAGGGCAAGATCTCCGAAATGAAGACGGGCGAGGGCAAGACCCTCGTCGCGACGCTTCCGGTCTATCTCAACGCGCTCGGCGGCCGGGGCGTCCACGTCGTGACCGTCAACGACTATCTCGCCGAGCGCGACGCCGAATGGATGGGGGCGATCTACCGGTTCCTCGGCCTCGGCGTGGGCTGCATCACGCAGGGCCTCGAGGAGGCCGGCCGCCGCGACGCCTACGCCAGCGACGTGACCTACGGAACCAACAACGAGTTCGGGTTCGACTATCTGCGCGACAACATGAAGTTCAGCCTCGAGGAGATGGTCCAGCGCGAGTACAATTTCGCCATCGTGGACGAGGTCGACAACATCTTCATCGACGAGGCGCGCACCCCGCTGATCATTTCCGGCCCGGTCGAGGACGCGGCCAATCTCTACGTCGCCGTCGACAAGGTGATTCCCCGGCTCGGGCCCGAGGACTTCGAGAAGGACGAGAAGCAGCGCGCCGTGACGCTGACGGAAAAGGGCACGGAACGCGTGGAGGGGATGCTCCGCGATCAGGGCCTGCTGTCCGGCTCCTCGCTCTACGACCTCTCGAACGTCTCGCTCGTCCACCACGTCAACCAGGCGCTCCGGGCGCACAAGATGTTCGAGCGCGACACCGAGTACATCGTCAAGAACGGCGCGATCGTCATCATCGACGAGTTCACGGGCCGCATGATGGAGGGGCGGCGCTTCTCCGAGGGCCTGCACCAGGCGCTCGAGGCGAAGGAGGGCGTCGAGGTCCAGAGGGAGAACCAGACGCTCGCCTCGATCACCTTCCAGAACTATTTCCGCCTCTACCCGAAACTCGCAGGCATGACGGGGACGGCGATGACCGAGGCCGGGGAGTTCGCCGACATCTACGGCCTCGAGGTGGTCGAGATCCCGACCAACGCGGAAATGGTCCGTGTCGACGAGGACGACGAGGTCTACCGCACCGCCGAGGAGAAATACGCGGCGATCCTCGAGGAGATCAGGGAATGCCAGGCCCGCCGTCAGCCGATTCTCGTCGGCACGGTCTCGATCGAGCGCTCGGAACAGCTGTCGAAGGTTCTCGGCCGCAACGGCATCGCCCACAACGTGCTGAACGCCCGGTTCCACGAGCAGGAGGCCTACATCATCGCCCAGGCCGGCCAGCCGGGCACGGTGACGATCGCGACCAACATGGCCGGGCGCGGCACCGACATCCAGCTCGGCGGCAACATCGAGATGCGGCTCGAGCAGGAACTGTCGAAGCTCCCCGAACCGGAACGCGCCGCCGCCGCCGGACGGCTCCGCGCCGAGATCGAGGCCGAGGTCGGGACGGCGCGGCAGGTCGTCGTCGAGGCGGGCGGGCTCTACGTCATGGGCACCGAGCGCCACGAGGCGCGCCGCATCGACAACCAGCTCCGCGGCCGCTCCGGACGCCAGGGCGATCCGGGCCGCTCCAAGTTCTACCTGTCGCTCGAGGACGACCTGATGCGCATCTTCGGGTCGGAGCGCATCGACGGCATGCTGCGCCGGCTCGGGCTCGAGCCCGGCGAGGCCATCGTCCACCCGTGGATCAACAAGGCGATCGAGAAGGCCCAGCGCAAGGTCGAGGAACGCAATTTCGAGATTCGCAAGAACCTCCTGAAGTTCGACGACGTCATGAACGACCAGCGCAAGGTGATCTACGAGCAGCGCAGGGATCTCATGGTCGCCGAGGACGTGTCCGACACCGTCGCGGACATGCGCGAGCAGGTGATCGACGGGCTGGTGACGTCCTGCATCCCCGAAAAGGCCTATCCCGAGCAGTGGGACGTGGAGCGCATCGAGGAGCGCGTGCAGGAGTGGCTCGGCCTCGAGCTGCCGGTCGCCGACTGGGCGGCCGAGGAGGGCATCGCCGACGAGGAGATCCGGGCCCGCATCTCCGAATCCGCCGGCGACGCCATGGCCCTGATGGTTGCCGAGCACGGCGCACCGGCGATGCGCCTCGCGGAGAAAAGCGTCCTCCTGACGCATCTCGACCAGTCCTGGAAGGAGCATCTGCTGTCGCTCGACCATCTGCGCCAGGGCATCGGCCTGCGCGCCTACGGCCAGAAGGATCCGCTCAACGAGTACAAGCGCGAGGCGTTCGGCATGTTCGAGAGCATGCTCTCCGACCTGTGCGTCGAGGTGACGACGGTGATGTCCCGGATCGGTCTGGCGCTCACCGCCAACGAGATTGCCGCGCGCTTGCCGGACCTGGGGGCCGACGCGATCCCGACCCGGGAGGATCCGGCCTTCGCGCACGCCGGTGCCGAGGCCGCTCCGGCGGCCGTGCCGGTTCCGGCCGGCATCGCGGAAGCCGGCGTCCCTCCGGGTTGGGTGCGCAACGAGCGCCTCGGACGCTGGGTCGATCCCGAGGACATGGCCACCTGGGGCAAGGTGCCGCGGAACGCGCCGTGCCCCTGCGGGTCGGACCGCAAGTTCAAGCACTGCCACGGCCGGCTCGCCTGAGGCCGGCGGACCTGCCGGGACCCAGCCCCTTCCCGCGACCGGCGGCGGCTGGCCCGCGGTCGCGAGGGCGAGAGGGGCGGTCGGCATTTCCCGGCGGGGGAATGCCGGTCGGGCGACCGGGCGGACGTGGCGGGCGCCGCCTGATCCGGGCTGTCGCGCCATGCTTCCGGAACTCTCCGGCAATGGTCCCGGCCTGCGCCACGCGCGGTTACGGACCGTCTCGGTCAGGGAAAGATTTTCGGGATGATCGGGAAGCGCCCGCCAACCGCGCTCCGTCCGAAGATCGCGGAAGATCGCGTTCGCCACTTCGCGCCGGTCCGGTTTCCGGGGGTGCCCGCGCCGGTTGGGCAGCGGCGAACGCCGCTTCGCGAATGCCTGTTCGACGTCCGCGGGACCGCTTTCGCGACGATCCGCGTCGCGGGTGCATCGCTTGCGGGCTGTCCCGGGGCTGATTTTCCGTCCAGCGACGGGTGAACCGCCTGTCCGGCAGGGCGTTCGGGAGCGCATTTCGTCGGTCCGGGTGCCGGTTCCTGCCTCGGGAAGCGGGGGACAGGCCACACTGAAAACAGGTGTCCGCACGGGGTGTCGTTCGGCGTCCCCGGACAGTCGGAGCGACGGGGATGACCGACCGCCGTCTGCTGACGCGGGTCATGCTCCGGAACTACAAGAGCATCGGTGCCTGCGACATCCGTCCGGCGCAACTCTCGTTTCTCGTGGGGCCGAACGGATCGGGAAAAAGCAATTTTCTCGACGCGTTGCGCTTTGTCGCCGATTCGCTCAGCCACTCGATCGACCACGCCTTGCGCGACCGAGGCGGGATCGGGGAAGTCCGCAGGCGCTCGGGCGGCCATCCAGACCATTTCGGCATCCGGCTCGAATTCAACCTCGCGGAATGGCGGGGCCACTATTCGTTCACGGTTGGCGCGAAGCCGCGGATGGGCTACGAGATTCGGGAGGAGGAGTGCTCGGTTGCACGACAGGAAGGACAGGATCCGCAGCACTACAGGGTGGAACGGGGCCACGTTCGAAAAAGCACGCTCTCGCCGCCGCCGGTCGCTTCCGCCGAACGATTGTATCTGGTCACGGTCTCCGGGGTGGACGCGTTCCGTGCCGTGTACGAGGCGCTGTCGGCGACCGGCTTCCACAACCTCAGCCCGGACGCGATCCGGGAGCTCCAGCCGCCGGACCCAGGCACCCTGCTGAAACGGGACGGCAGCAACGTGGCAAGCGTCCTGTCCAATCTCGCCCGACACTCGCCGGAACACAAGAAAAGGATTGAGACGTATCTCGGCCAGGTGGTGCCGGGCCTTGTCGGCGTGGACCGGCGATCGATCGGACCCAGAGAGACCCTGGAGTTCCGTCAGGAGGTGCGGGGCGCGCAGCATCCTTGGCGTTTCCTTGCCGCCAACATGTCCGACGGCACCTTGCGCGCGCTCGGAGTGCTGGTGGCGCTGTTTCAGGGTTTCGGAACCGATGGAGCGGCCCGACGGCTCATCGGCATCGAGGAACCGGAGATCGCCCTTCATCCCGCTGCCGCCGGCATTCTCGTCGACAGCCTCCGTGACGCGGCCGAGCGCGCGCAGATCCTGGTGGCCAGCCACAGCCCGGATCTGCTGGACAACGACGAAATCTCCGCCGATTCCATCATCGCCGTTGTTGCCGAACACGGCGAAACCCGCATGGGGCCCCTGGACAGAACGGGGATCAGGGCGCTCGGGCGGCATCTGCATACCGCCGGGGAACTGCTCCGGCTGAATCAGCTCGATCCGGATCCCGAAGTCTCCAGGCTGGAAGCGAGGCAGATCGACCTGTTCGGCTCCGGGATCCCGTCCGGGTAGTGGCAAGGCCTCGAAAGCCCCGGGACACGATCCCGTTTCGCGCTTTGCGGGTTCGCCTTTCATCTGCCGGACATCGTTTGGCAACGGCGTTTTCGGGAACGCCCGGACAGGCTCCCGGCCACGAGACATGAGGAGGGTCGAGACGGTCGTCGAGGGTCATGGCGAGGTCGAAGCCGTCCCCGTCCTGTTCCGTCGCATGGCGCAACGGGTTTCGCCGGCAACTGTCCCGGATCCGCCCGGACCCGCCCGCGTGCCTCGTGACAGGGTTGTGCCCGAAGGGGAGCCTGGGTGAGCGTGCCGTCGCGCTGGCCTCGGCCCGGGCGGAAGCGGACGGCGGCATGGTCGTCCTTCCGGATGAGAACGGGGACTGTCCGGCCGACCTCGCGCCGCGCTCTTGGAGCGGGCGACAACCGCGCGACGGGATCGGGACATTCGCGTCGTGCTGGCGAAGAGCGAGTGCGAAGCCTGGTTCCTTGCCGCCGCGCGGTCCCTTTCCGGACGACACGGGCTCGACGAGGCCTTGCTCCCGTCTGATGATCCCGAGGGCGTCAGGGACGCCAAGGGCTGGCCGGGCGCCAGGATGCCGGCAGGTCGGCCACGTCGGGAAACGGTCCATCAAGCCTCTTTTTCAGCCGTCTTCGACCTGGATCTGGCGCGTCGTGCAGCCCCTTCCTTTGACAGGCTCCGGCGGGACGTGAGCTCGTTGATCCTGGCCTGAAACCGTGTGAGTGACGCAGACGACGGCTTCCGGATGCCGGTGGCATGGTTTGCGTGCCGGGGTCATGCCGGGATGATCCCGTGCCGCGGTTTTGGACCGGCTCGGTCGCCCGGATGACGGGCTCCGCCAGCGGCTTGGTGCCGCCGAGCGGGATCCCGCTCGGAAGCGTCGGCTCGCGCCAGCGCTTCTCGGGCGCGCCGGAATCGGCGCCGGGATCGAAAAGCGTGGCCTGGGGCGCCCCTGCCCGGCGCGTTCGCCGCGCACGAGGCGACAGGCGGCGTGGCGCTCGCCACCGCCCCCGCGACCGGCGCCCGGTCAGTCAAGGGGCTGCGAGATCAGCCCGTCGGCGAGCTTGGGGTCGAACCACGTGGATTTCGGCGGCATGACCAGGCCGGCGTCGGCGATCGCCATCAGATCGTCCATGCCGGTCGGGAACATGGTGAACCCCGCCGCGGCCTCGCCCGACGCGACCCGGGCGGCGATGTCCCCGGCGCCGCGTCTGCCGCCGACGAAGTCGATGCGGGGGTCGGTGCGGAGGTCGCCGATTCCGAGCAGCGGCTCGAGCACCCGGTTGCCGAGGACGCTGACGTCGAGCCGGTCGACCGGGTTGCCGGCGGACACCGGCGTGCGGGGCTCGAGGAGAAACCAGTCGCCGGCAAGGCACATGCCGAACGACCCCGGGGCGTCGGGACGGAACGGCGCGCCGGCGGGCCGGACGCGGAAGGCGGCGTCGAGGCTCGCGGCGAACTCGTCCGGCGTCCGTCCTCCGAGATCCTTCACCACGCGGTCGTAGCCGAGAATCGTCACCTCGTCCGCGGGGAAGCACACGGCGAGAAACCCCTCCGGGCCGGCGCCGCCGGAGGTCTCCCGCAGGCGCGCCGCCGCGGCCGAGCGGTGATGGCCGTCGGCGATGTAGAGCGCGTCCATGGCGTCGACGGCCGCCGAGATCTCCGCGACCGTCCCGTCGTCCGCCACCGTCCAGAGCTCGTGGCGGACGCCGTCGAGATCCGGCACCGCGGCGTCAGGGGCGCCTTCCGCCGCCCGACCGAGCAGTTCGGCCAGGCGCGGCGCGGCGCGATGCACGATCTGCACCGGGCCGGTGACGGCGCCCGTCGCCGCGATCTGCCGCGCCCGATCCCGGACCTTGTCCGGCCGGGTCAGCTCGTGTCTGCGCACGCGCCCGTCGTCGTAGGCCGCGAGCGACGCCGCGGCCACCAGCCCGGTGCGCGCGCGGCCGCCTCCCGTCATGCGGTAGACGTAGTAGCGTGGCGAGGGGTCGCGAACGAGCGCGCCCGCGGCCTCGAACTCCCGGAGTCGCCGCCCCGCGCTCTCGTAGACCTCGTCCGAATAGGGGTCGGCGTCCGGCGGCAGGTCGATCTCTGCGCGGGAGACCCGGAGGAAGCAGAGCGGGCGTCCGGCCGCGCGCGCGCGCGCCTCCTCGGCGGTGACGACGTCGTAGGGCGGCGCCGCGATCTCCGCGGCCTTGCCGGCGGTGGCGCGGAGCCCCGCGAAAGGGCGGACGAGACCGGCTTTCGTCGCGTTCAAGGGCTTCTCCGTCCGCGCCGGCGCACGCCTTCTACAGCGTGTCGGCCCCGGCGCGCCGGCGGAAATACTCCCAGGCCCTCTCGACCGAGAAGTCGCTGAGGAAGGTCCGCGTGCAGTTCTCGATCTCGGCGTCCGAGAGCCACACGACCTCGTCGTGCATCCGCAGCGTGTCCTGGGCCAGGCGGGCGTTCACCTGCAGGTAGATGGAGGTCATGACCGCGGCCTCGACCGAACGCCCGGCCACCGCGCAACCGTGGCCGCGCATCAGCACCACGGGGTTGCCGCCGAGCCTCGCGGCGAGGTCGCGCCCCTGTTCCATGTTCACGACCAGAAGATTGGTGTCGCCGAAGCCGTCGCGGATGTCCCAGACCGGCACCTCCCTGCCGATCGCCGCGCCGACATGCGCCACCGGGCGAAGCGGCACCGGCGTCACGCCGAACGGGATGACCGCATGCGAATGGTTGTGCACCACCGAGCCGACGTCGGGGCGGGTCTCGTAGATCGCGCCGTGGATGTGACGCTCGGCGTAGGGCGTGCGGTCATCCTCGACCGGCTCGCCGTCGAGCGTGTACTCGACCACGTCGTCGAGCGTCACGAGCTCGGGGCTGCGCGAGCGGCTCATCAGGTAGCGCTCCGGGTTCCCCGGATGGCGCACGCTGACGTGGCCGTAGGCGTCGACGACCTCCTCGCGCGCCAGAACGCGGTTGGCGACGACCACGTCGCGCAAGGCCCGTGCAAGCGTGTCCATGGCGGTGTCCTGTCGGCTCCTCGGCGGGATCCGGCCAGCATAGCAGGGCCGGCGGCCCGCGGCGAACGGCGGATCCGGGGAGAGGGCGTCGCGAACGCTGCCGCGAAGCGGCCGGCGGGCCGTCGCGGGGCCGGTCCGCGCCGCTCGAAACCGCACGGGGCGAGACCGGCGAGCCGGTTCCGGCGACGGGAGGGTCGGGCGTCCCTCGCCGTCGGCGGATCGCGCGTTCCCGGGCGTCGCCGGACGCCGGGAAGACCGCCGGTTTCGGGACGATCGTCGGAGGGCGGCGGGGACAGCCGGTTCCGTCCGCGGCAAAGCGCCGGGGTGTGCCGGCGGACCGCGCGACAGGGGGTTCGCTTCCCCCGACGTCCGAACGCCGTTCCGGAGGACGCCCGGAAACGGGAACTCCGTCCCGCTCCGCGCCCGCCCGGGCCGCGGCAGCCCGGTTTGCGCCGCGGAGCGCGGCGGGCTACCATCGCGGCCGCGTCGCGCGAGGCTTGGGACCGCGAGGGTTCCGGGGCGTCCGCGGCCGGTCACCGGAAAGGGGGGAAGGTCTCATGGCCGACGACATGGGAAACGCGATTGGCAGGGTCTCCGAAGGCTCCGTGGCGGCGGTGCCGAACGAGCTCCGCATCCCGTACGAGAACCTGCGGGAATGGCTCGAGGAAGCGGAGAAGCTCGGCGAGGTCCGGCATGTCGAGGGCGCCAGCTGGGAACGGGACATCGGCATGGCCGCCGAGGTCGTGCTCCATGACGAGAAGGCTCCCTGCGTGGTCTTCGAGAAGGTTCCGGGAACCCTGGACGGCTCGCGGGTGCTGGTGAACTTCTTCGCCGGCAAGCGCGCCAACATGACCCTCGGCTTCGGTCCCGAGCTCGGGAAGATCGCGCTCACCGACGCCTTCCGGGAGAACTACATGGAGGATCTCCGCCAGATCCCGCACGAGATCGTGAAGGACGGACCGGTGCTCGAGAACGTGGTCGAGGGCGACGACGTCGACGTCGAGGCCTTCCCGACGCCGCTGTGGCACGAGGAGGACGGCGGCCGCTACATCGGCACCGGCTCCTACAACGTCACCCGCGACCCGGACACCGGCTGGATCAACATCGGCACCTACCGCGTCATGATCCAGGGGCGCGACGAAGTCGGTTTCTACATCTCCCCCGGCAAGCACGGCCGCATCCACCGCGACAAGTACCAGCAGCGCGGAGAGCCGATGCCCGCCGTCATCGTGTGCGGCGGCGACCCGATGACCTTCCTGATGGGATGCTCGGAGGTTCCGCCCGGCGTCTGCGAGTTCGACGTCGTGGGCGGTTTCCGCGGCCGGGCCATGAAGATGATCGAGGGCCGGCACACCGGCCTGCCGTTCCCGGCCGACGCCGAGATCGTGCTCGAGGGCTTCGTCCACCCCGACGGCAAGAAGCCCGAAGGGCCCTTCGGCGAGTGGACGGGCTACTACGGCTCGCGCATGCGCGAGGAGCCGGTGATGGAGATCAAGGCGATCTACCACCGCAACGACCCGATCCTCCTCGGCTGCCCGCCCCAGAGGCCGCCCGACGAGCTGGCGCGCTATCGCGCGGTGACCCGTTCGGCGCTGCTCAAGGAGAACATCGCCAAGGCCGGCGTTCCCGACGTGACCGCGGCGTGGCTCCACGAGGTCGGCACGGCGCGCATGCTGATCGGCGTCTCGATCAAGCAGCGCTACCCCGGCCACGCCAAGCAGGCCGGCCACATCGCCTGCCAGTGCCATGTCGGCGCCTACGCCGGCAAGTACGTGATCGTCACCGACGAGGACATCGACGTCTCCGATCTCGAGGAACTGGTCTGGGCCATGCTGACCCGATCGGATCCCGCGACCTCGATCGACATCATCACCAACGCCTGGTCCACCCACCTCGATCCGCGGATCCCGCCGTGGGAGAAGGAGAAGGGCAATCTCACCAACAGCCGCGCGATCATCGACGCCTGCCGGCCGTTCCACTGGAAGGACGAGTTCCCGCCGGTGAACGCGCCGTCGCCGGAGCTGGCGCGGGAGGCCCGCGAGAAGTGGGGGCATCTCCGCGACTAGCCGCCACGCGCGGCGGCGGGAGGGCGCGGTGACGGACCGGTCGGCCGCCAACCGCCAGGTGCAGACGGATCTGCGGGACTTCCTCGCCGCGGTCGCCGAGGGGGGCGAGCTCCGGGCCGTCGAGGGCGCCCACTGGGACCGCGAGCTCGGCGCGGTCGCCGAGGTGCTCTACCGCGAGAAGGTGGACCGCTCCCCGCTTCTGCTCTTCGACGGGATCCCGGACTATCCCGAGGGCTTCCGCTGCCTCTACGGGATGCTGGGCTCGCCGCTGCGGCTCGCGCTCGCGCTCGGGCTCGACCCCTCGGCCTCCGGCGACCGGCGCGCCATGCTCGACCTCTACCGCGACCGCATGCGGCGGCACGACCCGATGCCGCCGCGCATCGTGCGGGACGGCCCGGTGCTCGAGAACGTCGACCGCGGGGACGAGGTCGACATCACCAAGTTCCCGGTGCCGGTGCATCACGAGAAGGACGGCGGCCGCTACATCGGGACCGCCTGCGGCGTGGTCACGCGGGATCCCGACAGCGGCCGGATCAACGTCGGCACCTACCGGGTGATGGTCAACGGCCCCGGTCTCGCGACCTCCTACATCTCCAACGGCAAGCAGGGCCGGATCCACCGCGACAAGTATCTCCAGGCCGGCGAGAGGTGCCCGATGGCGATCGTGGTCGGCATCGATCCCGCGACCTACGTCGCGGCGCGCTACACGCTCTCCGACAGCGTTCCCGAACTCGACTGGGCCGGCGGGCTGGCCGGCCGGCCGATCGAGTGCGTGGAGGGGGAGGTCACCGGCCTGCCGTTTCCCGCGCGCTCGGAACTGGTGCTCGAGGGGTGGGTGTCGCCCGACGAGACTGCCCTCGAGGGACCGTTCGGCGAGTGGACCGGATACTACGCCGGCGCCGCCCGGCAGGAGCCGCTGATCCGCATCGAGCGCGTCTACCACCGCGACGACCCGATCCTGACCTGCGCCGCCAGCCAGAAGCCGCCGCACTCCCATCTCTTCGAACGCTGCTTCATCCGTTCCGCGGGGCTTCTGGACTCCCTCGAGGGAGCGGGCATACCGGACGTCAAGGGGGTCTGGGTCCACCAGGCCGGGTCCGGGCGGACGTTCGTCGCGGTCTCGATCAAGCAGCGCTATTTCGGGCACGCCAACCAGGCCGGGCTGGTGGCGTCGCAGGTCAACCCGACAGGCTATGTCGGCCGTTACATCGTGGTCGTCGACGACGACATCGACCCGACCGATCTCAACGACGTGGTGTGGGCCATGGGCACGCGCTCCGACCCGAAGCGCGACTTCACGGTGCTCGACCGCAACTGGTCGTCGCGCCTCGACACGATGGTGTTCGACGACAGGCTCTACAACAGCAGGGTGGTCATCGACGCCTGCATTCCCTACGAGCGTCTGGACGAGTTTCCCGACGTGGCGATGACCTCGCCGGAACTCGCCCGCGAGGTGCGCGGGAAGTTCCCCGACGCCTTCTCCTGAGCCCGGCGGCCCGGAGCCTCCGCGGGATGCGGCCGGCGGCCGGTTCTGCTATCAAACCGGCGCGGGCGGTTAGCTCAGCCGGGAGAGCGACGCGTTTACACCGCGTAGGTCGGCGGTTCGATCCCGTCACCGCCCACCACCGGCCGGGCGCGGCCCCGGGAACGTTTTCTGTCGTGCCCGGGTGCCGGCAACGGGTGCGGATCCGCAACGTCGCGGGCACGATTCGGTGGCGTCGGCAGGCTCAGCCGAGCCTGAAATCCTCCGACACCTTGGCGAGCGGGGCGTTATCGTAAAAGGCGGGACGACCCGGAAAATGGCCAGGCATCCCCTTGAAGCGCGGATCGGGAACCGGGTGTCCCTGGCCGGGCACTTCGACGTGCCTGTCGTCCTGGAGAACGTGCGGCCCTTGGGCGCAAACGGCTCCGCCGGATACGAGTGCCGCGTTCGCCTGCCCGACGGCGCGCTCGAGGAGACCGTTATCGCGCCCGACGAGGCCGCAGCGCTTCTCGGCACCGAAGCGACGCGAGAAAGTGCGGCATCCCGGCCCGCCGACGCAAACCGCCTCCGGCTCCTTGTCGAGTCCGCCCGAATCCGTCTTGCCTACGCCTACGACCACCAGTTGGCGGTGAGCCTGTCCGGCATCAGGACGCTGCCGCACCAGATCGAGGCGGTCTACATGAAGATGCTGCCGCAGCCGCGCCTGCGGTTTCTTCTGGCCGACGATCCCGGCGCGGGCAAGACGATCATGGCCGGATTGCTGATCAAGGAACTCAAGCTGCGCGAAGCCATCGAGCGCTGCCTCATCCTCGTCCCCGCGCCCCTGACCATTCAGTGGCAGGACGAACTGCTTCGCTTCTTCAACGAGCCGTTCCAGATCGTTCACTCCGCAAACGACCAGCGGCAGCTTCTGAACCTCTGGGAGCGGGAGCGCCAAGTGGTCTCCTCCATCGACTACGCCAAGCAGGACGATGTTCGCGAGCGCGTATGGCAGCAACGGTGGGATCTCATCATCATCGACGAAGCGCACAAGTGCAGCGCCTACACAAAGCGCGCGTCGGGACGCGAGGACGAAGTCGAACGCACGAAGCGGTACCAGCTCGCCGAGCGTCTGTCCGAGCAGTGCGACAGCCTGTTGCTGTTGACGGCCACCCCGCATCACGGCGACGACGACCGGTTCGCGCACTTCGTCCGCCTGCTCGACCGCGACCTGTTCCCCGAACCGCACCGTTTCGGCGACGCCGCTGGCCGCATCCGCCGCGACATCCTCAAGCTCGGCGCGGACTGCCCCTGGTCGCTTCGGCGACTGAAAGAAGACCTGAAGGACATGCACGGCCGCCGACTGTTTCCGGATCGCCACGTCCAGACGGTCAGTTTCGAACTCGGGCCGGAGGAGTACACCATCTACAAGGCGGTCACGGCCTACATCAACGAATTCCTGCCGCAAGCGACGGGACGCCGCAAGAACAGCGTCGCCCTGGCGCGCACCGTGTTCCAGCGCCGCCTCGCGAGCTCGACGCACGCGATCCACGAGTCGCTCCGCCGACGGCGGAAGAAGCTTGACGACCTGCTCCGCGAGCTGGAAGAGCTTCCTCCGGCCCAACGCGCACGCCGTCTCGCGCAACTGCAGGGCCGGCTGTCGGACACCGAACAGGACGAAGACGACCTTGATGAAGCCGCCCGCGATGTGCTCGTCGACGAGGCGACCGCCGCCGCCGAACTGAACCAGCTCCGCGCCGAGCTTGCCGAGCTCGGCGATCTTGTGGCCCGGGTCGGGCGTGTCCGGGAGAGCGGACGCGATTCGAAGCTGGTTGCCCTGCGCGAGTGCGTGCAGAGGGCGGAATTCGAGGAACTGAAGGACGGCCGCGGCAGGCTCCTTCTCTTTACCGAACACCGTGACACGCTCAACCATCTGCGCGAACATCTTGAGGCGTGGGGCTACTCGACCTGCCAGATCCATGGCGGGATGAACCCGCGCGAACGAAAGCAGGCACAGGAGGACTTCCGCACCAGCCGCCAGATCTGCGTGGCCACCGAAGCGGCCGGCGAAGGCATCAACCTCCAGTTCTGCCACTTGATGATCAACTACGACTTGCCGTGGAACCCGACCCGACTCGAACAGCGTCTGGGGCGCATCCATCGCATCGGGCAGTCGCGCGACGTGCATGCGTTCAACTTCGTGGCGACATCCTCGCAGGACGGCCAGCCGGTCATCGAGGGGCGCATCCTGGAACGGCTCCTCGGCAAGCTGGACCGCATGCGCGAGGCGCTCGGAGACCGCGTGTTCGACATCGTCGGCGAAGTGCTCTCCCTGAACAAGGTCAATCTGCCGGACATGCTCCGCGAGGCGGCGTACGAGCCGAGACGGCTGGACGACTATCTGGACGTGATCGACCGCATCGACCCCGATCTGCTCGACCGCTACGAGGAAGCGACAGGCATCGCCTTGGCGCGCGGACACGTGGATTTCTCGGCCTTCGCCCAAGCCAACCTGGAGGCCGAGGAACGCCGGCTCATGCCGCGCTACGTGGAGGCCCACTTCGTGAACGCCGCCAAGGCCGTGGGCCTCCGAACTGAGGGGAGGGCCGACGGGCTCTGGCGGATCGAGCATGTGCGCGCCGATCTCCGCTCCGAACGCCTCGCCGCCGTGCGGCGCCTGGGCGCACCGGACGCGAGCTACCGCAAGCTGACCTTCTACAAGGAGCACCTTGAACAGGACCAGCACCTTGATGCCGTGCTGAGCGGCCCGGGTCACCCCGTCTATGCGGCGGTCGACGAGAAACTGGGCGAACTGCTTCGCGATGTGGCTGGGCGCACCGCCGTCTTCGTGGACCCGATGACCGCGGCACCGTACCGGCTGCACTTCTACGAAATCACGGTCCAGGGCCGGACCACCAGGGGCGAGGCGACGACCATCCATGCCGAGCTCGCGGCCGTCCGCGAGGAAGTCGGAGAGGATGTGGCCAGCACGAAGCGGTTCGAGGTGGTTCCCGCCGACATCCTGATCGACCTTCCGGAACACCCGCATCCGCCGGAGACACTTCCCGAGATCGACCACGGCGCTGTCGGCGACCACGTCAAAACCACCGTCCAGATGGAACGCCGCAACGCTGCGCGGGACGAGCGGGGCCGCTACGCCGATGTTGCGCGCGACTATCTCAAAAGGTCTTTCGACGCACGAGTGAGAACCGCGCAGGACCGCGTGATGCGGTTGAAGAGCCGTGAGCAGAGGGAGCCGGAAGTGGGCTTGGCGCTGCAGCGGGCGGAGCAGAGCCTGGCCGACCTCGAACGCACCCGGCAGGAACGCATCGCCGGCATGGACCGCCTTCGCGTGGCCCGCCACGGCCCGGTGCGCCACGTGGCCAGTTGCCTGGTGCTACCGCCGGACACCGCGACCGACAGCGTCCCGGAACTGGCCGAGGAGCAGGATGCAGGGCTGAAGCGCCGGGTCGAGCTTGCCGCCGAGGACATCGTCGTCGCCCATGAAGAGGCCCGGCATCGCACCTGCGAGCGCGTGGGCCATCTCAAGATCGGCTTCGACATCCGCAGTCTGGAGGTTCCGGACCCGCAGACCGGATACCGCGACCCGATGGTCGGCGTGCGGCGCATCGAGGTCAAGGGCCGCAGAGCGGGGCGGCCGGTCCGGCTCACCACGAACGAGTGGTACAAGGCGCAACAGCTCGGCGACACCTACTGGCTCTATGTGGTGTGGGATCCGCTCCAGAACCCGGACGCCGTCCCGGTCATGGTTCGGAACCCTGCCAAGCATCTTGACCACGCCAAGAAGGAGGTCGTCGCAGCGCGCTACTACGACGTTCCGGCCAGCGCCGTCGAACAGGCTGCGGAAGACCAGCGGGAGAGCATCGCATGACGATTGATGCCCGTCGCCTGATCGAGGACTACCTGCCCTTGGACGCCCTGAACGCCATCGCGTCCAGGGAGAAGAAGCATCCTCTCCGTTACGTCGAATTGGTCCACTACTGGCCGGCCCGCCGGCCCATCACCTCCTGCCGGGCAGCAATCTACGCCGCGCTTGCGCCCGCTCCCCGTGATGCCAAGGAACGTGGCGAGGCGGCATCCTTTGTCGCCAAGCTCGCATCCTACACCCCCGATCCCCGGACCATCTCGGACGCGGTCGCGCGAATCAGGGCGCAGCACGGCGGGCGCCCACCCAAGATCCTCGACCTGTTCGCGGGCGGCGGGGCGATTCCGCTCGAGGCCGCACGTCTCGGTTGCGAGAGCCATGCCGTCGATTACAACCCCGTCGCATACCTGATCGAGCTGTGCACGCTCGTCTATCCGCAGACCTTCGGCGCAAGCCTGGCGGACGATTTCCGGCACTGGAGCGACCTGGTTCTGGACCGCTTGCGTGACGAGATCGGCGACCTCTACGCGCCAATCGAGGTGCCGCGAACTGAAGAGGCGAACCGCCAGGACGAACTGTTCGGAACCGCGGTCATGGCACCGGGCACCCACGCGGAGCCGGTTTCCCACATCTGGGTCCGTACGGTGCCGTGCCGTCGACCCGGTTGCCCCGCGCCGGTCCCGTTGGTCAGGCAGTCCTGGCTTCGGAAGAAGGGCGGCGCCATCGCCGCGGTGCCGAGAATCGAGGACGGGGAACGCCTGTGCTGGGACATCGTCTCCGGCTCCACCGCCCGCGAGGTATCCCGGCACACCGAGCAAACCGGTTCCGGCCAGGCCGTCTGCGTGGCCTGTAACACGCCAGCAACCGCCGACCACGTGAAGGAGATGGCGGTCGCCGGGCGAATGGGCGAGTCGCTTGCTGCAGTCGTGGCCGCGCTCCCTCCGAGCAAGTCCGGAGGAAAGAAGCAGCGAAAGGTGTATCTGAGTTCGGCCTCCACTGAGCTGCCGAACAACGGCGAGTGCCAGCGACGTCTCGAAGCTCTTCTCGCCGATTCAGCCGTCGCGCCCCTAGTTGAAGAAATGAACACTGCTGATTCGACCACGGTGGCCGGCCGCGGCTATGGCATTTCCCTATGGCGCGAACTGTTCACCCCCAGGCAACTGCTCGTCCTCTTCGCTCTCGTCAAGCACATCCGGCAAGCCCATACCGAGATGCTCGCCGACGGGATTCCGGAAGATAGAGCGAAGGCGCTGGCAACCTTCTTCGGCATGGCGTTCGGTCGCTTCGTGATCGCTTTCAACAAGTTCTCTCGCTGGTACCCGGGCTTCGAAGCAACCGTGGGAGCAATCGGAGATCGCCAAGCCTTGAAGATGATCTACGATTTCTCCGATATCAATCCACTGGCAGAAACACAAGGCTGTCTGCCGTATGCACTGGATCGTGAGGCGTTCTGCATTCGAGAGCTTGCCAAGATCAAACAGCCCAGCATAGTCCATCGGGGCAACGCGGAGAAGCTCTTCCACGAGGACGAGACGTTCGATGCGGTGATCACCGATCCGCCCTACTACAGCAGCATCTACTACGCCGACCTGTCCGCCTTCTTCTACGTCTGGCTGAAACGGATCGTCGGCGACCTCTATCCCGAGCATTTCACGCTTCCCGCGCCGCCAAAGCGGCGCGAAGCCGTGGCGCAGCCGAGCGAGCACGGCGGCGACCCAGAGAAAGCCAAGGAGCACTACGAAAGCCTGATGCGCAGGTCGCTTGCGGAAGCGCGACGGGTGCTGAAGCCGGGCGGTCCGCTGATCTGCGTCTATGCCCACCGGACCACCGAAGGTTGGGCGACCCTGATTCGAGCTCTCGTCGGGGCGGGCATGACGGTCACCGAAGCGTGGCCCGTGCAGACAGAGGCGCGCGGTCGCACCAATGCTGTGGATGCCGCAGCGCTCTCAGACAGCATTTTCTTCGTCGCGCGCCGACGCGAGCAAGCCATTGCCGGACAGTACGAGTCGGAGGTCGAGCCGCAACTCCGCCAGATCGCGCACGAGCGTGTGAAGACCCTTTGGAACGGCGGCAAGGGCATCGGCGGCGCCGACCTGCTGATGGCGGCGGTCGGCGCCGGGCTGCGCGCCTACACGCAGTTCGCCCGGGTCGACTACGCCAACGGCGAGCCGGTCTCCGCCGAACATTACCTGCGCGACGTCGAGGGAGCCGTCCTCGACGTCATGCTCGACGAGATATTCGGCCTGCGCGGCGCGACAGTCGCCACCGTCGACTCCGTCACCCGCTTCTACATCCTCTGGCGGTTCACTTACCGCGAATCGGCCATCGAGGCTGGCGACGCCTACGTCTTCTGCTACCCGCAGGGCATCGAGATCGACGGCCCGGAGGGACTGACGGGCAGCGCCCCGAAGCTTGTCGAGAAACTCGGCAGCAAGTTCCGTGTGCGCAACTACACCGAGCGTGGCGGTGACGAGGCGCTCGGCCTCCCCGTGAACGGCAAGCCCGCGCCGCTGATTGACGTGCTGCACCGGCTGCTCCACCTGCTCGACGGGCGGCCGGATGGGATCCGGGAGCATCTCGAGGCGGCCCGCCCGAACACGGAACAGCTTCGACAGGTGACACAGGCCCTTTCGGTGCCGGTTCTCGAAGGGGCGCAAGCCCGGGATGCATCCCCGACTCCCGAACTCGGCGCGCTGGCCCGGCTGAACGCGAACTGGCGAGCGATTGTCGAAGGGGCTGCATACGCACAGGAGATCGAATCCCTCGCCACCGGTACCGGAGACCTCTTTGACGGAGACCATAATCGATGAAAACCGACTGCCGTCCTTGGCTGCAGTGCGTCGCGTTGCATTCCGACGTGCTGTCCGACGACTTCTCCGAGGACATCTTCGCGCTCGATCTCGGGAAGCTGTCCGACTATCTGATCGGCAAGGATCTGAAGCGGCCGGACTCGGAGCTTGGGCGCGTCCCGGCGGTGTACCGCGACGCCGACGGCTTCTTTGCCGCGTCCTACCTGACGAGCGGCCTCAAGTCCCTGCTCGAGGACGTGCTCGGACGCCTCTCCGGGGCGGCGGGCAATCGAGTGCTCAGGCTGCAAACACCTTTCGGGGGCGGCAAGTCGCATACGCTGGCCGCCTTGCTGCACGCAGCCCGCTCGCGCGCGGCACTCGACGCGTTGCCGGAAGCGGCCGGACTTCCGCGGCCCAACGGCGTGCGCGTCGCGGTGGTCGACGGGCAGTTCTTCGACGCGACCAACGGGAAACCAGCTTCCGGCACGGACATTTCCGCGAGAACCCTCTGGGGCTGGATCGCCTGGGCGCTCGGCGGCCGAGACGGCTACGACCTGGTGCGCGCGCAAGACGAGGCCCGAGTCGCGCCGGGCGCGGACACGCTGGTCGATCTGCTCAAGAGCGGGCCGAGCCTCATCCTGCTCGACGAGCTGCTTCAGTACCTCATCAGTGCCGGCGGGATTCGCGTCGAGCGGACCACCCTCCGAGACGAAACGGTGTCGTTCCTTCAGCGCCTGACGGTGGCGGTCGGAAGCGTGGACGACGCGGTGCTCGTCTACTCCCTGCAGTCGAGCAAGCGGGAGTCCCTCGAATACACCAGCCTGCTCCAGACCGTCGAGCATCTGGCCGCCCGCAAGGACCAGCGTCGCGAACCGGTGGAAGGCAACGAGATCCTCAACGTCATCCAGCGCCGGCTACTCGCCGGGACACCCGATGCAAGCGCGGCGGCCGCTGCCGCAGACGTCCACGGCCAGCTGTTCACGCAGATGCGGCGCGCCTACGCGCAGGGCGAAGCGGAGCGGCTGCAGGCCGAAGAAGAAGGCGTGGCGCTGCGTGAACGGATCAAGGCGTCCTACCCCTTTCACCCCGCCCTGATCGACCTGATGCGCGAGCGCTGGGCCGCCATTCCGGACTTCCAACGCACCCGTGGCTCGCTGCGCTTCCTGGCGTCGTGCCTCCGTGCCGCCCACCGCGCCGGCACCTCCCGCTCGCTGCTGGGCCCCGGCGACGTTCCCATCCAGGAGAGCGACGTCCGCCTCGCCTTCTTCAAGGAGGTCGGCCAGCGCGAGGACTTTCTGGCCTGCCTGGAGCACGACTTCGTGGGCGCCAACGCACGCGCCCGCCGCATCGACGACCGGCGCGCCCGGGAAGTCACGGTCGAGGCCGGCAGGCAGCCGGCCACACGCCTCGCCACCACCATGCTGCTCTACTCCTTCGGAGGGCTGCGCCGGGGAGAGGAAGAGCACGGCGACACGCTGCCGCCCGGCATCGGCGAGCCCGACCTGCTCGGCGCGAACATCGGGCCTGATCTCGACACGACCACCATCCAGGCATGCCTGAAGGAGCTCAGGGAGCAATGCCTGTACCTGCACTTCGATGGCGTGCGCTACTGCTTCAAGATGGATCCCAACGTCACGCTGCTCGTCGAACAGGAAGCCGACGCTGTCGCCAGGGACGAAAGCCGTGTTCATGCGCGCATACGGCGGATGCTCGAAGAGCGGTTGGCCGGGCAGCAGGCCATCGTCTGGCCGGGGAAACCGGGCGACGTGCCGGATCGGGAGCCGCAGTTTCTCATCGCCTACCTGCCGCTGGACTTCGCATCGCGACCGACCGCCGAGCGGCGTCACGAGGCGCTGGCGCTGTGCGAGCGGTTCGGCAACCGGCAGCGGGAATTCCGCAATGGCCTGGGGCTTGCCATCCCCGCTGGGGATCAAGTCGAGATCCTGCGGCGCAGCGTGCGCTACCTGCTCGCGATCGAGCGCATTCAAGGGAAATGGCGCGAGCACAACCTCACCCCCGCACAGAAAAGCCAGCTCAAGGAGCGCGACGCCACGGAGAAGGCGGCCACCGAATCTGCGCTGCTCGGGCTCTACGGCGAAGTCTGGCTGCCCGCACCCGGCAACAAGGCACTGACTCTGGACAAGGTCATTCTGGAGGGCCGCCCGCTCCAGACAACGCTCGACGAGAAGAGGCGTGCGCTCATTCACCAGCGCCTGATGGAACTGCTGACGAGTGTTCGGCGGCGCGTTTTCGGAACGGTAGCGCCCGGAAAGCTCGTCGAGTTGTTCAAGCTGGGCGAGTCGGGAAACCACGCTGCCGGCATTGCCACGGACAAGGTGTTGGCGGGCTTCTACGAATTCCTCGGCTTCCCGCGCTTGCTCTCGGCACAGGCGGTGCGCGGAGCTGTCGCCCGAGGCGTGGAGACCGGCCTCTTCGGCTACGTCACAGGGCGCCCGCCACTCGGCGACAACGGCCGTTACCGGATCGAGCGGACCCGTGTTGCGTTCGAGCGCGCCGTCGCCAACGACGAGGTCGACCTAGACTCCGGGTTTCTCATCGTCCCGGCAGCGCTTCCGGAGAAACCTCGCTCTCCCGCACCCGATGGCGAAGAGACCGGCAGCGGCGACACAGGTGGATCGGGCAAGGAGGAGGACTCTGAAAAGAGTGATGATGCGGGGGATGGCACGAAGCCCTCCGACGGTTCGAGCACCCGAGAGATCGCCCTGTCCTTCACCGCGGGCCAGAGCGACCTGTACGCGGCATGGAACGCCCTCGCCAACCTCGCCGATGTCGCAGGCGAAGTCTCGATCAACGCCAAGGCCACGCCACCTGAGGGCTACGAGAAGGCCAAGCTGGAGAACGGGGTGTTCGAGCCGCTCCGCGAACTCGGGCTGATCGGGGAGCCGGAGGAGTGACCACACCCAACCGTATCCGCAGATCAAGCGCGTTCGGACGGAACAGGCCATGAAACTCTCCCGGGCGCGAATCACGAATTTCCAGAGCATTCGGGATTCCACCGAGTTCGAAATCGGTGACGTCACCTGTCTCGTCGGAAAGAACGAAGCGGGAAAGACAGCGCTGCTGAGAGCTCTGTACCGATTGAACCCGGTCCGGCGGTCCGACGCTGCGTTCGATGCGACACGCGACTATCCGCGTCGGGATTTGGTCGACTATGAACAGGAGCTCGAAGCAGGAACCATTGCACCTGCAAGTGTCGTTCAAGCCACCTACACCCTTGACGCCTATGACGTCAATGCAGTCAAGAAAAAATTCGGAGAAAAATGCCTGAAGAATGGGGACGTATCCATCGTATTCCAGAAGGACTATTCCAACAAAATCTCCTGCTCGGGTCTTTCGGTGGACCAGGATGCGGCGTTATCCCACCTTGTGGCAAGTTCCGGTCTTCCGGATTCCGAGAAAGACACCTTGCAGACGCACAAGACGGTTTCCGCAACCATGGAGGCCCTTCAAGGCCCGGAGGAAACGCCCGCGTCAAAAAAGCTCCGCGATCTCCTTGCCGAAATCCCTGAAGGAAACATTGAAAAAGCAATCTGCGAGACCGTGATTCTCCCGAGGATGCCGAAGTATCTGTATTTCGACGAGTACTATCAGATGAAGGGGCATGCCAACCTTGATGCGCTAATGACCCGGCGCGTCGAAAATAAGCTTGAGGAGGCAGATGAACCACTTCTTGGCCTCATTCAACTTGCCGGTCTGAACCTCGAACAACTCGCGAAGCCGAGGCGAAACGAGACGCTGATCGCCCGACTGGAAGCGGCGGAGAACGAACTCACGAAGAACGTGCTCAGGTACTGGTCCCAGAATCGTCATCTGCGCATGGAATTCGACATTCGACCCGCCCTGCCTGATGATCCTCCCGGAATGACGGAAGGGATGAACATCCTCGGCCGCGTGAAAGACACCAAGCACATGGTAAGCACCCCCCTTGGCACGCGATCTCGCGGCTTCATATGGTTCTTCTCGTTCCTCGCCTGGTATTCACAGTTGCGGAAAAGTGGCCAAAATCTCATTTTGTTGCTGGACGAACCGGGGTTAACGTTGCACGCGAAAGCCCAGGCAGACCTTCTTCGATACTTCGAGGAGGAGCTCGTGCCAAATCACCAACTCATCTACACGACGCATTCCCCCTTCATGGTGGAGCCGACCCGCTTCGAGCGCGTTCGCATCGTTCAGGACTTGAGTGTCGAACACGAGTCCGGTGATCTGACGGAGGAGAAACAGGGTACGAAAGTTCTCACCGAGGTGCTCGACGCCACTTCAGACAGCCTGTTTCCGCTTCAAGGAGCGCTCGGTTACGAGATTCACCAGACGCTGTTCATTGGCCCGAACTGCCTGGTCGTCGAGGGCGCGTCGGACCTGCTGTACCTTCAGGCCATGTCGGCTCTTCTTGAAAAAATGGGCAGGACCGGTCTCCGTACGGACTGGACGATCACTCCTGTGGGCGGTGCCGGAAGGGTACCGACATTTGTGGCGTTGATTGGTTCGCAATCTCGCCTGAACGTGGCGGTGCTTGTCGATTCGCAGGAACGTGATCGGCAGCAGATCGAGAACCTCTACAAGAGGAAGCTGCTGAAGAGGCAGCAGGTGTTGACCTATGCGGATTTCACTCAGGGTGACGAAGCCGATGTTGAGGACTTGTTCAACGTCGAGTTCTACTTGCGCTTGGTGAACGGAGAATTCGGGTGTTCGATCCAGCCGGCTGATTTATGCAGCGGACACCCTCGTGTTCTCCGTCGCGTCGAAAAATGCCTGACGGAAAATCCGCTTCCGCAGGAAGCACGCTTCAATCACTACCGTCCGGCTCGCTACTTCAGCTCGAACGTCGAGTCTCTCGCAGAGCACTTGAGGGAGGAGGAACTTGTCCTTTTCGAAAAGGTCTTCGGCGCGGTCAACGCGCTCTTGTAACCGGAGACGCTACGAGGCGATGCTTGCGAGGAAAATGCGCCAATGACCCTCGACCGAATCATGGCGTTGGCTTCGACCGGCGAGTCCGAAACCCTGGAGTTCAAGGCCACGACCGGAACGCGGCGCGAGGCCGCCGCGACCGTGTGCGCCATGCTCAACCAGCGCGGTGGACATGTTCTGTTCGGAGTGGCGCCGGACGGCAGTGTCGTGGGTCAGCAGGTTAGCGAGCGAACGATTGAGCAGGTAAGCGCCGAAATCCGGCGGATCGATCCACCCGCGTTTCCGGAGATCGAGCGGATTCGTGTGTCGGAGGATTCTGAAGCGATAGCGGTTCGGGTGAATCCTGGCACCTTGCCCCCATACCAGTACCGGGGAGCCTCCTACCGGCGTGTCGGCAACACGACGCAAGCGATGTCCGCCGAGGAATACAATCGCATGCTTTTCGAACGCATGCATAAAGAGCGACGTTGGGAGACCGAGCCTGCGGACGGGTGGACGGTGAACGACCTGGATCTCGCGGAGATTCGAAACACGGTTGCGGAGGCCGTCCGGATCGGCCGGCTGAACCAGCCCGGTGGCCTGGAGGCGGGGGATCTGCTTCGCGGACTCGGGCTGCTCCGCGACGGCGTCCTGTTCCGGGCTGCCGCGGTGCTGTTCGGGAACGCCGAGCGCCTCGAATGCGAAATGCCGCAGTGCCTGCTTCGCGTCGCGCGTTTCCGGGGCGCCGACCGCTCGGAGTTTCTCGACAACCGGCAATTCAACGGCAACGCCTTTGCCCTCCTTGCAAGTGCCGAGCGCTTTCTGCGCGACACGCTTCCCATCGCCAGCCGCTTCGAGTCGGGCCGCATGGCGCGCATCGACGAGCCGCTCTACCCGCCCCTGGCCACGCGGGAGGCGCTGGCGAACGCGCTGTGCCACCGGGACTATGCCATGGGCGGCGGCTCTGTCGGGCTTGCGGTCCACGACGACCGGCTGGAGGTGACCTCGACCGGCCCGCTGCACTTCGGGCTGACTCCGGACGATCTCTTCGGGCCGCATGAGTCCAGACCCTGGAACCCGCTCATCGCCCGCACGTTCTACCGGCGCGGCATCATCGAGGAATGGGGTCGGGGGACGATCAGAATGACGGACCTGGCAACCTCGGCGGGGCTGCCACGTCCCGAGATCGAGGAACGCGGCGACTGCGTGACGGTGCGTTTCCGGCCCGCCGACTACGTGCCGCCGCAACCGGACAACGGCGAACTGACGGAACGGCAGATGACGATCCTGACACTTCTTCGTCGGTCCGACGGCGCCTTGGCGCTTCGGGATATCCGTGCCGTTCTGGAGCCGCAGGCCAACGGGCGGCGACTGCGGGAAGACCTCGCCGTTCTCAAGACCAGGGGACTGGCGGAGACCACGGGGGTTGGCCGGGGAGCGCGCTGGAAATCCTTGTAGAACATGGCGTTGGCTCATTCCGGCCCATTCCGGCCCATTCCGGCCCATTCAGGAGATCCGCAGGCGACGTTGCCCTGCGGCGGACACCCGCCCGTGCGGAGAGGGCGTAACCGACAGATCCGTGCGCGATCCGGGATCCGTGTCTCTGATCCGACCGCGCCCGCGCATCAGTGACTCCTGCTTCCCTGCGGGCTGGCGGCAAGCCCATTCGGCCTGTTGCGGCGGTCGGCCCGGGCCCTTGAGCCGGCCGGCGATCGCCGTCCCGGTTGCCGGACGGCAAACGGGCCCGCGGGGCCGAATCACTCCGCCGGCTGCAGAGCGCCGCGGGACTTCCTGCGCATCCGCCGTTCCTCGACGACCCCGACGGTCAGCGCCATCAGCGGGGTCACCGTCGCCATGGTCAGCACGGCCGAGAGCGACAGCCCGCCGAGAGAACCCACCGACCCGAGGCCCCACGCCCTCGCGACCTTCGCCCGGCCCTGGCGCAGGTCGGAGTCGGATCGGATCCAACCCGAGCATGGGTTCGCGGCTTTCGAGAAGCCTCGCCGCTTCAAGCGACTCGTCTTGCGCACGGCGGGCGAGGAACTGATCTCGCCCGTGTGCGCAGCCGCCCTGCTCGGCCGGTCCATCGAGTCCGTCGAGCGGCAGATCAGCGGTCTTGCCACCCAGTGACCTGCGTCATCGTCAACGACGCCTCGTGCTCGATCGACCTCCGCAAGGGAAGTCTGCCGGGCGTCGTTTGCGGCCTGCCCTGTCGGTTCGCGGTCCCGTGGCCCGTGCGAGCCTGCGAAGTGCCCGACCTGTCAGAGGTCGAATGGCGGGCGCTCGACGAGGCCGGCCTGATGACGTACGACCTGACTCTGGAGGAAGTCGGTCAGGCACTCTCGGCGCTGGGGGCATTCGGTCGCTCCCGGTCCGCCGGTATCGGCATCCGGCGCCTCCAGGCCAACCTCCCGCCGGAACCGAAAGCCGCGAGCCCGCGAAACCAGGCTGTCGCGCATCAACCGCAACGCCCGAACACGGCCTGAAAAATCCACGATCGGGGAGCCTGGGACAGGCTTGCCCTGTGCCTGGAATCACCTTCCAGCACGCAATGCTGTCGCGCGAGCCTTGCGGTTGCCCGCCTTGCCCACGAATGGAGCGACCTTGATCTCTCCGGCTCGCGTGCGGGTCCGGGCAATGTCGTAGCTGTTTTGCATCCGCATGAGGGTGCCCATCGAAACGCCAAAGGCCTTCTCGATCCGCAACGCCATTTCCGGCGACAGACGGGCGCGTTCGTTCAGGACCGCCGACAGCGCCGCCCGCGTCACGTCCAGCGCCCGGGCCGCTTCCGTCACCGAGAGCCCAAGAGCCTCGATGACCTCGTGCTTCACGAACCCGCCGGGATGGGCGGGATTCTTCATGCGGATGTCGCGTGCCGAACTCATGTCTGCCTCTCAATGGTAATCCTCGTAGTCGAGGTCGACGATCTCCATCTTTTCATGATCGATCCGGAACGTGAGCCGCCAGTTCGCGGTGACCGACAGGCTCCAGGTGCCCCTGCGGTCACCGGTCATCCTGTGCGCCCTCCAACTCGGCACTGTCCGCAGTTCCTCCACCCGCTCGATGTCCTGCAGGAAGGAGACGATGCGCCTGAGTTTCGGCGCAACCGCAGGCTGCACGCCAGCGGTGTCGTCCTCCTCGATGAATCGACGCAACCCTCTGTGGACCACATTCCGGATCTTCATGCCCGATGCTATCCGGAAGGATCGTATAGCGTCAAGCTACGCTTTCCAGGGGGAACCTGGCGGCACTCTCGCGTCGTTTCCAGAACCGTTCGCCTTCCTGGAACATCCTCTCCGACGCTGGCTGCGGATTCCTGCGCACTTGACCGCGATTCCCGCGACATCCGGCCGCGCCCGCGCATCGGTGGCTCCCGCTCCCTCGCAAGCCGCGGGAAGCCTGTCGGCCTGTTCCGGCGGTCGGCCCGGGCCCTTGAGCCGGCTGGCGGTCGCCGGCGCGATTGCCGGACGGGAAGCGGGCCCGCGGGGCCGAATCACTCCGTCGGCTGCAGAGCGCCCCGGGACTTCCTGTGCATCCGCCGTTCCTCGACGACCCCGACGGTCAGCGCCATCATCGGGGTCACCGTCGCCATGGTCAGCGCGGCCGAGAGCGACAACCCGCCGAGAACCACCGACCCGAGGCCCCGGTAGAGTTCGGAGCCCGCTCCGGGGAACAGCACCAGTGGCAGCATCCCGAACACCGGCGTCAGCGTCGACATGAAAATCGGCCGGATCCGGTCGCGGGTCGCGGTCTCGATGGTGTCGTACACGCCGCTGCCGTCGACCCGGACGTGATGCAGGGTCTGGTGGACGAGCAGAATCGCGTTGTTGACGACGATGCCCACCAGGATCACGAAACCCAGCATGGTCAGCATGTCGAGGGGCTGGTTGACGCAGAGGTTCAGGAGCGCGAGCCCGCCGAGCCCGCCCGCCGCGGCGACCGGCACCGACAGCATCACGACCCAGGGATAGAGGAAGCTCTCGAACAGCACCGCCATCACCAGGTAGACGATGATCAGGGCGAGGACCAGGTCGAGCACCATGTGGTTCCACGTCGTCACCAGCTTGTCGGCGCTGCCGGACCTGCGGAGCCGCACGCCTTCGGGCAGAGGGCCAGCGGCGGCCAGCCGGGCCACAGGGGAACCACCCAGGAACAATATCGGGGCTGCGCCGCCGGATCGCTTCGGCGACCCCGCGGGTCATCTCCTCGTGGGAGCGTGCGATCGCGTGCCAGCCCCCGACCTTCCTCGAGATGAAGAACCACAGGCGCAGGTGGAGGTTGAAGATCCGCGGAATGACCTCCGCGAGATAGATGTTCTGTGCGGCGTTCGCCAGCACTTCGTAGAACAGCCGGTCCATCAGCACGTACGTGTCGATGTCGTCGCGCTCCGTCGCCTCGACGAGCGCCTCGTGCAGCGTCCGCAGGTCGTCCATCTCGGCCGCGCTCGCGCGGGTTGCGGCCAGCCGCGCCGCGTAGCCGTCGATCAGCGTGCGGAACTCGTAGATCTGCTGCACACTCGTCGCGCTGATCTCGGAGACGAACATGCCACGGTTCGGCAGGTGCACCACCAGCCCCTCCCGCGCAAGCCGCTGCAACGCTTCGCGCATCGGGGTGCGGCCGATGTCGAACCGCTCGGTGAGCGCCTTGTCGGCGAGCACCTCGCCGGGGGCGAGGTCGAGACGGGTGATCTCGCGCACGAGCCGCTCGTAGGCGCGCTCGGCGAGCGAACGGGACGCCTTCCGGCGTGCTTCCACGAGAGCCGCAACGGTCATCCCGGCGCAAACTCCCGCGCCGAACGCACGGTGGCCGTCATCTCGGCTCGCTCCTCCCTGCCGCGCGTTCGAGAACGACATTTGATCGTGCACGGGGGTTCAGATTGTTGCCGCGCCCCGGAGACGAATCAAGCAGAGCCGGCCTCCCTTCCCGGTACTGCAAGAGACGGCAAAAGGGCGAAGTACGAATCCGTCCCGTGTTGCGCCCCGATGCACCCGACCCGGGGGAGAAGTCCGGGTCAGAAGGCGATACTGGCCTGCAGGCCGGCGATCGCCTGGCTGTCGTCGAAACCGTCCCGCACCACGGCCAGGCCGGCGCCGAGCGACACGCCCTCGGTCGGGGTGTGGCGCAGGCTCAGCGTTCCGCGGTCCAGGCTCAGGAATTCGGAGCCCTCGACCTCGACGTCCTCGAAGCCGAGGCGGCCGCTCTCGTCGATTGCGCTCGGCAAGCGCAGCCTGCCCCTGGCCGGCGTCAACGCCCGCTCCACCCCCAGCCCCGCGGTCAACGTCGCGCGCTGTCCCAGCGCCAGCGACAGACCGATTTCCGCCGCCGCCACCGTCGCGTCCTCGAAACGCAGCAGAGGCCCCGCCTCCGTTTCCAGATGCACCAGGCGTCCCGCGAATCCGAACCGGTACGCCTCTCCGGAGGCAATCTCGCGCGTATACGACATCTCGTACGCATCGCCCGAGAGCGCGAACGCGCCCGCGCCGTCCCAGCCCATCGGCCGCTTCAGCGACGGCGCGGCCAACAGTCCCACCGACCCCTTGGCGTCCTGCCCGACGAAGGTGAGCGCCGCCACCGCTTGCGGCGCCCACCCGGCAGCGCCGAACGTCCGCGCGCCGACCCTCTCCGAGGCGACGTTCGCCGCAAAGCCGGCGAACATCTCGCCGGCCGCCCCGGATGCGACGCGCACCGCGAGGCCGACGGCGTCGTTTGCCATCCGGTACAGGCCGTCGCTCGGGCCGTTGACGCCGGTGAAGGCGTTCATCCCCTCGATGACCCGCGCCCCCGAGCCGAGGACGCCGCGCGCGCGGCCATCGGGGTCGCCGCCGTTCCGGAAGCCCGTCCCGCCGAAACCGACGGTCGAATAGCCCGCCTTGCCCGACCCGTCCCGCTCCCCCGTTCCGAGGCGGAGATCGCCCATCGCGAGCAACGGGCCGTGCCTCTCGGCAAACGCATCCGCCGCAATCCGGAACGGCGCGCGTTGAAAATTGTCGAGCACCAGGAGCGTCCGCCCGGCGAAATAGCGGTCGACGGCCGCGGCCGGAAGGTTCACGCCGGTGCTCCGGGTCGCGACGACCGACCCGTAGGCGGACCCGGTCATGGGGATGGACGTCCCGCCGACCGGGCTCGAAGCGGCGTCGAGGTCGAGAAGACCTTGGCCGTATATGTAGGGATGGCCGCCAAGACCTTCGATCCAGCCCGGGAGGTTCGGATAGAAGTCGTAGACGCCCTTGTCGGCGGTGGCGAGGATGCGGTCGCGGATCTGGTGGTAGCTCAGATTCGGGAACATGCTCTTGAGCGAGGCGATGGCGCCCGCCACCAGCGGCGCCGCGACCGATGTGCCGGCCCGCTCTGTGTATCCTCCGTTCAGGTCCAACGAGGTGAGCCCCTCGTATTCCGCTTCGGAGTTGAAGGGGTTGATGCTGATCCCCGCAGGGGCGACGAGGCACCAGTCGGCTGCCAGACCGCACCGATTGCTGTACCAGGAGGCGGTCCCGCCATCCAGATTCACGGCGCCGACGAGCAGCCAGCCCTTCTCCAGATCGGGAAAGTACCAAGGCGCGGCCCCCTCCAGCAACGGGACGGTGGACTGGTCGTTGCCGGAGGCCCAGACCTGAACCCCGCCCGCATCGACATACTCCTGATACTTGTCTATCGGCATCAGCTTGCGGACTTCGCTCGCCGGAAAGAGCGGTCCCGGCTCAACAACCCTTATCGGCGTACCCCAACTGTTGTTGGTGACGAGCGCGCCCAGCTCGATCATCTTGCCGATCTGCGGAACGAGCCCTGTGAGCCAGCTCGGATATTGGCCTTCGGTCACGTCGCCGGACGAGATCGCCACGGATGCGAGCTTGGCCTCGTAGGCGACGCCGACTATGCCTTCGCCGTCTCTGGGGGCGACGATGAGACCGGCGAGGAAGGTGCCGTGTCCGTGCTTGTCGGCGGCATCGACCACCTCCGGCGTACACGTCTGCCCAGGCGCTACCGTGCTGCAGTCGATATCGATTTTCGATTCGTAGACGTACTTTCCACTCAGCTCGGGATGGGTGCTGCTGCCCGTATCGAACAGGGCGACGACAATCCCGTCCCCCGTGCCGCCTCGCTCGTGCATCGCCCCGGCCTTGATGATGTCGAGCCCACCCTGCCGCTCGTACTCCTCACGCAGAGGGTCGGGCGAAGGCGGTGGCGGGTCGGGGTCGACCGGCGGCGGCGGGTCGGGGTCGGCCGGCGGCGACGACGGTGACGAGTCCTCTGACGGGTCGGGGTCGGCCGGCGGGGTCGACGGTGGCGAGTCCATTGACGAGCCGGGGATATTCGGAAGTGACGGGTCGGGCGAAGGCGGTGGCGGGTCGGGGTCGACCGGCGGCGGCGGGTCGGGGTCGGCCGGCGGCGACGACGGTGACGAGTCCTCTGACGGGTCGGGGTCGGCCGGCGGGGTCGACGGTGGCGAGCCCATTGACGAGCCGGGGATATTCGGAAGTGACGGGTCGGGCGAAGGCGGCGGCGGGTCGGGGTCGACCGGCGGCGGCGGGTCGGGGTCGACCGGCGGCGACGACGGTGACGAGTCCTCTGACGGGTCGGGGCCGGCCGGCGGGGTCGACGGTGGCGAGCCCATTGACGAGCCGGGGATATTCGGAAGTGACGGGTCGGGCGAAGCTCCCCCTCCGCCGCAGCCTCCCAACAGGACTGCCAAGGTGATGGCCATCGCCGTCGACATATACCGAGATTTCGGCAGGCGTGTCGTCGGCGCCCTGGCCGACCGTGCCGGCAAGGGGTGCGGAAATACCGGGTCCGGTCGACGAACACGCGAACGCCACTGGGGTTCGGCGCCGTTGCGCCTGCGCACCGCCTCGACGATGGCGCGGGGTTCGATGCGCTCGTGCACGCGCAGCGAGACGGTGGACACCTCGAACGACGTGTGCTCCGCCTTGCCGGCCCAGGAGAGCTGCGGGTCGAGATGCGGGTCGTGCTCGTAGCGCTTCCCGCCCGCGTCCCGGTCCGTCTCCGGGGTGACGGGGCCGACGGGCGGGTTGTCGGCGCGCTCCCTGGCCGGCATGCGCGCGGTTTTCATGTGGCATCTGGACTTCCTTTCCCGCTGCGTCATGATTCAGTCCCGAAACCGGCACTTGGCCGTCCATGGATCTTTCGCCCGAACATCGTCGAGCCACGGCCCGGCGCTTGACCGGACGCCTCCGCAAGCAATGGTAACCCGGAACGTGTGCTCGGCCGCGTATGCGCTGTGCCGGGCCGTCGGCCTCGTGTTGCTGGTCAGTATGCCTTCCACTTCGCGCATGTCGGCGACTGCGTTGATGCAGCACCTTGTCGCGTCGATGCACTCTTCGGTGAGTATTTCCATGATTCTTTGGCCGGGTACCGGCATGACGGTCACTTGTCTCAGTCCTTTGATTTGTCCTGCGATCACCTTGCCTTCGCGCACGATGTCGCCCCACGCCGTTCCGGCGTGGGTGTTCTCGAGGAAGTCTTGCAGATCTCTGGCGATCACGTCGATGTCGATGTGGGGGCCAAGGCGGCGGCGGAGTCCGTCCTCCGCTCTCTCGAGCCTTCCGTTGCCGAGGATGGCCAAATCGGTGTCGCTGTCGGGTCTCGCGTCGCCTCGTGCGCGCGAGCCGAAGAGGAGGACGGGCAGAGCGCCGTCCTCCCGGACCGCGCGCCGGGCGGCGGCGCGAACGCGCGGGTCGAGGTCGAGCTGGGCGGTCACTCGTGCTCCCCGTCGGGGCGCGGCGCCGGCTGTGCGTATGAGCCGAAGAGGATGGCCTCCGAAGTGCCGTCCTTCTGGACCGTGCGCCGGTCGGCGGGGGGGGGGTCGCGCTTGAGCGTTCGCCACACGACGAAGCCGAAGAGCGTCCAGGCGATGGGCTGCGTGATGAAGAAGGATGTCGGGAACGCGCCCTTCGCTTGGTAGCCGATGGCGCTTGCGATGGTCATCGTCGCGAGCAGAGCGCCGGCTGCGACGAGACAGAGGCGCCAGCGCCTGGTCTTTCATGGGTGCGGCTCGAGGCCGGGGATGTCGTTCGGTGTGTCCATCGTTCGGTACATGGGAGCCGCTTTCAAAATTCCGCGTTCGAGGGGATTTTTTTGCCGCGGCCGGCGAATTTCCTGGCAATCGGGGTCGCTCCGTGATTCTATCGGGTTTCCGAAGACTCGACAGAGAGAGCGACCCCATGGCGCCAATGCAGACATTGTACCAGTCCTGGCATCACGTTCAAGCCGACCTGTTCCCGTGGCTCGAGGAAGAGATCGGGCCGCTTGGCGAGCGGCACCGGCACCTCGCAGCGGTTCCCGGGTTCGCGCGCGTCGAGGCCCTTCTCCCCCGCTTCGACGGCCTGCCCGGCCGGCCGGCCGAGGATCGCGCGGCGCTGGCCCGCGCGTTCGCCGCCAAGGCGGTTCTCAACCTGCCGACGACGCGCGCCCCGAGCGGGCGTCTCCAGGTCGACAGGACGCTGCGCCGGCTGTGCGGCTGGTCCCGGCGCCGCGGGATCCCGAGCGAGGCGACCTTCTCGCGGGCCTTCGCCGGGTTCTCCGAGTGCGCGCTGCCGGCGCGCCTGCACGAGACGGTGGTCAGGCAGGCCCTCGGCGACCGCGTGATCGGGCACATCTCGCGCGATCGACGGCGATCGAGGCGCGCGAGAAGCCCCGGCCCAGGGCCCCGAAGCCCCCGAAGCCGAAGCGCCGGCGCGGCCGCCCGCGCAAGGGCGAGGAACGGCCCGGGGAGCGGCTCCGCGTGGAACTCCAGCTCGGGATGACGCTGCCGCAGATGCTCGCCGACCTGCCGAAAGCCTGCAACGTCGGAGCCAAACGGAACGCCAGGGGCCACCAGACCTCCCGGACCGGCTGCAAGCTGCACATCGACGCCGCCGACGGCGGCATCCCGGTCAGCTGCATCCTGACGTCGGCCTCGCTCCACGACAGCCAGGTCGCGACCCCGCTGGCGACCACGACCAGCGAGCGCGTGACCAACCTGCACGACCTCATGGACGCCGCCTGCGACACGGCCGGGATCGGCCGGACCGGCCGCCTGCTGGGCCACGTCCCGATCATCGACCCCAACCCCCGCAGCAGGGTTGCCAGGGAGCGGCTGGCGCGCGAGGCCGCGGTACGGGAAAGCGTCGGCCAGCGCGACCCGAAGGACGCGCGCTGCAACGAGCGCTCGAACGGCGGGCGCGTCAACGCCATGCCGAGGACGACTGCGGCGGCCGCCACGTCCGCGTGCGCGGCCATGCCAAGGGCCGTTGCCACCTGATGTTCGGCATCCTGGCGCTGACCGTCCACCAGTTGATGCGCCTCCTGACCTGAACGCCGCTTCCGCGTCCCCCCGCGCCCTGCCGTGTCGCCCGCCCCTCGCCGGGAAGCGGCGAACCATGTCCGCCACCCGACGGGCGGGCGCGAATCGGGCCCGCACCGGCCCCGGATCCCGGAAAACCGGCCTGCCGACGCCGCCCGGGCGGACAGGCGAGGGGGCCGACCGGCAAAAGTTCCCGTCGTGTTCGACCCGCGGACGCCCCGGGCCGCGCTTCGCCGACCGGGAGTTTTGCAAGTTCCTCACGGATGTGCCGAATGCCACCGCGCGCGTTGCGAAGTGCAACGGCGCACATCGTGCGAAAGCGCAGCAGCGTGTCTCACCTTGAAGCGGCGAGCGGTGCACGCGGGCACTGTGTGCGCGGCGTCGTTTCCGGCCGACGCCGCGCGGGCGAACCGTCACCCCGCCGGAACAGGGTACGTCTCTCGGCGCCGTGGCGCCGGTGGTCCGTCGCGACGTTTCCGTCGCTTCGGAGCCTCCTCGACGAGAGGGGGAGCGGGCGTGGTGCGGCGCGCGCTCCCGCCCGAGGGATGTGGCACCTCCCCGGGCGTGCGGAGCGCGTTCCGCGCATTGCTTGGGCTGGAGGAGCACCCAGAGGTGCGTTTCCTCGCCCGCGTGGGTACGTTGCTTCACGTATCCCCCTCTCGTCTGCTCCGAGTGCTTCCCGTCAGGAAGCCTGACGGAACCCTGGACGGAGGGCCATGGAAGGCTCTTCGTCGAGGGTGCCGCGCACTCGGCGGGTGTCTCCCTGCTGCTGTGTGCGTCTCGTTCCTGCCGGGCGCTCGCTGCCGAGTATGCCTTTTCCCGCCTGCTTTCGCTACAGCGGCGTGAGGGCGAGCAGCTCGCGTTTGCCGTCTTTCAGCGCCAGCCGGTCGGCGACGTGGAAGCGCTTTCGCACTTCGGCTTCGACGCTCTGCGCGTCACAGTCGGGGTAGCTCTCGCCGCACCGCTCGGCTGCCTCTTGCAGCGATTCGTCGCTCGAGTCGATGCGCTCGAAGAGGACGGCGGCGTCCAGGATCCTGAGGTAGTCGAGCTGTGCGGCGACGGGGATCGCGTGCGTCGTTCGCAGGTGGTGCGAGAGCGCGAGGACGTAGGCCATGTCGGGGCGCGCGCGCTTCGAGCGTCGTGCGCTCGCTGCCGGCCCACCCCTGAGCGGGCGACGGGTTCGCGATGTCGACGACGAGCGGGACGATTTTCGCTCGGCCGTCTCCGTCGAGCGAGCGGTAGGGCGTTTCGATGCAGCCGTGGTCGGCGTCGAGCGCGAGGACGGTCTCGGCGGTCCTTGCGGCGGTCTGCGCGTATGCGCCGGTGTGGCGGAGCGGGAGACACTGCAGGGCGCGCGCGCGGAGGCGACGTTGAGGTCAGGAGGCGCATCAACTGGTGGACGGTCAGCGCCAGGATGCCGAACATCAGGTGGCAACGGCCCTTGGCATGGCCGCGCACGCGGACGTGGCGGCCGCCGCAGTCGTCCTCGGCATGGCGTTGACGCGCCCGCCGTTCGAGCGCTCGTTGCAGCGCGCGTCCTTCGGGTCGCGCTGGCCGACGCTTTCCCGTACCGCGGCCTCGCGCGCCAGCCGCTCCCTGGCAACCCTGCTGCGGGGGTTGGGGTCGATGATCGGGACGTGGCCCAGCAGGCGGCCGGTCCGGCCGATCCCGGCCGTGTCGCAGGCGGCGTCCATGAGGTCGTGCAGGTTGGTCACGCGCTCGCTGGTCGTGGTCGCCAGCGGGGTCGCGACCTGGCTGTCGTGGAGCGAGGCCGACGTCAGGATGCAGCTGACCGGGATGCCGCCGTCGGCGGCGTCGATGTGCAGCTTGCAGCCGGTCCGGGAGGTCTGGTGGCCCCTGGCGTTCCGTTTGGCTCCGACGTTGCAGGCTTTCGGCAGGTCGGCGAGCATCTGCGGCAGCGTCATCCCGAGCTGGAGTTCCACGCGGAGCCGCTCCCCGGGCCGTTCCTCGCCCTTGCGCGGGCGGCCGCGCCGGCGCTTCGGCTTCGGGGGCTTCGGGGCCCTGGGCCGGGGCTTCTCGCGCGCCTCGATCGCCGTCGATCGCGCGAGATGTGCCCGATCACGCGGTCGCCGAGGGCCTGCCTGACCACCGTCTCGTGCAGGCGCGCCGGCAGCGCGCACTCGGAGAACCCGGCGAAGGCCCGCGAGAAGGTCGCCTCGCTCGGGATCCCGCGGCGCCGGGACCAGCCGCACAGCCGGCGCAGCGTCCTGTCGACCTGGAGACGCCCGCTCGGGGCGCGCGTCGTCGGCAGGTTGAGAACCGCCTTGGCGGCGAACGCGCGGGCCAGCGCCGCGCGATCCTCGGCCGGCCGGCCGGGCAGGCCGTCGAAGCGGGGGAGAAGGGCCTCGACGCGCGCGAACCCGGGAACCGCTGCGAGGTGCCGGTGCCGCTCGCCAAGCGGCCCGATCTCTTCCTCGAGCCACGGGAACAGGTCGGCTTGAACGTGATGCCAGGACTGGTACAATGTCTGCATTGGCGCCATGGGGTCGCTCTCTCTGTCGATGTTCTGCGAAACCCGATGGAATCACAGGGCGGCCCCGATTGCCAGGAAATTCGCCGGCCGCGGCAAAAAAATCCCCTCGAACGCGGAATTTTGAAAGCGGCTCAGGGTACGAAAGTTCTCACCGAGGTGCTCGACGCCACTTCAGACAGCCTGTTTCCGCTTCAAGGAGCGCTCGGTTACGAGATTCACCAGACGCTGTTCATTGGCCCGAACTGCCTGGTCGTCGAGGGCGCGTCGGACCTGCTGTACCTTCAGGCCATGTCGGCTCTTCTTGAAAAAAAGCAGGACCGGTCTCCGTACGGACTGGACGATCACTCCTGTAGGCGGCGCCGGAAGAGTGCCGACATTTGTCGCGTTGATTGGTTCGCAATCTCGCCTGAACGTGGCGGTGCTTGTCGATTCGCAGGAACGTGATCGGCAGCAGATCGAGAACCTCTACAAGAGGAAGCTGCTGAAGAGGCAGCAGGTGTTGACCTATGCAGATTTCACTCAGGGTGACGAAGCCGATGTTGAGGACTTGTTCAGTGCCGAGTTCTACCTGCGCTTGGTGAACGGCGAAGTCGGGTGTTCGATTCAGCCGGCTGATTTATGCAGCGGACACCCTCGTGTTCTCCGTCGCGTCGAAAAATGCCTGACGGAAAATCCGCTTCCGCAGGAAGCATGCTTCAATCACTACCGTCCGGCTCGCCACTTCAGCTCGAATGTCGAGTCTCTCGCAGAGCACTTGAGGGAGGAGGAACTTGTCCGTTTCGAAAAGGTCTTCGGCGCGGTCAACGCGCTCTTGTAACCGGAGACGCTACGAGGCGATCCTTGCGAGGAAAATGCGCCAATGACCCTCGACCGAATCACGGCGTTGGCTTCGACCGGCGAGTCCGAAACCCTGGAGTTCAAGGCCACGACCGGAACGCGGCGCGAGGCCGTCGCAACCGTGTGCGCCATGCTCAACCAGCGCGGTGGACATGTTCTGTTCGGAGTGGCGCCGGACGGCAGGATCGTGGGTCAACAGGTTAGCGAGCGAACGATTGAGCAGGTAAGCGCCGAAATCCGGCGGATCGATCCACCCGCGTTTCCGGAGATCGAGCGGATTCGTGTGTCGGAGGATTTTGAAGCGATAGCGGTTCGGGTGAATCCTGGCACCTTACCCCCATACCAGTACCGGGGAGCCTTCTACCGGCGTGTCGGCAACACGACGCAAGCGATGTCCGCCGAGGAATACAATCGCATGCTTTTCGAACGCATGCATAAAGAGCGACGTTGGGAGACCGAGCCTGCGGACGGGTGGACGGTGAACGACCTGGATCTCGCGGAGATTCGAAACACGGTTGCGGAGGCCGTCCGGATCGGCCGGCTGAACCAGCCCGGTGGCCTGGAGGCGGGGGATCTGCTTCGCGGACTCGGGCTACTCCGCGACGGCGTCCTGTTCCGGGCTGCCGCGGTGCCGTTCGGGAACGCCGAGCGCCTCGAATGCGAAATGCCGCAGTGCCTGCTCCGCGTCGCGCGTTTCCGGGGCCTCGACCGCTCGGAGTTTCTCGACAACCGGCAATTCAACGGCAACGCCTTCACCCTTCTTGCAAGCGCCGAGCGCTTTCTTCGCGACACGCTTCCCATCGCCAGCCGTTTCGAGTCGGGCCGCATGGCGCGCATCGACGAGCCGCTCTACCCGCCCTTGGCGACGCGGGAGGCGCTGGCGAACGCGCTTTGCCACCGGGACTATGCCATGGGCGGCGGCTCCGTCGGGCTTGCGGTCCACGACGACCGGCTGGAGGTGACCTCGACCGGCCCGCTGCACTTCGGGCTGACTCCGGACGATCTCTTCGGACCGCATGAGTCCAGGCCCTGGAACCCGCTCATCGCCCGCACGTTCTACCGGCGCGGCATCATCGAGGAATGGGGTCGGGGAACGATCGGGATGGCGGAACTGGCAACCTCGGCGGGACTGCCCCGTCCCGAGATCGAGGAACGCGGCGACTGCGTGACGGTGCGTTTCCGGCCCGCCGACTATGTGCCGCCGCAACCGGACAACGGTGAACTGACGGAACGGCAGATGACAATCCTGGTACTTCTTCGCCGGTCCGACGGCGCTTTGGCGCTTCGGGATATCCATACCGTTCTGGGGCCGCAGACCAAGGAGCGGCGATTGCGGGAGGATCTCGCCGTTCTCAAGACCAGGGGATTGGTGGAGACCACGGGGGTTGGCCGGGGAGCGCGCTGGAAATCCTTGTAGAACATGGCGTTGGCTCATTCTGGCTCATTCTGGCTCATTCCGGTCCATTCACAAGAGTCGCGTGCGGATTCCCGCGACATCCGACCGCGCCCGCGCATCGGTGGCTCCCGCTCCCTCGCAAGCCGCGGGAAGCCTGTCGGCCTGTTCCGGCGGTCGGCCCGGGCCCTTGAGCCGGCTGGCGGTCGCCGGCGCGATTGCCGGACGGCAAACGGGCCCGCGGGGCCGAATCACTCCGCCGGCTGCAGAGCGCCCCGGGACTTCCTGCGCATCCGCCGTTCCTCGACGACCCCGACGGTCAGCGCCATCATCGGGGTCACCGTCGCCATGGTCAGCACGGCCGAGAGCGACAGCCCGCCGAGAACCACCGACCCGAGGCCCCGGTAGAGTTCGGAGCCCGCTCCGGGGAACAGCACCAGCGGCAGCATCCCGAACACCGACGTCAGCGGCGACATGAAAATCGGCCGGATCCGGTTGCGGGTCGCGGTCTCGATGGCGTCGTACACGCCGCTGCCGTCGACCCGGACGTGGTGCAGGGTCTGGTGGACGAGCAGGATCGCGTTGTTGACGACGATGCCCACCAGGATCACGAAACCCAGCATGGTCAGCATGTCGAGGGGCTGGTTGACGTAGAGGTTCAGGAGCGCGAGCCCGCCGAGCCCGCCCGCCGCGGCGACCGGCACCGACAGCATCACGACCCAGGGATAGAGGAAGCTCTCGAACAGCACCGCCATCACCAGGTAGACGATGATCAGGGCGAGGACCAGGTCGAGCACCATGTGGTTCCACGTCGTCACCAGCTTGTCGGCGCCGCCGGACATGGGGAGCCGCACGCCTTCGGGCAGAGGGCCAGCGGCGGCCAGCCGGGCCACAGGGGAACCACCCTGGCGCAGACCGCGAACACGGACCATGGCATGGATCACGACCCGGCCGCCTGTTCGAACTGCGGCGTGCCGCTGTCGGACGCGGACCGTCACGCGCCCCCGTCCGTCGGCAGATCTTCGACGTGCCCGGGCCGCAGCCTCTCGAGGTCACCGAACATCGCGGCCATCGCTGCCGCTGCGCCGCCGTGGCGACAGCCGCGTTCCCCAACGGTGTGACCGTCCCGGTCCAGTACGGGCCGCGCATCACTACGCGGGTGACCTATCTGTCGCACGGCCAGTTCATTCCCGAGAAGCGCGTCGCCGGGGCCATGAGCGACCTCTTCGCGGTGAAGCTCCCCACCGCCATCATCGCCGCCATGGGCCGGCGCACCGCCCGCCGCTTCGAGGGCTTCCTCGACAAGGTCGCGACGCTCGCCCGCACCGCGGCCCCGGGCAGGCATCCCGGCGAGACCGGCATTCGCACCGAGGCCCTGACCCGGTGGCTCCACGTGCTGTGCACCCCGTCGCTCACCGTCCTGCGCGCCGCCGCCGGACGTCGCCGTTTCGACGAGAAGCTCGAAGGCGTCGTCGTCCATGACGATTTGCCCACCTGCTTCACTCTCGAAGGGGTGCGCCACGGTGCCTGCGGCGCCCATCGCCTGCGCGAGCTCCGGGCCCTCGTCGAGACCGAGAAGGAAGACTGGGCCGGGAGCCTGCAGCGCCTCCTCCTGCGCGCCTGCAGGGTCGCCCGCGAGAACGACCGCGACGTGCCTGCCTCCCTGGCGGCCCTGACCTCCCGGACCCGGGACCGAACCATCGACCGCGCCATCGCCCTGCACGAGGCGCAACCGCCGCCGGAAAGCGCGGCCGCAAAAAGCGCCGAACCGGCCACAATCTCGCGTGCCGGCTCCGGGACAACAAGGAGGGATCCCTGTGTTTCGTCGCCGACCTGCACGTTCCGTTCACCAACAACGGGGCCGAGCGCGGTCTCCGAATGGGCAAGCTGCGCCAGAAGATCCCGGGAGGCTTCCGCTCGACGCAGGGGGCCCACGACTTCGCCAGCCTGCGCTCCGTCATCGCCACCGCCCGAAAGCGGCGCTGGAACGTCCCCGGAACCTTGGCGTGTCCCGAGCCGCTGCAACCGGTCCCGAAACCGCGCCTCCGAAACCCGCCGGCGCCGGCCCGCATCACCAGAGCCCTCGCCTCCCGACGACCGGCGAAACCGGACCTGGGCATTTGCGCAGCTTCACGCATTGAAATCCCCTCGCAGAATTCGTTCGGAAGGGCGAAGCCGGTCAGCCTCGTCGAGCGCGTCGCCGACGGCCTTCCCGCGTGCCGGCATTCCCCGCTCCGGGAAAGGGTCGACGCGAGTCCGGCCATCGCTTCGATGAACCGCGAAAAGGGACTGACCGGGTATCAGGTCGGGAAGAATCGGGGAGTGCGTGGTGACGATGTACTGGGTCCGTCCGAGCTCCTTCCGGGTGTTCAACAATTCCGCGATCAACTGGATCCGGCTCGGATGAATGCCGTTTTCCGGCTCCTTGAAACCGACCAGCGCGGGTTCGTCCCCGGCTCCGGTCAGGGACAGCAGCCCCAGCATGCGAAGCGTGCCCTCGGAAAGCGCGCGCGGGCACGGCCACGCCGTTTTCCTTGAGGCGAAGCTCCACCTCGCCGAGATCGCTGATGTCGACCCGATCCCCTCGATGCCGGGAATCAGCATTTCAAGCGCCCTTTCCACCCCTTCGAACTGGCGGGGCCGGGTCGCCTTCAGCGTGTGGAGACAGGCGGCAAGCTCCTCTCCCATGAGCTCGACATGACGGACCTCCTTGACGGGACCGGGCGCGCGCATGCGCTCGCGCGGCTCGAAGTAGAAGGAGGAACTTGCAAAACTCCCGGTCGGCGAAGCGCGGCCCGGGGCGTCCGCGGGTCGAACACGACGGAAACTTTCGGCGGTCGGCCCCCTCGCCTGTCCGCCCGGGCGGCGTCGGCGAGCCGGTTCTCCGGGATCCGGAGCCGGTGCGGGTCCGATTCGCGCCCGCCCGCCGGATGGCGGACGCGGTTCCCGCTTCCCGGCGAGGGGCGGGCGACACGGCAGGGATCGGGGGGACGCGGAAGCGGCGTTCAGTTCAGGAGGCGCATCAGCTGGTGGACGGTCAGCGCCAGGATGCCGAACATCAGGTGGCAACGGCCCCTGGCATGGCCGCGCACGCGGACGTGGCGGCCGCCGCAGTCGTCCTCGGCATGGCGTTGACGCGCCCACCGTTCGAGCGCTCGTTGCAGCGCGCGTCCTTCGGGTCGCGCTGGCCGATGCTTTCCCGCACCGCGGTCTCGCGCGCCTGCTCCTCCTTGAGAATCCTGCTGCGGGGGTTGGCGTCGATGATCGGGACGTGGCCCGGCAGGCGACCGGTCCGGCCGATCCCGGCCGTGTCGCAGGCGGCGTCCATGAGGTCGTGCAGGTCGGTCACGCGTTCGCCGGTCATGGTCGCCAGCGGGATCGCGACCTGGCTGCCGTGGACCGAGGCCGAGGTCAGGATGCAGCTGACCGGGATGCCGCCGTCGGCGGCGTCGACGTGCAGCTTGCAGCCGGTCCAGGAGGTCTTGTGGCCCTTGGCGTTCCGCCTGGCGCCGATGTTGCAGGCTTTCGGAAGGCCGGCGAGCATCTGCGGCAGCGTCATCCCGAACTGGAGTTCCACGCGCCGCCGCTCCCCGGGCCGTTCCTCGCCCTTGCGCGGGCGGCCGCGCCGGCGCTTCGGCTTCGGGGGCTTCGGGGCCTTGGGCTGCGGCTTCTCGCGCGCCTCGATCGCCGTCGATCGCGCGAGACGTGTCCGATCACGCGGTCGCCGAGGGTCCGCCTGACCACCGCCTCGTGCAGGCGCGCCGGCAGCGCGCGCTCGGCGAACCCGGCGAAGGCCCGCGAGAAGGTCGCCTCGCCCGGGATCTCTCCGATCCCGGACCAGCCGCACAGCCGGCGCAGCGTCCCGTCGACCTGGAGACGCCCGCTCGGGGTGCGCGTCGTCGGCAGGTTGAAGACCGCCTTGGCGGCGAACGCGCGGGCCAGCGCCGCGCGGTCCTCTGCCGGCCGGCCGGCCGGGCAGGCCGCCGAAGCGGGGAAGAAGGCTCTCGACACGCGCGAACCCGGGAACCGCCGCGAGGTGCCGGTATCTCTAGCCAAGCGCGCCGACCTCTTTCTCGAACCACGGGAACAGCTCGGCTTGAACGTGATGCCAGGACTGGTACAATGTCTGCATTGGCGCCATGGGGCCGCTCTCCCTGTCGAGTCTTCGGAAACCCGATGGAATCACGGAGCGGCCCCGCTTGCCAGGGAAATTCGCCGGCTACGGCAAAAAAATCCCCTCGAACGCGGAATTTTGCAAGTTTCTCGATGGAGAATCGCGTTCGTCACTTCGCGCAGATCCACCTTGCGGGGACGCCCGCGCCGGCTCGGCGGCAGGAGCGGCTCCAGGAGCTCCCGCTCGGCGTCGGTCAGGTCGCTTTCGTATCGCCCCGTGTTCCGGGCATGCTGCTTGCGGGTGGTCTCGTTCCAGGGCATGGCGATCCTCCATCAGTGTGCATGTTGTGGTGCCTTCTGGTGAGTGTGCATCATGTCGAGACCACCCGACGATTTTTAGGTCAGGCTCTGAAGTTCGCGTGGTTCCGGGAAAGAATGGCGCCGCATCTCGATCACGTCTCGGAGTCGGTTGCGGTCGTCGTCGACGGCAACATCGCGCAGGCGTTCTCCGGGGATTGCGCGCCGGCGGAAACGCGCGGCCAGGTTCTGGCGTTTTCCTGGTCGACCGAAGGGGGCGAAACGGTTTCCCGCGCCTGGCGTCCGTGGGCGGACGCGGGCGAGAACAGCCTGGGCTTCTGCGCGAACGCCCTCGAACTGCCGAACGACGCCCGCCCTCCCGTCCGGATCGAAACGATGCCGGCCGCCGGCGCCGCCGTTCGCGGCGGCAGCCGCCCGCTTCCCGGCGAGCCGGCGCTGGCGGGTTTCGGGGACGGCTTCGACGGCCGGCTTCCGGAAGGCGAGGCGGTCGCGAAGCATGACCGGCGCGAACGCCGCGGAGACCCGCAGCCGCTCTGCGGCGAAACCGGCGGCCGGGGCCGCGTCGTGCCCGACCGGGTCGTGACGGCGCGCCGCGGCGCGAACGGTCCCCGATGAAAGGGAGCCTTCGCGCCGCGCGGGCGGTCCTGCCGCACCTGCCGTGGCTGGCGCTGCTGGGCTGGCTGGCCAGCGTGTCCTGGTTCCTGACGGACGACGCCTTCATCAGCTTCCGCTACGTCCGCAACCTGCTGGAGGGTCACGGCCTGGTGTTCAACCCCGGCGAGCATGTCGAAGGCTACACCAACTTCCTGTGGGTGCTGGAGCTGGCGGCGGTATGGGGGCTGTCGGGGGTCGCGCCGGAGCGCGCGGCGCCGTGGCTGTCGGTCGCCTTCACCGCCGGCACTCTCGCCGTGATGATGTGGTGGATCGCGCGTCTGCCGTCGCTGCGCCACCGGGGTCCGGTCGCGTGGATGGCCCTCGGCCTCGTGTGCTCCAGCGCCACCTTCGCGGTGTGGACGTCGGGCGGCGGGCTGGAGACGCGGCAGTTCACCTTCTTCGTCGTCCTGGCGGTGACATGCCTGAGCCTTTGCGGAGACGGCCGCCGGGGCCTGCTGGCGGCGTCGGCGAGCCTCGCCGCCGCCGCCCTGACGCGGCCCGAAGGCACGCTGCTGGCGGCGTTGTGCTTCGGCTGGTTCGTCGTCCGGCGGATGGCGGACACGGGGCGGCTGAAGCCCGACTGGCGCCGGCTGGCCTGCCTGGTCGGGCCTTTCCTGGTCCTGGTCTCCGCCCATTTCCTGTGGCGCTACGCGTACTACGGCGAGTGGCTGCCCAACACCTACCACGCCAAGCACGTGCGGCCGTGGTACGAGTCGGGCTTCCGCTATCTGTGGGCGGCGGCCCTGGAGACCGGGCTGTACCTGCTGGTTCCGCTGGCCTGCGTTGCGCTGCGGCAGCGTTGGCGCACATGCCGGGACGGAGCCTTCGCGCTGGTTCTGCTGCTGGTCGGCGCGCACATGGCCTGGGTGATGCGGATCGGCGGCGACCATTTCGAGTACCGCCTGCTGGACTTCTACTGGCCGCTGCTGGCCGTCCCCGCCTGCGCGGGAATCGTGCATCTCGGATCGCGGATCGCCGGCAGCCGGTGGCTGCGGGGATTCCCCCTCCCCGGTTCCGCGGCGGGTGCGCGGACGTGCGCGATCGCTCTCTTCGTGCCGGTGCTGTTCCACGCCAGCGCGATTCAGGGCGCCCTGCTGTTCGAGGGGGCCGCGGTTCGCGAGCGCGTCCAGAAGCTGCACATAGAACTCGATGACGGAAACGCCGGGTGGCTGCTCGCCGTGCCGGGGATGCCGATGCTCGTCGCCGTCTCGAACGACCTGCGCCGCCAGGCTGCCCGGCAGCTGGTCGCCTCGCCCTTCGCGGAACACCGCGAGTTCGCCAACCGGCAATTGCGTGGATGGAAACCGTACGGGAGCATGGAGAGAGGCGTGATTCCCGACGACGCGCTGATGGCCGGCGGCGCGCTCGGAATCCGCTTCTACTATCTTCCCGACCTGAAGGTCATCGACATATACGGCCTGACCGACGCGACCGTGGCGCGCAACCCGGTCACGCATCCCAACCACCGGCGGGTCATCGCCCACGACCGTCATCCGCCTCCCGGATACCTCGAGGAACGGGGCGTCAACCTCACCGTGCGCCCCGCGGCGTCCAGCGTGTCCGGGGCGCTTGGCCGCGGGGCGTACGCCGTGAGGGTCGGCCCGGATCTGTGGATGCCCTTCGACTCCCCCGACCGGCAGTGGGTTCTCGACCGTTTTTCCGGGCGCGACCTGCGCGTTCTCCTCTCCGACGAGCGGTTTCTGGGACGCTTCGAGGACGGCCTCGACGGCTGGCTTCCGGAAGGCGAGGCGATCACGAATCACGATCGACGGGAACGCGGCGCAGACCGGCAGCCGGTCGGCGGCAACGAGGGCCGGGGATTCCTGACGAGCCACCATCCCGGCAAGGGGGACCGGGCCACCGGGCGGGCGCTGTCGCCCGCGTTCACCGCCGGGTCCGACCAGTATCTGGCCTTCCTGATCGCCGGAGGCGCGGGCGGCGGCGTCGGGCTGCGCCTGCTGGCCGACGGCGACGAGGCCGCGGTCTGGCGCGGCTGGAACACCGAACGGTTCCGACGGGTCGTTCATCCCCTGGCCGAAGTCGCCGGCCGGCGTCTGCAGCTGGAACTGTTCGACGGCGAGACCGGCGACTGGGGCCGCATCATGCTTGACCAGGTCATGCTGGTGCGTCCCGACGCGAGCGGTCCCCGATGAACGGGGGCGTCCTTCGCGATGCGCGGGCGATCCTGCCGCACTTGCCGTGGCCGGTGCCGCCGGGTCGGCCGCCGTGTCCCGGTTCCCGACGGACGGCGCCTTCGTCGGCTTCGGCGACGACCGCGATGCGCTTCGTCCCCCGGCGAACGAACGGTCGCCCTGGCGCGCGCCCGCCCGGTCGCGGCAACCGGCGGGGACCGCGCCGGGAGGAGCGGCCCCGATCCCGTCGCGGCGGCGAGCGGCGCGAAAACCCGCCATGGCCCTTTCATCAATCCACACTTGACTCGGTGATCGCATGGGCCTGCATGGTGGGCCATGCAAGTCGGCCTGCACCAGTTTCGCGAGGAGACGATCGCGTGGCTTTGCGCCGCGGTTGCCCGGGAGGGGTGCACGCGCGGTTCGCTGGCCCGCCGCTGTGCGTGCGGGAGGACTGGACCGGTGCGCGCGGCACGCACTGTCTGGCCTCGGCGCGCAGGGACCTGCCCGTGCTTGCGGCCCGGCTCGGCGTTCGGGGGCTCGCGCGGCCGCGACGCGCCGGTGGCGGCGAGCTGTCCGGACCTTTCGCTGCGCTGCCGGCTTGCGGAGCTGGGGCGGGTGACGCTGGCCCCGGTCGACGGTTCCGGCGAGCGGTGGCTGTGGGAGGCGATGATGGCGACGCATCACCCGCAGGGCTGGGCGCGGGCGCCGGGCGGCCCGCTTCGCCACTGGATCCTCTCGTCGTGTCACGGCCGTCTTGGCGGAATCGGGTTCAGCGCCGCGAGCTGGCACCAGAAGGCGCGCGACGACTTCATCGGCTGGTCGGCGGACGCGCGGGTAGCGAACCTGCGGTTGCTGGTCAACAACCACCGCTTCCTGCTTCTGCCCAGGGTGCGCGTCCACAACCTCGCGTCGCGCGTGCTGGCGTTCGCGGCCGAGCGTGTCGCGGCGGACTGGGAAGCGATCCACAGGCAGCGTCCGGTGATGGTCTACAGCTATGTCGGGCCCGAGCACGAGGGGACCTGCTACGCGATGGCTGGCTGGCAGCGCTGTCTGCAGCGGACATCCGCGCGGCCGCCGGGGTCTTCCGGCGGCGTGGCGCGCACGGTATGGATGAAGCCGCTGACGGCGGACTGGCGGACGGTCCTGCGCGCCGAACCGGCCCGGGGCATCCGGGCGGCGCCGGCCCTGCACATGGACGCGCGGACCGGCCGGGCGAACCGGGAGTACGCGCGCAGTAGCCACCCCGACGGCCGGGTCCGCAGCCGGATCGCGCGCATGGGGCGGGCATGGCTGGAACGCCCGGGGGAGATGGTTCCGGCGGTCTTTCCGGTCCCGGCGGACCGCAAGGCGGCCTACCGGCTGCTGTCGAGCGGGAAGGTGAGCATGGAGCATGTTCCGGGCCGCATCAGGCAACCGTGGTGGAGCGCTGCCAGGTCGAGGACGTCGTCCTTGCGATCCAGGACACCACCACCCTGAACTGCAACGGGCTCAAGGCGACGGAGGGGCTTGTCGCGCCGGGCGGCCACGGCACGGGTGCGTCCGGGGTGCTGGCGCATGTCGGCCTGGCGGTCAGCTAAACGGAACTTCACCTGACGCATTCCGCGAATAGCCGCTGTTTTCCGGGGGTTTCGCCGGAATCGCCCTGTCGGTTTGCTGCAAGCAGTTTCGCGGGTCGTCGCGAGCGTGTGTGTCCGTGGTGTCGGTCAAGCAGGCGTCGGGGCTTCGGGCCTGGTCCCGAGCAGTTCGAAGGCCCTGGCCTGCACCGGGGTCGGCCTGGCGACGGCGTGGAAGGCGCTGTCGGGCCGTCCGGGCAGGGAGACCCTGTTGAGCGTCAGGGTGGCCAGGTCGGCGAGCAGGGTTGTCATGCTGTGGACGGGCAGGCCGTCGGCGGCGGTTTTGGTGTCGGCCTTGAGTTTCGCGCTCTCCGAGACCCGGGCCTTTTCGACGGGCGAGGCGCGCCCGGCGCGCGCGGCCCCGCGGTCGTCGTCCTCGAACAGCATTGGGGCGAGGGCCTGCCGCATGTGCCATTCGAGATACAGCGCGAGCATGCACAGGAAGACATGGGCGCGGACCTGGTCGGCGGCGTGGACGAAGACCGGCCGGATCTCGAGGCGGCTCGCCTTGAGGTTCCGGAAGGCGCGTTCGACGCGCGCCAGGCTCTTGTACGCGTCGACGGCCTGCACGGGCGAGACGCTGTCGGGGTCGAGGCTGGTCCGGATGACGTAGAGGCCGTCGAGGCGCGCCTCGTCGGCGACCGCGGCATGGTCGCGTTCCCAGACCAGGGCGTCGTCGCGGACCTCGATGCGGAAGTGCTTGCGCATCTTCCAGCGGTTGGCGCGCGCCCCGAGGGCGTTGCTGATGCGGTCGCGGTTGCCCGGTCCCGGCCGGGCCCGCGCCGCGGCCCGGGCGATCTCGCGCAGCGCGTTCTCGGTCGCGGCGAGCAGGTCGTCGCGCTTGCGGGCGCGCTCCTTCCGCAGGCGCGGGTTGAGGCAGACCACGAGGCGTTCGCCGGGGAAGTCCTCGCTGGCGATCTCGGCGACGGCATCGTCGTCCATGTCCTCGAGGCGGGCGTGGTCGGGGGCGCGGTCGAGCAGCTTGCGGATGTCGCGCGCGCGCAGCGCCGAGATCCAGTCGAGGCCGGCGCCCCGGAGATCGTCGCGGATGCGCGCGGTGGTCAGCATGCCGCGGTCGCCGACCAGCGCCACCCGCCGGATGCGGAAGCGTTTCCGGATGCGCGCGACCTGGCCGGCGACGGTGGCCGGATCGGAGGTGTTTCCGGCGAAGACCTCGACCGCGACCGGGCAGCCGTCGGGGGCGCAGAGCAGCCCGTACACGATCTGCTTCTTCCCGGTCTTGCCGTCGCGGTTGTGCCCGAAGGCGGCGAGCTCGCAGCAGCGTCCCTCGAGGCAGGAGGACGAGACGTCGTGGAGGATCAGGGTTCCGTCCCGCAGGTGGCGGTTGGCGAGACTGGTTTCGATGTGGCGCTGGCGGCCGAGCAGCCAGTCGAGCATGTCGAGGAGTTCGTTGCCCCGGACCGGTCCGAGGTCGAGCAGCGTGCCGAGGCTGGACGAGGCGGTGTCGGGGGAGAGCTGCCGGACCGTCGCGAGCTTGGAGGCGGGTTCGACGACGCGCGCGACAACGGCGGCGAGCGCGAGCTTCGCGTGCCGGCTCGAGGAGCGGTCGAGGATGCGCGGCAGCTGGAGCCTGCGCGCGACGGCGAGCGCGGCGGCGACGTGCCCGTGAGGCAGGGAGCGCTCGACGGCGACGGCGTCGTCGATGCGCTCGAAGACGACGCCGCCCTTGAGGAGCGCGCGGATGCCGTCGACGACGTGGGCGGGGAGCCTGGTGAGGTTGGCGACGGTCTTGTGGCGGACGCGTTTTCCCTCGCGCCAGGACTGCCTGAGGAGCGTCTGGGGGGAGCGGCCGCGGTTGGCGATGACGTCGATGCGGAAGGACATGGCGTTTCCATCATGTAAACACGACACGGTCTATATTGTAGACCGTGATGGATCATGACGCAACATGTACCACATCCTGCATGTAAACAAAAGCGCAGGGGGCGCCCGCATCCTTCCCGCGGAAACGCGAGCTGGATCAAGGTGTTGCCCTCAATCAGAAAAAAATTGGGCGGTGAAGTTCCGGCTAAGTGGGCCGGCCGCTCGGCGTGTTCGCGCTCGACGCGACCTTCCGCGACGGCGACGGCAGGGACAGCGAGAGCGCGCGCTGGCTGCGCGGGCACGAGCGGGCGCGGGAACTCGCCCGCGCCTGCCCCGCGACACGGGTGGTCACGGTCTGCGACCGGGAGGCCGACCTGTGGGCGCTGTTCGCCGGGGCCGGCGCGCAGGAAGCTGGGCTTCTGGTGCGCGCGCGCCGTTCGCCGCGGCGCCGGGTGGTCCTGGAAACGGGCGGGGAAAGGAACCTGTGGGAGCGTGTCGCCGCGCTTCCGAAGCTTGCCGACAGGACCGTGGAGATCGCCGCCTGCGGTGGCAAGCGGACGAGACCCCGGCGCGGGGCAAGGCTCGAGCTGCGCGCCGCCCGGGTGCGGCTCGCGCCGCCGCGCAAGGCCGAAAGCCGGGTTCCCCTCGACATGCTCGCCGTGGCCGCGACCGAACCCGGTCCGCCCGCCGGCAGGGAGCCTCTCGAATGGCTGCTGCCGGCACCAAGACCGAAGCCGACGCGGCAACCGCGCAGCGTCTCGTCACCTGGTACGAGCGGCGCTGGACCATCGAGGAGTGCTTCAAGGTTCTCAAGACCAGAACCCGCGTCGAGGACCGGCAGCTCGACCATGCCGACGACCTGCGGAAGTGCCTCGCCTTCGACGCCGTCACGGCATGCCGCGTCTTCGACCTCGAACGCAGGGCCCGCGACACACCGGACATGCCGGCCGACCGCGTCGTCGGGAAAGACCGGATCGCCAGCCTCCATGTCCTGCTGGAAACTCTCGGCCTCGCGCGGGCGCGGCCCCCGCCGGAAAAACCGCCCGACATCCGGACCGTCGTCATCGACATCGCGAGACTCGCGGGCTTCCAGCCACGAAAGAGCCAGCCGCTGCCCGGAACGCAGGTGCTCTGGAAAGGATACGTCCACTTGCAGAACGCAGCCGTCATGTATCGCGGACTCAGCGAACTCGGCATGATCAAGCACGCACCGACTTAACAGTGGGTAGTTGAAAGGATCCGAGCCGGATCCGTCCGATCGGTGACGCCCTAGGAGCCTGTCCGAGTAATAGCAAGACGCCGAAAATTCGAGGACATGATCCCTTTTTGTCCTTTATATGTTCACTTTTCATCTGCCAAATACCGTTTGGCAACGGCATTTTTACGAATACTCGGACAGGCTCCTAGTGTTGGCGACCGGCGGCTTGAACGGATTCTGCACGCGAACGAGGCGGGGGCCGGCTTCGGCGCAATTGAGGACCGCGTGGAGCCGGTGGCGGTTCCGGAGGCCGTCGGCCTCGGCCCGTTCGTTCTCCGACACCTCGACCGCGCCGACGCGTCCCCTGACCTCGATGGACCGGCACCCGGCATCCGGCCGGGTCGACAGCGGATCGAAGCCCGACCAGCCGGTGAGATCGGAGCGGCGGGCAGGTTCCGGCCGGGACACATCCTTCACCTCCGCCCCGAAGCTCTCCTCGTGGGCCGTTGCGACCCCGCGCAGAAGACCTTCCTCTCTCGCACGGTCGAGCCTCCGCCCCGAAGCTCTCCTCGTGGGCCGTTGCGACCCTTGTGGCGACGGCCTCGACTTCGGCATCGAACCGCCTGGCTTCCTCCGGCTCCCGCGAGGGAACCGCGAGCGCGTGGGCCGGGAACCCGACCTTGCCCACTTGCGTCGACTCCGGTTCGGCCCGCAGACCCGCAAGGCGCCGTTCGCGCACGATGCGCGGACTTCGCCGGCACTGTAACACCTGCTGCATCGAAGACCGTCCGAATCCCTCGAACGGCTCGATTCGCGCCGGTCCGCCGTGCCGTTCCCGCGTCCTTTCCCGCGGCAGCGTCGGTCGGCTCCCAGAAACATTTTTTGTCGTGGCCGAGTGCCGGTAGCGGGTGCAGCTCCGCCTGCTATGCGATCAATATCTGCTTCCCGAAGCACGAACCGAACCCCGGATCGACGAAATACGCTCCCGAACGCCCTGCCGGACAGGCCGGTTCACCCGTCGCCGGACAAAAAATCAGCCCTGGGCGCGGCCCGATGTGGACAGGCGCCCGGCGGTCGGGTATAGACGCTCCCGGTGCCCCGCGCCGTTTCCCGGGGGTGTAGCTCAGCTTGGTTAGAGCGCTGGCCTGTCACGCCAGAGGTCGCGGGTTCGAGTCCCGTCACTCCCGCCATTCCGTCCCCCGCGCCGGGAAGCGGCGCGACCCGCCGGGAGCGCGGGCGGGACGCGGCCCCGCCGGGGCTCGCGGCTGACAGGACGATCCCACGCTCGGTTTGATCGGCGTTTCGGGTTCCCGGCGAGGCCGGCTGGACCGGGCTCCGGCTTTTCGCTGCCGATTCGGCCAGGATGGCGGCATGGGCCACCGAGCGCACGCCAGACCCCTCTTCGGGAGCACGCCCGACGGCTTCCCGCTTGCCGAGGTGACGGTCCGTCTCGCGGAGCCGCACGAGCGCGTGCGGCGGGACGCGACGGTCGCGCGGCACCACCACCTCGGCTTCAAGCGTTTCGCCGGACGCGGACTGCGCCACGTCGTCGAGTGGCGCGGGCAGCGGGTCGCGCCTGCGGGGTGGCAGCCTTCAAGAGCGTGCACCGGGACCGCTGGATCGGCTGGTCGCCGCACCGGCGGCACCGTCGCCTGCACCTGATCGCGAACAACCCCGCTTCGTCATCCTCGGCGGGAAGGGCGTCTTCCCGAGCCTTGCGTCGTTCGCGCTGGCCGCGATGGTGCGCCGCCTCTCCGACGACCGGCTGGCCCGCCACGGTCATTCGCTGCTGGTCGCGGAGTCGTTTCCCGACCCGGAATTCTTCGACGGCGCCGTCTGCAAGGCCGCCAACTGGCGCCATCCCGGCAACACCAAGGGCTTCGCCCGCCACAACGGCCGCTGCACGGACCCCCACGGCGCGCCCAAGCGGCTGCACGTCCGCGCCCTGCGCCGCGACGCCTGCCGGCGGCTCCGCGCGCGCGGCCCGCTGCCCGCCGAATGGCAGCCGAAGGGCCCTGTCCGCAGGGCGCCGGGCGAGATCCGCTCCCTTTTCGAGGAGCTCGACGGAATCGAGGACTTCCGGCGCAGCCGGGGGCGCAAGCACCGGATCGCGACCGTGCTCGCGATCCATCTCCTCGCGCGGCTCTCGAACATGCGCGGGCCGGTCGCCGCCGCCGAGTGCGCAAGCACGCTGTCGCAGCGGGAGCTGGAAGCGCCCGGCGCCTGGAAAGACCCGAAGACCGGCCGCTTCGTGCCGGTCCCGGAGCCGGCCCTGCACCGGGTCGTCGCCTCCGTCGACCCCGAGCGGTTCGAGGCGGTGCTGCAGCGCTTCGCGATGGCGCGGCCGAACCTCGGCCGCACGATCGCGGTCGACGGCAGGCGCATCCGCGGCGCGAACCGCAACGGCGCCGGCCACCACGAGACCGCGACCCTGGTCGACCACGCGACCCGCGCGCCGCTCGTGAGCCTCGCCTTCAACGAGGAGGGCGGCGAGGTCGCCGCCGTGCACGCGCCGCTGGAGCGGGTTCCCGTCGACGGCCGCGTGACCGCCCTCGACGCGCTCCGCACCACCCGCAAGACCGCCCGGCTCATCAAGGAAACCCACGGCGCCGACCATCTCGTGACGGGCAGGGGAAACGCTCCCGAGACCCGGGAGATCCTCGCCTCCATCGACCGGGAAGAGGACGGGAGCGGCCACTTCACGGAAGACCACGCCGGTGCCGTCGAGACCGAGGTGGAGGGTGGGGGCATCGGACGGTTCGGGTTCGATGACGCGGTATTCGTCCTCGGCGACCTCGCGCCCCGGCGTGGCGTTCGATCGTCTTCGGCGCGACGGGGAGGCCGGCGAGCTCGCGCAGCAGGGCGCTGGCGCCTTCGAAACCGGTGCTGGCCGCGGCGATGCCGAGCATGCGCAGCGCCGCCGGCGAGAGGCATGTGTCCTTCATGCCCGGCGCGCGGTCGCGCGGGCTGAAGCCTTGGCGGCAACGCTTGCAGTGATACCAGGCACGCTCCAGCGTCAGGGCGCCCAGCGCGGTGGTGAAGATCCTGGGCCGGCGCCCGGTGAAGCGTGCCTCGCCGCCGCAGCCGCGGGGCAGGCGCGGTCCGCTGTGGTCGGACCGGTCGGCGTTGAGCTTCCTGGCGACAGCCCGCCCCATGACCTGCAACGCCACCCGCCGGGCCTCGACCGCCTGGAAGTCCTCGACCACGTCCTCGCCGATCAGGCGCCCGGCCTCGGCCCCGGCCTCGTGCGCGACCGACGACCGGAGCCCCCCTTTTTGCCGGCGCGGCCGGCTTGCGGGCGTCCAGCCGTGCATCGCATATCCGGCCGCTGATCTCGACCAGTTCGCGCACCAGCGCGCGCAGGCGACGGAACTCCGCGATCTCGGCCCGCGTTTCCTCGACGGCATCGGCGGGGACGGTGCGGCCCCGGGTCTTGCCCGTCTCCCTGTCCGGCCAGGTCAGCAACCAGTAGGGGCCGTGTCCCCGCGCGCCTTCGGCCGCGCAGTGGCAGGTGGGCTTGCCGCATTTGCGGTGCTGTGCCCTGAGCGAGCCCTGGCGGAGGTCGCCGATGTCCGCCAGCTCCCGCAGGAGCTGGCCGCGCCGTTCGACGAGGCCGTCGCGTTCGGCGGTCGCCATGTCCGTCTCCTTCTGTATCTCGGTAAAGGAAACCGAAATCGTGGCGGAACCACGGCGTTTCTCAACCCCTCAAATCCTGACGTGCACCCCCGGAAAGTCCGGACCTTGCCTGCCGGGCGGTTGTCGGATACGGTGCGCGCACGCGGCGCGGGCGACGGACCGGCCGGCGCGCGAAATCGAAAACGGCGAAACCTGACGGGAAGAGGGGCGGATCAATGGGCGCGCACCGGCGAGAGAACTGCGGCACGATCTCCGGAATCCGCAACGACCGGCACGGAACCGTTCGCGGCACGCCCCCCCCCCCCCGGTCCGGCGGCGAGAGCGCGGCTGGCCTGCCTGGCCCTGCCGTGCGCCGTCGCCCTGGCGGTCATGTCGCCGACGGCCGCCCGGGCGCAGGTCCACGTCAGCAACGATGTTGCCGGAAACTTTTTCGTGGACGGCCCGACGCAGGGCAGCGCCTCGAGCGAGAGCACGCTCCATCTCGCCCAGCCGTTCACGACCCCTTCGGGATCCGGCGGCATCCCCCTCCGGAACGTCGTTCTGCACTTCACCTCCATGCCCCTCTCGCTCGGTCAGGTGAAACTGTACCTGTACCGGGCCAAGGCGAACCCGAACCCCACGAGCCCCCCGGCCTTCGCCCCGACGGTTCCGGATTCGGGCACGGTCGACTCGACGACCAACGAGCCCGCGGCCGCGGGCCGGCTTGCCGAATTCGCGACCCCCGTGAGCCTGGGGGGAGGCAGGTACCGGTTCGCCGCGCCCGCGAACACCGCTCTCGACGCGGCCACCACGTACCATCTGTATCTGTGGTCGGTGGCGAACCTGACCGGGCCCGAATGGAGATCGGTGGACATCACCAGAACCCCCGGCGGCGCTCCCGGCGACGCGGGTTTCACCGGGCACAACTCCCAGTGCCCGCCGGGCGGCTGGGCTCTCCTGCGCGGGCTGAGCGCCGACGTGAGAAACCCCGGCGGCGAGGGCTGGATCCCCGATGGCAACGGCAGGCTCGTGTACGTCACGGAGATCGTCGGAGAGCCGAACCACACCCCCAGCGGGAGCCCGGCGATCGCGGGAACCCAGACGATCGGCGAGACGCTGACGGCCGGCCCCGGGGATCTCGCCGACCTGAACGGCGCGCTGTCGTCGTTCGTCTACGAGTGGTTCCGGACCGACGCCGACGGGACGAACTCGCAGGCCATTCCCGGCGCGACCTCCCCGACCTACACCCCGACGGAAGACGACGAGGGCAGACGGCTCCGGGTGCAGGTGACGTTCACCGACGCCGACTGCTACGAGCAGACGACGAGCGTCCTCGCCGCCAACACGTTCGCCGAGGGCCTGGCGCTGGAGGCGGAGGGCGGCACGGCGCAGGTCGGCAAGACCCTGACGGCGGAGACCGGCGGCATCGCGGACGCCGACGGCCTGCCGTCCTCGCCCGCGTTCACCTACCGGTGGACGCGGGTGGACGCCGACGGCGTGTCGAACCCGGAGGACATCGCCGGCGCGACGTCGCGGACCTACACGCCGGTCGAGGCCGACGAGGGCAAGCGGGTGCGGGTGACGGTGGGTTTCGCGGATAGCGACGGCCACCGCGAGGCGGTCGGCGCCCTTTCCGCGCCGATCGCGGAAAGGGCGCCCGCGGTCATCACCGTCGCGGCGGGCGGAAGCGTGACCGAGGGCGCGCCCGCGATCTTCACGCTGACCCGCACCGAGGAGCTCGCCATCGCGCTGGCGGTCGAGGTCACGGTGTCGGAAACCGGCGACATGGTCGCCGCGGGCGACAAGGGGACGCGGACGGTGACGTTCGGCGCGGGCGCGACCACCGCGACGCTGGAGGTGCCGACCGCGGACGATTCCGCGGTCGAGCCGGACAGCACGGTGACCGTCGCCGTCCAGGACGGCGACGGCTACGTCCCGGGCACGCCGTCGGAGGCCGAGGTCGTGGCGGAGGACGACGACCCGGCCGTCACCGTCGCGGCGGGCGGCAACGTGACCGAGGGCGCGCCCGCGATCTTCACGCTGACCCGCACCAGGGACACCGCCATCGCGCTGGCGGTCGAGGTCACGGTGTCGGAAACCGGCGACATGGTCGCCGCGGGCGACAAGGGGACGCGGACGGTGACGTTCGCAGCGGGCGCGGCCACCGCGGCGCTGGAGGTGCCGACCGCGGACGATGACGCGGACGAGCCCGACAGCACGGTGACCGTCGTCGTCGAGGACGGCGGCGCCTACGACCCGGGCACGCCTTCCGAGGCCGGGGTCGTGGCGAGGGACAACGACGGGCCTCCGGTCGTCACCGTCGCGGCGGGCGGCAACGTGACCGAGGGCGCGCCCGCGCGTTTCACGCTGATCCGCACCAAGGATCCCGCCGCCGGGCTGGCGGTCGAGGTCACGGTGTCGGAAACCGGCGACATGGTCGCCGCGGGCGACGAGGGGACGCGGACGGTGACGTTCGGCGCGGGCGCGGCCACCGCGGCGCTGGAGGTGCCGACCGTGGACGATTCGGAGCGAGAGCCGGACAGCACGGTGACCGTCGCCGTCGAGGACGGCGGCGCCTACGACCGGGGCACGCCTTCCGAGGCCGGGGTCGTGGCGTCGGACAACGACCATCCGGTCGTCACCGTCGCGGCGGACGGAGACGTGACCGAGGGCGCGCCCGCGAGCTTCACGCTGACCCGCGCCGGGGACATCTCCGCCGCGCTGGAGGTCGAGGTCGCGGTGTCGGAAACCGGCGACATGGTCGCCGCGGGCGACGAGGGGACGCGGACGGTGACGTTCGCAGCGGGCGTGGCCACCGCGGCGCTGGCGGTGCCGACCGTGGACGATTCCGCGGACGAGCCCGACAGCACTGTGACCGTCGCCGTCGCGGACGGCGACGCCTACGACCCGGGCACGCCTTCCACCGCCGCCGTCGTGGTGGCGGACGAAGACGAGCCGGCGGTCGTCACCGTCGCGGCGGGCGGAGACGTGACCGAGGGCGCGGCCGCGAATTTCACGCTGACCCGCACCGGGGACGCCGCCACCGCGCTGGCGGTCGAGGTCGCGGTGTCGGAAACCGGCGACATGGTCGCCACGGGCGACAAGGGGACGCGGACGGTGACGTTCGGCGCTGGCGCGGCCACCGCGGCGCTGGCGGTGCCGACCGTGGACGATTCCGCGGACGAGCCGGACAGCACGGTGACCGTCGCCGTAGCGGACGGCGGCGCCTACGACCGGGGCACGCCGTCGGAGGCCGGGGTCGTGGTGGCGGACAACGACGAACCCGCACCTTCCTCCGTCGTCACTAGGCGGACGAAGGCGACGACCTACAACCTCTCCGCCATCGGGCGCGCAGTCACCAAGACCGTCGTCAACCGGGTCTGGGACCGTGCCGCGCGCCTGGATTCAGGGGACGTCCCGTCGTTTGCGACGGTTGGCGGACGCGTCGTCGACGCCGGCGCGCTCGCCGACGCGCGGCGCGTGTCCGGGGCGGTCGCCGGGCTTTTCGGGGCCGGCGGCGCGCCCGGGAGCGCGCGGGGCGCGGCGGCGGACTTCCACGCCCCGGACGCCGGCGGATACCGGGATCTGAAGCGGGGGCTGCTGCCCGACGCCCGCAGCCTCCTGGGGCGGACCCGGTTCGAGCTGCGGCCGGGCGGCGCGGGTTCCGGCGCGACCGGCTCTCTCGCGGTCTGGGGGCGCGGCGACTTCACCGCCTTCGAGACCAGGGTCGAGGACGACGACATCGCGGACTTCTCCACCGAGGGCGAGGTGTTTTCCGGCCATGTCGGCGTCGACTACAGGCCCGGCCCGGGGTTCCTGGCCGGCATCGCGGCGGGGCATTCCCGGGGCGAGGCGAGCTACGCCTTCGCCGACCGCCCCGGCGTCCGGGACGACATGAAAACCACGCTCTCGAGCGTCCATCCCTATCTGCACTGGATGCCGTCGCGCGGCCTTCGCGTGTGGGGCACGGTCGGCTACGGCACCGGCACGGCGACCATCGTCGAGGACGCGGTCCGGACCGAGACCGACCTCACGATGCGGACGGTCGGAGGCGGGGCGCGAAGCGAGATCTCCCGCCTCGACGGGACCGAGGTGGCGGTCAAGGCGGACGCGTTCCTCACCGAGATCGAGGCCGACGCGGCGGGCGGCGGGCGGACGCTCGCCGGGACGACGGCCGAGGCCAGCCGGATGCGGGCCGCCGTGGAAGGCGTCCGCAGGTGGGCTCTCGAGGAGGGGGACAGTCTCTCCGGGACGCTCGATCTCGGCGTGCGCATGGACGGCGGGGACGCCGGGGCCGGCGCCGGGGCGGACGTCGCCGGCGAGCTGCGCTACGCTGCTCCCCGGGACGGTCTCGAGGTGGCGTTGCGGGGCGGCGCGCTTCTCGTCCACGAGGCCGACGGCGTCGCGGAGTGGGGCCTCGGACTGCAGGTGGTCTACGATCCCGGCGTCCCCGGCAGGGGCGTCCGGCTCGCGCTCGGCCCCGCCTGGAACGTCCCGCGGTCGGGCGTGGCCGAGGCGATGTGGAACGCCGATGCGGGGTCCGGGGTCCGGAGCGGGGCATCGCCGGACCGGGGCGGCGCGGTCGTCGCCCGCCTGGGCTACGGCACGGTCGCGCTGCGCGGCCGGGCGCTGGCGACGGCGTTCGGGGAGGCCGGCGGCGACGGCGACGGCGCCCGCCTGCGCCTGGGGACGGAACTGCGGCCGGCGGGCGCCGGCCGCCGGTTCGGCCTCGGGATCCACTGGGAGAGGCGGGATCTCCGGGCCGGCCCGGAACATGCGCTCGGGATGAGGCTCGGCCTCGAATTCTAGGCGTCCGCGCCGCGGGTGCGGAACCGTCCGTCCCCGGCATTCCGGCCCGCGCCTGAAATCCGGGCCATTGCGGTTTCCGGCCTGTTGTTGCGCACCCGGGATCGCGGCGCCGCTTTCGCGGTCCCGTCGCCCTGTTCCGGGGAGCGCCGCTCAGCGTCCGCGAGAATCGATCGCGAGGCCCGCCGCCCGCGCGACGGTGCGCGCGTCGGCGTCCGGGCGGGCGTCCCGGCGAACGGCGATCCGGTTTCCGCCGGCCTCCCGGATGGCGGAGGCGAGGCGCACCCCGTCCGCAAGCCTGTCGCGGATCGCGCTCCAGCGGTCATGCAGGCCGCGTGCCGTCGGGCGGTTTCGCGGCGGACGGACCGCGTGGCAGGCGGGGACGGCGGTGAGCGGGCGGGCGGCGATGCGCGGGATTCCGCTGTTCCCGACCGGGCGCGGGCCGACTCCGGATTTCAGGCTTCGGAAGGCGACCTCGGTCCCGGCGATCTCCCGGCGGGTCCGGACTGCGGTTTCGGGATCCCGCTCGACATGGCTGGTGCGCGGCACGTGGATGCCCGCCTGCCGGTCGCGCTCGGCATGAAGGGCGTTGCGCCTCCGGCGGACGTCGCCGGCCCGCCCCCTCTCCCCGGGCTCCGCCTTGACGTCGCGCCGGCGGCGGACCCGCCGGTGTCCTTCCTTCAGCCGACCCGGCTTTCCGGTCACCCTGTCGGACTTCCTGCCGCGGTTCTTCCTCGACAGCCCGTCATGCGGGGCGCGCAGGGCGTCCCCGAAGTTCCGGCGCCGACGGGCGAGCATGGCCTCGTCCTTCCGCCGGCGCTCATGGCTCCGGATGCGCGGCCGCGCTTCGCCGTCCCCCGCCTCGGGATCCGGGCCGGGCACGATGCCCGGCCCGGATCCCGAAGGCGGCGTCGGCCTTGCGCCCGCAGCCAGGCGAGGCGACCTCTGCGGAGACGCCCGCGTCCCTCGCGATCGCGGGCCCGGGGGCGCTGCGGCCGCCGGATCGCTGTTCCGGTCGCCCGATGGCGCCGGCAAGGGCTGCCGGCCCGGAGACGCTGCCGGGCAGGATCCCGCCGTGCCGCGAGAAGCCGGCCCCGTTCGGCAATAGGCCGACGGTCACGATCGGGCAATCGTTGCGCTTCCGCCTCGAACACGCCGCCGGTCCGCCGGCAGCGGCATCCGGCGCCTCCGGACCCGAATCCCGCCCCGAAAGAAGGCCGCGACCCCGCGAAACGGACCGTCGCGCGCCAGCCGCGACGCCCGGACGCGGCCCGGACCGACCGGAATCGGCCGCAATCGGGGAGCGTGGGACACTCCTGGGGTGATTCGCCAGACGCCTTGCCAGCCCCCTTTTTTGCTGTACCATCTTCCCGAGCGTCGAGGTTCGGGACGTTCAACTAAGGAGGCAGAGATGGCGGAAGCTAGACGACTGGTCCGCGGGGTGCTGGAAATGCTTCTGTGGCTGGTGGCGGTGCTGACGCTGTTGCAGGTTCTCTTCGGCAACAGTTTCGTTCAGTTCTTCGGAATAGACGTCGTGGGCAACATCGGCGCCCTCGTCGCGAAGTTCGGCAATGCCGGGCTGGTCGGCATCATCGCCGCGGCGGCGGTGGCCTACATGATCGTGCGCGAGCGGTCGGGCGGCGTCGAACGGTAACGCGGCCGTCCCGACGGGCGGTCCGGAGTAGCGAGTCGGAAGTTCAAACCCAAGCAATCCATGGAGGACGAAAATGCTTGACAACATCACAAGATGGCTGAGAGGCGTCATTGACCTGGTTGTCGTGCTGGTTGTGCTCGGAGTGGTGCTGCAAGTGCTGTTCCCGCAGGCGCTGATCTTCGTCGACGCCGACGTCACCGGGAACCTGATCAACCTGATCAACAAGTTCTCCGGCGCGGGCCTTGTCGGCCTGATCGCGTTCGGTCTCGTCTACTACTTCGCCCAGAGGCGGTAGGTCCGGGCATCCGGGCGGCCGGGCGTCCGCGCCCGGCCGCCCGTTCCGCCGCGACCCGCGGCCGGCCGCCCGGCGCGGGCCCGGAAAGAGGCTTTCCGCCTCCCGGGCCGGCGCCGGGCGGTCGGCCGTTCCGGGGGCGCGCTTTGAACTGCCGGCCCTTTGACCGTATAAAGCGGGACGCGCCGCCGGGCCGGCGCCGCGGCCCGCGGGCCAGCGGAGTGTGCACATGCAGGACATGCTGCGAGAGTACCTGCCGATACTCGTCTTCGTCGGCGTCGCCGCCGGCATGGCCGCCGCCGCGGTCGCGGCGTCCTACATCGTCGCCCGCCAGCGGCCCGATCCCGAGAAGGTTTCCGCCTACGAGTGCGGCTTCGACGCGTTCGACAACGCGCGCGGGCGGTTCGACGTCCGGTTCTACCTCGTCGCCATCCTGTTCATCGTCTTCGATCTCGAGATCGCGTTCCTGTTCCCGTGGGCCATCTCCCTGTCGGAGATCGGGCTGTTCGGCTTCCTGTCGATGATGGCCTTTCTCGCGGTGCTGACGGTCGGGTTCGTCTACGAGTGGAGGAAGGGGGCGCTGGAATGGGAGTAGACGGCGGCGGCCCGCTCGCGGCGGGCCGGGAACTCGGCGACAAGGGCTTTCTCGTCACCCGCCTCGACCGTCTGGTGTCGTGGGCCCAGTCGGGATCCCTCTGGCCCATGACCTTCGGCCTCGCCTGCTGCGCCGTCGAGATGATGCACACGGCGGCGAGCCGCTACGACCTCGACCGCTTCGGCGTCGTCTTCCGGCCGAGCCCGCGGCAGTCCGACGTCATGATCGTCGCCGGAACGCTGACCAACAAGATGGCGCCGGCGCTGCGCAAGGTCTACGACCAGATGGCCGAGCCGCGCTGGGTGATCTCCATGGGAAGCTGCGCCAACGGCGGCGGCTACTACCACTACTCCTATTCCGTGGTGCGCGGCTGCGACCGCATCGTGCCGGTCGACGTCTACGTTCCGGGCTGCCCGCCGACGGCCGAGGCGCTGCTCTACGGCATCCTCCAGCTGCAGAAGAAGATCGCGCGCACCGGCACGGTCGCGCGCTAGAGGCGGGAATGGACGACGCCCTCGACGACTTCGCGGAACATGTGCGGGCCGCCCCCGAACTCGCGTGCTGCGCCCCGCGGCTCGCGAACGGAGAGCTGGTCCTCGGGACCGGGCGCGGGGATCTTCTCGCCGTCCTGCGCTTCCTGCGCGACGATTCCGACAGCCTGTTCAAGATGCTCGCGGACATCACCGCGGTCGACCATCCGGAGCGCGCCGAACGGTTCGACGTCGTCTACAACCTGCTCAGCGTGGCGCACAACCAGCGCGTGCGCGTGACGGTCGCCGCCGACGAGCGCGCGCCGGTTCCCTCGGCGGTCCCGCTGTTCAGCTCCGCGGGCTGGTTCGAGCGCGAGGTCTGGGACATGTTCGGCATCCGCTTCGACGGCCATCCCGACCTGCGCCGCATGCTCACCGACTACGGTTTCGAGGGCATCCCCTGCGCAAGGACTTCCCGCTGACGGGCTACGTCGAGGTGCGCTACGACGAGGAGCGCAAGCGGGTGGTGCAGGAGCCCGTCAGCCTCGCGCAGGACTTCCGCAGCTTCGATTTCATGAGCCCGTGGGAAGGGGCGCGGCACGTCCTGCCCGGAGACGGGAAGGCGGCGGACGATGCCCGCTGACGCCGGCGTCACCAGCCTGACGATGAACTTCGGGCCGCAGCACCCCGCGGCCCACGGGGTTCTCCGGCTCGTGGTGGAGATGGACGGCGAGATCGTCGAGCGCTGCGACCCGCATATCGGGCTCCTGCACCGCGGCACCGAGAAGCTCATCGAGTACAAGACCTATCTCCAGGCGGTGCCGTATTTCGACCGCCTCGACTACGTCTCGCCCATGTGCCAGGAGCACGCCTTCGCGCTCGCCGTGGAGAAGCTCGCCGGCATCGAGGTGCCGTTGCGGGGGCAGTACGTGCGGGTGCTGTTCAGCGAGATCACGCGCATTCTCAACCACGTCCTCAACATCAGCGCGTTCGCGCTCGACGTCGGCGCGATGACGCCGCTGCTCTGGGGGTTCGAGGAGCGCGAGAAGCTGATGGAGTTCTACGAGCGGGTGTCCGGGGCGCGGCTGCACGCGGCGTATTTCAGGCCGGGCGGCGTCCACCGCGACCTGCCGGACGGGCTCGCCGAGGACATCGCCGCGTTCTGCGAGAGCTTTCCCGCCGTCATCGACGACGTCGAGACGCTGCTGACCGACAACAGGATCTTCCGCCAGCGCACCGTCGACATCGGCGTCGTCGGGCGCGAGGACGCGCTCGACTGGGGATTCTCGGGGCCCATGCTGAGAGCGAGCGGCGTGGCCTGGGATCTGCGCAAGGCGCAGCCCTACGACGTCTACGGGCTCATGGACTTCGACGTCCCGACCGGCCGCAACGGCGACTGCTTCGACCGCTATCTCGTGCGCGTCGAGGAAATGCGCCAGAGCCTGCGCATCGTCCGGCAGTGCCTCGAGAGCATGCCCGGCGGCGCGGTGCACACCGACGACCCCAAGATCTTCCCGCCGCCGCGCTCCGAGATGAAGCGCTCGATGGAGGCGCTGATCCACCACTTCAAGCTCTACACCGAGGGCTACCGCGTGCCCGGGGGCGAGACCTACACCGCCGTCGAGGCGCCCAAGGGCGAGTTCGCGGTGTTTCTCGTCTCCGACGGCACCAACCGGCCCTACCGCTGCAAGATCCGGGCCCCGGGATTCGCGTTCCTCCAGGCCACGGACTTCCTGTCGCGCGGGCACATGCTCGCGGACATGGTCGCCATCATCGGCTCCATGGACATCGTTTTCGGCGAGATCGACCGATGAGCGCGCGGTCGGACGGCTTCGCCTTCGACGACGAGAGGCGGATCCTGGCCGAACGCCACGTCGCCCGCTATCCCGAGGGGCGCCGGGCCAGCGCCGTGCTCGCGCTTCTCGACCTCGCGCAGCGCCAGTGCGGCGGCTGGCTGCCGCGCGCGGCGATGGACCACGTCGCCGGGTTCCTCGGCATGGCGCCGATCCGGGTCTACGAGATCGTGTCCTTCTACGAGATGTTCCACGACGCCCCCCGGGGCCGCCACGAGCTCCGGGTCTGCACGACGACGCCGTGCTGGCTGCGGGGCAGCTCCGGGGTTCTCGCGGCCTGCGAGGACGAGCTCGGCTGCCGGGCCGGCGAGACCAGCGCCGACGGCCTGTTCTCGCTGAGCGAGTTCGAGTGCCTCGGGGCCTGCGTGAACGCCCCCGTGGTGTGGATCGACGACGACTACTACGAGGACGTCGAGCCCGACGGCGCGCGCCGCCTGATCCGCGCGTTCCGCGAGGGAACCCGCCCGGAGCCGGGCTCGATGGCGGGGCGCCGCGGATCCGCCCCCGCCGGAGGGCCCGCGACGCCCGCCGGCGGGCCGGGGAGGGCCTGAGCCGTGCTCGCCGACCGCGACCGCGTCTTCACCAACCTCCACGGCCTCGGGGACTGGAACCTCTCCGCCGCGCGGGCCCGCGGGGACTGGGACGGCACCGCCGCCATCCTCGCCCGCGGCCGCGACCGGATCGTCGAGGAGATCAGGGAGTCGGGCCTTCGCGGCCGCGGCGGGGCCGGCTTCCCGGCCGGCCTCAAGTGGTCCTTCATGCCCCGGGAATCCGACGGCCGGCCCGCCTATCTGGTGGTCAACGCCGACGAGTCGGAGCCCGGAACCTGCAAGGACCGCGACATCCTGCGCCACGAGCCGCACAAGCTGGTCGAGGGCTGCTTGGTCGCGGGGTTCGCCATGGGCGCGTGCGCGGCCTACGTCTACGTCCGCGGCGAGTTCCACCGCGAGGCCGGGATCCTGCAGGCCGCGGTCGACGAGGCCTACGGGGCCGGGCTGGTCGGCGACGACGCCTGCGGCTCGGGCTGGCGCTTCGACGTCTTCGTGCACCGCGGCGCCGGCGCCTACATCTGCGGCGAGGAGACGGCGCTGCTCGAGAGCCTCGAGGGCAAGAAGGGGCAGCCGCGCGTCAAGCCGCCGTTTCCCGCCAGCACGGGGCTCTACGGCTGCCCCACCACCGTCAACAACGTCGAGACCGTCGCCGTGGCGCCGACCATCTGCCGCCGCGGCGCGTCGTGGTTCGCCGGCCTCGGCCGCGAGAACAACACCGGCACCAAGATCTTCTGCATCTCGGGCCACGTGAACGCGCCGTGCAACGTCGAGGAGGAGATGAGCATCCCCCTCCGCGAGCTCCTCGAGCGCCACGCCGGCGGCGTGCGCGGCGGCTGGGACCGGCTCAAGGCGGTCATCCCCGGCGGCTCCTCGGTGCCGCTCATCCCGCGCGAGATCTGCGACAGCGTGCTGATGGACTTCGACGCCCTGCGCGACGTCTCCTCGGGCCTCGGGACCGCGGCCGTCATCGTCATGGACGAGACCACCGACGTCATCGCGGCCGTGGCCCGGCTCTCCAGGTTCTACATGCACGAGAGCTGCGGCCAGTGCACCCCGTGCCGCGAGGGCACGGGATGGATGTGGCGCGTCATGGAGCGGCTGGTCCGCGGCGAGGCCGGGGTCGGGGAGATCGACATGCTGCTCGACGTCTCCCGCGAGATCGAGGGCCACACGATCTGCGCCCTCGGGGACGCCGCCGCCTGGCCGGTCCAGGGCCTGATCCGCCATTTCCGCGGCGAGATCGAGGACCGCATCGCGCGCCGCGGCGCGACGGCGGCCTGAGACGGGATCCGGCGATGCCCGCGCTCACCGTCGACGGCGTCGAGATCGAGGTCGAGGCCGGCCTCACCGTGCTGCAGGCGTGCGAGCAGGCGGGCGTCGAGATCCCCCGCTTCTGCTACCACGAGCGCCTGTCGATCGCGGGCAACTGCCGCATGTGCCTGGTCGAGATCGAGCGCTCGCCCAAGCCCGTCGCCTCCTGCGCCATGCCGGTCGCGGACGGCATGGTCGTCCGCACCGCGACCGAGAGCGTGCGCAGGGCCCGCCGCGGCGTCATGGAGTTCCTGCTCATCAACCATCCGCTCGACTGCCCGATCTGCGACCAGGGCGGGGAATGCGACCTCCAGGACCAGGCCATGGCCTACGGCGCCGGGCGGTCGCGCTTCCACGAGAGCAAGCGCGCGGTGGCGGACAAGGATTTCGGCCCGCTCATCGAGACCCACATGACGCGCTGCATCCACTGCACGCGCTGCATCCGCTTCGCCACCGAGGTGGCCGGCGTCGAGGTGCTCGGCGCCACCGGCCGCGGCGAGGGCATGGAGGTCGGAACCTACGTCGGCAGGGCGATCGCCTCGGAACTGTCGGCCAACATCGTCGACCTGTGCCCGGTCGGCGCCCTGACCTCCAAGCCCTACGCCTTCGCCGCCCGCCCGTGGGAGCTGGTCCGGACCGAGTCCGTCGACGTCATGGACGCCGTCGGCAGCAACGTCCGCGTCGACAGCCGCGGGCGCGAGGTCATGCGGATCCTTCCGGTCCTGAACGAGGACGTCAACGAGGAGTGGATCTCCGACAAGACGCGCCACGCCTGCGACGGGCTGGCGCGCCAGCGCCTCGACCGCCCCTATGTCAGGGAGGGCGGCCGGCTGCGGCCGGCGACCTGGCGGGAGGCGTTCGCCGCCGTCGCCGACCGGCTCGCGGGAGTCCCCGGCGAGCGCCTCGCGGCCGTCGTCGGCGACCAGTGCGACGCCGAGGCCATGGTCGCGCTCTCGGACCTGATGGCCGCGCTCGGCTCGCCCAGCGTCGACTGCCGCCAGGACGGCGCCCGCCTGCCGCCGTCGCCCCGCGCGGCCTATCTCTTCAACACCACGATCGCCGGCATCGACGACGCCGACGCCTGCCTGCTGGTCGGCGCCGACCCGCGCCGGGAGGCGGCGATCGTCAACGCCCGGCTGCGCAGGCGCGGCCTCGCCGGCGGGTTTCCCGTCGGGCTGATCGGCGAGGCGGTCGATCTGACCTACGGCTACGACCATCTCGGAACCGGTCCGGCGGCGCTCGCCGGGATCGCGGACGGGAGCCATCCCTTCGCCGGGGTTCTCGCCCGCGCCGAGCGCCCGATGCTGGTCCTCGGACCGGGGGCGCTGGCCCGGGAGGACGGCGGCGCGGTGCTCGCGCTCGCCCGGCGCGCCGCGGAGTCCTGCGGCATGGTCTCCGGCGGCTGGAACGGGTTCAACGTGCTGCACGCCGCCGCCGCGCGCGTCGCCGGGCTCGATCTCGGGATCGTTCCCGGCCCGGGCGGCCGCGACGTCGCGGGCATCCTCGACGGCGCGGCCGCGGGGGAGATCGAGGCGGTCTACCTGCTCGCCGCCGACGAGATCGACGCCGGACGTCTCGCCGGCTGTTTCGTGGTCTACCAGGGCCATCACGGCGACGCCGGCGCGCATGCCGCGGACGTGGTGCTGCCGGGCGCCGCCTACACCGAGAAGGACGGCACCTACGCCAACACCGAGGGCCGGCCGCAGCGCGGGCGACGGGCGGTGTTCCCGCCGGGCGAGGCGCGCGAGGACTGGGCCGTGCTGCGCGCGCTGTCGGAGGAGCTCGGCAGGACGCTGCCCTACGACGATCTCGCCGGGGTGCGCGCGCGGATGGCGGAACGCGCGCCCGCGCTCGCGGCGACGGACGCCGTCGCGCCCGCGCCGTGGGAGCCGTTCGGCGAGGACGGCGAGGTCTCCGACGCGCCCTTCGCCGCCGCGGTCGCCAACTTCTACATGACCGACCCGATCTCGCGGGCGTCGGCGACCATGGCGGCCTGCACCGCGGCGTTCCCGCCGGACCGGGAGCGCGGCGGCGATGCCTGACCTCTGGAGCGGATACGTCTGGCCCGGCCTCGAGATCGTCGGCTACATCCTGCTCATCGTCCTGCCGGTGACGGCGACGGTCGCCTACCTGACGTTCGCCGAGCGCAAGATCATCGCCGCCATGCAGCTGCGCCGCGGCCCCAACGTGGTCGGGCCGTTCGGGCTGCTCCAGCCCGTGGCCGACGGCCTCAAGCTGCTGTTCAAGGAGACCGTGATTCCCTCGGGCGCCAACCGGGTGGTCTTCGTGGTCGCCCCGATGCTGACCTTCGTCCTCAGCCTGATCGCCTGGGCCGTCATCCCGTTCGACGTCGGCTGGGTGCTCGCCGACATCAACGTCGGGATCCTCTACGTCTTCGCGGTGTCCTCGCTCGGCGTCTACGGGATCATCATGGCCGGCTGGGCCAGCAACTCCAAGTACGCCTTTCTCGGCGCGCTGCGCTCGGCCGCGCAGATGGTCTCCTACGAGGTGGCGATCGGGTTCGTGCTCATCACGGTGCTGCTCTGCGCGGGCTCGCTCAACCTCTCCGACATCGTGCTCGCCCAGCAGGGCGGCGGCTTCTGGAACTGGCACTGGCTGCCGCTGGCGCCGATGTTTGTGATCTTCCTGGTCTCGGCGCTCGCCGAGACCAACCGCCACCCGTTCGACCTGCCGGAGGCGGAGGCCGAGCTGGTGGCCGGCTACAACGTCGAGTACTCGTCGATGACCTTCGCGCTGTTCTTTCTCGGCGAGTACGCCAACATGATCCTGATGAGCGCCCTGACCGCGGTGCTCTTTCTCGGCGGCTGGCTGCCGCCGCTCGACGTCCGGCCCTTCACCTGGATCCCCGGCGTGGTCTGGTTCGGACTCAAGATCGCGGCCTGCCTGTTCGTGTTCGTGTGGGCGCGCGCGACCTTTCCGCGCTACCGCTACGACCAGCTCATGCGGCTGGGCTGGAAGGTGTTCCTGCCGTTCACGCTGCTGTGGGTGGTGGCGACCTCCGGGGCGCTGATGGCCTTCGGCTGGCTGCCGGGCGCACGGGGATAGGGGAGGGGGGATGTCCGTTCTGGCGCGTTCGGTGCGGGCGCTGCTGCTCTCGGAGCTGGTGTCGGGGCTGGCGCTCACGCTCCGGTACATGTTCCGGCCCAAGGTGACGCTCAACTACCCCTTCGAGAAGGGGCCGCTCAGCCCGCGCTTCAGGGGCGAGCACGCGCTGCGCCGCTATCCCAGCGGCGAGGAGCGCTGCATCGCCTGCAAGCTGTGCGAGGCGGTCTGCCCCGCCCAGGCGATCACGATCGAGGCCGAGCCGCGCGCCGACGGCAGCCGCCGGACCACGCGCTACGACATCGACATGACCAAGTGCATCTACTGCGGCTTCTGCGAGGAGGCCTGCCCCGTCGACGCGATCGTCGAGGGGCCGAACTTCGAGTTCGCCGCCGAGACCCGCGAGGAGCTGATGTACAACAAGCGGAAGCTTCTCGACAACGGCGACCGCTGGGAAAGCCACCTCGCCGCCCGCCTGTCGGCGGACGCGCCCTACAGGTGAGCCCGTGATCGTCTCCGTCATCGCCTTCTACGCCTTCGCCGCCGTCGCCGTCGCCGCGGGCGCGATGGTGATCGCCGCCCGCAACCCCGTGCACTCGGTGCTGTTCCTGATCCTCGCGTTCTTCAACGCGGCGGGGCTGTTCGTGCTGCTCGGCGCCGAGTTCATCGCGATGGTCCTGGTGATCGTCTACGTCGGCGCGGTCGCCGTGCTGTTCCTGTTCGTGGTGATGATGCTGGACATCGACTTCGCGGAGCTCCGCACGGGCTTCCTGCAGTACATGCCGGTCGGCGGCCTGATCGGCCTCGTGCTCCTGGCCGAGCTGGTTCTCGTGCTCGGCACCTGGGCCGCCGCTCCCGGCGCGCCGCCGGCGCCCGAGGTTCCCGAGACCGGAAACGCGCGCGCCATCGGCGAGGTGCTCTACACCGACCACGTGTTCCCGTTCCAGGCCGCCGGGGTGATCCTCCTGGTCGCGATGATCGGGGCGATCGTGCTCACGCTGCGGGCGCGCGGCGGCGTCCGGCGCCAGAGCGTCGCCGCCCAGGTCTCGCGCGAGCGCGGCCGGGCCGTCGACGTCAACGCCGTCGAGCCGGGGAGCGGCGCCTGACATGGTCCCGCTCTCCCACCATCTCGCCGTCGCCGCCGTCCTGTTCACCCTCGGCGTGTTCGGCATCTTCCTCAACCGCAAGAACGTGATCGTCATCCTGATGTCGATCGAGCTGCTGCTGCTGGCGGCCAACATCAACCTCGTCGCGTTCTCCGCCCATCTCGGCGACCTGACCGGACAGGTCTTCACCATCCTGGTGCTGGCGATCGCGGCCGCCGAGGCGGCGATCGGCCTCGCGGTGATCCTGGTGTACTTCCGCAACCGCGGCTCGATCGCGGTCGAGGACGTCAGCCTGATGAAGGGCTGACCGGGGCATGTACGCGCTCGCCGTCTTCCTGCCGCTGGCCGGCGCGGCCGTCGCGGGTTTCGGCGGCCGCTGGCTCGGCCGCCGCGGCTCCCAGGCCGTGACCTGCGGCGCCATGCTGCTGGCCGCGGCCCTCGGCTGCGTCTGCCTCGCCGAGGTCGCGCTCGGCGGCCGGCCGCGGACGGTCGAGCTGTTCCCGTGGATCGTCTCCGGCGGCTTCGAGGCCGCGTGGACGCTCCGGTTCGACCAGCTCGCGGCGGTGATGGTGTTCGTCGTCACAGTGGTATCGGCGATGGTCCACGTCTACTCCGTCGGCTACATGGCCCACGATCCGCACGTGCCGCGGTTCATGGCCTATCTCAGCCTCTTCACCTTCTTCATGCTGATGCTGGTGACGTCCGACAACCTGCTGCAGCTGTTCTTCGGCTGGGAGGGCGTCGGGCTGTGCTCGTACCTGCTGATCGGGTTCTGGTACGACCGGCCGGCCGCCAACGCCGCCGCCATCAAGGCCTTCGTCGTCAACCGGGTCGGGGACTTCGGGTTCGCGCTCGGGATTCTCGGCGTCTACCTGCTGTTCGGCTCCATCGGGTACGACGCCATCTTCTCCGCCGCCGCGGACAAGGCCGACGCGACGCTGGACTTCCTCGGCCTCGAGACGAGCGCGCTCGACACGCTCTGCATTCTCCTGTTCATCGGCGCCATGGGCAAGTCCGCGCAGCTCGGGCTCCACACCTGGCTGCCCGACGCGATGGAGGGGCCGACGCCGGTTTCGGCGCTGATCCACGCCGCGACCATGGTGACCGCCGGCGTGTTCATGGTGGCCCGGCTGTCGCCGCTGTTCGAGCACGCGCCCGACGCGCTCGCCGTGGTCGCGGTCGTCGGCGCGAGCACCGCGCTGTTCGCCGCGACCGTCGCGCTGTGCCAGAACGACATCAAGCGGGTGATCGCCTACTCGACCTGCAGCCAGCTCGGCTACATGTTCTTCGCCTGCGGCGTCTCGGCCTACGCTGCCGGGATCTTCCATCTCACCACCCACGCCTTCTTCAAGGCGCTCCTGTTCCTCGGCGCCGGCTCGGTCATCCACGCCATGTCGTCCGAGCAGGACATGCGGCGGATGGGCGGGCTGTGGCGCATGATTCCCGCGACCTACGTCCTGATGTGGATCGGAAGCCTGGCGCTCGCGGGCATGCCGTTCCTCTCCGGGTTCTACTCGAAGGATCTCGTCCTCGAGGCGGCCTTCGGCGCGGGCACCGGGGTCGGCCTGTACGCCTTCTGGATGGGGGTCGCCGCCGCCGTCCTGACCGCGTTCTACTCCTGGCGGCTGCTCATCATGACGTTCCACGGCCCCAGAAACGCCGACGAGAAGACGCTCGCGCACGTCCACGAATCGCCGCCGGTCATGCTGGCGCCGCTCGGCGTGCTCGCTCTCGGCGCCGTGTTCTCCGGCTGGCTCGGCTACGAGCATTTCGCGGGCGGGGGAATGGAGGCGTTCTGGGGCGAGTCGCTGTTCGTCCTTCCGGGCACCGACCCGATCGCCGCCGCGCACCACGCGCCGCTCTGGGTCAAGGCGCTTCCGGCGGCGGTCGGGGCCGCCGGCATCCTCGCCGCCTGGCACGCCTACATGCGCGACCCCGCGCTTCCGCGGCGGCTCGCCGGGCGCCTGCCCCGGCTGCACCGCTTTCTCCTGAACAAGTGGTATTTCGACGAGCTCTACGACTTCCTGCTCGTCCGTCCGGCGCACCGGCTCGGGCGCGGCCTGTGGAAGGACGGCGACGAGGCGGTGATCGACGGCGTCGGCCCGGACGGGGTGGCGGCCGCGGCCCGCCACGTCGCCCGCCGCGCCGCGGCGCTGCAGTCGGGCTACATCTACCACTACGCCTTCGCCATGCTGATCGGCGTCGCCGGCATCGTGACCTGGTACCTGTTCGGCCGGGCCGGGGGGTGAGCCGCGATGTACGATTTCCCGATCCTGTCGCTGATCACCTTCCTGCCGCTGTTCGGGGCGCTGGCGATCCTGCTCGTCCGCGGCTCCCCGGAGGTGGTGGCGCGCAACGCCCGCGCCACGGCGCTCTGGGTCTCGCTGATCGTCTTCGGCCTGTCGCTCCTGCTGTGGATCGACTTCGACCGGTCGACCGCGGAGTTCCAGTTCGTCGAGCGGATGGCCTGGATCCCGTCCTTCGGGGTGTCCTACCACATGGGGGTCGACGGCATCTCGGTGTTCTTCGTCCTGCTGTCGACGTTCCTCACGCCGATCTGCGTGCTCGCGAGCTGGGACGCGGTGCGTGACCGGGTGCGGGAGTACATGGTCGCCTTCCTCGTTCTCGAGACGCTGATGGTCGGCATGTTCTGCGCGCTGGACTTCGTGCTGTTCTACGTGTTCTTCGAGGGCGTGCTGATCCCGATGTTCCTCATCATCGGGGTGTGGGGCGGCCCGCGCCGGGTCTACGCCGCGTTCAAGTTCTTCCTCTACACCCTGACCGGGTCGGTGCTGATGCTGATCGCGGTGCTGGTCATCTTCTTCGAGACCGAGACCACGGACATCCCGCGGCTTCTCGGCACCGCGCTCGATCCGGAGCTGCAGCCGTGGCTGTGGCTCGCGTTCTTCGCGAGCTTCGCGGTCAAGGTGCCGATGTGGCCCGTGCACACCTGGCTGCCGGACGCCCACGTGGAGGCGCCGACCGCCGGATCCGTCGTGCTCGCGGGCGTGCTCCTGAAGATGGGCGCCTACGGGTTCCTGCGCTTCTCGGTGCCGATGCTGCCGGTCGCGAGCGACTTCTTCACGCCGCTGGTCTTCGCGCTGTCGGTGGTCGCGATCATCTACACCTCGCTGGTGGCGCTCGCCCAGGAGGACATGAAGAAGCTGATCGCCTACTCCTCGGTCGCGCACATGGGGTTCGTGACCATCGGCATCTTCACGCTGACCCAGCAGGGCGTCCAGGGCGCGGTGGCGCAGATGCTGAGCCACGGCTTCGTGTCGGCCGCGCTCTTTCTCTGCGTCGGCGTGGTCTACGACCGGATCCACAGCCGCGAGATCGCCTCCTGCGGCGGGCTGGTGGAACGCATGCCGCGCTACGCGGTCGTGTTCATGGTCTTCACGCTCGCCTCGGTGGGCCTGCCCGGCACCAGCGGCTTCGTCGGCGAGTTCCTGGTTCTCGTCGGCGCCTTCCAGGTCAGCACGTGGGTCGCGCTCCTGGCCGCGACCGGCATCGTTCTCGGCGCCGCCTACATGCTCTACCTCTACCGGCGGGTGATCCTGGGCCGCCTCGAGAAGGAGCATCTCAGGGCGATCCTCGATCTCGGCCCCCGCGAGATCCTGGTGTTCGCGCCGCTGGTGGGGGTGACGGTCTGGATGGGGGTCTGGCCCGCCCCGTTCCTCGACGTCATGGAGGCGTCGGTCGCGAGCCTCGTCGAGCGGCACCGGGCGGCCCTGGAAGCGGCCGCCGCCGTGGCGGGCCGCTAGGGGGCGCGGCGCGGTGGCGACGTCGGCCGATCTTCTCGCGGTGCTGCCCGAGCTCGTGCTCGTCTGCCTCGCGATGGCGCTCCTGATGTACGGCGCGTTCCGCGACGACGGCGCGGACCGGCAGGTGTCGTGGCTCTCGGTCGCGGCGCTCGCGGCCACCGCCGCGACGATGGCGCTGGTCTGGCCCGAGGCGGAGAGCGTCTCCGCCTTCGGCGGCCAGTTCGTGGACGACCGGTTCGCCCGCTTCCTCAAGTCCCTGATCCTGCTCGGCTCGGCGCTCGCGATCGTGATGTCGCTGGACTACAACCGGCGCGAGGGCATCCGGCGCTTCGAGTTTCCGGTCCTGATCCTGTTCGCGACCGTCGGCATGCTGCTCATGGTGTCGGCGGGCGACCTGATGTCGCTCTACGTCGCCGTCGAGCTCCAGAGCCTGCCGCTCTACGTCATCGCGGCGATCCGGCGCGATTCCGTCCGCTCCTCGGAGGCCGGGCTCAAGTACTTCGTGCTCGGGGCGCTGTCGTCGGGGATGCTGCTCTACGGCATCTCGATGATCTACGGCTTCACCGGCGCGACCGGGTTCGCGGAACTCGCCGACCTGTTCGCCGGCCCCGGGGCCGATCCCGGTCCCGGCACGGTGGTCGGGCTCGTGTTCCTGCTCGCCGGCCTCGCCTTCAAGGTCTCCGCGGTGCCGTTCCACATGTGGACGCCCGACGTCTACGAGGGCGCGCCGACCCCGGTCACGGCGTTTCTCGCCGCCGCGCCCAAGATCGCGGCGGTCGGGTTGCTGGTGCGCACGATGATCGACCCGTTCGGAGAGATGTTCGGGGAGTGGCAGCAGATCGTCGTTCTCCTGTCGGTCGCCTCGATGCTGCTCGGCGCGTTCGCGGCGATCTGGCAGACCAGCGTCAAGCGGCTTCTCGCCTACAGCTCGATCGGTCACGTCGGCTACGCGCTGGTGGGGCTCGCCGCGGGCTCGGAGGAGGGCGTCGGCGCGATCGCCCTCTACATGGCGATCTATCTCGCCATGAACGCGGGCGCGTTCTGCTGCGTGCTGTCGATGCGCCGCCAGGGCGTGCCGGTCGAGGGCATCGACGATCTCGCGGGGCTCGCCCGGAACCAGCCCATGATGGCGCTGGCGATGGCGATCTTCATGTTCTCGATGGCGGGGATCCCGCCTCTCGCGGGGTTCTTCGGCAAGCTCTACGTGTTCCTCGCGGCGGTCAACGAGGGACTGCACGCGCTTGCCGTCGTCGGCGTCCTCACCAGCGTCGTCGCCGCCTACTACTACCTGCGCGTCGTCAAGATCATGTATTTCGACGAGGCCGGGGAGGGCTTCGACCGCGGAACCGGCCGCGAGGTCGGCGTCGTCATGACCGCCGCCGGACTGTTCACGCTGCTGTTCTTCGCCTACCCCGCGCCGGTGGTGGCCGGCGCCGAGGCGGCGGCGGCCGTGCTGTTCGCGGGCAGCTAGCGTTTTGCGGGGCCGCCGGTTGATGGGCGCGACAGTCCGGCCGGACCTGCCCGCGGCGTGCAGGGTCCGCGGGTCCGACGTCCTCGACGGCACCAACAGCGAGGCCCTGCGCCGTCTCGCGGCGCGCGACGCGCGCCCCGGCGACGCGTTCGTCGCGGCGGTCCAGACCGCCGGCCGCGGGCGCGGCGGACGCCGGTGGATCTCGCTTCCCGGAAATCTCCACGCGACCGTGGTCGTTCCCCCGCCGCCCGCCCCCGCCGCGGGCCAGCTCGCCCTCGTCGCGGGCGTCGCGCTCCGCGCCGCGCTCGCCGCGGCCGCGCCGGAGCTCGTGTTCGCCCTCAAGTGGCCCAACGACGTGCTCTGCAACGCCCGCAAGATCGCCGGCGTGCTGGTCGAGGCCGGCGACGGCGGGCACGCCGTCGGCATCGGGATCAACCTCGCCGCGGCGCCGCCGGACGACGGGGCGTCCTGGCCCGCGACCTCGCTCCGCGCGGAGGGCGGGGGAGGGCCGTCGCCCGGGGACATGCTGGAGCGGCTGTATTCCGCGCTGGCGGCGGCGCACCGGCGCTGGAGCGCCGGCGGGTTCGCGCCGATCCGCGAGGACTGGCTCGCCTCGATGCACGTCCCCGAGGACGGGTTCCGCGCGGTCACGCCCGAGGGGGTCTTCTCCGGACGTTTCGACGGCCTCGGCGCGGACGGCTCGCTCAGGCTCGTCGACGCCTCGGGCGTTCGCCGGTCGGTCGTCGCCGGCGACGTGGCCGCCGCCGGGTAGGCCATGCTGCTCGCCGTCGATTCCGGCAACACGAACCTCGTCTTCGCCCTCTACGAGGACCGCGAGCCCCTCGGGGTCTGGAGGCGGTCCGCCGACTACCGGCGGACCGCCGACGAGTACGGCGTCTGGCTCATGCAGCTCATGGATCTCGCGGGCCTCGATCCCGCCGGCATCGACGGCGCCATCATCGCCACCGTGGTGCCCGACACGCTGTTCAGCCTCAGGAACCTGTGCCGGGGCTTTCTCGGCGTCGAGCCCATGGTGGTCGGGGAACCCGGCGTCGATCTCGGCATCGAGGTGCTGGTGGATTCCCCGGAAACGGTCGGGGCCGACCGGCTCGTGAACGCGGTCGCGGCGCACGAGACGCACGGCGGCGCGCTGATCGTGGTGGATTTCGGGACGGCGACCACGTTCGACGTGGTCGACCGCGACGGCAGCTACGCCGGCGGCTGCATCGCGCCCGGCATCCAGCTCTCCGTCGAGGCGCTCCACGACGCGGCCGCGATGCTGCCGCGGATCTCCGTGGAGCGCCCGCCGTCGGTGATCGGCCGGCAGACCGCGCACGCGATGCAGTCGGGGATCTACTGGGGCTACGTCGGGCTGATCGAGGGCCTCGTCGCGCGGATCCGCGCGGAAACCGGCGAGAACCTTCCGGTGATCGCGACCGGCGGCCTCGCGCCGCTGTTCGCCGCGGCCACCGACGTCATCGCGAGCACCGACCCGGACATGACGCTCCGCGGCCTGGTCAGCATCTTCCGGAGGAACAGTGGGCGCTGAGGAACTCCTTTTCGTGCCGCTCGGCGGGGCCGGCGAGATCGGCATGAACATGAGCCTGTACGGCAGCGGCGACCGCTGGATGATGGTCGACGCGGGCATCGCCTTCGGCGACGAGACGACCCCCGGGGTCGACGTGCTGGTGCCCGACCCCGCCTTCGCGGTCTCCCTCGGGGACCGCCTCGCCGGGATCGTGATCACGCACGCCCACGAGGACCATGTCGGCGCCGTGCCGCATCTCTGGCCGCGGCTGCGCTGCCCCGTTCACGTCAGCCCCTTCGCGCGCGGCGTGCTCGAACGCAAGCTCGAGCAGGCGGGGCTCCTGGACGACGTGCCGCTTGTGACCTTCGAGACGGGCGCGACGGTCGGGATCGGGCCCTTCGAGGTCCGTTTCGTCGCCGCGGCGCATTCGATTCCGGAGGCGCACATCCTGGCGATCCGCACCCCGGCCGGGATCGCGGTCCACGCGACGGACTGGAAGCTCGACCCCGACCCCCTGGTGGGCGCCCGCACCGACGAGGCGGCGCTGCGCGGTCTCGGCGACGAGGGCGTGCATCTTCTGGTCTGCGATTCGACCAACGCCTTCGTCGACGGCGCGGCGGGGTCGGAAGGCGCTCTCCGCGCGAGCCTGCGGGACATCGTGGGCCGGTGCGCGGGCCGCGTCGCGCTCGCGAGCTTCGCCAGCAACGTCGCGCGGATGGCGACGGTCGGCCGGGTCGCCGCCGAGACCGGCCGCCATCCCGCGCTGGTCGGCCGCTCGCTGCGCCGGATCGAGGACGTCGCCCGGGAAACCGGCCATCTCGACCCCGCGATGCGGTTCGTTCCCGAACAGGAGGTCGCGGCGCTGCCGCGCGACCGGACGTTCATGGCGGTGACCGGCAGCCAGGGCGAGCCGCGCGCCGCTCTCGCCCAGATCGCCCAGGGCAGGCACCGGCACGTCGCTCTCGAGGAGGGCGACACCGTGATCTTCTCGTCCCGGGAGATCCCCGGGAACGAGAAGGCGATCGGCCGGGTCCGGAACATGCTGGTCCGGCGCGGAATCGAGGTGATCACGGACGACGACGCGTTCGTGCACGTCTCGGGGCATCCCGCCCGCGACGAGCTCCGCGAGCTCCACGGGTGGCTGCGGCCGCGCGTGCTGGTGCCGATCCACGGCGAATCCCGGCATCTCGCGCAGCATGCGCGTCTCGCGCGCTCGAGCGGGATCGCGCGGACGGCGACCGCCGAGAACGGCGAGATGCTCCGCATCGACGGCGAGGGCGTCGAAGCGGTCGGCCGGGTCGAGTCGGGACGGCTCGCGGTCGACGGCTCGCGGCTGGTGCCGCTCGGCGGCAACGTCGTCAAGGAGCGCCGGCGGATGCGTTTCGAGGGGGCCGCGATGGCCACGGTCGTGCTCGACGGGGACGGCGAACCCGTCGGCGACCCGCTCCTGTCGCTCTCCGGAGTCCTGCAGGAGGGGGAGGAGGACGCCATCCTGGAGGACACGGTCGCCATCCTCCGGCGGACCGTCGCCGGCCTTCGCGCCGGCGACCGCTCGAGCGACCGCGCCGTCGCGAAGGCCGCGCGCCGCGCCGTGCGGGACCACCTCCACGACCGCGTCGGCAAGCGGCCGGTCACCGACGTCCACGTGGTCCGGACATGACCTGGTTCTCCGGGATCCTGGTCTACGGGATCCTGTGGTGGCTGGTGTTCTTCATGACGCTTCCGGTCGGCGCCCGCTCCTATCACGAGGCGGGAGAGCCGACCGAGGCCGGCAGCGCCGAGAGCGCGCCGATGCGCCCGCGGCTGAGGGCCAAGGCGGCGGCGACCACCGCGATCGCGGCGCTCCTGTGGTGCGTGGCCTGGTACCTGGTCGAGAGCGACCTGGTCGGTTTCCGGCCGTAGGCGGCCGTCGGGTCAGTCCTCTCCGAGCAGGGTCTCGAGGCGCAGCCGGGCGATCCGGTGCACCTGTTCCAGCGCCTCGCGGAACTCGGCGTCGCGGCCGTTGCCGAGCCGCTCGCGGAAGATCCCGAGGATGTCGCCGCGGGTGCGGCCGCGCACCGCGAGAACGAACGGGAAACCGAACCTCTCGCGGTAGCGCGCGTTGAGCGCGCGGAACTCCTCGTACTCCCCGGGCGTGCACCGGTCGAGCCCCGCGTTCGCCTGCTCCCCCGCCGAGGCCCCGGTGAGAGCGCCGTCGACCGCGAGCCGGCCCGCGAGGTCGGGATGGGCGCGCAGAAGGGCGAGCTGGCGGGCTTCCCCGGCCCCGTCGACGACGCCTCGCATGAGCGCGGCGAGCGCCTCGGCGGTGTCCGCCCCGGCCGCGAGGTTCTCTGCGGGAACCCCCTCCGCGACCCAGGGGGAGCGCTCGTAGACGCCGCCGAAGGCCTCGAGGAAACCGGCGCGCGGCATCGCCGAGGGCCGGAGCTGCCGGGCGCCCAAGGGTCGGGTTCCGCCGCCGGGGAAGGGATGGCGTTCGCGCCAGTGGCGGGCGATGTCGACGCGCCGGCAGAACCACACGCGGTCGTGCCCCCTGGCGTACTCGACGAACCGCCTGAGGGCGGCGAACCGGCCCGGCCGGCCGGCGAGCCGGCAGTGCAGCCCGACCGACATCATCTTCGGAACGCCGCGGTCGCCCTCGTCGAGGAGGGTGTCGAAGGCGTCCCGCAGATAGGCGAAGAACTGGTCGCCCGAATTGAACCCCTGGGCCGTGGCGAAGCGCATGTCGTTGGCGTCTAGGGTGTAGGGCACCACGAGATGGGGCCGCCCGGAAACCACGGTCCAGTGGGGCAGGTCGTCGCTGTAGTCGTCGGCGTCGTAGAGAAAGCCCCCCTCCTCGACGACCAGGCGCCGGGTGTTGGGGCTGGTGCGCCCGGTGTACCAGCCGAGCGGCCGTTCGCCGCAGAGCCGGGCGTGGATCTCGATGGCGCGCGCCATGTGCTCGCGCTCGACGTCCGGGGCCACGTGCTGGTAGTCGATCCAGCGCCAGCCGTGGCTGCACATCTCGTGACCGGCGGCGAGCGCGGCCTCGGCGACGGCGGGATTGCGTTCGAGCGCCATCGCCGTCGCGAAGAGGGTGACCGGGACCGCGTGGTCCCCGAACAGGCGCAGGAGCCGCCACACCCCGGCGCGGCTGCCGTACTCGTACACCGATTCCATGCTCATGTGGCGCACGCCGAAGCGCGCGTCGGCGCCGATGATCTCGGAGAGAAAGGCTTCCGAGGCCGGGTCTCCGTGGAGGACGGCGTTCTCGCCGCCCTCCTCGTAGTTGACGACGAACTGGACGGCGAGGCGGGCGCCGTCCGGCCAGTCCGCCCGAGGGGGTTCGGCGCCGTAGCCGACGAGATCGCGGGGGTAGGGCGTGTTCATCGGCCGCGGGTCCGTTCCGGGAGCGCTGGGGGAAGGGGGATTCTGCCCGCGGTCCGGGAAATTTCAACACGCGGCCCCCGGCTTCCGGCAGAAGCGCTCCGGAGTGTCCCGCGCTCGCCGGTTGCGGGCGATTGCGGACGGTTCGGGACAGGCGGTCCGCCGGTCCCGGCATCCGGCGCCTCCGGGCCGACCTCCTGTCCGAACCATCGGTTGCCAGCCGGGCGGCCGCGCACCGGCCGCGACGCCCGGAACCGCCCGGCCGCGGGAGCGGACCGGTCCGAACGCGATTCCGGGACCGGCGCAACGTCGGCCCGGGCGCCATGGGGCCGCTCTTCCCGTCGGGGTTGCCGGCAGACCCGACGGGATCCCGGAGCGGTCCCGGTTTCCGGGGAAACCCGCCGGCCGCGGCGGGAGAATTCCGCTCGGGCGCGGAAGCTTGCGGGCAGCTTTCGGGCAACCCGGACGTTTCGTCCCGCCGCCCGGAACCGCGGGGGAGCCGCGAGACCCGGTCGCGGCCGGATCCCGGCGGCAACCGTCCTCGGACCGGCATGTTCCGGCCCGGCCCGGCGGCTTCCGTTCGAAGGCGTCGGCCCGGGCGGGCGACCCGGAAACCCCCGCGTGCGGGACGGGGCCCCGCATGCGGGGCGTCAGCGCGAGGCGTCTCCTCCGGCGCCGTTGCCGGTTCCTTTCGCGCGGCCGCCGGCGGACCCCGGTTCCGGGTCGGCCAGCATGGCGGCGGCAGCGTCGAACGGCCGTTCCCGGAGCGGAAACGGCATGTGGCCGTCGTGCTTGTCGCCGATGCCCTCGTGCCACCTTCGGAAGGCTCTCCGGTACCGCATTATGACGGCCCGGCCCTTGCCGCTGTTCCATCTGAAGTGCGGGTTGTCGGTCAGCGATCCCGGCCGGACGCGGGCGAAAGTCAGCGGCCACGGGCGATGCGCGACCCGGTCCTCGCCGAACAGGACGCCGAGCCGTCTCTCGAACTCGCTGTCGCTGCCGAAGCGGACCGGATCGAAGAATCCCGCCCGTCGCAGAACCTCGTCTCTGCGGAACACCAGGGAGACCGCGGCGGGATGCAGATAGTACTGGATCGTCGCGGTTCCCCCGGACGAACCCGCGTCCGGGACCGCCTGCAGGTTGGCCTTCGAGAGGAGAGCCCCTTCCGCCGTCATCCGCACCATGGCGGTCGTCAGCGCGACGGTCCCGGGCGCGGAGGCCAGAACCGCGACGCTCTTTCCGATCCTGTCGGGATGGGACCAGTCGTCGCCGTCCTGGAAGGCGACGAACTCCCCTTTGGCGTGGAGCAGGCCGGCGTTCCGGCTCGCGAACGCCCCGCCGTTCCGGTCCCTGGCTATCACCCGGATCCGCCGGTCCCCGCTCGCGGTGCGACGCAGCGCTTCCAGCGTTCCGTCGGTGCTGCGGTCGTCGACGACGATCAGTTCCAGGTTGCGGTAGCCCTGGTTCAGGATCGACCTGACCGAGAACCCGACCAGGCGCTCGACGTTGCAGGCGGTCATGACGACCGACACCAGCGGCCCGTCGCGCAGCGGCGGATGGCCGTCCGGACAGCGCGGCGCCGCGGTCGCCGCGACCGTCAGCCGGTCGAAGACGGCGCGGCCGCGGGCCCGGCCCACGCGGACGGGCCGGCAGCCCATCGCCAGGTACCCGTCGTCAAGGCATCGGACCGCGCGCTCCGGAGCGTCCGGCCTGTCGGCCCTGGCCAGCGCATAGCGGAAAAACGGCAGCTGCCCGGCCAGGTGGCCGGAGAGAGCCCCCGCGTCCAGCAGCTCCAGGTTGCGCCGGGCGGCCTCGAGGTCGCCCAGCTCGATCGCGCAGCCGGCGGCCAGCAGCCGCGCCCCGGCGTCGTCGGGCCGCGTTTCGAGATCGCGCAGCGCCAGCTTCATCGCCGCCCCGTAGTCTCCCGAACAGACCAGTATGTGGGCCGCCACCTGCGAAAGCCCCGGACGGGGGAGGGGGGATCCTTGCGTCGAAGCCCCGCGCGCGGGACTTCCCCCCGAACGCGGAATCCCGCGAACGGCTCGAACGCGGAGGTTCCCGGCAAGTCCGGCAAGCCACCTTCTCGAACGGAGGTGTTCGAACAGCATGTGCCAAGCAAGGCCGGAACGCGCCAGCCCGAGGACGGCCACGACCGGGATCCGGTTGCAACCGGGCCTCACGGCTCCCCCCTCCCACCGGAGTTCCGGGCGACGAGACGGAACGTTCCGGTCATCCGGGCCGCATCCGGGATTCCGCGTTCGAGGGGAGTTCCTTCGCCGCGGCCGGGGGGGGGGGGGAGAGAGAGAGGGTTCCGGAAATCGGCACCGTTCCGTGATTCCGTCGGGTTTCCGAAGACCCGGCGGGGAGAACGGCCCCGTGGTGCCGGGACGGGCATTGTACCGGTCCCGGCATCGCGTTCAAGCCGGCGCGCTCCCGCGGCCCGGGGAGGATCCCGGGCCGTCCGGCGGGAGACGTCGCCGTCTCGCGGCGGTTCCCGGGTTCGCGCGCGGCGGGAGCCTTCTTCCCCGTTTCCGCGGCCTGCCCGGCCGGCCGGGGACCGCGCGACGCCGGCGCGCGCGTTCGTCGCCGATTCAACCTGCCGACGACGCGCACCCCTGGCGGCACGGGATCCTGCCAGCCGGGCCGGTCCGGAACCGCGGGCGCGGGATCACCCTGCAGAAGCGCCGGGGACGGCATGCGCGAAGGCGGGTCATGGCGTAGAATGGCGCCGGGTCCGGATTCCGCCGGAGCCGCTGTTGCGGGGAACCGTTGCGGCGCGCGACTGCTGGAGGGGTCGATGGGGCGCTTGACGACGCACGTGCTCGACACGGCCGGAGGCGTGCCGGCCGCCGGGGTGCGGATCGATCTCTGCAGGCTCGACGGCGGCGGGATCCGCCGTCTGGTCTCCGCGGCGACCAACGGCGACGGGCGCTGCGACGCGCCTCTTCTGGAGGGCGAGGCGCTCGTCGCCGGCGCCTACCAGCTCGAGTTCGCGGTGGGAGCCTATTTCGGCGAGGCCGGGCATCCGGGGCCCGCGTTTCTGGAGGTCGTTCCCGTCCGCTTCGTCGTTTCGGATCCCGCGCAGCACTACCATGTCCCGCTCCTGATCTCCCCCTACGGCTACTCGACGTACCGCGGAAGCTAGGAAACCCCGATGCTCGACGTCGCGTACGCGGACTGGCTGGAGCTCGGCTTCCGGTGGCTGCACGTGATCGCCGGCATCGCGTGGATCGGGACGTCGTTCTACTTCATCTTCCTCGATCTCAGCCTGCGCAGGCACGCCGACATGCCGCCGGGGGTGGGCGGGGAATCGTGGAACGTGCACGGCGGCGGCTTCTACCTGATGCGCAAGTACGTGGTGGCTCCCGAACGGCTGCCCGAGGAGCTGCACTGGTTCAAGTACGAGGCGTACTTCACCTGGATTTCCGGTTTCGCGCTGCTCGCGGTGATCTACTACTGGGGCGCCGAGAGCTACCTGATCGACAAGGAGGTGCTCGACCTCGAGCCGTGGGAGGCGATCGCCATCAGCATGGGGTTCTTCGCCGCCGGCTGGATCGTCTACGACGGCCTCTGCCGGTCGCCCTTCAACCGGCATCCGCTGCTGCTGTCGGCCGCGGTCTTCGCGATGATCGCGTTCGCCGCCTATTTCCTGACGCACCTGTTCTCCGGCCGCGCCGCCTTCGTGCATGTCGGCGCGATGGTCGGATCCATCATGGTCGGAAACGTCTTCTTCGTGATCATCCCGAACCAGAAGAAGGTCGTCAGGGCGCTTCTGGCGGGCGAGGAGCCCGATCCCGCGCTCGGCATCCAGGGCAAGCACCGCTCGACCCACAACAACTACCTCACGCTGCCGGTCCTGCTGATGATGATCAGCCAGCACTACCCGATGCTGTACGACAACGAGAACGGCTGGCTGGTGGTGACGCTGGTCCTGCTCGTCGGGGCGACCATCCGCCACTTCTTCAACCTGATGCATTCCGGCCGGCCGATCCGGACCCTGCGCTGGCAGTGGCCGACGGCGGCGGTCCTGATGCTGCTGCTGGTCGGCTATCTGAGCTGGCGCCCCGACGACGGGCCGGTCGAACGGGACATTCCCTCGGCGCGGGACGCGCTCGCGATCGCGCAGGCCCGCTGCGCGAGCTGCCATGCCGCGAGGCCGACCGATCCGGACACGAAGAAGGCTCCGGGCGGCGTCGCGCTCGAGACCGTCGACGAGCTTCGCCGGCACGGCGCCCGGGTGTTCAGCCAGGCGGTGCTGTCCACCGCCATGCCCCTCGGGAACAGGACCGGCATGACGGCCGGGGAGCGGGAGGCCCTGGGGCTGTGGATCCGGGCCGGCATGCCCGACGGCGACGACGGCGAGAGCGAGGCGAGGACGGAGGACGCCGGCGGCGCGAGGTGACCGCCGAAGGCGGGCGCCGTCACGACCTGCGGCGCGCGCCCGCGCGCGCGAGATGGACCGCGGAGGCGATGATGACGAGCGTGCCCGCGACCGACCAGCCGTCCGGCAGTTCCCGGAACACGATGTACCCCAGGAGGGCGGCGACCGGCAGTCGCACGAAATCCAGCGGCGCGATGATGCCGACCTCTCCCGCGTCGTAGGCGCGGGCGAGAAAGGCCTGTCCCGCGACGCCGAGCAGGCCGGTGAGCGCCAGCCAGCCGAACTGCCCGAGGGTCGGCGTCTCCCAGGTCGCGGCGGCAGGCGGCACCAGCAGCAGCGTTCCGAAGAGCATGAAGTAGAAGACGATCCGCGTCGGCGGTTCGGTCGAGGACAGTCTTTTCATCGAGACCATGGCGCTGGACGTCATGACCGCGCTGCCGAGCGCGAGCAGCATCGCCGGCTCGATGCCGCCCTGCGGCTTGACGATCATCACCACGCCGCAGAAACCCGCGGCGGCCGCGGCGACGCGGTTTCCCCGGATGGCCTCTCCGAGCACCGCGGCCGAGATCAGGATCGACCAGAAGGGCGACGTGAACGCGAGCACCATGGCGTCGGCGAGAATCAGCCATTGCAGGGCGTGCACGATCAGCACGAACGCGGCGATGCCGAAGAACGCGCGCGCGAAATGCATCCCCGTCCGGGTCGTCCGGATTCCGGCCGCCCCGGTTCTCGCGAGCCACGGGAGCAGGCAGGCAAGCGAGAAGAACGTGCGCGCGAGCGCGACCACGAAGACCGGAAGCTCGGCGACCAGCTGCTTGATGACCACGAACATGAGGGTCAGCAGGGTGACGGCCGCCAGCATCCACGCGACGGCGCGGAGGTTGTCGGGTTCCGGAGTGTAGGATCCGGCTGCGGGCAAGCGATCAGGCCCCGCGCCGCCGCGCCCGCGCCGTCCGGGCGTTCCGGGGAGTCCGGAGGCGGGGCAAGACCGTCTCAGCCCGCCGCGGCGCGCCGTTCGGCGAGCACCTCGTCCACCGGGCGGTCGTCGATGGGCCAGTGAAGGAGGGAGGCGAGCGCCCCTCCGACGATGACGATCCACCACGCCAGTTCGTAGGATCCCGTCGTGTCCCAGATCCGGCCGCCGAGCCAGACGCTGGTGAAGCTTCCGACCTGGTGGCTGAAGAACACGATGCCGTAGAGCGTCGCCATGTAGCGGGGGCCGAACATGCCGAAGACGATTCCGGACGTGAGCGGCACCGTCGCGAGCCAGAGCAGTCCGACGCTGGCCGCGAAAACGTAGACCGACCACTCCGAGAGCGGCGTGACGATGAAGATCATGAAGATGAGCGACCGCAGGAAGTAGAGGATGGCGAGCAGGTACTTGCGGCGGTACCGGTCGCCGAGCCATCCCGAGATCCACGTGCCCACCATGTTGAAGAAGCCGATCACCGAAATCGCGGTCGCGCCGACGATCGGCTCGAGGTTCATGTCGGCGAGATAGGCCGGAAGGTGGTTGTTGATGTACTGGACCTGGAAGCCGCAGGTGAAGAAGCCGAGAACCAGCAGCCAGAATCCGCGGTGGCCGCGCGCCTCGTTCAGGGCCTGGATCAGGCCCTGGTCCTTCTTCCGGTCGGGTTCGACGCGGCCGGCGGCGTTGCTCAGCAGGAAGCCGAGCGGCACGATCAGAAGCACCAGCGCCGAGAGGGCCACGAGCGCGAACAGCCAGCCGTGGCCGTCGATGAGCAGCTGTCCCGCCGGCACCAGCGCCAGTTGTCCGCCGGTGCCCCCGGAGGTGATGATGCCGAGCCAGAGACTGCGCTTCTCGGGCGGCGCGATCCGGCTCGCGATCGCCAGCACCATCGACAGCGCGCAGCCCGCCGACCCGACGCCGCCGAGCAGGCCGGCGCTCAGCAGCATGCCTTCGGGGGTGACCTGCTGGGACATCAGGAAGATGCCGAGCGCGTACATCAGTCCCGAGACCACCAGCACCCTGGCCGGTCCCCACTTGTCGGCGACGGCGCCGAGGAACGGCGCCGCGGCGCCGTAGATCAGCGCCTGGGTTCCGAAGACCAGCGACAGGCTCTCGCGGCCCCAGCCGAAATCGGTGGTGATCGGCCGCAGGTAGATTCCGAAACTCTGCCGGCTGCCGTAGGCGAGAAACACGATGCCGACGGCGCAGGCGAGCGCGAAGTAGGGGCTTCTCGAGAGGGTCCGAAACATGTCGGGATCCGGTGGCGAGGCCAAGTCTCCGGCGGGCGTCCGAAGCGGCGGGAACGCCGCGGAAGACCGGCCGTCATCCGGGCCGCGTCCCCGGGCCGGCGACCGTGTCGAAGGCCGCCATGATACCACCCGCGCCGGCAAGGGGTAAGCGCGCCGCCCGCCTCGCGCCCTCGCGGCCGCGGCTCGCGGCCGGCGCGCCCCGGGGCCGCTCTCCCGTAAGCGTCAACTTGCTTTGGGGCATTCGACGAAGCGTCCGGAGAGTTGGGGGCAACCGGCGTCGCGGGGGTTCTGCCAACGCCTTCGAGATGCCGTTCCATTCGCCGGTCGCCCGTGCCAGGGGGAGGCGGGGTTCGATGGCTCGCGTGGCCCGGTTGCGCATGAATCTGAAGTCACGCCACGGGCTGTGCGGACGACGCCGCCTCCGGGTCGCATCCCCAGGGGGAAACAGCGCTTGCATGACGGATCGGCTTTTCCACCAGCAAGGCGACCAGGAGCTCGCCGTGGAGCCACGCCCTGGCGCTTTCGTCGCCGTGTTTCGGCACATGCCCCGGCTGCGCCAGCGACTTGAAGCGCTTGAAGACCAGCTCGGCCTGCCAGCGGACGCGGTACCACTCGAGAACCTCGGCGGCGGTGAAGCGCGCTTCGGGGAAGGTCGTGAACACGATGACGTGGCTCGCGAACTCCAGGGTCCGCGGCTGCACCCGGTTGCCTTTCCGCGCCGTCGTCTCGCGCAGCTTGCGGTGCGCGATCGCGGTCGCCTCCCGTGTCTTCCGGATCGCGCACACGCGTCCCGGCACCGCGATGCCGTCCCCGACCGCCACCGCCGGCCAGGATCGCGCGGCGCCGGCGCGCTTCAGCGAGCCGACCGCTGCTGGCAGGTCGAACGGCGCGCCGCCGGTCGTTCGAAGCGGCAGCGCACCGGTGTTCACCCGCACCGTGACGTGACCGCCCGCGGACGCCACGTGCGCGAGGCCCGCGGCGGTCGAGTGGCCCCGGTCGGCCAGCACGTGATCGCCCCTGGCGACGGGAAAGTGCGCGAACGTCTCGCCCGTGACCGGTCCCGACGTCGCCGTCAACACGCCGTCGGCGTCCGCGATGCCGTCGGTCACCGCCGTCAGCGCCCGGCCGATCCGCGCCGTGCCGCCCGGTACGTCCAGCGCCAGACCCGCGGCGAACGCGTTGCCGGTGAGGACGCCCGTCGTCCGCTGGTGGCAGTCGGCTGGTGGCAGCCGGCGTCGGTGCAGGTCACCTGCACCCGCAGCCGCCTGCCCTCGTCGTCTTCCGTCGGGACGTAGGTCCGGGAGGTCGCCGCCGGGGCGTCCGGCCCGTCGCGTCGGCGCCCCGGTCGATGCGACGGATCCGGGCGCGCATCATGCGCCGTGCGAGGGCGGCGGCCGCCGCACGAGCGGCCGCCATGTCCGCGTGGGGTCATGGCGGGGTCCGCCGCCGCCCGGGGTCCGGCATCCCGGTGCCGGCCGTCCGCCGGTCGACGTGCCCCGCCACGTCGCCCGCCCCTCGCCGGGGAGCGGAAAACCGCGCCCGCCCCGCACCGTTCCCGCGTCCCTTCCCGCGACAGCGTCGGCGGGCTCCCGGCCGGGAGTCTGCGAGCGGCTCGTCCGTGTCCCGGTCCGCGGCCCGCCGGCCGGCGGATGCGGGCGTCGGCTGACGCGGGTTCGGGCGGGGCGCGCGATCCCCGTTCACCTTTTCACCCTGAAGACGACGCCGTCGGCCAGTTCCGCCACCGGTTCCAGGACCGGTAGCGACCGCAACTCGGCCTCGCCGTAGTCGAAGAGATCCGCATTCCACGTTGCACGGAACCAGACCACGTGAGCGTCGTCGGGGATTTCCGCAAGCTGCCGGCCGAGCCGGTCGACGCGCAAGCGAAGACGACGGCAGCAGGGCGCGTACTCCCGGTTCCTGTTGACGTGAAGCGACAGGGGCTCCGGCGCGTTGGTGTACGTGCGCTCTCTCTTCGCGGAGAGATTTTCCCGGACGTGCCGCAGCGTCTCGGAACCGGTCCAGCGCGGTTCGTTGAAGCCGAGTTCGAGCTCGCCGCGGCTTGCCTTCGCGATCCTGGAAACGTTCGTGATCGCCTGGTTCGCCACCCCGAGGGAGAGAACGACCGCCACGATGGCGGCCAGCACGCTTCCCCCCTTCCCCGGCATCGCCGCCCGAACGACGGACAGGTTGCCGACGCTTCCCAGCAACGGCCTCTCCCGTTCATGGACGAGAACGCGGTCCAGCGCGAACGCCCCGGCCACCAGGAGCGGAACGTACAGCGGAACCAGGTATCTCCTCGGCACCTCCCCGTGCAGGATGCGGACCACAAGCGATGCGGCCAAGACGAACAGGACGAGGTACGCAAGCGCGAAGCCGCCGAACACCCAGACGGGACTCCAGCCGGCAACGGACAGCCGCTTCCATCGAGCCGCGACGAGAACGCAGACCAACGGCGCCAGGACCGCGGTGCCGTTGGCCAGCGCCCAGCTCCACAGGATGTCGAGAACGTCCCCCAGCATCATCGACACGGGATAGCCGGGGGGCGGACCGTGCCTGGTGAGCTCTCCCGTGACCAGGAAATTGCGCAGAAACCACAGGGCCGTCGGCGTCGCCGCGACCGACGAGTAGACGGCGACGTGTCCCGCCCTCCGGGCCATGGAGAAGGATGCCCCCATCCCCGGATGGAGCAGCAGCAGCAGCCCCACGATGGCCGGCACGGCGCCCCCGACGTACCGGGTCTGCCAGGCCAGGGCGCTGAACGCCGCCGCCCAGACCAGGGACCGGAGCCGGCCCCCGTCCAGGAACCTGTCGGCCTGGATCAGGGCGAGAACCGCCAGCAGGACGAACAGGGTCTCGGAGTGCGCCCACGCCGACCATCTCGTCAGCGGCGGCGCCAGGGCCGTCGCGAGACAGCCCCATGCCGCCAGGGACCGGGACTCCAGGCGTTGCCGCAGGTAGCGCCCGACGACGAACACGGTCAGCCCGAAAACGACGGCGTTGAGGGGACCGGCGACGGCGACCGGATCGAACGTCCCGAGACTGGCCGCGGCCAGCAGAAGGGGATAGAGAGGAGGCCACAAGGTGTCGGGGAAGCCCTCGAAATTGAGAAGCCCTTCTCCGCCCAGCAGACTCCGGGCGAAGGCGATGAAGTACGCCGCGTCCGTGGCCAGCGCCACTCCGTGGCCCCGGACGAGCGCGGCGCCGAGCGCGGCGAAGGCGGCCGCCAGCAGGGTGAAGCGGTCGGGCCGGAAGCGCGTCGGCAACGCCGTCAACGGGTTCTCCCCGGGCGACCTCGGGCCGGCCGCGCGCCGCCGTTCCGTTGCGGCGCGGGCGCCGCCGCCGGACCCGCCGGCCGGCTCGCGCGATCCCGCGGGGCGAACGCCGCCGGATCGCCGTCCGCGGGTTTCCGGGGGCGCCGTCGGTCGGCCGGATCCGGCTCGAATTCCGTCATCCGGGCGACCGGTCCGGTCCGGAACCGCGGAGCGGGATCATCCCGTTCCCGCGGCCCGAGGAAGATCCCGTGCCGTGTTCCCCACGCTCGTCATGTCCCTAGCGTCCGCCCGTCGGCATCCGTAACAGCACGGACCGCCATGCGTCAAGCGGGCCGCGGCCCCGGCCCAGGGCGATCCCACGCCCGGTTTGGTCGGCGCTTCGGGTTCCCGGCGAGGGCGGTTGGATCGGGCTCCGGCTTTTCGCCGCCGATTCGGCCAGGATGGCGGCATGGGCCGCCGAGCGGACGCCAGACCCCTCTTCGAGAGCACGCCCGACGGCTTCCCGCTTGCCGACGTGACGGTTCGTCCCCCGGAGCCGCGCGAGCGCGTGCGGCGGGACGCGACGGTCGCGCGGCACCACTGCGTGCGCGGGCACGCTGTCGCAGCGGGAGCCGGAAGCGCCCGGCGCCTGGAAAGACCCGGAGACCGGCCGCTCGTGCCGGTCCCGAGATCGACCCTGCACCGCGTCGTCTCCTCCGTCGACCCAGAACGGTTCGAGGCGGCGCTGCAACGCTTCGCGACCGCGCGGCCGAACCTCGGCCGCGCGGTCGCGGTCGACGGCAAGCGCATCCGCGGCGCGAACCGCAACGGCGCCGGCCACCACGAGACCGCGACCCTGGTCGACCACGCGACCCGCGCGCCGCTCGCGAGCCTTGCCTTCAACGAGGAGGGCGGCGGGGCCGCCGCCGTGCACGCGCCGCTGGAGCGGGTTTCCGTCGACGGCCGCGTGATCACCCTCGACTCGCTCCACACAACCCGCAACACGGCGCGGCTCACCAAGGACACCCACGGCGCCGACTGTCTCGTGACGGGCAGGGGAAACGCCCCCGAGACCCGCGGGATCCTCGCCTCCATCGACCGGGAACGCGACGCGAGCGGCCGCTTCGCCGAAGACATCGACAAGGCCCGCGAACGCATCGGGCAACGCCGCATCGCGACCCTGACCCCGCACCCGCGCCTGATCAAGCATCCCCATGTCAGGAACAATTTTTTGTCGCGGCCGAGATCCCGGGGCAAGCGGGAGCGCTGGTGCCGCAGGCGTTCCGGGGGAGCTCCGAGCGTGCCCCGCCGACGTCACGGGAGAGACCACCGGCGGGCACGCCTGCGGCATCACCTCGGTGCCGGCGGAGCGCGCCTCCCCGCGGCAGCTCCTCGCCCGGAGCCGCGGGCACCGGGCGGTCGAGGCCACCCGCCACGTCCGGGACACGGTCTTCGGCGAGGACGCGTGTCTTGCGCGGACCGCCTTCGCGCCCGGGAACAACGCGACGGCCACCAACCTCGCCCTCGCGGTCATCCTCCGCAGGACCGGCTCCTCCGGCGCCGGCATCGCCCCGGCAACCCGGCGCTTCGCGCTCCGGCGCAAGGGCGCCTTCGCCGCGATCCTGTCCCCTTGAAATCCGCGGCGCGGCGCCGCCACGCCGCCGGTCCGCCGGCATCGGCATCCGGCGCCTCCTGGCCGGCATCCCGCCCCGACCGAAATCGGCCGCAATCGGGGAGCGTGGGACACCCTTGGTTCCCGCGCCGTCCGCTATTGGCATGGAGACCGCAGCGTGTAGTATTTCGCCGACATGGCGACCGGCGCGGCGTGCCGTCGCGCCGGTCGCGCGAAACCCCGAGACGCCGGGAACGGGCGCCGCTTAACGACGGAGAACTGAGCCATGACCAAGCGTGACAGGAAGGCCGAAGGCGGACGGGCTGCCGCCCGCCAGGGAAAGAGCCACGACAGGAGATCGTTCATCAAGGGCGCCGCCGTCGCGGGCGCCGGCGCCACCGCGGCCGCGGCCGGCATGTCGGCTCCGGCGGTCGCCCAGAAGCGCACCGAGATGGCGGTCGTCACGACCTGGCCCCGCGACTTTCCGGGGCTCGGCACGGGCGCGCAGCGCTTTGCCAAGCGCGTCGAGGACATGACCGAAGGCCGCATCAAGGTGCAGTACTTCGCGGCGGGCGAGCGCGTCGGCGCCTTCGACTCCTTCGACGAGGTCGCCTCCGGCAACGCGCAGGCCTACCACGCCGCAGACTACTACTGGAAGGGCAAGCATCCCGGCTGGGCGTATTTCACGTCGGTCCCGTTCGGTCTCACCTACACCGAGATCAACGCGTGGATCCGCTTCGGCGGCGGCCAGGAGCTGTGGGACGAGCTTGCGGGCGAGTACGGGCTCAAGTGCGTCATGTGCGGCAACACCGGCGTCCAGATGGGCGGGTGGTTCAACAAGGAGATCAACTCCTCCGACGATCTCCGGGGCCTCAAGATGCGCATCCCCGGCCTCGGCGGCGACGTCATGGCCAGGCTCGGCGCGTCGCCGGTCTCGCTCCCCGGCGGCCAGATCTACGAGAACCTGGTCTCCGGCGCGATCGACGCCACCGAGTGGGTCGGACCGTGGAACGACAGTTTCATGAAGTTCTACGAGGCCGCCAAGTACTACTACTACCCCGGCATGCACGAGCCCGGCGCCATGCTGTCGCTCGGCCTGAACGCGTCGTGGTGGGGAGGGCTCACCAAGTCGGACCGGATCCTGATCGAGGCCGCGGCCGGCATGGAGAACGACGTGATGATGGCCGAGTACAACGCCAAGAACGGCGCGGCGCTGGCCAAGCTCGTCAGCGAGCACGGCGTCAGGCTCCGCAAGTTCAACGACGACGTCTACGACAGCTTCGGGGAGGCTTCGGCGGAGGTCTTCGAGACCGTGGTGTCGCACAGCGCTCTCGCCAAGCGCGTGCACGAGAGCTTCCTCGCCGCGCGCAAGGATCTCGGCGCCTGGTCGAAGATCTCCGACCAGGCCTACGTCGCCCAGCGCAACCGCGTCCTCGGCGTCTAGCGCCCGGACGCGGATCTCCGGGAAAGCGGAGCCCCCGGGCTCCGCTTTCCGCATCCGAACCTCCGGGGCGGCGGCGCGACATGGACTCGGCGAACGGGAACTCCGGCCGTCGCCCGCCGTTTTCCCGGGGCCGCGCGCTGCAGGCGGCGGCGCTGGCGGTCGCGGCCGTCGCCGTCGTGTTCACGTTCAACAACTTCCTTGTCTTCTGGCTGGGCTGGCCCGGCGTCGGCGCGCCGCTCTCCGATCTCGGCTGGGGCGTCCGGCCGTCCCGTCCTCCCGACGGGGCCGCGGCCGCGCAGGGCTGGCTCCAGCTCCTTTCGTACGCCGCCGCGATCGGTCTCGCCGTCGCCTTCGTCCGGTTCGGCCGCGGGCGCACGCTGACCCGGGACGCCGACGTCCTCGCGGCGTTCGCCGCCTACATCGCCCGGGCCGCCTTCTGGGCGGTGCTTCTCGTGGGCGTCGCCGACATGGCGATCTCGTTCCTGCGCGTCGAGGGGCTGCTCGCGCAGACGGTCGGCGAAGGCCTTGCCAGGGATCTCGGACGGCCCAGTTTCCGCGGAACCGCGGTGCATTTTCCGCTGATCGCGGCGGCCTTCGCGATCGCGGGGTTCCTGCGCTCTCTCGGGTTCATCTGGCTCGCTCTCCTGATCGTGCTCGCCGAATTCCAGATCGTGCTGGCGCGGTTCATCTTCTCCTACGAGCAGGCGTTCATGGGCGATCTCGTGCGGTTCTGGTACGCCGCGCTGTTCCTGTTCGCGAGCGCCTACACGCTGATCACGGAAGGCCACGTCCGGGTGGACGTCGCCTACGCGTCGTTCGGCGAACGCGCCAGGGCGTGGTCCAACCTGGTCGGTTCGGTCGTCCTCGGCGTGCCCCTGTGCTGGATCATCCTCGCCGCCGGCATGCGGACCAAGTCGTCGGTGATCAACGCGCCGCTTCTGAGCTACGAGGTCACGCAGAGCGGGTACGGCATGTACGTGAAGTACCTGATGGCCGGGTTCCTGCTGATCTACGCCCTCAGCATGCTCATGCAGTTCCTCGGTTACGCGCTGCGCAACGCGGCGGTGCTTCTCGGGGACGCCGATGCGCGTCCGGTCGCCCACCAGGGCGCGCCGTAGCGGGCCCGTGGAGATCGTCTTTCTCGCGGTTCTCGTCGTCACCATGGCGGCGGCGCTGGCGTCGGGCTATCCGGTGGCCTTCGCGCTCCCGGGATCGGCGATCCTCTCGATCGGGCTCGCCGCTCTCTGCGGCTATCTCTTCGCCGGCCATCCGGACGCCTATTTCCTGCACGGCGGGCCGCAGCAGTGGCTGACCGCCGGAGTCACGAACTTCCGGGGAATCTACTGGGAGGTCGAGCGCGACACGCTGATCGCGATTCCGCTGTTCGTCTTCATGGGGATCATGCTGGAACGCTCGAAGGTGGCCGAGGATCTTCTCGTCACCATGGCCCAGCTCTTCGGGCCGATTCCCGGAGGTCTCGGCATCGCGGTCGTGTTCGTCGGCGCGCTGCTGGCGGCGACCACGGGAATCGTCGGCGCGACGGTCGTGGCGATGGGGCTGATCTCGCTGCCGGTGATGCTGCGCGCGAACTACTCCAGGTCGCTGGCGACCGGAACCATCAGCGCTTCGGGAACCCTCGGCCAGATCATTCCGCCGTCCATCGTCCTGATCATCCTCGCCGACCAGCTCGCGAGCGCGGCCGACCAGGCGAGCACGCTCCGGAAGGCCGAGTTCAAGGCGGCCACGGGGCAGGCGTCGCTGCCGAGCGAGTACGGTCTCACGTCGACCAGCGCCGGCGACATGTTCCTCGGGGCGCTGCTGCCGGGGCTGGTTCTCGTCGGCCTCTACATGACCTACATCCTCGTCCTGTCGCTGCTGCGCCCGAAGGCCGCGCCGCCGGTGCCGTTCGAGACCGGCTTCGACGCCCGTTTCGTGCTCAGGGTCCTGCTCGCCCTGGTGCCGCCGCTCGCGCTCATCTTCATCGTGCTCGGGTCGATCATCATGGGCGTGGCCACGGTCAACCAGGCCGGCGCGATCGGGGCCGTGGGCGCCGTGATCATGGCCGGCTACCGCCTGCGGTCCGGGCACCCCGGCTCGTTCGTTCCCAGCGTCCTCGCGGTTGCCGCCGTCGGCGCTCTCGTCGTCCTTCTCGGCATCTACGACATCAACATCAAGAACACGCGGACCGCCTCCGAATGGACGGGCGTGGGCCTTGCCGCGGCCGCCGTCGCCGTCCTGCTGGTCGCGGTCGTCTGGAGCCTGTGGCGGGCCTACCGCATCGACGACATTCTCCGCGGCGTGATGATCGAGACCGCGAGGACGACGTCTCTCGTCTTCATCATCCTTCTCGGCGCGGCCATGCTCACGGCCGCCTTCCGCGCGTTCGGCGGCGAGGAGCTGGTGCGCGATTTCCTGTTCGGCCTGCCGGGCGGCTTCATCACGAAGTTCGTCGTGGTGATGGCCGTCATCTTCATCCTCGGGTTCTTTCTCGACTTCATCGAGATCGCGGTGGTCGTGGTACCGATCATCGCGCCGATCCTGCTCGCAGACACCTCGGCCAACATCACCGCGGTGTGGCTTGGCGTGATGATCGGCGTCAACATGCAGACCTCGTTTCTCACGCCGCCTTTCGGCTTCGCGCTGTTCTATCTCCGGGGCGTCGCGCCGCCCTCGGTCAAGACCGTCCAGATGTACGCCGGCGTGGTGCCGTTCATCCTGCTTCAGCTGGCGGGACTCGCCATCGTCGGGTTCTGGCCGGCTCTCGTGAACTATCTCCCGACCCGGGTCTATCTCACGGCGGAAACCGCGCCGCCCCCCAAGAACCCGCGGCTCCAGCTGTGCCTCGAGGACATGCTTTTCAAGGCCTACGAGGCGAGGGCCGACGAACTCCGCGGCGCGGTGGCCGCGGGCGGGCGGCTCGACGTCTCGTACCTGCCGCGTTCGCTCCGTTCCGGCCTTGAAGAGGGGTTCGAGGCGGCGGCCGGCGTGTTCGACCGGGTTCTGGAGGTGGAGTCCGCGGCAGCGGAGGTCGCGGCGTACGATCCCGTGTACCGGCCGGTCCACCGCGAGGTCCGCGGGCTCCAGCTTCGCATCCGCGAGCGGAACGACGAGGCCGCCGACGTCGAGGACCGCATCCGCCAGCGCCGCCGGGACGGCGCCGACGCGGCCGATCTCCGGACGCGGCTCGCGGAGATCCTCGAGGAGATCGCCGCGCTCGAGGCGAGGCTTCCGGACGGCTGGGAGGAGAAGCGCAAGACCTACCTCGCGCTCGCCGGGGCGGAGACGCGGGCGCGGAGAGCGTACCGGAGGGCCGTCGACGACGCCTACGAGCCGGCCGCGTCGACGCTCGGGATCATCGGCCAGACCGACGCGCTCGCGGCCGTCGGCCGCAGGCTCGGAGCGTTGCGGGAGGCTGCGGCGTCCCTGCCGCCGGCGGAGGCCGCGCAGCGGTTCCGGGAAGCCGAGAGGCTGTTCTCGGGCCTCGACGGGGTGAGCCACGTGAGATCCCGGTTTTCGCGGGCGCGCCGGATGCTAGGCCGCGACCAGCCCGACCCCGAGCGGGCGCGCGCGGCGCTCGAGGAGGGGTTGCGGCGCTACGAGGCGGAACTGTCGTGGCGGCGTCGCGCGGCCGGGGAACTGCGGCCCGGGCTCGCGGCGTACGAGGCGGCGATCCGCGACACGATGGGGCTGCGCTCGCAGGCGCGGCTGAACGGCGAGCAGGCTGCGGCGGTGGCGGGCTGCATGTCTTCGCACCGGGACATCTCGCTGAACTTCTGACCCGTCGCGAAAACGCCGCGGTCCGCCGGGCCGGAGGCCGCGGGACGAAGCGGCTGCCGGGACGGTTTCCGGCCCCGTCGCCGCGGTTGACCGGCCGGGCGGGCGTCTGTAACTCTCGCGGAGATCCCATGACCGACAAACGCGTATATCTCTACGACACGACGCTGCGCGACGGTGCGCAGATGCTCGGCGTCGACTTCACCGTCGCCGACAAGACGGCGCTTGCCCGGGCGCTCGACAGCCTCGGGATCGACTACGTCGAGGGCGGCTGGCCGGGGGCGAATCCGATCGACGACGCGTTTTTCGGCAACGCGCCCGCGCTCGCCCGCGCGAAGTTCGCGGCCTTCGGCATGACCCGCAGGCCGGGCCGTTCCGTCGAGAACGATCCCGGCGTGGCGGCGCTGCTCGACGCCGCGCCGGCGGCGGTCTGCATGGTCGGAAAGACCTGGGACTACCATGTCGACGTCGCGCTGGGGATCGACCGCGGCGAGAACCGGAGGATGATCGCCGAGTCGGTGTCCCACGCGGCGGGCAGGGTGGGCGAGGTCCTGTTCGACGCGGAGCATTTCTTCGACGGCTACAAGGCCAACCCCGGCTACGCGCTGTCCTGCGCGCGCGCGGCGCACGAGGCCGGAGCGCGCTGGGTCGTGCTGTGCGACACCAACGGGGGCGCCCTGCCGCACGAGGTCGCCGAGATCGCGGACGCGGTGACCCGCCATGTTCCGGGCACGCATCTCGGCATCCACTGCCACAACGACACCGAGAACGCGGTCGCCAACTCGCTGGCAGCGGTGCTCGCGGGCGTCCGCCAGATCCAGGGGACGATCAACGGCCTCGGCGAGCGCTGCGGCAACGCCAACCTGACCGCGATCATTCCCAATCTCATGCTGAAGACGGAGTTCGAGACCGGCGTGTCCGCCGACGGCCTCGCCCAGCTCACGCACGTGTCCCGCCTGCTGGACGAACGCCTGAACCGGGAGCCGTTCCGCCACGCCGCCTATGTCGGGGAATCGGCTTTCGCCCACAAGGGCGGGCTGCACGTCTCGGCCGTGGAAAAGGATCCGCGAACCTACGAGCACGTCGACCCGGCGCTGGTCGGAAACGAGCGGCGCATCGTGGTCTCGGACCAGTCGGGCCGCTCCAACGTTCTCGCGCGGTTCCGCGACATCGGCATCGAGATTCCCCCGGAACATCCCGGCCTGCCGTCCCTTCTCGAGAGGATCAAGCGCCGGGAGTTCGAGGGGTACGCCCATGACGGCGCCGAAGCCAGCTTCGAGCTGCTGGCGCACCGCATGCTCGGAGAGGTTCCGGAGTTCTACAGCCTGCAGTCCTTCCGGGTGCTCGACGAGCGGCGCTGGAACGCCCGCGGCGAGCTGGTGACGATTTCGGAAGCGACGATCAAGGTCGACGTCGGCGACGAGCGTCACATGGCCGTCGCCGAGGGGAACGGTCCCGTCAACGCGCTCGACAACGCGCTGTCGAAGGTGCTGCTGCCGACCTACCCCCAGCTCGGGGACATGCGGCTGGTCGACTACAAGGTGCGCATTCTCACCCCGGCCGACGGCACCGGCGCGGTCACCCGCGTCATGATCGAGTGCGCCGACGGGGAAGACCAGCGCTGGGCCTGCGTCGGCCTGTCGACCAACATCATCGACGCCTCCTACAATGCCCTGCAGGACGCGATCATCTACAAGCTCTTCCGCGACCGGGCGGAAGCGCCGTAGGCGCCGCCCCGGTCGATGCCGGACACCGACGGCGGCCCGCCTCCCCCGGCGATCGTTCTCGTCCAGCCGACGCTCGGGGAGAACATCGGCGCCGCGGCCCGGGCGATGATGAACTTCGGCCTGTCGGATCTGCGTCTCGTGCGCCCCAGGGGCGACTGGCCCAATCCCAAGGCCGTCAACACGGCGTCGGGCGCGGAGCGGATCCTCGAGGACGCGCGGCTCTTCGACACGACCCCCGAGGCCGTCGCCGACCTGCACCGGGTCCACGCGACCACCGCGCGCGTGCGCGACATGGAAAAGCCGGCGCTGTCGCCCCGCCGACTCGCCGAAACCCTCCACGGCACCGGGGCGCGGAGCGGGATCCTGTTCGGCCGCGAGGCCAGGGGGCTGCACAACGACGACGTGGCGCTCGCCGATTCCATCGTCATGGTGCCGGCGAGCGCGGCGCACCGGTCGCTGAATCTGGCGCAGGCGGTGCTGCTGATCGGCTACGAATGGTTCCAGAGGGGCGGGAGCGAAGCCGTGGCGCCGGCGCGCAGACGCGGCGGCCGCCCGGCGTCGCGCACGGAACTCGTCGGCTTCTTCGAGCATCTCGAGAGGGAACTCGACGCGTGCGGTTTCCTGTTCCCGCCCGAGAAACGTCCGCGCATGGTTCGCAACATCCGCAACATTTTCGCGCGCGCCGGGCTCAGCGACCAGGAAGTCCGGACACTGCGGGGAATCGTGTCGGGGCTCTCGAAGCCGGAGCGTGGCGCCGGGGGGACTTCCCGGGGATAGTTTCCGTCCGTCCGGTTCGCGTCGCTGTCCGCACGCCGCGCCGGCCTGGCCGCGAACGCCTCGGCAACCGCCCGCCGTTCCGGGCCGCGACCGACGGGAGGGAACCGGCCTGCCGGCGAAGTTTGACAAGCCGTGCCGGGCGCCTGTATCATGGCTTTCCGGATGCCGTTGCCGTTCTCCGCGGGAGCGCGGGGCGGAGCCGGAACAGCCTTGAACAGTCGAGGGAGGCGGGCGCATGTCGAAGCGCGTGCGGTCCAAGCACAAGATCGATCGCCGTCTCGGGTGCAATCTGTGGGGGCGCCCGAAGAGCCCGTGGAACCGGCGCGAGTACGGCCCGGGAGAGCACGGCCAGAGGCGCCGGGGCAAGATGTCCGACTACGGCCTGCAGCTTCAGGCGAAGCAGCGCCTGAAGGGATACTACGGCAACATCACCGAGAAGCAGTTCCGCCGCCTGTACGAGGAGGCGGTGCGCCGTCGCGGCGACACCGTCGAGATCCTGATCGGCCTTCTGGAACAGCGGCTCGACACCGTCGTCTACCGCCTCAAGTTCGTGCCCACGGTGTTCGCCGCGCGGCAGTTCGTCAATCACGGCCACGTCCGGGTCAACGGCAAGCGCGTCAACATCCCCTCCTACAGGGTCAGGGAAGGGGACGTGATCGAGGTGCGCGAACGGTCCCGGGAGATCCCCATGGTCATCGAGGCGCCGGAACTCGCCGAGCGCGACGTGCCGGAGTATCTCGAGGTCGATCACCACAAGATGCAGGGCCGGTTCGTCCGCACCCCGTCGCTCTCCGAGGTTCCGTACCCGGCCCAGATGTCGCCCAATCTGGTCATCGAGTACTATTCGCGCTGACCCCGGCCGCGCGCGAAAGGCCTCGCCGAAGGCCGCTTCCGCGGCGAAGGGCGGCCGTTCGGGTTTCCGCGCGCGCTCCCGGGCCGACGATCCGCACCGCGTGGAGGAACGACCAGTCGGCGATGTTCCGTGTCCAGGGGGCGTCGTCGCCGAGGACCGCCCGGCGTCGCGGAAAGCCGGAGAGGATCCGGGACCGGTTTCCTGTCCGGCGACGGGTGAACCGGGCCAGTCCGGCGGGTCGTTCGGGAGCGCGTTTCGCCGGTCCGGGTGTCGGTTCGGACCTTGGGAAACGGATCCTGGTCGCACGGCAGGCGGATCCGCATCCGCCACCGGCACCCGGTCACGACAGAAAACGTTCCTGCCGCTCGACCTGAAAGCCGCAGGTTCGAATCCTGTCCCCTCCGTCACCGCCAATCCATTGAAATCGCCCATGTTTTGGGTGTTTTCCCCGTTTCCGCGGCAGAGCCGTTCCGGCGAACCGGCAAACGATCGGCAAACGCCGGGAATCAAGGCTCCGCCGACGATTGGCGGGGAGTCGCCCGGTCTGCAAACCTCGTGTCGCTTGTTTTCTGTTTTTCGCTTTGTGTCCTAAAATTGCGTGCTTTGCTACGGTGCCATGCAACTTTGGAGGTGCGCATGCATACTGCGAATCTGTGCAAGGTCGGTGACTCGGTCATGCTCGCGGTGCCCCCGGCACTTGTCGACCTCCTCAAGCTCACGGTCGGCGCCAAGGTGGATATCGGCGTCGAGGACGGCCGCCTGGTCGTCACGCCGAAGCCCCGCCCGAGCCACTCGCTCGAAGAGTTGCTGGCGCAGTGCGACGAGACCGCCCCGGCTGACGACGAAGATCGCGCCTGGCTCGAGGACAAGCCCGTCGGCAAAGAACTTCTGTAAAGAACTTCTGTAATGCAACGGGGCGAAATCCGGCCCGTCAACCTCGATCCCGTCACCGGCCACGAGCAACGAGGAACCCGGCCGGTCGTGATCGTGTCTCCCGCACGCTTCAACGGGCTGACCGGGGCGCCGGTCGTCCTTCCGATCACGAAAGGTGGAGGTTTCGCTCGCCGACGCGGTTTCACGGTCTCGCTCGACGACGCAGGCACCCGCACGGTCGGCGTGATCCGTTGCGACCAGCTGCGCACCCTTGATCTCGCCGCCCGGAACGGGAAACGCCTCGAATCCGTCACGAAGCCGATCATGGACGAGGTGCTCGCCCGCCTCGCCACGATCCTGGCACAGACGGAGAAGCATGAGTTCGATCATCCTGTCGGAGGCAGGGCTGATTAACTGTCCGCCCGTCGGGCGGGGGCGCGGTGAAGGCGGCGCTGAACATTCCATTGTCGATGTGGCAACGTGCCGGTCATGGTGACGCTGCCGGCCCCGGATTTGTCCATTGACCTGAGCACGGTCTCGGTGCGCCCGACCCGGGGTGCTGCGCGGGAGCACCGGCGCTGGGACCGGCTGGTGGCGGAGCACCAACCACTACCAGCGGTTCCACGGCGTCATCGGCAAGGGTCTGCGCCATGTTGCGGTGCCACGGCGATTCCGCGTTGCGGTTCCGGACCGGCGGCACCCTCGGAGCCCGCGGCGCCGTCCGGGCCCGGGAGCGTTCCGGGGCGCGTGCTTCAGAAGGCGACGCCGCCCTTGAGCACGACCAGGCCGTCCGGCCGGCCCCGGTCCCCGCGCCGCTCGCCGTAGAGCTCGAGGCCCGGTCCCGCGGTCCCGCGCAGCCGGAACTCCACGCCGAGGCGGACACGGTCGTCGTCGCCGGACCGCCCCAGCTCGCCGAACGCCGTCGTCACGGCGCGGTCCCGGAGCACCCCCCACCCGTAGCCCAGGCGGGCGTCGAGGGACGCGCCGCCGCCGCCGCCGCCGCGGCCCGCGGCGCCGGGGTCGGCGTTCCACATCGCCTCGGCGACGCCGCGCGCCGGCGCGCCCCAGGACGGCGCGAGCCGGAGCCGCAGGCCGCGGCCCCGGACCCCCGGATCCCAGTCCAGCCCGAGGCCGAGGCCCCACTCCCGGAAGCCGCTTTCCTCGTGGGCCAGAAGCGCGCTGCCGCGGCCCCGGATCTCGAGACCGGCATGCGGCAGGACGTAGCCGAAGCCCAGCGCGAGGTCGGCGCCCGCGCCCCGCTCGGCGTCCCCGTCGTCGAGACGCGCGCCGAGCTCGAAACTGCCGGCGAGCTCGCCGCCGTCCGCGAGCGCGCGGCGGGAGCTTCCCTCGAGGGCCAGACGCACCCGGGACGCCGCGGCGTCGACCTCCAGGAGCTCGTCCTCCACGCCGTCCGCGGACACCGTCGCGTGGAACGCGTCGGCCTTCACCGCGAGACCGACCCCGCCGACCGACGCGAGATCGTCCCGGACCCCGGCGGCGACCGTGCGCATCTCGACGTCGGTCCCGACCGAGCCGTCCCGGTCCGCGATCTCCGTCGAGCCCCTGCCGTAGCCGGCCGTCCCCCAGACGCCGAGACCCGTCGGCGACATCCAGTGCACGTAGGGATGCGCGCTCGTCAGGGTCGTCTCCACGGCGCCGCCGCCGTCGCCGCCGCCGAAGGCGTAGTCGATGTCGCCGACCGTGCGGCTCACCGCGACCCCGGCAAGCAGGTCGTCCCGGAAGCGGTGGTCGAGACCGAGATGCGCGGCGAAGATCCCGCCCTCGCTCGAGAATGCGCCGATCCGGTCGTCGTCCTCGTCCAGCCCGTCGCTCCCGACCTCGGTGAACGTGCCGCGGCCCCACAGCGTGAGACCGCCCGCGGCCCCGCCGTCCCCGCCGGGCGACAGCGCGAACGCCGTCCGTCCCAGCAGGTCGCGGCCGTCGGGCGGCGCCAGCCCGCGGAAGCCGTCGGCGGAACCGCCGCCGGGGCCGTGGCGGCGCTCCGCGCCGCCGGCGTCGCCGGAAACGCCGCCGACGCCGCTGACGCCCATGAGGCCGGCAAGGACGCCGGCCGCGGGCGCGCCCGGCGCCAGGGGCTGCCCGCCCACCGTCGCGCGCGAGCCGGCGTCCCCGGAGCGGTGGCTTTCGGCGCGGTCCCAGACCAGCTCGACAACGTTCGCCGCCACCGTCCGGCCGGTGGCGGCGAGAACGTACCTCAGCGCCAGCGCGCGCCTCTCGCTCCGCCCCGCGCCCAGATCGTATCTCGCCTCCCACCCCTCGTCGTTGTCGGAGACCCGGGCCGCGTCCACGTCCACGAGCCTCACGGTCGCGGCCTCGGTCTCCCCGTCGACCTCGACCGCGACCGTCATTCCGGTGTCGCCGCGCTCGAACGTCAGGGTTCCGGCTTCCTCCTCCCCGTCGCGCGCCTTCACGTAGCCGACCCCGAGGGCTTCGCGCGCGGGCCACGGCCGGTCCAGGCCCACCGTGAACGCGACGGTCGCCGTCTCCCCGACGGCGGGCCTCTTCACCGACCCCGGCGCGGGCGCGGCCACCGACAGCACCGGCCGGGCGGCGAGCCAGTGCTCCGTTCTCCGGGGCTCCGGCAGCAGGACGTTGGTCGAGCCCGTCAGCCCGAGCTCCACCACCTCGGCGGCGTCGCCGGCCTCCACCTCGACCGTTCTCCGGGTCTCCCCGTGCTGGAACGTCAGCAGCCCGGAAACGGCGCCGCCCCCGTCCACGACCGTCTCGTGGTCGACCGTCACCAGGTCGTCGCCCGGCCCCGTCGGCGGATCCAGCGCGACCGTGAAGGTGACGGTCCCGGCCTCGTCCGCGGCCTCCACCGACAGCCGGCGGTCGTCGTCGCGGACGGTCCCGAGACCCCGGCCCGTCCCGATCTCGTATCCCGCGGCGCTCGTGACGCTGTCCAGCGTGACCACCACGAGCCCGTCGCTCTCGGCCTCCCTGTCGCCCTCGACCGTCGCCACGATCGTCTTCGCGGTCTCCCCCGGCGCGAACGCCAGCGTGCCGGTCGTCGCGCGCATGTCCCGCTCGGCGAGCCTGACCTCCGCCGCGCCCGTCACGGTGTAGTCGACGCTCACCGGACCGTCCGCGGCTTCCGACAGCGTCACCGGGAACCGGAGTTCCGCGGGGCCCCCGTCGCCCTCGACGACGCTCGTCGACCCGACCCAGACCGCCGGACCGGACGTCCCGCGCGCGTCGTCGTTCCGGATCGTGCCCGTCCCGCGGTGCCTGCGGAGCAGCGCCCCGCCGGTCGGGTCCGAGAGCGTGACCACGACCGTCTCGTCCAGCTCGAAAACCCCGTCGCCCTTCACCGGGACCGTGACCGTCTGCCTGGTCTCCCCCGGCGCGAACGCGACCGAACCGGCCTCGGGGGCGTCGTGGTCCCTTCCGGCCTCCGCCGTGCCCCCAACCGTGTAGTCGACGACGACCTCCCGGTCCGACGCCGGCGCCAGCGTCACCGCGAACGCCAGGTCCGTCGTCCCGGAATCGCCCTCGTCCACGCTCGGCGAGTCGATCGAGAGCGCCGATTCGTCGTCGTCCCTGATCGTGCCCGTGCCGGTGCCGGTCCCGATCGTCGCGCCGCCGGTCGCGCCCGACAGCGCGATCTCCACCGTCTCGTCGTTCTCGTCGATCCCGTCGCCCCTCGCCGCGACGGTGATCGTCTTGCCGCTCTCGCCGGGCGCGAACGCCAGCGTGCCGCCCGCGACCGCCTCGTAGTCCTCTCCGGAGGTCGCCGTGCCGCCTCCCGAATCCGCCCAGTCGACCGTGACCCGCCGGTCCGAGACCGGCGCCAGCGTCACCGCGAACACCAGCTCCGACGTCCCCGAATCGCCCTCCGCGACCTCGGGCGAGCCGATCGAGAGCGCCGCCTCCTCGTCGTCCGCGATCGTCCCCGCGCCGGTGGCGGTCCCGATCGTCGCGCCGCCGGTCGGGTTCGAGAGCGCGATCTCCACCGTCTCGTCCTCCTCGTCGATCCCGTCGCCGTTCACCGCGACCGTGACCGTCCTCGTGGTGTCCCCGGGATCGAACGCCAGCGTGCCGCCCGCCACCGCCTCGTGGTCGGTCCCGGAGGTCGCCGTGCCGCCGCCCGAATCCGCCCAGGCGACCGTGACCCGCCGGTCCCAGGCCGGCGTCAGCGTCACCGTGAACACCAGGTCCGACGTCCCGGAATCGCCCTCGGCGACGCGCGGCGAGTCGATCGCGAGCTCGGGAGCCTCGTCGTCGACGATCGTGCCCGTGCCCGCGGCGGTCCCGACCGTCGCGCCGCCGGTCGGGTTCGAGAGCGCGATCACGACCGTCTCGTTGCCCTCGACGGCGTCGTCGCCGGTCACCCTGACCGTGACCGTCTTCGCGCTCTCGCCGGGCGCGAACGTCAGCGTGCCGTCCGCCACCGCCTCGTGGTCGGTCCCGGAGGTCGCCGTGCCGCCGCCCGAATCCGCGTAAGCGACCGTGACCTGCTGGCGCGAGACCGGATCCAGCGTCACCGTGAACACCAGCTCCGCCGTCCCCGAATCGCCCTCGTCCACCCGCGGCGAATCGATCGAGAGCGACGGGATGTCGTCGTCGACGATCGTGCCCGTGCCCGCGGCGGTCCCGATCGTCGCGCCGCCGGTCGCGCCCGAAAGCGCGATCACGACCGTCTCGTCGGCCTCGTCGGTCCGGTCGCCGGTCACCTTGACCGTGACCGTCTTGCCGCTCTCGCCGGGCGCGAACGTCAGCGTGCCGTCCGCCACCGCCTCGTGGTCGGCGCCGGAGGTCGCCGTGCCGCTGCCCGGATCCGCGTACCCGACCGTGACCCGCCGGTCCGAGACCGGATCCAGCGTCACCGTGAACACCAGGTCCGCCGTCCCGGAATCGCCCTCGTCAACGCTCGGCGAATCGATCGCGAGCGCCGCCTCGTCGTCGTCCGCGATCGTGCCCGTGCCCGTGGGGGTCGCGATGTCCGCGCCGCCGGTCGCGCCCGAAAGCGCGATCACGACCGTCTCGTCGAGCTCGTCGATCCCGTCGCCGTTCACCCTGACCGTGACCGTCCTCGTGCTGTCCCCGGCCGCGAACGTCAGCGTGCCGCCCGCCACCGCCGCGTGGTCGGCGCCGGAGGTCGCCGTGCCGCCGCCCGAATCCGCCCAGGCGACCGTGACCTCGCTGTCCGAGACCGGATCCAGCGTCACCGTGAACACCAGGTCCGCCGGCCCCGAATCGCCCTCGGCGACGCTCGGCGAATCGATCGAGAACTGCGGGGTCTCGTTGTCGACGATCGTGCCCGTGCCCGTCGCGGTCCCGAGCGCCGCGCCGCCGGTCGCGCCCGAAAGCGCGATCTCCACCGTCTGGTTGCCCTCGCCGACGTCGTCGCCGGTCACCGTGACCGCGATCGTCTTGCTGCTCTCCCCGGCCGCGAACGTCAGCGTGCCGCCCGCCACCGCCTCGTAGTCCTCTCCGGAGGTCGCCGAGCCGCCGCCCGAATCCGCCCAGTCGACCGTGACCTGCCGGTCCGAGACCGGATCCAGCGTCACCGTGAACGTCAGCGTCGACGTCTCTCCCGCGTCGCCCTCCTCCGCCCGCGGCGAATCGATCGCGAGCGTCGCCTCGTCGTCGTCCCGGATCGTGCCCACGCCGGTCCCTTTCAGGATCTCGCCGCCTATCGGGCTCCCGAGCCCGAGCTCGACCGTCTCGTCGACCTCGTCGATCCCGTCGCCGTTCACCCGGACCGTGACCGTCTTCCTGGTCTCGCCGGGCGCGAACGCCAGCTCGGCGGAGGACACGCTCCGGTAGTCGGCGTCGGCGCCGGAGGTCGCCGTGCCGTTCCCGGAGTCCTCGTACCGGACCGAGACCTCGCTGTCCCACTCCGGCTCCAGCGTCACCGTGAACACCAGGCTGGCCGTCCCCGTGTCGCCCTCGACGACGCTCGGCGAGTTGATCGAGAACCCGGGAACCTCGTCGTCGACGATCGTGCCCGTGCCCTCGGCGGTTCCGATCGTCGCCCCGCCGGTCGCGCCCGAAAGCCGGATCACGACCGTCTCGTCGTCCTCGAAGGCGTCGTCGCCGTTCACCGCGACCGTGACCGTCTTCGTGCTCTCGCCGGGCGCGAACGTCAGCGTGCCGCCCGCCACGGCCTCGTGGTCGGTCCCGGAGGCTGCCGTGCCGCCGCCCGAATCCGCGTACCCGACCGTGACCCGGCGGTCCGAGACCGGCTCCAGCGTCACCGTGAACACCAGGTCCGCCGTCCCGGAATCGCCCTCGTCCACCCGCGGCGAATCGATCGCGAGCGACGCCTGGTCGTTGTCCGACACCGCGACATCGGCCTCGGACGGCGAGCCCGGGTCGTGGTCGCCGCCGTCGACGACGGCGACGGTCACCGTGCTGTTGTCCTCGTCCACGGCATCGTCCGCGGTCGGCACCTCCACCGTCGCGGTGGCCGAGTTCGCGCCGAACGTCACCGTCCGCGTCCCCTCGTCGCCCGGGGCGACCATCTTGCCCGTTTCCGAGACCGTGACCTCGACCGCCAGCGCGACCGCGAGGTGCCCGTCGCGGGTCAGCGTGAAACGCGCCGGCGCGCCCTCCGTCACGTCGCCGTCGGACGCGACGGTGACCACCGGAACGTCGTCGTCCGACACCACGACGTCGGCCTCCGAAGGCGTGCCCGGGTCGTAGTCGCTGCCGTCCACGACGGTGACCGTCACCGTGCTGTCCGGCTCGTCCGTGGAATCGCCCTGGGTCGGCACCGCCAGCTGAAAGACGCCCGAGTTCCTGCCGAACCTCACCGTCTTCGTTCCCTCCTCGCGCGCGGCGACCATCCTGCCCGTTTCCGACACCGTGACCTCGACCGTCAGCGCGGCGGAGCGGTTCCCGGTGCGGGTCAGGTTGAAACGCGCGGCCGTGCCCTCCGTCACGTTTCCGGCGGACTCGACGGTGACCATCGGATCGTCGTCGTCCGACACCACCACGCCGGCCTCGGACGGCGTGCCCGCGACGTAGCCGTCGCCGGCCGCGACGGCCACGGTCACCGTGCTGTCGGGCTCGGACGCGGAATCGGCCTGGGTCGGCACCGTCACCGTCGCCGTGGCCGAGCCCGCGGCGAACGTCGCCGTCTTCGCCCCCTCCTCGCCCGCGGCGACCATGTCGCCCGTCTCCGAGACCGTGACCCCGACCTCCAGCTCGGCGGCGGTGTTCCCGGCGCGGGTCAGCGTGAAACTCGCGGCCGTGCCCTCCGTCACGTCGCCGTCGGACGCGACGGTGACGGCGGTCCCCGTGACGACGATGTCGAAGGTGACCGTGTGGGCGATGGCGGGCTCCCACTTGCTGCTGGTGGTCGTGTAGGTCACCGTCGTGGTGCCTGTCCCGGTCGGGGTGCCGGACAGGACGCGGGTGGCCGGGTCGAAGGACAGTCCGGGCGGCAACCCGGTCAGCGCGTAGCTGCGGTCTTTGTCGTTGTCGCCGGTCGTCGCCTCGAGCGTCACGGGGGTGATGCCCGTGTCCAGGTCGACGTTCAGGTTGTCCGGTGTGGGAAAAAAGTCATCGGGATAGTCAAGGAGATGAAAATCGATGTTGGCGCGCGTGGCCGTGGCGCCGGCGTCGTCGGTGACCGTGTAGTTGAAACTACGGATCACGCAGGGGATGCCCGTGCAGGAGTCGCCGTAAGCCCCCCCGGAAGAGTCGGGCGGGTTGCCGGACAGGACGCGGGTGCTCGGGTCGAAGGACAGCCCGCTGCGCGCCAGCCCGCCCACCGCGTTCACCGAGTAGGTGTAGGGTGCGGTGCCGCCGGTGGCCTCCGGCAGGGTTATGGAGATGTTCCTTCCCGAGACGAAGGCATGGTCGAAGGAGACCGCCCCCAGGGACAACGGATCCTGGGCCTGGGCGGACAACCCGGGGAGGAAGCACGCCATGACCGCCGCCGCCGACAGGAAGGCGAAGGGCCGGCGGGCGGCGGGCGGGCCGCTCCGACGACTCACTGGATCGCGCTCCAAGGGGGGGGGGCACGGGACTGGTGCTGTGCACCTTTTCCGTCCCGCAGCGACCAAGCCCTGTTTTTCCCGCCATGCTTCCGTCTCCCGCTTCCTCGACCCGACCGAGAACGGACCCAAGGTAGTGCCCCCGACCGCATGGCGTCAACCGGCCCCGGGAGGTCGCGGATTGCAGGGCAGCGATCGCCGGCGTGGGCGCGGCGGAGACGGGTGGCGGACTTCCCCGATGCGGTCCGAAGCGTTCCCGCGTTGCCGGTCGGCGTGGGGCGGGCGCCGCTCGGGCGGCGACGGGTCGGCCGACCGCGGGCTCGATGCAGCCGTGGTTGCAGAGCGTGCGGAGCCGCCGCGGAGCGTTGCGCCGGACCATCAGGGCCTCGCAGGCGGCCGCGCGGTCGTGGCAGGCTTGCGGTTCCTCGGCATCGGGTGGATGACGCGCAGCGTCCCGGGCGCGCCCGCGACGATGGCGCGCTTGCAGCCGCGCCGTGCCGCGAAGGCGCGGTGCCGGGCCCCGAATCGGCGGCCCCTGGTTCTCGCCGCGCCGTGGGCGCGCTCGACGAGGACGGCGCGCAGGATCCTGGCTCTCTTGCGGGTGTGCCCCGCGCTTCGCTTTCCGGCGCTTTCGCGGTTGCCGGGACAGCGGCCGGCCCGGGAGGCGGGACGCTCCCTGGAGGCGGATGCGTTGATGTCGGCTCGATGAGGACCGCGGTCGCGGAGTCGCGCGAGGGCAAGCAGCCCGACGGTCGCGCGAAGACCCGCGAGGCCAGGCTAGTCGCCGTGTGGTCGGCGCAAACCTCCGCAAACCTCCATTGCCGGGGGCCAGCCACCCCGTGCAATGAAAAAAACGGACGCCCGTTCCGCGACGGGGCTTCGGGCCATGATCCGGGGGAGCCCGCCGGTCGCGGTCCGCAGGACGGGAACGGGTCCGGCGTGCTTCTGGCGCTCTCGGAGCCGTGCTCCGGCAGCGCACGGGGTCTGTTTGCCGAATCGCGGAATCTTTTTCACGGCAAACGGGACGTCCACCCGTCAACGGGACGGGCCCGCGCCGAGGCTCCGGACCGGCCCGGTCGCCCGCATGACGGGAGTCCGAGCCGGATCCGGCCGGTTGGCGGTGTCCTCGCGGACCGCCGCGACGCGGGACCGCCCCGAGCCGCCTGGATCGGACGTTCGGCCAGCGCGGGACGGTCCCGCACCCCGATTTCCGCGGTCTTGACAGCCGCGGCGATTCCGCGCATCTTCGGATCGTGCCGCCGTTCGCTCTTCGGCGGCGGGCCGGGGCCGTAGCTCAGTTGGGAGAGCGCAGCGTTCGCAATGCTGAGGTCAGGGGTTCGACTCCCCTCGGCTCCACCAGTCCCCGTGCACCATCCCCCCTTCTCCGCAGGCCTCGCCGGAGACGCGCCCGGTCACCCGAGAGCGGGCGCCTTCCCCGACGGCGGCCCGCGCGGGCCTGCCCGCCGTCACGACGACAGGCGGGCGATGTCCGCAAGCACCTCGTCGGGGTGGGCGGCCGGCTTGACCGTGTCGTAGGACGCGGCGACGGCTCCGTCCGGGCCGACCAGCACGGACTTGCGCGGCGAGCGTCGGCTGTCCGGTTCCGACACCCCGTAGGCCGTCGAGACGGCGCCGTCGACGTCGCTCAGCAAGTCGTAGGGGAACGCGAATTTCTCGCGGAACGCCCGGTTGTCGGCCTCGCTGTCGTAGCTGATGCCGACCACGGCCGCGTCGTGGTCGTTGAAGTCCTGGATTCGATCACGGAATCCCTTGCCTTCGATGGTTCAGCCGGGCGTGTCGGCCTTGGGATACCACCAGAGAAGCAGGTAGCGGCCGGAAAAGTCGTCCTTCCCGACCGGGATTCCATCCTGGTTGGGCAAGTTGAAGTCGGGCGCGTCGGCGCCCGCGGCGATCAGGACCATGGCGTTTCCCCTATGGCTCCGCGCGCCGCGCCGGCGTCGCGGAAGGTTCCGTCAGTAGTAGTCCGCCGCACTGCGCTTGCGGCATCTCAGGCACAGGCGGTTGTGCCAGCCCTCGCTCATGAACTTGTCGCCGCACGAAAGGCAGGAGCGTTCTCCCGGGACGCGGTGGATGGGCTGGAATTCCTCCTCGACCGCCTCGTCGGTCTCGAGGGCCGTCGCCGGCGTCGTCTCGTTCATTCCCATCTTCCCTGCTCCCTTGAAGTTCAGGCATCGCCGACCCGCGTGCGGCGACGGTCATGTCGGCATGAGTCCCGCGTCGGCGTGCCTCTCGATCGAACGCCCGCGAGGTCGTTGCCTCCGGGCCGGGGTGAAAGCGGCTGTTTCCGTCGTTCTTTGGCCGCGCCTCCGCCGCGGATGGTAGCGCAAACCCCATGGCGGCGCAAAACGGCGGTCAGGCGGCCGCCGCGGCGCGGCTTCCGGGCAGGGTGCGCAGCAGGATGAACGACATGATGGCGATGTTGACCAGGTTCCAGGCGATCCCGTTGACGAAAGCCGCCTGGTAGGATCCCGTCAGGTCGAAGATCCATCCGGATATCCAGCCGCCGAGGGCCATGCCGATGATGGTTGCCATGATCAGGATCCCGACGCGCTGGCCGGCCACCCGCCCCGGCATGTATTCGCGCGCGATGATCGCGTAGTTCGGAACGATGCCGCCCTGGGCGAGGCCGAAGACCAGCGACACCGCGTAGAGCGAGGCCAGGCCGTCGAACGGCAGGAAAAGGAACAGCGAGACGCCCTGCAGGACGGAGCCGAGCAGCAGCGAGCGCACGCCTCCGAAGCGGTCGGCCAGGAAGCCGAAGACCATGCGGCTGACGGCGCCGCCCGCCAGCATCAGCGAGAGCATCTCGGCGCCGCGGGCGACGCCGTAGCCGAGATCGCTGCAGTAGGCGACGATGTGCACCTGCGGCATCGACATCGCGACGCAGCAGCTGACGCCGGCGAACGCCAGCAGGGCCAGGAGAAGGCGCTGGTCGATCGCGACCGGCAGCAGGCCGCCGCCGGCCTCGCCGGAATCCGGGACCGGTCGCGCCCTGCGGCGAAGAAGCAGCGACAGCGGCACCATGACGACCAGACAGGCGCCGGCTATCGCCAGATACGCCGTTCGCCAGCTGCCGGATTCGAGGAACGGCCCGATGGCCAGCGGCCACAGCGCGCCGCCGAAATAGTTGCCGCAGGCCGCGAGGGCGACCGCGATGCCGCGGCGCCTGCGGAACCAGTGCGACACGTCGGCCATCAGCGGGCCGAAGGTTCCGGCCGACCCCAGGCCGATCAGGAGACCCTGGATCAGGGCGAACTGCCAGAGCGACGAGACCAGCGCCGCGGCCGCGAATCCCGACGCGAGCAGGAGCGTGGCGCAGATCAGCGGCGGGAGAATCCCCGACCGGTCGGCCATGCGGCCGAACAGGAGATTGCCGGCGGCGAACCCGGCCATGGTCAGGGCGTAGGAGAGGGTGGTGTCGGCGCGGCCCGCGCCGAATTCCCGCTGGACGTCGGGAAGCACGACGACGATGGCCCAGAAGCCGACGCTGCCCGTGGTTCCGAGAAGGACCGACACGCCGAGGCGGAACCAGGCGTGGCGGCCGTCGGGGGGCGGGAACCCCGCGTCGTTCATCCGGCCGGCGGGAACCGTCCGTCCCGCCTCCCGCCGCCGGCCGTCACGTCGCCGGGCGCGACACGAGGTCGTCCAGGGCTTCGCGGCGCTCCGCCGCCGACGCGCTCCCGGAATGCCGGCCGGCCATGGCGAGCAGCAGATCCACCGTCGAGATCGACCCGACCGGCTTTCCGTCCGGATCGACGCAGCAGATCTCCTCGCCGGGGGCCGTGGTGACCACCGGCAGGACATCCTCCAGACTCATGTCCAGCGGGCATTGCGGCGTCGGGTCGAGACCGGGGCGGAGAGGTCCCATGATCGAGCCGACGGAGATGACCCGCCCCCGGTTGATGCCGCGGGTGAACTCGGAAACGTGCTCGTCGGCGGGCTGCAGGATGATGTCCTGGGCGTCGGCGTTCTGCACCACCTCCCCGTCCCGCAGGATCGCGATCCGGTCTCCGATCTCGAGCGCCTCCTCGAGATCGTGCGTGACGAACACGATGGTCTTCCGGAGTTCCCGCTGCAGTTCGAGAAGAAGCGCCCGCATGTCGGCGCGGATGAGCGGGTCGAGGGCGCTGAACGCCTCGTCCATCAGCAGGATCCCGGCATCCGTGGCCAGCGCCCGCGCGAGTCCCACCCGTTGCTGCATGCCGCCGGAGAGGTGGTGCGGATAGGAATCCTCGTAGCCCGCAAGGCCCACCCGCTCGATCCACCGGGCGGCGCGCTCGCGGGTCTCGCGGCGCGTCAGCCCCTGCACCGCCAGGCCGTAGCCGACGTTCTGCATGACGGTTCTGTGGGGGAACAGCGCGAATCTCTGGAAGACCATGCTGACCCGGTGGCGCCGGAAGTCCCGGAGCGCGGCGTCGTCGAGGTCGAGGACGGCCTCCCCGTCGACCCGGATGTCGCCCTCCGTGGGCTCGATCAGCCGGTTGACGTGACGGACCAGCGTCGACTTTCCGGAGCCGCTGAGGCCCATGAGAACCTGGATGCTGCGCGGCTCGATGTCGATGTCGATGTTTCGCAGGCCGAGCACGTGGCCGTGGTCCTCGAGAAGCCGGGCCTTCGCGATGCCGTCCCGGACCAGCGGAAGGACCGATTCCGGATCGTCTCCGAACACCTTGGAAAGGCCGTGGATCGTGACCGCCGCGCCGTCTTTCATGACTGGCGGCCCCGGCCTTCCTGTACGCGCCGGCCGTAGCTCTGCGTGATTCTGTCGAACACGATCGCCAGCGCCACCACGGCGGCGCCGTTGAACAGGCCGAGCGCGAAATACTGGTTGGTCACCGCCTCGAGCACCGGCTGGCCCAGCCCCTTGACGCCGATCATCGAGGCGATCACGACCATCGACAGGGCCATCATGATCGTCTGGTTGATCCCGGCCATGATGTTGGGCAGCGCCAGCGGCAGCTGCAGCCCCACGAGCAGGCGCCACGGCCCGGTTCCGAAGGCGTGCCCGGCCTCCAGCACCTCGGCGTCGACCAGCCGGATGCCGAGATTGGTGAGCCGGATGACCGGCGGCACGGCGTAGACGACGACGGCGATCATTCCCGGCACCTTGCCGAGGCCGAACAGCATGACCACCGGAATCAGGTAGACGAAGATGGGCATCGTCTGCATGACGTCGAGGGTCGGCGTCATGACCGCCCGCACGCCCTCGGAACGCGCCATCAGGATTCCGACGGGGATGCCGATGGCGATGGCGACGATGGCGGACACGAAGATGATGGCGAGCGTCCGCATCGTGTTGTCCCACATGCCGAGCACGCCGATCAGCACGAAAGCGACCGTCACGCCCGCCGTCAGCCACGCCCTGCGGCTCGCGACGTAGCAGAGACCGGCAAGCGCGCCGATCACCAGCCACCACGGCGAGTCGAGCAGAAGGCGCTCGAACCAGATCAGGGAATGGAGCAGGGGGTCGAACGCCCGCTCGATGGCGTCGCCGTAGCTCCTCGAGAACGCCCGGTAGCCGCCGTCGATGGACTTCTCGACCCCGCGCAGGACATCGCCGTCGAGCGTCGGGAACCTCCGGAGCCAGTCCGCCATCGATCGGGCCGCCGGGGCCGCCGGGGGATCAGAGGGCGGCCTTGATCCTGGCCCTGGCCTCCGCGGGCACCCAGCGCGACCAGACGTCCTCGTGGTTCCTGAGGAAATGCAGCGCCGTCTCCTCGCTGTTCGCCCTCCGCTCCTCCTTCCAGGCGAGAATCCTCTCGAGCGTGCTGTTGGACCACGACATCGACGAGACGAACTTGAACGCCTCCGGAGCCGACCTGGCGAACGACGAGGTCACCACGGTGTAGACGACCGACTTGGGCCAGAGGTTGGGCTTGGGGTCGGCGCAGTCCTTGTCGACCACGCAGCTCCATGTCTCCGGGTCGTGCTTCATGCCGCCGAGCTTGACCATGGGATAGCGGCCCAGCAGCGCGGTCGGCGACCAGTAGTAGGTCAGAAGGGGGAGTTTCCGCGAATTGGCCCGGTCGATGGCGGCGGCGAGGCCCTCTCCGGAGCCGGGGTTGAACATCGTGAATCCGGCCTTGTCGAGGCCGTAGGCCTTGAACAGGTTGCGGTTGATGATCTGGCAGGCCCAGCCGGCCGGACAGGTGTAGAACCGGCCCTTGCCGGGTTCCTCCTTGTCGGGGAACAGGTCGGGCCGCTTCATGACGGCCTGCAGGGTCGTCAGTTCGGGATGGGCGTCCACCATGTACCGGGGGATGTACCAGCCCTCGACGCCGCCGTCGCTCAGGATCTCTGTGGCGATGCGCAGGCGGTCCTCGGCAAGCGCGCGCTCGAGAACCGTGCGGGCCGAGTTGAACCAGATCTCCGGCGCGATGTCGGGTTCGCCCTTTTCCGCCATCGAGGTCGCGGTCGGCACGGTGTCGCCGGGCACGAGTTCCGACTCGCAGCCGTAGCCGCGGGCAAGGATGAAGTGTCCCACGTGGGCCGCCACGGCCGCCGACGCCCAGGTCATCTCGGCGATGGTGATCTTGCCGCAGGCTCCCTGGGCGGCCGCCGACCATCCGGCCGCCGCCAGAACGGCCGCGGCGACTCCGAAACCTCTCGCTTTCGGGCGTGCCACAGTCTCTCTCCTCTTCGGTTGGCGGGACGGGGCCGACGCTCACCTTAGGGGAAGTCCCGGCGGTCCGCAAACCGGCGGGACTTCCGGCGCCGGCCGGGTTCGCGCGTTCCGGCCGCCGCCGGGGAGGGAGGCTACGGCCGGGCGGCCCGGCTCTCGCGCGCCCAGCGAGGAACCGGCGAGTCGTCGAGCTGCCAGTGGATCAGCGCCGCGATGCCTCCCAGCGCGATCGCCAGCCACCAGCCCGCGTCGTAGCTGCCGTGGAGGTCGTGGAACCGGCCGCCCAGGTAGATCCCCGCGAAACCGCCGACCTGGTGGCTGAAGAACACGATGGCGAACAGCGTCGCCATGTAGCGGGGGCCGAATATCTGGGCGACGATGCCCATCGTGAGCGGCGCCGTGGACAGCCACAGCAGCCCGAACACGGCCGCGAAGCCGAGCACCGTGGTCTCGCTGACCGGCAGCATCAGGAAAGCGAGGAACAGCACGGCCCGGGACAGGTAGAGGAGGCCGAGCAGCTTCTTCTTGCGCCAGCGCGCGCCCATCCAGCCCGCGAGGAGGGTGCCGAAGATGTTGAACAGCCCGATCGCGCCCAGCGCCCAGGCCGCGAGCCACTGGCTGGCGCCGGCGTCCTCGAGATAGCCGGGAAGATGGACGCCGACGAACTGGATCTGGAAGCCGCAGACGAAGAACCCCAGCACGAGCAGCCAGTAGCCGTGGTGCCTCCCGGCCTCGCGCAGGGCCGCGGACAGGCGCTGGCTGTCGGGCGCCGCGAGGGTCGCCGCGCTTCCGGCGCGCATCGACAGCGCGAGCGGCACCGTGACGGCGATGACCAGCGACAGCGCCACGACCCCGTCGGCCCAGCCCAGACCGTCGATCAGCCCGGCGCTGAGCGGCGCGAACAGGAACTGGCCCGCGGAGCCGCCGGCCGTCACGATTCCCAGCCACAGGCTGCGCCTGCCGTCCGACGCGACGCGGCCGACCAGGGCCAGGGGCAGGGTGAAGCCCACGCCGGCGGCGCCGAGCCCGACGACCAGCCCGGCCGACAGGACCATGGTCTCCGGCGTCGTCGACACCGAGATCAGGCCCACCCCGAGAGCGTAGAGAAGGCTGGAGAGCGCGATGATCCGTATCGGCCCCAGGCGGTCGCCGAGGCCGGCGACGAACGGCGCGGCGGCGCCCATGACGAGGTTCTGGACCGCGACGGCGAAGGCGAACTCGCTCCGGGCCCAGCCGAGATCGGCGCTGAGCGGTATCAGGAAAAGCCCGAAATTCTGGCGCGATCCGTTGGCGACCAGCAGCAGCGCCGTGGCCGCGAAGAGCACGTACGCCGGTTCGCGCCAGAAGGTTCTCATCGCCGTCCTTTCCCCGCTTGGTCTAGCGCGGGCCTCCGGGCGGCGCAAATCCGCCGCGCCCGGCCGGTTCCCGCTTGACGCGGCGCCTTCGCCGGCCTAAACGTCGCGTTCCCGAAAAGGTCGAGGAACATGGCGAACACGAGTTCCGCGAAGAAGCGGGTGAGGCGGGATGTCCGCCGGACCCGCGTGAACGGCGCCCGCCGGGCCCGCATCCGCACCTATGTCCGGCGGGTCGAGACCGCGATCGCGGCCGGCGACCGCGAGGCGGCGGCCGAGGCCCTGCGTCTCGCCCAGCCCGAGATGATGCGCGGCGTCACCCGCGGCGTCGTCACCAGGAACGCCGCCTCCCGCAAGATCTCCCGGCTCTCGCGCCGCATCAGGGCGCTCTGAGCGCGCCGGGCGGGCGAAGGGTCCGCGCGGTCCGGAAAGCCGCCCCGATGCCGGCCGGCCGGCGGCAGCGGGCCGCCGCCTGGTTCCGCGAGCTGCGGGACGCGATCTGCGCCTCGTTCGAGGCGCTCGAGGACGAGCTCGACGCCCCCGCCGCCGGCGTCGCGGCGCCCGGCCGGTTCGTCCGCACGCCGTGGGAGCGTCCGGGCGGCGGCGGCGGCGAGATGTCGATCATGCGCGGGCGGCTCTTCGAGAAGGTCGGGGTCAGCGTCTCGACGGTTCACGGCGAGTTCTCCGAGGCCTTCCGGAGCCGGATCCCCGGCGCCGCCGACGACCCCCGCTTCTGGGCCTCCGGCATCTCCCTGGTCGCGCACATGCATTCCCCGCTGGTGCCGGCGGCCCACATGAACACGCGTTTCGTCGCCACCACCCGGCACTGGTTCGGCGGCGGGGGCGACCTGACGCCCTGCCGTCCGGACCGGTCCGACGCCGAACGCTTCCACGGCGCCCTCAAGGCGGCCTGCGACCGCCACGACCCCGGCTACTACCCCGAGTTCAGCAGACGGTGCGACGAGTACTTCTTTCTTCCGCACCGCGACGAGACGCGCGGCGTCGGCGGCATCTTCTTCGACGACCTGGCTTCCGGGGACTGGGACGCCGACTTCGCCTTCGTGCGGGACGTCGGCCGCGCCTTCCACGAGGTCCATGTCGAGATCGTCAGGCGGCACATGAACCGTCCGTGGACCGCCGGGCAGCGCGACGAGCTTCTGGTGCGGCGCGGCCGCTACGTCGAGTTCAACCTGCTCTACGACCGCGGCACCGCGTTCGGGCTCCAGACCGGGGGCAACGCGGAGGCCGTTCTCATGTCGCTGCCGCCCGAGGTCAGGTGGCCGTAGGCCGCCCGCGCGCGGCCCGTCGGAGCCGGTCGAGACAGGCCTGTCTGCCCGGCCGGAAGGCCTCGGCGATCCACCAGTCCTCGACCTCCCGCAGACGGGCGCCGACGGCGGGGCCCCCGGGGATCCCGGCGGCGATCGCGTCGGCGCCCGAAAGCGGAAAACGCGGGGGCGGCGCGTCGGCGATCCGCGCGAGGGCGGCCCAGTCCGCGGCCTGGCGCGCCGCCTCCCGCGGATCCCGCGCCGCCTGCGCGGCGCGGGCGAGAAGAAGCAGCTCTCCGAACAGCGCGCCCCCGTTCCTGACGAATGCGCGGCGCGCCGCGGTCTCCCCGGCCGCCGGCCCGAGCGCGGCGTGCCCGCCCGCCAGCGTCCTCAGCCGCGCGGCCTGGACGCGCGGCAGGCGCAGCCTCCGCGCCGCCGCGTCCGCGTCGGCGCCGCCCGCCAGCGCGGCGAGCCGGCGCAACGGCTCCGGGGCGGTCCGGGTCTCGCGCTCGAGCGCGGCGAGCGCCGCGACCCGGTCGAGGCGCCGCGGCGCCGGCAGCAGGCGTTCGAGGACGCCGGCGCCCTCCATCAGCGACAGAACCCCGGCCGGTTCCGGCGCCGCGAGGATGCGGGAGAGCTCGTTCCACAGGCGCTGTCCCGAAAGCCCGTCGATTGCGGCCGCGGCGGCGGCGCAGGCCGCGAGCGCGTCCGCGTCGGCGGGGCCCCGGGCGTAGCCGCCGTGGAACCGGAAGAACCGCAGGATGCGCAGGCGGTCCTCGGCGATGCGTTCGGCGGGATCGCCGATGAAGCGCACCCGCCCCGCCGCGAGATCGGCGAGCCCGCCGACGTGGTCGTGGACGGTTCCGCCGCGCTCCGCCGACAGCGCGTTGATCGTGAAGTCCCGCCGCGCCGCGTCCTCGGCCCAGTCGGAGATCCGGGCCACCGTCGCCCGCCGGCCGTCGGTCTCCACGTCCCGCCGGAGCGTCGTGATCTGCACCGGCTCGCCGTCCACGACCGCGGTGACCGTGCCGTGCCCGATGCCGGTGGGGACGACGCGGATGCCGGCGCCGCGGAGGACGGCGAGGACGCGGGGCGCGGCGGCGTCGGTCGCGAGGTCGAGATCCCCGACCGGCCGGCCGAGCAGCGAGTCGCGCACGCATCCCCCGACGAAGCGCGTCTCCGCGCCGTCGGCCTCGAGCGCGTCGAACAGCCCGCCGCAGGTCTCCGCGCCGCCCGCGACGCGGACGGAAGGGGGTCTCCGGTCCGCCTCAGCGGCCGCTCCGCCGCTCCTCACGCTCGATCTCCTCGATGCCGGACGGCCGGTAGGGGTCTTCCTTGAAACGGTCGTGGACCAGCAGGAATCCGCCGATCACGACGATCATGCAGACGACGCCGGCGGCGAGGAGCCTGCCGCGCGGCGCCTTCTCGAATTCCGGTGGCAGCTGGTCGCCCGTCGCGGGGTCGATCCGCGGCCGCGCGACGAAGATCTTCCACAGGTACCAGCCGGCATAGGGCGCCGCGAAGGGCAGCACCGCCAGCAGCGCGAGTCTGATCATGACGGCTCCAGGGCGTCGCGGAGCGCGACCAGCAGCCGGGCGGTCAGACCCCAGATGTAGAACTCGCCGTAGGGCAGCACGTGGAAGACTCTCTCCACGCCCTTCAGCAGGCGCGTCTCCACGCGGTGGTTGGCGCGATCGAGCACGAAGTCGAGCGGAACCTCGAAGACCGTCTCGACCTCGGCCGCCGTGCCGGTCCGCGGAACCGGCGGCCGGACGAGGCCGACCACGGGGGTGACCCGGAAGCCGCTGCCGGTGACGCGTTCGCCGAGCCGGCCCAGAACCTCGACGCGGTCCCGGGCGAGGCCGATCTCCTCCTCGGTCTCGCGCAGCGCGGCGTCCGTCGCCGACGAATCGCCGGGCTCGATCTTTCCGCCCGGAAACGAGACCTGGCCCGCATGGCTGGCGAGATGGCGCGCGCGCCGGGTCAGCAGGACCGTCGTCCCGCGCGGATGCGCGACCACCGGCACCAGGACGGCCGCCGGCACCAGCCGTTCCGGAGACGCGTCCGGCCGCGGGGACGGCCGGCCGGCGCCGGTCGCGGCCCCGTCGAGCGCGGTCGCGAGGCGTCCGCGGAGCGTGCCGCCGGCGTCGTCAGGCATCGTCGAGCGCCCCGAGCTCGAAAAAGGCGCCGCCGCTCCACACTCCGAGAACCGGGCCCGCGGGGCCCGCGCGCTCGACGCCGAGATCCACCAGGTCGTAGAACACCGGCCGCGCGATCAGCGCCTCCAGACGGTCGCGCACGAGCACGTAGGGCGACGGTTCCCCGCTCCCGGCGACCGCGACCCGGACCGGATGGTCCGGACCGGCGACCACGGTCTCGTCGAGATTGGTCCTGAAGCGCAGGCTCTGGCCCTCCCCGGCGCCGGTCGCGGTCAGCGCGACCGCGGTGAACGGCGCGTCGTCGACCCTGATGCGGCACATCTCGGCCGGGGTGACCAGCCAGAAACCGCCGTCGTCGTCGCGCCTGAGCGCCGACGCGAACAGGCGGACCAGCGGCTTGCGCCCGATCGGCGACCCCATGTAGTGCCAGCTTCCGTCGCGCGCGATCCGCATGTCGATGTCGCCGCACACCGGGGGACCGCTCCGGCCGGGCTTGCCTTTTGGCAGGATCGACCGAAGATTGCGGGGAAGGCCGGGCGACGCGGCGACCGGTTCCGCGACGCCGGCGCCCCCCGGCCGGAGGGGGATCGGGGCGGAGCGTTTCGACATCGTCCGGACTCTACATCCTGCGACAGGGAGTTTGAAGCGTGACCGCAGACACATCGTCCCCCGAGGGGTCCGAGCGCCTGGTCTCCGAGGTCGAGGCCGTCGGCCGCCGCATGGCGGCGGTCAAGCGGAACGTCGGAACCGTCATCTTCGGCCAGCACGATGTCGTCGATCTCGCGCTGATCGCGATCCTGTCCGGCGGCCACGCGCTGCTGGTCGGCTATCCCGGCCTCGGCAAGACGCGGCTGGTCGACACGCTGGGGACGGTTCTCGGCCTCGAGGCGCGCCGCGTCCAGTTCACCCCGGACCTGATGCCTCCGGACATCCTGGGATCCGAGGTGCTCGAGGAGAACGAGAGCGGCCGCCGTTCCTTCCGCTTTCTGCGCGGCCCGGTCTTCACCCAGCTCCTGATGGCCGACGAGATCAACCGCGCGAGTCCGCGGACGCAGTCGGCCCTGCTGCAGGCGATGCAGGAGTACCGGGTCTCGGTCGCCGGCCAGACCCACGACCTGCCGGCGCCGTTCCACGTGCTCGCGACCGAGAACCCGATCGAGCTCGAGGGCACCTATCCGCTGCCCGAGGCCCAGCTCGACCGGTTCCTTCTCCAGATCGACGTCGGCTATCCGGACGAGGACGCCGAGAAGCGCATGCTGCTCGCGACCACCGGGGTCGCGGAGGCGCGCGCCGAGCGGGTTCTGGCCGCGGAGGATCTCCGCGCCGTGCAGCGTCTGGTGCGCACGGTCCCGATCGGCGACGACGTGGTCGACGCCATCCTCCGGCTGGTCCGGTCGGGCCGTCCCGACACCGCCGCCGACCCCGCGGTCCGGGCCGGGCTGTCCTGGGGCCCCGGGCCCCGGGCGAGCCAGGCCCTGGCGCTGGCGAGCAAGGCGCGGGCCCTGATCGACGGCAGGTTCGCGCCGTCCGTGGACGACGTGGTCGCGGTCGCGCCGTCGGTGCTCCGCCACCGCATGGCGCTCACCTTCTCGGCGCGGTCCGACGGCATGACGGTCGACGACGTCATCGCGCGCCTGTGCGCGCCGTTCGCGTGAGAGCGCCCCGGCCGGAGGTCGACGACGCCCTCCCGGAAGGGCGGATCCGGCTCCGCGCCGAGGAGGCGGCCCTGCCGCTGCCGCCGCTGATGGTCCGGGCCGAACGGGTCGCCACCATGGTCGCCCAGGGCGTGCACGGACGCCGCCGGGCCGGCGCCGGCGACAGCTTCTGGCAGTACCGCCGCTACCAGCCCGGCGATCCGGTGCAGGCCGTCGACTGGCGGCAGTCGGCCAAGGCGCGGTTCGCCTATGTCCGCGAGAACGAGTGGGAGGCGGCGCAGAACGTCTATTTCTGGGTCGATCTCTCGCGCTCCATGAGCTGGAGATCCGGTCCGGAGCTGCCCACGAAGGCGGAGCGGGCCGCGGTGGTCGCGCTGGCCCTGGCCTCGCTCGCGGTGCGCGGCGGGGAACGGGTGGCGCCGCTCGGAACCGGCGCCCGGCCCTTGGGCGGGCGCGGCGGGATGTCCCGCCTCTCGGCGGCGCTGACGCGCCGCGCCGGGAGCGGGCTGCCGCGGCTCGAGGCGCTCCGGCGCCACAGCCGGGTGGTTCTGGTCGGCGACTTCCTCCAGCCGCCGGACGAGACGGCGGCGGTGGTCGGGGAGTTCGCCGGCGGCGGGCACCGCGGCCACCTCGTCGAGGTCCGCGACCCGGCCGAGGACGCGCTGCCGTTTCCCGGGCGCACCCGTTTCGAGGGCCTCGAGGGCGAGGGAACGGCGCTTTTCGGGCGCGTGGAGTCGGTTCGCGAGGTCTACGGCGCCGCCGTCCGCGCCGAGCGGACGGCGCTGGCGGACGTCTGCCGCGGGCACGGCTGGTCGCTCTCGTCGCACCGCACCGACCGCCCGGTCGGACCCGCACTGCTGTCGCTGCACATGCTCCTGTCCGGGGAGCGCTAGATGGCGGAGCTCGGAAGCCTGGTCTTCGCGTCGCCGTGGCTCCTGGCGGCGCTCGCCGCGCTGCCGGCGCTGTGGTGGCTGCTGCGGGTCACGCCGCCGTCGCCGCGGCTGGTCAGCTTTCCGCCGCTCCGGCTCCTGCTCGCGCTGCGCCCGCCGGAGGAGACGCCGGCCCGCACGCCGTGGTGGCTCGTCGCGCTCCGCATGCTGGCCGCGGCGCTGGTCGTCGTCGCCCTGGCCCATCCGCGCCTCGACCCCGGCGTCCGCCTCCACGGCTCCGGGCCGCTGCTGCTGGTGGTGGACGACAGCTGGGCGGCGGCGCCCGACTGGACGGTCCGCAAGGACGAGATCGACGAGCTGCTGGCCCGGGCGGGGCGCGAGGGCCGGCCGGTGCGCTACCTGACGACCGCTCCGGGGCGGGCGCCGATGGAGGCCGGCGGGCTCATGCGCGCGGCGGAGGCGAGGAGCTTGCTCGCCGGCCTCGTGCCGAAGCCGTGGCCGGCCGACCGGGAGGCGGCGCTGGCGGCGCTCCGCGGGATCCCGCCGGAGAGGCCCGCCCATGCGGTGTGGATCGCCGACGGCATCGACGGGCCGGGAACGAGGGCCCTGGCCGAACGCCTGCAGGCGTTCGGCAGCCTGACGGTGGTCGAGCGGCCGCCCGCGGAGCGGCCGTGGCTGGCGGCCGGGCCCGAGGCCGACGGCGACGGCTTCACCGTTCCCGTCCTGCGCGTGCCGGCGTCCGCCGCGCCGCCGGTCCGCGTGCGGCTGCTTGCCGACGACGGGCGGCTCGTGACCGAGGGGCCGCGGGCGCGGTTCGAGAGCGGCGCCGGCCGCGCGGAGGTCCGGGTTCCGCTGCCCGCCGAACTGCACGACGAGGTCGCCCGCATCGAGATCCGGGGCGCCGGCAGCGCCGGCGGCGTGTTCCTGCTGGACGAGCGCTGGCGGCGCCGTCCCGTCGGCGTCGTCTCGGGGGACGTCTCCGAGGCGGAGCAGCCGCTGCTGTCGTCGACCTACTACGTCGAGCGGGCGCTCGCGCCCTTCTCGGAGATCCGCAAGGGAACCGTCGGCAAGCTGCTCGAGCGCCAGCTCGCCGTCGTCATGCTCGCCGACGTCGGCAACCTGCTGGCGGGCGACCGGGCGGCGCTCGAAAGCTGGATGGAGGACGGCGGGATGCTGGTGCGTTTCGCCGGCCCCAGGCTCGCCGCCGCGGCGAGCGGGGAGCCCGGGCTGCTGCCGGTGCGGCTGCGCGGCGGCCGCACGCTCGGCGGATCCGTGTCCTGGACCGCGCCGGCCGGGCTCCTGCCGTTCGAGGAGGCCGGGCCGTTCGCCGGTCTCGAGCCGGCCGGCGACGTGCGCGTCCGCCGCCAGGTTCTCGCCGAGCCCGCGCTCGACCTGAACCGCAAGACATGGGCCCGGCTGTCCGACGGGACGCCGCTGGTGACCGCGGAGCGGCGCGGCCGCGGCTGGCTGGCGCTGGTCCACACGACCGCCAACACCGACTGGTCGAACCTGCCGATCTCGGGGCTGTTCGTGGCGATGCTCCGGCGCCTCGTCGACATGAGCGCCGGCGTGGCGGGCGAGGGCGCGGAGGGCGCGCTCCCGCCGTTCCGGACGCTCGACGGGTTCGGCCGGCTCGGGGCGCCGCCGCCGGACGTCCCGAGCGCGCCGGCGCGGGGGTTCGCGGACCTGAAACCCTCGCCGGCGACCCCGCCCGGCTACTACGGCAGCGAAACCTCGCGGCGCGCGCTCAACCTCGCGGCGGCCGCCGCGAGGCTGGCGCCGATCGGGGATCTGCCCGCGGGCGTCGAGCGGCGGGACTTCGTCCGCGCCGCGGCCGCCGATCTCAAGCCCTGGCTGCTGCTCGCGGCGTTCGCGCTGCTGCTCGCGGATCTCGCGGTCAGCCTCGCCCTTCGGGGGCTGGCGCCGCGCGTCCGCGGGGCCGCGGCCGCGGGCCTGCTCGCCGGCGCGGCGCTGGCGGCCGGCGCGCCGGCTCCCGCCGGGGCCCAGACCGCCGGGCAGGGCGCGGCGCCCGACGCGCGCGCTCTCGAGGCGACGCTGTCGACCCGCCTCGCCTATGTCGAGACAGGCGACCGGGCGCTCGACGAGATGACGAGGGCCGGGATGCGCGGGCTCGGAAGGGTGCTCGGGCGCCGGACGGCGATCGAGCCCGGCGCCGCGATCGGGGTGGACATCGAGACCGACGAGCTGGCGTTCCATCCGCTCCTCTACTGGGCGGTCTCGCCGCGCCAGCGGCTGCCGTCGGAGCGCGCCCGGCGCCAGCTCGACCGCTATCTCAGGACCGGCGGAACCATCCTCTTCGACACCCGCGCGCGGGGCGGCATCGGCTCGGGAGCGGCGGGTCTCCACCTCCGCAGGCTTCTCGGGGGGCTGGACGTTCCGGCGCTGACGCAGCTGCCGCCGGATCACGTCCTGACCAGATCCTTCTACCTGCTGAGCGAGTTTCCCGGGCGCTGGGCCGGCGGCCCGATCTGGGTCGAGCGCCGGGGCGGCCGCCACAACGACGGCGTGTCCTCGGTGGTCATCGGAACCAACGACTGGGCGGGCGCCTGGGCGGTCGACGAGGCCGGCCGTCCGCTCGCGGCCGTCGTTCCCGACGGCGAGCGCCAGCGCGAGCTGGCCTACCGGTTCGGCGTCAACTGGGTGATGTACGCGCTCACCGGCAACTACAAGACGGACCAGGTCCACGTCCCGGCCCTCATGGAACGCCTGGGGCAGTAGGATGCTGCACGTCGCCTTCGCCCCGCCGTTTTCCTGGGCGGTCCTCGGCGCTCTCGCCGCGGCCGCGCTCCTGCTCGGCGGATACGCCCTGTGGCGCCGCGCCCGCGGCGCCGCCTGGCGCCTCGCGGCGGCCGGGATCCTGCTGGCCGCGCTGGCCAATCCGGTCCTGATCGAGGAGGAGCGGGTCGCCAACGACGACGTCGCCGTCGTGGTCGTCGACGAAAGCCGGTCGCAGGGCCTCGGCGCGCGCGCGGCCCGCGCCGAGGCCGCGCTCGCGGAGCTCGGGGCGAGGCTGGAGCGCCTGCCCGGAGTCGAGACCCGGACCGTCCGCGCCGGCGGCGACCGGGGGCGGGACGGCACCCACCTCTTCGACGCGCTGCGGCGGACGATGGCGGACGTGCCGCGAAACCGCGTCGGGGCGACCTTTCTCGTCACCGACGGCCAGGTTCACGACGTCCCCGAGGCGGACGGGGATCCGGCGGCGACCGGTCCGGTCCACGTCCTTCTGACCGGGGAGCCGGGAGAGCGCGACCGCCGGCTGTCGATCGACGACGCCCCGCGGTTCGGACTCGTCGGAAAGACCGTCGAGATCGTCTTCACCGTCCACGACCGGCGGGACGGCGCCGCGCGGGTCACTCTCTCGCGCGACGGCGCGGAGGGACGGACCCTCGAGGTGCCCGTCGGGCGCCGGTTCAGCGTGCCGGTCGTGCTCGGTCACGCGGGCGCGAACATCGTGCAGATCGAGGCCGCGCCCGCCGCCGGCGAGATCTTCGACGGCAACAACCGCGCCGTGGTGCAGATCAACGGCGTTCGCGAGCGGCTCCGCGTCCTGCTGGTTTCCGGCGAGCCCCATGCCGGGGAGCGGGTGTGGAGGAACTTCCTCAAGGCCGACCCTTCCGTCGACCTGGTGCACTTCACCATCCTGCGCCCTCCGGAAAAGCAGGATTCCACCCCGGTGAGGGAGCTCGCGCTGATCGCGTTTCCGGTCCGGGAGCTCTTCGAGGAGAAGATCGGGGAGTTCGACCTGATCATCTTCGACAGGTACCGCCGCCGGGGCATCCTTCCCGGCATCTATCTGGAGAACATCGTCCGCTACGTGCGCAACGGCGGCGCCGTGCTCGACGCCGCCGGGCCGGACTTCGCCTCGCAGTTCAGCCTGCACCGCACGGCGCTCGGCGACGTCCTGCCCGGCCGGCCCTCGGGCGGCGTGATCGAGCGCGGTCTGCGGCCGCGCATCACGGAGTACGGCCGGCGCCATCCGGTGACCGCGGACCTGGCCGGGTCCGACGGGCCGCGCTGGGGCCGCTGGTTCCGCCAGGTCGCGGCGGTGGCCGGCCGCGGGGAGGTGCTGATGAGCGGCGTGGGAAACGCGCCGCTGCTGGTCCTCGACCGCGTCGGCGAGGGCCGGGTGGCGCAGCTTCTGAGCGACCACATCTGGCTCTGGGCGCGGGGCTTCGAGGGGGGCGGCCCGCATTCGGAGATCCTGCGCCGCCTCGCGCACTGGCTCATGAAGGAGCCGAGCCTCGAGGAAGAGACGGTCAGCGCGCGGGTCGAGGGCGACGAACTCGTGATCGGCAGCCGGAGCGCGTCGGACGACCACCGCGCCATCGCCGTGACCGCGCCTTCCGGCGCCGTCCGCACCGTCGTTCCGGAGCCGGAAGCCGGCGGGCGGGCGCGGGCGACGCTGCCGGTCGACGAGATCGGGATCCACCGCCTCGACAACGGCCGGCACCGCGCGGCGGTCGCCGTCGGAAACCCCGACCCGAGGGAGTTCGCCGACATGCGCGCGAGTCCGGAGCCGCTGTCGCGGCTGCGCGCCGCAACGGGCGGCGGCCTGCGATGGCTTGGCGACGGGGTGCCGGATCTGCGCAGAACCCGCCCCGGCCGGAAAGCGTCGGGCCTCGGGTGGATGGGGGTCGTCGCGAACCGCGACCACCGCGTCTCCAGCGTGCGCGAGACTCCGCTTCTGCCGCCGTTGCTGGTCCTGTTCCTCGGTTTGGGAACCCTGGTCTGGGCCTGGCACCGCGAAGGCCGGTGACCGCCGCGCCCGTCGCCGCCGGCGGCCGGGAGGCGGAACGACGCGAAGGCCGCGAGCGCGCCCGGCATCGGCGGCCCGTCGCCGGGAGACCTCGAGGCTGTCCGCAGACCTCCGCTTCGCGGGACAGGGTGCGCGACGTCGCCGGTCTGCACGCGGCTCCGCCGCGGCACGCCGCGGTTCCGTGCGTGGACGGGAGACCCCCGGATCCCCGACCGCGCCCGGCCGCCGCACCGGCGCCCACGAGCGCAACCCGCGGCCCTGCTGTCCGCGACCCGCGACGCCGCCATCCGGGAGGTCTTCGGCAAGCGCTTCCGTCGCCGCCGAAGCCGGGAGTTCCGCGGTTTCCCGGACCATGTCGAGGCCGTCGCGTTCGAGGATCCCCCCGGCCTCCGGGCCGCTTCCCCGTGCGCGGGTCTCTTCGCGCCTCGTCCGGCGGATCGCTTCCGGTGCCCGTGTCCGGGCCATGGGGCGCCTGCCCGGTGCCCATCGGGCCGGAAAACCCGTGCGCCGCCGCACCGGACGGATGGTCCGCTCCCGACAAGGCCCTCCACGGGTATCGACACGCCGTCGGAATCGGGTACCATGCGCGCCGGCACGAGACGCATCGACCCGCTTCGCAACCCGGTTCGTGTTCCGCGGACACCGGCGCGGAACGGGGTCCGGCACCCGGGAGAAAGCCGCCTTGGACGCCCCGGCCCGACTCTCCTCATCCACCGCCATCGCGGCGCGGGTGCGCGGGCGGTGGCCGTCGCCGGTGCGGCGCCGGCACGGGCTCGCGGGAAGTCCGGCCGCTCCCTTTCCCCGACGCTGGTCGCTCCCCCCCCCCCCCCAGACACCAGCCACTAGCCTCCTCTCCCCCGCCCCCCCCCCCCCCAGACACCGGTCGACGGGTTCCCCGCCGTTCTCCCCGGCCGGGTCCGGGGGAGCGTCGCCCGTCCCCGGGCAACGTCCTGGGGGATTCGGGATGACGGGGGCCGGCATCGGCAGGACGCGCGGGCGGGTTCGTCGAACCGCGGGACAGCGATTCCCGCCTCGGCGGCCCTCCGGCGCTGGTGGACGGGATCCCGCCGGTGGACGGGATTGCGCCGCATGGCCGCGGTTCCCGGCAACTTGGCCGGAGTCCGGGCGTCGTCCCCGAGGCGCCGGGACCGGAGCGCCATGACGGCTCGAAACGGCGCCGCGCCGCATCGGCGGCTGGCGCCGGCGGCCTGCGTGCTGCTGGCGCTCGCCGGCCTGGCGCCGGCATCGGCCCAGGCGCAGGTCGACGACTACATCAGCAACTTGAAAACCTTCACGCTAGACTCCACCGAGGATGGGAACGAAATCACCACCTCCCGTCATTTTTCGCAGGAGTTTCGCACGGGAAGCCGGAGCGGCGGCTACCCGCTTTCGGAAGTCGTACTGGGCCTCACATACATCGGCACCGGAGCGGTCGAGGTGACGATCAGGGAGAATTTGGTCGACGCTAATGAGCGCAACGTTCCCGGCACAACCCGCTACACGCTGACCAGCCCCTCTCCCCTGAGCGCGGGCCGGAACACCTTCACGGCACCGCCCAATGCCACGCTCGAGGCCGACACCGCCTACCACATCGTGGCGGAGTCGACCAGTGGCAGCGCAGCGCGCTGGATCAACATCTTCAGTCACCGCTACGCGTTGATTGACAACGCGGGGGGCTGGGATATCAATTTCGACTATCTGAGGAAATCCGGCCAAGCCGCGTGGAGCCCAGTGAGATCAGATAGAGCACTCGCGGCCGCGGTCCGGGGCGACGACGACTCGCCGACGACCGGCTCGGTCGCGGTCACGGGCACGGCGGCGGAAGGCGGGACGCTGACGGCGGACACGTCGGGTCTCACGGACGCGGACGGCCTGGACAGCGCGGCCTACGCCTGGCAGTGGGTGCGGACGCCGGCCGGCGGCGGCGACGAGGACATTTCGGGCGCGACCTCGCGGACCTACGTGCCGGTGTACGCGGACGCGGGCGCGACGCTGAAGGTCCGGGTGGCGGTCACCGACGACAAGGGCCACGAGGAGACCTTCGAGAGCGCCCCGACCCCGGCGGTGGCGGCGGCAGCGCGACCCTCGGTGACGGTTGCCTCCGACGGCGACGTGACGGAGGGCGGTGCCGCGGTGTTCACGCTGACGCGCACGGGCGACACGGCGGAGGAGCTGGACGTGGCCCACTCGGTGACGGCCACCGGGGACTTCGGCGTCACGACGGGCGCGGGCACGGCGACGTTCCCGGCGAACAACGCCACGGTGCGGGTGTCGGTGGCCACGACGGGCGACGGCGCCCACGAGGCGCACGGCTCGGTGACGGTGGCGCTGACGGCGGACACGGGCGCCGATCCCGCCTACCTGCTCGGCGACCCGGCGGCGGCGACGGCGGCGGTGGAAGACGACGACGACTCGCCGGCGACCGGCTCGGTCGCGGTCACGGGCACGCCGACGGAAGGCGGGACGCTGACGGCGGACACGTCGGGCCTCACGGACGGGGACGGCCTGGCCAACGCGGCCTGGGCCTACCAGTGGGTCCGGACACCGCCCGGCGGCGGTGACGCGGACATCTCCGGCGCAACCTCGCGGACCTACGTGCCGGTGTACGCGGACGCGGGCGCGACGCTGAAGGTCCGGGTGACGGTCACCGACGACGAGAACCACGAGGCGAGTTTCGCGAGTGCCCCAACCCCGCCGGTGGCGGCGCTGCCGCGGCCCTCGGTGACGGTGGCCTCGGCCGGCAACGTGACGGAGGGCAGCCCCGCCGTGTTCACGCTGACGCGCACGGGCGACACGGGACAGCCGCTGGACGTGGCCTACGAGGTCGCCGCCGCCGGGGACTTCGGCGTCACGCCGTTCTCGGGCACGGCGACGTTCCCGGCGAACGGCTCCGCGGTGCAGGTGAGCGTGGCCACGACGGGCGACGGCGCCCACGAGGCGCACGGCTCGGTGACGGTGGCGCTGACGGCGGACACGGGCGCCGATCCCGCCTACCTGCTCGGCGCCCCGGCGGCGGCGACGGCGGCGGTGGGAGACGACGACGACTCTCCGGCGACCGGCTCGGTGACGGTCACGGGCACGGCGAGGGAAGGCCAGACGCTGACCGCGGACACGTCGGGCCTCGCCGACGGGGACGGCCTGGCCAACGCTTCCCACGTCTGGCAGTGGGTGCGGACGCCGGCTGGCGGCAGTGACGCGGACATCTCCGGCGCGACCTCGAAGACCTACAGCCTGAACACCCTGGACGTGGGGGCGACGCTCAAGGTGCGGGTGACGGTCACCGACGACGAGGGCCACGAGGCGACCTTCACGAGTGCGCCGACGGCGGCGGTGGCGGCGCTGCCCGAGGTGTCCGTCATGCACGGCGACAGTCCCATCACCGAGGGAGGAGTCGCGACTTTCACGTTCACCCTGTCGAAGACAATCGGGGATATACCGTTGCGTGTGAATATCAGAAGAACGGAAACAGGCAACATGATGTTCCCGAACAATTTGGGGAGGTCGGTTGTAGTGTTTGGTCCCAACCAGACAACCTTGACAGTGAGTTACCCGACGGTAGCTGACGACACGACCGAGCCGAACAGCACGGTGACCGTGGAGGTTCTTGAACGTAACTACTACAAGCCGGGCACGCCCTCCATGGCCAGTGTCGAGGTGCGGGACGACGACGACTCGCCGGCGACCGGGACGGTCACGGTCACGGGCACGCCGGCGGAAGGCGGGACGCTGACGGCGGACACGTCGGGTCTCACGGACGCGGACGGCCTGGACAACGCGGCCTACGCCTGGCAGTGGGTGCGGACGCCGGCCGGCGGCGGCGACGCGGACATCTCGGGCGCGACCTCGCGGACCTACGTGCCGGTGTACGCGGACGCGGGGGCGACGCTCAAGGTGCGGGTGACGGTCACCGACGACGAGGGCCACGAGGCGACGTTCACGAGCGCCCCGACCCCGCCGGTGGCGGCGGCAGCGCGACCCTCGGTGACGGTTGCCTCCGACGGCGACGTGACGGAGGGCGGTGCCGCGGTGTTCACGCTGACGCGCACGGGCGACACGGCGGAGGAGCTGGACGTGGCCCACTCGGTGACGGCCACCGGGGACTTCGGCGTCACGACGGGCGCGGGCACGGCGACGTTCCCGGCGAACAACGCCACGGTGCGGGTGTCGGTGGCCACGACGGGCGACGGCGCCCACGAGGCGCACGGCTCGGTGACGGTGGCGCTGACGGCGGACACGGGCGCCGATCCCGCCTACCTGCTCGGCGACCCGGCGGCGGCGACGGCGGCGGTGGAAGACGACGACGACTCGCCGGCGACCGGCTCGGTCGCGGTCACGGGCACGGCGGCGGAAGGCGGGACGCTGACGGCGGACACGTCGGGTCTCACCGACGCGGACGGCTTGGCCAACGCGGCCTACGCCTGGCAGTGGGTGCGGACGCCGGCCGGCGGCGGTGACGAGGACATCTCGGGCGCGACCTCGCGGACCTACGTGCCGGTGTACGCGGACGCGGGGGCGACGCTCAAGGTGCGGGTGACGGTCACCGACGACGAGGGCCACGAGGCGACGTTCACGAGCGCCCCGACCCCGCCGGTGGCGGCGGCAGCGCGACCCTCGGTGACGGTTGCCTCCGACGGCGACGTGACGGAGGGCGGTGCCGCGGTGTTCACGCTGACGCGCACGGGCGACACGGCGGAGGAGCTGGACGTGGCCCACTCGGTGACGGCCACCGGGGACTTCGGCGTCACGACGGGCGCGGGCACGGCGACGTTCCCGGCGAACAACGCCACGGTGCGGGTGTCGGTGGCCACGACGGGCGACGGCGCCCACGAGGCGCACGGCTCGGTGACGGTGGCGCTGACGGCGGACACGGGCGCCGATCCCGCCTACCTGCTCGGCGACCCGGCGGCGGCGACGGCGGCGGTGGAGGACGACGACGACTCGCCGGCGACCGGCTCGGTCGCGGTCACGGGCACGGCGGCGGAAGGCGGGACGCTGACGGCGGACACGTCGGGTCTCACGGACGCGGACGGCCTGGACAACGCGGCCTACGCCTGGCAGTGGGTGCGGACGCCGGCCGGCGGCAGTGACGAGGACATCTCGGGCGCGACCTCGCGGACCTACGTGCCGGTGTACGCGGACGCGGGCGCGACGCTGAAGGTCCGGGTGGCGGTCACCGACGACGAGGGCCACGAGGCGACCTTCGAGAGCGCCCCGACCCCGCCGGTGGCGGCGGCAGCGCGACCCTCGGTGACGGTTGCCTCCGACGGCGACGTGACGGAGGGCGGTGCCGCGGTGTTCACGCTGACGCGCACGGGCGACACGGCGGAGGAGCTGGACGTGGCCCACTCGGTGACGGCCACCGGGGACTTCGGCATCACGACGGGCGCGGGCACGGCGACCTTCCCGGCGAACGGCGCCACGGTGCGGGTGTCGGTGGCCACGACGGGCGACGGCGCCCACGAGGCGCACGGCTCGGTGACGGTGGCGCTGACGGCGGACACGGGCGCCGATCCCGCCTACCTGCTCGGCGACCCGGCGGCGGCGACGGCGGCGGTGGAAGACGACGACGACTCGCCGGCGACCGGCTCGGTCGCGGTCACGGGCACGGCGGCGGAAGGCGGGACGCTGACCGCGGACACGTCGGGTCTCACGGACGCGGACGGCCTGGACAACGCGGCGTACGTCTACCAGTGGGTGCGGACGCCGGCCGGCGGCAGTGACGAGGACATCTCGGGTGCGACCTCGCGGACCTACGTGCCGGTGTACGGGGACGCGGGCGCGACGCTGAAGGTCCGGGTGGCGGTCACCGACGACGAGGGCCACGAGGCGACGTTCACGAGCGCCCCGACCCCGCCGGTGGCGGTGGCGACGCGGCCGTCGGTGACGGTGGTCTCGGACGGCGACGTGACGGAGGGCGGCGCCGCGGTGTTCACGGTGACGCGCACGGGCGACACGGCGCGGACGCTGGACGTGGACTACGAGGTCACCGCCTCCGGAGACTTCGGGGTCACGGCCTTCGAGGCCACGCTCGCCTTCCTGGCGAACAGCGCCGCGGTGCAGTTGAGCGTGCCCACGACGGGCGACGGCACCCACGAGGCGCACGGCTCGGTGACGCTTGCGCTGACGGCGGACACGTCCGCCGCTCCCGCCTACCTGCTCGGCGACCCGGCGGCGGCGACGGCGGCGGTGGAGGACGACGACGACTCGCCGACGACCGGGGCGGTCACGGTCACGGGCACGGCGAGGGAGGGCGAGACGCTGACGGCGGACACGTCGGGCCTCGCCGACGGGGACGGCCTGGACAGCGCGGCCCACGCCTGGCAGTGGGTGCGGACGCCGTCGGGCGGCGGCGACGCGGACATTTCCGGCGCGACCTCGCGGACCTACGTGCCGGTGTTCGCGGACGCGGGCGCGACGCTCAAGGTGCGGGTGACGGTCACCGACGACGAGGGCCACGAGGCGACGTTCACGAGCGTCCCGACGGCGGCGGTGGCGGCGCGGCCGCGGCCCGAGGTCACGGTGGCCTCGGACGGCGACGTGACGGAGGGCAGCCCCGCCGCGTTCACGCTGACGCGCACGGGCGCCACGACGAAGAAGCTGGGCGTGGCCTACGAGGTCACCGCCACCGGAGCCTTCGGCGCCGCGACGGGCGCGGGCACGGCGACCTTCCCGGCGAACGGCGCCACGGTGCGGGTGTCGGTGGCCACGACGGGCGACGGCGCCCACGAGGCGCACGGCTCGGTGACGGTGGCGCTGACGGCGGACACGGGCGCCGATCCCGCCTACCTGCCCGGCGACCCGGCGGCGGCGACGGCGGCGGTCCGGGACGACGACAACGTGGCGCCGACCGGCGCGCCGACGATCGACGACACGACCCCGGTGGTCGGCCAGACGCTGACGGCGGATGCGTCGGGCATCGGCGACGCGGACGGGACGGCGGGCGCGACCTACGCCTGGCGGTGGCTCCGGGTGGCGACGGGCGGCGGCGAGACGGAGGTCGGCACCGGGGCGACGTATGCGGTGGTCGCCGGCGACGCGGGGTCGACGCTGAAGGTGGAGGCGCGCTTCACCGACGACGGCGGGACCGGGGAGACGGTCGAGAGCGCGGAGACGTCGGCGGTCGAGGCGGCGCCGCGTCCGCGGGTGTCGGTGGCGCGGGTGGCGAGCGCGGTGGCGGAAGGCGCGGGCGCGCGGTTCACGGTGACGCGCACGGGGGTGACGACAGGGACGCTGACGGTCCGCTACGACGTGTCGGAGAGCGGCGCCATGGTGGCGTCGGGCGAGGAGGGCGCGAAGAGCGTCGCTTTCGCGGACGGCGACACCGAGCGGACGGTGACGGTGCCGACGGCCGACGACAGTGTCCACGAGGCGGACAGCGTGGTGACGGTGGCGCTGACGGCGGATGCGGCGTACGACGTGGGGACCGCCACGGCAACGGTCACGGTCGAGGACAACGACAACGCGGCGCCGACCGGCGCCCCGACCATCGACGACACGACGCCGGTGGTGGGCGAGACGCTGACCGCGGATCCGTCGGGCATCGCCGACCCGGACGGGACGGCGGGTCCGACCTACGCCTGGCGGTGGCTCCGGGTGGCGTCGGGCGGCGGCGAGACGCAGGTCGGGACCGGGACGAGCTACACGGTGGTTGCCGGCGATGTCGGCGCGACGCTGAAGGTGGAGGCGAGCTTCACCGACGACGACGGAACCCGGGAGACGGTCGAGAGCGCGGCGACGGCGACGGTCGAGGCGGCGCCGGTGCCGACGGTGTCGGTGGCGCGGGTGGCGGGCCCGGTGTCGGAAGGCGCGGGCGCGCAGTTCACGGTGACGCGCACGGGGGTCACGGAGGGCGCGCTGACGGTCCGCTACGACGTGTCGGAGAGCGGCGCCATGGTGGCGTCGGGCGAGGAGGGCGCGAAAAGCGTCGCTTTCGCGGACGGCGACACCGAGCGGACGGTGACGGTGCCGACGGCCGACGACAACGCTCACGAGGCGGACAGCGTGGTGACGCTGACGCTGGCGGCGGATGCGGCCTGGAACCTGGGGACCGACACGGCAACGGTCACGGTCGAGGACGACGACAACGCAGCCCCGACCGGCGCGCCGACCATCGACGACACGACGCCGGTGGTGGGCGAGACGCTGACCGCGGACGCATCGGGCATCGGCGACCCGGACGGTCTGACGGGTCCGACCTACGCCTGGCGGTGGCTCCGGGTGGCGTCGGGCGGCGGCGAGACGGAGGTCGGCACCGGGACGAGCTACACGGTGGTTGCCGGTGACGTCGGCGCAACGCTGAAGGTGGAGGCAGCCTTCACCGACGACGACGGCACCGCGGAGACGGTCGAGAGCGCGGCGACGGCGACGGTCGCGGCGGCGGTGCGTCCGAGGGTGTCGGTGGCGCGGGTGGCGGGCCCGGTGGAGGAAGGCGAGGACGCGCGGTTCAGGGTGACGCGCACAGGCGTCACGGCGGGCGCGCTGACGGTCCGCTACAGCGTGTCGGAGACCGGCGCCATGGTGGCGTCGGGCGAGGAAGGCGCGCGGACCGTCGCTTTCGGGGACGGCGACACCGGGAAGACGGTGACGGTGCCGACGGTGGAAGACAGCGCTCACGAGGCGGACAGCGTGGTGACGCTGACCCTGACGGCGGATGCGGCCTACGACCTGGGGACCGCCGCGGCAACGGTCACGGTCGAGGACGACGACAACGCGGCGCCGACCGGCGCGCCGACCATCGACGACACGACGCCGGTGGTGGGCCAGACGCTGACCGCGGACGCCTCGGGGATCGGCGACGCGGACGGGACGGCGGGCGCGATCTACGCCTGGCAGTGGATCCGGACATCGGGCGGGACGGACACGCGGATCGGCGGGGCGACCGCGGCGACCTACACGGTGGCCGACGCGGACGCGGGCGCGACGCTGAAGGCGGAGGTGGCCTTCACCGACGACGACGGAACCCGGGAGACGGTCGAGAGCGCGGCGACGGCGACGGTCGCGCCGCGTCCGACGGTGACGCTGGTCCTGACCCCGGATTCGGTCACGGAGGCCGGCGGGGAGAGCGTGGTGACGGCGCGCCTGGACCGCGCGTCGGGCGCGGACACGACGGTGACGGTGTCGGCGGCGCCGGTGGCGCCGGCGACGGAGGCCGACTACCGGCTGGGCGCGAACCGGGTGCTGACAATCGCGGCGGGCGGGACGGAGAGCGTCGGGCGGGTGACGGTGACGGCCGTGAACAACGCCGTGGACGCGCCGGACAGGGCGGTGACGGTGACGGGCAAGGCGGCGAACCGCCAGGGTCTCGCGGGCGACCCGGAGCCGGTGACGCTGACGATCCGGGACAACGACGCCGCGCCGACGGTGACGCTGCACCTGTCCCGGCCCGCGATCGTCGAGGACGGCGGGACGACCGCGGTGACGGCGCGCCTGTCCCACCCGTCGAGCGCGGACACGACGGTGACGGTGGAGGCGACGCTGGCGGCGGCGGAGCGGCTGTCGGTCGCGGCGACGGAGGAGCTGCCGTACGTGCTGAGCGACAACAGGGAGCTGAGGATCCCGGCGGGCGGGACGGAAAGCGTGGGGCTGGTGACGATCACCGCCGTGGACAACGACGCGGAGGCGCCGGACAGGAAGGTGACGGTGACGGCCACAGCGGCCAACGCCCAGGGGGTCGCGGTCCCGCAGGCGCCGGGGGCTCCGGCGCTGGCGGCGACGCTGACGATCGCGGACGACGAGGGGCGGGAGCTGTCGATCGGCAATGCGCGCGCGGCCGAGGGCTCCGGCGCGGCGCTGCGGTTCGCGGTGACGCTGGAGCCGCCGGCGGCGGCCGAGGTGACGGTCGACTGGACAGTCTTCGACGGGACGGCGCGGGCCGGAAAGGATCACGGGGCGGGGAGCGGCACCCTGACCTTCGGCGCCGGGGAGAGTGCCGGGACGGTGACGGTCGCGGTGACCGACGACGACGCGGACGAGCCCGACGAGACGGTCACGGTGGTGCTGTCGAACCCGTCGGGCGCGACGGTCGCGAGGGCCGAGGGGACGGGAACGATCACCGACGACGACGCGGCGCCGGCGGTGTCGCTGCGCCTGACGCCGGACACGATCGCGGAGAACGGCGGGACGGCGACGGTGACGGCGCGCCTGGACCGGCCGTCGAGCGAGAGGACGACGGTGACGGTGTCGGCGGCGCCGGTGGCGCCGGCGACGGCGGCCGACTACCGGCTGGGCGCGAACCGGGTGCTGACGGTCGCGGCGGGCGAGAGGGAGAGCGCCGGGGTGGTGACGATCGCGGCCGTGGACAACGACGCGGAGGCGCCGGACAGGACGGTGACGGTGTCGGGCAAGGCGACGAACCGCCAGGGTCTCGCGGGCGACCCGGAGCCGGTGACGCTGACGATCGCGGACGACGAGCTCGTCGAGGAGCGCCGCCGCAGGCTCGGGTACGCGCTGGCGGCGTTCGGCCGCGCGGTGGCGCGGGATCTGGTCGCGGCCGTCGAGGACAGGCCGCGGTCGGCGAGGGCCGGGACGACGGCGACGCTTGGGGGGACGCCCCTGGTCTCGCTCCGGTCCGGAGAGGGGGTGCACGGGGCGTTGCGGCGATATGTCGGCTCCGACGGCGACCTGCCGGACGGGGCGGAGTGGCGGGAGCTGCTGTCGCGGAGCAGCTTCCAGCTTTCCCTGGGCGGGGAAGGCGAGGCGGGCGGCGCGGGAGTCCCGGTGCTGTGGGGCCGCGGCAGCCTGAGCCGGAGCGCGGGCAGGCTGGATCCGGAGGTGACGACGCGGGGAGAGACGCTCTCCGGGCAGCTGGGGCTGGAGCTTCGTGTTCGGGAGGACACGCTGCTCGGCGTCATGCTGAGCGGCAGCTCCGGGGAGGTGGAGTTCGACGGGGAGCGCGATGCGGATGTGGAGACGGAGCTCGTCGGTGTGCACCCCTACGCGCGGTGGTCGCCGCGGCGGGGTCTGAGGACGTGGGCGATGCTGGGCTACGGCACCGGCGAGGCGGTCCTGAGGGACGGCTTCTCCACCCGGACGGGCACCGGCGTCGAGACCGACATCGAGATGACGATGGCGGCGGGCGGAGGGAGCAACGAAGTGGCGTCGCTGTGGGGTGTCGACTGGTCGGTGGGGACGAGCGGCTTCCTCGTGCAGCTCGACGCGGACGGACAGGCGGAGCTGCTGCCGGCTCTGGAGTCCGGGGTCTGGCAAGCGCGGCTGCTGCTGGAAGGCAGCGCCGGGGAGGGCTTCGGCGGGGTCGAGGGGCTGAGGGGCAACGTCGAGCTGGCGGCGCGGGTCGATGGCGGGGACGCGGAGAGCGGCATGGGGGTGGAGCTGGGCGGGGGCGTCGGGTACGGACATGCGGACCTGGGCCTCGAGGTCGAGGCGAGCGGTCGCGTGCTGCTGTCGCACGAGGAAGAGGGTCTGGAGGACGCCGGGGTGAGGCTGGGGCTGGAGTTCGACCCGGGCGCGTCCGGCCGGGGACTGTACTTCGCGCTGACGTCCTCGTGGGGCAACGCGGCAAGCGGGGCCCGGTCGGTGTGGGAGGGGCGGCGGACGACGGCCGGCGGGTCCGGCGGGCGGGATCCGTTCGACCCGGAGATGCGGTTGAGCTCCGAGTTCGGCCACGCCGCGCCCGCGCTGGCGGGGCGCGGCACCCTCACCACCTACGGCGCGTTCTCGTCCGACGGCGACGCGACGCACCGGTACCGCGTCGGCCGGCGGCTGGAGCTCGACGTCCTGTCGATGAGCCTCGAGGCCGAACTTCGCGAGAGCGCCGACGCGGCGCCCGGGCACGGTGTCCGGCTGACAGGCAGCATCCGTTTCTGATCGGAAGAGGGGACGGACACGGTCCGTCCATCCGCGTCACCGGGCCCGGGGGAAACGTTGCCCCCGACCTCGCCCGGCACGGGCTCTTCCGCGACCGCCGACGACCCCGATCGGGACCGTCAAGTGTCGCCAGAATCCGCACCTCGCCGGAACCGACCCCTCCGAACGGAAAAAGTGCCAACTTGGGCTAATCGCTTGATGGCAGCCCCAAGCGCTTGAGGGCTTCGGTTGCCGAGTTGCTGACATCCACACGTGCTTTATTCGACAGTTCGATCCATAGTCGACGTTGTGTTTCGTCCCCGTCGCGTCCGGGTGGTCCCGCCAGGGCACGGATGCCTTCACGCACCGTCGAAACGTTTGAGTAGTGGTCGAACACAGACTCAACGTTATCGGGCGCGACCGTCGCCAAATCCGCACCATGTCGTTCGAAGGCGACGGTTGACAGCTTTCCGATCAAGTAATGGGCATTGCTGGCATCCAAAGATCCCCGCGTAGCAATGCGGTTCCGCTCCAGTTCCCGACCGATGCTCGCCAAGATCTCTTCCCGGCGACGTGCTTCCTTGCGACGATCGTCCCTTGAGCGTTGCCATCCCGTAAGCCCAAGAGTGACAAGGCTGACAATCACCCCCGACAGTGTCGAGAGAACCAATCCGAGCAATGCGTCCAATCGCCGACCCCTTGTACCTGATCCCGTCACCGACTCGCTCGTAGCCAGACCGCTATAAACCCCCAAACTCAGACACTAAGGAGGAACTTGCAAAATTCCGCGTTCGAGGGAATTTTTTTGCCGTGGCGGCCGAATTTCCCTGGCAATCGGGGCCGCTCCATGATTCTGTCGGGTTTCCAACGACCTGGACAGAAGGAGCAGCCCCGTGGCGCCAATGCGGACTTTGTACCAGTCCTGGCATCACGTTCAAGCCGAGCTGTTCCCGTGGCTCGAGAAGGAGGCCGGGCCGCTTGGCGAGAGACACTGGCGCCTCGCGGCGGTTCCCGGGTTCGCGCGCGTCGAGAGCCTGAGAATGGTACAGAGAACTGTGTCCGCCCTCCGACGGGCGGGCGCGAATCGGACCCGCACCGGCCCCGGATCCCGAAGAATCGGCTTGCCGGCGCCGCCCGGGCGGACAGGCGAGGGGGTCGACCGCCGAAAGTTCCCATCGTGTTCGACCCGCGGACGCCCCGGGCCGGGCTTCGCCGTCCGGGAGTCTTGCAAGTTCCTCCGGTTTCAGACCGTTGCGTTCGCGCCGCCGGCATCCGTCACCGCGTCCGGCGGGCAGGAGACCGTGCTACCCGTCGTTGTCTCCTCCTCGGATTCATGCCGGCCGCCAGCGGCGCCCGCATCTTCTCGTACAGCGTGAGCAGATGCTCGACGCGCTCTCGCTCGGAGGCGAAGCCCGCGCGCCGGTAGAGCCGGTCCACCGCGCGGTCGAGCGCCCGATGCGCCCGGCGCAGGTCCGGGGGCATGAGATCCGGGTCGTAGAGATCGGCGAGCGTCGCGCCCGGATGGGTGGCGCGCGCGTCCAGCACGGCCTGCGCCGGCGGCTCCAGCCTCGACAGGTCCGAGCCCTTGGGCGGCAGCGGGAAGGTGTTGTAGACGAGGCCGATGGAATAGCGGTAACGACTTTCCAGCCGCCCGCCGACATGGCGCAGCCACGCCATGTGCATCGCCGAGGTCAGCAGCGCGAAATCGACCAGTGCGGCGTTTTCCAGAACGCGAACGAGGTTGCTCGGAATCACCGGCGGCTCCAGCCAGTCGATGGGCAGGTATTCCCGCCGCTCGGAACTGACCTCGGGAATCACCAGAAACGGCGTGGCGGGGACGACTTCGACGTTGTACCGCGTCGGATAATCGGCAATCGCCAACGTGCTCCTGCGCCTGCTCCTTGACCGGAACTCGCGAACCGCCGACATGCGCTGGCGTACAATCGGAAGCTCCTTCAATGCCGTTGGCGTAGCCTCCTGCAAGGCGAGTATCCATCGCTCGCCGCCTTGCAGGTACTCCTGAGCGCCCACGAAGGGGCGCAGGAAAGACTCCGCGCCCGGCTCGGCTTCCAACAGTGCAACGCGTTCCTCTGCATCGAAGATATACTCGCCATTATCGATTGGCTGGCTTCCGCTAAGCAAACGCCCCATCCCGTTGATCGGTGAGCTTTCCTTCCGCACCACCAGCTGCGGGTCGGAGAGGCCGCCGGCGTCGAACAGGTACGGGGAGAGCGCAGCATGACGGCTTTCCTCGGGCTCGCCGTTGATGTCGGGATAGCTGAACAGCCGCTTGTCGGCCCGCGCGGCCTCCCGCCGGTCGAGGCCGAGAATGACGACGTGCACATGCGCCTTGCCGCGCGCGTCCGATCCCCATGCGAAGGTCCGGTGCGCGAAGGCGATCTCCAGCTTGCAGCGCTCGAACAGGACCGGCCAGAGCTGTGCAGCCAGCTCGCCCTGGGTGATGGAGTTGGTCGCGACGAAGCCGATCCGGGCGCGGCCGCCCTTCACGTACTCTCCCGCCTTGATGAACCACGCGGCCACGTAGTCGAGCGTGCCGCCGCGCCCGCCGAGCGCGGCGACGCTGCGCACCTGGGCGCGCTGCTCCTCCGTCTGGTACTTGGCGCCCACGAAGGGCGGATTGCCGAGAACGAAGGAGCAGTCCCCCGGCGGCAGCAATTCGGACCAGTCGGTTTCCAGCGCGTCGCCGTGGACGATGCGCGGCGACTTCGCAAGCGGGATGCGCGCGTAGGACTGGCCAAACTCCAGACTCAGCCTGCTGTTCATGATGTGGTCCATCATCCACAGCGCGGTTTCCGCGATGCGTGACGGGAACTCGCCAAGCTCGATCCCGTGGAACTGGTCCACGTCCACCATCGACTGCCATGCGGTATCGAGCACTGCCTGCGTCGTCGCGGCGGTCGCGTCCCGAATCTCCCGGATGACATCGATCTCGAGCAGCCGCAATTCCCGGTAGGCGATGACGAGGAAGTTGCCGCAGCCGCAGGCCGGGTCGAAGAGCGTCAGCCGTCCGAGCCTGGACTGAAAGCGCCGAAGCTCCGCCAGACGCCGGCTGTCCTTGCGAGCCTTCAACCGCTCGAACTCGGCGCGCAGGTCGTCCATCAACAGCGGCTCGATCACCTTGAGGATGTTCTTCTCGGTCGTGTAGTGCCCGCCTTGGGCACGCCGTTCCGCCGGGTCCATCACCGACTGGAAAAGCGCCCCGAAGATCGCGGGCGAGATGTTCGACCAGTCGAAGCGGCAGGCGTCCAGCAGCGCGCCGCGCATCGCCGCGTCGAACGAGAACGTCTGCAGGTGTCCCTTGAAGAGGTCGCCGTCGACGTGCGGGAACCGCGCCAGATCCTCGTCAAGGGTCGTGGGTCGCTCCGCCTCCGGCGTGTCGAGCACCTCGAACAGCTGCGCGAGCCACGGGCCGAGATCGGCCCCGTCCTCGCCGGTGCGCGTCTCGATGAAGTCGAGGAAGATGTCGCGCGGCTCGAACACCCCGGTGTCGTCGGCGAACATGCAGAACACGACCCGCACGAGAAACCGTTCCAGGTCGTGGCCCCGGTGTCCGGCATCCGCGAGCGCGTCGTGAAGCCGCCCGACCAGCTCGGCGGCCTTGATGTTCGCCGGATCCTGATCGCGAAACGTCCGACGCTGCACGCCGAGGATGAAGCCGAACGCCTCGACATGGGCAGGCAGGTCCGCGAGCGCGAACGCGACCGCCTCCCGTTCGTCGAGATCGTGAAGCTCGAAGGTCCGGAAGTCGCTCACCAGGATGTAGCGCGGGCGTTCGCGGTCCGGCAGCGCGTCGAAATACCCCCCTGCCTGTTCGTAGGCCGCCTGCAGGTCGCTCCCGGCGCTCTTCTGCTCGACGAGGAGAACGCCCGGCCAGAACAGGTCGATGAAGCCCGAGCGGTTGTCCAGCTTCGCGACATGCGCCTCGTAGCGCGCGACGTTCCGCCGCCGGACCCCGAACACGTCGAAAAAGGCGTTGTAGAAACTCTGCGTCTCGCCTTTCTCGTAGGCCGCGTCCTTCCAGTCCTCGGCGAAGGCGGCGGCGCGGGCGCGGATCTCGTTCCACGACAGGCGCACGGTCTACGCCGTTTCCTGCTCGAAATAGTCTTCGTCGATCCGCTTGATTTCGTGCCGTAGCCGCGTTCGCACGCCGACTCCGTGCCGGACCATCAGGCGCGCCAGTTCCTCGCCGTCGATCAGCACGATCCGCTTGGGACTCCGCGCCACGTAATCCTTCGCGGCGCGCGTGAAACCGGCGGTGGTGACGAACACGCCCTTGGTCGTGCCCGCAGCGTCGATCGCGCCTGCGAAGTTGCGCAGATCGCCTTCGCCCACGGCGTTGCCTTCAGCGTATCTCTTCGCCTGAACGTAGAGCTCGTCCAGGCCGAGCGCGTCCTCGCGGATCGTGCCGTCGATTCCGCCGTCGCCGGAACGTCCGGTCACGCGACCCATCGCGGTATCGCCACCGCCGTAGCCCATCGCGATCAGCAGATCGACGACCACGCGTTCGAGAAATTCCGGTGCCGCACCGCGAACCCGATGCAGCACATCGGCTTCCAACGCGCTGCTCAACTGCCTGGCGGCACGGTCCAGCGCTTCCTCCGGCGTTTCGGCAATGTCGGCGCTGAGATTCTCCGTCGCTGCCTTGCCGGGAGACGCAGTGTTGGCCCGCCGCGACCACTGAGCGTAATCCGGGTATTCTCCAAGCAGGTTCATGTCGATGCGCGAAGGCGTCCGCGACAACAGGCGTTCTCCCTCCTGCGTCAAGCGATAAACGCCGCGGCGGACCCGTTCCAGAAGACCGGCGCGCTCCATGTAGGTCACGGCCCAGCTGACGCGATTGACGAACACTGTCTGCCGGCCGCTCGGGAGCATCTCCCGAACATCTTCGGGAGCAAGTCCCTCGGCTGCGGCGATCCGCTCGCGGACTTCCGAAATCGGCGATTCAGCACCAACCACGAATGCCTTGAGGGCAGGGAGCATCAGCGACTGAAAATCAGGAACGGGCATCGGCCATCGCCTCCCATGCCGCCGATTGCCGAGGCGTCACCTTCTCGTCGATCTCGCGACCTGCCGCGACCTCCGCCCGGCGGAGCTCCCAGGTCTTCTGCAAGTTCATCCACAGTTGCGGCGTCGTCCCGAAATACCGGGCCAGCCGCAGCGCCGTGTCGGCGCTTACACCCCGCTGGCCGTTCAGGATCATCGTCACCCGGTTCACCGGCACGCCCAGCGCCTTCGACAGCGCGTTGGCGGACAACCCGAGCCCGTCGAGTTCGTCGCGCAGGATCTCGCCCGGATGCACCGGCCTCATGCCGTTCTTCGCGTTCATGCCAGATGCCTTCAGTAACAATCGACGTAACTGCCCAGATACTCTATCTCCGGTGACGGCGTGCCGGCAACTGTCGCCGCGGAGGTGGCGCCTGCTCACTTGTTGACACTGTAGCCCTGCAACCACCCAGGTGCCCTGCATCATTTTCAGGTTCTTTCTCGCGACAGCGTCGGCAGGCTCCCGGCTTCGCCGGAGCGTGCGGTGCGACAGCGGGGCGGTTCATGCCTCGCACCTTTCGCGTTCCATCCTGGAATCACCGAGGCCGTAGGAACCTGCACCATTCTCACGTCCGCTTCGTCCCGAAATCGTTGCCCGTGATCGTGGCGATGCGATAGCGGGCGAAGAGCCCTTGCGGCGTCGTCGGCGAAATGCCGGCCTCGCGTTCTGGGCACGCGTGCCTCGCAGCCGACGGCGTGACTTCTCGAATCCGGAGTTCGCCCAAGAGTTCCTTCACCTCGTGCGGCATCGTCGTCTTGCCGCCGGACTGGTCGTGGATCCGCATACCCGATGGCGAGGGAGGGACGGGCCGTGAGGCTCCCCATTGTCCGGTCTCCCTGCGGCCGGTCGGCATCTCGGTTGGCGGTCCGCGATCCGCTCCGCGACCTTCGCGGGTTGAAACGATCCGTCGCGGCCATGATTTCCCCGCCCGGCGGGAGATTTTCCCGTCCGGAGGCCGTTCGCTTGCGATTTGCACCGAAGCATGTTGAAACGCGGACATCGCACGGGATCCAGGCAATGGATGAAGACTTCGAGGACGCGCACGACCGTCACTGGAGGGATGCGGAACGTCTGTTTGGATGCTTGGCGTGGGCAAATGCCGGTCATCTGTACGGGCTGAGCCCCGAATGCGGCCTGAAAGCGGTGCTCGTCGCCGAGGGCCAACCGGTTGAGACGTCGTGCAGGCAGCATCTCGACGGGCTGCGGCCGGAGTCCGTGAGCCGCTCCCGGGGGCGAACGGGAACCGCCCACCTTTCCACGCTGCCGGTTGGCACCTCTTTCGGGAACCGGCGGGTTGGCCAGCGCCATGCGCGCCAACGGCACTCCGGGATGGCATGTGTCGAGCCGCATCGCGACGCGGCACGCAAGGTCCGTGCCATGCTCCAAGCCGCGAAGCGAGGTGGCCAGCCGTGACAGACAGTGCTGTCTTCTTCGATGACATGCGAGAGCGCGTCGAGAACGCCATCGATGGAGCGGCGGCCGTGCCGAACGGGGTCGATCGCGTGTATCTGGTGCGGGATCTGTCCGGCAAGCTGCGCATATCGGTATCGGATGCCTCGGAAGAGGACGATCGCGTCCGCAGTTCGCTGGAACGGCTCGCTCGCGCCTTGGGTGCGGTTCTGGGTGCGCATGGATACCCCTCGGACGAGGCCGTCCTGTTCGTGGGTCGCGCATTGCTGGAAACCCTTGACGACACGGCCCGGGAGATTCGTCCGGGCGTCTTTCTCGCCGAGCGGTTGGTGACCGGGCACGGCTGGTGGACGGTCGGCAAGAAGGAGGAAAACGCCACGCCCGAGCGCATCACCCTGTATTCGGTCAAGGGCGGATTGGGGCGCAGCACGACCGCTGCGGTGGTTACCCGGCATCTTGCGCGCAACGGGGAACGGGTGCTGGCGGTCGACCTGGATATCGAGTCGCCCGGCCTCTCCTCGGTGATGCTCGAGGCGGAACGGCGGCCGGAATTCGGCCTGGTCGACTGGTTCGTCGAGGATCTGGTCGGGCAGGGAGACCGGGTGATCGAGAACATGCTGGCCGCCCCGGCCTGGTCGCAGGATTTCGAGGGTGATGTCCGCGTGGCACCCGCACACGGCCGCGATCCCGGAGAGTACCTGGCCAAGCTGGGGCGCGTGTACATGGACAGGCCGAACGAACCCTGGACGGCCCGCCTCGAACGTGTCCTGGCGAACCTGGAAACCCGGTTCAGACCGACGGTGGTGCTGCTGGAAAGCCGCGACGGCCTGCACGATATCGCGGCTGCGTCCGTCACGGACCTCGATGCAAGGGCGTTGCTGTTCGCGACCGACTCTGAAAGCGTCTGGAGCGACTACCGCATTCTGTTCCGTCATTGGCGCGAAAGAAACCTGGCTGAATCCATCAGGGAACGTCTTTCGGTGGTATCGGCTCTGACGCCTGTGTCGACTAGGGACGAATATGTCGCAGGCTTCCGGACGCAGGCATGGGAGCTGTTCCGTGATCACCTTTACGACGAGATGGAGCCGGGGGGCGCGTCGACGGACGGCTTTTCGTTCGACCTGAACGAGGAAAACGCGCCCCACCACCCTATGGAAATCGCCTGGACGCCCGACCTCGCGGCAGGCGCTTCGTTGCGGGATCTGGACGGGCAAGCCGTCGATTCGGCCTACGGGAGGTTCCTGAAAGCGTTCGATGCAGGCGTTTGCGCGACTGGCACTGGGAACGAAGGGTGATCGACATGGTGCGGTTCCTGGATTCCGCATAACGTGCAACTGCCCAAGCACCCCGCCTCCGGTGACGGCGCCGTCCGGGTGCTCGAAGCAGGGTCAGCCGCTTTGGGATTGTCCGGGAGGACTTCTCCGCGCGCTGTCGTCGACAAGATTGGGCATCTCTCCGCATTCCAGTGAATCGAATGCTTGGAGCACGTAGCGTTGCGTGCGGTATTCGCCGAACTCTTTCATTTCGCGCTGCTTGAGGGACGGAAAGGACGAGCTTGGCGCCGGGGCGTCCAGAATCCACTCGAGATCGGTGCGGCTGAGCCCGTACATGCGGGCGAAAATGGCGTCGAGCTCGCATCGAAGGTGGTAGCGGCGTCGCTCGTTCCAAGGGAAAGGCGGGCCATCGTAGCCGAGGGCAATGGCGAAACCTGATCGTCGTCGACGGCATGAGCGGATACATCCCAATTGGCCTCGTTGCGTTGACCATAGAGGGCGCGGAGCGGCTCTGCGACAGGCTACGCGCGAAGCCCGAACTCACGCGAGACGACTGGACTGGATCCGCCGCACGCTCCATGCGCGCTGAAACCCCGGAGCCCGGCGACCCCCACCGCGCACTGAGCCCGCGTCACGTTCTGAATTCGGCCAACATCTCCACTCGCTCTCCCCGTCATCCGCAGCGCTCGACAGCCCCACGGCACATGGCGAAACGTCCGCATTCCGAGCTGCCGTACTGCGGTCGCTCGGGTCATCACGACTCCCCCACCGCCGGCCGACACCCGCGGACACACCCTTGACACCCGGGTTATCCGTTCCCACACTTTCCGTAGAAACTCTCTATTGTCGACCCCGCGTGGGCGGCGGACCCTATGGCCACCATCCGGTGGCCATAGCTTTTCCGGGGGCGTCGTTGCGAATTTGTGTCGTTGACGAAGCCGGGGATCTCGGCGCACTTGGCGACCCTCCCCGGCCAAACGACCAACCCGTCCTCGTCATAGGCGGTCTCTTCATCGATGTCGCGAACCTTGCTGGCCTCACCGACGACTTTCTGACTCTGAAGTACCAGCACTTCCCCGGCTTGCCCTATCCCTCCGACAAGACCTTGGACCGCATCCTGCCCGAGATCAAAGGAACGGCCTTCGCAGCAACACAACACGTGGAACTCCAAGACAACGGAGGCATGCCATCGGCTTCCTCGACCGAATCCTCGGTCTGCTGCGCCATCACGACGTCAGGATGGTTGCACGCATCCGGGTGAAGGGCCTTGGCTCGCGCTTCGATGCCACGCCGGTATACACATCCTCGATACAGGGGATCTGTGCCTATTTCGAACGCTACCTGACTGAGATCGACAGCACCGACCTTTGCATCGCCGACAGCCGAAACAAATTCAAGAATGTCATCGTTTCCCATTCCATTTTCACGCAAAAATTCAGCCTGGTAGCGCAGAGCTACCAACGCCTCATTGAACTGCCGACCTTCGGTCACAGTGACAACCATGCCGGTCTTCAGATCTGTGACATCGTCTGTTCCGTGCTGCTCTGCCCCATCGCCTGCTTCGCCTATTGCATGGGTCACGTGAACAATGTCCATGTGCAACCGAGCGTCGCAAACCTCAGGCGCCGTTACGGGCAGCAGTTGAAAGCTCTCCAATACCGATACCAGAATCCGGTGACCGCCCGTTACGAGGGCGGGGTCGTCGTTTCTGATGCCATCGGCCACCGAAACGGCTCCTTGGTGTTTCGCTGAAATCGGGCTCTCGCGTGAAGGTTGGACTGAGCTTGCGGCGCGATCCATCGCCGGCAGCATCCGCTCCACCGCCGCGCGGTTGTCGCTTCCGCCGCAGGTCTCGCAATGCGCGGCGGAGACGCGGTGGAGACAAGGACCGGCTCGCGCGTTTCGCCGGGGGACGGCAGGCAGGCGGGTTGCCGGCAGTGCCGCGCGAAGGCCGCGCCGAGCGCCCGGTCGGCCGCCTCGATCTTCGCCGCGGCGATCCGGGTCTTGCCGGGCCGGGTCAGCCCGTCGCGGTGCAGCCGCTCCAGCGCCCGTTCGGCGCCTTCGCCCTCGAAGCCGCGCGACGACAGCAGTTCCGACAGCGCCAGATCGTCCATTCACTTGCCTTCTGTCTGGGTCCGCGCGCCGTCCCGAGGCGGAGCGGCGCTTCGGGGAGCCGGGCCGTCCGCAATCCCGCATCGAGTCCCGGACGAAGCATCGTATTCGAACACACTCCCCTCGTCGGGAACGCGGCGGGCCGCCTCCTTCCATCGACAGCGACAGGAGCTTGCCGCCCAGCCACACGATACTTGCGCCACTTGCGCCACCCTGCCGCCGCAACGCCGCGCCGCCGCCGTCGTCGGCCGATGCCCCCCCCCGCACCGCAGAGAGGTTGAGCCTGGCCGCGAGCGGGGAGGCGGATGGATGTCCGGGGAGAGGACATCGCCGCCGTTCCCGACCACCGGCAGGACGGAGACGGCACCATGACGACAGCGATGCCGATGCCCGGCAACACGGCGTCCACGTTCCTGATCCACCTCTTCGGCGGCGGCCTCGAGGACGACCGCTACGTCGTCGAGAAGTTCACCGCCATGGCGGACGGCGACCTCCGCCCGGTCCGGCCCGAGGCGCCGAAGTCGAAGGGCCGGGGCAAGGCCAAGCGCGTCACCGCCACCCTGAAGGAGGTCGGGGAGATGCAGCCCGCGCGCACCGAGATCATCGTCTGCACGGGCCTGCGCACCCGCGGCGGCCAGCCAATTCTGGGGTTCGGTGGCCGCGGGCCTGTTCCGCGACCGCAGGCAGAGGGGCTGAGCGGCGTTCTCCGGGGGCGTCCCGCCGGCACTGCGCCGGCCGGGCGTCCTTCTTCCGGATTCCACTTCTGGCTCGGAGGACGACGAACATGGCTTGCAAAGACCTTGAGGTCGGCCGCGTGCGCGACCGCGAGCGTTTCCGCAAGCGCGCCGCCGAACGCCCCGCCCAGGGGCTCTGCATCGGAGATCAGGGCATCGGCGGATCCCGCTCCCGCTCGCGGCGGGTTCCCTCGGCGTCCGCTTGCGGGAAGGCCGCGAGCAGCGCCCGCAGCGCGATCGGGGCGACAATGCAGGTGACCAGGGAGACCACCACCATGCCGGAGAAATAGCCGGCCGGCACGACGTCCGCGCCCTGCCGGCGCGCTTCGCTCATGACCACCATCGCGATCTCCGCCCGCGGCACCATGCTGACGCCGAGGATCGCGGCCCCGGCGGCGCCGGTCGACAAGAGCGCCGGCAGACCGGCGCCGAGTACCTTGCCGGGGATCGCCGCGAGCAGCAGGACGCCGCCAACCGCCGCGCCCGCCGGCAGCGCCGCCGGATCGATGGCAAGCCCGATGCCGATGAAGAAGAACGGCACGAAGAGGTCGTGCAACGCGCCGAACGACGCGTCGGCGTGCGCCGCCAGCGGGTCGCGGCTGAACACGAGGCCCGCGAACAGCGCGCCGATCGCGAGCGAGAATCCCAGCAGCCCGGCGGCGGCGGCGATGATGACGCCAACGCCGACGATCATCAGCATCGGGTCCGGGGCCGGCTCGAACCGGTTCATGAAGACGGTGATCCGCCGCTCGGCGTGGCGGGAGAGGAGGAAGCACAGCATCCCGAAGAGCAGCGCCTTGACCAGCGCGACACCCGCCGCCTGTCCGCCGATCAACACGAGCGAACCCTCGGCCCCGCCAGCCAGCACCGGCAGCAGGCTGAACAGGAGGATCATCAGCAGGATCGCCGAGAGGTCGTCGAGTTCGGCCACGTCGATGAAGAGCGCGCCCGCGCGCGAGCGCAGCTGGCCTGCCTCCTGCCAGACGCTGACGCCGACGCCGACGCTGGTCGCTGTGAGCGCGACGGCGACCACCAGACTCGGCACCAGCGGCGCGTCGAGCAGGTAGCGCGCCGCGAGGAAGCCGCCGCCGCCGCTCGCCAGCATGTTGACGAGCCAGATCGTCGCCGCGCGCGGGATCACCCGAACCAGCCCGCGCAGGTTGCTCTCGATCCCGACCCGGAACAGCAGCGCGAAAACCCCGAGCTGCGCCAGCAGGGCAAGTTGCGCGCGGGAGGTCTCGTTCAGCACCGCGGTCTCGGCGTCGAGCGAGCGCAGCGCGAAGCCGAGCAGGACAAAGCCGATCAGCGAGGGAACGCCGACCCGCCGGAAGCCGATGCGGACCGCGATCGAGAGCACCACCAGCACCCCGACGAGGAGGACGTTGAGCGAGGCGTCAAACATCACCCGGGATCCGCCACGATAGGAGCCTGTCCGATCGCGCCGAACGACAACCGATCGAACGCTTCGCGATCTATCGTCCGACGATAGTCGCGCCGCTCCTCCCGGACCCTGCCGGTCACTTTGTGCGCCGCATCCACGCCAGTCCTCGTAACGCGGTGCTGCCTGCTTTCCACGAGGGGAATCGCAACGGACCGACAAACGGACCGAACGCGGGGCGCGCCGCTCGACCGGCCCGTGCATCGAGGCGGTCGACGGGGAGTCCGAGCCGTTCCCGCGGCGCGAATCCGCGGACGGCCCCCTTGCCGCCGCAAGGCGCTTCCGCCCGGGGATCCTCGAACTCGCGCCGACCCGTTCGCGATCATGCGGCTCCCGGGATCAGGGCGCTAGCGGACCGGGATGCCCAGCCCCGCGCAAAGCGACACGATCACCGACTGGATCAGGTAGACGTTGGCCGCCGCGGGAACCGCGATGATGCCGACGAGCACCAGGATGCCGATCAGGACGTATTCCGGCGGCACCTTCCGTCGCGGCCTGTTCCGGGAAATCTCGTTCATGGCTCGTCCGCTGCCGGGTCCGCTTCCGCCGGAGTCGGGCCGCGGAGGCCGGTTCGGCGGTTCCTTCCGGTTGCCGCGCCAGTATCGCCGGATTCGCGGAGCCGAAGCAAGGGGCGCGCGCGCCGGAGACCGCTCCGCGCGCGGCGCCCGGCTTGGGTCCGGCGGCGAAACCGGGTACACTCCGGTCTTCGGCAGCCACGCGTCGGGAGAGAGCCCATGAGCGCAGGAACGAGCGCAGATGCGTCGCCTCGCGGCCGGTCGGTCGTGATGCAGCCCGGCGAGGGGCCGAGCTGGTGGCAGCCGGTTCCGGCGAACGGCCATGCGGATCCGAAGCTCTTCCCCGGCAACACCGGGTTCGACGGGCTGTCCATGGGCTACCAGACCATTGCCGCGGGCGGCCGGGTGCGGCCGCATTCGCATGGCGACCAGGTCGAGATCCAGGTCTGCTTCCGCGGTCGCGGCCACGTGCTGGTCGACGGCGCGCGCCACGACCTCGTTCCGGGATCGGCCTGCTTTCTCGGGCACGGCGTCCGGCACGAGATCGTCAACGAGGGCGCGGAGGATCTCGTCATGCTGTGGGTCATCGCGCCGCCGGGCCTCGAGAGCTTCTTCGAGGCGGTCGGCCGGCGCCGGCAACCCGGCGACCCCGCGCCCGAGCCCTTCGAGAGGCCCGGGGACGTCGTCGCCATCGAGCGCTCTCTCGGCATGGACGGCACCGAGCGCGTGACCGGCTAGGACGGCGGCGGGGCATGCCCGGGGCGAACATCGGCGACGCCGAGATCCACTACGAGGAAACCGGTGCCGGAGAGGCGGTGATGCTGGTGCCGGGGCTGGGCGGAGGCGGCGGCGTCTGGCACCGCCAGATTCCCGCGCTGAGCGGCGATTTCCGAGTCGTCGTCCACGACCATCGCGGATGCGGCCGGAGCACGCCCTCGCTGATCGACTACTCGGTGGAGCAGATGGCCGGCGACGCCCTGCGCCTGATGGACCGCCTGGGCATCGGGCGCGCGCACTGGGTCGGCCACTCGACCGGGGGCGCCATGGGGCAGGTCGTGGCCCAGGATCATCCGGACCGCATCGGCGCGCTCGTGCTCAGCGCGACATGGGCCGGGCCGGATCCGTATTTCCGGCGCTCGTTCGCCGCCCGGCGCGCCGTGCTGACCGCGCTCGGCCCGGCCGAGTACGCGCGCCATTCCGCGCTCTCGCTCCATCCGCCGTGGTACGTGAGCCGGCACGAGAACCTGATGGAGGAGCAGGAGCGCCATCTCGCGGGAACGGGCCAGCCGGTCGAGATCATGCAAAGCCGCATCGACGCCATCTGCGCCTTCGACCGGCGCGCCCGCCTCGGCGAGATCGCGGCGCCGACCCTGGTGATCGTGGCCGAGGACGACATGGTGACGCCGCGCCATCTCTCCGACGAGATCGCCCGGGCCGTGCCCGGGGCCGAGAAGGTCGTGCTGCCCACCGGCGGCCATTTCATGCTTCACGTGCTGGCCGAGGCCTACAACGACGCCGTCGGCGGATTCCTGCGCCGCCACCGGCGGCCGGAGCCCGGTTGAGATGGCCGGGGACGCCCAGGCGGATCCGGAGCCGGAGGAAGGCCGGATCGGCCTTCGCGGCGTGTTCGCGACGCCGGTCGTCGAATGCCTTCTCCCCGACCGCGAAGCCCTGAACGCGGACCTGCGGAAGACCGTCTTCGAGCGCGAGGCCGCCCATGCCGGCACCGAGCACAGCAATCTCGGCGGCTGGCAGTCGAGCTGGGATCTCGCGCAGTGGGGCGGCGGGGCGGCGCGCAAGGTCATCGACGCCGCCCGCGACATCGCCGGCAGGCTGACCTGCGACCGCGCCGGCAAGCCGGTCCCGACCGGCTGGATGGCCAACGCCTGGGCCAACGTCAACCGCGCCGGGCACGCCAACGAGTTCCACACCCATCCCGGCGCCTACTGGTCGGCGACGTACTACGTCGACGACGGCGGAGCCGGGGCCGACCCCTCGCTGGGCGGAGAGCTCGAGATCCAGGATCCGCGCGGCGTCGGTCCGGCGATGCTGGCGCCGCGGCTGGCTTTCGCGATGCCGGGCGGACGGTCCGTGGGAGCGAGCGAGCTGATCCGTCCGCGCACGGGCGTGCTGGTGATGTTCCCGTCGTGGCTGTCCCATGGCGTCAGACCCTACCGGGGCGACGGCGTCCGCGTTTCCGTGGCCCTGAACCTCACGCCCGCCGCGGGGCCGGCATAGCCGCCTTCGGCGTCGTCGGGGCGGGCGCCTGGGGCACGGCGCTGGCCGTCGCGCTGTGCCGGGCCGGCCACGCGCCCCGCCTGTGGGCCCGCGACCGGGCGGTCGTCCGCGCCGTGAACGAGACGCGGGCCAATCCGGACCGTCTCCCGGGAATCGGGCTCGATTCCCGGATCCGCGCCTCCGGCGACCTCGCCGACATGGCGGCGTGCGACGTCCTGCTGCTGGCGGTGCCGGCCCAGCGTCTCGGGCAGGCGGTGTCGCCGCTCGCCGACCGGCTGCCCCGTGCCGCGTCTCTCGTGATCTGCGCCAAGGGCATCGAGCGGACCACGCTCCGCCTGATGAGCGAGGTCGTCGCCGGGATCCTGCCGGCCCGCCCGGTGTTCGTGCTTTCCGGACCGAGCTTCGCCGCGGAGGTCGCGCTCGGCAAGCCCGCCGCCGTGACTCTCGCCGGCCCCGACCTGGCAGGCGCCGCGTCCCTCGCCCGCGAGCTCGGCTCGGAACGGTTCCGCCCCTACGCGAGCGACGACGTGATCGGCGCCCAGATCGGCGGCGCGATCAAGAACGTGCTGGCGATCGCCTGCGGGATCGCCGAGGCGCGCGGCTTCGGCGACAACGCCCGGGCGGCCCTGGTCACGCGCGGACTGGCGGAGCTCACGCGGCTGTGCGTCGCCAAGGGGGGCCGCGCCGACACCATGACGGGGCTGTCGGGCCTCGGGGACCTCGTCCTCACCTGCGCGAGCCGCCAGTCGCGCAACTACTCGCTCGGGATCGAGATCGGCGAGGGGCGGCCGCTGGCCGACATCCTCGCGGGCCGCGTCGCCGTCGCCGAAGGCGTCCACACGGCGGCCGCGGCCCGCGCGCTCGCCGCGAGGCTCGGCGTCGAGGTGCCGATCGTCGGGGCCGTGGACGCGGTGCTCAACGGGGACGCCGACATCGACGCGGTCATCGGCGGGCTGCTGTCGCGGCCGCTGAGGCCGGAGATGGGATAGCGGTCCGCCGGATCCGGGACCGCCGCCGGCGCTCTCCCGCGCCGCGCGGCCGCGCCCCGTCGCCGCGCCCGCAACCGCCGCGGGCGCGGTGCCGGCCCGCCCGCTCCCGACGTGTTCGGAATCGGGGGAATCCGCGCTACACTCCGCCGGCATCGGAAGGTCTCTCCGGCGGCCGCCGTTTCCCGGTTCCGGACGCCGTGCCGGAGCCGGGCTGCCGGCGCGTCCTCCGGTCGGGGAATCCGGGAGCGGCGCCGGAGGCGGGGCCGGCGCGGGCGGAGGGGGCGCGACGCATGAACCACTGGCTTTTCAAGTCGGAGCCGGGAGCGTGGTCGTGGGACGACCAGGTCGCGGCCGGAACCGCGGAATGGGACGGCGTGCGCAACCACCAGGCCAACAACAACATGAAGGCGATGAAGAGGGGCGACCGCGCCTTCTTCTACCACTCGGTCAACGAGAGGCGCATCGTCGGCGTCGTCGAGGTGGCGCGCGAGCACTATCCCGATCACACGGATCCGACGGGGCGGTTCGGAATGGTCGACGTGACGGCGGTCCGGCCGGTCGCGAAGCCCGTCACCCTCGCGGAGATCAGGGCCGAGCCGGCGCTTTCCGGATTCGCTCTCGTGAGGCAGTCCCGCCTGTCCGTGGTTCCGGTCGCCGAGCGCGAGTGGAGGGTGCTTTGCCGGATGGCCGGGGTCGATCCCTGAGCGGCGGCGCAACGGCCGGGGAGGGCCGGTTCCTCTGCCGGCTCGACGAGATCGGGGATCCCGGGAGCCGGGGTTTCGAGGGGATTCCCGGCGCGGCGCCGTTCTTCGTCGTGCGCCGCGGCGCCGGGGTCTTCGCCTATCGCAACGTCTGCCCCCATTACGGCGCGCCGCTCGACTGGAAGCCGGACGCTTTCCTGAACCCCGGCCGCGACCGGATCCTGTGCTCCATGCATGGCGCGCTGTTCGACGTCGCGAGCGGAATCTGCACGCGCGGGCCGTGCGCCGGGGAGGCCCTGACGACGGTCCGCGTGACGGTGCGCGGCGGCGCCGTGTACCTGCCGCCGCCGTCCGGCGATCTTGCCACGGAGCCGGTCCGGCCCGATAATCCCCGCGTTTCGTGACCGGCGGGAAAGGAAGCGCCATGTCGGAGATCGTTCCCGTTTCCGGGGAATGGGCGCGGTCCGCCCGTGTCGACGACGCGGGATACCGCGAGATGTACCGGCGCTCGATCGAGGATCCGGAAGGGTTCTGGGCGGAGCACGGCCGCTGCGTCGACTGGATCCGGCCCTATTCCCGGATCAGGGACGTGTCCTACGCCCCGAACGACGTGCACGTGCGCTGGTTCGAGGACGGCACGCTCAACGCTTCGGCGAACTGCCTCGACCGCCATCTCGAGACCCGCGGCGACAAGACCGCCGTGATCTGGGAGGGCGACGATCCGGCGGACTCGCGGAAGCTGACCTATCGCGAGCTGCATGCGGAGGTGTGCCGCTTCGCCAACGTGCTCAAGGCGAACGGCGTCGCCAGGGGCGACCGCGTCACGGTCTACCTTCCGATGATTCCGGAGATCGTCGTCGCGGTGCTCGCCTGCGCGCGCATCGGGGCGGTGCATTCGGTGGTGTTCGGCGGGTTCTCGCCGCAGTCGATCGCCGGCCGCATCCACGATTCGGATTCGTGCCTCGTGGTGACCGCCGACGAGGGCGTCCGGGGCGGCCGCAGGATCCCGCTCAAGGCCTACGTGGACGAGGCGCTCGAGGACTGTCCGTCGGTGCGCTGCTGCGTGGTCGTGCGCCGCACCGGCGAGCCGGTGCCGTGGACCGGGGGCCGCGACGTCTGGTACCACGAGGCCATGGCCGCCGCGCCGGCGGACTGCCCGCCCGAGGAGATGGGCGCCGAGGATCCGCTGTTCATCCTCTACACCTCCGGTTCCACCGGCCGGCCCAAGGGCGTGCTCCACACCACCGGCGGCTATCTCGTCTACGCCGCCATGACCCACCGCTACGTCTTCGACTTCCGCGAGGACGACGTCCACTGGTGCACCGCCGACGTCGGGTGGATCACCGGCCACTCCTACATCGTCTACGGCCCCCTGGCCAACGGCGCGACCACGGTGGTTTTCGAGGGGGTTCCGAGCCATCCGGACTTCTCCCGCTTCTGGCGGGTCTGCGACAGGCACCGGGTCAGCGTCTTCTACACCGCGCCGACCGCGATCCGCGCGCTGATGCGCGCCGGCGACGCCCCGGTCAGGGCCGCGGAGCGCCGTTCCCTGCGGCTGCTCGGCACGGTCGGCGAACCGATCAACCCCGAGGCCTGGCGCTGGTACCACGAGGTCGTCGGCGACGGGCGCTGCCCGGTCGTCGACACGTGGTGGCAGACCGAGACGGGCGGCGTCCTGATCGCGCCGCTGCCGGGCGCGACCGCGCTCAAGCCGGGTTCCGCGACCCGCCCGTTCTTCGGCGTGCGGCCCGCGGTCGTCGACGCCGAGGGCCGGATCGTCGAGGGCGAGGCCGAGGGGAACCTGGTTCTCCTGGACTCGTGGCCCGGCCAGATGCGCACCGTGTTCCGCGACCACGAGCGTTTCGTGCAGACCTACTTCTCGACCTACGAGGGGATGTACTTCACCGGCGACGGGTGCCGCCGCGACGGCGACGGCTACTACTGGATCACCGGGCGCGTCGACGACGTCATCAACGTGTCGGGACACCGCATCGGGACGGCCGAGGTGGAAAGCGCCCTGGTCGGCCACGACAAGGTCGCGGAGGCCGCGGTCGTCGGCTATCCGCACGACATCAAGGGCCAGGGCATCTACGCCTACGTCACGCTGATGGAGGGGGAGGAGCCGTCGGACGGGCTGCGGACCGAGCTCGTGCAGTGGGTCCGCCGCGAGATCGGCCCGATCGCGACGCCCGATCTGCTCCAGTGGGCTCCGGGCCTTCCCAAGACCCGCTCCGGCAAGATCATGCGCCGCATCCTCCGCAAGATCGCCGGGAACGAGCACGACCGGCTGGGCGACACCACGACGCTGGCGGAACCGGCCGTGGTCGAGGAGCTCGTGGCCAACCGGCTGAATTCCTGACGCGCGGAGGACGGCATGCGCGAACGCGTCCGAAGCGGGCACGTGACCGAGCCCGAGCCGGGAACCTGGTCCAACTTCCTGCTCAGCGGCGACCTGTTCTTCATCGCCGGGCTGACGTCGCGCGGCGCCGACGGCGCCACCATAGAGGGCGACGGGCCCCTCGAGCAGGCGCGGATCGTGTTCTCCAAGATGAAGCGCTATCTCGACGCCGCCGGCGGGTCGATGAACGATATCCTCAAGCTGACGATCTTCGTCACCGACATCGGTTCGAGAGCCGCCGTCTGGAAGGCGCGAAGGGAGTTCTTCGACGGGGACTTTCCGGCCTGTTCCCTGATCGAGGTCTCCGCGCTCGCCGAGCCCGGAATGCTGGTCGAGATCGAGGGGGTGGGCCGGCTCGGCTGCTCCGGCTGACGCTGCGGGGCCCGCGCGGCGCCGCGGTTCAGACGTCGAGATTGACGACCTTGAGGGCGTTTTCCTGAATGAAGTTCCGGCGGTTCTCGACCTCCTCGCCCATCAGCGTGGTGAACAGGGCCTCGGCTTCCTCCACGTGCTCTATGCCGACCCTGAGGAGCGTCCGGGCATCGGGGTCGAGCGTGGTCTCCCACAGCTGGGCCGGGTTCATCTCGCCGAGCCCCTTGTAGCGCTGCACGGTGGCGCCCTTGCGGCCGAGCGCCGCCACCGCGTCGGCGAGCGCGGCCGGTCCGGTGATCCGCGCCTCGAGATCCTTCGCGGTCAGGGTCGCGGGTCTCGCGTAGAGCTCCTGCAGGTCCGCGGCCATCCCGTCGAGGCCGAGCGCCTCGCGCGACCGCAGCAGCGCGCCGTCGATGACGTGCTCCTCCGTCACGCCGCGATGGGTGCGTCTGAACGCGATTCCCCCGGTCCGTTCGTCGAGACCGCCCGTCCATCCGCGTTCCGTCTCCCCGGACAGGGCGTCGAGACGCTTCGCGAGGGCCTCGGCCATCTGCCGGGACTGTTCGGGCGTCAGCCCCTGCTTGAAGCCGCCGAGGATCGCCGCCTGTTCGGCCACGTCCGCGTCGGCGAGCCGCGCCGACACCGCCTCGACCAGGCGCTTCGCCCGCTGCGCCTGGCGGACCCTGTGGGCCAGGTCGCGGCCCGCGATCCTGGCGCCCGAATGGAGGACGAGGGCGGCGTCGCGGACCCCCGCCTCGACCAGGTAGTCCTCCATTTCCGGATCGTCCTTGAGATAGCGCTCGCTGTCCCCCTTCCTGATCTTGTAGAGCGGAGGCTGGGCGATGTAGACGTAGCCGCGGTCGATCAGCTTGTTCAGGTGCCGGTAGAAGAAGGTCAGCAGCAGCGTCCTGATGTGGCTGCCGTCGACGTCGGCGTCGGTCATGATGATGATCTTGTGGTAGCGGGCCTTGTCCGGATCGAACTCGTCTTCCCCGATCCCCGTTCCGAGCGCCGTGATCAGCGTTCCGAGTTCCGCCGACGACAGCACCCTGTCGAGGCGCGTCCGTTCCACGTTGAGGATCTTGCCGCGCAGCGGCAGAATCGCCTGGTTGGCGCGGTTGCGCGCCTGCTTGGCCGACCCGCCCGCGGAATCCCCCTCGACGATGAACAGCTCGGACTTCGACGGATCCCGTTCCTGGCAATCCGCGAGCTTGCCCGGCAGCGACGCGACGTCGAGCGGGTTCTTGCGGCGCGTGAGCTCGCGCGCCTTGCGCGCCGCCTCGCGGGCGCTCGCGGCCTCGACCACCTTGCCCACGATCTTCCTCGCCTCGGCCGGGTGCTCCTCGAACCACGCCCCCAGGCGTTCGGAGACGATGCTCTCGACGACGGGCCGCACCTCCGACGAGACCAGCTTGTCCTTGGTCTGGGAGGAGAACTTGGGATCGGGCACCTTGACGGAGAGCACGGAGGTCAGGCCCTCCCGCGCGTCCTCGCCGGAAAGCTGCACCTTCGCCTTCCTCGCGAGGCCGCTTTCGCCGGCGTAGCCGTTGACGGTCCGGGTGAGCGCGGCCCGAAAGCCCGCAAGGTGCGTGCCGCCGTCGGATTGCTGGATCGTGTTGGTGAAGCAGAAGACGTTCTCGTGGTAGCTTTCCGACCATTGCAGCGCGATCTCGACCGCGATCCGGTCGCGCTCGCCGGCGATCACGATCGGGCTGTCGACGAGCGGCGCCTTCTTGGCGCGGTCGAGATGGCGCACGAACTCCTCGATGCCGCCCTCGTAGCGCATCTCGACCGTCCGGGTCTCCACCCCGCGCTCGTCCGTGAGCACCAGCTTGATGCCGGAATTGAGGAACGCGAGTTCGCGCAGGCGGTGCTCGAGCGTCGGGAAATCGAATTCCGTCGTCGCGAAGACCTCGCTCGAGGGCAGGAAACGGATGGAGGTGCCGGTCCTGTCCCCGGCGGGCCCGGTCACGGCCAGGGAGGTCGCGGCCTTGCCGTCCTCGAAACGCATCGCGTGCTCGGAACCGCGCTGCCAGACGCGCAGGTCGAGCTCCCGCGACAGCGCGTTGACCACCGACACCCCGACGCCGTGGAGGCCGCCGGTGTACCGGTAGGAATCGTCGTCCCCGAACTTGCCGCCGGCATGCAGCGTGGTCATGATCACCTCGGCCGCCGGTTTCCCCTCGTCCTCGTGGACGTCCACCGGGATCCCGCGGCCGTCGTCGACGACGGTCACCGAGCCGTCGCCGTTCAGGGTCACGGAAATCTCGGAACAGTGGCCGGCCAGGGCCTCGTCGATCGCGTTGTCCACCACCTCGTAGACCATGTGGTGCAGGCCGGAACCGTCGTCGGTGTCGCCGATGTACATCCCCGGCCGCTTGCGGACGGGATCCAGGCCCTTGAGAACCGTGATCGATTCGGCGCCGTACCCGCTGTCGAGGGCGGCGTCCTGGGGCGGTGTCACGCCGGCTCTCCCGCGCGCCGCACGTCGGCGTTCTCCACGCGGAAACGCTGGGCCCTGTCGCCGAGCGGGCGGAACAGGGCGGCGTCGGTGCCCGTCATCCAGGCCTGCGCCCCGGAGGAGCAGAGCTCGTCGAACAGCGCTTCCCGGCGCTCGGCGTCGAGATGGGCGGCGATCTCGTCGAGCAGCAGCAGCGGAACCGAGTCGCGGTGCAGCGCCACCAGGCGCGCATGGGCGAGCACGATGCCGATCAGCAGGGCCTTCTGCTCGCCGGTGGAGCAGCGCGCCGCCGGCCGCATGGTCTCCATGTGCGCGACCTCCAGGTCCGCGCGGTGCGGACCGGTCGGCGGACGCTCGTGCCCGCGCTCGACGGCCAGCGCCGCGCGCAGGCGCTCCTCCGCCTCGAGCGCGGGGGCGTCCTCGAGCCAGCTTCCGGTTTCGCAGGCGATCGTCGCCCGGGCGGCGGGAAACGGGCCGATTCCCCGGCCGCAGGCCCGCGACAGCTTGCGGACGAAGCCCCGCCGCGCCGCCGCCAGCGCGACGCCGCTTTCCGCCATCCGGCGCTCGAGCGCCGCCAGCCAGGCGGGATCGGCCGCGCCGAGACCCGCGCGCTCGTTTCTCAGCAGCCGGGCGCGTTCGCGCATGGCGCGCGCGTAGACGTTCACCCGTCCGAGATGCTCCGCGTCGATCGAGCCGACGAGACGGTCGACGAACCGGCGCCGCGCCGAGGCCCCCTCCATGAACAGGCGGTCCAGTTCGGGCGTGAGCCAGATCACCGAAAGCGTTCTCGCGAGCGCCGACTGGCTGGAGGCGGCCCGGCCGTCGATGCGGACGACCCGTCGTCCCGCGCCGGTTTCGGGGTCGTGTTCGAGACCCGTGCTGACCAGGGTCGGCCCGTCCGCGCCCTCGAGCGTCGCCGCCACCGCCCAGCGGACCGGCGGGCCGTCCTCCGCGTCCTCGCGGGCGGCGTCCTCGAGACGGGCCCGCCTGAGCCCGTGCCCGGGCGCGAGGAAGGACAGTGCCTCCAGCAGGTTCGTCTTGCCGGCGCCGTTGGGTCCGGCGAGAACCACGGGGCGCGGATCCGGATCCAGGCTCAGCCTCCGGTAGCAGCGGAAATCCGTCAGGACGAGGCGCGAGACCGCGTCGCGGCCCGGCGCCTCCGGAAGCGGGAGCGCGCCCGTCCTGGCGCCGAGAGAGGTCAGGGCCGGATCCTCAGACGCGCATCGGCATCAGCACGTAGAGGGTGCTCTCGTCCCCGACGTCCTGCACCACGGTGGGCGATGCCTCGTCCGACATCAGGAATCTGGTCTTGCCGCCGCCGATCTCCTGGGCGATGTCCAGCAGGTAGCGGGAGTTGAAGCCGATCTCGATCCGGTCGTCCTTGTAGGTGACGTCGAGCTCCTCCTCGCCGCTGCCGCTTTCCGGATCGTTCGCCGTCAGCTTGAGCGTGCCCGAGGCGACGGTGAACTTCACCGCGCGGCTCTGTTCGGTCGAGATCGTGGACACGAGGTCGACGGCCTTCACGAAATCCTTCCGGCTGACCTCGAGATTCTTGTCGTTGTTCGTCGGAATGACGCGGTTGTAGTCGGGGAACGTGCCGTCGATCAGCTTCGAGACCAGCTCGATGTCGCCGAACCTGAAGCGGATCCGCGTGTCCGACAGCGAGACCTCGACGGTTCCGTCGGTCTCGTCGAGCAGTCTCCGGATCTGGGCGACGGTCTTGCGCGGAACGATCACGCCGGGAATTTCCGCCGCGCCGTCCGGAACGTCGACGTCGGCCCGCGCGAGCCGGTGGCCGTCGGTGGCGACGACCCGCAGCACGCCGCCGCTCTCGCCCTCCGCGGCGTGCAGGTACAGCCCGTTGAGGTAGTGGCGCGTCTCCTCGCTCGACATCGCGAAATGCGTCCGGTTGATCAGGCGCACCAGGATGTCGGAGGGCATGGAGAACGAATGGGGCAGGTCGTCGGCGGGCGAGTTCGGAAAATCCGTCTCCGGAAGCGTCACCAGCCGGATCGACGACCGCCCGGCCCTGACCGCGAGCCGGTCGTCCTCCGAAACGATCCCGACGTCGGCGTCCTCCGGAAGCTTGCGCACGACGTCGTGCAGCATCTGCGCGGAGACCGTCACGGCGCCCTCCTGGGCGACCGTCGCGTCGACGTCCTCGATCACCGTCAGATCCATGTCGGTCGCCGTTATCCGCAACGTGTCGCCGGCGGCTTGCAGCAGGACGTTCGACAGGATCGGAATCGTTCCGCGCGCCTCGACGACCCCCTGCGTGTGGGACAGCGCTTTCAGCATGGTGTTGCGTGCGATGGTGATTTGCATGTTTCCAGACCGGTTGGTTTCGGAAGACGCGGGGGCGCCGTTCTTGTCGGAGCGGGCCATGGGGCCCGGAAAGTCCGGAAGCCGCGCATCCGTCCGGAAAGTATCGCGTGTTCCGGCGATTCCGTCAAGTTCGCGCGCCCCGCGCGGAGCGGCCGCGGAATCGGCGAACCCCGCGAAACAGGGGGTTTCCGCGGGTTCCCCCGGTCGGCGGGGGCGATGCGATTCGGCGGGCCGGCGCCGCGCGCCCGGTCAGTGCGTCATGAGCACCGGAACCGCGGGATGCTGGAGAACGTGGCGGGTGACGCCCCCGAGGACGAGCTCCCTGAGGCGGCTGTGCGAGTAGGCGCCCATGACCAGCAGGTCGGCGCTCCGCGCGGCCGCCTCGTCGAGCAGGATCTCGCCCACGGGGCGGTGGTCGGGCGGGATCTCCGCGACCTCGGCGGAGACGTCGTGCCACAGGAGGTACTTCGCGATGTCCCGGGGCGACGGGCCGCGCTTGGCGCCGGTCTGCACCGAGACCAGCGTCACCTCGCTGCCCGGCCCCAGCAGCGACAGCGCCGCCGCGACCGCGCGGGCGGCGCTCGGCGTCCTGTTCCAGCCGATGACGACCCTCTCGCCCACGGACCGCGGCGCCTCGGGCGGCGCGACCAGCACCGGACGCCCGGTCCCGAACAGCGCCGCCTCGGCGGCGACCTCGCCCATCGTGGTCTGGTCGCGCCGGGCCGGTCCGACGACGATCAGGTCGTAGGCCCCGCCGCGGGCCGCGACGGCTTCGGCCGCGGCGCCCCTTGCGGTGTCCCATGACGCGGAAGGCAGGTCCGCCGGAAGCGCGTTCTCGCGCTCGTCGATCTTCCGTTCGTCGAGCATTTCCGTGAAACGCTGGCGCGCCAGCGCGCGCCGGCGCCGGCGGTCCTCACCGAATTCCCGGGACATCTGGGCATGGATCGACTCGAACAGGCCCATGGCGCCGGCCGGTATCACGTCGTCGACGTCGCCGGCGACGAACAGGCAGTCCGCGTGGCCGCCGAACAGCCTCGCGAGCAGCAGCGCCGTCGCGATCGCGCTTTCGTCGTGGACGATGTCGCCGACGGGCACGAGCATGTTCTTGATCGCCACGATCCCTCCGGGCAGGGCGGTCCGCGACGGCCATTGTAGCACGGCGAGGCTCCGGAAACCCGGCCCGTCCGGCGCCCGGGGAACCGCCCGCGCCTTGGACTCGCGGCGGCCCCCGTGCTACACAACCGGCCACGCAGTCGTCAGACTCGACCATCGTCACAGGAAACGGGGGGTTTTTTCCATGAGGCTTCTTCAGATTGCCCTTGGCGCGGCGGCCGGCACGGCGCTCGCGCTTTCGGCGTCGGCGCAGACCGTCGGCATCGGCTCGACCAAGGGCGGCGCCGTGTCGCAGATCACGGCCACGATCTCCAAGGCCGTCTCGGAGCATGCCGGCGGCCTGCAGATGCGCAAGCAGACCATGGGCGGCACGCAGCAGTACATTCCGGTGGTCAACGCCGGGGAGCTCGAGTTCGGCATCTCGAACATCGCCCAGTACCACATGGCGCGGACCGGAACCGGCCTGTCCAAGGGCACCGAATACGGGAACCTCCGTCTCGTCGCCACCATGATGAAGTTCCGGGTGAGCCCCGTGGTCCCGATCCGGTCGGGCATCACCGGAACCCCCCAGCTCAAGGGCACGCGGATGGCCGTCGGCTTCAAGGGGGCGCCGCTGTTCGTCAACATCCACAACGGCGCGCTGGCCACCGCCGGGCTGACCGAGGACGACATCAAGCCGGTCCCCCAGGTCGGCCTCGTGCAGCACTGGCGCGCCTTCATGGCCGGCAAGATCGACTGGGCGATCGCGGCGGTGGGATCGGGCTTCGTCAAGCAGATGAACGCCAAGATCGACGGCGGCGTCCGGCACATCTCCCTGCCCGACACGCCGGAATCGCTTGCGGCGATGCGCACGTGGTTCCCGAAGACGGAATACAGCGTCGTCAAGCCGGCCAAGGGGCTGACGGGCGTTCTCGAGCCGACGGTGTTCATCACCTACGACTACCTGCTGTGGGCCAGCGACAAGGTCTCCGACGACGTCGCCTACGCGGTGACGAAGGTCATGCACACCCAGGCGGCCCAGCTCAAGGAAGGCGGGCCTCTCTGGCGCACCTACGAAGCCAGCAGGCGCCTGTCGAAACCGCAGGGCCATCCGTACCACCCCGGTGCCGTGAAGTACTACAAGGAAGCGGGCATCTGGCAGGGCGGCTAGAGCCCCCGACCCGTCGGGGCGGCCTCGTCCGCCGCGCGCGGACGGCCGCCCCGTCGCCGGACCGGCGACCTCCGGGGATCGCGGGGGCGCCGACGGTTCCGGACCGGCCTCCCGCCGTGGAGAGAGGGCGGACGCGGCGGCTTCCCGACGCCGCGACGGGTGCGCTCGCGTCCGCCGCCGCCGGACGCGTCGCCAGGAAGGGGTGGACGCCATGACCGAAACCCGACCGGAAAAGCGGCCCGGGGAGGAGCACGCCGGCCTGCTCGCCCAGCGTCGCGAGTCGCCCCGGATCGCGCGCCTCTCGCTGGGGCTCGGATCGGTCGTCACGGTCATCTCCGTCACCTGGGCCGTCGACCTGTGGCTCGAACTCGGCTTCGAGTGGTTCGACGAGCAGGCGATGATGGCCTGCCTCGGCCTCACGCTCGCCATCATCTTCCTGCGCTTTCCCGCGGACGGCTCGAAGACGCGGCTGAGGCTGCCCTGGTACGACGCCGCGTTCGCCGTTCTCGGCGCCGGCTGCTGCTTCTACATCGTCTACATCTACACCGAGATCGAGACCAATCCCTTCATGATGCGCGACAAGGCGTTCGTGCTGAGTCTCGTTCTCCTGCCCCTGGTCTGGGAGGCGCTTCGCCGCACGTCCGGCTGGAGCCTGACCCTCGTCTTCACCGCGTTCTTCGCCTACGCGTTCGTCGGCCATCTCATGCCGGGCATGCTCGAGGGCATGGAGCAGAACGAGCTCCGGCTCGTCGCCGAACTCGGCACCACGAACGTCGCGCTGCTCGGGCTGCCGCTGAAGATCATCGTGCTCACGGTGGTCCTTTTCATCTGGATGGGGCAGCTCCTGCTGTTCTCCGGCGCCTCGCAGTGGTTCACCGACGTCGCCACGGCGCTCATGGGCCGCTCGCGCGGCGGCTCGGCGAAGATCGCCGTCGTCGCCTCGGGCATGTTCGGGTCGATCTCCGGCTCCGCCGTCTCGAACGTGGCCTCGACCGGCGTGATCACGATTCCGCTCATGCGGCAGGCCGGCTACGACGCCAAGAGCGCCGGCGCCATCGAGGCCGTGGCGTCCACCGGCGGCCAGATCATGCCGCCGATCATGGGCGCGGCGGCGTTCCTGATGGCGGAGCTTCTCGAGCTCGAGTACACCGAGATCATCCTCGCCGCCCTGCTGCCGTCGGGTCTCTACTATCTCGCGGTGTTCGTGCAGGCGGATCTCGAGGCGGCCAAGCAGAACATCGCGCCGGTCCCGAAGGAGCGCATCCCCCCGTTTCTGCGGGTCGCGAGGGAAGGCTGGTTCTTTCTGCTGCCCTACGCGATCCTCATCTACGTGCTGTTCTGGATGAACCTGCCGCCGCAGCAGGCGGCGTTCTGGGCGGCCGTTTCCATCGTCGCGGTCAGCCTCGTGTTCTCCTACAAGGGGCACCGCATCAGCCTGAAGCAGCTGTGGGACGCGGTCTCGCACTGCGGGCGGGCTTCCGCCGACATCATCGTCATCGGCGCGATGGCCGGCATCATCATCGCCATTCTCGACCGCACCGGGCTCGGCCAGGCGCTGACGCTGATCCTGGCGCATGTCGGAGAGGGCAGCCTCTTCCTGCTGCTGGTGCTGACCGCCGTGGTGTCGATCCTGCTCGGGATGGGCATGCCGACCTCCGCCATCTACCTCCTGCTGGCGACGATGATCGCGCCGTCCCTGATCAAGCTCGGGGTGCATCCGATCGCGGCGCACATGTTCGTCCTGTACTACGGCCTGATGTCGATGATCACGCCGCCGGTGGCCATCGCCGCGTTCGCCGCGGCCTCGCTCGCCGGCTCGAAGCCGATGGAGACCGGGGCGACCGCGGTGCGGCTCGGCTGGATCGCCTACGTGATCCCGTTCGTGTTCGTGCTGTCGCCGGCCCTGATCGGGCAGGGCAGCGCCATGGAGGTCGTCTCGGCCTCGGCGACGGCCGTGGTGGGCGTGTGGATCGCCTCCTGCGGGCTGATCGGCCACATGTTCGGGCCCCTGGGGCGGATCGACCGCCTCGCGTTCTTCGTGGCCGGGATCCTGCTCCTGCTTCCCGCCGGGGCGATCCCCCACGGGATCGCCGTCAACGCGGCGGGCCTGGTGATGGGCGCGATCGTCGTGTTCAAGGACTACACGGTTCACAGGCGCCGGCCGGACGGCCGGGAGGCCGCGCGGCGCGCCGGGGGCCGGTTCCGGCCGAAGACGTGACCGGGGGGCGGGCCTGCGGGCCGGCGGCGAACGCTCTCCGGGGAAGGGGGAAAGGGGCCGCGGGGGTCGAGAGGCTCCCGCCTTTCGGGATCCCCCGCGGCAGCGCGACGGGAAGCGGACTCAGCTTCCGAGAGGCTTGAACCTGTAGCGGTAGGGCCACTTGTGGCCGGCCGCTTCCATGTAGTTCATGTACTTCTCCATGATCGCGGGGCCGTCGATGTCGTAGCCTTTCGCGATGTCCTGGGCGCGCTCGTTCGGCCAGCCCTTCAACGCCTCCGCCCATTTCGCCTGCTGCTCGATCGGCAGCGTCGAGACGGAGGCGCCCGCCTTGCGGAGCTTGTCGAGCCCGATCGCCTCGCTCTCGTAGGCGTCGATCGTGGCGGCGGTCTCGTAGCCCCGGGCCGCCTCGTCGATGATCCTGAGCACGTTCGAGGGGAGGTTCTTGCGGGTGCCGTGGTTCATCGAGAGAACCGTCTGCGCCATCGCGCCGTGGTTGGTGACCTTGAAGTGCGGCGCCGGCTCGTGGAACTTGAAGCCGAAATAGACGCCGGGGAACATGATGAAGCCCTCGGCGACGCCCGTGGCGAGCGCGTTGTAGGCGGTCGGCAGGGTGGTGGTCACCGGAATCGCGCCGAAGCGCTCGACCCACGGCAGGTTGGGGCCGGCGGCGATGATCTTCTTGCCCTTGAGCGCGCTCACGTCGGCCCAGTCGAACTTGGTGCCGAGGCCGTAGTTGTCGAAGCCCGTCATCGCGATCAGCTTCTGCCCGTACTTCTTGTCGAGCATGTCGTAGAGTTCGGGGTGCTCGCTCATGACCCGCCACTTGACCTGGACCTGGAGCCGGATGTCGCCGGTGGTGAAGGGCGTGAAGTAGTCGAAGTTCATCGGCAGCATCTTCGCGCTCTCGAAACAGACGCACCAGCCGCCGATGTCGAGAAGGCCCTTCTCGACCGCTTCCAGCGTCTCGTGCACCTTCGCGATCTTGCCGGCGTAGGCGTGGATGATGCGCACCTTGTGCTCGGTTTCCTGTTCGACGCGCTTGGTGATCTCGTCGGCCAGGTAGTGCTCCATGTTGCGCACGTAGGGCGTCGGCTTGCTCGGGTGGCCGGAACCCAGGCGCAGGACGATGGTCTTGGCTTCGGCGACCGTGCCGGCCGCCAGCGAGACTGCCAGCGCGGCCGAGACGGCGGCCAGGCATCTACGGAAAGCACGCATGATCCACTCCTCGTGTAAGGTTTCGGAAAGACTGTCTCGGATTGGGAAGGGCGGAGGCTATCACGCCGGCCGGTGTTGTCAAAACCGTCAGACGAAGCGGGTCAGCCAGCTCGCGAGCGGCGGGAAGCCCCAGATCAGCGCCGCGGTCAGGAGCATCAGGAGCCAGTAGGGAATCGAGCCCCTGAAGATTTCCGCCAGGGTCACCCCGGAATCCGGGACGGCTCCCTTGACCACGTAGACCACCAGCCCGAACGGGGGCGTCAGAAGGCCGGCCTCGATCAGGAGAATCCCGAAGATCGCGAACGCGAAGCCGTCCATCCCGATCAACGGCGCGAACGTCGCGAAGATCGGGACGGTCAGAAGTATGATCGAGATCGAGTCGAGGATCATCCCGAGAAGAAGCCAGATGATCACCATCATGAGCATGAGCTCGAACGCGCCGAACCCGAACGAGAGGAGCGCGTTCTTGATGATCGACTGGATGTCGGCGAGAGCGAGGAATCTCGAGTACATGCCCGCGGCGACCAGCAGAATCATGATCGGGGCCGAGGTCTTGCCCGCGTCGACCACGGCATCGACGATTCCCCGCAGCCGGAGCCCCTTGACGACCGCGAACACCATGGCGGCGAGGGCGCCGATTCCCGCCGCCTCGGTCGCCGTGAACGCGCCTCCCCAGATGCCGCCGAGCACGATCAGGACGATCGCCAGCACGCCCAGCGCCGAAACGATCTCGCCGCCGGTCAGGTTCTCCTCCTCGGCGTCCTCCGGCGCCGACGGCGCGACGGCCGGCCGGCGGAGGACGGCGGCCACCGTGTAGGCGACGAAGAGCAGCGACAGGATGATCCCGGGGACGACGCCCGCGACGAACAGCTTGCCGATGGACTGCTCGGTGATGATGCCCCACACGATCAGCAGCACGCTGGGCGGGATCAGCATTCCGAGGCACGCCGATCCCGCGATCGATCCGAGCGCGAACTCGCGCTTGTAGCGGAACCGCATCATCTCGGGATAGGCGATCCGGCTGAACGCGGCGGCGGACGCGATCGAGGTCCCGGTGACGGCGGCAAAGGCCGCGTTGCCCGTCACGGTCGCCACGGCGAGGCGGCCGGGAATGCGGCGCAGGCAACGGTTGATGACCTTGTAGAGATCGCCCGCGGCGCCGCACTTGGCGACGAAGTCCCCCATGAGAACGAAAAGCGGGATGGTGGCGAACACGTAGTGGCGGACCAGCTCGTAGGCCGCGCCGCCGACCTGGGCCGACGCCAGGTACCAGTCCTGGAAGATGAAGTACGTCCCGACCATGGCGGTCAGGCCCAGAGCCAGCGCGATGTGGACGCCCGCGAATATGGCGACCAGCATGCCTCCCAGGGTGAGAGCCATGAGAACGTCGAGATCCATCTGCCCGTTCCGTTGTCGTTGCCGGGGCCGCCCGGAGGGGAGCCGTGTTCAGATCCCGCTCGTCCGTTCCGAGGCGCTTGCGCCCCTGTCCGCGTCCGTCGCGGCGCGGGCGAGAAGAACGAGGTAGATCACCGTGATCAGCGCCGCCGAGGCGATGATGATCGTGCGCACCGGATAGACGGGAACCTCGAGGGCGCCGATCCCCTGGTACTCGCCGATCTGCCAGCCCTTGATCATGTCGCTCCATCCGCCGACGGCGATGCCGACGAAGAGCGCGATTCCGAGGAGGAACGACAGGACGTCGACGACGCGCCGCCACGAGGCGTTCAGATGGCCGAAGACGATGGTCGTGCGCAGCATGCTGCCCATGAGGATGGCAAGCGGCACCTGGAGAAAGACGATCGCGGGAACCGAGTTGGTGACGATCTCGTCGCCGCCGAGGAACGTGCCGAAGACGCCGCGGCTCGTCACCTCGACGAAGATGACCACGGCGATCACCATCAGCCAGCCGGCCGCGATGTAGTTCAGCCAGCCGCAGAACCGTTCCAGCCCTCGGAACATGGCGATGCCCTCCTCTGGGGCCCGTCAGACGGCGTTCCGTCCCGGGACAGGGAACTCCGCGTCACGGTGGCGACGGGGTCTTTCGGATCCGCCGGCCGACGGACCCGGATACCGGGATGCTCCGCTCCGCTCAAGTCGCGCCCGGCGGATTGTAGCGGGCGCGCCGCCGGGGGCAAGCCGGATGCGGAACCCCGCCCCGCGGGATCAGGGATCGAGATCTTCCGCCGTCACGTCGGCCCTGACGCCCCGGGCCTCCTCCGCCGCGAAGTTGAGCTCCACCTTGACGCCGTTGGGGTCGATCAGGAAGAGCTGGAACAGTTCCTGGTCGTCGACCTGGCGGCGCGTGTAGCCGACGCCTCTGGCGTCGAGACGGGCCATCATCTCCTCGAGACGGGTGGCGCGGAAGGCGACGTGGTCGACGACCCCCGAGCCGCGGGTGTCCGTGGACTGCTGCCCGAGATAGCTCTTCCGGTTGTCGCTCACGCCCTCGCCCCCGGCGGTCAGGTGCAGCACCGGTTCGTCGCCGACGTAGAGCCAGCGCACCGGGAACCCGAAGTCGGGGTGCGGGCCTTCCGTCATGCCGAGATTCTCGACGTACCAGTCCCGGGTGGCGTCAAGGTCCGCGGTCTGGATCAGGAAATGCTCGAGACGGGAAAGCGGCATGGCGGGCTCCTCGCGTCGGCGGGAACCCCGACCCTACACTTCCGACGGGCACGGGACCAGCGGCCGGAAACCGCGTTCCTTGATCGGGCGGCCCGGCCGGGCCAGTATCCGGATCCCGCGACCGCGGAAGGGAGGGCCGGATGACCGCTTACTGGGTGGCGCGCGCGAAGATCAACGACCGCGACGAGTACATGAAATACGCCAGACGGGTTCCGGAGATCCTGGAAAGGCACGGCGGCCGGATCCTGACCCGCGGCGGGAGCCACAGGACCCTCGAGGGGCCGGACCGTTTCGAGCGCTTCGTGGTCATCGAGTTCCCGTCGATGGAACACGCGCAGGCCTGCTTCGATTCCGACGAGTACCGGCAGGCCGCCGCGTTCCGGAGACGGGACGGCGTCGGCGAGAACGAGCTGACGATCGTGGAGGCGGGCGACCTCACGCCGGAGTGAGACAGGGCTGGTTTTCCGTCCGGCGACGGGTGAACCGGGCCTGTCCGGCAGGGCGTTCGGGAACGCGTTTCGCCGGTCCGGGCGCCGGTTCGCGCCCCGGGAAGCGGCTCCTGATCGCGCGGCAGGCGGATCCGCACCCGCCATCGGCGCTCGGTCACGACAGAAAATTTTTCAGTGTCCCGGATATTCGTCTTGTATTCCTTGCAGCGACATGCTACGAACAAGAGTCGCGGCGGAGAGGCCGCAAGGCCGCGCCGGCGAGGCGGGGCGTTTCCGAGGGGGCACCATGGCCGATCTGACGACGCCGCACGACCGGTTGTTCCGGGCTCTTTCGCAGGATCCGCGGATGGCGGACCGGATGATCCGCGACCTGCTTCCCGCCGCGTACACGGCCCACTTCTCCGACAGGGCCGGCGCGGCCGGCGGACGGAACCTTCCTCGACGACGAACTCCGGGCCCTCCACAGCGACGGCCTGTACGAGGTGGAGCTGCTCCGGGGGGCGCCGTCCACCGCCTACGTCCTTCTCGAGCACAAGAGCACCGCCGAGCGGAAGACGCGGTTCCAGATCGCGAACTACATGATGGCTCTCTGGGACCGCATCGAGCGGCAGCGTGACGCGCAGCCCTTGCCGCTGATCATCCCCGTGGTCGTCTATCACGGCAGCGGGCGATGGAACGCGCCGACTTCGCTGCCGGGCATGGACGACGCGCCCGGGGAACTGTCGTCGCTTGCGAGAAACATGTCCTGCGTCGTGTGCAACCTCGGGGACATTCCGTTCGAGCGGCTTTCGGAGGACGCGTTTCTGCGGGCGGGGCTGGGCGCGCTGAAGTTCTCCTCGGCCGGACGGATGCCGAGGGAGGTTCTGCACGACATCCTGAAGAGCCTTTCCAGCCCCGATGGGAACCACTTGCTTGAACGGCAGATCTGGCACTATGTTTCCGTTGTCCACGACCTTGATCGTGCCGAGGTCGACGAGTTGATGCCGAAGGGCGAATCGCACTTGAGGGAGATCATCATGCCGACACTGGCGGAGACGTGGCGTGCCGAGGGCATGGCCGAGGGCGTGGCGAAAGGCGTGGCCGAGGGCACGGCCAAGATGGCCAGGATGCTGCGCATCGTGCTGGAACGGCGTTTCGGCGAACTGCCGCCGGAGGCGGAGGCGCGAATCGGCGCCGCGACTTCCGAGGAGCTGGAGCTCTGGAACGCGAAGGCGTTCGACGCGGGGACACTGGACGAGGTCTTCGGGAGCGTCCCGCTGCATTGAGCGGCGCCCGCGTTCGCGACCGGCGTCCGGCGAGGCGGGAGTTTCCGGCCGGAAACCCCGCAGGCCCGGGGCGCGGCGACAACTGACGTTCGGAAGCGAATTTCGCCGTCCGAGTGTCAGTTCGAGCCCCGGGAAGCGGCTCTTGATCGCATGGCAGGCGGATCCGCACCCGCCACCGGCACCCGGTCACGACAAAAAATGTTCCTGCGGAGCGAGACGACGGGAGTTGCGCATCCCCCGTCGCACACTATGCTCCGCGGCCTCGACGCCAGCCTGGGGAGATATCACCGTCATGTCCGGACCCGAGATCAGCAAGCAGGACGTTCTCGACGCCTGCGAAGGCATGCTTCAGAAGCAGCTCTATGTCGTTCACACCTTCCCGACCGACGGCCTCGGGCCGGTCATGGAGAACATCGAGGCCCATCTCAAGTACCAGGTGGAGCTCGAGGAGAAGGGGATCATGTTCGGCGCCGGGCCCTTCTGGGACGACGCCGAGGAGAAGTGGGAAGGCGAGGGCATGGTGATCATCCGCGCCGGCTCCCTTGCCGAGGCCCGGGAGATCGCGGCCGCCGACCCGATGCACAAGTCCGGCGCCCGGGACTGCACGGTCCGGCCCTGGGTCATGAACGAGGGCACGGTGACGGTGAAGGTCAGGTACTCGAACGGCAGCCGCGAACTGATCTGAAGCGGAGCCGCCGCGCCCTCAGAGACGCGCGAATTCCGCGCGGACCTTCGCGACGAACCGTTCGCAGGCCTGTCGCCGCGGCTTGTCGAGCCCGTGCAGCGACAGCATGCGGAAGGACACCCTGCCGGCGCAGACGCCGACGATTCCCTTCCGGATCTGCCTGCGCACGGGGTTGCCCATGTAGAGCTCGACGATCCACCGGGGCGAGTTCGCCGTCGTCACCACGTGGCAGCTGCGAAGGCGCGAAAGCCCGGGCCGGAGCCGTCCGGCCGCGCGGTCCGGGAGAAACGCCCGGCCGGGCGCGAACGCGCGGTCGACGAAGCCCTTGAGAACGGCCGGCATGCCGTACCACCACTGCGGAAACACCAGCACGAGCCCGTCGGCGGCCGCGAGCCGCTCGCAGTAGCCGACGACCTCCGGCGGCGGGACGTATCCCGGCGCGACCATGCCCGCCCGCTCCTCCGCGGTCAGGCGGGGGTCGAAGCCGTCCGCGTAGAGGTCGGCGAGATCGGCCTCGTGGCCGGCCGCGTCGAGGCCCTCGATCACGGCGTCGCGGAGCGCCGCCGAGAGGCTGTCCGCGAGCGGATGGGCGTGGACCACGAGAAAACGCCGCCCGGTTCCGGTCATGCTCTCCGCCATTTCGTGCCCTCCGTGCCGTCCTCGAGCGCGACGCCCCGGGCCGCCAGCGCGTCGCGGATGCGGTCCGCCTCGTCGAACCGCTTTTCCGCCCGTGCCCGCGCGCGGGCCGCCAGCATCTCCCCGATCTCCGCGGCGTCCCCGGCGTCCTCGCCGGCGAACCAGCGTTCGCAGTCCTGCCGGAGGATGCCGAGAAGCTCTCCGGAAGCCAGAAGCGCGCCCTTGAGCCGCCACCGTTCGGACGGCTCCGCGGTTCCGGCGGCCTGCCGGCCGATCCGGAACAGTTCCGCCATCGCCTTCGGCGTGTTGAGATCGTCGCAGAGCGCCGCGACGAACGCCTCGTCGGGCGCGGCGCCGTCCGGAACCTCGACGTCGGCCAGCGTCCGGAGCGCGCCGTAGAGCCGGTCGAGCATGCTTCGCGCCTGGGCGAGGCCGCCGTCGCTCCAGTCCAGGGGCCGGCGGTACTGGGCGTTGAGAAGCGCGAGCCGCACGGCCTCGCCCGGCGCCGCCTCCAGCAGTTCGCGGAGCGTGACGACATTGCCGGTCGACTTCGACATCTTCTCGCGGTCGACGTTGACGAAGCCGTTGTGAAGCCAGAAACGCGCGAGCGGCCGTCCGCCGTGCGCGCAGGCGGACTGCGCGATCTCGTTCTCGTGATGGGGGAACACCAGATCGCTGCCGCCGCCGTGGATGTCGATCGTCCGGCCGAGATGCTTCCCGATCATGGCCGAGCATTCGAGATGCCATCCCGGCCGGCCGCGCCCCCACGGGCTGTCCCAGCCCGGCTGGCCGTCCCCCGACGGTTTCCACAGCACGAAATCGGCCGGATCGCGCTTGTAGGGCGCGATCTCGACGCGGGCCCCGGCCAGCATCTCGTCGCGGTTGGACCGGGAAAGCCCGCCGTAGCCCGGGAAGCCCGGCACGTGGAACAGCACGTGGCCCTCGGCCTCGTAGGCGAAGCCGCCGGCGAGCAGCGTCCCGGCCATGGCGATCATCTCGGGGACGTGCTCGGTGGCGTGCGGCTCGACGTCGGGTTCGGCCACGCCGAGCGCGGCCATGTCCTCGCGGTAGATTTCCGCGAACGTCGCGGCGACGCTCTCGGGCGTGCGCCCGTCCTCGCGCGCCGCCGCGATGATCTTGTCGTCGATGTCGGTGACGTTGCGGGCGTAGACGACGTTCGGCCACCGCAGGCGCAGGAGCCGAACCAGCACGTCGAACACGACCGCCGGGCGGGCGTTGCCGATGTGCGCGTAGGAATAGACCGTGGGGCCGCACAGGTAGACTGTCACCCGATCCGGATCGGCCGGGCTGAACGCCTCCTTGCGGCGCGTCAGCGTGTTGAACAGATGCGGCGTCATGACCGGGCGGCGCGGATCCCGGAGCCGTTTTCCGCGCCCCTGCCGGGGGAGGGGTCTGCCATGGCGACGCTCCGGGCGCCGGAACCCATCCGCCCGACGCACCCTTCGGGGAGGAGGTCGCGGATCCCGGCCTTCGCCAGCCGCCGCACCGCGCCGTCGTCCCGGAGCGGCCCGCGACGCGACGTCGCCGCCAGGTGCCGGTGTTCAGGGACCAGGATCCGTCTCCCAGCCGGACGGCCGGTCTCGCCGCCCGGCCCGGCGGGCCGGGAACGCCCCGCATGGCACCGCACGCCGCCTCATGCCCGGTCTTCCGCCCGAGGTCGTGATCGTATCCGACATCCGGGTCGTCGACAAGCCCCCGGGAACTGCCGCGGACGGCGGGACGCGGTTGCACGGCGACATGCGCCGCGTCGAAGCCCTCCGCGTCGCCGCGCCCGCCGCTTCAGTCCGCGAGCCACTCCCCCTTGCCGCGGCTTTCGAGCATCACGTCCGCGAACAGGTCGTCCACCGGAATCGGGGCCGAGATCAGCCCGCCCTGGTGCGAGTAGCCGATCAGGGTCTCGAGGTTCCTGCGGTTGGCCTCGCCGAGGCCGTATTCCCAGGGGTCCGGCCCCAGGAGCTCGCGCTGGGCCTCCCACTCGTCCATGAACCAGGCCAGCGGCACCGTGCGCGGATTGGCGAGCCGGCGATAGGCCTCGGCCTTGGCGGCGTCGAAGGCGCGCGCGAGATTGGTCGCGACCCACGGATGCTCCTCCAGGATCTCCTTGCGGATCGCGGTGACGTGCATGATCGGGAAGATGCCGGTCCGCGCGAAATACGCCCTTTCCTCCGCGCGGTGGTTCCGGAACAGGCGCGCGACCCGCGGATCCCCGCGCAGCACCGGGGCGATGATGTCGGGGTGGAGAGCGGCGTCGAGGTCGCCTTCGGCCAGCATCTCGGCAACGTCCGACCCCGCCGGCGCACGCGACAGGCGGATCCCCGGCGGCGTCTCGAAGGCGATGTCCTCGTCGAGCTCCGTCACCCACTCGATGGACGACAGGTCGACGCCGTGCTCGTTCGCCAGCAGCCCGCGCAGGTAGAGCGTCGCCGTCGTCTGGTAGGTCTTGAGTCCGACCCGCCGGCCTTCGAGATCCCCCGGCGCGGCGATCCCGCTCGCGGCGTTGACGTAGACGAAGCCGTGGCGGAAGCGCCGGTGCAGGAACACCGGGATCGCGGAAAACGGCAGCCCGCGGTCCCTGGCCATCAGGTAGGAGGAGCCGGAAAGCTCGCAGACGTCGAATTCCCGGCCGCGGATCATGCGCCAGTGCCGTGTCGACGAATCCATGCCGGTGAGCACGTTGAGCGAGATGCCGTCGGCCTCGACCGCGCCCTCCTTGAGGGCGCGGACGATCTCGTAGTCGCCGCAGGCGAGCGTCAGCTCGAGGCGGCGGGCCATGCCGTCACTTCACCGCCGCGTCCGGACGCGGGGCCGTTTTCCGGCCCCGCAGCTCGGCGTCGGGATTGTCCTTTCGCTGCAGCCGCGCCAGCGCGGGGTCGGCGTAGCGCGGACGGTCGGGTTTCGGGTCGCCGAGCATCACCTGGAAGAAGCAGGCCTCGTCGCTGTCGTTGCGGACGCAGTGCGCCTGGCCCGGCGGATTGTAGATCATGTCCCACGGCCCGAGCCGGCGCGTCACGGTCTCGCCGTTCTCCTCCCAGACGATGGTGGGGGTGCCCTCGAGCACGAAGAACACCTCCTCCTCGTGCGGATGGCGGTGCATCGGCTGGGCGTGGCCCGCCGGCATCTCGAGGACGGTGAGCGTGAAGCTCCGGCCCATCAGCGCCCCGGGGTCGTCGTGGCTGACGTTGCCGCTGGTTCCCAGGTAGCGGCGCTGGGAGCGCGCGAATCTCTTGTCGACCCGGGTCTCGAACCCCCACACCCGCCAGCTCGGCTCGCGCGTCGCGAAGGTCTTGCAGTGCCGGTCGAGCGCGTTCTCCAGAGCGCCCGCGGTCGCTGTGTCCATCGTTCCTCCCCTATCCGGCGGCGTCCGCCCGGGCGCCGGCGAGATGCGCGACGACGTCGGCGAGCGCCATGACGTCGGCGTATTTGTGATGCATGTCGAACAGGTTGACCTTGTGCGAGAGCTCCGAACGGTCGAACACGCATTCCTCCACGAGGACGACATGGTAGCCGTTGGAATAGGCGTCCACCACCGACGCCCGCACGCAGCCCGACGTGCTCTCGCCGCACACGATGAGGCTGGAGACGCCCGCCCGGGTCAGGTGCGCCGTCAGCGGCGTCGAGTGGAAGGCGCTGGCGCGCTCCTTGCGGATCACGGTCTCTCCGGGTTCGGGCGCGAACGCGGGATGGATGTCCAGCAGCCCGTCGGCGGCCGCGTCTCCGCCGCGGCGCAGCGTCGACGCCGGGCGCCCCTTGCGCGTCGATCCGGTGACGTGAAACACCGGAAGCCCGGCCTCCCGGCAGGCGGCGAAGAGCTCCCGGGTCGGCGGGACCGCGTCCCAGGCGAACCTGCCGCAGCTGTTCGGGAACTCGTCGGCGAGCTCGTGCGGAAGCTTCCGCGGATCTCCGCGGTAGACCGAATTGTACAGATCCACGGCCAGCAGCGCGGGCCGCGGCCCCACGAAAACCTCGCGCCGGTAGGGTTCGTAGACCTTCAGCGTCTCGGCCGGCACGACGTCGCGCCAGCAGTGGTCCTCGAAGTCGCGCATCAGGATCCGCCTCCCGCGCGGACGCCCGCCAGCATAGGCCGTCCGTCCGCCTGCGGCAAACCGGCGCGCGGCCGGCACGGGATCCCTTCCCGTCGCGACCTGGTGCCGGCAGCGGGCGGCGGCCGGAAAAGGCCCCCTGGCGGCTTGCATCGCGGGCGACCCGGTGCCACATATCGCCCCACGGATGCGGTTTCCCGGCGGGCGGTCCGGCGGCGCGGCGAACCCCCGGCACGGGACGGCGATGGCATGACCGGCAGGATACGGAAGGCGATCTTTCCCGTCGCGGGTCTCGGCACCCGGTTCCTGCCGGCGACCAAGACGGTTCCCAAGGAGATGCTGCCCGTCGTCGACCGGCCGCTCCTCCAGTACGCGGTCGACGAGGCGCTCGCGTCCGGGATCGAGGAGATCGTCATGGTCACCGGCCGCCACAAGGCCGCCATCGAGGACTACTTCGATTTCCAGCCCGAACTCGAGGAGACGCTCGAGAGCCGCGGCAAGGACGCCGAGCTCGCTCTCGTCCGCGGCGTCGTGCCCGAGGCCGGCCGCGTCGCGTTCGTCCGCCAGCAGCGGGCGCTCGGCCTCGGCCACGCGGTGTGGTGCGCGCGCCGCTTCGTCGGCGACGAGCCGTTCGCGGTCCTGCTTCCCGACGATCTCGTCATGAGCGACGTGCCCTGCCTGAAGCAGGTGATCGACGCCGCCGAGGAGACCGGCGGCAACGTCGTCGCCGTCGAGGACGTGCCGCGCGAGCGGACGTCGAGCTACGGCATCGTCGATCCCGGCGCCGACGACGGGCGCCTCGCGGAGGTCAGGGGCCTGGTCGAGAAACCGCCGCCCGCCGAGGCGCCCTCGACGCTCGGCGTCATCGGCCGCTACGCGCTCCGCCCCGGGATCTTCCGCCTTCTCGGCGGGACGCGGGCGGGGGCGGGCGGCGAGATCCAGCTGACCGACGCGCTGGCGGCCTCCATCGGATCCGCGCCGTTCCACGGCCTCCGTTTCGAGGGCCGGCGCTTCGACTGCGGCGACCGGGCGGGGTTTCTCGAGGCCAACGTCGCCCATGCGCTCCGGCGCGACGACCCCGCCGGCTCGGTCGGAGCCATGCTCCGGGCCCATGCCGGCGCGTCCCGGGCTTCCGGGAGCGGCTGATGCGCGTGGCCATGATCGGGGCCGGCTACGTCGGCCTGGTCTCCGGAGCGTGCATGTCGGAATTCGGCATGGATGTGGTCTGCGTCGACCGCGACGCCGAGCGGATCGCGCGGCTCGCGGACGGCGAGCTGCCGATCCACGAGCCCGGGCCTGCAGGATCTCGTCGCCGACAACGCGGGATCCGGGCGGCTGTCCTTCTCGGTCGATCTCGCGTCCGCGGTCGCGTCCGCCGACGCCGTGTTCATCGCCGTCGGGACGCCGAGCCGCCGCGGCGACGGGCATGCCGATCTCACCCACATCCACGCCGCCGCGAGGGACGTTGCGAAGGCGCTCGACGGCTACACGGTGGTGGTTGCCAAGTCCACGGTTCCGGTGGGCACCAGCCGGCGCGTTTCCGGGCTCATCTCCGAGATCCGGCCGGACGCCGATTTCGACGTCGCCGCCAATCCCGAGTTCCTGCGCGAGGGGTCGGCGATCGAGGATTTCATGCATCCCGACCGCATCGTCATCGGCACCGGGTCGGAGCGGGCGCGCGAGCTGCTCCGCCGCATCTACCGCCCGCTCTTTCTTCTCGAGACCCCCATCCTGTTCACCAGCCTGGAGGACGCCGAACTGATCAAGTACGCGTCCAACAGCTTCCTCGCCGCCAAGATCACCTTCATCAACGAGATCGCGGATCTCTGCGAGAGGATCGGCACCGACGTCCAGACGGTGGCCCGCGGGATGGGCCTCGACCGCAGGATCGGCGGCAAGTTCCTGCACGCCGGCCCCGGCTACGGCGGCTCGTGCTTTCCCAAGGACACGCTCGCGCTGGCCCGCACCGCCCGCGAGGCGGGGGCGCCCGTGCGGCTCGTCGAGACCGTCGTCGAGATCAACGACCGTCGCAAGGCGGGGATGGCCGGCCGCGTCGTGGAGGCCTGCGGCGGCTCGGTGGACGGCTGCGCGATCGCGGTCCTGGGCCTGACGTTCAAGCCGAACACCGACGACGTCCGCAACAGCGTCGGGCTCGAGCTCGTTCCGGCCCTCCAGAAGGCGGGCGCGCGGGTGCGCGCCTACGACCCGGAAGGCGCCGAGGAGGCGCGCGGGCGCCTGCCCGGCGTCGAGCTCTGCGCCGACGCCTACGACGCCATGACCGGCGCCGCCGCGCTCGTCATCGTCACCGAATGGAACGAGTTCCGCCTGCTCGATCTCGCCCGCGTGCGCGCGGCGCTGGCGCGGCCCGTGGTCGTGGATCTCCGGAACATCTACGAGCCCGACGAGATGCGGGCCGCCGGGCTCGCCTATCTCAGCATCGGGCGGGCGCCGGTTCCGGAAGAAGACGGGCCGTGACCGGGCCGCACCGCTTCGATCCCACGATCCTGCGGGAATACGACATACGGGGCGTGATCGGCGAGACGCTGTCGGCGGCGGACGCCTACGCCGTCGGCCGCGGGTTCGGAACCGTGGTCGTCCGGGAGGGCGGCGCGGCCGTCTGCGTCGGCCGCGACGGCCGGCTCACCTCGCCGGAACTCGAGGCCGGGCTCGCGCGCGGCCTCCTCGACAGCGGCGCCGACGTCGTGGGCGTCGGGCTCTGCCCGACGCCGATGCTGTACTACGCGGTGAAGGTCACGGGCTCGGCCGGCGGCGTCATGGTCTCGGGGTCGCACAACCCGCCGGAATACAACGGGTTCAAGATGACGCTCGCCGACCGCCCGTTCCACGGCGAGGACGTGCTCGCCCTCGGAGCCCTGGCCGCCGACGGCGCCTACGCCTCGGGACGGGGAAGCCGCCGCGACGAGGAGCTGCTCGAGCGCTACGTCGACCGGCTCGCCGCCGACCACGCCGGAGGGCGGCCTCTCAAGGTCGCGTGGGACGCCGGCAACGGTTCGGCGGGGGAGGCCATGACGCGGCTCGCGGCCCGGCTGCCCGGCGAGCACGTTCTGCTCAACGCGGTCGTCGACGGCACCTTTCCCGCCCATCATCCGGACCCGAGCGTGGCGGAGAACCTGGAGCAGCTGAGGGAGACCGTGCTCTCCCGCGGGGCCGACCTCGGAATCGCGTTCGACGGCGACGGCGACCGCATCGGCGTCGTCGACGGCGCCGGCGAGATCCTGTGGGGCGACCAGCTGATGGCGTTCCTCGCCGCCGACGTTCTCGAGGCCCGTCCGGGCGCGACGGTCATCGCCGACGTCAAGGCGAGCCAGGCCCTGTTCGACCGCATCGCGGAGCTCGGCGGCAGGCCCGTGATGTGGAAGACCGGCCACTCGCTCATCAAGGCGGCCATCCCCGAGACCGGGGCGCTGCTGGCCGGGGAGATGAGCGGGCACGTCTTCTTCGCCGACAGGTACTACGGCTACGACGACGCGCTCTACGCGGCCGTGCGCCTTCTGGGATGGCTGGCGCGCCAGCCCCGCGCGCTGGCCGAGCTCCGCGCCGGGCTGCCGGCGCTTTTCAGCACGCCGGAACTGCGGATTCCGTGCGCGGAAGAGCGCAAGTTCGAGGCCGTCGCGGAGGTCGCCGCCCGGCTCGCCCGGCGCGGCGCCGAGGTGTGCGACATCGACGGCGTGCGCGTCTCGACCGCGGACGGCTGGTGGCTCCTGCGCGCCTCCAACACCCAGGCGGTTCTGGCGGCACGCTGCGAGGCGGCGACCGCGGACGGCCTCGAGAGGCTCAAGGGGGAACTCGGCGGGCAGCTCCGGGCGGTCGGCGTCGAGCCGCCCGCGTTCTGAGGCGGCTACCGGCGCGGCCCCATCCAGATGACGAGGCAGTCGACCTTCCGGCGCTTGAGGACGCGGCAGGAATCGCGCGCCTTCGACTGCGAGGCCATCACCAGCCGCGGCTGGTAGAGCTTGCCGCGGCGGGACCGGCTCGCGCGCGTGACGATCTTGAACTTTCCGCCGGCCAGGCTCGGCACCCTGCGCACGGCGCGGTCCAGCATCCGGCGGGCGTCGGCATAGTTGCGGAAGGCGCCGACCTGGACCGTCCAGCTCCGGATCCGGCCGGGCGCATGGGCCAGCCGGACCTTGCCGGCCGCCGCGGGCCTCCGGGGCTCCGGGAGAACCCGAGGCCTGGGCGCGGGCACCGCGGACCGGGCGCTCCGCGTGCCCGGCGGGGAGTTCGCCGCCGCCGGCCCGGCCGGGGCGAATCCCCTGTCCAGAAGGCGCGCGACGATGCGGTTGCGGCTCTTCGAGGTCCGTCCCCCGAAAACCACCGCGATCAGCCTCCTGCCGTCGCGCTCCGCGGACGCGACGAGATTGTAGCCGGAGGCGCGGATGTATCCGGTCTTGATTCCGTCGGCGCCGCGATAGCTGCCCAGAAGCCTGTTGTGGTTGCGGTAGGTCCGTCCCCGCCAGGTCCAGCTCCGCCTCGAGAAGCCGTCGTACATGTCCGGGAAGTCGCGCAGGATCCGCCGGCCGAGAGTCGCCATGTCGCGCGCGGTGCTGAGCTGGCCCCGGTTCGGCAGCCCCGAGGCGTTGCGGAACGTCGTGCTGCGCATGCCGAGCGCGCGGGCGCGCCGGGTCATCTGCAGCGCGAACTTCCGTTCGGTGCCGCCGAGCGCCTCGGCGACCACGGTCGCGGCGTCGTTGGCGGACTTGACGACCAGCGCCGAGACGGCGTTCCGCACGGAGATCGTCTGGCCGGCCCGCAGCCCGAGCCGCGACGGCGGGCGGCTCTGCGCGCGATGGGAGACCCGCAGCTTCTGCGACGGCTTCAGCCGGCCGTCGCGCAACGCCTCGAAGGTCATGAACAGGGTCATCATCTTGGTCAGCGACGCGGGGTAGTTCCTGGTGTCGGCGTTGAGGGCGTCGAGGGTCTTCCCGGTGCCGGCGTCGATCAGGATGTGCGCGTATTTCGCGGCCGCCGGAACGGCCGCCGGGCCGAGGGCGCCGAGCGCGAGCGCCGACAGCAGCAGGAACCGGATCATTCCCCTCTCCCGGACCCGGCGGCGTCCGCGCGGGCGGAGCGCCGCGGGACCGTCGGGCCGGGAACGCTCCATGTGTAGCGCAGACGGCCGCGAATCCGGAGTCCGCGCCGTCCCCGGGGTCAGTCGCCGGGGAGGAACTCGTCGAGATCGACGGCGTCGAAATTGCGGGGGATCGCGCGCTGGAAGCGGGCGCGTTCCCCGACCTGGGAGACCGCGGGCATGGTCGCGTCGATCATCCACTTGGTGCCGAGGCGGTGGAAGCTGCCCTGGCCCGGCACCACCGGCGAGACGTTGTCGAGCGCGAACACGCGGGTGTTCGGGATCATGATCATGTCCCGCTCGGCGTGCACGCGGGTCGTCATCGACCACATGACCTGGCGCAGGTCGCCGGCGTCGATGTCCTCGTCGACCGCGACCGCCATCTTGGGGTGCAGGTACGGGCCCGACAGCGCGGCCATGAGCGCGGTCTTGGCCTGGCCCTCGACGCGGGGGCGGAGCTTGACGACCAGCATCATCATGCCCGCCGCGGGATGGCAGCGGACGTCGAGCAGGTCGAGGCCGCCCTCGACGTTGCGGAGATGGTCCCGGGTCGCGACCTCGACGCCGAGCGCCATCGTCCCCTGGGTGTCGGTGGTCGGATAGCCGCAGTGGACGGCGTGGAAGACCGGATCCCGGCGCCGCGTCATGCAGTTCACGCGGAACACCTGCGAGGTTGTCGCCTCGGCGTAGGTTCCCGGAATCTCGCCGAACGGGCCCTCGGGCGACTCGCGGTCGCGGAGGATCTCGCCCTCGAGAACCAGCTCGGCCTCGGCCGGCACCTCGAGGTCGACGGTCCTGCAGCGGACCATGCGCACCCCCTCGCCCATCAGCGCGCCGGCGATCTCGATCTCGTCGCGGTCGAAGCCGGTGGTGAAGCCGGCGGCGAAGAACAGCGCCGGATGACCGCCGTAGACCATCGCCACCGGCATGTCGCGCCCCTCCGCCGCGTAGCGGTCGTAGATCCGCCGGGCCTGCCGGGGCACCATGATGAATCCGGTCTCCCGCCCGTCGAGCACCATCTGCCGGTGGACGGAGACGTTGCGGATCCCGGTCTCGGGATCCTTGACGACGGCCATGCCCGAGGCCAGGTAGCGGCCGCCGTCGCGTTCGGACGTCATCATCGCGGGGATCTCGCGGATGTCCACGTCGTCGCCCTCGACGACGACCTCCTGGACCGGGGCGTCGCCGGAGACCGCGACGGCGGGAACCGGATTGCGGAGCCGCCCGGCCACCTCCTCGAGGATGCCGTTCTCGTCGACGCCGAGCCCGATCGCCCATTTCCTGCGGTCGGCGAGAATCTCGCTTGCCGCGCGCCAGCCCTCGTGTCCCTTGAGGGAGGTGAACAGGCTCGCCTTGCCGAGCTCGTTGAACGCCTTCCACTCGATCGCGGCCATGTTGGCCGCCGGATCCACCTCGCGCGAGAAGCGGATCAGCTCGCCCCGCTGCTCGAGATTGGCGAGGAAGGTGCGGAGAGACTGGTCAGGCATGGCCGGCGGCGTTTCCCGAGGGTCGGTCGTTCCGAGGTTCCGTTCCGGCGCGGGCGCCGGAGCCGTCGTGCCGGGAGGTTTCCCGGTAGCGGCGGCGATGCGCCGCGACGCCGCCCCAGCGCGCGGACAGCGTCATGGCGCGTTTCAGAAAATAGCCGATGTCGTGCTCGTCGGTAAATCCGATGGCGCCGTGCATCTGGATCGCCGACTTGCACACCGCGAGCGTCCGCCCGGCGACGTGGGACAGCGTGGCCGACGCCAGGCCGGGGGCGTCCGCGCCGGCGTCGATCGCGCGCGCCGCCTGCCCGACCAGGGCGCGGCCGGTCTCGACGGCGGCGAGGTCGTCCACGGCGCGGTGCTGCAGCGCCTGGAACGACCCGATGGGCCGGCCGAACTGGCGGCGGACCCTGAGATGGCCGAGCGCGAGCTCCCGGGCCGCGCCCATCACGCCGAGCAGCTCGGCGGCGGTCGCGAGGCACAGCGCCGCGAGAAGGGGCGCCGTCGGGCCCTCCGCGACCGGCCGCGCGGGGGCGTTCCGGAACACCACCCGCGCCGCCGTCGTGCCGTCGACCGCCCGGGCGGCGTCGATCCCGGCGTCGCGCCGCGCCGCGGCGGCCAGGATCTCGCCGTCCGGCGTGCGCGCGGACGCCACGAGGACGTTCGCGTCCCCGGCGGAGGCGACGCCGGTCTTGGCGCCGTCGAGGCGCAGCCCGTCGCCGTCCCGGACGGCCGTCGTCCGGTTGCGTCCGGGATCGTGGGACGCTTCGAGCAGGGCCGGCAGGACCACGGGGCCGCCGGTGTCCGCGAGAGGGAGCCCGCCACGGGCGACGGCGTCGCGCGCGATGGCCGCGGCGCCGACCGGCTCGGGCAGCAGGTGGCGGCCGCACTGCTCGGCGACCACGCAGACCCCGTCAAGACCGAGGCCGGCTCCGCCGCGGTCCTCGGGCAGCAGCATGTCGAGAAACCCCGCCTCGGCGGCCTCCCGCCAGGCCGCGGGCCGGGTCGCGCCGTCGCCGCGGCGCAGCCGCGCGGCGCCGCCGTGGTGCGCCGCGAACGCCGCCGCGCTGTCGCGCAGCATCCGGTTTTCATCCGGCGGCAGGGGAGCCATCGGAAGGACCGGTTCTCGCGAGAGCGCGCTCGCGCAGTTCCGTCTTGACGATCTTGCCGGTGCTGTTGCGCGGAAGGGAGTCGACCGCGAACACCTGCCGGGGCTTCTTGTAGCTCGCGATCAGCGACCGGCAATGGGAGGCGAGTTCGCCGGCGGTCGCGGTCCGGCCGTCATCGAAGACCACGAAGGCGACGACGCGCTCGCCGAACTCGGGGTCGGGAGCGGGCACGACCGCGGCCTCCTTCACCGCCGGATGGCGTTCGAGCGCGTCCTCGACCTCGCGCGAGTAGACGTTGAGTCCGCCGGAGACGATCATGTCCCTGGCCCGGTCGGCGAAGTACAGGTAGCCCTCCTTGTCGAGCCGCCCGACGTCGCCGGTCACGAGCCAGTCCTCGTGGAAGGCTGCCTCGGTGGCTTCCGGATCGCGCCAGTACGCGCGCATCGTCATGGTTCCCGGGGGGCCGCAACGCACCAGGATCTCCCCGGTCTCGCCGGCGGGGAGGTCGTTGCGCGCGGCGTCGACGATCCGGACCTCGACGCCGGGGACCGGCCGGCCGCAGGACTCCGGCCTGGCCTCCTGCTCGTCGGGGCGCAGGCAGGAGACGAAACCGGCCTCGGTCTGGGCGTAGAAGCTGTACAGCCCGAGCCCGGGAAGCGTCTCGGCGAGACGCCGCTTGAGTTCCACCGGGAACACCTCGCCCGTGGCCACCATCTTTCGCAGCGTGCGGCAGGCCTCGGGGCGTCTCCCGATCTCCGGGAGCAGCATTCGGGCGATCGTCGGGACCAGGCCGACGACCGTGATCCGCTCCTCCTCGATCATGTCGACGCAGACTCCGGCGTCGAATTTCGCCATGACGACGACCGCGCAGCCGGCGCCGATGGCGTTGGCGAGGCGGCCGATTCCGGTGCGGTGGGCCATGGGCGTGGTCGCGAGAATCCGGTCGTCGGGCCGGAGCCCGAACTCGGAGACGTTGAGCAGGGCCCCGACGATTCCCATCGCGAGATGGGTGGTCACCGCGCCCTTGGGACGGCCGGTCGTGCCCGAGGTGTAGCCGATGAGGAGATCCTCGCAGCCGGCGGGCAACGGCGGCGGCGGCGCGGGGTCGCCCGATTCGACGAGGTCGCGGTGGGAGATCTCCCCGTCTCCGGCCTCGCCCGCGACCACCAGCAGCGGACTCCCGCGCCGCGCCGCCGCGCGGGCGGTTCCCCGACGGTCGGGGTCGAACAGCACGGCCGCGGGAGCGCAGTCGCCGAGAATGTAGTCGGCTTCCGCGGGCGCCAGCCGGGCGGGAATCGGGACGATGACGCCGCCGCACTTGGCGGTGCCCAGCATCGCCAGGATCAGCTCGACGCTGTTGGGCATGTACATGGCGACCCGGTCTCCGGGCTCCAGGCCCCGCGCGGCGAGGGCGTTGGCGACGCGGTTGGCGGCCCGGTCGAGGTCGCCGAAGCCGAAGCGCCGACCGTCGCACACCAGCGCCTCGCGGCCGGGGAAGCGCCGCGCGCCGTCGGCGAGCATCGCCCCGAGGTTCATCGGCGCCCTCGGGCCCCGCCGCCGGCGCGGCGTCCCGTTTCGCTTCGGACCCGGCCGCCTGTTGGCGCGGGTGGCCTTTCGCGGGACGTCGCCGGAAGTCGCCCTCCATGACGGGGCGCCCGGATTCCCGCTGCGCGTCGCGACGCGTTCCCCGAGCGCCCCGGCCGGGGCGGGGGCGCCGCAGGACACGTCCCCCTCTCCTCGTCCCCGAGGACGGTCTTCGAGGCGGGGCGCATCGCGACTCTCCTTCCAGGGAGAACATGAAGGGGCGCCACGCCATGCGAGTGGCGGGAAACGCGGAACGCCGCACCGGCGCGCACCTTCCGGCGCCCGGCGTGTCCGGCGCCGGACGTCGGGCGCATGGCGGGGCCGTCGGCGTGCCGGGCGGGCCGCGGGTCCGCCGCTGGCGCGCTCGACGCGTGCGTGGCGATGCCGGTTCGGCGGATCGTCAGCCGTCCCGGGCGCCGCGGCCGGCGCCGCGAAGCCCTCGCAACCGTCCCGTCACTCCGTGGCGGACGGGCGCTTCCCCGGCTCCGCCTCCCGGGGGCGCTTGTCGGGGATGAAGATGAAGTAGGGGGAGCCGTCCTCGAGCCTTTCCCAGGCGACCCTGACCGGCATGCCGATCCGGACGTCGTCCTCGGCGATCCCGTCGAGGCCGGAGATGATGCGCACGCCTTCCTCGAGTTCCACCAGCCCGACCAGGTAGGGCGTTCTGTCCTCGAAGCCCGCGGTGGGGACATGGGTGACGGTGTAGGAGTGAAGGGTGCCGCGGCCCGAGGCCTGCTTCCACCGCAGGTTCCTCTTGCCGGTGCGGACGCTGTTGGCGCGCGGCCAGAACTGGTGCCTGCGCGTTGCCGGGTCGTACTGGAGCATCAGCTTGCCCTTGCGGGCGCCGTCCCAGAAGGGCTGCGTGACCGGGGTCGCCTTCGGTGCCGGCCGCGCCTTCCCCGCGGTCTTCGCCATCGCCGGTTCTCCTCTCGCCGTTCCGTCAGTTCACCAGGACCATCGCGTTCGAGACGCCCCAGTTCCGGCCGTACGGGATGACGCCGATGCCGGTGACCATGGCGTTGCGCGCGTTCGCGACCTGCCGCCGTCCGGCCTTGCCGGAGAGCTGGCGCACGGCCTCGACGAGGTTGACGCCCCCGCCGGCGAGCCCCGGCTGGCCGCAGCCGATCTGGCCGCCGCCGGTGTTGATCGGGAAGTCGCCCTTGGGGCCGAGATCGGTGTCGCGCAGGAACTGCGAGCCGCGGCCCTTGCGGGCGAAGCCGATCTGCTCGCACTTGAGCATCACCGCGAACAGGAAGTCGTCGTAGGGATGGAACATGTCGACGTCCTTCGGCTTGAGTCGCGCCTTCGCGAGCGCCTCGCGGCCGACGACCGAATGCCCGGTCCGGGTGATGTCGGGGGTCTGGTCGGCGCAGTCGATGTTCGAGATCTCGGCGTAGGAGACCGGATAGACGCGGTCGGCGAATCCGAGCCGGCGGGCGCGGCGGGTCTTCATCATGACCAGCCCGTTGCCGCCGTCGCAGTACATCACCGAATCGAGCAGCCGGAGCGGCGACGAGACCTGCCGCGAGGCGAGGTAGTCGTCGACCGTGATCCTCTTGCGGAATTTCCCGTAGGCGTTCGGGTTGACGGCGGCGCCGTTGCGCTGCGCCACCGCCAGCGCGCCGAGGCCGCGCAGATCGAGGTCGTGCTCGTGCGCGTAGCGGTTCATGAGAAGGCCGAACGCGCCCGGCGGTCCCTGGATTCCGACCGGATCCCAGAACTCGTTGCGGTAGCTTCCCCAGTCGGCGCGCCACCGGGTCGAGGGCGCGTCGGCGCCGATCAGCATGACGGTCTCGCAGAAACCGGTGCGGATCGCCGCCGCCGCCCGTGCCACGTTGCCGATGGCCGAGGCGCCGCCGAGGTCGCTGGTCTGGAGCCAGCGGGCGGAGACGCCGAGATACTCGCTGGCGTAGTTCGACCAGAACGGGTTGGAGGCCTCGCTGATCGGCACGTTGAAGGCCATGCCGTCGATGTCCGCCGGCCCGAGACCGGTCTCGCGGTAGAGTCGCTCGGCGACCTCGGACGCGAATTCGTAGGCCGAACGGCCGGTGCGGCGGTCGATCCCGGTTTCCGCGAAGGCGACGATGCAGATCTCCCTGTCGGCGAGAAAGTCGACGGCCATCGTCTACCGTCCCCTGAACCGCGGCTTGCGGCGTTCCGAGAACGCGCGAAGCCCCTCGGCGCGGTCGTCGGACCACGACAGCATGTAGGCGAGGTCGGCTTCCTGCTGGAAGCCGAGATGAAGCGGCAGGTCGCGCCCGCGGTTGACGGCCTGCTTGGACATCATCGTCGCGAGCGGCCCGACCTCGTGCATGCGGGCGACGATCTCGCGCGTCCTGGCGAGCGCCTTGCCCGCGGGCACGGCGTGGTTGACGATGCGGTATTCCCTCGCTTCCGCGGCCGAGAGGCGGCGTCCGGTCCAGATCATCTCCTTGGCGAGCGGCGCGCCGACCAGCCTCGGCAGGTTCTGGGTGCCGCCCGCGCCGGGGATCAGGCCGTGCCGGCCCTCGGGCAGGCCGAAGCTCGCGTTCTCGCCGGCGACGATGAAGTCGCTGAGCATCGCGAGCTCGAATCCGCCTCCGAGGCAGTAGCCCTCGACGGCGGCGATCACCGGCTTGGTGTAGTTCATCATGAAGCGGTAGAGCAGGCGGTTGCGACGCTGGTTGTAGCGTGCCCGGTAGTTGTCGTAGCGGTCCTCCGGCAGATCCTTGAAGCCCCCGAGATCGGCACCCGCGCAGAAGGCGCGGTCGTCGCCGCCGAGGACGACGGCGATGATCCGGCGGTCGAGTTCGACCGCGTCCATGGCGTGCATGATGTCCTCCGCCATCTCCTCGTTGATCGTGTTCAGCCGGTCGGGCCGGTCGAACCGGATCTCGAGCGCGCCCTTGCGCCTGGCGGCGACGATGGTGTCGTAGGACTTGCTGAGCGCGCCGCTTCGCGGGCGGCGGAAGGACTTGAGCTGTCTTGCCATGCTGGTGTTCGGCTCCGGGGCGGGAAAGCGGCTGTGCCGACCGCGAACTTGCCCCGCGCCGAGGCGGGAGTCAAAGCGCACGGGCGTTTCCGGGCCGCCGCCGTCCGGCGACGGACGAACCGGGCGTGTCCGGCGGGCCGTTCGGGAGCGGATGTCGTTGTCGGCGTGCCGGTTCGGCCTCGCAAGGCCGCCCCCGGTCGCGCGGCGGGCGGACCCGCCCCCGCCCCGGTGCCCGGTCGCGACGGAAAACGGTCATGCCAGGGCTGTTCCCGCGCCGGCCGGGCGTCCGCCTAGGGCGGGTCGGAACGGTCCCGTCCGTGCCGTCACGGCGGTCCGCGGACTCCGGTCCGGATCCCGTCGTCCGGGCGACCGGTCCGGAACCGCGGCGCGGGGTCGTCCCGGCGGTTCCGCGGGAGTCTTGCCCGGGGACGTCCTTTCGACTAGGCTGCAAGGGTGGCAGTCGCGCTTGTTCGCAGGCACAGCAGGAAGGTGACCGCAAATGAGGCTTGAGGAAGAGAAGATCGGCACGGTTCTCGTCGTCACGCTCATCGGGCGGCTCGACGGGTTCAACGCGCCGGATCTGGAAGCGAAGGCCAAGGAGGCCGTCGAACGCGGCGACGTCAACGTGCTGCTCGACTGCGAGAGGATGGAGTACGTCAGCAGCGCCGGCCTGCGCGCCGTCATCGTCGGCGCCAAGCAGTGCCAGCAGCATGACGGCAAGCTGACGCTGTGTTCCCTGCAGCCCGACTGCAGGGAGGTTTTCGAGGTCAGCGGCTTCATGAAGATTCTCGACGCCTACGACACGCGCGACGCGGCTCTCGCCGCGGGATCCTGACCTTCCGGAGAGCGAACGATGCTGACGATCACCGAAGAAATCCTTCTGCTGATGCTCGATGACGAGGACGGGTCGTTCCTGCCGATCCGCGAGAGCACGGTGGAGCACATCGTGGCGGGGGCGGCGCTGATGGATCTGGCGTTCCGGAACCGGATCGACACCGATCCCGAGCGCCTCGTCGTTCTGAGCCGCGAACCGCTGGGCAACACGCTGCTCGACCGCGCACTGGAACGGATCACCGAGGATTCGGAGACCCGGGACACCAGGGGCTGGATCGAGGCGCTGGCGCGCACCGACGCCGTGGCCATCCGCGACCTGGCGCTCGCCGGTCTCGTCGAGAACGGCGTGCTCGAGGTCCGCGACGAGAGGTTTCTGTGGGTCTTCCGGGAGCGGCGCTATCCCATGATCGACGGGCGGATCGAGCGCGAGGCCAAGCTGCGGCTGGGCGACGCGCTGCTGGCCGACGACATTCCGGACCCCCGGGACGCGGCCATGATCTGCCTGGCCGACACCTGCGACATCCTCGACGACATCTTCTCGCCCGCGGAGATCGAGCGGGCGCGGCCGCGCATCGCGCAGCTGCGGAAGATGGACCTGATCGGCCGCGAGGTCGGAAGCGCTGTCGCCGAGATCGAGCGCGCCATCGCCATGGCGCTGACGCAGACGCCGCACTGAGGCCGCCCGCGCCGCGCCGTCAGGCCGGGGACGGCTTCTCCCGGACCGCCGACGGGACCGGGGCCTGCGGAGGCGCTCCCGGAACGGTCAGACCGAGGACTGGATCCACTCGACGATCTTGCCCTTGGGCAGGGCGCCGACCTTGGTCGCGGCGACGTCCCCGTCCTTGAACAGCATCAGGGTCGGGATGCCCCGGACGCCGTACCTGGAGGGAATCATCGGGTTTTCGTCGATGTTGACCTTCACGACGGTGATCCGGTCGGCCATTTCCTCGGAGATTTCCTCGAGCGAGGGGCCGATCTGCTTGCAGGGACCGCACCATTCGGCCCAGAAGTCGACGAGAACTGCACCGTTCGCTCCAAGAACGTCTGTTTCGAACGAGTCGTCGGAAACGGGTTTGCTTGCCATGTTCGCCCTTTCGTGCGGCTCCGCCGTGCCATGGTCCGTCCGCCGACCGCGGACGCGCGGAATCTAGGTCGCCCGCGGGAGCCGGTCAAGGTCCGGCGGCCGCGAGCGCGGCGGCGTCGAGCGTCATCAGGCGGGGGCCGTCGGTCCACAGAAGCCCGCACTCAACCTCATGATTCTCGTACACCTTCGCGATCAGCGCCCGGTACGCGGCCATCTGGCGCAGATAGCCGACCGGCACGTCGCCGACCCGCCTGGGCGCCGGCCGATTCGTCTTGAAATCGAGCACGCGGACCCTGCCGGGCTCGACCACCAGCCGGTCGATCCGGCCCGAGATCGCCGTTCCGTCGACGACGCCGGCGACCGGAACCTCGGCGCGCGACCCCGGCCCGAACAGCGGCTGCCAGTCGGGATGGTCGAGCACGCCGAAAGCCGCCTCGAGGATCTCCGGGATCGCGTCCTCGTCGAGACCGTGCGACGGGCTTTCGAGAAAGCGCCGGGCAACTCCGCGACGCGCCCCGGGCTCCACGCCGGGGAGCATCTGCAGCAGGTGATGGATGAGGAGACCGCGCCGGAAGGCCCTGCCGCGGTCGGACCCGAGCGGCGACCGCGCCGCCGGCTCCCGCTCGTCCAGGAGCGACGGCGCCAGCGGCCGCGAGGGGGCCGGCTCGTCCGGGGCGGCCTCGTCGGCCCATCCGGGCAGATCCTCGACGGCGGCGTCGGCCGCTCCCGGATCCTCGCGCCGGTCGGGCGCCGATTCCTGGGGGGATGACAGCGAGAGACCGGTTCCCGTCCAGCCGAAGTCGCCGTCCCCCGCCTCGAACTCGAAACTCTCCGCGAGGTCGGCGAGTCCGTTCCACACCAGGTTGTACCAGCAGTTTTCCGGGGGCTTCTGCCTGGTTCCGTAGCCGCACACGTAGAGACGATCCTCGGCGCGGGTCATCGCGACGTAGAGAAGCCGCCGGTATTCCTCGTCCTGGCGCCGTTTCGCCTCTCCGGCGAACGCCTCGGCGGCCTCGACGCGATCGCTGGCCCGCGGCGGCCAGAGCATGACCTCGCCGTCCCCGGCATCGCCCCACAGCATTCCCCTGTCGGCCCTCGGCGTCCGCATGGTGTCCGGAAGGAACACGATCGGGGCCTCCAGCCCCTTCGCGCCGTGAACGGTCAGGATCCGGACTTCGTCGCGGTCGCTCCGGTCGAGGTCGCGCTTGATCTCGGCCCCGCCTTCCGCGAACCACCGGAGAAACCCCTGCAGCGACGGCGCCTGCGACCGCTCGTGGAACAGCGCCAGCGTCAGCAGCTCGTCGATCGGGTCGTTTGCCTGTTCGCCGAGACGGGCCACGATGCGGGCGCGGCCCTGAAGCGTCTCGAGGACGTGGGTCAGGAACTCGAAGGGCGGCGTCCGGTCGGCGCGGTCGAGCAGGCCGGTCAGGAGCCCGACGGCGCGGGCCGCGTCCCCGTCGCGTTCCGCGCGGTTCCGCAGGGCGCGCCACAGCCGGCCGCTCCGGCCGTGGCAGGCCTCGAACAGCTGTTCCTCGCCGAACCCGACCAGCGGCCCCTTGAGGACGGCCGCGAGATTGAGATCGTCCTCCGGCAGCAGGGCGAAGGCGGCCAGCGCGACCAGATCCTGCACCGCCAGCTGGTCGGCGACCACCATGCGGTCGGCCCCGGCGACCGCGATGCCGCGGACCTTGAGGGCATGCATCAGGTGATCGATGAACGCGCTTCGCCGGCGCACCAGAACCATGACGTCCCCGGCCCGGATCGGCCGCGCCCTGCCGGGAAGCCTCTCCCCGGTCCGGATCCACGCCGCGATCCTGTCGGCGATCGCCCGGGCCAGCCGTTCCTCGGGCGCCCGTTGGTCCGGGAGCGCGGGGAACTCCCAGGAGGCCTTCCCGCCGTCCTCCGGCGGCATGACCGGCGGCCACACCTCGACCAGCCCCGCCTGTCCCCCGCGGTGCGAGACGTGGCTGACGGGCACCGCGGAGACGCCTTTCGCGGCCTCGCCGGCGAACACGATGTCCACCGCCCGCAGCACCGGGGGCACGGACCGGTACGATCTCGCGAGCGGCACTTCCTCCCACGGCAGGCCGGCGTCGGCGGCGCGCCCGGAAACGAGTTCCTTCATGCGCGCGAACTCGTCGGGCGCGGCCCCCTGGAATCCGAAGATCGACTGTTTCTCGTCGCCGACCGCGAACACCGTCCGGCGCGTGTCCCGGGCCCCCTCGCCCGAGAAGAACTCCTCGGTGATCGCGCCGACGATCGCCCACTCGTCGGCGTTGGTGTCCTGGGCCTCGTCGATCAGCACGTGGTCGATGCCGCCGTCGAGCTTGAACATCACCCAGGGCGCCGCGCGCTCGACCAGTGCGCGGGCCCTGAGGATCAGGTCGTCGTAGTCGAGGACCGCGCGCCGCCTCTTGTGCCGTTCGTAGTGCGCGAGAATGGCGTCCGCGACGACCAGAAGATCTCCGGTCGAGGTGGCGGTCCGGATCGCCTTGCGGCGCTTCGCGACCTCGTGCACTTCCGCGGCCTCGTCCCGGAGCGTCTCCTCGAGACGGGGCATGCGTTCGAGAGACTTCGGCGGGCCGAGCCTCCGGCGCGGTTCGCCGGCCCGGGTCAGGTAGACGAGCGCGTAGTCGTCGAAGCTCTCCGGGGCCGGGTTCCCGATCCAGTCCATGACGGCGCGGGCGTTCCTTCGGTCGGTCGCGCCCGCGCTCCCGTTCCCGTCGTCGGCCAGGGCCCTGAGCTCCTCCTCCGAAAGCGTGCCGGCGTACCGTCCGAGGAGTCCGGCGGCCACCGTCCACAGATGGTCCGTGTCGCGGGCGCAGAACCGCGCCAGCAGCTTGCGGACCGTTTCGCCCTCGGCCAGGCCAAGCGCCCGCCGCGTCCTTTCCGCCGCGCCCGCGCGTCCGCCGGAGTCGTCGAGCAGGCGCCGGATCCTGCCGCGCTCTCTCGTGACGCCGCCCAGCAGTTCCAGGAAATCCCGCTCGCCGACGAGCGTCATGATCCTTCCCGCCGCCAGGGAGAGTCCGGTTTCCCCGTCGGCGAGCGTCAGCACGCTGTCGCGCGCCTCCGCGATCGCCTCGGCGGTCTCCCTCTCGTCCATGACCTCGAAATGCGGAACCACCCCGGCCTCGAGGGGAAAACGCGAGAGCAGCGACTGGCAGAACGCGTGGATGGTCATGATGCCGATGCCGCCGGGCGCTTCCAGAACCTCGGCGAACAGCCCGCGGGCCCGTTCGAGCGCGCTCTCGTCCGCCGCGGCGCCGACGAGAGTCCCGATGTCCGAGGCGAGGGCGTCCCCGGATTCCGCCGCCCACCTTCCCAGCAGGCCGCGGATGCGGTTCTGCATCTCCGCGGCGGCGGCCCGGGTGAAGGTCAGGCAGAGAATCCTCTCGGGCCTCGTGCCCGCGAGCAGGAGGCGGAGAACCCTGTCGGCGAGCACCTTGGTCTTTCCGGACCCCGCCGACGCCGACACCCAGACGCTGGCGTCGGGCCGCGCCGCGGTCGTCTGCTCCTGGTGCGGCTCCATGCGGCCGGTGTTCGCCGCGCGGGCCGTCATTCGCGGTCGCCCGAGAGCGTCAGTTCCTGCCCGCGCTCGAGATGCCGGTAGTCCGAGGGCCGGCCGTCGCCTCCGTCCCCGGAAAAGCGGTACGGCGTTTCCGGATTCTCGTAGCTCCCGAGCAGCCGGTGCAGGCCGGCAAGGGCGTCATCGGACAGCTGCCCGGGGTCGTCCCCGGCCGAGGTGATCTCGCCGGCGGGATCTCCGCCGGACAGCCGCCAGTAGGACAGTTCGCTGACCGGGCCCGGGGGAACGCCCTCGAACGCGCCCGCTTGGACCATCGCCGCCTCCAGCGGCAGCTGCGGGGCGAGTCCCCGGGCCACCGCGGATTTCGCCGGCACGGCGCCGGTCTTGTAGTCGATGACGGCGTAGCCCTCTTCGGCCAGCGCGTCGATCCGGTCGGCGCGGCCGGTCAGGACGAAGGAGCGCCCGGGAAGCGCGACCGGCATCTCCCCCTTCGCCTCCACGTGGGTGCGGACGATGTCGCCGGCGCGCTTGCGTTCCTGGCCGACGATCCATTCGGCGGCGCGCTCGAAGCGCGGCCACCAGAAGTTCCGGATGCCGGGATGGTCCGGAAGCCGCGCGAATTCCTCCCTGCCGATCCCGATCAGGAACGCGAGCGCTTCCGGATCCGTCATGTCGCCCCGCTCCCTGAGAAAGCGCTCGAGCGCCGCGTGAACGACCGTGCCGCGGTCGGCGGGGTTCGGCATGGCGTCGATTTCCTCCAGCGCGCGCAAGCCGAGAACGTGCCGGGCGTAGATGGCGTAGGGGTCGCGGATCAGGGTCTCGATCTCGGTCACCGAGAGACGTGCCGGGCGGGCTTCCACCGGCGGCGTCGGCGGTGCCGTCGGCCCCGGGGCCGGTGGCAGCCGCCGGTCCAGGTCGGCCTGCCACGTCAGCCGCCTTTCCTGTTCGGTCCGCCATGCGGCGGCGATTCCGTCGCCGTCCTCCGTCGAGGCCAGAAACGTCTCGAGGCGCGTCAGCCAGCGTGCCGGCACGGTCGGCGAGCCGTCGACCCGGGTCGAGCGCGTCATCACGACCTCGGACGCCGTGAACCCCTGCACGAAGTCGTGCGCGGTCAGGCCGATCCGGCGTTCCGGAGGCGCCAGTCCGAACTCCGCCCGCATGGGCCGGCTCATCCACGGACCCGGCATGGCGACCGGCGGCCAGGCGCCCTCGTTGAGGCCGCCCAGGACGACAAGGTCCGCATGTTGCAGACGCGCTTCCAGAAGCCCCCAGATGTTCAGGCGCGGGTGCCGCCCGAAGGGCGGGCGGAAGACCCGCCCTTCGAGAATCGAATCGAGCAGGCGCGGCCAGTCGCGCCCGGGAATTTCCGGAAAGTCCGCGGACGCCTCGTGAAGATCGGAGATCAGGACCGAGGCCTGCTCGCCGGAGGCGTGTTCCCACAGGCGTTCGGCACCGTCCCGGTCGGGGGTCGCCGCCAGCGCCTCCGCGAACCCCACGTGGGCCTCGACGAGTTCCGCGACCCCGGCCCGGTCCCCGGAGGTCAGGGCCGCGAACGGCGCCGCCATCCCCTCGAGGCGCCGCGCCAGTTCGGGAAGTCCCTCGACGCGCCCGGCGTCGCCGGCCTCGAGCGCCTCGCGCAGGCCCGCGAAACCGGGTTCCGGGCGCCGTCCGCGCAATGCCGCGCGCTCGACGCGCCGGATCTGCCGGCGGAACTCCGCCGGATCGAGCCCGCCGGAGGCCAGGGGGTGCTTGAGCGCGGCCAGCAGCGGAACCGGCGCCGCGTCGGAAGCGACGGCCTCCGCCGTGAGGCGCAGAAAGGCGCCGGCCGGCGTCGCGGCGAGCGGCTGTCCGCCGGAATCGTCGATGTCGATGTTCCATCGCCTGAGCTGGGCGGCGACCCGGCGCGCGAGACCGCGCTCGGGCGTGACCAGGGCCGCCGTCCGTTCCGGAATCTCGAGCGCCTCCCGCAGCAGCATCGCGACGACATGCGCTTCCTGCTCGAGTCCCGGGCACTCGATCCTCCGGACGCCGGACAGGGCGCCGGCCGGGTTCGCCGGCTCCGGCGCGGCGGCCCCGGGCGGGCGCAGGGCGGCGTTGACGACGTCCGCCCTCCGCGCCGTCCCGGGGTCCGGGACGTCCCACTCCGCGACCTCCGCGACCCCGAGCCTGTCCGCGAGCCGGGCCATGCCGTGCTGGGGGTGGGAGGGGCCGAGCGCCGCGCGGTCCCTCGCCGCGAGCGAGCGGTCGAATCCCGGCAGGACGACGGCACCCCGTTCCAGGCCGGCGACGCAGGCCAGCAGGTCGGCGGTGGCCGGCACCGTGCCGGTGGAGCCCGCGGCGATCACCGGCCCGTCGGGAGGCGTTTCCCGCCAGGCCCGGATCCGCGCCTCGGTCAACCGGTTCCGGCGGGCGACGGGATCCAGGCAGCCCAGCCCGTCGAGGATGCGCGGCCAGTGGTCGGTGACGATCTCCAGGAACCCGAGAACCTCCTGCCAGTGGGCGGCGAGATTCTCCGGCGCCAGTTCGCGGAGCCCCCCGAACTCCAGTCTTTCGGTCTGCACCTCGTCGAGAAAGCGCGCCAGGCCGTCGGCGAGCCGCAGGGCCTGGCCCGGGCGGAGAGAGCCGTCGCGCGCCATCACCAGCCGCGCGAGCAGCATCTGGCGGCGGAGCGGCGAGATGGCGGGCGGCAGATCCGCGGCCGCGGGTTCCTCCTCGCCGCCCGGGTCGCCGTCGTCGATGTCGCCGATCGGCGTGATCTCGGGCAGAAGGAGGGGCTTTCCGCCGGACTCGCGCAGAAAGGCGTCGCCGAGCGCCCGGCAGGCGCGGCGGTTCGGCAGGAGGACGAGCATGCCGGCGAACGTCTCGGGACCGCTTCCGTGCCGGGCGACGAGCCCGCGGACGAGGCCTCGGAGAAAGCCGGCGCCGCCGGCGATCGTGAAGACGGATCCTTCGGAGGTCACGCCTCTTCCCTCCCGGAATTCCGTTCGAGCCATGCCTCGGCCTCGGCGACCGCCGCGGGCGTGCCGACATGGTGCCACGCGCCGTCATGCGCGATCCCGAACAGGCGCCCGGCGTTTTCGGCGCGGCGGTAGGCGATGCCGAGAGGAAAGGCGCCGTCCGGGGCGCCGTCGAACAGCCTCGGGTGGAGAATCTGGAGGCCCGTGAAGACCAGCGGCGCCCGGCCCTCCCCGCCGCGCCGGGCGAGCCGCCCGGACGCGTCCATGCGGAAGTCGCCCGCGCCCGCGTATCCGCGGGCGTTCGCGGTCGGATGGACGAGCAGAAGCGCGTCCATGTCCGCGTCCCTCCACGCCGCCGCCAGCCGCTCGGGCGCCGGCACGGGGCCGTCGGACCACAGGATGTCGGCGTTCGCCGCGAAGAACGCGTCGCCGCCGAGAAGGTCGAGCGCGTTGGCGATGCCGCCGCCGGTCTCGAGCGGTTCGGTCTCCCGGGAAACCACGATCCGGGGCGCGGCGCGGCCGGCGAGACTCCTCTCGATCCGCTCCGCCAGCCAGTGGACGTTGACGACGGCGGTTCCGACGCCGGCGCGGACGAGACGGTCGAGAACGCGGTCGAGAAGGGTTCGGCCGCCGACGCGGACGAGGGGTTTGGGCACGCGATCGGTGAGCGGGCGCATGCGCCGGCCGCGGCCGGCCGCGAGAACCATCGCGCGCGCGGGCCGGGAACTGGTCACGACGCCGCGCGCGCCGGCGGCGCGGTCCGGAGCTCCGGGGGCAGATGGGCGTCGAACCACCCGCGGAGGGCGGCGAGCGCGGGGCGCGCCAGCGCCGCCTCCAGCATCCGCCACAGGCGCGGCACGTGGACGAGATAGCCGGGCTTGCCGTCGCGGTCGCGCAGGCGCGTGAAGATGCCGAGCACCTTGCAGTGGCGCTGGGCCCCGAGCACGAGGCAGGACCGGTCGAAGGCCGCCGCGTCGATTTCGGGGAAGGCCTCCAGATACCGGTCGCGCGCCGCCGCCGCGACTTCGGCGGGCACGTCGCGTCGGGCGTCCTCGACGAGCGAGACGAGGTCGTAGCTCGCCGGCCCGATCGTGGCGTCCTGGAAATCGAGAAGCCCGCAGCGCGCGACGCCGTCGCGGCCGTCGAGCCGCATCAGGTTGTCGACGTGGAAGTCGCGGAGCACCAGCGTCTCCGGAACGCCGCGCGCGTCGGCGAGCGCGGCCCGCCAGAGGTCGCGGTAGGCGCGGCGCGCGGTCTCGGCGGCCGGCCGGCCGGTCGCCGCCGGCAGGTACCAGCGGACCAGGAGCTCCGCCTCCTCGAGGAAGAGCCGGTCGTGGTAGTCCGGAAGCCCCGCCGCCCCGCCGTCCCTCCGGAAACGCCGGTGGAGGGCGACCAGAAGGTCGGTCGCGAGGGCGTAGAGTTCCACGGGATCCGCGCCGCCGTCGAGCAGCCTGGAGAAGGTCCGGTCCCCGAAATCCTCGAGCAGCGCCAGACCCGCCTCCGCGTCGGCCGCGAGGATCCTCGGCGCGCTCAGGCCGAGGCCCGAGAGGACGCGGGCGACGTCGACGAACGCCCGGACGTTCTCGCGCTCCGGGTCGCCCTCCATGCAGACCGCCCGCCGCCCGTCGAGCGCGATCCTGTGGTAGCGGCGGAAGGAGGCGTCCTCGGCGAGCGGCGTCCGCCGGGCGCCGGCCCAGCCGGCCGCGGCGAGAAACGGCTCGAGCCGGCCGCTCACCCGCCCCTCCGGCCGTCGCGCACGTGCGCGACGCGCAGCTCGGGCCGGCTTCCGGTCTCGAGGCGGATGCGGACGCAGGCGGCCGGCAGGATCTCCTCGATCCGCTCGGCCCACTCGATCACGGACACGCCCTCGGCGAAGGCGTCCTCGACGCCGAGCTCGAGGGCGTCGCGCGCCGAGCCGATCCTGTAGAGGTCGAAATGCCACAGCGTGAAGCGCGGGAACTCGTAGGGCTGGACCAGGGTGTAGGTCGGGCTCGGCACCTCGCCGACCTCGGTTCCCGCCGCCGCGCCGAGCGCGCGGACCAGCCCGCGGGCGAACACGGTCTTGCCGCTGCCGAGGCCGCCGGAGAGGGCGACCGCGTCGCCCGGGCGCAGGCCGCCGGCGAAGCCGGCGGCGAAGGCCTCGGTGGCCTCGGGGCCGTCGAGCGCGACCGGACCGTCTCCGGGCGCCGTCGGCGGACCGGCCGGGCCGGAGGTTCCGGCGGTCAGTATCTGTAGTGGTCCGGCTTGAACGGGCCCGAGACGTCGAGCCCGAGATAGGCCGCCTGCTCGGCGCTGAGTCCGGTGACCTCGGCGCCGAGCTTGTCGAGATGGAGCGACGCGACCTTTTCGTCGAGATGCTTGGGCAGCACGTGGACCCTGGTGTCGTAGCGTTCGGCGCGCCGCCAGAGCTCGATCTGGGCGAGCACCTGGTTGGTGAACGACGCGCTCATCACGAAGCTGGGATGGCCGGTGGCGCAGCCGAGATTGACGAGGCGGCCCTCGGCCAGCACGATCAGGCGCTTGCCGTCGGGGAACTCGACCTCGTCGACCTGAGGCTTGACGTTCTCCCACTTGAGGTTGCGCAGCGCCCCGACCTGGATCTCGCTGTCGAAGTGCCCGATGTTGCAGACGATCGCCCGGTCCTTCATCCGCCGCATGTGGTCGATCGTGATGACGTCGATGTTGCCGGTCGCGGTGACGAAGATGTCGCCGTTTTCCGCGGCGCGGTCCATGGTGACGACCTCGTAGCCCTCCATCGCGGCCTGGAGGGCGCAGATCGGGTCGATCTCGGTGACCAGCACGCGCGCGCCCTGGTTGCGGAGACTGGCGGCCGATCCCTTGCCGACGTCGCCGTAGCCCGCGACGACGGCGGTCTTGCCGGCGATCATGACGTCGGTGGCGCGCTTGATGCCGTCGACCAGGCTTTCGCGGCAGCCGTAGAGATTGTCGAACTTCGACTTGGTGACGGAATCGTTGACGTTGATCGCCGGCACCAGGAGCTCGCCGTTCCGCTCCATCTCGTAGAGCCGGTGGACTCCGGTGGTGGTCTCCTCGGACAGGCCCCTGACGCCCTTGAGGAGTTCGGGGTGCTTCTCGTGCATCAGCCTGGTCAGGTCGCCGCCGTCGTCGAGGAGCAGGTCGGGAACCCAGCCGCCGGGTCCCCGGACGGTTCGTTCGATGCACCACCAGAACTCCTCCTCGGTCTCGCCCTTCCAGGCGAAGACCGGGATTCCCGCCGCGGCGATCGCCGCCGCCGCGTGGTCCTGGGTGGAGAAGACGTTGCAGGAACTCCAGCGCACCGTCGCGCCGAGCGCCAGGAGGGTCTCGATGAGCACCGCCGTCTGCACGGTCATGTGCAGGCAGCCCACGACCCGCGCGCCCTCGAGCGGCCTCGATCCGCCGAATTCCTCGCGCAGCGCCATCAGGCCGGGCATCTCGGTCTCGGCGATCGTGATTTCCTTGCGTCCCCAGTCCGCAAGGGACGGATCGGCGATCCTGTGATCGGCTGCGGCGTTCATGAGCGGGTTCCCGTGACGTGGTGAAGCATGCGCCGGAACCGCGGGGGCGGGAGTCCCGCCTGACGCGCCGGCGTCTCCGGACCGGCCGCTCCTCCGCCCGGAGACGGCTCCGGAGACGCGGACGGTCCGCGGACGGCGGGATCCTCCGCGCGACGCGGCCAGATCCGGAACCCGCGCCTTATACAACGGGAGACGGCGCGGCGGCAAGCCGCGCCCCGGCGAAGCCGGGAGAAGGGAACCGGGAACGGCACGGGAGCGGTGCGGGGCCCCCGGGGCGGCGCGTCCGCGATTCCGCTTCCAAGGCGCGCGGGCCTGTGGCAGAAGACGGCGGGAAATTCCCGCGATCGAGAGCGATCGCGCGCAAGGGGTCTTCCGCCCGGCATGAACCGCTTCCGCACGGCCCCTCTTCCCGCCGCGATCGCCGCCCTCTTCCCCGGCGCGGGATTCCCCGTCGGCGCCGCGCTCCGCGTCGCGGTCACCTGGGCCGGCTGCCGGAATCCGGACCGGGCGGTCCTCGCCACGCGCGGAGCCCGCGGGGCCGACGGCCCGTTTCCGACGCGTCCGGGAACCGGGGAACGCATCCGCCGCCGCGAGACGGCGGACGCCTGCGCCGGCCCGTGGGGTTGACGGGATTCGCGCCGCGCGAGCGGGCGGCGGCGGTCCTGCACCAGGTTCTCGTCCGCCGACGCGCCCTCGACGGCGCGCTGCGCGCGGACGGCGGCCTCGACCGGCTTTCCGTCCGCGACCGCGCCTTCGCGCGCAATCTCGCCGCCACCACCCTGCGCCGGCTGGGCCAGATCGATTCGATCGCGGGCTCCCGCCTCGACCGGTCCCTGCCGCCGTCCGGCGCGGGCGCCCGCATGGCGCTGCGTCTCGGGATCTGCCAGATCCTCTTTCTCGGCGTCGGCGCGCACGCCGCGGTGGACACCTCGGTGGCGCTCGCGCGCCAGAGGGGGCCGGACCGGTTCGCGGGGCTCGTCAACGCCGTGCTCCGGCGCATCGCCCGCGAACCGCGCGAGGACGTGCTCGCCCGCCACCCGGAGCGGCTCAACGCGCCGGACTGGCTGTTCCGGTCGTGGAGCGCGGCCTACGGCGAGAGCGTCGCGGCGCGGATCGCGGCGGCTCATCTGGAGTCCCCGCCGCTCGACGTCACCGTCCGCCGCGACCCCGCCCGATGGGCCGCCCGTCTCGACGGCGAGCACCTGCGGGCGAACACGGTCCGGCTTGGCGCCGCCGGCGACGTCGCCGGCCTTCCCGGCTACGCCGAGGGCGCGTGGTGGGTCCAGGACGCCGCGGCGGCGCTGCCCGCGGAAGTTCTGGCCGCGAGCGTCGCCCCGGGCGCCCGGATCTGCGACATGTGCGCGGCGCCCGGGGGCAAGACGGCGCAGCTGGCCGCGGCCGGCTTCGACGTGACCGCGGTCGACCTGTCGCCCGGGCGGCTGCGCCTGGTCGCCGGCAACCTCGCCCGCCTCGGGCTTTCGGCACGGCTCGTGGAGGCGGACGCCGCGGCCTGGAAGCCGCCCGAGCCGTTCGACGCCGTGCTTCTCGACGCTCCGTGCAGCGCCACCGGCACGATCCGGCGCCATCCGGACATCCCGGTCCTGAGAACCCGCGGGGACGTCGCGCGGCACGCCGGGCGGCAGGCGCGCCTCCTCGGGGCGGCGGCCGGGCTGGTCGCGCCCGGCGGCACGGTCGTGTACAGCGTGTGCTCTCTCGAGCCCGAGGAAGGGGAACGGGTCGTCGACGCCGCCTGCGGCGGCGGGCTCGCGCGCGAACCCGCGGACGCCGCCGGCCTGCCGGCGGAGGCCACCGCCGCGGGCGACCTGCGCACGCTGCCCTGCGCCATGGCGGAACGCGGCGGCATGGACGGCTTCTTCGTGAGCCGTCTGCGCCGCGCGGCCTGAGACCGGCCCGTTCTCCCGCGGCCGGGGCGGCGAACTTGCCGATGCCGACGCAAGCTGATAGAGGGATCCGGCCCGCTCCGCAGCCGGGGCGGCCCCCGGTCCCGCCCGTCCTGCCGGAGCGTCGATGCAGCCCCTTCGCATAGCGCCCTCCATTCTCGCGGCCGATTTCGCGGCGCTCGGCAGCGAGGTGCGGGCGGTCACGGACGCCGGCGCCGACTACATCCACATCGACGTCATGGACGGGCATTTCGTGCCCGAGATCACGATCGGTCCGGCCGTGGTCGGCGCGCTCCGTCCGTGCAGCGACCTGCCCTTCGACGTCCATCTCATGGTCTCGCCGGTCGATCCGCACGTCGAGGCGTTCGCCGAGGCCGGCGCCGACATCATCACGGTTCATCCGGAGGCGGGGCCGCATCTCCACCGGACGATCCAGCGCATCAAGGCGTGCGGCAGGAAGGCCGGGGTCTCGCTCAACCCCGCCACGGCGGCGGCGGCGGCCGTGGAAGTCCTCGACGAGGTCGACCTGGTGCTCGTCATGAGCGTCAACCCCGGCTACGGCGGGCAGAGGTTCATTCCGTCCGTGACCGGGAAGATCCGGACCCTGCGCGCCGCCATCGACGAGACGGGGCGGCCGATCGATCTCGAGGTCGACGGCGGCATCAACGGCGACACGGCCGCCGTCGCGCGCGAGGCCGGCGCCGACGTGCTGGTGGCCGGCACGGCGGTGTTCGGCGGCGGCCCGGGCGCCTACGCGGACAGCATTCGCGCGCTTCGCGGCCGCGGATGAGCGCGCGCGCCGGGGGCCGCCGGGCCGCGGGGAGACGGGCGCGCGCGCGCCGCCGGCTGCGAAGCGGCGCGCACGCCGTCGCGAGGCTGTGGTTCGGGGGGCTGTTCTACCGTCACTCGCTGAAGGGCGCGGTGCCGCGGGCGCTGCCGTTCGTGCCGCGGGAGGAGACGGCCGGAAGCGCCGGGGAAGGGAGAGCGATCCTCGACGGGCGGGCGCGGTTTCTCGACGCCGCCGCCGCGCCGCGCGTCCGCGGCGCGGCGATGCGGGCGGCGGAGGCGGATCTCGTCAGGTATCACGGGTTCGACTGGCTGGCCGATCTCGAGGCGGCCGGCGGCGCGGCGGCGCGCGAGCGGGCGGCGGCGCTGATCGCCGCATGGATCGACCGCAACGCCCGATGGCATCCGGTTTCCTGGCGCCCCGACGTCCTGTCCCGGCGCGTCTGCAACTGGCTCGTGCACGCGACGTTCGCGGCCGGCGGCGGCGGCGAGGGGTTTCCGCGGCTGTTTCTCGACAGCCTTGCCCGGCAGGTCCGCCATCTCCGCCGCGTGCGGCCGTTCGTCGAGCACGACCTCGGGCGGCTGACGGCGTCCAAGGCGCTGGTCTACGCGGCGCTCAGCCTGCCCGGCGGCGCGCGCGACGTGCCGGGGCTTCTGCGGCAGCTTCTCGGGAGCTGCTCCGCCCAGCTTCTTCCCGACGGCGGCCACGTGCGCCGCGACCCGGAAGCGCAGCTCGACGCGCTGCGTCTGCTGGCGGACGTCCGCGACGCCGTCCGGGACGCCGGGCTGGCCGCGCCCGGCGAGCTTCAGGAGACGATCTCGCGCGTCGCGGCCGTGGCCGGGCTCTTTCGCCACGGCGACGGCGGCCTTGCGGTGTTCGCCGGCTCGGGCGAGGGCGACCCGGACCGGATCGCGGCGCTTCTCGCGCGCGCCGCCGGCTCCGTGGAGCCGCTGGTGTCCGCGCGGAGCACCGGGTTCGAGCGGGTCGCGACGCAGCGCGGACTGCTCGTCGTCGACTGCGGACTGCCGCAAGCGCGCGCCGCCGGCACGCTCGCTTTCGAGTTCAGCGTCGGCCCGCAGAGAATCGTCGTCAACTGCGGCGCCCGGGAGCGCCGCGGCGGCGCCTGGCGGGGGGCGTTCGGCGCCACGGCGGCGCATTCCACTCTCGTCGTCGAGGACACCAACTCCTCGGTGCTGCGGCCCGACGGATCCCTTGCGCAGGGGCCGGGCCGCGTGACGTGCAGGCGCTCCGAGCGCGACGGGCAGGTCTGGCTCGACACGAGCCACGACGGCTACGCCTCGAGGCTTGGCCTCGTCCACCGCCGCCGGTTCCACATGAACAGCGCCGGCACCGAGCTCCGCGGCGAGGACAGCCTGACCGGCAGCGGCGCGCGCCGGTTCGACATCAGGTTCCATCTGCATCCGACGGTCCGGGCCTCGGCACTCAGGGACGGAACCACGGTTCTGCTCCAGCTTCCGGACCGGGTCGGATGGCGTCTGCTCTGCCGCGGCGGCACCGCGCGGCTTGAGGAAAGCCTCTACCTGGCGGCGCCCGGGGAGACGCGGCGGTCCGAACAGGTCGTGATTTCCGGCAGCACGCGCGACGGCGCCGCCGTCGTGAACTGGGCGCTCACCGAACTGTCGCGACGGTAGCGTTCCCGCGGTCAGATCTGCCAGCGGCGCACGCCGTTCCCGAGCGTCAGATCCCGCCACATGCCCTTGACGTCGGCGACCAGCCCGTCGGGTTCGACCAGGGCCGCGAGCCCGTCCGCCGACAGGTTCCTGTAGGCGTCGTGGGCGACGGCGCCGACGACGCAGGCGTGGGGCGCGCCTGCCCCGAGGCAGGGCAGGAGATCGATGCCGAGCAGTTCCCGCGCCTCGCCGGGGTCGGCGCGGGCGTCGTGCACATCGACCTTGAAGCCGCGCTCGCCGAGCCCGGAGACCAGGCCTGCCACTCCGGTGTTGCGCAGATCGGAGAGGTTCTCCTTGAACGTCAGGCCGAGCACGAGGATTCGGGAGCCGGCGCCGCGGCCGAGCTTGCCGGCGATGCGCTCCGCGATGCGCTCGCCCATGTTCTCGTTCACGGACCGTCCGGCGCGAACGAGCTCCGGCCGGTGCCCGACGCTCTCGGCCGCGTGGACGAGGTAGTAGGGATCGACGCCGATGCAGTGGCCGCCGACGAGGCCGGGCCGGAAGTCGAGGAAGTTCCACTTGGTCGCGGCGGCGTCGAGGACGTCGTGGGTCGAGATTCCCATCCTGTCGAGGATCGCGGCCATCTCGTTCACGAAGGCGATGTTGACGTCCCGCTGCACGTTCTCGACGATCTTGGCCGCCTCGGCCGTCCGGATGTCGGCGGCCCGGAAGATCTTCCCCGACGTGACCTTGCCGTAGATCCGGCACAGCGTGTCGGCGGCCTCGGGGGTCTGCCCCGCGACCACCTTGTCGACCCGCTCCACGCCATGGTCGCGGTCGCCGGGATTGACCCGTTCCGGGGAGTAGCCGAGAAGGAAGTCGCGGCCGCAGACGAGGCCGGAGGCCCTTTCGAGGAGCGGGCCGCAGAAATCCTCGGTCACGCCGGGGTAGACGGTGCTCTCGTAGACCACGACCGCGCCTTTTCCGAGCGCCGCGCCCACGGTCAGGCTGGCCGCCTCGACGGCTCCGAGATCGGGCCGCCTGTCGGAGGTGACCGGCGTCGGGACGGCGACGACGAACACGTCGCTTCCGGAAATCCGCGACGCGTCATCGGCGAACTCCGCGTTCGTCGCCGCGAGGACGTCGGCGTCGACCTCGCCCGTGCGGTCGCGGCCCTCGCGCAGTTCGGCGATCCGCCTGCGGTCCACGTCGAACCCGACGACTTCGAACGATCGTGCCAGTGCCATCGCCAGCGGCAGGCCGATGTAGCCCAGACCGACGACCGCGATCCTCGGTTGGTCCGCCACGCGAGTCTTCCCCAAGAGAGGGCTTGTCTTTACTCTGGGGGCACGGACCCGTCAAACCCGCCCCAGCGGCGGTCCCGCGCTTCGGAGTCAGCGGCATGACCGACCGGAACCGCGCCGTCAGGCGCGCCCTGATCTCCGTGTCCGACAAGACCGGGGCGGCGGAGTTCGCGGGCTTTCTCGCGGCGAGGGGGGCGGAGATCCTCTCGACGGGCGGCACCGCCCGGATCCTGCGGGAGGCCGGGATCCATGTCGTCGACGTGAGCGAGCGCACCGGCTTTCCCGAGATCCTCGACGGCCGCGTCAAGACGCTCCATCCCGCCGTCCACGGCGGCATTCTCGCCCGCCGCGACGATGACGCGCATCTCGCGGCGATCGCGGAGCGCGGCATCGCGCCCATCGATCTCGTCGCCGTCGACCTCTACCCCTTCGAGGCGGCCGTCGCCGCGGGGCGGGGTTTCGCCGACTGCATCGAGAACATCGACGTCGGCGGTCCCGCGCTGATCAGGGCGGCCGCGAAGAACCACGACGGCGTGGCCGTGGTCGTCGACGTCGAGGACTACGCGGCGGTCGTGGACGAGATCTCCGCCTCCGGCGGCACGGGCCCGGAACTGCGCCGTCGCCTGGCGGCCGTCGCCTACGCGCGGACCGCCGCCTACGACGCCGCCGTCGCCGACTGGCTCGCCGGGCGCGGGAGCGGCGGATTCCCCCGCCGGCACGTCGTCGCCGGCGCCCGCGTCCGCGAACTGCGCTACGGCGAGAACCCCCATCAGCGGGCGGCGTTCTACGCCACCGGCGAGGACGGTCCCGCGGTCGCGACGGCGCGGCAGCTTCAGGGCAAGGACCTGTCCTGGAACAACCTCAACGACGCCGATGCCGCCTTCGCGCTCGCCGCCGAGTTCGACCGGCCCGCGGCCGCGGTCGTCAAGCACGCCAACCCCTGCGGCGCGGCGATGGGAGACAGCCTCGCCGAAGCCTTCGCGGCGGCGCTGCGCTGCGACCCCGTGAGCGCCTTCGGAGGCATCGTGGCCGTCAACCGCAGGCTCGACGCGGCCGCCGCCGCCGCGCTGTCGGAGATCTTCCTGGAGGTCGTGGTGGCGCCGGAGATCGACGCGGAGGCCGCGGAAATCCTGTCGGCGAAAAGGAACCTGCGGGTTCTGGAGACCGGCGGCCTGCCGGATCCGTCGGCTCCGGGCCGCTCGGTCCGGCCGCTCGCGGGAGGGTTTCTCCTGCAGGACCGCGACGCGGCGCGCGTTTCCCCCGGGGATCTCGAGGTGGTGACCAGGCGCGCGCCGACCGACGCGGAGACGGCCGATCTGCTGTTCGCCTTCGCCGTCGCGAAGCATGTCCGGTCGAACGCGATCGTCTACGCGCGCGGCGGCGCCACGGTCGGGATCGGCGCCGGCCAGATGAGCCGCGTGGATTCGGCGCGGATCGCCGCATGGAAATTCCGCGAGACCGGGGCCGGCGCCCCGGTGGTCGCGTCCGACGCGTTCTTCCCCTTCGCCGACGGCCTTGTCGAGGCCGCCGCCGCCGGCGCCAGCGCCGTGATCCAGCCCGGGGGGTCGGTTCGCGATCGGGAGGTCGTGGCCGCCGCCGACGAGCGCGGCCTGGCCATGGTGTTCACGGGGGTCCGGCACTTCCGGCACTGAGCCCCTCAGGCCGGCGCGCGGACCTTCCAGAGCAGAAGCGCGAGGCCGGCCCCGAGAAACGCGAAGATCGTCGCCATGCCGAGGCGCTGCGAGGCCGCGAGCGCGGTGACCGTGGCGAGGACGAACGGCCCGACATAGGCGGTGGCGCGGCCCGAGAACGCCAGCAGCCCGAACATCTCGGTCCTGCATTCCGCAGGCGCGAGATGGGCCATCAGCGAACGGCTCGCCGACTGCGCGGGCCCGACGAACAGGCCGAGGGGCACGGCGAAGGCGAGGAACCACGCCATCGATTCGGAGAGCAGCGCGGGAACGCCGAGCGCGATGAGGCCGGCGAGCGCGAGCGCGATGGCGGTCTTTGGGCCGAGGCGGTCGTCGAGCCAGGCGAAGCCGGCGGCGCCAAGGCCCGCGGTGACGTTGAGGGCGATCCCGAACAGCAGGATGTCGAGCGTCGACATGCCGAAGGTCTGGCCGGCGTAGACGCCGCCGAAGGCGAAAAGCGTGTTCATCCCGTCGACGTAGAGCATGCGCGCGCCGAGGAACCAGGCGATGTCGCGGTGCTCGCGGATGCCCCGGACGGTGGAGACCAGCGTCGCGATCCCGTCGCGCGCCGTCCGCCACCAGCCGAGAGCGCGGGCCCTGCCGTCCGGCACGAAAAGGAACAGCGGCAGGCAGAACAGCGCGAACCAGGCCGCGACGAACGGCCCCATGGCGCGCTCCGGCTCGAGGCTCTCCCGCGCGAGACCGAGAAGGGGCGCGTCGGGGAGGATCGCCGCGAGCGGCGTCGCGGAGAGGAATTCCGCAGCGGGCGTCGCGGGCAGGATGAAGCCGAACAGCAGCGCGGTGAGCGCGCACAGTCCGCCGGCGTAGCCGAGGCCCCAGCCCCACCCCGACAGGCGGCCGTAGCGGTCGCTCGAGGCGATTTCGGGGAGGATCGAGTTGTAGAAGGCCTGGCCCAGCTCGAAGGCCACGTTGGCCACGACGAACAGCGCCAGCACCGCGAGCGCCGCGGACGGGTCGGGATAGGCGAACCACAGGAACGCGGAGCAGACGACGGTCGCCGCCGTGAAGGCCGCGAGCCACGGCTTGCGGCGTCCGCCGCGGTCGGCGATCGACCCGCAGACCGGGGCGAGGACCGCGACCAGGACGCCCGAGACCGCCACCGCGTAGCCCCATTGCGCGGTGCCGGAGATGCTGTCGCCGACGACGTGCTGCACGAAATAGTGCGGGAACGCGAACGTCACGACGACGGCCGGGAAGGCGGAGTTCGCCCAGTCGAAAAGACACCAGGAGACGCGGGCCGCGCGCGACCCCCGCTCGGGCGCGGCGAGGTCCGCCACCGCTACGCTTCCGCGGCGTCGCGCTCGGCCACCAGCCGGAAGATGCGTTCGGGCGTGGCCGGAAGCGTCGTGATCTCGAGGCCAAGCGCGTCGGACACCGCGTTCGCGACGCAGGCGGGCGCGCCGATGGTGCCGCCCTCGCCGAGGCCGCGGAAGCCGCCGAGCGTGTCCGGCAGTTCGGCCTCGACGTGGAAGACCCCGATCTCGGGAACCTCGGACGCCGACGGCACGACGTAGTCGACCAGACTCGCGGTCAGAAGCTGGCCGTCCTCGTCGTGCACCACCTCTTCCAGGAGCGCGACCCCGATGCCCTGGGCGACGCCGCCATGCGCCTGCCCGTCGGCGATCAGCGGGTTGATGATCCGGCCGCAGTCCTCGGCGACCACGTAGCGCCGGACCGCGACCTGGTAGGTCTCGGGATCCATCTCGATCAGGCACATGTGCGTCGCCGACGTGGTGGTGCCCAGAAACGGGTCGTAGACGCGGGTGGCCTCCAGGTTGTCGATCTCGTCGCGCAGTTCCTTGGGCACGCGCCCCATGTCGGAATAGAGCGCGCGGGCGAGATCCCGGATGCGCATCGACCGGTCGGTGCCCTTGACCCAGACGTCGCCGTCCCCGGTCTCGAGATCCTCCTCCCCGGCCTCCAGAAGATGGCTGGCGACGCGGAGGATCTTCTCGCGCACCGTCTGCGCGGCGAGCGTTCCGGCGCCCGCGCCGAACACCGCCGCGCGGCTCGCGTAGGTGCCGGTGGTGTGGCTGACCGCGGCGGTGTCGCCGAGCACGACGTCGACGTCCTCGACCCGCACGCCGAGAGTCTCGGCAACGACCTGGGCGAGCGTGGTCTCGACGCCCTGGCCCTGGCTCGTGAGCCCGAAGCTCGCCGTGACCGCGCCGGTGGAATCGACGGCCACGGTCGCGGTTTCCGTTCCGGTGTTGATCGGCATGCCGGGAGCGACCGCGATGCGCGAGCCGACGCCGGTGAGCTCGGCGTAGCAGGCGACGCCGATTCCCGCCCATCTGCCTTCGGCGCGGGCGGCGTCGCGTTCCCGGACCAGCGCGTCGTAGCCGATCTCGTCCGCGGCCCGCTGCAGGCAGGCCTGGAAGGCCGCCTTGTCCCACACCAGGCCCGACGCCGCCTTGTAGGGAAACTTCTCGACGAGATTGCGGCGCCGCATCTCGACCGGATCGAGGCCGAGCCTGCGCGCCGCCATGTCCGTCAGCCGTTCCATCACGAACGCGGAGATCGGCCGTCCGACGCCGCGGTAGGCGGCGCCGAGGGTCTTGTTGGTGGCGACCGAGCGGACCCGCGCCGCGTAGTTGGCGATCCGGTACGGCCCCGGAAGGAAGCTCACCACCTGGACCGGTTCCATGGAGGCCGTCCAGGGGTAGATCGAGTAGGCGCCGACGTCGCCGACGACGTCGGCCCTGAGGCCCAGGATCCCGCCGTCCGCGGAGACCGCGAGCTCGGCGTCCACGATCTCGTCGAAGGCATGGCCCGTCGTCATCAGGTCTTCCATGCGGTCGCTGACCCACTTGACCGGACGGCCGAGGTCGCGGGAGGCGGCGCAGACGACGATCTCTTCCGAATAGAGGGAGGTCTTGGCGCCGAAGCCGCCGCCGACGTCGGGGGCGACGACCCGGACGCGCGGTCCGGGAAGGTCGAACAGCTCGCACAGCTTGTCGCGGACGATCCCGGGAATCTGCGTCGTGCTGTGGAGCGTCAGCGTGCGCGTTCCGGGCTCGTGCTCCGCCACGGCGGCGCGCGCCTCCACGGTCATCGGGGTCGTCCGCGTGAAACGGAACCTCGCCCCGACCACGGCATGGGCGGACGCGAAGGCCTCCTCGACCTCGCCGCGGGCGAAGGCGCGTTCGGCGAGCACGTTGGACTCGAGATCGTCGTGGAGCCTGGGGGCGCCTTCCTCCGCCGACCGTTCGGGGTCGACGAGCGCCGGCAGGGGCGCGAGGTCGACCGCGATCCGGGCCGCGGCGTCTTCCGCGAGATAGCGGCTCTCGGCGACGACGGCGGCAACCGCCTCGCCGACGTAGCGGACCTTGCCGACGGCGACCGGGGGGATGAAGGTCGCCTGGTAGTTCTTCATCCGCGACGTCGCCCGGTACGGCCGGACGAGGCGGCCGATGTCCTCGCCCGCGTAGACCGCGACCACGCCCGGGGAGGCGGCGGCCTCCGCCACGTCCACGCCGCGGATCCGGGCATGGGCCCGGTCGCTCCGCCGGAAGGCGACGTGCAGCATGCCGTGGCGCTTGATGTCGGCGACGTAGCTGCCGGCCCCGGCGAGAAGCCGGGGATCCTCCTTGCGGGTCACCCGCGCCCCGACGAACCGCGGCCGGACGAGGGCGGCGCCGTCGGACGGCGTCATTTCCGTTCCCTCCGGCCGACGACCTCGCGGACGGCGCGGACGATGTGCCCGTAGCCGGTGCAGCGGCAGATGTTTCCCGAGATGCCGTCGCGGATCTCGTCGTCGGTGGCGAGCGGGTACTTGCGGAGCAGGTCGGTGACGGTCATCAGCATGCCCGGCGTGCAGAATCCGCATTGCAGCGCGTGGTGGGCGCGGAACGCCTCCTGCAGCTCGCCGAGCGAATCGACGCTTCCCAGGCTCTCGACGGTCTCGACCTCGGCGCCGTCGGCCTGCACGGCAAGCGTCAGGCAGGAGCGCACGCTGTCGCCGTTCATCAGGACGGTGCAGGCGCCGCAGACCCCGTGCTCGCAGCCGACATGGGTTCCCGTGAGATCGAGATTCTCGCGGAGGAAATCCGCCAGCAGCAGGCGCGGCTCGACCTCGGCGGCATGGCGCGCGCCGTTGACGGTGACCGCGACGGGCATCCTCGCGGTCACGGCGCCGTCTCCCCGCGGGCCCGCTCGACGGCCGCCCCGAGGGCGCGGCGCGCCAGAACCTCCGCGAGATGGCGCCGGTAGTCGGCCGAGCCGTGAAGGTCGTCCATGGGTTCCGCGGCGTCCCGCGCGGCGGCGGCGGCGGCGGCGACCGCGTCCGGCTCCGGCGGGTTGCCGGCGAGGAGTCTCTCGGCCTCCGCCGCCCTGAGCGGCGTGCCGTGGACGCCGAGCAGCGCGAGCCGGGCCATCGACACCGAGCCGCCGTCGAGCGCGACCAGGGCCGCCGCGCCCGCGACCGCGAAGTCGCCCCGCCGCCGCGCGACCTCCTCGAAGCCCCAGCCGGTGCCCGGCGGCAGGCCCGGCAAGGTCACCGACACCGCCATCTCGTCGTCGCCGAGCGCGTTCGCCAGAGGGCCGGCGAAGAACCCGCCGGCCTCGAGCGCGCGTCCGCCCGAGGGGCTCGCGGTCTCGATCACGGCGTCGAGGAGAACCGACATGGCCGGCAGTTCGGCCGCGGGGTCGGCGTGGCAGAGACTGCCGCCGAAGGTGCCCCGGTTGCGGACGGCGAGATGGGCGACGTGGCGCATCGCGGCGGCGACCACCGGAAACCGCTCGCGGACCGCGTCCGACGTCTCGACCCGGTGATGGCGGGCGAGCGCGCCGATGCGCAGCCCGCCGCCCTCCTCGGCGATGCCGTCGAGCCCCTCGATGCCGTTGACGTCGACGAAGGTCGCCGCGTCGACGAGACGGAAGTTGAGCATCGGGACCAGGCTCTGGCCGCCGGCCAGGATCCGGGCGCCGCCCCCGGCAAGGGCGTCCACCGCGTCGCCGACCGTGGCGGCGCGGACGTAGTCGAACGGGGCGGGCTTCATCGGAGGCGGAACGTCAGCCGCGCTGGATGCCGTCGTAGAGCAGCGCCTCGCCCATGCCTTCGGCAAGGCACCATTCGGCGAAGTTCTCCGGAGTCGTTTCCCAGCTCGCCGCCTCCCACTCGTCGTCGACCACGTCGGAATCGAAGTCGTACTCCGCGCCGCCGCCGCAGGGGTTGTGGAAGTACCAGAAGTAGCACGACGAGATCGGGTGGCGGCCCGGCCCGAGCATGGTCTTCCAGCCCTGCCGGGTCATGCGGTTGCCGCCGCCGAACAGCTCGTGGATCGTGCCGAGCTCGAACGCCGCGTGGTGGAAGCCGCGCTTGCCGGAGCCGGGGTCGAGCAGGAAGAGGTTGTGGTGGTGGTGCGCGGCGCCGCACCGCGCGAAATACCCCCTTCCGGGATACATGTCCGTGACCTTGAAGCCGAGCCGGTCGACGTAGAACTCCTTCTGGGCCTCGAGCTCGTCGGTCACGTAGACGACATGGGAGATCTCAAGGGGCCGCGCCCTGTCGATTCTGCGGGCCCGCCTGTTCACGCGCGTCGCCCGGCCGGGCACGTTGATTTCCTGCTCGGGCGGCGCCACCGGGCGGTTCCGGGTGACGCGGAAGCCGAGGCCGAAGCCGAGCGGGTCGGCGGCGTGGAGGCCGCCCTCGCCGTCCCGGCGCACCTCGCGGTCCGCGGAAAGCGCCTCTTCCAGCGCGTCGAGGTCGCTTTCGGAGCGCACGCCGAACACGGTCTCGCGGAGCGTGGCGCCGGCGTCCTCGCCCACCGGCGGCGGGAGCGCGGGGTCGTCCGCCGGGCGCAGCTCGACCACGGCGCCGTTGGCGGCGGCGTAGGAGGGGAGGCCGCCTTCCGCGCGCTCGAGGCCGAAATCCTCCCAGAACCTCGCCCCCTCCGCAGGGTCGCGCACCCCGTAGACCAGCTTGTCGATTCCGGTGTGGTTCATGCCGGTTCCTCCTCTTCCGCCCCGGGCGCCAACCTACCGCGTCGGCGCCCGGGATCCAACGGCCGGCGGGCCGGAGGTCACCACAGCGCGGCGATGCCGGCGGCGACGGCGGCGGCGCCCGCGATCCACCATGCGCCGCCGCGCCCGGCACGGCGTTCCTCCGGCCCTGCCGGCGGGGTGCGGGCGGGGGTCCGGCCGGCGTCGCCGGCCGCCGCGCGCTCGAGCCGGGCCGGGAAGCGCTCGAGAGCGTCGAGGAGGCCGTCGACGGTCTCGCGCATGCGCGCCTCCGGCGCGGTCGCGGAGCGCATCCACGAATCGACGAGCGGCCGCGCGAGCTCCCACATGTTGACCCCCGGGCACAGGCTCCGCCCGACCCCCTCGGCCACGAGCATCGTCTTCTGCAGGAGCAGGAGCTGGGGCTGGGTCTGCATGTCGAACCGGCGCGTGACGGCGAACAGCTGGCTGAGCAGGCGGGCGAGCGAGATCTCCCCGAGCGGCAGGCCGAGGATCGGCTCGGCGATCGCCCGCGCGGCCTGCGCGAACTCGGCCGTCGAATGGTGCGCCGGCACGTAGCCGGCGCGCAGGTGGACCCGTGCGACGCGGTCGTAGTCTCCCGAGAGGAATCCGTGCAGCATCTCGGCGAGATACCGTCGCGTGGACGGGTCGAGCCGGCCCATGATCCCGAAATCCACCGCATGGACCGTGCCGTCGCCGTCGACGAACAGGTTGCCGGGATGCAGGTCGGCGTGGAAGAAGCCGTCGCGGAACACCTGCAGGAAGAACGTCTGGGCGAGGCCGGCGACGATCGCCTCGCGGTCGGCGTCCTCGCCGAGCCGGTCGATCGGCGCGGCGTCGATCCAGCGCATGGTGAGCACCCTCCGCCCCGTGCGCTGCCAGTCGATCGCCGGGACAGAGAAACGCGGCTCGTCGGCGAGGTTGGCCCGAAGCTCGTCGGCCGCGGCCCCCTCGAGGCGGAGGTCGGTCTCCATCTCGACCGACCGGGCGATGGTGCGCACGCACTCCACGGGACGCAGGCGACGGGACGCGGGAAGATGGCGCTCGACCAGGCGGGCGAACCAGAGGGCGAGATCGATGTCGCGCGCGAACGCCTCCTCGATCCCGGGTCGGAGGATCTTGACCGCGACGTCGGTTCCGTCCGCGGCCGTCGCGCGGTGGACCTGCGCGATCGACGCCGCCGCGACGGCCTCGTCCCCGAATTCCGCGAACAGCTCTCCGGCCGGCCGGCCGAACTCCCTCTCGATGACGGCGCGCGCCCCGGCGCCCGGGAAGGACGGCATCTCGTCCTGCAGCGCCGCGAGATCGTCGGCGATGCGCTCGCCCACGAGGTCCGGACGGACCGACAGCGCCTGGCCGATCTTCACGAAACCCGGGCCGAGCGCCGTCAGGGCCATGCCCAGCCGTTCGCCCGGGCGTCTTCCGGCGACGCCGCGGACGGGCGGAGCGAGCAGCGCCCATGCCGCCGCGCGCAGGAGCGCGCCCGGCGCGCCGAGCCGCTCGAGCGCGAACGCGGCGTCGTGCCGGGCCAGGGCGCGGAAGACCGCGACCGTCCGCATCAGCTGTCTCATCGGGCGGCCCCTCGGCGGCGTCCGCGGGGCGGCGGCGCGCCCGCCGGGCCTAGGTCACGCGCCATGCGGAGTGGATGCGGACGATGCCGCCCGAAAGCGGCATGTGGGTGACGTTGCCGAACCCGGCGTCGCGGAGATCGGCGGCCAGACGCTCCGGTCCCGGAAACGCGCGGACGCTTTCCGCGAGATAGCGGTAGGCGTCGCGGTCGCCGGCGACGAGGCCGCCGAGTCTCGGCAGCGCGCCGAAGCTGTAGGCGTCGTAGAGCGGCTTGAGAAGCGGCAGCACGGAAGGGCTGAACTCGAGGCAGAGGAAGTGTCCGCCGACGACCAGGACGCGCCGCGTCTCCGAGAGCGCGTCCGTCCGTCCGGCCACGTTGCGCAGCCCGAAGGAGATGGTGCAGACGTCGGCGCAGCGGTCGCCGAGCGGCAGGGCCCGCGCGTCGCCGCAGACCCGCGGCGGGCCGTGGAGAACGCCCCGGTCGAGGCGGCGGTCGGCGCCTGTCCGGAGCATGCGCTCGTTGACGTCGCACAGCACGGCCTCGCCGCCGCGGGCCATGAACGCCGAGGCGACGTCGCCGGTTCCGCCCGCGACGTCGATCAGCCGCCTGCCGGCGCGGGGGTCGGCGCGGTCGACGAGCACCGACTTCCAGAACCGGTGGAGACCTCCCGACATCAGGTCGTTCATGAGGTCGTAGCGGTCCGCCACGCTGTCGAACACGCGCCCGACGAGGCCGGCATGCTCCGCCCGGGACACCTCGCGGAATCCGAAACGCGCGCGATCTTCCTCCATGCCGGCGAGGATAGCGCGGGAGGCGTTCTGCGGCCAGCCCGGAGTTCCCGCGCGGCCGGCGCGCGCGGGAATCCGGAAACCGTCATGTTCCGTGGAATCAACAGGCTGCGGAACGCGGGGCGGAACGCCTTCCGGCCGCGGCCCGCCGCCGGCGGCGTTCGCGGGAGGCGGCGACCGGCCCGCCAGGCCGGCCTCCGGCCGCATCCGGCCCGAAAACCTGCTACTCTCCCGCCGGTCGGACGAGCGAACGCGGGACAGGCCGGCGGGGTTGGCGCATGCCCGAACTTCCCGAGGTGGAGACGGTCCGGAGGGGGCTGGCGGCGGTTCTCGAGGGCCGCCGGATCGAGAGCGTGGAGGTGCGCCGCCGCGATCTCAGGGTTCCGGTCCCGGAAGACTTCGCCGAGCGGCTTCGCGGGCGGACGCTGACCAGCCTCGGCCGGCGCGCCAAGTACCTCGTGGGCCGGTTCGACGACGACACCGTGCTGCTCGCCCATCTCGGCATGTCCGGCCGCATGCTCGTCGACCGGACGGGCGAGGGGGCCCGGGGCGGCCATGCCGCCCACGTGCATGTCGTCCTGGAGGCCGGAAACGGCACCACGGTCCGGTTCTCCGATCCGCGGCGTTTCGGCCTGATGACGCTCACCGACCGTTCCGGGCTTCCGGATCATCCGCTGCTTCGCGGTCTCGGGCCGGAACCTCTGTCGGAGAGCTTCACCGGGCCCGTGCTGGCGGCCCGGCTCGACGGCCGGCGGAGTTCGGTCAAGGCGGCCCTGCTCGACCAGAAGGTCGTGGCCGGCGTCGGCAACATCTACGCCTGCGAGGCGTTGCACGTCGCCGGGCTGTCGCCGCGCCGCAGGGCGGCGGGCGTGCGCGGGCGGCGCGCGGACCGTCTGGCGGGCGCCGTCCGCTCCGTTCTGGAGGACGCGATCGCGGCCGGAGGGTCGTCGCTTCGCGACCACGTGGCGCCGGACGGCGAGCTCGGCTATTTTCAGCACAACTTCAGGGTCTACGGCCGTGACGGAAAACCATGCCCCGGCTGCGGCGCCGGCGTCAGGCGCATCACGCAGAGCGGGCGTTCGACGTACCACTGCCCGGCGTGCCAGAGATAGCCTCGCGGGGCGGCGGCTCGCGCCGTTCGCGGCGGTCGTCGCGCTGTCGCTGCACGCGTCCCCCGCCCCGGCGCAGACCGTCTTCTTCTCGATGATCGACGATCTCCCCGTGGCCGAGGGGCTTGCCGAGGATCCGGAGAGGGGGTTCGAGTTCGACAGCGTTCACGGCAGCATCGTCACCGCATGCGCGGGCGGCCGCGTCTCGACCGCCGACGTCCGCCGTTTCTACAGGCGGGTTCTGCCGGCTCTGGGGTGGCAGCCGCGGGGCGGGGGTTACGGACGCGACGAGGAGCGCCTGGCCATGAGCGTCGAGAGCCGCGGCGGGCTGGTGACGGCCTGCTTTCGCCTGTCCGCCGGACCGTCGTGACGGCCGGCCTCCCGCCGGCCGGAGGGGCGGCCGGATGACTGGCGCCGCGCGGATGACCGGAGGCGCGGCGATCGTCGACGCGCTCGCGCGGCACGGCGTCGAGGTCGCGTTCGGCATCCCCGGCGTTCAGCTCGACCCCTTGTTCGCCGCCCTTCACGACGCCCGCGACCGCATCCGGATCGTCCACACGCGCCACGAGCAGGGGGCTGGGTACATGGCGCTCGGCTACGCCATGGCGACGGGCAGGCCGGGAACCGCGATCGTGGTTCCCGGGCCGGGCCTCCTCAACGCCTCGTCCGCGATCGCCACCGGCTACGCCGTCAACGCGCCGCTTCTGTGCGTTGCCGGGCAGATCCCCTCGCGCCTGATCGGCAGGGGAACGGGGCAGCTTCACGAGATTCCCGACCAGCTCGCTCTCGCCAGGGGGCTGACCAAGTGGGCCGCCCGCATGGACGCCCCGGGCGACGCCCCGGCGGTCGTCGGAGAGGCCTTCCGCCGCCTCGCCGGCGGACGCCGCCGTCCGGTGGTCGTCGAGATGGCGATGGACGTGATGGCGGCCGAGGGCGAGGTGCGGCCCCTCGACCCCGCGCCGGCGGAGGCGCCTCCGGCGCCGGATCCGGATTCCGTCGAAGCCGCCGCGAGACTCCTCGGCTCCGCCGAAAGGCCGCTCATCGTCGCCGGAGGCGGCGCCGTCGATGCCGGCGAGGGACTGGTCCTGCTCGCGGAGATGCTGCAGGCTCCGGTGGTCCTGACCCGGGGCGCTCTCGGAACGGTGAGCGCCCGCCATCCCCTGGCCTTCACGCCGCCGTTCGGCCATCGGCTGTGGCGGGACGCGGATGCCGTGCTCGGAGTCGGGACGCGGCTGGTGCCGATGATCCCGGGCTGGGGAGTCGACGACGCGCTGAAGGTGGTCCGTCTCGACATCGATGCGGCGGAGCTGTCCCGGAACCGCGCGCCGGATGCGGCGATTCACGCCGATGCGGCAGCCGGGCTGGCCGCGCTTCTCGAAACGCTGCCGGCGCACAACGCGGTCCGCGGCTCCCGCGCCGAGGAGCTTGCGGAGGTCAGGGCCGCCCTCGACGCCGAGTTCGCGAAGCTCGATCCGCAGGTGCCGATCCTCCGCGCCATCCGCCGGGCGCTTCCCGAGGACGGGATCTTCGTCGAGGAGCTGACGCAGCCGGGGTACGTCGCGAGGCTGGTCTTTCCGGTCTACGAGCCGCGCACCTACATCCATCCCGGATACCAGGGGACGCTGGGCTACGCCGCCCCCACCGCGATGGGCGCGAAGGTGGGGCGTCCGGACCGCAAGGTGCTGGCGATTTCGGGGGACGGCGGCTTCATGTTCAACGTCCAGGAACTGGCGACCGCCGCGCAGCACGGCATCGACGTCGTGCTGGTGGTCTTCAACGACGGCGCCTACGGCAACGTCAAGCGTTTCCAGCGGCAGCTGTTCGGCGGCAGGGAGATCGCCGTCGATCTGAGGAATCCGGATTTCATGAAACTCGCCGAGGCGTTCGGCATCCAGGGGCTTCGCGCCCGCACGCCGGGCGAACTGGAGCGGGCCATCGTCGAGGGCTTCGGCACCGCGGGACCGACGCTGATCGAGTATCCGATCGGGGAGGTTCCGGATCCGTGGCATCTGGTCCAGCCCGGAAAGGTGCGTGGAACCTGATTCCGCCGGGCGGCGGGACGGGGGTCGCCGGAGCCCGGAGCGTCAGGGCGACCGCCGGGCCGCCGCAGCCGGCGCGGGGCTCGCGGATCCGGGCGCCGCGGGCGGAGTCGGGTTCGACCGCGACAGCTCCGGGACGGCGAGGCGGCCTCGGCAACGCTGCCGCAGAGGGCGCCGACACCCGGGCGACACCTCCCGTCGATATTCTCTTCCGCGCCGCCCCGCTCACCTGCCCTCGAAAGGATTGAGCAGCTTGACTCATCTTCGACAGTTCGAGGGCTGACTTGACGCTCCCGGGACGGGGAAGTCCTGCATTTCAGGGCTTTTCCGCCCCGTCCCGGTGCCGGATTCCAGAAAAAGTGGTGCCACCCTGCGCTTGAAAGATTCGGACAATACACAATTTTAATGCTCCCTTTCGTGAGAACACTTGGCAGGATGAGTGGTGTCCCAATGGAGGCCACCATGTTCTGCCGCACCAAGGTCAGCGGTTCCAACACGTACCTCCGGATCGTCGAGAACCGCCGCGAGGGCGGGAAAGTCCGCCAGCGCGTCATCGCGACCCTCGGGCGCCTCGACCATCTCCAGGCCAGCGGCGCCCTCGACCGCCTGCTCCAGTCCGCCTGCCGCTTCTCCGAACAGCTCGTCGCGCTCGCCGCGCGGCCCGGCGACGGCAACGGCGAGGACGGTGCCGTCGTACGCCATGTCGGACTCGCGCTGGCGTTCGAAAGCCTGTGGCGTGCCAGCGGCTGCCGGGAGATCGCGCGGGAGCCGCTTGGCGGGCGGCGCTTCCGGTTCGACGTCGAGCGCGCGGTCTTCGCCAGCGTGCTCCACCGCATCATGGTCTCGGGCTCCGTCCGCGCGGCCCGCGCGTGGATGCGCGACCAGGCCATCGACGGGACGGCGGGGCTCGACCTCCAGCACCCGTGCCGGGCGATGGCGTGGCTGGGAGAGGCGCTGCCGGACGCCGGCCAGCGTCACTCCACCCATGCGCCGCGCTGCGTGAAGGACGTGTTCGAGGAGGCGCTATTCGCGCGCGAGCGGGATCTGTTCACCGGGCTCGACCTGGTGTTCTTCGACACCACGTCGCCGCACTTCACCGGCCGGGGCGGCGAGACGATCGGACGCCGCGGGCGCTCGAAGGACCGCCGTGCCGCCAGATGGTTCCGGGGCTGGTGCTGGATCGGGACGGACGTCCGGTCAGGGCGCGAAAAAGAGCTCGATGGCCTCGTCGCCGCCGCCCACAACGCGATGGCCGAGACCATGAACGAAGGCCCGGCGTGAGCGATTCCTTTGCCGGATTGCGTGAGCACGGCATCCCGACTATCAAGCCATGACAGTGCGCCTGCCCTTCGGGCGCGACCTTGTCCTGCGGACGGCTTCCAGTTTCGAGCCGTGGACCGATGGCGGAGCTTCCATGGCTTGGCTGTTCTTCATCGACGAGAGCGGGCACGACCACAAGCACATGCCCTACGAGGTGCGCGGCGGCTTCGCGATCCATGTGAGCCAACTCTGGCCGTTCGTGCAGGCGATGCAGGATTTGGAGACCGATTGCTTCGGTTGCCGGCTCGGCGATGTTGGCAAGGAGATCAAGGGCTCGACCCTGATCGACCGCAAACGCTTTGCGTTTGCGGTCCAAGGCGAGCCGTTTCCCGACCGGGAGCGGCGGGAACTCTGCCGATCCTTTCTCGCGCAGAGCCGCACCGGAAACACGCCGGGGCGGGACATGTTCACCGCCTACGGCCAGGCCTGCCTGCGCATGGCTCGGGAAATCATCGCGCTTCTGAAGCGAAGCGGCGCCGTCCTGATGGCAGCCGCCATCCCGCGCGGCATCGCAAGGCCGCGGGACACCCGGTTCAACGATTATCTACGCAAGGACGTGGTGTTCCTGTTCGAGCGGTTCTTCTATTTCCTGGAGAGGAAGCGGGAGCACGGCGTGCTGGTCATGGACGAGACCGACAAGCGGGAGGACCGCCGCTTCGTCGTCAGAATGGAGAGGTATTTCACGCGAACAGCCACGGGACGGTACCGGACGGCGTGGATCGTGCCGACGCCGTTCTTCGTCTCATCTGACATGGCCCGCGCCGTGCAGGCAGCGGATCTGTGCATCTACGCCGTCAACTGGGGCTTCCGCTTACCCGGTCGGGGCATGGACGCGCCGCGCCGTGACGAGATCGCCGAGATGTTCGGGGCGGATCTGGCCGATCTCCAGTATCGCGGCCAGGGTGTCCGCGACGGTCGAGTGTTCGACAGCTATGGGATCATCTATGTCCCCGATCCCTACGATTCACGAGCCTGATCACCAAAGGCGAAGCGTGAAAAAGGAGGTAACGCCCCGTCGCTCAATCCCGCGCACCGAGGTGGCGAGTTTCATACGGGGCCGAACCTCCACGGGCGAATGTGGCCCGCAATCCGGCGAAAGTCAAGCTTCTGTCCTGGTTCAGGACATATGAGTCGGCGGAGGTTCTTCGGCTGTCAGGTTGGCAAGGTAGTCTGCGGGGGTTCGTCCGCCAAGGGCTTGGTGCGGTCAGAAGGCGTTGAACTCGGTACATGGCGCTCGGCTACGCCATGGCGACGGGCAGGCCGGGAACCGCGATCGTGGTTCCCGGGCCGGGCCTCCTCAACGCCTCGTCCGCGATCGCCACCGGCTACACGGTCAACGCGCCGCTTCTGTGCGTTGCCGGGCAGATCCCCTCGCGCCTGATCGGCAGGGGGACGGGACAGCTTCACGAGATTCCCGACCAGCTCGCTCTCGCCAGGGGGCTGACCAAGTGGGCCGCCCGCATGGACGCCCCGGGCGACGCCCCGGCGATCGTCGGAGAGGCCTTCCGCCGCCTCGCCGGCGGACGCCGCCGTCCGGTGGTCGTCGAGATGGCGATGGACGTGATGGCGGCCGAGGGCGAGGTGCGGCCCCTCGACCCCGCGCCGGCGGAGGCGCCTCCGGCGCCGGATCCGGATTCCGTCGAAGCCGCCGCGAGACTCCTCGGCTCCGCCGAAAGGCCGCTCATCGTCGCCGGAGGCGGCGCCGTCGATGCCGGCGAGGGACTGGTCCTGCTCGCGGAGATGCTGCAGGCTCCGGTGGTCCTGACCCGGGGCGCTCTCGGAACGGTGAGCGCCCGCCATCCCCTGGCCTTCACGCCGCCGTTCGGCCATCGGCTGTGGCGGGACGCGGATGCCGTGCTCGGAGTCGGGACGCGGCTGGTGCCGATGATCCCGGGCTGGGGAGTCGACGACGCGCTGAAGGTGGTCCGTCTCGACATCGATGCGGCGGAGCTGTCCCGGAACCGCGCGCCGGATGCGGCGATTCACGCCGATGCGGCGGCCGGGCTGGCCGCGCTTCTCGAAACGCTGCCGGCGCACAACGCGGTCCGCGGCTCCCGCGCCGGGGAGCTTGCGGAGGTCAGGGCCGCCCTCGACGCCGAGTTCGCGAAGCTCGATCCGCAGGTGCCGATCCTCCGCGCCATCCGCCGGGCGCTTCCCGAGGACGGGATCTTCGTCGAGGAGCTGACGCAGCCGGGGTACGTCGCGAGGCTGGTCTTTCCGGTCTACGAGCCGCGCACCTACATCCATCCCGGATACCAGGGGACGCTGGGCTACGCCGCCCCCACCGCGATGGGCGCGAAGGTGGGGCGTCCGGACCGCAAGGTGCTGGCGATTTCGGGGGACGGCGGCTTCATGTTCAACGTCCAGGAGCTGGCGACCGCCGCGCAGCACGGCATCGACGTCGTGCTGGTGGTCTTCAACGACGGCGCCTACGGCAACGTCAAGCGTTTCCAGCGGCAGCTGTTCGGCGGCAGGGAGATCGCCGTCGATCTGAGGAATCCGGATTTCATGAAACTCGCCGAGGCGTTCGGCATCCAGGGGCTTCGCGCCCGCACGCCGGACGAACTCGAGCGGGCCGTCGCCGAGGGTTTCGGAACCGCGGGACCGACGCTGATCGAGTATCCGATCGGGGAGGTTCCGGATCCGTGGCATCTGGTCCAGCCCGGAAGGGTCCGCGGAACCTGATTCCGCCGGGCGGCGGGACGGGGGTCGCCGGAGCCCGGAGCGTCAGGGCGACCGCCGGGCCGCCGCAGCCGGCGCGGGGCTCGCGGATCTGGGCGCCGCGGGCGGAGTCGGGTTCGACCGCGACGGCTCCGGGACGGCGAGGCGGCCTCGGCAACGCTGCCGCAGAGGGCGCCGACACCCGGGCGACACCTCCCGTCGATATTCTCTTCCGCGCCGCCCCGCTCACCGCCCTCGAACGGATTGAGCAGCTTGACATCGAGTTTCCGGTTGACATCGAGTTTCCGGAAGTCCCGAACGTTCCGCGTCGCGACCGTCAACCGGTGGACTCTCGCAGTGGCTGCGATCATGGCGTCCTCGAGCAGGGTATCCGACTTGCGGTGCTTGAGACGCGCCCACTCCCGGAAAGACGCCGTGTCCATCGCAAGGATGCCGTAGCTGTCGACTATCCGGTCGAGCCAGAACGCGAGTTCTTCCGCCTTCGCCACGTCCTGCTTGCGCGTCGCTTCGATACCGGCCTGGATTTCGCCGACCGTGACGGCCGACAGGAACAGTCGATCGGCGGGAACCCCTTCGATCCACTTCAAAACCCTCTTGTGGGGCCGGGGACGGCGGAGCTCCGGGACGACGTTGGTGTCCAACAGGTACACCGCCGTCCTATTCGAGGGCTGATGCCGGACGGGAACGGTGCTGCGAGCGAGGCGGCGCGAGCGCCTCGATGCGGGGTTCCGGCGCGAGCAGCATCTCCTTCAGATCAGGTTGCGCTGTTTCCCGCAACCTCCGCCACTGCCCGATCGGCAACAGCACCGCCGCCTCGACGCCACGCCTGGTCACGATCTGCGGCCCCTCGTTGATGCTCGCTTCAAGGAACTCGCCGAATCGGGCCTTCGCTTCCTGCACCTGCCATGACCTGCCCATGATTTTCTCCGCGTCAAGGTGCTGACCATTCATACAACCCTCCGGGATCGGGTGCAAGCCGGCGCCGAATCCGCGGAACCGGGGTGCCCGGTCCGAACGCGCCCCAGACTCTTCATTTCGTGCAACTGCCCGGGTGCCCCATCTCCGGTGACGGCGTGCCGGCAACTGTCGCCACGGAGGCGGCGTCCGCTCGCCTGTTGGCATTACAGCCTTGAGGGTTCAAGGTTCGCTCCGGTGCGGGACAGGAGTGTCCCACGCTCCCCGATTGCGGCCGATTCCGGTCGATCCGAGCCGCGTCCGGGCGTCGCGGCTGGCGCGCGACGGTCCGTTTCGCGGGTTCGCGGTCTTCTTTCGGGGCGGGATTCGGGTTCGGAGGCGCCGGATGCCGCTGCCGGCGGACCGGCGGCGTGGCGGCAGCGCCCCGCCTCCCGGATGGCTCTCGATGCAGACGGAATGAGGAGGCATCAGCGCAACCGTCGCCTGGCACAGGTCATGCGGGGGCGCGGTCGGTCTCCCACTCGACCAGGAGCTTCTGGACGCCGCGGAACGTGAGCGTCGGCAGATAGCGCCAGGGCCTGTCCCTCGACCAGCCTCATGTGCGGCAGACGGCGGGTCAGTTCCTCGAGGATGACGCGCATCTCGAGGCGGGCCAGAGGCGCTCCCATGCAGAAATGCGCCCCGTTCCCGAAGGCGAGATGCCGCTTGGCGTTGGCGCGCCCGACATCGAACGTCCCGCCGTCGGGAAAAACCGCGTCGTCGCGGTTTCCCGAACCCAGAAGGAGAAGAATCCGGGAGCCGGCCGGAACCGGCGTGCCGGCGATTTCCGCGTCGCGGGTCGCGATGCGCCGCCAGGTGAATATCGAAGTGTCGAAGCGCAGGATCTCCTCCACGGCGTTCGGGATCAGCCCGGGGTCGTCGCACAGCCTCTCCCATTGCGCACGGTCGCCCAGAAGGGCTTTCAGGCCGTTGGCCGAGGCCTGGGTCGTCGTCTCGTGCCCGGCGAACTGCATGAGAAACATGACGTTGCGGAGATAGTTGACCGTGAAACGGGACGGCTCCTCGCGATGCAGGCGGACCATGTCCCCGAGATAGTTGTCGCCGGGCTCCTCCAGCGCGGCGTCGACCAGTTCCCTGGTGAACGCCCAATGCGCGCCCATGTCCTTCATCATCTCGACCTGTTCGTCCTCGTCGGGCCTGCCCCAGTTCACGATCGCCCGCGTCGAGCCGAGGCGCTTGACGAGAACGGCGTCGTCGTCCCGCGCGCCGAGAAAGATGAAGATCGCGAGCGCGGGCACCTCGTAGAGCATCTGGGACACGAGCTCCGCGTGCCCGTCGTCCGCGAACCGGTCGATGTAGCGGGTCACGATGGCGCGGATGCGGGGCTCGATCTCGTTGACCCGTCTGGGCGTGAACGCGTCGCCGAAAATCTTCCGGTGGGCCAGGTGGGTTCCCGGCTCCTCGTCGACCAGGGACGGCTCGATGGCGATGTCGAGGCTGTCCCGAACCGCCTCCGCCGCGGGGCAGAGCGGGGTCACCGGGTGGCGGGCGAGCGCCGGCGAGAAGGTTTCCGGATCGCGGAAGACCGAGACGATGTCCTCGTGCCGCGCGACGACCCAGTAGCCCGTTTCCGGGCTGTAGAAGACCGGCTCCTCGCGGCGCGCCCGCTCGAAGAAGGGGTAGGGGTCGTTCAAATAGGTCTCGGAGAACGGATGGAAATCGGCGCCGACGGCGCTGGCGGGGCAGCCGTTCCCGGCCGGCGCGGCATCGTCCGGACTCGACTGGAACATTCCCAGGGTCGTTCGCTCGGGCATCGCCGGAAGCCTCTTTCGGTTGCGCTCTCGGGTCGCCGGGCGCCGCGCCGGTTGCCCTCGCCAGAGTAACCCACTACACAGGCGCCGCAACCGCGGTGGCGGCGGACGGTCCGGGCCCGCTCCGGAGAGAGGAAGGACGATGGGCGAAGCGAGGAACGTTCTGTGGATCATGGCCGACCAGCTGCGATGGGACTACCTGTCCTGCTACGGCCATCCGCATCTTCACACGCCGCATCTCGACCGCCTCGCCGAGCGCGGCGTGCGCTTCACCAACGCCTACGTGCAGTCGCCGTTCTGCGGCCCCTCGCGGATGTCCTCCTACACCGGACGGTACTGCCGTTCGCACGGCGCCACGTGGAACGGCTTTCCGCTGCGGGTCGGCGAGCCGACGCTCGGCGACCACCTGCGCGGGATTGGCGTCAGGCCGGTGATCGTCGGCAAGACCCACATGGTTCCGGACGCCGCGGGCATGGAGCGGCTCGGGATCGACCCGGTCTCGGAGATCGGCGTTCACGTCGCCGAGTGCGGGTTCGAGCCGTTCGAGCGCGACGACGGGCTCCACCCCTTCGGGCCGATGGACCCGAACCCGGTCTACAACGACTACCTGAGGCAGCGGGGCCTGAACTCGTCGAACCCGTGGGAGGAGAACGCCAACGCGGGAATCGACGAAAACGGGGATCTCCGCTCCGGGTGGCTCATGAAGCACGCCAACCTGCCGGCGAACGTCCCCGAGGAGCATTCCGAAACGCCCTACATGACGGGGAGGGCGATCGACTTCATGAAACAGGCCGGCGACGCGCCTTGGCTCTGCCATCTCTCCTACATCAAGCCGCACTGGCCCTACATCGTGCCGGCCCCCTACCACGCGATGTACGGCAGCGAGCACGTGCTGGCGCCGGTGCGCTCCGACGAGGAGCGCGAGACCGACCATCCGGTCTTCCGCGCCTACATCGATTCGAGAATCTGCCGCACCATGTCCCGCGACGAGGTCCGCGCCCGCGTGATCCCGGCCTACATGGGGCTCGTCAAGCAGATCGACGACCAGCTCGGCCGCCTGTTCTCGTGGATGGAGGAGGCCGGCCTGATGGACAGCACCCTGATCGCGTTCACGTCCGACCACGGCGACTATCTCGGCGACCACTGGATGGGCGAGAAGGATCTGTTCCACGACCAGTCCGTCAAGGTGCCGCTGATCGTCTGCGACCCCCGCGCCGAGGCCGACGCGACCCGCGGCCTGGCGCGGGACGAACTCGTCGAGTGCATCGACCTCGCCCCGACGTTCCTGCGCTATTTCGGCGGTCCGGAACTGCCGCACGTGATGGAGGGCCGGACGCTGGATCCGCTGCTCCATTCGGCCGGCCGGCCCGCGGACTGGCGGCGTCACGCGATTTCCGAATACGACTACGCCACCCGCGAGGCGCGGCAGCTGATCGGCAACGCGCAGGAGGACGCGAGGCTGATCATGATCCGCGACGCGCGGTGGAAGTACGTCCATGCCGAGGGCTTCCGCCCGATGCTTTTCGATCTCGAGGCGGATCCCCAGGAACTGCGCGACCTCGGGGACAGCCCCGATCCGGAGCACGCGCGGGTCCGCGAGGCCCTGCGCGAGGGGATCTTCGCCTGGGCGCGAAGGCATCACAACCGGTTCACGCTCGATCCCGCGACCATCGAGAGAATGACCGGAGGGGAACCGCCGGGCGTGCTGATCGGCTTCTGGGACGAGGAGGAGTTCGAGTCCGTCTTCGGCAAGCCGTTCGCGGAACGCCCCTGACCGCAACGCCCCTGACCGCAACGCCCCTGACCGCAACGCCCCTGACCGCGGGGCCCCTGACCGCGGGGCCCCGGTCAGCCGCCGTCCGGCGGGGCGAGCGCGGTCTTGACGATCTTGCGCGTCGGCGTCATCGGCATCCGCTCGACGACCGTCAGCGCTTCCGGCCATTTCATCTTGGCCACGCCGTGGCGCCCGAGCCAGGCGCGGATGTCCTCGAGCGTGAGCTCCGTGTCCGGCAGCAGCTGAACGTAGGCCGCGGCCCGCTCCCCGAGAACCTCGTCGGGGATCGGGGCGATCGCCGAGACGGTCACCGCGGGATGCCGGTCGAGGACCGCCTCGACGTCCGTCGGGTTGATCTTGACGCCGCCCCTGTTGATGATGTCCTTGAGGCGCCCGGTGAAACGCACGTCGTCGTCGGCGTGCCGCACGGCGAGGTCGCCGGTGCGGAACCAGCCGTCGTCGGTGAAGCTCTCGCGGTTGGCCTGCTCGTTGCCGAAATACCCCGGGATGACCGAGCATCCGCGGATCTGCAGCTCGCCCTCCTCGCCGTCCGCCGCGGGCGAGCCGTCGGACCGCGCGATCCGGACGCCGAAGGTCGGGGTCGGGCCGCCGAGGCTCTCCAGCCGGGGTCCGGCCGGGCCGTCGAAGGGCGTGTGCAGGCCCATGAAGCATTCGGTCATGCCCCACATCAGCCCGACCGCGCCGTTGGGCAGCGCGTCGTCGAGGGCGCGGGCCACCTCCGGCGGGCAGGCCGAGCCCGAGATCGTCGCGATCCGGAGCGACGACAGGTCGCGCCCCTTCAGAAGGCCCGAGGACAGTGTGGCGGCGACGTGGGCCGGCGCCGCGAACAGCACCGACGGGCGTCCGGTCTCGATGGTCTCCGCCAGGCCTTCCGGGCTGAACGCCGGCATCAGCAGGTTCGTGGCGCCAGCCATCAGGGCCAGGTTCATCACGCAGATGCCGAAGGCGTGGGTGAACGGCGGCAGGCCGAGGACGACGTCGTCCGGCGAGAGCGCGTAGAGCCCGGCCGCGTTGCGGTTGTTCGAGAGCATGGTGTGGCAGTTGTGGACCACGGCCTTCGGCGCCGCCGACGTTCCCGAGGTGAAGCACAGGATCGCGGGGTCGGCCGCGACCGGCGGGTCGGCGACGGCGGCCGTCGAGCCGCCGTCGCGCAGCTCGGCCAGCGCCAGCGCCCCGGGCGGCGCGTCGCCGCCGGCGACGATCACGTGATCGAGGGACTCGACGCTCCCGCGCAGTTCCAGCATCGTCTCCGGCGCGTCGTAGCCGCCGTCGGCGGGACCGCACAGGATGGCGCGGGCCCGGGCGTGACGGAGCAGGGGGGCCATCTCTCCGCCCCGGTAGGGCATGTGCATGGTCGAGACGACGGCGCCGATCGTCGCGGCCGCGAAATAGAAGACCGCGAAGTCCGGAACGTTCGGAAGCTGGACCGCCACCACGTCGCCCTTGCGGATGCCGAGCTCGAGAAGCCCGTTGGCGACGCGCAGGGCGCGCTCGAACGCCTCGCCGTAGCCGATCTCGCCGCCGCCGTGGCGCAGGGCCGCCGTTTCGGGCGCCCGCTCGGCGCGGGCGGCGAGCCAGGAGGCGACGGTGTCCGCGTTCCAGCGGCCCTCGCGCAGGTACCGGGCGGCGTCCGCCGGCGGGAAGGACAGCGCGCCGCGGAGCTCCATGGCCGCGGGGCTGAACGCGAAACGGTCCTCGTGCGGGGTGAAGCGCTCGGCGCGGAACCGGCGGCCGCCGCCGAGCTCGTAGAGCCGCGCGTAGCGCCGGCGATCGAAGCGGCGGTGCTCGGCGATGACGCGGATGTAGGTCACCTGCTCGCGGGTCAGGCCGATCCTGCGCGCGATCTCGGGGTCGGAGAGGCCGGCGCCCTCGCGCTGGCGCTCGATCTCGTCCCAGTCGAGCTCGCGGACCGGGTCGCCGCGGCGGACCTGCAGGTTGTGGCTGAGCTCGAGGACGGCGTCGCTCCAGGTCCGGACGAGGGCTTCGGTGACGCCGGTCTGTCCGCGCCTCAGCCCGCGGGTCATGGGGCGGTCTTGCCGGCGTTGCGGGCGCGGCGGCGGCGGATCGGGTCGGAGAGCGGCGCCTGGGTCGCGATCGGGCACACGCGCATGCACTCGAAGCACTGGGCGAGCAGCCCGCCGGACCCCACGGACATCTTGTACCAGAGCATCTTGTTGTCGGGGCCGAACAGCATGTCCTCCCGCTCGGCCTCGTCGTCGAGCTCGATCGCGGCCTGGAACATGTCCGGCAGGGTCTCGTACTGCTGCGTCATCTCCGCGCAGGCGGCCATGTCGTAGCGCATCTCGCGCTGCCTGCCGTTCTCGTCGATGTCTCCGGAAAGGCACTGCACCGGGCAGAACTTCATGCAGGGCGTCTGGCCGCTCTTGCGGAACAGGTCGACGCAGGACGGCGTCGGGCAGGGGTTCTCGGCCATGGGCCGGTCCGGCGGCAGCTCGAGCTCGGTGAACACCGAGGCGTAGTACATGTAGCCGAACTCGGGGTGCAGCAGGATGTCGCCCGCGAGCGACCGCGCGCCGATGCCGGCGATCTCGGCGTGGAGCTTGAGGCTCTGGAAGGGGGTGCGCGGCCCGGCCTCCGGATCCATGTCGGGCGGGCAGTAGATCGCGCGCTTGCCGTAGGCGTTCTCGATGAAGAACGCGCAGCCGTAGGCCACCGTGTAGGCCCGGGTCTCGGTCGAGCCGAAATACCCCAGCGCCCGCGCCGGAACGCTCCAGGCGCCCTGGGTCTGGCCGCCGACGCCGATCGCGACGATGGAGCGCGCCCGCGGCCACAGGTCGCTCGGCCGGTGGCCTTCCGGCGCGATCCGTTCCACCACGTCGATGTCGGCGACGCCCGCCGCCAGCGCCCCCTTTCGCAGGCAGTAGCCGAGGATGCTCTCCTTCGCTTCCTCCGGGTCGATCTCCGGCTCTGGGGCCATGCGGCGGCTCCCGTGCTGCGGCGCGTCGCGCTCTCTCCAGACCTCTAGACGAACGGCGCCGGCTGCGCAAACCCGCGCGACGGACTTGATCCCGCGCGGCCGCGGCGGGATAACCGTTCGCCCGGGACGCGGGGAGGGAGCGCGATGAACAGGCCTCTGGCGGTCGGCGCGGCCGCGGCCGCCGTCGTCGTGGCGGCGATCGCGTCGACGTTCTTCATCGACCGGAAACCCGATTCCCCGGTCCCGCCGCCGGCGGCGGAACCGCCCCCGCGCCCCGGCGCCGGCCGGCCGCCCCCCGCGGTTCCGGGATGACCCCGGCGCGGCGGGCTGGTATGGTCGCCGGCGCGACGCCCACCGGAGAGCGGCATGGACAACGACATCCCCCTGACGATGGCCACGTGGGACTACGACCACGTGCGCGACATCGCGTCGGGCGAGGTCAGGCCGAAGGGCGTCAGGATCACCCATCTCCAGATGGAGGTGGAAGAGATCTTCTACCGCTTCGCGAAGTCCCTGGAATGGGACGTCTCGGAACTGTCCTTCGCCAAGTACTGCTCCATCCTGTCCCGGGACGATCCGCCGATCACCGGGATCCCGGTGTTCGTGAGCCGCGTGTTCCGCCATTCGGCCTTCTACGTCCGCGGAGACGGCAGGATCCTCGGGCCGGAGGATCTGCGGGGAGGGCGGATCGGGATTCCCGAATGGTCGCAGACGGCGACCGTCTACGCGCGGGGCTGGCTTCAGCACCAGGGCGGCGTGGGGCTCGACGAGGTCGAGTGGATCCAGGCCGGCGTCAACGCCCCCGGCCGCGTCGAGATGGCCGAGCTCAGGCTTCCGGACGGCGTCCGCTGCGTCCCGGTTCCGGACCGGTCGCTGTCGGACATGCTGCTCGCGGGCGAGATCGACTGCATGATCTCGGCGCATCCGCCGGCCGTCTTCGAGGACGGGCACCCGGACGTGACGCGGCTGTTTCCGGATTTCCGGGAGGTCGAGGAGAGGTATTTCGAAGAAACCGGCATCTACCCGATCATGCACACGATCGCGATCCGCCGCGACGTCTACGAACGCAACCGCTGGATCGCCCGCAACCTGATGACGGCGTTCGAGGAGGCGCGGGACCGTTCGGTCGCGCGGCTGACGAGCGTGACGGCCTCGCGGATTCCCGTGCCCTGGGGCTACGAGAACGCCGTTCGCGTCGGCCGGCGGGTTTTCGGCGGGAACGGGCTCTGGCCCTACGGCATCGAGGCCAACCGCGCGACCATCGAGGCGTTTCTCGGGTATTGCCACGAACAGGGCGTCTGCCATCGCAGGCTGGCGCCCGAGGAACTCTTCGCGCCCGAATCTCTCAGCGAGTTCGTGATATGATCGACCGACCGCCCTTTCTCCCGAAGCTTCTGCTCGCCGCCGCAACCGGGATCGCCGTCATGGCCACCAGCCCCGCCGCGCGCGCTGCGGACGCCGAGAACACCCTCCATCTCGATCTCAGGTACGGGCGGGTCGTCATCGAGCTCCTGCCCGGCCTCGCGCCGAACCATGTCCGGCGGATCAAGGAACTCGCGCGCGAGAAATTCTACGACGGCCTCAAGTTCCACCGCGTCATCGACGGCTTCATGGTGCAGACCGGGGATCCCCGGGGGAACGGCACGGGCGGTTCGGACAAGCCGGATCTCGAGGCGGAGTTCTCCGCCGAGAGCCATGTGCGCGGGATCGCGTCGATGGCGCGGGCGCGGGATCCGGACAGCGCCAACAGCCAGTTCTTCATCGTGCTGGCCGATTCGACCTTCCTCGACCGCAAGTACACGGTCTGGGGGCGCGTCGTTTCCGGCATGGAGTTCGTGGACAGGATCCGCAAGGGCGACCGGGCGCGCAACGGCATGGTGGACGACCCGGACGTCATCGAGACCCTGCGCGTGGCGGCGGACGCGGAGGGCCGCTGACCGTTCGCCGGCACGGGCGCGCGAAATCCGCCCGCGCCCGCTCGACCCTCTCCCGCGCGAAGCATCCGGCGGCGTGGTCGTTGACGAGGCCCATGGCCTGCATGAAGGAATACGCCGTGGTCGGGCCGACGAACGTCCAGCCGCGCCGCTTGAGTTCCCGCGACAGCGCCGTCGATTCCGGGCTCGCGGAAGGGGGCGGGTGACCGCCGGGCGCCGTCCGCGCGGCCGGATCGGGCTCCCACCGCCAGAAGAACGCGGCGAGCGACCCGAATTCCCCGGCCATCTCGCAGGCGCGGCGGGCGTTGCTGACGGTCGCCTCGATCTTGCCGCGGTGGCGGACGATGCCGGCGTCCTCGAGAAGCGCGGAGATCTCGGCCGGCCCGAACGCGGCGACCGCCTCGAAGTCGAAGCCGGAGAAGGCGCGGCGGAAGTTCTCACGCTTGCGGAGAATGGTGAGCCACGACAGGCCCGACTGGAAGCCCTCGAGGCAGATCTTCTCGAACAGGCGGCGGTCGTCCGCCGCGGGCATGCCCCACTCCAGGTCGTGATAGGCCAGGTAGCCGGGATCCTCTCCCGGCCATGCGCACCGGACCCGGCCGTCGCGGCCCCGGGCCAGCCCGTCTGCGGCGTCTGCGGACATCGCGGCGCCCCCTCTTCCGGCGATCGGTAGGCCGCGGGCATCCTATCATGCGCCCGCGCCGTCTCCCGGCCCGATGAACCGCGCGAGCCACCTGCGGGTCTGGCGCGTCGCCGGCCCCATCATGGCGTCCAACGTCTCGGTGCCGCTGCTCGGCGCGGTGGACACGTTCGTGATGGGCCATCTTCCCGACCCCGCGTTCCTCGGGGCGGTGGCGGTCGGGGCGATGATCTTCACGTTCCTGTACTGGGGTTTCGGGTTTCTCAGGATGGGGACGGGCGGCCTCACGGCCCAGGCCTACGGCGCGCGCGACGGCGACGAGGTGCGCGCCTGCCTCGCGCGGGCCGCGCTGGTCGCGCTGCCGGTGTCGCTGGTCCTGATCGCGGTCCAGGGTCCGGTCTCGTTCGTCGCCCTGGAGCTGGTGGACGCCTCCGCTCGGGTGGAGGAGCTGGCGGCGGACTACTTCCGCGTCCGCATCTGGGGGGCGCCGGCGACCCTGGCCAACTTCGCGCTTCTCGGCTGGTTCATCGGCTGCCGCCGGGCGCGCACGGCGCTGTGGCACCAGCTCTGGCTCAACGGCGTCAACATCCTGCTCGACCTGGTCTTCGTTCTCGGCTTCGGCTGGGGCGTCGCGGGGGTCGCCGCGGCGACGGTCGTCGCCGAGTTCGCGGCCGCGGCGTTCGGGCTGCGGCTGGCGCGCCCGGTTCTGCGCGGTCTCGGCGGCGCCTTCGTCCGCGGGCGCATCCTCGACGGCGCGCGGATGCGGCGCACGGTCGCGCTGAGCGCCGACATCTTCGTGCGCACCGTCTGCCTGGTGTTCGCCTTCGCGTACTTCACCGCGAGAGGCGCCGCGTTCGGCGACGTGGTGCTGGCGGCCAACGCGATTCTGCTCAACTTCCAGACGTTCATGGCGCACGCGCTCGACGGGTTCGCGCATGCGGCCGAGGCTCTGGGCGGCAACGCCGTGGGCGCGCGCGACCGGCGCCGGTTCCGCGACGCCGTCCATGCCTCGACGCTGTGGGCGGTGATCGTCGCGGCGGGATTCTCCGCGGTCTATGTCGCCGCCGGAGCGCACGTGATCGACCTTCTGACCGGGATCCCGGAGGTGCGCGCCGCGGCCCGGGACTTCCTGGCGTGGTCGCAGGTTCTGCCGCTGCTGTCGGTGCTGCCGTTCGTGCTCGACGGGATCTTCCTCGGCGCCACCCGCGGGCGCGCGATGCGCAACGCGATGGCGCTCTCGCTCGCGGCCTATCTGGGGGCCTGCTTCTGGCTGGTTCCGCTCTGGGGCAATCACGGGCTGTGGGCGGCGCTCGCGATTTTCATGGCCGCGCGCGGGGTGACGCTCGGCGTGCTCTATCCGGGGCTGGAGCGGTCGGTCGGGCGGTGAGCGCGCGGTGCCGGGGTTCCGGCTACTCCCGGTACCCGATGCCGTTGATGAAGTCGACCACCGCCGGCGCGATCGGGTCGGTCATCTCCTCGCGGACGTGCGCGATCAGCCCGGCCGCCCGGCCGACGGCGGCCACCGAGCGCATGACCTCGACCGGGAACTCGATCTCGTTCAGGACCGCGCCGAGGGCTCCGGTGACGTTGAGGGTGAGCGGCTTGCCGCGGGCCTTCTCGATCTCCTCGCCGACCAGCCCGGCCAGCGCGATGTAGCCGCCCTCGCATCCGGCCTCCTCGGCGATCCCGAAGATCCGGTCGGCGCGCGGATCGGTGGGGAAGTAGTAGGGATGGCCGTATCCGGGGATGAACGCCTTGCGTTCGCGGAAACGCCGGACGGCGCCGGCCGCCCACTCGCGCTTGTCGCCCTCGGCGTCGGCGCCCTCCCGGAACAGCGCCCCGGCCCCGGCCATGGTGCCGGCGAACTTGCCGCCCACCATCATGGCGCCGGCGACCATCGGCAGCTGCACGTCGTCGGGCAGCGAGTCGTGCACCATGCGCGCGACGAGCGCGGTCGGCGTCAGCCCGTGGTCCATCAGGACGACCATGCAGGCGTCGAAGACGCGAACCCTTTCCGGGGCGAGCTCGCGTCCGGTGACGATGAAGTAGAAGGCCTCGGAGAAGGACTTCTCCCCGACGATCTCGCTCAGCACGTCCTTGCCCCGCATGCGGAAGCGCCCGGTGTCCGAGGGGGGCGTGCCGATGCGGGTGCCGGGTTCCGTCATCCGTCGTCTCCTGCCGCCTCCGGCCCCCGCCGGCCGCGGGCTGCCGGACGTTCAGCCCGCCGAGGCGTTCAGCGCCTGGTCGAGATCCGCGACGATGTCGTCGACGTGCTCGATGCCGATCGACAGGCGGACGTAGCCGGGGGTCACGCCGGTCTGCAGCTGCTCCTCCTCGCTGAGCTGGGAGTGGGTGGTCGTGGCCGGGTGAATGGCGAGGCTCCGCGCGTCGCCGATGTTGGCGACATGGTAGAGAAGCTTGAGCGAATCGATGAACTTCCGTCCCGCCTCCCTGCCGCCCCTGAGCTCGCAGCCGACGAGGGCGCCGTAGCCTCCCGACAGGTACCTGTCGGCCCGCTCGCGCATCAGGCCGCTCTGGAGGCTCGGATGGATCACGCTGTCGACCGCATCGTGGCGGTCGAGGAATTCGGCGACCGCCGCGGCGTTTTCCGCATGGGCGCGCATGCGCAGCGGGAGCGTCTCGAGGCCCTGCAGGGTCAGGAACGAGTTGAACGGGCTCGGGGCCGAACCGAGGTCGCGTAGCATCGTCACGCGCGCCTTGAGGATGTAGGCGATCGGGCCGAGCGGCTTCACCGCTTCCGTCCACACCGCGCCGTGATAGTTGGGATCGGGCCGGTTGAGCAGCGGCTGGCGCTCGGCATGGGCCTCCCAGTCGAAATTGCCGCCGTCCACGAGTGCGCCGCCGATGCAGGTTCCGTGGCCGCCGATGTACTTGGTGGTCGAGTGGACGACCACCGCCGCGCCGTGGTCGAGCGGACGGCACAGGACCGGGGTCGCGGTGTTGTCCACGACCAGCGGAATCCCGAACTCCCTTCCGATGTCCGCGACCTCGCGGATGGGAAAGACGTTGAGCTTGGGGTTGGGCAGCGTCTCCGCGTAGTAGGCGCGCGTCCGGTCGTCCGTCAGCCTGCGGAACTCCTCGGGGTCTTCGGGGTCGGCGAACCGGACGTCGAGCCCCTGCTGGCGCAGGGCGTTGTTGAAGAGGTTCCAGGTGCCGCCGTAAAGGTCGGTGGAACTCACCACGTTGTCGCCGGCGACGGCGAGATTCTGCAGCGCGAACGCCGACGCGGCCTGCCCCGACGACAGCGCCAGCGCCGCCGCGCCGCCTTCGAGCGCGGCGAGCCGCTTCTCCAGCACGTCCGTCGTCGGGTTCATGATCCGCGTGTAGATGTTGCCCAGTTCCTTCAGGGCGAAGAGGTTCTCCGCATGCTGCGTGTTCTCGAACTGGTAGGACGTGGTCTGGTAGATCGGAACCGCCACCGAGCCGGTGACCGGATCCGCCCGGTACCCTTCGTGGAGAACGATGGTTTCCGGATGCCGTCGGTTGTCGCTCATGAAACTTCCTTCCGGCCGGAGCCGCGAGTGGTTGCCGCCCGAGGTTCGAGGGCCGCGCGCCGGGCCGGTGCGCCGGGGCGGTGCCGTCGACGTTCGCGCTTATATGTCACCGCGGCCGCCGCAAGGCAAGGCCGTTCCTCGCGCGGAACGCGCGGCGATCACCTGCGGAAGACGTAGATGGGGCTGGACCATGCCTGGTGCCCGTCCATCTGCGTGACGCGGACGTAGGGCCGGGTGTCGCCCCCGGACCGGATCCCGATCTCGCGGTCGAGCGCGGCGGCGCGGCGGTCCCCCTCGACGGCGCCGATCGAGACCCGCGTGTCGATCCCCTCGAACGTCGCGACGCGCTCGGCGGTCCCCCTCATGTCGAATCCCGCCTCTCCGTGTTCGGAAACGAAGCGCAGCTTCCCGGCGCCGGCCTCGGCGCAGGTCAGGTCCAGCCCCTGGAGGTTGCCCGCCGTCAGCCCCTTGAAGGAGACCCGCTCCGGTCCCGACCGCGCCGGCTGGTCGTCGGGGGACCAGAAATTCACGGCCGTGAAGGTCTCGATGGCGTTGCCCTCGGCCGAGACCTCGCCGGTCCACTGCATGTTGCGGCCCCGGCCGCGGTAGCGGGCGCCCTGCCAGACCACCCGGAACCGCCGGCCCGCCGCCGACCGGGGCGCGTTCGGGCGGACGGTCTCCAGAAGGTCCGGCCCGTCGAACAGGTCGATCCGCTCGATCGGCGCGGAGCCGGTCACGTCGACCGACAGGCGGAAGCTCGCGACGGCGTCGCCGACGCCCACGATGTCGCCCATGGTGGCGGTCCGCGCGCCGTCGGAATCCGCTTCCGGACCGAAGGCGTCGGGGTCGCGCCGGTACACCCGCACGTCTTCGCCGAAATCCGCCCGGACCGAGAGGTAGAGCCGCGCGCCGGTCGTGGCGTAGTGGTGCCGACGGCGCATCGCCTCGAAAAGCCGGTCGCGGTCGAGTCCGGGCATCTCGAAGCAGGTGAGGCCGCCCATGGAGGCGAAGAAGGAGCCGCCGGGGTAGCTGGCGCCCGGCCGCCCCTTGTGACCGTCGCTGTTGGCGACGATGCCGACCCGGTAGCCCTGCTCGAACGCGTCGCGGAGGATCCACTCGAAAGTGCCCCATGCCGAATGGATCTCGACCGCGTTCTCGATCCGGCCGTCATGGGCGAGGACGATGTCGGCGTGACGCCCGCCGCAATGGGCGGCGACCGCCGCGTCCTCGTTCCCGCGCGCCAGCGCCTCGAACAGCGCCTCGGCGGTGTGGCAGTCGGTGCCGGACGCGGCGTCCGGGACGAGGGCGCGGTGCGCCCGGCGAATCGGGCGGTTCTCGCTTCGGAACCACACGTTGCGGTCGCCCCCGACCCGGGTGTTGCCCGACCATTCGTAGCCGGGAACCGCGAGGAAGCGGCCCGGCTCGTCGAATTCGGCGGTGAGCCTGTTGAGTTCGGCCCAGAACGCGTCGGAGATCTGGAAATCGTTGCCCTGGTGGCCGGACACGTCGAGGAAGGCCTTGTCGCGGGCGAACTCGAAGTAGCGCCGCGCGCTGTTGGTGCCGATCGTCTCCTCGGTCTGGCCGTGCAGGTCTCCCCAGAAGTGGCGCCGCCCGTCCCCGGCGGCGACGCGGAGCGGATTGGTCGAGCAGAGGGGCGCCCCCGCGTCGTCGAGGACGTCGACAACGAGCTCGGTCTCCTCGGCGACCGACAGATTCCCGGCGACGGCGCTGAAGGCGCCGGGCGCGAGGCGGAGCCGGTCGGGCAGTCCGGTCACCGGAACCCCGGCCCGGAGCCGCAGGGTCCGGTCGGCGCGGTCGCTCGGGTTGCCCCATCTGTCCTCGCACTTGACGCCGAGCCGGAACGGCTCGCCGGGCGTCCGGAGGGTCGGCAGCACGGCGACCCATCGATGTTCCGGGCCCGGCCCGATCTCGATCGAGGGCGTTTCCGGAAGCTCGAAGAACTGCTGGGACGAGAACGGGTTGACGAGCGCGCGGAACTTGAAGCTGTCCTGGCAGTGGGTCTGGAGGCGGAAGCCGGGGCCGCCCCCGCTCCGGTCGCCGAGCGTCACGAGGATCTCGTCGCCCGGGGAGAGGCCGCCCTGCGTCAGATGCGCCTCCAGCGTGTTGAACCACGGCCGTTCGTGGAGAAACGGGCTCCACGAGACCTCGACCGGCAGCCCGGTCGAGGTTCGCGCGGTGACGTAGCCCGGTTCCCGGGGTTCGTCCGTCTGCGGCGTCGAATAGTCCTTCGCCCCGTGGAACACGAACCGCACGGAGCCCTTGTCGTCCATGCCGAGCGATCCCACCCTGACGGCGAGAACGAAGGTCTCGAACGAGGCGACCTCGAAGGAACCGGAGGGCGCCACCGAGAAGGAGCCGAGCTGGTCGTCCGTGAAAGGCGCTTTCACCGCGTTTCCTGCCGTGCGGGACGGGCGGGGTTTCCCTCCGCCGGGCGGCAGGATACCCGGTCGCCGTCGGCTCGTCACCATCCGCGGGGGCCGTTCCCGGGCCTGTCCCGCGCCCGGTTCCCGGCGAGGCCGGTCGCGCTTCGCTCCGGCCGTTCGCCGCCGATGCGGTCGAGGGCGGCGGCGCGGGCCACCGGGCGGACGAGGGGACGCGGCAGCGCCGTCCCGGGCCGTTCCCCGCCCTTGCGCAAGCGGTCGCCGAATCCCGCGGCACGCCGGCGACCTCGCCGTCCCGCGCGCCGTCGCGGCCACCGCGCGAGAGCGGGGCCGGAACGCTGTCGGAACCCCGGTCCGACGCAACCGGCTCCGCGACCGCGCGCCCGGAATCCGCCGTCGCCGGACCGAATCGCCGCAATCCCCCGCGTCCCGACGCCCGGAGAGACCGGGCCCGGACAGTTGTCCGGAAGCGAGGCCGTCCGGAGACTCCGGGATCCCTTCGAACCGCGAGCCGGCAGCAGCCGCCACGGGCGCTTCTCCGCCCCGCTCCGCCGCCGCGGCGGCCTCCCGGCACTCCCGCTCAAAACCTGCCCGTGGTCACGGCCCAGAGCATCGCCAGCTGTCTTGCCGTCCGGCTCGGCTCGAGGCCGGGCGCGTCGATCTCTTCGTCCGCCCGTTCGAGACGCCGGAGGTACTGGCGTGCGACAGGCAGGTATCCGACGACGGCCCTGCCGGGCCTGTCCAGCCGGCCGAGGCCCGCCCTTCCGGAGACCAGCAGGTCGCGGGCGGACACCGCGACCGCGGCCCGGACCGCCGAATGCCCGGAACGGCCCGTCAGGCCGTTCGGCACGACGGCCGCCCGCGGATTCCGCGCCCGGAACGACGCCATCCTGAGAAGTCCCGCAAGCCCCCACGCCGTGCCGGCATCCTCCAGCGCTTCCGGCGGACGGGATCCCCCGAAACAGGCCCGCCAGGCCAGCCCGGCGAGCGTTCCGGCGGTGTTCCGGGCGTAGGCCTCGAGCGCGGCCGCGCTGCATTCCGCCGCATCGTCGAAATCGCGTGATCGGGCGCCGATCAGCCGTTCCAGCTCGCCTGGGGGGAGGACATGCAGGATCCTCGCCAGTTCCGCGACCACGGCATGGCGGGGCGTCAGCCCCTCCCGCGCCTCCGCGAGAGCGTCGCGCCACCATTGCAGCCGGATCTCGCCAAGCGGCGCCTCGCTGACGAGATCGCCGACCGACGCGAGTTCCAGATTGAAGGCGTACAGCGCGATCAGGCCTCTGCACGCGCCGGCGGGGGCCAGCAGGCTCGCGAAGTAGCGGTCGTAGTCGTGGGTCCGCACCCGCTTCATGCAGTACCGCCGATCAGGCTCCATTTCCGCACCTTCCCCGGCCGGAGGGAATCGCCCCGTGATTGCGCGACGGGAGCATAGTCGCTAACGTTCGCGCCACGGATGGACGAGGAGTCAACGAAAGGAGTTCGGCGATGGCCAAGATTCTCTCCGACCTGACCAGCACCGTCATTGCGGGCATCGTGCTTGCTGTCGTTCTGGTCGTCGTTATCTCGTGGTGGCACGGTGCGGGGTTGATGCTCGACAACTCGTGGTGGGCGTTTCTCTTCAGGTGGCTTCACGTCCTGAGCGGCGTGATGTGGATCGGACTCCTGTGGTACTTCAATTTCGTGCAGATCCCGAACATGGGCAAGATACCCGACGAGCAGAAGCCCGCCGTGACGGGCGTCATCGCCCCCGCCGCCCTGTTCTGGTTCCGCTGGGGCGCGATGGCGACGATCGTCACCGGCCTCATCCTCGCCTGGCTCAACGGCTATCTCGGCCAGGCGATCCTCATCGGCCTCACCGAGGACGGCGTCGACAAGCACTCGATGATCGGCATCGGCATGTGGCTCGGAACCATCATGTGGTTCAACGTCTGGTTCGTGATCTGGCCGAACCAGAAGAAGGCGCTTGGAATCGTCGAGGTCGGCGCCGACGAGAAGGCGAAGGCGGGCCGCACCGCGATGCTTTTCTCGCGGACCAACACGATGCTCTCGATCCCGATGCTGTACGCGATGGTGTCCGCCCAGAACCTGTTCTGATCGGACCGGCGGAAGTTCGCGAAAGGGGGCCCCTCCGGGGCCCCCTTTTCACGGGGAGGAGGCGCGAGCTTCCGGGGTCGGGCCGCCGTCGCGTCAGCCGGACGCGCTCTCGCCGGGAAGATCGCTTTCCTCGTCCCCCGCGAGCAGCCCGGTCCGGCGCAGATTCATGTAGACCAGCAGCGGAACCGCGACGAAGATCGAGGAGTAGGTTCCCACCAGCACGCCCCAGATCATCGCGAAGCTGAAGCCCTTGATCACCTCCCCGCCGAGAAGGAACAGGACGCCGAGCGCGATCAGCGTGGTCACGCTGGTCAGAAGCGTGCGGGACAGGGTTCCGTTGAGCGACAGGTTGAGCAGCTCGGTCCGCGGCATCTGCTTGTACTTTCGAAGGTTCTCCCGCACCCGGTCGTATATGACCACGGTGTCGTTTATCGAATAGCCGGCGATCGTCAGGATCGCGGCCACCGTGGACAGGTTGAATTCAAGCCCGATCAGGGAAAACACGCCGACGGTCAGAAGCACGTCGTGCAGGAGCGCGATGACCGCTCCGATGCCGAACTGCCACTCGAAACGGAACCAGATGTAGACCAGCATGGCCGCGAGCGCGACGAGAACCGCGGTCACGCCGGCCTCGATGAGTTCGGCGCCGACCTTGGGGCCGACGAACTCGGTCCGGCGGTAGTCGACCCCGTCCCCCAGCGCCTTCTTGGCGGTCTCGACGGCTTCGAGCTGCGCCTTCTCCCCTCCGGCCTGGCGCTCGATCCGGATCAGGACGTCGGTGTCGCGGCCGAATTCCTGCAGCTGGATCTCCCCCAGCCCGAGGCCGCCGAGCGTCCGGCGCAGTTCCGAGAGGTTCGCGGGTTGCGGGGTCCGGATCTCGAGCAGGATGCCGCCCCTGAAATCGATCCCGTAGTTCAGCCCCTTGGCGAAGAACAGGCCGATCGAGACCAGGCACAGCGCGACGGAGAGAACGCCGGCCAGCCGCCGGAGCCGCAGGAAATCGATCCGCGTTCCGACAGGCACGAATTGAACCAGGCGCATCGGCTTCTCTCTTCTAGATCGGCAGGGCCGACGGGCGCCGCCGGACCAGCCAGGTGACCACCATGAGGCGCGTGACCATGATGGCGGTGAACATCGAGGTCATCAGCCCGATCGCCAGCGTGACGGCGAACCCCCGGACCGGCCCCGACCCGAACACGTACAGGAGAACCGCCGCGATCAAGGTCGTGAGGTTGGCGTCGATGATCGTGGTCAGCGCCCGCTGGTAGCCGGCGCTCACCGCCGACATCGGCGTCCGCCCGTTGCGCGTCTCCTCCCGTATTCGCTCGAAGACGAGGACGTTGGCGTCGACCGCCATGCCGATGGTCAGCACGATGCCCGCGATTCCCGGAAGCGTCAGGGTCGCCTGGAGCATCGACAGCACCGCGGCCAGCAGGATCATGTTCAGAATCAGCGCGACGTTCGCCATCAGGCCGAACATGCCGTAGGCGACGGCTATGAAGACGATGACAAGCACGACCGCAAGCACGCTCGCGATCTTGCCGGCCGCGACCGAGTCGGCCCCGAGTTCCGCGCCGACGGTGCGCTCCTCGAGCACCGTGAGCGGTGCCGGAAGCGCTCCGGCGCGAAGCAGAAGCGCCAGATCCTGCGCCGACTGGACGGTGAAATTCCCCGATATGACGCCGCTGCCGCCAAGGATGGGCTCGCGGATCACCGGCGCGCTGATGACCTTGCGGTCGAGCACGATGGCGAACGGGTGGCCGACGTTCCTGCGGGTCACGTCGCCGAACCGGCGGGCGCCGACCGCGTCGAACCGGAAGGACACGACCGGCTGGGCGTCCTGGAAGGTGCCCTGCGCGTCGACCAGGGTGTCGCCGCTCACCATCACCCGGCGCTTCACCAGATACTGTATCGGCGCGCCGTTGACGTCGCGGTCGCTGTCCGAGGGAAGGCACATCGTCCCGGCCGGCGGGCGGCGGCCCGGGGCGCAGACGGTCGCCGCGCTGGAACCGCGCTCGAGCAGGTGGAAGGTCAGTTTCGCGGTCTTGCCGATCAGCCGTTTCACGCGTTCGGGATCCTTGACGCCGGGCAGCTGCACGAGAATCCGCTCGGTGCCCTGGCGCTGTATCGTCGGTTCCCGGGTTCCGCTCTCGTCGATCCGCCGCCGCACGATCTCGATCGACTGTCCGACCGCCGAAGCGCGGACCTCGGCCCGTTCGCTGTCCGACATGCAGATCCTGAACCGCATGCCTTCGACGGAGACGTTTTCGGACAGATCCTCGATGGCCTCGCGGGCGCGCGCGATGTCGCCCTCGTCCCTCAGGTCGAACCCGGCGCACCGGTCGTGAACGCCGAGACGGGTGTAGCCGATGCGCGGCGTGGCCCGGCGAAGCGCGGTCCGGACCGCGTCGACCATGCCCTCCTGGCGCTCGCGGAACACCGACGCGACGTCGACCTCCAGCAGGAGATGCGAGCCGCCCTGGAGGTCGAGGCCGAGATTGATCTTCTGATGGGGGAGCCACGACGGGACGTCCTGCAGGCTCTCGTCGTCGAGAAGGTTGGGAAACGCGAAGCCGATCCCGAGCGCGCAGACGACGGCGACGAGGATCTTCTTCCAGGCGGCGAAGTAGATCATGCGGCGCGGCCCGCGGCCGGCGGCCCCCCGCGAGAGACGCGGGAAACCTCCGGATCACTCGCTCTTGTCGGCAATCTTCTTCTCGTCGCCCTTGGCGGAATCCCCGTCCGCTTCGCGCTCCCGCCCGTCTCCCGCGGGCTCGTCCCCGGCGAGGGTTTCGGCGATCATGCCCCGCATGACGCGCACCTTGGTGTTGTCGGCGACCTCGACGATCAGTTCACGCTCGTTGGGAACCCGGCTGATGGTGCCGATGAGCCCGCCATTGGTCACGATCCGGTCCCCGCGGCGCAGGTTGCCGATCATCTCGCGATGGGCCTTCGCCTTCTTCTGCTGCGGCCGGATCAGCAGGAACCAGAACACCACGAATATCAGAACGAGCGGCAGGAGCTGTTCCATGCCTCCGAAACCGCCCCCCGAGTCCTGTGCCCAAGCCGGGGAAATCCACATGCGACTCTCCGCATCAGCCGTTTGCAGCAGCGCGGAATATAGCGGCATGGCCGCGACTTGCAACCGTCGGCGGAGCCTTCGCGGGACTGTCCCCGCCACGATCCCGTACCGGGACCGGCGCCCCGGATGACGGGCTCCGGACGGGATCCGCCCCGTCGGCGGCGTCCTCGGAGCCCGGAGACCGTCGCGACCGCGCGGACGGGACCGCCCCGACCCGCCCGGAGCGGAGGCCCGGCCGGCGCGGGATGGTCCCGGACGCCTCCGAGGCGCGCTTTCCGGGCGGGATCGGTCCGGGAAGCGGACGTTCCGCCGTCGGGTCCGTCGCCCGAGGGTCTCCGGGGGTTCGGAACAGAAGGGATCCGTGCTACACTCCGTTCGCGTCGGCAGGACGCTCCGGCGGCGACGGCCTTTCGCGGTTCGGGGCGCGGTGCCGGCACCGAAGCCCCGACGGCCTCCGTGGCGCGGGAGACCCGCGTCCGCCGTTCCCGATCCGCTGCACCGAGTCTTCCTGATGGGCAGCCACGAGACCCGGGCGCTTCTCGCCCGCATCGCCGACGCGCTTGACCGCCTCTCTCCGCCGTCCGGCGACGAGCCGCTCGACGACGGCTGCGAAGCCTACGTCTGGCGTCCCGAAGCGGCGCGGCTCGCGCCCGTGCGCGAGGTCAGTCGCGTCGATATCGGGCTTCTCGTCGGCATCGACAGGATCCGGGATTCCCTGCTCGAGAACACGCGCTGGTTCGCGCGGGGCCTGCCGGCCAACAACGTCCTCCTCTGGGGCGCGCGCGGCATGGGCAAGAGCTCCCTTGTCAAGGCCGTTCACGGCAAGGTCGCGAAGGAGGCCGGCGGCACGCTGGCGCTGGTGGAGATCCACCGCGAGGATCTGCCGTCGCTGGCGGCGCTTCTGGACCGGCTTCGCGGTTGTCCGCGGAATTTCATCCTGTTCTGCGACGATCTGTCCTTCGACGCCGGGGACGCCACCTACAAGTCGCTCAAGGCGATGCTCGAGGGCGGCATCGAGGGCCGTCCCCGCAACGTGGTGTTCTACGCGACGTCGAACCGCCGCCACCTGATGCCGCGCGAGATGATCGAGAACGAGCGCTCCACCGGGATCAACCCCGGCGAGGCGACGCAGGAGAAAGTTTCGCTCTCGGACCGTTTCGGCCTGTGGCTGGGTTTCCACCACTGCGACCAGGACACCTTTCTCGCCATCGTCGACCGCTATGCGGAACACTTCGGAATCGGCGTCGACCGCTCCGTCCTCCATGCCGAGGCGACGGAGTGGTCGATCACCCGGGGCGCCCGCTCGGGGCGCGTCGCCTGGCAGTTCGTGCAGCACCTCGCGGGCAGGACGGGCACGAGACTCTCCTGAAACGCCGACGGGCCGGACGCGATCGACTCGCGGAGATAGCGTTCAGGGTCGACCGGCTCGTTCCGTTTCCGGAGCTCGAAATGGAGCTGCGGAGCGGTCACGTTGCCGCTCGCGCCGACCCGCGCGACCACCTGTCCCTGCCGCACGTTCTGCCCCTGCCGCACGAGCGTCGTCTCGTTGTGCGCGTAGGCCGAAACCCAGACGCCGTCGTGGCGGATCAGCAGCAGGTTCCCGAACCCCGGGATCTCGTTTCCGACATAGGCGACGACGCCGCCTCCGACCGCCCGCACGGGGCTTCCCCGTGGCGCGCCGATGTTGATGCCGTCGTTGTAGAGACCCTTGCCGATGCGGCCGTAGCGCGAGATCACGGGGCCCTTGAGCGGCCAGATGAAGCGGTTGCCCCCCGCTTTCGGCGGCGTCGGCGCAGGCGGACGCCGTTCCTCCCGGGGCGGCAGGGCGGCGGTCTTCGTGCCGTCGCTTCCGCGGGCACTCCCGCCGTCCCAGCGGCCGCCGCCGGCTGTCCGCGCAGGCCGGGCCGGCTCCCCGGGCAACGTCAGAAGCTGTCCGGGGCGGATGACGTAGGGGGGGGCCGCGCCGTTGGCGTCGATCAGGGCGCGCAGGCCCACGCCGTGCCGGCGGGCGATCTTGTAGAGCGTGTCGCCCGGGCGCACGACGGCCTTGCCGTCCTTGCTGCCCTGCACGACCGGCGCCGGGGTCGACGAACAGGCGGCCAGAACCGCAGCCAGCACCGGAACCGCCCAGGAAAAGTCTTTCGCCGACCGGGGCATGGCGCCGAGTCCCGTCTCCCGTCCGCCGAACGGGCTCGATCCGTTCGCGGTTCCGCTCCGGCTTCCGCGTCGTCCCGCCCGTCTCGGAGCCGGTTTTCCCGGCCCCCGGGCACGTTCTCCGATGGTGTATCAGCGTGGACGGGATATCAAGCGCCTTCACGTGAGGCGCGCGGTCCGCTTCCTGTCCGGCAACCGGTGCACCGGCCTGTCCGGCGGGTCGTTCGGAAGCGCGTTTCTCCCTCCGCGTGCCGGTTCGGACCCGACGGAGCCGCCCCGATCGCGCGGCGGGCGGTTCCACGCCCGCCGCCGGCACTCGGTCACGACAGGCACGGGCCTTCCCGGGCGAAGGGCGCCGGTTCGGTGCCGCGGATCGCAATGGTCTCGATGCGGCGCCGGCGACGGAACAGCCGGACGAGCGTGTCGACGGAGTTCGTCGCCCCAGGCCGGCCGGGCGGGGCGCCGAGGCCGGAGGGGCGGTCGGGAAGGCGGGGCGGGCCGAAGCCAGTGCGCGACGGGAAGTCCGGTCGCGTTCCCGATATCCTCGACCGTGGCGACCGCGGCAACCCTCCCGCCGCCGGCGACGCCGTCACCGACCCGGATCCGGACGACGTGCCGGCCGGTCGGGGGGGCTCCTCTCAGATCCTGCCGAGCGCCTCGAGCACGATCTCGGGGGTCATCGGCTGTTCGGTGACCCGCCCCTTCGCGATCGGGCGGATGGCGTCGTTCACGGCGTTCATGACCACGCCCGGGGCGGCGCCGGTTCCGGATTCCCCGGCGCCCTTGGCGCCGAGTTCGGATTCGCTGGTCGGCGTCTCGACATGGGCGACGCCGATGTCGGGCATCTCTCCGGCCATCGGCGTGATGTAGTCGGCCATGGTGCCGTTGGTCAGCTGGCCGTGCGCGTCGTAGACGCAGCGCTCGTAGAGCGCTCCGCCGAGACCCTGGACCGTGCCGCCGCGCACTTGCTCGTCGGCGAGCTGCGGGTTGATGATGCGTCCGCAGTCCTCGACCACCCAATGCGCGAGGTGGCGGATCCATCCGGTGTCCGCGTCCACCTCGACCCAGGCGCCGTGGATGCCGTTGGTGAAGATGTAGGGCAGATCCCGCAGCCGGTAGCGCCGGGTGTGGGACAGGACCGGCTGGTAGTCGTCGGGCAGTTCCCCGAGCTGGAAGTGGCCGATTCTCCCGATTTCGTCGAGGGGGATCCGCGGCGTTCCCGAACCGGCGGCGACGACGTCTCCGTCGACGATGTCGAGGGTGTCCGGGGCGGCCTGCAGCAGATGTCCGGCCATTTCCAGGATCTCCCCGCGCAGGTCGAGCGCGGCCTGGTAGGCGGCCTCGCCGCCGATCGCGGTGGCCCGGGAGGCGTAGGTTCCGCCGCCGTAGGGCACGGCGTCGGTGTCGCCGGAGATCGCCCGCACCCGTTCCGCGGGAACGCCGATCGCCGCTGCGGCGATCTGCTCCATGACCGTGTCCACGCCCTGTCCCTGGTCGGTCACGCCGAGATGCACGAGAACGCCACCCGAGGGCTCGAGCTTGACGGTGGCGGCGTCCTGGGCCGCGATGCGGGCGCCGCCCGCGCCGTAGTAGCCGACGGGGCTTGGCGCCGTGCCCTTGATGAAGCCCGCGATCCCGATGCCGCGCCAGATTCCCCGTTCGCGCAGCGCCGCCTGCTCCGCCCGGAGCTCGTCGTATTTCATCAGCTCGAGGAGCTTCTCGAGGCACGCCTGGTGGGACAGATCCTTCATCGTGATGCCGGCGCCGATCTCGCGCGGGTAGGAATCGTCCTCCATCACGTTGCGGCGCCGGACCTCCGCGGGATCCAGGCCCGTCGCTTCGGCCGCCAGATCCATCATCGCCTCCCCGACCGAGATCCCGATCGGGTGTCCGACCGCGCGGTACTGCGACGTCGGCACGGCGTTGAGATAGGCCACCCGCGCCCTGGCCCGGTAGTTCGGGTGCTTGTAGGGGCCGAAGGTGACGTTGAGAATCTGGTTGGCCTCGAAAACGCTGGTCCGCGGGTACTGGGAATAGGCGCCGATGCCGGCCAGCACGTCGATCTCCGCCGCCGTCATCGTGCCGTCGTTCATGACCGCGATCCGGGCCCGGACGCGGTTCTCCCGGGCGTGGATGTCCGAGACGAACGATTCCAGGCGGTCGGCGACGAACTTGACCGGACGCCCGAGCCTGACAGCGGCCGCGGCCGCGGCCACCTCGTCGCCGAAGGTGTGGATCTTGAGGCCGAAGGAGCCGCCGACATCGGGCGCGACGACCCGGACGTTGTGCTCGTCGATCCCCAGGGTCCGCGCGAAGACGGTCTGCATCATGTGCGGGCACTGGCTCGAGGCATGAAGCGTCAGCCGCCCGGTTCCCGGGTCGTGCTCGGCGACGAGCGTGCGGGGTTCCAGGCTGACCGCGGTGTGCCTTCCGAACCGGAACGTCTCCTCGATCACGTGGTCGGCGCCGCGGAACGCGGCGTCGACGTCGCCCGAGCCGGTCTCCTTCTCCCAGGCCAGGTTGTCGCCGAGCTCGGGGTGGATGGGCGCGTCGCCGAGCGCCGTTTCCTTGTCGATGACGACAGGGAGCTCCTCGTAGGCGATCTCGACCAGCTCGGCGGCGTCCTCGGCCTCGGCGCGCGTGTCGGCGACGACCATGACCACCGGTTCGCCGTGCCAGCAGGCGCGGTCCACGGCCATCGGGTGCTGGGGCGCCGCCTTCATCCCCGGAAACACCGTCAGCGTGCCGATCCAGGGGCCGGTGCACGTTTCCGCGAGCTCGCGGCCGGTCACGACCAGCTTGACGCCGTGCGCCGACCTCGCCCTTCCGGTGTCGATCGAGAGGATGCGGGCGTGGGCGTGGGGGCTGCGCACGAAGGCCGCATGCAGCGCGCGGGGCGGGGCGATGTCGTCCGCGTAGCGCGCGCGGCCGGCGACGGCGCGCCGGGCCCGGGCGCGGGAAAGGCTGCGGCCGATGTAGGAGTTGGGCCGTTCGTAGGGGTGGACGGCGGTCATCGCGCGCTCCGTTCGCCGCCCGCGGCGCGGCGCGCGGCGCCGACGGTTTCGATGGCGTCGACGATCGCGTGGTAGCCGGTGCACCGGCAGTAGTTGCCGGACATGAACTCGCGGATGTCCTCGCGGCTTCGCTGCCGGTTCCCGGCCAGCAGTTCCGCCGCGGTCATCAGCATCCCGGGCGTGCAGTATCCGCACTGCAGCGCGTTCCGCTCCACGAACGCGTCCTGCAGGTCCGCGATCTCCCCGGACTCGCTCAGCCCCTCGATCGTCGTGATCTCGGAGCCGTCGCACTGCACCGCCAGCATCAGGCAGCCCCTGACCACGGCGCCGTCGACGCGCAGCGAGCAGGCGCCGCACACCCCGTGTTCGCAGCCGAGATGCGAACCGGTCAGCCCGAGTTCGGAGCGCAGGAAATCCACCAGGTGCCGGCGCACGGGAACGCTCCGGGTCACCGGCTCGCCGTTGACCGTCATCGAGACCGTCGCCGTCTCCTCGTTCATGCCTTGCCCCCGGCGCGGGCGACGGCGGCGTCCAGGGCGCGCCCGCTCAGCACTTTCTGGAGATGCATCTTCATCGCCGGGCTTCCGGCCAGATTGTCCATCGGATCGAGGTCGTCCTCGAGCGCGGTCTCGACGGCCCGTCTCGTCTCGTCCGACCATTCGCGCCCCGCCAGCGCCGCCGCGGCGCGGACGCCGACGACCGGCCGGTCCTCGCTCGCGAAATAGACCAGCCGCATCTCGTTGACCGTCCGTCCCGAGAGGCTGCCGCAGGCCGCGACCCCCGCGACGGCGAAGTCCCCCCTTCGCCGCGCGAGTTCCATGAAGACCGAGACGTTCTCCGCCCTCTGCGCCGGAAGGCGGACCTCGACGAGGAGCTCGTCGTCGCGGCGGGCGGTCTCGTAGAGGCCCAGGAAATAGTCGTCGGCCGCGACCTCGCGCGTCCCAGAGACGCTGCGCAGCACGATCGTGCCGCCGAGCGCGAGAACGCAGGCCGGCAGTTCCGCGGCCGGGTCGGCGAGCGCGACGCTGCCGCCGAAGGTTCCCCGGTTGCGCACCGCGACATGGGCGACGTGCGGCATCGCCTCGGCGACCAGCGGCAGGCGTTCGGCGACGATTCCGGATCCCATGACCTCGGCGTGGCGGGCCAGCGCGCCGATGCGCACGGTGTCGCCGTCGACGGAGATGCCCCCGAGCTCGTCGAGGCGGTTGATGTCGACGAGAAGCCTGGGCCTCGAGAGGCGCATGTTGAGCGTCGGCATGAGACTCTGGCCGCCCGCGAGGACGCGGGCGTCGTCCCCGTGCTCTTCGAGGAGACCGAGGGCGTGGGGCACGCTCTCGGCACGCACGTATCCGAACTTCGGCGCCTTCACGCTGGCCTCCCGTTCCCGGAGTTTCGCGGACCGGACAGGATTCCACCGGCGCGACGGCGGCGCAAGTGGCTTTTGCGGTCGGGGGCGAGGGGATATGCTGTCGTCCTCCGCGCGGGGGAGACACCGTGAAACTGCGCACCCATGACCGCTACGACTACTCCCCGATCGTCGACCGGCCCGACTACGACTGGCCCGGCGGACGCAGGCTTGCGGTGTATTTCGGACTGAACATCGAGCATTTCAGCTTCGGCGAGGGGCTCGGCCACACGCCGACGGCGCCCGGCGCCGAACCCGACGTTCGCAACTACGCCTGGCGGGACTACGGGCTTCGGGTCGGGATCTGGCGCATCTTCGATCTGTTCGAGGAGTTCGGCCTGCCGCTGTGCCATCTCATGAACACGGCGGTCTACGACCACGCGCTCCGGATTCCGGAGCGCATCCGCGAGCGCGGGGACGAGTTCATCGGGCACGGGCGCACCAATTCGGAGGCCCAGGGCGGACTCTCGGAGGACGAGGAACGGAAGCTCGTCGAGGAGGCGACGGAGGCGTTCCGGCGCCACGAGGGCGAGGCCCCGGGAGGCTGGATGGGGCCGTGGATCTCGGAGAGCCGTGCCACGCCGGACCTTCTCAAGGAGGCCGGCTACAGCTACGTCATGGACTGGTCGGCGGACGACCAGCCGTTCTGGATGCGCACCCGCGCGGGGCCGCTCCTCGCGATCCCCTACCACATCGAGATCAACGATTCGCCGGCCCAGCTCACCCGGCGCCACACCGCGGACGACTTCACCCGCATCGTGATGCGGCATTTCGACGAGCAGGTTCGCCAGAGCGCCGGGCAGCCGCTGGTGTTCAGCCTGGCGCTGCACACTTTCGTCGTCGGGCAACCCTACCGGCTCGCGGGCCTTCGCGACATCCTGCGGCACATGACCGGCCACCCGGAAGCGCACCGCGTGTGGTTCACGCGGCCTCGGGACATCTACGCGCATGTCTCGGCGCTGCCGGCGGGGACGGTGCCCTGACGCTGGTCGGCAAGGCGGCGGTGCGGCGACAGCGTTCGGCGTCCCGGGAAGCGGTCGGCCCGGCGCCGACGGGAACGGCGGTCTTCAGGGGGTCGGCCCGTGCCGCGGCGGCCTCTCTCTCTCCGGCCAGCGGCCCCGCGGGCCGGTTCGATGCCGCCTGCGCGGCGCCCGGGGCGGTGCGGAGGCTGTCGTCGCGGAAAGCGGCGACCGCGACCGTGCCGGTCCGGGGCAAGACCCGGTTGCGGCGAAGCGCGGAGGTCGCGGACGGGCGCGTCGTCCAGCCATTGCGCGTCGGATCCCGCGTGAGCGGGGCCAGCGCTCCCGGCCACGGCGTCATCTTCCCGCCACCGGAGCCGAGGCCGGGGTGACCGCCTTGACCCGGTTGCCGGCCGCGTCCGTGTAGAGGACGTGCGCCCGCAGACGGTGGCCGACGTCGGCTTCGGACACGATGTACCGAAAGCTTTCGCCGCAAAGGCCGTCATTCGGGAACCGGCTCCATCCCGCCTTGTCATTGCCGCGCTCGAATCGCCACGTTCCGCGGTCCGTGACGCCGGCCGTTCTCGTCGCGTCCGACAGGCGGACGACGAACTCCTCGCCCACGGCGGCGCTGCCGTCGCCGACGATGACGGCGGCGACCGTGACGGGACTCGCAAGGCGCCCGTTCACGGACTCCCTGTCGGAGAACGCCGCGAAGCTCTCGCGCACCCACCGGCGGTCCGCGTCGAAAGGCATCCACAGGCCGGAACCGACCCGAACGGCATAGGGCGCCACGCCGAGGGCCTCGGCTTCACTGGAAGCTGCCGGGAAGACTTCGTGGAAGCGGACCCCGCGCTCGTCGAGATATCCGGGTGGCACGCAACGGTCGTGCGCCATGCTCCGTTGGCTGTTGGGCCGCGAGACCGGATGGCGCGCGATCGTCGCGTCGGTCAATCCGTGGGTGTCGATAACCTTCAGGTCCGGAATATAGAATGAAAAAACGCCTATGTCGCCTCGGGCCGTCACGGCATCATCGGGGAGCGCGCCGCGTTCCATGCTCTCGTACGGCCGAAATCGGCGAAGCCGCCATTCGACGAATTCGCCATGGTCCGCGAATCTGTTCCCCACGTTCTGCCGATTGAGATTCCGGCGCAGATCGCTGGCGACCGCGTTGATCGTTTCCATCCCCGGCGCCGCGAGCAGCCACCCCGCGTCCCGCTCGTCGAGCTCGGGAAGACTCTCGTGAAGACTCTTGCCGCTCCTGGCGGACTCGAACAGCAGCGCGCCCTGCATGGCCCCGGCGTAGAACAGCACGGGCGCGAACAGGACCAGGGCGCATGTCCGGGTTCCCGGCCACCGGAACCGGGGGGGGACTCCCCACCATTTTGAAAGGGCTTGGAACGCGCGCGGGTACGCGCGATTCGCGGCCCCGGCGCCCAGGCGGGCGATGCCGGCGGCGGCGGGGACGGCCAGCAGCGGCCAGTAGAAGTCCAGAGGACGCCACTCGAAGTGGTCGCCGCCGATCCGGGCGACGTAGGCCGCGTGAACGGCGACGCAGGCCAGGGCCAGCGCGCAGGTTCCGTCCCGCGCCGTTCGCCAGCGCGCCCACAGCCCCGCCAGCGCCAGCGGCGCCAGCAGGTACAGCCCGGTCTCCAGAGCGGCCGCCCAGAGATAGCGGAAGCCCGCCTCGTACCACGGCCGCACGTGCTTGGCGTGGTAGGTGTTGGGCAGCCACTCGCCGTAGTAGCCGTAGCGGAACAGGTAGTGCGCCACGACGACCGCGGCGAACGGCGCGCCCAGGCTCGCGAGGTCGCGCCAGTCCGGCCGCCAGCGGCCGGTGTCGGCCCGTCGCTGGAAGGCGAACCAGCCGAAACAGCACGCGGCGACCAGCGGTCCCTCGGGCCGGGTCAGCGCCGCCAGCGCCAGGCACAGCGAAGCGGCCAGAAGCCCCGGGCGGCGGTCCCGGTGAAGGCCCAGGCACACCACGGCCAGGACGACGAGGAACGTGAACTGCCGCGTTTCCAGCCCGCCGCCGGAAGTCCACACCGCGAAGGTGGCGCTGCCGCACACGAGCCCCATCGCCATCCAGGCGACCAGCCACCGGTGGGGCAGCGCGGGCCAACGCGCCACCCACCACAGCATCGCGGCGAGCGTGGCGGCGGTGAAGACCGTCGACAGCCACGGGGCGGCGTGCTCGGGACGCAGGCCGAACGCGCCCCAGAGCGCCGCCAGCTCCAGCACCCACAGGAAGTTGGAGTACCCCTCGACCCGCTCGCCCGGGTTGAAGACCAGGCCGTGCCCTTCCAGCAGGTTGCGGGCGTAGCGGAAGCTGATGAAGGCGTCGTCGGTCAGGAACCAGGACGCCTCGGCCATCCAGCCCAGCAACGCCAGCCACGGCAGGAACAGCGGCAACCCCAGCAGAACGTGAACCCGTCTGATGCGCGACATGCGAGGTCAATTCGACTTCGTGGACATCCGCCCCGCGATGCAGGAACGGTTCTCAGTCGTGGCCGAGGCCCCGGACCGGGCGAGACCGCTCGTTGCCGAGTCCCGCCAAACCCCCGGCCCGCCGGTTGCCGGACTCTTTCGCCGGACGACACCCTGCACCCTACACCCTGTACCGGTTGATGACACCCGGGGTTGGCAGTTCGCCGATGGACAGGATCTTCACCGTGGGCTGCGTTTTCGGGGAAGGGGCACGTGGCCGATGTCGCATCATGCCGACTTTCGGAACATGATCCGGGCGTACGCCTCGGCGGCCCGCTCCACGGTGAACACCATTGCCCGCTGGCGCAGCGGTTCCCGTGGCGGCGGGTCGTCCAGGGTGGTGACGATGGCCGCTGCCAGCGCCGCGTCGTCACCGACAGGCAAGAGGTTCTCCCCCCTGAGAATCTCGGACGGGCCGATGCAGTCGGTGCTGACCACCGGGCAGCCGCACGCCAGCGCCTCGATGAGAGCCGCCGACAGCGACTCGGACTTCGACGACAGGACGAACACACCGGCGCGGGACATCCAGGCGAAGGGGTTGGGGACGAAGCCCGGCATCGCCACGTCCTGCGTGACGCCCAGCGCCGCCGCCATCGCCTCCAGTTCGCCGCGCCGGTCGCCCTCGCCGAGAATCGCCAGCCGCGCCGGTCTCTGTCGGCGGACGCGGGCGAAGGCGCGAATCAGCGTCGGGAAGTCCTTGTCGTCCACCAGCCGGCCGACGCCGAGGATCACCGGCGGGGCGCCCGGGCGGAACCATGGATGTTCGGGCGGGGAGGAGGGCGCCGCCGCCAGTTCGGAGCCGACGACGGGATTGTGGATGACGACGATGCGTTCCCGCGGGATGCGGAGGGTGCGGGCCAGGTCGTCGCCCGCCGCTTCCGACACGGCCACGATCGCGTCGGCCTCGAGGAAGGCGCGGCCCATCAGTCCCGCCGCGCGGCGCGTGCGCCACCCACCCACCTGTGCGGCGTGCATGCGAAGGCGCGCCGTCGCGAGACTGTGATGGGAAATCACGACCCGGGTTCCGGCGCCGGCGATGCGCCGCGCCAGCAACGCAAGCAGGTTGGACCAGTCCCCGGCGGAGCAGACGACGGCCGGCCGACCGCGCCGCAGATACCGCACCAGAGCAAGGAGAGCCAGCGTTCCCCGTAGAATTCCCAATGCGCTCGAACGCGGTTGAGCGATCGGCCGCGCCATCAGCAAGCAGCTCCAGAGCAACGCCCTCAGGCCGCTCGGATGGAGCATGAGAAAACGGGCCAATCGCCAAGGACTGCGTTCGGTCCGCAGGTCGACGATATTGACGGCGGACGGCACCTGGTCCGGATTGGGGCCCGGAGAGGTCCAAAACAGGAAGTCGACCTGATGCCCGGGGCGGGCAAGGGCGCCTGCCAGGTTGGCGACGACCCTTGCCTGCCCTCCACCGGACAGTTCGTGATTGAGCATGGCGATCCTGGTTGATGCCATCGCGATCTCACACATCGCCGGATCGGCAGCGGTCCATCTCTGTGTCAGCCCGAGTTCGACGGTTTGGGGGTCGCGCGTCCGGCTGTCCCGGCTGCGACAAGCCCGCTTTCGCGACGTCGGTCTCTTGCAGGCGCGTTCGAGCGGTCGCCAATTCCTCGGCATGTCTGGTCGCACGGAGACTCGATCGGCTCCGGTCTTGTATCCGGTCCGGGACATCCGGCGAATGCACGTCGGTATCGCGCACCGCACACTCCTCGGAGGGAGACGAGCGGCTTTCCGAGCCTCCATGATCCGACTTGGAATCTGCACCCATCTCTAGAATCTGCTTTTTTTGTACTCGTTCAACACCTCGTCAATGGGTCCGCAGGCCTTGACTCTTCCCGCGTCGAGCAGAATGCCGGAGGAGCAGGTTCGCTGGAGAAGATCGGTGTCTTGTGACGCGAGCACCAGGATTCCGGCCCGTTTCACGAATCCCTGGAGGCGGTGCTGGGCTTTTTCGGCAAAGCTGCGGTCGCCCATGCTGAACCACTCGTCCATCAACAGGATCTCGGGCTCGAAGCAGGTGCAGACCGCAAAGGCCAGCCGCAGCCTCATGCCTGCCGAATAGGTGCGCACCGGCATCGCCAGATAATCGCCAAGCTCGGTGAATTCAACGATTTCGTCCGTGCGCTCGTGCAGCTGTTTCGGTGACAATCCGAGGAAGAGTCCACGGGTGACGATGTTCTCGTAGCCCGTTGCCTCCCAATCGATGCCGAACATCATGCTAAGCAGCGATGCCGTGCGGCCGTGCCGCTCGACGCGGCCGCGCTGAGGTTCGTAGACGCCCGCAAGCACGCGCAGCAGTGTCGTCTTGCCCGCACCGTTGGGTCCGACGAGACCGACCCGGTCGCCGTGCTTGAACGCGAGGCTTACATCTTCAAGCCCGCGCACCGACATCCGTCTGCCGATGCCCCGCGCGATGCGACCGCCCGTGCCGTGATGCAGCAACCGGTTCCGCAGCGAGCGCGTGTCGATGTTGTAGATGGGGAAGTCGACGGTGACTGCTTCGAGCCGGATGCGGACCAGGGCGCTCATGCACTCATACCCAGTAGGCGATCTGCCGTCGATAACGGCGGAAGAGCGCAAACGTCATGAGCCACCCGCCGATCGTCAAGCCCAGCACCGCGATCCAGGAGGAAAGCCCCGGAAGCTCTCCCAGCAGCGGGGCCCGCACCACCTCGACCATATGGTAAAAGGGATTGAATTCCAGCACTATGGCGCGTTCCGGCAGGGCCTCCGGCATCCAGATGACCGGAGTCACGAAGAAGCAGATGCGCGTGACGCTCGCCACGATCGGCGGAACGTCGCGAAAGCGAGCCGAGATCATGCCGAGCAGAATGGCCGCCCACAGGCCGTTGAGGCAAAGGAGCGCGAGGCCCGGCAGGGCGACAAGGCCGGTCCAGCCCGGCCACACGCCAAAAACGGCGGCCACGACAACGAAGATCGCGGCATTGTGACAGAGGATGAGGAGGTTGCGCCAGAGCAGGCGATACACGTGGATGGAAAGCGGCAACCCCACCTGCATGATGATGTTCTCCGCCTTGACGAACACTTGGCAACCGTCGGTGATGACATCGGCGATCAGCGTCCACACGATGAAGCCGAGCGCGAGGTGCGGCACGTAAATTGCGCTCTCCACCTTGAACAACAGGCCGTAGAGCGTGCCCAACGTCCCCACAAGCACGCCCGTGCTAAGGGTGAGCCAGAACGGCCCAAGCACGGAGCGTCGATACTTTTGCTTGATGTCCCGCTTGCCGAGCGTGTACCAGAGGTGATACGCCCGCAGGCCTTGCCGAAGATCGAGAAGGGCCAGCGTTGCCTGCGAAGATGCGGGATACGTGTCCGATTCCGTGGTCTCGAAGGTCACGGTCGTCCCATCCTCGCCCGTTGCCGCCAGACGGCGTGGTTTCCTCGGATCTCTCTGCGTGCCGCCGTCGCGCTTGCGGGGTATGGCAGGGTGCGGCAGGGTGCGCAGCGGCTCGTCCATTGCGTTCGCGGGCGGACCGTTCCTGTGGCGCGGCGGTCCGGACGAGAACTGCGCGCCAGTCAGGACGGGATTCCCGACGGTGAAGACGGGACATGATTGCAGGCGCGGCCATGGATTGCAAGTCCCGTCGCCGGTCAATCAGGACTGTCCCACGCTGGCCGGACCTCCGCTCCCGGCGGGCCGGGGCGCTCCCGTCCAGGCCGTCACCACGGTCTGCGGGTTCCGCGGGCGTCCCCGATCGGCCGGATCCGGCCCCGATCCTGTCATCCGGGCGATCGAATGGGTTCTGGGCCGCAGCGTGGGATCGCTCTGCCGGTCAATTGTCGCGGCGCGACGCGCGAACGGCTTGTCGCCCGCTGCCGGTTCGGGCGGCCGGCGTGCCGTCGCGTCGGGGGATTGCGGCCGGCTGGCGCCGGGAGCCGGATCGTGGCCCTGGACGTCCGGCGGTGCGGACCGGCGTCGCCGTGCTTCCGGCGCCCGGCGGCCGCGGCGCAGGAGCCCTGGCGGTGTTCTCACCATCCCCGGCGGCGGCCCTGGCGTCCGCCTCGGCCCCGCCTCCAGGGCCGCCCCGTCCTCCCCGACCCGGGCCAGGCGCTTCTGCCCGCGGGCCGCCCGGGACGGCATCCCGTCACCGCGCCGTTTGATGCCCAGCGCCTCGTCCCCGGTCGCATCCGACCGTTCCGCGCGCCCCGGCCGGGCCGCTGTTCCGGGCTCCGGGACGGTCTCGCCGGCGGCCGTCCGGCAACGGTTCGTCGCCGCGCGTCCGGACGCGCGGGCCTTGACCGGGTGCCGTCCAGTGCGGCAGGGCCGTGCCGGACCCGCTCCGCGGCGCAGCTTCCTAGTCGACGATGTGGTGGACGGGGGCCTTCTCCATGGCCCATTCCCCGGATTCCCGGTCGTAGCGGGACAAGGTGAAGCAATGCCAGTCGGCGTCATCCAGCTTCGGGTGATCGGCCCGATAGTAGTATCCCGGCCACCGCGTTTCCGTCCTGAACATCGTGTGATGCGTCACGGACTCCGAGGCCAGGATCCGATGGTGGAGTTCCCACGCCCGCTGGAGCTGGTGAAGGTCTTCGGCCCCGAGACTGGCGAGATCCTCCTTCAGCATGGTCAGCAGCTCCAGCCCGCGCGTGAGCATGGGTTCGTTCGTGACGTAAGCCGAGCTGATGCCGCCGACATATTCGTCCATGATCTTCTCGAGACGCTGGAGACCGTGAAGCGGCAACATGTAGCTCGGCGAGACGGTTCCCGCGACGATCTCGTTGCGCCCGACCCGGTAGGTCTCCAGAGGCTGGAACACGGCCCTCTTGAGGGCCTCGCACTCCCGCTCGCTCACCTGGGGCCGGTCGCTCTTCAGGTCGTTGACGTAGTTGACCGCCGCCTTTCCGGCTATCCGCCCTTCCGTGAAGGAGCCCGAGGAGAACTTGTGGGCGGCCCCGCCGATGGCGTCGCCGGCGCCGAACAGCCCCTCGACGGTCGTCATGCGGTTGTATCCCCACTGGTAGTCCGCCGGCGCGCAGTCCTCGGGACCGCTCGCCCAGGCGCCCGAGCACGTGGCATGCGATCCCAGGACGTAGGGCTCGGACGTGGTCAGCTCCGGATTGGTGTGCTTGGGGTCGATGTTCTGGGACGCCCAGACAACCGCCTGTCCGACCGTCATGCCGAGGAAGTTCTCCCAGCCGATCCGCTCCAGGCGGGGGTCGGCGAAGGCCTTCTTCGTCACCATGCGGATCGGACCCCCGCCGGCCTTGACCTCCTCCAGAAAGGCGTGGTTGCGCAGGCAGGTGGGTACCGGATGCCGGTCGATGTAGTCCCCGACCAGCTCCTTGGTGCGGTCGTACCATTTGGACTCGTAGTCCTCTCCGTAGGCGTTCTCGGTGTGCGTCTTGAGATGGAGGAAATAGGCGCCGACCGGACCGTAGCCGTCCTTGAAGCGGGTGAGGACGACCCGGTTCTCCATCTGGGTCATCTTGGCGCCGACGAGGAGCGGCAGCGCATAGGCCGACGCGCTGCTCCAGGGGGCGTACCAGGTTCGCCCCATGCCCTCGCCCACCGCCCGGGGCTTGAAGATGTGCGACGCGCCGCCGGCGGACACGATGACGGCTTTCGCGCGGAAGACGTGGAAGTTGCCGCTGCGGACGTTGAACCCGACGGCGCCGGCGACGCGGTTGGGCTTCGTCGGGTCCGTCAGCAGGTGGGTGACCATGATCCGGTTATGGACTTCGGTGGCCGCCTTGCGGGCGGCCTCCGCGACGATGGGCTTGTAGCTCTCGCCGTGGATCATGATCTGCCACTGGCCCTCGCGCTGATAGCGTCCGGTTTCCGGATCCTTCATGATGGGAAGGCCCCACTCCTCGAACTTGTGCACCGCGGAGTCGACATGCCGGGCGATGTCGAAGCCGAGGTCCTCCCGCACCAGGCCCATGAGGTCGTTCCGGGCGTAGCGGACATGGTCCTCGGGCCGGTTCTCGTTCCACCGCATGCCCATGTAGCAGTTGATTGCGTACAGGCCCTGGGCCGCTGCGCCGCTGCGCTCGATGTTCGCCTTCTCGACGCAGACCACTTTCAGGTCGCGTCCCCAGTAGCCGGCCTCGTACGTGGCGCCGCAGCCGGCCATGCCGCCGCCAACGACCAGGATGTCCGCATCCACGAAAACCGTTTTCCGGCGAGCGAACAGACTCACTGGAGGCCTTCCTCGCCGGCCCGGTCCGGCCGCAACGCGGGCAGTGTCTTGACGTGGAGCGCGTCCGGCTCGTGTGCGAGTTCCTGGGACTTCATCGCTTCGGGAGTGGGCGCCTCGTAGTCGGCCGGGGGCCTGATCGACCCCCAGGGCGTGGTCCGGATCGGCGAAACGAAGTTCTTTTCCCGGCCGTCCCGGAACCTGATCCTCCAGGAAACGACCCCCTTCGCCTCTTCCCTCAGCACCCGGACGCTGTGTCCCAGGGGCGCGAAGTCGGCGTAGCCGCGACAGTCGATGGCGTTCTGCGGACACGCTTTGACGCAGGCGTAGCACTCCCAGCACATGTTGGGCTCGATGTTGTAGGCGCGCCGGGTGACGCTGTCGATGTGCATGATGTCCGAGGGACAGATATCGACGCAATATCCGCATCCGTCGCAGTCTGCCATGTACACGAATGTCGGCATGCGGCTCCGTTACCTCCCGAATCGAAGACCGGCAACGGGCCGATCAGTAGTGGCGGGGTCTTTCGCGCGCACTGCCGAACGTTTCGGGCTTGCCGGAAGGGGCCGGCAGGTTGCGCCTCGCGCCGGTCGCCTCGGACACCCGTTTCTCCAACGCCGCCGCGGGCTTGTAGAACATGTGCGCGAACTTGGACCATGGAACGGATCCGAACAGCACCGTCGTGGAGATGAGGTAGAGGCCCAGGACCAGCATCGTCCACGGACTCTCCATCGCCTGCAGGCCGGCCCAGACCAGCCCCAGCGTCGTGCTGGCGAGAAGCGAGAGGATGAACAGGTCGGCGCGCACCACCCGGAACGGCGTGTGGCCCTCGGCCGCCACATCGACCCGAAGCAGGAACCAGAACCAGTAGCCGCCGACGCAGACCAGAAAGGCCCCGATGACCCACAGCCGGGGCAGGATGGAGGGCGTCGGCGTGTCGGGCGTCGGGTACCAGAACACCATGACGACGGTCGCGGTGACATACGCCAGGAAACCGTACATCGTCAGCAGATGGGCGAACCGGCGGCGTCCCGATCCGAGTTCGGCGGACGCCAGACCCTCCGACAGGGCGGTCCGGACCGCGAGCGCCGACATTTCCCGGCCGCCGACGCGCCGCGTCCCGCTGTTCCGCGTTCTCGTCCAGCTGCCGAGGAAATAGGCGGCGCTCCCCTTGTGCCAGAGGTCGAGCACGGTGCCGCCCGCGACGAGCGCGATCATGACGACCACATACGCCTGCATGGCGGCGGGCGGCACGAACGCCGAAAGCGCGGCGAAGGGATTGCTGGTGAACACGCGATCGTCCCGATGTCAGACTGTTCCGGTCAACGCCCCGGTCGACGATATCGACTCGCCCAGGGAAAGGGTACAATCTACCTGCGGGGTCTGCTGTCAAGGGCGGCGGGGCGCGCTCCCGGGACGACCCCGCGCCGCGGTCCCGGACCGGCTCGTTCGCCCGGATGGCGGAGTCCGGACCGGATCCGGCCGGTCGGCGGCGCCCTCGGAGCCGGCGGACAGCCGGGGCGGCACGGACGGGACCGCCCGGAGCGGAGGACCGGCCGGCGCGGGATGGTGCCGGGTTCCGCGTCGGCGGCGGTTGCGGAGCGCGGGCCGCAAGCCTACTCTGTCCGCGTTCCCGCCCGTCTCCAGCACGGTGTGTCCCGATGATCGCCCGGCGCCTGTCACGCATCAAGCCCTCTCCGACCAACGCTCTCACCGGCAGGGTCGCGGAACTCAAGTCCGAAGGGGTGGACGTCGTCAGCCTCGGTGCCGGCGAGCCGGATTTCGACACTCCCGAGAACGTCCGAGCGGCCGCGGTCCGCGCAATCGAGGAGGGCAAGACCCGCTACACGCCGGTCGCCGGGACGAAGGCGCTGCGCGACGCGATCTGCGGCAAGTTCCGCCGCGAGAACGGGCTGGAATACGCGCCGTCGGAGGTGATCGTCTGCTGCGGCGGCAAGCAGGTGCTCTACAACGCCTTCGTGGCCACGCTCGACCCCGGCGACGAGGTCGTCATCCCCGCGCCTTACTGGGTCTCCTATCCCGACATGGCGCGGCTGGCCGGAGGCGAGCCGGTGTTCGTCGACGGGCGCGAGGAGAACGGCTTCCGGATCACCGCCGCCGACCTCGAGGCCGCGATCACGCCGCGCACCAAGTGGGTGACGCTCAATTCCCCCGGAAACCCCTCCGGCGCCGCGTATTCGCGTGTCGCCCTCGAGGGGCTGGCGGACGTCGTCCGGCGCCACCCGCAGGTCTGGGTGATTTCCGACGACATCTACGAGCACCTCGTCTACGGCGGCTTCGAGTTCGCGACCTTCGCGGAGGTGGCGCCCGATCTCAAGGACAGGACGCTGACCGTCAACGGCGTCTCCAAGGCCTACGCCATGACCGGCTGGCGCCTCGGCTACGGGGCGGGCCCGAAGGAACTGATCGACGCCATGACGGTCGTGCAGTCGCAGTCCACCACGCACACCTCGTCCATCACCCAGGAGGCCTCGGTGGAGGCGCTGAACGGTCCGCAGGACTTTCTGGAAGGCCACAGGCGGAGCTTCCGGGAGCGGCGCGACCTCGCCGTCTCCATGCTCGACGCCGTCGACGGCCTTTCCTGCCGCACGCCGGAGGGCGCGTTCTACGTGTATCCGTCCTGCGCCGGCGTGCGCGGCAGGAAGACCCCGTCCGGCGCGACCATTTCCGACGATGCGGATTTCTGCGCCTATCTTCTGGAGAGCGAACGGGTCGCCGTGGTGCCCGGCGCGGCCTTCGGCCTGTCGCCCCATTTCCGCGTATCCTACGCGACGTCCGCCGAGGCACTCGAGGACGGCTGCGACAGGATCCGGAGGGCCTGCGCGGCGCTGGGCTGAGCGGCGGCGGAACGGCCGCGGAATGGAGAGAGGAGTGATCACATGAGCAATGGCACGCGTTGCGCTGCCCTCGTCGGGCCCTATCTCGGCGGGAAGACGACTCTTCTCGAGAGCCTCCTGTTCATGGCCGGAACGCTTCACCGCAAGGGAACGGTCAAGGAAGGTAACACCGTCGGGGATTCCTCGGACGAGGCCCGCGCCCGCCAGATGAGCACCGAGATGAACGTCGCCAGCTTGGCCTATCTCCAGGAGAACTGGGCGCTCATCGACTGCCCGGGCTCGATCGAGTTCATGCAGGACACGCTCAACGCGCTCGAGGTCGCCGACATCGGCGTGGTGGTGGTCGAGCCGGTCGAGAGCCGCATCGCCCCCCTGTTCCCGCTGTTCAAGGCGCTGGCGGACCGCGGTCTTCCCCGCATGGTGTTCATCAACAAGATCGACTCCATGACCGAGAGCGTCGTCGACGTCGTGGCCGGGATCCGCACGGTCGCGAACGCGCCGTTGCTTCTGCGCGAGTATCCGATCGTGTCCGGAGAGGCCGTGACCGGCTATGTCGATCTGATCAGCCGTCGCGCCTACAACTACGCGCAGGGCCGGGAATCGACCGAGACGGACCTTCCCGCCGGCATCGCCGACGAGGTCGAGTTGGCGCGCGCGGAAATGCTCGAGGCCGTGGCCGACTTCGACGACACGATTCTGGAGAAGCTTCTCGAGGACGAGCTTCCCGACGTCGACGAGATCTACGAAAAGGTCGGGGGCGCGTTGAAGGAGGGGCACCTGATACCGGTGTATTTCGGGTCGGCGGAGCGCAATTTCGGCATCCGCCGCGTCCTCAAGGCGCTCCGTCACGACACGCCCGGCCCCGAAAGGCGGGCCGCCGCACTCGGGCTCGACGGGGACGGCGACGCCACGGCGCGGGTCTTCAAGACCTTCCACGTCCCCCACAGCGGAAAGATCTCGCTCGCGCGGGTGTGGCGCGGCGAGATCGCGGACGGCCAGACGCTCGCCGGCATGCGCGTCGGGGGGCTGCAGCGCATGGTCGGCAACCAGGCCGAGAAGCTCGAAAAGGCCGCATTCGGCGACATCGTGGGGCTCGGCCGAATGGAGCCGGTGAAGACGGGCGATCTGCTTTCGGCGGCCGCCGGGCCCCCGGACGGCTCGGGCTGGCCGGAGCCCCTGTCTCCGGTCTATTCGCTCGCCGTCACCCCGGCGAACCGGAACGACGAGGTCAAGCTGACCGGCGCGCTGCAGAGGCTGAACGAGGAGGATCCGTCGCTCGGCTACAGGCAGAACGACGAGACCCGCGAACTCGTTCTCCGGGGTCAGGGAGACGTCCATCTGAAAGTCGCCATCGAGAAGATGAAGGGGAAGTACAACGTCGCCGTCGATTCCGGGACGCCGAGCGTCTCCTACAAGGAGACCATCCGGAAACCCGCCACCCAGAAAGGCCGCTTCAAGCGCCAGACCGGCGGACACGGCATGTTCGGGGACGTCACTGTCGACCTCGCGCCGCTTGCGCGGGGTTCCGGTTTCGAGTTCTCCGACAGGATTGTCGGCGGCGCCATCCCCAAGCAGTACATCCCCGCCGTGGAGGCGGGAATCCGCGAATACTCCGTCGAGGGGCCGCTCGGTTTTCCGGTGGTGGATTTCGCGGCGACGCTGACGGACGGCCAGTTCCACTCGGTCGACAGCAACGAGATGTCGTTCAAGCTCGCCGCGCGGGTCGCCATGGCCGAGGGACTGCCGAAATGCGCTCCGGTGCTTCTCGAGCCCGTCGCCAAGGTCACGATCGACGTGCCGTCGGAGCATGCCAACAAGATCCACGGTCTCGTCAGCGGCAAGCGCGGCCAGATCCTTGGTTTCGAGGCGAAGGAAGGATGGACCGGTTGGGATTCGCTGCACAGCTACATGCCGGAATCGGAGATCCTCGATCTGATTGTCGAGCTGCGGTCCCTTACCCAGGGCGTTGGCACCTACGCCGCCGAGTTCGACCACCTTCAGGAACTGTCGGGCCGCCTCGCCGACGAGATCGTCGCGCGTCGCGCGGCGCGTCGCGAGGAAGGACGCGCGGGCTGAGCGCTCCCGGCTCCTAGGGGAACGCCGGACACTGCAGGGCGCTCCGGGTCGACCGATGGACGTCTTCAAGGTCTTTCGCGCGGAAATCGAGAACGCGCTGCGGAAAACGGCCGCCGGCAGCCTGCCCCCGGAGTTCCCTCTCGACCGGATCTCCGTGGAGCCGCCGCGCAATCCCGAGCACGGGGACATCTCCTCGAACGCGGCGATGGTCGTGGCGCGCGGCGCCGGCCGCAAGCCCCGCGATCTCGCCCGTTCGGTGGCCGAGGCGCTTTCCGCCGACGACCGCGTCGAGGTCGCCGAGGTCGCGGGTCCGGGCTTCGTCAACCTGCGCCTTGCCGCGTCGCTGTGGCAGGACTGCGTCCGCGACATCCTCGAGACCGGTCCGTCCTACGGCGACGCCGAGACCGGCGCCGGGCGGGCGGTCAACGTGGAGTACGTCTCGGCCAACCCGACCGGCCCGATGCATGTCGGGCACGCCCGGGGCGCGGTCATCGGGGACGCGCTCGCCGCGCTTCTGGAGAAGACCGGGTACGACGTCACGCGGGAGTACTACGTCAACGACGCCGGCACCCAGGTCGACCAGCTCGCGCGGTCGGCGCTGTTTCGCTGCCGGGAAGCGCTCGGCCAGGAGGTCGGCGCGGTTCCCGACGGCCTCTATCCCGGAGACTATCTCGTGCCGGTCGGCGAACTGCTCGCCGAGTCCGACGGGGCGAGACTGGCCGCCATGCCGGAGGAGGAGGCACTGCCCGCGGTCCGGGACTTCGCGATCGACGCCATGATGGCGGTCATCCGAGAGGATCTGGGAGCCCTGGGAATCCGCCACGACGTCTTCCGGTCCGAACGTGCGCTCCACGAGAGCGGCGCCGTCGAGCGGACGGCGAAGGAGCTGGAGGGAAGGGGGTTCGTCTATCGCGGGGTGCTGGAGCCGCCCAAGGGCCGGACGGCCGGGAACTGGGAGGAGCGCGAGCAGCTCCTGTTCCGCTCCTCGGGGTTCGGCGACGACAGCGATCGCGCGCTCAGAAAGGCCGACGGCAACTGGACCTACTTTGCCGCCGACATGGCCTATCACGTCGACAAGTTCCGGCGCGGGTTCGCGGAAATGATCGATGTCTGGGGCGCCGACCACAAGGGCTACATCCGGCGGATGCAGGCCGCGGTCGAGGCCGCCACCGGCGGCGAGGCCACGCTCGACGTGCGCATCTGCAATCTCGTCAATCTTTTCGAGGGCGGAGATCCCGTGAAGATGTCGAAACGCGCCGGCACCTTCGTCACGCTTCGCGAGGTGGTCGACCGGGTCGGGGCCGACGCAGTGCGGTTCCTGATGCTGACGCGGAGTTGCGAGGCGCCGCTCGATTTCGACCTCGAGGACGCCGTCGCGCGGTCTCGGGACAATCCCGTGTTCTACGTGCAGTACGCCCATGCGCGGGCCTGCTCGGCGTTGCGCCAGGCAGCCGAGGCGTTTCCGGATCTCGCGCTTGGCGACCGCGATCTGGCGACGGCCGACCTGTCGCTGCTCGACAACGGGGAGGAACTGTCCCTCGTTCGGCTGCTTGCCGGCTGGCCGCGGCTGGTGGAGACCGCGGCGCTGGCCCGCGAACCCCATCGCGTCGCCTATTTCCTGCAGGACGTCGCCGCCTCTTTCCACGGCCTCTGGAACCGCGGCAACGCCCGGCCGGACCGTCGCTTCCTCGTGACCGGCGACAGGGAGCTTTCGCGAAGCCGGCTCGCGCTGGCGCGCGCCATGGCGGTGGTGCTCGCGTCGGGGCTCGAGGTGATGGGAGTCCGGCCAGTGGAGGAGATGCGTTGACGGAGCGGGGGGAAGCCGTGCCGTTTCGGCGGCGATGGCAGGTCTGGGCGCTGGCGGCGGCGGTTGCCGTTGCCGGGGCCGTCTTCCACCCTTTCTGGCCGATGTCGCAAACCGGAACCCGCGGCGAACCGCCCTTGATCAAGGCGCGGCAGAAACCGCTCAGGATCAAGCCCGAGACGCCCGGGGGCATGAGGATCCCCGACCAGGAGAGAGACTTCTTCCGCCATCTTGAGGGCCGTTCCCCGCCGCGGATCGAGAGGCTCGTGCCGCCGCCGCCGCTCGGCTCGGGCGGCCGGGACGTCTCCGGGATCCCCGCTTCCGTTCCGCGGTCTCCTCCTCCCGGGAAGCTGCCGCCGGCACGCGAGGACGCGCCGCTGCCGGAGAGGGACTCTCTCGCCTCCGGTTCGGCGTCCGTTCAGCTCGGCGCGCTGGCGTCCGAAGGCGCGGCGCGGCGCGCCTGGACGGAGCTGCGCAGGCACCACGGCGATCTGCTCGGCGGTCTGTCGCTCACCGTCGAACGCGTTTCGTTCGGGGACGGCGGGACAACACTCTACCGGATGCGGGCGGGACCGGTGAAGACGCCCGGCGCTGCGAAGGCGCTCTGCGCCGAGCTGAAGGCCCGAGGGCAGGACTGTCTGGCCTTTGGGCGCTAGTGTGCCATTCCCCTCTGGAAAGATCCCGAGGGCCGTCGTCTTCGGCTGCTCCGGCACGGCGCTCAGGGACGCCGAAAGGGAGTTTTTCCGCGAGGCGGATCCTCTCGGCTTCATTCTCTTCAGGCGCAACGTGTCCACTCCGGATCGGCTCGTCCGGCTCGTGGACGCGCTTCGGGGCGCGGTGTCCCGTCCCGACGCACCGGTCCTGATCGACCAGGAAGGCGGCCGGGTGCAGCGCCTCGGCCCGCCGCGGTGGACCTCCCGTCCGGCGATGCGACGGTTCGGCGAGCGCATGATGCGCAGTCCGGAGGACGCACTGGCCTGCGCGCGCCTCAACGCCGGCCTGGTCGCCGCGGATCTCCGGGCTTTGGGGATCACCGTGAACTGCGCGCCGGTTCTCGATCTGCCGCTCGGCCATGACGTCATCGGCGACAGGGCGTTCTCGGAGGATCCGGAAGCTGCCGCGTCCCTCGGCCGCTCGGTCTGCGAGGGTTTCGCTTCGGCCGGAGTCGTGCCGGTGATCAAGCATCTGCCGGGCCACGGCCGGGCGGAGGTCGACAGCCATTTCGCGCTGCCGCGTGTCGATGCCTCGCGAGAGCTGCTCGCGGCCACGGACTTCGTGCCCTTCGCCGCGCTCCGGGATGCGCCCGCCGGCATGACGGCCCATGTCGTCTACTCGGCGCTCGACGACTCCAGGCCGGCGAGCGCATCGGCGACGGTTATCGCCGGAACCATCCGCGGCGACATCGGCTTCGACGGGCTTCTCTTTTCCGACGACGTCTGCATGAAGGCGCTCTCGGGCGCGCCGGCGGAGCGCATCGCCGCCGTTCTCGAAGCCGGCTGCGACGTGGCGCTTCACTGCAACGGCAGTCTGTCCGAGATGCGGGAGGTCGCCGAAGCCTGTCCCCCGATGACGTCCGAGGCTGTCCGGCGCCTCGAACGGGCCGTGCGTGCCTGCGTTCCGGCCGAAGGGGGCTTCGATCCCGCCGCCGCGGCGCAAAGGGTGGACGCGTTTCTGGCCTCGAAAACGTGAAACCCGGAGGCGCTTCGCGCGGCTGCGTGATGCCGTCCGGCACGGGGCGGCCGCGGAGACTGTCTTGCGGAGCCGGACGCTTTCCGGTCCGACGGGTTTGCCCTTCCCCCAGCAGCGACTGGCCGCGCCCGACGCGGGGCAGGCACCCGTCGCGAAGAACCGGCGGCATCGCGGAAGCGAACCGGGTCCAGGCTGCCACCTCCGCGAGGCGGCTTCCTTCAATCCGCAGTCGACGAAGTCGGCGGGTTGCGGAATCCGACCTGCCGGAATCCCCGGAGAATTCAGCGCACACGGGACCGTTTCGGCGGACCCGGACTAATTTTCGAAGGCTGTCCTGTCGCGGAGACGGCATTCCCAGTCGTAGGCGGTTCGCACCATCGTCTCGAGACGATCGTACTCTGGCTCCCAGCCGAGTCGCTCGCGGAGACGCCGTGAATCGCAAACGAGTTGCGCCACGTCGCCCGGCCGCCGCGCCGCCCTGCGGACGTCGATTGCCGCGCCGGACACCTGGCGCGCCGCCGCGATGACGTCGAGCACGGAATGGCCGCGGCCATAACCGCAATTGATGACGGTGCTCTCCGCGCCGGACCTCAGGTGTTCGAGCGCCGCGAGATGTGCATTCGCGAGGTCGGAGACGTGAACGTAGTCCCGGACACAGGTTCCGTCAGGCGTATCGTAGTCGGTGCCATACACCTCCATGAACGGACGTGCGCCAACAGCCGTCTCACACGCGATCTTGATGAGGTGGGACGCGTTCGGCGTCGCCTGGCCGGTCCGACCGACCGGATCGGCCCCGGCAGCATTGAAATATCTCAGAGCAACATAGCGGAACGGATGAACGCTCGCAGCATCCTCCAGCATTCGTTCTCCAACAAGTTTCGACTTGCCGTAGGGGTTGACCGGACACGGCGAGTGTTCCTCGGCGACGAAGGGGGAACTCGGTTCGCCGTAGACTGCGGCAGTGGAACTGTATATGAACATTTCCACTCCGGACCTGATGCAGCATTCAATCAAGATTGCGGTTTTCACGGAATTGTTGATGTAATACTTCATGGGATCCGCAACTGATTCGGAAACCGACGTTGAAGCGGCAAAATGCATGACTGCGCCAACCTTGTGTTCCGCAAACAGATCCCGCATTCGGTCGGCATCGCCGCAGTCAGCCTCGACAAGCTCGAGATCCCTTGGCACCGAACCGGCAACGCCGGTTGCCAGATTGTCAACGACGACGATCGGCCAGCCGGCATCGCGCAACGCGAGCAGAACGTGGCTACCGATGTACCCTGCGCCACCCGTCACGGCGATTGTGGGTTGCATTGTCATGTCTTTGTCATCAGAGGAACTTGCAAAATTCCGCGTTCGAGGGAATTTTTTCGCTGCGGTCGGCGAATCTCCTGGCAATCGGGGCCGCTCCGTGATTCTGTCGGGTTTCCAAGACCCTCGACAGAAGGGGCAGCCCCCTGGCGCCAATGCGGACATTGCACCAGTCCTGGCATCACCTTGAAGCCGACCTGTTCCCGTGGCTCGAGAAAGAGGTCGGGCCGCTTGGCGAGAGACACCGGTGCCTCGTGGCGGTTCCCGGGTTCGCGCGCGTCGAGGGCTTTCTGCCCCGTTTCGACGGCCTGCCCAGCCGGCCGGCCGGCCGAGGACCGCGCGGCGCTGGCCCGCGCGTTCACCGCCAAGGCGGTTCTCAACCTGCCGACGACGCGCGCCCCGAGCGGGCGTTTCCAGGTCGACAGGACGCTGCGCCGGCTGTGCGGCTGGTCCGGGCCCGGGGAGATCCCGAGCGAGGCGACCTTCTCGCGGTCCTTCGCCGGGTTCTCCGAGTGCGCGCTGCCGGCGCGCCTGCACGAGGCGGCGGTCAGGCGGACCCTCGGCGACCGCGTGATCGGGCACGTCTCGCGCGATCGACGGCGATCGAGGCGCGCGAGAGGCCGCAGCCCAAGGCTCCGAAGCCCCCGAAGCCGAAGCGCCGGCGCGGCCGCCCGCGCAAGGGCGAGGAACGGCCCGGGAAGCGGCGGCGTGTGGAACTCCAGCTCGGGATGACGCTGCCGCGGATGCTCGCCGACCTTCCGAAAGCCTGCAACGTCGGCGCCAAGCGGAACGCCAGGGGCCACAAGACCTCCCGGGTCGGCTGCAAGCTGCACGTCGGCGCCGCCGACGACGGCATCCCGGTCAGCTGCATCCTGACCTCGGCCTCGGTCGACGACAGCCAGGTCGCGACCCCGCTGGCGACCATGACCAGCGAACGCGTGACCAACCTGCACGATCTCACGGACGCCGCCTGCGACACGGCCGGGATCGGCTGGACCGGCCATCTTCCGGGCCACGTCCCGATCGTCGACATCAACCCTCGCGACAGGATTCCCAAGGAGCGGCTGGCGCGCGAGGACAGGGTGCGGAGAAGCGTCGGCCATCGCGACCCGAAGGATCTGCGCTACAACGAGCGCTCGAACGTCGAGCGCGTCAACGCCATGCTCAAGGACGACTGCGGCGGCCGCCACGTCCGCGTGCGCGGCCATGCCAAGGGCCGTTGCCACCTGATGTTCGGCATCCTGGCGCTGACCGTCCACCAGTTGATGCGCCTCCTGAACCGAACGCCGCTTCCGCGCCCCCCCCCCCGCCGGGAAGCGGGAACCGCGTCCGCCATCCAACGGACGGGCGCGAATCGGCCCCGTGTCGGCCCCTGTTCCCGGAAAACCGGCTTGCCGACGCCGCCCGGGCGGCGAGGCGAGGGGCCCGACCGCCGAAAGTTCCCGTCGCGTTCGACCCGCGGACGCCCCGGGCCGGGCTTCGCCGACCGGGAGTTTTGCAAGTTCCTCATCACTTTACCCGCAAAGGGCTTCATTCCATCTGATTGACATAGATGTAGTCCTGTAGTGCGGCAATCTGAACGGGATTTTCGGCGACGACGGCGGACACATGATCGCAGGTGCGGTCACGGATTGCAAGACACCTTGCCGAATCTCGCGAAAGTGGCCACCGAATCTCAGGCAAGGTAGCCACCCCCGGGGGCGGCGTGCGGGTTCCGGCGACATTTGACGGAGGCTTCACGCCGCTGCGCTGTCTCACCGGGGCAGGTGCCGGGCCCGTTTTCCTCTCCTTCGTGACGTTGGGGGCTTGCTGGAGGCCGGTCCGCTGCGGGCGCGGTCGAGCCTGGTTCCGCTGGCAACGCGGTGGCGAGCTTTCCAGCCGGCATGCCGCTGCGCGCTCCCGGACCATGCCGCAGGGAACGGCGCCGAAGGCGCCCATGGACCCGGCCGTCAGGCCGGATCCCCTCGCTTGTCGTTGCCGCCGTCGAGCGGCGGCGGTTTGTTGCGCTTGCGCCGGGATCCGCCCTTGAGACCGAGGCAACGGGCGTCCTGCACGATTCGGTCGAGCACCGCGTCGGCGACCGTGGCCCCCCCCGTTCCTGAGCCGGTCCCCGGGAAGCCCGGGGCGAGGCGGTCGGGGTGGAGGACTTCGGCGCGGAGCGCGTCGAAGCGTTCGTCGCCGTGTTCCGCGGCGAGACCGATCATGCCCTGCCCGGTGGCGAAGGCCTGTTCGGGGAAGTCGCGCCAGGCGAAGCAGCGCTCGGCCCGGGTCACGGCGTCGGATCCGGTGCCGCGCGTGCGCGCGAGAAGGATATCGTCCCGGTCGGGATCGCGGATGTCGCGCGTCGCAAGGCAGACGGGACGTCGCGTCATGGCCAGGCCGCGACGGAAGAGCCCGGGCGGCTTCCGCCCCCGGCAGGGCGCCCGCGACTTCGCCGGCCCGCGCTCCGTCATCGCCACCGTCCGAAAGCGGTACAGGAACCGGAACGTCCTCGAAACCCCGGCGTGTCCCGAGCCGAAGCAATCGGTCCCGAAACCGCGCCTCCGAGAATCCGCCGGCGCCGGCCCGCGTCACCCGATCCCTTGCCTCCCGACACTCGGCGAAATCGGACCCGGGCAGTTGCCTCGAATGCGGAATCTTGCAGGCGGCTCGCTGGCTTCGGAAACCGGTCAGGCTCGGCCTCGCTTGTTCAGGTGGCCCGTCACGTAACCCATCACCTGGTCGGCGAGCGCGTCGGGATCCCCTTCCGCGCCGTTCAGGACGATTTCAGGGGTTTCAGGAGGCTCGTAGGGCGAATCGATGCCGGTAAAATCGGGGAGCTGGCCCGCGCGCGCGCGCGCGTAGAGGCCCTTCGGATCGCGTGCCTCGCAGACGGCAAACGGCGTGTCGACGAAAATCTCCACGAATTCGCCTTCCTGCTGGAGATCCCGTGCCATCCGGCGTTCGGAACGGAACGGAGAGATCAGGGCCACGATGACGACCAGGCCCGCATCCGTCATCAGCCTGGCCACCTCGGCAACCCGCCTGACGTTCTCCACCCGGTCCCGGTCCGTGAAGCCGAGATCCCTGTTCAGGCCTTGCCGGACATTGTCCCCATCGAGCAGGTAGGTGTGGAGGCCGGCAGCATGCAGCTTGCGTTCGAGCAGGCCGGCCACCGTCGATTTTCCCGCGCCCGACAGGCCTGTGAACCAGAGCGTGCAGGGCCTCTGGCGCATGGTGCGCGCCCGCGCCGCCTTGTCGATTCCAGCAGGCTGCCGGACGACGTTGCCGACGCGACGAGGCGGAAAATCGCTCATGCCCGCTTCGGAAATTGCACGGGTGCATCCGTCGGTTGGCACGAAGGCGTCCGCGCAGCGGTTCCCGGAAAAGAGGCGAAGGCCGCGGGACGTTCAAGCGCAGGTCCGCAGTGGCCCGCCACGCTTGCTTCGAGCGCTCTTGCCGCCGGGCGCTTCAGCATGTCCGCATCCGCCCCGTGACGTCAGCGACCTGGTCGATGCGCCGGACCTGGGCGCATTCTGCAAGCTGCGCGAGGGCGATGGCCGCCACAACGCGCCCTGCGAGCCGTCGATGACGGCGAAAATCCCGCTTCATGCCTGCGCGGCGGGAGCGTTCCCGTCGCGCGCGGTCGCGGGGAAGCCGGCGGAGGACATGGCGTTTCAGGTGCTCGGAGCGGGGAACTTTCCCCGGCACTGCGCGATCCGCGGGTCTTGCCGCCGCCATCCGGAGGAGTTCGGGCGGATGTTCGTCGAGGTGGTGCAGGTGGCGCGCGGGACGGGACTGGCACGGTTCGGGAGGCTGTCGGCGGAGGGGACCAAGGTGCGCGCGAATGCGCGGCTGGAAGAGACGCAACGTGCAACGGGCGACGCGCGCGGGCGCGAACCCGGTCGGGACTGCCCGCCGAAGGGGGTGAGCGCACAGGCGCGCCTGCGACGGGCCCGAGCCGAAGGCGCGGAGCAACTTCAGCGACCCCGAGAGTCGCGTCATGAAGGCCTTCGCGGAAGGGTTCCGGCAGTGCTGCAACGCACGCCCGGACGTCGAACGCGTCAGCGCCATGCCGAAGGACGGCCGCGACGGCCGCCATGTCCGCGTGCGCGACCATGCCAGGGTCCGTTGCCGCCCGATGTTCGGCATCCCGGCGCCGGCCGTCCGTCACGGACCCGAATCGTGCCCGCAACGGCCCGGTTCCCGGAAGGCCGTCTCGCCGATGCCGCTCGAGCGGTGAAACGGGGCGCCCGCCCGCCGGAAGCTCTCGTTGCGCCTGGTCCGCGAAACGCTCCCGGCCGGGCTTCGGCGAAAGCCTCCGACCGGGAGTTTCGCAAGTGGCTCATCCCTTTCCCTTGTCCTGTCGCGGAACTCCGGAGCCCGACGGATCGGGGTTGCGGGCGGGCGGCATGTCTCCTCGGCTCCGCGGAACCGTCAGGAACTCCGGTCGAACAGCATCTGCACCTTCTTGATGACAGCCGGCGGCGTCCCGAGATAGTCGGTCACGGCGTTCTGGATCGATGCGCCCGACGAATAGGTCACCTCGAGCTTGCTCTTCCTCATCTCGGCGACGAACGCGGGATCCCTTGCGGCGTCGGCCATGGCGGACGTCAGGAACGCGACGCGGTCCGCCGGGGTCTGCTTGGGGACGGCGAAACTGCGTCCGATGGTGACCAGAGAGGTCATGAAGTTCACAAGCGGCCGATCCTCGGCTTCCACGAGATCGAAGAGGCGCGGCGTGTCGCGGAACAGCGGCACGGGCGTCGGTCCCATCTGGATGATCGGAACCACGAACTTCTTGTCGAACCAGGCCTTGCGGTCGGTGACCCAAGCGAGAGAGGACAGGGTGACCCCCGAGACCTCGCCCTGTTCGACCGCCAGCAACATCTTGCGTGAGCCCTTGTAGCCCTTGACGATCTTGATCTTCGTCCCCAGGAGACCGTTGAAGATCGCGGGCAGCTGGAAGGTCTGGGATCCGATGCCCGACGACGCGAAGATCACCTCGCGGTCCCGCATGTCCTGCCAGGACTTGACGCCGGTGTCGCCGCGGACGGCCGCGAGCGAGTTGGTGCGCACGACGGCGCCGAGCCACGTGAAGTCGCTGGACTGGTACTTGGCGGCCTTGGGCTTGAGAAGTTGCGTGACCACGAGCGTGTCGGGCGGCAGGATGATCGCCGAGCCGTCCTTGGGCGCGACGTTGGCGAAGTAGTTCGTCATCTTGAGACCGCCCGAGCCCGGCATGGACTTCACCACGACGGAACTCGCGCCGATGCGCGGCTTGAGATGATTCGCCATGGCGTTCGCGGTCTTGCCGTAGGTGCCGCCGACGCCGAACCCGATGTAGATCTCGACGGTTCGTCCCTTGTAGAAGTTCTCTGCGGACTGCGCCACGGCCGGTCCGCAGAGAGCGAGCACGGCCACGGCCGCCGCTAGCCTGAAGAACGCGTGTGTCATCGATCGATGTCTCCCTGTTGCCCGTGCCCGATGCACGGAGCGCGTCCGAACACTACCAGCCCGCGTGGCCCGAGTCGAAACCGACGCCGCCGGTCGCGGGATTCGTTTTCGTCCGGCGACAGGCGAACCGGGCATGTTCGGCAGGCCGTCCGGGAGCGCGTTTCGCCGCCGCCGCGCCGGTCCGGCCTCATCGAGCCGACCTCGACCGCGCGGCCGGCGGCGCTGCCTCCGCCGCCGGCATTCGGCCACGACAGGACATGGTTCCGCCGCCGACCGTATTGTCCCTCGCCTTCGGCGACGGTTTCCGAACCAGGGTCTGGGAGACCGCCGGTTTGTGCTCCCGCGCTTGGTGCATATAGTCGCGGGAGCGCAACGATTTCCGAAAGGTTCGCCATGACAGCCGACAGACGCACCGGAGAGGTGCCGCCGCAGCTTTCCCGTGTCAGCGCGCTTCCGGTTCCCGAACCGGCGGACCTCGACGACGATCTCCGCAAGTACATGGATGTCTGCCGGGAGAAGCTCGGGCACGTGCCCAACGTCGTCCGTGCAGTGTCGTTCCGTCCGGCCAAGCTCCGAACCTTCATCGCCAAGTACAACGAACTGATGCTCTCCGAGGACGGCGCGCTGAGCCGGCTTGAGCGCGAGATGGTCGCCGTCGTTGTCTCCTGCGCCAACCGCTGCGTCTACTGCGTCACGGCCCACGGCCAGGCGGTGCGCGAGTTTTCGGGCGATCCGGTGCTCGGCGACATTCTGAGCGTGAACTACCGGGAGGCGGAGCTGACGCGACGCCAGCGGTCGATGCTGGACCACGCGTGGAAGCTCACGGTCGCACCCGCCGAGGTCGGCGAGGAGGACCGCGCGCAGCTGCGGGAGGCGGGTCTTGCGGACGAGGAGATCTTCGACCTCACGGACGTGGTCGCGTACTTCAACTTCACCAATCGCATGGCGCTCGGTCTCGGGATGCGGCCCAACGAGGTCTATTTCGGGCGGAGCCGCCTGCCGCCGACGCCGTGACGCCGGCCGCATGCCCGTGCGGTCACTACCGCTTGCGGCGGCTTTGCTCCCAGTCGTGGTCGGAAAGGTCGAAGACCAGGCCGTTCGGATCCTTGTACTTCGTTTCGGCGTCCAGTCCCGGAACGCCTTCGGGCAGTTTCATGAAGAACGACCCGCCATGATCCTCGACCAGGTTCCCGGCCGCTTCCTTGTCATCGACCACGAACCCGAAGTGATGCAGCCCGGCCCAGCCGGGCCCGTTGATCCCGCCCTTGGTCCCTTCGGGAAAATGCAGGAGCGTCAGGTTGACGGTGCCGTCCGACAGCACGACGGCATTTCCGTACTCGGTCTCGACGTCGCGCAGCCGGTCGAGCTCGAAGACCTGCTCGTAGAAGCTCGCCGCCTTCTCGAGATCCGGAACCTGCATCGCGATGTGCCGCAGCCTGGCCATGTCCGCGCGCCCTCCGAGGCATCCGATCTCGGTATTGTGCATCCACGCCGATAGCCTGTCCAGATGCGCGTCGTCGATGTCCGCCATGCCGCCGTGTCGCTGGCGCGGCCGGTCTCGAACGCCGCCGTGGGCTTCGACGAAATGACGGCCTCCGCGGTGGCTGTCGTCGTCGACACCGGCGGCGGCCCGGTTTTCGGCTACGGTCTTTCCTCGGTCGGGCGCTACGCCCAGGGCGGCGCCATCGCCGAGCGCTTCGCGCCCCGGCTTCTGGCGACGCCCGATCTTGCGGGTCGCGACGGCGGACTCGACCCGGAGGCCGCGCAAAGCGCGATGCGGGCGAACGAGAAGCCGGGCGGCGACGGCGACCGCGCCGGGGCGATCGGGGTTCTCGACATGGCGCTGTGGGACGCGGCCGCCAAGATCCGGGACGTTCCGCTGTGGCGCCTCGTTGCCGGGCGCGGGAGTGGCGACGTGGGGACCGGGCGGGTGCCGGTCTATGCGACGGCCGGCCACTACCGCGCCGGCGGGAACGTCGCCGGGCTGGTGGACGAGGTCCGCGGCTGTCTCGACCGCGGCCATGCGCGCGTGAAGATCAAGTGCGGGCTCGGCGGGCTGGACGAGGATCGCGCACGCATCGAGGCGGTCCTGCCGCTGCTCGCCCATGACGGCGCGCGTCTCGCTGTGGACGTCAACTGCTGCTGCCGCGGCGACGCCGCCGCAGCGGCGATGGCGGAGGCGTTCGATCCCTACGGGCTGGCCTGGATCGAGGAGCCGGGGCACCCCCACGACTTCGCGATGCTGGCGATGCTGGCCGAGGGGTGGCGGACGCCGATCGGAACCGGAGAGAACCTGTTCTCGGCCGAGGAAGTCCGCAACCTGCTGCGGCATGGCGGACTGCGCCCGGACCGCGACGTGCTGCAGGTGGATCCGGCGCTGGCCTACGGGCTTCCCGAGTACCTGTCGATTCTGCGCAGGACCGAAGCCGCGGGCTGGGCGCGGCAGCGGATGATGCCCCATGCCGGGCACCTGTTCGCCTTCCACCTCGTCGCGGGGCTGGGGCTCGGCAGCCACGAGACGGCCGCGGATCCCGCTTTCGTCGGGGGCGGCCTGCCGGCGGGAGCCGTTCTCGAGGACGGCCTCGCGACGCTTCCCGAGGCTCCGGGGATCGGTTTCGAGGCCGACGACCGGTTCCGGAAGATGTTCGCGCCGCTGTCGGGCTGAGGGCGCGGCGCGGACACCGGGGAAGTGATTGGGCGACCCGGTTTTCACACGGTCTTCCGCTTCCGGTTTCCGTCCCGCGAAAAGCCGGATCAACGCGTGTGATGCGCGCCTGCAAGCGGCCGCGAAGGATTCGATCGGGCCTCGGCGCAAGAGATTCCCGCCCGGGAGTTTTGCAGGCGGCGCTTTTGGTTTACGGTACATGGCGTACGTGGACGGGGCGCCGAAGCCACCGGCGGGGTTCGGCCTTCGTCAGGGCGGATATGGGATCCGGGAGCCGGCGCCGCAGAAGCTGCGGCGGCGGGCGCGGGGTTGTGCCACATGGATGCAGCGCGGGGTCTGACGTTGCCGCTCGACGGGCGTTGGTTGGCGGGGGCGTGGAGGAACGGTATGCGGTTGGCGCGTCTCGTTCCCGGGGCGCCGGGCCGGGGGCCGTTGCTTGAGGCGGTCTCGGTCCATGGCCTGACGGCGGGCGGGGAGGATCGGTTGCGGTTGCCGGATGCGCTCGGCGGACACGGGATGCCGACGCTTCGTGCCGGGGCCGAGACGCGGCGCTGCCGGATCGGTTCCGCCGGAACCGGGGCTCGAGGCGACACGGCCCGAGCGCGCAGACGACGGCCGCAATGCTGACCAAGCCCTCGCGTTCGAGCTCTCCGGCCGTCGGCAAGGTGCCGAATCACGTGATCCGGCATGGGCGTGGCGAGGAGCCCGAGGGGGCGGAGGGATGCGGCCTCGCCAGGGTGCCGCGGGGGGCGAACGACGACGGCCGGACGGGGAGGGAGCACCGCTACAAGCGAGTCTTCGACCTGTGCGTGGTTGTCCTTCTTCTCGTCGCCCTGCTGCCGCTCTGGATCGCGCTCTGCGCGGCGATCGCGCTGGCGATCCGGTTGGAGAGCGGCGGACCGGTGCTGTTCCGGCAGGTGCGGCTCGGCCTGGACGGGCGACCGTTCCGGATCCTGAAGTTCCGCACCATGCTTGAAGGCGATGCGAGCCCGGATGACAGCCCGGTCTGCAGGGTCCGGCGCGAGGCGCACACGACGCCCGTGGGCCGGGCGCTGCGCCGGTTCCATCTTGACGAGCTGCCGCAGGTGGTCAACGTGATCCGCGGGGAAATGAGCCTGGTTGGCCCGCGTCCCGAACGCCCGGCGCTTGCCGCGCGGATCGAGCGCGAGGTGCCGGGGTTCTCGCGACGCCTGCAGGTGCGACCGGGACTCATGGGGCTGGCGCAGGTGCGCTGCCTCTACGACTGCCGTCCGCGCTGCAAGCTGCACTATGACGAGCTCTACATCCGCCGGATGAGCCTTTTCCTGGACATCCGGCTGATCGTCGCCTGCGTCGTGCGCGAGCTGATCGGCTCCAAGGGGGACGTTCCCCGTTGCCGGTCCGGCCGGTGACGCCAGGCATCTCGCCGGGCGCGTCGTCGGCGAGTGGAGCATCTTCCGCAAATCCTCCGCATGCCCGGATGCGCACCCGGATCCCGGCCTGCTGACAACGGCCCTTTCGCTCCCTTCATCAGGCTGCATCGGGAGGACTTCGGCAACTCGAGGTTCCCCGACCGCAACCGGAAACGGGAGAACGCGCATGTCCGGAACCACGCTGACCGATGCGCGCCTCAGGGCGCCCGAGCCTCGCGGATCCGCCTGCGAAACCCGTGGCGGCAACCTCGGGGCCCGACCTGGCAGTGGTCGGGTGGCCTCGACATGACGCATCTTCGCCGGAATGCCCCTCCCCAGCCTGCACGCGTTGAAGGAGGACCGTCATGCCCTGGAGCGAGACCACCCGCAAGCGGCATGTCCGGAACGCGAGGCGATGCGAGAGCGATCCGGCCGACGCCGAACGGGCGCTCCGTCATCGCCGCCGCCCGAAAGCGGAGCAGGAACGTTCTCGAAATCCTGGCGAGGGAGCCGCTTTCAGAATTCCGCATGCGAGGGAGATTCTTCGCCGTGGCCGGCGAATTTCCGGGGCAATCCGCACCCGCTCCGTGATTCTGCCGGGTTTTCCACGGCCTCGACAGGGAAAGCGGCCCCACGACGCCACGCCACAGCAGACATTGTGCGGATCCCGGCTTCGCGTTCAAGCCGACCCGTTCCCGTCCCGGACAGCGGGCGCCGCTTCCGCGGCGGCAGTTGCCGGCACGCCGTGACGGGAGGTGGAGCACCTGGGCAGTGACCCGGGCCGCCGCTTTCCAGCGCGATGCCGATGGTCCTCCGCTCTTGACGGACCGGACCGGATGTTCCAGATTGCGAAAGGGATCCTGGGGAGCGCGGACGAATGCCAGACGGACGGGCCGAGGCTCCGGAACAGCAGGTCACGCTCAGCGCTTCGGCGGTGAAGCGGCTCAGGGAGCTTGCCGCGGAACAGGAACCGGGCCTGAGACTGCGGGTCGCGATCGGCGGCGGCGGCTGTTCCGGCTTCCAGTACAGCTTCACCTTCGACGACCGGATCAACGACGACGACCGCGTCGTCACGAGGGACGGGGTCGACGTCGTCATCGACGAGACGTCGTGGGAATTTCTCGCCGGCTCGGAAATCGGCTATCGGGACGAGCTGATCGGAGCCTATTTCTCGATCGACAACCCGAACGCGGCATCGACCTGCGGCTGCGGAACCTCCTTTGCGATCGTCTGAAACGTCCCGGCGCGTCCGGACGCCCGCCGCGGCACGGCCGTCGCGGCGTCTCCGATGGTGAAGGTCGCGACCTGGAACGTGAACTCGGTCCGGGCCCGTCTGCCGAGGGTGCTCGAGTGGCTCGGGAACGCTTCGCCGGACGTCGTGCTCCTGCAGGAGATCAAGGCGACGGACGGAACCTTCCCGAGGATGGATATCGAGAGTCTCGGCTACAACATCGAGATCCACGGCCAGAAGACCTTCAACGGCGTGGCCATCCTCTCGAAGAGCCCCGTCGAGGACGTGACGCGCGGCCTGCCGGGGAACGAGGGCGACGACCAGGCCCGCTACATCGAGGGTTTCACCGCGGGATTGCGCGTTGCGTCGATCTATCTGCCCAACGGCAATCCGGCCCCCGGGGAGAGGTTCGACTACAAGCTCCGGTGGATGGAATGCCTCTGCGAACGCATGCGCGAGCGCCTGGCCCTCGACGAGGCCGCGGTGTTCGGCGGCGACTACAACGTCGTCCCCTCGGAGGACGACGTCCACGATCCCGAGGGATGGGCCGGGGACGCGTTGTGCCGACCGGAATCCCGGAACCGGTTCCGGCGGATGATCCATCTCGGGCTGACCGACGCCTACCGCGCCCTGCACCACGAGCCCCATCGCTACAGCTTCTGGGACTACAAGGGCGGAGCGTGGCAGAAGGATCACGGAGTGCGGATCGATCACCTGCTGCTCTCGCCTCTGGCGACCGATCTCCTGGACGGTTGCGACATCGACCGGGAACCGCGGGGCAGGCCGAAGGCGTCGGACCATGCGCCGGTCTGGTGCACGCTCGATCTCTGAACGGGGCGGCGCCGTGGCCACTGCCTTGCGGGAGATCCTCCGCTACGTTCTGGTCGGCCTCGGGTTCGGTCTCGTCTGGGCGGTCATGCAGTACGCCAACGGCCAGGTGCGGGACGTCCCGGCCCTGCTGGGCCCGGTCGCCGTCTTCGGCCTCGCGGGTGCCGTGATGTGGTGCGTCCGGTGCGCGGTCCGCGCCATCCGCGGCGGCTGAAGGCGTTCACTGATCCGCGTAGACGTGGGTCTCGGCGCGGGCGCCGGGGTGCACGACCGCGCCCTCGCGGGCGCTGCCCACGGTCTGCGCGTACCGCCACAGCGCTCCCGACTGGTAGTCGTGCCTGCGGGGCTTCCATCTGGCGTGCCTCCGCTTCAGCTCCGCCGCCGGGAGATCGACGTCGAGCCTGCCCTTCCGGGCGTCGATCGAGATGACGTCACCGTTCCTGAGAAGCCCGATCGGCCCGCCGACCGCCGCTTCGGGGCCGACGTGGCCGATGCAGAACCCCCGCGTCGCGCCCGAGAACCGGCCGTCGGTGATCAGCGCCACCTTGTCGCCGAGACCGCGTCCGTAAAGCGCCGCGGTGGTCGCCAGCATCTCGCGCATGCCGGGCCCGCCGCGGGGCCCCTCGTAGCGTATGACGATGACCTCCCCCTCCTCGATCCGGTTCCCGACCACGGCGTCGAAGGCGTCCTCCTCGCAGTCGAACACGCGCGCCGGCCCGCGGAAGGCCAGTCCGGCCATTCCGGCGACCTTCACGATCGCGCCCTCGGGCGCGAGCGTGCCCTTCAGCCCCACGACCCCGCCGGTCGGGGACAGCGCGTCCTTCACGCGGCGGAAGACTTTCTGGTCTTCCGGAAACCGGACGTCGCGCAGGTTCTCGGAAAGGGTCCGTCCGGTGACCGTGATGCAGTCTCCGTGCAGCAGCCCGTTGTCGAGAAGCTCCTTGACGACGACCGAAACGCCGCCCGCCCGATGCATGTCCGCGGCGGTGTGCCGCCCGCCCGGCATCAGATCGGCGAGATACGGGGTTTTCTTGAAGATCCGCGCGACGTCGTCGAGCGTGAACCTGATGCCGGCCTCGTTGGCGAGGGCCGGCAGGTGCAGCCCGGCGTTGGTCGACCCGCCCGTGGCGGCGACCACGACCGCCGCGTTCTCGAGCGCCTCGCGGGTCACGATGTCCCGCGGACGGACGTTTTTCGCGAGCAGGTCCATGACGGCCCGGCCGGCGTCCCGCACCAGCCGGTCGCGCGACTTGTGGACGGCCGGCGCCCCGCAGGAGCCGGGCAGCGCGAGGCCCATGGCCTCGGCGACGCAGGCCATGGTGTTGGCGGTGTACTGGCCGCCGCAGGAGCCCTCGCAGGGGCAGGCGACGCTCTCGAGCTGTTCGAGCCGGTCGGCCGACATCTCCCCGGCGGCGTACCGCCCGACCCCTTCGAACACGTCGATGACGGTGACGTTCCGCCCCTCGAACTTTCCCGGCAGAATCGTGCCTCCGTAGACGAAGACCGAGGGCACGTTGAGGCGGACCATGGACATCATCATGCCCGGCAGGGACTTGTCGCAGCCGGCGAGGCCGACCAGGGCGTCGTAGCAGTGCCCGCGCATGGTGAGTTCCACGGAATCGGCGATGATCTCGCGGGACACCAGCGAGGACTTCATGCCTTCGTGCCCCATGGCGATGCCGTCGGTCACCGTGATCGTGGTGAACTCCCGCGGCGTTCCGCCACCCGCCCGGACTCCCCGCTTGGCCGCCTGGGCCTGGCGCGACAGCGAGATGTTGCACGGCGCCGCCTCGTTCCAGCAGGTCGCGACCCCGACGATCGGCCGGCTGATGTCCTTGGCGGTGAGGCCCATCGCGTAGAGATAGCTGCGATGCGGGGCCCGTTCGGGGCCCAGGGTCGTGTGACGGCTTGGAAGCCTGCTCTTGTCGAAACGCGGCCGACGCGAACGCGGCTTCCCCTTCGTCGGCGTTTTCCGCGAACGTTCGGGCATCCCTGCCTCCGTGATGATCCTCGCCCTGCGAGTCTATGACAGCCGCGCGGCGGTTGGAACCGGCCCCGCGGGCGATTCCAGGACGATCCCACGCTGGCCGAACATCCGCTGCAGGCGGGACGGGGCGCTCCCGTCCGGGTCGTCACCGCGGTCTGCGGGCTCCGAGGGCGTCACCGATCGGACGGATCCGGCTCGGATCCCGTCATCCGGGCGACCGAGTCGGTCCGGGACCGCAGCGTGGGATCACCCTGCGGGCGATTCCCGGCCTTGTGCTATCGTCTTCCGGCATCGGCAGGCGGTCGGCGGCAGGACACGGCGATGGCGCATCTTCAGCCCGCGCTCGGGCTTGCGGCACTGGTGGTCGCCGCCTGGCTGCTCAGTGAGGACCGGACGCGGTTCTCGTGGCGGGTCGTGGTCTTCGGCCTCGCCGTGCAGGTCGCGGTCGCGCTGCTGCTCCTGAAGTTTCCGGGGTCGCGGACGTTCTTCTCCTGGCTCAACGACGGCGTGCAGGCGCTGCAGCGTTCCACCGAGGCGGGAACGTCGCTCGTGTTCGGCTATCTCGGCGGCGCGCCGCTGCCGTTTCCGGACGACGGCTCCGGCGCCGCCTTCATCTTCGCGTTCCGCGTGCTGCCGCTGGTTCTGGTGGTGAGCGCGCTGTCGGCTCTGCTGCATCATTGGCGGGTGCTGCCGACGGTGGTGCGGGGCTTCGCGTGGCTGCTCGGCAAGGCTCTCGGCATCAGCGGCGCCGCCAGCTTCTCGGCGGCCGCCAACGTGTTCGTCGGCATGGTCGAGGCGCCGTTGCTGGTCCGCCCCTACCTGGACCGGATCAGCCGGTCCGAGCTGTTCGTCGTCATGACCGCGGGGCTCGCGACCATCGCCGGCACCGTCTACGCGCTCTACGCCGCGCTTCTCGCGGACGTCATCCCGGACGCCGCCGGCCATCTGCTGACGGCGTCGCTGATCAGCGCGCCCGCGGCGATCATGATCGCGCGGCTGATGGTGCCCTCCGACGGGACGGAACCGGACCAGCGCGTCGAGCTGGAACGGCTCTACGAGAACTCGATGGACGCGGTCACGGCGGGCAGCATCGCCGGGCTCAGGCTTCTCGCCTACATCGTCGGAATGCTGGTCGTCCTGATCGCTCTCGTCGCGCTCGCCGATTCGGCTCTCGGCCTCGTGCCGGGGGTTCCGGACGGGGAGCTGACGCTGCGAAGGATCCTGGGGTGGGCGATGGCACCGGTCGTCTGGCTTCTCGGGGTTCCGTGGGCCGAGTCCCCGGCGGCGGGCCAGCTGCTCGGGACCAAGATCATCATCAACGAGCTGGTGGCCTATCACGACATGTCCCGGCTGCCGGCGGAGGCGCTCGGGGAGCGCTCGCGCCTGATCATGCTCTACGCCATGTGCGGATTCGCGAACTTCGGCGGCCTGGCGATCATGATCGGCGGGCTCGGCGCCATGGTGCCCGCCCGCCGGAAGGAGATCGTGCGGCTCGGCCTCAAGTCCCTGGTCGGCGGCGTGATGGCGGCCTGCATGACCGGCGCCCTGGTGGCGCTTCTGGCGTAGCGGCCGCCCTCGCGTTCCGGTCGCGACGACCAAGGCGTCCGTGCAGGGCGTCGACGGCATCGGCGGGCGTCGCGCGGCCGGGGGAATCCGCGTGGGGTTCGGCAGCCGCCCGACCTGGCCGGCGGCGGTTTCCGGCGTCCGCCTTCAGCCCCTGTCCGGCGGGCCGCCCCGCGAAGCGAGGTAGCCGGCCTTCCGGTAGGCGGCAACGGCGCCCTCGTGAAGGGGCACGCCTCCGAACTCCAGGGCCGTCGCGCCTTCCGTCCGCAACGGCTCGAACAGGTCGCCGAGCCCCCGGAACAGCGGGTTGATTCGCGCAAGTTCCTCGTGCCCCGCCGTCATCGCCGACACCAGCCTGCGGACCGCGTCGGCGTCGGCGCGCGCGTGGGTTGCGAGGACGTTGACGACGGCGATCTGGGACGTGTCGCGTCGGACGCCCCGGAACGCGCCCTTCGCGAGCACCGCCCGGCGATAGAAGTCCGTCGCGGCCAGCGCGGCCTCGAGATCTCCCGCGCCGTAGTCGAGAACCCTGACCGTCGTGCGCTCGCTGAGCGCGCGCATGACCGGGTTGGGGTAGGGGCACTGCCATTGGGCGTCCACCTCGCCCGCCTCGAGCGCCGCCGCGCCCTCGGCAAAGGACAGGTGGGCGGGTTCGAACCGGTCGATCCCGAGCGCGCCGAAAACGAGATCGACGTGCCGGACCATGCCGCCGCCCCGCGGCCCGACCGAGACCCGCCGCCCGGTCAGGCCGCGCACGGTCGCGACCGGGCTGTCGTCGCGGACGACGAAGAACATCGCGCCCGAATTCGCGGGAGCCGCCATGCGGACGTCGAGCGCCCGCGCGAAGGGCGCATCGCCGTTCCGGGCGCGGCCGATCCAGTTCGACGCCATGAAGCCGAAGTCGATTTCGCCGTCCTCGAGCCGCCGCGCGTTCTCGATGCTCGCCTCCGGGGCCTCGACGACCTCGCAGTCGAGGCCGTGGTCGCGCGCGAGCAGCAGCGCAAGGGCCTCCGCCTGCGACCAGAACGTCCCGCCGCGCTCCGACGTGCCGATTCGGATGACGGTCATTCCGGCGGTCGGTCCGGGCGGGGTTCGTTCGCGTGCGGCGCGAGCTGCTCGAGCGCCTGGGCGAGCCTGTCGCGCGCCCGGCGGCTTTCCGCGGCGCGGCGGCGCTGCTCCTCGACGACCTCGGGCGGAGCCCGCGAGACGAACCGCTCGTCGGCGAGCTTCCTCTCCGCCTTGGAGACCTCGGCGTCGGCCTTCTCCATTTCGCGCGCGAGCCGGGCGCTTTCCGCGGCGATGTCGATGACGTCGCCGAGCGGCAGCCCGATCGTGATCTCGTCGACGACCGCCCGCGCCGCGTCCGCGGGCAGCGTGTCGGCCGTCGTGATCCGCGACAGCCGCGCGAGGCGGGCCAGCGCCCCCTCGTGCGCCTCGAGCCGCCCCGCGGTCGCCTCGGAGGCCCCGACCACGATCATCTCGGTTTCCGAGGCCGCCGGGACGTTCATCTCGGAGCGGACCGCGCGGACCGCGCCGATCGTGCGGATGACCCAGTCCATCTCCTTCTCGGCCTCGGCGTCGCGGAGGGCCTCGTCGGTCCCGGGCCACGGGCGCGTGACCAGAAGGCCGTCCCGGCCGCCTTCCGGCGCGAGTTCGGCCCACAGCTCTTCCGTGACAAACGGCATGATCGGGTGCAGGAGATGGAGAATCCTGTCGAGAACCCACGCCGTCGCGGCGCGGGTCTCGGCCAGATCGCCGGCGCTGCCGTCCCGGAGCACCGGCTTGGCGAACTCGAGGTGCCAGTCGCAGAACCGGTGCCAGACGAACCGGTGGAGCGCCTGCGCGGTGTCGTTGAACCGGTAGTCTCCGAGCGCGGCGGCGACGTCCGCGCCGAGCGCCGCGGCCTCGCCCACGATCCAGCGGTTGACCGTGAGCCGGCATGCGGCGGGGTCGAAATCCGCGGCCGGAACGCAGCCGTTCATCTGCGCGAACCGCGCCGCGTTCCACAGCTTGGTGACGAAGTTCCGGTACCCCTCGAGGCGCCCGGGGTCGAGCTTGACGTCGCGCCCCTGGGCGGCGAGGGCGGTCAGGGTGAACCGCAGCGCGTCGGCTCCGTGCCGGTCGATCATCTCGAGCGGGTCGATGACGTTGCCAAGGCTCTTCGCCATCTTGCGCCCCTGGGCGTCGCGCACCAGCGCGTGGATGTAGACCGTGCGGAACGGTACCTCCTTCATGAAGTGCAGCCCCATCATCATCATTCTCGCGACCCAGAAGAAGATGATGTCGAACCCGGTGACCAGGACGTCCGTCGGGTAGTGGTGCGCGAGTTCCGGAGTCTCGTCGGGCCAGCCCAGCGTCGAGAACGGCCACAGAGCGGACGAGAACCAGGTGTCGAGAACGTCGGGGTCGCGCTTGAGCGGCACGTCCCTGCCGAGGCGCGCGCGCGCCTCCTCGCGCGCCTTGTCCTCGGACTCGGCGACGAAGACCTCGCCGTCCGGCCCGTACCAGGCGGGGATGCGGTGGCCCCACCACAGCTGCCTGGAGACGCACCACGGCTCGATGTTGCGCAACCAGTGGAAATAGGTCCGCTCCCATTGCGCCGGCACGAAGCGCGTCCGGCCCTTCTCGACGGCCGCGATCGCCGGTTCCGCGAGCTGGCCCGCGTCGACGTACCACTGCTCCGTGAGCAGCGGCTCGATCGGCACGCCGGAGCGGTCGCCGTGGGGGACCGTGTGGACATGGGGCTCGACCTTCTCGACCAGTCCCGCGGCCCCGAGGTCGGCGACCACGCGCTCGCGCGCCTCGAATCTGTCGAGCCCGCGGTAGGGCTCGGGCACCGCGTCGTTGAGACGGCCGTCGGGGGTCAGGATGCCGATCGCGTCGAGCCCGTGTCGTGCGCCCACCCTGAAATCGTTGAAGTCGTGCGCCGGCGTGATCTTGACCGCGCCGCTGCCGAGCTCCGGATCCGTGTGCCGGTCGGCGATCACGGGGATCCGGCGCTCCGCCAGCGGCAGAACCGCCGACTTCCCGATCAGGTGCCGCCATCTGGGGTCGTCGGGGTGGACGGCCACCGCGGTGTCGCCGAACATGGTCTCGGGCCGCGTGGTGGCCACGGTGACGCTTTCGCCGGCCGCCCCCTCCACGGAATACCGGATGTGCCAGAGTCGGCCGTCCACCTCCCGCTGCTCGACCTCGAGGTCGGAGATCGCCGTGCGGAACCGGGGATCCCAGTTGACGAGACGCCTGTCCCTGTAGACCAGCCCCTCGCGGTGGAGCTCGACGAAGACCCTGGCGACCGCCGCGGACAGGCCCTCGTCCATGGTGAAGCGTTCGCGTTTCCAGTCGAGCGAGGCCCCGAGCCTCCTGAGCTGCGAGGTGATGGCGCCGCCGCTCTCCTCCTTCCAGGCCCAGACGCGCTCGACGAAGGCGTCGCGGTCGAGCAGCGCGACGCCGTCCGCCGGAGCGCCCCGGGCGAGCGCGACGCCCTCCTCGGCGAGGCGGCGCTCGACGACCATCTGCGTCGCGATGCCTGCATGGTCGGTGCCGGGCTGCCACAGCACGTCGCGGCCGCGCATGCGCTCGAAGCGGGCGAGGATGTCCTGGAGCGTGTTGTTGAGGGCGTGGCCCATGTGGAGGCTGCCGGTCACGTTGGGCGGCGGGATCACCACGGAAAACGAGTTCCCGTCGGCGCGCCCGCCGCGCGTGTGGCCGCAGCCGAAGGCGCCGCTGTCCTCCCAGACGGCGAGCAGCCGCGGTTCCGCCTCGTGCGGATCGTAGGTCTTGCGCATGGTCATGACGGTCCGCTCCGCGGGGCCGGCCCTACTCGACCGGAAGGTTCAGATCCCGCGCGGTGAGCGCGCCGATCGACCGGCGCAGCTGGTACGTCCCGACGATCTCGTCGCGGCGGGCGCCGAGCAGGCCGACGTTGGCGTCGAGCAGCTCCTGCTCCGCGTCGAGGACGTCGAGCACGGTGCGCGTCCCCGCCGCCGCCTCCTCCGTCACCCCGGCCAGCGCGATCTCGCCGGCCGTGACCGCGGCCGCGAAGGCGGAGATCTGGGCGCGGGCCACCTGCAGCCTCTGCCAGGCCGAGGTCGTCGTCTCGAGGGCGGTCTGGAGGGACTGCCTGGAGTTCTCCCGGGCGCGGGCGTGAAGATGCCCCGCCTGGCGGAGCCGCGAACTGATCGAGCCCGACGTGTAGAGCGGCATCGTCAGCCCGAGCGTCACCGCGAGGCGTTCGCGGTGGCCGCCGCCCTGGAACTCGTCGTCGTAGCCGTACTCGCCGTTCAGCGTGAGCGTCGGCCAGCGTTCCCGGCGCAGCTGCACGGTCCGCTGGCGCGCCGCCTCGGCGAGGGCCCGGTTCCGCGCCACCGCCAGATTGCCCTCGCGCGCCCTCTCCAGCGCGTCGTCGAGCGTCGCGGGGATGGCCGCGAGCGGGGTCGGCTGCGTCAGGGCTCCGGCCGGACGGCCGACGGCGTTGACGTAGGCCGCCCGCGCCTCCGCCAGCCGTCCCTCCGCCGAGATCCGCTGCGCGCGCGCGCGCGCCAGCCGCGATTCCGCCTGGGAGACGTCGGTGCGCGTGATCTCGCCGACGTCGAAGCGGTCGCGGGCTGCCTCGAGCTGGCGCTCGATCACCCGCTCGTTGCCGACGTTGAGGTCGAGAACCGCCTGCTCGCGGATGACGTTGGCATAGGCGTTCGCTGCCGCGAAGAGCGTGCTCTGTTCGGCCGACAGAAGGCCCGCCTCCTCGGCCCGGATGGCGGATCTGGCGATGTCGATCGCCGCGAGGCTGCCGAAGCCCAGCCGCAGCGACTGGCGCACCGCGACGCTGCCGAGCGCGGCGGCGCGATGGATGCTGGGAGTCTTCCCGCCGCGTTCGGCGTCCTCCCAGTCGTAGGCGTCGACGGACAGGCTGACCTGTGGCAGCACCGAGGCCAGGGCCTGCTCGACGTCCTCTTCGGCCGCCGCGAACTGCGCCCGCGCGGCTTCCAGCGAGGGGTTGGTCCGGTAGGCCAGAACGAGCGCCTCTTCGAGCGATGCGGCAGGCGCGCCGGCCGAGGCGGCGGCGCCCCACAGAACGGCCAGCAGGAGGCGGGGCGCGCGTGTCATCAAAAGACGAACTCCCTCTTGCGGTCGAACTCGGAAAGGCGCGGCGCGCTGGCGTCGAACACCGGACGTTCCGAGATCCGGCCGCCGGCGCGGGTCATGAGCACGGCCCGGCCCGGTCCGGCGTCCGGGCGGACGACGGCGCACAGGCGCCCGCCCTCGGCCAGCTGGCCGACAAGCTCGTCGGGCACGCGCTCGACCGCGCCGCCGTCGACGAGGATGACGTCGTAGGGGGCCTGGCGCGGCCAGCCCTCCGCGAGCGGGCCCTGCTGGAAGACGACGTTGTCCTGATCGGCGCCGTCCGCGGCGCCGACCGCCAGCGCGAGAAGCGCGGGCGCCGACTCGACGGCCACCACCGCCCGGGCCATCCGTCCGAGCACGGCCGCCGAGTAGCCGGTGCCGCAGCCGATGTCGAGCACGACGTCCGATTCGGAGATTCCGGCGGCCTGGGCGAGCAGGGCGAACGTGCGCGGCTCGAGCAGATGGCGGCCGTGCCCGAGAGGAACCTCCTCGTCGACATAGGCGAGATCCCGGCGATCCCCGGGAACGAAGCGCTCCCTCGGGGTCTCGGCCATCGCGGCGAGGAGGCGCTCGTCCGTCACCCGGTTGGTGCGCAGCTGGCAATCGACCATCGCCCTGCGCTGGACATGCATGTCGGTCATCGCCGGTCGCTCTCCGGTCGGCGCGGATGCGTCCTCTATAGCCCGGCGCGGCGGCGCGTTCAATCGCCCGCGCGGCGCGGCGGGCGGGACGATCCCGCGCCGCGGTTCCGGACCGGCTCCGGCCGGTCGGCGGCGCCCCGGAGCCCGCGGACCGCCGCGACGGCACGGACGGGACCGCCCCGACCCGCCGGGAGAGGCTGCCCGGCCGGCGCGGGACGGTCCTGGCGCGGCGGGTTTGACCGTGCGCCGGTCGCCCCATATATACAGTCCCTGCCGCATGCGGAAGGCTCCCGGCCCGGTGGGAGAGAGGCCATCCAGCGGACTGCAAATCCGTTCACGCCGGTTCGAATCCGGCCCGGGCCTCCAGCCTCTCCGGCCGCGTTCGGAAAGAGCGGCCGGCCTCCCCGAACCGGAAGACGCCATGACCGATCCCTTCGAAACCGACCTCGACAGGAACGCCGCCAACTTCCAGGCGCTGACGCCGCTGAGCTTCATCGAGCGCACGGCGTCGGTCTATCCCGACCGCACGGCGGTGGTCCACGGCGGGACCGCCAGGAGCTGGGGCGAGACCTACGCCCGCTGCCGCAGGCTCGCGGGCGCGCTCGCGGCGCGCGGAATCGGCAGGGGCGACACGGTCGCGGCGGTGCTTCCCAACGTGCCGGCCATGATCGAGGCGCATTTCGGCGTGATGATGGCGGGCGCGGTGCTGAACGCCGTCAACGTGCGGCTCGACGCCGAGGCGATCGCCTTCATCCTCGGCCACGGCGAGGCGAAGGCGCTGCTCACCGACCGCGAGTTCTCCGGCGCGGTGGGACCGGCGCTGGAGCGGACCCGGAGCCGGCCGTTCGTGATCGACGTCGACGATCCCGCCTTCGAGGGCGGAGAGTTCCTGGGGGACGCGGAATACGAGGACTTCATCGTCGGCGGGGATCCGGGGTTCGCGTGGGCGTGGCCCGAGGACGAGTGGCGGGCCTGCTCGCTCAACTACACCTCGGGCACGACCGGCAACCCGAAAGGCGTCGTCTACCATCACCGCGGGGCGTTCCTGAACGCGGTGGGCAACGCGATGGCGTGGTCGATGCCGCCGCATCCCGTCTATCTGTGGACCCTGCCGATGTTCCACTGCAACGGCTGGTGCTTTCCGTGGACCGTCGCCGCGCTCGCCGGGGTCAACGTCTGCCTGCGGCGCGTCGAGGCGGGGCCGGTGTTCGATGCCGTGGCGGAGCGCGGCGTGACGCATTTCTGCGGCGCCCCGATCGTGCTCAACATGATCGCGAACGCCCCGGAGGAGTCGCGCCGGCCCCTCGAACGCCAGGTCCGGGTCATGACCGCCGGCGCCGCGCCGCCGTCGTCGGTGATCGAGGCGATGGAGGCCCAGGGTTTCGACGTCACCCACGTCTACGGCCTGACCGAGACCTACGGCCCGTCGGTGGTCAGCGCCTGGCACCCGGAATGGGATGCGCGGCCGGCCGCCGAGCGGGCGGCGCTGAAGGCGCGCCAGGGCGTGCGCTACAACGTGCTCGAGGCGCTGCGGGTCGCGGACCCCGAAACGCTTGAGCCGGTTCCGCGGGACGGCCGGACCATGGGCGAGATCCTGTTCCGCGGCAACAACGTCATGAAGGGGTACTTCAGGAATCCCGCGGCCACCGGGGAGGCCCTTCGCCGGCGGCTGGTTCCATTCCGGCGATCTCGGCGTGTGGCACGGGGACGGCTATGTCGAGGTCAAGGACCGCTCCAAGGACGTCATCATCTCGGGCGGCGAGAACATCTCGTCGATTGAGGTCGAGGAGATTCTCTACCGGCACCCGAAGGTGCTCGAGGCGGCGGTGGCGGCGCGCCCCGACGCGAGGTGGGGCGAGAGCCCCTGCGCCTTCGTGACGCTCAAGGACGGGGCGGAAGCCGACGAGGCGGAGATCGTCGCGTTCTGCCGCGACAACATGGCGCGTTTCAAGGCGCCGCGGACCGTGGTGTTCGGCCCGCTGCCGAAGACCTCGACCGGAAAGATCCAGAAGTTCGTCCTGCGCGAACGGGCGCGGGAACTCGGCGAACGCGGCGACGCCTGACGATGGCCTCGGGCTGGGAGACGCCGGAACTGCCGTTTCCCGCCCCGTCGCGGGACCACCTCGAAAGCGTTCGCCGGGAGCGGCGGCGGGTCGCCGTCGAGCGCGCCCGGGCGTCCGCGTTCTTCCGGGGACGCCTCGATCACGTCGACCTCCGGCGCGTCCACGAGCCCGAGGAGTGGGCGAAGCTCCCGATCATGACCAAGGACGAGCTGCGCGCGCTTCCGGCGGAGCGGTTCCACGAGGCCTTCTGCATCGGCCGGCGCGAGGACGTCGCCGAGTTCTGGCGTTCCGGCGGCGCGACGGGGAAGCCGCTGTTCTATCCGCGCAGCCGCGAGGATCTCCGCCTCGCGCGCGAAGGCTTCCGCCGCGCCTGGGAGTGCGTCGGGGCGACGCCGTCCGACGTCGCGCACGTCTCCTTTCCGCTCGGGATCCATCCGGTGGGGCAGCTCTACTGCCGCACCGCCCAGCAGATGGGGATCGGCGTGAACTGGTGCGGCGCCGGCAACGCCACCCCGTCGGAAACCCAGATCGAGCTGATCCGCACGCTCCGGCCCACGATCTGGTGCGGCATGGCGAGCTACGGCCTGCAGCTCGCGCAGACGGCCGAGCGCATGGGCTTCGACCTTGCCGCGGGTCCGGTGCGGCTGGTCCTGACCGCGGCCGAGCCGGTGTCGGCCGCCAAGCGCCGGCGCATCGAGACGCTGTGGGGCGCCGAGCTCTACGACCAGTTCGGCTGCACCGAAGGGTCGTTCATGGCGAGCGAGTCGGAGCGGCACGACGGTCTTCACGTCTGGACCGACATGTTCGACATTGAGGTCGTGGACGACCGCACCGGCGAGCCCGTGGCCGAGGGGGAGACGGGGCTTCTCGTCATGACGCCCTACTGGAACAACCTGACGACGCCGTTTCTCCGGTGGGAGACGGGCGACTACGTCACCTTCTCCTCGCGGGGCGCGACCGACGGCGCGCTGTCGGTCTATCCGACGATCCGCCACGGCGCGCGCACCGCGGGTTTCTTCAAGGTGCGGGGCGTCAACGTCAACCATGCGGACTTCGAGGACTTCATGCACGGGCGGCTGGAGGTGGCGGATTTCAGGGTCGAGATCCGCGAGACCGGCGGGCTCGACGCCATGCGCGTCGCCGTCGAGCTCCGCGGCGGCGCGGGGGCCGCCGCCGCCGCCGGGATCGCGGCGGACGTCCGCCGGGTCTTCGAGGTGACGCCCGAGATCGAGGTGCTCGAGCCGGGCACCCTCGAACGGGATTTCCGGCACCAGATCAAGCAGCAGAGATTCGTGGACGGCCGCGGCTGAACGCCGGCCCGGAGCTCAGGCCAGATCCTCGAACCGGTAGTATCGGCCGAAGCGCATCAGGAACTCGTCGGTCATGGAGAACAGCGCCGAATCCTCCTCGGCGCGGTGCTCGATCCGGTTCCAGATCGGGGCGACGAACACGTCGCCCCGCGACCAGGCGATCGTTCGTTCCCCGATCCGCGAGACGCCCGATCCCGCCGTGGGGCTGTAGACGGTGTTCGCGGCATGGCGGAACGGCCGCGTGGACCGGCCGGATTCGAGGCGCTCGACGTGGATCCCGATGGTGGGCATCTCCCCGGCCTCGAGTCGCACCCGCGGCCCGTGATGGCCCTCCGGATCCGGATCCGCCGCGTCGAGCCGCCTCTGTATCGTTTCCCGGGCGAACCGGTAGGGCGAGTCGGGCGTCACCCGCTCGATCTCGGCGAATCCGTCCGGATGGTCCTCGAAGAACATCGGCTCGAGGAGATGGGTGAGCGGCACGTCGAGGCCGTCGAGCCAGTAGGCCGGGCGGTCCCCGTCATGTCCGTGCCCGTGCCAGCACCAGCCCGGCGTGAGCACGATGTCGCCGGTCTCCATCGGATGCTTCTCGCCGTTGACGACCGAATAGGAGCCTTCGCTGTCGATGATCACGCGCAGCGCGTGCGGGGCGTGCCGATGGGTTCTCGCCTGCTCGCCGGGCAGGATCATCTGGTAGGCGTTGACCAGGGTTCTGGCGGTGGCGATGTCGTTGCCCTCGACGGGGTTGCGGAGGATCAGGTTCCGGCGTTCCGCGAGTTCGGTGCCGATCAGGCGGCCCGCGGCGTCGAGCGCGGCCTTGCACTCGTCGTACTTCCAGTGCATCGGCCGGAACGCGGTGTCCGGCCCGGGGTGCAGGATCGGCTGGTCCCGGTCGATCCATCCGGGCGTCATGTCGAGGGGGCCGAGCGCCGCGTAGAGCGCCCCGAGGGTGCCGGCGTCGCGCAGGGCGTCGGTTCCGGCGGATTCCGTCATGATGCGCTCCTTGCGCCCGGGAGCCGGCGGAACGCGGATCCGGTGCGTTTGCCGAACCCCCGACGAATGTCCGATAATAGCCTCCCGCGGAGGCGGGGCAAGCAGCAAGGAGGGCGAAGGCGTGGCGGAGGCACGGGACCGCCGGGAATTCCTGGCCGAGATGGAGAGCCGTTTCGAGGGCCGCCGGCACTCGGACCGCGACATCGTCCGCATGATCGCCGACGGCACGGCGTCGCGCGACCAGGTCGGCTATCTCGCGGTGCTGTTCTACCACTTCACCAAATGGACGCCGCAGGTGGTCTCGACGATCCACTCGCGCTGCGACGACCGCGCCGTCCGGCGGCGCATCATGGACACCCTCATCGACGAGGACACGGAACTGCGCTGCGGGTCGGCCGGCCACGACGTGCTGGCGATGCGGTTCGCCACGCGGTTCTCCGGACTCTCCGAGGTCGAGGTCGAGAGCCATCCGGTGCCCCGGGCGGTCCGCGACATGACGGCCTACCGCTTCAAGGTGGCGCGGGAGATGCCGGTCACGGTCGCGCTCGGCAACTCGGGCGTGGCGTCGGAAAGCCATGCGCCGGAGATGTGCCGGATGATCTCCGAAGGGCTCCGCGACCACTACGGCGTGAGCGACGAGGACCAGGAGAGCTGGATCGTCCACATCGAGGGAGACGAGGAGCATGCGGAGACGGCGCTGGCGACGGTTCTGGAAACCTGCACGACGCGCGATCTGCAGGACCGGATGCTCTGGTGCATCGACAGCTATCTCGACCACTGGGGGAATTTCTGGAACGAGTGCCTGACCGGCGCTCTCGCGCGCGGGGCGGAGCCGGCCGGAGCCTGATCCTCCGGGCCGCGTCGCGACCGGAACCGGACTCTCCCGCCTTCCCGGCCGCGGACCGTTCGGGCGGTTGCGGGTGCTGCCGTTGATGCGCGGCAACCCGTGGGGCACGCCTCCGGGGAGGGTCCGTCGCCCGCTTGGCGGCCTGTGCCGCCCTCCCTGGCCGAATCGTCGGCGAAAATGCGCACCGGGACGCAACCGGCTTCGTCGGGAACCCGAATCGCCGGCGGAACCGGGCGCGGGATCGTCCTGGACCGGAATCGCGAGGTCTGGAAAACCGGGGTTCCGGATGCTATACACCGCGCTCGCCAACCTGATCCTCGGTAGCTCAGTTGGTAGAGCAAGTGGCTGTTAACCACTGTGTCGGGGGTTCGAGTCCCTCCCGAGGAGCCAGATTCCCCAGCCCCGCCCATGCGGCGGGGCTGGCCGTTCAAGCGGGAACGCTCGGGAATCCGTCGGCGTTCACGGGAGCGGGGCGCGTTCCGGTTCGCCTGGCGGACAGGCCGTTCCGGCTCTTTCCGGACCGGAACGCCTCTTCCCTGCCGCGGGGAGACCCGATCCTCGCCCCGCAGCCGCGAAGCGGACTCCCCGCCATTTGGAACGGCGCCCATTTGGAACGGTGCAGGGCCTCTTTCGCCGTTTTCGGGGCTTGTCCCCCGGCGCCGGACGGCCTGCAGCCGGCGATGGACTGCGACCGGCCCGTCGCTGTATCTTGGCGCCATGGGCGTCGTCGCACTCGATCTGACCAGGTTCACGCCTGCCGACATGCGAAAGATCGAGGCGTTGCGGAAGAAGGTCTGGACCATGCACCGCTGGTGCCGATGCGACCGCCGGGAAATCGACGGACGCGAGCACGTCTTCCTCTATTCGGGGGACCGCAGCCGGCAACCCTACGCAAGCTACCGCCTGTGCCGGAGCGACGACGGCGCCTACGGGCTCCGGGACGGCCGTTCGGACGACCTGCTCGCCACCGCGCGGACGGTCGACGAGATCATCGACGCCATCCCCGGAGACTTCTACCATGCGCACCGTCGAAGAGATGCGTGAGGGAAAACGCCCATGGCCCGGTCGGACAGGCAATGCATTTCCGTTCCCGGAATGACGGAGGCGCTGCGCAAGGCGCGCGTGCCCTTGTCGCCGGCGGTCAAGGCGAACGGGTTCGTGTTCGTTTCGGGACTGCCGCCCATAGACCCCAGAACCGGCAGGATCGTCAACGGCGACATCCGCCGCCAGACCCGGCTCAGCCTGCAGAACGTCGGCAGGGCGTTGCGAGCGTCCGGCTCGTCGCTGGACAGGGCGGTCAAGGTCAACGTCTACATCTCGAACGCCGGGTACTACGATCTGGTGAACGACGAATACCGGAAGTTCTTTCCCAAGGCGCCGCCGGCGCGGACTTTCGTGACGGTCGGATCCTGGCCGTGGGAGTTCGACATCGAGATCGACTGCATCGCGTTGTGCGAGGACGACCGACCGGCCCCGGCAGAGAAAAGGAGGAAGAAATGACCGCTCCGATCCCGCTGAACCTGTCCAGATGGATCGACGACCACGCGGATCTGCTCAAGCCGCCCGTGGGCAACGCCCAGATCTGGGAGGACGGCGAATTCATCGTCACCGTCGTCGGCGGGCCCAATGTCCGCACCGACTACCACGACGATCCCGGAGACGAGTTCTTCCACCAGCTGCGCGGAGACATGACGCTCCGCGTCATCGAGGACGGCAGGCCGAAGGACGTGCCGATACGGGAGGGCGAGATCCTGATGCTGCCCGCGCATGTCCGCCACTCTCCGCAGCGCGGCGCCGACACCGTCGGGCTCGTCATCGAGCGGATCCGCCAGCCCGGCGAACTCGACGCCTTCGAATGGTACTGCGAGAAATGCGACGCCCGGGTGCATCGTCGCGAGGTCCGGGTCACGGACCTCGTCCGCGACCTTCCCCCGGTGTTCGAGGAATACTACGGCGACGCGGCGCTCAGGACGTGCCCGTCCTGCGGGCACGGGAACCCGGGCAAGCCGGACGCCGGCTGAAACCCCGGATCCCGGCGCCGCGCCGCGCCGTCAGTCGTGGCCGCCATGGCCGCGGCGGTGACGGCCGTCGCCGGGAGGGCCGGCCCCGATCGGCCTCACGGCGATTTCCGCCCGCTTCCTGGCGCCGCTGGCGAAGAACAGCTCGACCTCGAACCCGTCTCCGGCCCGTAGCGGTTCGCGCAGGTTCAGAAGCATGATGTGACGGCCCCCGGGCCGGAAGCTGACGGTCTTTCCGGCGGGCAGATCGACCCCGTCGAGCCTGATCATCCGCAGCACGCCGTTGTCGTCGACATGGTCGTGAATCTCGGTCCGTTCGGCGACGCCGGAACTCGCTCCCGTGAGGCGGTCGTTCCGGTGCCCCGAATTGGCGATGACGAGATAGGCGGCGCCGTTCACGGCCCGCCCGGCGCTCGCCCGCGCCCATCCCGACCGCACGTCGACCCCCGACGCGGCGTGGCGATGCCCGCTGGAGGCGTCGTCGGCCGCGACGCCGCCCGCGAAGACGCAGAAGACGGCGAGCGTCGCGGCAAGGCGCCGACTCGGCTTCATCTTGCCGCCTCCCCGGTGGATCGAACGGTTCCCGGCTCTTCGGCGAACGAAATCGCCACCCTTCCGGCGCGCCGGCCGCCGGACCGCCGGGAGCCGCGGAACCCGCGACGGCGCATTCTCGAAAACACCTGCTTCGACCGCCGCTGTCAAGCCCGGACCGCGCGCCGGGCCTCCGCCCGCTAGTGAAGCCGCCGCCGGGTCTGTCCGCCTTGGCGCAGAAGCTTCGTCGCCGCTTCGAGGCCGTCGATCGTCAGCGGGAACATCCGCCCGCCCATGATTCTGTAGGTCATCCGGATGCTCGGCGTCGCCATCCAGCGTCCGGGCGGAACCGGATTGAGCCACACCGCCGAGGGGAACGCCTCGAGGAACCGCCGGAGCCACAGCTCGCCCGGCTCCTCGTTCCAGTGCTCGACGGAACCTCCGACCTCGGTCACCTCGAAGGGGCTCATGGTGGCGTCGCCCACCAGAATGACCTTCCAGTCCGGGCCGTAGGTGTTCATCAGCTCCCACGAGGGCGTCCACTCGCTGTAGCCGCGACCGCTTCGGCGCCACATCCGCTCGTAGGGGAAGTTGTGGAAATAGTAGTGCTCGAGATGCTTGAACTCCGACCGCGCGGCGGAAAACAGCTCCTCCGAAACCCGCACGAAACTGTCCATGGAGCCGCCGACGTCGAAGAGCGCGAGCACCTTGATCCTGTTGCGCCGCTCGGGCCGCATGCGGATGTCGAGCATGCCGGCGCGGTCCGCCGTCGCGCGGACGGTCCCGTCGAGATCGAACTCGTCCTCGGCGCCCTCCCGCACGAACGTCCGAAGCTTCCGCAGCGCCACCTTCATGTTGCGGGTGCCGATCTCGACGTCGCCCTTGAGCGTCCGGAACTGGCGCTTCCGCCAGACCTTGGTCGCGCTCCCGCCGCCGCCCTCGCCGCCGATCCTGACCCCCGCCGGATTGCGCCCGGAGTTGCCGAAGGGCGAGGTGCCTCCGGTGCCGATCCAGCGGTCTCCCCCGTGATGCGGCCGCTCCTGCTCCTGCAGCCTCCTCGCGAGTTCCTCCATCAGCTCCTCGAAGCCCATCGCCTCGGTCTCCCCGTCGCCGAGCTCCCGGCGGGCGAGGCCCCGCAGCCACTCCTCGGGGACGGTCTCCTCGAACAGCGCCGCGGTGTCGTTCATGGCGCCCCTGAAGAAATTCTCGAACACGAGGTCGAAGGCGTCGAACCAGCGCTCGTCCTTGACCAGGGCGGCGCGGGACAGGAAGTAGAACTCGTCGACCCCGCATCCCGCGACGCCCCTGTCGAGCGCCTCGAGAAGGGTCAGGTACTCGCGGATGGTGACCGGAATCCGGGCCTCGCGCAGCTGCCGGAAGAACTCGACGAACATCGGCCGCCGCCGTCTCAGGCCCCCTGCCGCCGGGAGAGAAAGGCGAGGCGCTCGAACATGTGCACGTCCTGCTCGTTTTTCAGGAGCGCGCCGTGGAGCTGCGGGATCGCCTTCGAGGAATCGGCGCGGAGCGCGTCGGGGCCGATGTCCTCGGCGAGCAGGAGCTTGATCCAGTCGAGCAGCTCCGACGTCGAGGGCCTCTTTTTCAGGCCGTTCACCTCGCGGATCGAGAAGAAGGTCTCCAGCGCCTCCCTGAGGAGCCGTTTCTTGATGTCCGGGAAATGCACGCGGACGATCCGCTCCATGGTCTCGGCGTCGGGGAAGCGGATGTAGTGGAAGAAGCAGCGGCGCAGGAAGGCGTCGGGCAGCTCCTTCTCGTTGTTCGAGGTGATGATCACCACCGGCCGGTGCCTGGCCGAGACCGTCTCCTGGGTCTCGTGGACGTGGAACTCCATGCGGTCGAGCTCGCGCAGGAGATCGTTCGGGAACTCGATGTCCGCCTTGTCGACCTCGTCGATCAGCAGCACCGCCTGGCGATCCGACGCGAACGCCTGCCACAGCATGCCCCGCTTGATGTAGTTCGCGATGTCATGGACCCGGTCGTCGCCCAGCTGCGAATCCCGCAGCCGCGACACGGCGTCGTACTCGTAGAGGCCGTGGACCGCCTTGGTCGTCGACTTGACGTGCCATTCGAACAGCGGCATGCCGAGCGCCTCGGCCACCTCCGCGGCCAGCAGGGTCTTGCCGGTTCCGGGCTCGCCCTTGACCAGCAGCGGCCGCTCGAGCGCGACGGCGGCGTTCACCGCCGTCATCAGATCCTCGGTCGCAACGTAGCTGTCCGTGCCGCTGAATCTCATGCCGCGCCTTCGGGTCTGCCGGGGTTTGGACGGGAGCGGAGGGTAGGGTAGTCTGCTCCGGCAATCAAGGGAGGCACCGGCCGGTGAACGCCGTCGCGCTCGCGCTCCATGTCCTCGCCGCCGTCGTCTGGGTCGGCGGCATGTTCTTCGCGATCATGGTCCTGCGCCTGGCGGCCGGCGAGATCGAGCCGCCGGTGAGGGCGCCGCTGTGGGGCCGCGTGTTCGCGAAGTTCTTCCCGTGGGTGTGGATGTCCGCGCTCGTGCTGCCGGTCACGGGCTACTGGCTGATCTTCGCGGTGTGGGGCGGCTTCGGCGCGCTGCCGCTTCACGGGCACCTCATGCACGGCCTCGGCCTGGTCATGATCGCCGTCTACCTGCATCTCTGGTTCGCGCCCTACGCCCGCTTCCGCGCGGCCCTGGGGAACGGCGACATCGCGGGCGCCGGCGCCGAACTCGACCGCATCCGCCTCCTCGTCACCGCCAACCTGGTACTCGGCCTGGTCAACGTTGCCGTCGGCGCGTCGGGCCGCTACTGGTGACCGCGCGCCCGTCCCGCCCGAAGGACTCCGAGATGAACCTGTCCGCCGTTGACGCGCTGGTCGGCACCGACTGGCTGGAACGGAACCTCGACGAACCCGGACTGCGGATCGTCGAGGCGACCTGGTACCTGCCGACCGCCGGGCGCGAGGGCATCGACGACTACCGCGAGCGGCACGTTCCGGGGGCCGTGTTCTGGGACATCGACGAGATCGCCGATCCCGACAGCGCGCTGCCGCACATGCTGCCCGGCGAGGGCGCCTTCTCGGCGCACATGGGCCGCCTCGGCATCGCCGGCGACAGCCGCGTGGTGGTCTACGACAACAGCGGCATGCAGACGTCGCCGCGGGTCTGGTGGACGTTGCGGGCGTTCGGGCACCGCCGGGTCTCGGTGCTCGACGGCGGGATGCGGAAATGGCTCGCCGAGGGCCGGCCGGTCTCGGCGGAAGCGCCGGAGCCCGCGCCGGCGTCCTGGGCGGCGCGGCGCGACCCCGCGCTGGTCCGCTCGATCGACGGGATCGTCGCCGACCCCGCCCGCCGGACCGAGCAGGTTCTCGACGCGCGGCCGGCCGGGCGCTTCGCCGGCGTCGATCCCGAGCCGCGGCCGAACTGCCGGCCGGGCCGCATTCCGGGCAGCCTCAACCTGCCGTCCGCGACGCTCGTCGATCCCGGCGACGGAACGTTCCTGAACGGCGCCGCTCTCGAAGCGAGGTTCGCGGATTCGGGACTCGACCTCGGCGCGCCCGTGGTCGCGAGCTGCGGCTCGGGCGTCACCGCCTGCGTGCTCGCCCTCGGGCTGCACCTGCTGGGAAAGGAGGACGTCGCGGTCTACGACGGCTCGTGGGCGGAATGGGGCAGCGGCGACCGTCCGGTGGAAACCTGAGCCTTGCGCGCCTATCTTCGGGCGAACCCCGCCATTCGGACCGGAACATGAAAGAGGACACCAGGATCGTCCATTCCGGGCGCGACCCGCAGTCCAACCACGGCATCATCAACCCGCCGGTCTACCGGGCGTCGACGATCGCCTGGGGATCGGTCGCGGAAATGCGCCGCCGGCGCGAGCGCCGATGGGAGCCGGGGGTCTACACCTACGGCCGTCACGGCACGCCGACCCACGAGGCCCTCGAGACGGCCTTCGCGGAACTCTCGGGCGGCCACCGGTCGGTCGTCGTCTCCTCCGGCCTCGCCGCCATCAACGCCGCCATGCTGGCGTTCCTCGAGCAGGGCGACCACGTGCTGATGGTCGACAGCGTCTACGGTCCGGCGCGGGCCTTCTGCGACGGCTTCGCCGGCCGCTTCGGCGTCGAGACGACCTACTACGATCCGGCGACCGGCGCCGGCATCGCCGGCCTGATCCGCGGCAACACCAGAATCGTCTACGTCGAGTCCCCTGGTTCCCAGACCTTCGAGATCCAGGACGTGCCGGCCATCGCCGACGCGGCGCACCGGGCGGGCTGCGTGGTGATCATGGACGACACCTGGTCGGCGGGGGTGCATTTCAAGCCGTTCGAGCACGGCGTCGACGTGTGCGCCATGGCGGCGACCAAGTACGTGGTCGGCCATTCCGACGTCATGATGGGGATCGTGACCGCCACCGAGGAGCACTGGGACCGGGTGCGCCCCTCGGCCGCGGCGCTCGGGGCGAGCTCGGGGGCCGACGACGTCTACCTCGCGCTCCGGGGCCTGCGCACCGTCGCGGTCCGCCTGGAGCGCCACGAGAGGACGGGCCTCGCTCTCGCGCGGTGGCTCCGGGAGCGTCCCGAGGTCGACCGCGTGCTGCATCCGGCGCTTCCCGAATGCCCGGGCCACGAGCTGTGGAAGCGGGACTTCACGGGCGCGAGCGGGCTGTTCTCGTTCGTGCTGCGCGAGGGCTTCGACGACGCCCGCGTCGCGGCCTTTCTCGACGGCATGCGCCTGTTCGCGATGGGCGCGAGCTGGGGCGGCTACGAGAGCCTGATCCTTCCGGCGTCGCCGGTTCGCACGGCCACGGCGTGGCGCGGGCCGGGACAGCTGATCCGGGTGCATGCCGGGCTCGAGGACGCCGGGGATCTGGTCGCGGATCTCGAGGCCGGGTTCGCCCGGCTGAACGGCGCCGCCTGACGGAGGCGGCGCGGCGGAGTCCGTGGAGAGGTGGCCGTGATCCGATGCCTCGCGGCCGCGGCCGTCGTCGCCGTCGCGACGCAGCCGGCGGCGGCGGCGGGCCCGATCCTGTTCGCCGCGGCGAGCACCCTCGAGGTCGTGAACGACCTCAAGGAACTCTACGCCCGCGCCGCCGGAGAGGCGTTCCGGCCGGTCTTCGGCTCGAGCGGCGGCCTCGCCCGCCAGATCGAGAACGGCGCGCCGGCCGACGCGTTCATCTCGGCGAACGTCAGATGGGTGTCCTATCTGACCGAGCGCGGCCTGGCCGCCGCCGGAACGCGGACGACGCTGTTCCGCAACCGCCTGGTGCTGGCGGCGCCCGGGGACTCGCCGGGTCACGCGGGCCCGCGCGACGGCGCCGGGATCGTCGCGCGCCTCGGCGCCGGGGACCGGCTGGCGATCGCCGATCCGCGCCATGCGCCGGCGGGGCAGTACGCCAGGCAGGCCCTGGTCTCGCTCGGGATATGGGGCCGCATCGCGCCCAGGGTCGCGAGAACGCAGGACGTGCGCGCCGCGCTCGCGCTCGTCGAGCGCGGGGAGGCCGCGCTCGCCGTCGTCTACCGCACCGACGCCCGGCTCAGCCGGTCGGCGAGAATCCTGTTCACGCTCGACGAAAGCGGCCATTCGCCGATCGTCTACCAGGCGGTGCGGATCTCGGCGCCGGACGGGCCGGGCGCGCGGCTGATGGCGTTTCTCGGTTCCGGTGCGGCCGCGGAGGTCTACCGCCGCTACGGCTTCGTCGCCGACTGAACGATGTTCCTGCCGTCGCCCGCCGAGATCGAGGCGATCCGCCTCAGCCTGCGCGTGGCGTTCTGGGCGGTTCTTGTCAGCCTGCCGTTCGGGATCGCCGTTGCCTGGGCGCTGGCGCGCTGGAACTTTCCGGGCAAGACCGCGGTCAACGCCGTCATCCACCTGCCGCTCGTGGTTCCGCCGGTGGTGGTCGGGTACATCCTGCTGGTCCTGCTGGGCCGCCGGGGGCCGGTCGGCAGCTGGCTTCACGACGTTTTCGGCGTGACGCTGGGCTTCTCGTGGCGCGGCGCGGCGGTGGCCGCCGGCGTCATGGCGTTCCCGCTGATGGTGCGCGCGATCCAGCTCTCCATCGAGGCGGTCGACCGCCGGCTGGAGCAGGCGGCGAGAACCCTCGGCGCGGGGCCGCTCGACGTCTTCTTCAGCGTCTCGCTGCCGCTGTCGGGAAGCGGGATCGTGGTGGGGACGCTCCTCGCCTTCGCCCGCTCGCTCGGCGAGTTCGGCGCGACCATCACGTTCGTTTCGGCGATCCCGGGCGAGACCACCACGCTTCCGGTGACGCTGTACGGGCTGACGCAGATCCCGGGAGAGGAGCAGGGCGCGCTGAGGCTGGTCGTGATCTCGGTCCTGGTGGCCTGCGCGGCCCTTCTCGCGTCCGAGATCGTCGCGCGCCGGGTGCGGCGGCGGATCGCCGGCAGCCATGCTTGAGGTCGATGTCGAGAAGCGCCTCGGGGAGTTCTCCGTGCGCGCGCGCTTCGACGCGGGCGCCGGAGTGACCGCGCTTTTCGGGCGGTCCGGCGCGGGCAAGACCAGCATCGTCCAGATGCTGGCCGGCCTGGTCGTTCCGGACAGGGGCCGGATCGTTCTCGACGGCACGGTCCTGTTCGACCACGCCGGGAGGATCCGCGTTCCCCCCGAGCGGAGGCGCATCGGCTACATCTTCCAGGACGCGCGGCTGTTTCCGCACATGACGGTCCGGCGCAACCTGGAGTTCGGACAGCGCCGGCGCCGCGGCGTCCGGTCGCCGGTGACCCTCGACGCCGTCGTCGGGGTGCTCGGAATCGAGCGTCTGCTCGGCCGCCGGATTCACGATCTCTCGGGCGGGGAGCGCCAGCGGGTGGCGATCGGACGGGCGCTTCTGACGTCGCCGCGGCTTCTGCTGATGGACGAGCCTCTCGCGTCCCTCGACGCCGAGCGGAAACGCGAGATCATCCCGTTCATCGACCGGGTCCGCCGGCAGTTCCGGATTCCGACGGTCTACGTGAGCCACGCGATCGACGAGATTCTCGAACTCGCCTCGACCGCGGTTCTCGTGGACGACGGAAGGGTCGTCGCGGCCGGATCCGTGGAGACGGTCATGAACCGGAGGGAGCTCGCGCGCGTCGTGGGGCAGGGCGAGGCGGGCACGGTGATCCGGGCCGAGGTGTCGTGCCTGGATGCGCGGGACGGCCTGGCGGCGCTCGCGTTCCCGGGGGGCGAGTTCCACGTGCCGGCGTCCGGTCTGGAGCCGGGCGCGGCGGTGCGGATCCGGGTGCGTGCCCGCGACGTGAGCCTCGCCCTCGAACGCCCGCGGGGCGTGAGCGTTCTCAACGTGTTTCCCGGCAGGGTCGCCGAGATCGCGGACGCCGGGGACGCGCAGGCGGACATCCTGGTCGACGTCGGGGGCGCCCGTCTGTGGTCGCGCGTGACGGCGAGGTCGGTGCGGGAACTCGGCCTCGCGCCCGGCAGGCCGGTTCACGCGATGGTCAAGGCCGTGGCCGTCGACCGTCCAGGCCAGCGCGGATAGCGGCCCGCCGGGACCGTCTTCAGGCGGCCGCCAGCCGGCCGCGGTCGTGGGGCCCGGAGAGATCGATCGCGGGCCCGACCGGCACGATGCCGGTGGGGTTGACGCCGGGCTGGCCTCCGTAATAGCCCTTCTTGATGCCGTCGATGTCGACGATCTCGCCGATGCCGGGCGTCTGGTGGAGGTCGAGCGTGTAGTTCCACAGGTTGGGATAGTCCTGGATCCGGCGGATGTTGCACTTGAAGTGGCTGAAATACACGAAGTCGAAGCGGATCAGGGTCACGAACAGGCGCCAGTCGGCCTCGGTGGGGCGGTCGGCGACGAGATAGCGCCGGCCGGCCAGCCGGTCCTCCAGGAAGTCCAGGGTCTCGAACAGCGGGAAGACGGCCTCCTCGTAGGCGTCCTGGGTTCTCGCGAAGCCGCAGCGGTAGACGCCGTTGTTGACGGTCTCGTAGATGCGTTCGTTGAGGGCGTCGATCTCCGCGCGGTGCGCCCGCGGATAGAGGTCGAGCGAGGCGTCGCCCCATTCGTCGAACTCCCTGTTCAGCATCCGCAGGATCTCCGAGGATTCGTTGTTGACGATGGTCTTCTCCCTGCGGTCCCAGAGCGTCGGCACGGTCACGCGGCCGGTGCATCGGGGGTCGGCGGCGACGTAGACCTCGTGGAGTTCGAGCGGGCCGCCGGCGCCCGGCTGCAACTCGTCGATTCCCCGCGAATAGGCCCAGCTGCGCTTGCGCGGACGGTCCGACAGCGTGACCGAGACGATGTCCTCGAGCCCCTTGAGGCGCCGGACGATCTGGGTGCGGTGGGCCCACGGACAGGACGGCGCCAGGAACAGGTGGTAGCGCCCCGGCTCGGCCCTGAAGCCCGACGAGCCGTCGGCGGTGACGAAGTCCCGGAACGCCGATTCCGAGCGCACGAAGGCGCCGCCTTCCGGATTGCGGTGCTTCGCGTCGTCGTCGATCCACCTGCCCTCGATCAGCATGCCCATGGCGTCGGCCTCCGCGTTCCGTCCCGCCGTCCGGGGCGGACCGGGATTATGGCACAGCCCGTTCCGCGGCGCACCGTCCCGGCGGCCGGGAAGCGGTTCCGGGGGCTCCGTGGACAGCGGACCGCACTTGGGCGATGATCGGGAGGTTGCCGGTCGAACGGCGCCCCGACAGGAGGAAGCGGTGGATTTCCAGCTTCCGGAAGAGCTTCGGATGCTCAAGCGGACGCTCCGGCGTTTCATCGATTCGGAGGTGATCCCGATCGAGCGCGAGGCCTACGACGGCCCGGAAATGGTTCCCGGGATCCGCGCCCGGCTGGAGACGAAGGCGCGGGAGCTGGGAATATGGGGCGTCGACGTTCCTGAACGCCTCGGGGGTCTCGGCATGGGCCTGCTCGCGCGCGTGGTCATCTGGGAGGAGGTCGGGCGCACCATCGCGTTCCCGCGCCGCAAGAAATGGATCTTCGGGCCGGAGGTCAGCCCCCTTCTGGTGGGATTCGCCAACGAGGACCAGATCGAGCGCTACCTCAAGCCCTGCATCAGGGGGGAGAAGAAACCCGGCTTCGCCCAGACCGAGCCCGATGCCGGCGGCGACCCGTCGGGCATCAGGACGGCGGCCGTGCGCGACGGCGACCACTACGTGATCAACGGCGCCAAGCGCTTCATCACGGGCGCCGACAAGGCGGATTTCTTTCAGGTCATCTGCGTCACCGACCCGGAGAAGGGCGCGCGCGGCGGCATTTCCTGCATCCTCGTCGACGCCGACACGCCGGGCGTGAAGATTCTCCGCAAGCAGCGGACCATGATGGACGACGAGCCCTGCGAAATGGCGTTCGACGACGTCCGCGTGCCGGCGGGGAATCTCGTCGGCAAGGAGGGCGACGGCTTCCGCATGGCCCAGACGTGGATCACCATGGGCCGCATCCGGCACGGCGCCATCGGCCTCGGAACCATGGAGCGCTGCCTCGAGCTCGGCGCTTCCTACGCGCGCGACCGGACCACGTTCGGCAAGCCCCTCGCCGAGCGCCAGGCCGTGCAGTGGATGCTGGTGGACACCTACGCCGACCTGCGCACGATGCGCCTGATGACCTACAGCGCCGCCGCCAGGCACGACGCCGGAGAGGACATTCGCTGGGATTCCTACCTGTGCAAGTATCTCGGGGACCGCAAGGCCTTCGAGGCGGCCGACCGGTGCCTGCAGATTCACGGCGGGCTCGGGCTGACGACGGATCTTCCGATCGAGAAGATGTGGCGCGACGCCCGGTCCTTCATGATCACCGAGGGCCCGGAGGAGATTCTCAAGCACGCCCTCCAGCGCCATGTCCTGAACGAGTACGGCTGACCGTCATGCGGGAACCCTCGGGAACGGCGGGGCGCGGCGCGCGATGAGGCCGTTCCGGGTCGGCGAATTCCTGGTTTCGAGTTTCGTCGAGCGCGAGGGCTTCTGGCGTCCGCCGGGCGTCATGTTCCCGACCTCCGACAGGACGGCCGCGCTCGCCCATCTCGCGGAGATGCCGCCGTTTCTCTACGACGCCGCCCGCGACCTTCTGGCGAGCACCTACCAGACCTTCGTGGTCAGGACGGAACGCCGCACCGTCCTGATCGACACCTGCGTGGGCGAGGGCAAGCCCGGCCGCGGGCCCGGCCTCCGGTATCCCAAGCAGTCCTGGCTCGACGGCTTCGCCGCCCACGGCCTCCGGTTCGAGGACATCGACCACGTCTTCTGCACCCATCTCCACGTCGATCACTGCGGCTGGAACACCCGGCTGGTGAACGGCAGGTGGGTTCCGACCTTTCCCAACGCCACCTACGTCTTCGGCAAGCGGGAATACGAGGCATGGGAAGCGCGGGCGCGGCGCGCCGGGGAGGAGGGCGGCGTGCAGGACGCGGTCTGGGAGGACAGCTGCCGCCCGGTGGTCGAGGCCGGCCAGGCCCGGCTCGTGGAGAGCGATTTCGAGCTCGATGACGGCATCTGGCTGACTCCGGCGTTCGGCCACTCGCCCGGACAGGTCTGCGTCAATCTGAAGTCGGGGGACAGCCGTGCGGTGTTCACCGGCGACGTCATGCATCACCCGCTGCAGTGCCGGGAGCCGGACTGGAGCACGTGCTTCTGCGCGGACCCCGGGGAGGCCGCGCGGTCGCGCCGCCGCGTTCTCGGCGAGGTCGCGGACAGCGGCGTCGTCGTCGTGCCCGCGCATTTTCCCGGCCAGACCGCCGGCCACGTGACGGCCGACGGGGATGCCTGGCGCTGGCGCTTCATGGATTTCCCGGACCGGTTCTGGATCTCGAGCGGCCGGGTCGGCAACGGCGGACCGGCTCAGCCGGCGCCGGGAAATCCGTAGAGACGGCCGGGATTGCCGACCAGAAGCTTTCTCCGGGTTTCGGGATCCGGCGCGTGGCGCGACGCCAGATCCACGAGTTCCCCGTCGTCCGGCATGCCTTCCCAGAGGTTGGGGTGCGGCCAGTCGGTTCCCCACAGCACGCGATCCGGGTTCGCCTCGATCGCCGCCTGCGCGAACGGCACCACGTCGTCGTAGGGCCGGCCCTGGCGGGACAGGCGTTCGGCACAGGAGATCTTCACCCAGGCGTCCTCGTTCCGCATGAAATCCAGAAGAAGGCGGAAGGGCGCGGAGTCCGTTCCGCCTTCGACGTTGACGCGGATCATGTGGTCGAAGACGACGGGCACGCCGAAACTCCGGAGATCCCGGTTGAAGTCGAGAATGTCCCGCTCCTCGATGTAGACGACGAGGTGCCAGCCGAACGGCGCGATTCTCTCGGCGATGCGGCGCACCCGCCCGAAATCCGGCGTCCCGCCGAGATGGCGGGCGAAGCTGAAGCGCGCGCCGCGGATGCCTCCGGCATGGAGCTCCTCGAGCTGCCGTTCGGAGAAGGTCTCGTCGACGATCGCCACGCCTTTCCACCGTCCGTTCGAGGAGGCGATGGCGTCGAGCGTGGCGGAGTTGTCGGTCCCGTGGCAGGTCGCTTGGACGATGACCGCCCGGTCGAGCCCGAGAAGACCGTGCAGGCGGCGCAACCGTTCCTTGGGCGCGTCCACGGGACGGTAGGTGGAATCGGGGTGGTAGGGAAACCGGTCCGCGGGGCCGAACACGTGGACATGGGCGTCGCAGGCGCCGGGCGGGGGCGGGAATTCCGGCTTGCGCGGAGAGGGGTGCGGGGGCGGAGGGAATTTCATGCCTTGATGCCGACGGTTTCGGTCGCTCCGGGAGTGCGGGAGGCCCGGCTTCGCGCCCTGACGCGTTCCCGGCGCTCCCTCCGGCGTTCCAGGCGGAGGCCCGGGTGCCGCTTCGGCCTTTCCGCAGGTCGGGTTTCCGTCACCCGACCCGACTCTCCTCGATCCTCGATGCGGGCCCGGACAGCCCGGCTTCGCGTCCCCCGCCTGGCCGGACGCCGCCGTCCGTCGGCGTGCCCTGGCGGCGCTGCCGGAGGGAGGCGCGCGAACCCGCCGAACCCGGGGATCCGTGAAGGCGGCGCGTCGGCGCTCCGGACCGCGGGCGACGCCCCTCCCGACGGCCTCGTCCCGGCCCGGCGTCAGTGGGTGACGACGTCGCCGACCTCGCTGTCGCCGACCTCGGCGTCCCGGACCTGGGGCAGGTCGTCGTCCTCGTCGTCCCATTCGGCCGGAACCGGACGCCTCGTCAGCGCCTTGGCCAGCACCTCGTCGACCGAGGCGACCGGCACGATTTCGAGATCCCGCTTCACGTTGTCCGGAATCTCGGCGAGATCCTTCTCGTTCTCCTTCGGTATCAGGACCGTGCGGATCCCGCCGCGAAGCGCCGCGAGCAGCTTCTCCTTCAATCCGCCGATCGGCAGCACGCGGCCGCGAAGCGTGACCTCTCCCGTCATCGCCAGATCGCGGCGGACCGGAATGCCGGTGAGCGCGGAGACGATGGACGCGCACATCGCGACGCCGGCCGACGGTCCGTCCTTCGGCGTCGCGCCCTCGGGCACGTGGACATGGATGTCGCGCCGGTCAAAGGTCTTCGGGCGGATGCCGAACATGCCCATGCGCGAACGCACGTAGCTGCGCGCGGCCTGCACCGATTCCTGCATCACGTCGCCGAGCTTGCCGGTGTGCGAGATGTTGCCCTTGCCCGGCATGACCAGCGCCTCGATCGACAGCAGCTCGCCGCCGACCTCGGTCCAGGCGAGACCGGTCGTCACGCCCACGAGATCCTCTTTCTCGATCTCGCTGGCGCGGTAGCGGGGCACCCCGGCGTAGTCCGCGAGACTGCGCGGCGTGATCCTGATCTTCGCCTTCTTGCCGGTGGCCAGGGTCTTGACGGCCTTGCGCGCCAGATTCGCCAGTTCGCGCTCGAGATTGCGGACGCCGGCCTCGCGTGTGTAGAGCTGGACCAGCCGTCGCAGCGCCTTGTCGGAAATCGACCACTCCGAGGCCTCGAGCCCGTGCTGCTTCATCTGTTTGGGGATCAGGTGGCGGTTGGCGATGCCGACCTTCTCGTCCTCGGTGTAGCCCGAGAGCCGGATCGTCTCCATGCGGTCCAGGAGCGGCTGGGGCATGCGCAGCGTGTTCGCGGTCGTCACGAACATCACGTCCGACAGATCGTAGTCGACCTCCAGGTAATGGTCCTGGAAAGTGCTGTTCTGCTCGGGATCCAGCACCTCCAGCAGCGCCGAGGTCGGGTCGCCCCGCCAGTCGGAGCCGAGCTTGTCGATCTCGTCGAGCAGGAACATCGGATTCGACGACTTCGCCTTCTTCATGCCCTGGACGACCTTTCCGGGCATCGAGCCGATGTAGGTGCGCCGATGGCCGCGGATCTCCGCCTCGTCGCGCACGCCGCCGAGCGACATGCGCACGAAGTTGCGGCCCGTGGCGCGGGCGATCGACTTGCCGAGCGACGTCTTGCCGACCCCGGGAGGCCCGACGAGGCACAGGATCGGCCCCTTCACCTTGCCGACGCGAACCTGCACCGCAAGGTACTCGAGAATGCGCTCCTTGACCTTCTCCAGGCCGTAGTGGTCCTCGTCGAGGATCCTTTCCGCCAGCGCGATGTCCTTCTTCACCCGCGTGCGCTTGCGCCACGGAATGCCCAGGATCCAGTCGAGGTAGTTCCGCACGACGGTCGCTTCCGCGGACATCGGGCTCATGGTGCCGAGCTTCTTGAATTCCGCCGTGGCCTTCTCCCGGGCCTCCTTGCTGAGCCGCGTCTTCTCGATCCGCCGCTTCAGCTCGGACATCTCGTCGCCGCTTTCCTCGGATCCGCCGAGCTCCTTCTGGATCGCCTTGAGCTGCTCGTTCAGGTAGTACTCGCGCTGGGTCTTCTCCATCTGGCGCTTGACGCGGTTGCGGATCCGCTTCTCGACCCGGAGGACGCTGATCTCCGCCTCCATCGCCTCGTGGGCGCGCTCGAGCCGCGCCGCCGGCGACAGCATCTCGAGCATCTGCTGCTTCTCCGCCATCTTGAGCGCCAGATGGGACGCGATGGTGTCCGACAGCTTGCCAGCGTCGTCGATCTGGTTGAGCGAGACCAGCACCTCGGGCGGGATCTTCTTGTTGAGCTTGAGGTACTGCTCGAAATGCCCGACCACCGAGTTCGACAGCGCCTCGACGTCCTTCCCCTCGTCGGATTCGTCCGACAGCAGTTCGGCCTCCACCTCGAAGAACGCGTCGTTCCCGCGATAGCGCAGGATCCGGGCCCTCTGGCTGCCCTCGACGAGCACCTTGACGGTGCCGTCAGGCAGCTTCAGCAGCTGCAGGATGGTGCCGAGCGTGCCGACGTCGTAGATGTCCTCGGGCGACGGGTCGTCGTTGCCGGCGTTCTTCTGGGCCGCCAGCAGGATCTGCTTGTCGTCCTGCATCACGCTTTCGAGCGCCCGCACCGATTTCTCGCGTCCCACGAACAGCGGCACGATCATGTGCGGAAAGACCACGATGTCGCGAAGCGGAAGAACCGGGAAAACCGTCGTCGTTCTGGATTCTGGCATGTCTCTGTTCCGGATCGGCCCGGGGGCGCGGAACCGGCGCCCGGCACGTGGTCAGATGGGAACCGCGGGCGCCGATTCCAAGTGTCGCCGTCAGGCCGTGTTGCCGCTCTCCTCGAGCCTGTCGGAGTAGATGTAGAGCGGCTGCGCCCGCCCCTCGACCACCTCGCCGTTGACCGCGATCTCCTCGACCCCCTCGAGGCCCGGAAGTTCGAACATGGTCTCGAGCAGGATGCCCTCCATGATCGAGCGCAGCCCGCGGGCGCCGGTCTTGCGGCCGATCGCCCTGCGCGCGATCGAGCGCACCGCGTCGTCGCTGAAGGCGAGCTTGACGTCGTTCATCTCGAACAGGCGGCGGTACTGCTTGATCAGCGCGTTCTTGGGCTTGGTCAGGATCTCCACCAGCGAATCCTCGTCGAGATCCTCGAGAGTCGCGATCACCGGCAGGCGCCCGACGAACTCCGGGATCAGCCCGAACCTGAGCAGGTCCTCGGGCTCGACGCCGCGCAGGATCTCCCCCGTCGAGCGGTCGTCGGGGTCGCGGACGTCGGCGCCGAACCCGATGCTCGAGTTCTGGCCGCGGCTGCTGATGATCTTGTCGAGCCTGGCGAAGGCCCCGCCGCAGATGAACAGGATGTTGGTGGTGTCGACCTGCAGGAACTCCTGCTGCGGGTGCTTGCGCCCGCCCTGGGGCGGAACCGACGCCACCGTGCCCTCCATGATCTTGAGCAGCGCCTGCTGCACGCCCTCGCCCGAGACGTCCCTGGTGATCGACGGGTTGTCCGACTTCCGCGAGATCTTGTCGACCTCGTCGATGTAGACGATTCCGCGCTGCGCCCGCTCGACGTTGTAGTCCGCCGCCTGGAGAAGCTTCAGGATGATGTTCTCGACGTCCTCGCCGACGTAGCCGGCCTCCGTCAGCGTCGTCGCGTCGGCCATGGTGAAGGGCACGTCGAGGATGCGCGCCAGCGTCTGGGCGAGCAGCGTCTTGCCGCAGCCGGTGGGGCCGATCAGGATGATGTTCGACTTCGCGATCTCGACGTCGTTGCCTTTCTGGACGTGCGACAGCCGCTTGTAGTGGTTGTGCACGGCCACCGACAGCACCCGCTTGGCGTAGGTCTGGCCGATGACGTAGTCGTCGAGAACGGTGCAGATCTCCCGCGGCGTCGGGACGCCGTCGCGGGACTTCACGAGGGTCGTCTGGTGCTCCTCGCGGATGATGTCCATGCACAGCTCGACGCATTCGTCGCAGATGAACACCGTCGGGCCCGCGATCAGCTTGCGGACCTCGTGCTGGCTCTTGCCGCAGAAGGAGCAGTAGAGGACGTTCTTGGAGTCGCCGCTCGCCGACTTGTTCATGGCACTTCCGCCTTCCCGCCGCGGTCGCCGGCAACCGCCGGCCGGGGGATACTACTCTCCGGACGGATTCGCGTCCAGAGCGGGCCGCCGGACCCCGGATTCCGCCGTCTTCCGGCGGCGCCCCGGCCGGCTCACGACTCCGTGGCCGGCTCCTCCCCGTCCGCCGGCGTCGGCCGCTTGGACACCACCTCGTCCACCAGCCCGAAGTCCCTCGCCTCCTCGGCCGTCATGAAGTTGTCCCGCTCGACGGCCTCTTCCATCCTGTCCACCGGCTGGCCCGTGTGCCGCGCGTAGATCTCGTTGAGCCGGGCCCGGAGCGCGAGGATCTCGCGGGCGTGGATCTCGATGTCGGTCGCCTGGCCCTGGAAGCCGCCCGAGGGCTGGTGGACCATGATTCTCGCGTTCGGCAGCGCGTAGCGCTTGCCCCGCGCGCCCGCCGAAAGCAGCAGCGAGCCCATGGACGCCGCCTGCCCCACGCACACCGTCGAGATGTCGGGCCGGACGTATTCCATGGTGTCGTAGATCGCGAGCCCCGAACTCACCAGCCCGCCCGGCGAGTTGACGTAGAAGGCGATGTCCTTGGTCGGGTTCTCCGATTCCAGGAACAGCAGCTGGGCGCAGATCAGGCTCGCCACGTGATCGTCCACCGGGCCGATCAGGAAGACGATGCGCTCCTTGAGCAGCCGGGAATAGATGTCGTAGGCGCGTTCGCCCCGGCTGGTCTGCTCGACCACCATGGGGACGAGGACGTTCATCTCGATGGCCGCGCCGTTTCCCGACGCCGTCCCGGGGCCGGTCACGACTCATCCTCCTCCCGGCGGAGCTCCTCGAGCGCGACCGGGCGTTCGGTGGTGCGGACCTTTTCGAGAAGATAGTCCGTGACCTTCTCCTCGAGCGCCATCTTCCGGAATTCGGCCCTGCGCTCCGGGTGGGACAGGAAGGCCTGGTCCCCTCCCTGTCGCAGCCGGGCCGGGAGGACGTCCAGCAACTGCCGCATGCGGCGGTCGACCTCCTCTTCGTGGACCTCGATGCCCGCCGTCTTCGCGGTTCGCGCCAGCACGATCCCGAGGGCGACGCGGCGCCGCGCGATGCCGAGATACTCGGCGCGCAGCTCGTCCTCGGACTTGTCGGCGTCGTCGTCGTCGAGTTCGCCGTCTTCCCTGGCCGACTCGACCCTCTGCCAGAGCTGCTCGAAATCCCGGTCGACCAGGCTCTGCGGCAACTCGAAGTCCGCGCGTTCCGCGAGGCTGTCGAGAAGCGCCCGCTTGAGCGCCTGCCGGGCGAGATTCCCGTGCGCCTCCGCCGCCTGCTCGCGCACCGCGCGCCGGAGGCCGGCGACGTCCTCGCATCCGACGGCCTTGGCGAACTCGTCGTCGATCTCCGGGACCACCGGCCTCGCGACCGACTTCACGCGCACCTCGACGGCGCCGCTTTCCCCGTCGCCGCCCTGGTCGGCGGCTTCCAGCCTCCGGGTCTCGCCGGCCGTCGCGCCGCGGAGAGTCTCGGAATGGCGTGCGGGGAGGCGGCCGTCGTCTTCGAGCACGACGTCGAGAGTCCGCGGCTCGGCGTCGGCTTCCGGGGCGGCGAACTCGAGCGCCAGCCGGTCGCCGGTCTCGGCTGCGCGGCCCTCGGCTTCCTCGAAGCGGGGGTTGTCGGCGGCGATTTCCGCCACCATCCCGTCGATTTCCGCCTCGTCGAGGATCGGGACCGGCTTCTCCAGCGCGATGGCCCCGAAATCGATCGGCGGAAGATCGGGAAACAGCTCGAGCACGACCCTGCACTCGAGATCGTCTTCCTGGCCGGTGCGGACGATTTCCACCGCGGGCACCTCCACGGGCTCGAGCTTGCGCTCATCGAGGAGGCTGGTCACCGCGTCCCGGATGATCTCGTCCGTCACCTCCGGATGCATGTTCTGGCCCCAGCGCCGCCGGGCCACGGCGAGCGGCAGCTTGCCCGGCCGGAAGCCCGGCACGCGGACGGTCCGCGCAACCTCCGCGAGCCGGCTTTCCAGCCGGCGCTCGACGTCCGCCCGGGGCACGACGAGGGTGTATTCCCGTCGCAGGCCCTCGCTGGCGTTTTCCGTGATTTCCATGGTTCCCGTTCTCGGCGGATCGACATGACCGGGGTCGGGCGCGGCTGGTGCGGACGAAGGGATTCGAACCCCCACGGCTCTCGCCACCGGATCCTAAATCCGGCGTGTCTACCAGTTCCACCACGTCCGCGTCATGCCGCGACACTTAGCGGCAAGGCTCGGTTCCGTCAACTCCGCCGCCGGAGACGGCGCAGGCAGGCCCGGGCCGCGGCGTCGAGCACGGCCCCGGCGTCGATGCCGTGATGGGCGTAGAGGCCGGGAATGTCCCCGGACTGGCCGAACTCGTCGACCCCGAGAGGGTGGATCTCCTGGCCCGCCACCGACCCGAGCCAGCCGAGCGTCGCCGAATGGGCGTCGCAGACGGTGACCAGGGCGGCCTGGCGGCCGGCCGGCGCGAGCAGGCGCTCGACATGGGCCACGGCGTCCGCTTCCCCCGACCTCCGGGCGCGGCGGGCCCGGATCCAGTCCCGGTGAAGCCGGTCGGGCGAGGTGACCGCGAGCAGTCCGGCTCCGGGCACGTCCTCGGCGATCGCGCGGTGCGCCTCGCGCGCTTCCGGCGCGACCGCGCCGAGATAGGCGACGACGAGCTCGGCCCCGGGCGCCGGCGGCTCCAGCCAGTAGGCGCCGGCGGCGACCGCGGCGCGCGCCCCGGCGTCGAGAGCGCGGTCGGGCTGCTCGACGACGCGGGTCGACAGCCTCAGCGCCACCGCCCCGCCGTCCTCGGCCTGCATGTGCTCGAAGCCCCAGCGCATGATCTCGGCGAGCTCGTCGACATAGGCCGGCTCGAAGGCCGCGAGGCCGGGCTGGGCGAGCGTGATCAGCGGGGTTTCGGAGGACTGGTGGGCGCCGCCCTCCGGCGCGAGCGTGACGCCCGAGGGCGTGGCGACCAGCATGAACCGGGCGTCCTGGTAGCAGGCGTAGTGCATGGCATCGAGACCGCGGCGGATGAACGGGTCGTAGACCGTGCCCACCGGCAGCAGCCGCATGCCGAACATGCTGTCGGCGAGGCCGAGCGCGGACAGCTGGAGAAACAGGCTGGTCTCGGCGATGCCGAGCTCGATGTGCTGGCCGCGCGGCGACATCTCCCATTTCTGGGCCGAGACCACGTCCTCCTCGGCGAAGACGTCGCCCTGCTCGGAGCGGGAGAACAGGCCGCGGCGGTTCACCCAGGGCCCGAGGCCGGTGGACACCGTGACGTCCGGCGAGGTCGTCACGATGCGGTCCGCGAACGGGCCGCCGGCGCGCGCGATGCCGTGGAGGATCCGCCCGAAGCCGTCCTGGGTCGACATGCGCGGCCGGACGTCCGCGGGCAGCCGGTCCGGCACCCGGATCCGCGCCGCCGCGTGCCGGCGCCCGCCGCCCTGCGCGAAGGGCACGGCATCGAGAAACGCCGCGAGGCGGCCGGGATCGACGCCGAGCCCCGCGAAACGGTCCCATTCGGCGCCCGGAGGAACGTTCATGCGGGCGCGGAAATCCTCCATCTGACCGGCGTTCATCAGCCCCGCGTGGTTGTCCTTGTGGCCCGCGAACGGAAGGCCGAACCCCTTGATGGTGTACCCGATGAAACAGGTCGGCCGATCGTCGCCGACGCCGCGGAAGGCGTCGAGCGTCGCCTCGAGATCGTTGCCGGCGAGATTGGTCATCAGCGCGTGCAGGCCGTCGTCGTCGCGCGAAGCGAGCAGCTCCCCCACCCCGGCCGCGGCGCCGAGGTCGCGCGCGAGGCACTCGCGCCAGCCCGCCCCGCCCTTGTAGGCCAGCGCCGAGTACAGCGAGTTCGGGCAGCGGTCGATCCAGTCGCGGAGGGCGCCGCCGCCGGGGCCGGCGAAGGCGCGCTCGAGCAGGCGGCCGTACTTCAGGGGCACGACGCGCCAGCCCATGTTCTCGAACAGGCTCTCGATGCGGTTGAACAGCCGGTCCGAGATCACCGAATCCAGACTCTGGCGGTTGTAGTCGATCACCCACCAGACGTCGCGCACGTCCTTCTTCCAGCCCTCGAGCAGGGCCTCGTGCATGTTGCCCTCGTCGAGCTCGGCGTCGCCGACCACGGCGACCATGCGGCCGCGGCCGGGCCCGCCGCCGCCCCGCAGCCGCACGTAGTCCTGGACGATCGAGGAGAACACGGTGTGGGCGGCGCCGAGCCCGACCGACCCCGTCGAGATGTCGACGTCGTCGGCGTCCTTGGTCCGCGAGGGGTAGGACTGGGCGCCGCCGAAGGCGCGCAGCCTCTCCAGGTTCTCCCGTGTCTGCCTGCCGAGAAGGTACTGGACGGCATGGTAGACCGGCGCCGCGTGGGGCTTGACCGCGACCCGGTCCTCGGGACGGAGGGCGTCGAAGTACAGCGCCGTCATCAGTGTTGCCGCCGAGGCGCTCGAGGCCTGGTGGCCGCCGACCTTGAGCCCGTCGCGCGACGGGCGCACGTGGTTGGCGTGGTGGATCATCCAGGTCGAGAGCCACAGCACCTTGCGCTCGAGCGCCCGCAGCACGGCGAGGTCGGGGCAGGCCCCGGATTCCGCAACCGCCATGAGGCACGCTCCCGACGCCGCGGCCTCCGGCGCCGCGCGGTCCCGGCGACGGCTGGTCGGGGCGGGCGGATTCGAACCGCCGACCCTCTGCTCCCAAAGCAGATGCGCTGCCAGGCTGCGCCACGCCCCGCCGTCTCGGGCCGAGGGTAGCCCGCGCCGGCGCGCCGGGCAACCTCGTCCGGGCGGGCGAACAGGGCTGATCAATTGTCCGGCGACGGGTGAACCGGCCTGTCCGACAGGGCGTTCGGAAGCGTATTTCGTCGATCCGGGGGTCAGTTCGTGCTTCGGGAAGCGGATATTGATCGCATGGCAGGCGGATTCGCGCCCGCTACCGGCACTCGGTCACGACAAAAAATGTTCCTGGGCGGGCGAACCTTGACCGGGGCGCGGCGGTGGGGCAGAACCCGGCGGCCATGGCCTACGCCAATCTCCGGGAATTCGTCGAGAGGCTCGAGGGCGACGGAGAGCTCGTGCGCGTCGCGGCGCCGGTCTCGACCGTGCTCGAGATGACCGAGATCCAGACCCGTCTGCTCGCGGAACGGGGCCCGGCGGTGCTGTTCGAGAACCCGGTCCGCGCCGACGGCAGCCGGTCGCCGCTGCCCGTGCTCGCCAACCTGTTCGGCACCGTCGACCGGGTCGCGCGCGGCATGGACGCCGCCGCCCGCGGCGGGCTGCGGAAACTCGGCGAGACCCTGGCCTTCCTGCGCCAGCCGCAGCCCCCCGGCGGCTGGCGGGAGGCCCTCGGGATGCTGCCGCTGGCGCGGACGGCCATGGCCACGGCGCCGCGCGCGGCGGCGCGCGCGCCCTGCCAGGAGATCGTGCGCGAGGGCGCCGACGTGTCGCTGCACGAGCTGCCGGTCCAGACCTGCTGGCCCGGGGAGCCGGCGCCGCTGATCACCTGGCCGCTGGTCGTCACCCGCGGCGCCGACGGAACGCTCAACGCCGGCATCTACCGCATGCAGGTCACCGGCCGCGACACCACGCTGATGCGCTGGCTCGCGCATCGCGGCGGCGCCCGCCACGCCGCCGAGGCGGCGCGGAGCGGCCGCCGCGCGGTTCCGGCCGCCGCCGTCGTCGGCGCCGACCCCGCCACCATCATCGCCGCCGTCGCCCCGGTTCCCGAGACCATGTCCGAGTTCCAGTTCTCCGGGCTGCTGCGCGGTAGCGCGCTGGCGCTCGCCGACTGCAGGACGGTGCCGCTGCAGGTGCCGGCGGAGGCCGAGATCGTGATCGAGGGCGAGGTGCTGCTCGACGAGACCGGCGAGGAGGGGCCCTACGGCGACCACACCGGCTACTACAACCCGGCGCGGCCGTTTCCGGTGTTCCGCGCCTCGGCGGTCACCATGCGCCGGGACGCTCTCTACCTGACGACCTTCACCGGACGCCCGCCCGACGAGCCCTCGGTGCTCGGCGAGGCGCTGAACGAGGTCTTCACGCCGCTGCTGGTCCGGCAGTTCCCGGAGATCGCCGATTTCTGGCTGCCGCCCGAGGCCTGCTCCTACCGGGTCGCGGTGGTGGCCATCCGCAAGGAGTACCCCGGCCACGCCAAGCGGATCATGCTCGCCGTGTGGTCCTTTCTCAGGCAGTTCATGTACACCAAGTTCGTGATCGTGGTCGACGCCGACATCGACGCCCGCAACTGGACCGACGTGGTGTGGGCGCTCGCGACCAACGTCGACGCCGGCCGCGACGTGACGGTGATCGGGAACACGCCGGTCGACGCGCTCGATTTCGCGTCCCCGGTCGAGGGGCTGGGATCCAAGATGGGCATCGACGCCACCGCCAAGATCCCGCCGGAGACGGCACGTCCCTGGGGCCGGCCCATCCGCATGGACGCCGCGGTCGTCGGAGAGGTGACCCGCCGGTGGGCCGAGTACGGACTGCCCGGAAAGGGCCTGCCGGCCCGGCCGGCGTCCCCGGGGGCCGGGGCGTGACGCGGGAGGTTCTGCCGCTGCTCGGCGCGCTCGTCGAGGACGCCCGCAGGGCGGGAGCCGACGCCGCCGACGCCGTGGCGATCGATTCGACCTCGCTGTCGGTGGCCTGGCGGCTGGGCGGGCTGGAGAATCTCGAGCGCTCGGAAAGCCGCGCCATCGGGCTTCGCGTCTTCGCCGGCCGGCGCCAGGCCGTGGTGTCGTCCACCGATCCGGCGGAGGGGACGCTCGCCGAGGTGGTGCGCCGGGCCGTGGCGATGGCCCGGGCGGCGCCCGAGGATCCCCATTGCGGTCTCGCCGAGCCGGACCAGCTCGCCGGGGACGCGCCGGAGCTCGACGTCGTCGATCCGGACGAGCCGGCGGCCGAGGCGCTGGTCGCGGACGCCCGCGCCGCCGAGGACGCCGCCCGCGCCGTCGCCGGGATCACCAATTCGGAAGGGGCGGAGACGGGCTGGAGCCGCGCCGTCGTAGCGGTCGTCGCGACCAACGGCCTCGCGCGGTCCTACGCCACCTCGGGCCACAGCCTCTCGGTGTCGGTGCTCGCGGGCGAGGGGCTGGAGATGGAGCGCGACCACGAGTACGCCGCCGCCGTGCATCGCGCCGACCTCGGCGATCCGGAACGGCTCGGCCGCGAGGCCGGCGAGCGCGCCGTCCGCCGCCTCGGGGCGCGCAAGGTCGGCACGCGGCAGGCGCCGGTGGTCTACGACCGGCGCGTGTCGGGGGGTCTGGTGCGCCACTTCGCGCAAGGCGTCAACGGCGTCGCGGTCCGCCGCGGGACGTCGTTCCTGCGCGACGCCATGGGCGAGGCGATCTTCCCCGGGAACGTGACGATCGTCGACGACCCCCACCGTCCGCGCGGGCTCGCGTCGCGGCCGTTCGACGCCGAGGGGCTGCCCGGCGCGCGGCGCGCGTTCGTCGAGAAGGGGACGCTGACGGGCTGGATTCTCGATCTCGCCTCGGCGCGCCAGCTCGGGTTGCGGTCGACGGGGCACGCCTCGCGCGGCATCTCCTCTCCGCCGGCGCCGGCCGCCACCAACCTCTACATGGAAAACGGGGGGTCGACGGTCGACGAGCTGATCTCCGACATCGACGCCGGCTTCTACGTGACCGAACTCATCGGCATGGGCGTCGATGTCGTCACCGGCGACTACAGCCGCGGCGCCACCGGGTTCTGGATCGAAAACGGCGAGATCGCCTATCCGGTCAGCGAGGTGACGATCGCCGGCAACCTCCGGGACATGTTCGCCGCGACGCGGCCGGCGGACGACCTCGAGTTCCGCCGCGGCGTCGACGCGCCCACGATCCGCGTCGACGGCATGACCGTCGCCGGCGTGTAGCCAGGGCGATCCCACGCTCGGTTTCTTCGGCGTTTCGGGTTCCCGGCGAGGCCGGCTGGACCGGGCTCCGGCTTTTCGCCGCCGATTCGGCCAGGATGGCGGCATGGGCCACCGAGCGCACACCAGCCCCCTCTTCGAGAGCACGACCGACGGCTTCCCGCTTGCCGAGGTGACGGTCCGTCTCGCGGAGCCGCACGAGCGCGTGCGGCGGGACGCGACGGTCGCGCGGCACCACCACCAACCTCGCGCTCGCGGTCATCATCCACAGGACCGGCTCCGACGGCATCGCCTCGGCAACCCGGCGCCTCGCGCTCCGGCGCAGGGACGCCTTCGCCGCGATCCTGTCCCCCTGAACGCCGCGGCGCGCCGCCGCAACGCCGCCGGTCCGCCGGCGCCGACCTCCCGTGTCTCCGGACCCGAATCCTGCCCCGGAAGAAGGCCGCGAACCCGCGAAACGGGCCGTCGTGCGCCAGCCGCAACGCCCGGACGCGGCCCGGACCGACCGGAATCGGCCGCAATCGGGAAGCGTGGGACACCCCTGACAAGGCCCTCCACGGGTATCGACACGCCGTCGGAAGCGGGTATCATGCGCGCCGGCACGAGACGCATCGACCCGCTTCGCAACCCGGTTCGTGTTCCGCGGACACCGGCGCGGAACGGGGTCCGGCACCCGGGAGAAAGCCGCCATGGACGCTCCGGCCCGACTCTCCTCATCCACCGCCATCGCGGCGCGGGTGCGCGGGCGGTGGCCGTCGCCGGTGCGGCGCCGGCACGGGCTCGCGGGAAGTCCGGGGGCTCCCGCTCGCCGCCGGCCCGCCGCCGCGTTCGGAGCGGGCATCACGGAACGGGCCGTCCTCGAGCGGCGCCGGGCACCGGCGAGCTGACGTGAACACGTCCGCTCGCTGCCATGGCGTGACGCTCGCCGCCATGACAGGCGGCACGGCCGACTCCGCCGGCCGCTCCCTTTCCCCGACGCTGGTCGCTCCCCCCCCCCCCCCAGACACCAGCCACTAGCCTCCTCTCCCCCGGCCCGCCCGCAGACACCGGTCGACGGGCTCCCCCGCCGTTCTCCCCGGCCGGGTCCGGGGGAGCGTCGCCCGTCCCCGGGCAACGTCCTGGGGGATTCGGGATGACGGGGGCCGGCATCGGCAGGACGCGCGGGCGGGTTCGTCGAACCGCGGGACAGCGATTCCCGCCTCGGCGGCCCTCCGGCGCTGGTGGACGGGATCCCGCCGGTGGACGGGATTGCGCCGCATGGCCGGGGTTCCCGGCAACCCGGTCGGAGTCCGGGCGTCGTCTCCGAGGCGCCGGGACCGGAGCGCCATGACGGCTCGAAACGGCGCCGCGCCGCTTCGGCGGCTGGCGCAGGCGGCCTGCGTGCTGCTGGCGCTCGCCGGCCTGGCGCCGGCATCGGCCCAGGCGCAGGTCGAGGACTACATCAGCAACTTGAGAAGCGCCTTGGGTGCCTCCAGCGTGAGTGGGAACGAAATCACTACCTCTCGTCGTTTTTCGCAAGAGTTTCGCACGGGAAGCCGGAGCGGCGGCTACCCGCTTTCGGAAGTCGTGCTGCACCTCTCGGACATCGGCACCGGAGCGATCGAGGTGACGATCAGGGAGAATTCGGTTGACGCCAGTAACCGCAACGTTCCCGGCACAACTCGCTACACGCTGACCAACCCTTCTTCCCTGAGCTCGGGCCGGAACACCTTCACGGCGCCGTCCAATGCCACGCTCGAGGCCGACACCGCCTACCATATCGTGGCGGAGTCGACCAGTGGCAGCGCAGCGCGCTGGCGCAGACTCAGTCGCAGCTCCGCGACGATTGACAACGCGGGGGGCTGGGATATCGATTTCGACTATCTGAGGAAATCCGGCCCAGCCGCGTGGGGCGCAGCGAGTCCAAGCCGCGCGCTCGCGGTCGCGGTCCGGGGCGAGCTTCCCGCGCCTCCGCCGCCTCCGGAGGATATTCTTGTCGGCAATACGGGCAAAAAAAACAACCCCACTGCTGTGCGCCATTCGCGCTTTTTCAAGGCTCAATCGTTCACCACGGGGGACGCCCCCGGAGGCTACGACCTCTCCAGCGTGGTTCTTGAAATCAAAAACCCCTTTGAATTGATCTCCCAAGGCGCTGTCGAGGTGACGATCAGGGAAAGCGACGGGGACGGAGCTCCCGTCTCCACCAACCTCTACACGCTCGGCAGGTCCGCATCCGAGGTGAGCGAAGGTGTTTACGAGTGGCAGGCCCCGGCGGGCGCCACGCTCGAGGCCGGCACCGAATACCATGTCATGGCGCGTGACTTCTCCTCGGTGGGGAACTTTCGAGCCTGGAGGGCTACCACGCAAGGCGGCACGGACCCCGGAGCCGCGTCCGGCTGGAGCATCGGCGGGCTCCATACGAGCTCAGGCGGAAGTTTTTGGAATCCCGAGTACCCCGGCAGTTTCTACAAGTTCCAGATCAGGGGGACCGAAACCGAAGTTCTCCCGGTGGTGACGATCGAGCGGGTATCACCGGTTCAGGTGACGGAGGGGACGAACTTGACGTTCAGGGTGACGCGGGAGGGCGACACCTCCCAGTCGCTGACGGTGAACTACCGCGTGAACGAAGGACCGGCCCTCGCGGGCGAAACACCGGGGGACATGGTGGCGTCGGGCGATCAGGGCGATAAAACGCTTGTTTTCTCGCCCGGCGATACCGAGAAGACGGTGACGGTGCCGACCGTGGATGACAGCCTCGACGAGCAACGCAGCAGAGTGATTGTGACCTTGCAGGCCAGCGCGTCCTACGAGGTGGGTGACCCTGATTCGACGTTCGCAAATGTGAACGACAACGACGAACCCAACACGCCCGCGACGGGCGAGCTGACCATCGACGACACGGCGCCCAGGGTGGGCGATACGCTGACGGCGGACGCCTCGCAGATCTCCGACGCGGACGGGCCGGCGAGCCCGACCTTCGCCTGGCGGTGGATCCGGGTGTCGGGCGGGACGGAGACGCCGATCCCCGGCGCGACCTCGGCGAGCTACACGGTGGTCGCCGCGGACCTGGGCGCGACGCTGAAGGTGGAGGCGAGCTTCACCGACGACGGCGGCACGGACGAGGCCGTCGAGAGCGCGGAGACGGCGGCGGTGGGGAAGGCGCTGCCGACGGTCACGGTGACGCCGGTGACGACTCCGGTGACCGAGGGGAGCGACGCGGTGTTCAGGCTGGCGCGGACCGGCGACACGGCCGCGCGGTTGCAGTTGTTCTTCAGCATTTCGGAAACGGGGGACATGTGCCGGGGTTCCTGCGCGGGGTCACCCGCATCGGCAACCATCCCGGCCGGCCTTGCCTCGACGAATCTGTTCGTGCTGACCTCCGACGACAGCGCCCACGAGGCGGACAGCGTGGTGACGGTGACGCTGGCGGCGAACGCGGCCTACGAGCTGGGGACCGACACCACGGCGGAAGTCACGGTCGAGGACAACGACAACGCGGCGCCGACGGGCACGGTGACGATCGACGACACGACGCCCATGGTGGGCGAGACCCTGACCGCGGACGCCTCGGGCGTCTCCGACCCGGACGGGCCGGCGAGCCTGACCTTCACCTGGCGGTGGCTCCGGGTGTCGGGCGGGACGGCGACGCCGATCCCCGGCGCGACCGCGGCGGCCTACACGGTGGTGGCCGCGGACGCGGGCGCGACGCTGAAGGCGGAGGCGTCCTTCACCGACGACGACGGGACCGCGGAGACGGTCGAGAGCGCGGAGACGGACCCGGTCGGGGGGGCGCCGCTCCCGGCGCTCTCGATCGGCGACGCGAGCGCGGCCGAGGGCGATTCGGGCAGCGCGACGCTGGAGTTCACGGTGACGCTGGACTCCGCGGCGACGGCCACCGTGACCGTGGACTGGGCGACCTCCGACGGCACCGCGACCGCCGGGACGGACTACACGGCGGGGAACGGAACCCTGACCTTCGGCGCCGGGGACTCCAGCCGGACGGTCTCCGTGACCGTGGCGGGCGACGAGGCGGACGAGCCGGACGAGACGTTCGAAGTGACGCTGACGAACCCGTCGGGCGCGACCCTCGGGGACGCTACGGCGACGGGGACGATCACCAACGACGACGACGACCCGACGGTGACGCTGGTCCTGACCCCGGACACGATCACGGAGGACGGCGGGGCGAGCGCGCTGAGCGCGACCCTGGACCACGCGTCGGGCCGGGACACGGTCGTGACGGTCTCGGTCTCGCCGGTGGGGCCGGCCACGGCGTCCGACTACAGTCTTTCCCCGAACGTGGAAACCCTGGAGCTGGTGGTTCCGGCGGGCGACACCGAAAGCGACGGCACGGTCACCATCACCGCCGTGGACAACAATGTGGATGCGCCGCACAAGACGGTGACGGTGTCGGCCACGGCGGCGAACGATGCGGGGGTCACGGCGCCGCAGGACGTGACGCTGACGATCACCGACGACGAGAACACGGCGCCGACGGGCGCGGTGACGATCGACGACACGACGCCCATGGTGGGCGAGATCCTGACCGCGGACGCCTCGGGCGTCTCCGACCCGGACGGGCCGGCGAGCCTGACCTTCACCTGGCAGTGGATCCGGGTGGCGTCGGGCGGGACGCGGACGCGGATCGCCGGCGCGACCACGGCGAGCTACACGGTGGTCGATGCCGACGTGGGGTCGACGCTGAAGGTGGAGGCGGCCTTCACCGACGACGGCGGAACCTCGGAGACGGTCGAGAGCGCGGCGACGGCGACGGTCGAGGCGGTGTCGCTGCCGACGGTGACGGTGGCGCCGGTGGCGAGTTCGGTGGTGGAAGGCGAGGACGCGCAGTTCACGGTGACGCGCACTGGGGTGACGACGGGTGCGCTGACGGTCCACTACAACGTGGTCGAGACGGGCGCCATGGTGAGGTCGAGCGACAAGGGGGCGCAGACCGTCGACTTCTCGGGCAACACGGCGAGCGTGACGGTGACGGTGCCGACGGTGTTCGACAACCTCCACGAGCAGAACAGCCGGGTGACGGTGACGCTGACGGCGGATGCGGCGTACGAGCTGGGGACCGCCACGGCGAGGGTGTTGGTCAAGGACGACGACGACTCCCCGGCGACCGGCACGGTGACGGTCACGGGCACGGCGAGGGAAGGCGAGACGCTGACGGCGGACACGTCGGGCATTACCGACGAGGACGGAGGACTGGACAGTGCGGCCTATGTCTACCAGTGGGTGCGGACCCCGTCCGGCGGCAGTGACGCGGACATCTCGGGCGCGACCTCGCGGACCTACGTGCCGGTGTACGCGGACGCGGGCGCGACGCTGAAGGTCAAGGTGACGGTCACCGACGGCGAGGGCCACGAGGGGACGTTCACGAGCGCTCCGACCTCGGCGGTGACGGCGCTGCCGCGGCCGGAGGTCACGGTGGCCTCGGACGGCGACGTGACGGAGGGCAGCGCCGCGGTGTTCACGGTGACGCGCACGGGCGACACGGCGCGGACGCTGGACGTGGACTACGAGGTCACCGCCTCCGGAGACTTCGGGGTCACGGCCTTCGAGGCCACGCTCGCCTTCCTGGCGAACAGCGCCGCGGTGCAGTTGAGCGTGCCCACGACGGGCGACGGCACCCACGAGGCGCACGGCTCGGTGACGCTTGCGCTGACGGCGGACACGTCCGCCGCTCCCGCCTACCTGCTCGGCGACCCGGCGACGGCGACGGCGGCGGTGGAGGACGACGACGACTCGCCGACGACCGGGGCGGTCACGGTCACGGGCACGGCGAGGGAGGGCGAGACGCTGACGGCGGACACGTCGGGCCTCGCCGACGGGGACGGCCTGGACAGCGCGGCCCACGCCTGGCAGTGGGTGCGGACGCCGTCGGGCGGCGGCGACGCGGACATCCCCGGCGCGACCTCGCGGACCTACGTGCCGGTGTTCGCGGACGCGGGCGCGACGCTGAAGGTCCGGGTGACGGTCACCGACGACGAGGGCCACGAGGCGACCTTCGCGAGCGTCCCGACGGCGGCGGTGGCGGCGCTGCCGCGGCCGGAGGTCACGGTGGCCTCGGACGGCGACGTGACCGAGGGCGGCACCGCCGCGTTCACGCTGACGCGCACGGGCGCCACGACGAAGAAGCTGGGCGTGGCCTACGAGGTCACTGCCACCGGAGCCTTCGGCGCCGCGACGGGCGCGGGCACGGCGACCTTCCCGGCGAACGGCGCCACGGTGCGGGTGTCGGTGGCCACGACGGGCGACGGCGCCCACGAGGCGCACGGCTCGGTGACGGTGGCGCTGACGGCGGACACGGGCGCCGATCCCGCCTACCTGCTCGGCGACCCGGCGGCGGCGACGGCGGCGGTCCGGGACGACGACAACGTGGCGCCGACCGGCGCGCCGACGATCGACGACACGACCCCGGTGGTCGGCCAGACGCTGACGGCGGACGCGTCGGGCATCGGCGACGCGGACGGGACGGCGGGCGCGACCTTCGCCTGGCGGTGGCTCCGGGTGGCGACGGGCGGCGGCGAGACGGAGGTCGGCACCGGGGCGACGTATGCGGTGGTCGCCGGCGACGCGGGGTCGACGCTGAAGGTGGAGGCGCGCTTCACCGACGACGGCGGGACCGGGGAGACGGTCGAGAGCGCGGAGACGTCGGCGGTCGAGGCGGCGCCGCGTCCGCGGGTGTCGGTGGCGCGGGTGGCGAGCACGGTGGAGGAAGGCGCGGGCGCGCGGTTCACGGTGACGCGCACGGGCGTCACGACAGGGACGCTGACGGTCCGCTACGACGTGTCGGAGAGCGGCGCCATGGTGGCGTCGGGCGAGGAGGGCGCGAAGAGCGTCACGTTCGCGGACGGCGACACCGAGCGGACGGTGACGGTGCCGACGGTGGAGGACAACGCTCACGAGGCGGACAGCACGGTGACGCTGACGCTGACGGCGAATGCGGACTACGACCTGGGGACCGCCACGGCGGACGTGACGGTCGAGGACGACGACAACGCGGCGCCGACCGGCGCGCCGGCCATCGACGACACGACGCCGGTGGTCGGCGAGACGCTGACCGCGGATCCGTCGAACCTGGACGACCCGGACGGTCTGACGAGTCCGACCTACGCGTGGCGGTGGCTCCGGGTGGCGTCGGGCGGCGGCGAGACGCAGGTCGGGACCGGGACGACCTACACGGTGGTCGCGGGTGACGCGGGGTCGACGCTGAAGGTGGAGGCGGCCTTCACCGACGACGACGGAACCGCGGAGACGGTCGAGAGCTCGGAGACGGCGACGGTCGAGGCGGCGCCGGTCCCGACGGTGTCGGTGGCGCGGGTGGCGAGCCCGGTGTCGGAAGGCGCGGGCGCGCAGTTCACGGTGACGCGCACGGGCGTCACGACGGGGGCGCTGACGGTCCGCTACGACGTGTCGGAGAGCGGCGCCATGGTGGCGTCGGGCGACGAGGGCGCGCAGAGCGTCGACTTCCCGGGCAACGCGGCCAGCGTGACGGTGACGGTGCCGACGGCCGACGACAGCGCTCACGAGGCGGACAGCGTGGTGACGGTGGCGCTGACGGCGGATGCGGCGTACGACCTGGGGACCGACACCACGGCAACGGTCACGGTCGAGGACAACGACAACGCGGCGCCGACGGGCGCGCCGACCATCGACGACACGACGCCGGTGGTCGGCGAGACACTGACGGCGGATGCGTCGGGCATTGCCGACCCGGACGGTCTGACGAGTCCGGCCTACGCCTGGCGGTGGCTCCGGGTGGCGCCGGGGGGCGGCGAGACGCAGGTCGGGACCGGGACGAGCTACACGGTGGTGGCCGGTGACGTGGGCGCGACGCTGAAGGCGGAGGCGGCCTTCACCGACGACGACGGAACCCGGGAGACGGTCGGGAGCGCGGCGACGGCGACGGTCGAGGCGGCGCCGGTGCCGACGGTGTCGGTGGCGCGGGTGACGGGTCCGGTGAAGGAAGGCGCGGACGCGCGGTTCACGGTGACGCGCACGGGCGTGACGACGGGCGCGCTGACGGTCCGCTACGACGTGTCGGAGACCGGCGCCATGGTGGCGCCGGGCGAGGAGGGCGCGCGGACCGTCGCTTTCGGGGACGGCGACACCGAGCGGACGGTGACGGTGCCGACGGCCGACGACAGCGCTCACGAGGCGGACAGCGTGGTGACGGTGGCGCTGACGGCGGATGCGGCGTACGACCTGGGGACCGACACCACGGCAACGGTCACGGTCGAGGACGACGACAACGCGACGCCGACCGGCGCGCCGACCATCGACGACACGACACCCGTGGTTGGCGAGACGCTGACGGCGGACCCGTCGGGCATCGGCGATCCTGACGGTCTGACGGGCCCGACCTACGCCTGGCGGTGGATCCGGACATCGGGCGGGACGGACACGCCGATCGGCGGGGCGACCGCGGCGACCTACACGGTGGTCGCCGGCGATGTCGGCGCGACGCTGAAGGCGGAGGCGAGCTTCACCGACGACGACGGGACCCGGGAGACGGTCGAGAGCGCGGCGACGGCGACGGTCGCGGCGGCGGCGCGTCCGAGGGTGTCGGTGGCGCGGGTGGCGGGCCCGGTGGAGGAAGGCGAGGACGCGCGGTTCAGGGTGACGCGCACAGGCGTCACGGCGGGCGCGCTGACGGTCCGCTACGACGTGTCGGAGAGCGGCGCCATGGTGGCGTCGGGCGAGGAGGGCGGGCGGATCGTCGCTTTCGGGGACGGCGACACCGGGAAGACGGTGTCGGTGCCGACGGTGGAAGACACTGTCCACGAGGCGGACAGCGTGGTGACGGTGGCCCTGACGGCGGATGCGGCCTACGACCTGGGGACCGCCGCGGCAACGGTCGCGGTCGAGGACGACGACAACGCGGCGCCGACCGGCGCGCCGACCATCGACGACACGACGCCGGTGGTGGGCCAGACGCTGACCGCGGACGCGTCGAACCTGGACGACCCCGACGGCCTGACGGGCGCGAGTCTCTCCTGGCAGTGGATCCGGACATCGGGCGGGAGGGACACGCGGATCGGCGGTGCGACCGCGGCGACCTACACGGTGGCCGACGCGGACGCGGGCGCGACGCTGAAGGTGGCGGCGAGCTTCACCGACGACGACGGGACCCGGGAGACCGTCGAGAGCGCGGCGACGGCGACGGTCGCGCCGCGTCCGACGGTGACGCTGGTCCTGACCCCGGATTCGGTCACGGAGGCCGGCGGGGAGAGCGTGGTGACGGCGCGCCTGGACCGCGCGTCGGGCGCGGACACGACGGTGACGGTGTCGGCGGCGCCGGTGGCGCCGGCGACGGAGGCCGACTACCGGCTGGGCGCGAACCGGGTGCTGACGATCCCGGCGGGCGGGACGGAGAGCGTCGGGCGGGTGACGGTGACGGCCGTGAACAACGCCGTGGACGCGCCGGACAGGACGGTGACGGTGACGGGCAAGGCGGCGAACCGCCAGGGTCTCGCGGGCGACCCGGAGCCGGTGACGCTGACGATCCGGGACAACGACGCCGCGCCGACGGTGACGCTGCACCTGTCCCGCCCCGCGATCGTCGAGGACGGCGGGACGACCGCGGTGACGGCGCGCCTGTCCCACCCGTCGAGCGCGGACACGACGGTGACGGTGGAGGTGGCGTCGGCGGCGACGGCGGAGCGGCTGTCGGTCGCGGCGACGGCGGAGCTGCCGTACGTGCTGAGCGACAACAGGGAGCTGAGGATTCCGGCGGGCGGGACGGAAAGCGTGGGGCTGGTGACGATCACCGCCGTGGACAACGACGCGGAGGCGCCGGACAGGACGGTGACGGTGACGGCCACGGCGGCCAACGCCCAGGGGGTCGCGGTCCCGCAGGCGCCGGGGGCTCCGGCGCTGGCGGCGACGCTGACGATCGCGGACGACGAGGGGCGGGAGCTGTCGATCGGCAATGCGCGCGCGGCCGAGGGCTCCGGCGCGGCGCTGCGGTTCGCGGTGACGCTGGAGCCGCCGGCGGCGGCCGAGGTGACGGTCGACTGGACGGTCGTCGACGGGACGGCGCGGGCCGGAAAGGATCACGGGGCGGGGAGCGGCACCCTGACCTTCGGCGCCGGGGAGAGCGCCGGGACGGTGACGGTCGCGGTGACCGACGACGACGCGGACGAGCCCGACGAGACGGTCACGGTGGTGCTGTCGAACCCGTCGGGCGCGACGGTCGCGAGGGCCGAGGGGACGGGAACGATCGCCGACGACGACGCGGCGCCGGCGGTGTCGCTGCGCCTGACGCCGGACACGATCGCGGAGAACGGTGGGACGGCGACGGTGACGGCGCGCCTGGACCGGCCGTCGAGCGAGAGGACGACGGTGACGGTGTCGGCGGCGCCGGTGGCGCCGGCGACGGCGGCCGACTACCGGCTGGGCGCGAACCGGGTGCTGACGATCGCGGCGGGCGAGAGGGAGAGCGCCGGGGTGGTGACGATCGCGGCCGTGGACAACGACGCGGAGGCGCCGGACAGGACGGTGACGGTGTCGGGCAAGGCGACGAACCGCCAGGGTCTCGCGGGCGACCCGGAGCCGGTGACGCTGACGATCGCGGACGACGAGCTCGTCGAGGAGCGCCGTCGCAGGCTCGGGTACGCGCTGGCGGCGTTCGGCCGCGCGGTGGCGCGGGATCTGGTCGCGGCCGTCGGGGACAGGCCGCGGTCGGCGAGGGCCGGGACGACGGCGACGCTTGGGGGGACGCCCCTGGTCTCGCTCCGGTCCGGAGAGGGGGTGCACGGGGCGTTGCGGCGACATCTCGGCCCCGACGGCGACCTGCCGGACGGGGCGGAGTGGCGGGAGCTGCTGTCGCGGAGCAGCTTCCAGCTTTCCCTGGGCGGGGAAGGCGAGGCGGGCGGCGCGGGAGTCCCGGTGCTGTGGGGTCGCGGCAGCCTGAGCCGGAGCGCGGGCAGGCTGGATCCGGAGGTGACGACGCGGGGAGAGACGCTCTCCGGGCAGCTGGGGCTGGAGCTTCGTGTTCGGGAAGACACCCTGCTCGGCGTCATGCTGAGCGGCAGCTCCGGGGAGGTGGAGTTCGACGGGGAGCGCGATGCGGATGTGGAGACGGAGCTCGTCGGCGTGCACCCCTACGCGCGGTGGTCGCCGCGGCGGGGTCTGAGGACGTGGGCGATGCTGGGCTACGGCACCGGCGAGGCGGTCCTGAGGGACGGCTTCTCCACCCGGACGGGCGCCGGCGTCGGGACCGACATCGAGATGACGATGGCGGCGGGCGGAGGGAGCCACGAAGTGGCGTCGCTGTGGGGTGTCGACTGGTCGGTGGGGACGAGCGGCTTCCTCGTGCAGCTCGACGCGGACGGACAGGCGGAGCTGCTGCCGGCTCTGGAGTCCGGGGTCTGGCAGGCGCGGCTGCTGCTGGAAGGCAGCGCCGGGGAGGGCTTCGGCGGGGTCGCGGGGCTGAGGGGCAACGTCGAGCTGGCGGCGCGGGTCGATGGCGGGGACGCGGAGAGCGGCATGGGGATGGAGCTGGGCGGGGGCGTCGGGTACGGACATGCGGACCTGGGCCTCGAGGTCGAGGCGAGCGGTCGCGTGCTGCTGTCGCACGAGGAAGAGGGTCTGGAGGACGCCGGGGTGAGTCTGGGGCTGGAGTTCGACCCGGGCGCGTCCGGCCGGGGACTGTACTTCGCGCTGACGCCCTCGTGGGGCAACGCGGCAAGCGGGGCCCGGTCGGTGTGGGAGGGCCGGCGGACGACGGCCGGCGGGTCCGGGGAGCGGGATCCGTCCGACCCGGAGATGCGGTTGAGCTCCGAGTTCGGCCACGCCGCGCCCGCGCTGGCGGGGCGCGGCACCCTCACCACCTACGGCGCGTTCTCGTCCGACGGCGACGCGACGCACCGGTACCGCGTCGGCCGGCGGCTGGAGCTCGACGTCCTGTCGATGAGCCTCGAGGCCGAACTTCGCGAGAGCGCCGACGCGGCGCCCGGGCACGGTGTCCGGCTGACAGGCAGCATCCGTTTCTGAGCGGAAGAGAGGACGGACACGGCCCGTCCATCCGCGTCACCGGGCCCCGGGGGAACGTTGCGCCCGACCTCGCCCGGCACGGGCTCTTCCGCGACCGCCGACGACCCTGATCGGGACGGTCAAGTGTCGCAGGAATCACGGTCAAGTGCGCATGAATCCGCGCCGTTGCGTTCGCGCCGCCGGCATCCGTCACCGCGTCCGGCGGGCAGGGGACTGTCCCGCCCGTCGCCGTCTCCTTTTCGGCTTCATGCCGGCCGCCAGCGGCGCCCGCATCTTCTCGTACAGCATGAACAGATGCTCGACGCGCTCTCGCTCGGAGGCGAAGCCCGCACGCCGGTAGAGCCGGTCCACCGCGCGGTCGAGCGCCCGATGCGCCCGGCGCAGGTTCGGGGGCATGAGATCCGGGTCGTAGAGACCGGCGAGCGTCGCGCCCGGATGGGTGGCGCGTGCATCCAGCACGGCTTGCGCCGGCGGTTCCAGCCTCGACAGGTCCGAACCCTGGGGCGGCAGCGGGAAGGTGTTGTGGACGAGGCCGATGGAATAGCGGTAACGGCTTTCCAGCCGCCCGCCGGCATGGCGCAGCCACGCCATGTGCATCGCCGATGTCAGCAGCGCGAAATCGACCAGTGTGGCGTTTTCCAGAACGCGAACGAGATTGCTCGGAATCACCGGCGGCTCCAGCCAGTCGATGGGCAGGTATTCCCGCCGCTCGGAGCTGACCTCGGGAATCACCAGAAACGGCGCGGTGGGGAGAACGTTCACGTGGTAGAGCGTCGGTGTCGCGGCGAGCTTGCGCGTCGGCGCGCTCTTGCTGGCCTCCCGATAGGCGCGGACGGCGGCAATTCGTTCCCGGACGCGCGACAGCCGGGCCAACTCGCCAGGCGGCGCATCGTGCAGCGCGAGAATCCACCGCTTGCCGCCCTGCAGGTATTCGCGCGCGCCGATGAACGGCCGGAGCCACGGCGCGGCCTCCGGCTCCGCATCCACGAACGCGCCGCGTTCTTCCATGTCGAAGATGTAGCTGCCGCCGTCGACGGGCTTGGAGCCGATGATCAATCGGCCCATCCCGTTGATCGGCGCGCTTTCCTTCCGCACCACCAGATGCGGGTCGGAGAGGCCGCCGGCGTCGAACAGGTACGGGGAGAGCGCGGCATGACGGCTTTCCTCGGGCTCGCCGTTGATGTCGGGATAGCTGAACAGCCGCTTGTCGGCCCGCGCGGCTTCCCGCCTGTCCAAACCGAGAATGACGACATGCACATGCGCCTTGCCGCGTGCGTCGGATTCCCAGGCGAAGGTCCGGTGCGCGAAGGCGATCTCCAGCTTGCAGCGCTCGAACAGGACCGGCCAGAGTTGCGCAACCTGCTCGCCCTGGGCGTGTAGCGGCCGCGGCTGACGCGCCGCGCCCGATCGTGCTACCCTGACCGGCCATCGCGGATCTCCGGCCCCGCGGTTTCCGGAGCGGCCGCCGCGGCCGCGCGATCCGTCCGCACCGGTCGAGGACACGGCTGACCGTGACCCACAGCGCTTCCATCCGTTCGGCGAGCCAGGAACTGGGGGATCCGGCGAACGCCGAATCCGGGGAGCTCGTGCGCCGCCTGGTCCGCGAGCAGCTGCGGCCGCAGGCGGGGCGCGTCGTCGCGGTCTTCGGCTGCATGATGGTGGTCGCCGCGGGGACCGCCGGCATGGTCTTCCTGATCGGACCCGTCATCGACGACGTGCTGATCGCGAAGGACCGGCGGATGCTCTACCTCGTGCCCGCCGGCATCCTCGCGATGGCGATGGCGACCGGTGCCGCGGGCTACGCCGAGGCGCTGCTGATGGATGTCATCGGCCACCGCATGGTCACCAATCTCCAGCGGATCATGTACGGCCGCCTGATCTGCGCCGATCTGCGCTTCTTCCACGACAACGCGGTCGGCCAGCTGATCTCCCGCTTCGTCAACGACGCCAACGTCCTGCGGAACTCGGTCGCGCGGGCGCTGACCGGGCTGGCCAAGGACGTCCTGACCGTGGCGTTCCTGGTGGCGGTGATGTTCGTCGACTGCTGGCAGCTCGCGCTGGCGACGGTGCTGACCTTTCCGGCGGCGCTGGTTCCGGTCCGGAGGATCGGTCGGCGGATGCGCAAGTTCTCGAGGCGCACGCAGGCCGAGACCGGCGACCTGACCACGCTGCTCGACGAGACCTTCCGGGGCATCCGCCACGTCAAGGCCTACACCATGGAGGCGAGGGAGATCGGGCGCGCCGGCCGGCTCATGGAGACCATCTACGGGATCTGGCGCAAGTCGGCGCGCGTCAGGGCGCTGAGCCGTCCGCTGATGGAAACCCTCGGCGGCATCGCCCTCGCGCTGGCGGCGTTCTTCGGCGGGCTTCTGGTCATCGACGGGACCATGACCGCCGGCGCGCTGGCCTCCTTCATGGCGGCCGTTCTCGCGGCCTACAGGCCGATGAAGAGCATCGCGACCCTGAACGCCAGCCTGCAGCAGGGCCTGGCCGCCGCCCAGCGCGTCTTCCAGATCCAGGATCTCCGGCCCGCGATCGCCGACCGCCCCGGCGCGCTCGCGCTCGGGCGTCCGCGGGGCGCGATCCGCTTCGACGGCGTCCGCTTCGGCTACGCGCCCGGGAAGCCCGCGCTCGACGGCATCGATCTCGAGATCCCGGCCGGCGGGACGGTGGCGCTCGTGGGGCCGTCGGGCGCCGGCAAGACGACCATGCTCAACCTGATTCCGCGGTTTTTCGACGTCGATGGCGGCGCCGTCCTCGTCGACGGCACCGACGTCCGCGACGTGACCCTGGAAAGCCTGCGCGGCAGCATCGCGCTGGTCAGCCAGGAGATCTCGCTGTTCGACGACACCGTGCGCGCCAACATCGCCTACGGAAAGCCCGGCGTGGACGACGCCGCCGTGGCTGCCGCCGCCGCCGCCGCGGGCGCCCGGGAGTTCGTCGAGGCGCTGCCGGACGGCTACGACACCCGTGTCGGCGGCGGCGGCGTCAGGCTCTCCGGAGGCCAGCGCCAGCGCATCGCCATCGCGCGCGCCATCGTGAAGGACGCGCCGATCCTGCTGCTCGACGAGGCGACGTCGGCCCTCGACACCGAGGCCGAGCGTCTCGTGCAGGCCGCGATCGGACGGCTCAAGCGGGGCCGGACCACGGTGGTGGTCGCCCACCGCCTGTCCACGATCGTCGACGCCGACACGGTCGTGGTCCTGGCCGGCGGCAGGATCGCGGAGACCGGGAGCTACCGCGAGCTGCTGGCGCGCGACGGCGCGTTCGCCCGTCTTCACGCCATGCAGTTCGGCGGAGAACGGGACGCGCCGCTGGACGTGCCGGCCTGAGCCGGCCATGCTGAAGCGGTTGCTGCGATACCCGGCGGCCGCCGATCTCGCCGGGCGCATGGGGGCCCGCTACGTCCGCCTCGTCTGGTTCTGCTGCCGATGGCGGATCGACGGCGGGGAGATCCTCGACGACGTCGTCGCGGCCGGCCGGCCGGTGGTCTTCTGCTGCTGGCACGGCCGTCTCCTGATCGGCCCGAAACTGGTGTTCCGGCGCTACCCCGCCCCGATGAGGGCCTTCGCCTCGGCGCACCGGGACGGCGTCGTTCTTTCGCGCATGATGCACCATCTCGGGATCGGCGCGACCGCCGGCTCGAGCCGGCGCCGCGGCGCGCAGGGGCTGCTCGAGGCCGTGCGCCTGCTCCGGCGGGGCGAGACCTTCCTGTTCACTCCCGACGGCCCGTGCGGGCCGAGGATGCGGGCGGCCCCCGGCGCGGTGACCGCGGCCAAGCTCGGCGGCGCGCCGCTGGTGCCGGTCGCCGGGGGTCTCAGGCCGAGCGTGGTCCTCGGCACGTGGGACCGCTTCATGCTGCCGCTTCCGCTGCCGTTCGGGCGCGGGATCCTGCGGGTGGGCGAGCCGATCGAGGTTCCCGGGGATGCCGGCCGCGACGAGATCGACAGGCTGCGCCGGCGCCTCGAGGACGAGATGATCCGGCTCTGCCGGGAGGTCGACACGGCGCTCGGGCTGCCCGCGATCGAGCCGGAGCCGCCGGCCGCATGAGCGTCGCCGCCTACCGCGCCGCGTCGCGGATCGCGGCGCCCGCCCTCCGCCGCTGTCTCAGGCGCCGGCTCGCCAGGGGCCGCGAGGACGCAGGGCGCGTCGGCGAACGGATGGGCGTGCCCTCGGCGCCGCGCCCGGACGGGCCGCTGGTCTGGATCCACGCCGCCAGCGTCGGCGAGGCGGTGTCGGTGCTCGCCGTCGTCGAGCGCCTGAACCGGGAGCGGCCCGAAGCCGCCGTCCTCATGACGTCGGGAACCGTGACCTCGGCGCGGGTGCTCGCCGCGCGCCTGCCGGAGGGCGTCATCCACCAGTACGCTCCGGTCGACCAGCTGCTCTGGGTCCGGCGCTTTCTCGACCACTGGCGGCCGGATTTCGTGCTCTGGACCGAATCCGAGTTCTGGCCGGCCGCGCTTTCGGAAATCGGCGCCCGCGGCCTGCCGGCCGCGCTCGTCAACGCCCGCCTGTCGGCGCGGTCGTGGCGGCGCTGGCGCCGCGCGCGCTGGGTCATCCGCCGGCTTCTGCGAAGTTTCGAGTTGTGCATGGCGCAGTCCGAGGCCGACGCCGAGAGGCTCCGCGACCTCGGCGCCCCCCGGGTGCTCTGCACCGGCAACCTCAAGGTCGCGGCGGCGCCGCTGCCGGCGCCGGAGGACGCCCTGCGGGAACTGCGGGCGGCCCTCGCCGGCCGTCCCGCCTGGATCGCCTTCAGCACCCACCCCGGGGAGGAGGGGATCGTCATGCGGGCCCACCCCCTGATCGCCGCGCGCCATCCGGGCCTCGTCACCGTCGTTGCGCCGCGCCACCCCGAACGCGGCGCGGAGATCGCGGACATGGCGCGCCGCCTGGGTCTGCGGACGGCGCGGCGCAGCCTCGGCGAGCCGGTGGTCGGCGGCCCCGGGATCCTGCTGGCCGACACCATCGGGGAGCTCGGCCTGTTCTTCCGCCTGTGCGGCGCCGCGCTCGTCGGCGGTTCCCTCGTGCCTGCCGGCGGGCACAACCCGATCGAGCCCGCGCTGCTCGACTGCCCGATCGTGCACGGCCCGCACATGGAGAACTTCCGGGCCGTCGAGAGCGAGCTGCGCATGGCCGGCGCGGCCGCGCTGGCGCGGACGGCCGACGACGTCGCCCGCGAGGTCGGCGACCTGCTTTCCGACGCCGCGCTCCGCGCCCGCCGCGTCGCCGCGGCGCGCCGGATCGCGGATGCCGGGCACCGGGTTCTCGACGCCGTCTTCGCGCCGCTCGACGGGATGCTCGACGCCGTTCTTCCGCCGCTTCCGGTCGCCGCCGGCCGCGATGCGGACTCCTGAGTTCTGGGCGCGGGACGGGCTCGTTCCGCGTCTTCTCGCCCCGGCTTCCGCGTTGTGGGGGGCCGCCGCCGCGGCCCGGCGCCGGCGGGCCTCCCCGGCCGCCGCCGGGGCGCCCGTGGTCTGCATCGGCAACGCCGTCGCCGGCGGCGCCGGCAAGACGCCCGTGGCCATGGCCGTCGCGGCGGCGCTCGCGCGGCGCGGCGCGAGGCCGCATCTGCTGTCCCGCGGCCACGGGGGGTCGCTTCGGGGGCCGGTCCGGGTCGACCCCGCCCGGCACGGGCACCGCGAGGTCGGCGACGAGGCGCTGCTGCTGGCCGAGACCGCGCCGGCCTGGGTCGCGCGCGACCGGCTCGCCGGCGCCCGCGCCGCCGCCGCCGCCGGCGCCGGCGTCGTCGTCATGGACGACGGCCTGCAGAACCTTTCGCTGCGCAGGGATTTCTCGGTGCTCGTCGTCGACGGGCCGTTCGGCGCCGGAAACGGGCGCCTGCTTCCCGCGGGACCCCTGCGCGAGCCCTGGGCGGCGGCGCTCGCGCGCTCGGATGCCGTCGTCGTCGTCGGCGAGGACCGGCACCGGACGGCGCGCGGCGCCGGCCGGCCGGCGCTCGAGGCGCGGTTCGTGCCGGCCGCGGAATCCGGTATCGTTTCCGGCAGGCCGGTTCTGGCCTTCGCCGGGATCGGCAGGCCGGAAAAGTTCTTCGAGACGCTGTCGGCGATGGGGTGCCGGCTCGTGGACGCGCGCGGGTTCCCCGACCACCACCGCTACACGGAGGACGAGGTGATGCGCCTGGTCGAGGCGGCCGCCGCGGCCGGCGCCGCCGCGGTGACCACCCGAAAGGACGCCGTCCGGCTTCCGGCCCGGGCGCGCGACATGGTCGAGACCCTGCGCGTGGATCTCGAATGGCGCGATCCGGAGGCCTTCGGGCGCCTGGTCGCGGCGATGCCCGGCCCCGGGGGCGCGTGATGGCGCGGCACGGCCGGCCGGGTCCGACGCCCGCGCATCTGGGCGAGTACGCCGCCGCCGTCTGCGCGCGCCGGCTGGTGCGCGGCCTCTCCGTCGACGCCGGCTCGAACGCGCTGGCGGCGCTGGCGCGCACCGTCGGGCCGCGCCTCGGCTGGGCCGGACGGGTCCGTTCCAACCTGCGGTTCGTGTGGCCGGAGATGGGCGAGGCCGAACGGGAGAGGCTGGTGGCGGAGATCTGCGGGATGTCGGGGCGGCTCGCCGCCGACTACTTCAACCTCGACAGGATCGCGGCCGAGGAGGAACGGCGCGTCGAGCTCGTCGGAGGCGGCAACCTCGACGCGCTGCGCCGCAGCGGAAGGCCCGGGATCCTGTTCAGCGGCCATCTCGGCAACTGGGAGGCGATCCGTTTCGCGGCCCGGCGCCACGGCCTTCGCCCGAAGGCGCTCATCCGCAGGAACAACAACCCGCTCGTGGGCCGCGAGGTGAAGCGGCTCCACGAGCGGCTCGGCCTCGACGTGCTTCTCAAGGGGCGCGAGGGCGGCCGCAGGCTCGTCGACCATGTCGCCGGCGGCGGCCACGCGATGCTTCTCGTCGACGTCCGCATCAGTTCCGGCGTCGTCGTGCCGTTTCTCGGGCGCGCGGCGATGACTCCCTCGGCCCCCGCGGGCCTCGCGCTCAGGCACGGCGCGCTTCTCGTTCCGGTGCGCACGGAGCGCGTCGGCCCGGCCCGTTTCCGGGTCACGGTGGAACCGCCGAGGCCGGCGGTCTCCACCGGCGACCGCGAGGCCGACCTCCGGAACGTCATGACATGGGTCAACGATCGCCTCGGCGAGTGGATCCGCGAGCGGCCCGAGCAGTGGTTCTGGTTCCACCGGCGCTGGGGCAAGAACCCGGAGCGCGGGAGCGTCTGAGCGCGGCGGGACTCACTCGGCGAGCAGCGCGGGGTCGAGCCGTTCCTGGAACCAGTTGACGCGCCAGTCGAGATGCGGGCCGGTCGACCGCCCGGTCGATCCGACCTCGGCGATGACGTCGCCCCGCGCCACGTCGTCTCCGGCGGAGACGTGCACCGCCCGGAGATGCGAGTACGCGGTCGAGATCCCGAGGCCGTGATCGATGACGACCGTCCCTCCGGTGAAGTGGAGCGCGGTTTCGGCGAGCGTCACCGTGCCCGCGGCGGCCGCCCTGACCGGCGTTCCGGCCGGCGCCGCGATGTCGACCCCGAGATGCGGCCGGCGCGGCCGGCCGTTCAGGACGCGCCGGCTGCCGTAGACTCCCGAGACCCGCCCCCGCACCGGCCACGAGAAGCCGCCCGCGAAACGCGGCGGCATCGAGATCCTCGCTCGGGCGGCGGCGATCCGGCGGCCTTCGTCGCGGATGCGTTCGAGCTCCCGGGCCGACGGCGTGACCATGTTCCGGGGAAGCCCGTCGATGCGCTGGACATCGTAGGTCCGCTGCCGGACCGGCAGCGCGCGGCGTTCGCTCCGGCCGTCGGCGTGCCGGATCTCGAGCGTCGCCACGGGTGCCGCGTCGTGCCCGAACCCGAAGACGAAGAGACCGTCCGGGGCCACGGGCAGGTCGCCGCCGTCGAGCGTGACGCGGCCGCCGGGGGCGGTGCGGCCCACGACCAGGCCGCCCTGTACGAAATCCCCCTCGAGAACCGGGCCGCCGGCGTCCGCGGCAAGGGGAGCGGGAACCGCGAGGCACGCGACCGCCGCGGCGCGCAGAAGGCGCCGCGCACACGCCGTCGCCCGCGGGCGCGGCGCCGTCAGGACGGCGCCTCCCGCTCCGGCGGCGCCTTGGCCGGCGCCCGGGCGCCCGCGATCCGGGCCGCCGCCGCGCCGTCCGCGAACTCGATCGCGACCGTCTCCCCCGGCCGGGCCGCGGCGGCCCTGGTCACCGGCCTGCCCGCGGCGTCGCGCACGAGCGCGAACCCGCGTTCGAGCACGCGCTCGTGCGAAAGCGACGCGAGCAGCGCGCCCGCCGCCGCGAGGCGGGCGTCGGCCGCCGCGAGCGCGCCGCGGAGGGCGCCCGCGAGGCGCGGCCCCGCCGACAGGGCGGCGAGCCCGGCGGCGCGTTCGCGCGCCGCGGCCGCGACGGCGGCGTGCAGCCGGCGTTCCGTTTCGGCGTGCCGCTGCCCGGCGCGGTCGAGAAGGTGGCGGGGGTCGCGCAGCGCCGCGGCGAGCGCGGCGAGGCGCGTCCGCGCGTCCCCGAGGGTCCGCGCGGCGGCCGCCGCGAGGCGGCGGTCCGCGTGGTCGAGCGACTGCGTCGCGGCCTCGAGAAGGCGTTCCGGGTGCCGCAGCCCGCGCTCCAGCCCCCCGACCCGGACGCGGCGTTCCCGGACGAGACGCGCCGCGGCGGCGCCCAGCCGCCCGCCGAGCTCCGAGATCCGGAGTCCCAGCTCCGCGCGCACCGGCACCGCCCGTTCGGCGGCCGCGGTCGGGGTCGGCGCCCGCCAGTTCGCGGCGAAGTCGATCAGCGTGGTGTCGGTCTCGTGCCCGATCGCCGAGATCAGCGGAATCCGGCATGCGGCGGCGGCGCGCGCCACGACCTCCTCGTTGAACTGCCACAGATCCTCGAGACTGCCGCCGCCGCGGGCGACGATCACGAGATCCGGACGCGGCACCTCGCCGCCTTCCGGAATGGCGTCGAAGCCCTCGATGGCGGCGGCGATCTCCTCGGCCGCGCCGTCGCCCTGCACGCGCACCGGCCACACCAGCACGCGGGTCGGAAAGCGGTCGGCGAGGCGGTGCCTGATGTCCTGCAGCACGGCGCCCGTCGGCGAGGTCACGATGCCGATGGCCGCCGGAAGGTAGGGCAGATCCTCCTCGCGCTTGGCGTCGAACAGGCCTTCCTCGCGGAGCCGGCGCCGACGCTCCTCGTAGAGCCTGAGCAGGGCGCCCTCGCCCGCGAGCTCGACCGCGTCGACGACGATCTGGTAGCGGGAGCTGCGGGCCCAGGAGGAGATGCGGCCGGTGCAGACCACTTCCATGCCCTCTTCGAGCCTGAGCGACAGCCGCCCGACCGTGGACCGCCACGCGACCGCGTCCATGGCGGCGTCGGCGTCCTTGAGCGTGAAGTAGAGATGGCCCGAGCCGTGGTAGTTGGTGCGCCCGACCTCGCCGCGCACGCGGACCCGGTCGAAGCGGCTCTCGAGCGTCGCCTTGATGAGGCGCGAGATCTCGTCGACGGTGAATTCCGCGAGGTTGGAGGCGGCGGTCGGCGACGCTTGCGGCGAGGGCTCTGCCATGACGATTCGCATCCTATATGGTGGAATCCGGTCGTGCCACCGGAGCGGGAAAGACGCCCAATGAGGACACTCGTCGTGGGCGGCGGCGGACGCGAGCACGCGCTGTGCTGGGCGATCGCGGCGTCGCCGCTGGTCGACCGGCTGTGGTGCGCGCCCGGCAACGCCGGCATCGCGTCCGAGGCGGAATGCGTCGCGATCGCGGCCGGCGACGTCGAGGGGCTCGAGGCGTTCGCCTCGGACAACGCCGTGGATCTCGTCGTCGTCGGGCCGGAGGCGCCGCTGGCGGCCGGGCTCGTCGACCGGCTCGAGGCGCGCGGCGTGCGCGCCTTCGGCCCGAGCGCGCGGGCGGCGCGCATCGAGTCCTCGAAGGGTTTCATGAAGGATCTGTGCGCGCGCCACGGCATCCCGACCGCGGCCTACGGCCGGTTCTCCGACCTCGACGCCGCCCGCGGCCGCATCGCGGCGCTCGGGGCGCCGGTGGTCGTCAAGGCCGACGGGCTGGCCGCCGGCAAGGGCGTGGTCGTCTGCGCCACGGAAGCGGAGGCCGGGCGGGCGGCGGAGGAGATGCTGGCCGGCCGCGCGTTCGGCGACGCCGGCGGCGAGATCGTGGTCGAGGAGTTCCTCGAGGGCGAGGAGCTGAGCTTCTTCGCGCTGGTCGACGGCGAACACGCGCTGCCGCTGGCCTCGGCGCAGGACCACAAGCGGGTCGGGGAGGGCGACACCGGCCCCAACACCGGGGGCATGGGCGCCTGTTCGCCCGCGCCCGCCTGCACCGGGGAGGTCGCCGCCGAGATCATGGCGACCGTCGTCGGGCCCGCCGTCGCGGCCATGAGGGCGGAGGGAAGCCCGTACAAGGGCGTGCTCTACGCCGGAATCATGCTGACCGCGGACGGTCCGAGGCTTCTGGAGTTCAACGCGCGCTTCGGGGATCCGGAGTGCCAGGCCCTGATGCCGAGGCTCCGGTCGGACATCGTGCCCGCCCTGGTGGCGGCCTGCGACGGCGAGCTCGCGGATTTCGATCTGAGATGGAGCGACGAGACGGCTCTGACGGTGGTGATGGCGGCCCGGGGCTATCCCGGCCCGGTCGCGAACGGCTCTGTCGTCGGCGGCCTCGAGGAGGCCGCCTCCGGCGACGGCGTCATGGTGTTCCACGCCGCGACGGCGCGGGGCGGAGCCGGCGAGATCGTGGCCTCCGGCGGCCGCGTGCTGGGCGTGACCGCCTGCGCGCCCGGCGTCCGCGAGGCCAGGGATCTGGCCTACCGGGCGGTGGACCGCATCGTCTGGCCGGAGGGGTTCTGCCGCCGCGACATCGGCCGGCGCGCCGCCGCCGGCGTTCCGGCGGGCTGACCGGGGGCGCCCCGCGGTCAGGGCGCGCCGCGGTTCCTGCGGGTTTCCGAGCGGGCGAGAAGCGCGGTCGCGATTCCGATGAGCGCTGCGCCGGCCCAGACCCACGGCCCGGGGAACTCCGCGAACAGCAGCCAGCCGACGAGGGCGGCCCATCCGAGGCGGGCGAACACGACGGGCTCGACCGCCGAGATCTCCGCTATCCGGTAGGCGGACGTCAGCAGCATGTGCCCGGAGCTTCCCAGGAACCCGATCAGCACCATGAGGCCGAGCTGCCCGAGGGTTGGCGTCTGCCACACGAAGAACGCCGCGACCCCGGACGGCACCGTCATGAGGAGGGACAGGTAGGCGACGATCGTGGCGGCCCCGTCGGTGCGTGCCAGGGACTTGGCGACGAGTTTCGACGCCGAGACGAGGAAGACCGAGATCAGCACGAGCATCATGCCGAGATCGGGGCTCGCGAACCCCGGACGGACGATCACCAGTCCGCCGGCGATGCCGAGGACGACGGCGATCCAGCGCGCGCGGTGCGCCTTCTCCCCGAGAAACAGCGCCGCGCCGAGCGTGACGACGACGGGTCCGCCGAGCGACAGCGCGGTGGCGTCCGCGAGCGGGACGAGGCTCAACGCGGTGAACCAGCACAGCAGCGAGCCTCCGTTGAAGATGCCGCGGACGAGGTGAAGGGGCAGCCTGCGGGTCCGCAGCGCCCGCAGGCGCGAGCGGACGAGGACGGGAGCGAAGAACAGGAATCCGAACAGCGCCCGGAAGAAGGCGATCTCCATCGCGTCGAGCTCGCGCGACAGATGCCGGACCAGGCCGTGCATCATGGCGAAGAAGGCGCCCGAAAACAGCGCCAGCAGGATGCCGCGCGCCGTCGGCGAAAGGCCGGCCATGCCGGCGACGATCTGCAGGGGGGTCTTCATGCGCGTCCGTTTCCCGAAGCCCGTCCGCACGGTTCGGGACAGGGCGGCGGGCCGGAGCCGACCGCGTCCGCGAATATACGACATTCGGGAAAGGCGGCATGGTCCCCGTCCCGCCGCGAAGTCCCGCCGGTTGCGTGTCGACCGGTCCCCGGGGATCCGGAACCGGGATGCCGCGCGCCACGGTCGGCGCCGGGTGCCGCGCCCGGGGCTGCGCCGCTCTTTCCGTTGACATTTCCGCGTTCGGGACAAGAATGGACGCGACGGGCCGGTTCGGCCGTCGGCGGATGCTTCGCCGGCCCGGGATCCGCAACATTCGCGAACCGTCATGAGAGAAGCCGTCGCGTACGCGAAATCCTACCCGTTTCCCCTGCGGGGAAGCTCCTACCTGTTCCGGTCGGGCGCCGCGCTCCCGCTCGAAGGGCACGACTTCGACCGGAAGGGGCGCTGGCCGGTCCTCGGCGCCGGATCCAACCAGTCGCACGAGCAGATCGCCCGCAAGTACGCCTCCCGCAACGGCGAGATTCCGGTCCAGCAGGCCGGATTCCACGGTTTCGACACGGTCTACGCCGCGCAGCTGGCGCGCTACGGCTCCGTTCCCGCGACATTCCACCCCTCTCCCGGAACCGTCGTTTCCACCTACGTTCTGTGGCTCGACGACGTCCAGCTCGAGCGCATGCACGAGACCGAGCCGAACTACAGCTTCGATCGCCTCGACGGCGTCCGCGTCGAACTGCGCGACACCGGGAAGACTCTGGCGTCGGTCTACGTCTACACCGCCACGGTCGGGTGCGTGAACGTCGGCGGAGATCCTGTGGCGCTGGCCGAGATCCCCGCCGAGGGGCGAAGGTTTCCCGGCAAGACCCAGACCGAGATTCTCGCGCATGTCCGCGACCGCCTCGATCCCGGTGCGGACCTCGATGCCTTCATCATGGGGCATGTCTCCGACGAGGATGTCCGGCTCCGCCGCAGGACGCTCCTCTCGGCCGACGCGATCCGGCCGGACTTTCCGAGAACCACCGTGACACTGCTCTGACCGGGCCGGAAGCGGGCCGCGCCTACGAGTCGCCGATTCGCTCGATCCGTGCCGCGCAGTACTTGAACTCGGGGATCTTGCCGATCGGGTCGAGCGCCGGATTGGTGAGCAGGTTGGCCGCCGCCTCGACGTAGCAGAACGGGATGAAGATCATCCCCTCGGGAACGTCCCCGTCCGCGCGCACCGTCAGCTCGATGGCGCCGCGCCGCGTCCGCACCCGGGCGCGGTCGCCCGGCGCCATTCCGCGCTCGCCGAGCTCGCCCGGCGCCATGGCGGCCGTCGCCTCCGGCTGGATTCCGTCCAGCACGCGCGACCGCCGGGTCATCGCGCCGGTGTGCCAGTGCTCGAGCAGCCTCCCCGTGGTCAGGACGAGGGGGTAGTCGTCGTCGGGAACCTCGTCGGGCGGACGGCCGTCCGCGGGCACGAGGCGGCCGCGGCCGCTCGGGGTCGGGAACCCGTCGGCGAAAATGATGTCCTTTCCCGGCTCGTCCTCGCGCTCGACCGGATAGACCACCGAATCCTCGCGCTCGAGCCGGTCCCAGGTGATGCCGCGGATCGACGGCATGCAGCTCGCCATCTCCGCGAAGACCTCGGCCGGCCCGGCGTGGTTCCAGTCGAGGCCGAGCCGCCGGGCGATCTCCTGGATGATCCAGAGATCCTGGCGGGCGTCGCCCGGAAGGGGCAGCGCCCGGCGTCCGATCTGGACCTGGCGGTTGGTGTTGGTGAAGCTGCCGTCCTTCTCGGGGAAGGCGCTCGCCGGCAGCACGACGTCGGCGTAGGCCGCGGTCTCGGTCAGGAACAGATCCTGCACGACCAGATGCTCCAGCGACGCCAGCGCCTTGCGCGCGTGCCGCAGGTCGGGATCGGACATGGCGGGGTTCTCGCCCATGATGTACATGGCGCGGATCCGCCCGTCGGTGATGGCGTCCATGATCTCCACCACCGTCAGGCCGGGTTCGGGATCGAGCGCCGTCCGCCACGTTCTCTCGAACTCCGCGCGCGTCGCGGGATCGGCGACCTTCCCGTAGTCCGGATAGAACATGGGAATGAGTCCGGCGTCGGAGGCTCCCTGCACGTTGTTCTGTCCGCGGAGCGGATGGAGACCGGTTCCGGGGCGTCCGATCTGTCCGGTCAGCAGCGCGAGCGAGACCAGGCAGCGCGCGTTGTCCGTGCCGTGGACGTGCTGGGAGATGCCCATTCCCCAGAAGATGATGGCGCTGTCGGCGGTGGCGTAGAGCCGCGCGATCCCGCGGATCGTCGCCGCCTCGACCCCGACCAGACCGGCGACCTCTTCCGGAGAGAACGCCGCGACCTGCGAGGCGAGTTCGGCGAAGCCTTCGGTGCGGCGGTCCACGAAGTCCCGGTTGACCAGATCCTCGTCGATGATCGCGTGCAGAATCGCGTTGAGCAGCGCGACGTCGGTTCCGGGCGTGAAGCGGAGATGGTGCGCGGCGTCCCGGACGAGGGGCTGGCCCTGGGGGTCGATGACGACGAGCGTCGCGCCGTCTCGCGCGGCGTTCTTGATGAAGGTCGCCGCGACCGGGTGATTGACCGACGGGTTCGCGCCGATGACGACGATCACGTCGGCGTTCGCGCATTCGCCGAAGGGCGCGGACACCGCGCCGGAATTGACGGTTTCCATCAGCGCCGCGACCGACGACGCGTGGCAGAGGCGGGTGCAGTGGTCCACGTTGTTGGTGCCGAACCCCGTGCGCACCAGCTTCTGGAACAGATACGCTTCCTCGTTGGAGCCCTTGGCCGATCCGAAACCGGCGAGCGCGTCGCCGCCGTCGCGGTCGCGCACCGTGCGCAGGCCCTCCGCCGCACGGGCGAGCGCCTCGTCCCAGGTCGCCTCCCGGAAATGCCGCAGGGCGCCGCCGGAGCCCGGCTCCATCTCCTTGGGCACGCCGTCGCGGCGGATCAGGGGCGTTTTCAGGCGATCCGGGTGATGGACGTAGTCGAACCCGAACCGCCCCTTGACGCAGAGCCGGTTCCGGTTCGACGGGCCGTTCCGGCCGTCCACGGACAGAAGCCGGTCGTTCCTGACGTGGAAGGTCAGCTGGCAGCCGACGCCGCAATAGGGGCAGACGGAAGCGACCGACCGGTCGGGCGCCACCCGGCCTTCGTCCGAGGTCACCGTTGCCGGCAGCAGCGCGCCCGTGGGGCAGGCCTGGACGCACTCGCCGCAGCCGACGCAGCTGCTCGAGCCCATCGGGTCGTCGAAATCGAACACGATGCGCGCCCGGGCGCCGCGGCCGGCCATCCCGATCACGTCGTTGGCCTGGACCTCGCGGCAGGCGCGGACGCAGAGCGTGCAGTGGATGCAGGAATCCAGGTTGACCGCCATCGCGGGGTGGGAAAGATCGGGCGGAGGCGGTTTCCGCGCGTCGAACCGGCTTTCGGAGACGCCGAGCCGCCCGGCCCATTCCCAGAAGCGCGACCCGGCGTCGTGCGCCCTCCGGCGCGGCGGCTGGTCGGCGGCGAGCAGTTCGAACACCATGCGCCGCGCGAACTCCGCCCGTTCGCTTGCGGCGCGCACCGTCATGCCCGGGGCCGGCTTGCGGATGCACGCCGCCGCGAGCGCGCGCTCCCCCCCGATCTCGACCATGCAGGCGCGGCAGTTCCCGTCGGGCCGGTAGCCCGGTTCGGGCGCGTGGCACAGATGCGGGATGTCGATGCCGTTCCGCCGCGCGGCCTGCCAGATCGTTTCGCCGGGCGCGGCCGATACCGCGCGCCCGTCGAGCGTGAAGGCGACGTCCGCGCCGCCGCCGCTCCGGTCCGTCGCCGCGCTCCGCGTCATCGCTCCGTTCCCGGCACGTCTTCGGGGAAGTCCCGGAAGACCGACAGCATGCCGTTCGGGGCGGCCTGTCCGAGGCCGCAGATGGAGGCGTCGGCCATCACCCGTCCGAGATCCTCGAGGAGCGGGCGATCCCAGCCGGGCTTCGCCATCAGTTCGGCGGCCTTCTCGCAGCCCGCCCGGCAGGGCGTGCACTGTCCGCAGGATTCGTCGGCGAAGAAGCGCATCAGGTTGCCCGCGGCGTCGGCCGCGCTGTCGCGGTCGGACAGCACGATCACCGCCGCGGACCCGATCAGGCAGCCGTGTTCCTCGAGCGTTCCGAAGTCGAGCGGGAGGTCGGCCTTCGCCGCCGGCAGGATTCCGCCGGAGGCGCCGCCCGGCAGGTATCCCTTGAACCGGTGTCCGGGCGCCATGCCGCCGCAGTGCTCGTCGATCAGTTCGGCTGCCGTGATGCCCGCCTCGGCGATCTTGACGCCGGGCTCGCGCACGCGCCCGGAAACCGAGAAGGTCCGTATGCCGCGGCGGCCGCGGCGGCCATGGCCCGAGAACCATGCGGAACCCTTCTCCAGGATGTCGCGCACCCAGTACAGGGTCTCGACGTTGTTGACGAGGGTGGGACGGCCGAACAGCCCGACCTCGGCGGCGAAGGGCGGCCTGTGCCGGGGCAGGCCGCGCTTGCCCTCGAGGCTCTCGAGCATCGCCGATTCCTCGCCGCAGATGTAGGCTCCTGCGCCGCGTCGCAGGTGCAGCGCGCCGGGCGGGCGAGGGCCGGTCCGCTCGAGTTCGGCGATCGCGCCGAGAAGGATCTCGCGCGCCGCCGGGTACTCGTCGCGCAGGTAGATGTAGCAGGCCTCGGCCTCGACCGCCCACATGCCGATCAGGACGCCCTCGAGGAACCGGTGGGGGTCGGTTTCGATGAAATGCCGGTCCTTGAAGGTTCCGGGCTCGCCCTCGTCCGCGTTGACCGCCATCAGCCGCGGTCCGGGGTATCCGGAGACGATCCGCCATTTCTGGCCAGCCGGGAACCCGGCGCCGCCGAGTCCGCGGAGCCCGGAGGCCGACAGCGTCTCCATCACCTGTTCGCGTGTGCGGCGCCCGTCCATGCAGTCCCTGGCGACGCGGTAGCCGCCGTCTTCGGCGTAGGCGGCCAGTTCCCGGCTTTCGGGAAGTTCCGGAGACAGGTTCCGCGCCGCCACGGCCGCGCCCACGGTCCCGGCCGCGGCGGGCGCGATCTGGCGGCGGCCGACGACCGCCGCGGGCGCCCGGTCGCAGGCGCCCATGCAGGGCGCGGGCAGGACGCGGACGCCGCCGCCGAGGCGTTCGCGAAGCCCGGCCGCCAGCTCCGCGGCGCCCGCGAGTTCGCAGGAGATCGAGTCGCAGACCCGCACCGTGATCTCGGGCGGCGGTTCCTCGCCGTCGGCAAGCACGTCGAAGTGATGGTAGAAGGTCGCCGTCTCGTGGACCGTGGCGAGCGGCAGCCGGAACTCGCGGGCCAGCGCGGCGAGAAGGTCCGGCGGCAGGCAGCTGCAGGCGTCCTGCACCAGGTGAAGGGCCTCGATGAGCATGTCCCGCGAGCGTTCCATGCCGCCGAGCAGGGCGCGGACGCGCCCGACGGCCGCGGGACCGGCTTCCCGGCCCCTGGGATAGCCGCCTCTCCGGCCCGCGCCGCCGCGCCGCGCCCGGCCTTCAGTCATCTCCGTCCCCGGGTTCCGCGGGCAGGAGCTCGACGACCTCGCCGTTGATCAGCCGCTTTCCGGCATTGGCGAAATCGACCGTGATCCTGGCGCCGTCCACCGACTGGACCTGGCCCAGCCCCCAGTCCGGGCGACCGCCGTGGCGCACGTAGGCGCCGGGCACGAGGTGGTGGAACATCCCGCCGCGTCCCGTCCGGTGCCGGGGCGCCGGTTCAGCGGCCGGAATAGTTCGGCGGGCGCTTCTCCCGGAAAGCCCTCACGCCCTCGCGATGGTCCTCGGACCCGATCAGCACCGACTGCCCGATGCGCTCGAGCACGCGGCCGGAGGCGGAATCGATGTTCTGGCAGGTGTTGAGAACGGCCTTGGCGAGGCCGAGCGCGCCGGGCGCCTTGGCCGCGAGCCGCTCGGCGAGGGCGCGCGCCTCCTCGCGAAGCCTCGCGCGCGGCACCCGCCGCGTGATCAGGCCGATCTGCAGGGCCTTTTCCGAGTCCACGAACTCGCCCGCGAGGACCAGTTCCTTCGCCCATCCCGGGCCGACCATCCGGACGAGGCGGGAACAGCCGCCGGAGCCGGGTATGAGATTGATGTTGCCCTCCGTGAAGCCGAAGCGGGAATCCTCCGCCGCGATCCGGAAGTCGCAGGACATCGCGAGCTCGAGCCCCCCGCAGGCGCAGATTCCCTGAATGGCCGCGATCACCGGGATCTCGATGCGCTCGAGCCGGTCGAAGAAGTCGTGGATCCACCGGTACTCGATGCGGAAGCGCTCGGTCCTGAAGTCCTGCTCGAACCACGAGACGTCGGCGCCGGCGCCGAAGGCGCGGTCGCCTTCGGCGTCGATGATCATGACGCGGATGTCGTCGTTGGCCTCGAGGCGCCTCTCGAGCCAGCGGAAGTCCTCCTTCATGCCCTCGTCGAAGGTGTTGAGGCGTTCCGGCCGGTTGAGCGTCAGCGTCAGGATGCGGCCGGAGATGCCGACCTTCACGGCCTTGAACGCGTGGCCCAGAATCACGTCGTTCGCTTCGGTGATCATGACCCTCTCTCCGGGAGCGGCTGTCCGTCGGGCGCGGCCCGCCGGGCGGCGCTCCGGTCCCGTCCGGACGCCGCCGTCAACGCTGCAGCGACAGCAGGATTTCCTTGCTGCTGTCGGCGAGGTCGCATCTGATGGCCTCGAACGCGGAGAGCGGCGGGAAGGTCAGCCCGGTTCCCTCCATGTGGCCCCGCATCTCCTCCAGATAGCGGTTGACGATCGCCTCGGTGGTGTTGCGCTTGAGGCCGTGATCGAGGCAGAAGTCGTTGTCCGGCCCCTCGAGGCGTCCGAAGGCGCGCTTGACGCAGTTGGGCAGAACCCGGTCGAAGACCTCCTGGAACTCGGCCAGCTTCTCGGGATTCCTCGCGAACTGCTTGAGGTTCTCGACGCCGTTGTCGTAGTGGTCCTCCTCGTCCGCCAGCACCTCTTCCTGGCTGTCGGCCCACGGCACGTAGCTCGATTCGCGGTATTCCATGATCTGGTGGCTGCCCGCGCGGTCGACGGTGAAGTTGAAGACGGCGATGTCGAGCCAGTTGTCGAGGTCGATGTCCCAGAACGCTCCGGCGTCCGGCCGTCCGGCGATGATCCTCTCGGGATCCTCGCCGAGATCCGTCAGCAGATCGAACAGCCCGCGGCTGTGCCGCGCTTCCTCGGCCGCGAACTCGGCCGCGAGCTCCTTCTCGCGCCAGTTCGGGGCGGACGAGATGGCCTTGCCGAACACCTCGGCGGTCGCCGTCTCGGCGTAGATCTGACGGGTCATCAGGCGGACAAGCATGTCCTTGTACTCGCCCGACACCTCGCCCGGGTTCCGGTATTCCACGTGATCCTCCCTGCGTTTTCCTGCGACAGAGGGAATGTAACCGCCCGGTCGGCTCCGCGCAAGCCGACGGGGCCCGAATTCCCGTCCCGGCCGGGGCCGGATGCCGGTCGGGACCGCGCCCGCGGCCGACGTCCGGGGCGGCCGCGGGTCGTGCGCGGCCGCGTGAACGCCCCGGGCGCCTGGCCGGTCCGCGCGGGCCGGGTCTCCCCGCGCGCCGCGCCGTGCCCACCGGAACCTCTCCGGGTCGAACGACGAAGCGGAAGACGGGGTTTCATGACCCCGGCACCGCGACCTCGCGAAAGAAGCGCGCGGTCCCTCCCGGATCGCCCGCCAACCCCGGCAAGCCGACGGGACCGGACCCCGGCTTTCGTTCGGCGCGGCGAGCCGGTAAGGTGGGGAGGCGGACAGACCAAGGGGAGGCGCAGATGGCGAAACTGACGCTCGATCAGGCGGACGCGATCGTCCGCGGGTCGCTGGCCAAGGGCCGGGAGACGGGGCTCAACCCGCTGACCGTCGCGGTCGTCGACGACGGGGGCAATCTCAAGGCCTTCGCCCGCGAGGACGGGCCGGGCGCCGCGCTGCGCCCCCAGATCGCCGCCGGAAAGGCCTTCGGGGCCGTCGGCATGGGGCTCTCCTCGCGGGCGCTCGGCGAGCGGGTGCTGGAGAGGCCGCATTTCGGGGTGGCGCTGGTCGGCGCCTCCGAGGGGCGTCTGGTGCCGGTGCCCGGCGGCGTGCTCGTCAGGGACGGCGACGAGATCGTGGGCGCCGTCGGGATCAGCGGCGACACGTCGGACAACGACGAGGCGGCGGCCGTGGCGGGCATCGAGGCTGCCGGGCTGACGGCCGGAATCTGACGCCTTCCGCGGCCCGTGCGGCGGTCAGGCACCGCGATTGCGGACCGCCGCGCCTCGTGGCAGGATCAAGGAAGAAAAATCGAAAAGGACGGAGCCAACGCCCGCGCCGGCTTTTGCGGCTCCGTCAAGCGCAGAGGGGTACAGGGAGGCATGATGGGACAACCATATCACCCCCTCCGCGACGCGCCCGCCCTGCGACAAGGGAGAAACGCAGGGCCGTGAAACGACACATATGACGTTTCGCGGCGCAGTATAGGCCGGACGCGGAGGCTTTTTCCGTCCGGAAACGAATCGCCCGCAAATTTTTCGCGGCGGTCTGGCGTTGGCGGATCTTTCAGCGGCGCCGGTCGGCGAAGCGCGGCGCCTTGACGCTGGACTCGAATTCCCGCGCCAGGGTTCCGGGCGTGAGGACGGAGATTTCCGGCGTCACCTCGAAAACCGCCTTCGTCCGTTCCGCCACCCGGCGAGCGAGAGCGTCGCCGTTCCCCGGCCGGCGGAACTCGACCGAAAGCGCGAAGCCGTCGGTGCCGTCGGGCGCGGTGACGAGTTCGGCCTTGAAGTCGTTGACTTCCGCGATCTCGAACATGAAGTCCTCGAACTCCTGGTGATTGATGTTGACCCCGCGGATCTTGAAGAAGCCGGCCGTCCGCCGGGTGTGGCGGATGACGGGAAACACCGCGAAGTCCGAGCCCGTCGCGCCCTCGCGTTTCCAGGTCACGACGTCGCCGGAATTCCAGCGCAGGAAGGCGGCGCCGTTGTTGCTGAAAAGGGGCGTCATGACCAGCAGCCCCGGCTCGCCCTCGGCCGCCGGCTTGAGGGTCCTCTCGTCGAGGATCTCGACGAACGCGAGGTCGGTCCAGACGTGGAAGCCGTCGTGCGCCTCGCTTTCCGCGCCCAGCATGGTGCACTCCGTCATGCCGAAGCAGTCGTACATCTCGGCACCCCAGTCGCGCTCGAGCTTCGCCCGCTTGGCGGCCGAGACCGGTTCGGCGGTGCACAGGAGCCGGCTCACCGGGCCGTCCTCCAGGCTGCGCCCCTCGGCGGCGGCGAGGTTGGCGAGATGAAGGCCGTAGCTCGACATGCCCATCCACACCGTGGGCTTCATGCTGCGGATGAGCTCGAGCTGCGCGGCGGACGGCAGGGACGCGCCGGAGCCGGCCCACACGGCGCCGATCCCGACAAGGTGCGCGGCGCGCGCCCACATGTTTCCGGCAGGATGGATGCCGAGCGGGAACGAGACGTGGGCGAGGTTGCCGGCGCCGGTTCCGCCGCACTCGAACGTGCGCGTGAAGCCGACCATGTTGTAGCGGATGTCCTCGTAGGTCTTGGGGTAGTACAGGGGCCGGCCCGTGCTTCCTCCCGAGCGCCAGTACTCGCAGATCTCGTTGCGGGGCGCCGTGCAGAACTCCGTGTAGAACCGCTCGGTGGAGAGCTCCCGCAGCTGGTCCTTGTCGAGGATCGGGATCTTCGCCCATTCCTCGGGGTCGTCGAGCTTGCGGGGGTCGATGCCGTCGAGGCGGTCCTTCCAGAACGGGGCGCGGCGTGCGTTGGCGAACGCGACGGGCTTGCGCCTTCTCTGGATCCCGTCGATCTCCTCGCGCGAGCGCGGCAGCCCGAGCGGGAGGTCCGGCCCGCTCACGACCCGCCGGAGGCGCCGCCGAGCCAGCGCCGTTGCGTCCGCCGGCCCGGAATCTCGGCATCGGCGGCTTCGGCGTCGCGCATCCCGGCGAGGCGCGCCGCCTTTTCCGGAGTGTCTTCGGGAATCTCGCCGAGCGCGTCCTCGAGGAAGCGCGCGTAGTCCTCCCCGACCGGGCAGACGTCCTGGCAGCGCCGGCAGCCGGTGACCACGCCCGCCCCCCGGAGGATGCTCTGCCACAGGTTGAAGGACCGTTCCGAGCGCAGGAGCTCGAGCTTCCGCCCGGGTTCGGGCTCGTCGAAGATGTCCTGCAGATGCTCGGTCAGCTGCGCGAAACCGTGGGGCGAGCGGTAGCGGTCGCAGGCCGCCCAGTCGCGGTCCCAGTGCCCGACCACGTCGCCGGGGCAGGCGCTCAGGCAGCGCCCGCATTCGGGGCCCCTGCACAGCCCCTCCTCGGCGATGCGGTCGGTTTCGCAGGCGACGCTGCACATCACGGCGGAAAGCATCACCCGGGGGCCGAACTCGGGGGTGAGGAGCTGCAGGTTGAGACCGAGCGTCCCGAGGCCGGCCTCCACGGCGGCGTGGTTGAGCGACAGCAGCGTCGTCAGGTGCTCGCCGGGGTCGTTGCCGTAGGCCCACGGATCGGTGTGCGTCGGGGGCACGATGATCGCGGGATACCCCTTGTCCTCGAGCCAGTAGACGAGGTTGAGCGAAGCCTCTTCCAGCATCGTCAGTGTCAGCTCGTCGTTGTAGTACTTGTGTCGTTCGTCCCAGCGCGCGATGCGGGTCGTCCCGCTGCCGTAGCGCTTGGCGAGAACGATGACGCGGCCGCCGTCGTGTTCGGTGATGTCCGAGGGCCGGTTGGCGAAGCCCGGGGCGGGGTGAGCCTCGAGGGCGGCGCCGTCGGCGATGCCGGCGAGGTCGGCGCCGAACTCCCTGGCCTTCCGCTTGATGTCCTCGGCGGAGACCGGCTCGCGGAACGCGGCGACCATGCGTGCGGTCACTCTCCGGCGGCGGCGGGTCCGGGCGCTGCGGCGCGCTCCTTTTCCCGCTGCCGTTTCCTGAATTCCTGAAGCTGGCGGGCGACGATGCCCTGATAGCCTTCGGGTCCGACCCAGCGGATGTTCCACTCGTTGAGCCCGTCGACTGGATCGCCGTTGCGCCGCGCCTCCTTGAACGCCTTGGCCTTGGCCGCCTTCTCGGGGGTCTTTTCCGGGATGCGTTTCTGGACGTCCGCGAGATGGGCGTGGTAGTCGTTGCCGACAGGGCACACGGCCAGGCATCGCGGGCAGTCCCCGAACGAGCCGACGACGCGCAGCAGGCCCTGCCAGAAACCGAAGATCTCGCGGTCCTGCAGGAGTTTCCGCCGGTTTCCCCGGGGCTCACGGATGAACCGGTCCCAGAACTTCAGGATGGTGGAGAACCCGAATTCCTGCGCTTCGGTCGCGCATCCTCTCTTGTCGATCCCGAAATGGCGCACCGCGTCGGGCGGGCAGGAATACAGGCAGCGGCTGCAGGATTCACCGATGCAGACCTGCTCGGTGATGCGTTCGTCGGCGGCGATGGCGGCTTCCGTCAGGATGCCGGTCAGGTAGATGCGGGGCCCGAACTCGGGGGTGAGGATGTTGACCTCGAGCCCGAACGTCCCGAGGCCGGCCTCGATCCCGAGATGGCGGGTGCTGAGGCGGCCGTAGCTCGCCTTCTTGTAGCTCCAGTCGGTCTCCTGCGCGGCGGTCACGAAGGATGGATGGCCCCGGTCTTCCAGCCATTCCGACAGGCGGTAGGCGATCCGGTCCATCGTCCTGAGAACCAGCATGTCGATGTACTGCACGGGCACGTTGGACCTGGCCCTGAAGGCACCCACGGGAATCCGCTTGGCGACCACCACGACGCTGCGCGCGTGGGGCGAGATTCTTTCGGGCGTCTGCGGCCACTCGGGGTCGGGGGGAAAGGCGTTCAGCGTGTCGGTCCCGACGATTCCGACGAGATCCGCGCCGAAAGCCTTCGCCTTGTCCTTGACCAGATCGGCTTCAAGATCGAATTCCATCGTGCCCCGAATCTGTCACATGGCCTGCGGCGAAGCAACGGGGAGGGCGCCCACCGGGTTTTCCGCCGTTGGATTCCGGCAAGCGAGGCGTCGTGTCTTGCAATGCCGTGGAGGATGGACACATTGCAGCATGTCTTCGTTCCGTGCGCTTCTCGGATGCCCGCCGTCGTTGTGCGACGCTTGAAGACGGCTGTGGGTTGAAGACAGGTCGGGAGGGGCCGGCCGGCGAGAGCGTGGCGACGCGAGTATCATGGAACTCCAGGGAACGCGGCGGCTCGTTGTTGCGGGAACGTCCGCCATGTCCGCGCCTGGAAACGGATTCCGCAGGGACTCCCGGTCAACGATTCGAACCTTCGGTGAGGCAGCATGACGATGGACGCCGTGGCAGACAGGCTCGCCGACATCCCGTACGACAAGGTTGCCAGGGTGGATGCAGGATTGCTGAAGCTCGATGAACGGAACCCTCGCCTTGTCGGTACGACCGCTGACAACACGCAAGAGGAAATCGCTGCCCAGCTCTATCGTCGCGAGGCGCTCGGCGAACTGCTCCAGTCGATAGCGGCCAACGGCTATCTCGATCTCGAGCCGCTGATCGTCTGGCTCGCTCCCGGCGACGAGAGCCTGACCGTCCTCGAAGGCAACCGGAGGCTGGCCGCTCTGCGCCTGTTTCGCGAACCGGAGTTCGTGTCGAAGGTCGCCGGCAAGGCGGGTTTCCGGATTTCGGTTCCCGAGATGGCGGAAGACCGGAAAGGCACTCTCTCCGAGGTATCGGTCTATCGGGTTCGCGACAGGGAGGACGCCCGCGCTTTCATCGGCTTCAAGCACATCAAGGGCGCGGTCAGGTGGCAATCGTTCGCGAAGGCAAGATTCGCCGGCTCAATGGTACAAGTCCGACGAAGCCACAATCGATCAAGTTACCGAACAAGTCGGCGACAAGCAGGATACCATCAAGCGGATGGCGGCTGCCGTCCACGTTCTGGAACAGGCCGAGCGCAACGACATTTTCTCGGTATCCGACCGGCACGCGGCAAGATTCAATTTTTCCCACCTCTACACCGCGCTGGCGAGAAAGCCCTACCTGGTCCATTTGGGCTTGGAAACGGCATGGGCGAGGTATGATCCGAAAAAAGATCCCGTGCCGGAGAACAAGCTGGAGCAGCTTGAGGAGATCCTGATCTGGCTCTACGGATCGAAATCACGTGGTCTGGCGCCCGCCATTCATTCTCAGAACCCTGACGTCAGAATTCTGGGCGAAGTGCTCGAAAATGAAGACGGGCTGGCTGCCTTGCGTGCAGGTCGCCCGCTTTCAGAGGCCCACAAGAGCACCGTTCCGCCGGATGCCACTCTGTCGAGAGAACTTTTCGCCACCCGAACGGCGCTTCGCAATGCATCCATCAATGTTCGCGGGTATGACGGGTTCGATGTCGCGCTTTTGAATGTCGCGAAAGAGATTTCCGCAACGGCGGAGATGATTCATGATTACATGTCCAGCAGGCTTTCCGAAGCGGAAGTTCCTGAAAGGACAGTTTTCCTCGATGATTGGATGGACGATGGAAAGTCGAGCGGTTACAAGGAAAAATGATGCCGGTCAAACTGAATTTTCCTTATGAAGCGACGCGGGTACGTTGCTCCACGGCGCGCTGTTTTCGACATTCTTGGGCACATGGTGGATTTCCGGTTTCGGACGCCGCCGCCGGCCATGCGTGGCGAGGTCGTCGAAAGCGACGCCCGGGAAGCGGGGACGGCCTTTCCCGAGCTCGCGGGCCGGGTGACTGACATGATCACGCTGCAGTTTCTCACGCTCGTGGCGACGGACGACACCACGCGAGTCCGCGTTACCGGGAATTTCTCGGGGAGGCGTGGGAAGGAATCTCTCCTCTTCTGGCATCGCAGGCGAGGGTGGTCGTCCGGATCGGCGGGCGCCGGCTGGAGAAAGACGAGATTTTCTGTCATCTGCTCGAAGGCCTCGGGGGGGGCCGTTGGCCGCCGGGTGGAGCCGGTCGACGGGGGAATCACCAGTGTCGTCAGACGGACGCAGGCCAGCAGCTTCCGGGGGTCGAAAGTGTCCCCCGTCGAGGAGCATGATTTCCGCTTTGCCGTCGGTTAGCCGATGGGGGAGTTGTCTCGTTCGGTCAAGAGAAACCTTGCGGTCGGATCGGGCTTTCGGCCGTTTCAAGCCGTTCCCGCGGCGTCGAGGCCCGTCGCAACGTTGCGCGGGCCGGAGAAACGCTCTACCATCGCTACCGTCTGTCGGCTCATGCCGGGATGATGTGCCGGTCGGCGAAAACCGGCAACCAGGGACACGGGGCCTGCGGGCGGCGGCATGGTTGGCGACACCGATTACGGCTCCGCCGAGCGGCAACGGTCCGTGGCGCGCGTCGAGCGTGCCGTGCTCGAGTTCCGGTGCGGGCGCCCGGTTCGCATCGGCGATGCCGGCGGTGGACGTTCCCTCGCGCTCGCGACCGAACTCGCGACCCGGGAGCGGATCGACGCGCTCCGCGTCTTCGGCGACGCCTCCGATCCGCGGATCGTTCTCACCCACAACCGTGCCGAGACACTGAAGATCCGGCTCTACACGCCGGAAGCGGTCTGTCTGCCCTTTCCCGACTGGCTCTCCGCGGAGCAGATCCGCCGCCTGGCCGATCCCCAGTTCGATCTCGCGGAGCCCCTGCGCGGTCCGTTTCTCGCCGAGCGCGAACCCGTGCCCGAGGCGGTTCTGGCAGGCATCCGCCTCGCGAAGACCGCTCGCCTGCTGCCGTCCACGCTCTGCGTGCGCCTGGACGCCGCCGGCGCCGAGAGAGCGGCGGAGGCGGACTTCGTAAAGATCGAGGCCGCGGAGATCGCGATCCACGACGCGACCTCTGTTCGCTCGCTGCGGCGCGTGGCGGCGGCCCGGGTGCCGCTTGCCGCCTGCGAGGACTCGCGCATCGTCGTCTTCCTGCCGCACAGCGGCGGCCTCGAGCATCTCGCCATCGTCGTCGGGGAGCCGTCGCCGTCAGAACCGGTTCTGGTGCGCCTGCATTCGCAGTGCTTCACGGGGGATCTTCTGGGCTCGCTCAAGTGCGACTGCGGCGAACAGCTTCGCGGCGCACTCGAGCTGTTCGCGGGAAAGGGGGCGGGCATCCTGCTCTATCTTCCGCAGGAGGGGCGGGGGATCGGGCTCGCCAACAAGCTCCGGGCCTACGCGCTGCAGGACCAGGGCTTCGACACCGTCGAGGCCAACCAGCGCCTGGGCTTCGAGGACGACGAACGGGATTTCATGGCGGCCGCCGAAATGCTGCGCCAGCTCGGCCACGGGACGGTCCGGCTTCTGACCAACAATCCGCGCAAGGTCGCCCAGCTGGAACGGTGCGGCATCAAGGTCGCCGAAAGGGTCGAGCACGCCTTTCCGGCGAACGTCCACAACGAACGCTATCTCGCCGTCAAGGCCGAAAAAAGCGGGCATCTGATCTCGCGGGAGCGCGCGGAGCGGAACGCAGGCGAGGATCCGGCATGAGCGACAACGTCTTCCTGCCCGGCGAGCCCCTGAAGGACGACGAGATCCGCGTCACCCTTCTCGGCACCGGAACGCCGTTTCCGCGGCGCGGCCAGGCTTGCGCCGGCGTCTTCGTGGAGGCCGGCGAGGAGAAGTTCCTGCTCGACTGCGGTCCCGGCGTGCCGCAGAACTTCACGTCGCTGGAGGTGCCGTTCGCCGCGGTCGACCGGGTCTTCGTGACCCACCACCATGTCGATCACATCGGCGGGCTCGACCATTTCTGGATCGGGGGCTGGACCTACGGCCGCCGCACGCCGCTGCGGGTCTGGGGGCCGCCCGGGACCGCGGACATCGTCGACTGCCTGCGCCGGGCCTACGCCTGGGACATCGAGACCCGGCTGGACGCGCTGCCCGCGGGCGGCCACGAGATCGCCTGCACCGAATTCGGCTCCGACGGAGTGATCCACGAGACGCCGGGCGGAGTGCGCGTCACCGCGTTCAAGGTCGTTCACACCGAGCCGCAGAACACCTACGGCATGAAGATCGAGTACCGGGGCCGGGTCTTCGTGTTTTCCGGAGACACCAAGAAGTGCGACGCGCTCCTCGAACAGGCCGCCGGCTGCGATCTTCTGATCCACGAGGCGTTTCCCCCGGCCGAACTCTACGCCGGCAAGTCCAATCGCCCGCTCGAGATCGCGAGGAAGATCGCCGAGGTCTACCACACCTCGCCGCGCGAGGCCGGAGAGGTCTTCGCGGCGACCCGCCCCCGCCTCGGGGTGATCTACCACATGTACAACAACAACGACGTCATCGGACCGGCCCTCGACCAGATCCGCGAGAGCTACGGCGGCACCGTCGAGATCGGCTACGACCTGATGGTGATCAACGTCGGCGACGAGGTCGTGACGCGCCCGGCCGCTTGCGACGACAAGCCCTGGCCGGTCGGCAGGACGGCCTGAAGTAGCCGGGCTGCGACCCGGTTCGGAACAGGTTGACCAGCGGAATCGTGTGCAGTACCGGGAACAGGCGGGGTCGTTTCCACAAGCCTCACGATGCTCGGATGCTGCAGACCGCGCAGAAAGACAAGATCCCCGAAGTCCTTGTCCTCCGTGATCAGCACGCGTCCCTCTTCCCGGGCGATCTCCAGCAACATTTCGTCCGAAGCCCCGGAGAAACGGCCGCGAGCAGACAGAGCGTCGTGCCCGAGATCCACCAAGGCCGCATGCAGAGGCCGCGAGGCGGCGCATTCATCAAGCAGGAACTTCACGAAGTCTCCCGAACCACGATGCGGTCGTGCACCTGTTCCCCCGCCAACGAGCGGTGAGCGAAGAGAAGGCATGCCCGGATGTCCTCCGGTTCGAGGAACGGATAGTTCCTGAGCAGGTCTTCAACGGTCGCCCCTGCCGCCAGATTGGCCAGGACGTGCTCCACGGCGATCCGCATGTCGCGGATGATCGGCTTGCCGCCGAAGACCTCCGGGCGAACGGTGATGCGAGCGAGCAGGTCGGTCTCTTCAATCACGGTTTTCTCCCTCGATTCTCTTTCTCGGGTTTCGTCAATCCGGCAGGACCGACATCGGCGCCGGTCGGGAGCCGACGGTCCGTCGGCAGAGCGTTTCCACCGGTTTGTTGCCTGTCAACGAGGAGCGCCATTCCGTCACCTCGGCAGCACGGCCAGGAGCATGGCATCCAGCACCCGCTTCTCGCGGCGGCCGCGCGGGCAAAGCGCGGAAAGAGCGTTGGCGAGGTGCGGATTCCCAAGCACTTTACCGTGTCCGGAGCGGTCGCGGAAGCGCGTCTCTCGCGGTTTGCGGCGGCGTTCCTCCGTCGGAAGTTGACGGCGGGGGCTGGCCAGCGGCCAGCCCGCTGCGACCGCAAGCGATCCTGGTTCCGCCTGCAACGCAGGCGGGAGCGCGGCGGCAAGCTTTCCAGCCGGCATTGCCGCCGCGCGCTCCCCGACCGTGCCACGGGGAAGCGGCGCAGAAGGTGCGGATTCTGGCGCACCTGACGGAGATTCCGGCCACGCTTGACGGTGAATCCGGTACCGGGACGGGACGGAAAAGCCCTGAAATGCAGGGCTTGCCCGTCCCGAGGGCGTCAAATCAGCCCTCGAACTGTCGAAGATGAGTCAAGTGCGGATCGATGAAAGGTTCAGAACAGGTTGACCAGCGGAATCGTGCGCAACACCGGGAACAGGTCGCCGACCACGGTCTGCGGCCACGGGATGACGAGCAGCCTGTGGAACAGCAGGTAGCTGACGATCCACACCGGGACGGAAACCGCCAGCGCCGTCGTCCATCTCTCCCGCCCCTCGTAGCGGATGTAGCCCAGGAGGAACACCAGCATCGACGGCAGGAGCCCGATGACCGCCGCCGCGCCGAAGAAGAACAGCAGCCACGCGAAATACCGCACCACGCGCCGCGTGACCTCGGACGTCGCGAGGTCGCCGTAGTCGGCGCTGATGTCGAAATGCACGTCGCTCTGCACCGGCGCGGTGCCGCCCTCGCCGCGCCCGGGCATGCCCTCGCTCTCGGTTGTCTGAGGCGCGCCCGGGGCTATGAACAGCGCCGAAAGGACCAGCCAGGCGAGAAAGATCATCGCCGCCACCGAGACCACGTGCGGCACCAGGCGGGCGCCGAACTCCCAGCCCGACGAGATCCAGAACGCGGTCGCGAACAGCAGCAGCAGCAGCCCGGCGAAGGCGAGATCGGGGTTCAGGGCCCCGCGCTGGAAGCCGAGCCGGCCGGTGCCGCGCGTCGCCCGGGCGCGCGCCCGGTACCCGCGGTAGATCGGCATCAGCACGCCGTAGAGCGTGACCGCGAAGATGATCGGGACGTAGGGCGTGAACGTCATCTCCTGGTTGCCGAGATCCCGCCAGATCCACAGCCAGTCCGCTCCGTAGCGCTCGATCGAGATGAACATGTAGCGCTCCACCAGTCCGCCGAGCACGAAACCGAGGATCAGCGGCGGGCGCGGCCAGCGCAGGCGCTTCATCACCCATCCCAGGAGGCCGAAGATCAGCAGCGCGTAGATGTCGCCCCACTGGCGCGATCCCTGGAACGCGCCGACATAGGTGATGGCGAGCACCACGGGCGCGAGGATGCCGATCCGCACCAGCGCCACCTTGGCGAGCTCGTTGGCGAAGGCGAAGCAGATTCCCGCGCCGATGACGTTGGCGATGGCGACCGACCACACCAGCGTGTAGGTCACGTCCAGGTTCTTGGTCAGCATGTCCGGCCCCGGAACCAGGCCGTGGATCAGGAACGCGCCGAGGATGAGGGCCATGGACGCGGAACCCGGGACGCCGAACGCGATCGTCGGCACCAGCGCGCCGCCCTCCTTGGCGTTGTTGGAGGACTCGGAGGCGATGACGCCGCGCACGTCGCCCTTGCCGAAGTTCTCGGACGCGCCCTTTTCCGACCGCGCCGCGTGGCCGTAGGCGATCCAGTCGATGACCGAGGCGCCGATGCCGGGAACCGCGCCGAGCGACGAGCCGATCGAGGAGCAGCGCAGCACGAGGAACCAGTGGCGCAGCGTGTCGCGGATGCCGCCGATCTGCCCGAAGCGGGCGTTCTGGGTCTTGCCGTCGATCGAGATCGACTGCTTGGTGATCGCCATGTCGGCGAGTTCCGGAATGGCGAACAGGCCGAGCGCGAGCGGCACGACCGGAAGGCCGTCCCACAGATAGAGCGAATCGAAGGTCCATCGCAGCGTGCCCGTCTGCGGATCGTCCCCCGCGGTCGCGACCATCAGCCCGATGCAGGCCCCGGCCAGCCCCTTGAGCGGGGAGCCTCCCGAGAGCACGGCGACCAGCGACAGCCCGAAGACGCAGATGGCCAGCAGCTCCGGAGACCCGATCGCGAGCACGACCGGCCGCAGGATCGGCACGCTGATCGCGAGCAGGAACGCGCCGAAGAGCCCGCCGATGACCGACGCCGAGAACGCGGCGCCGAAGGCGCGCCCGGCCTCGCCCTTGCGCGCCATGGGGTAGCCGTCGAGAATGGTCGCCGCCGATCCGACCGTCCCCGGCACCCCGAACAGCACCGCCGGGATGGTGTCCGAGGTCACCACCACCGCCTGAAGCCCCATCATGAAGGCGAGCGCGGTGTAGGGATCCATGTTGAAGGTGAACGGCAGCAGGAGCGACAGGCCGACGAGCCCGCCGAGTCCGGGAATGACGCCGAGCACGAGGCCGATCAGGACGCCGAACGAGAGAAACCCCAGCCGCTCCAGGCTGGCCATGTTCTGGGCCGCCTGGACGGCGTTCCCCAGCATGTCGAATTCCATTGAAGACTCCCGTTGGACCCCTGACCGGAAATCCGCCCGTCCGGGCGGGGCGGCGCTACTCGGCCGCCGCCATCGCGCGTTCGGGAACGCGCGTGCGCTCTTCGAGCCGGAACAGGCGCGCGGCCGTCCGGCCGAGGATGTTGCGCTTCGCCTCCTCGTCGAGGAAGGGAAGATCCCAGATCACGGCGGGCAGATCCATGTCCCAGTGCGGGTAGTCGGAGGCCCAGAGAAGCTGGGTTTCGGCGTTGATGGCCCGGAAGGTGGTTTCCAGCATGCCGGTGTCGTCCGGCATCTCCATGGGCTGGCTGGTGTAGTACATGTCGCGCAGGTAGTCGCTCGGCAGCTTGCGCAGGCCCGGGCATTCCGAGGACCGCATGCGGTAGAGCGTGTCGAGGCGCTGCGCCAGGAAGGGCACCCAGGCGATCCCGGATTCGATCCAGACGACCGGAAGCCCCGGAAACCGCTCGTTCAGGCCGTTCAGCACCCAGTTGGTGCAGTGGACGACGTTGTACCAGGTGAAGCCGAGCGCATGGACCGCGAGGAACCGGTTGCAGGTCCGGAACATCGGATCGTCCCAGTTGAACCCCGAATGGAACCCGAGCGGCAGTCCGCGACGCTCCACCGCGGCGTAGATCTTCATGTAGTCGTTGTGATGCACCGGGCGGTGGCGCACCGACGTGACCATGAAGCCGATGACGCCGTCGCGGTCGCCGAAGTCCTCGACGATCCGGAGCGCGGCCCCGGGGTCGTTGAACGGCAGGTAGAGCATCGACTTCATGCGGGGCGATCCCGGAAGGACGCGCTCCACCAGCCACCGGTTGTAGGCGCGCGCGAGCGTCACCTCGACGTCCGGCTGCGGGTGCATCGCGAGCCCGAGCATCGGGGTCGGGAAGACGCAGGCGTAGTCGACCCCCATGGCGTCCATCCAGCGGGTGGTCAGGTGCACGTCGCGGTGTCGGCCGTCGCCGGGGGTCTTCTCGATCCGGCGCAGCGGATAGCGGGTGACGCGCCCGCCCATGTCCTGGTAGCCGACGCGCCCGAGCGAGAACATCGAGCCGCGGTGGGCGATCTGCTGGGCCGAGCGCGCGAGCTGGCGCATCACCGGATCCTCGATGAAATCGACGATCTCGGCCATGGATTCGGTTTCGTAGTGATGGGCGTCGACGTCGACGACTAGGACGTCGTCGAGACCGCGCAGGTCGCGCTGGCGCGCCGCGTTCCGCAGGAGTTTCCCGGTGTCGAACTCCTCGACGCTCATGCGGAAATAGCGTTCGTTCCCGGTGGGAAGTTCCATCGATCGCCTCCCGGCCCCGCGTGGCCGCCCGAGTGTAGCCGAAAATCCGCGCCGGACGAAGGAACCGCGGGCGCTCAGAGCGCCCGCGGCAGCAGCGTGGCGATCTCCGGAACCGCCGCGATCACCACCATGCCGACGAGGAAGATCGCCACGAACGGCCAGGTGGCGCTGAAAACCTGCTGGAGGCTGACCCTGTCGGTGGCGCCCTTGAAGGCGAAGATGGTGTAGCCGAAGGGCGGCGTCATGCCGCCGACCGTGACGTTGAGAAGCATCAGCAGCCAGAACCAGATCGGGTCGAATCCCAGCGTCGCGATCAGGGGCTGGTAGATCGGGATCACCACCAGCATGAGCGCGATCTGGTCGATGAACATGCACAGGATGAAGGGGATGAGCATCATGACGAACAGCATCACGTAGACCGGAAGATCGAGGCCGGCCACCATCGCGGTCAGCGCCTTCGTCGAGCCGGTGAAGGCGAGCAGCTGGCTGAACATCTTGGAACTGGCCATGATCACCAAGATCATGCTGGTGATGAAGGCCGCCGAGGCCAGCGATTCCGAGACCATCTTCCAGCTCAGCTTGCGGTAGTGCGCCGCCGTCAGCAGCGCCCCCAGCACGCCGGTGGCCGCCGATTCGGAGGGCGTCGCCACGCCGAGCAGGATGAATCCCATGACGCAGAAGATGATCAGCGCGAACGGCGTGACGCGCAGCGCCGCGCGGACCTTCTCGCCGGCGCCGACGTCGGCGGCCGAGGCGCGGACGTCCTCGTTGGCGAGTTCCGGATTGAGGCGCACCCGCCCGAGCGTGTAGACGAAGAACAGTCCGGCGAGAAGGAGGCCCGGCAGGATGCCGGCGATCAGCAGGCCCGCGATCGAGACGTTGGCGAGCGTGCCGATGATGATGACGAGCACGCTCGGCGGGATGATCGGGGCCAGCGACGCGCCGGCCAGGATCGCGCCGGTCGACAGCTTCGGGTCGTAGCCGCGGTCGAGCATTCCCGGAAACAGCGTCCGGGCCATCATCGCGGCCACCCCCATGGCGGCGCCGGAGAGCGCGCCGAAGATCGTCGAGAGCGCGATGCAGAGCACGTACTGCCGGCCCCGCACCCGCCCGACCAGCTTGTCGACGGCGTCGAACAGGATGTCGATGGAGCCCGACCGGAACAGCAGCTCCCCCATCAGGATGAACAGGGGAATCGCCGAAAGCGCCGCGATGTTGGTGGTCTCGAAGATCGAGTTGGCGACCAGGCCGAACCCCGGCTGGCCGAGAATGACGAGGACGCCGACGATGTTGATCAGCAGGAACGCGACGAAGATCGGCACGCCGGTCATGAACACCGCCAGCAGGAGCGTGATGCCGGCGGCCAGGATCACCCACCATTCCATGGTCAGGCGCGCTCCCCGCCGGCGGGCCCGGCCGCGCGGCGGCCGAGCTGGCGCAGGAAATGCAGCGCCGACATGCCGAAGCCGTAGGTGATGAAGACCGAGATCCAGTACTTGGGGATCGGCTTGACCTTCATCAGGTGGACGTCCTTGGCGATCTGGCGGAGGTTCTCGTCGAGATTGATCCAGAACCCGAGCGCGCACACCGCGAAGCAGACCAGGCAGATCGCGCGGCGCGCCTGCGCGGCCCTCGCCCCGGGCAGCATGTCGATCAGGAACGTCACCGCGACGTGCCCCCTGTCACGGGTGACGCACGGCATCATCAGGAAACAGCCGATGCAGAGCGAGTACGACACCGCCTCGTCGGCCCACCAGGTCGGGGCGTTGAAGAAATACCGCGCCGCGACCTCCCAGCAGTAGGACACGAAGATGACCGCGAGGCAGAGCTTGCCCAGCTCGAAGCTCAGGTCGGTCAGCCGGTCGTGGGCCCGGCCGAGCACGCCCGACATCGCCCGCCCCGCGGTGCGCCGCCGCCGTCAGTTGGTCAGGCCGGCCTTTTTCGCGAGCGCGCGGAGCGCCCCGCCGCCGTCGGCGCAGCACTTGTCCGCGATCTCCCACATGCTCTCCGCGAAGGTCTTCTTGACCTTGGCCGCCGTTGCCGCCGACATCTGCGTGACCTTGACCCCGTGCTTCTCGAGCGTGGCCGCTTCCTCGGCGAGGATGCCGTCGCCGATGGCGGGCATCTCGATCTCGGTCTTCTTCGCCGCCTCGGCCAGGATCTCGCGCTCCCGCTGCGAAAGCTTGTTCCACTTGTCGAGGTTGACCCAGAACCCGAGATTGCTCGAGCCGAAGGTCGGGCGCAGCTTGAACTTGGCGACCTCGTAGTGCTTCATCGACAGCATGCCCGCCGCCGGCCACGCCGCGCCGTCGATCACGCCCTTCTCGAGAGCGGTGTAGATCTGGCCGCCCGGCAGCACCACCGGCGAGGCGCCGAGCAGCCGGATCACGCCGTGGTAGCTCAGGGTGCCGCGGATCTTGCGGCCCTGGAGGTCGCCTGCGGGCGACAGCGGCTCCTTGGCGAAGATGTGATAGCCCTGGTTGCTTGCCGCCGCGACGCCCGCCACCGCGAGATTGTTGTGCTTGCGGTAATAGCCGTCGATGAACTCGATCAGTCCGGCGGCGCGGCGCGCGGCCGGCTTGGGGTCGATCGCGTCGAAGGCGAAGGCCAGCCCCTTGCTGCCCGAGTGGTAGATGCCGTGCGAGAACAGCATGTCGAACACGCCGGACGAGACCGGCTGGAGCTGCTCGAAAGGCGGCACGACCTCCTTGCCGGAGATCTCGATCTCGACCTCGCCCTTGCCGACGGCGGCGACGTTCTTGGCGAACTGGTCGAGCACGGCGTAGGTCGGCCAGTTGTCCTTGTTCCAGCTCGTCAGCAGCTTGATGGTGGAGGCCTGTCCTCCCGTGGCGGCGGCGCACAGAAGCCCTCCGGCCGCGGCGACGGCCGCAAGCGGTTTCCTCATCACGTGATCCTCCCTGTGGATCGCCGGATCCGGTTCCGGCGACGGTTCGGAAAGACTCTAGCAGTCCGCCGCACTTGAAGGCAAGACGGCGGCGCGGGACGACCGGATCCGATGCCGCCGGACATCCGGCGCGTCGCGTGCCGGAGGCGGCGCTCCGCGGTTCCGGAACCTGGCGGAAACCGCGGGAGGAAACGCGGCGACCGGGACCGGAAGCGCCGTGCGTTCCGCGACCGCGGCCACCGACCCGGACGGAGGCGAGGTCTTCCGCGGGGACATCCCCGCGCTCGGGACCGCGCGGAAACCGCCGGCGGCGCGACACCGGCCGGGAGCGGCCGGCGGGAGGCGCGACGGACCGCCGGTCAGTCGCCGAACCGCTCGCGGATCTCGTCGGGAAACTCCACCGCGCGGATGCCGGCCGGAGAATCCGGATCCTCGCGCACCATGACCCGCCGCTCGAACCCCTCGGCCGCCAGCGCGCCGTCGGCATGCTCGAGACGGTGCGTCACCACGAAGGCCTTTCCGGAAACCTCGCCGAGCGCGGAGATCAGGCGGACCCCGCTGCCGAGCCGGCAGGCGGCCTTGTAGCTCGCGCCCGTCTCGAGCAGCGGCATCCCGGAAATCCCGAACCGCTCGGCGAGCTCCGCGTAGGACAGGCGGTTGCCGGCGAACAGGCGCTCCGTTCCCTGGTCGAACCACACGTAGTAGTGCGGATAGAACACGATGCCCGCCGCGTCGCAATGCGCCCACTCGACGCGGAACTCGCTGACGAACCGTCTCACGGCAGCGTTCCTCGCGGCGGGAAGGGGAGCGGCGGCCGCCGGCGGACGCCGTGCCGCGGGCCGCTCAGGCCGCCAGCGCGGGCGGCAGGATCCGCTCCTGCCCGAGCACGTGCTCGCGGTGGATCTCGCTGATCGATTCCCAGCGCAGCATGCAGGCCTCCTCGCAGATCCGGATCGCGCGGTCGCGCTCTCCGGGAGCGGTCAGGTACTTCTCGCACAGTTGCATCTGGCGTTCGCTGTGCTCCTCGTCGGCTTCCGCGTGCTCGACGAAAAACGCGATCTCCCGCGCATCCCGGGCGAACCCGTAATGCTCGACGAGGGCGGGAATGGTCACCTCCCTGTTGAGCTCGGGCTGCTGCCCCTCCTGCGTCGACTGCATGGCGAGCGCCACGCCGAGCGGCTCGTCGCGCACGACCTGCGCGTAGTGGAGCCGCCGCGCATGCCAGGCCGGGCCGATCTCCAGGCCGCGCACGTCGTCGTCCGACAGTCCGGCCGCGTTGCAGAAGTCGAAGATCATCCGGTTGTGGTCGTGGGGCTCGTGCCCGGGCCGGGGGATCGCCACCAGCCCGGTCTCCTCGGCGAGATTCTCGATCACCGAGCGCCGGACGTCCTCGGGGGCCTTCCACAGCAGGAAGCCGAAGGACGGAAGCGCGAGCTCCACGAACTTGTAGTGGCCCGCCATGTACAGGCCGAGCGCCCGCAGTTCCAGCGACCCGTCGAGCATCTTCCGGAAAAAGGGGTGGTTCTTGGTGTGCCATCTGTCCCGGACGGCGACGATGTCCTTGCCGATGCTGCCTGCCATCTCGTGTCCCTCCCTGCCGTCGGTTCCGGTCCGCCGGGCGGCCCGCCCGGGCGGCGACCGTGGGAGGCGACTATAGGAAAGGCCGGAGGTCCGGACAACGCGCGGCCGGCCCGCGCCCGCCGGGGGCGCTGTGACAGTGCCGGCCGGAGCCGCTATGCCGGGGACCGGGCGGGGTCCGGAGGCCCGCGTGAGCGTGCTGGCCAACCGGCTCCGGGCCGGCCTGTTCGGCGCCGACGCCGTCCACGGCCTGCTGATCGGGCCCCGGGCTGCGGACGCGGCGTTCTGCACGGCGCCGAGCGCGTCCGGAAGCCGGAACGGCCGGCCTTCGGCGCAGCGGCGGCTCATCCCGTGGAGCCCGACCGCGATCAGGGGGTCGCCGAACATGAAGCCGGCCGGGAGCGGCAGCGCGATCGCGGCACAGCCGAGCGCGGCGACGAACAGGCCGAGGCTGGTCGCCGGGCGGGGCCGGAGGTCCGTCCAGCCGGCCCGGAGCCACCGCCACACGTCGTCCGACCGCACGGTTCGCACCTCGATGCCGGAGACCGTCACGGCGTCCATGGCGCCTTCTCCCGTCCGTCGCGTCACGCCGTCGCGACGGCCCGCGCGGCGATCATCCGGTTTTCGGAGGGGGGCCGCGCAACACGTTCCGGAGACCTCGCGGGCACCCTCCGTTCCCTTTCCGGAGCCGCCTCCGTAGAATGCCCGGAAAGGCGTGGAACCGGTCGGCGGCGCAGGATGGCGGACCCCCCTCTCTGGATCACCGAAAAGGACGTCGTGGAGCTGATCTGCCTCCCGGAGGCGATCGACGCGCTCGAGCGCACGCTCGTCGAGGAGGCCGGCGGCGGCGCGGAGAACCTCCCGAAAACGCATCTGATGGTCGCGCCCAACGACGCCATGCACGCGATCGGCGCGGCCGTGGCCGGGGAGGGGATCTGCGGCTTCAAGACCTGGGTCAACATCCGCGGCAGGTCGGAAACCACCCTGACGCTGTTCTCTCTCGAGGACGGCGCGTGCCTCGCCGTGGTCGAGGCCACGGCGCTCGGCCAGATGAGGACGGCGGCGATGACCGGCGCGGGCACCCGGGCCCTCGCGCCGGACGGCGCCGACGAGATGGCGATCGTCGGCACCGGCAAGCAGGCCCTGCCGCAGATCGCGGCGGTGCATGCGGTGCGGCCCCTCAGGACGGTGCGCGTGGCGAGCAGGGATCCCGGATCGCGCCGGCGCTTCGCCGACGCGGCCGCGGCGGAACTCGGGATCCGCGTCGATGCCGCCGACGGCGTCGAGGACTGCGTGCGGGACATGCCGATCGTCACGCTTGTCACCAACTCCACCGAACCCTTCCTCTCGGGCGGCATGCTGGCGGCGGGCAGCCATCTCAACGCCATGGGGGCGATCGTGCCGGCGCGGCGGGAGTTCGAGGACGACGTGTTCGACCGGACCGACGCCGTGGCGGTGGACAGCCTCTCCGCGGCGCGCGAGCTGTCCTCGGAGTTCCGCGCGCGTTTCGGCGCCGGCGGCGGCGGATGGCGGAAGGTGCGGCCGATCTCGGCCGTGCTCGCCGCCGGGGAGCGGAGACCGCCGGCGGCGGACGTCACGCTGTTCAAGGCCATGGGAATGGGGATTTCCGATCTGGCGCTGGCGATCGAGGTTCTCTCCCGCGCGCGCGCGGCGGGAAGGGGGCGTCCGGCGCCGCCGCGGATCAGGCTTCCGCCGCGGCTGAGGGCGTGACCGCCCCGTCTTCCGGCGCGCCGACCGGCCGGAACCGCGGTCCGGCGCTCCCGCCGTTTCGGAGGGGCCCGTTGCGACGGGCCCGGGCGGCGCCCGAATCGTCGGGAAGGGCGGTTCGGCGTCGGGGCGCGGCTCCGCCGCCGGTCCCCGGGAAACGGCGACCGGGGGCTCGTCCCGTGCAGGGGCCGCGAGCGACCGGTGCGCGTTGCACGGCGCCGGGCGTCGCGGCGGGCGCGGGCGCCGGCAGGCGCGACGACCGGCGCGGGACCGTCCGGAATCCGCCGCGCCGCGACGCCGCCGAACCCCGCAACGCTACGCCGGGGGCAGCTCGGAGGTCCAGGCGTCGTAGTTGTAGACCCAGTCGGGGTCGGTTCTTCGGCGCATGAACTCGTTGCGGTGGGACGTCGCCTGGATCCTCGAGGTCCGGGGCTTGCGCGCGGCCTCGAAGCGCCGGAACGCGCGGGCGGGATCCGCGAGGCCGCCGTTCGCGAGGCAGCGCGACAGAACCGCCGCGTCCTCGAGAGCCGTCGCCGCCCCCTGCGCCATGTAGGGCGTCATCGGGTGGCAGGCGTCGCCGAGAAGCGTGACGTTTCCCTCGCTCCACCGGGGCAGCGGCCCGCGCTCGAACAGCGCCCATTTGTGGACGTCGGGACATGCGGCGAGAACCGCGCGGACGTCCTCGTGGAACTCCGAGAAGGCGCCGCGGAGATCGCCGAGGTCTCCCTTCGCCGACCAGGACTCCATCCGCCGGTCCGGTTCGGGATGGCTGGTCGTGAAGTAGATCTCGCCGCGGTCCGCCGTCACGTGGTAGATCACGATGTGGCGGTCGGGGCCCCACCACTTCGCGCTGTCGTCGAGAACGCGGCCGTCGAGGCGCGACGCCGGAAACGTGGCGCGGTAGGCCGCGTTGCCGGTGAAGCGGGGGCTCTCGGCGCCCAGCATCCAGTCGCGCACCGCCGAGTGGACGCCGTCCGCCGCGATCACCGCGTCGGCTTCGGCCGACCTCCCGTCCGCGAAACGCAGCGTGACGCGCCGCGCCGACGGCTCCAGCCCCGAGAGCTCGTGGCCGTAGCGGATCGTGCCGTCGGGCACCGCCCGGTGCAGCGCGGCGTGCAGGTCGCCGCGGTGCATCAGCAGGTAGGGCGTGCCGTGGCGGGCTTCGGCGGCTTCCCCCAGAGGGTGCTCGTTGGACAGCTCGCCGCTGTCGTGGTCCCGGTTGCGCCAGTGGGAAGGCCGGAACGCGGCCGCCCGCGCCGCGTCGCCGGCCCCGATGCCGTCGAGCACGCGCACGGCGTTCGGACTCATCTGGATTCCCGCGCCGACGCGCGAGAACCCCGGAGCCTGTTCGTAGACCGTCGTCTCGATGCCGGCGCGCCGCAGCGCGGCCGACGCGGCGAGACCGCCGATTCCGGCGCCGACGACGGCGACGGCGGGACCGTCGGGCACCGGCCCGGTCAGGACATCGCCAGCACGACCTTGCCGGCGGCCTTGCGCTCCTCGAGGATCCGGATCCCGTCGAGATAGCGCTCGAGCGGGAAGCGGTGCGAGATGCCGGGGGCGATCCTGCCCTCCTCCAGAAGAGCGAAGAGCGCGTCCTGGGTTTCCCGGACGAGCGGCGATCTCGCCTTGATGTAGGCGTTCACGGTGGAGCCCACGACGGCGATGTTCTTGAGCAGCAGGTAGTTGGTCCTGACCGAGGGAATCGTGCCCGAGGTGAAACCCGAGACGACCACGCGGCCCTCGCCCGCTATCGCCCGCAGCGTGGCGTCGAACACGTCGCCGCCCACGAGGTCGAAAGCCAGATCGACGCCGCGTCCGCCGGCGGCCTCGAGAACCTGCGCGCGCAGGCCGTCGCGAAGATCGTCTCCGGAGAGATCGATGACGGCGTCGGCGCCGGCCGCGAGCGCCGCGTCCGCCTTCGAGGGCGTCGTCAGGCCGGCCAGCACCTTGCCGGCGCCGAGGGCGCGGGCCACGCCGAGAGACGCGAGACCGACCCCGCCGGAGGCGCCGTTGACGAGCACGACGTCGCCTTTCCGGAGCCCGCCGCGCCGGGTCAGCGCGATGTGGGCGGTGAGATGCGCGAGGCCCATCGCCGCGGCGGTCTCGAACGCGACGCCGTCCGGAATCGGGCAGGCCATCGCCGCGGGGCAGACGGCCTTCTCGGCCATCGCGCCGTGGATCACGTGGGCGAGAACCCGGTCGCCGACCTCGTGGCCGGCCGCGCCGGCCCCGACCGCGGACACCACGCCCGCGGCGTCCTTGCCGGGCGTGAAGGGCGCCGGCGGGTTGTTCTGGTACTTGCCGTCCAGGGAAAGCAGGTCCGTGAAATTGACGGCGCAGGCCTGCACGTCGACGAGAACCTCGCCGTCGGCGGGCTGCGGGTCGGGAATCTCCTCCACGCCCGAATCGCGGTTGCTGGTGTCCCTGATGACCACGGCGCGCATCGCGGAATCCCCTCCTTTGTCGGCGTCGGGGCCGTGGTATAGCCTATCGGCGGGACGCTTTGAACCTACGCGGCGGCGCGGACCGCCCGGGAACGGGAGGGGGAAACCGGCGATGGGCGATCCGGTCGTCTTCGGGCCCGGCGGCTACCGCTACGTGCCGGGCCCGTTCCAGTACTCGGGCGGCGTCGCGGCCGAGCCCGGCTTCGCGATCGAGCGCGTGCGGTTCGCCGACCCGCCGCCGCTGGCGGAGGGGTTCGCCGCGATCGAGCGGCACCTGTCGGACGCCGGCCGGGAGCCGACGGCGTTCTGCGCCTGCGAGCTCCGCTCGCCGGCGCCCTTCACCGAGCGGGGGTTCCGGGAGTTCAACCGTCTCTACGTCGGCACGCTGGAGCGCTGGGGCGTGTTCCGCGACGAGGCCAACCCCGTCGCGCGCTCCAACGTCTGCCCGGCGCTCGGGCCGCCGGCCGGGCCGGCGTTCCACGCCTTCAGCTTCACCGTGCCTTCGCCCGCCGGCGACCGCCCGCCGGATTTCGTGGTCGCGGGTTCGGCGGAGGCGCCGGAGGGGCGCGGCGACTACCGCAGCCACGCCGTGCGTCCCGGCGAGACGTCGGCGGACGCCCTGCGCGAGAAGGCGCGGTTCGTGCTCGACGCCATGGAGGCGCGCATGGCCGCGCTCGGGACCGGCTGGAGCGACGCCACGGCGACCCAGGTCTACACGGTCCACGATCCGCACCCGTTCTTCGCCGACCTGATCGCCGGGCGCGGCGCCGCCCACGGCGGCCTCACGTGGCACTGGGCGCGGCCGCCGGTGGAGGGCCTGGAGTACGAGATGGACGTGCGCGGCGTCGCCGTCGAGCGGGTGATCCGACGGGTCAGTGACGGCTCGGCTTGTGCGTGAGCCGGTTGCGGTCGACGGTGATCACGGAAACCTCGATCACCCTGCGCTCGCGCAGGAGGGTGAGGTCGACCGGCACGCCGGCCTCTCCCGAGCCCCACAGCTTTCTGTAGAACCCCGGCAGGCCCTTGACGTCCTCGCCGTTGATGGCGAGCACGACGTCGCCGGGCTCGACCCCGGCCCTGGCGGCGGGGCCGCGCTCGGACAGCGACGTGATCAGCAGGTGGCCCATGGTCTCGACGGTGTAGATGCCGAGCCACGGCCTCGGCGGCGCGCCCCGCGACCCCTTCTCGAGCAGCGTGTCGCGGATCGGCTCGAGCAGGGACAGCGGCACGAACATGTTGCCGGGCTGCCGTTCGGGATCCTCGTCCTCCGCGTCCTGGACGAAAAGCGAGCCGATGCCGACGAGCGTCCCGGCGCCGTCGATCAGCGCCGCTCCCGACCACAGCGGGTGCGGCGGCTCGGTGAAGATCGCGCTCGGGATCAGGTATTCCCAGTACCCCGCGAACTCGCGGACCGACGCCACCGTCGCCGCGAGCGCCTGGGCCCGTCCCCCGTGGGAGCCGACGGTCAGCACGTCGCCCTCGCGCACCGCGTCCGAATCCCCGATCCCGATCGGCTGGAGCCCGCCGAGATCGTGCGGGGTGCGGATCAGGCCGAAACCGGTCTCGTAGTCGTAGGCGACGACATGCGCCTCGGCGACGCCGCCGATCCTGGTGCCGACCATGACGAGATCGCACTCGTTGATCAGGTAGCCGATGGTGACCAGAAGGCCGTCGTCGGAGATCAGGACCGCGTTGCCTTCGCGTTCGGTGCCGAGATAGGAGGCCGAGAAAGCGTCCTTCGGCGCGCGGGCCTGGAGAGGCACGACGGCCGACAGCACCGCGTCGAGATCGTAGGAGAGCGAGGCGGGGTCGGGGCGCGGCGCTCCGGCCAGCGCCGAATGGTAGAGCGACGCCACGCCGGCCGGCCGGTGGCCGTTCGCTCTCTCGACTCCTGTCATCGCCGGTCGCGCTCCCTGTTGCGCCGCCAGTGTAGACCATCCGGCGGGACCTGAGAAACCGGATCCCGCCCGTCCCGGGACCGGGAGTCGTTCGGACGCGGCCTTGCCGGCGGGGTCCCTTGCGTGTAGCCTCGGCGGACATGCGGTCCGGTTCGCGGCGGCCGTCCGCGGAAACGGCCCGCGGGACGTCGGCCCGCCCGATGCCGCGGCCGCGTCGACCCCGGACCGAACGGTGGCGCGGATGACGGACCGAACGGACGACGCGCGCGGGAGGAACGGCGGCGTGAGCGCCGCCGAGGCCGAGCTGTTCGAGAGCGCCGTCGGGGACGCCGCGCGGATGAAGCCCGCCGGGCGCGCGCCGCCGCGGCGGGCCGGATCCCCGCGCCCGCCGAAGCGCGCCCGGGGCGGCGGTGCCGGCGCGGCGTTCGCCGTCGGCGCGACCGACGGCATGGACCGCAGGACGGCCGAGCGGTTCCGCAGGGGCCTGATCCGCCCCGAGGCCCGGCTCGATCTCCATGGCCGCACGCTCGACGAGGCCGAGCGGAGCGTCGAGCGGTTTCTCGCCGAGTCGCGGCGGGCCGGCCGGCGCTGCGTGCTGGTTGTCACCGGACGGGGGTCCGCCGGCGCCGGCAGCGGCGTCATCCGCAGGGAGTTCCCGTTCTGGATCGAGGCGCCGGCCAACCGGTCCCGCGTCGTCGCCAGCGTTCCGGCCGCCCCGGCGGACGGCGGCGACGGCGCCTTCTACGTCTACCTGAAGAAACCGGGGCGGTGAGGCCGCGCCTTCGCGGCGCGGCCGTCCGTGACAGCGGCCGGGCGCGCCCTATACTGGCCGCCGGTTCCCCGAACCGCGTTTCCGCACCGGATCCCCCCGCATGACAGAGCCGAGGATCGCGTTCGTCGTCGCCGCCACCGACAAGGCCCGCCGGGCCCGCGCCAAGCTCGCCGCGCGCTACGAGCACGTGAGTCCGGAGGACGCGGACGTGATCGTGGCGCTCGGCGGCGACGGCCACATGCTGGAGACGCTGCACGCCTTTCCCGGCGGCGAGGTGCCGATCTACGGCATGAACCGCGGCACCGTCGGCTTCCTGATGAACGAGTACCGCGAAAGCCGCCTGTTCCAGCGCCTCTCCGCCGCCAAGCCGGTGCGGATCAGGCCCCTGGAGATGACGGCGCAGACCGTCGCCGGCGAGAGGGTCTCGGGTCTCGCCATCAACGAGATCTCGCTTCTCCGCCAGACCAGGCAGGCCGCCAAGGTCCGGATCAGGGTGGACGGCAAGGTGCGCATCCCCGAACTCGTCTGCGACGGCGCGCTCGTCGCCACCCCGGCCGGCAGCACGGCCTACAACCTGTCGGCGCACGGCCCCATCATTCCGCTCGACGCGAAGCTTCTGGCGCTGACGCCGATCAGCGCCTTCCGCCCCCGCCGCTGGCGCGGCGCGCTGCTGCCGGACACGGTCAAGGTCGCGATCGACGTTCTCGAGCCGCGCAAGCGCCCGGTCAGCGCGGTCGGCGACTACACGGAGGTCCGCGACGTGCGCCGGGTCGCCGTGCGCGTGTCGCGCGACAGGTCGTTCTGCCTGCTGTTCGACGCCGAGCACAACCTCGAGGAGCGGATCCTGAACGAGCAGTTCGTGCCCTGACGCGGCCTTTCGGGAGAACGCGATGCCGAACATCGTCGCCGAAGACGACGTGATCATCCGCACGGCGCAGGTCATCCTCGATCCGGGGACGGATCCGGAACGCCGCGCCGCGATCGCCGACTACTACCATGTCGACATGCCGGATTTCGACGGATGGATGGGAAGGCTGCGCGCGCGGATCCCCGCCCTTTACCCCGCCGCGTTCCGGATGGCCGCCGACCAGGAGGAGTTCCGCGACCGGCTCGGGGACGCCGACGGCGCGATCTGCGAGAGCCTGCGAATCGGCGCCGAGGAACTCGCCGCGGCGCCGCGGCTGAAGATCGTCCAGAAGTTCGGCACCGATCTGCGCAACGTCGATCTCGCGGCCTGCGCCGCTCGGGGCGTGGCGGTCCGGCCGCTGCGCCGGAGAGTGAACGTCGCCGTCGCGGAGCACGCGTTCGCCCTGATGATCGCGATGGCGAAGAAGCTGTTTCTCGTGAACGGCCGCATCGACGAGCGGAGTCTGCGCGAGGCCGGGTTCCGGCCCCGCATGTACGACCGGCGCCACGCGGCGGCCGCCAACTGGGGCCGGGTCCACGGGCTGGGGACGCTTCGCGGCGCCACCGTCGGCTGCCTCGGTCTCGGCGAGATCGGCCGCGAGGTCGCCGCCCGGGCGGCGGCGTTCGGCGCCTCGACGCTCTATCACCAGCGCAACCGGCTTCCCGCCGACGTCGAGGAGCCTCTCGGCGCCGTTCACTGCGGTTTCGGGGAGTTGCTCGAGCGCGCCGACCACGTGGTCGTGTGCCTGCCGCTCACCGCCGCCACCCGCGGGATGATCGACGCGGCCGCGTTCGCGCGGATGAAGGACGGCGCGTTCCTGGTCAACGTCTCCAGGGCGGCGATCATCGACAGGAACGCCCTCGTGGAGGCGCTCGAAAGCGACCGGCTGGGCGGGGTGGCGCTCGACGTCCACTACGAGGAGCCGGCGCCCGAGGACGAGCCGCTGAAGCGGTTTCCCAAGGCGGTTCTCACGCCGCACACGGCGGTGGCGTCGCGAAGCAACGCCGCCGCCGACATGGAGGAGCTGGTCGGAAACCTCGCCGCCGCCATCGGGTGACCCGGAACCGGCGGGGGACGCACTGGAGAAACGCATGAACGGGAAGATTCTCTGCAGCTGCGACGGCGCGGTCGCGACGGTGACGCTCAACCGCCCCGAGAAGCGCAACGCCCTCGATTCCGAGAGCTGGCGCGTCCTCGGCGAGGTCGTCCGCGGCCTTTCGGACGACGCCGGCCTGCGCTGCGTCGTCATCACCGGCGCGGGCGACAAGGCCTTCGCGGCGGGCAACGACATCACCGAGTTCGAGACCGCGAGAAGCACCTCGGAGCAGGTCCGGTCCTACAACGCGGTCACGGCCGCCACCGTGCGCGCCATCGAGGACTGTCTCCATCCGACCGTCGCCCGCATACGCGGCCACTGCGTCGGCGGAGGGCTGGAGATCGCCCTGGCCTGCGACATCCGGGTGGCCGGAGCCTCCGCCAGATTCGGCCTGCCGGTCAAGAACATGGGGATCTTTCTCGATCCGGTCCTCGCCGACACGCTGGTCAACGCGGTGGGCCGGGCGACGGCTCTGGAACTCGTTCTCGAAGGCCGGATCCTCGATGCCGAGGAGGCGCGCGCCCGCGGTCTCGCGACGCGGATCGTCGCCGACGAGGCGCTGGACGGGGAGGTTCGCGAGACCGTGGAACGGATCGCCGCCGGAGCCCCGCTCGCGGCGCGCTACAACCGGCGCGGCATCCGGCGCGTGGCCGGCGGCGCGGCGCCCACCGGGGAGATGCTGGCCGAAGCCGCGTCCTACGGCGACACCGAGGACTACCGCAGCGCCTACGAGGCCTTTGCGAGCAGGTCGAGACCCGACTTCAAGGGGCGCTGACCGGACGGCGGACGCGGGTCGGATCGCGGGCGGACCGGGGGGCGGAAGCGATGGCCCGGGATCCGGGGGTGTGGGTTCTGGCGGACGAGCGGGTCGGCACCGCCAACCAGGCGCTCGGCGTGGCCCGTGCCATGGGCCTGCCCCACGAGGTCAAGACGCTCGCCTACAACGGCCTCGCGACGCTTCCCAATCTCGTGCTGGGGCGGACGCTCGTCCATCTTCGCAGGCGAAGCGCCGCCGCGGTTGCCGGGCCATGGCCCGACGTCGTCATCGCGGCCGGCAGGCGGACGGCGCCGGTCGCCCGCGCCATCAAGAGGCGGAGCGGAGGCGCGGCATTTCTCGCGCAGATCATGTGGCCCGGCCCCCCGGTCGGCGGCATCGACCTGATCGCGGCCCCGGCGCACGACCGGCTGCCGGAGGGAGGCCGGTTCATGGCCACGGTCGGCGCCCCGCACTGCGTGACCGAAGAGGCTCTCGGGCGCGCGCGGCGGGCCTGGGCGCCGCGTCTCGGCGGTCTGGCGCGGCCGCGCGTGGTTCTCCTCGTCGGAGGCGCCGCGCGCGGCAACCGTTTCACGCCCGCGATGGCGGGGGATCTGTGCCGCCGCGCCGCCGGGCCGGTCGGGAGGGCCGGAGGCACGCTGACGGCCGTGACCAGTCCCCGCACCGGCGCGGAGCTGGGCCGCGCCCTGCGCGCATCCCTCGGGCCGGACGCCGGCATCCATTTCTGGCGCCCGGACGACGCGGACGATCCCTATCTCGGACACCTGGCATGGGCCGACGCCGTGATCGTCACCGGGGATTCCGCGTCCATGTGCACGGAAGCCTGCGCGACGGGCCGTCCCGTCTACATCTTCGCCCCGGACGGCGTGGCCGCCGCCAGGCACCGGCGTCTTCACGCCGAGCTCTTCTCCCGCGGCGTCGCCCGGCCACTGGACTCTCTCGGGAATCTCGGCAATCTCGAGACATGGAGCGGCAGGCCGCTGGACGATGCGGCCGCGGTGGCGGCGGAGATTCTGCGCCGGTCGGCCGCGCGGACGGATCGGGGGGAGTCATGAAGCACGGCACGGACCGCGTCCTCACGACGCATGTCGGGAGTCTTCCCCGTCCGCAGGCCCTGGTGGAGGCCGTTCTCGCCGAGGACCGCGGCGTGGCCATCGATCGCGAGGCCTACGAAGCCGAGCTCCGGACCGCCGTCCTCGATGTCGTCGCGAGGCAGGCGGAAACCGGGATCGACGTCGTCGACGACGGCGAGTTCTCCAAGCGCGGCTTCAGCGTGTACGCCAACGAGCGGCTGTCCGGATACGAGGCGAGGCCCCGGGAAAAGGGCATCCCGTGGGGCGGCTCCCGCGAGGCGCTGGCCTTTCCGGAATTCTACGGCGCCGCGCAGCCGCACGGGTCCGGCTCGGTCATGCGCGCCGACGAGATCGTCTGCGTCGGGCCCGTCCTCTACAAGGGAAGGGAGCTGCTCGAACGGGATCTCTCCAATCTCCGCGCCGCGGTCGACGCGTGCGGCGCCGAGGAGGCGTTCGTCCCCGCGATCTCTCCCGTGGACGTGGTCGGCAACCAGCGCAACGAGCATTACGCCTCGGACGAGGAGTTCCTGGAGGCCGTCGCCGCGGCCATGAACGAGGAATACTGCGCCATCGTCGACGCCGGCTTCGTCCTGCAGATCGACGATCCGCATCTCGTGACCCATTACGTGAAGACGCCGGGTCTGGAGCTCGACGACTACAGGAAATGGGCGGGATCCCAGGTCGAGGCGATCAACCGCGCGCTCGAGGGCGTCCCCGAGGACCGCGTGCGCTACCACACCTGCTACGGGATCAACATGGGGCCGCGCGTCCACGAGGTGGAACTCGGCTGGGTTCTCGACATCGTGCTCGGGGTCAGGGCGGGAGCCTATTCCTTCGAGGCGGCGAATCCGCGCCACGAGCACGAGTGGCGCCTGTGGGAGGACACGCGGCTGCCCGAGGGCAAGATCCTCATCCCCGGCGTCATCACCCATTCCTCGGTGCTCGTCGAGCATCCCGATCTGGTCGCCGAGAGGATTCTCCGCTACGCGCGGCTGGTCGGCCGCGAGAACGTGATGGCCGGCGGAGACTGCGGTTTCGGAACCCAGGCCAGCCTGACACCCGAGGTGCATCCGTCCATCGTGTGGGCCAAGCTGGGCGCGCTCTGCGAGGGCGCCCGCATCGCCTCGGCCGAACTCTGGCGATAGCCGGAGGGACCGCCGCCGAAGCGGCGCCGCGGCGGAAACATCGGGAGGAGGCGGAAGCATGGATCTCGGGCTGGAGGGCAGGACGGCCTGGGTGGCCGGGGCGACCGGCGCGATCGGACGGGCGGTCGCGCTCGGCCTCGCGCGCGAAGGCGCGGAAGTGGCGGTTTCGGCGAGGACCGGGACGGCGGTGGACGGCGTCGTCGCCGGGATCGGGCGGGCTGGCGGCAAGGCGCTGTCCGTCCCGCTCGACGTGACGGACAGGGACGCGGCGCGGACCGCGGCCGGAGAGATCGCCGACCGGACGGGCCGGCTCGACGTCCTCGTCGCCACCGTCGCGGTGCCGGCGTTCGGGTCTTTCCTCGAGATCGGCAGCGAGGTGTTCCGGGCGGCGTTCGAGGTGAAGTATCTGGGTTACGTCCATGTCATGCAGGCCGCGCTGCCGCACATGGAGGCGGCCGGCGGCGGCGCCGTGGTCGCCGTCACCGGAACCGGGGGCAAGCTGCCGATCGGCATCCACCTTCCCGGCGGCAGCGTCAACGCGGCGCTCAACCTGGTGCTCAAGGGGCTGTCGAACGAGTTCGGGCCCAGGGGAATCCGCGTCAACGCGGTGTCGCCGGGGCCGATCATGTCGGACCGTCAGCGGGAGATGGCAGCGGCCGGCATGGCCGACCCCGCCGCCGACGTTCCGCTGGGCCGGCTCGGCGAGGCCGAAGAGGTCGCCGACGCCGTGGCGTTTCTGGCGAGCGACCGGGCGGCCTACGTCACCGGGCAGGTGCTCTCGCTCGACGGAGGGGGGATCCGGGCCCTCTGAACGCGGGCGGCCGGCCGGCCGCCGCGCCGGTCACGGCTTGGCGAGGGAGCGGATCTCGGAGGACGCCGCGACGCGTCCCTCTCCGGAATAGCGTTCGTGATTGGTCTCGATGCGGTCGAGTCTGTAGAGGTAGTTGACCATCATCCCCGCCGACTGCGCGATTCCGTTCCGCGAGGTGTCGGCGAGCCACCGCAGCCGTTCCACGCGCGCGCCGTTGGAAAGATGGAAATGGGCCACGGGGTCGTTCGCCCGCCCGTCGCCTCGCAGGCCGACGAGATAGCGGGCCGCCGCCCGCATGGCCGGAATCCTGGCCGCCTCGGCAAGGGCGGAGTCCCGCCACCAGCCGTCGCGCTCGAGGCTCCCGCCCACGGCCGGGTCGGGATTCCGCTCGAGCCAGCGGCGGAATCCGGGGATCGGCGAGAGGGTGGCGAAGTGCCTCACGTTGGGAAGCTCGGCACGCAGATGCTCCACCACGCGCTTGATCAGGAAGTCTCCGAGCGCGATGCCCGCGAGTCCGCGCTGGGTGTTGGAGATCGAGTAGAACACCGCGGTGTCGGCCCGCGAGGGGTCGCCCACCGGCTGGTCCCTGTCGAGCAGCGTCTGGACGTTGCCGGCAAGCCCGGTCACCAGCGCGACCTCGACGAAGATCACCGGTTCGTCGGGCATGTTGGGGTGGAAGAAGGCGTAGCAGCGCCGGTCGGAATCGAGCCTGTCCTTCAGATCCTGCCAGTCCCGGATCTCGTGGACCGCCTCGTAGGCGATGAGCTTCTCCAGAAGCGCGGCCGGGGCGTTCCAGTCCATCCGGCGCAGCTCGAGAAACCCGACGTCGAACCAGTCCGCCAGCAGGCCCTTGAGGTTCCGCTCCAGGCCCGCGAGCGACGGCGCGCCGCCCGCGAAGCGCAGCAGGTCGGTGCGCAGGTCGACGAGAAACTTGACCCCGTTCTCCAGCGCGTTGAACTGGCGCAGCAGGCGGATGCGGGGAGGGGCCAGCGCGTCGCGAAGCGCCTCTTCGGCCGCCGTCCGCCCGTCCGCCGGGGCGTCGGCGACGGCCGCGAGCGCGGCGTCGAGCGCGTTTCCGTCACGGTCGAATTCCTCCGCGAGAATGCGGAGGAAGCGCTGCCGGCCGGTGTCGTCGAGCAGCAGGTAGGCCTGGCCGAGCTCGGCCGCCCGGGCGCGGGCCGACACCTCCCCGCCCTTCGCCGCGAGGCAGTCCGAGAGGCGGTTCCGCAGAACGTCGGCGTCGGACTTCGGGAGCTCCGGCCTGGGCTCGTAGGCGTCGCCGGAGATCAGCCCCAGCATGGCGGAGCGCAGGCCGGCCAGCGTGCGGTCGAACAGCGTCGGGGACGGGGGGCGGGTTTCGGTCATCGGGCATCCATGACCCGCTTTCCGTTCCCGGTCGGGCGGGTCGGCATCGTGGCATCGGCGGATCCGCGGCCATGGTAGCGGCCGGCGGGGATCGAGTCGAAGATCGCCGCCGGCAGCGGGTCCGCCGCGCGGCTTGCCGCGGCTTCCGGCCCGGCGGGGCGAGGGTCCGGACTCCCCGCCATTTGGAAAGCGGCTGGAACGCGCGCGGACACGCGCGATTCGCGGGGTGCACGAACCCCGTCGCGGGTTTCTCTCCCGACAGCGCCATGCATCCGGCGCTCCGCGTCGTCGTCAGGTTCGCCGGGTTTCCGGCACCGGCGCGAGCCGCCGCCGCTGCGGGTGTTCGCGCACGGGCGTCCGGGGATCATCCGAAGTCGTCGAACCCCCGTCGGATGCGCTCGATGGTGGCCGGGGCGAAGTAGTCGTCGAAGCGGCGGCGGATCGCTTCCATGAGGCCGGCGCCCGGGCTCGCGGCGGATCCGGGCGCGTCGCCGGCCGACCGGACTTTCCATCGGGCGAACCACGTCATCGTCCTGAGCCAGGTCAGGCGCCGCATCGGGCCGATCCACGGGCGCACGCGGTCGCCGAGACCGTCCGGCAGCGCCGCCAGGTAGGTCTCGTGAAACCGGGACGTTTCCTCGGCGGTCAGTGCCGCCGCCACATCGGCATCCCACATGGTCGAGGTGTAGACGGTCGCATGAGCGAGGTCGATGGCCGGGGATCCGTAGACCATTTTCTCGAGGTCGACGAAGACCGCGGCGCCTTCGCGGCCGACGAGGAAATTCCCCGGATGGGTGTCGGTGCCGGCGAGCGTGACGGGATGGGGGGAATCCGCCGGCGCGCCGGCGCGGGCGCGCGCGCGCCGGAACTCGTCCTCGATCTGGCGGCGGGACTCGGGATCGATGCCGGCCCTGTCGAGAAACGCGCTCCCGGCCGCGATCACCTCCAGCGTTGCGCCGACGGGATCGCCGTGGAACAGGATGGGGGGGCGTTGCCGTTTCGCGGGCACCGGAAGGCGGTGGATCGCGGCCAGCGACCGCGCGATCGCGTGCAGGTCGCCCGGCATCCGCGGCGGCCGGCCGGCGATCCTCTCGACGACGAGCGCCCCCCAGGGAACGCCCGTCTGCGGCGGAACCGTGCCGTGCAGCGCCGGAACGGCGGCGCTTGGGGCCGCTCTGGCGAAGCAGGCGGCCTGGTAGCGGAGGTTGTCTTCCGGGAAGAACCCGTAGGCGCTCAGCCGCGGCACGCGGAGAAGCCTCCGGCCGCCGCGGATCCCGACATGCGCGTGGCTGAGGCCGCCGGTTTCCAGGGGAACCAGGTCGGCGGCCCCGATCTCGCCGAACCTTCCGGAGACCGCCGCGGCGAGCCGTTCCAGATCGGCGCCGCCCGTGTTCCACGAAGGGCCGCCTTGCGAAGCCGGATTCCTGCTCATGTGACGACCGCTCCAGCCGGGCTTCCGGTTCGCCGGAGCGAACGCCGCTCCCGGGGAGACGGTATCAGCGCGGCGGAATTCGGCAAGACGGTTTACGCGCCCGTTCCGATGGTGCTACCGTGCAAGGGGTTGTCCGAGGAATTCATGAAACGTGATGGGAGACATCGAAATGAAACAGGCGCTGTTCAGAAAAGCCGCGCCGCTCGCGGCCGGAGCCGCCCTCGCGGCGTGTCTTGGCCTGCCGGGCGCCGCCGTTGCGCAGAAGACGATCAGCCTCACCGCCGTCGACGGATATCCGCCGAAGGCGCTGCAGGTGCGGACGTTTCTGAGCTACTTCATTCCGGAGGTGGACAAGCGGCTGGCGCAGTCGGGACAGTACAAGATCAACTGGAACAAGGCGTTCGCCGGCCAGATCGTCAAGGTCAGGCACGTCATGACGGGCATGCAGAAAGGGCTGGGCGACATCGGGGTCGTCACCAGCGTGTTCCATCAGGACAAGGTGCCGATGCAGGCGGTTGCCTACGTCACGCCGTTCGTGACGACGGATCCCGTGCTGCTCTCGCGCGCGGTCGACGATCTCGCCGAGAAGTTTCCCGCGATGAAGGAAGCCTGGAACAAGTACAACCAGGTTCTGCTGACCAGCTTTTCGGTCATCGATTCCTACCAGATGTTCTTTCGGGACAGGATCACCAGGCTCGACCAGTTCGACGGCCTGAAGATCGCCGGCGCCGGCATCAACATGCGCTACCTGACCGGCACCGGCGCGACGCCGGTGATCGGCTCCATGGTGCACTACTTCAACAAGTTCAAGACGGGGGTGATCGACGGCTCCATGCTCTGGACCGACGCCGTGGTGGCCTTCAAGCTGGTCGAGGAGGCGAAGTTCATGCTCAAGGCCGACATCGGAGCCGTCAACTCCAAGGCCCTGACCATGAACCGCGACGTCTACAAGCGCCTGCCGCGGGAAGTGCGGGAGGTTATCCACGCGGTGTCCGTCGACTACCGCGACCATACCGCCGGCCAGGCGCTGGCCGACGCCGGCAAGGCGTACCGCAACTTCGAGGGCAAGGGCGGCGAGATCGTCCAGATGGGCCAGGCCGCCCGCGAGCGCTGGGCCCGGGCGATGCCGAACATCGCCAAGGAATGGGCCGCCCAGCTCGACGGCAAGGGCCTGCCGGGAAGCGGGCTCCTGCGCGGCTACATGGACAGGATGCGCGCGGCCAACCAGTCGATCATCCGCCACTGGGACAAGGAGTAGGGCGCTTGCCCGGGAACGGGCCGGACGGCGCGGCGCGGCGCGAAACCGCGCCGCGCCGTCTTTTCATGTCCCTCGTCAGCGGCATGAACGCCGCGGGATCCTGCTGGATCGTCGTGCTGATGGCGTTGATCAACGCCGAGGCGATCAGCCGTTCGGCGTTCAACGCGCCGATCATCGGGGTCATCGAGATGATCGAGATCTCGATCATCGGCATCGTGTTCCTGCAGCTGGCGGATTCGCTGCGCCGGGGCGTGCTCACGCGCTCCGACGGCCTGTTCAACCAGGTGATGCGCCGCAGGCCGTCGGCGGGGCGGGTCATGGCGATGACGACCCATTTCTTCGGGGCGGTCCTCATGGCCCTGATCATCTGGGGGAGCGTGCCCTTTTTCTTCGAGGCCTGGGAGAACGACTACTACATCGGCGTCGACGGGATGTTCACCGCGCCGGTCTGGCCCGTCGCGCTGATCATCGTCTTCGCGGTGGCCGTCACCATGATCCAGTTCCTCGTCATGCTGGCGGACAATCTCGGCGCCTTCGCCGGCCGGGAAGCGGACTGAGCCGCCGTGGCCGGCGTCGAGGTGGGGATCGCGTCGGTCCTCGTCATCCTGGTCCTGATCTACACCGGGATTCACGTCGCGGTCGCGCTCGGCCTCGTGTCGTTCGTGGGAGTCTGGATCTACCGGGATTCGATCGATGTCGCGGTCAGCCTGCTGACCGCGGCGACCCACGACACCATCGCCCACGCGGTGTTCGCCAACATTCCGCTGTTCGCGCTCATGGGAATCGTCTCGAGCGAGATCGGTCTCGGGGGCGACGTCTACCGCATCGCCGACCAGATCTTCCGCCGGGTGCGGGGCGGCCTCGGCATGGCGACGGTCGCGGCCAACGCGCTGTTCGCCTCGATCACGGGGTCGTCGATCGCGTCGGCTTCGGTTTTCACCCGCATCGCCGTCCCGGAGATGCGGCGCTTCGGCTACACGCGCCCGTTCTCGGTCGGGGTGGTCGCGGGCAGCTCGGTTCTCGGCATGCTGATCCCGCCGTCGGCGATGCTGATCATCTACGCGATCGTCGCGGAGCAGTCGGTGGGGCACATGTTCATCGCGGGGTTCATCCCGGGCGTTCTGCTGGCGGTGGCGTTCATTCTCGGGATCTTCGTGATGGCGCGCGTCGCGCCCGGCTTCGTCGGCGGCGAGGCGGTCGTGGAGTCGGAGGTTCCGGACCTCGGCGCCTTCGACATGATCAAGCTGCTCGCCCCGGTCGCGTTTCTCGTCGTTCTGGTTCTCGGGGGCATCTACACGGGATGGTTTTCCCCGGAGGAGGCGGGCGCGGCGGGCTCGGCCGGCGCCCTGGCGATCGGCGTGCTCAAGCGGCGGCTCACGTGGCGGGGTTTCTGGCGGATCCTGGTCGAGACCGGCCACATCACGGCATCCATCCTGTTCCTGATCATCGCCGCGTCCATGTACAGCCGGATGCTCGGAGTGGCGGCGTTGCCGACGCTGTTCAGCGACTGGCTGGAAAGCATGAATTTCGGCATGACCGAGCTGATGGTGATCTACGTCATCCTGATGATCCTGCTCGGCACGATCATCGAGACCGCGTCGATCATCCTGATCGTGGTGCCGCTGTTTCTCAGTTCCGTCGAGGCGCTTGGCGGCAACATCGTCTGGTTCGGCATCGTCACCGTCATCGGAGCCGAGATCGGGCTCCTGACGCCGCCGCTCGGCATTTCCTGCTTCACGATCAAGAGCACCATCCGCGATCCGACGATCACGCTCGCGCACATCTTCACGGGGGCTTTCCCGTTCGCGTTCGTGATGCTTCTGATCCTCATCCTGATCATCGCGTTCCCGTCGCTCAGTCTCTTCTTGCTCTGACACGGCCCGGGAGGGCGCGCGGACCCGCGCGCGTCCCGTTCACCGGCAACGAGGCCGGGCGCGATCTCCGAACGGGCAGGCTGCATCGGAAGATTCCGGGAGGCTTCCGCTCGATGCAGGGCGCCCGCGACTTCGCCGGCCCGCGCTCCGTCATCGCCACCGCCCGAAAGCGGGACCGGACGCCCTCGAAACCCCGGCGTGTCCCGAGCCGCTGCAACCGATCCCGGAACCGCGCCTCCGGCGAGCCGCCGGCGCCGGCCCGCATCACCCGAGCCCCCGCCTCCCGACGCTTGGCGAAACCGGATCCTGGCGGTTGCGGGGCATGTACGACTCGGCCACGTCCGCGATGCGGACCCAGTCGACATTCCGGCCGCGCCAGACCCTGCGGGCTCTCTCGAGGAACCACTCGTCCTCCCTGTCCCAGGTGTGGTCCCTGCCGTGCCGGACCAGCACGAACCCGGTGCCGTGCGTCCGGTAGACCCGGCGGTGGCCGCCCCGGAGAACTTTCTCGTACAGTTCCCGGTCCGCCGAGCGGGGGATGCACGGAAACCCGCCAACCCGGTCGAGAGCCTTCCGCGACACCAGCATGGCACCGCCGGCACCAAACCTGCCGTACTCCTCGGAGGACTCCGAGCGAAGCTGAACGGTCACGTTCGATGCCGCCAGATACGCGAACTCCAGCCTCTTTCCCACCAGCCGCGCCTGCGAGTATTCCTGCGCCAGCACCAGATCCCACAGATGCTCGCGGCCGTACGCGTCGTCGTCGTCCATCCTCGCCAGGAGCGTCCCGCCCGCCGCCGCCGCCATGTCGTTCAGCATCACGCCGAGCGGCCGTCCGGAACCGGCGCGCACCACGGTCGCGGGCATCCGCAGGTCGGCGAGGCACCGGTCGACATCGGCGAAGCCGTCGCCGTGCAGGCCCAGAACCAGTTCCGCCCGGGGATAGGTCTGCCGCGCCACCCCCGCCAGCGCGTGCCGCAGCAGCGCCGGGCGCCTGGTCGGCAGCAGCACCGACACCAGGGGCGGCGGCGGGGGCTCGACCCCCGCCTGCGCGCAGAGCTGGCGGGCCCGGGCGCGCAGCGAATGCTCCCGCAGCGCGGCCCTACGGAGCCGGATGCCGAGCGCCTCGCGCGCCGCGGGGTCGGGGCCCGGCGGCGCGCCGGCCATCAGGCCGTAGAGCTCGGCGCCCAGCAGCGCCTCCATGTGCGGCGCCCCGTCCGCGAGATGCACGACCGCCCCGAGCGCGGCCAGGCGAACCAGGGCGGCCGCGCGCGCGGTCGCGTCGGGATGGAAGGCCGCGACGTCCTCCACGTGATGCAGGGAGCGGATGCGGTCCCCGTCGGCGGCACGGACGACGCGGTCGGCCCGGACGCCGGCCGGCAGCAGTTCCCGCGGCCCCAGCGCCCCCACCGTTCTCTCGACGTCGCGCGGCCAGCCGACCGGGTTGTGCCGCAGCGGGTCGAGGGCGGGAACCGACAGCAGCGGCGGCGCCTCGGCGAGGACGACCGCCGGGACCGCCGCGCCCGCCGCCCCGGCCGCGGTGTCGGCCACCGCCACGTCGACGTGCCGCCCGGCCGTGGTCCGCGCTCCCCCCCCCCCGAGGCTTTGAACACGGCCCGCGACCGGGCGCCCAGCGCGGCGATCTCCACGCCCAGCGGATACCCGGCCCGGAAGCGCCCGAACGCCCACCGCGGAACCGCGCCTCCGAACCACCGGACGAACCGCCATGCCGCGCCGGGACCGTCGATCAGCCGCAGCTCGTCCTTGATCAGCCGCAACTCGACCTGGATCGCCCGGGCCATGACCACGTCACGAAATTGCATGGAAGCGGCATCGACCAGGGCGGCGCCGGGGAATGGCGACGAACATCTCTACTGTCCCCGGGTTTCCCGGCGACCAAGATCGCGACCGGGGAGTCCGCCGCATCCGGCGCCATCGGAAAACGCCGTGCCCGTCGTTTCCCGTTCGCCGTCGGTCGAAGCGCTCTCGTGTCGCCCCGCGCATCGCGCATGCTGCCAGCGGGCGGTCCCGGTCCGGGACATGACGACCTTCCATGGTGCCGGACTTCTACCGATGAAGAGACATCGCGTCGAGACCGCCCCGGCCACTCGCAAATTCCGCGTTCGAGGCAACTTCCCAGGTCCGGTTTCGCCGAGCGTCGGAAGGCGGGGGCTCGGGTGATGCGGGCCGGCGCCGGCGGATTTTCGGAGGCGCGGCTCCGGGAGCGGTCGCAGCGGCTCGGGACACGCCGGGGTTTCGAGGACGTTCCGGTCCCGCTTCCGGGCGGTGGCGATGACGGAGCGCAGGCTGGCGAAGCCGCGGGCGCCCGGAATGGGCTGACACGATCCCCGGTCCTTCTCCCGGCCTCTCCCCGCCAGCGGAACGAAGGGATTCTCCGCGGTCCGCATTCGCCGGTTGCCGACCGCTGTCCCCCATGCCGCCGCGCCGTTTCCCGAACCGTCCCCGTCCGTCGCGACGCGCGGCGCCTCGATGTCAGCGCCCGTCAAGCACGGTCGTGCGGTGGATGAGCCGGATGTCGGGATACGCGTAGCCGCCGGTCGCCCGGTGGTTGACGCAGCGGTTGTCCCACATCAGCAGGTCGCCTTCCTTCCAGACATGCCGGTAGCGGAACCTGGGGGCCGCCGAGTGCTTCACGAGCATGTCGAGCAACTCGTTCCCCTCGGCGTCGGCGACCCCGGCCAGGCGGTAGGTGAAGCGCGGCGAGCAGTACAGGGACACGCGTCCGGTCTCCGGGTGAACCTTGGCGAGCGGGTGCTCGACGTCCGGGTTCTCCCGTTCCTGCCGGACGTAGAACCCGGCCGCGTCCTCGCGTTCGCCCGAGATCGGGGCCCTCTTGTTCTTGAGCTTGCTGATGGAGTTGACGCCGCGGAGCGGCGCGATGCGCCGCTTGGTCTCGTCCGGCAGCGTCGCGTAGGCAAGGTACTGGTTCGTGAAATCGGTCGCGCCGCCCCGGGACGGGTTTCTGAGCGAGCGGAGTATCGTGCACTTGGCGGGGCGGGGCTTGAACTGCAGGTCGCTGTGCCAGACGTCTCCCGCGTCCACGACGCCGACGTGCCTGCCCTCGTCGTCGAGGTCGTTGGACAGGACGAGGATCTCCTCGTTTCCCTCGAGCGCGTAGCGGGAGTTGTCGTGGACCACGACCTGCCCGAACAGCCGCGAGAACGCGACCTGCTGTTCCGGCGTCAGGAACTGGCTGCGGAAGCACAGAACCTGGTGCTCGAGCAGCGCCGCGTTGACGCGCCGGAACGTCTCGTCGTCCAGCGGCCGGGCAAGATCGAGGTCGACGACCTCGGCGGCCATGACCCTGCCCAGCGACCTGATCCGGAATTCCTCGGGCATGGCTTCGCGAAACGCGGGTTCCTACGACATGACGGTGCCGCCGTCGACGGCGATCGTCTGTCCGGTGACGAACCCGCTGGCGTCGGAAACCAGCCACATCACGGTTCCGACGATGTCCCGCGGGTCCGGGTTGCGTCGAAGACACTGGTCGTTCCTGATCACCTCGAGCGCGGTGCCCGCCTTCTCGCCGAAGAACTCGGAGGTTCCCTCGGTGACCACGGCGGTCGGGGCGATCGCGTTGACCCGTATCTCGTCGCGGCCGAGCTCCCGCGCGAGCGCGCGCGTCAGGCCGATGACCGCCGCCTTCGAGGTCGTGTAGTGGAGGGCGAACGGCAGGCCGTAGGTCGCCGCCAGGGAGGCGACGTTGACGACGGACCCCCCGCCGGCCTTGCGGAGCAGCGGAACCACCGCCTTGCAGCAGTTCCACACGCCCTTGACGTTGACGTTCATGGCGCGGTCCCATTCGGCCTCGTCGAGCCGGTCGAAACGGCCGCCGGTGAGCGCGCCGTACAGCGCGGCGTTGTTGATCAGCGCGTGCGCGCCGCCGAACGTCTCCTCCGCGCCGGTCGCCAGCGCCTCGACGGTCCCGATGTCGGTGACGTCGAGCGCAGCCTCCAGGGCCCTGCCTCCCGCCGCCTCGATGCGGCCGACGGTCTCGCCGCAGTCGAGAACGTCGCCGACGACGACCGACGCGCCGAGGCGCGCCGCCTCGACGGCATAGGCCTGGCCGAGACCGCGTGCGGCGCCGGTCACGATGACGACCTTGTCTTGGAGCATGGGCATTCCCTTACGGCAGGTTCGCGGATCCGCCCCGCATGCGGAGCTTCAGCCCGGCGACCGACCACAGGTCCAGCCCGGAGATCGACGCGATCTCGGCAAGCGAGAGACGGGTCTCCTCGATCAGCACCCGGGCATGCGAGGCCGGGGAGCGGCGGCGCGTGTTGGGACGCCAGGCGGGCGGCTTGCGGTTCCGCTCGGGCCGGCCGTCCTCCCGGTCGAGTCCCCGGGCGTGGGCGGCCGCCAGAGCCTCCTCGTGACGCCGCTTCTCCCGGGCCTGGCGCGCTTCCGCATCCATGAAGAAACGCGCCGTCCGCGCCCGGCTTCGGTGGACGCCGGAGCGGAAGATCCCGGACGCGTCCGGCGAGGGCTTCGGCGGACGCGGCGCGGCGGAAGGCGCCTGGTACGCCTCGCCGCCCGAGCGGGCGGCCTCTTCGAGGGTAAGACCGGCACGGGCCGCCATGCGGGTGGCCGCGGCGAGCGCGTTCCGGCGCTCTCCGGTGTACGGGCTTTCCTTGGCGACGAGGAGCAGGAGGCGGAAACGCTCCCTTTCCCGTTCGGTCATCCCGTTCACGGCCCTTTCCCCGGGTTTCGGGCCCCGCCCGCCGCCTCGCGCGGACTCACGGCCGATCCTCGAGCTCGCCGCGGACCAGCGCGGCTCCGTCGCACATGGCCTTGAGCTTGGCGAAGGCGACCTCCCGGGAAAGGTATTTCATGCCGCAGTCGGGGGCAACGACGATTCTGTCCGCCTCCACGTGGTCGAGCGCGCGGCGAATGCGCCCGGCAACCGTTTCCGGCGTCTCGATTTCCGCGGTGCCGAGATCGATCACGCCGAGGATGACCCTCTTTCCGGCCAGGCTGTCGAGCACGGAAAGATCGAGGCCGGACTGCGCCGTCTCGATCGATATCTGGTCGGCCGCGCAGGCCGCGAGCTCCGGCAGGAACGAATAGCCTTCCGGCCGGTCGTGCACGACATGGGCGTAGCCGAAGCAGAGATGAACCGCGGTTTCTCCCCGCACCCCCTCGAGAGCGCGGTCGATCGCGCGCACGGCGTAGTCGCGGGCGATGTCGGGGCGCGCCTGCATGTAGGGTTCGTCGAGCTGCACCACGTCGGCGCCCGCCGCGAACAGGTCATGCACCTCCTCGTTCACGGCCGCCGCGTAGTCCATCGCCGCGGCCTCGTCGTCCGGATAGTGGTCGTTCTGCGCCTGCTGGGTCATGGTGAAGGGGCCCGGCAGGGTGATCTTGATCCGGCGGTCGGTGCTGGCGCGGAGGAACTTGACGTCGTCGACCTCGATCGGGCGCTCGCGGCGGATGGGGCCGGAGATCCGCGGCACCGGATTGGGATGTCCCGTGCGGTCGATGGCGGTTCCCGGATTCGCGACGTCGATGCCGCCGAGGGCGGTGGCGAGGCGGTTGGAGTAGCTTTCGCGCCGGATCTCCCCGTCCGAGACGATGTCGACTCCGGCGCGCTCCTGATCGCGAATGGCGAGAAGGGTGGCGTCGTTCTGCGCCTGTTCGAGAAACTCGGGCGCGACGCGCCAGATCTCCCGCGCCCGGACGCGCGGAGGCAGACGGCCCCGCAGGTTGTCGCGGTCGACGAGCCAGTCCGGCTGCACGTAGCTGCCGACCACCGTGGTCGGCAGGAGCTCCTTCGTCACCTCGCCACCTTTTCCGTCTCCTCGAACCGGAGGCGGATGCCGTCGTCGCCGGACTTCCGCAGCGACCGGAAAAAGCACGAGCGGTAGCCGACGTGGCAGGCGCCGGGCCGCCGGGGCCGGACGCGCAGAAGAAGCGTGTCCTGGTCGCAGTCGACGCGGATCTCGACGATCCGCTGGATCTGGCCGCTGGTGGCGCCCTTGTGCCAGAGCTCGTTCCGCCTGCGGCTCCAGTACCACGCCTCGCCGCTGTCGAGCGTGCGTTCCAGCGCCTCGGCGTTCATCCAGGCGGCCATGAGCGGCTCTCCGGAATCCGCATCGACCGCGATGGCAGAAACCAGCCCGTCGGCGTTGAAACGCGGGGCGAACGTCTCGCCCTGCTCGAGCTCGGTCCGCTCGAGCGCGTCGCCCGACGGAAACCTGCGGTCGCGGTCCGCCACGGTCAGCCCTTCCGGATCATGGCCAGGAACTCGCGCCGCGTCGAGGGATCGTCGCGAAAGGCGCCGAGCATGTGGCTGGTCACGGTGTCGGATCCGGGTTTGCGGACGCCGCGGGTTGTCATGCACTGGTGGCTGGCCTCGATGGCCACGGCCACCCCCTGGGGACGCAGGACCCGATCGATGGTGGTGGCGATGTCGACGGTCATCTTTTCCTGGATCTGCAGGCGCTTGGCGAAGATCTCCACGACCCGGGCGAGCTTGCTGATCCCGACCACGCGGCTGTTGGGTATGTAGGCGACATGCGCGCGGCCGATGATCGGCACCATGTGGTGCTCGCAGTGCGATTCCACCACGATGTCGCGGATCAGGACCATTTCGTCGTACCCGCCGGTTTCCTCGAAGGTCAGCCGCAGCACTTCCTCGGGATCGAGTTCGTAGCCGCGGAAGAACTCGCGGTAGGCGCGGACAACCCGGGCCGGTGTGTTCCGGAGACCCTCGCGTTCGGGATCGTCGCCCGCCCACCGGATGAGCGTGCGCACGGCCTCCTCGGCCTGTTCCCGGGTCGCTTCCGGAACGCCTTTCTCGACGATCATGTCCATCGCGCTTGCCTTTCGTTCCCATGATGGTCGGTTCCCCCCGCGAAAACAAGGGAAGACGCGGGAAGAGGGAACCGTGGCCGGTTCCGGCCGCGGGTCCGGGTCATCTCCCGGCGCGGACGAGGGGCAGGGCGCGGAGCCCCCGCAGGAGCACGCCCGGCCGGAACTCCGGATCGTCCGCGCCGAGCGCGATCCCGGGAAAGCGTTCCAGCGTCTCCTCGAGGACGATCCGCGTCTCGAGGCGCGCGAGCGGGGCCCCGAGACAATGATGGATGCCTCTTCCGAACGACAGATGGCTCTCGCCGTTCCGTCCGACATCGAGCCTGTCGGGGTCGCCGAACGCCTCCGGGTCGCGGTTGGCCGCGCCGAGGAGGAGCAGGACCGTCTGGCGCCGCTCGATCCGGACCCCGCCGATCTCGCGGTCCGCGAGCGCGTGCCGGACGTCCATCTGGATCGGCGAATCATAGCGCAGCAGCTCGTCCACCGCGGAGGGGATCAGGGCCGGTTCGTCCCGCAGCCGCGCCATCTGGTCCGGGTTGCGCAGAAGGGCCAGCAGGCCGTTGCCGATCAGGTTGGTCGTGGTCTCGTTGCCGGCGACAAGGAGAAGGCGGAGCATGTTCAGCATCTCGCGCTCGCTCAGGCGTTCGCCCTCCTCCTCGACATGGGCGAGGGCGCTTATGATGTCGTCCCGCGGTTCGGCCCGCCGTTGCGCGATGATCCCCCGGAAATAGCCGTCGAACTCCGCGCTCGCCCGCTCGGCGACCCGGCGTTCGCGAACCTCGATCAGCGGCTCGAGAAGGCGGGCCCGCTGCGCCGACCAGACCCTGAACCGGGGGTGGTCTTCCGGAGGCACTCCCAGCATCCGGGCGATCACCGTCACCGGCAAGGGCCCCGCCACCGCCCGCATGAAGTCGAACGCGCCGGAGTCCCCGATGCCGTCCAGCAGCGTTCTCGTCGTGCCGCGGATGCCGGGCTCGAGAGCGTTGACGGCCTTCAGCGTGAAGGCCTTGTTGACGAGGGTCCGCAGGCGCCTGTGGTCCGGCGGATCCAGGAACAGCATCGTGAATTCCCCGGGCGGCGGCAGGGTGGCGCGCTGGCGGCGCGACAGGTTGCCGTTGCGCGGGTCGTTGCTGAAATTCCGGTGATCGCGGAGCACCGCGTCGACGTCCGCGTAGCGCGTGAGCATCCAGGCGTTCAGGAGACGGCTGCGGTGCACCGGATCCCGGGCGCGCATGTCCGCGTAGAGAGGGTAGGGGTTCCGCGCGAGGCGCGCCGCGAACGGGTTGTAGGCCACGCCGCCCCCCAGGCGTTCCCTGGCAAGCAGCGTCTCGGCGAGGGCGGAGCGGAGCCGCAGGCGTGCCGTTCTTGCCATGACCGTTTCCCGTCGCCCCGGAGAGGATCGCGGGCCGCGAGGCCGCGCCCGCCATCCTATCAGCGGAACGCCCGGATTGCGCGGCGTCCGCGGCGTTCAACCGGCCGCGGTTCTCTGCTACCCTGCGCCGGAGCACGGGCATCCGGGGTGCGCGATGACCAGGAGGATACGGGACAGGAAGAAGGTTCCCGTCTACTGCTACCAATGCGTTGCGGGCCCGGACCTGATGCGGGTCGAGGTCGAGGACGGCGTCGCGACGCGGGTGGAATCCAACTACGACATCGGCGACGAGCATCCGGGCGGAGGCAGGGTCTGCGTCAAGGCCTACGGCCTGATCCAGAAGACCTACAACCCCAACCGCGTGCGCTCGCCGATGAAGCGGACGAATCCCCGGAAGGGCCGCGGGGAGGATCCCGGCTTCGTGCCGATCTCCTGGGACGAGGCGCTCGGCACCGTGGCCGGGCGGATGCGCGAGATGCGCGCCAGGGGCCTCAGGGACGAGAACGGGTTCCCGCGTCTGGCCGTGTCGTTCGGCGGCGGCGGCACGCCGACCCAGTACATGGGCACGTTTCCCGCGTTCCTGTCCGCGTGGGGCGACGTCGATCTCGGGTTCGGCGGCGGCCAGGGCGTCAAGTGCTACCATTCCGAGCATCTCTACGGCGAGCTGTGGCATCGCGCCTTCATCGTCTCGCCGGACACGCCGTACTGCAACTACGTGATCAACTGCGGCAACAACGTCGAGGCCTCCGGCGGCGTCGCCGGCGTGTGGCGCCAGGCCGACGCCCGCGCGCGCGGACTCAAGCGGGTTCAGGTCGAGCCGCATCTGTCGATCACCGGAGCGCTGTCGGCGGAGTGGATTCCGATCAAGCCCAAGACCGACGCCGCCTTCCTCTACGCGCTGGTCCACCGCATGATCTGCGAGCGCGACTGGCGCGAGACCTGCGACGTGCGGGCGCTGAAGGACGTCACGACCTCGCCCTATCTGGTCGGGCCGAACGGCTACTACCTTCGCCATCCCGAGACCCGGAAACCGCTCGTGTGGGACGAGGGCGCCGGCGCCGCGAGGACGTGGGATTCGGAGATCGCGGACGCCGCGCTCGACGGGGCTTTCGAGACGCGCGGCGTCGAGGAGGGCCCGGACGGCCAGGTCTGGAGGCACGACGCCGCGACCGGTCGCCCGGCGTTCGCCCTGCTGCTCGAGCACATGGCCGGCTTCACGCCCGAATGGGCCGAAGCCGAATGCGACGTGCCCGCCGACCGCATCCGCCGGGTGGCGGACGAGTACGTGGCGCATGCCTGCATCGGCGAGACCTTCGAGGTCGACGGCGTGGAGATGCCGTTCCGGCCGGTGGCGGTGATGCTGGGCAAGGGGGTCAACAACGGCTGGGGCGGCTACCAGACGTGCTGGGCGCGGACCCTTCTCGCGGTTCTGGTCGGCGCGCTCGAGGTGCCGGGCGGCACGCTCGGCACCGCGGTCAAGCTGAACCGTCCGGCCGACAACCGGCTCAGGACCGTCCGGCCGACCGGCGACGGGATCATGGACTATCCGTTCAACCCCACCAGCCGCGACGAGTGGCAGGCCACGCCGCACATCCGCAACGGCTATAAGACCCTGGTTCCGCTGGCGGCCGATTCCGCGTGGTCGCCGGCGCTTGGCCCGGCGCATCTGCCGTGGCTGTTCCAGAAGAGGAATCCCGATCACTGGCCGACCCAGTCCAAGCCCGAGATGTGGATCAACTACCGCACCAATCCGGCGATTTCGTCGTGGAACGCCCCGGAGGTCGCCGAGCGGATCGCGGAATTCCCGTTCACCGTCTCGTTCGCCTACACCCGCGACGAGACCAACCACATGGCCGACATCATCCTTCCGGACTGCACCGATCTCGAGAGCCTCCAGCTCATCCAGATCGGTTCCACCAAGTTCACCGAGCAGTACTGGAAGCACCAGGGCTGGGCGATTCGCCAGCCGGCGGTCGAGCCGCAGGTCGACGCCCGGGATCTCACCGACATCGCGACCTCGCTCGCGGAACGGGTCGGCATCCTCGGCGCCTACAACAAGGCGATCAACCGGGGCGCCGCCGGCGCCGCGCTGCGCGCGGACGGCGCGTTCGACTACGGCCTCGATCCCGAGGTTCCCCATGCCCGAGAGGAGATCTGGGATGCCGTCTGCAAGGCCGCGAGCCACGGCCTCACGGACGGCGAGGAAGTGCGCGGTCTCGACTGGTTCCGGGAGAACGGCTACCTCCTCAGGCCGTTTCCCCAGCTCCGGTGGTATCTCTACCCGGCGCTCCGCGAACGCGGCCTGCGTTTCGAGATGCCCTACCAGGAACGCATCCGGCGCCACGGGGCGCAGCTCGCGAACCGCCTGCACGAGAGCGGGATCGGCTGGTGGGAGGCGCAGCTCGAGGAATACGAGCCGCTTCCGGGCTACAGGCGCTTTCCCGACATCTGGGCGGATTTCGTCAGGGAGGCCGGACAGGATCCGGACGACTACCCGTTCTTCGCCCTGACCGCCCGGTCCATGCAGTACTCGTGGGGAGCGAATGTCGGCATCCCCCTGATCAACGAGGTCGCGGGCAACATCGCCGGCCACGAGGGCGTGGTGGTCAACCGCAGCCGCGCCCGCGAACTCGGCATCGAGGAGGGCGACCGCGTGGAGATCGAGTCGGTGACCGGGGTCACCCGCGGACGCGCGGTCCTGCGCGAGGGAATCCGGCCCGACACCCTCCTGATGATCGGCCAGTTCGACCATTGGGTCACCCCCTTCGCCAAGGATCTCGGCCTGCCGAGCCTCAATTCGGTGACGGCGATCTCGCTGTCGCTGACCGACGCCACGGGATCGAGCGCCGACCTCGCCAGGGTCCGGATCCGCAGGCTCGGCGGGAGGGGACGCGAGGCGGGACGGGGCCCGCGGCCGTCGAGGGGCGGGGCCCGGGACCGTCCGGCCGCCCGGGGGAGGCGGCCGTGACCGGGACGCCGGAGGACCGCGGGCCGGATCCGGAACCGCGGTGGGGCATGGTCGTCGACCTCAACCGCTGCGTCGGCTGCCAGACCTGCACGATCGCCTGCAAGCATGCCAACGACACGCCTCCGGGGGTCCAGTGGCGCAGGGTGATCGACGTCGAGTTGGGCGCGTTTCCGGATGTCGAGCGGCTGTTCATGGTCGTCGGCTGCCAGCATTGCGCGGAACCCCCCTGCGTTCCCGTCTGCCCCACCGGAGCGACGCGCCAGCGCGCCGACGGGCTCGTGACCATGAACTACGACACCTGCATCGGCTGCGGGTACTGCGCCGTCGCGTGCCCCTACCAGGCGCGGACGATCACGACCGACCGGGAATGGTTCTACGGCGAGAGCACGGTTCAGGAAGAGAGGGTTCATCACCCCGAGCGCATCGGCGTGGCGACCAAGTGCACGTTCTGCGTCGAGCGCGTCGACGAGGCGCGGGAGGAAGGCCGGATCCCGGGCGTCGATCTCGACTACACGCCGGCCTGCTCGTCCTCCTGCATCGCCCAGGCGATACATTTCGGCGACTTCTCGGATCCCGAAAGCAACGTGTCGCGCCTCGCGGCCGAGAACGCCTCCTTCCAGATGCACGAGGAACTCGGCACCGATCCCCAGATCAGGTATCTCTACGAGGTGCCGAACGCCACGCCGGGCCGGGAGGCGGACGGCGAGGGCGGCGCCGGGCCGGCGGATCCCGCCGGTCCGCTGGCGGGTTCGCGGCAGGAGTTCTGGGATTTCCGCGCCGCGACGAACTTCGCGCTGGGAGGCATGTCCAGCGGCCTCGCGGTGGTCGCGACCGCGGCCTTTCTCCATTCCGGGCTGCCCGGAACGGCGCTTCTCCACCTCTACGTCGCCGCGGCCGCGACGATGGCGGTCGGTCTTTTCTTCGTGTTCCTCGAGATCGGCCGCAAGGCGCGCTTCCTCCGGGTGCTGATGCGCCCGCAATCGTCGTGGATGACGCGCGAGACCTACGCGGTCGCGGTGTTCTACCCGGCGGTGGCGGCGGATCTCCTCTGGCCGGGCCTCGCCCTGCATCTGGCGGTGGGGCTTTCCGCCCTCGTGTTTCTCTACTGCCAGGCGCGGATCCTGCATGCCGCGAAGGGCGTGCCGGCATGGCGTGCCGGGTTGATGCCGACGATGCTCGTGGCGACCGGGCTGTTCGAGGGCGCGGGCCTGCTGGCGGTGGCGGCGGGGCTGTTCGCGTTTCCGCTCTCGGTGCCGCATCTGGCGCTCGGCGGAATCGTTCTCGCGGCGTTGAACGCGCTTCTCTGGCACCGCTATGTGGCCGGCGCCGAGAGGGAGGGGATTCCGCCGCCTTCCCGCGCGGCGCTGCGGCGTGTCACGCCGGCGCTGCGCATCTTCGGACACGCCGCGCCCCTGGTGCTGTTCCCGGCGTGGGCCGTGACCGCCAGCCCGGCGGCGCTGGTGGCGGCCGGTCTGTGCGCGGTCGGCGGGGGCGTCCTGTGGAAGTTCTCGGTCGTCACCCGGGCCTGTCACCAGCAGGGCTTCGCCCTGCCCAGAATGCCGCGGCGCGGTTCCGGCGCGCGTGCGGCGCCGGTGCGGATGGGCCTGTAGGGAACCGGGGTTTTCCGTCGCGGCCGAAACGGGAAGCCGTCAGTCCGGCGTCAGTTCCAGACGTCTTCCCAGGATCCCCGGGTCGCGGCCTTGGAATACTCGGTGGCGCGGTTCTCGAAGAAGTTCGTGTGTTCCATGCCGCTGATCATCTCGTCCATCCACGGCAGGGGATTCCGTTCCGTGCGGTACATCGGCTGGAGGTCGAGCTGCGACAGGCGCCGGTCCGCGATGTAGCGGATGTACTGCTTGACCTCGCTTCCGTCGATGCCCTCGACGCCGCCCATCTCGAAGGCCAGGTCGATGAAGGCGTCCTCGTGGTCGACCATCTCCGAGCAGATGACGTAGAGGGACCGCTGCAAGTCCTCGGTCCAGATCTCCCGGTTTTCCCGGACGAACTCGTGGAACAGCTTGATGATCGATTCGGTGTGCAGGGATTCGTCGCGCACCGACCACGAGACGATCTGCCCCATGCCCTTCATCTTGTTGAAGCGCGGGAAGTTCATCAGGATCGCGAAACTCGCGAACAGCTGCAGGCCCTCCGTGAAGCCCCCGAAGACCGCCAGGGTGCGGGCGACGTTTTCCTTGGAGTCGACGTCGAACCTCTGCAGGTAGTCGAACTTGTCCTTCATCTCCTTGTAGCGGAGAAAGGCCTGGTACTCGGTTTCCGGCATGCCGATGGTGTCGAGCAGATGCGAGTAGGCCGCGATGTGGATCGTCTCCATGTTGGAGAACGACGACAGCATCATCTGGATCTCCGTCGGCTGGAAAACCTGCGCGTAGCGCTTCATGTAGCAGTTGTTCACCTCGATGTCCGACTGGGTGAAGAACCGGAAGATCTGCGTCAGGAGATTCCGTTCCGCCTCGGTGAGCTTGTTGTGCCAGTCCTTGACGTCGTCGGCGAGCGGCACCTCCTCGGGCAGCCAGTGGACGCGCTGCTGCTTCAGCCAGGCGTCGTACGCCCACGGGTAGTGGAACGGCTTGTACACCGGACTGGATTCCAGCAGGGACATGACGGCCTCCCTTCCCGCCTCCGCTCCGCGCCGCCGGCTACTGGCAGCTCAGGCACTCGTCGTAGTCGTTCTCGTTCCGCAGGGGGAACGCCGCGGGGGGACGGGCCGGTTCCGCCTCCCCGCCGCTTCCGTTCGGCTGTCCGGCGACGCTCCTGACCGATTCCGAGGCGTGGCTTTCGGCGCGGGCGACGGACCGCGAACGGCAGTAGTAGAGCGACTTGACGCCCTTCTCCCAGGCCCGCCAGTGGACCTCGTGCAGCGTCTTCTTGTGGATGTCGGCGGGCAGGAAGACGTTGAGGGACTGCGACTGGCAGATGAACCCGGCGCGGTCGCCCGCATGGTCGATCAGCCATCGCTGGTCGATCTCGAAGGCGGTCTTGAACACGTCCTTCTCGTCGTCGGTGAGGAAGTCGAGATGCTGGACCGACCCCTCGTGGACGGTGATCGAGGACCAGGTGTCGTCGTCGTCCCGCCCCTTTTCCGCGAGCAGGCGCTTGAGGAACTTGTTGCGCACCTGAAACGACCCCGAAAGGGTCTTGTGCGTGTAGGCGTTGGCCGCGTTGGGCTCGATTCCGGGGGACGAGCCACCGCAGATGATGGAGATCGACGCGGTCGGCGCGATCGCGATCTTGTTGGAGAACCTCTCCCCCATGCCGTAGTCGCTGGCGTCGAGGCACGGGCCGCGCTCGGCGCCGAGCTTGAGCGACGCGGCGTCCGCCTGCTCCTTGACGTGCTTGAACATCTTCGCGTTCCAGACCTTGGCCATGACCGATTCGATCGGAACGGACTGGCTCTGCAGGAACGAGTGGAAGCCCATCACGCCGAGGCCGACGGAGCGCTCGCGCGCGGCGGAGTAGCGCGCCCTGTCCATCGTGTCCGGCGCCTGCCTGATGAAGTCCTCGAGGACGTTGTCGAGAAAGCGCATGACGTCCTCGACGAACGTCGGATGGTCCTTCCAGTCGAGGAAGCGCTCGAGGTTGAGAGACGAGAGGCAGCAGACCGCGGTGCGCTCGTTGCCGTCCTTGTCGATCCCCGTGGGCAGGGTGATCTCGCTGCACAGGTTCGACATCTTGACCTCGAGCCCCGCGAGCTTGTGGTGCTCGGGAACCGCCCGGTTCACGTGGTCGATGAAAATGAAGTACGGCTCGCCGGTCTCGATCCGCGTGGACAGCAGGCGGATCCACAGCGACCGCGCCGACATCTTCCGGATCACCGCGTCGTCCTTCGGGCTCTTGAGCGCCCATTCCTCGTCGTTCTCCACCGCCCGCATGAAGTCGTCGGTGATGATGATGCCGTGATGCAGGTTGAGCGCCTTGCGGTTGGGGTCGCCGCCGGTGGGGCGCCGGATCTCGATGAACTCCTCGATTTCCGGGTGGTCGACGCGCAGGTATATCGCGGCCGACCCGCGACGGAGGGATCCCTGGGAGATCGCCAGCGTCAGCGAGTCCATGACCCGGATGAAGGGGATGATCCCGGAGGTCTTGCCGTTGGATCCGACGCGTTCGCCGATCGAGCGCAGATTGCCCCAGTACGAGCCGATGCCGCCGCCGCGCGCCGCCAGCCAGACGTTCTCGTTCCACAGGTCGACGATGCCGTTCAGGCTGTCGGTCGCCTCGTTCAGGAAGCAGGAGATCGGCAGGCCGCGGTCGGTGCCGCCGTTGGACAGCACCGGGGTGGAGGGCATGAACCAGAGGTTCGACATGTAGTCGTACAACCGCTGGGCGTGCGCGGAACCGTCCGCGAAGTGCCAGGCGACCCGCGCGAACAGATCCTGGAATTCCTCGCCGGGCAGAAGATAGCGGTCGGACAGCACCGCTTTCCCGAAATCGGTCAGGTTGGCGTCGCGGTCACGGTCGATGTCGATCGTGATCCCGCTGGCCGACTGCAAGACGTCATGGGTCTTGTGAACGAGGTCGAGCACGCTTTCCCCTCCGGTCTGGCGACCCGTGCGGCCACCCGCCCGCATGATCGCCCCGTTTATAGCTGTCGGCGACCCTCGCCGTCTCGCGACCCTCCCGGCGGCCCGTGTCGCCCGACCCCGTCCGGGCCCCTGGGCGTTCGCTTGCCAAGCACGCGGTCGCGCGACCATACCCCAACATCTAGGGGAGCGTCAACAACACCACACCAGATAAAGCGATTCGTTCCCGGAGAACGGGACGCCTTTCCGCGGATGCCTCGAATTCCTTGGCGAATCACGCCGAAACCCCGCGTGGATCATTCTGTGGATAACCCGGACGGCTTCCGGGCGCCGTTCCGGCGGCGGGCGATTCGCGGAGGCCGGCCGCGCGGCGCGCTCCCGGAAACGAACCGCTCGAAGGCGGCGAGCGTCTCCTCCGAGACGTGATGCTCGATGCCCTCGGCATCGGCGCGGGCGGTCTCCTCGTTCACGCCGAGCGCCGCCAGGAACTCGACCACCAGCTGGTGGCGCCGCCGCGACGCCTCCGCGACCCGGCGGCCCTCCCCGGTCAGGAAGATCGCGCGGTAGGGCTCGGTCTCGATCCAGCCCGCCTCCTTCAACCGGCCCAGCGTGCGCGCGACGGTCGGGCTCGTGACGCCCAGCCGGCGGGCGATGTCCACGGACCGCGCCTCCCCGGTGGCGTCGATCAGGTCCGCGATCAGCTCGACGTAGTCCTCCATCACCTCGGTCTGCCGGGCCCGCCTGACCTGGCGGTGATGGTCGGCCTGGTCGTCCGGTTCGGGCAGGACCGGCGCCACGGGCGGACGGACGCCGTCCCCGTCTATCCTGAGCTTTCCGGGCATCTCGTCGCCATCGCCTCCCCGGCGCGCGCCGGATCCCGCCTCGGCCCCGGACGCGTTCCCGTTCCCGCCGCGGCCATCCTACCACAACTCCGGGGCGCGGATTTCCGGTCCCGGGGCGGGCGCGGGCGAAACCGCGGCGGTTCGGTGTATGATCGGCGCGCGATCGAGGGGGAACGACATGCTGCTCGAGGGATCCTGCCATTGCGGCGCCGTCCGCTTCACGGTCGAGTCGGACACCCCCTACCCGTACAACCGCTGCTACTGCGGCATCTGCCGCAAGACCGCGGGCGGCGGGGGCTACGCCGTCAACATCATGGGCAACGCGGACACGCTCGAGGTCGAGGGCGCGGATCGCGTCTCGGTCTACCGTTCCGCCCGAAACGACCGCGGGGCCTACAAGGAGGACGGGCTCGGCGCGGCGCGCCGGCACTTCTGCTCGCGGTGCGGCTCCGCGCTCTGGATCCACGGCGACGACCACCCGGACTGGGTCTACCCCTTCGCCTCGGCGATCGACACCCCGCTTCCCGAGCCGCCGGAGAGCACCCACCTCATGCTCGCCCACAAGGCCCCCTGGGTGGTGCCGCAGCGGGGCGCCCGGGACGCCGCGTTCGACGGCTATCCGGACGTCGGCATCGCCGACTGGCACCGTCGGCGGAACCTGTTCGGGAACTCCTGAACGGGCCGCCCGCGCATGGCTCCGGAACCGGGGGCGGACGGCCGCAAGCTGTTCTGCTTCGGCCTCGGCTACAGCGCCGGAGCGCTTGCCCGCCGCCTCGACGCCGCCGGCTGGCGGATCGGCGGCACGCGTCGCGACGCCGCCCGGTGCGCCGCGCTCCGGGTTCTCGGAATCGAGGCCGCGGCGTTCGACGGCCGGAGCCCGATGGAGCCGCCCGCGGCGCTCGCGGGATCGACCCACGTCCTGGTCTCGGTGCCGCCCGACGGCCGCGGCGATCCCGCGCTGCGGCTGCACGGCGGCGCGCTGGCCGCCTGCGGCACCGTCCGGTGGGTCGGGTACCTGTCGACCACCGGCGTCTACGGCGACCACGGCGGCGGCTGGGTCGACGAGACCTCGGAGCTGCGCGCCCGGAGCGGCCGGGGCCGTCGCCGGATCCGCGCCGAGAGGAGCTGGCTGGAGTGGGGGCGCGAGCGCGCGGTGCCGGTGCACGTCTTCCGGCTGGCCGGAATCTACGGCCCCGGACGGTCGGCGATCGACCGGGTCCGGAACGGCACGGCGCGGCGGATCGTCCGGAAGGGCCACGCGTTCTCGCGCATCCACGTCGAGGACGTCGCGACGGTGCTCGAGGCCTCGATCGCCCGCCCCGACGGCGGCGCCGTCTACAACGTGTGCGACGACGAGCCCGCGCCCTCGGCCGACGTGGTCGCCTGCGCCTGCGCCCTGCTCGGCGTCGAGGCGCCGCCGGAGATCCCGTTCGACGAGGCCGGGCTGTCGCCCGCGGCGCGCGGCTTCTGGACCGGCAGCCGCCGCGTCCGCAACGACCGCATCAAGAACGAGCTGGACGTGACGCTGGCGTTTCCCGACTACCGCAGCGGGTTGCGCGCCGTCGCCGGCCTCTGACCGCCGCCGGAAGCCGCGCCGGCGTCCCCCGTCTCGGCGGCCAGGCGGTCGACCACCCGCAGAAGGCGGTCGATGTCCCGTTCCCGCGACAGGCGGTGGTCCCCGTCCTTGATCAGGATCGTGCGGACGTCGTCGGAGAGCAGCCGCTCGGCGAGCCGCGCCGAGGTCGTCCACGGCACCTCGGCGTCCCTCATGCCGTGCAGCAGCCGGACCGGGCAGCGCAGGGGGATCCGCCGCCGCAGCAGCAGGCGGCCGCTCCCGTCCTCGATCAGCGCGCGCGTCACGGGCTGGGGGTCCGGGCCGCCGGGCACGGCGCAAACGCCGCGCTCGGCGAGATCCCGCCGCGCGAGTTCGCCGAGGCGTCCCCGGATCAGGTCTTCGGTGAAGTCCGGCGCGGCGGCGATCCCGACGAGCCCCGCCACCCGCGACGGCCGGGCGAGCGCCGCGAGCAGCATGATCCAGCCGCCCATCGACGAGCCGACGAGAATCTGGGGGCCTTCCGTGCAGGAATCGAGCGCCGCGAGGGCGTCGTCGGTCCACAGCCCGATGGTGCCCTCGGAGAACTCGCCCGGGGATTCGCCGGTTCCGCGGTAGTCGAAACGCAGGAACGCGCGGCCGGTCTCGCGGCAGTGCCGCTCGAGGGAGGTCGCCTTGGTCCCGCGCATGTCGGACATGTAGCCGCAGAGAAAGACCACGCCCGGCGCGGCGCCGTCGAGCCCGCGGTAGGCGATTGCCTGGCCGTCCGGGCCTGCTAGTATCCGCGGTGCGCGCTCGTCGTCGGTCGTCATGGGCCCCGAGCCGGTTCGGTGAAGTTTCCCCAAGCCAATATGCCCATCAGCGAGTCGGATTTGCAAACCATGGCGCCGGCGGTGCTTCAGGTTCTGCCGCGGCTGGAGTTCGGCGGCGTGGAGCGGGGGACCGCGGACGTTTCCGAGGGTCTGGTCGCCGCGGGATGGAGATCCGTGGTCGCCTCGGCCGGCGGCGCCCTGGTTCCCGAGATCGAGCGCGCCGGCGGACGCCACGTCTCCCTGCCGCTCGCCGCCAAGACGCCCTGGCAGATCCTGCGGAACGTCCGGCGCCTCCGGCGGGTGATCGCCGAGCACCGGGTCTCGGTGGTCCATGCCCGCAGCCGCGCGCCGGCCTGGAGCGCGCGGGCCGCGGCCCGCCGCAGCGGCGTTCCTTTCGTCACCACGTTCCACGGCCGCTACGGCACCGGAAACCGCGCCAAGACCGTCTACAACAGCGTGATGGCGCGCGGCGACCTCGTGATCTCGGTGTCGGACTTCATGAGCGGGCACATCCGCCAGACCTACGGCGTCGCGCCCGAGCGCCTGCGCCGGATCTACCGCGGCGTCGATCTCGACAGCTTCGATCCGGATGCCGTCGCGCCGGGGCGGATCCGCGCGCTGGCGGCCGAGTGGCGGGTTCCCGAGGGCGCGAAGGTGGTCATGCTGGCCGGCCGCGCGAGCCGGATGAAAGGCCAGCACGTCCTGATCGAGGCCGTCCGCCGCCTCGCCGACGGCAATCTCCGCGCCGTCCTGGCCGGAGCGGGCGAGGGCGGGTCGGGAGTCCGGGCCGGGATCGAGAGGCGGATCCGGGACGCCGGGCTGGCCGGCACGGTCGTCCTCGCCGGGGTCTGCCGCGACATGCCCGCCGCCTACGCGCTCGCCGACGTCGTGGCGGTGGCGTCGGTCACGCCCGAATCGTTCGGTCGCGTGACGGCGGAAGCCCAGGCGATGGGCCGTCCGACGATCGCCACCGGCATCGGCCCGTCTCCGGAGATCGTGGCCGACGGGCGCACGGGCTGGCTGGTTCCTCCGGGCGATCCCGATTCGCTGGCCTGCGCGATCCGGACCGCGCTGGCCATGGGGCGCGCCGAGCGCGAGGTCTTCGGCGGCCGCGCCCGGCGCCGCGTCGCCGCGACGATGTCGAAGCCGCGGATGTGCGAGCAGACGCTGGACGTCTACCGCGAGCTTCTCGGGCGGGACCGCGCTTGAACTGGCGGAGGGCGCGGATATGATCGCCGCCGGTTCCCTCCCGCCCGAGATCTCGAGACAAGCCGGAGGATGACGGGACAGGCGCGGATTGCGGCCATGAGCGACCAGGCGGTCAACATCACCCTGCCGGACGGCAGCGCGCGGGGGTTCGACGGCCCGGTCACGGGAGCGCAGGTCGCGGCCGCCGTCGGGCCGGGGCTCGCCAAGGCCGCGATCGCGGTCGAGGTGGACGGCGAGGTGGTGGATCTGGCGCGGAGGATCGACCGGGACGCCGCCGTCAGGATCATCACCCGGAAGTCCGAGGAGGCCCTGGAGCTCATCCGCCACGACGCCGCGCACGTGATGGCGCAGGCGGTCCAGGAGCTCTATCCGGAAACCCAGGTCACGATCGGCCCCGCGATCGAGCACGGCTTCTACTACGACTTCGCCCGCGAGACGCCGTTCACCACGGACGATCTCGAGGGCATCGAGAGCAGGATGCGGGAGATCGTCGACCGGGACGAGGCCTTCGTCCGCGAGGAGTGGGAGCGGGAGGACGCGGTCCGGCACTTCGGCGGGAAGGGCGAGGCCTACAAGGCCGAGATCGTCCGCGGCCTCGATCCCGCCGAGCCGGTTTCGGTCTACCGCCAGGGCGACTGGCTCGACCTGTGCCGGGGCCCCCATCTGCCGTCGACCGGGCATGTCGGCCGGGGCTTCAAGCTGCTCAAGGTCGCCGGCGCCTACTGGCGGGGGGATTCGCGCAACGAGATGCTGCAGCGCATCTACGGCACGGCGTGGCGCGACGGGAAGGAGCTCGAGACGCATCTCCGCCGTCTCGACGAGGCCGAACGGCGCGACCACCGCCGTCTCGGACGCGAGCTCGGGCTTTTCCATTTCCAGGAGGAGGCCGCCGGCAGCGTGTTCTGGCATCCCAGGGGCTGGACCGTCTACCGCGTCCTTGAGACCTACATCCGCCGTCGCCTCGAGGACGCCGGATACCGGGAGGTCCGGACGCCGCAGCTGATCGACCGCGTGCTGTGGGAGGATTCCGGCCACTGGGACAAGTTCCGGGAGCACATGTTCACCGCGGAAGCCGAGGACAGGCGCGTCCTGGCGCTCAAGCCGATGAACTGCCCCGGTCACGTCCAGATATTCCGGCAGGGCATCACCAGCTACAGGGATCTGCCGCTGCGCATGGCCGAGTTCGGATCGTGCCACCGCAACGAGCCCTCCGGGGCGCTTCACGGCCTGATGCGGGTGCGCGCCTTCACCCAGGACGACGCCCACATCTTCTGCACCGAGGACCAGGTCACGGGCGAGACCGCGGCGTTCTGCGAGCTTCTGATGAGCGTCTACGCCGATTGCGGGTTCGCCGACGTCAGCGTGAAGTTCTCGGACCGGCCGCAGGTCCGCGCCGGAGAGGACGCCGTCTGGGACCGCGCGGAGGCGGCGCTGACGGAAGCCGTGCGGGCGGCCGGCCTGGACTGCGGCCTCAATCCCGGGGAGGGCGCGTTCTACGGGCCGAAGCTGGAATTCGTCCTGCGCGACGCCATCGGGCGCGACTGGCAGTGCGGAACGCTGCAGGTGGACTTCGTGCTGCCCGAGAGGCTCGACGCGGCCTATGTCGACGAGTCCGGACGGAAGCGCAGGCCGGTCATGCTCCACCGCGCGATTCTCGGCTCGTTCGAGCGCTTTCTCGGCATTCTCATCGAGCATTACGCGGGGCATCTGCCCATGTGGCTCGCGCCGGTGCAGGTCGTCGTCGGCACGATCACGTCCGACGCCGACGCCTGGGCCGGAGAGGTGGCGCGGACGCTGCGGGCGGGCGGGCTGCGCGTCGAGACCGACCTGCGCAACGAGAAGATCAACCTCAAGGTGCGCGAGCACAGCGTCTCCAAGGTTCCGGTGATGCTGGTGGTGGGACGTCGCGAGGCGGAGGCGCGCAGCGTCGCCTGGAGGACGCTCGTCGGCGGGAAACAGAGGGTTCTTGCCCTCGGGGACGCCGTCGATAAACTTGTGGACGAAAGCCGGATTCCGGCGGTATGATGCGCTCCGCATTCGTCCGCGTTCCCGGTGGACAGGCCATTCGAGGAGAAAATCGATCGCACGACCCCCTTTAGCGGCGCCTCCCGGCAAGGACGGCAGGCTCGTGAACGAGATGATCGAGGCGCCGGAAGTCCGCCTCATCGATGCCGTCGGCGAACAGGTCGGCGTGGTTCCCCGCGAAGAAGCGCTCGAACGGGCCGCCGACATCGGTCTCGACCTGGTCATCGTGGCGGTGAACGCCGCGCCCCCGGTCTGCAAGATCATGGACTACGGAAAATTCAAGTACGACGAGCAGAAAAAGAAGAACGAGGCCCGCAAGAAACAGAAGGCCATAGACGTCAAGGAAATCAAGCTTCGTCCGGGAATCGACACGCACGACTACGAGATCAAGATGCGGTCGATGAGGAAGTTTCTCGACGAGGGCGACAAGGTCAAGGTGACCCTGCGCTTCCGCGGCCGCGAGATGGCGCATCAGGAGCTCGGCGCGAAGGTGCTCGATCGGGTGCGGGGCGATCTCGAGGGCCTGGTCAAGGTCGAGCAGTTCCCCAAGATCGAGGGCCGCCAGATGGTGATGGTTCTCGCTCCGCGCTGAGGGCCGGCGTGGCGTCGCCGACGGGAGGCTGGCGGGATCAGCCCCGTCCGGCGGACGCGGATCCGGCCACGAACCGGCGGCCGCAATACGGGCACTCGGCGACGCCGTTCTCCATGGTCAGGAAGACTCTCGGATGTCCGAGCGCGCCGTCGCCGTCGCAGGCCACCCGGCGAGCGAACGTCTCCACCTCGTCGGCGGGGGCGTCGGCCGGCATCGTGGATGGCGTCATCCGTCGGGCTCCCGGAAACTCCGCCGCCGCCCGCGCACCTTCGGCGGTCGCCGCGCCCGCGGCCGGAAACCCGATCCCGAAGGGGTCCGTTGCCGCAGGATCCCATGATAGCCGGTTCCGGCGCCGCGTGCCAGGCGCCGCGGGTTCGTTTTCCGTCGTGACCGGGCGCCGGCAGCGGGCACGGAACTTCCTGCCGCGCGGCCGGGGGCGGACTCGTCGGGTCCGAACCGGCGCGCGGGCGGCGAAACGCGGCCCCGAACGACCTGCCGAACCGGCCGGTTCGCCGGACGGAGCCCGCCGACTCCCGGCGGCGCTTGATGACGGCGCCGCGAGACCGTATGCTTGGCGAACCTCGCACGGCCGGACGGAAACTCCCGGGCACCCGTAGCTCAGTCGGATAGAGCGCTGGCCTCCGAAGCCAGAGGTCACAGGTTCGAATCCTGTCGGGTGCGCCACATCGGTTCCGGAACGCGCTTCCCGCCTCGGGCGGAGGCCGGGTGCGCGGCGCCCGGCCCTGCGCTTCGAGCGGCGAGGCGCGCCCGCGCGGAAACCGGGGGAGGCGGCGGTGGAGACGGAGAGAACCGAAGTCGCCGAGTTCGAGGGCGGCCAGAGGGCGCTCGACCGCCTGGTCAGGGCGATGGCGCTCGTCGCCGGCGCGAGCCTGATGTGGCTGATGCTCCTGGTCTGCTACGCGGTGCTGATGCGCAGGGTCTTCAACGCGCCGCCGCTCGGCGGCACCGACATCGCGTCGGTCAGCCTGGTGCCGGTCGCCTTTCTCGGGTTCGCCTACTGCGGGTGGACAGGCGGGCACATCGCGGTCGACGTCATCTCCGCTCTCAAGCGCCCGGACATCACCCGCTGGACCGATGTCGTCGTGCGCGGCCTGTCCGCCGTCCTGCTCGGCGTTCTGACCTGGCGCTGCGTCGTGCTGTTCGGGGACGCCGCCGAGATCGGGGAGGCGACCGAACTCATCGAGGTTCCGCACACGCCGTTCATCGGGATCATGACATTCGGAACGGCGGTGTTCGCGCTCGTCTTTCTGGTGATGGCGTGGCGCGCATGGCGCGGCCAGCCCGACGCGCCGTCCCCTTGAGCGTCCGGCCATGAGCCCGACCTGGGTGGGAATCCTCGGCCTGCTGGGCCTGTTCGTGCTTCTCGGCCTGCGCATGCCGGTCGCGATCGTCATGATGCTTCTGGGAATCGTCGGGATCTGGACGCTCAACAGCTGGGACGCGGCGATGTCGACCATCGCCGACGAGGCGTGGGTCATCGCGTCGAACTACGAGTTCATCGTCATCCCCCTGTTCATTCTCATGGGGAACTTCGCGTCGATCTCGGGAATGAGCCGCGATCTGTACGCGGCCGCCTATTCCTGCCTCGGCCACTGGCGGGGCGGTCTGGCCTCGGCGACGATCGCCGCCTGCGCCGGGTTCGCGGCCCTGTCCGGATCGTCGGTCGCCTCGGCGGTGACCATGGGGCGGGTGGCGCTTCCCGAGATGCGGCGCTACCGGTATTCCAACCGCCTCGCCACCGGCGCCATCGCCGCGGGCGGCACCCTCGGAATCCTCATCCCTCCGAGCACCGGCTTCATCATCTACGCGATCCTCGTCGAGGAATCGATCGGCCGGCTGTTCCTCGCGGGGGTGCTGCCGGGCCTTCTTCTGACCGCGCTGTTCATGGTCCAGATCGCGATCATGACCCGCCTGAACCCGGAGCTCGGCCCGGCCGGGCCGCGGTCCGGCTACCGCGAGCGCGCGGCGTCGCTGTCCCAGGCCGGCCCGATGATCGCGATCGTGCTGATCACGATCGGCGGCATCTACACCGGCATCTTCACCCCGACCGAGGCGGCGGCCGTGGGCGCGATGCTGGCGTTCCTGCTCGCCCTGGCCCGCAGGCGGGTGACAGGCGAGTCGCTGTCGCGGGTTCTCCTGCAAACGGTCCGGACCACGGGGCTCGCGTTCTTCATCCTGATCGGGGCGCACATCTTCAACCCCTTCATGGCCCTGACCGAGATCCCGTCCGATCTCGCCGCGCTCCTGATCGGCGCCGAACTGCCGCGCACCGTGATCATGCTGATCATCATGCTCGCCTACGTGGTTCTCGGAACCTTTCTCGAAGGCTTCGCGATGCTGGTGCTCACGCTGCCCATCGTGCATCCGCTGATCCTGGAGCTGGGCTACGACTCGATCTGGTTCGGCGTGGTCGTGGTCATCGTCATCGAGATGGGGCTGATCAGCCCGCCGGTGGGCGTCAACGTGTTCGTCGTCAAGGGAATCGCCGAGGACGTGCCGCTGCGCGAGATCTTCGCCGGCATCGTGCCGTTCTGGATCGCGATGATGGTGTGCCTGCTCATCCTGCTGGCCTTTCCCGAGATCGCGCTGTTCCTGCCGGACACCATGATCGAATCCTTCGACTGAGGCGGGGCCGCGGAAGCGGCCGGAGTCCGCGGGCGTTGACAGGGCAACGGGGCGGCAGCACACTTCCGCCCCTGCGGCGGCATCCGGTTCCCGGGGCCGCCGTCGCGCGGGCATCCAACAAGGAGACGATCGATGAGAGGACTCAAGAAGACCGCGGCCGCCGTGGCGGGATCCCTCGTTTTCGCGGGCGCCGCCCAGGCGGCGGACCTCAAGGTGGCGTTCTTTCCCGGGCCGAAGCATCCGATCAACGCGCGCATGCTTGCGCCCTGGGCGGACGGCGTCAACGCCCGGAACGCCGGCCTGCAGGTGAAGATCTTCGTCGCCGGCAAGCTCGGCAAGGGGCCGGCCAAGCAGTTCAAGCGCGCGCTCGACCGCGTGGCCGACGTCTCGTTCGGGCTGCAGGGCTACACCTCGAAGCAGTTCCGCGCGACGACCCTGGTGGAACTCGCCAACATCATAACCGGTGCCGCCGACGGAACCCGCAGGCTGAACGCGGCCTACAGGCAGTCGGAAGCCGTCCGCAGGGAATACGCCAAGGTCAAGGTGCTGGCGCTCTGGACCATCGACCCGCCGATCGTCATGACCAAGAACAAGCCGATCAAGACGGTGGCCGACCTCAAGGGCCTGAAGCTGCGCACGCCCTCGCAGATGTCGGCGCGCACGATCAAGGCGCTGGGCGCGGTTCCAGTTCCGATGCCGATCACGAAGCTCTACAACGCGCTGGCCCGGGGGACCGTGGACGGGGTTCTCGTTTCCCCGACCGTGCTGCACACCTTCAAGATCAAGGAGGTCACGCGGCATTTCACGCACGGCATTCCGTTCGGATCCTCCCCGATGTTCATCGTGATGAACCGGGACAGCTGGGACCAGCTGTCGCCGGCCCACAAGGACATCGTCAGCAAGTCCACGGGATCCAGCTGGGGCGACGTCGGCGGCAGGATCTACGACGAGGAGCATGAAAAGGGCATGAGCTTCCTCGCCCGGTCGCAGTCCCACAGCCTCATGAAGCTCCCCGACGCCGAGGTCCGCAAGGCGCTCCGGATGCTTGCCGGGCTGGAGCGGGAAGTCGTCGCCGAGTGGCAGGAGCAGGGGATTCCGGCAACCGACATCCTGAAGATCATGCGCGCCGCCGGCACCTGAACGGCGGGCCGGGCAGGCTCCGCGCCCGGGCGCGGAGCCTGCCGGAAAGGCGGGCATCCATGCTCTACGCGATCTACGGCGTCGACGGCCCCGACGCCGGGCGCATCCGCGCGGAGAACCGCGAGGCGCATTTCGCCTATCTCGAGAGGCATCGGGACATCGTCGTCCTCGGCGGCGCCACGCTCGCCGACGACAGCGACGCGCGGACCGGCAGCCTGCTGATCGTCAACGTGCCGTCGCGGGCGGCGGCCGACGCGTTCGCGGCCGGGGAGCCGTTCGGCCGGGCCGGGCTGTTCCGGGAGCGCACCGTGACGCGGATGCGCCGCGGACAGTGGAACCCCGGCGCCGCTCCGGCGACGCCGGAGGGAGACTGAACGGGCCCCGGCCGGGGCCTTGCGCGATTCCCCGGGACAAGCCGCCCGCGCGGTCAGGACTCCCTTGAAGCGCGCATCTGGCCGGAAAGTTCCGGGGTGGTCATGGCGCGTTCGGCGTAGGTGAAGGTTCCGGAGTCCCGCACCTCCCGCGCGGCCGCGGCCACGCCGCTCATGGCGGCGCGGTAAAGCGAGCTCGCGAGGCTTATGCGCCGCACCCCGGCGGCCGCGAGCTCGTCCACCGGGAACGTCCGTCCCGGGATTCCCGCCATGAAATTGACCGGCTTGGAGACCGCCGCGCAGACCGTCTCGACGGCGTGCAGATCCGGCAGGCCCGGCGCCATCAGGACGTCGGCCCCGGCGGCTTCGTAGGCCCGCAGACGCGCCACCACGCGCCCGAGATCCGGGTCGCCGCGCAGGAAGTTCTCGGCCCGCGCGGTCAGGACGAAGCCGGAATCCAGGGAACGGGCCGCATCGGCGCAGGCGGCGACGCGGGCCGCGGCCGCCTCGAGGCCGTAGAGCGGGTTCTCCGGATCGCCCGAGTAGTCCTCGATCGAGCACCCCGCAAGCCCGGCCCCGGCGGCGAGCCGCACCGTTTCCGCCGCTTCCCGGGGTTCGTGGCCGAAACCGTTTTCGAGATCGCCGGACACCGGCAGGTCCACGGCCCCGGCGATCGCGCGCGCATGAGCGAGCGCCTCGTCCCGGGTCGTCGACCCGTCCCGGAGCCCGAGGGTTCCGGCGAATCCGCCGCTCGTCGTCGCGAGGGCCCGGAAGCCCATTCCCTCCAGGACGCGGGCGGATCCGGCGTCGAACGGGTTGGCGAGGACGAACGGCCGGTCGCCCCGGTGCAGGGCGCGGAACCGCTCCGTCTTCTCGCGCTGGGTCGGTCGGACTCCGGCTGTCATGGTCGCTCCCGATGCTGGCGCGGCTGGAATCCGCGGATCGCGCCGTTCATGGTACCCGCCTGCCGGGCCCGAGTCGAAAGCCGCTCCCGGTCGCGCGGTTCGTCCGGGGGGTTCCGGTCCGGCGGCGTCAGAAATCCAGATCGGCGTAGTGTTCCGGAGGAGGGGCACCCGCGAGGCGGTCTTTCAGGATCGCCCGAAAGGACGGCCGGGACTTGACGCGCGCGTACCACTCCTTGACCACGGGATAGTCCCTCCAGGGGACGTCGTCGACGTAGTCGAGGCTGGAGACGTGGGCGCTTGCGGCGATGTCGGCCATGGAGAACCGCTCCCCGGCGAGCCATTTCCGCTGGTCGAGCAGCCAGGAGGCGTAGTCCAGATGATGGCGGAGATTCTCGCGGCCCTGGTGGATGACCCGGGAATCCGGAGAGCCCCCCGTCGCGAGCCGTTTCAGGACCTTTTCGCCGACCAGGCAGTCGGTGACCTCGGGACCGAAACTCCGGTCGAACCAGTTGGCCAGCCTCCGGACTTCGGCGCGCTCGACGGACGAATCCGGGAACAGCGGCGGGGAGGGGTGCCGCTCCTCGACGTACTCGGCGATCGCCGTCGCGTCGGCGAGCGCGATTCCCGCGTCGTCGACCAGCACCGGTCCCTCTCCGTCGGGATCGATGGAGGAGAAGTCGGGCCGCGGCAGAAGGGGCGCGTCCGGTGCCAGATCGAACGCCAGCTTCTTTTCTCCGAGAACGACGCGCACCTTCCGGCAGGGCGGGGACAGCGGCACGTGGTAGAGCGTGAACATCGCCGCGCAATCTAGCAGTCCGCCGGCCCTCGGTCGAAAATCGCCGCGGCAGCCGGCCCGTCTCCCGGCTTCGGCCGCCTCCCGGTTCGGCGGACGGCCTTCCGGGCTTCCCGGGGCGACCGTCGACCCGGGAAGCCCGCTCCCCTTGCGCCGCGTGGGCGCCGGGGTCCGGTCGGTCATGACCGGTTTCCGCCACGCGCATCGACCGGCGCATCCACGGTCCGGCCCCGCCGCCGGCCGGGACGGGAGCGGCCACAGGACGATCCCATGCTCGGTTTGGCCGGCGCTTCGGGTTCCCGGCGAGGACGGTTGGATCGGGCTCCGACTTTTTGCTGCCGATTCGGCCAGGATGGCGGCACGAGCCACCGAGCGCACGCCAGACCCCTCTTCGAGAGCACGCCCGACGGCTTCTCGCTTGCCGACGTGACGGTTCGTCTCGCGGGGCCGCACGAGCGCGTGCGGCGGGACGCGACGGTTGCGCGGCACCGCTACCTCGGCTTCAAGCGCTTCGCCGGGCGCGGGCTGCGCTACATCGTCGAGTGGCGAGGGGAGTGGATCGCGCTTGCGGGGTGGCAGTCCGGCACCTTCAAGAGCAGGCGCCGGGACCGCTGGATCGGCTGGTCGGCGCCCCAGCGGCACGGGAGAGACCACCGTCGAGCACGCCTACGGCATCACCTCGGCACCGGCGGAGCGCGCCTCCCCGCGGCAACTCCTCGCCTGGAACCGCGGACACTGGTCGGTCGAGGTCAACCACTTGCTGCTCGCCGTCCGCCGCCTCGCGGCCCGCAACCGGCTCCGGAACGCCGTCCACCACCGGGCCGCGGCGGCAATGCAGCGCGACCCCGGCAGCAAGGCGAAACACGCCGCGCTGCGGGCCCGGGGACACGGCCCCCCGTGCGCTGCGAAGCGTCGCCGACGGCCTGCCCGCCGTCGCCTGCACGATGCTGGAAAACCGGGCGCTCCTCGATCCGGACATCGGGAGCCGGTCCCGTGCAGCCCGACCCCGCGTCCGCGCACACCGCGAACCGCGCGTGCCCGCGTGCGTTCCAAACCCTTTCCAAATGGTGGGGAGTCCGCTTCCGGGGCCGTGCCCGGAAGTCACGTCCGTGCGGTCTCGAACGTCGCGATGTTGCGCTTCTCCGGGTCGAACTCGACCCCGACAAGATGCACCATCCGCCCCCGCCCCCTGTACTTGTCCGCGTAGCCCTTCTCGCGCAGCTGCCGCATCGCCGAGCCCTCGGAGGCCGATCCCAGCACCTTGAACTCGAACAGGTACGCGTGCCCGCCCGCCGTCACCGCCAGGTCGATCCGCCCGTGGCTTGTCGCGTCCTCCACCCGCGCGTCGAGACCCCACCCCGAGAGAAGCGAACAGACCGCGGTCGCGTAGTGCCCTTCGTAGTCGGCGATCGGCGTCTTCGCGTGCCAGTGGCACGGAACGCTCGCGAAGAACGCCCGCAGCAGCGCCTCGAGGCCGGCGAGATCGGCGTTCGCCAGCAGCCGGCCGAGATCTCCCGCCTGGGCGACGTCCGCCATCTCCGGGGCCCAGGCCCGCAGCAGATGCCTGTTCAGGGCCTGGCGCACCTCCCTGTTGGGGTAGCCGAGCCGGTAGGCGGCGGACCCGCCCCGGGAGTCGACGTCGGCTATGGTGAGATAGCCGGTCTGGAACAGCAGCGCCTGGTGCGGGATGTTGTCGATGTCGAAGGAAGACAGCAAGCCGTCGTCCGCGACCGTTCCGTCGAGCTCCGTCGAAGGGATTCCGCGTGACTTCAGCAGGTCGACGAGAAAGGTCGGCGTGCCGGTCTCGAACCACCACGCCCCGAACCGCCGCTTGTCGAACAGCTGCAGGATCCCGAAGGGATTGTAGACCCTGTCCTCGCCGAGCCACGAGTAGCCGTTGTACCACTCGCGGATCGCCACGCGGTCGAGCCCGTCGAGCTCCGGCGCGAACGTCCTGTCGAGATCGGCCTCCGTGTAGCCGCAGATCGCCGAGTAGCGTGAATCGAGCGTGACGTCCCTGAGATTGTTCATCCCCGAGAACAGGCTCGTCCCGACGAACTTGCTCACCCCGGTGATGAGGCTGAACTTGACGTGGGTGTCGCTGTCCTTGATGGCCGAGTAGAACCCGCGCAGATCGTCGCGGTTCGCCCGCGCCTGCTCCGGATCCCCCAGGGCGTCGAGGATCGGCTTGTCGCACTCGTCCACCAGCACGACGACCCTCCGTCCCGTCCGCTCGTGAAGCGTCCGGATCAGGTGCGCGAACCGCTCCGGCGCATCGGGGTATCGGGCCACCAGACCCACGCCTTCCTCGATTTCGTCCAGCTGAGCGGCGACATTCCGGTCGAGATAGCCCGGCCGCTTGAAATTGCCGCGGGCGAAGCTCAGACGCACCACCGGATGGCGCACCGACCAGTCCCACTGGCCGTGGACGGCGAGCCCCTCGAACAGCGCCTCGCTGCCCTCGAACAGCTCCTTCAGCGTGTCGACGAACAGGCTCTTGCCGAACCGCCGCGGCCGCGACAGGAAATGGTGGGTGCCTTCGTCGACCAGCCTTTTGGCGTAGCCGGTCTTGTCGACGTAGTAGTGGCCATCCTCGCGGATCCTGCGGAAGGTCTGGATGCCGATCGGCAGCTTGCGTCGATCCATGGACCGGCCCTTCCCGGGCCGCGCCTCCGGCCGGCCCGACGCCGGCACCGGAACCGCGCCCTTGCCGCGGGCCGCCGTCGCGGGCGAACGCGCCAGGCGACCCGTTTGGCCATTCTGGCACGGATGGCCGCGAACTCAAGGGATTCCCGGGGTGCGCGTCAGGATTGCGAGGAGTTGAGAAACGCCGTGGTCCTGCCACGGTTTCGGTTTGCTGTATCGGGATACGGACGGAGGCGGACATGGCGACTGTCGAACGCGACGGCCTCGTCGAACGGCGCGGCCAGCTCCCGCGGGAACTGGGGACATCGGCGACCTCCGCCAAGGTTCGCTCAGGACACAGTACCGGAAATGCGGCAAGCCTGACTGCACCGCGAGCGTTGCCGCCAAGGCTTCAGCCCGCGTGACCGTGCGCCGGGCATGGAGGACACTTGCCTGTCGCCAGCGGCGCTGCGCATGCTCGGCGTCGTCGCGGCCGGCACCAGTTTCGAAGGCACCAGCGCCCTGTTGCGCGAGCTGTCCGGTCTTCCCGTCGCGCCGAAGACGGTCGAGCGCCACTTCGGCAAAATTGGCAGTGACCTCGGTATCACACAGAAGACTGGCCAGCGGCTGCGCAAGTCATGAACACCGCGATCTACGAGAATCGTTTCATCGCCGGCGGGGCCGTCGAGGTCTTTGCCTTTGCACTGCTCCGAACGGTCGGTATCGAATGCACCCTCTACGGTGATCAGGCGATGGTCGGCGATATTCTGCTGCCGAACGACCGGAAACTGTCGGTCAAAAGCAGTTCAGGGGCATTGTGGATATCCGGCTGTTGAACCAGATGGGCGGTGGCAATAGGAAATGGAGCGTGGCAACATCGTTTGTTGTCTCTGACCTCGGCATCGTTTTTGGCGCACCGGACATGGTGGGTGAAAATCACCTGAAAGATACGGGGGATGCAAAGGTTCTTAAGAAGACGGGGCTTCGGGCGCTGATCGACGATCCTGCCAATCTGATAAAAATGGAAATCGTGCCCAAGCCGCCTACCGAAATGACCGGGTTCAGCCACAAGGCGAGCACAGCGGTCGCCCGTCAGATACTGTTCGAGATGGGATCAAGGGATTTGCTCACGGCTGTCAGGAAACACGGAATACAACCCCCTTCCCTGACAAGGCTGCGGGCGGGCGTGATCGAATGCCGGGACGCGGGTTTTCGGGTGCCGCGAGGCTGGAGGGCCGGATGATCCCACGCCACGCTCCGAACCGGGTCCGCCGATTGGCGGTGCCCTCGCGTCTCGCAGACCGGCCGTGACGGCGCGGACGGCACCGCCCCGCCCCGCTTGGCGCGGATGCCCGGGCAGCGCGGGATAGTCCTGGGAGCGGCCACGGCGCAGGTTGCCGGTCGCGGGAGGGCTGCGTATCATGCCCGTCCGTGGCCGGCGGTTCCGCCGGCCTGATGGATCTGTCCGCATCGCGCCAATGTCCGGCCCCGCGATCGAGGTCGAAGGCCTCACCAAGCGCTTCGGCGACGTCCTCGCCGTCGACGGGGTGGGTTTCGAGGTTTCCGAAGGCGGCGTGGTCGCCCTGCTCGGCGGCAACGGCGCGGGAAAAACGACCACGCTCTCGATGCTGCTCGGGCTGCTGACGCCGACGGCGGGCGTCGTCCGCGTGCTCGGCGTCGACATGTGGAGGGACCGCTACCGGGCCCTGGGCCGGCTCAATTTCTCGTCGCCCTACGTGGAGCTGCCCAAGCGGCTGACGAGCCGCGAGAACCTTCTGGTCTACGCCCGCCTCTACGGCGTGCCGCGGCCGGCCCGGCGCATCGCCGAACTGGTGGAGGATCTGGCGCTCGGGGACTTCATGGAACGGCCGTTCGGCGAACTGTCCTCGGGCCAGAAGACCCGCGTGTCGCTGGCCAAGTCGCTGCTCAACATGCCGCGGCTCCTGCTCCTCGACGAGCCGACGGCCTCGCTCGATCCCGACGCCGCGGACTGGGTGCGCGCCTATCTCGGCGAGTACCGCAGCAGGCGCGGGGCGACGATTCTCCTCGCCTCCCACAACATGACCGAGGTCGAGCGCATGTGCGACGACGTGCTGATGATGAAGGAGGGTCGCATCGTCGCGCACAGCGCGCCGGAGGCGCTGCTCTCCAGGTACGGCCAGAAAAGCCTCGAGGAGGTGTTTCTCGACATCGCCCGCAACCGCAACGCCGGCGCGGCGGCGCCATGACCGCCGCCGCGAACCCGGGTTTCTCGCCGGGGCGCGTCGCCGCCATGGCGTTGCGCTACTTCTACCTGCTGCGCGGTTCGTGGCCGCGCCTGGTCGAGCTCGCCTACTGGCCGACCATGCAGATGCTGATCTGGGGCTTCATGACCCGGTTCCTCGTCGACCACTCGGAATGGTTCGTCCGCGCCGGCGGCATCCTGATCGGGGCCGTCCTGCTCTGGGACGTCATGTTCAGATCGAACATCGGCGTCGCCATGTCGTTTCTCGAGGAGATGTGGTCGCGCAATCTCGGCCAGCTCTTCGCGACCCCGCTTCGCCCCTACGAGTGGGCCCTGTCGCTGCTGGCCATCAGCGCGGTCCGGACGGCCCTCGGCGTGGTGCCGGCGGCACTGCTCGCGATACCGCTCTACGCCTACTCGATCTTCGACATGGGCCTGCCGCTGGTCGCGTTCTTCACCAACCTGCTGGTGTTCGGCGCCGCCATCGGCCTGATGGTCTCGGGGCTCATCCTGCGCTTCGGACTCGGCGCCGAGAGCCTGGCCTGGGCGGCGATCTTCGCGGTTGCCCCGCTCAGCGGCATCTACTATCCCGTGGCGACGCTGCCCGGCTGGCTCCAGCCTGTCGCCCTCGCGCTGCCGTCGTCGCACGTGTTCGAGGGCATGCGCTCGGCGGCGATCGAGGGCGTGTTCCTGTTCGACCGGCTGGTCTGGTCGATGGCCTTGAACGCGGCCTACCTGGCGGCCGGGCTGGCGGCGTTCCTCTTCGCCTTCAGGCTGGCCCGCGGACGCGGGCAGCTGCTGCAGATGGGGGAGTAGGGACCGGATGACGGCGGCAGCCGAACGGGACGTCTCCCCCGACCGCTGGGACCGCGAGGTCGACCTGCTGGTGGCGGGCGCCGGGCCGGCGGGCATGGCGGCCGCGCTCGTCGGCGCCATCGAGGGGCTTTCGGTGGTCGTGTGCGAGAAGGCGGCCCAGGTCGGAGGCACCGGCGCCACCTCCGCCGGCACCCTGTGGATTCCCGGCAACCGCCCGGGCCGCGACGCCGGCCATTCCGATTCCCCCGGCGACGGCGCCAGGTATCTCGACGCCGTCGCCGGCCGCCCCGACGACGACGTGGCCGCGCTGCGCGCCGCGTACTTCCGGGACGGTCCCGAGGTCGTCGACTATCTCGAGGCGCGTTCGGAACTTCGTTTCGTGTCGTGCGGCGTCCATCCGGACTACCGCAGCAACCAGCCCGGCGCGGCGGTCGCGGGCCGGGCGATCGTGCCGGAGCTGTTCGACGGGCGGCTGCTCGGGGCCGATTTCGGGCGCGTCCGGCCTCCCATCGAGGAATTCATGCTGTTCGGCGGCATGATGGTCAGCAAGGAGGACATCGGGATCCTGACCGGCCGGTCGCCGCGCAAGCTGCTGCATGCGGCCGGGCTGGTGTCCCGCTACCTTCTCGACCGGCTGCGCCATCGCCGCGGCACCCGGCTGACCATGGGGAACGCCCTCGTCGGCCGTCTCTACCACAGCCTGCGCGCGCGCGGCGTTCCGGTGCTGTTCGAGGCGCCGGCGGTCGGGCTCGTCGGCGGGAACGGGGGCGTCCGGGGCGCCGTGATCGAGGAGAACGGGCGGCGGCGGCGCATCCGCGCGCGGCGCGGCGTCGTGCTGGCGACGGGCGGTCTCGCCCGCAACGCGAGGCTGCGCGAGCGGTTCCTGCCGGAGACCTCCCGGCGGAGATCGATGGCCGCGGCCGAATGCACCGGCGACGGGATCGACATGGCGGTCGCGGCGGGCGGGAGCCTCAGGGCGGAGGGCCATCGGTCGGGCGGCTTCTGGTCCCCGGTGTCGGTGACGAAAGGGCGCGGCCCGGGCGGCGGGCTGTTCCCCCATCTGTCGCTCGACCGCGCGAAGCCCGGGCTGATCGCCGTCAACGCGGCAGGGAGGCGTTTCGTCAACGAGGCGTCCTCGTACCACGATTTCGTGGAGGGCATGCACCGTTCCCACGAGACCGTTCCCTCGATTCCGGCCTGGCTGGTCTGCGACGCGGCTTTCGTGCGCCGCTACGGCCTCGGAGCGATCCGTCCCGGCACGCGGAACCTCCGGCCGTTCGCCGCGTCCGGCTACGTCGCGCTCGCCGACACGCTGGAAGGCCTCGCCGTCGGCACGGGCATCGACGCGTCCGGACTCGCGGACACCGTCGCGCGCCACAACGGCTTCGCGGCCGCGGGGTCGGATCCGGATTTCGGAAAGGGCGACAGCGAGTTCGACCGCTTCAACGGGGACGCCGGCCGCGGTCCCAACCCGTGCCTCGCCCCGGTCGAGACCCCGCCCTTCGCGGCGGTCGCCGTGTGGCCGGCGGAGATCGGATGCAGCGTCGGCCTCGCGACGACCGACAACGGCGAGGTGCTCGACGCCGACGGCCGCGCGATTCCGGGACTCTACGCCTGCGGCAACGACATGTCCTCGATGATGTCGGGCACCTATCCCGGACCGGGCATCACGCTCGGGCCGGCCTTCGTCTTCGGCTACCGCGCCGCGCGCCACGCCGCGGCCCGCGCGACCGCCTGAACGACCGCCGGGGAGGGGACCGTGGAACCCGATCCGGTCACGCTGGCGGTCGTCAAGGGGCGGCTCGAGCAGATTTCCGACGAGATGGACGCAACGCTGTTCCGCGCCGCGTTCAGCCCCGTCATCGCGGAAGCGAGGGACGCGTCGCACGGCCTGTACGAGGCGGGCACCGGCGACACCCTGATCCAGGGAAAGGAGGGGCTTCCGATCTTCGTCGGCGTCATGTCGTTCGCCGTCAAGACCGCGATCGCGGCGGCGGAATCCTCGGGCGGGGTCCGGGACGGCGATCTCTGGATGTTCAACGACCCGTATGCCGGCGGCACGCATCTCTCGGACTTCAAGATCGTGCGCCCCTATTTCCGGGGCGGCCGGCTGTTCTGCTGGCTGGCCTCGGTCGGCCACTGGCACGACGTCGGCGGCGGCGTTCCGGGCAACTACAACCCGTCGGCGACCGACTGCTTCCAGGAGGGCTTCGTGCTGCCTCCGGTGAAGATCGTCGACGCCGGCGTCCTGCGCGAGGACATCGTCGCCGTCGTGACCGCCAACAGCCGGCTTCCAGGGAGTTCCTACGGCGATCTCATGGGGCAGCTGAACTCGCTCGATCTCGGCGTTCGCCGCCTCGACGACCTGCTCGAGGAATACGGCGACGACACCGTGTCCGCCGTGTTCGCCGAGCTCAAGCTCCGGTCGGCGCGGCAGATGCGGAGCCTGGTCTCCGATCTGCCCGACGGCGTGTATTCGGCGGAGGACTTCCTCGACAACGACGGCATCGAGGACGAGCCCCTCAAGGTGGCGCTGGATCTGACGATCGACGGCGACGGCCTGGTCTTCGACTTCTCGCGCACCTCCGCGGCCTGCGCCGGTCCCGTGAACATCTCGCGCGCCACCGCCGTCGCCGCGACCTACGTCGCCCTCAAGCACGTGTTCCGGGAGGTGCCGGCCAACGGCGGCGTGCTCGAGCCGATCGCCTTCCGGATTCCCGAGGGCACGCTGCTGTCGGCCGTCGCGCCGCGTCCGGTCGGCGGCTACACCGAAACCATCCTGCGGCTGATCGACGTCGTGTTCGCGGCCTTCGCCCGGGCGGATCCGGAAATCGCGCCCGCGAACGGCTACGGCACGATCAACGCCGTGTCGATCAACGGGCGCCGGCCCGGCGAGGCGCGGCCATGGGTGTTCTTCTCCTTTTTCGGCGGAGGCCTCGGCGCGCATTCGGACGGCGACGGGCTGACCCACGGCAACGGGGCGATCTCGATGGCCACCATCCCGCCGGCGGAAAGCCTCGAGGCGGCGCAGCCGGTGATGTTCACCCGGTGGGGCGTGCGCCCCGATTCCGAGGGTTCCGGCCGGCATCGCGGCGGCTTCGGGGCGGTCTACGAAATCGAGCTTCTCGCCGATCGCGCGACCGGCTTCGTGTTCGGCGAGCGCGGGCGTTTCCCGCCCAGGGGGGTCGCCGGCGGCGGCGACGGCGCCATGGACGTGGTGACCTGCACGCTGGGCGGGGAGGTCTTCGTGCCGCCGATGGCCTCGAAGGCGGTCGGCATCCGGCTGCGGGCCGGAGACCGCATCCGCATCGAATCGCCGGGCGGAGGGGGTTTCGGCCCGGCCTTCGAGCGGGATCCGGACGCCGTCGCCGAGGACGTGCGCCAGGGGCTGGTGAGCGTCGAGGCGGCGGCCGGGCGCTACGGCGTGGTCGTCGACCGGAACGGCGACGTCGACCGGCCGGCCACCTCGGCGCTGCGCGGGGCGGCGCCGTGACCGTCGCCGGGGTCGACGTCGGCGGCACGTTCACCGACGTCTTCCGGCTCGACGAGGCCTCCGGGCGGTATCGCGTCGAGAAGGTTCCCTCCACGCCGGACGACCAGTCCGCCGGGTTCCTGAGCGGGCTCCGCGGCGCCGGGGAGATCGCGGATCTGTCCACGGTCGTGCACGGCACGACCGTCGGGACGAACGCCCTCCTGCAGCGCAGGGTGGCGGTGACCGGGCTGATCACCACGGCCGGCTTTCGCGACGTGCTCGAGATGCGCCGGCGCGACCGTCCGGAGATCTGGGGGCTGAGAGGATCCTACCGGCCGGTGGTTCCGCGCCGCCTGCGGCTCGAGGTGGCCGAGCGCACGCTCGCCGACGGCACCGTGCGCGTCGCCGTCGACCCCGCCGAGGTTCGCGCCGCGGCCGCCGAGCTGCGCGGCGCCGGCGCCGAGGCTCTCGCCATCATGTTCATCAACTCCTACGCCAACCCCGCGAACGAGGAGGCCGCCCATGCCGCCGTCCGCGACGTGTGGCCCGACGGCCACGTCACCGTCTCGAGCCGGATTCTCCCGGAGATCCGCGAGTTCGAGCGGGTTTCCACGACGGTTCTGAACGCGGCGCTGCAACCCGTGATGGGCGCGTATCTCGGCGGCCTCCGGCGGTCTCTGGAGGCCGGCGGCTTCGCGGGCGACGTTCTCGTCGTCCAGTCGAGCGGCGGGGTCATGAGCGTCGACACGGCGCGCGAGATGCCCGTCCGGACCGCGCTCTCGGGCCCGGCCGCCGGCGTGACGGCGGCCGCCCGCATCGCGGCGGCGGCGGGGTTCCGCGACGTCGTCACCTGCGACATGGGAGGCACCAGTTTCGACGTCGCGCTTGTCGCGGACGGCAGATGCGCGCTGGCCGCCCAGACCGCGGTCGATTTCGGCCTGGTCGTGCGCACGCCCATGGTGGAGATCACGACCGTCGGCGCCGGCGGAGGCTCCCTGGCGCGGGTCGGCCGCGGCGGCATTCTCGAGGTCGGCCCCGAGAGCGCGGGCGCCGATCCGGGTCCGGCCTGCTACGGCAGGGGCAACGACCGGCCGACGGTGACCGACGCGAACGTCCTGCTCGGGCGGATCAACGCCCGCCGCCCGATCGGCGGCGGGACGGGGCCGCTCGACGAGGATGCGGCCCGCGCCGCCGTCAGGCGGCACGTGGGCCGGCCTCTCGGTCTCCGCGACATGGCCGCCGCCGAGGCGATCGTGCGCGTGGCCAACTCGCGCATGGCCGGCGCCATCCGGCTGGTCTCCATCGAGCGCGGGCACGATCCCCGCAAGTTCACGGCCATGCCGTTCGGGGGCGGCGGGGCCCTGCACGCCGGCGCCCTGATCGACGAGGTGGGGCTGGCCGGGGCCCTTGTCCCGCGCTTTCCCGGCGTCACCAGCGCTCTCGGCTGCGTCATCGCCGACATGCGCCACGATTTCGTGCAGACGTTCGGCGGGCTTCTCGATTCCCTGGATCTCGGGGCGCTGTTCGCCCGCGCCGACCGGCTCGCCGCCGACGGCCGGCGCCGTCTGGAGGCCGCCGGGATCCGGCTGGAAGCGGTCTTGCAGTCGGTCGAGCTCGACATGCTCTACGCGGGCCAGACCCATGCCGTCTCCGTTCCGGTCGCTCCCGGCCGAAGGGACGTCGAGGCCGTGCGCGGGGCGTTCGAGGACAGCTACCGGCGGGACTACGGCCGCACGCTCGACGGCATGCCCGCGCGGGTGATGAATCTCAGGGTTTCCGTGACCGGCGTGCGGCCGGCGGTGGATCTGTCGCTGCTGTCCCCGTCCGGAAACGGCACGCTCGGCGAGGCCGAGCGCCGGGGCCGGGACGTCCATGTCGGCGGCGAATGGCGCGCGGCCCGCGTGTTCGACCGTCTGGCGCTGCCCGCGGGCGCCGAGATACCGGGGCCGGCCGTCCTGGAGCAGGCCGACGCCACCACCTTCGTCGATCCGGGTCTGGTCGGGCGCGTGGACCGCTTCGGCAACGTCCTGATCGCCCGGGCCGGGGGCTGACCCGTTCAGTTCTCGCTCTCGTACTGCCGGAGGCCCTTGATCCCGTCGAGGTTCTCGGCGCGCCCGCGCAGTTCCAGAACGTTGCGGTCGGGATCCCTGACGAAGACCGAGACGTGCCCGTCGGGTCCGAACATGACCGGGCCCTGGGTGATCGGGATGCCCTTCCGCTCGAGGGTGTCGACGGTGTCCGCGATGGAGGAGACGCGGAGCGCCAGATGGGTCATGCCGGCGTACTTGACGTCGGCGTCCATGAGGATGTTGCTGCCGTCGTGTTCGGGCGCGGCGTTGACGATCAGGTTGATCTCCACGCCGCGGGCGTTGCGGATGATCACGACCGGATCGAAGGCGACCCGCCGGACGACCTCGAAGCCGAACGTCGCGTAGAACGCCTCGGCGCGTTCGGCGTCCGCGACGCGGATCCCGACATGGTCGACCTGCTCGACGGCGACTGTCGCGGCCGTGTCTCTCCCCGGCCCGCTCATGCCGAGGCGGGGTCCGCCGGCGCGAGCGGTTCGCGTCCGCGCAGGACGTCCGACATGCGTTCGGCGAACATGATGATCGGGGCGTTGATGTTGCCGCCGATCATGTCGGGGAAGACCGAGCCGTCGACGACGCGGAGGTTCCGGACGCCGCGCACGCGCAACTCCGGGTCGACCACCGCCGCCGGGTCGTCGTCGGGCCCCATCTTGCAGGTGCCGAGCGGATGATGGGCGGTCCAGGCGGTGCGCCTGACGAACTCGTCGACGGGCTCGTCGGCGGGCTGGATCTCGCGGCCCCGGAAACCGTCGAGCGGCTTCTGTCCGGCGATCTCGCGCACGATCTCGATGCCCCGGCGCAGGGTCTCCCGGTCCTCCGGTTCCGACAGGAAGTTCTGGTGGATCCGCACGGGATCCGACGGATCGGCGGATCCGAGGACGAGTTCCCCGACGCTCTTCGGGTGCAGGAGCACGGGCCGCACCATGAAGGCGTCCTTGGGCCGGGCCCTGAACCCGGGGAACCAGGGCTGGGATTCGGGCGGAATGAAGCGCGCGAGGAGCTGGATGTCGGGTTGCGCCAGTTCCTCTGCGGTGCGGATGAAGCCGGTCAGCGGGCCGGGCATCTCGGTGGCGAATCCGGTTCCGAGAAAATAGGCGCGGGCCATCGCGAGCGCGAGGCGGTCGTAGCGCAGCAGCCCGACGAACGGCCCGTCCCCGACGCGCTCGTACTCGACGCCGACCGACAGGTGGTCCTGCAGGTTGCGGCCCACGCCCCGGGAATCGACGACGGTCCCGATGCCGTGCGCCTTCAGTCGGTCGCCGTCGCCGATCCCCGAAAGCATCAGCAGCTGCGGCGAGTTGATCACGCCTCCGCACAGGACGACCTCCCGTTCGGCCCGCGCCACCTCGACGTCGCGTCCGCCGGCGGAATAGGCGACTCCGGTCGCGGCGGTCCCGTCGAGAACGACCCGGTGCGCGAGCGCCTTGGTGACGACCGTCAGGTTGGGGCGGCGCATCGCCGGCCGCAGATAGGCGACCGCCGCGCTGCACCGCCGGCCGTTGCGGATGGTCGACTGGAACGTGCCCAGGCCCTCGTTGCGGGCGCCGTTGTAGTCGGGCGTGGTTCCGTATCCGGCGGCCTCGCCGGCCTCGAGCCAGGCCGCGAGGAGCGGGTCCGGGTACCTGTTCTGGATGGTCGTCAGCGGCCCGCCGGCGCCGCGGTAGGGATCGGTGCCGTTCTCCCAGTCCTCGGACTTCCGGAAGTAGGGCAGGCATTCGGCGTAGGACCATCCGGTGCAGCCGTTGCGGCTCCAGCGGTCGTAGTCCTCGCGGTGGCCGCGCACGTAGCCCATGGCGTTGATCGAGGACGAGCCGCCGAGAACCCTGCCGCGCGCGCACTCGACCTCGCGGCCGTCGAGACGGGCTTCCGGCTGGGTGAAGTAGCCCCAGTCGAACAGGCGCTCGAACAGGATCTTCCCCCACCCGATGGGGATGGTGATGTAGGGGTGGCGGTCGCTTCCGCCGGCCTCGATCAGCAGGACGCGGGTATCCGGGCTCTCCGTCAGCCGGCTGGCGAGCGTGCAGCCGGCGGAGCCGGCCCCCACGATCACGTAGTCGTAGCTGTCGGCTGCGTTCATCTCGATGCCTTTCGCGGCGTGCGCGAGGCGGCCCGGGCGCCGGAGCGGCCGGCGCTACTCCGCAGCCTGGCGCGTGCCGATCGCGTCGTTGACCGCGGGCATGACCTTTTCGGCCATCAGCTCCATCGACCGGATCCCGAGCGTCCTGTCCTCCCAGTCCTTGCCCGCGTAGAGCAGCGTGCCGAAGTCCCCGGTGACTTCCCGGAACGCCAGCAGCTGGTCGGTCACGGACTGCGCGTCGCCGGCGATCACCAGGTTGTCGACCACGAAGTCCAGCGTCAGCCGTTCGTCCGGGAAATCCCGCTCCGGCTTGAAGACGTCGTGGCGGTTGCCTTTCTTCAGCTTGGTGAACAGCTGCTTGTAGTAGAAGCGGTAGGGGCTGCGTTCCGAAGTCTTGCCGTATTCGACGGCCGTGCGGTGGTCGTCGTGCACGAAGATCGAGCGCGCGACGCGCCAGTCCCCCGGATCGGCGACGCGCCCGCCTTCCCCGCACCCCCGGGCGTAGTTGGTCCAGTGGGTCCGGACCCACTTGTCGAGAAGGAAGTTGGCGGAGATCGGGAGAAAGCCCTTCCTGCCCATCTCGATGACGCCCTTGGAGAACGGGGCCACGACGGTTCCGAGAACGGGAGGGTGGGGCTTCTGGTAGGGTTTGGCGATCGGGCCCAGCCCGATCTCGGGGAACAGGGTTTCCCGGGTGGTGATGCTCCAGTGCCTGCCCTCGAGATCGTAGGGCGGTTCCCCCTGCCAGATGTCGAGAATGTGGCCGATGGATTCGGCGAACATCTCGTTGCGGTCCAGACCGCGGATGCCGAGGGCCTCGGCGTCGGATTCGAGCGCGCCGGGGCTGACGCCGAAGAGAAACCGGCCCTTGAGCAGATGGTCGAGCATCGCGGCCTGCGCGGCCACGAGAACCGGATGGGTGTGCGACAGGTTGGCGGTGCCGGTGCCGAGCTTGATCTGCCTGGTGTCGGAGATCAGGCTCGCCTGGAAGAGCATGGAGTTGGTGATGCTCTCGGCGGCGTCCGTGACGTGCTCGCCCACGTAGGCCTCGGAATAGCCGAGCCGGTCGGCGAGGATGACGGCCTCGCGGTCCTCCCCGAGAACCTCGGTGTAGTTCCGGTCGAGCCGGTGCACCGGCATCGTGAAGAACCCGAGTTTCATGGAGGTCTCCGGCTGGCGCCTCGGGCGCGCCGCCGCGCCCGGACAGGGACCGGACTTATACCCCACCGGCCGGCGCGATGCACCTGCCGGGGCGCGGCCGGCGGGTCAGCCGATCGACAGGGTCACGCGCAGGCCGGGGCGGTTGTCGGCGAATTCCACCGCGCCGCCGTGGAGGTCGGCCACGGCCCGCACCAGCGTCAGGCCCAGCCCGCTTCCGGGCTCGCTGCGGCTGGGGTTGAGGCGGCGAAACCGCTCGAACACCGCCTCGCGGCGGTCGCGCGGAATGCCGGGCCCGGTGTCCCAGACGATGATTCTCCGGGCCTCCGAGGCGATGCCGACGGCGCCGCCGGCGGGCGTGTACTTGACGGCGTTGTCCACGAGATTGGCCGCCGCCTGGAACAGGAGGTCGCGGTCGCCGTCGACCTGCGCCGCCGCGGCCGCGTCGAGCGAGAAGTGCTGGCCCTTGGCCTGCGCCAGCGGCTCGTAGAGCTCGCCGACGTCGCGGACGAGGCCGCCGAGGTCGACCGGGCCGAAGCTCCCGCGCCGTCCTCCGGCCTCGATCTGCGTGATTCTGAGCAGCGCGTTGAACATGGCGATCAGGTCGTCGGCCTCGGCAAGGGCCTCGGAGATCCCGCGCCGGAACCCGTCGTCGCCGGAATCGCCCTCCTTGAGGGATTCGAGGCGGCTGCGCAGCCGGGCAAGCGGCGTGCGGAGGTCGTGCGCGATGTTGTCCGACACGTGGCGCAGCCCCTCCATCAGCGTCTGGATCCGTCCGAGCATCTCGTTGAGGTTGACCGCGAGGCGGTCGAAGTCGTCTCCGCTGCCGCGCACCGGTATGCGCCGCGACAGGTCCCCGGTCATGATCTCGCGGCTCGTCTGGTTGATGGCCTCGATCCTTCGCGCCGTGCCGCGACTCATGGCGAAGCCGCCGGCGAGCGCGAGCAGGAGCGTCAGCCCGACGCCCCAGAGGAGCGCGTTGGCGAGCCGGTCGCGGGCGTGCTCGAGTTCATGCACCTCGCGCCCGACCAGCAGCCGCAGCCTGCCGGCGAGCTTGAAGACGCGCGCGCGCGCGAGAAGGGGGTCGCCCTCGGGGGTCTCGCGGTCGGGGATGCGGAAGGTCAGCCAGCCCCCGGGGCCGGGTTCGGCGTCGGGCCAGGCGGCGAGACTGCCGACGATCGGTTGCAGCAGCGGGTCGGTGAGCAGGTAGACGGTGCGGCCCCCGGGGTCGCGGCGCACCCGGTCGCGGATGATGCGCGCGATGCGGTTCGCCCCGCCGGTGGCGTACTGCTCCTCGAGGCCCTTGATGTCGGCCCGGATGGTCTCGTCCATCTGCTCCGCGAGGGTGCCGACCGTCGCCTGCCACACGAAGCCGAGCAGCAGGATCACCGAGGCCGCGAACATGGCCATGTACAGAAGCGCGAGCCGGAACGTCGAGCTTCTAAGAAGGCGGGCCGGCATCGCGAAGGACATATCCTGCGCCGCGCACCGTGTGGATCAGCGGCTTGTCGAATCCCTTGTCGATCTTGCCCCGCAGGCGGCTGATGTGGACGTCGATCACGTTGGTCTGCGGGTCGAAATGGTAGTCCCAGACGTTCTCGAGCAGCATCGTGCGGGTGACCACGGTTCCGGCGTTGCGCATCAGGAACTCCAGCAGGCGGAACTCCCGCGGCTGGAGCTCGATCGGCCGGCCGTCCCGCCGCGTCTCGCGGGCCAGCAGGTCGACCTCGAGGCCGCCGACCTCGAGGGTGGTCTCGTTCGCGGCCTTGCCCGCCGAACGCCGGACGAGCGCCTCGAGCCGGGCGAGAAGCTCGGCCGCCGCGAAGGGCTTGGCCAGGTAGTCGTCGCCGCCGGCCCGGAGCCCCTCGACCCTGTCGGCGACCTCGCCGAGCGCGCTCAGGATCAGCACCGGAACCCTGCGGTCCGAAGCGCGAAGGGCGCTGACGATCGCGAGGCCGTCGATCCGCGGCAGCATGCGGTCGACCACCAGCGCGTCGAAATCCTCCGAGGTCGCCATCGCGAGGCCGGTTCCGCCGTCCCCGGCCGCGACGCCGTTGTGGCCGGCCTCGGCCAGAACCTTCAGGACGTACGCGGCGACCTCCCGGTCGTCCTCGATGACGAGCACGCGCACGGACGGTTGCCGCTCAGAGCGCCGCCACGGCAGAGATCTCGATCAGGAACTCCGGCCGGGCGAGCGCCGAGACCTCGACGATCGCCGAGGCCGGACCGTCCTTCGGAAAGCAGCGTTCGCGGATGTCGGAAATCGAGTCGAAGGCCCCGATGTCGCGCACGTAGACGGTGACCTGGACGATGTCGGCCATGGACGCGCCGTTGGCCTCGACGATGGCCCGGAGGTTTTCCAGCACCTGCGTCGCCTGCGCGCGCATGTCTCCCTCGCCGACGAGGCGGCCGCCGGCGTCGAGCGCGACCTGTCCGGCGACGAACAGAAGCGGTCCGGCCTCGGCGCGCACGCTGTTCGAGTAGTGCGGCTTGAGAGGCGCGGCCACGGAAGGCGGGTTCCTGCCGGTGGATCTCGCCATGCGCGTCTCTCCGCGGGTTGCCGGGCGCCTCCCGGCGGGGGCGTCGCCGTCGGGGCGCCGGAGCGTCCGGGGAAGCCCGGAGCCGCTCCGGCCCGGGAGATTCCGTCCGCCGGAGATCCGGCGGTCCGCGCCCGCCGCGAGCCGGCGGGGGCACCCGTCGGATTTTCCCTGCCGCAGCGTTGCCGGACGATGCGCCGCCCCGTTGACGATAGGTTCTCCGGCCCGACTGTCAACCGGCGGTTCGGGGCCGGTCCGTCTCGTCGCCTGCCTCCGCGCCGTCGCGGGGCGATCCGGCCGAAGAGGCCCGCCGCGCGGCGGCGTCCCGTTCGGGGCAACCGCGCCGGCGGGGCTTCGCGCCGCCGTTCCACGGCTGCCCGCCGCGTTCCGGAAAGCCGCCCGGCCGTCTCGGGACGCTTTCCTTCCGGCCGGGGTCGTCCCGCCTTCCGGCGGGCGACGGAACGGCTCCGGGCGGGGCGCGGTCCTGATGTGGATTGGGGCCGGGCGATCGGCTAGACTTGTCCCGTCGCGCCGGATGCGGTGCGCTCGGGGGTCGGCGACGGTCCGCGGGGTTCGTGTTTCCTGATCCGGCGCCGCCGGATCGTGACGAAGGGACAAGGGAGAGAGACGATGCGAATCAACACAGTTCTCGGAGCGCTCGCCGCTCTGGCGGTCTCGGGCGCCGCCGGTGCCGCGGGCGCGGGCATGACGATGAAGGTCGGCTACGCGACCATCAACGATCCGCAGCACGCGGTCGCGCAGGAACTCCAGAAGCGCTTCGCCGCCGACAAGAGCGCCGACATCGACGTCAAGATCTTTCCGTCGGGCCAGATCGGGAAGATCCCGCGGATGATCGAGGGCCTGCAGCTGGGCACCCTGGAGGTGCTGATCTCCCCTCCCGGCTTCATGGTCGGGATCAACCCGGCGTTCCAGGTGCCCGACGCGCCCGGCATTTTCACCGGCGTCTTCCACGCGCACCGCACGCTGAACGATCCGCAGTTCTTCGGCCGGTTCTCGAAGCTTGCCGCGAAAAAGGGCATCTCGATGCCGGTGCTCTACATGTACGGGCCGACCTCGTTCGCCAGCAAGGAGCCGTTGCGCAAGCTCTCGGACTTCAGGGGCAAGAAGATCCGGGTGCTGGCCACCAAGATGGAAAGCGCGCTCGTCGGCAAGTTCGGCGCCGCCGGCGTTCCGATTCCCTACACCGAGGTTCTTCCGGCTCTCCAGCGCGGCACGATCGACGCCGTGCGGAGCTCGATCATCGTCATGGGCGGGAGCAAGTTCTTCACCGTGACGAAGTTCATCACCGTCGTGGAGAGCGGCTTCATCCCGAGCGCGATTCTCCTGAGCGAGGCCTGGAGGAAGAGACTGTCGTCGGCGCAGAGCGCCGCGGTCGACAGGATCCTTTCCGGCATGGGGCTGTGGGCCACCCGGACCGCGGCCGATTTCGGGAAGAAGGCCGAGAAGCTGTGGCAGGACAACGGGGCCGAGGTGATCAGGCTGTCCTCCGCGGAGCAGAAGCAGTTCATGGACACCGTCCGTCCGCTGGGTGACGAGTTCCTCGGCAACCACTCGGATGCCGGCGTGCGCGAGATCTACGCTCTTCTCAAGGAGGCCGCGAAGCGCAGCATGTGACGCGGACCGGGGGCCGCCGACGGCGGCCCCCGGCACGACGCCGGATTGTCGGATGGTCGCCCGCGAGACGGGCGGCGACACGGGAGGGAACGCGATGCTGACGAAATCCAGGCCGGTCTGGGCGCTGCCGGAAGCGGCGGCGACCCCCGAGGCCGTGTTCCTCAACCGCAGGGAGCTCTGCAAGGCGGTCGCTGCGGGGTCCATGCTCGCCGCCTTGCCCGCGCTCGCCGGGCCGGCGCGGGCCGGGGCCGACCCGACGGCCGACCTCTACCCGGCGAAACGCAACAGCGCCTACACGCTCGACCGCGACGTCACGCCGGAGAGGATCACGACCACCTACAACAACTTCTACGAGTTCGGCTCGCACAAGCAGATCTGGAAGGCCGCGCAGAAACTCGAGACCAGGCCCTGGACGGTGACCATCGACGGCATGGTCGAGAACGAGAGAACCGTCGGCGTCGACGCCCTGATCCGGGCGATGCCGCTCGAAGAGCGGCTGTACCGGCACCGGTGCGTGGAGGCCTGGGCGATCGCGGTGCCGTGGACGGGCTTCCCGATGAAGGCCTTTCTCGACTACGCCCGGCCGCTTTCCGGCGCGCGCTACGTCGTCATGGAGACCTTCCACGACAAGTCGGTGGCGCCCGGCCAGCGCCAGGTCTGGTATCCTTGGCCGTATCTGGAGGGGCTCACGGTCGAGGAGGCCGCCAACGAGCTGACGATGATCGGCACCGGCGCCTACGGCAAGCCCATGGCCAAGCAGAACGGGGCGCCGCTGCGGCTGATCGCGCCCTGGAAGTACGGTTTCAAGCAGCTCAAGTCGATCGTGCGCTTCACCTTCACGGACAGGCGGCCCAAGAGCTTCTGGGAGCAGCTCCAGGCCAGCGAGTACGGCTTCTGGGCGAACGTCAACCCCGAGGTTCCGCATCCGCGCTGGAGCCAGGCCACCGAACGCCTGCTCGGCGAGGACCGGCGCGTCCCGACGCAGCTGTACAACGGCTACGCCGGGCAGGTGGCCCATCTGTACAAGGACATGAAGGGCGAGAAGCTGTTCATGTAGCGCGACGCGCTACGCGCCGGCGCTTTCCGTCTCGGCGATGAACTTCTCCGCCTCGAGAGCGGCCATGCAGCCCGTGCCGGCGGCGGTCACGGCCTGCCGGTAGGTCTTGTCCTGGACGTCGCCCGCGGCGAACACGCCCTCCACGCTGGTGCGCGTCGAATCGGCCGCGGTGACGATGTAGCCCTCGTCGTCCATATCGAGCTGGTCGCGGAACAGCTGAGTGGCCGGGTCGTGTCCGATGGCCACGAACAGCCCGTCGACCGCGAGCCCGCCCGACTTCCCCGATTCGACGCTGCGGGTGCGCAGTCCGGTGACGCCCGGGGGGGAATCGGTGCCGACGACCTCCTCGACGATCGTGTTCCACAGGATCTCGATCCTGTCGTTGCCGAACAGCCGGCGCTGGAGGATCTTCTCGGCTCTGAGGGCGTCCCGCCGGTGGATCAGGGTGACCTTCGCGGCGTGGTTGGTCAGGTAGAGCGCCTCCTCGACCGCCGTGTTGCCGCCGCCGACGACCGCGACCTCCTTTCCGCGGAAGAAGAACCCGTCGCAGGTCGCGCAGGCCGACACGCCGAAGCCCGTGTACCTCTCCTCGCTTTCCAGGCCGAGCCACCGCGCCCGCGCGCCTGTCGAGACGATGACCGCGTCGGCGACGTAGGTCGCTCCCGAATCGCCCGCGCAACTGAAGGGACGGGCCGAGAAATCGACCTCGACCACCTGGTCGCTGACCATCGCCGTGCCGACATGCTCGGCCTGGCCGCGCATCTGCTCCATCAGCCACGGCCCCTGGATGACGTCGGCGAATCCGGGATAGTTCTCGACGTCCGTGGTGATGCTCATCTGTCCGCCGACCTCGACGCCCGTCACGAGCGTCGGCGCGAGCGAGGCGCGCGCGCAGTAGATCGCGGCCGTGTAGCCGGCCGGGCCCGAGCCGAGAATGAGGACTTTCGTGCGATGCTGTTCGGCCATGTGGATTTCCGGTTCCGCGCGCCGGTTCCCGGCTTTCCGCTGGACGCCGCGGCTACCTGTAGCGAACGGAAACGATCTCGTAGAACTTGACGCCGCCCGGGGTGTCGACTTCCACCGGGTCTCCCGCGGACTTGCCGAGCATGGCGCGGGCCATCGGCGACGTGATCGACAGCCGGCCCAGCTTGACGTCGGCCTCGTGCTCGCCGACGATCTGGTATCTGGTCCTGTCCTCGGTGTCGCTGTCGATGACGGCGACCGTCGCGCCGAAACGGATGACCTTGCCGCGGATCGTCCGGACGTCGATGACCTCGGCCCGGCTCAGCAGGTTCTCGATCGTCTCCACCCGGCCCTCGATGAACGCCTGGCGTTCGCGGGCGGCGTGGTATTCGGCGTTCTCCGCGAGATCGCCGTGTTCGCGCGCGGCGGCGATGGCGCGGATGATGGCCGGCCTTTCCTCCGATTTGAGGTGCCGGAGCTCCTTTTCGAGCCTGCTGTGGCCTTCCAGCGTCATCGGCGCCTTTTCCATGGTCCGCGTCTTCCTTGTCCGGTCCGTCTCGGTGCCCGCCCGTCGCGGTCAGCCGCTAAAATAGGACTGGAGATCGGTCACATCAAGAACGCCGGCGCGCATCGCGCCGATGCCCGCGACCGCGGCGCGGGCGCCGGACACGGTGGTGTAGTAGGGGATGTTGCCGAGCAGCGCCGTGCGCCGCAGTTCGCTGGAATCGGCGATGGCCTTGCGGCCTTCGGTGGTGTTGAAGACGAGGTGGATGTCTCCGCTGATCATCGCGTCGACGATGTGGGGACGTCCCTCGTGGACCTTCTTGACCGTCCGCGCCGCCACGCCGGCGGCGTTGAGCGCCGCGGCGGTTCCGGTGGTCGCGACGAGGCCGAAGCCCATGTCCAGAAGCTGCCGGGCGAGTTCCGTCACCGCCGGCTTGTCGCGGTCGCGCACCGAGATGAAGGCCGTGCCCTCGAGCGGCACGGGCATGTTGGTGCCGAGCTGGGACTTGGCGAAGGCGCGCCCGAAATCCGAATCGACGCCCATCACCTCGCCCGTGGACTTCATCTCCGGTCCGAGGATGACGTCGACGCCGGGGAACTTGGCGAAGGGGAACACGGCCTCCTTCACCGCCACGTGGCGACCCGGCGGAACGACCGGATGGTCCCCGAGGACGTCCTCCAGGCGCTCTCCCGCCATGACCCGGGCCGCGACCTTGGCGACGGGCAGGCCGGTGGCCTTGGCGACGAACGGCACCGTGCGGCTGGCTCTCGGATTGACCTCGAGCACGTGGATGATGCCGTCCTTGATGGCGAACTGGACGTTCATCAGGCCGACCACGCCGAGCTCGCTCGCCAGCGCCGCCGTCTGGCGGCGCAGCTCGGCGACGGTCTCCCCGGAAAGCGAGTGCGGCGGCAGGGAACAGGCGGAATCTCCGGAGTGGATTCCCGCCTCCTCGATGTGCTCCATGATTCCGGCGACGTGGATGCCGTCCTCGGCGTCGCGGATGGCGTCGACGTCGACCTCGATCGCCTCGCGCAGGTAGGAATCGATGAGCACGGGGGTGTCGCCGGAGACCTCGACGGCGTTCTCGATGTAGCGCACCAGCCCCGACCGGTCGTGAACGATCTCCATGGCCCGGCCCCCGAGCACGTAGGACGGGCGGATCACCACGGGATAGCCGATCTCGCCGGCGACGCGGACGGCCTCGCCCGCGTCGCGGGCGGTCCCGTTGACCGGCTGGCGGAGGCCCAGCCGCCGGAGCAGGGCCTGGAAGCGCTCCCGGTCCTCGGCGAGGTCGATGGCGTCGGGCGGGGTGCCGAGAATCCTCACGCCGGCCTCGCCGAGCGGCCCGGCGAGCTTGAGCGGCGTCTGCCCGCCGAACTGCAGGATGACGCCGGCCACGGTTCCCCGGGTTTCCTCCTTGCGCGCGATCTCTATGACGCTCTCCGCTGTCAGCGGCTCGAAATACAGCCGGTCCGACGTGTCGTAGTCGGTCGACACCGTCTCGGGGTTGCAGTTGACCATGATCGTCTCGTATCCGGCCTCGGAGAGCGCGAAGGCGGCGTGCACGCAGCAGTAGTCGAACTCGATGCCCTGGCCGATGCGGTTGGGTCCGCCCCCGAGGATCAGCACCTTCGTGCGGTCGCTGGGGTCGGCCTCGCATTCGGCGAAGCCGTCGCCGACGCTCTCGTAGGTCGAGTACATGTAGGGGGTCCGCGAGGCGAATTCCGCGGCGCAGGTGTCGATGCGCTTGTAGCACGGGGTCACCGCGCGCCCGGCGCGCAGCTCCGCGACCTCGCCGACGCGGCGGTCCGCGAGTTCCGCGAGCCGCTCGTCGGAGAAGCCCATGGACTTGAGGCGGTTGAGCCCGGCGGCGCTTGCGGGAAGGCCTTCGCGCCGCACCGTCTCCTCGGTCTTCACGATGCCGTCGATCTGGGCGAGGAACCAGGGATCGAAGCCGCTGGCCTCGTGCAGCTCGTCGATCGACAGGCCGAGGCGCAGCGCCTGCGCGACCCTGAGAAGCCGGTTGCAGTGGGCGACGCCGCACTGCGACAGGACCGCGTCGCGGTCGATCTCCCCGGAGGCGGCGTCGTGGCCGGCGACTTCCACCTCGTTGAGCCCCGTCAGGCCGGTTTCCGTCGAGCACATCGCCTTTTGCAGGGATTCCTGGAAGGTGCGCCCGACCGCCATCACCTCTCCGACGGACTTCATCTGGGTGTTGAGAACCGGCTCGGCGCCCGAGAACTTCTCGAACGCGAAGCGCGGAACCTTGGTGACGACGTAGTCGACGGTCGGCTCGAAGGACGCCGGCGTCACCCCGGTGATGTCGTTGTCCAGCTCGTCGAGCGTGTAGCCGACGGCGAGCCGGGCGGCGATCTTGGCGATCGGGAAGCCCGTGGCCTTGGACGCGAGCGCCGACGAGCGCGACACCCGCGGGTTCATCTCGATAACGACCATGCGGCCGTCCCCGGGGTTGATCGCGAACTGCACGTTCGAGCCGCCGGTGTCGACGCCGACCTCGCGCAGCACCGCGATGGCGGCGTTGCGCATGACCTGGTACTCCTTGTCGGTCAGGGTCAGGCTCGGCGCGACCGTGATCGAGTCGCCGGTGTGGACGCCCATCGGATCGACGTTCTCGATCGCGCAGACGATGATGCAGTTGTCCGCCCGGTCGCGGACGACCTCCATCTCGAACTCCTTCCAGCCGATGACGGATTCCTCGACCAGGATCTCGGCGGTCGGCGACGATTCCAGGCCGTGCCGGACAACCGCCTCGAATTCCTCGCGGTTGTAGGCGACGCCGCCGCCGGTGCCGCCGAGCGTGAAGCTCGGGCGGATGATGGCGGGAAGTCCCGTCGTCCCGAGAACCTCGAGCGCGTCCTCGAGCGAATGCGCGAGGCGGCCGAGCGGGCAGTTCAGCCCGATGCGGGCGATGGCCCGCTGGAACTTCTCGCGGTCCTCGGCCTTCTCGATGGCTTCCGGGCTGGCGCCGATCATCTCGACCCCGAATTCCTCGAGCACGCCGCTCCGGTTCAGCGACAGCGCGGTGTTGAGGGCGGTCTGCCCGCCCATCGTGGGAAGCAGGGCGTCGGGCCGCTCCTTCTCGATGACGCGCGCCACCATGTCCGGCGTCACCGGCTCGATGTAGGTGGCGTCGGCGAAGTCGGGGTCGGTCATGATCGTCGCCGGATTGGAGTTGACCAGCACGATCCTGTAGCCGTCGTCCCGCAGCGCCTTGCAGGCCTGGGTTCCGGAATAGTCGAATTCGCAGGCCTGGCCGATGACGATCGGCCCGGCCCCGATCACGAGAATCGAGTCGAGATCAGCGCGCCTGGGCATGGGCGTCGATCATCGCGGCGAAACGGTCGAACAGGTAATGGCTGTCCTGCGGACCGGGCGAGGCCTCCGGGTGGTACTGCACGGCGAAAACGGGCTCTCCCGAGACCCTGAAGCCCTCGATCGATCCGTCGAAGAGCGAGACATGGGTGACCTCGACGCCGTCGGGCAGCGAATCGGCGGCGACCGCGAAGCCGTGGTTCTGGCTGGTGATCTCGACCTTGCCGGTCCCGACGTCCTTGACGGGATGGTTTGCCCCGCGGTGGCCGAGATGCATCTTTTCGGTGCGCCCCCCGAGCGCGAGCGCGAGAATCTGGTGGCCGAGGCAGATCCCGAACATGGGGATGCGGAACCGCAGGAGCTGCCGGACCACCGGCACGGCGTAGACGCCGGTGGCCGCGGGATCCCCGGGGCCGTTCGAGAGAAACACCCCGTCGGGCCGGTGCCGGAGGATGTCCTCGGCGCTGGCGTCGGCCGGCACCACCGTGATCCTGCAGCGGGCGGCGGCCAGGGCGCGCAGGATGTTGCGCTTGGCCCCGAAGTCGACGGCGACCACGTGGCGGCGCGGGCCGTCGAGGCGGCCGTATCCGGCGTGCGGACGCCACAGCGCCTCGTCCCACTCGTGGGCCCGGCTGCAGGTCACCTCCCGCGCCAGGTCCGCTCCTTCGAGTCCGGGCCACCCCTCGGCCTCGGACCGCAGCGCCGCAAGGTCGAAGCGGCCGTCCGGAGCGTGATGCAGCGTGCCGGCGGGGGCGCCGGAATCGCGGATCGCCCGGGTCAGGCGGCGGGTGTCCGCGCCCGCGAGCCCGACCAGGTTCCGCGCCCGCAGCCAGGCGTCGAGGTGGCCTGCGGCGCGCCAGTTCGACGGCGCCGTGATCGGCGAGCGCAGCACGAGGCCGCGGGCGGCCGGCCCGGCGGTCTCGACGTCGTGGGGGTTGGCGCCGACGTTGCCGACATGCGGGAAGGTGAAGGCGATGATCTGGCCGGCGTAGGACGGATCGGTCAGGATCTCCTGGTACCCGGTCATCGAGGTGTTGAAGCAGACCTCGCCGGTCGCGGTGCCCGCCGCGCCGACGCCCTGGCCCCACAGCGTCTCGCCCCCGGCGAGAACGAGCGCCGCGGTCGCGCCCGGAGGCGGGCCCGGCGGGGAGGCGGTCCGGGCCATCGCGGCCGCCGCGACGCTCAGGCGCCGCCCGGCGCGGGGGCCGCGGGGCCTTCGCCGCGCGGCATCCCGCGCACCGCCTCCCGGGGGGCCCCGAACACGGTCCGAGGCGGGAAAGCGTTTGGAATCAAGGAGCTGGCCATGTCTCGAAAACTTGCAACGGGCTTCGGTCCGCGCTATCCTGCCGTTTCCCGCAACGCATGATACGGATCCATGCTCCGAGACCGGCTCAGCGAGAAGCTCAAGTCCGCGATGAAGGAAAAGGATCAGGTCGCGGTCTCGACATTGCGCCTGATTCGCGCCGCCGTCAAGGACCGCGACATCGCGCGGCGTTCCGAGGGCGGCGACGGGGGCATCGGCGACGCGGCGATCCTCGGCGTGCTGCAGACGCTGGTCCGCCAGCGCCGGGAGTCGATCGCCCTCTACCGCAAGGGCGGCCGCGAGGATCTCGCCGACCGCGAGGCTCGGGAGATCACGGTGATCGAGCAGTTCCTGCCGCGCCAGCTCGACGAGAGCGAGACGGCCGACGCCATCGAGAGCGCGCTCGCCGAGACCGGGGCGGGGTCGGTCAGGGACATGGGCAGGGTGATGACCCTGCTGCGCGAGCGCTACGCGGGGCGGATGGATTTCGGCCGGGCCGGAGCCGCGCTCAAGGCGCGGCTCGCGGGCTGAGCGCGACGGCGAAGGGATGAGGTTTCCGCCGCGGTTTCTCGAGGAGATCCGGGACCGGATCCGCCTGTCGGACCTGATCGCCCGCCAGGTCAAGCTGGCCAGGAGAGGGCGCGAGTTCGTGGGCCTGTGCCCGTTCCACGACGAGAAGACGCCGTCTTTCACGGTCAGCGACGACAAGGGGTTTTTCCACTGCTTCGGGTGCGGCGCCCACGGCGACGTCATCGGCTTCGCGATGCGGCGCGGGCATCTGTCCTTCGTCGACGCCGTCGAGCAGCTCGCCGCCGAGGCAGGGCTCGAGGTTCCGGTCGCGACGCCGGAGGAGCGCCGGCGCGAGGAACGCCGCGCCGGGCTGCTCGAGACGATGGAGGCGGCCTGCCGGTTCTACGAGGACGCGCTGCGGTCCTCCGGCGGCGCGGCGGCCCGGGACTATCTGGCGTCGCGCGGCCTTTCCGACGAGACGGTGGCGCGTTTCCGCCTCGGCTTCGCGCCGGCCGGCAACCGGCTCTCGGCCGCGCTGGCCAAGGCGGGGACGGCGGAGGAGACGCCGGTCGAGTGCGGCCTCGCGCGCCGGCCCGAGGACGGCCGCGCTCCCTACGACTTCTTCCGCGACCGCGTCACCTTCCCGATCACCGACCACCGCGGCCGGGTGGTGGCGTTCGGCGGCCGCACCATGGGCGACGGCGAGCCGAAGTACCTGAACTCGCCGGACACGCCGCTGTTCGACAAGCGGCGGGTGCTCTACGGCCTCGCGACCGCGCGCCGCGCCGCCCACGACAGGGGCCGCGTCATCGTCGCCGAGGGCTACATGGACGTGATCGCGCTCGCCCAGGCGGGACTGGCCGAGACCGTGGCGCCGCTCGGCACGGCGCTAACCGAAAGCCATCTTCACGGGCTGTGGAATCTGGCGGCGGAGCCGGTGCTGTGCTTCGACGGCGACGACGCGGGACGGCGCGCCGCGGTCCGCGCCGCCGAGCGGGCGCTGCCGCTTCTGGTGCCGGGGAAGTCGCTTTCCTTCGTCACGCTTCCGGCCGGAGAGGATCCGGACAGCCTGGTGCGCGCGCAGGGCGCGGCCGCGGTCGAGGGGCTGATCGCGGAGGCGCAGCCGCTCGCGGATCTGGTCTGGTCGGCGCAGCTCAACGCGCGCCGTCACGACACGCCGGAACGGCTCGCCGGTCTCGAGCGGCGGCTCGACGGCCTCGTGTCGGGGATCGCCGACCGCACGGTGCAGCACCGCTACAGGAACCATTTCCGGGGCAGGCTGTGGGAGCTCGGAAAATGGCGCCGGTCCGGGGTCGCGGCGGCGGGAACCTCGGCGCTGCGGCGGGGCTCGGGGGCGGCGGCCCTGAACCGGCGCCGCGAACAGGCGCTGCTCGCGACGCTGGTCAACCATCCCGCCCTGGTCGACGAGAACGCCGAAGAGCTGTCGCGGGCGGACATCTCCGACCGGGAGACCGCGCGGCTCTTCGAGCTGGTTCTCCAGGTCTGCGCCGACGACCCCGAGGTTGACTCGGGACGGCTGAGGAACCAGATCAGCGGACGCGGAAGCGGGGATGTCCTGCAGGCGCTGCTGGGGACCGACGTTTTCGTCCACGCCGGTTTCGCCCGGGCCGACGCGGATCCGGACGCCGCGCGGGAGGGGCTCCGGGAGATCCTGGCGCATTTCCGCAAGCAGGCGCGGGAGCGGGAGGCGCGGGCGCTCCTGGACGATTGCGCCACCGACCCGAGCGACGAGAACTGGCGGAAGCTGGCGATTCTCCGGGCCGAGGCGGCGGCGGAGGACGGCACGGTCCCGGCGGAGTGACGCGGGCCCGTCGGCACGAGGAACCGGAGGACGCGATGGCGACCAAATCGAAGAGGCAGGCCGCGGCCGGCAAGGGGCACCAGGAAACGGAAGACGCCCCGGTGCTCGACCCGGTCGACGCGTCGGTGCAGAAGCTGATCGAGGCCGGAAAGAAACGGGGATACGTTCTCTACAGCGAGCTCAACGCGGCGCTGCCGCAGGAGCGCGCGTCGTCGGAGCAGATCGAGGACGCGATGGCCCGGCTTTCCGAGGAGGGCCTCAACGTCGTCGAGAGCGAGGAGGAGGACGAGGCCGCCGAAGGCAAGCCCGCCCCCGCGGCGGGCGCGTCGGGAGACGGCGATCCGGGCCGCACGGACGATCCGGTGCGCATGTATCTGCGCGAGATGGGCGGCGTCGAGCTGCTGTCGCGCGAGGGCGAGATCGCCATCGCCAAGCGCATCGAGGCCGGGCAGGAAAAGATGATCGCCGCGATCTGCGAAAGCCCGCTGACGTTCCGCGCCGTCCTGAGCTGGCGGGAGGCGCTGCGCAACGAGGAGCGCTATCTGCGCGAGATCGTCGATCTCGACGCGCTGTCGGGGGCCTCCGCGAACGGCAAGAGCGCCAAGTCCGGGAACGGGTTCGCGGGCGCCGCCGACAACGACGATTCGGACGGTGCCGACGACGGGGGCCAGATGTCGCAGTCGGCCCTGGAGGAGGGACTCCGCCCCAGGGTTCTCGGCACTCTCGACAAGATCAACGCGATCTACGGCGAGCTTTCCAGGCTGCGCGCCAGGCGCGCGGCGGCCAGCTTCGGCGAGGGCAGTTTCGGGGCGGTTTCCGAGAGGAAGCTCAGGAAGCTGGACAAGGACATCGTCGCGCACGTCAAGAGCCTGCATCTGAACGAGGCCCGCGTGGGCCAGCTGATGCAGGAACTGTACAGCTTCAACAAGACGCTCATCCGCCACGAGGGTCGGCTGCTGCGCCTGGCGACCGAGAGCGGCCTGTCCCGCGACGAGTTTCTCCGGTACCACACCGGCCACGAGACGGACCCGAAATGGCTCAAGCGCGCTTCGGACCGCACCCGCTGGAAGCCCTACGTCAGGAAGCACCGCGACGAGATCCGCCGTCTCCGCGGCGAGATCGGGGCGCTCGCCCGGGAAATCAACATGCCGGTCGCCGAGTTCCGCGGCCTGGTCGGCGAGGTGCAGCGGGGCGAGCGCGAGGCGAGCCGGGCCAAGAAGGAGATGGTGGAGGCCAATCTCCGCCTCGTGATCTCGATCGCCAAGAAATACACCAACCGCGGGCTGCAGTTCCTCGATCTCATCCAGGAGGGCAACATCGGGCTGATGAAGGCCGTCGACAAGTTCGAGTACCGTCGCGGCTACAAGTTCTCGACCTACGCGACGTGGTGGATCCGCCAGGCGATCACGCGCTCCATCGCCGACCAGGCGCGGACGATCCGCATCCCCGTCCACATGATCGAGACCATCAACAAGCTTTCGCGCGCCTCGCGCCAGTTCCTCAACGAGTCCGGGCGCGAGGCCACCCCGGAGGAGCTTGCGGAGCGGCTCGGCATGCCGATCGACAAGGTGCACAAGGTGATGAAGATCGCCAAGGAGCCGATCAGCCTCGAGGCGCCGGTCGGCGACGACGAGGACAGCCACCGCGGCGACTTCATCGAGGACAGGAACGCGGTCCAGCCGATCGAATCGGCGATTCGGGCCAGTCTCCGCGAGAACACGACCCATGTGCTCCTGCAGCTCACCCCGCGCGAGGAGCACGTGCTGCGCATGCGATTCGGAATCAAGGTCAACGACCACACCCTGGAGGAGGTCGGCCAGCGTTTCTCCGTCACCCGCGAGCGCATCCGCCAGATCGAGGCCAAGGCTCTGCGCAAGCTCCACCGTCCGCGGAGATCGCAGGCGCTGCACGGTTTCCTCGAGGGATGAGGGCGCCGGGCGTCCGCCGTCCGGGCGGGCCGCGCGCGGCGGCGCGCGGATCCGCGGGCGGGGCAGAGAGGCGATGAGCGGCGACCCGTCGCGGGCCGAGGCGCGGAACGAGGGGTATCTCGATCTTCGCGAGCTCATCGCGCGCTTCGAGGAGATGGGCGAGCTCGAGCGGGTCGAGGGCGCCGACTGGAACCTCGAGATCGGAGCGCTGTCCGAGACTGTCGCCGCCGCCAGCCCCGGGCGGGCCAAGGCGCTGCTTTTCGACCGGATTCCCGGCTATCCGGAGGGCTTCCGCATCCTGTCCGGGGCCGCCAACGCCTATCGGCGCCTGGCGGTCGTGCTCGGCCTGCCCGAACCGGAAACCGAGATGGATCTCGTGCGCGCCTACCGGCGGCGCGCGCGGGAGGGGGCCGGGCCGATTCCGCCGGTCGAGACGGCGAGCGGTCCCGTTCTGGACAACGTCGACCGGGACGACGACGTCGACGTGCTCAGGTTCCCGGCGCCGTTCGTCCACGAGCACGACGGCGGGCGCTACATTGGGACCGACGACCTGGTGATCATGCGCGACCCCGACACCGGCTGGGTCAACGTCGGCACCTACCGCGTCATGGTCCATGACCGCAACACCGTGGCGATCTGGATGTCGCCGGGCAAGCACGGCCGCCTGATCAGCGACAAGTACTTCGCCAGGGGCGAGCCGTGCCCGGTGGCGGTTTCCTGCGGCCAGGATCCGAATCTCTTCATCTCCGCCCACCAGGAGCTGGACCACGGCCTCGACGAGCTCGCCTATGCCGGCGGCCAGCGCGGACGGGCGATCGAGGTCGTCCGGAGCGAGCTGCACGGCCTGCCGATTCCGGCCCATGCGGAGATCGTGCTCGAGGGCGAGATGATGCCCGGGGAGCTGCGCGAGGAGGGACCGTTCGGCGAGTTCATGGGCTATTACGCCTCCAACGCCTCGGAACTTCCGGTCGTCCGGGTGCGGCGGGTCTACTGGAGGGATTCGCCGATCCTGACCCTGGCGATCCCCTCCCGTCCGCCCGAGAACTTCACCTTCGCGCGGGCCACCGTGAAGTCCGCGATGATCTGGGAGGAGGTCGAGAAGGCCGGGCTTCCCGGGGTCAAGGGCGTGTGGTGCCACGAATCCGGTGCCGGGCGGCTGTTCAACGTCATCGCGATCGAGCAGCTCTATCCGGGGCACGCCTCGCAGGCAGGGATGCTCGCGGCCAGCTGCCACGCCGGCAACTACGCCGGCCGCTGGGTCGTGGTGGTCGACGACGACATCGATCCGTCGAACCTGTTCGACGTCACCTGGGCGATGTCGACGCGGTGCGACCCGCCGGAGGACATCCAGTACATCAAGCGGTCGTGGTCGACGCCGCTCGACCCGCTTCTGCGCGAGCCGCCCTGGCAGAACAACCGCGCGGTGGTCGACGCATGCAGGCCCTACGGCTGGAAGGACGAGTTTCCGAGGGTCGCCGAGGCCAGCCCCGGCCTCAAGGCCGCCATCCGCCGCAAGTGGCCGGGACTCTACGCCTGATCCCGCGCCGAGCAGCCGCTTGAAAGCGGGCGGCGGCGGTGGCAGGTTGCCCGCGGGCCCGTAGTTCAGCCGGTCAGAACGCTCCGCTCATAACGGAGTTGTCGGGGGTTCGAGTCCCTCCGGGCCCACCATCGTCACTCGAAGGTTCCGTCCACCAGCACGAACATCATGTGGCAGTCGGCGTCGGTGCGGTTGCTCCAGGCATGGTTGGTGCCTCGCTGCACGCAGGTGTCGCCCGGCTTCATGAGCACCTCGGAATCGTCGAGAACCAGGAAGATCTCGCCCGACAGGCACACGGCGTAGTCGACGGTCTCGGTGCGATGCATCAGCGGATGCGGGGCCTTGCCGGCCACGGCCGTCTCGGCGCCGATGGACGCGAAGCTCTGTCGCGCGGCCTCCTCGTCGACGTTGTCGATCCAGCCCTTTTCCGGGGGGAACCTGATGATGCGGAAAACCGAGCCGCTCCCGGGCGGGAGGAGTCCGATTTCACGGTCCGTCGTCTCCTCCGGCCCGTGAACCCGGGCCGGGGATCCGTCGAGCACCCAGAGGTTGTTGATCTCGACGCCCGGACGGTTGGCGGGGCGCACCACGTTCGGAGCGTCGCCGTCGGAGATCACGACGGCCTTGCCGTTGGCGTCATGCCCGGTAACAATTCGTCTCACGCCCATGATTCCGGTCTCCGTTGTCGGCGCACGCGCGGGCCGTCGTCGCGGGGGGATCGCCTTGGCCGCGTGCGAAGGGATCCCGCTGTCCGGGATCGCTTCTGGCGGCCTTCTACCACCTTGTCGCCGCGGCGGCAAAGTGCGCCGGGAATCCGTGCAGGGCGATTCCGCGCTTCGGTCCCGGACCGGCCCGGTCGCCCGGATGACGGGATCCCGCACCGTTTCCGCGTCCCTTCCCGCGGCTGCGCCGGTGGGCTCCCGGCTTCGCCGAAGCGGGCGGGCGTGCGCCCGTCACTCTCCCTCCCGCGTCCGCCCGGTGGCGTTTCGCGGCATCTCGCTGACGTCGACAAGCCTGCCGCAGGCGCCGCAGGCGGTCTCCACGAGGACGAAGTTCGGCCCGTTCCCGCGATGGCGGAGCGCCACGTGCGGACCGGCGCGGCGAAGCGGATGTCTCGCCGCGACCGGCTTCGCGCCGGGTCCGCAGTCGGGGCAGACGAGACCAGTCGGCGCGGGCACGGCGTCCGCCGGCGTCCTGCGCGCGTCGCGAATGGCCTCGCGCGCCGCGGCGGTCGCCTCGTCGTCGGGACGGCCGCGCTCGTCGAGGACGACGCCGTGGAACCGGCTTGCGGATTCCCGGGAAAGGATTCCGTCGGCGACATCGCGCGCGACGTCGCCGGCCGCGCGGTCAAGCGGGTCGCCGAAGCCTCCGCCGCCCGCCGCCCAGAACACGAAGACGTCGCCCCGGCGAACGACCTCGTCGGCTTTCGACGGCAGATAGCGGAGAGTTCCCGGAAACTCCGCGAGCCGGGGAAGGCCGCCGTCCGCGCCCAGCGGCCCCTCCCGCTCGGCGCCGCGCACGATCGCCGCCTGCGAGCCGGCGCCGGGATAGCCCCCCTCCATGCCGTGCGCGTTGGTCTGTTCGGTGCCGGCCGTGTTGGTCGACTTGAGAACGAACTCGTCGGTCCCGTGGGGCGCGACGGCGGCTTCGCAGGTCGCGCCGCCCCGGAACGCGCCGGCGCCGCCGGAATCGCGCAGGCGCCGCCGGTAGAGATAGCGGAGGGGGAACTTCCACTCGGTGGTTTCGACGTTGCCGATGCTGCTCGCGTAGGAGGTGACGGTGCCGGCGTGGTGGAAACCGTCGGCGAACGCGCGGCCGGCGGCCCCGGAACCGCGGTGGTCCGACAGCATGGTTCCGGCGCGGCCGCCGCCCGGGAGAGCGGCGAACACGTTGTTGCAGTTGCTCGAGACGTTCCAGGACGGGCAGGCGCGGTCCCGGAAGGCTTCGGAAGCCGCGAACATGCGGGCCACGGCCTGGCCCGCGGCCACGGTCGCGAGCCACCGGAAACCGACGGTGGAGATGCTGACCGGGGCGGGGTGCCGGGCGTTTACGACCGTGCCCTCCGGAGCGGTGACGCGGAGGCAGCGCTTGAGGCCGTCGTTCCAGTCGATGTCGCCCTGGCAGAGGAACGAGTAGAGCGGAACGGCCGAGCCGGCCACGGTCGCGCCGAGGGTGCAGTTGACCGCGGCGTCCACCTGTTCCGACGATCCGGCGTAGTCGAAACGCAGACTGTCCCCCTCGCGGGCGAGCGTGACCGCGACGCGGCAGACGCGCTCGTCGCCGACGCGGACGCCGTCCATGTAGGCGGTTCCCGGCCACGGGCCTTCCGGCAGCTTCCGGATCAGGTCGCGGATCTGGCGTTCGGCGAGGTCGATCGCGTGGCGCATCACCGCGTCGACGAGCGCGTCGCCGCGTTCGTCGAGCAGTTCGCGCAGCCGTTCGCCCGCGACGTTGAGCGCCCCGATCTGGGCGCGCAGGTCGATGGCCACCGAATCCGGAAGCCTCGAATTGGCGAGCAGCGTGTGCTCCGCTTCCCGGACCAGCACGCCGCGGTCGACGATCTTGAGGAAGAAGCGGGGCGGATCCTCGAAGATGGTTCTCGCGTTGATGCAGAAGCTCCCGGCGTCGATGCCGCCGACGTCGGCGTGGTGCAGGACGTTGGCGGCCCACATGAACGGCCGACCGCCGCGGAAGATCGGGCTCGCGACCACGATGTCGTTCTGGTGCAGGGCGCCGAGATAGGGGTCGTTGGTCAGGAAGGCGTCGCCGTCGCGGAGGTCGGTGGCGCGCTCGAGGATGGAGGCGACGGCGTCGCCCATGGTCGTGACGTGGACCAGTGATCCGATTCCGGCGGTCACGAGCTCGGCGTCGGACGTGAACAGACCGACGTTGTAGTCGTTGCCTTCCACCACGATGGGAGAGGCCGAGAGGGTCTTGATCGCGATTCCCTGCTCGTCGTTGATCTGCCACAGGCGGTGCTTGACCACCTCGAAGGTCACCGGATCCATCACCGGGCCCCCGGCCGCGCGCCGGGGTCGAGCCGGAGATTCCCGTGGGCGTCGAGCTCCGAGGCGGCGCCTTCCGGGATCCAGACCGTCGTCGTGCCGCTTTCGATCACGGCAGGTCCGCGGACGGCGGAACCCGTCCCCATTCCCGGGAGATCCGCGACCGCGGCCTCGGTCCAGCCCGTTCCCCGCCGGTAGACCCGCCGCGCGCCGCCGCCGGTTCCGCCGCCGTGCCCGGCGTGCGGGGCGAAAGGAGGCGGGCGGGACGGAACCACGGCGTCGACGCGGCATCCGGTCATCTCCAGCGGCGCGCCGGGCCTGACCACGCCGGGGCCGAAGCGCGCGCCGCATTCGGTCTCGAAGAGCTTCTCGAGCGCGCCGACGTCCTCGGGCCGGAGTTCCGGGCGCCGCCATTCGACCGAGATCTCGTTCATCTGGCTGCGGTAGCGCATCTCGATCCAGTGGCGGAAGCGGCAGGCCTCCGGGTCGAGCCCGGCGTCGACGACGTCCTGTCTCGCCGCCGCCCGCATCTCCGCGAGACAGCGCGTCGCGGTTTCGGCGCCGGCGGCGTCGAGGCCGGACGGCTCGGACCGTGCGCGGCTGAAGGCGACGTCCGCGACCGCCGCGCCGAGGGCCGAGAAGACCGGGCCGGCGCGGGGGAGCACGACCTCGCGGATGCCGGTCTGACGGGCCAGTTCCGCGCAATGGGCGCCGGTGGCGCCGCCGTAGGCGTAGAGCGCGAACTCCCGCGGGTCGTGCCCGCCCTCGATCGAGACCTTGCGAAGGAGGTTCGCCATCTTCGCGTTGACGACCTCGACCGCGCCCGCGGCCGCGTCGAGGGGCGTCATCCCGAGCGGTCCCGCGACCTCGTCCCGGAGCGCGCGCAGGGACAGTTCGGGGTCGAGTCGAAGCCGGCCCCCGAAAAACGCGCCGGGGTCGATGATTCCGCAGGCGACCAGGGCGTCCGTGACCGTGGGCCGGGTGCCGCCGCGGCCGTAGGCCGCGGGCCCCGGATCCGCGCCCGCGCTTTCCGGCCCGACATGGAGGCGGTGGCCGTCGGTCCGGATCACGCTGCCGCCGCCGGCGCCGATCGCGACGAGGCGGGCGGCGGGAACCAGGGTCGGAAGCCCGTGTCCGATCCAGGGCCGGGCGTCCTCCTCGAGATCCCCGTCCTCGATCAGCCCGACGTCGAAGCTGGTGCCGCCCATGTCGGCGGTGACGATCCTGTCGTGGCCGAGTTCCCTGCCGAGGCGGCGGGCCGCGACGAGCCCGCCGGCCGGGCCGGAGTTCACGATCGACACCGCCCGCCGTCCGGCGTCCTCGATGCGCGCGGCGCCGCCGGACGAGGTGAGGATCCGGATCGGGGTCCGGAGACCGTCGAGACGGACCGAGAGATCCGCGAGGTAGCGTTCGACGACCGGGCCGACATGGGCGTTGACCGCGGTGGTGACGGCGCGCTCGAACTCGCCCATTCCGGGTGCAATTTCGCAGGACAGGCTGAGCGGGATTTCCGGTGCCAGATCGCGGACGATCTCGGCCACGCGGCGTTCGTGCGCGGGGTTTCGGAACGACCAGAGCAGGCAGACGGCCAGGCTTTCGGCGCCAGCCTCGAGCAGTTCGCCGACGGCCGCGCGGGCCTGGGTTCCGGAGAGCGGAACGACGACCCGCCCGTCGGACCCGACCCTCTCGCGGACGCCGCGCACCATGTCCCGGGGCACCAGCGGCGCGGGCGGCTCCGTGTGGAGGAAGTCCATGGCGAGCGACGGGGCGAGGCCGCCGACCCGTCCCACGGGGCCCCGGCCGATCGCCAGGGTGTCCTCGAAGCCGTGGGTGAGGAGAAGCCCGACGCGGGCGCCGGTTCTCTGGATCAGCGCGTTGGTCGAGACGGTGGTGCCGTGGGCGAAGGATCCGGTCCGGGCGAGAAGGCCGCGGGACGTCGTGTCCCGCAGCGCGGCAGCGCGTTCCAGCACGTCGACAACTCCGTCCGCGGGCGCGTCCGGCACGGAAAAGGCCTTGCAGGCGAGAACCCTCCCGAGGGCGTCGATCGCGACGAGATCCGTGAACGTGCCGCCCACGTCCACGCCGACGCGCCACGAGGTTTCGCCGCCGGCCATGGTCAGCCCGCTTCGCGGCCCGGCCGCCGGGGACGCGGTTCAGAGGTGTTCCAGGAGATGGCCGAACTTCTTGCGGATGCGCGCGCGTTCGGCCGGGCTCGCCTCGGCGACGTGCGGGAAATCGTCGATCCACTCGTAGGGCCGGCAGGCGTCGACGAGCGCGCGCGAGTTCATGTTCTCGCCGGGCCGCTTCATCGGGTCGAGCGGGCCCGACCAGGTTCTGCGGATGATGTCGATGTCGTGCTCGGGGTCGCAGCGGGAGGCCACGGCCCACATCACGTCGTGGACGCTGGTCGGGTCGATGTCGTGATCGACCACCACCACGAAGCGGCCGAGATAGTTGGCGGCGTGCGATCCCGCCGCGAGCAGCAGGGCCTGCCGCGCGTGGCCGGGGTACTTCTGCTCGATGGCGACGACGTTGAACATGCGCCCGCCGCCGAATTCCATGCTCCACACCCCGTGCACGCCCGGCAGGCCGGCGCGCTCGACATCGTCCCAGATCATCGCCGCCTTCACCGTGCACTTGGAGAAGGAGTAGTCGGAGGGAGGCCGGCCGGGGCGGGCCATGGTGTGGATCGGGTTGTCGCGGTGGTAGACGCGCCGGATCCTGACGGCGTAGTCCTCGCGCTCGGCGCTGGCGTAGTAGCCGGTCCATTCGCCGAAGGGCCCCTCGATCCGCTTCTCGTCCGGCAGGATCTCGCCCTCGAGAACGATCTCGGCCGCCGCCGCCATCGGCAGGCCGTGAATCTCGGTGGTCGTGATCTCGAAGGGCGCGCCGCGATGGCCTCCGGCATGGGAGAACTCCGGCGTGCCCCAGTGGACCTCGTTGGCCGCGGACAGGAAGAGAAGCGGATCCTGCCCGACGCTGATCGCGACCGGACAGGGCTCGCCTTTGGCGAAGTACCTGTCGCGGATCTGGCGTCCGTGCTTGCCCGGCGACATCCACAGACCGACCGTGTTCCGGTCGTGGACCATGACCCGGTAGGTTCCGAGATTGACCCAGCCGTCCTCGGGGTCGCGGATGGTCACCAGATCGGCCGTTCCGAAATACCGCCCCCCGTCCTCCTCGTGCAGCAGGGGGACGGGGAACTTGTGGAGGTCGACGCCGTCGTCCCGGTCCACGTTCTCCAGGACCGGACCGGTGTTGCGCTCGCGCGGCGGGAGGGGCTCGAAATCCTTCAGCCGGTCGCGGTAGCACCGCACGACGTCGAGCGGGCTTTCGGGCTTGGGGAAGCCGAGGGTCATGGCGAGCCGGTTCATCGAGTTGGTCGCGCCCGAGAGCACGCGGTGCTCCGGGCCGTAGCCGGGAACGTTCTCGAACAGGATCGCGGGCGGATTGTCGGGCTTGGCGTGGTAGATCATCTCCGCGACCGATCCCATCTCGAGATTCCAGTCGGCGCCGTCCACGCGCATCAGCTCGCCGAGCTCCTCGGCGCGCGCGATCCATTCGCGCAGATCCTCGTGCGGCCTGTCGTATTCGCCGTACGCTTTCGCAGCCTGTTCCGTCATCCGTCTCTCCGTCGAACCGGCCGGCCCCGCAGCCGGAGGATAGGGACGGCCGCAGGGTATTTCCGCCGCGGGGCGGCGTCAAAGCGCACGGCCGTAGTCCCTGCGCGCGCCCTCCCGCGAAACGTAGCCCTCGGCGACGTCCCGGCGCACCGCCTCGAGGGAGCGGCGCAGCGCCTCGCCGTAGCCGCCGCCGGAGGGGGTGCGCAGGCTGAAACGGGTTCCCGGGCCGAACTCGTCGCGGAAGGACGAGGGGCGCCGGCGTTCGTCCGGGGTGTCCGGATCCAGGAGGAACGCGCTGGTGGCGCCGTTTCCTCCGCCGGCCAGCCCGTCGGGCGCGACGGACGCCCGGTCGGAACGGTAGACGACGGTCGCGCGGCCGAGCATCTCGTAGTCGCGCCGCAGGGCGAGGCCGCCCCGGAACTCTCCCGCGCCCCCGGAGTCCGTGACGAGCTCGCAACGCGTCACGCGGCACGGAAACTCCGCTTCCACGATCTCGATCGGGGTGCAGTGGAGGTTGGCGAGATGGGTGGAGACCCCGCTGGCGCCGTCGCGTCCCCGGCCGGCGCCGTAGGCGGAGCCGAAGATCTCGTACTGGTTGCCCTGTCCGGGCCGGGCGTCGTGCCAGGCCATCACGATGCTGCCGCCGCTGCCGCCGGCGTTGGCCGCGGCGCGGTCCGGCAGGAACGGGCCGAGGGCCTCGATCATGACGTCGACGAGCTTGTGGCAGGTCTTCATGTAGGAGGAGCAGGGCGCCGTCGGCCCGGCGCTGACGACGGTCGCGGGCGCGAACACGAAATCCACCAGCTCGCGCACGGCGTCGCCGCCGGGCAGGGCGGGGCCGAGAAGGCCCGTGAGACAGTAGAAGGCGCAGGCCTCGACCATGGCGATCCGGAGATTGGCCGGCCCCCGCGTCTGCGGGGCGCAGCCCGAAAGATCGAAGGTCGGCCGGCCGTTCTCGACCGTCACCGCCACATGCAGCCTGACCGGGGTCCGGCGGTCGACGCCGTCGTGGTCGAGAAACCCCTCGGCCTCGTGGCGGCCGTCGGGAAGGCGCTTCAGCGCGGAGCGGAACGCGCGCGCCGCCGCCGCCGTCGCGGCGTCGAGCGCCTCGACGAACGCGTCGGCGCCGAGCCTCCCGCAAAGCGCCCGGACGCGCTCGCGGCCCTGCGCGACCACGCCGATCTGGGCGCGCATGTCGCCAAGCACGAGTTCCGGGGCGCGGGAATTGGAGGCGATGACGCGTTCGAGGTCGCCGGCGACGCCCGAGGCGCGGGCGATTCTCGTCGGCGGAAGCAGAAGCCCCTCCTGGAAGAGATCGGTCGCCTGGCCCCAGCTGCTGCCCGGCACCGCTCCGCCCATGTCGGCCTTGTGGGCGATGCTCGCGGCGAAGGCCACGAGCCGCCCCTGGCCGATCACCGGCGCGACCACCGCCATGTCGGGCACGTGGGGCAGGTTGCCCTCGCCGGGGTGGTTGCAGACGAAGACGTCGCCGTCCTCGGGGGCGCCGTGGACCTCCAGGACGCGCCGGATCAGGTGGCGGTAGACGGGTCCGTGGAAGAACATCGGCGGAGCGACCGCGAGCCGGCCCTCGCGGTCGGCGACGACGCAGCTGAAGTCCCGCGATTCCCGCACGATCGTCGAGTATCCCGACCGGTAGAAGCGATGGTCCATCTCCTCCATCACGCTCGCGATGTGCGACCGGACGATCTGGACGGTCGCGGTGTCGGTCATGCGGGTGCCGGAACGGGGCGCGGGTGCCGAAGGGCCGCGGGGGCGCCGCGTCCGGGAGACCGCGCGGAAACCCGGCCCGGTGTCCCGCCGGTCTCCCGGACGCCGTCCGGTCCGGCGTTCCCCGGGACGCCACGCCTTCGGCCCGGCGTGTTGCCTCGAGGCCCGGCGGGCTGGTAGCCTCCGGGCTGCAGCGGCAGGCATCGGGAGGCGCGGCGTTGGAATTCCCGGAGACGTTCGACTTCGTCGTGGTCGGCGCGGGCTCGGCGGGTTGCGTGCTCGCCCACCGCCTGAGCGAGGATGGCGGCAGCCGCGTTCTCGTGCTCGAGGCCGGCGTGCGCGACGACAGCATGTTCATCCACCTGCCGCTCGGCGTCGGCAAGGTCTGGAACGACCCGCGCTTCAACTGGTCCTACATGTCCGATCCCGAACCCAATCTCGGGGGCCGGCGGATCTTCCATCCGCGCGGCAAGGTTCTCGGCGGGGGCTCCTCGATCAACATGATGGCGTATGTCCGCGGCCACCGCGGGGATTTCGACCGGTGGCGGCAGACGGGTCTGGGCGGATGGTCCTACGACGACGTGCTGCCGTACTTCAAGCGGTCGGAATCCTTCGAGGACGCGGGCAATCCCTATCACGGCTCCGACGGCCCCTGGAAGATCCGGACGACGCGGATCTCCGATCCCGTCATCGACACGTTCTTCGAGGCGGTGCGCTCGGCGGGGTATCCCGAGACCGCCGACTACAACGGCGAGGTGCAGGACGGCTTCGCCCGCCTGCAGATCAACGTCGACCGCGGCCGGCGCCAGAGCACCGCGGTCGCCTATCTGCGGCCGGCGATGCGACGGCCGAACGTCAAGGTCGAGACCGGCGCCCACGTGACGAGGATTCTTCTCGAGGGCGGACGTGCCGTCGGCGTCGAGTACCGTCGGGGCGGACGGACCGAGCGCGCGGGCGCGCGGCGGGAGGTGGTGCTGTCGGGGGGCGCGATCAACTCCCCCCAGGTGCTGATGCTCTCCGGCATCGGACCCGGCGACCATCTCGGGGAGACGGGCATCGAGACGCTGCGCGAATCGCGCGGCGTGGGCGGCAATCTGCAGGATCACCCGTCGATCGGCGTCGAGTACGAGTACGCCGGACAGTCGCAGTTCCACCGGGATCTCCGGATGGACCGGCTGCTGGTGAACGGGATCCGCGCGCGGCTGTTCGGAACGGGGCCCGTCGCGCTGCCGCCGTCCTCGCTGACGGGGTTTTTCCGGAGCCGGCCCGATCTCGAACTGCCCGACATACAGATGTTCTTCCGGCCGACTTCGGTCGGGGCGCGCGAATGGTTCCCGCTGATTCGCCCGCCGGCGCCGCAGACCTTCGTTTTCCGGACCTGCCATCTCCGCCCGGAAAGCCGCGGCACGGTCCGGCTGAGCTCCGCCGAGCCCGGCGAGCCGGCGCGGATCCTGAACAACTTTCTCGCCACCGAGACCGACCGTTTCGTGCAGCGCGAGAGCTTCCGCGTCATCCGCGAGCTGGCGCACCAGCCCGCGTTCGAGGGCGTGCGCGGCAGGGAGTTGATGCCGGGCGACGAGGTCGGGAGCGACGACGAGATCGATGCCTTCGTCCGCGAGACCCTGATAACGGTGTACCATCCCGCGGGCACGTGCCGGATGGGCGCCGACGACGCCTCCGTCGTCGATCCGCAGCTGCGGGTTCGCGGCGTCGACGGCCTCCGCGTCGCCGACGCATCCGTCTTTCCGGATCTCGTCGGCGGCAACATCAACGCGGTCGTGGTGATGGTGGCGGAAAAGGCTTCCGACCTGATCCTTGGCCGGACATCGGCCTGAGCGCGTCCGCGCGCCGCGCAGGAAAGGGGGGACGAGCCAATGCTGCCCATGCCCATCGCCGATCTCGCCGCGGTTTCCGAGGATCTCGGGCGTACCGGCGAACATGTCCGCGTGCTGTGGCAGACCCCGGAATCGCTGGTGTTCGTGGCCCGCGGCCGGCCCTACCGGAGCGAGTTCCACATCAATCCGGGCGACGAGACCATGACCATGCTCCGGGGCGAGATGAACCTTCACTACCGCACCCCGGAAGGGCGCGAGGGCATGGCCACGGTTGCCGAAGGCTGCACCATCTACACCGCCGCGGGCATCCCCCATTCGCCGCGCTTTCCGCCGGACGCCTATCTTCTGGTGTCGGAGCGCATGCGCCGGGCCGGCGAGATCGACCGTTTCCACTGGTACTGTCCGTCCTGCGACGCGTTTCTGCACGAGGAGACGTTCGTCGTCGACGACTACGCGAAGGATCCGGTGTCGAGGGCCTACGCGAACTTCTTCGATTCCGAGGACCACCGCACCTGCGACGGCTGCGGCCACGTGGCGCCGCGCCCCTGAAGGGCGCCGGGGCCGCGGTCCGGCGCCGACCGGCCCGCCCGGCTCAGTGGAACAGCAGCGTCCGGACCTCGATGCTCTCGCGCGCGGGAAGATCGGGATCGGGTCCGTCCGGATCCTCGAACGCGGCGTGCGCGGTCCAGCGCGCGCGGCCGTCGCGTTCGGAATCGAAGCACTTGAGCAGGATGATCTCGTCGCGCTCCATGTCCGGGAAATAGTGCCAGCGCTGGCCGGGGTTGTAGCTGAGGTTGAGGATGCCGCCGACCCGGTCCTTGTAGACGCGCCGGGCGACGATCATGTCCTCGGGAGCGATGCTGCCCCACTCGCAGATGGCGATGGGATCCGTCTTCACCGGCCCGGTCAGCGGGCGCCAGACGTTGATCGAGGTGAAGCGCCGGCCCAGGCGTTCCTCCGCCTCGTCCGGGGGCAGCAGGTCGCGCACGCGCTGCGGCGCGGATTCCTCGGTGAAGTCGTTGTGGGCGTTGCGCACGGGATCGCGCACCTTAAGCGCGTCCCGCCTTTCCGGATCGCCGATCCGTATCGTGTGGTCGAAGATGACGACTTTCTCGGCGCCGGTTTCCCGGAGCAGCAGCTCCTCGATCTCGGGATAGTAGACGTTCTCGACTTCCGAGCGGTCGGTGAAGTCCTTCACGGCCGTGGGCGAGGTCATGAACCTGAAGCCGTGGCGCTCGAGATCGAACCGCTCGGCCTCCGCGCGGCCGTCGCGGATCTTCACCCGTTTCATCTCGTAGGTGCCGGTCTTGGGGTCGTTGCGTCCGCCCCCGTCGCCGACCCGGGTCGTCGGGGTCTCGCCGGTGTCGACGGTGAACTGCAGAACGCCCTCGACGAGGTTTTCGCGAAGCTGCGCGTCGGTGTCCATGGTCTCCGCTCCGTATGGGCAGTCCGTCCGACAATAGCGTCTCGGGGGCCTCGCGGCCAGACCGCGCGCCGCCGCGGTCGGGGGCGCGGTCCGGGCGGTTTCCGTCCCGCCCTCAGCTCCCCGCTTCCTGCCCGTGGCGCGGATCCCGGTAGCGGAGGCCGGCGGCCCTCACGTGGTCCAGGATCTCGAGATCGATATCCGCCCGGGGCGCCGGGTCCCGGTCCCAGTGCCCGTGCCGGTCCTCGCCCCGGGCGAGGAGCGCGGCGCGCCGCCCGGTGACGGACCGCACGTGGGCCGGGATGTAGAAGATGCCGAGGCCGATCCTCGGCGACGCCGTGCGGTTGGGGCGGGAGCCGTGGACGATGCGTTCGTGGTGGCAGGAGAACTGCCCCGCGCGCAGTTCCAGATCCACCGCCTCGCTGTCGTCGATCCCCTCGATCGACTGTCCGCGGGCCAGCAGGTTGTTTTCGGCGAAGGTCTCCACGTGGGCGCGGGCCGGACCGCGGTGGGAGCCGGGCAGAACCCGCACGCAGCCGTTGTCGCCGTTGCTGTCGGTCAGCGCGAGCCAGACCGTGACGAGATGGTGCGGATCAAGCCCGAAATACGCCGAATCCTGATGCCACGACACGTAGGTTCCGTCGTTGCCCTCCTTGATCCAGAACCGTGCGGCGAAGACCAGGATGTCGGGCCCGATCAGATCCTCGACGACGTCGAGGATGCTGTCGCGCAGGCAAAGCCCGCAGGCCCGGCGGAAGCACAGATGCCCTTTCATCTGGAGCTCGCCCGCCGACGTGCCGGTCTCTCGCCGGAAGCGATCGAGATCGGCGCGCATCTCGCCGGCTTCCGCGGCGGAGATTCCGTCGAAGGGCGCGAGATACCCCCGTTCGCGGTAGAAGTCCCGGCGTTCGCGGGCGAGCGTCACGGTCCGTGCCGCCCGCCGTGCGCGCCGCCCGCCTCCGTCGCCCGTTCCGCTGGTTTCCGGTAGTCGTCCGGAGACCAGGGCGGGCGTGTCAGGCCGAGATTCTCCCGCAGGGTCGCGCCCTCGTATTCCGTGCGATGGAGGCCGCGGCGCTGGAGCTCGGGGACCACGAGCCGGTTGAACTCGCGCAGGTCGCGCGGAAAGACCGGCGGCATGACGTTGAAGCCGTCGCAGGCCTTCCCGGCCACCCATTCCTCCATCATGTCGGCGACGTCGACGGGGCTGCCGACGATCAGGCCGTGGCCGCGGGAGCCCGCGAACCTGCGGTACATGTCCTTGATCGTCAGCTTCTCGCGCCGCGCCTGGGCGACCACCAGATCGCGGCGGCTGCCGCCCCTCGGGTCGGGCGGCAGTTCGGGCATCGGGTCGTTCACGTCGTGGGCCGACAGGTCGTGTCCCATGCGCTGCGACAGCAGCTGCAGCCCGGCCGCTGGGTCGATCAGGGCCTGGAGCTCCTCGAACCGCTCGGCGGCCTCGTCGCGGGATTCCGCCACCATCACGGTCAGGCCGGGCATGATCTTCAGGCCGTCCGGATCGCGCCCGGCCGCGGCCATGCGACCCTTGACGTCGGCGTAGAACTCCCGCGCGCCTTCGAGCGTTTGCTGGGCGCCGAAAACCACCTCGGCGGTCTCGGCGGCGAGCTGGCGACCCTCTTCCGATGCGCCGGCCTGGACCAGCACCGGCTCGCCCTGCGGCGAGTGGGGCACGTTGAGGGGCCCCCGCACCCTGAAGAACTCGCCGTCATGGTCGAGAATCCCGAGCCGGCCCGTGTCGAGGAACCGGCCCGACGCCTTGTCGAGGACGAAGACGTCGTCGCCCCAGGAGTTCCAGAGCCCGCGCACCACGTGGGCGAACTCCCGGGCGCGCCGGTAGCGGGCCGTCTTCTCCATGTGCTCCGACCGGCCGAAGTGCTGGGCCTCGTCGTGGTTCCCCGACGTCACCAGATTCCAGCCGGACCGCCCCCTCGACACGATGTCGAGCGCGGCGAAGCGCCGGGCCAGGAGGTAGGGGTGGTCGTAGGTGGAGGTGGCCGTGCAGACGAGGCCGAGCCGCGCGGTGTGCTGGGCCAGAGCGGCCATCAGGGTGAAGGGCTCGATCCACGCGCAGTACGAATCCCGCGACATCGCGTCGAGGTCGGCGCGCCAGAAGGTCTGCGAATCCGCCATGAAGAACATGTCGAACAGGCCCTCTTCGGAGAGCTTCGCGAGCTCGACGATATGGGGGAGGTTGAAGCCGGAATCCGCGACTCCGTCGGGATGGCGCCAGGCGGCGATGTGATGGCCGCAGTGCCAGTAGAACATGCCGAGTCTCATGCGTCGGCGCATGCTCTCCCCTCCCGCACCCGCGGGTCGGCGCGGCCTCCGGTCATGCGGCCATAAGCGCGCCGACATGGGCCTGGACGCTGCCCGCGAGCGCCTCGAGATCGTATCCGCCCTCGAGGGTCGAGACCAGCCGGCCGCCGCAGAACTCGTCGGCGGTCTCCATGAGCCGCCGGGTCGCCCATTCGAAGTCCTCCTCCTCGAGGTTCAGCGACGCGAGCGGGTCGCGGGCGTGGGCGTCGAAACCCGCCGAGACCAGCAGAATCTCCGGCGCGAAGGCGCGGAGCGCGGGAAGGATCCGCCCCTCCACGGCCGCCCTGAACTCGCGCCCGCCCGTGCCGGGATCGAGCGGCGCGTTGACCACGTTGCCGACGCCGGTCTCGCCGGCGGCCCCGGTGCCCGGATAGTGGGGGTACTGGTGGCTCGAGGCGAACAGCGTGTCCGGGTCGGTCTCGAACATGGCCTGGGTGCCGTTGCCGTGATGGACGTCGAAATCGACGATCGCGATCTTCCGGAGGCCGTGCGCGCCGCGGGCGTGGGCCGCGCCCGCGGCGACGTTGTTGAACAGGCAGAACCCCATGCCGCGGCCGGGCTCGGCGTGATGGCCCGGCGGCCGGACCGCGCAGAAAGCGTTTCCGGCGTCGCCCGCGACGACCGCGTCGACGGCCGCGATCATCGCCCCGGCGGCATGGAGCGCGGCGGCCCCGGACCCCGGCGAGACCACGGTGTCGGGATCGAGTCGCGCGTAGCCCTCGGCCGGGATGCGCTCGAGCGCGCGCGCCACGTATCCGCCGTCGTGGATCCGGCCGAGCGCGTCGGTCGGCGCCGCCGGCGCGTCGCGGCGGTCGAGCGCCGCGAAGCCGCCGCCGCCGAGCGCGGCGTTGACGGCGGCGATCCGCTCGATCCGCTCGGGATGTCCGGGGCTGGTGTCGTGCTCGAGCGAGCTCGGATGGGTGTAGAGCGCGGTTGTCATGGGGTCTCCCGCGGGGCTCAGAAGGCGTCCAGGGGAACGCGGATGTGACGCGTTCCGCCGGCGTCGGGAGGCGGGAGCTCGCCGCCGCGCATGTTGATCTGGACCGCCGGGATGAACAGGCGGGGAAGCGCCAGGGTCGCGTCGCGCGCCCTGCGCATCTCCACGAAATCGTGCTCGAGGATGCCGCCGCCCACGTGGATGTTGTCCGCGCGCTGCGCGCCCACCGTGGTTTCCCAGGCGGTCCCGCGGGTGCCGTTCGCGCCGTAGTCGTGGCAGACGAACATGCGGGTCTCGTCCGGCAGTTCGAGGATCCTGCGGATCGAGGCGTAGAGCCGTTCCGGGTCTCCGCCCGGGAAATCGCACCGCGCGGTGCCCGAATCGGGCATCAGCAGGACGTCTCCGGCGAAGCAGGCGTCTCCGGCCACGTAGGTGACGCAGGACGGCGTGTGGCCCGGAGTCGCCAGAACGCGGCACTCGAGCGCGCCGATCGCGAACGTGTCGCCGTCCTCGAACAGCGTGTCGCAGCACGGCGCCTCTCCGGAGCCTCCGGGCACGCCGAAGACCGGCCCGAGACGGTCCCGCACCTCGAGCACGCCGCGGCCCATGCCGGTCCTCGCGCCCAGCCGGCCCCTGAGGAACGGGGACGCGCTGAGGTGGTCGGCGTGCACGTGGGTCTCGAGGATCCAGTCCACGGTCAGGGCGCGCTCGGCGACGAGGGCGAGAAGACGTTCCGCGGTTCCGTGCCCGACGCGTCCCGAGACCGGGTCGAAATCCAGCACCGCGTCGACGACCGCCGCCCGCGCGGTTTCGGGATCCTCCACCACGTAGCCCGCGGTTCCGGTCGTGTCGTCGAAAACGCAATGCACCTGCGGCGTCATGGAGGCCTTTCCCCTCTCCGGTCCGGCGGCGTCCCGGAGCGTAGCGCCGCCGCCGCGCCGAGTCACTCGCGGCGGGTTCCGTGGAAATCCGCGCCGGTCCCGTCTCCCGTCGCCGGGTGCCCGGCGCCGACGAAGCGGACGAGCCGGCCCCCGGGCAGCGGCCGGCGGCATGGCCCGTTCGGTCGGCTGCCGGAGGCCGCGACGGTTTCCCGCGCGGTCGCGGGGTCCGGTCCGGCGGAGTGGACGGGCCCGGGCGCGCGATCGGGGACGTTCCCTGCCTCCGGCAGGTTCTCCGGGCGGGTCGGCTCGATGCCGCGTCCGGCGGACACGAACCGCGGCCCCTTGAAGATCCCGCGCAGCCGGTCGAACGCGCGGCCGGCCGAGGACCGGTTCCGGCCCGACCGCCGCGACCGATCCGGGGCCGCGGGCCGACCCGGAGTCTCGAGCGCCCGGGAATCCGGCCCGCAACGGCAGGATTTTCCCATGGACGGCGTCGGGGTCGCCGAATTGGCCAATCCGGCCAGGATGCCGTACCATCGCCAGGTCTTCGGCTGGAGACTCCGACCGCTCGTGCCGGGAGAGAAGCGATGGACGAGACCGCCGTTTCCGCGAAGAGCGCCGTGCCCGCGGGGCCTCCCGCCTTCGACGGTCTCGATCACGTGAGCGTTCCCTGCCGCGACCTCGAGGAGGGAATCCGCTTCTACCGCGACGTTCTGGGCGGGACGATGCTCGTCCGAGAGGGCGCGTTCGCGATGTTCGACATCGGCGGCTCCCACGTGGGCATCGGCTCCGCCGGCTGCACTTTCATCGGGCCCGGCAACGAGTATCCGCACTTCGCCTTCACCTGCGGCGCGGAGGCGCTGGTGCGCATGAAGGAATGGCTTGCGGCGTGCGGCGTCCCGTCGAGCGGCCTGTGGACGCGCCAGGGCGTCGAGGCCCTGATGTTCTTCCGCGATCCGTCCGGCAACGTCATCGAGCTCTACTGCCACGAGGGCCCCGAGGGCTCCGCCGACCTTCCGCGCGGGCCGGCTCGGGGCCACGGAACCGCGGTCGACATCGACGCGCTCGTCTACGAAGACTGGCGCGTTCCCGGCGCGTAGCGGCCGGGAGCCATCCGGAAAGGTCGCCCGTGCTGGTCACGCGCACCGGCGTCACCCACCACGAGCCGGAACGGGCGACGCCGGGTTTCACCCTGTTCTCCCGCACCCAGACCGACCAGGTCTATCTCGTCGACATGGACGGCGAGCCGGTGCGCCGGTGGACCACCGGCGGCGGCAGCACGCATTTCGCGTGCCTGTTGCCGAACGGCAATCTGTGGGTCTGCGAGCGCGCCGAGAACCATCCCGACATCGTCGCCGGGCCCGGCGGCCGGATCCGCGAGTACGACTGGGACGGCGGCGTGGTGTGGGAGCACGACGACCGGATGCAGCATCACGACGCTCGCCGCCTCGCCGACGGGGGCGCGGCCTATCTCGCCTGGGAGCTGCTGGACGACGAGACGGCACGGAGGATCGGGGGCGGGATTCCCGGGACCGAGCACGCCGACGGCATCTTCGGCGAGGTCGTCCGGGAAGTCGACGCCGAGGGCAACGTGGTCTGGGAATGGCGGATCACGGACCTCGACGTCGAGCGCCATCCGCTCCACCGCAACGCGCCGCGGGCGATCTACGGCCACGCCAACGCGCTGGACGTGCTTCCCGGCGGCGACTATCTCGTCAGCTTCAAGACGCTCAACCTGCTGGCGATCCTCGACCGCCGGACCGGCAAGGTCGCGTGGGAGTTCCAGGACGACGAGATGGGCGGCCAGCACGACGCCCAGATGCTGGCCAACGGCAACGTTCTCGTCTTCGCCAACGGCGTCTACGGGTCCGACATCCAGTTCTCGAGCGTCTGGGAGATCGCGCCGTCGTCGCGCGACGTCGTCTGGAAGTACGTCGCCAAGCGCAACGCGGTGTCCTTCTACAGCCCGCACATCAGCGGCTGCCAACGGCTGTGGAGCGGCAACACGCTGATCTGCGAGGGCGGCAAGGGCGCGATCTTCGAGGTGACGCCCGAGCGCGACGTGGTGTGGGAGTACGTCTGTCCCTACTGGGGGCGGCATCCGAAGCTCGGCGAGATCAACTACATGTTCCGGGCGCGGCGCTATGCCGCCGACTCTCCGGAGATCCGCAACCGGATCCCGACGCCCGCCTCGAGGGGCGAGCGGTGCCCTTCGGCCTGAACCTCCACCACGACCGGTCCGTCGCCGGCGCCGCGGCCGGCGGCCGGCGCGTGCGCGGATGCCCGGGGCCCCGTGGCGGGAGACCGGCGAGGACACGGTCGCGGTCCGGGGTTCGCGCGCCATGCGCGCGCGGTTCCCGGGAGGCATGGCGCCGCCCGTCGAACGGGAGGGCGAAGTGACCGGCAGGTGGCCGTCGGGCGCCGCCATGGCCCCGCGCGGCGGCTGGCGCTTCCGCGTCGACCGGACCGTCACGGCCCGAGGCGACGACCGGGATGCGGAGGTGGCGCAATGAACGCCTTTCCCAGGCTGACCACCGGCGAGGCGGTCGCCAAGTCCCTCGTGCTGCACGGCGTCGACACGGTGTTCGGGATCCCGGGCGCGCACATGTACCATTTCAGCGATGCGCTGGCCCGCGAGAGCGACAGCATCCGCTTCGTCACGACCCGCCACGAGCAGGGCGCGGGCCACATGGCCTACGGCTACGCCAAGTCGACCGGGCGGACCGGCGTCTGCACCGTGGTTCCGGGGCCCGGCGTCCTGAACGCGGCGTCCGCGCTCAGCGTCGCCTACGGCGCCAACACGCCGGTGCTGTGCGTGACCGGCAACGTCATGGCCGATCTCATCGGCCGTGGCCGCGGGCAGCTGCACGAGCTTCCCGACCAGCTCGCGACGCTGCGCGGCTTCACGGGCTGGGCGGAGCGGATCAACCACGCGACAGAGGCGCCGCGCCTCGTCGCCGAGGCGTTCCGCCAGATGCATTCCGGGCGCGTCCGGCCGGCGGCCCTCGAGGCGCCGTGGGACGTGTTCGGCCAGGCCGCGGAGGTCGATCTCGACGTCGACCGCTCGGTTCCCGCGCCGCCGACACCGGACTCCGATCGCGTCGGGGAGGCGGCGAAGCTGGTCCGGGAGGCGCGGAACCCGATGATCGTCGTCGGCGCAGGTGCGCAGCACGCGCCCGAGGAGGTGGCGGCGCTCGCCGAGCTGATCCAGGCGCCGGTCACCAGTTTCCGGAGCGGCAAGGGGGTTGTGGGCGACGACAGCCCCTACGGGCTGCTGTCGGCGGCGGCCTACGAGCACTGGCCTCGATGCGACCTGCTGATCGGCATCGGAAGCCGGCTCGAGCTGGTCCATTTCCGCTGGCGCTGGGCGCCGGAGGGCATGAAGACGGTGCGGATCGACATCGATCCGACCGAATTCGTCCGCCTGCCTCCCGACGTCGGCGTGGTCACCGACGCGAGGCTCGGGACGGCGGCCCTGGTCGAGGAGCTGGAGCGGACCGTCGACAGGCGGGACTCCCGCGCCGAGGAGTTTCTGGGCTACAAGGCGAAGGCCGAAAAGGCCGTCGAGGCCGTCCAGCCCCAGGTCGGATTCCTCAGGGCGATCCGTGCCGCGCTGCCGCGGGACGGGTTCTTCGTCGAGGAGATCGCCCAGGCCGGTTTCGCCGCCCGCTACGCCTTCCCCGTCTACGGCCCGCGCCAGTACGTGACCTGCGGCTACCAGGAAAGCCTGGGCTACGGCTTCCAGACGGCGGTTGGCGTGAAGGTCGCCAACCCCGACCGCTGCGTCGTCTCGATCACCGGCGACGGGGGCTTCATGTTCGGCGTCCAGGAGCTGGCGACGGCGGTCCAGCACGGAATCAACCTGGTCACGGTCGTCTTCGACAACGGCTCCTTCGGCAACGTCCGCCGCGACCAGATGGAGAGTTTCGAGGGTCGCCTGATCGGCGCCGAACTGGTCAACCCGGATTTCGTGGCCCTGGCGGAAAGCTTCGGCGCCAAGGGCGTGCGCGCGGAGACGCCGGAGCGGCTGCGGACGGCGCTGGAGGAGGGCTTCGGCGAGAGCGGTCCCGTGCTGATCGAGGTGCCCGTCGAGAGGGGCGGCGAGGAGTCCCCGTGGGCGTTCGCCCACCCGACCGCGGGCCGCTAGCGGCGCCGCCGGGAGGCGGGGCGTGAGCCGGGCCGGCTACCGGCCCCACGTGCCCGCTCCGGGGCGGTCGCGGATCGCCGGCGCCACCGCCGCCGAGCACACGGCCAACCGGACGCGAAGCGGCCGCGCGCGGGAACTGCTGGACGGATGGGCGAAACTGAAAGGCGAGCCCTTCAGGGGGATCACGACCGACGGCACCGTCCGGCCCGGGCTGTTCTCGCTCCGCCCGGAGGGCGTGCCGACGGAGAGGATGGCTGCGGCCGCGGCGGCCTTGCTCGCCGGCCTGCCGCCGGATCTGGGGCGCCGGATGCGGTTTGCCGTGGAGTCCGGCGTGTGGCGGGACTGGCAGAACACCGAGCTCCTTCTCGGGAACCGCGGCCTGCGCCTCGACGAGGCGCCGCTCGCGGCGCGCGAGGCGGTGATGGCGGTGATCGGGGCGAGCCTGAGCGCGCGCGGTCTCGAGAAGACCCGGTCGGTCATGCGGCTGAACGCCTTTCTCGGCGAGCTCGTGGGCGGCCCGGCCGTGCTCGGCGAATGGAGCTACACGTTCCGCCTGTTCGGCGAGCCGTCGCCGGACGATCCCTGGGGATGGCAGATCTTCGGCCATCATCTGGGTCTCAGCTGTCTCGTCGCGGACCGGCAGATGGTGCTGACGCCGTGCTTTCTCGGAGCGGAGCCGGCCTACGCCGACCACGGCCCCCACGCGGGGACGAGCATGTTCGAGGACGAGGAGCGCCTGGGGCTTGCGCTCATGCGCTCGTTCCCGTCGGGAACGCGGGAGCGGGCGCTCGTCTCGCGTTCGATGGGGGCCGAGGATCTGCCGCCCGGGCGGTGGCACTTCGCGGACCATCTGCATCTCGGCGGCGCCTACCGGGACAACCGGGTCGTGCCCTACGAAGGCCTGCCCGGCGCCGCCATGACGGGTCGTCAGAGGCGCGCGCTGCTCGATCTTGTCGAGGCCCACGTGGACCCGCTTCCCGACGGCCCCCGCAAGGCGAAAATGGAGGATGTCGAACGCCATCTCGCGGAAACCCGCTTCTGCTGGATCGGCGGCTTCCGCGAGAACGCGACATTCTACTACCGCGTGCAGGGGCCGTCCGTCTTCATCGAGTTCGACCACCATTCCGGGGTGTTTCTGACCAATCCGGAGCCCGCCAACTTCCACGTCCACACCATCGTGCGCACGCCGAACGGGAACGACTACGGGATCGATCTCCTGCGGCTGCACTACGCGCGGGCGGCGCATCACAACGGGGGCGGCTGAGCGCGGCCGGACGGCGTCCCGGAGACGGGCGGGCCTTCCTGCCGGAAATCCGGACGGCTCCGGAGCCATGGGGTGGCTGAGGGGATTCGAACCCCCGACCTCCTGGACCACAACCAGGCGCTCTAACCGACTGAGCTACAGCCACCGCCGAGCAGGCGCTGTCTAGCGGCCGCGGGGTCGCGGGTCAAGCCGCGCCCAGGACCGTTTCCTGTCCGTCTCCTGTCCGGCAACCGGTGAATCAGGCCTGTTCGTCAGGCCGTTCGGGAGCGTTTCTCTCCGTCCGCATGTCGGCTCGGGCCCGATGGAGGCGCCCGGGATCGCCCGGCAGGCAGTTCCGCGCCCGCTGCCGGCGGCCGGTCGAGACAGGAAACGAGTCCCGGGCCGCGCGCCCGGCCGCGGCATCAGGCGCCGTCGAAATGCCGGCGCAGGCGCCGGACGGCCTCGTCGATGGTTTCGGCGTTCTTGCAGAAGGAGAACCGGGCGAAGCGGTTCACGTCGCCGGAGGTGTAGAACGCGCTGACCGGCACCGCGGCGACCCCGGCCTCGGTCGTGAGCCGGGTGCAGAACTCGGCGTCGGTGCCGTCGAACCCGAGGGGCCGGAAATCCACGGTCAGGAAATACGTCCCCTGGCACGGAACGACGCCGAAGCCGATGTCCGAGAGCCCGGCCGCGAGATGGTCCCGGCGCGACTGCATGTCCCCGCGCAGCTCGGCGAAGTACGAATCCTCCTTGCGCAGGCCGTAGGCGACGGCCGCCTGCAGGTTCGGCGGCGTGGTGAAGGTCAGGTACTGGTGGGCCTTGGCGATCGGCGTCAGCAGGTCCGGCGCCGCGGTGACCATCCCGACCTTCCAGCCGGTCAGCGAGAAGATCTTTCCTCCCGACTGGATGCGCACGGCGCGTTCGCGCATGCCCGGCAGCGAGATCAGCGGAACGTGCCGGACGTCGTCGAAGACGAGATGCTCGTAGACCTCGTCGGACACCGCGAGGCAGTCGTGGCGCAGGCACAGCCCGGCGACGAATTCCAGCTCCTCGCGGTCGAAGACCTTGGCGCACGGGTTCATCGGCGTGTTCACGAGCACGAGCTTGGTCCGGTCCGAGAAGGCCGCCGCGAGCCGGTCCCGGGGCAGTTCCCAGCCCGGCGGCTCGAGGCGCACCAGCTTCGGCACGCCGCCGCCGCGCCGGACGATCGGCAGATAGCTGTCGTAGAGCGGTTCGAGCAGAACAACCTCGTCGCCCGGCTCGATCAGGCCGAGAAGCGCGGAGCCCAGCGCCTCGGTCCCGCCGGACGTGACCATGGTCTCCGAGGCCCAGTCGATCCCGAGGCCGTAGAACCGCGCGGCGTGCTCGGCGACGGCCTGGCGCAGGTCGGGAATCCCGAACATCGACGGGTACTGGTTGACGCCGTTGCGCAGATAGTCGACGCCGGCCTCGACCACGTCGTCCGGGCCGTTGCCGTCGGGGAATCCCTGGCCGAGATTGACCGCTCCGTGCTCCTGGGCGAGCCGCGACATGGTCTCGAACACGGTCGTCCCGAACCCCGAAAGGACGCTGTTGCCACTCCTCATCGCCGTGCTCCGCTCGCTGCGCGCCTCTTTGCGGCGCCCCCGCCGCGGTTTGGCCGGTCGCTCCGGAACCCGCCAGGGAAGGTGCCGCGGCCGGGTTGAATCCGGTCCGCCCGCCGCTATGCTCGGGCCGGTCCGGGTCCGCGCAGGCCGTCTTCCCGCCCGCGCCGCCGCCTCGACGCCGGAGACTCTCGCATGCCGCGCGTTCTCGTCAACTGCTCGCGATGCGAACGTCCCGTCTACACCGGCCTCACGTTCGAGCAGTGGTTCATGTTCGACTGGGTCGACATCCAGGGGGCGACCACCGGGTGCCATGCCTGCGGGGCGGAGACGTCCTGGACCAAGGACGACACCTATCTCGAGGCCGACGGCGGGGGCGACTGACCGGTCAGCCTCTCGCGATGTACTCGCGGAGCGCGTCGGCTTCGGACAGGATCTCGTCCAGGCGGCTCTTGACCACGTCCCCGATGCTGACCAGGCCGGAGAGCCGGCCGTCGCGGACCACCGGAACGTGACGCATGCGGTGTTCGGTCATGAGGCCGAGCACGAAGCGTCCCGTGTCCTCGGGGCCGCAGGTGACGACCTCGGCGGTCATCACGTCGCGGACGGCGCGCGCGAGGAAGTTCCGGTCGCCTTCGGCGAGGCCGCGGACGATGTCGCGTTCGGACACGATCCCGGCGATCGCGTCGGCGTCCCCGGACACCACGAGCGCGCCGATGCCGTGCTCCTTGAGCGCCGTCACCGCGTCGGCGACGGTCGCGTCCGGGGCGATGGTGCGGACGTCGGTCCCCTTGGCGAGAAGTATCTGCTGAACCTGCACCGCCGTGTCCTCCCCGTCCGCGGCCGGCCAGAGCCTATCGCGCCGGGCCGGGCCCGGGCAAGCGCGGGCCCGTCAGCCGCGCGCGTCCGCGCCGGCCTCCCGCACCAGCCGTTCGAGGGTCTCGTAGGGCTGGGCGCCGACCACTCCGAAGCCGCCGGCGACGTAGGTGGGCACGCCGGTCACCCCGACCCGGCGGGAGCGTTCCCAGTCCGCGTCGACGGCGTCGCTGAAGGCGCGCTCCTCGACGACCCGGTGGGCCTCCCCGACGGAAAGTCCGGCGCGCCCGGCGACGTCGAGGAGAACCTCGGTGTCGCCGATGTTGCGCGCTTCCACGAAATACGCCCTGTACAGCGCGTCGTGAAGCGCCCCGCCGCCCTCGACGGTGTCCGCCCACTTGCCGAGCTCCTGCGCGAGGCGGCTGTTGTAGGTGTGCGTGCGCCGGCCGTAGGGCAACCCCTCGGCGTCCATTCGCGCCTTCATCTCGCGGTACATGCGGTCCGGATCGAGTCCGCGCTCGGCGTAGAACGGCGCCATCTCCCGGCCCTCGGGCGGCGTGTCGGGGTGCAGCGGAAAGTGCACCAGCTCGGGCGCGACGTCGTAGCTCCTGCAAAGCCTGTCGACACGCACGGTGCCGAGATAGCACCAGGGTCAGACGTAGTCGGTGAAAATCGACAGCGTGACGGACATGGCGGACTCCCGGATCCCGAGACCTCCCGCCCGGCGCGGGCGGTCGGGCGCACGATGCTCTATCCTAGCGCAAACGCGGCGGCGCTGGGGAGGGCCAGGGCCGGTCTTCCGTCGCGACCGGGCGCCGGCGGCGGGTGCGGGTCCGTCCGCCGCGCGAGCGGGGGCGGCTTCATGAGACCCGAACCGAAAGGCGGACGGCGGAACGCGTTCCCGAACGGCTTGCCGAACGCGCATGGCCCACCTGTCGACGAACGAGAGACGAGTTCCGGAGGGAGCGCGAGATGACGCGGATGCCGGCGGAGCCCCGGCGCATCACGGTGCTCGGCGCCGGAGTGGTCGGGCTGTGCTGCGCGGTCTGGCTGCAGCGCGACGGCCACGCGGTCACGCTCGTGGACCGGCTCGACCCGGGCACTGGCACGTCCTTCGGCAACGCCGGGCTGATCCAGGTCGACGCGGTGACGCCGGTCGCGACCCCGGGGATCCTGCGCCGGATCCCGAGGATGGTGCTCGACCCCTCGGGTCCGCTGGTGGTGCGCTGGCGCTATCTGCACCGTGTCGCGCCGTGGCTCGCGCGGTTTGTCTGGGCGGCGCGCGGATCGAGCGTCGAGAGCGTCTCGGTCGCGCTGGCGTCGCTGCTCGACCTCTCGAGCGGGGCGTGGCGGACCCTGGCGCGCGAAGCCGGGGCCGAGGAGCTCTGGCGCCGCACCGGGGAGCTTCACGTCTACCGGTCCCGGGCGGCGTGGGAGGGCCATCGGGAAAGCCGGGAACTGCGCCGCCGGCGCGGCGCCGACCTCGTGGAATTGACCGTCGAGGAGATGCGCCAGCTCGAGCCGGCGCTGGCGCGCGACCTCCATGCCGGAACCTTCTCCCCGCTGGCGAGTTCCGTGACCTATCCGCTGCACCTCTCGCAGCGGCTCTTCGAGCTGTTCCGGCGCCGGGGCGGGAGCTTTCTGCGCCGCGACGCACGGCGCCTCGAGACCGGCCCGGACGGCGCGCTCCGGCTGGCGGCGGAGCCGGAGGACGTCGAGGCGGAGGCGCTGGTGATCGCCGCCGGCGCGTTCTCGCGGCCGTTCGCCGCCGCCGCCGGATCCCGGGTGCCGCTCGAGACCGAGCGCGGCTACCATCTGTGGCTGCCCCGGCCGGGGGTCGAGCTGCGCCGCCCGGTGCTGGTCGGCGACCACCATTTCGCGATCGTGCCGATGACGGGCGGCGTGCGGCTGGCGGGCACCGCGGAACTCGCGGGGCTCGAGCTGCCGCCGTTCTGGAGGCGCGCCGACATCCTCGGCGAGCTCGCGGCGCCGTTCGTGCCGGAGCTCGACGTGGGGGGCGCCGAACGCTGGATGGGGCACCGTCCGTCGCTGCCCGACAGCCTGCCGGTGATCGGCCGTGCCAGCGGGCGCGACAACGTGTATCTTGCGTTCGGGCACGGGCATCTGGGGCTGACCATGGCGGCGGCGACCGGGAGCCTCGTGGCGGATCTCGCCGCCGGCCGCGTTCCGCCGGTCGATCTGGCGCCGTTTTCCGCCGAACGGTTCCGAGCGGGGTGAGGGATGCGGATCCAGGCTGAGTCGCTGGCCGGACTGGCGACCCGGATCTTCGGGAGAATGGGCAGCCCGCGCGACGAGGCGGCGCTGGTGGCGGATTCGCTGGTGACCGCCAATCTCCTCGGCCACGACAGCCACGGCGTCGGCCTGGTGCCGAGCTACGTGGCGCATTTCGAGGCCGGGCACCTGCATCCCGGAACCTCCGTGCGGACGGTCTCGGACGACGGCGCGCTCATGGCGTTCGACGGCCGCCACGGCTTCGGCCGGCGCGTCGGCGGCGAGGCGATGGCGTCGGCGGCGGCGCGCTGCCGGGAGACCGGCGTGGCGCTGATGACGCTGCGCAACGCCCATCATCTCGGGCGCATCGGCGCCTACGGGGAGATCGCGATGGAGGCCGGCCTGGTGTCGCTTCATTTCGTCAACGTGACCGCCCACGAGCCCTGCGTCGCGCCGTGGGGAGGCTCGGAGGCGCGCTTCGTCACGAATCCGGTCTGCATCGCGGTGCCGCCCACCGGGCGGACGCCGGCGACGCTGCTCGACATGGCGACCAGCCGGATCGCCATGGGCAAGGCACGGGTGGCGATGACCGGAGGCGTGCCGCTCGACGAGGGTCTCGTCATCGACGCCGCCGGGCGCGGGACGACGGACCCCTCGGTGATCTTCTCCGAGCCCCGGGGCGCGCTGCTGCCGTTCGGCATGCACAAGGGGTCGGGGCTCGCCCTGATGTGCGAGTTGCTGGCGGGGGGGCTCTCCGGGGGCGGCACCATCCAGCCGGGGAACCCGCGCACCGGAAGCATCGTCAACAACATGCTGGCGATTCTTGTCGATCCGGCGCGGCTCGTGGACATGGACTGGCTCCGGGCGGAGATCGATGCCACGGTCGCCTACGTCAAGTCGGCGCGCCCCGCCGATCCCGGAACGCCGGTCGTGGTGGCCGGCGATCCGGAGCGGGCCAGCCGCGAGCGCCGCGCCGCCGAAGGCGTGGTTCTGGACGACACGGCCTGGGCCGGTCTGCTCGAAGCCGGCGAGCGGCTCGGGCTCGACCGCCATGAGATGGAGTCCGCGGCCTGAGCGCCGGCAGGGCGAAGGGGAGAAACGCGAATGGCGAGAGACGTGCCGCTGACGATCGTGGCCGGGGACACCGACCGGGTCGCGGCGATCAAGGACGGCCGCGTCAAGGTCGAGGGCTGCGACGTGACCTTCATCCCGATGGAGCCGGAGGAGGTGTTCTTCCGCGCCTTCCGCTTCGCCGAGTTCGACTGCTGCGAGCTATCGTTCTCGAGCTACATCAGGGTCATGTCCCAGGGCCGGAGCGACTACGTCGGCATCCCCGCCTTCGTGAGCCGGGTCTTCCGCCATTCCGCGTTCTACATCCGCACCGATCGCGGCATCGGGCGGCCCGAGGATCTGCGGGGCCGGCTCGTCGGCGTGCCCGAGTACCAGATGACGGCGCCGGTCTGGATGCGCGGCATCCTGCAGGACGAATACGGGGTCGGGCCGACCGAGATCCGCTGGCGCTCGGGCGGCCAGGAGGAGCCGGGGCGTGACGAGCGCACCCCGTTCACGCCGCCTCCGGGGCTCGACCTCGAGCCGATTCCCGCCGACCGGACGCTCGTCGAGATGTTCGAGGCGGGGGAGCTCGACGCGCTGACCACGGCCCGCGCTCCGTCGAGCTTCACGCTCGGCAAGCCGAACGTCGGACGGCTGTTTCCGGATTTCCGCACGGTCGAGCGGGAGTACTACCGCAAGACCGGGATCTTCCCGATCATGCATCTGATGGGCGTTCGCAAGGATCTCGTCGAGAAGCATCCCTGGCTGCCGTGCAGCGTCTACAAGGCGCTGCTCGAGGCACGCGACGCGGCCTACGACCAGGTGGGCAGGACCGCGGCGCTCGGCGTGACGCTGCCCTGGGTGGACGCCGAGCGCCAGGACACGGTGGCGCTGATGGGCGAGGACTACTGGCGCTACGGCGTCGAGGAATGCCGTCACGAGATCGAGGCGCTGGCCCGCTATTCCTTCGGCAACGGGCTCTCGGAGCGCCTGATGGCGCCCGAGGAGCTGTTCGCGGAATCGACCCGCGAGCTCTCCAGGATCTGAAACCGCCGGGGGCGCGTCGGGATCGCGAGGATTCGGGAAACCCGAAGCCTTCGCCGCGACGTCCGTTTTCGTGCCGGGGTCCGCGCGGAGACAGGCATGGCGAACGGCGGTCGCGACGGCCTTGCCGAGCGGCGCGGCCGGCTCCTGCGGCAACTTGCGAACGTCGACGGCCTCCGCCGGGGATCGTCCGGCCAAGGCGGCAGGCGACGGACCGCCGACGGCGCCAACGCGATCATCGCCTTGCGACGTGCCTTGGAGAGCGACCGCTTCGACGGTTTTCGGGAACGGCGCGCCGACGCGTCATGACGCACGGTCGCCGGTTCCGCCCGCGCATCCCGCAAACGTGACGCGCGGCCCGCCGCGGCCGCGGCGTGACACCGGTCCCGAAGCCTGACATCATGGCGCCGCCCGGGCGGCCTCGGGGAGGGGGACGCGGTGGAACTGCCGTCAAGCGACGACCTCTACGCCCTCAAGGTCGACGAGTTCGACACGGAGAGGCTGCTGGCCAACGCCGCGCGCCAGCGCGACGCCCGCGGCCTTGCGGACGTCTACGTCTTCGACGCCGATTCGCACCACTACGAGACCGAATCGGTCGTCGAGCTTCTCGAGTTCGTCGAGGATCCGGTGATGCGCCAGCTGTCCATGTCGGCGCTCGGCGTCGCGCGGAAGTCCCGGGGCTTTCCCTATTCGCGGGTCGGCTACCAGGATCTCGGGGGGCGCATCACGCGCGAGCCGCTGCGCGGCCTCGAAAGCACGCCCGCGGGAGAGCCGCGCGACGTCGCGCTGGCCCACAGGCGCATGGACGCGATGGGGGTCGACGCCGCGGCGCTGCTGCCGACGCCGATGATGCTCATGGGCATGCATCCGCAGGTCGAGTTCGAGACCCAGATCTCTCTGGCCTACAACAGGTGGCTGGTGGAGAACGTCACGAGCCGCTCGGACCGCCTCAAGTCGTTCGCCTACCTGCCGTTCAACGACCCCGAAGCGACTCTCCGGGTGATCCGGGAGTTCGCGGACGCGCCGGGGATTCTCGGGTTCCTGATCACCTCGGTGCGCCGCAGCGCGGTCCACGACAACGCCTATGCCAGGAGCTACGCCGCGATCCAGGATGCGGGCAAGGTGCTGGCGTTCCACACCGGCTACGACTGGGACGACCCGACCTTCGGCAGCCCCAGCAGGTTCGTCGCGGTCCAGGCCGTCGGCTATCCGTTCTACAACGTGGTCCACTGCGTGAACTGGCTGTGCAACGGCATGAACGAGCGTTTTCCGGAGCTCGACGTGCTGTGGATGGAAGGGGGGCTCGCGTGGGTGCCGTGGGTGATGCAGCGGATCGATTCGGAATACCGCATGCGCTCGTCCGAGGTGCCGGGCCTGAGGAAGCTGCCGAGCCACTACATGCGCGACATGCACTACACCTCGCAGCCGCTGGAGACCGGCGACGCCCATCTTCTCGAGCGCACGCTCGCGGCGGTTGACGCCCCGAACCGGGTTCTCTACGCCTCGAACTATCCGCTGTCGGACATGGACGTGCCGGCGGCGATCTGGGATCTGGAATGCCTCGACGAGGAGGCCCGGCGAAACATTCTGGGCGGCAACGCCCGCCGCCTGTTCGGGCTGCAGGGGAAGGGAGACCGCACGCGATGAAACTGGTTGGCAGATACGGGTCGCCGTTCACCCGCCGGGTGGCGGTGTCGGCGCGGATTCTCGGCATCGGTTTCGAGCATCTCGACCTGTCGACGATGACCGACGCCGAGGAGATCCGGAAATACAACCCGATGCTGCGGGTTCCCGCAGCGGTTCTCGACGACGGAACCCAGCTGATCGACAGCTCCGCGATCGTCGACTGGCTCGACCAGCAGGTCGAGCCGGAGCGTCGGCTGGTGCCGGCGTCGGGCGACGCGCGGCGGGACGTGCTGCAGTTCGTCTCGTGGGCGACCGGCGCGGCCGACAAGGCGGTGGTGACCTACTACGAGCTGACGCGCCGACCGGAGGACAGGATCCACATGCCGGCCGTCGACGGCAATCTGGAGCAGATCCGCGCGGCGTTCGGCGTGCTCGACGAGGCCGCCGAGGGGGGCGGCTGGCTGGTTGGCGGGCGCATGACGCAGGCCGACATCACGGCCGTGATCTGCTTCGAGTTCGCCGCGAACGTTCTCGGCGAGCGCCTCGGGGCGGAGAGGTTTTCCGGCCTGGGCGGGCTTCGCGACCGCGTCTATGCCGGCCACCCGGCGTTCGCGGAGACGGCTCCGCGATGACGACCCTGAGAATCGGCGCCGCCGCCGTCGACGGCGTGCTGGAATCCCACGATTCCTTCCGCGCTCCGCAAGACATCTTTCCGGACGCGGCGCCCGAGGCGGTGGCCCGCCACCGCGACTGGCTCGAGCCCGACAGCATCGACCCGTCCACCGGAAACGTCGTCCTCGCCTTTCGCAGCTACCTGGTCCGCTTCGGCGGCCTCACGATTCTCGTCGACACCTGCGTGGGCAACGACAAGGAGCGCCCGCTGCGTCCCAACTGGCACCGCCGGCAATGGCCGTGGATGGGCAATCTCGCGGCGCACGGCGTGATCCCCGAGGAGATCGACCTCGTGATGTGCACCCATCTCCACACCGACCACGTGGGCTGGAACACGCGGCTCGAGGACGGGCGCTGGGTGCCGACCTTTCCCAACGCGCGCTACCTGTTCCACGAGAAGGAATACGCCTACTGGGAGGGCGAGTACGAGAGGCAGGACTGGCTGCGCGATTCGTTCGTCGACAGCGTGCTGCCCGTGGTCGAGGCGGGCAAGGCCGACATGGTGGCCGGCGACCACGAGATCGCGGACGGGCTGTGGCTCGAGCCGGCGCCGGGGCACACCCCGGGCGCGGTCTGCATCAACCTGCACGACGGCGGCGAGCGGGCGGTGTTCTGCGGCGACCTGATGCATCACCCCCTGCAGGTTCCGGAGCCGCAGTGGTCAAGCGTCTTCTGCACGGATCCGGACCAGTCCCGCGAGACCCGCGAGGCGTTCGTGGAGCGCCATGCCGAGAGCGGAACCATGGTTCTGCCGGCGCATTTCGTGCACCAGGGAGGCGGCTACATCGAGGGGGACGGGAACCGGACGGTTTTCCGGTTCGCGGGCTGACCGCCACGGGCGCCGGCGGAGCCCGCGGCGTTCCGGGAGACGGGCCGCCTGCGGGCGCGGCCGGAGGTTCCGGACTGCCTGACGCCGCCTTCGTCGGGCTCGGCAACATGGGCGGGACGCTGGCGCGCCGCCTCGCGCGGAAGTGCCGGCTTCACGTCTGGGACCGGAACCCCGAGGCCGTCACCGCGCTCGCCGCGGACGGGGCGGTGGCGGCCGACGGCCTTTCGGGCATCGCCGCGTCCGGGGCCGGGACGGTCGTGACCTGCCTGCCGACCTCGGACGACGTCGCGGACGTGCTCCTCGGCGCGGAGGGCGTCGCCGGCCGCCTCGCGCCCGGCGCGGTGGTTGTCGACATGACCACCGGCGATCCGCTGGCGACGCGCGAGCTTGCGGGGCGGCTTTCCGGGAGGGGGATCGGCATGGTCGACGCGCCGGTTTCGGGCGGCGTCTCCGGCGCGGAGCGCGGCACGGCGGCGATCATGGCCGGCGCGTCCCCGGAATTGTTCGAGAGGGTGCGGCCGACGCTCGAGGCCATGAGCTCGAACGTCTTTCTCGCCGGCGGTTGCGGCGCAGGGCACGCGATGAAGCTGGTCAACAACATGATCTCGTCCTGCGCCCGGCTCGCGGTGTTCGAGGGCCTGACGCTCGCGGTCAAGGCCGGCATCGAGCCGGACCGGTTCGTCGAGATTCTCTCGAAGGGCACGGGACGCGGCTACGTCGCCGACACGACCTTGCCGAATTTCGTTCTCCGAGACCGCAAGGACCAGGGATTCGCGCTCGCGCTGATGCACAAGGATCTGTCTCTGGCGGTCCGGCTCGGGCAGGATCTGGAGGTTCCTCTTGCTTCCGGCGCGTTCGCCCGGGAGGCTTTTCGCCGTGCCCTCGACGAGCTCGGCCCCGGCGTCGACATCACGCAGCTCGTCCGCCTGTTCGAGCGGGCCGCCGGGGTCGACGTGTGCGCGTCCGCCGGGGAGGGCTGACCGCCGGGCCGTGTCCCGGTCATCGGCGACAGCCCCCGCAACAGGATCTTCGGGGAGCGGCCGGCGCGCGGGACCGGCCTTGCGGAAGACGCCGAGAGGCTCGTGGATGTCCATGACGCGATCATGTCGCGGCGGGGCGGGCGGTCGGGTTTCGCGCGGCGCGCTGCCGCCCGAACGGAACGACGAACGGGCCGCGGGACGGAGGCTGGCACCGGGCGTGGCGGGTCAGGGGCGCTCGCGGCCGCGTTTCGGCCCTGCTTGCGCCGAGGAAAACGCCGCCTTTCGGGCGGCGCGTCGGCGACGATGCGTCGGGAAGGGATGGCCTCCGCCGCCCCCGGCTTCGGCCTGATCCGCGATCCGTCGAACTCGAGCGCCGTGGAACCGGCTCGTTCGGCTTCCGCTGGACCACCCACCCATCAAGTGCGCGTTCCATCACGCTGACTTGGGCAGCTTGCACCCTGAAGCGGTGGGCCCGCAAGAGGCGATGCGGCGTTTTTCTCGCGCGAACGCCGAAATGCGGGGAAGAACCGGTGAGCGGCCGGTGGAAATCCTGTCGAAATCCGGCCCGGAGCCGGAGGCTTGGCGATTCGGCCGCGCGTGGGTAGAAACCGGATCGCGACTTGGCCAGTTGCTGCGGTTCCACCCAAACCGCGCTGACGTTGCCGTGTCCCGGCGCTCCGACCCACCTAGGCGCCGGGGCACGGCAATCCCTTTCGGGAAGAGAGGCGGGGAGAAAGCGGCCTCCGCCGCCCGGCCGCAATCCCCCAACGCGGCGTTGCGCCGGCTGTCCGAACCGGCAGCCGGCGGGATTCCGCTCGTGTGTCGCGTCGCGACAATCGACCGGAAAAGGGGCCTGCAAGCCATGGCCGTGCCCGCGATCACGCCCCGTCGCTGCCGTCGGGCTTCCCGTCCTGGCTGTCGCGCAGCTCTCGTCCGGACTGTCGCGCCATGGTCTCGCCGGGGTCGACCCGCTCATCCTCGACGACCGGGGGACTCCCCGCCATCCTGAAAGGGGGCGGAACGCGCGCGGGCACGCGCGATTCCCGGGGTGCGCGGTTCCGGTCCGGTTCGCGGACCAGGCTGCACGGGCCGGCTCCCGAGGTCCGGACCGAAGAGGGCCGCCCGCCTCTGCAGGCAGCGTGGCGAGGACGACCCTGCCGATGCGGGAAGCGAGTCGGGATCTCCGCGTCACGCTGCGGCCTCGTTCCCGGCTCTTCCTCGAGCCACGGGAACGGGCTGGCTTGAACGTGATGCCGGGGATCGGTACAGTGTCTGTCTTGGTGCCATGGGGCTGTTCTCCCTGCCGAGCTGTCGAAAACCCCGCAGAATCACCGAGCAGCCCGGGTTTCCGGGGGAGCCGCCCTTCGCGGCGGAAAAATTCCCCTCGAACACGGAATCTTGCAAATGGCTCACTTCCCGACGGTTGTCCGCCGGTCGCGACGGTCCGGAGCCGCTTCCACGGCTGGGGAGGGGGAGGCCGCTGCCGGTTCGGGCACGGCAGCGCGGGACGCGATGAAGCCCCTCGTCGGCGGACGGGCTGGCGACGGCGCCGTCGGACCTTCGGAGCGACGGCGTTCTGCGGAACCCCGCCGGCGCGGCATGAGGGTGACCATCGTGACGCGGTTCTTCCCGCCCGAGATGGGAGCCGCCGCCACGCGCCTGTTCCAGCTGGGCAAGCGGCTGGCGGCTGCCGGTCATCAGGTGCAGGTGCTTTGTCCGCTTCCCAACTACCTGCGCGACAGGGTCTTCGAGGACTACCGCGGCAGGCTGCGCGTGGTGGAGCAGGTCGCGGGCATGCGAATCGTCCGCACGTGGATATACAAGAACGGGAGCGGTGCGTTTCCTCGGCGGAACCACGCTTCGTCCGCGGTCTCCAGCCTTTCGTTCGCGGTCTCCAGCCTGTTGCTGGGGGCCTGGTCGCTGGGACGTCAGGATATCGTGCTGTTCAACACCCCGCCGCTGTCGCTCGTGTCCGTTGGCCTCCTCGTTGGCCGGCTCACGCGTGCCCGGACGGTGATGTACGCGGGCGACATGCATCCCGACGCCATGCTGCGGTTGGGTTTCGAGCTGCCCGAGGACTTGCTCCGCCACGAGCGGCGTCGGGAACGGCTGGGCTACGAGCGCTCGGACCTGGTGCTGACGACGACGCCGTCGACGAGAAGCGAGATCAAGCGCCGGTTCCCGCATGTTTCGGTCGAGGTGCTCCCGAACGGTGCGGACATCGACCTGTTTCGACCGTCACTGCGGCGCCAGTCGGCACGCATCGCCTTGGGCGTGGACACGGACGGCTTCCTGGTCGGCTATTTCGGGCTCCATGGATCGGAACAGGGTCTGGAAGCCGTGGTCGACGCGGCGGCGCTGGCAGACGGATCGAAGATGCGGTTTGTCATGGCGGGCGAGGGCACGTCCAAGGCGGCGCTGGTGGAACGGGCCCGGCGGCTGGGGATCGGCAACACCCGGTTTCTTGATGTCCTGCCGCGCTCTGAGGTCGCTGCCCTGCTGGCGTCCTGCGATGCCGTCCTGGTGCCGCTGGCTCGCGACGGCCCTGACCGGCACCATGCCTTCCAAGGTCTACGAGACCCTGGCTTGCGGCGTGCCCTTGGTTGCCAGCGACGGCTGCGACGCGGCGGACCTGGTCCGCGCCTTCGATGTCGGTCGCGTCTTCAGGCCCGGCGACGGCTGCGACCTGGCCCGTGTTCTTGCCGACCTGGCAGCTTGTCCGCAGGAGCGCGAGCGTATCCGGCACAACTGCCTGGATCTGGCTCGGCGTTTCGATCGCGCCGAAGTTGCCGCCCGAGCCGAGACGATCTTTCGCGGCCTGATCGAGAACCGATGAACGCCGCCCCTCCGTTGCCCTGGATGCCTGCACTCGGGCACGGAGTCCGGCGGAAGGGGGCGAGACCCCCTGGCCGCAGTGCGGTTGACCGCCGACGGATTGCCGGGCCACCTCGGCGCGGACGGCTTCGCCGCCCGGCGCGTCATCACCGACCGGACCGGCTTCTGCGACGCCATCGCTCGGCGTCGGGTGGAGCGGTCGCCGGCCGAACCCCGCCTGAGGATCCGCGGACAAGCCGGTGCGCGCCTTGCCCGCGGACCGGCGGGCGCAACGGCGGCAACGGGAAGATCGGTTCAAGGGGATTCCGGCAGCGTCGGGAACAACCGGAACACGCCTTGACTCAACCGTCAGGCTGTCCGACGAACCGGGGTCATCCCACCTCAAGGACGGAATTTTCCAAGTGATTCCGATGTACCAACCCGGTTTCCGTTCCCGGAAATTCCGTGTGGAACCGAGCACGGGATGCTGACATCCGCCAAGACGCGCATCCTGTCGGTTGTCGGCACCCGCCCGGAAGCCATCAAGATGGCGATGGTCGCTCGTGCACTCGATGCCGCCGGAGGCATCGAGCATCGAATGTGCGCGACTGCCCAGCATCGTGAAATGCTCGACTCGGTTCTGAGGATCTTCGGCCTGCGATCCGACCACGATCTGGGCGTGATGGTGCCGGACCAGGATCCGACCCACGTGACCCAAGCCGTCGTGACGGGCATGGCGCCGGTTCTTGCGGACTTCCGACCGGACCGCGTGCTCGTGCAGGGAGACACGACCACGACTCTCGCGGCCAGTCTCGCGGCATTCTACGCGAAGGTTCCCGTGGGACATGTCGAGGCGGGTCTGCGCAGCGACGACCCAACGGTGCCTTGGCCGGAAGAGATGAACCGGCGCCTGACGGATCGGTTGAGCGACCGGTACTACGCACCCACCGAACGGGCGCGAGAGAACCTGTTGGCAGAAGGGCTCGACGGCGACGCCGTTCTGGTCACGGGCAACCCGGGAATCGACGCGCTCCTCTACGTCGCCAAACGCCTGGCCGGGGAACCGGCGTTGCGGAACGCCGCCGTCGCCTCGCTTCCCCGACTGGATCGTGGACGGCGACTGCTGCTTGTGACCGCCCACCGACGGGAGAACATGGGAAGAGGGCTGGCTGCCCTGTGCGATGCGTTGACAAGGCTCGCGGCCCGCCCGGACGTTGAAATCGTCTATCCGGTCCATCCCAATCCGGCTGTGTGCGGCCCCGTGCGCGCCGCGTTGGGTGGACGGGCACATATCCATCTGATCAAGCCGCTGGAATACACGTCCTTTGTCCACCTGATGACCAGGGCGCACATCATCGCGACGGACTCCGGCGGGATCCAGGAGGAGGCGCCAGCCTTGGGGAAGCCGGTTCTCGTGATGAGGGAGGTCACTGAACGGCCCGAGGCGGTGGAGGCAGGCACGGCGCGGCTGGTCGGCACCAGCCCGGGGAGAATCGTGGGGGGGGTGGAACGGCTGCTTGAAGACCCGACGCACTACGACGCCATGGCGCGAGGACACAACCCCTACGGAGACGGGCGCGCCAGCGGCCGGATCGCGAAGGACCTGGCAATTGCCTGACGACAGGGAGACCGGCAACCCCGGCAGGGGGTGGGCTGAGGCCAAGGCGGAGTCGGAAGGCTTCGGGGATGCAGACGCGCCGTTCCGGCGGGTATGCGTTGTCGGGCTTGGCAGAATAGGTCTTCCCACCGCCGCGGTCCTGGCGACGGAAGGCGTCGACGTCGTCGGTGCCGACCTCAGGCCGGATCTGGTTCGTGCCGTGAACTCGGGCGTCACGTCCCTTGCGGAACCCCGTCTGGCGATCCTCCTGGGCGAGGCGGTGGCAAGCGGTCGCTTGAGAGCGCGGGAGACGGTCGTCGCCGCCGAAGCGTTCGTCATCGCGGTGCCCACGCCCTTCAAGGCCGGCCATGCTCCTGATCTGGAACACTTGCGCGATGCCGTGAACAGCGTGGCGGAGGTGCTCGTCCCCGGCAATCTCGTCGTCCTGGAATCGACCTCGCCGGTGGGAACCACGCACATGATCTGCGAGTGGCTCGCCCGGGCCCGGCCCGACCTGTCCTTTCCGCACGAGGCGGGAGAGGCCGGCGACATCCGCGTGGCGTACAGCCCCGAACGGAGTCTCCCCGGCGACACTCTCGACGAGTTGGTGAACAACGACCGGATCGTCGGAGGCGTGACGCCCGCCTGTGCGCGAGCGGCGATTTCCCTGTATCGGCGCTTCGTGCGCGGGACGTGTTCGATCACGACGGCCAGGACCGCCGAATTGGTCAAGCTCGCGGAAAACGCCTACCGCGACGTCAACGTCGCTTTCGCCAACGAGATCTCGCTTGCTTGCGATGCGCTCGGTGTCGATCCCTGGGAGCTGATCGAACTGGCCAACCAGCACCCGCGAGTCGACATCCTGCGGCCGGGACCGGGCGTTGGCGGACACTGCGTTGCGGTCGACCCGTGGTTCCTGGTTCATTCGGCGCCCGGACGGACCCCCTTGATCCAGGCCGCCCGTCACGTCAACGACGGAAAGCCGCTCTGGGTGGTCGACCGGGTTCTGGCAGCTTGCGACGGTCTGGCTCATCCGAGGATCGCCTGTCTCGGGCTGGCCTACAAGGCCGACGTGGCCGATTTGCGGGAAAGTCCGGCAGTCACGATTGTCCGGCGGTTGGGCGAGATGGTTCCGGACCGGGTGGTGGTCGTCGAGCCGAACATCGTGACTCTGCCCGGGGAACTGGACAGCGAACGGATCGAGCTGGTCGACCTGGACGACGCGTTGTCGGTTGCCGACGTGGTGGTGTTGCTGACCGACCATCGGGAGTTTCGCGAGATCCGGGGCCAATCCCTGCGTGGCAAGCGCCTGGTGGACACTCGAGGCGTCTGGCAGGGGCTCTCGTGACGACGGTGCCTGCAACATGTGTTTTCCGGCCGACAACGGCTGGCACGGCGATCGGTGGCAACCGACGCGCCGACGCCGCCGGTGGTCGGGCCAGATTTCGAGGCGCCGGAGAAGTTGGCGCGGACGCTGGAGGCCCTGGAGCGGCAGGGGGCGCGAGTCTCGCGCGGCGGTCTTGCGCCGGCCCCCCGGCCGTGCGCGGCACGGCCACGACCGCGCCTGTCGGCGGCCCCGCCACGAACGCCTCGGGCTCCGGCATCCTCGGCCGCCACCCGTCGGCACAACGGAAGAGATCCCGCGGAACCTTGCCGCCCCGATGCGACGGGCGGCGCGGCGGAAACGGCCGGCGGGGAACCCGGCCCGGCGGACGGGGCAGGCGCCCCCGCCGCTCCGGTCGGTCCCGGAACGCGAAATCCTCCGCGCGCCGTTCCCTCGGCAGCGCCTTGTGCCGCTCGGTCAGGTGCCTGCCGTCCGACGGTCGAAGCCGGGAAACGCGGTCGAGTGTCGCAGGAATCACGGTCGAATGCGGCGGGAATTCGCGGGCGCGGGCGTGACGGCCGGCAACGCGATCGGGAAGGGGGGCGCGGACTTCGCGTTGCGGGCGCCGGGCGCCCTTTTCCCGCCGTCCGCCGGGGCGTGGCCGCTCAGCCGCCGTTTCCCATCGCGAGAAACTTCTCGCGCCGCTGGCGGCGCAGCGTCTCGCCCTCCTCGCCGCACAGTTCCGCGAGGTTTTCCGAAACCGCCTTTCCGACCGCCGCGACGGCCTTCTCCGGGCTCCGGTGCGCCGCGCCGGGCGGTTCGGGAACGATGGCGTCGATCACGCCGTGCTCGAGAAGATCGTCCGCCGTCAACTTGAGCGCTTCGGCCGCTTCCGTCGCGTGCGCGGCGTCGCGCCACAGGATCGAGGCGCAGCCCTCCGGAGAAATGACCGAATAGACGGCGTGTTCGAGCATCAGAACGCGGTTGGCGACGGCGATGGCGATGGCGCCGCCCGAGCCCCCTTCCCCGATGACGACGCTCACGACCGGAACGGTCAGGCGCAGCCCCGCCTCGATGGCGCGGGCGATCGCCTCCGCCTGGCCGCGCTCCTCGGCGCCGACGCCCGGATACGCGCCCGCGGTGTCGACGAACGTGACGATCGGCAACCCGAAGCGGTCCGCGAGATCCATCAGCCGCCGGGCCTTGCGGTATCCCTCGGGCCGCGCCATCCCGAAATTGTGCTTGATCCGGGTGTCGGTGTCGCGGCCCTTCTCCTGCCCGATGAGGACGATCGACCGGCCGTCGATGCGGCCGAGACCGCCCATCACGGCGTGGTCCTCGCCATGGGCGCGGTCGCCCGCGAGAGGCGTGAAGTCGTCCACGAGCGCCTTGACGTAGTCGATGCAGTGCGGACGGTTGGGATGACGCGCGACCTGGACCTTCTGCCACGGGGTGAGCCGCGAATAGGTCTGGTCGATCAGCCGGTCGACCCGGCCCTGCAGCCGCTCGACCTCGTCGGCGACGCGGATCTCCCCGTCGTCGCTCAGATGGCGCAGCTCCTCGATCCTGCCCTCGAGCTCGACGATCTGCCTCTCGAAGTCGAGGAACGCGTGCGTCGGAACGTCGGCCACTCTCGCGATCCTCCCGGACGTCAGCTTCGGAGATCCGAAAGCGGATGCACGTCGCGCACCAGCGACCGCAGGCGGTCGTCGAGAACGCGCGTGTAGATCTCCGTCGTCGCCACGTCCGCATGGCCGAGCATCTGCTGGACGCTTCTCAGATCGGCGCCGTTGGCCAGCAGATGCGTGGCGAAGGCGTGGCGCAGCACGTGCGGGGAGACCCGCCCGGCGTCGATTCCCGCGCTTTCCGCGAGACCCCGAAGCAGCTTCGCGAAGCGGTCCCGCGTGAGATGGCCGGCCGCGGAGCGCGACGGGAAAAGCCACGGATTGCCGGCCGCCCGCCCCGCGCCGGCGGCCTCCAGGAGTTCCCGGCGCACCGGAAGCCACGCCTCCACGGCCTGCCGCGCGGCGGCGCCGAGCGGAACCAGCCGTTCCCTGTCGCGCTTGCCGCGAACGGTGACGATCCGCCCGTCCCTCGACAGCGACGAGCGTTTCAGCGACACCATCTCGGAGACCCGAAGCCCGGTCGCGTAGAGAATCTCGGTCATCGCGGTCATGCGCACGCCGCGCCAGCCCGCAAGCGCGCGCGCGGCCTCGAGCAGGCGGTCGACCTCGTCCGCCGTCAGAACCTTCGGCAGCGGCCGCCCGCGGGCCGGCGCCTCGACCGTCGTCGTCGGGTCGTCGCCGCGGCGGCCCTCGGCGGCCAGGAACCCGTGGAACTGGCGCAGCGCGGAGAGCTTGCGGGCCTGGCTTCGCGCCCCGATGCCCCCGCGGGCGAGCGCGCCGAGAAAATCTCGGACGTCGGAAGCGCCGGCGGTTGCCGCGGAGGCGCCGCGGCCTCGGAGATGGGCCAGATACTGGCCGATGTCGCGGCCGTAGGCCTCGCGGGTGCTGGCCGAGCTGCCGCGCTCGGCCGCCATCGCCTCGAGGAACGTCTCCAGCAGGAGCGCGTCCCGCGGCTCCGGCTCGACGGCCGGACGGCGGAATCGCCGCGGAGCCGCCACGCTAGAGGCCCGTCGCCATCGCGCTTTCGAGCGCCAGGCGCCTCGCCTCCTCGGCGAGGCCGGCCAGGCGCAGCGCGCGCACGGCCGCGGCCGCGGTGGCGCTCCGCTCGTAGGCCCTGCCGTCGGCGGCCGTGGCGGCCGCAAGCGCGAGCAGAACGGTCTCGCCGACCCGCCCGGCGGCGGCGGCCGCCTCGAGGCTCCTGCGCCAGGCGGGGCCCGGTCCCGGCCTCTCCGAGACCAGCGGGCCGACGAGCAGCCTCCGCCACGCCTCGGGCGGAAACTCCGCCCCGTTCGCCTCGACCAGCGTCATCAGCGCCGCCACCCTCGCGGCGTCTTCCGCGGAACCCTCCGCGGCGGCCGCCCGGGTCGCCAGCCTCTCGAGCAGGCCGGCGTCGTCTCCCCCGCCCGCGAGCAGCGCGAGCGGCCACAGGTCGTTCTCCGCGGCTTCGGCCTCCTCGGAACCGTCCCGTTCGGCGCGCGCGGTCCCGTACCAGGCCATCGCCTCGTCGACCCGGCCCGCCGCGAACAGCGTGCGGGCCGCGCTCCGGGCGAACCAGACCAGTTCGGGGAGCGGCTCGATCGTCGCCACCACCGCGACGGCGGCGCGCGACAGCTCGTCCCCGCCGCCCGCCTCGCGGGCGATGTCCCAGCCCTGGCGCAGCGTCTCGGCGCGTTCGGCGGCCGTCTCGCGGCCCGCCGCCGCCCGCAGGAGCAGGGCCCGTCCGCGCGGCCCCCAGCCCGCCCGCGCCTGCGCCACCGGATCGTTCATTTCCCGGTCGAGAAACGGCAGTTCGGCATGGAACGCGAGGACGTCTTCCGGCGTCACGGCGCCGAGCGCCAGCGCCTTTTCGGCCGCCGCGAGGCGGGCGTCGAGGTCGACGTTCGGCGCGCGCGCGGCCCAGCGCAGGACCAGGGGAGAGCCGCTCTCGGCGATCGCGGACGGAACCTGGAGGCTGGCGGCCCGGGTCATGGCGAGGAGCAGGCCGCTCGGTCTGCCGATCGAATCGATGCCCGCCGTCCCGAGGCCGGCCAGCGCGTCCATGGCCGCGAAATACGCCGGCTCGATGCCCTCCTCGCGCTCGCGCAGGAGGTCGCTGATCAGCGCGGCGCGCGGATGCCGGCCGTCGAGCGCGAGGCAGAACGCCTCCACCTGCTTCCAGTACACCCCTCTGTGCGCGGCGCCGGCGCGCGCGGCGCCGGCGCAGGCCTCCCCGCTGCGGTTGTCGAGAAACAGCGCCTCGAGGCGGGTCTTCAGGAACGCCTCGTCCTGGTTCCGCTCGGGCACCGCCGCCATCAGGGCAAGCGCGTTGGAGATGTCGGCCATCGCCAGCAGCCGGTCGGCGCGCAGCCCGAGATAGCTTTCGCCTTCGGGCTTGCCGGCCGGCGCGATCGCCCGCGACAGCAGCAGCCGCGAGGCCAGGGCGCGCATCGCGGCCGACGCCGTGCGTCCCGGAACCCGCGGCAGGAGGCTGCGGACGACGTTCCAGCCGACGCCCTGCCACAGGGTCGCCGGCAACCCGCCGCCGCGCTCGTCGAGGGGTCCGAAGCCGTCCGGGCTCAGCGTCTCCAGAACGTCGACGACGATGCCGGCCCTGTCGAGGGGCTTCTGGGCCCGCAGCGGCGCGTCCGGCCGCGGCGGCGCCTCGCGAGGAGGGCCTGCGGGGGGAAGTTCCGGGGTCGGCCGGGTCAGGTCGACGGGCTGGGCCGCCGCGGCGGCGAGCGCGGCGACGGCGATTCCCGCCGCCGCGCCGAGAACGGCGCTAGCGCCGGAAACGCTCATTCGGAAGAACCTTTTCCACCTCGACGGGGGGAGAACGCACGTCCGTGGACGCGAGATAGGCGACCCCGCCGGCAAGCGCGAGCGCGACCGTCGCCACGGCGACGCCCCAGATCCTGGTCATCGCCGCGTCCCCGCGCGGCGGCGGCATCGAGCGGCGCGGCTGCGGCGGCTGTCCGATTCCATGCCGTGTTCGACTTCCCGCCGTGTCCCGGTGTATTGTGCCGCCACCGTTGCGGTCCGGCGGCAATCTACAGGCTGCGGGAACCGCTTTCAACGTTGCCGTGACACGGGTCGATGGTGGCAGGCGCGCGCTGTTCCTTGACGTCCCAGCTGCGAAAAGGGCTTTCCGGACGGCCTGTGGTTCTGGTCGGGCTGATGGGTGCGGGCAAGACGTCGGCCGGCCGCCTTCTGGCGGCGCGGCTGGGCCGGGAGTTCGTCGACGCCGACGCGGAGATCGAGGCCGGCGCCCGCCGCTCGATCGGGGAGATCTTCGACAGCCTCGGCGAGGACGGGTTCCGCGACGGCGAGCGGCGCGTGATCGCGCGGCTGATGAAGCGGCGCGACTGCGTGATCGCCGCCGGCGGGGGCGCGTTCGACGATCCGCGGACCCGCGCCGCCGTCCGCGCCGGAGGCGTGTCGGTCTGGCTCAAGGCGGACGTCGAGGTGCTGCTCGACCGGCTCTCGAGCTGCAACGACCGGCCGCTGCTGCGCGAGGGCGACCGGCGCGCGACCCTGGAGAGCCTGATGGCGAAGCGCCATCCGTTCTACGCCGAGGCGGACGTCGTCGTCGAATCGCGCCGGGAGAGCCCCGAGAGAATCGTCGAGCGGACGATGCGCGCGCTGGCCGGACACGCCGGAATCTCCGGCGGGGGCGCGGCCCGCGAATGACGCCGTCCGCGGAAACGCTGCGCGTCGGGCTGGGCGAGCGGTCCTACGACATCGTGATCGGCGCCGGCCTGCTCGGGCCCGGCGGGCCGGCGGCGGCGCGCATCGACGAGATCGCGGGGCCCGGACCGGTCTGGATCGTGACCGACGAGACGGTTGCGGGGCTCCATCTCGAACGGGCGATGTCGGCGCTGTCCGCGGCCGGCCGCGCGGCGACGCCGGTGATTCTGCCGCCCGGCGAAGGCTCCAAGACCATGGCGTCGGTCGAGCGCGTCGTCGGCGTCGTGCTCGACGGCGCGCCCGAGCGGTCGTCGGCGATCGTCGCTCTCGGCGGCGGCGTGGTCGGCGACATCGCGGGTTTCGCCGCGAGCATGGTGCTGCGCGGCATCCGGTTCGTCCAGCTGCCGACGACCCTGATGGCCCAGGTCGACAGCTCGGTGGGCGGCAAGACCGGCGTCAACACCGCGCACGGCAAGAACCTCGTCGGGGCGTTCCACCAGCCGCGCCTCGTGGTGGCGGACACGGAGCTGCTCGATTCGCTGCCCCGGCGCGAGTTGCTCGCCGGCTACGCCGAAGTCGTCAAGTACGCGCTGCTCGGCGACGCCGCGTTCTTCGAGTGGCTCGAGAGCCACGGCGCGGCGGTCGTCGCCGGCGACGCCGGGGCCCGTCGCCACGCCGTCCGCACCTGCTGCGCGGCCAAGGCGGAGATCGTCGGGCGCGACGAGCGCGAGGCGGGCGCGCGGGCGCTGCTCAACCTCGGTCACACCTTCGCCCACGCCCTCGAGGCCGAGAGCGGCTACGCCCTGCCTCACGGCGAGGCGGTCGCCATCGGGACGGTTCTCGCCTTCGAGCTTTCGGCCGCCAAGGGCCTGTGCGCCGCCGGCGACGTCGAGCGGGTGCGCCGGCATCTCTCCTCGGTCGGGCTTCCGGTCGCCGTTCCGGCGGGACTCGGCGGGAACCCGGAGACGCTGCTTCGTCACATGCGGCGGGACAAGAAGGTGCGGTCGGGCCGGCTGGTCCTCGTTCTCGCGCGATCGATCGGCGATGCGTTCGTGACGGCCGACGTCGATCCCGGCGAGGTGCTCCAGGCGCTCGCGGGGGCGGTCTCGCCGTGACCGTCGCGGACGCGCGCCGGCGGGACGGGCGGTGATGGAGCCGGCGCTTCTCGCGACCGTTGGCGGCATCGTCCTGCTGCTCGTGCTGTCGGCGTTCTTCTCGGGTTCGGAAACCGCGCTGACGGCGGCCTCGCGCCCCCGCATGCACCAGCTCGCGGTCAAGGGGAACCGGCGCGCGCGCCTCGTCAACCGGCTGCGCGAACGCGAGGAACACCTGCTCGGCACGGTGCTGCTCGGCAACAACCTGGTCAACATCCTTGCCTCGGCGCTGGCCACGAGCGTGCTGATCGGGATCTTCGGCGAGGCCGGCGTCGTCTACGCGACCCTGGCGATGACGCTGCTGGTGCTGCTGTTCGGCGAGATGCTGCCGAAGACCTACGCCTTCCGGAACGCCGACCGGCTGGCGCTGCTGGTGGCGCCGGTGTTCCGCCTGCTGGTCCTCGCGCTGTCGCCGGTGATGACGGTCCTGCACCGGCTGTTCCGCGGGCTCTCGCGCGTCTTCGGGGCCGGCGACGGGCGGTCCGAGGATTCCGGCTCGACCATGGAGGAGCTGCGCGGCGCGATCGAGCTCCACCCCGAACCGGGCCGCGAGCGGGGGGTCCGGCAGCGGGCGATGCTGCACAGCATCCTCGACCTCGCCGACGTCGACGTCGGCATGGTCATGCACCACCGCCAGGACGTCTTCATGATCGACGCCTCGCAGCCGGTCCCGGCGATCGTCGAGCAGGCGCTCGAGAGCCCCTACACCCGCATCCCGCTGTGGCGCGATTCGCCCGACGAGGTGATCGGCGTCATGCACGCGCGCGACCTGTTGCGCGAGGTCCACGCGCATTCGGGGCGCCTCGACGAGCTGTCGCTCGTGGACGTGCTCACGCCGCCCTGGTTCATCCCCGACACCACCAGCCTGCTCGACCAGCTTCACGCCTTCCGCCAGCGCCGGGAGCATTTCGCCCTGGTGGTGGACGAATACGGCGCCCTGATGGGGGTGGTGACGCTCGAGGACATCCTGGAGGAGATCGTCGGCGACATCTCCGACGAGCACGACGTCGCGCCGGTCGGCGTCCACCCCCAGCGCGACGGCGCGACCGTGGTCGCGGGCGACGTCACGCTGCGCGACCTGAACCGGCGTTTCGGCTGGAAGCTCCCCGACCAGGAGCACGCGACGATCGCCGGGCTCGTCATCAACGAGGCGCGCCTCATTCCCGAGGTCGGGCAGACCTTCGGCTTCCACGGCTTCCGCTTCGAGATTCTCGGGCGCAGGAACAACCGGATCACCCAGGTCCGCGTGACGGCTCCGGAGCGGCCCGGCGACGGGGCGGTCGCGGACTGAACGCCGACGCAAGGGAGAACGCCATGCCGCTGTCCGACCCGCCTTCCGGCCGGGAACCCGTCGCCGCGCGCGAGATCGCGTGCCGCAGCTTTCGCCGCGACGACGGGCTGTGGGACGTCGAGGGCCATCTCGCCGACGTCAGGGCCTACGGCTTCCCCAACCGCTTCCGGGGCTGGATCGGGCCGGGGGAGCCGCTTCACGACATGTGGCTGCGCCTCACCGTCGACGCCGAGCTCGTGGTCCGGGCCGTCGAGGCGGTCACCGACGCCGGGCCCTACGAGGCCTGCCCGGCGATCCTGCCGGCGTTCCGGAAACTCGAGGGCATGCGGATCGGCCCCGGCTGGAACCGCCGCGTGCGCGAGCGCCTCGGCGGCGTGCGCGGCTGCACCCATCTCGTCGACCTGCTCGGACCGCTCGCCACCGTCGCGTTCCACACCGTGCTGTGGTCGCGCTCCCCGGCCGCCGGCCGCGCGCCCGAGACGGCCGTTCCGCGCCCGCCGGTCGACAGCTGCCACGTGTGGGCCTCCGACGGCCCGCTCGTGCGCGACGAGCACCCGGAGCGCTACACCGGCAAGCCCGGCTGAAGCCGTCCGGCGCGAGACCGGGCAGGACCGGTTTCCTGTCCGGCGACGCGTGAACCGGCCTGTCCGGCGGGTCGTTCGGGAGCGCGTTTCGTCGTCCGGGCACCAGTTCCGGCCTCGGGAAGCGGACTCCTGGTCGCACGCCAGGCGGATCCGCACCCGCTCCCGGCACTCGGTCACGACAAAAAACGTTTCTGCCGCGTCAACCCGAATCAGGAGGGGTCGGGAAGTCCGGCATCGTGAGGCACAGGGCAACTGCCCAGGTCTGGTTTCGCCGGTCGTCGGGAGGCGAGGGCCCGGATGATGCGGGCCGGCGGGTTTCGGAGGCGCAGTTCCGGGACCAGTTGCAGCGGCTCTGGACGCGCCAGGGTTTCGAGGACGTTCCAGCGCCGCTTTCGGGCGATGGCGATGACGGAGCGCAGGCTGGCGAAGTCATGGGCGCCCTGCGTCGAGCGGAAGCCTCCCGGGATCTTCTGGCGCCGAAAATCACGAAAGCGGCCACCAAATCTCAGCCCAGGTCGGTGCCTTTCGGATTCCCCCGTCCCGTATCGTTGCAGACCGGCTCCCGGGATCTTCAGGTTCCCATCCACCGTCGTCAGCCTGCCTCCGTCTCCGCCAACCGGCTCCGGACCGCCGCGAGCAACGCCTCCACCTGTTCGATGGCCTCGGACCGATCGAGCGGGCAGGCGCCAGCACCGGCGGCCGCATAGCGCAGACGAACGGCGTAGCGGGTGTAGTCAACCAACCCGTCGAAACGGGCAACATCCGCTCCGCCGACGCTCAACATGTCCAGCAGGGCCGCCAGATCGTGCGACAGCGGGTAGGTTTCGCCCCGCAAGGCGAGCCAGGCCTTGAACAGCTTCTCCGCAGCCTGCTGGACATGGAAGCCGAAAATCTCGTCGGCGAAAACGGCTTCATCACCCATGCCGCGAAGCGCCGAAAGGTCTCTCTCGGCCGCGTCCGTCAGCTCCCGCGCCTGTTCAAGGTCGCTCATAGAGCACCCTGCCTTCGCGCAGCGCGCGCGCGAGCACATGATTGAGGGAGCCGCGCCAGCGGTCGGCCTCGTCCAGGCTGTAGACCAGGATGTCCTTCGGAACGTGGAATTTCGCAAGCGCGCGCCAGAGGCGCGTCTCTTCGGCGCCGCGGTTCCGGCCCGGCCCGAACGGCTCCGCCTCGACGACCACCAGATCGATGTCCGAGTCCGCCCCGGCGTCGCCGCGGGCGCGAGAACCGAAAAGGATCACCTGCTCGGGATCGGCCACCTCGACGATGGCCGCGGTCATCCGCTGGAGAAGCGCATCGTCAATCCGGGTCATATGCGTTCTCCCTCGCTTGGACGACCCTCCCGTCCTCGAAGGCAACGACGAGGTCGCTGTCCACCGTCGGCAGCGCCTCCGTCGCAAGGACCGTCTTGCTCGTCCCGTTCACGGGAAGCGCCTCGCGTGCAGTCTGTGGCATCGCATCATACCAGCGTTTTCAGGGACGGCGGATCGACATCGAGCATGACCCTGCCCGGCATCTGCGCCGGCAGCCTGACGCCGATCATGGAACCGGTCATCGCCAGGGACGCATTGCCCGTCTCCGACGCCAAGGGCTGCTGTCCGCCCGCCGCCCGGGCGCCCGGCACGGTCGGACCGGGGATTTCCCGCGTCAATTTCGCAGCCATTGCGCAACCATGCCTGCAACGCGCCAACCTGCCATTGGCATCGATTGCCGACGCAACAGGGGGATTGGCCGTGCACGCCGCCATTGCCGACAGGAGGGAGGAACTGGCGGAACTCTGCCGGCGCCACGGCGTGGTGCGCCTCGAAGTGTTCGGCTCGGCGGCGCGCGCCACGGACTTCGATCCGCTGGCCAGCGACGCCGATTTCCTCGTGGAATTCGGACTCGAGAACGGACGGGCGCCGCTCGGACAGTCATGATCGACTGGATGCGGGGCACCGGTCCCTCCACCGGTTCGCCAACCGGACAGTTCCGCTCCCCGGGACCGATTTCTTGTCCGGCGGCGGGTGAACCGGCCTGTCCGGCGGGTCGTTCGGGAGCGCGTTTCGTCGTCCGGGTGCCGGTTCGGACCCCGGGAAGCGGAGCCTGATCGCGCGGCGGGCGGAGCCGCACCCGCCGCCGGCACTCGGTCGCGGCAAAAGAATGTTCCCGCGAGACCAGGGCGGGCGGCTTGAATCCGCCGGAGAACCTGCTACATTGACCGGTGTCGGCGACGCGAACGCGCCGTCCGAAGGAGGGAGAGCGGGCACGGCCCGCTTTTTGTTTGCCACCACGAACCCGCGGTCTGGGCGCGGCGTCCGGCCGGACGCCGCCGCCGCGAAGGCGGATCTTGCGGACGCCATGAGCTCGGAAGACATCGTCGCGCGCCTGGTCGAGCCGCCGCTGAACGCGGCGGGCTACGACCTCGTCCGCGTCCGGCTGGCCGGAGGGCGGGCGCGGACCCTGCAGATCATGGCCGAACGCCGCGACCGCGCGGAGATGACGGTCGAGGACTGCGCGCGGATCAGCCGCGACCTTTCGGCGGTTCTGGACGTCGAGGATCCGGTGGCGGGACCGTACACGCTGGAGGTCAGTTCGCCCGGCATCGACCGGCCGCTGGTCGGCATCGGGGATTTCGAGCGTTTCGCGGGGTTCGAGGCGAGGATCGAGACCCGGACCGCGGTCGACGGTCGCCGCCGCTTTCGCGGACGGCTCGCCGGCGTGCGGGACGGAAGCGTTCTGGTGGACGTCGACGGAACCGGCATGGCCGTGCCGCACGACGGCATCGCCCGCGCCCAGCTGGTTCTCACCGACGAACTGGTCGCGGCGGGCGGCGCGGCGCGGTGCGGCCCGGCCGGGACGCCGGACGGCACGGAAACGGAATTGCGCAAATGATCGACATGGAAAACATCCCGGTCATGGGGTACGACCGGCGGGAGCTTCTGCAGATGGCGGAGGCGGTGGCCAGCGAGAAGGGGATCGAGCGCGAGGAGGTTCTGGTCGCCATGGAGGCCGCCGTGCAGAGGGCGGCGGAGAGGAAATACGGCGAGGACCACGACATCCGCGCCGTCATCGACCGCCAGAGCGGCGACATCCAGATCTCGCGCCGCCTCGAGGTCGTGGACGAGATCGAGAACGAGATCACCCAGATCACGGTCGCCGAGGCGCGGCACGTGAAGGAGGGCGCGGTTGCCGGCGAGGTTCTCGTCGATCCGCTGCCGCCGATCGACTTCGGCAGGATCGCCGCGCAGACGGCGAAGCAGGTCATCGTCCAGACCGTGCGCGAGGCCGAGCGCCGGCGCGAGTACGAGGAGTTCAAGGACCGCGTCGGCGAGATCGTCAGCGGCCTCGTCAAGCGCATCGACTACGGGCACGTCGTGGTCGATCTCGGGCGCGGCGAGGGCACGATCCGCCGCGGCGAGGGCATCCCCCGCGAGGCGGTGAACCCGGGCGACCGGATCCGCGCCTTCGTCTACGACGTGCGCCGCGAGGAACGCGGACCCCAGGTGCTGCTGTCGCGCAGCCACCCGCAGTTCATGGCCAAGCTGTTCGCCCAGGAGGTGCCGGAGATCTACGACGGCATCATCGAGATCAGGTCGGTGGCCCGCGACCCCGGAAGCCGGGCCAAGATCGCCGTGCTCTCGAACGATTCGGGCATCGACCCCGTCGGCGCCTGCGTCGGCATGCGCGGCAGCCGGGTCCAGGCGGTGGTCGGCGAGCTGCAGGGCGAGAGGATCGACATCATCCAGTGGTCGCCCGACCCCGCGACCTTCATCGTCAACGCGCTGGCGCCGGCCGAGGTCACCAAGGTCGTGCTCGACGAGGAGAACCGGCGGCTCGAGGCCGTGATGCCCGACGACCAGCTCAGCCTCGCCATCGGCCGGCGCGGCCAGAACGTCAGGCTCGCCTCGCAGCTCACGCAGTGGGAGATCCTGATCCTCACCGAGGACGAGGAGTCCGAACGCCGCCAGGAGGAGTTCCGGTCGCGGTCGCAGGCCTTCATGGACGGGCTCGAGGTCGACGACGTGCTCGCCCAGCTCCTGGTGGTCGAGGGCTTCGCCTCGATCGAGGACGTCGCGCTCGTGCCGATGGAGGAGCTGCTGTCGATCGAGGGTTTCGACGACGCGGTCGCCGGGGAGCTGCAGAGCCGGGCCAGAGCCTATCTTGAGGAGGAGGCCGAGCGGCTGGAGCGCGAACGCCGCGAGCTCGGCGTCGAGGACGCGGTCGCCGCCGTGGAGGGGCTGACGCCCGCCATGCTGGTCGCGCTCGGCGAGGCCGGAATCCGGACCCTCGACGATCTCGGCGACCTGGCCTCCGACGAGCTGACGGCGCCGGGCGACCACGAGGGCGCGGGGCGTGGCATCCTCGCCGATTTCGAGCTCGACGAGGAACGGGCCAACGCCGTCATCATGGCCGCCCGCGCCCACTGGTTCGACGACGACGGGCAGGCCGGCGACGCGGCACCGGCCGCCGGGGAGGCCCCGGAGGACGAAACGGCCGAGGCGGCCGGAGCGGCCGGAGACGGGGCCTGACCGGCGATGGCGGCCGGCCGCGGCACCGGCGACGGCCCGCGCCGCCGCTGCATCGTCACGCGGCGCGGCGGCTCCCGGGGGGAGCTCGTCCGGTTCGCGGTCTCGCCCGAGGGCGAGGTGGTTCCGGACGTCGCCGAGCGCCTTCCCGGCCGCGGTTTGTGGGTGAGCGCCCGCGCGGATATAGTGGGACGCGCCTGCGCGGAGAACGCGTTTGCGCGGGCGGCGCGCGGGGACGTGCGGGTGCCGGCCGATCTGCCCGAGCGGCTGCGCGAGGCGCTGGACCGGCAGTGCATGGCGCTGGTCTCCCTGGCGCGGCGCAGCGGAGCGGCGGTCGCGGGCCTCGAGAAGGTCCGCGCGATGGTGCGCGGCGGAGGCGCGGGCGTCCTGCTCGAGGCCTCCGACGGCGCGCCCGACGGCAGAGAGAGGGTTCTGCGCGGCGCCGGAACGGTCCCGGTCGTCTCGCTGTGGACGGCGCGCGATCTCGGAGCGCCGTTCGGGCGGGACCGCGTGGTCCATGCCGCGATCGGCCGAGGCGGCGCGTGCGACCGCTTCGTGCGCGAGGCGGCGCGGTTGGAAGCCCTGCGTCGCGGCCCCTCGGGGACGGACGGGGAATGCGGGAAAGCTGACGGAAGATGACGGACACCACGGAAAAGACCGGCTCCGGGAAGCGCGGGACGCTCTCGATCTCGACCGCGGGCCGCCTCGGACCCAGGAGGGCCGCCGAGGGCAGGCAGGCACGCCAGAACTTCTCGCACGGGCGCACCAACACGGTCGCCGTCGAGGTCAAGCCGGCGCGGCGCAGGGCCAAGCCCAAGCCCGCGGAGGATCCCGCCGTCGCCGCCCCGAGCGCGGCTCCGGAGGCGGCCCCCGGGGACGGAAAGACGCCCGAGACCGGGACGCGGTCCGCGGAGGCCGCGCTGCGCAACCTCACCGACCGGGAGCGCGCGGCGCGCATCCGGGCGCTCGAGGGCGCGCACCAGACCGAGCAGGCGATCGCGGAGAGCCAGGCCACCCGCGAGGCGCTGGAGACCCGCCGCCGGGAGGAGGAGCGGCTGCGCCGGGAGCTCGAGGAACAGCGGCGCACCGAGGAGGCCGAGCGGCGCCGGGAGGAGGAGGAGGCGCGTCGCCGCCAGGAGGCGGAGACCGCGCGCAAGGCGGCCGAGCAGGCCAAGCGTCTCGAGGGGCGCGTGCCCGCGGGCGATTCCGCGGCCGCCAAGCCGGCGCCGGGACGGGCCAGGGAGGACGCGCGCCAGCGGCCGGACCGGCGCCAGCCGTCGGGCCGTCCGACCGGCGGACGCCGGCGCGACCGCAAGATCACGATCTCCAAGGTCGACCGCATCCTCAACGAGGACGAGCGCCAGCGCAGCCTGGCGTCGCAGCGCCGCCGTCGCGAGCGCGAGCGGCAGGCCGAGCAGAAGAAGGAGACCGCGAAGGTCTTCCGCGAGGTGACCGTCCCGGAGACGATCACGGTCCAGGAACTTGCCAACCGCATGACCGAGCGCGCCGGCGACGTGACCAAGGCGCTGATGAACAACGGCATCATGGCGACCATCACCCAGACCATCGACGCCGACACCGCGCAGCTGATCGTCGAGGAGTTCGGGCACACCGCCAAGCGCGTGGCCGCCTCGGACGTCGAGATCGGGATCCAGGGCGCGGCCGACGAGGAGGCCGCGCTGGAGCCGCGGCCACCGGTGGTGACCGTGATGGGCCATGTCGACCACGGCAAGACGTCGCTTCTGGACGCCCTGCGCAAGACCGACGTCGCGGGCGGAGAGGCCGGCGGCATCACCCAGCACATCGGCGCCTACCAGGTCGCGCTCGGGGACGGCCACCGCATCACCTTCGTGGACACGCCGGGCCACGAGGCCTTCACGGAAATGCGGGCCCGCGGCGCCAACATCACCGACATCGTGATCGTTGTCGTCGCCGCCGACGACGGCGTCATGCCGCAGACGGCGGAGGCCATCAACCACGCCAGGGCGGCCGGGGTCCAGATCGTCGTGGCCATCAACAAGATCGACCGCCCCGAAGCCGACCCCGGCCGGGTGCGCAACGAGCTGCTTTCCCACGACGTGGTCGTCGAGAGCCTCGGCGGCGACGTCCAGGACGTGGAGATCTCGGCCACCGCGGGAACCAATCTCGACAAGCTCGTGGAGGCGGTCGCCCTGCTTGCCGAGACGCTCGAGCTCAGGGCCAACCCGCGCCGCGCCGCCGACGGCGTGATCGTCGAGGCGGGGCTGGACAGCGGCCGCGGCGCGGTCGCGACCGCGCTGGTCAAGCGCGGCACGCTGCAGGTCGGCGACATCGTGGTCGGGGGCTGCGAATGGGGCAAGGTGCGGGCGCTGCTCGACGACGCCGGGCGGCGCATCGGAGGCGCGGGGCCCTCGACGCCGGTCGAGATCCTGGGGTGGAACGGCGCGCCGGACGTGGGCGATCCGCTGGTCGTCGTCGAATCCGAGCAGCGGGCCCGCGAGATCACGGAGTTCCGGCGCGAAAGCAGGCGCGGCGCCAGGATCCAGGCCGGGGTGCGCGGACCGGTCGACGAGATTCTCATGCAGATCCAGAAAGGGGAGCTCAAGAAGGTTCCCATCGTCGTCAAGGGCGACGCGCAGGGCTCCATCGAGGCGATCACGCAGAGCCTGCAGAAGCTCGGCAACGACGAGGTGTCGGTCGACGTCGTCCATGCCGGCGTCGGCGCCATCGTGGAATCCGACGTCACGCTGGCCGATGCCTCGAACGCGCTGCTCGCGGGCTTCAACGTGCGCGCCAACGCCAAGGCCCGGACCATGGCGCAGCGCGAGGGAATCGAGATCCGGTACTACTCGGTCATCTACGACCTCATCGACTACATGAAGCAGGTGCTGGGCGGCATGCTGGCGCCGGAGCGGCGCGAGACCTTCCTCGGGAACGCGGAGGTCCGGGAGATCTTCAACATCTCCAGGGTCGGACGGGTCGCGGGCTGCGGGGTCACCGAGGGGGTGGTGCGGCGCGGCGCGCGGGTGCGGCTGCTGCGGGACAGCACGGTGATCCACGAAGGCCGGCTGTCGACGCTCAAACGCTTCAAGGACGAGGTCCAGGAGGTCGCCCAGGGCTTCGAGTGCGGCATGGCGTTCGAGAACTACCAGGATCTCCGCCAGGGGGACGTCATCGAATGCTTCGACGTCGAAGAGATCGTCCGCACGCTGTAGCGCCGGCGCCGCGCCGCGCGACGTGATGGCGGCGCGTTCCCGGCGGCGGAGGGCGGCGGAGGGGCCGAGCCAGCGCCAGCTCCGGGTCGGCGAGGCGATCCGGCATGCCCTGGCGCGCCTTCTCGAGCGCGGCGAGGCCGCGGATCCGGGACTCGCGGACGTGCCGATCACCGTGACGGAGGTCGCGGTCAGCCCGGATCTCCGCAACGCCACCGCCTACGTCATGCCGCTGGGGGGCGGCAACGCCGAAGGGGTGCTCGGGCGCCTGCGCCGCGCGGCGCCGTTTTTCCGGCGGCGCGTCGGCGGGGCGGTCGCCCTCAAGCGGCTGCCGGCGCTGCGGTTCGAGATCGATTCCCGCTTCGACGCCGCCGACCGCGTCGCCGAACTGCTGCGCCGGCCGTCGGTCGCGGAGGATCTGGGGCGGGCCGGAGAGGCGGACGGATCCCGATGAGGGCCCGCAAGGGCGATCCGGTGCATGGCTGGGTCGTGATCGACAAGGCCCTGGGGCCGACGTCCGCCGCGACCGTCTCCCGGGTGCGACGCCTGTTCAACGCCCGGCGGGCGGGGCATGCGGGAACCCTCGACCCGCTGGCCACGGGCGTGCTGCCGATCGCTCTCGGCGAGGCGACGAAGGCGGTCTCGAGACTCGTGGACAGCGGAAAGTCCTACCGTTTCACGGCGCGTTTCGGCGTCGGCCGGGACACGGACGACGCCGAGGGCCGCGTGACCTCGGTCAGCGACGTCCGCCCCGGCGACCGCGAGCTGCGGGCGGCGCTGGGGGAGTTCCGCGGCACCGTCGTCCAGAGGCCGCCGCTCTACTCGGCGGTGCGCGTGGGCGGCCGCCGGTCGCATGCGCGGGCGCGGTCCGGAGAGACGGCGCCGCCGCCGCCGCGCGAGGTCCGGGTCGACGCCTTCGACCTGGTCGACCGTCCCGACCGCGACACCGCGGTCTTCGAGGTCGTCTGCGGCAAGGGCACCTACGTGCGCAGCCTGGTGCGCGACCTGGCGGCCCGCCTGGGCAGCTGCGCCCACGTGGTCGCGCTCCGCCGGACGGCGGTCGGGCCGTTCGGGGAGAAGGACGCGGTGGGGCTGGAAAAGATCTCCGGAACCGGCTATAACGCGCCCGGTTGCCGTCACCTGCTCCCCGTCGCCGCCGCGCTGGACGACATCCCGGCGCTGTCGCTGACGGAAGCGGAAGCGGCTGGCATGCGCAACGGCTGCGCCGTGCCGGCGGCGGAGGGCCGCGTTCGCGGCGCGGGCATCGTCGTCGGCACGGAGCGGGAGACGGTGCTGTGCGTCGGTCCGGAGGAGACCCCGGTGGCGCTGGCGCGGCTCGTCGGCCGAGAGATCAGGCCTTTCAGGGTTTTCAATCTGTGAAGGCGCGCCGAGGCGCGGAAAACGGAGTCCAAGATGTCGATCACGGCAGAACGCAAGGCCGAGCTGGTCAGGGAATACGCGACCGGGAACCGGGACACCGGCTCCCCCGAGGTCCAGGTGGCCATTCTCTCGGAGCGCATCCGCAACCTCACCGGGCACATGGGCGCGCACGGAAAGGACTTCCACTCGCGCCGGGGCCTGCTGACGATGGTGGGCCGCCGCCGGCGCCTGCTCGACTATCTCAAGCGCAAGGACGAGGGGCGCTACCGCGCCCTCATCGAACGCCTGGGTCTCAGGCGCTGACCGCAGGCGCGCCCGCCCCGCGGGGCAGGAGGCGCGCGATCCGCGGCCATGGTGGCCGCACGAAGCCCGCCGGGACAGCAACACCCGGCGGCGGCGGCGTCCGGGAGGATGCCGCGAGGTTCGGTCCGGCGACATGTGGTGCCGGGCCACGGGAAGGACAGCAACGCATGTTTTCGGTACATCGCAAGGAAATCCAGTGGGCGGGGCGTCCGCTGGTCATCGAGACGGGAAAGATCGCGCGTCAGGCCGACGGCGCGGTGATGGCGAGCTACGGCGGCACCACGGTGCTGTGCACCGCGGTGGCGCAGAAGAGCCCGAGACCCGGAGCGGACTTCTTCCCGCTCACGGTGAACTACCAGGAAAAGACCTTCGCGGCCGGGAAGATCCCCGGAGGCTTCTTCAAGCGCGAGGGACGGCCGTCCGAGAAGGAGACGCTGACGTCGCGGCTCATCGACCGTCCGGTGCGTCCGCTCTTCGCGGACGGCTTCCGCCACGAGACCCAGGTCATCTGCACGGTGATGGCCCACGATCTCGAGAACGACCCCGACATCGTGGCCCTGGTCGGCGCCTCCGCGGCGCTGACGATCTCCGGGCTTCCGTTCCTGGGGCCGATCGGCGGCGCCCGCGTGGGCTGGGTCGACGGCGCCTACGTTCTCAACCCGCTGCCCGGGCAGCTCGCCGAGAGCGGCCTCGACATGGTGGTCGCCGGCACGGCCGACGCCGTGAACATGGTCGAATCGGAGGCCCGGGAGCTCTCCGAGGACGTGATGCTCGGGGCGGTGATGTTCGCGTTCCGCGAATTCCAGCCGGTGATCGAGATGATCGTCGACCTCGCCGAGCAATGCGCCAAGGCGCCCTGGGAACTGCCGGAGACGCCCGCCGACGAGGACTCCCTCCTGGCCCGGGTGCGCGAGGTCGCCGAAGGGCCCCTGCGCGAGGCGTACGGGGAGACGGTCAAGCAGAGCCGCGTCGAGAAGGTCGCCGCGGCCAGGGCGGCCGCGGCCGCCTCCGTGGCCGGCGACGACCCGGAGACCGCCGAGCGCGTGGGCGCGATGCTGAAGACCGTGGAGAAGGACATCGTCCGCAAGGCGATTCTCGACACCGGCCGGCGCATCGACAGCCGGGCGCTCGACGTCGTGCGCCCGATCGAGACCGAGGTCGGCGTCCTGCCGCGGGCCCACGGGTCGGCGCTGTTCACCAGGGGCGAGACCCAGGCCATCGTCGCCACCACCCTCGGGACGGGCCAGGACGAGCAGATCGTCGACGCCCTCGAAGGGGAGTACCGCGAGCGTTTCCTGCTGCACTACAACTTCCCGCCGTACTCGGTCGGGGAGGCCGCCTTCCTGCGCTCGCCGGGCCGCCGCGAGATCGGCCACGGTAAGCTGGCCTGGCGGGCGATTCGCCCGCTGCTGCCGTCGAAGGACGACTTTCCCTACACGATCCGGGTGGTTTCGGAGATCACCGAATCCAACGGCTCGTCGTCGATGGCCACGGTCTGCGGCTCCTCGCTTTCCCTGATGGATTCCGGCGTGCCGCTGCGCCGCCCCTGCGCAGGCATCGCCATGGGCCTGATCAAGGAGGGGGAGCGTTTCGCGGTGCTGTCCGACATTCTCGGCGACGAGGACCACCTCGGCGACATGGACTTCAAGGTCGCGGGGACGGAAGGCGGGATCACCGCGCTCCAGATGGACATCAAGATCAACGGGATCACCGAGGAGATCATGTCCGCGGCTCTCGAGCAGGCCGGCCGCGGGCGCAGGCACATTCTCGGCGAGATGGCGCGCGCGATCGAGATCTCCCGCGGCGAGGTCAGCGAGTTCGCGCCGCGCATCACGACCCTCAAGATCCCGGTCGACAAGATCCGCGACGTCATCGGAAGCGGAGGCAAGGTCATCCGCGAGATCTGCGAGCAGACCGGCGCCAAGATCGACATCGAGGACGACGGCACCGTGAAGGTCGCCTCCGCGGACAGCGCGGCGAGCCAGGCGGCGGTCGACTGGATCCGCTCGATCGTGGCCGAGCCGGAGGTGGGCGTGATCTATTCCGGAAAGGTCGTGAAGGTCGTCGACTTCGGCGCTTTCGTGAACTTCATGGGCAACCGCGACGGCCTGGTCCACATTTCCGAGCTCCTCGACCGCAGGGTCGGCAAGGTCACCGACGTCGTCAACGAGGGCGACGAGGTCAAGGTCAAGGTTCTGGCAATCGACGACCGGGGCCGCGTGAGGCTCTCCATGCGGGTTGTCGACCAGAAGACCGGCGCCGATCTCCAGGACGCCAAGACGGGCGCGCCCGACGTTCAGGCGGCTTCCTGAGCGCGGCCGCGCCGCCGTTCCGGTGCTGACCGTTCCGGGCGGATCTCCTATAATGGCGCCGGACGGGGGCCGGTCGCGGCCGGCCGTTCCGGGTCGGCAGCAGGCTGGAGCACGGTCGTGAAAGCGCTGAAGTCGCTCGTCATTTCCGGCAAGGAGGTCAGCCCGCTCGTCGAGGGCGGAAAGGGCATCTCCGTGTCCAACGGAAGGAGTTCCGGCGCCTGGGCGGCGGCCGGAGGGGTCGGCACCTTCTCGGGCGTCAACGCCGACGCCCGCGACCGGAACGGCGACCCCGTTCCCGTGGTCTACGAGGGCAGGGCCCGGCGGGACCGTCACGAGGAACTCGTGGCCTACGCGATCCGGGGCGGAATCACCCAGGCCCGGATCGCCCACGAGGTCGCGGGCGGCGAGGGCCGGATCCACATGAACATCCTGTGGGAGATGGGGGGCGCCGAGCGCGTGCTTCACGGCGTGCTGGCCGGCGCGCGAGGGCTCATCCACGGCGTGACCTGCGGCGCGGGCATGCCGTACAGGATCGCGCAGATCGCGGCCCAGTACGGCGTGCACTACTATCCCATCGTGTCCTCGGCGCGGGCCTTCCGCGCGCTCTGGAAACGCGCCTACCACAAGTTTTCCGGCTGGCTCGGAGGCGTGGTCTACGAGGATCCCTGGCGCGCGGGCGGCCACAACGGGCTGTCCAACAGCGAGGATCCGGAAAAGCCGGAGGATCCCAGGCCGCGGGTCGTCGAGCTCCGCCGGACGATGGAGGGGATGGACCTCGCCGAAACGCCGATCTTCATGGCGGGCGGGGTCTGGTACCTGCGGGAATGGGCGGACTGGATCGACGATCCGGACATCGGGCCGGCGGCGTTCCAGTTCGGGACGCGTCCGCTGCTGACCCAGGAGAGCCCGATCTCGCCGCAGTGGAAGCGCCGCCTTCTCGACCTCAGGGAAGGGGACGTTTCCCTGAACCGCTACAGCCCGACCGGGTTCTACTCCTCGGCGGTCTGCAACGCCTTTCTCGAGGAGCTGCGGAACCGGTCCGGACGCCAGATCGCCTACGCGGAGGAACCGCTGGGCGAACTGCACGAGGAGCTCCGGATCGGCGCGCGCGGTCGCGCGATATACGTCACGCCGCAGGACCGGGACAGGGCGCGGTCGTGGATCGCGGACGGGTTTTCGGACGGCATGCGGACTCCGGATTCGACGGTGGTCTTCGTGTCGCCGGACAAGGGGCGCGAGATCCGCGCCGACCAGTCCAACTGCATGGGCTGCCTTTCCCAGTGCGGCTTCTCGAACTGGGCGCAGGGCGAGAGCGGAACCACCGGACGGCGGCCGGATCCGAGATCCTACTGCATCCAGAAGACGCTTCAGGACATTGCGCATGACGGCGACATCGACCATCAGCTGATGTTCGCGGGACACAACGCGTTCCGGTTCCGCGACGATCCGTTCTACTCGAACGGATTCGTGCCGACCGTCAAGCAGCTCGTCGAGAGGCTGCACACGGGCGACTGAGACGGAGGGGGCGCCCTCGGCGGGAAGCCCCCGGAGCCCGCCGTTTCCGGGAAGGGGGAAGCCGGACCGCCCCGGTCCGAACCCGGTCCGCCGCTCCCGAAGGAAACGTGGTATGGTGTCCGTGCAGGATGACCGTGCAGGGTGATGGCATCACGATCGACCGAAGAGGCGCGCGCGGCCAGAGCGGTTGCGGCCCTGCGCGAGGAGGGCATAAGGCCGACCCGGCAGCGCGTCGCGCTCGCGCGGCTGCTTCTGGAGGGAGCCGACAGGCACGTCACGGCGGCCGACATGCACGACGAACTGCTGCGGGCGGGAGCGGAGGTCTCTCTGGCCACCGTCTACAACACGCTCCATCTGTTCACGCGGGCCGGCCTTCTGCGTGAGGTGGCGGTCGAGCCCGGCCGTTCCTGCTTCGACACCAACGTCGCCGAGCATCACCATTTCCTCCACGAGGACACCGGTCGGCTGGAGGACATTCCCGTCGGCGAGATCGATCTGGCGCGGCTTCCTCCCGCGCCGCCCGGAACCGAAACCCGGCGGGTCGACGTCATCGTGCGCGTGGCCCGGTCCGGCGGAAAAAAATTGTCTGGAACGATTCCAAATCGTTGACCGGCCGCCGCGCGGCGCCTATATTGCCTGCAGTCGGCCGTCGGCGCCTCGAACGGGGACTCGCGGTCGCTCGCATGAATCCTGCAAGGAGGCAGAAATGGCGTCACTCGCCGGCACCAAGACCGAACAGAACCTGAAAGAGGCCTTCGCCGGAGAATCCCAGGCGAATCGCCGCTATCTCTATTTCGCCCAGAAGGCCGACATCGAGGGCTACAACGATGTCGCCGCCGTCTTCCGCTCCACCGCCGAAGGCGAGACCGGTCACGCCCACGGCCATCTCGAGTATCTCGAGGAAGTCGGCGATCCCGCGACCGGCAAGCCCATCGGCACGACCTCCGACAATCTGGAGGCGGCCGTGGCCGGGGAGACGCACGAGTACACCGACATGTATCCCGGCATGGCCAGGGAGGCGCGGGACGAGAGCTTCGACGAGATCGCCGACTGGTTCGAGACCCTGGCGAAGGCGGAGCGCTCGCATGCCGGCCGCTTCCAGAAGGCCCTGGACGACCTGGGCTGACGCCGTTCGCGACGGCGCTTTGCCCGGCGCCCCTTCGGGACGGCCATCGCGCCCGTCCCGCGGGCGCCGGGTTCGTCGCCGCATCGCCGCAGCCGGAGACCGGTGGTGACAGAAGGCAGCCTCGAAGCGCCTGAACGCCGTCCGCTTCCGTGGCGCGATCCGGACTTTCTGGACGAGGAGAAGCTGGACGCCGAGATGCGTCGACAGTTCGACGTGTGCCACGGCTGCAGGCGTTGCCACAATCTCTGCGATTCCTTTCCCCGGCTGTTCGATCTCATCGACGAATCGGAGAGCCTCGAGCTCGACAGCGTCTCCTCCGAGGATCTCCGCGGGGTGGTGGACGCCTGCACGCTCTGCGACATGTGCTTCATGACGAAGTGCCCCTACGTCCCGCCGCACGAATTCAACCTCGACGTGCCCCATCTGATGCTGCGCTACCGCGCCGTCCAGCACGGCAAGGGCGAAACCGGGTTCGCCAGGCGCCAGCTCGCCGAGACCGACCGGAACGGGCGGCTCGCGGCGCCGGTCGCGGGCCTCGCGAACTGGGCCACCGGCACCGGCAACGGACTCGTCCGCCCCGTGGTCGAGGCGGCGACCGGGATCGACCGCCGTGCCGAGATACCCAGGTTCCACGGCCGGACGCTCACGGCGCGCGCCCGTGCCGAAAAGCGTCCGGCCAACCGGGACGCGCCCGCGTTCGGGCGCAAGGCGGTCGTCTACGCCACCTGTTTCGTGAACTACAACGATCCCGGGACGGGGGAGGACGCGCTCGAGCTTCTGGCCCGGAACGGGGTCGAGACCGAGGTCGTCCATCCGGTCTGCTGCGGCATGCCCAAACTCGAGCACGGCGACATCGCGGGCGTGGCGCGGAACGCGGAGAAGGTCGCCGCCGAGCTCGCGCCATGGGCCGACAAGGGGTTCGACGTGGTCGCGCTGACGCCGAGCTGCACCTTGATGCTCAAGTTCGAGTGGCCGCTTCTTCTGCCCGAGAACGGGGACGTCCGCCGCCTCGCGGACGCGACCCGGGACGTCAGCGAGTACATCGTCGACATCGCCCGCAACGAAGGACTGGCCGATGCGCCGCAGCCACTGGAAGGAGGCGTGACGGTGCATCTCGCCTGCCACGCACGCGCCCAGAACGCGGGCCGGAAGGCGGCCGAGATGATGCGTCTCATTCCCGACACCGAGGTGGACGTCATCGAACGCTGCTCCGGCCATGGCGGCTCGTGGGGCATGATGAAGGGGAATTTCGACACCGCGTTGAAGATCGGGCGCCCCGCGGCGCGCCGCGCGGTGCAGGCCGGCCGGCGATGGGTGGTGTCGGAGTGCCCGCTTGCCGGACTCCATCTCCGCCAGGGCATGGCGGAGGCGGCGGACGCGGAGGACGGCGTGCCGCGCCATGTCGCGCACCCGATTCGCCTGCTGGCGCAGGCCTGCCGCGGGCCGGAGGCGCGGGGACGGCCGGCCGCGGGGAACGAGGACACGGAGCCGTCGGGGAGCTCTCCGGGCGGTGCGGCGGGCGCGCGGCCGAAGATCCTGACGCCCGAACTGTTCATGTCGGCCGATCGCTACGAGGCGGAACGGCCGGCGCGCAGGAAGGCGTTGCTGGAAACGAAGAGGGGCAGGCGCCTGGCGGTCGGTCCGCACGCCACGTTCCATTTCGAGAACCACGAGACCATGTGGTACCAGGTCCAGGAGATGCTGCGCATCGAGCGCGGCGGCGAGGAGCAGCTCCGGGACGAGATCGCCGCGTACGGCCCGCTCGTTCCCCAGGGCCGGGAGCTGGTCGCGACCGTGATGTTCGAGATCGCCGATCCGGAGCGCCGGGCCGAAATCCTGGCGAAGCTCGGCGGGGTCGAGGAGTGCATGTCCATTTCCGTCGGCGGGCGCCGGGTCGCCGGCGTCCCCGAAGCCGACCTGGACCGCACCAGCGCCGACGGCAAGGCGTCCTCGGTCCAGTTCGTCCATTTTCCGTTCGACGACGAGGCCCTGGAGGAAATGAGGTCGGGCAGCGGGCAGGTCGTCGTCGCCGTCGAGCACCCCGCCTACGCCCACATGGCGGTCATGCCCGACGAGATGCGCCGCACGGTCTGCGAGGATTTCGAGCCCTGAAACGTCCGCGGCCGGCCACGGCGCCGCCGCGCCGTCATTCGGCCGGGTCGTCCCCCCAGAGGTGTTTCCGCCGCATCCACCCGCGGTGGTCGCCGATCGCCAGCCTGCACCAGCCCTTCGCGCATTCGAGAACGCGGCCGACGACGCGGCCCTCGACGCGCGCCACCATCGGCGACTTCGCGTCCGGCCCTTCCCTGAGCGGATGCACGTCACCCAGCACCATCGCGGTGCGCCTGCCCGAGAGCATGGAGACGTGGATCCAGCCCTCCGTGCCCTCCCAGTCGCGGACCTTGCGCCAGGTGTCGAACTCGCCGACGATCTTGATCGGCAGGTTTCTGGCCACGAATATCCACTTGATGGGATAGCGCTCCCCGGGGCCCGCCCGGAGATTGACGCGGTCGGCGCGCAGGGACGCGTAACGGGGCAGTTTCAAGCCCGAATCGGCCAACGCGGGAGGCTGGGGCACGGCCGCGAGGACGGCAGCCAGCGCCCACGCCGCCAGGATTCCGTGCTTCGTCATGGCGCCTTCGTCATCGAACGGACCGGATGGGCGCGGAACCGGCGGCCCCCCGCATGATGTCAGATCGCGGCGGCCCGGAAAAGGCGGGATCCCGTGTCTTGCGGGGCGTCGCGGCGGCGGTATCCTGACGTTCCGAAGCGTTTCCGGAGCGGCGTCCGATGACCGCGAGACCGGCCGTTCTCGTCACCCGCGCGCTGCCGCGGGACGTCGAGGCCCGCATGGCCCGGATGTTCGACGCCCGGCTGAACGCGGACGACGCGCCCATGACGCCGGAGCGGATCGTCGAGGCCTCGGCCGGGGTCGGCGCCATCGTCCCGACCGTGACCGACCGGTTCGACGCCGCGCTGGTCGAGGCCCTTCCGGCCGGCGTCGGGCTGCTCGCGAATTTCGGCGCGGGGGTTGATCACGTCGACCTTTCCGCCGCCGCGGCTCGCGGCATGGTCGTGACCAACACCCCCGACGTGCTCACCGACGACACCGCGGACATCGCCGTGGGCCTGATGCTCGCGGCGTCGCGCCGCCTCGTCGAGGGCGACCGGCTGGTGAGAGGCGGCGGGTGGCGGGGATGGTCGCCGACGTTCATGACCGGAGGCAGCCTTTCGGGAAAACGCCTCGGCATCGTCGGCATGGGGCGGATCGGCAGGGCCGTGGCGCGGCGCGCGCTGGGGTTCGGCATGCGGATCCTCTATCACAACCGTCGGCGCCTGCCGCGCGGGACGGAAGAGGCCCTGTCCGCGGCATGGCGCGGGGATCTGGACCGGATGCTCGCCGATTCGGATTTCCTCTCCGTGAACTGCCCCCTCACCGAACGGACCCGTCGTCTTCTGGACGCGCGCCGGCTCGCGCTGCTTCCGCCGCATGCCGTCGTCGTCAACACGGCCCGCGGCGGGATCGTGGACGAGGAAGCGCTTGCCCGCCTTCTCGCGCAGGGTCGGCTCGCCGGGGCCGGTCTCGACGTCCACGAGAGGGAACCCGCGGCGTGTCCGGCGCTGCTCGCCCTGGACAACGTGGTCCTCGCCCCGCATCTCGGCTCCGCGACCCGCGAAAGCCGTTCGGCGATGGGCGCGAAGGTCATCGCCAATGTCGGTGCGTTCTTCGCGGGCGCCGTGCCGCCCGACCGCGTCGCGCCGCCCTGACGCCCGACGCTACACGTAGAGCATCTGGCCGTGCCGGGAAGCGTCGGCAAGAAAGCCGACCGCGCTCGCTTCCTCGAACGGAACGTCGTCGCGGAGATCCTCGAACGCGAGGCCGACGGCCTCGAGCCCGGCTCCGCAGACCATGAACCGGCCCTCGAGCTCGACGCAGGACGACAGCAGCTCCTCGAAGCTCGCGATGCCGGCCGCGGGCCGCGCGCCCAGGCCGGAGCTCCAGCTCCGGGTCAGCACCCGTGCCCCCTCCATGGCGAACAGCATCGTCACCGGCTTGCCGACAGCCAGTGCCGCCGCGGCCATGGCGAAGGCGTAGTGGACGCGGCCGGGATCGTCGCTCTGGATGACGAGCGAGAGCTTGTCCGGAATCGGCATTTCAGGTTCCGGGCGACATGATCGACGGCGAGTCGCCGCAGAGCGCGCAGCCCGGGTCGCGGGCGAGTCTCATCTTGCGAACGGTCGCCGTCAGCGCGTCGTAGAGCAGCAGCGAACCCGCGAGGCTCTCGCCGATGCCCATCAGTTCCTTGAGCGCCTCCACCGCCTGGAGCGAACCGACGACTCCGGCAAGCGCGCCGAGCACGCCGCCCTCCGCGCAGCTCGGGGTCAGCCCCGGCGGCGGCGGCCGGTCGTAGAGGCAGCGGTAGCAGGGATCGCCCTTGCCCAGCCCCGAACGGAACGTCGCGACCTGCCCCTCGAAACGCAGGATCGTCCCCGAAACCAGCGTCTTGCCGACGAGATGGCAGGCATCGTTGACCAGGAACCGCGTCTCGAAGTTGTCGCTGCCGTCGGCGATCAGGTCGTAGCCGTCGAGCAGGCTGAGGACATTGTCCGCGGTCAGGCGCGTTTCGTGGGCATGGAACGCGATGTCCGGATTGATGTCGGCCACGGCCGTCCGCGCGCTCTCCGTCTTCGACGTCCCGATGCGCCCGGTGGCATGGATCACCTGGCGCTGGAGGTTGTCCAGCTCGACGACATCGTCGTCGACGAGCCCCAGCGTGCCGACCCCGGCGGCCGCGAGATACAGCAGAAGCGGCGTTCCAAGTCCCCCGGCGCCCACGACCAGAACGCGCGATTCGAGCAGCCGGGCCTGCCCTTCGCCCCCGACCTCGGGCAGCACGATGTGGCGGGCGTATCTGCGGAGTTGCCGTTCGGTGAGCTGCATGGCCTCGGATCCCCGGAGCCGTCGCGGGCGTTCGCGGCCTCAGACTCCGGTCGAGCCGAATCCGCCGACGCCGCGCTCGGTGTCCGGCAACGCGTCCACCTCCACGAATTCGGCCCTGGACACGGGAGCGACGATCATCTGGGCGATGCGCATGCCGCGCGCGACCTCGAACGCTTCGCGGCCCAGATTGACGACGACGATCTTGATCTCTCCTCGGTAGTCGGCGTCGATCGTGCCCGGAGCGTTGAGCAGCGTCAGCCCGTGCCGCGCCGCGAGGCCGGAACGCGGACGGATCTGCGCCTCGTGGCCGTCGGGCAGGGCGATGGCGAGGCCGGTCGGCACCAGCGCCCGCTCGCCCGGGGCGATCGTCAGCGGCGCGTCGATCGCGGCGGCAAGATCCACGCCCGCGGACTGCGGCGTCTCGTAGCCGGGCAGATCCAGATCCCGGTTGTGCGCGAGGCGGGTCAGCCGGACGCGGACGGCGCTCATGCCGTCTCCTCCGGCTTCAGCCGGCTGCAGATGCGCGCCGCGAGGCGATCCGCGACGTCGCGCTTGCTCATCGGCGGCCAGTTCTCGACGCCCGCCCTCGACACGAGGCGGATCTCGTTGAGATCGCCGCCGAACGTTCCGCTGCCGGGGGAGACGTCGTTGGCGAGAATCCAGTCGCAGCCCTTGCGGTCGAGTTTCGCGGTGGCGTTCGCGACCAGGTTCCCGGTCTCGGCCGCGAACCCGACGACCAGCCGGGGACGCCTCTCGCCCGCGCCGGAGATCGCCGCCAGCACGTCCGGATTCTCCGTCATCTCGATCCGGGCGGTCGTGTCGGCCGCGCCCTTCTTGATCTTCCCCGGGCGTTCCTCGGCCGGACGCCAGTCGGCCACCGCCGCGGCGCACACCGCGACGTCGACGGGCAATCTGGAGATGCAGGCGTCATGCATCTCCCGCGCGGACTCGATGCGGACCACGTCGACTCCCGCAGGATCCGGCTCCGCCGACGGTCCCGTGACAAGCAGCGTCTCGGCCCCGCGCTCCGCGATCGCGGCGGCGATGGCGTGGCCCTGCTTGCCCGAGGAACGGTTGGCGACGTAGCGGACCGGATCGACCGCCTCGTGCGTGGGGCCGCTCGTGACCATGGCGCGAAATCCCTCGAGCAGCGACCTTGTCCGGAAGTATCCGGCGATCCCGTCGGCGATCCGCTCGGGCTCCGCCATCCGGCCCTCGCCGAACTCGCCGCAGGCCATGGAGCCTTCCTCAGGTCCGGCGAAGCGGATGCCGCGGGCTTTCAGCAGTGCGACGTTGGAGGCCGTGGCCGGATGAAGCCACATGCGGACGTTCATCGCGGGCGCCGCGATGACGTCCTTGTCGGTTGCGAGCAGCACCGTGGAGGCCAGGTCGTCGCAGATTCCGCCGGCCATCTTCGCCAGAACGTTGGCGGTCGCCGGCGCGACGGCGACGACGTCGGCCTCGCGCGACAGCCGGATGTGGCCCATTTCCGATTCGTCGGTCAGCGAGAACAGATCCCCGTACACCCGGTCCCCGGACAGCGCGGAAACCGACAGCGGCGTGACGAACTCGGCCGCGGCGGCGGTCATCACGCAACGGACCGACGCCCCCCGCTCGCGCAGGACGCGGATCAGCTCCAGGCTCTTGTAGGCGGCGATGCCGCCGGAGATGACGAGAAGTATGCGCTTGTCGCGCAGCATGCGAGGCCGCCTGCCGTGTGGCTCCCATCCGGGGAACGCCGGAACGGCGGCATGCCGCCCCCCGTCCGCCGTCTCCGCGAGCCTACTTCCGCGGAGCGCCGGCGTCAACGCGGTCGGCGGCGACCCGGGAACCGGGACCGGCCGGGCGGTCGGGCACTGCGCCCGGGACATCTTCAAGGAGCCGTTCGCCATGCGGGCCGACATGCATCTCCTCCCGATGCACGGAGGCGGCATCGTCTTCCGCGTCTGCGCCAGCAGGGAAACGACGAATGCCGCTGACGGACCGTCTCGTGGATCCGGCCAGCGTCATCGGCGCATTGGCGGTTGCCAGCGCAAGTCCGGACGGGCAACCTGCCGTCGATGGGAACCTGTTCGGGGAGACGGATTTCGATGCGGCTTGAAGACGGAGTCGCCCCGCCACCGGCGCGGCCTCGGGATTCGGCGAAGGCATCGCCCGGCGCCGCGCCGAGGAAGGCGCCCTGTCGCCGCCGACCTGAACCGCCGGATGGCGGGCGGGACAGCGGACGGGGCGGGCGGCGCCCGCGTCCATGCGGACGTCCCGGGCCGGACCGATGCGCGCGCCAGGGTCCGGGCGGTGGCCGAAGTCCGCGGCCCGCCCGGCACGACGGTGAAGGGTGCCGGCGTCCCCCGCACCGACCGCCGGGAGGACTTCGGGCGGCGGGCGGTTTCGTGGCCCGCGGGGCCCGCGTGACGACGAAAACGTGCCAGGAAGGGAGGGACCGATGATCGAGACCAAGGGCGTCGTGCATTTCACCATTCCGGTCACGGAGCCCGAGAGGAGCGAGAAGTTCTACCGCGAGGTGCTCGGGCTGGAGACGGTGCAGGTGGTGTCGCAGATCGGGATGGTGTTCATGAAATCCGGCGAAGACCACGTGATCCTGACCCGCAGCGAGACGCCGGTCGATCCCAATCCCGGCAACGGCTTCCTGATCCATCATGCGTTCCGGGTGGAGACCGACGCCTATGACGACGCGAAGCGCCAGCTCGCCGAACACGGGATCGAGATCATTTTCGAGGAGGAGCGGCACGAGGGGGTGTTCCATGGCCGCCAGTGCTATTTCCACGACCCGGATCGCAACGTGCTGGAAATCATCGCGCTCGAGAAGATCGGCGAGGGTTTCGGCGCCGCCGCCGGGCAGCCCGGCTTCTCGCCCTTCTCGTCGAGAGAGCCCGGGTAGATCCCGTTTCCGGAATTCGCGGTGTCGCGAGGGGTTCGCGTTTCCGGGGCGCCGCGGCGCGACGGTCCGTGGAGATCAAGCCGGGCGGGCGTGGCGTGTTGCGACGGCTTGCGCGGGGCGAAGGGTCCGGAAGCCCCGGCCGTCCGCGACGCATCGGCGGCGAGGCCCCGGCGGCGGGCAGGACTCTCGCAGGGAAGCCCGCTTCGCGTACCGGATGCGCGATGGCGTCGGGGTGCGCGCGGATCCGGGGAAGCATGCCACGGCGCCCTGCGCGGACGGGAAACCCCGGGTTCGGACTCCCCCCGTTTTTCAAAAGGGTCGAAAGCGGATGTCCGGCCGGCGCGGGATGGTCCCGCGGCCCGGTTCCGCGCACTTGACCCGTCGCCGCGGGCGCGGGATCATCGTCTGCGGACGCGTTCCGAGGAAAGGGCCGGGATGGGAATCGCCGACACGAGAAAGGATCTGCCGGCCAACAGGATGATCTTCGAGGTGCGCAGGGATCGTGCGAAGTTCGCCGGTTTCGCGGACAGGCTCGAAGACCTCATGGAGGAGTACGGCCTGTCCGAGGAGGAGCGGCAGGCCTTCCGGGACCGCGATCTCGGACGCCTCGGCACGCTCGGGGTCCATCCCTATTTCCTGCCGCAGGTGTCGCGGCTGTTCCACGGCACCGCCTACAACCACAACCGTTCCCGGGCGGCCCGCGCCTACGGCCGCAGCGTCGTCGGCGCGCACGCGGCCCGAGACTGATGGCCGATCTCGTCTGCGTGGTCGCGCTGAGCCACGCCCCCGGGCTGACGGGCTGGCTCGACCAGGCGCCCGAATCCCAGCAGAGAAGCCTGACCGCCGGGTTCGCGAGACTCGGGGAGATTCTGCGCGCGACCCGGCCCGACGCGCTCGTGGGGCTCGCCAACGACCATCTTCTCAACATGCCTCCCGACGACACGCACGACTTCTGCGTCGGCATGGCGGGATCGTGGTCCGGTCCGGCGGAATGGTTCCGCGACTGGGTCAACGTTCCCCCCTACGAGGTCGCCGGCCACCCGGAGGTGGCCGAAGCGGTGTACGCGGGCCTCTCGGCGCGCGGTTTCGACGTCGTGTCCGCCGACGAGCTCCTGTTCGACGACAACTGGTCGGTGCCGCTCGCCTATCTCACGCCCGATCACGACGTTCCCCTGGTGCCGGTGAACATGAACTGCGTGGTGCCCCCGGTGCCGTCGGTGCGGACCGGCCACGACGTCGGCCGCGCGATCCGGGAGATCGTGCGTTCCGACCTTCCCGAAGGGCTCCGGGTCGCGTTCATGGGCACGGGCGGGCTCTCGCACGATCCCGGCGGCCCGCGGTACTTCGACGTCAGCGAGGAGTTCGACCGCTGGTTCCTCGGCCTGCTGGGGGCGGGCGATCCGGACCGGGTTCTGAGGGAATGCACGGTCGAGAAAATGGTCGCCGCCGGCGATGGCGGCACCAGTGAGCTGCTGACATGGGTCGCGGCGATGGGCGTCGCCGGAGGCGGACCGGCCCGGACCGTGTGCTACGAGCCGGCCGTCGAGCTCCGCTGCGGCATGGGCTGCGTCCACTGGGAGCCGGAGCCGCGATGACCGACCGGCTTCTGGACGGGCTCGGGGAGATTCTCGATCCCGGGCACGCCGCGCTCGTCGTCGTCGACATGCAGAACGACTTCTGCGCGGAGGGCGGCTACATCCACGTGACCCAGAAGGCCGACATGGTCCCCAACGAGGCGCTGGCCGAGCGGCTGGAAGCCCTCCTCGGGTCGGCGCGAAGCGCGGGCGTCCGGGTGTTCTGGATCCGGGCTGTCTACGACCACGACAAGCTGCCGGTTCCGATGCTGTCCAGGATGCTGGAAAAGGGCAAGGGTGCCGTGTGCTGCGCGTCCGGGTCGTGGGGCGCCGACTTCTACGGCGTGGCGCCGCGCGAGGGCGAACCGGTGATCGAGAAGCACTGCTACTCGGCCTTCCACGGGACCGGGTTCGACGGACTGCTCCGGGAGCAGGGGATCCGAACGCTCGTCATGACGGGCGTCGCCACGAACGTCTGCGTCGATTCGACGTTGCGGGCGGGCTTCTTCCACGGCTACTACATCGTCATGCCTCCCGACTGCGTTGGCAGCGCCAACCGGGCGCTGCACGAGGCGACGGTCGCCTCGGTGGATCTCGTTTTCGGCCACGTTCCCGCGAGTTCCGAGATCGCGGCGGTCTGGGCGCGCGCCGCCGCGCGGTCCGGATCTTCCGCGTAGCGCCGGTCGAACCCCGGAAGGGACCGCGGTCCCGGGGTCGGGAATTGCTGCGGACAGACGGGAGAATGCCCGTGGCGCCTCAGGCCGTTCGGATGAATCCGCGCGACGACGGATCCGGATGCCGCGGCGGCGGGCGCGACGGTGCGGGAAGCGCCACGAGGCGTCGGGGCCCGACCCGGCCCGGTCGGAGAGAACGGCTGTTGTGCCGCCTGTGCGCGGAAAACGCCGAAAGCCGTGCGGGACCGAAGATCCCGAGCCGGAGACCGGTCGCCGCGATTGCCGTCCGCCGGCGGCAGTGGCATAAGGCGGTCATGTCTGTGCGGGTCGCCATGCGGGGCGTTGCCGAAGAAGCGCGGGACGGGCCTGCCCCGCGCGCCGCGTCCGGGCGACGAACGCGGAAGGGGCCGTCGCCGTGACCGAAGGCATCGGAAGGCTGAAGGAAATGGTCTCCGCGGCCGGCCGCGCGGTGGTGTTCACGGGCGCCGGCATATCGACCGAATCGGGAATTCCCGACTTCCGCAGCCCGAACGGCATCTGGTCGAGGGCCGCGCCGATATACTTCGACGAGTTCGTTTCGTCCGAGAAGGCGCGGCGCGAGGCCTGGAGGCGCAGGTTCGAGATCGGCCGCGACATCGAGAGCGCCGAGCCCAACCGCGGCCATCGGGCGGTCGCCGCACTGGTGCGGGCGGGCAAGGCGTCGGCCGTGATCACGCAGAACGTCGACGGGCTTCACCAGCGCTCGGGGGTGCCCGACGCGCGGATCGTCGAGCTTCACGGCAACGGCACCTACGCCGCCTGTCTGGCCTGCGGCGCCCGGCACGAACTCGCACCTGTGAAGGCGGCGTTCCTCGCCGGCGGGGAGCTGCCGGTCTGCGGCGCCTGCGGGGGACTGGTCAAGACGGCGACGATCTCGTTCGGGCAACCCATGCCGGCGCGCGAGATGGAGCGTGCCCGGGACGAGACGCTGGCCTGCGACCTGTTCGTGGTCGCCGGCTCGTCCCTGGTGGTGCAGCCCGCCGCCGGGTTTCCGGCCATGGCGAAGAGGAACGGGGCCGGACTCGTCATCGTCAACCGCGAACCGACCGACCTCGACGGCATCGCGGATCTCGTTCTCCATCTCGAGATCGGCCCGGCGCTCGGCGAGGCCGTCGGCGTGAACTGAAGCGCCGCGCCGGGCGTCCGGAAGGGCCGCGGCGGCGGATGCGTTGCCGGCGGGAGTGCGTTATGGTGGCCGCGGCGGCGGGCTGGACGCGCGGGAGCGGCTGATGACGGAGATGCACGAGGCGAGCGAGCTGTTCTTCTCGCGCACCGGCATGGATCCCCACCGGGTCGGGCGGACGGTGTCGAAGGCGCTCGACGGGGCCGACGACGGGGAACTGTTTCTCGAGCACCGCCAGTCGGAGAGTCTGGCCTTCGACGACGGCCGCCTCGCCAGCGCCTCGTTCGGCACGGTCCAGGGCTTCGGCCTGCGCGGCGTTTCGGGAGAGAAGACCGGCTACGCGCACGCCTCGGAACTTTCGGAAGACGCCATCGCGCGGGCCGCGGAGACCGTCGGCTCCGTCCGGTCGGGCCACGCGGGCGTCGCCGACGTCGCTCCGCGACGCACGAACCGCAGGCTGTACGGGAACGTCAATCCCGCGCTCGAGACGGAGTTTTCCGACAAGGTCGCGCTGCTGCAGGAGATGGATGCCTACGCGCGGGCCCGGGATCCCCGGGTGAGCCAGTTCTCCGCGTCGATCGTGGGCGAGCGGCGGGTGGTGCGCGTCATGCGCGCCGACGGCGAATGCCGCGACGACATCCGGCCGCTGGTGCGCCTGAACGTCAGCGTCGTCTGCGCCGACGGCGGCCGCGTCGAGACGGGGTATCACGGCGTGGGCGGCCGCACCGGCTACGACGCCCATTTCGCGCCCGAGGCCTGGAAGGCGCAGGTCGACGAGGCGCTGCGCCAGGCGCTGGCCAATCTCGAATCGGTTCCGGCGCCGGCCGGGGAGATGGACGTCGTTCTGGGGCCGGGCTGGCCCGGCATCCTTCTGCACGAGGCGATCGGCCACGGCCTCGAAGGCGACTTCAACCGCAAGAAGACGAGCGCGTTCTCGGGCCTGATGGGCAAGCGGGTCGCCTCCGAGGGGGTGACCGTCGTCGACGACGGAACTCTCGGCGACCGCCGCGGCTCCCTGTCGATCGACGACGAGGGCACGCCGAGCGCCAGAACCGTCCTGATCGAGGACGGCATCCTCGCCGGTTACATGCAGGACCGCATGAACGCCCGCCTCATGGGCATGAGGCCGACCGGGAACGGACGGCGCCAGAGCTTCGCCCACATGCCGATGCCGCGCATGACCAACACCTACATGCTGGACGGCGACCGGGATCCCGAGGAGATCGTGGGATCGGTCGACAGGGGCGTCTACGCGGTCAATTTCGGCGGCGGCCAGGTCGACATCACGTCGGGGAAGTTCGTGTTCTCGGCCTCCGAGGCCTATCTGATCGAGAACGGCAAGGTGGGTGCGCCCCTCAAGGGGGCGACGCTGATCGGCAACGGTCCCGACGTCCTCACGCGCGTGAAGATGATCGGCGGCGACATGCGTCTCGACACCGGGGTCGGCACCTGCGGCAAGGACGGCCAGAGCGTGCCGGTCGGGGTTGGCCAGCCGACGCTGCTGGTCGAGAACCTGACGGTCGGCGGAACCGCGGCCTGAAGGCGCGCGCGGCCTTTCAGTAGGCGTATTCGGCGAAGACCCTGCCGACGTCGCCGGCCCAGTCGGACTCGAACCTGGCGAGGAGCTCGTCGCTCGGACTGCGGCCGTCGGCGACGATCTCGCGAAGGGGCGCGAGGAAGCCCGTCTCGTCCGGATCCCGGTTCCCGGGCCTCGCGCGGCGGCGCAGGCCGTCTTCGGCGATGGCGAGAACGCCGCCCGCGAGATCGGTCAGCGGGCGCCCGCGAAAGCTTCCGTGGAGCCCGGTCCTCGCGGCGTCGCGGCGCAACGCCTCGATCTCGTCGACGCTCCAGTCCTGCACCAGATCCGCGGCCGCTCCCTGGGCCTCGGCATCGTAGAGAAGCCCCGTCCACAGCGCCGGCAGCGCGCAAAGGCGCCTCCAGGTGCCGCCGTCGGCGCCGCGCATCTCCAGAAACGTCTTGAGCCGCACTTCCGGAAACGCCGTCGTCATGTGGTCCTTCCAGTCGTCCATGACCGGGCGCTGGCCCTCGAAGCCGGGAAGCCTGCCGTCGAGAAAGTCGCGGAAGGACTCGCCGGCGACGTCGACGTATTCCCCGTCGCGACGGACGAAGTACATCGGCACGTCGAGCAGGTAGTCGACGTAGCGCTCGAATCCCATGCCGTCCTCGAACACGAAGGGCAGCATGCCGCAGCGGTCGGGGTCGGTGTCCTCCCACACGTGGCTGCGCCACGACTGCCAGCCGGCCGGCCGGCCCTCGACGAACGGCGAGTTGGCGAACAGCGCCGTCGCCACCGGCTGGAGCGCGAGGGAGATCCGGAACTTCTCGACCATGTCGGCCTCGGACCCGAAGTCCAGATTGACCTGCACGGTGCAGGACCGCAGCATCATGTCGAGGCCGAGGCCGCCCTTCTTCGGCATGTAGGCGCGCATCACCTCGTAGCGTCCCTTCGGCATCCACGGGACGTCCTCGCGGCGCGCCGCCGGCAGGAAGCCGAGGCCGATGAGACCCACTCCGAGCTCGTTCGCGATCTCCTTGACCTGCGCGAGATGGGTGTGCACCTCGTCGCAGGTCTGGTGGAGGTCCGCCAGCGGCGCGCCCGACAGCTCGAGCTGCCCGCCCGGCTCGAGCGAGACGTTGCACGCGCCCATGGACAGCGCGATCGTCCGGCCTCTCTCGCGGACCGGCTCCCACCCGAAGCGGGTCATGCCGTCGAGAAACCTGCCGATGCCGGACGGCCCGTCGTAGGGCGCCGGCCCGCGCGTGTCGAGCCTGAAGACGAATTTCTCGTGCTCGGTCCCGATCCGCCAGGAGGCCGGCGGCTTGCATCCGGATTCGAGGTGCTCGACGAGCTGGCGGACATCCGCGATCTCGTCCGGCCCCGCCCGGGAAAGTGCGTCCATGCGTCGATCCCCGTCCGTCGTGCCGGAACGCCGCGGGCGAAGGCCCGCCGTCCGCAGCCTAACAGAAGAGAATTCCGCGAACAGGTCAAGAAGCGGTTCGAGATCCCGACCGCCTTCCGATTTGTCCGAATCCCCGCAAGGGGCTACCAGTCCGGGGATGGCACGCGCTCCAGACCCCCGTTCCGCCGATCCGGCGAGCGACATCCGGCCGGACAGCCGGATCGACCGCCTGCTGCCCGCCGGCCTCCGCCCCTACGCGCGGCTCTCCCGGCTCGACCGTCCGATCGGCACCTGGCTTCTCCTGTTCCCCTGCTGGTGGGGCATCGCGCTGGCCTCGGTCCGGCCGTCGGTCTGGCATCTCTTCGCGTTGGCCGCGGTCGGCGCGGTCGCGATGCGCGGCGCCGGCTGCACCTGGAACGACGTTCTGGACCGCCGTCTCGACGCCCGGGTCGCGCGCACGCGCGACCGGCCGCTGCCGGCCGGAGAGGTCTCGGTGGCGCAGGCCGTCCTCTGGTCCGCGGCCCAGCTCGTCGCCGGAGCGGCGGTGCTTCTGCTGTTCTTCAACGACTGGGCGGTCTGGGTCGGGGTCGCCTCGCTGGTCCCGGTCGCGTGCTATCCCCTGGCCAAGCGCGTGACATTCTGGCCGCAGCTGGTGCTCGGTTTCGTGTTCAACTGGGGCGCGCTTCTGGGCTGGGCGGCCGTCGAGGCCGGTCTCGGCGTTCCGGCCCTCTTTCTCTACGCCGGCGGAATCTTCTGGACGCTGGGCTACGACACCATATACGCGCATCAGGATCTGCCCGACGACCCCCGGGCCGGTGTCAAGTCGTCCGCGCGCGCGATTCCGGCGTCCCGGCCGTGGCTTCTGGCGTTCTACCTCGCGGCGACCGCGCTGTTCGGGTCGGCGGGATGGTCGGCGGGCATGGCATGGCCGTTCTGGATCGGGCTCGGCGCGGGCCTCGCGCAGCTGGTCTGGCAGGTCGCGCGCGCGGATCTCGCCCGGCCCGCGGACTGTCTGGCCAAGTTCCGCTCGAACCGCCTTTTCGGCTGGCTCCTGCTCGCGGGAATCGTCGGCGGCCACGCGGCCTGAAATCCCGCTCCGTGAACGGTCACGGACCGGGCGCTCCGGCCGCGGCGCGGGCGACGTCGAGATCCTCCGGCCGGTTGACGTTGAAGAACGGGTCGATCGGGGCGGCGTCGAAGTCCGCATGCGCCAGCCGGTGGCGCCCGGTCCAGACGTCGACCTTGCGCACGCCCTCCTCGGCGACGGCGCGCCGCAGCTCTCCGGCGAGGCGCACCGGCCACAGCCCGAACACCGGATGGTCCCGCCCGGCCGAACGGACGCAGGCCATGTCGGCCCGCTCGCGTTCGACGGCCGCGCGCAGGCGGGCGACCAGGTCGCCGGGAAGGAACGGCGCGTCGCAGGTGGCGCTCGCCACCCAGCGGCAGCCGGGAACGTTGGCGCGCGCCCATTCCATGCCGGTCAGCACCCCCGAGAGCGGCCCCGCGAAACCCGGCACGGAGTCGCCCGCGACGGGCAGGCCGAACGCGGCGTAGGCGGCGGGGTCGCCGTTGGCGTTGATCACGAGAGCCCCGACCTGCGGCGCGACGGTTTCCAGGACGCGCTGCAGAAGGGGCTTTCCGCCGAGGGTCAGGAACGCCTTGTCCCGGCCGCCCATGCGGCGCGACTTTCCGCCGGCCAGCAGCAGGCCGCAGACCGGCGCCGGTGCGGCCCGAGGCATCGCTCAGCCCGGCGCGGCCTTGCGCCGGACGGCCCGGGATTCGCCGGCGGCCGGGCGCGGATCGGCGTCGCGGACGATCCGGCCCTCGCCTGCGAGGGCCACGAAGCGCCGGCCGCGGGCGCGGCCGATCAGCGTCAGACCGGCCCGGCGCGCGAGCTCCACGCCCCAGGCGGTGAATCCGGAGCGGGAGATCAGCACCGGGATCCTCATCTGGACGGTCTTGATCACCATCTCGCTGGTCAGCCGTCCGGTGGTGTAGAACATCCTGCCCTCCGGCCCCAGCCCGTGGAGGCGCATGTAGCCGGCGATCTTGTCGACGGCGTTGTGGCGCCCGACGTCCTCCATGTAGATCAGCGGCCGGGCGCGCTCGCACAGCACGCATCCGTGGATCGCGCCGGCCGCGAGGTAGAGGCTGGGCGTGACGTTGATCCGCGCGGTCAGGGCGTGGAGCCACGAGGTGCGGATCACGGCGTCGGGGTCGAGGACAACGTTCTCGAAGGCCTCCATGACGTCGCCGAAAACGGTGCCGAGCGCGCAGCCGGAGGTCCGGGTCCGCCGGGCGAGCTTGGCCTCGAAGTCGGTCTCGCGCCGGGTGCGCACGACCACGGCCTCGGCCTCCTCGTCGACGTCGATCCCGAGGATCTCGTCGTCCGCGCGCAGCATGTTCTGGTTGACGAGATAGCCGACGGCGAGACAGTCGGGGTGGTCGCCGACCGTCATCAGCGTCACGATCTCCCGGCTGTTGAGAAACAGCGTGAGCGGCCGCTCCACGGTCACGGAGGTCTCGACCGTCCGCCCGTCCTGGTCCGTCCCCGAAACCCGTTCGGTCAGCCCGGGCGCGGCGGGCCGGGGGGCGACGATGTAGTCCTCCTCGGCGCTCATGGCGGCAATATGGAGCCATTCCCCGGCTCTTCCAAGTCCCCCGCGTGGGCGCTATAGTGCGCCATAGTGCGCCCGCGCTGTCCGGCGGACGCGCGGGCAGCCGTCGTCGCGGGGCGAACGCCGATGAACACGGTCACTGCAGAGCCTTCCGGAGATCTGGTCGATCCCCACGGCCGGCATGTCTCCTATCTTCGGGTGTCGGTGACCGACCGGTGCGACTTCCGCTGCGTGTACTGCATGTCCGAGCACATGACGTTCCTTCCCAAGGCCGACGTCCTGAGTCTCGAGGAGCTGGACCGGCTGTGCAGCGCCTTCGTGCGCCGCGGCGTGCGCAAGCTGCGGGTCACGGGCGGGGAGCCCCTGGTCCGTCGCGGCATCATGCGGCTGTTCCGCCGCCTCGGGCGCCATCTCGACGGCGGCGGCCTCGACGAGCTGACGCTGACCACCAACGCCAGCCAGCTCGACCGCCACGCCGCGGACCTCTTCGACGCCGGCGTGCGGCGGGTCAACGTCTCGCTCGACACCCTGGACCCCGGCAAGTTCTCGCGCATCACGCGCTGGGGGCGGCTCGAGAAGGTTCTCGGCGGCATCGACGCCGCGGTCGCCGCGGGGCTTGCGGTGAAGATCAACGCGGTCGCGCTCCGGGGCGTCAACGACGACGAGATCCACGACCTGATCTCGTGGTGCGGCGGGCGCGGGTTCGACCTGACCTTCATCGAGGTCATGCCGCTCGGCGAGCTCGGTGCCGGCGCGCGGCTCGACCAGTACTGGCCGCTCTCCATGGTGCGCGCGGAGATCAGGAGGCGCTGGACGCTCGAGGACACGGACCACGCCACGGGCGGTCCGGCCCGCTACGCGCGGGTGGCCGAGACCGGCGGGCGGATCGGGTTCATCACGCCGATGACCCACAACTTCTGCGAGGCCTGCAACCGGGTGCGGCTGACCTGCACCGGAACCCTCTACATGTGCCTCGGGCAGGAGGATGCCGCCGACCTTCGCGGGCCGTTGAGGACGGGCTCGGACCGGGCGCTCATGGACGCGATCGACGAGGCGATCGGGCGCAAGCCCAAGGGACACGACTTCGTCATCGACCGGCGCCGCGCCGAGCCGGCCGTCCCGCGCCACATGAGCGTGACCGGCGGCTGACGGTCCTGCCGATGTGGCGCGTTCCGGGTTCCGGCCGTATAATCGGGCCGCGGGCCGACGGTGGGGTTCCATGAACTACGAGCGCTTCTTCTCCGACAGCATCGCGGAGCTCAAGGCCGAGGGCCGGTACCGGGTGTTCGCCGACATCGAGCGCCGCGTCGGTGCCTTTCCGCAGGCGGCGAGCCGTCTGCCGGACGGCCGGCGCGACGTCATCGTGTGGTGCTCGAACGACTATCTCGGGATGGGCCAGAACGAGACGGTGCGCGCCGCCATGAAGGAGGCGGTCGACCGCGCCGGCGCCGGCGCCGGCGGCACCCGCAACATTTCGGGGACGACGCACGACCACGTTCTCCTGGAGCGGGAGCTCGCGGACCTCCACGGCAAGGAGGCGGCGCTGCTCTTCACCTCCGGCTACGTCGCGAACGAGGCGACGCTCGCGACGATCGGCTCCCGGCTCCCCGGCTGCGTGCTGTTTTCCGACGCCTGGAACCATGCCTCGATGATCGCCGGAATCCGCCACAGCCGGACCGAGAAGGTGGTCTTCGGGCACAACGACGTCGCGGATCTCGAACGCAGGCTCGCCTCCGTCGAGCCGTCCAGGCCCAAGGTGGTGGCGTTCGAATCGGTCTATTCCATGGACGGGGACATCTCCCCGATCGGGGAGATGTGCGACCTGGCCGACCGCCACGGGGCCATGGTGTATCTCGACGAGGTGCACGCGGTCGGCCTGTACGGGCGGCGCGGCGGGGGCATCGCGGAACGGGACGGCGTCATGGACCGTCCGGCGGTGATCCAGGGTACGCTCGCCAAGGCCTTCGGCGTCCACGGAGGCTACATCGCGGGGTCGGCGAAGCTGGTGGATTTCGTGCGAAGCCACGCGCCGGGCTTCATCTTCACCTCGGCGATGCCGCCGGCGGTCGCCGCCGGCGCGCTGGCCAGCGTCCGCCACCTCAAGTCGAGCGGCGCCGAGCGCGAGCGGCACCAGGAGCGGGCCGCGAGGCTGAAGAGGATGCTGGCCGAGGCCGGCCTTCCGCTGATGGACAGCCCCTCCCACATCGTGCCGGTCCTGGTGGGAGATCCGGTTCTGTGCAAGCGGGTGACCGACGAGCTGATGGAGCGTCACGGGATCTACGTGCAGCCGATCAACTACCCCACGGTTCCGCGGGGAACCGAGCGCCTGCGGCTGACGCCCACGCCGCTGCACAGCGACGCCGAGATGGAGCGTCTCGTGGCGGCGCTGCGCGGGATCTGGGACCGTCTCGCGCTCAGGGACGCCGCCTGACCCCGGCCCCCGCGCCCGTCACCGGGCCAGCAGCGCCGGAATTCCCGCGTGGTTGAGAATGTGTCTGGTCCGGCCGCCCAGAACCATCTGGCGGAGCCGGCTCTGCGAATAGGCTCCCTTGACCAGCAGGTCCGCCCCCACCGCGTCCGCCTGGGCGAGATAGGCGGCCCCGAGTTCGGTGAGTCCCGCGTCGAACGGATGCACCGCGGCGTCCACGCCGTGCCATTTCAGGCGATCGACCAGTTCCTCCGCCCTGAGGGGAGGAGGAGGTGAAAGATTGACCGACAGCACGGTGATCCGGCTGGCCTGGACTAGGGCCTGGATGGAAACCGCGATCGTGCGCGCGGCCTCGGGGCTGGCCTCCCACGCGATGGCGACGTGGTCGCCGACATGCTCCGGCGCGTCCGGCGGCGCGACGAGGATCGGCCTTCCGCTGTCGTGCAGCGCGGATTCGAGGGTGATCGGCGACGGCAGCGGCGAGTCCTGCACCGGGCGCCCGACGACGATGAGGTCGTACAGTCGGCCGCGAAGGGCGACGACCTCGTCCTCGCGGCCGGTTTCCTCGCGCCAGGACACGGTCGGCCCGGCGTCCGCGCGGGGCTCTCCGGACACGGCCAGCGACCGTTCCGAGCAGAACGCCTCGAACATCTCGCGCGTCTGGGCGGCGCGCTGCGCGCCCTCGCTTTCGGTGGCCTCCATGATCTCCTCGATCATCGATCCGTCCATGCCCTCGCCCGTGTAGGGGATGAGGCCTCTCGGATCCGGGCGGACATGGATTGCCTCGATGTGGGCCCGCGAGCGCTGCGCCACGAGAAACGCGGTCTGCAGCGCCGACCGGCTGGCGTCCGGAGCGCTCAGCGGAACGAGGATCGTCTTGAAGCTCATCGCGGCCTCCTGCGTCGTGCGGCGCGGACATCGTCCGCAGGCCTCCGCGCAAGGCGGAGTCCCGTCCGGGAACAATGCCTCCGGCAACGGGCGGATTCAAGGGCCGGCGGGCGCCGGCCCGTCACGGGAAGAGGCGGGAGATCCGCCAGCCTCCGCCGTCCTCGAGCGAGTACAGGATCCGTTCGTGGAGGCGGAAATCCCGGTTCCGCCAGAACTCGACACGGAGCGGCGCCACGCGGTAGCCGGACCAGTGCGGCGGCCGCGGCACGGCTCCGGCGCCGAAGCGCGCCGCGTGCCGGGCCATCCGCCGCTCCAGTTCCATGAAGCCGGTCATCGGGCGCGACTGGTCGGACGCCCACGCCGCGATCTGGCTTCCGCGCGGGCGCGTCGCGAAGTAGGCGTCGGCCTCGTCGTCGGAAACCGGGGCGACGGTGCCGTCGATCCGGACCTGCCGCCTGAGGCTCTTCCAGTGGAACGCCAGCGACGCGCGGGGGTTTTCCGCGAGCTCCCGGCCTTTCGCGCTCTCGATGTTGGTGTAGAAGACGAAGCCCCTCGCGTCGGCGTCCTTGAGCAGGACCATGCGCGCCGACGGCCGCCCCTCGGCGTCGGCGGTGGCGAGCGCCATCGCGTCGTGGAGAGCCGGTTCGGCGCGCCTGGCCTCCTCCAGCCACGAGAGAAAGAGCTCGATCGGGCTGGAGGGTTCCGCCATCTTCCCGTTCCGGAGACCGCCGCCGCGGCCGCCGCGTTTCCGGCGCGCCGTTCCGACGCCAAGATTCCTGCTGACAGTAACGCCAATCGGTGCGATTATACAGGCGCGACGGAAGGCGGAGCGCGGAGCCGCGAGCGGCGGCGGAAGCGCCCGCGGCTGCATCTGGGAGGACTCCTGTCATGACGTCATTCAGATTCTTCGTGCCGTTTCTGGCGGTCGCCGGACTGGCGCTGTCCGGGTGCCAGGAGGCCAAGCAGCAGGCGGGCACGGTGCTCGGCGGCGTCGTCGGCGGGGTGCTCGGCTCCGGCGTCGGCAAGGGCAAGGGCAGGCTGGTGGCGACCGCCGCCGGAGCGGTCGCCGGGGCCTTCCTCGGCAGCGAGATCGGAAAGTCCCTCGACCGGGCCGACCGGCTGGCGATGGAGAGCACGGCGCAGACCGCGCTCGAGACCTCCGCAAGCGGACGGGTCTCCAGGTGGCGCAACCCGGACAGCGGCAACAGCGGCACCGTCACGCCGAGGCCGGCCTACCGCGAGGCCGGCGGGCGGTACTGCCGGGAATACCAGCAGACGATCACCGTCGGCGGCAGGACGGAAACCGCCCACGGCACCGCCTGCCGGCAGCCGGACGGTTCCTGGAAGATCGCCGGATGAACCCCGGCGGCCGCCGCGGGCGGCCGTCGCGCCGGGCGCACCTCGTCGGAAGCCTTGGCCTCGACAGCGCCGAGGCCGCCTTCGCCGCGGCGGCCGGGGCGCTGGGTCCGCGCTGTCCGCGTCTCCCGGACGGCGAGCCCGGAGAGCGGAGCCAGTGGATCCGCTGGCAGCGCGGCACCTTCGAGGGCTGCACGGCACTCGAGCGGATCGCGAGTCTCGACCGGAAGGGATTCAGGGACGGCATCGACCGGCCCGTTTTCGGAATCCGGGACGGCGTCGATCCGGGAGAGATCGATTTCGGGGAGCTGGGTTACGGCAGGGCGGCCGTCGAGTCCTTTGCCGTCTTCTCGCGGCTCGGGGACGAGGGCCGGATCGCGGACGGCTGCCGTTTCATGGTCGCGCTGCCGACGACGGTCGCGCTTCTGGGAAATTTCGTGAGGCCGGAGGACCAGCTTGCCCTCGAGCCCGCTATCGAGGCGGCTCTTTTCCGCGATCTGGAGAGAATCGGGGCGCAGGTTCCGGCGGAAAGCCTGAGCGTCCAGCTCGACGTCTGCATCGAGGTGGTGGGGGCCGACGGCGGCTTTCCCCTGTTCTACGACGATCCCCTTGGCGGGGCGCTCGAGCGGATCGCGCGTCTCGGAGCGCGCGTCGGCGCGGACGCGGAGTTCGGCATCCACCTGTGCTACGGCGACCCCGGCCACAGGCACCTCATCGAGCCCGAGGATCTCGGCACGTGCGCGGCGTTCGCCAACGGCATCGTCCGGCGGGTTCCGCGGCGCGTCGATTTCGTTCACATGCCGGTGCCGCGGGACCGCTCCGACGAAGCCTATTTCGCGCCGCTCGCGGGGCTCGAGCTTCCGGCCGCCACGCGCCTCGTGCTCGGACTGGTGCACCACACCGACGGCGTCGAGGGAAGCCGGGCCCGCATGGCGACGGCCGACCGCTTCGCGGAATCCTACGACATCGCGACCGAATGCGGTTTCGGAAGACGCGACCCGGCCACCGTTCCCTCGCTTCTGGGAATGCACAGGGAACTCTGTTCGTGACGCGCCGCCCGGCGCGTTTTTGACGGAATCCCCCGATTCTGCGAGATTCCGGGTCAGGTGCCGGGCGCGGTCGGCGCGCCCGCGGTTTCGGACGCGAGGGCGCGGCGATGGCGGACTCATCCTCCCTGATGGGCGGCAAGCGGGGCCTGATCATGGGGCTCGCGAACGAGCGCTCGATCGCCTGGGGCATCAGCAGGGCGCTGGCCGGCCACGGTGCGGAACTCGCGTTCACCTACCAGGGGGAGGCCATCGAAAAGCGCGTGCGGCCGCTTGCCGAATCCCTGGGTTCGAGCCTCATCCTGCCATGCGACGTGACCGAGGAGGCGAGCATCGACGCCGTTTTCGACGCGCTGCGCGCCGAGTGGGGGCGGCTCGATTTCGCCGTTCACGCCGTCGCGTTCTCCGACAGGAACGAACTCAAGGGCCGCTACGTCGACACCAGTCTCGACAACTTTCTGGTCACCATGAACGTGTCCTGCTTCTCGTTCACCGCGGTCTGCCGCCGCGCCGCGCCGCTGATGACGGAGGGGGGCAGCCTGCTCACCATGACCTATTCCGGTTCCGAGCGCGTGATGCCGCACTACAACGTCATGGGGCTCGCCAAGGCCGCGCTCGAGGCCAGCGTCAGGTATCTCGCCGCCGACTTCGGCGGGGACGGCATTCGCGTGAACGCCGTGTCGGCCGGGCCTGTGAGGACGCTGGCCGCTTCGGGGATCGGGGACTTCCGGTACATCCTGAAGTGGAACGCCCTCAACGCGCCTCTCAAGCGCAACACCACCATCGACGACGTCGGCGGCGCCGCCGTGTACCTGCTTTCCGACCTGTCGGCAGGCGTGACCGGAGAGGTGCATCACGTCGACAGCGGCTATCACGTGGTCGGAATGAAAGCCGTCGACGCGCCCGACATCTCCGTCGTTCCCAACGGCTAGCGGCGTGTCCCACAACAGCTTCGGCCACGTCTTTCGCGTCACGACCTGGGGCGAAAGCCACGGTCCCGCGATCGGATGCGTCGTGGACGGGGTTCCGCCGGGGCTCCGTCTGGCGGAGCCGGACATCCAGGTCTGGCTCGACCGGCGGAGGCCGGGAACTTCGCGGTTCGTCACGCAGCGCAGGGAACCCGACGAGGTCGAGATCCTTTCCGGAGTCTTCGGAGGGAAGACCACGGGAACGCCCCTCAGCCTGCTGATCCGCAACCGGGACGCCCGCGCCCGCGACTACGCGGTGATCAGGGACGCGTTCCGGCCGGGGCACGCGGACTACGCCTACTGGAGGAAATACGGGTTGCGCGACCATCGCGGAGGCGGGCGCGCCTCCGCCCGGGAGACCGCATGCCGCGTGGCCGCGGGCGCCGTGGCGCGGAGGGTTCTCGGGCGGAAAGTGAAGATCCGCGGCGCGATGGTCCAGATGGGCGATCTTGCCGTCGACCGGACGCGCTGGAGGTGGGCCGAGACCGGGCGCAATCCGTTCTGGTGTCCCGACGCCCGGGCCGCGACGGAATGGGAATCCCGCCTCGACGAGGTCCGTCGGAAGGGAAGTTCCGTCGGCGCGGTCGTGGAGGTCGTGGCGTCGGGCGTGCCGGCGGGCCTCGGCGCTCCGGTCTACGGCAAGCTCGACGGCGATCTCGCGGCCGCGATGATGGGCATCAACGCGGTCAAGGGCGTGGAGATCGGGGCCGGCTTCGCGGCCGTGGCGCTTGGCGGCGAGGAGAACGCCGACGAGATGCGGATGCGGGACGGGAAGGTCGCGTTCCTTTCCAACCATGCCGGGGGGATTCTCGGCGGAATCTCGACCGGGCAGGACATCGTCGTCCGGTTCGCCGTCAAGCCGACGAGCTCGGTCCGCACGCCGCGGCGCACGGTGACGAAGGCCGGCAAGAACGCGGAGATCTCCACCGGGGGGCGGCACGACCCCTGCGTCGGCATCCGGGGCGTGCCGGTGGGCGAGGCCATGATGGCCTGCGTGCTTGCGGACCACCTGCTGCGCCACCGCGCCCAGTGCGGATAGCGGACCGCGTCAGCGGTTCCGCGGTTCCGTCCGCGCGTCTCTGGCGGCGCCGAGAAGGAACTCGACGTTGCCGCCGGCCCCGGTGATCGGGCTTCGCTCGATTCCGAGGAGTCTCCAGCCGGCCTGGCCGGACATCCAGTGGCCGATGCGGCCGCACACCGCGTCGTGCAGGGACGGATCGGCGACGATCCCGCCCTTGCCGACCTCCGCGCGGTCGACCTCGAACTGCGGCTTGACCAATGCGCACAGGCGGGCGCCCGGCGCGGCCAGCGCGAGAACGGGCGGCAGGACCGCTTCCAGGCGGGTGAAGCTGACGTCGCAGACGACGACATCGACGGGTTCGGGAATTCTGGCCGCGTCCAGATGACGGGCGTTGGTCCGGTCGAGCACGACGACGCGCGAATCGGTGCGCAGCTTCCAGTGCAGCTGCCCGTAGCCGACGTCGACGGCGTAGACGGTCCGGGCGCCGCGCTCGAGAAGGACGTCGGTGAACCCGCCGGTGGAGGCGCCGATGTCGAGAGCGCGGCATCCCGCCACGTCGATGGCGAATCTCCGCAGTCCGTGGTCGAGCTTGACGCCGCCGCGCGACACCCACGGACGGGCGTCCCGGCGGACCGCGAGCTCGGCGTTCTCGTCGATGGCGACGCCGGCCTTGTCGATGCGCCGCGTTCCGCAAAACACCCTGCCGGCCAGAATGAGCGCACGCGCCTCCCTGAGATCGCCGGCGAGGTTTCGGCGGACGAGAAGCGCGTCAGGCCTCGATCTCGGGGGCATGAACCGGTTCGGTCGGGAAGGGAAACGCGAAGCTGCCGCGGTCCGGCGGCGGCGTTCGCGCGCATCGCGGCATCATTCGCCGTCCAGGGGTTCCGCCGTGACGCCGCCGTCTCCGTCGACCCTGATCCTGTCGATGCGCGCGCGCGCCTCGTCCAGCCGGGCCTGGCAATGCTTCTGGAGGAGAGAGCCGCGCTCGTAGGCCTCGATCGAATCCTCGAGCCTGACGCCGCCCCTTTCGAGTCCGGTCACGATCTCCTCGAGTTCCTCGAGCGCCGCCTCGAACGACATCGACGGGATGTCGGAACGCTTCGGTCTTTCCGTCATGTGCCTGTCCTCCGGTTGCCGCAGGCGACCCTTCCCTGCCATTGTAGCGGCGCCACGCGGCCGAAAAAGCGCGGACGGAAGGCTGCCGGCTCCGCGACCTCTTCGCGTCGCCGGGGACGGAGCGGGCCGCGCGTCAGCCTTGGCGCATGGCGCGCAGCATCTGGATGATCGCCGAGAAGTCCAGCCCGCCGTCATGTTCGGCGCAGAACCTCTCGTAGAGATCGCGGGCCTGGCCGCCGAGCGGTGTTGCGGCGCCGGCCTGCGCCGCGGCGTCCCGCGCCAGGCCGAGATCCTTGAGCATCAGCCGGGCCATGAAGCCGGCCTCGTAGCGGTTGCTGGACGGAGCCGAATCGACCATTCCCGGAATCGGGCAGTTCGCGGTGATCGACCAGCAGCTGCCGGACGAAGTGGACATCACGTCGAACAGCACCTGATGGTCGACGCCGACGGCTTCGCCGAGCGCGACGGCCTCGCAGGCCCCGATCATCGTTATGCCGAGCAGCAGGTTGTTGCAGACCTTGACGGCCTGGCCCGCCCGCGGACCCCCGGCGCGCACCAGCTTCTTCCCCATCGCGGAGAACAGCGGCTCGGCCCGGTCGACGGCGGCGGGGTCGCCGCCCGCCATGAAGGTCAGCTCTCCGGCCTCGGCGGCCACGATGCCTCCGGACACGGGCGCGTCGATCAGGGCAATGCCGCGTTCCGCGGCGGCGGCGTGGATCCGGTCGGTGGTCTCGAGATCCGTCGTCGAGGCGTCGATCACGACGGTCCCGTTCCCGACGCGTTCGACGAGCCGGTCGCCTTCCAGCAGAACGTCGAGCACTTCGCGCCCGGTCGGCAGCATCGTGAAGACGAAATCCGCGTCCTGCGCCGCCTGGAAGGCCGAACCGGCGGACAGCACCCCCCTGTCGGCGGCATGGACGAGGTTGCTTTCGACGACGTCGTGTCCCGACACACGGTGGCCGGCCCTCACCAGGTTGGCCGACATCGGACGGCCCATGTTCCCGAGACCGATGAACGCGATCCGCGCCATGGCGATGCCCTTTCCGCCGGACGGCCGCGCTTTCGTCCGTCCGGCCGCCCCGGGCCGGCCGCCGCCGGCCCGGGGCCGAAGAGAGAAGTGTAGCGGCAACGGCGGGGCCGGTCACGCTTCGGTCCCGCCGGAGGCGGCGATCGAGAGCGGCGCGAGCGTCAACGACGACGGGCTCTTTGCCCTTCCGCGGAGCCCGAACGCTCCTCGGCCGCGACGGCGTCCCGGTCCGGGGATGCCGGACGACATCCCGGTCGACGAGCGTGCCGAACCGCCCCGGAAACGGCGCTCCGGATCCGGCGGGCGGCCGGCGACCCGCACCCCCTGCGTCGGCGGAGAGCCCGGTGTCGACGGGCGGCGCAAGCGCAAGGGAACGGATGCGGCGTCGGTCGTCGGTTCCGTTGGCGAGGTCCGGCTGCGGCAGGCGGGGGCGACAGGGCTCCGCGTCAGGTCAGCGGCCAAGGAAGCTCCACGAGTTCCTGCAGCAGCCCCGGCGGGAAGTCGCGGTTCAGCACCCATGCCATCAGGCACATGAACGCGATCCCGGCAACCGACAGCGTCACGGTGCGCGTCCAGCCGGTGCCGGCCCTGACCCGGAAAAACGCCACGAGAAACAGCGCGAGGGCGATGATGAAGCCGAGCAGCGCGCTGAGCGCGAGCAGCGCCCCGAACCAGGCCATCGTCGACCACAGGCCCCGGGGCGCGTCCGCGTCCTCGCCGTGAGCCTCCTTGTCCGCGAAAAGCGTGTCGGTTTCCGGGCGCGTCATCATCCGGAACAGCAGGACGAGGCAGCACAGCAACGCGACGCTGCCGATCGCCAGAGGAAACACCTTGTCGGTCAGGGCGTCGTCGGGAATCAGCGAAGCGTCGGCAACCGCGATCACGAGATAGGCGGTCACCGCCAGCAGGAATGCCAGCGGCGCGCGTTTCGTGCCCGACTTCACGTCGCCTTCGGCCTGAATCAGCCTCGACTGGCGAATGCCGAAGAACACCGAGACCACCGTCACGACGATCAGGACGATGACGATCGGGCTGAAGACGTAGTCGATGCCTTCCTCGAAGCTTCTCCGGAACCGGCTTGCGGCGATCTGGTAGGCCTGATTGGTGAAGGCCTCGGCCGGGTTCGACAGCACGAAGCCGATCAGGAAGGCGGGTCGCGACCAGTCGAACCGGCGCAGGAAGATGCCGACGATGCCGATCGCGAACAGCACCACGAGATCGGCCAGCGTCTGGCCCGACTGGAACGCGGCGAACGCGATCAGCATGAACAGGAACGGCGCGACCAGCGTGAAGCGGATCGTCGTCATCCTGGCGATCAGGCCCGAGGACGATATGCACAGAAGCGTGCCGACGACGTTGGCCAGCGCCAGCAGCCAGACGATCGCGTAGGTCAGGTCGAGCTTGTTCTTCAGCATCGAGGGGCCGACCTCGATCTGGCCGGAACCGAGCAGTGCCACCGCGCCGATGAAAATCGCCATCGAGCCGGAACCGGGAATGCCGAACAGGAGGGTCGGAACCAGTCCGCCACCCTCCTTGGCGTTGTTCGAGCTCTCGGGTCCGACGATGCCGCGAACCTCTCCCTTCCCGAACCTCGACTTGTCCTTCGTGGTCTGGACAGCGTGGCCGTAGGCGATCCAGTCCACGACCGAGCCGCCGAGTCCGGGGATGACCCCGACCGTGACGCCGATGATCGAGCAGCGCACGCTCAGCCATACGTTCCTGAACCAGTCGCGGACACCGGCGCCCCAGCCGGCTCCGAGAAGCGCGCTCTTGGAGATCGCCCGATCCTGGCGGAGAATCGAGACGATTTCCGGGACCGCGAAAATGCCCAGCCCCACGATCACGAGCTTGAGCCCGTCGATCAGGTACGGAACGTCGTAGGTCGCCATGCGCAGGCTGCCGCCCGCGGCGGCTTCCCCGATCGTCCCCGCCATCAGGCCCAGCCCCGCCGACGCCAGCCCCTTCAGGGCGACCCGTCCCGCGAGAACGGCGACCATGGACAGCCCCAGAATCGTGACCATGAGCATCTCGGGCAGGCCGAACGCCAGCACGATGGGCCGTGCCGCAAGGATGAACACCGTCAGGAAGGCGGCCCCGACCAGCCCGCCGAAGAGCGACGACGCGAAGGCCGCCGAGAGCGCCCGGGCCGCCTCGCCGTTCTTCGCCATCGGGAATCCGTCGAGCACCGTCGCCTGCGAGGCGGAGGAGCCGGGTATGCCCATCAGGACCGACGCGAAGGTGTCCGACGTCGGCACCACCGCGACCATGCCGATCATCAGCGCGAGACCCAGCACGGGATCCATTCCGAACATGAACGGCAGCAGAAGCGAAAGGCCGGCGATGCCGCCGAGCCCGGGAAAGACGCCGATGAGCAGACCCATCACGACGCCGAGAACCAGGTAACCCAGGACGACCGGCTGGGAAATCAGGGCGACGGCATCGCCCAGCGCCGGAAGGGCGGTGTTCAGGATGTCCATGACCGGCTCCCGTTCCGTTCGGGGTGAGGCCGGAAAAGGGAAGCCCCGCCGTGCCGGGCGGGGCTTCCGGATCGTCCGCCGCTAGAGCTTGACGCCGTAGCGGTCCTTCAGCCAGGCCTTCACGAACCTCTTGGCCGCGGGCGACACGGTCGTCCCGGTTTTCAGTGCCTTCTGCGCCTCGGCGCCCACGAACATCGGGTACTTGCCGACGCGCTTGGCCGAGATCTTGGCGAAGTCGGGACGCGCACGCACCGCCTTGAACGCGGCGACGTAGGTGTCGATCACGGACTGCGGCGTGCCCGCGGGCAGGAAGGCGAGTTTCTGCACCGGGAAACCCGCCACGAAAAACGCCTTCCAGGCCTCCCATTTCTCGCCGGAGGTCTGGCAGCCCCGAGTCGCCTCGCAGACCTCCTTGAAGCTCGGCATGTCGGGAAAGGTCGGGTCGCGGACGACGTTTCCGTTGTCGTCGATGGCGCCGAACGCGAACCAGGGAACGGCCGTCCCCTGCTCGACCAGCGGAGTGACGTTGGACAGGAACGCCGCCGAGGTCTGGTAGTCGATGTTGGCCTCGCCGCGCTCGAACATGAGGCGGCCCGAGCCGCGGCCCTTCACGCCGAACACCGGCTCGACCTTGAGCCCCAGCATCTCCCACGCGAGAAGGGGCACGAGGTCGAGGCGGGTGGCGCCCTGGCTGCCGTAGATGAAATCGACGGAGTTCAAGCTGGTCGGGTCGTTCCTGTAGCGTTTGGAGAGATCCGCCGGCAGGTAGGCCACGCCGCCGGTTCCGGTGGCCATCACCGGATTCCAGTCGTTGTACTCGTAGCGCACCCGCGGGTCGTCCAGGAGGTACGGAAACTGCGTCGAGCCGGACGAGCCGAAGACCAGCGTGCCGTCCTTGTGCTTCTGCCGCTGGAACCAGTTGGCGCCCTTGGTCGATCCGGCGCCCGGCCGGTACTTCACGACGACGGTCGGATTGCCGGGCAGTTCCTTGCTCAGCAGCGGCGCGAAGAAGTTGGCCCATTTGGCCGAGCCGCCGGTTTCCGAGAACGGGATCACCCATTCGACGGTCTTGCCGGCGAGGTCGGTTTGAGCGGCGGCAGGCGCCGCGAGAAACGCCGCGGCGGCAAGACCGACGGCAACACGGCGCGTGAGCGCACTGTTGACGGACATGAATTCTCTCCTAGGATTTCGTGGATCGTTTCCGGTGCCTTCCAGGCGCGGCCCGGGGCTCCCGCAGGAGGTTCCGGGGCCCGCCGTGGAGGCTGGAAGCGGCATTGATTGCACGGCGGCGGGGAAAACTCAAACGGTTTCGCCGAAAACGCGCCGGCCGGCCCGGGAGTGCCGGTCCGTCGTCATGATTCCGCGGCGTGGCGTCGGTCCGCGTTTTCCGGAAACGCGAGGACAGGTTGAACCGCCTCCGGAATCGGGCGATTCTGCGTCTCCGTCGTGGCGGGCCGATGCCGTCGCCGGGGCGGAGCGCTGCGGAGAAACGGACACGGACGGAGCTTGTCGATGAGACTGCACAACTGGCCCATGGCCCCCAACCCCCGCCGCGCGACGGTCTTCGTGGCGGAGAAGGGGATCGACCTCGAGATCGTCGACGCCGCCGATCCCGCCGACCCCTCGCGCCTGAGTCCGGAGTTCTGCGAGCGGTTCCCTCACCGCCGGGTGCCGGTGCTCGAGCTCGACGACGGCGACTGGATCGGCGAGGCTGCGGCGGTGTGCCGCTATCTCGAGGCGCTGCATCCGGATCCGCCGCTGCTCGGGCGCGACCCGAAGGAGGCGGCGCTGATCGAGATGTGGGACCGCCTCGCCGAATGGGAGGGGTTGATGGCGGTCTCCGAGTATTTCCGGAACACCCACAAGGCGTTCGCGGGTCGCGGGCTGGCCGGCTACGACCGGGAGATCCCCCAGATTCCGGCGCTGGCCGAACGCGGGGAGTTCCGGCTCGGGCTTTTCTTCTCGAAGCTCGACCGGCGCCTCGACGGCCGGGAGTTCGTCGTCGGCGACCGGCTTTCGCTCGCCGACATCACCGCTTGCTGCGCCATCGATTTCGGCATCTCGAGGCGCCTCGCCGTCGCCGAGGACTGCGCCAACGTCAGGCGCTGGCACGAGGCGGTGAGCGCCCGTCCGAGTTTCCGCAGGGACGGGGTCTGACGGCCCGGGGCCGAAAGCCGGCCACGGGCGTCAGCGCTCCACGTCCTCGACCTCTCCGGACGCGGTCGATTTCACGATCGCTTCCAGAAGAGAGACGTTCATGACCATCTGGTCCGGAGTGTTGGGGTAGGGGCCGGTTCCGGCGACCGAGTCCGCGAAGGCCTCGAGATTGTCGAGCACCGGCGTTGCGGGCGGGATCTCCTCGCGCTCGGGCTCGCCGTTCCCGAAACAGGTGGTGAGAAACCATCCCTCCGGGGTCTGGACATGCGCCTTGTCGCGGACTTCCGCCCATCCGTCCGAGCCAAAGACCGCGAAACGAGAGAAGAACGGCGTGTGGGTGAGGGCGTTGAGCGTGGCGGTGCGTCCTCCCGCGAACTCGACATGGACGGACAGCGTGTCGCCGTTCGGGACGACGCCTCCGAGACGGGCGCAGGACGCCCGCACCCGCTCGGGCTGGCCGAACAGGCTGATCGAGAGATCCGTGAGGTGGATCAGCGTCGCCGTCAGTCCTCCGGCCGGGCTCTCGTCGGGGTTCAGGCGCCAGTTGCCGGGCGCGAGGCCGGTGAAAAGGTCGTGGCTGAAATTCCCCTCGACGTGCATCGGCGCGCCGAGGCGGCCGTCGTTGACCAACTCCGCCGTCCTGACGATCGGCGGCTCGAACCTCCGCTCGTGGCCGATCCCGATCCGGACTCCGGCCTCGCGGACCGCGTCGAGGGCCCGCAGCGCGGCCGCCCGGTGGAGGCACAGGGGTTTCTCGCAGAAGACGTGCTTGCCGGCGCCGGCCGCCGCGACGATCTGGCTTTCGTGGAACGAGTGGGGTGTCGCGAGCACCACGGCCTCGACCGCGTCGTCATCGAGAACCGACTCGAAGCCGTCGACGAACTCGATGCCGCGTTCGTCGGCGAAGGCCCGTCCGGCGGCGTCGACGTCGGACAGCCGGACGACCCTGATCTTGCGGCTTGCGGCCAGGGTCCGGGCCAGGATCCGGCCCCACCACCCAAGGCCGACGACGGCGACGTCGAGCATGCGTGCGTCTCCCTCCGAAACCGGCGCCGACGGCGCGCGACGCGAAGGGTGCCGCCGAACGGCGGCCCGCGCAAGCGGGATTCCGGACGCGGCCTCAACGACGGGTCTCGAGCGCCCTGTCGATCTCGCCGGCGAGTTCCCGGTCGGCGTCGCGCCGCATCGCCTCGAGGGTTTCGCGGCCGCCCGCGGCCGCGGCGAGCAACGTCAGCAGCCTGCGCCGCGGCGGAACGAAACCGTCGAACAGCGCGAGCCGGTCGCCCGCCCGGCCGAAATACTCCAGCTCCTCCATTCTCGCGTAGCGGTCGGCGCCGGGTTCCGTCCGCGCGTCGAGCGTGCCGGCGACGGCGGCGAAACGCGCCCGTCCCTCGGGCGTCAGGCGGCGGTAGAGATCCGCGAGGGCCGCGGCGCGCAGGCCCGCGCGGGCCCGGTCGGCGTCGTCCAGGATGTCGCGAATGTCGGCGCGCAGACGTTCCGGATCCCGTCCGCCGAGATCGGGGGACAGCGGCGCCGGGGCGGCCTGCGCGGCCAGAAATCGCGCAAGCAGGGCGCGAAGCGTCATGTCCGCGGTTTCCTCGCCGTCGCGGGCTGTTGCAAGCCGTTGCTGCGCAGTCTAGCATGACGGCCAGATGAACGGCTTCGCGTGTCGGACGGGCCTGTGGCGTTGCAGGTCGGCCGGGCCGGGCCGTGCGAATCCTACTCGAGGAACAGAACCATGAAGAAATCTCTCTACGGGGCCGTCGCCGCGGCGCTTCTCTGCGGTGCGCCGGTCGCGTCTCCGTCCTTGGCGGAAGGCGTCAAGGTCGGCTACCTGAACGGGTTTTCCGGAGGCCGCGGCATCTTCGGAAAGTACCAGTGGGAAGGCTTCATGCTCGCGCTCGACCATCTCGGCGGCAAGCTCGGCGGCCTGGAGCCCGAGGTCATCAGAAAGGACACCCAGCACAAGCCGGACGTCGGACGGCAGATCGTCAACGAGTACATCAAGAAGGACAGGGTGCACTTCATCGCGGGCGTCACCTGGTCCAACGTGCTCGCCGCGGTCTGGAAGCAGGCGTTCCGGGCCAAGACGTTCCTGATCAGCACCAACGCGGGCTGGTCGGCCATGGACGGCAAGAACTGCAATCCGTACTTCTTCCGTTCGGGCTGGAACAACGACATGATGCCCGAGGCGATGGGCAAGCTGATGCGCGACGAGGGCATCGACGAGGTCTTCGAGCTTTCGGCCAACTACCAGGCCGGCAAGGACATGCTCGCCGGGTTCAACCGCCAGTACAAGAAGCCGACCAAGGGCAAGATCCTGTACAAGCTCGGCCAGAACGACTGGCAGGCGGAGATCTCCCAGATCCGCGCGGTCAAGCCGAAGGCGATTTTCGGGTTCCTTCCGGGCGCCATGGGCGTGTCGTTCATGAAGCAGTACAAGGCGGCGGGGCTCGACAAGGAAGTGAAGCTCTACACGGTCTTCACCGTGGACTTCGGCACTCTGTCCGCCCACGGGCAGAACGCCGTCGGCAGCTATCACACCAACTTCTGGAACCACCAGTCGGAGAACCCCGTCAACCAGCGGTTCGTCAAGGACTACATCGCGAAGTACGGGCACCACCCGTCGAACTTCTCGGTGCAGGGCTACGACGGCGCGTTGCTGATCGATCTCGGGGTGCGCGGCGCCAAGGGCGACCTCGGCGACCACGACGCCATCCGCAACGCCATGCGCACGGCGGACATCAAGTCGCCGCGCGGCGAGTTCTCGTTCAACGTGAACCACGGCCCGATCCAGGACTACTGGAAGCGGGAGGTCGTCAACGGACCCGACGGCAAGCCGACGATCGTGACGCGCGGAAAGGTGTTCGCGCAGGCCAAGGACAGCCACTTCACCAAGTGCAAGATGAAGTGGTAGCGGGCGGCGCCCGCCCGTGAACTCCGGGGAGCGTTGCTCGGAACGCTCCCCGGAACCGCGCGTCCTCCCGCCGGCCGGGCCGGCGTCTCTCCCCGACACGGTGCCGTAGATGAACACGTTGCTGGTGGTCGAACAGTTCCTCAACGGAATCCAGTTCGGCGTCTTCCTGTTCCTGATCTCCGCGGGCCTCACGCTCGTGCTCGGGATCATGAACGTCGTGAATCTCGCGCACGGTTCGCTGTACATGGTCGGAGCGTACGTCGCCTCGACGTTTTTCGGCTGGTCGGGAAGCCTGCTGCTCGCCCTGGTGCTGATGGTTCCGGCGCTGCTCCTCGTCGGCGTGCTTGTGGAGCTGGTCGTGCTGAGGACGATGTACGAGCGCGACCACATGGACCAGGTGCTCGCCACGTTCGGGCTCATCCTGTTCTTCAACGAGCTGGTGCGCATGGTCTGGGGGGTGGAGGCGCAGCCGTTGACCCTGCCCGACTGGCTCGGCGGGAATTTCGAGATCCTGCCCGACGCGCCCTATCCCGTGTACCGCCTCGTCGTGATCGCCGTCGGAATCTTCGTGGCGGCGACCCTGTACTGGCTGATCACCCGCACCCGTCTCGGCATGCTGATCCGCGCCGGCGCCAGCAACCGTTCCATGGTCGGCGCGCTCGGCGTCAACATCCGTTTTCTGTACACCGCCGTCTTCGGCTTGGGCGCCGTGTTCGCGGGGCTTGCCGGGCTGATGGCCGCTCCCCTCTCGTCGGTGGAAAGCGGCATGGGCGAGGAAATGCTGATCTTCGCCTTCGTCGTCATCGTCATCGGCGGCATCGGGTCGATCCGGGGCGCCCTGGTGGCGTCGGTCATCGTCGGCGTGTTCGAGACCGTCGGCCGGTCGATCCTGCCCGCGGTCATGCTCGAGGTCGTGTCGGCGGAAGCCGCGCAGACGGCGGGTCCGGCCCTCGCCTCCATGCTGGTCTACATCCTGATGGCGGTCATCCTGTTCTTCAAGCCGCAGGGGCTGTTCCCTGCGCGCACGGGGTGACGTCATGCTGAGCCGTCTCAAGCTGTCGTTCCTGCTGGTCTGCTTCCTGGTTCTGGCTCTCCTGCCGCCGGTCGCGGAGGCGGTCGACGAGCCGTTCTACATCGACCTGATCTCGCGGGTCATGATCTTCTCCATCGCCGCGATGAGCCTGGACTTCATTCTCGGCTACGGCGCGATGATCAGCTTCGGCCATGCGCTCTACCTCGGGCTCGGAACCTACGCCGTCGGCATTCTCGCCTATTACGAGGTGACCGACGGCTGGACGCAGCTCGCCGTCTGCGTCGTCGGATGCGGGGCGATCGCCGCCTTTCTGGGGGTGATCTCCCTCCGCACCAGCGGCATCTACTTCATCATGATCACCTTCGCCCTCGCGCAGATGTTCTATTTCCTCGGAATCAGCCTCGAGGAGTACGGTGGCGACGACGGATTGCCGATCGACGTGCGCAGCGAGTTCTTTTCGTTCTTCGATCTCAACGAGACGTGGAACATGTACTACCTGATTCTCGGGACGCTGACCGTGGTCACGTTCGTTCTGTGGAGGACGATCAACTCGCGGTTCGGCATGGTGGTCAGAGGGTCGAGCTCGAACGACGCGCGCATGCAGGCGATCGGGTTCCCGACGTTCCGCTACCGCCTGGCCGCCTTCACGATCGCCGGCGTGGTCTGCGGAATCGCGGGTTTCCTGTTCGGCAACCTCACCGAGTTCCTGACGCCGGAATACATGCACTGGTTCCGGTCGGGCGAACTGATGATCATGGTGATGGTGGGCGGCATGGGAACGCTGTTCGGCCCCCTGTTCGGCGCGTTCGGCTATCTCATGGTCGAGGAGATCCTCTCCGACTACACGGAACACTGGCAGTTCTATTTCGGCCCGCTCCTGATCGTGCTGGTTCTCTTTGCCAAGCGCGGGCTCTGGGGGCTGCTGCCGGGGCGCGAGGACATCTCGAATGAGTGAGCCGATCCTCAGGGTCGAGGGGCTCTGCAAGTCCTTCGGAGGCGTGACCGCGACCGACAACCTCCATTTCGACGTCTCGCCGGGCGAGATCCATGCCGTCATCGGACCCAACGGGGCCGGCAAGACGACCTTCGTGGCGCAGCTGGCGGGCATGCTCGCGCCCGACGCCGGCAGCATCGTTTTCGACGGCGAGGTCATCAACGGGCTGTCCGCGCCGCAGCGCTCCCGCGCGGGTCTCGCGAGATCGTTCCAGATCACGAGCGTCTTCCGGAATTTCACCGCCCTGGAGAACGTCGCCCTGTCGATCCAGGCGCATGCCGGGCACAGCTTCCGGTTCTGGACGCGCGCGGCGACCGATTCGGCGCTGACCGGTCCCGCGCGCGACATGCTCCGGGACGTCGGGCTCGAGGGCCGGGCGCTGGTCCTCGCGGGCAATCTGGCGCATGGCGAGCAGCGGCAGCTCGAGATCGCGATGGCGCTGGCGACCGGCCCCAAGCTCCTCCTGCTCGACGAGCCGACGGCCGGCATGGGGCCGGAAGACTCGGAGCGCATGCGCAAGTTCCTGAACGCGATCAAGGGCCGGTACTCGATGGTGCTGATCGAGCACGACATGGACACGGTGTTCAGCATCGCCGACCGGGTGACGGTGCTGGTCTACGGGCGCGCGATCGCGACCGGCACCCCGGCGGAGATCCGCGGCAACGCGGAGGTGCGCGCCGCCTATCTCGGAGAGGACGAGGCGAGGGCCGATGCCTGATTCGACCGGCCGGAAGGGGATGATGCTCGAGGTGGCCGGCCTGCAGGCGTCCTACGGACAGAGCCAGGTGCTTTTCGGAATGTCGTTCGAGATCGACGAGGGCGAGGTCGTCACTCTCCTCGGGCGCAACGGCATGGGCAAGACGACCACGATCCGGGCGGTCATGGGAATGGTGCGCGCGCACGCGGGTTCGGTCAACTTCATGGGACGGGAGATCCGGACTCTGCCGGCCTACAAGATCGCCAAGATGGGGTTCGGCATCGTGCCCGAGGGACGCCAGATATTCCCGAACCTGACCGTGCGCGAGAATCTCGTCGCGACCGCGGACAACCGGTCCGGCGCCGGGAACCAGTGGACTCTTCCCCGCATTCTGGAGATGTTTCCCAATCTTGCCGATCGCCTGAACAACATGGGAAACCAGCTTTCCGGCGGCGAGCAGCAGATGCTCGCCATCGGCCGCGCGCTGATGACCAATCCGAAACTGCTGATTCTCGACGAGGCGACCGAGGGTCTGGCTCCCCTGATCCGCGAGGAGATCTGGAAATGCCTTGCCGGACTGAAGGCCATGGGCCAGGCGATTCTGGTGATCGACAAGAACGTCGAGACGCTCGCCAGAATCGGGGATCGCCACTACATCGTCGAACGGGGCAAGGTCGTGTGGCACGGGGATTCCGCCGAGCTGCGCGACAACGAGGATATCCAGCACCGCTATCTGGGCGTCTGAGGCGCCCGTTCCCGGACCGGCCGGTGGACTTCGGGGCGCCGTGAGACCGCTTGCGGGACGGTCGGGGAACCGTATCCGCAAGCGTCAACCGGCTTGTCCGGGTTCCGGGAAGAGCCGCGCGATCCGGAGCGCGCGTCGGCGGGGTGGTTCCGTCGGGGATCCGGAGAGCCGGTCCGATTCGGCGATCGCCCGACCGAGGGGGAGCCGGGGTTCGTTGGCCCGCGCGAGCCGGTTGGGCATGAAACGGAAACCACGCCAGGGGCGGTGCGGCCGGGAGCGCCTCCATGCGGCGTTCCCGGGGGAAACCGCGCCGACGTGGCGGACGGGCTTTTCAACCAGCAGTGCAACCGGGAGTTCGCCGTGGAGCCGTGCCCCGGGGCTCTGGTCGTCACCGTTGCCGAAGACGCCCCTGTTGCCAGGACTGGTTTTCTATCCGGCGACGGGTGAACCGGCCTGTCCGGCAGGACGTTCGGGAACGCGTTTCGTCGGTCCGGGTGCCGGTTCGTGCCCTGGGAAGCGGTCCGCACCCGTTGCCGGCACTCGGTCACGACAAAGAATGTTCCTGCCTCTGTTGTGCCGACGGCTTGACCGGCCGCCGGAATTCGGGATGATTCGCCGACAACGGGAGCGGAGCGAAATGGCTGCGGTGCGGATATACCAGCCTCGCAAGACGGCGATGCAGTCCGGCCGGGCGAACACCCGCCACTGGATCGCGGAGTTCGAGCCCGGCGCCCGCCAAGTCAACGACGCCCTGATGGGATGGTCGGGCCGGGGCGACACCCGGAACCAGTTGCGCATGGTTTTCGACAGCCGGGACGGCGCGGTCGCCTTCTGCGAGCGCGAGGGGCTTGAATACCGGGTGGTCGAGCCGAGGACTCGCGTCGTGCGACCGAAGAGCTATTCGGACAATTTCCGTTTCGGGCGCCAAGGCAACTGGACCCACTGATCGTCCCGACCCGAAAGTCCCCGGACCGGGCGCAATTTCGGATCCCGGCTGACGGTGGACGACCCGACGACGGTCGGCTTCGGGCAGATGGCGGGCATGCGCCATGCGACGGTCTTCGTCGCGGATGATGCCGCACACGCCGTGCGGGAGGTTTTCGATGCGCCGGTGGTTGTGCACGGGGGCCGGCGGTTCCTCGGGCCCGGCACGCTCCGTGCCGGGCGAGTTGGGGCCGCTGGCCGTTTCGATGCCGCGCTTGCCGTTCTTGAGGCCTCGCGCTCGATGCGCATCGTCCGGAGAAGGTCGCGAAAAGCGATCTGACCGTTCGACTCCTCGCCGGTGAGGTTGGCGGCGGCGCAGGGTCGGCGCTCGATGCGGCCGTGGCTTTCGTGCATGCCGGATCTTGTCCAAGCCGGTTCCGACGGCGACCAGCCCGCCGGGGTCAACGGTGCCGGCGAGGCGGAAGCGGCGGCGGGCTCGGGGAAACGGCTGTCGGCCGCGACGGAACGTTGTCCGGGAAACGTGCGTGCCGAACCGTTTCCGGTCGGCGGAGCGGCGAGCGGCCCGGTCAATGCATCTGCTGGCCGCCGTCCACGTTGAGGGTCTGCCCGGAAATGAAGTCGCTTCCCGGCGACAGCAGGAACGTCACCGCGCCCACGAGATCCTCCGGATACTGGTGCCGCTGGATGCAGCGGTCTTCGGGAGGGGCGTTGGTCTGTGCGTATTCGCCGGACGACGCGACCTGCGTGTCGGACAGCGTGAAGCCGGGGGTGATCGCGTTGACGCAGATGTTGTCCGGCCCGACTTCCCTCGCGAGCGACCGGGTGAGCCCGATGACTCCGGCCTTCGAGGTGGAGTAGTGCAGGCGGTTGGGCGCACCGTTCCAGAACCGTCCCGAGGAAATGTTGACGATCTTGCCGCCCCCCTGTTCCTTCATCTGCGGGTGGACTGCCCTGCAGCACAGGAAGATGCCGCGCAGGTTGACCTCCATGACCCGGTCCCATTCCTCTCCGGGGATCAGGTTCCAGTCGCGGCGTTCGAGCACGCTCATCAGCGACGCGTTGTTCACGAGGCCGTCTATGCGCCCGAAAGCGGCAACGGCGGTTCGCGCCATCTCCGCGGTCCGGCCCTCATCGGCGACGTCGGTGGTCGCCGCGACCGCCTCGCCGCCGGCCGCCCTGATTTCCCCGACGGTGGCCTCGTTGGCGTCGTCGTCGATGTCGGCGGCGACGATTCTGGCACCGGCTCTGGCGAGTTCGCGGCAGTAGACCCGTCCTATGCCCTTGCCGCCGCCGGTGACGACGACGACCCGTCCTTCCACGCTGAGGAGATTGCCGACCACGGTCTGCGGGTTCCCGATCCTGTTGGCGGAAAAGGTCGAAGCGCGACGTAAAACCGCCGGAACCGTGAACGCGGGGAAAGCGGTTGTCAAGCGGGAAACCGACGCAACCCAGGGTGATCCCACGCTGCGGTCCAGAACCCATTCGATCGCCCGGATGACAGGATCGGAGCCGGATCCGGCCGATCGGGGACGCCCTTGGAACCCGCAGGCGGCGGTGACGGCCCGGACGGGATCGCCCCGGCCCGCCCGGAGCGGATGTCCTGCCAGCGTGGGATAGTCCTGGTGCGTCACCCCGGACCGCCCTCCGCTCCCTGTGCAGGGGAACGCGCCGGGTTCCCGGAGGGATCGCCATCGGCGCACCTCATCCTCGTCTCCCGGCGCCATGCCGAGTCCGCACGGACGCCCCGCTTTCTCTCCGGGGCGATTCCATGCCCGGTTTGGTCGGCGCTTCGGGTTCCCGGCGAAGGCGGTTGCATTCGGCTCCGACCTTTCGCTGCCGGTTCGGCTGGAGATGGTGGCATGGGCCACCGAGCGGACGCCAGATCCCTCTTCGCGGGCACGCCCGACGGCTTCTCGCTTGCCGACGTGACGGTTCGTCTCGCGGAGCCGCACGAACGCGTGCAGCGGGACGCACCGGTCGCACAGCGCCGTCACCCCGGCTCCAAGCGCTTCGCCGGACGCGGGTTGCGCTACATCGTCGCATGGCGCGGGGAGTGGATCGCGCTTGCGGGGTGGCAGTCCGGCGCCTTCAGGAGCGTGCACCGGGATCGCTGGATCGGCTGGACTGCCGAAAGTTTCCGTTGCGTTCGACCGCGGACGTCACGGGCCTGGTTTCGCCAGCCGAGAGTTTTGCAAGTTGCCCGCTCGATGGCAGATTCCTTGCGTGCGAGGCGCGCTTGCAGTTTTCTCCGGTGTTCGGCCTTGCTGAATTTCCGTCCGGCAAGCCCGTCGGACAGCATCGCGAAGCAGTCCGCGACGAGCAGGCCGTTCTCGTCATCCGTCCGGGGCGGTTGGGGTGGCATCTTCGCCAGGTTCCGGGAGGAGGCAGGATTCACGAACCGCGCGGCGGCTCCCGCAGAGGCGGCGAATCCGCCGTACAGGATACACTCTCGCGCGACGGGTGACGAATGCCGCCGTCCGTTCGGGGCGCTCGAGGCGGGACTGTCGGGAGCCGAAACCGGGCGCCGGCCCGGGGTTCCGCCCGACAGGCCCCCGCGCGATCCGATGCAACGGCCGCGCCGGCGGCAGCCGGTTTGACGCCATGCGCGACAGGACGCGGTGGACGGCCGCCCGCAACGCCTTCCCGGTGGCGTGACGAACGAAAGATGCGGGTCAGGAGCGCGAAAGGGACGGGACGCCAGGCGTCGCCGGGAGCCGTGCCCGGGACTCACGCCCGCGCGGTCTCGAAGGTCGCGATGTTGCGTTTCCCGGGGTCGAACTCCACTCCGACGAGATGGATCGGGAGACCGCGGCTCCTGTACTTTTCCGCGTAGCCCCTCTCGCGCAGCTGGCGCATCGCGCCGCCCCTGGCGGCGGACCCCAGCACCTTGAACTCGAACAGGTAGACGTGCCTGTCCGTCAGCACGGACATGTCGATCCGTCCCCGGTTCGTCGTGTCCTCCGCCCGCGCGTCGAGGCCGGAGCCCAGAAAGTAGGAATAGAACACGCTGGCGAACCAGGCCTCGTGCCTGGTGACGGCGGCCCCGGCGTGCCACTGGTGGGGAACGCTTGCGAGCACCGAATGGAACAGCGCCTCCATGCCGGAAAGATCCGCGCTCTCCAGAAGATCGAAAAGCCGGTCGTTCCGTTCCTCCTCCTCGGTCGCGGACACCGGCGCCAGACTGCGCAGCAGCCATCGGTTCAGGCTCTCCCGCACCTCCCGGTTCGGGTAGCCGAGCCGGTGGCGGATCCGCGTGCCGCGTCTGTCCGTGCCCGTGATCGTGAGATAGCCGGTCTGGAACAGCAGCGCCTCGGGCGCGATGTCGCCGACGTCGAACGCCGACAGGAGTTCCTCGCTTGCCGGCATGTTCTCGAGATCCACGGGAAACACGTCGCGCGATCTCAGCAAGTCGACCAGGAAGGTCGGCGTGCCGGTCTCGAACCACCACGCCCTGAACTCCCGTCTGTCGAACAGCTGCAGAATCCCGAACGGGTTGTAGACCCTGTCCTCGCCGAGCCACGAGTAGCCATTGTACCACTCGCGGACCGTCGCGCGGTCGAGCCCCTCGAGTTCCGGCGCGAACGTCGTGTCCAGATCGGCCTCGGTGTAGCCGCAGATCGCGGAGTAGCGCGAATCGAGCGTGATGTCCCTGAGGTTGTTCATGCCCGAGAACAGGCTCGTCCGGGTGAACTTGCTCACCCCGGTGATGAAGCTGAACGCGATGTGGGCGTCGCTGTCCTTGAGGGTCGAGTAGAGCCCGCGCAGATAGTTGCGGTTCGCGCGCGCCCGTTCCGGATCCCCCAGGGCGTCGAGAACCGGCTTGTCGTACTCGTCCACCAGCACGACGACCCTCTGTCCCGTCCGCTCGTGAAGCGCCTCGAGCAGGTAGGCGAAACGCTCGGACGCATCGGAATATCCGGACTTCAGGTCCGATCGCCTTTCAACGGCATCGAGCTGGGTCGCGATGTTGCGGTCGAGAAAGCCCGGTTGCTCGAAATCGCCGCGGCCGAAGCTCAGACGCACGACCGGATGACGCACCGACCAGTCCCACTGGCCGTGGACGGCGAGTCCCTCGAACAGAGCCTCGCTGCCCTCGAACAGCTCCTTCAGCGTGTCGAGGAACAGGCTCTTGCCAAACCGCCGCGGCCGCGACAGGAAATGGTGAGTACCTTCGTCGACCAGCCTTTTCGCGTAGCCGGTCTTGTCGACGTAGTAGTGGCCCTCCTCGCGGATCCTGCGAAAGGTCTGGATGCCGATCGGCAGCTTGCGTCGGTCCATGGCTCGGGCTTTCCCTGCCGGACGCCTGCCCGTCCCCATGCGGGCGTGCCGGAAACGCGTCGTCCGCAAGGTCGGCCGCCACCGGCATTCCCGGGCGCGCACGCCGAGCGTGGCGCGGGGCCATTCTAGTGGCGACGGCAACGGGTTCAAGGTGCTTGGGGTTCCCGGCCAGGGCGATCCCACGCTCGGTTTGGCCGGCGTTTCGGGTTCCCGGCGGGGCCGGTTGGATCGGGCTCTGGCTTTTCGCTGCCGATTCGGGCAGGATGGCGGCATCGGCCACCGAGCGCACGTCAGACCCCTCTTCGAGAGCACGCCCGACGGCTTCTCGCTTGCCGAGGTGACGGTCCGTCTCGCGGAGCCGCACGAGCGCGTGCGGTGGGACGCGACGGTCGCGCGGCACCACTACCTCGGCTTCAAGCGCTTCGCCGGACGCGGCCCGGACCGACCGGAATCGACCGCAATCGGCGAGGGTGGGACACCCCTGCGACGCAACCGGACCGCTTCCCGTCGCGACCGAGCGCCGGGTGCGGAACTGCCTGCGGCGCGATCGAGGCGGCTTCATGGGGTCCGAGCCGACCCGCAGACGACGAAACGGGCTCCCGATCGGCCTGCGGAACGGGCCCGGTCCACCGGTCTCCGGACAGGAACGATCCCCGTCGACGCAGCCGCGTGTTGAACTCCTTTCGCCCGCCCGCTATCTCTGGTCGCCCGGCTCCGGAGCCTGCCACCCGTCGCCTCGGAAGAATGGATGAATCCCGGACATGACCGACTGTCGGCTAGGGAGACCGCCGAAGGTGTGCGCTCCGGCGCCCTCTCCGCCCAGGCCGTGGCGGAAACCTGCCTTGCCGGAATCGCGGCCCGCGACGGCACGGTCATGGCTTGGGAGTTCCTCGATCCCGATCTGGTCCGTCTGCAGGCCCGCGCGGTCGACGGGACGGCCGGCAAGGGGGCGCTGGCCGGCGTTCCGGTCGGGGTCAAGGACGTCATCGACACCGCGGACATGCCCACGGCGCTCGGCTCCCCGATCCATGCGGGCCGGCGGCCCGTCGCGGACGCGCGTTGCGTCGCCCTGTTGCGCGCCGCGGGCGCGGTCGTCGTGGGCAAGACCGTCACCTGCGAGTTCGCCGGCCCGGCACCCGGAAAGACGGCCAATCCGCGCGATCCGTCCCGCACTCCCGGAGGTTCGTCCAGCGGGTCGGCGGCGGCGGTCGCGGACGGCATGGTGCCGATCGCTCTCGGCACCCAGACCGGCGGCTCTGTCATCCGCCCGTCGTCCTATTGCGGCGTCCTGGGCTACAAGCCGAGCTTCGGGGAATTCGACCTTGGCGGCGTGTTTCCCGCGGCGCCGAGCTTCGACACGCTTGGCATTCACGCCCGCATCGCGGACGACGTCGCTCTCGTGGCATCGGTGCTGTCGGAACGTCCGGTCGCGTCCGCGGCGCCTTCCGGAAGGCCGCCTGCGGTCGGCATCGCGAGAACCTGGCTGTGGGACCGCGCCTCGCCCGAAACCCGCAAGGCGGTCGAGGAGGCGGCACGGCGGATGGAGAAGGCCGGCGCCAACGTTTCCGACGTCGAGCTCGACGGCCGGTTCCGGGAGCTCGGCGAGCTCCGGGGCAGGATCAACGCCGTCGAGCGCGCGCGAACGCTGCGGCGCGAATGGACGGGCGACCGCGACCGGATCTCGCCGGTCATGAGGGCCACCGTGGCGGAGGGACTCGCGATTCCGAAAGCCGATTACGAGCGGGCGAGGCGGTTTCTCGCGGATTGCCGGAAGGCCGGCGACGCGGCTTTCGGAACCCGCGACGTCTTTCTGTGTCCGGCCGTCGACGGCGTCGCGCCGCCGGGCCTCGACGACACCGGAAACCCCCGCTTCCAGTCCCTGTGGACGATGCTGGGGACTCCGGCCGCGACCCTGCCGGCGGGGACGGGACCGGGCGGGTTGCCGGTCGGCGTCCAGCTGGTCGCGCCCCGGCGGCGGGACGGAGTCCTGCTTGACGTCCTTCGCTGGGCCGAAGGGGTTCTCGGATGAACGGCGGCGGCCGTCTCGGCGCTCCTTTCGGCGCGCGGGCGCCGCGCGTCGAGGACGCGCCTCTTCTCGCCGGGGCCGGCACCTACGCGGCCGACTGGCGTTTCGGCGGCGAGATCCACATGCGGATCGTCCGTTCCCCCGTCGCGCACGGAGTTCTTCGCTCCGTCGGCGTCGGGAGCGCGGAAAGGACCGACGGCGTCGTCGGAGTCTGGCGCGCCGACGACATCGCGCTTCCGCCGATCGCCTTCCGTCCGACGAGCTATCGGGGGCTCGAACCCTACCGGCAGCCGGTGCTTGCGTCCGGGCGGGTGCGTTATGCGGGGGAACCCGTGGCCGCGGTGTTCGCCGAAAGCCCGGCCTCTGCCGAGGACGGGGCCGCGGCCGTCGAGGTCGACGTGGCCGAACTGGCGCCCAATCTCGATGCCCTCGCGCCGCCGACGGAATTCGATTCCCTGCACGGCACCGAAGCCTGCGTCGTCCGGAAAAGCTACGGAAGCGTCGACGAGGCTTTCGCCCGCGCCCATGCGGAAGTCGCGCTGGAACTCGTGGTCGGGCGGCACAGCGGCGTTCCGCTGGAATGCCGGGGCGGCGTCGCGCGGGTCGATCCCGGCACCGGCGTTCTCGAACTCTACGGGGCGACCAAGCGGGCGCACGCCAATCGCGACCAGCTCGCGTCCGCGCTCGGGCGCGATCCCGCGAGCGTCCACCTGTTCGAGGGCGACATCGGCGGCGGTTTCGGCATCCGCGGCGAACTCTATCCCGAGGATTTCCTGATCTGCGCCGCCGCCATCCGCTACGGCCGCCCGGTGAGGTGGATCGAGGACCGCCGGGAGCATCTGGCCGCGGCCAACCAGTCGCGCGAGCAGCGGCACCGGATCCGCGCCGCGGTGGACGGCGACGGCCGGATTCTCGCGATCGACGACGAGTTCTTCCACGACCAGGGGGCCTATCTGCGCACCCACGGCGTTCGCGTGCCCGACCTTTCGGCGGGCTTGCTGCTCGGCCCCTATCGCGTTCCGGCCTACCGCGCCGTCGGCCATGTCCGCCTGACCAACAAGACGCCGGCCGCCACCTATCGGGCGCCCGGCCGCTTCGAGGGCAGCTTCGTGCGCGAGAGGTTGCTCGACGCCGTCGCGGCGCGCGTCGGAATCTCGCCCGTGGAGGCGCGCAGGCGCAACCTGATCGCGCCGGAGGAAATGCCCTACACCCGGACCCTGGACGCTCTCGACGTCGAGGTCGTCCTGGATTCGGGCGACTACGAAGGGCTGCTCGACCGCGCCCTCGAGGCGTTCCGGTGGCGGGATCTGAACGCCGGGCTCGCGGTGCGCCGCGCCCGCGGCGAGCTCGCGGGGGCGGGGTTGGGGCTGTTCGTGGAGAAGTCGGGTCTCGGTCCAAGGGATCTGGTCCGCATCGAGATCGACCGCCGCGGGCGGATCGAGGTTCTCTGCGGCGCCGCCGATCTCGGACAGGGCGTGCGGACCGCTCTCGCCCAGATCTGCGCTGCCTGCCTAGGCGTCGACCACGCTTCCCTGAACGTGGTCCAGGGGCGCACCGACCGGATCGAGGAGGGGTACGGATCGCACGCCTCCCGCACGACGGCGATGACCGGCGAGGCGGCGAGGCGGGCCGCGGATGCGCTCCTCGGGGCGCTTGCGGATCCCGCGGCCAGGCTCCTCCAGGCGGACGCGGACGATCTGGTGGTCGGGGGCGGCCGGGTCAGGCACCGCGGGACCGGCGCGTCGCTCGCCTGGGAGGAGATCGTCCGCCAGTCCGGCGGGGAGAGGATCTCCGCGGAAGGCCGTTACGAGACCGATCACATGAACGCTCCCTACGGCGCCCACCTGGCCGTGGTGTCGATCGATTCCGGAACCGGCGTCGTCCGGGTGGAGAGATTCCTCGTCGCCTACGACATCGGCCGCGCGGTGAATCCGATGCTGGCGGAGGGGCAGCTCATCGGCGGTCTCGCTCAGGGAATCGGCGGCACGCTGTTCGAGGAGTTTCGCTATGACGACGGCGGCCAGCCGCTGTCGCTGACCCTTGCGGACTACGTGCTGCCGGGGGCCACCGAAGTGCCGCGACCGGATCTGCTGCTGACGGAGGACGCGCCGAGTCCTCTCAACTCCCTCGGCGTCAAGGGGGCGGGAGAGGGGGGCATCGCCGCCGTCGGGGCCGCGGTCGCGGCCGCGATCGACGACGCGATCGGGGCGCCCGGGGCGGTCACCGAACTGCCGGTGACGCCGCGGCGGATGCTGGAACTCCTGAAACGGGTTCAGACCACGGCGACGGCCTGAATCTCCACCATCATCTCCGGCTGCGCGAAGCCGGCGACGGTGACGAGCGCGCTGGCCGGATAGTTTCCGTCGGGATAGAGTTCCCTGCGGATCCTGACGAACCGGTCGCCGTGCCGCGCGTCGAGTATGAACACGGTCATCTGGACGATGTCGCCGAGTCCGGCCCCGCTTTTCTCGAGGGTGGCTTGCAGGTTGGCGAAGGACTGCCGGGTCTGGGAGTCGAAGTCGCCGGCGAGCGAGCGCCCGTCGGGCGTCTGCGGCGCGCCGTGCCCGGCGAGCCAGACGATTCTCTGACCGGCACCGGAGGTGACGACGGCAGGGGAGAAGGATCTGTTCCGCTGCCAGGTGCCGTCCACGAATTCGCGTTTCACGGGTCTCCCCTCCGCGGCCGGAGGCGGCGCCGGACGGCGCTTCCGCCGCCCGGCGCCGTCACGCCGCTACTTCGTGCAGGGAAGCGGCGGGTGCTCCTCTAGCAACTGCCATTTCCGGTCGTTCATCGTCAGCACGTAGCCCGGAAGCTGGGCGTCGCCCGTGCTCTCGAAACAGATCCGGCCGATGAGCCCGTCGTAGGTCAGCTTGCCGAGGGTGTCGCGTATCGCCGCGCGCTCGGCCTGCAGCCTCGACGGATCCCCCGTGGTTCCGGCGCTTTCCATGGCCGCCTTCAGGACGTACATCGTGTCGTAGGCGCTGACGTCGACATGGTGCGGGAACGGTTTCCTGATTCCCTGGCGGGCGGCCGCCTCCACGAATTTCCTCGTGAACGTCCGCGAACGCTCGTCCCGGTCGTAGTAGAAATACGTGATGAAGACCGAGCCGTCGCCGTCCTCGCCGAATTTCTCGATGATCTCGGGATCGGCCCAGATCTGCGAGCCGATCAGCGGCGTCGCGATGCCCTGGCGCCGGATCTCCTTGAGAACCCGGATCGCGACCGGCGTGATCGTCGCGACGCCGATGTAGTCGAGCTGCTTGCCCTTGAGTTCCGAGACCTGCGGAGCGACGTCGAACGCCCGGGACGGAAAGCCGAGGGGTCCGGTGATCCGGACGCCTTCCTTCTCGAAGATCGGCTTCATGATCGCGAGACCGACCGCCTTCGAGACCACGTCGTCGGTGCCGTACATGATGGCGACCGACTTCCGCAGCGCGTCGCGTTTCTTCAGCGTCTTCACGACCCGCAGGAACTGGAGGTACTCGCTCTCCGTCAGCCGGAACGCGTAGGAGAACTTGTCGGCGAGTCCCGGCGCGGAGGACGCGTTCGGGATCTGCACGATCTTCTCGCGTTCGCCCGCGGCGAACGCCACCCGCGCCTCGCTCGACGAGAACGGCCCGATGACGGCGAGCGCCCCGTCGTCGCGCGCGAACTTGCGCACCGCGACGACCGCCTGCTTGGGATCGCCGGCGGTGTCGAACTTGACGACCCTGACTTTGCGGCCGTTGATGCCGCCCGCCGCGTTGATCTCCTCGGCCGCGATATCGACGGCGACCTCGGTCGTCTTGTTGATGGTCGAGTAGAGACCGGTCCGGCCGAAGCTCAGCCCGATGACGATCTCGTTCTGCGCGAGGGCCGGAGCCGGTCCGGCGACTGCGGCGGCGAGCGCCCCGGCCGCGAGGGTCGTCCTCAAGATTCCTGTTCTCACGTGGCTTCTCCCTGTGATGTCGGTTGACGGTTACGCATCCTGACGCTGCCCGCCGAGATACGCCGCCTCGAGGCGGGGGTCTCCGGCAAGCTCGCGGGCGGCGCCCTCGAGCACGAGCGCGCCGAGTTCGAGCACGTAGCCGCGCCGGGCGGTCGCGAGCGCCATGCGGGTGTTCTGCTCGACCAGCATGATCGTCAGCCCCTCGCGGTTGAGATCCGCTATGAGGCCGAACAGCTGCCTGACGAGGATCGGGCTCAGCCCGAGCGACGGCTCGTCGAGCATCATCAGCTTCGGCCGGGCGATGAGGGCGCGGCTGATCGCCAGCATCTGCTGCTCGCCTCCCGACAGCACCGATGCCGGCATGTGACGGCGTTCCGCGAGATTGGGGAAGCGCTGGTAGACCGCCTCCGCTTCGCCCGAGAAATCGTCCTTCCGGCAATAGGCCCCCATCAGCAGGTTCTCGTGCACGGTGAGGCTGACGAAGATCTGGCGCCCCTCGGGCACCATCACGAGTCCGGCCCGGACGCGGCGGGGCGCGGACCAGCCCGACACGTCGGCGCCGTCGAAGAGCACCGCGCCCTCCGAGCGCACGGTGCCTAGCAACGCCTTGAGCAGCGAGCTCTTGCCGGCGCCGTTGGCGCCGAGCACGGCGACGATCTCGCCACGGTCGAGCCCGAGGCTGACGGTCTTGACGGCGTTGTTGCGGCCGTAGCGCACGTCGATGTCCCTAGCCTCAAGAAGCACCGTCGTCGTCCTCGGGAGATCCGGCGTCGTCGGTTCCGAGATAGGCCTCGAGAACCGTCGGGGAGCGGTGAACCTCTTCCGGAGTGCCCTCGAAGATCTTCCGTCCGAAGTTCAGAACCACCACATGATCGCACAGATTGCGCACGAAATGCATGTCGTGCTCCACGACGAGCATCGTCACGCCGGTCGCGGACACCCGTTCGAGAAGCTCCCTGAGCTGGCCGGTCTCGATCTCGTTGAGGCCCGCGGCGGGCTCGTCGAGCAGAAGCAGCTTGGGCCGCGAGATCATGGCGCGCACCACCTCGATGCGTTTCTGGACGCCGTAGGGCAGGTTCGCCACGACCTCGCCGGGCCAGGTCTCGAGGCCGGCGTCCGCGAGCGCCCGTTCCGCCTCGTCGCGCCACCGGTTCCGGAACGTGAGCGGAGACAGCAGCCGGCGGAGCGACCGGGCGCGGGCGTGCTGGCCGAGCATGACGTTCTCGACGGTCGAGAGATGGGGCATCAGGCGGATGTTCTGGAAGCTCCGCGACATGCCGTGGATCACCCTGTCCTTGGAGGGGATCGCGCCGATGTCCGCGCCGTCGAGGACGACGGCGCCGGCGTCGAGCGGATAGACGCCGGTCAGGAGGTTGAAGATCGTCGTCTTGCCGGCGCCGTTCGGACCGATCAGCGCGGTCCGGCTGCCGCGCGCGACCTCGAACGAGACGTCGTCGATGACCCTGAGCCCGCCGAAGCTCTTCTGGAGGCCGGCCGCGGAAAGCACGCTGTCAGGCATGCCGGCGGATCCGGATCGCGCGGGCGAGCCCGCGCGCGCAGGCGTCCTGCATCGTCCTGGTCACCACCCCTTCGGGGCGGATCACCATCATCAGCACGATCAGGATTCCGAAGAAGATGAACCGGCTGTCGGCGAGCCAGTCGGAGCCGAGCTCGATCGCGCACTGGCGGAAGATTTCGGGAACGACGGTGAAGAACGCGGCGCCGACCAGCGGCCCCCATGCCGTCTGCGTGCCGCCGAGGAGCACGTAGAGGAGGATGTAGATGCTGAGCAGCACGTTGAAGGTCTGGGCCTCGACGTAGTTGTAGTGATGTCCGTAGATCGCGCCGCCGAGTCCGGCGATCATGCCGCCGATGGTGAACGCCGCCACGCGCGCGGCGCGGACGTCGACGCCGAACAGCACGGCGACGTTCTCGTCGTCGTGGACCGAGCGCAGCGCCAGTCCCAGCCGGGTGGACATGAAGTAGAACGAGAACAGCGTGACGCCGAGCGCGGCCGCGACGACCACGCCGACCGGCGCGTGGGCCTCGACCGGCATGCCGGCGGCGCCCCCGAGGAACTCCATGTTGATCGCGACCCCGGACACGACCTCCGCGAAGGCGAAGGTCGCGAGCACCATGTAGACGCCTCGGGTGCGCAGGATGGGAAGCGAGATGGCGAAGCCGACGGCGCCCACGAGCGCCATGGAGAGGGGCACGCTCCAGGCCATGGGCAGGCCGAGCCCGTCGGAAAGGTTGAACCAGCCGCTGGAGTAGGCGCCGAGAGTGATGAAGCCCGCCGCGCCGAGGTTGAGCTGCCCCGATGCCGCCGGCAGGAAAATGCCGTAGGCGTAGATGACGCTCAGGCAGAGGATGACGAGCTGCGCCTCGACGTAGCCGCTCATCTCAGAACTTGCCCTTGCCGATCGCCGTGTGGCCGAACAGCCCGGTCGGCTTGAAGACGAGAATCAGCAGCAGAAGCCCCCAGATCGGCACCTTCACGAAATCCGCGCCGACGACGTAGATCGAGAAGACCTCCAGGATCCCGACGAACAGGCCGCCGACGACCGCGCCCCAGACGTTGCCGAGTCCGCCGAGAACCATGCCGGCGATCGCGACGGTGGCCACGGTGTCGCCGATGTAGGCGTCGATGCTGGTGTAGTTGATGGTGAACAGGATGCCCGAGACGGCGCACAGGAACCCGGTGATGACGTAGACCACGGGGACGATGCGGAGCACGTCGACGCCCATCAGCGTCGCGGTGTCGGGCCGTTCGGCGATCGACCGCAGCGCGCGCCCGAGCCGGGTGCGGCGGATGACGTGGCTCAGCAGCGCGACGATCGCGAGCGAGAGCGCGAGGCTGATGACCTGGGGATAGCTGAAGATCAGCGAGCCGACCGTGAACGTCGCGTCGCCGAACGGCGATTCGATCTGCAGCGGATCCGATCCCCAGCGGCTGATCACGAGATGCTCGAAGACGATCAGGAAGCCGAGCGAGCTCACGAGCGGCAGCGCGTGCTCGGTGGCGTCGCCGTACCTCGCCTTCATGTAGCGGTAGGTGAAGCGCTCGATGACCAGCGAGACGAGGCAGATGACGGCGATCGAGACGATCACGCCCGCGATCCACATCCCGTGTTCGCCGAAGACCGCGAGCAGCGCGCCGTTCCCGAAAGGCAGGTTCCCCGTCATGGTCGCCCACATCATCATGGCCGCGAACATGAACAGGGCCGGAATGGTGAAGTTGAGGAAGTTCAGCATGCCGATGATCAGCGTGAACGCGACGGCGACCATCACGTAGAGGCCGCCAAGCATCAGTCCGTTGACGAGCTGCTGGAGAACGAGCATCGACGGGGGCACCTGTTGCGCCGGGGGAGGGGGCCGACCTTGCGGGCCGCGGAAGGGCGCCCATATTGGGGGATGGACGCTTCGCGATCAAACGGACGCGAGGCTTGCGTCCGCGCGGGGTTGCGGCTAGGGTGCGCGTGGCGGCTTCGGCGGGGCGATTAGCTCAGTTGGCAGAGCAGCTGACTCTTAATCAGCGGGTCCGGGGTTCGAGTCCCCGATCGCCCTCCAGTTTTCCGCGTCACCGGCGGCTGCCGCCCTTGCCGGCGGCGGCGAGCAGCCGGACGACGTTCCGCCGGTTGTCCCGCTCGGCCCAGTCGAGAGCGGTTCGGCCGGTGAAGTCCGTGGCCTCGGGGTCGGCGCCCGCGCCGAGCAGGAGCCGCACCGCCGTCGGGTAGCCCTTGGAGGCGGCGATCATCAGGGGCGTCATGCCGCGGCGGTTCCTCTTGTTCGCCTTCGCTCCGGCCCCGAGAAGGAGTTCGAGGATGCCGGTGTGGTTGCCGGCCGCCGCGTAGTAGGCCGCCGTGTTGCCGAACCTGTCCACGAGGTCGAGACCGGCGCCGCGGTCGACAAGCGATGCGGCGAGATCCTCGTAGCCGTAGACGGCTCCCAGAATCAGCGCGGTCCGGCCTTCGGGGTCCGTCACGTCGGGGCTCTCGCCGCGGTCGACGATCTCCTCCGCCGCGGTCGGGTTGTTGGAGAGAGCGGCGTCGATCAACGGCCTGTTCGCGAGCAGGTCGGTCTCGGCGGATGCGGCGCCGGCCAGACCGAGGACGCAGACGACGGCAACGGGGATGAATCTCCGGAGGAGCGTCATGACCCGATAGTCGCGGTCCCCGCGTGCGAGGTCAAGGGATCCCGGAAGAGTCCGGAGATCTTCCGAAGGCCGCGCGACAGGCCGGACCGCGCGATTCGGGACGGGCCCGCCGAGGCGGAAACGGGCGGCGTTGCGGGGCCGTCGGCGATTCCGCGAGCGGCCCTCTTCCGCCTGCTGCGCCGAAACCCGGAACCGGTGTCTTCCGCGGGATCCCGATCGAGCTCCCGCGGCGCGTCCCGGACGCCCGCATGCCGCGCGCGAGCGGAATTCCGGGACGCGCGCTTCCTAGGAGCCTGTCCGAGTAATAGCAAGACGCCGAAAATTCGAGGACATGATCTCTTTTTGTCCTTTATACGTTCACTTTTCATCTGCCAAATATCGTTTGGCAACGGCATTTTTACGAATACTCGGACAGGCTCCTAGGGCGGACCGGCAACATCGGCATCCAAAGGGCGAAACAACAACGAGGAAACGTTCCAATCCGATCCGGAACGAGGACGTCGTGAACGGCGTTCGATTCGTTGCGATCGTGCTTCAGATGCTCAGAACCCGAAGAGAAGCTGCGGCAGCCAGGTCGCGGCGCCGGGGAACAGCGCCACCAGCGCCAGCGTCGCGAGCTGGGCGAAGACGAACGGCGTGACCCCGCGGTACATGTCGCCGTAGGTGATTTCCTTCGGCGCGATCGAGCGCAGATAGAAGATCGAGGGAGCCATGGGCGGCGTCAGATAGGAGGTCTGGAGGATGATGCAGACCATCACGCCGAACCACAGCGGGTCGATGTCGGCGCCGGTGATGATCGGCCCCGCGACCGGCAGGACGACGATGAGCACGGAGATCCAGTCGAGGATGAAGCCGAGAACGAACACCACCGCGAGGAACACGATGACGATCTCGGTCGGCCCGAAACCCTGGCCCTCGATGATGCCGGCGACCAGCTCGTCGCCGCCCTGGACAATGAAGACGCTCGCGAACAGGACGCCGCCGACCACGATCAGCATGACCATCGACGTCACCCTGACGGTCTGGGCCAGCGCTTCCTTCAGCATCGTCATCGAGAAGCGCCCGTAGAGGGCGCTCAGCAGCACCGCGCCGAGCGCGCCCATGGCGGCCGCCTCCGTCGGCGCCGCGACGCCGGCGAAGATGCTGCCGAGCACCGCGACCACGAGAAATGTCGCCGGCAGCAGCGCGGTCGCGGTGAGCCACAGCTTGTCGCCGAGCGAGCGCCCGCCGTCTCCGGGCTCGATCCCCGGCCCGGCGTCGCGCTGCAGCGCGCAGCGGACGACGATGTAGAGCAGGAACAGGCCGACCATGAAGCCTGCCGGGATCAGGATTCCGGCGAACAGGTCGCCCACCGACGTCTCCGTGATCGAGGCGTAGACGATGATCACGATGGAGGGCGGGATCGTGGTGCCGAGCGAGCCGCCGGCGCAGACCGTGCCGGCGGCGAGATCGCGCCGGTAGCCCGCGCCGAGAAGCGCCGGCACGGCCATGAGCCCCACCACGATCTCGACCGCGCCGACGACGCCGGACGAGGCCGCGAAGACCCCGCACATGACGATGGTGGTGACGGCGAGGCCGCCGCGGAAAGGTCCGAACCAGACCTTGATCGCCTCGAACAGCTTGGCGGCGATGCCGGCGCGTTCGAGAACCGCTCCCATGAAGACGAACAGCGGGATCGCGGCCAGGATGAAGTTCGAGGACACGTCGAACAGCCGGCTGTGGAACTGCGTCGGCAGCGCCATGCCGAACTCGATGACCCCGAACGCGAAGGCGGTGGCGATCAGGCTCAGCGCCACCGGGATGCCCGCGAACACCAGCAGGAAGAGCATCGGGAACATCCAGGCGGCGAGCGAGACCTCAGGCATTCTCTCCGTCCGGCGTTTCGACGTCGCGGTGCGCGAGCGGGGAGGGTTCGAATCCGAGAGCGGCGCGGACGTGACGGACGCATTCGGCGGCCATCTGCAGGAACAGCGACGCGAAACCCGCGAAGATCCCGCCGAACAGCGGCCACAGCGCCGGCTTCCACGGGCTCGCCGGATCGACCTCTCCGGTGAGCAGCGCCTCGAGCCACTCGGTCCACGCGCCGAGGACCAGAAACGCCATCGCCGGAAAGATCAGGACGACGTAGGCGAAGACGTTGATCCAGTCCTGCGCCCTGCGGGGCAGCCGGGTCGACAGGAAATCGATCCGGATGTGGCCGTTGCGGCGCAGCGTGTGGCCGGCCGCGAACAGGAAGCAGACGCCGTTCAGCATGTAGGCGACGTCGTAGGCCCCAGAGCGTGGGCCGCGAGAACAGCCGCCGCGAGACCACCTCGTAGACCATGTCGGCGACGAGGGCGGCCAGCATGACCATCGCCGCTCCCGCGAGGATTCGCGAGATCCCGTCGGAGAGCGCGAGAAAGCGGGTCATGCCGCGCGACGGCGCGGGCGGAGGCGCACCGCCGCCCGCGCCGTCGCGTTTCTAGTTGTGCCGGTAGAAACCGAACTTCTTCCAGCGCGTGTAGAAGTCCCAGTAGGAGCCCGAAACCCGGGCCATCCACGGGTTGCCCTTCGCCGACTGCTCCTCGGCCTGCCGCCGCGACCATTCCCGCCCGAGTCTCTCGATGGCCGCGACGGCGTCGGCGTCGAGGGTCGACCATTCGTTGCGGCCCTGCATCAGTTTCTCGATGGCGTCGAGATCCTGGACCCCGACGCTCGCCGCGGTCTCGATGCCCGAGTAGATGGCCGCCGCCCGGAGCTGGTCCTGGAGGCGTTTCGGCAGGGCCTTCCAGTCGGCGAGTCGGAACACCGCCTCGTTGGCGTGGGCCGGCGAATGCAGGCCCGGGACGATGATGTATCTGGCGATCTTGTGGAAGCCGAGCTTGATGTTGCTCGACGGGGTGGTGAACTCGGTGCCGTCGATCACCCGCCGCTCGAGGGCGGTGTAGATGTCCGGCGGCGGGATGACGGTCGCAGAAGCCCCGAGCGAGGCGAGAATCTCGGCCCACGGCCCCGCGGTGCGGATCTTCATGCCCCTGAGGTCGTCGAGCTTCTCGATCTTGCGGTGCGAGTGCAGGAAGATCTCGGTCGATCCGAAGCCCGCGGGCATGGAGGCGAGCTCCTGCGTCTCGGCGCGGAAGTCCGAGAGAAGCCCGGCGCCGCCGCCGGCCATGTACCAGTGGATGAACTCCTCCATCGGCATGCCGCCCACCGGCCCCCCGAAGATCCCGTTGGCGGGATCCTTGTTGACCGCGAAGCCGGCGTAGCAGAAGCAGATGTCGGCCGTGCCCTTGCGCACCGCGTCCCAGGCGTCGAACGGTCCGGCGAGCACGCCGACCCCGAAACCCTTGATCCGGACCTCGCCGCCCGTGAACAGGTGGACGGCGTCGATGTAGCGCTGCATGTAGTTGTTCCAGAAGCCGCCCTTGTGGGCGACGAAGGAGGTCAGCTTCCACTCGTGTTTCTGGGCCGCGGCCGTCTGGGCCAGCGGGCCGGCGAAGACGGCGGCGACGGCCGCCGCAGCCGCGAGGATCCTGACTCCGGTCATCGGTGCTCTCCCTGTCCGGTTCCCGTTCCCGGGCGGCTCCGGCGCGAAGCGGCGCCGGAGCCGCCCGGGCTCGGCGGGCATCCTGCCCGATTCGCGGTTCCCGCGCAAAGCGGCGCGCGGCCTCTGTTGCGACTTCGGGGCGAAAGGGCTATGAGATCGGGCATGTCCGAACCTTGCATCGTGGGCGGCAGCATGGAACAGGAACGGCGCGTGCGGGAACCCGAGAACGTCGTCTGGCAGACGCGCCGCCGGCCCCAGACAGGGTTCGAGCGCGCGCTCGCCGACGCTCTCGAACGGGCTTTCCTCGACGGGGTCGAGGAGCTCGACGCGCTGGTGGCGCGGCTCAACGCCGACGGCGTCCGCGACGAGAATCACCGGCTCTGGACCGCGGAGAGCTTCCGCGCGGCCATGGCCCGCCTCGGGGCGCCGGACGGGCGGGGGGAGGCATGAGCGGGTTCCGTCTCGAGTTCCGCGGCGTCACGCGCCGCTTCGCGTCGCGCGGCGGCGACGGCGTGACCGCCGTCGACGGCGTCTCCTTCGGGGTCTCCGACGGCGAGGTCGTGTCGCTGATCGGGCCGTCGGGCTGCGGCAAGTCGACGCTTCTCAACGTCGCGTCCGGCCTCGACCGCGCCGACGAGGGCGCCGCCTTCGTCGACGGCGAGGAGGTGACCGGGGTCAGCGAGCATGTCGCCTTCATGCTCCAGAAGGATCTTCTGCTGCCGTGGCGCACGATCCGCGGCAACGTCGAGTTCGGGCTCGAGATCCGCGGCGTCGCGGCACCCGAGCGGCGGCGGCGGTCCCGGAGCTGGCTCGAGCGCTGCCACATCGCGGACTTCGCCGGGCACTATCCGCACCAGCTCTCGGGCGGCATGCGCCAGCGCGCGGCGCTCGCGCGCACGCTCGTCACCGAACCCGGCGTGCTGCTGCTGGACGAGCCGTTCTCCGCGCTCGACGCGCAGACCAAGATGATCCTCCAGCAGGATCTCGCGACGACGCTCGGGGAGCAGCGCAAGACGGCGCTGTTCATCACCCACGATCTGGTCGAGGCGGTCGCGCTTTCGGACCGGGTGCTCGTCATGAGCGCGCGGCCGGGCCGCATCGTCGAGGAGATCGCCGTCGACGTGCCCGGGCGGTCCGATCCGCTGTCGCGCCGGCGGCGGCCGGAGACGGGGCAGCTCGTGGCGCGGCTGATGACGCTCCTGCATGTCGGCGAGGCGGCTCTCGAGGCCGCCTAGGACCGGACTTTCGCAATCTTCATCCGCACAGGGAGACAGACCATGAAACTCGCCAGATTCGCGTTCGCCGCGGCCGCGGCGTCGCTGGCCGCCGCCGCCTTCGCGCCGGCCCAGGCCATGACCAAGGTCGACTACCTGCTGCCCGCGCCGGGGTTCCTGCCGGCCTTCGCGCCGTGGCAGCTCGCCCGCCACAAGGGCTACTACAAGGCCGAGGGCCTCGACGTCACGTTCCAGACCGCCAAGGGCGGCGTCGACGTGGCCAAGCAGGTCGGGGTCGGAAACGCGCCGGTCGGCGGCGGCATCGGCGACACCGCGATGCTCGTCCGCCCCAACGGCATCGAGGTGCGCTCGGTGGCGGTGCTCGGCGGCGGCTCGCTCGTGCAGCTCGTCGCGCGCGCCGACCGCGGCATCCGCGCGGTCGAGGATCTCAAGGGCAAGAGGATGACCGTGCTGTCCTACCAGGACACGACCTTCTACGCCTCCCAGGGCATCCTCGCCTCGCGCGGACTGACGCGCAACGACGTCGAGATCCAGGCCGCCGGTCCGCAGGGCGTCTGGAAGCTGTTCGTCGAGGGCAAGGTCGACGCCATGATGGGCGTGCCGGACTGGATCGGCATCGCCCGCGGCGCCGGGGTCGAGATGAAGATCTTCAACGCCATGGACTACTTCCCGTCGATGGCGCAGGCGATCCTCGCCTCCGACGAGATGATCCGGAGCAACCCCGGCCTCGTCCGCGGCCTCGTCCGGGCGACGCTCAAGGGCCTGCGCGACCTGATGGCGGATCCCGTCGGGGCCGCCGGCGACTACGTCAAGGCGGTGCCGCGCTGGGCCGAGAGGGAGGCGGCGATGGCCGGCACCTTCCGGCTCTACAACACCTACACCTGGCCGGGCCAGAAGGTGCTCGGCGAGATGGACGAGAAGCGGCTCTCGAAGCTCCAGGACTTCTATCTCGAGGCCGGATTCATCAAGAAGCCGACGCCGGTCGGGGATCTCTACACCAACCGCTTCGTCCGCTAGCGGCGCGCCGGGGGCGGCCGGATGCTCGCCGCCTTCACGCCGGCGCGCATCGCCGCGAGCCTGGCGCTGCTCGCGGCGTTTCTCGCGGCGTGGGAGTTCGGCCCCGAAGCGCTCGGGATCAAGTCCTACATCGTTCCGCCGCTCTCGGCGGTGGCCGTCGGTCTTGCCGAGATGCAGGCTTTCGACGGCCTTCTCGGCCATGCCGGCGTCACCGCGTTCGAGGTCGCGGTCGGGTTCCTCCTCGGCGCGCTGCTCGGCATGGCGGTCGGGTACGTGCTGGGGATCTCGCTGACCGCCGAGGTCGTGCTGTCGCCCTACATCCTGGGACTCCAGATCGCGCCGAAGGTGGCCTTCGCGCCGCTTTTCGTGCTGTGGTTCGGCTTCGGCCTCGAGCCACGGATCGTGGTCGCGGTGCTGATCGTGTTCTTCCCGATCATGGTCAACGTCATGACCGCGGTGCGCGGCGTCGACGTCGACCTGATCAACCTCGCGCGCTCGTTCAAGGCGAGCCGCATGCAGATCTTCTGGAAGATCGAGTTCCCGGCCTCGATGCCGGCGCTGTTTGCGGGGCTCAGGATCGGGGCTACACTGGCGGTGATCGGCGTGACCGTGGGCGAGTTCGCCGGCGGAAACGTGGGCGTGGGCTACCTGATCGTGCTCACCGCCGGCGCCGCCGAGACGGCCAAGGTGTTCGGGGCCATCATCGTGCTCACCGCGATCGGCATCGTCGCCTACTGGCTGGTCGTCGCCGCCGAGCGGAGGGTTCTGCACTACCTGCCGGGCCGCCCGCTCGACAGCCTGTGACGGAGGCCGACCATGGCGCAACCGGTTCCCGAGGAGGCGCGCGAGCGGGTCGCGCTCGGCCCGCTCAACCGCTGGTGGCCGGTCGCCGCCGGCTGGATGGTCGGGGACGAACCGGTCGGGCTCACCCGGCTCGGGGAGCGGATCGTGCTGTGGCGCGACGCCGACGGCGCGGTTCGGTGCCTGGAGGACCGCTGCCCGCACCGCGGCGCCCGGCTGTCCATGGGCTGGAACCTCGGCGACCGCCTCGCCTGCTGGTACCACGGCGTCGAGACCGGCGCCGACGGCGTGGTGCGCGACGTGCCGGCGGTCGCCGAATGCCCCATGGTCGGGCGGCGCATGGTCAAGGCCTATCCCTGCATGGAACGCATGGGGGGCGTCTTCGTGTGGTTCGGCGACGCGCTCCACGAGGATCCCGGCGAGTTCCGGATGCCCGAGGAGTTCACGTCGCCGGAATGGGCGGCGATCCTGTGCACCGCCCGCTGGAACTGCAACTGGCTCTACGCCGTCGACAACGTCATGGATCCCATGCACGGCGCCTATCTCCACGCCGTCTCGCACTCCATGGCCGAGGGCGACCGCGAGGCGCGGATGGCCGTCGAGGACACCGGCACCGGGTTCGTCTTCGGCAAGACCGGCCAGCGCGGCGTCAACTTCGACTGGATCGAGTGGGGCGACACCGGCGCGTTCTGGCTCCGGGTCTCGCCGCTGCCCTACCGCCGGGAGGCGGGGCCGGGCGGGCATTTCGGGATCCTGGGCTTCGTGACGCCGATCGACCGCGACAGCTGCCGGGTCTTCTTCTGGCGCACCCGCAAGGTCGACGGCTGGCGGCGCGACGTGTGGCGCTTCATGTACCGGCACAAGCTCGAGGAACTGCACTGGGCGGTGCTCGAGCAGGACCGCGTCGTTCTCGAGGCCATGGACCCGGACGCCCGCGACCGCGAGTTCCTCTACCAGCACGACACCGGACTCGCCCGCGTGCGCCGCTATCTCGAGAAGGAGGCCGAAGCCCAGCTCGGCGCGCTCGCCGGGCGCCCGGCCGCGCGGGAGGCGGTCTGACGGCGGCGCCATGGCGACGGTTTCGCTGCGCGACAGGCGGATCGTGATCACCGGAGCCGCCCGGGGGCTCGGACGGGCCTTCGCCGAGGCGGCCGTCGACGCGGGCGCCCGCGTCGTCGTGGCCGACGTTCTCGAGGACGCCGGCCGCGAGACCGCGGAGGCGCTTCGCGGCGCCGAGTTCGCGGCCGTCGACATGGCCGAGCCCGCCTCGGTCGCGTCGCTCGCCGCGCGGGCCGGCGAGCTTCTCGGCGGCATCGACGGGCTCGTGAACTGCGCCGCGCTCGCGACCGGCATCGGCGGCCGCGGCTGCGAGGAGATCGACGTCGAGACCTGGGACCGGGTGATGGCCGTCAACGCCCGCGGCCCGTGGCTCGCGGTCCGCGCGATGGCGCCCGCGCTCCGCGCCGCGGGCAACGGCAAGATCGTCAACATCGCCTCCGACACCGCGATGTGGGGCGCGCCGCTGCTGCTGCACTACGTCGCCTCGAAGGGCGCGGTGATCGCGATGACCCGCTCGCTCGCGCGCGAGCTCGGCGGCGACGGCATCGCGGTCAACGCGGTCGCGCCCGGGCTCACGCTCGTGGAGGCCACCGAAGGGGTGTCCGCGGAACGCCACCGCGCCTACGTCGAGGGGCGGGCCATGAACCGCGCCCAGCTGCCCGGCGACGCGGTCGGGGCGGTGCTGTTCCTGCTGTCGGACGCCGCGGATTTCGTGACCGGGCAGGTGCTGCCGGTCAACGGCGGCTTCGTGCTGAACTGAAAGGAGACCGATCGATGAACGCCGGAACCGACGACAGGGCGCCGGGCGGGGAGTTCCCCGGCGGGCGCCCGGCGGAGGGGCAGAGCCTCGCGGACTGGATGGAAACCCGGATCGCGCGGTTCAGCACCCGGAGCTACGACTGGGACGTCCTCAAGTTCCAGGCGGATTTCGACCCCAGGTACCGGCGCGCGCAGATGCGCTACGTCGGAACCGGCGGCACCGGCAAGGGGGCGGACGCGAACACCGTGCCGTCGGAGCACTTCACCTTCTCGACCATGGTGCTGCCCCCGGGCTGCGAGGGGCCGCCGCACGTCCACGACGACGTCGAGGAGGTCTTCTTCATGCTGCGCGGCGCCATTCGCCTCACCGTGCGGGACGGCGCGCGCGAATGGGAGACCGTGCTCGGCGAGAGGGATCTGGTCTCGGTGCCGCCGGGCGTCTACCGGGGCCTCGTCAACGAGGGCGAGGAGGAGGCGCTGATGTGCGTGATGCTCGGAAGCCCGAAGCCGGCGGTTCCGTCCTATCCGCCCGACCATCCGCTCGCCTCGGTGAGGCGCCAGGAGCCCGCGCCGCGGAAAAGCTGACCACTGCGCCGAGGCGGACGGTTGCGCGGCCGGCGGGAGCCAGCGCCCTCGCCGGAACGGCCTTTCCTGTCCTGGTCTTCATCCGCCCGAGAGAATCTCGAACCAGTTGCGGCGGGCGAGCTGGTTTTGCCTTTTGTCCAACTCGTTTCCGATCTCTCTGACAAACTGGACGCGCCATTGCTCGTCCAGGAGCATGAAGACCGTGCGGGCGAGGGTCCGGATATCGACGCTGTGGATATCGAGACCGCCGGCCCATTCCCGTTCGATCAATGCCGTGATTTCCGCTTCGTCCTTGTCGTCGATTCGGGGGACTGCGAACAGCAATCGGGAAAGGTCTTCGGTGCCCTGTTTCGCCTTGCGGCTCGACGACTGCACATGGGCCAGCGTCAGCGCGGTGTCCTTGACTTCCACCACCAGGACGGCCCTGTCGTTCGAATGGCATACGATATCGCCCGGCATTCCCGATGCCGCATCGGCCTCGTTGACGCCTTGCGTCCAGACCTCGGAAAAAAGCGAGAAACCCTCGAGCCGCTTTCAAAATCCCGCGTTCGAGGGGATTTTTTGCCGCGGCCGGCGAATTTCCTGGCAATCGGGGCCGCTCCGTGATTCTATCGGGTTTCCAGAGACTCGACAGAGAGAGAGCGACCCCATGGCGCCAATGCAGACATTGTACCAGTCCTGGCATCACGTTCAAGCGGACCTGTTCCCGTGGCTCGACGAGGAGCTCGGACCGCTTGGCGAGAGGCACCGGCACCTCGTGGCGGTTCTCGAGCTCGCGCGCGTCGAGGGCTTTCTCCCCCGCTTCGGCGGCCTGCCCGGCCGGCCGGCCGAGGACCGCGCGGCGCTGGCCCGCGCGTTCGCCGCCAAGGCGGTCTTCAACCTGCCGACGACGCGCGCCCTGATCGACCGTCTCAAGGTCGACAGGACGCTGCGCCGGCTGTGCGGCTGGTCCGGGATCTGGGAGATCCCGAGCGAGGCGACCTTCTCGCGGGCCTTCGCCGAGTTCTCCGAGCGCGCGCTGCCGGCGCGCCTGCACGAGGCGGTGGTCAGGCAGGCCCTCGGTGACCGCGTGATCGGGCACGTCTCGCGCGACGCGACGGCGATCGAGGCGCGCGAGAAGCCCCAGCCCGGGGCCCCGAAGCCCCCGAAGCCGAAGCGCCGGCGCGGCCGCCCGCGCAAGGGCCAGGAACGGCCCGGGGAGCGGCGGCGCGTGAAGCGCCAGCTCGAGATGACGCTGCCGCAGATGCTCGCCGACCTTCCGAAAGCCTGCAACGTCGGCACCAAGCGGAACGCCAAGGGCCACCAGACCTCCTGGACCGGCTACAAGCTGCACATCGACGCCGCCGACGGCGGCATCCCGGTCAGCTGCATCCTGACCTCCGCCTCGGTCCACGACAGCCAGGTCGCGATCCCGCTGGCGACCATGACCAGCGGACGCGTGACCAACCTGTACGACCTCATGGACGCCGCCTACGACACGGTCGAGATCGGCTGGCACAGCTATCTGCTGGGCCACATCCCGATCATCGACCCAAACCCCCGCAGCAGGGTTGCCAAGGAGCGGATGGCGCGCGAGGCCGCGGTGCGGGAAAGCATCGGCCAGCGCGACCCGAAAGACGCGCGCTACAACGAGCGCTCGAACGTCGAGCGCGTCAACGCCATGCTGAAGGACGACTGCGGCGGCCGACATGTCCGCGTGCGCGGCCACGCCAAGGTCCACTGCCACCTGATGTTCGGCATCCTGGCGCTGACCGTCCACCAGTTGATGCGCCTCCTGAGCTGAACGCCGCTTCCGCGTTCCCCCGCGCCCTGCCGTGTCGCCCGCCCCTCGCCGGGAAGCGAGGAACCGCGTCCGCCTTCCGACGGGCGGGCACGAATCGGACCCGCAACGGTCCCGGATCCCGGAAAACCGGCTTGCCGACGCCGCTCGGACGGCATCGGAGAGGGATCCGGCCGCCGGAAGTTCCTCTCGCGTTCGCCCCGCGGACGCCCCGGGCCGGGCTTCGCCGACCGAGAGTTTTGCAAGTTCCTCCCTCGCCAACGATTCGAAACAGTGCTGCGGCGACGGCAAGCGGGTGCAGCCCGCCGCTCGATTCGCCAAGAAACGTGACAAGCAGATTTTCCACCTGTTCCATGCTGACGCGTTGGGGAACCGGGTAATTGAAGGTCTGCTCCGCTTGCTGCCGCACCAGAGAACCCAACACTCGGCGAAACACGCTTTCAAGCTCGTCTTGTGACGCGTTCTCGAGAGAACCAAAAAAATCGACCAGCCGGTTCCATTCCGTCTTGTTGCGGACATCGGTCATGTTGGAAGCGAGCCAGGGACGTCGCAGCGGTTTGCTGGCATACGGTTCGGCGCTCGTGCCAAGGACGTTCTGGTTCCTGTTGGTCCACGGCACGACGACGGCGGTCGAAAAGCTTCTCGCGTCCCATGCTCCGTCTTTCGCCTGTCCGAGTTGCAAGGCTTTCAGATTTCGAGCCGGATCGGCGATCTTGCCGAGAAGCTGGGTGACGAGAGCGTACCTGATCGATGCGACGTTTGACCCCGTCAACGCGTCGATGGGAGGATCCGGTTCGGAGGAGCTTTCGGCCTGGGCCTCGGTCCAGGCGTCGTCCAGCCATCCCTTGATGTCGTGTTTCACCGGAAATGCCGCCCGTCAGAAATTGAGCCAGGCCGATTCCTGTCGAGGTTGGCGAACCGAATTGCAGAGGCGTTCGGGTGCGTCGACGCGGTTCCAGTCGGAGAAGAGACGAGTGTAAAGTGCCGATTTGTATCCCGAAAGCACGACGCGCCCGGTTGTCGCCCGAAGTAGTTCAGCCAGCATCTCGTGGTCGCGGTCGGTCATTTCATGGCCGTAGGCGGATGCGTCGCCGCGAGCGGCGTGGACATAGGGCGGGTCGACGTAAAACAGCGTTTCCGGCGTGTTGTACCGGGCAATCACTTCCAGCGCGGGTGCATTCTCGATCTGGACGCGCTGCAGCCGCAGCGCGATTTCCGGCAACTTGTCGACCGACCCGAGCCATCGGGACACGGCACCGGCCATGCCTGCCCGGGACGTCAGGACGCAATGGGCCCATCGCCCTTCCGAGCTCCTCTGCGCCAGTCCCGTACGGGTTTGCCGGGCCCGGACGTAAAAGCGTCGTGCGCGTTCAAGGGCGGACAGATTCCGTTCCGGGGTGCAGGCCAGCACGAGCTCCTCCCGCGAGAACGGCGTGAGGCTGATGGCCTTGGTCAGCTTCGTCCGCTGGTTGCGCAAGGTGCGAAAAAAGTTCACCAGTTCGGAATCGATATCGTTGTAGGTTTCGACCGGGTAAGGCTCGACGTTAATCAGAACGGCAGCCGAACCTCCGTAAACGTCGCAAAAGTGAGTCGCGTCGCCCGGCAGAAGCGGCAGGAGAAAATCCAGATGGGAGAACTTGCCGCCATACCAGCCGAACGCGATCAGGCGTCGGGATTTCCGAGAGGAAATCCTGCGGCCGCTGCCTGTCGAATTCACTTCGGGCATCCCGGGCATGGCGATGCCGTCCTCCCTCAGTGCCTGCATTTCAGGGCGCTCCTTTGCATGGCAACCTTGTCATCGGCACCAAAGCGTTCGAATTCCAGAAGCGCTTCATCCCTGCCACGCCCGCGTCGATGGCCGCCTTGCCGAAAACAAAAAAAGAACTCTCAGGCTACCCGGCATTCCGACCCTGCACGTGATGCTGCATATTCGACGATCGAGCGACGCCTCGCCAACGGTTGCGGACAGTGTCGAGGCGAATTCCCTCGATGTCAATTCCCACCCGATTCGGTCACTCCCACGCAAGGAGCCCGCGCCGCAGAAACCGTCGCGTGCGGGGAGGGCTTCCCAAGGGACGCATTACGTGATTCCATGAGGTCTCCCCGCTCGAGGATGCGTTCGATGCCGACCACGTTCCGTTCCTGTCAGCCGGACCGGTTGCCGCTGCTGTCGCCCGACGTTCGCAAGTGGCTTCCGCCGGGGCGTCTGGCCCATCACGTCAGCGATCTGGTCGATGCGCTGGACCTGGGCGCGTTCCACAAGCCCTGCGAGGGTGACGATCGCCGCAACGCGTCCTGCGAGCCGTCGATGATGGTGAAGATCCTGCTCCACGCCTACGCGACGGGGGCGTTCTTGTCGCGCGCGATCGCGGGAAGGCTCGAGGAGGATGTGGCGTTCCGGGTGCTCGGGGCGGGGAACTTTCCCCGGCACAGCACGATCCGCGGGTTTCGCCGCCGCCATCCGGAAGAGTTCGGGCGGATGTTCGTCAAGGTGGTGCGGGTGGCGCGCGGGATGGGGGTGGCGCGGTTCGGGACGCTGTCGGTGGACGGCGCGAAGGCGCGCGCGAACGCGAGCAAGCGCAAGGCGACGATCCACGAGCGGATGCTGAAGGAGGAGACGCGACTGAAGGGGGGGATCCGGTGGCTGCCGGACCAGGCGGGCAGGGTCGGTGCGGAGGAGGACGAACGCCGCGGCAAGGAGATGCGCGGCGACGAGGCCGGCGCCGCGAAGTTTTCGGAACCGATTAGCCCGACCGTGCCCGACGGGCACTTCCCCGGCGATCCCGCGCCCATCGCCCGCCGCCGCAGCTTCCGCGGCGCAGGTTCCTAGGGGCTGGGGACCGTGGCCGGCGTCGAGGGGAGAACCGTCGCCACGTCCATGGGCGACGTCACGTTCCGCGAACGCGGCAGGGGCCCGGCGCTGGTGCTGCTGCACGGCATCGGTTCAGGCTCCGGCTCGTGGGACGGTCAGCTCAGCAGCCTGTGCGAGGTCCGGCGGGTCGTGGCCTGGGACGCGCCCGGCTACGGCGGCACGTTCGCGCTGCCGGAACCCGCGCCGGCGCCGGCGGACTACGCGGAGGCGCTCGCGGCCTTCCTGGACGTTCTCGGCATCGGGGCATGCGATCTGGTGGGGCACTCGCTCGGCGCGCTGATGGCCTGCGCCTTCGCCCGCCGCCGCCCCGAACGCGTGAACGGGCTGGTCTTGGCGTCGCCAGCGGCCGGCTATGGCGGGGCTCCCCCCGCATTGCGCGAGGAGCGCCGCTCCGCGCGGCTCGCGCTTCTCGACGATCTCGGGCCGGAAGGGCTTGCGCGCGAACGCCACGGCGCGCTTCTGGCCCCGGACGCGTCGGACCGGGCACGCGAGCGGGTGCGCGCAGAAATGGCCCGCATCCGCCCCGGCGGCTACCGGCAGGCCGTGGAGGCCCTCGCGCAGGGCGACATCTGCGCCGACGCGCGCGAGATCCGGAAGCGGACGTCCGTGATCGTCGGCAGCGCCGACCGCGTCACCCCGCGGGACGCCTGCCGGAAGGTGGCCGACTGCTTCCCGCAGGCGTCGTTCTCCGTCATCCACGGTCTCGGCCACGCCTGCTACGTCGAGGATCCGGACGCCTTCAACGCGGCGCTCGAGAGGTGTTTGGGCCTGAACGCGGACCGCGCGGCTTGCGCCGTGCCGGGGCCGCCGCCATCATGATCCGGCGCGGGCAGGGGGCCGCCCGCGCTCTCCGCGACGGCGCGGACCGACGGCCCGAGGGGGCGTCTGCAACCGGGAGGCGGCCGGAATGGATTCAGGACTGGACGGCCGGGTCGCGGTCGTGACCGGGGGCTCCTCGGGCATCGGCCTCGCGGCCGCGGAGGCGTTCCTTCGCGAAGGCGCCAAGGTGGTCGTCTGCGGCCGCGACCGGGACAGACTCGACCGTGCCGCGGAGCGCCTCGCCGCGCTCGGCGAGGCCGAGGCCGCGGTCTGCGACGTGCTCGACGAGGCGGCCGTCGCCGCGCTCCGCGGACGCGTCGAGACCCGGTTCGGACGCTGCGACGTTCTCGTCTGCAACGCCGGCCGGGCCCGCCGAAGCGGTTTCGCCGACACCTCCGACCGGGACTGGCGCGAGGAATTCGATCTCAAGTTCTTCTCCGTGCTGCGTCCGGTGCGGGCGTTCTTGCCGCTCCTCGAGGCCTCCGGACAGGGCGCGGTCGTGTGCACGGGCGCGTTGCTCGCGCGGCGCCCGGAGCCGTTCCTCGTCGCGACCAGCGCGACCCGGGCGGGCCAGCTCAACCTCTGCAAGTCGCTGGCGCTCGATTTCGCGCCGCGCGGGATCCGCGTGAACTCGATTCTCGTGGGCCTCGTCGATTCGGGGCAGTGGAGCCGGCGCCACGCCGCCGGCGAAGCGCCGCCGGGAATGCCGAAGAGGGAGTGGTTCGCCGAACTCGCCCGCGAGCGCGCCATCCCCCTCGGGAGGATCGGGACTCCGGAGGAGGCCGCCAACGCGATCCTGTTCCTCGCCTCCCCGCTTTCGTCCTACGTCACCGGCGAGACCATAGACGTCGCGGGCGGGCAGTCCCGCCATGTCTGACGGCGCGTCCGCCGGAGATGTCGTTGCCGGGTTCCTCGAGCGTTGCGGAGCGGCGCGCGCCTTCGGCGTCGTCAGCATCCACAACATGCCGGTTCTCGACGCCGTCGCGCGGCGCCGGGCGGTGCGGTTCGTGCCTGCGCGCTCCGAAGGCGGAGCCGTCAACATGGCCGACGCCTACGCCCGCGTCTCGGGCCGCCTCGGGGTCGCCTTCAGCAGCACCGGCACCGCGGCCGGAAACGCCTGCGGAGCGCTCGTGGAGGCGGCGACGGCCGGAACGCCGCTCCTCCATCTGACGGGCCAGATCGACTCGCCCCATCTCGACCGCGGCCGGGGGTTCCTGCACGAGGCCCGCGACCAGCTCGGCATGCTGCGCTCCGCGGGCAAGGGCGCTCTTCGCGCGGCCGCCCCGGAAGACGTGGCGGCGACGCTCCGCGAGGCGGCCGCGCTCGCGCTGACGCCGCCTGCCGGCCCGGTGAGCGTCGAGATTCCCGTGGACGTCCAGGCCGCCGCGGCGCCGGGCCGACCGGCCCTCGATCCGCTGCCGGCCGCGGCGCGCGCCGCCGCCGCCGGCGATCTCGACCGGCTGGCCCGCGAGCTCCTGGGCCGGCGCCGCGTCATGCTGTGGCTCGGCGGCGGCGCGGCCGGGCTCGAGGAGGAGGCGGCCCGGCTCGCGGATCTCGGGCTCGGGCTGGTCGCCAGCGTGCGGGGCCGCGGCGTCGACGGCCGTCGGCCCGAACGGTCGCTCGGGACGTTCAACCTCCAGCCGCCCGTCGAGGAGTTCTACGGAACCTGCGACGCGATGGTCGTCGCCGGGTCGCGCCTGAGATCGAACGAGACCCTGAACTACTCGCTGGCGCTGCCGCGCCCGCTCTGCCGGATCGACGTCGACCCTGCCGCCGAGAACCGGGCCTACCCGTCCGACGTCTTCGTCTGCGGCGACGTCCGCGGCGCGCTCGCGGGGCTCGCCGACCGGCTGGAACGGGACGGGTTCGCGCCCGATCCGGACTTCGCGGCGGACCTGCGCCGCGCGCGCGCCGCGGCCGAGCGCGGGCTCCGGAGCGCTCTCGGCCCCTACGAGGAGATGGTCGACGCCGTCGCCGCGGCGGCGGGCGCGGACGGCCTCTGGGTCCGGGACGTCACGCTGTCGAACACCATGTGGGGCAACCGCCTGCCCGCGCTCGCCGGATCCCGGCAGGGCGTGCACGCGGCCGGTGGCGGCATCGGCCAGGGCCTGCCCATGGCGGTCGGCGCCGCGCTCGCGGCCAGGGACGCGGGACGGCCCGAGCGTGTCCTGCTGCTCGTCGGCGACGGCGGCTTCGCGGTGACCCTCGGGGAGCTCGCCACCGCGGTCGAGGAGAAGGCCCGCGTCACGGCGCTCCTCATGAACGACGGCGGCTACGGCGTGATCCGGAACATCCAGGACGCCGCGTACGGCGGCCGGCGGGCCTACGCCGACCTTCTGGCGCCGGATTTCCGGACGCTGTGCGCGGCCTACGGCGTCTGGCATCGGCGGATCCGCGAGTTCTCGGGCCTCGCGGGGACGCTCGGCGAGGCGGCGGCGGCCGAAGGCCCGGCCGTGATCGAGGTCGACATGGCGGCGGTCGGGGACTTCGCGAAACCCTTCGCCGGGCCGCCGGCCCGGCCCGCGGACGCGGCGACGTGAGCGACACGCTGCTGATCGGCTACGGCGGGATCGCGCGCGAGGTGCTGGCGCGCATCGCGCCCGGCGAGGCCGCCCGGATCGCGGGCGTCCTCGTGCGCGGGAACCGCCGGGAAGAGGTTGTCCGGGCGCTTGCCGGGCGCGGAATCGAGGTCGGGTGCGCGCTCGGGGACTTCTCGTTCCGGCCGGATCTCTGCGCCGAATGCGCCGGGCACGGCGCGGTGCGCGAATGGGGCGTTTCCGTGCTTTCCCGGGGAACCGACTTCCTCGTCGTGTCGACCGGCGCGCTCGCCGACCGCGGGCTTCTTGAAGCGCTCGCCGAAGCCGCGTCCGCGGGCGGCTCGAGGCTGCTGCTGGCGGCCGGCGCGGTCGCGGGCACCGACGCGCTGGCGGCCGCGCGGGTCGCGGGGCTCGACAGCGTCGTCTACACCTCGCGCAAGCCCCCGGCGGCATGGAAGGGGACGCCCGCCGAGGACGCCGTCGATCTCGACGGCCTGACGGGAGAGGCCGTGCTCTACGAGGGGCCGGCGGACGAGGCTGCCCGCAGCTATCCGCAGAACGCGAACGTGGCGGCGACGGTCGCGCTCGCGGGCGCCGGGTTCGACGCCACCCGGGTGCGGCTCGTCGCCGACCCCGGGGCGCCCGGCAACATCCACCGGGTGGTGGCCGAGGGCGCGTTCGGCACGGTCGGCATCGAGGTCGCCGGACGGCCGCTCGCCGGCAACCCGAAGACCTCTGCGCTCGCCGCCCATTCGGTGGTGGCGGCGATCCGCCGTCATGCCGCGCCGGTCCGCGTGGGAGGCTGACGGAACCGTGCGGCCGGGCCCTACGGCCGTTGCATCAGGGCCCGCCATGCCGCGTACTGCGCCCTCAGCGGAAGCTCGCTGGTCCCGACCTTGCCGACGGTCTCGCCGCCGTTGCCGCGGATGTCGGTTTCCTGGCCCCGGGACAGGTTGATCCACTCGGTTTCGGACTCGCCTATCGCCTTCTGGATGCCGGCGAAGACGGCGATGTCGTCGGACGTGATCTGCGACGCCGGCGAATTGAGGGCGTTGAGAAACGACACAGCGCGCTCGTGCATTTCCCCGGGCGCGCCGACGAGGCGGAAGCACGCGGAATGCACGACGGTCCGGTCCGCGGCGACCGGCTGCAGGACGCGCATCTGCTGGTGCTTGGGATTGAGCACGAGGTTGGGGTAGATCAGATGGTTGAACGTGTCCCAGCCGAGGATCTCGGCGGCACGTTCCTCGCCGTGGGCCGCGACCATGGCCGTCCGGTATGCGGCGGTGACGGGATCGTCCGCGTTGGCGGCCTGGGCGATGGCGCCCTCGACGTAGAATCCTCCCATGTAGGAATGGCCCTGCGCGAAGCCGCGGATCTCGACCTTCTCCATCAGCGGCAGCGGCAGGCCGTTTCCCCTGAACATCTGGAGCGCGTGGCTTTCCTCGCCGCCGTCGAGGCCGTCGGCGACCGCGCGGGCGCTGTCGACCGACGAGGCGTGGGTGATCGACGCGTGCATGAGGTCGTTGGCGTTCTCCATGTGGAGTTTCCAGTTGCCCGCGTATTCCTGCCGGAAGCCTCCCGCGGCCATCTCGATCGCTCCGCCCGGCGCGCGGTCGACCATGTTGTCGATGGCCCGCGCCATCGCTCCGAGATGCTCGGCGAGCGAGGGCCCCTCGGCGCTGCGGCTCGCGAAGACGAAGCCGCGGTGGCTCTCGACCCGGGCGGCGGGGGCGAGGGCGAGAGCCGGATCCCCGGGCCCGAGGCGGCCACCGTAGCCTCCGGCGCGCGGGATCGCCTCAAGGCTGCCGTCGGTGCCGAAAGTCCAGCCGTGATAGGGGCACACGAACCGGCGCTTCGAGCCGCGCCTGGCGGCGCAGAGTCGCATGCCGCGATGCGTGCAGCGGTTGGCGAACACGTGGACCAGCCCGTCCGCGTGACGCGCGACAATGACGGGCCGGTCGCCCATGTGTGCGGTGACGAAGTCGCCGGGAGCCGGAATCTGGCTCTCGTGGGCGACGAACAGCCACGTGCGGCCGTAGATGCGTTCCATCTCGGCGCGGAAGACGCCGTCGTCCGTGTAGACGAGTCTGTTGACGCGACCTTCGGGGGCGAGGGCGGCATGGTCTTCGGTCATGCGTGCAGGATAGCGCGCCTTTCCTCGCCCGGCCACGGGCCGGATCGGCGTCCGGGCGCGTTGCGCCGCGCGAGGGTGACGGCCGCCGCAACGCGCCCCGCGGGCCGCCGATGACGGCCGGGGTTCCGCCCGACGCCCGCGCGACGGGGCGTTCCCCTTGCGGACGGGCGCGGGGAAGCCGGGGAGGACATGACCTCCGGGCGCCCGCGACCGGCGGACGAGACCGTGCCGTTCCGGTCGGCGCACGGCGAAACGGGAGCGCGTCGCCGACGGTTCGACACGCCGCCCGCGATCCCGGCAGGGCGGGGGGACCGGACCGCGGGTCGCGCGGACGGCGGGCCGGGGATCCGTTTCCGGGAACGTGCCCTGCAGTCACGCTCGCGCGGTCTCGAACGTCGCGACGTTGCGCTTCTCCGGGTCGAATTCCACCCCGACGAGATGCACCGTCCGCCCCCGCCCCCTGTACTTGTCCGCGTAGCCCTTCTCGCGCAACTGCCGGAGCGCATCGCCCTCGGAGGCCGAACCCAGCACCTTGAACTCGAACAGGTACGCGTGCCCGCCCGCCGTCACCGCCAGGTCGATCCGCCCGTGGCTCGTCGCGTCCTCCACCCGCGCGTCGAGACCCCATCCCGAGAAAAGCGAGTAGACCGCGGTCGCGTAATGCCCTTCGTAGCCAGCGATCGGCGTCTTCGCATACCAGTGGTACGGAACGCTCGCGAAGAACGCCCGCAGCAGCGCCTCGAGGCCGGCGAGATCGGCGTCCGCCAGCAGCCGGCCGAGATCCCCCGCCCGGGCGACCTCCTCCATGTCCGGGGCCCAGGCCCGCAGCAGATGCCTGTTCAGGGCCTGGCGCACCTCCCTGTTCGGGTAGCCGAGCCGGTAGGTGGCGAACCCGCCCCGGGCATCGACGTCGGCTATGGTGAGATAGCCGGTCTGGAACAGCAGCGCCTGGTGCGGGATCTTGTCGATGTCGAAGGAAGAAAGCAGGCCGTCGTCCACGACCATTCCGTCGAGATCGGTCGAAGGGATTCCGCGCGACTTCAGCAGGTCGACGAGAAAGGTCGGCGTGCCGGTCTCGAACCACCACGCCCCGAACCGCCGCTTGTCGAACAGCTGCAGGATCCCGAAGGGATTGTACACCCTGTCCTCGCCGAGCCACGAGTAGCCGTTGTACCACTCGCGGATCGCCTGGCGGTCGAGCCCGTCGAGCTCCGGCGCGAACGTCCTGTCCAGATCGGCCTCCGTGTAGCCGCAGATCGCGGAGTAGCGTGAATCGAGCGTGACGTCCCTGAGATTGTTCATGCCCGAGAACAGGCTCGTCCCGACGAACTTGCTCACCCCGGTGATGAAGCTGAACTCGATGTGGGGGTCGCTGTCCTTGAGGGCCGAGTAGAGCCCGCGCAGATCGTCGCGGTTCGCCCGTGCCAGTTCCGGATCCCCCAGGGCGTCGAGAACCGGCTTGTCGTACTCGTCCACCAGCACGACCACCCTCCGTCCCGTCCGCTCGTGAAGCATTCGAAGCAGGCGGGAGAAACGCAAGGGGGCGCTCGCCCGTCGCGGCTCGATCCCCCCTTGCTCCTCAAGCAGTTCAAGCTGCGTCGCGACGTCCTCGTCGAGATAGCCCGGCTTTCTGAAATTGCCCCGTCCGAAGCTCAGACGCACCACCGGATGCCGCGCCGACCAGTCCCACTGGCCGTGGACGGCGAGTCCCTCGAACAGCGCCTCGCTGCCCTCGAACAGCTCCTTCAGCGTGTCGACGAACAGGCTCTTGCCGAACCGCCGCGGCCGCGACAGGAAATGGTGCTTTCCCTCGTCGACCAGCCTCTTGGCGTAGCCGGTCTTGTCGACGTAGTAGTGGCCCTTCTCGCGGATCTCGCTGAAGGTCTGGATGCCGATCGGAAGCTTGCGTCGATCCATGGACAGACCCTTTCCGGGTCGCGCCGCCGGCCGGCCCGACGCGGGCGCCGGAACCGCGCCCTTGCCGCGGGCCGCCGTCACAGGCGGACGCGCCAAGCGACCCGCTTCGCCATTCTAGCGGAGACGGCCGCGAACTCAAGGAATTCCCGGGGTGCACGCAGGGTGATCCCGCGCCGCGGTCCCGGACCGGCCCGGTCGCCCGGATGGCGGGATCCATGCCGGATCCGGCCGCTCGGTGGCGCCTTCGGAGTCGGCGGACCGCGGGTCGCGCGGACGGCGGGCCGGGGATCCTGTACCATTTTCAGGCTCTGTTTCGTGACTGCGGCACCAGGCTCCCGGCTTCGCCGGAGCGCGTGGCGCGGAGGCGAAGCCGGGAGCCTGGTGCGATTCGTCGAGGCTCCCTGCCATCATGCGGGTTCCGTCCGTTGCGGACGGAACGGGCCAGGGGACCGGGAGCGACCGAACGGATCCAGCGCCGAGAGCGCCTGAAGCGGACTTGTGCCCCGGTCCCTGGCCACGATGGATGCCCCGTGGGGAGTTTGCGCCTCGAGCGCCGGTACAGGAACAGGCAGGCATCGTGGCGGCCCGTCGGCACGGAAACCGAAAGGAAGAGCCATGGACATGCTTGAGCGTTTTGCGGGGATCGACTGGGGGTCGCGGGCCCACCAGGCCTGCGTGGTCGACGACGAGGGCGAGGTGCTGGCCGAGCGGGCTTTCGATCACGGCGGAGCCGGTCTGGCGGAGATGGCGGCCTGGATCCTTGCCGCGGCGGACGCCGAACCGCGCGCGGTCGGGATCGCGATCGAGGTTCCGCACGGGCCCGTCGTCGAGACCCTGATGGAGCGCGGCTTTGCGGTCCACGCCGTCAATCCGAAGCAGCTCGACCGCTTCCGCGACCGCTTCTCGCCGGCCGGCGCCAAGGACGACCGCCGCGACGCCCGCGTGCTCGCCGATGCCCTGCGGACCGACGGCCAGGCGTTCCGGCGCCTGGATCCGGAGGCGCCGGAGATCGTCCAGCTGCGCGCGTGGTCGCGAATCGCCAGCGGCCTCACCCGCGACAGAATCCGGTACGTGAACCAGGCTCGCCAGCAGTTCTGGCGCTACTATCCGAAGTTCTGCGAGGTCGGGAGCGACCTCTCCAGGGCCTGGGTCCGCGAGCTCTGGCGTCTGGCGCCGACGCCCGCCAAGGCGCGCCGCGTCCGGGCCTCCACCGTCGCCGCGCTACTGAAACGGCACAGGGTGCGCCGGATCGACGCCGAAACCGTGCTCCGGATCCTGCGCGAGCCGGCGATCTCCGTCGCGCCCGGCACCACCGAGGCCGCGATCGCCCATGTCGAGGTTGCCTTCTCGCAGCTCGCCGTCGTCGAACAGCAGCTCGCGAAGGCGCACCGGGAACTCGCCCGCCTGACCGCCGCGCTGTCCCTGCCGGCCGCCTCCGCGGAGGAAGAGCCGGGAACGGGGCCGCAGCGTGACGCGGAGATCCCGGTCTCGCTTCCAGGCGTCGGCAGGATCGTCCTCGCCACGCTGCTCGCAGAAGCGCACGACCCTCTGCGCCGGCGAGACTACCACGCCCTGCGTTGCCTGTCCGGCGTCGCTCCCGTGACCAGGCGAAGTCGCTGCTCGTCACCCGCCGCCTCGCGGCCCACAACCGGCTCCGGCACGCCGTCCACCACTGGGCCGCGGCGGCAATGCAGCGGGATCCCGTCAGCAAGGCGAAATACGCTGCGTTGCGGGCCCGGGGCCACGGCCACGCGCGCGCGCTGCGAAGCGTCGCCGACCGCCTGCTCGGCGTCGCCTGCACGATGCTGGAAAACCGGACCCTCTTCGATCCGGACATCGGGAGCCGGTCCCGTGCAGCCTGACCCGCGGACCACGGCTGCCCAACCCGCGAACCGCGCGTACCCGCGCGCGTTCCAAACCCTTTCAAAATGGTGGGGATCCGCTTCCGGGGACGCGCCCGGAGGTCACGCCGGCGCGGTCTCGAACGTCGCGACGTTGCGCTTCTCCGGGTCGAACTCGACCCCGACGAGGTGCACCGTCCGCCCCGGAGCCCTGTACTTGTCCGCGTAGCCCTTCTCGCGCAACTGCCGGAGCGCATCGCCCCCGGAGGCCGAGCCCAGCACCTTGAACTCGAACAGGTACGCGTGCCCGCCCGCCGTCACCGCCAGGTCGATCCGCCCGTGGCTCGTCGCGTCCTCCACCCGCGCGTCGAGACCCCATCCCGAGAGAAGCGAGTAGACCGCCGTCGCGTAGTGTCCCTCGTAGCGGGCGATCGGCGTCTTCGCGTGCCAGTGGTACGGAACGCTCGCGAAGAACGCCCGCAGCAGCGCCTCGAGGCCGGCAAGATCGGCGTCCGCCAGCAGCCGGCCGAGATTGCCCGCCCGGGCGACCTCCGCCATCTCCGGGGCCCAGGCCCGCAGCAGATGCCGGTTCAGGGCCTGGCGCACCTCCCTGTTGGGGTAGCCGAGCCGGTAGGCGACGGATCCGTCCCGGGCGTCGACGTCGGTTATCGTCAGATATCCGGTCTGGAACAGCAGCGCCTGGTGCGGGATGTCGTCGACGTCGAACGAGGACAGAAGATCCCGGTCGGCGACCATTCCGTCGAGATCCGTCGAAGGGATTCCGCGCGACTTCAGCAGGTCGACGAGAAAGGTCGGCGTGCCGGTCTCGAACCACCACGCCTCGAACTGCCGTTCGTCGAACAGCTGCAGGATTCCGAACGGGTTGTACACCCTGTCCTCGCCGAGCCACGAGTAGCCGTTGTACCACTCGCGGATCTTCTCGCGGTCGAGCCCCTCGAGCTCGGGCGCGAACGTCTCGTCCAGATCGGCCTCGGTGTAGCCGCAGATCGCGGAGTAGCGCGGCCTGAGAGTGATGTCCCTGAGGTTGTTCATGCCCGAGAACAGGCTCGTCCCGACGAACTTGCTCACCCCGGTGATGAAGCTGAACTCGATGTGGGCGTCGCTGTCCTTGAGGGCCGAGTAGAGCCCGCGCAGATCGTCGCGGTTCGCCCGCGCCAGTTCCGGATCCCCCAGGGCGTCGAGAACCGGCTTGTCGTACTCGTCCACCAGCACGACGACCTTCCGTCCCGTCCGCTCGTGAAGCATTCGAATCAGGCGGGAGAAACGCAAGGGGGCGCTCGCCCGTCTCGGCTCGATCCCCCCTTGCTCCTCAAGCAGTTCAAGCTGCGTCGCGACGTCCTCGTCGAGATAGCCCGGTTTTCTGAAATTGCCCCGTCCGAAGCTCAGACGCACCACCGGATGCCGCGCCGACCAGTCCCACTGGCCGTGGACGGCGAGGCCCTCGAACAGCGCCTCGCTGCCCTCGAACAGCTCCTTCAGCGTGTCGACGAACAGGCTCTTGCCGAACCGCCGCGGCCGCGACAGGAAATGGTGCTTTCCCTCGTCGACCAGCCTCTTGGCGTAGCCGGTCTTGTCGACGTAGTAGTGGCCCTTCTCGCGGATCTCGCTGAAGGTCTGGATGCCGATCGGAAGCTTGCGTCGATCCATGGACCGGCCCTTCCCGGGTCGCGCCGCCGGCCGGCCCGACGCGGGCGCCGGAACCGCGCCCTTGCCGCGGGCCGCCGTCACAGGCGGACGCGCCAGGCGACCCGCTCGGCCATCTTAGCGGAGACGGCCGCGAACTCAAGGAATTCCTGTTGCGCACGCAGGGTGATCCCGCGCCGCGGTCCCGGACCGGCCGCCCGAATGGCGGGATCCATGCCGGATCCGGCCGCTCGGCGGCGCCTTCGGAGTCGGCGGACCGCGGGTCGCGCGGACGGCGGGCCGGGGATCCGCCTTCCGCGGGCGTGCCCGGAGGTCACGCCGGCGCGGTCTCGAACGTCGCGACGTTGCGCTTCTCCGGGTCGAACTCGACCCCGACGAGGTGCACCGTCCGCCCCGGAGCCCTGTACTTGTCCGCGTAGCCCTTCTCGCGCAACTGCCGGAGCGCATCGCCCCCGGAGGCCGAGCCCAGCACCTTGAACTCGAACAGGTACGCGTGCCCGCCCGCCGTCACCGCCAGGTCGATCCGCCCATGGCTCGTCGCGTCCTCCACCCGCGCGTCGAGACCCCATCCCGAGAGAAGCGAGTAGACCGCCGTCGCGTAGTGTCCCTCGTAGCGGGCGATCGGCGTCTTCGCGTGCCAGTGGTACGGAACGCTCGCGAAGAACGCCCGCAGCAGCGCCTCGAGGCCGGCGAGATCGGCGTCCGCCAGCAGCCGGCCGAGATTGCCCGCCCGGGCGACGTCCGCCATCTCCGGGGCCCAGGCCCGCAGCAGATGCCGGTTCAGGGCCTGGCGCACCTCCCTGTTGGGGTAGCCGAGCCGGTAGGCGGCGGATCCGTCCCGGGCGTCGATGTCGGCTATGGTGAGATAGCCGGTCTGGAACAGCAGCGCCTGGTGCGGGATGTCGTCGACGTCGAACGAGGACAGAAGATCCCGGTCGGCGAACATTCCGTCGAGATCCGTCGAAGGGATTCCACGCGACTTCAGCAGGTCGACGAGAAAGGTCGGCGTGCCGGTCTCGAACCACCACGCCTGGAACTCCCGCTTGTCGAACAGCTGCAGAATGCCGAACGGGTTGTAGACCCTGTCCTCGCCGAGCCACGAGTAGCCGTTGTACCACTCGCGGATCTTCTCGCGGTCGAGCCCGTCGAGCTCCGGCGCGAACGTCCTGTCCAGATCGGCCTCCGTGTAGCCGCAGACCGCCGAGTAGCGTGAATCGAGCGTGACGTCCCTGAGGTTGTTCATGCCCGAGAACAGGCTCGTCCGGGTGAACTTGCTCACCCCGGTGATGAAGCTGAACTCGATGTGGGGGTCGCTGTCCTTGAGGGCCGAGTAGAGCCCGCGCAGATCGTCGCGGTTCGCCCGTGCCAGTTCCGGATCCCCCAGGGCGTCGAGAACCGGCTTGTCGTACTCGTCCACCAGCACGACCACCCTCCGTCCCGTCCGTTCGTGAAGCATTCGAAGCAGGCGGGAGAAACGCAAGGGGGCGCTCGCCCGTCTCGGCTCGATTCCCCCTTGCTCCTCAAGCAGTTCAAGCTGCGTCGCGACGTCCTCGTCGAGATAGCCCGGCTTTCTGAAATTGCCCCGTCCGAAGCTCAGACGCACCACCGGATGCCGCGCCGACCAGTCCCACTGGCCGTGGACGGCGAGTCCCTCGAACAGCGCCTCGCTGCCCTCGAACAGCTCTTTCAGCGTGTCGACGAACAGGCTCTTGCCGAACCGCCGCGGCCGCGACAGGAAATGGTGGGTGCCTTCGTCGACCAGCCTTTTGGCGTAGCCGGTCTTGTCGACGTAGTAGTGGCCCTCCTCGCGGATCCTGCGGAAGGTCTGGATGCCGATCGGAAGCTTGCGTCGATCCATGGACAGACCCTTCCCGGGTCGCGCCGCCGGCCGGCCCGACGCGGGCACCGGAACCGCGCCCTTGCCGCACGCCGCCGTTGCGGGCGGACGCGCGAGGCGACCCGCTCGGCCATCTTAGCGGAGACGGCCGCGAACTCAAGGAATTCCTGTTGCGCACGCAGGGTGATCCCGCGCCACGGTTCCGGACCGGCCCGGTCGCCCGGAAGTCACGCCCGCGCGGTCTCGAACGTCGCGACGTTGCGCTTCTCCGGGTCGAACTCGACCCCGACGAGATGCACCGTCCGCCCCGGAGCCCTGTACTTGTCGGCGTAGCCCTTCTCGCGCAGCTGCCGCATCGCCGCGCCCCCGGAAGCCGAACCCAGCACCTTGAACTCGAACAGGTACGCGTGCCCGCCCGCCGTCACCGCCAGGTCGATCCGCCCGTGGCTCGTCGCGTCCTCCACCCGCGCGTCGAGACCCCACCCCGAGAGAAGCGAGTGGACCGCGGTCGCGTAGTGGCCCTCGTAGCGGACGACCGGCGTCTTCGCGTGCCAGTGGCACGGAACGCTCGCGAAGAACGCCCGCAGCAGCGCCTCGAGGCCGGCGAGATCGGCGTCCGCCAGCAGCCGGCCGAGATTGCCCGCCCGGGCGACGTCCGCCATCTCCGGGGCCCAGGCCCGCAGCAGATGCCTGTTCAGGGCCTGGCGCACCTCCCTGTTGGGGTGGCCGAGCCGGTAGGCGGCGGATCCGTCCCGGGCGTCGACGTCGGTTATCGTCAGATATCCGGTCTGGAACAGCAGCGCCTGGTGCGGGATGTCGTCGACGTCGAAGGAAGACAGCAAGCCGTCGTCGACGACCGTTCCGTCGAGCTCCGTCGAAGGGATTCCGCGCGACTTCAGCAGGGCGACGAGAAAGGTCGGCGTGCCGGTCTCGAACCACCACGCCCAGAACCGCCGCTTGTTGAACAGTTGCAGGATCCCGAAGGGGTTGTAGACCCTGTCCTCGCCGAGCCACGATTAGCCGTTGTACCACTCGCGGATCGCCTGGCGGTCGAGCCCGTCGAGCTCCGGCGCGAACGTCCTGTCGAGATCGGTCACCGTGTAGCCGCAGATCGCCGAGTGGCGTGAATCGAGCGTGATGTTCCTGAGATTGTTCATCCCAGAGAACAGGCTCGTCCCGACGAACTTGCTCACCCCGGTGATGAAGCTGAACCCGATGTGGGGGTCGCTGTCCTTGAGGGCCGAGTAGAGCCCGCGCAGATCGTCGCGGTTCGCCCGCGCCAGCTCCGGATCCCCCAGGGCGTCGAGAACCGGCTTGTCGTACTCGTCCACCAGCACGACGACCCTCCGTCCCGTCCGCTCGTGAAGCATTCGAAGCAGGCGGGAGAAACGCAAGGGGGCGCTCGCCCGTCCTGGCCCGATTCCTCCTTGCTCCTCAAGCAGTTCAAGCTGTGTCGTGACGTCCTCGTCGAGAAAGCCCGGCTGCCCGAAATCGCCGCGCCCGAAGCTCAGACGCACGACCGGATGCGGCACCGACCAGTCCCAGTGGCCGTGAACGGCGAGTCCCTCGAACAGCTCCTTCAGCGTGTCGACGAACAGGCTCTTGCCGAACCGCCGCGGCCGCGACAGGAAACGGTGGTGCCTTCGTCGACCAGCCTTTTCGCGTAGCCGGTCTTGTCGACGCAGCAGTGGCCCTCCTCGCGGACCCTGCGGAAGGTCTGGATGCCGATCGGAAGCTTGCCGTGAAACATATCCGGACGGGAGGCGAGCGGAAGCGCGCGGCCCCGGGAGGTCGCGGATCGGAGGGCAGCGATCGCCGGCGCGGGCGTGGCGGAGACGGGTGGCGGACTTCCCCGATGCGGTCCGAAGCGTTCCCGCGTTGCCGGCCGGCGTGGAGAGGGCGCGCTCAGGCGGCGGCGGGTCGGCCGACCGCGGGCTCGATGCAGCCGTGGTTGCGGAGCATGCGGATCCACCGTGGAGCGTTGCGCTGGACCATCAGGGCCTCGCAGGCGGCCGTGCGGTCGTGGCAGGGCCTGCGGTTCCTCGGCATCGAGTGGATGACGCGCAGCATCTTGTGCGCGCCCGCGACGATGGCGCGCTTGCAGCCGCGCCGTGCCGCGAGGGCGCGGTGCCGGTCCTCGAACTGGCAGCCCCTGGTTCCGGCCGCGCCGTGGGCGCACTCGACGAGAACGGCGCGCAGGGTCTTGGCGCCCTTGCGGGTGCGCCCCGCGCTTCGCTTGCCGGCGCTCTCGTGGTTGCCGGGACAGAGGCCGGCCCGGGAGGCGAGATGCTCCCTGGAGGCGAACGCGTTGATGTCGGGCCCGATCTCGATGAGGATCGCGGTCGCGAAGGCGCGGTCGACACCGGGGATGGTCGCCAGCAGGCGGACCTGCTCGTCCCATGGCGCGATCTCGTCGTCGATCCTCTTCGTGCAGGACGCGATGCGCTCCTCGAGCGCGTCATGCTCCGCGAGCAGGTCGGCGAGCATGAAGCGGTCGTTGGCACACAGCTCCAGGGAAAGCGCCTCGCCGAGGCCTTCGAGCTTGCCCGCGACGTGGCGGGCGGTCGAGGCGAGGATGTCCTCGCGCCTCTCGCCCCGCGCCAGACCGTCGAGGATCCGGCGCCCGTTCAGGCCGAAGACGTCGGAGAGGATGCCGCCGATGCGGGCCCCGGCGCGGTCGACGGTCTTCTGCACGCGGTTGCGGACGGTCGAGCGCTGCCGCACCAGGATCCGGCGCTGGCGGACCGGGGCGCGCAACTCGCGGAACGGCTCGGGCGGCACGTGGGACGGCGTGCAAAGCCCGAACTGGCACACGCAGGCCAGCCACGCGCTGTCGGCGACGTCGGTCTTCCGGCCTTTCAGCTGCCTGCCCTGGCGCGCATGCACCAGGATCGCCTTGATCCCGGCCCGCTCGAGGGCCGCGAAGGGCGCCTGCCGGCAGACCCCGGTCCCTTCCATGACCGCGGCCTCGACGCCGTGCCCGGCCAGCCAGGCGGCCATCTCCGCAAGACCGTTCGGAAGCGTGCCGAAACAGCGCGTCTCCGTCTCGGGCTCGCCCCCGCCATCGCAGAGCCGAACCGTCGCGGTGATCTCCATCTTGTGCACGTCAAGCCCCGCCGCGCGGGCGTGGACGACGTGAAAACCTTCCGTCTGCATCGCGTGTCTCCCTGGTTGAACCTCCGCCGCGGCAGGACGACCGCCGCGGCGATGCCGTCGCGAAGGCGGGAACGGCGGTCGGAAGATCTCGCATCCGGCGAACGGATGCGGCTCGATTTGCCGCGCGTCCACAGGCCAGGGGCCGGGAACGGTACGGGGTGCGGAACCGACCGCCGGAGGCGGTTTGCGTTCGGAAACAACGTCACCGGTGGACAGGCGCTCACCCGTCCCCGCCGACACGCCAAACCTGCCACAACGGAACCCCGCCGACCAGCCGTTTCATGCCACGGGGCGGCCCGGAGCCGACGGGACCATGGAGGTTTGCGTCGATCCATGGACCGGCCTTTCCCGGGTCGCGCCTCCGGCCGGCCCGACGCGGGCGCCGGAACCGCGTCCTTGCCGCGGGCCGCCGTCGCGGGCGGACGCGCCAGGCGACTCGCTTGGCCATCTTAGCGTCGCGCGCCAGCCGCGACGCCCGGACGCGGCCCGGACCGACCGGAATCGGCCGCAATCGGGGAGCGTGGGACACTCCTGGGCCGCGGGCGCCGCCGTCTTGCGTCCCCCGGGCTTCGGGATAGGATGGGCGTATGACCGACGGGCGGAAATTCCGGACCTTCGCGGAGTTCTGGCCGCACTACGTGTCCGAGCATGCCGATCCGCGAACCAGGAAGGCGCACGTGGCAGGCACCGGCCTCGCGGCGCTGTGCCTGGTCGCGCTCGCCGCCACCGGGGATCTCCGGTTTCTGGCCGCCGCCGTCGTCGTCGGCTACGGGCTGGCGTGGCTGTCGCATCTTTTCGTCGAGAGGAACCGGCCGGCGACCTTCCGGCATCCGGTTCTGTCGCTGCTCGGAGATCTCCGGATGTTCGCGCTGGCCTGTCGCGGGCGGCTGTCGGCGGAGGTCGAGCGGCTGCAGCAGGCCGGCGGCCGCTGAGCCCCGGCCTGGCGGCGGCGGGCGCCGGAGGCGGACGTGGCGGCGGCGCGGAGGCTTTCCCGCAACCGGCTCGGTATCGGGCTGTTCGGCGCCAACTGCGACGGCGGACTGGCCTGCTCGACCTTTCCGGGGCGCTGGCGGGCGAGCTGGGACAACTGCCTCGCGCTCGCGGCGATGGCCGACGACGCCGGGCTCGACTTCATGCTGCCGCTCGGGAGGTGGATCGGCTACGGCGGCGAGACCGATCACAACGGCTCCAGCTTCGAGACCATCGCCTGGGCTTCCGGGATCCTGGCCTCGACCAGGCGGATCACGGCGTTCGGCACCGTCCACGTCACCGCCCACAGCCCGGTCGTGGCGGCCAAGCAGATGGTCACCGCCGACCATGTCGGCGGCGGGCGCTTCGGGCTCAACGTGGTGTGCGGCTGGTACCAGAAGGAGTTCGACATGCTCGGCGTCGATCTCGGAACCCACGAACGCCGCTACGACCTCGGCCAGGAGTGGATCGACCTGGTCGGAAGGATCTGGGGCGAGAGCGAGCCGTTCGATTTCGAAGGCGAGTTCTTCCGCACGCGGAACACGGTTCTGGAGCCGAAGCCGGTGGGCGGAACGCGGCCTCTGGTCGTCAGCGCGGGGACGTCCGCGCGCGGACGCGAGTTCGCGCTCCGCAACGCCGACATGCTGTTCAACGTCTTCTACGATCTCGACACCATGCGTTCCGACAACGCGGAACTGCGGGCCCAGGCCCGTCGCCGGGGCCGCGACGTCGGCCTGTTCACGAACGTCGGCGTGGTCTGCCGTCCGACGCGCCGGGAGGCCGAGGAGTACCACCATCACTACGCCGTCGAGCATGCCGACCGCGAGGCCTGCCGGGTCATGATGGCCGAGCGCGGCCTCGACCGTCCGGACGTGCCCGAGGAGGCGCGCCGGCGCTTCCTGCTCCGGGCGGCGGCGGCCAACGGAGGGATGCCCGTGATCGGCGACCCCGACGACGTCGCCGGCCGGCTCGCCGAGATCGCCGAGGCCGGATGCGACGCGGTCGCGATGGGCCTTCCGAACTATCTGGACGACCTTCCGGTTTTCGTGGAAGAGGTTCTGCCGCGTCTCGAACGGCGCGGATTGCGGATCGCGCCGTGACCGGCCTGCGGCGGGCGCGCGGGGAGGACTGCACATGCAATCGAGACTGGCGGCGTTCGCGATCACCTTCGGCATCGCGGCGCTGAGCGTCTATCTGCTGGTGGCGGGGCGGGATCTGCTGATCCCCTTCGCGATCGCCGTGATGATCTGGTACCTCGTCAACGCGCTCGCGCGGTCGGTCTCGCGCTGGACCCGCGCGCCGGGATGGCTCGCGCTTGCCGCGGCCATCGTGGCGATTCTCGCGGTTCTCGCCCTGATCGTCGAGATGATCAGCGGCAGCGTCGAGGCCGCGCGGCAGGCGGCGCCGACCTACCAGGGCAACATCGAGAGACTGGTCGCCGCGGGGGCCGAGCGGTTCGGGATGCACGAGGTGCCGACCATCGGCCACGTGCTGGACCAGTTCGACGTCGGCACGCTCATGTCCTGGGTCTTCGGCGCGGTCGCCAACGTCGCCGGCAACGCCGGGCTGATCCTGATCTACGTGATCTTCCTGCTGTCCGAGCAGCGCACCTTCGGGCTCAAGCTCGGCGCGCTCTTTCCGGAGCCGTCGCGCCGCCGCGAGATCGAGGCGGTGTTCGCGCACATCCGGGAGCGCACCCAAGCCTACGTCGCGGTCAAGACCCTGCTGAGTCTCGCGACCGGCGTCGCGAGCTACGCCGTGCTGGTCGCCGTCGGCGTCGACCTCGCCGGTTTCTGGGCGTTCCTGATCTTCCTCCTGAACTACATACCGACCATCGGCTCCCTGCTCGGCGTGGCGTTTCCGGCGCTTCTCGCGGTCATCCAGTTCGGCGAACCCGCGCCGTTTCTCGTCGTCGTCGTCGCGCTCGGGTTCCTGCAGTTCGCGATCGGGAACCTGGTCGAGCCGCGCTTGATGGGCCGATCCCTCAACCTGTCGCCGCTCGTGGTGATTCTCTCGCTGGCGATCTGGGGGTCGATCTGGGGCGCGACGGGCATGTTCCTGTGCGTGCCCATGACGGTGGTCCTGATGATCGTGCTCGCGCAGTTTCCGCAGACGCGGCCGGTCGCGATCGTGCTGAGCGCCGACGGCAAGGTCTGAGGCGTCAGAAGAATCCGGCGAGGCGCAGCCAGAGAAACTGCAGCGGCAGCATCACCAGCCACGCGACGGCCGCCATCGCGAGCACCATCCGCAGGAGCTGGCCGGCCGACGCCCGGACGATGTGGGCGCACATGATCCACGGCGGGAACTGGTAGGCGAACGGCGCCATCGCCCAGGTGACGGGCTGGATCATCAGGACGGTCGTCATCGGCCAACCGGTCGCGGCGGCGATGTCGGGCGCCAGCGTCGTCATGATGGCCGGCTGGCCCGGAACCGTGGTCACCAGCCCCATCGCCGCGCTCGCGGCCGCGACCGTCGCGAAACTCGCGAGGTCCGCGTCCGGGGAGAGTGGCGCGATCCCGAACATGACGTCGCTCAGATAGGCGCCGACGCCGGCCTCGGAGACCACGGCGCCCATGCCGATCACGCCCGCGACGAAGAACCACGGCGCGTAGGAGATCCGTCCGGTCAGGACGTCCGGCGCGAGGACGCCGATCCTCGGGAAAACGCACAGGACGGCCGCGCCGAGCGCGACCCAGGCCGGCGACGTGCCGTGCGCGAAGTCCGTCATCCACAGCGCGAGAGTGAGCGCCAGAATGACGGCGAGCCGGGTCAGCCCCGGCGACGTCCCGGCGGACGCGGTCTCGAGGTCGGCCGGGACGATCCGGTCGGGGAACAGCCGCGACACGACGATCGGGATGCCGAGGATCGACACCGCGCCGATGACCGGGAAGTTGGCGAGAAGGTACGCGCCGTAGGTGACCTCGATGCCGTGGACGCTCTCGGCGGCGCCGAGCCAGCCGAGATTCGGGACCGCCGCCGGAAGGATGCCGAAACTCGGGTAGATCGAGCCGGCGGTGGCGGCGAAGGCGACGCCGACGCGGCCGGGCCGGCCGGGCGCGAGGCCGACCCGGTCGGCCATCGCCAGGAAGATCGGCAGCATGATCGCCACGCGTCCGGTGTTGGACGGGATGACGAAGCACAGCGCCATCCCGGTCATCGCCGCGCCGGCGAGCAGACCCGCGTAGCTGGCCGGAAAGATCCGCAGAAGGCGTCCCGAAAGGGCCCTGCCCAGACCGGTCTCGTGGACCGCGGCCCCGAGCACCAGCCCGCCGAAGACCACCCAGCCGGCCGCGGAATGGAACCCGGAGAACACGGTCGCCGCGTTCGCGCCGGTCATCGTCACCGCGAGCATGAAGAAGACGAGCGCGGTAAAATGCTCGGGCACCGCCGCCGTCGCCCACAGCGAGACGGCGACGAGGACGATGCCGACGGTCGGCATGAAGCCCGGCGCAACCCCGTCGGGCGCTGGCAGGAAGCACACGACGGCTCCCGCCGCTGTCCCGAGCCAGGCAAGGGCGACCGGGACGCGGCGGGCGGGTCTGGCCATGCGGGCAGGATGGAAAGCGGCGGCGGGGGTGTCAACCGCCGGGGGGCGAAGATGAACAACGCCGACCTGCTGGTACGGATCCTGAAGTCCTCCGGCGTCACCCACGGCTTTGGCGTGCCGAGCGGCAACGTGCTGCCGCTGATGGAGGCGATGCGCGCCCACGACCTGCCCTTCGTGCTGACCGCGCACGAGGGCTCGGCCGGCTTCGCCGCGGACGTCATGGGACGCCTCACCGGGGCGCCCGGCCTCGCCGTCGCGACGCTGGGCCCCGGAGCGACCAATCTCGCGACCGGCGTCGGCGACGCGTTTCTCGACCGCTCGCCGATGATCGCGGTCACCTGCAACCTGAACGTCGACCAGTTCGGCCGTCGCATCCAGATGCACGTCGACCATCACCGCCTGTTCGCCCCGATCGCCAAGGCGAGCCTCGGGCTCCGCGAGGGAAGCGTCGCCGCGACGGCGGTCGAGGCGCTCCGCGTCGCGCTGACCGAGCCGGTCGGGCCGGTGCATCTCGACCTCCCGGAGGACGTCGCCCTGGCGCCCGCGAGGGAGGGCGTTCCCGGGCCGCCGGCGCCCGAATCCCCGGAGGAAGCGGACGCGGCCGCGCTCGCCGGCGCCCGCGCGCTTCTCGGGCGCGCGGCCCGGCCGGTGGCGGTGATCGGCGCCAACGCCATGCGCATGGCCGACGCCGGCCGCCTCCGGCGCTTCGTCGAGGGGCGCGGAATTCCGTTCGCGACGACGACGATGGCCAAAGGGCTGATCGACGAGGACCATGCGCTGTCGGTCGGATGCATCGAGCGGGCCCGGCGCCAGGTCCAGCGGGCGTTCCTCCGGCGCGCGGATCTCGTGGTCGGGATCGGCTACGACACCGTGGAGGTCGAGTACGAGGCCTGGATCGGCGACACCCCGCTTCTTCACGTCGACATCGAGGAGGCCGACGCCGGTCCGGGCGTGCGGCGGGAGGGGAGCGTGATCGGCGCTCTCGACCGGTCCGTCGAGGCGCTCGCCGGCGAAAGGCCGGCCGCGAATCTCTGGCGGGCCTCGGAGATCGAGGCGCACCGGCGGGAGTTCCGGGAGGCGCTGCGGCCGGCGGTCTCCGGTTTCGCGCCGCACCGGGCCATCGACGTGGTGCGCGAGGTCCTGCCGCCCGACGGCGTGCTCGCCTTCGACGTCGGCGCGCACACCCACCAGATCGCCGGCCAGTGGACCGCGCACGCGCCGCGCCGGTTCCTGATCACGAACGGCTGGTCGTCGATGGGATTCGGCCTGCCGGCGGCGATCGCGGCGAAGCTCGCGCGGCCGGACCTGCCGACGGTCTGCCTGCTCGGGGACGGCTGCTTCCAGATGACCTGCGGCGAGCTCGCGACCGCGCGGCGGCTCGGCCTCTCCCTGCCCGTGGTCGTGCTCGACGACCGCTGGCTCGGCCTGATCAAGGTCAAGCAGGAACGCAGGCGGCTGCCCGTCTACGGCACCGCGCTGCAGGACGACGAGTACCGCGATCCGCCGGAGCACTATTTCGGGGTGCCCGCGGTCGGGGCGCGGGACGAGGCGGCCCTGCGCGCCGCGCTCGGGGCCGCGCTCGAGGCGCCCGGCCCGACCGTGATCGAGGCGGTGGTGGACGCCGGCCACTACTCGGAGACGGTCTTCGACTGAAGCCGTCGGCGCCGGTTGTGCCGCACGCGCCGAGAGGCGACAATGCCCGGGCATCGGAAGGAGGGTTCCACATGAGCTACACGCTTGAAGAGTTCGCCGCCGACTGCCGCGCGGCGCTCGACCGCGACCCGGGACCGGCGGGCCGCGAGGAGATGCGGAAATTCACCGAGAAGGCGTGTTCCGACCCGGAGTTTCTCAAGACCCATTTCGGGCCGGAGAACACGACGCCGCGCCGGATCCTCTACGAGGACGACAGGCACGCGTTCTGCATCCTGGCCCATGTCCACGAGGGCGAGAGGGGGTCGCCGCCGCACGATCACGGACCGAGCTGGGCGATCTACGGCCAGGCCGACGGCGTGACCACGATGACCGACTGGGAGAAGGTCGAGGAACCGAGGGACGGCCAGCCGGGCAAGGTCCGCGAGAAAGCGGTCTACGACCTCGAGCCGGGCAGGGCCCATCTCTACAACGAGGGCGACCTGCACGCGCCGCGCCGCGCCGCGACCACCCGGCTCGTCCGGATCGAGGGGCGGAATCTCGCGAACGTCGCCCGCGACAGGTACGTCGTCGCCGGCTGACCCGCCGCTCCGGGCCGGTTCCCGGTAGCCGGATGCTGGAACTCTACGAGCACTCCACTTCGGTGTGCGTCATCAGGGTGCGGCTGACGCTCGCCGAGAAGGGCCTCGGCTACGAGGGGCGCTTCGTCGATCTGCGCCGCGGCGACCAGTTCGCCCCGTCCTACCGCAGGATCCATCCGGGCGCCGTGGTGCCGGCGCTGGTGCACGACGGCAACGCGATCCTCGAATCCTCCGTCATCCAGCAGTATCTGGAGGACGCCTTTCCAGAACCCCCGATGATGCCCGCGGGCCCCCTGGATCGCAGCCGCGTCCGCTGGTTCATGAAGATGATCGACGATCCGGTCCACCCCGCCTGCGGCCTGCTCACCCATGCCATCGCCTTCAGGAAGGACTACCCGACGGCCGGGGCCGTGGAGGCGCGCATGGCGAAGATTCCCGATCCGCGGCGCCGGGAGCGGCAGCGCTCGGTCTACCTCGAGGGTGTCGCGAGCCCCCACGTCGTCGACGCGGTGGGCGACTACCGCCGGCTGCTCGAGGAGATGGAGAAGGCGCTCGCGGACGGCCCGTGGCTCGGAGGCGGGCTGTTCTCGCTGGCCGACGCCGCGGCCGCGCCCTACGTCAACCGGCTCGACATGCTCGGCCTGCTCGAGGCCTTCGCCGGCGCGAGGCCGCGCGTCGCCGCCTGGTTCGAGCGCGTGCGCGGGCGGCCGAGCTTCGGGAAGGCGGTCGGCGACTGGTTCTCGGAAGACGACGCCGACCGGTTCGCGCCCGGCGAGCCGGACGCGGCCGCGAAGGTGGCGGCGCTCCTCGGGGGCGGGCCGGGCGCGGCCGGCCGGCCGCCGGCGGGCGTCCGCGCGCAGTCCGTCCGGGCTGCGGGACTGCAGGGAGGGACGAAGCGATGAAAGCAGCGTATTTCGAGAGGCATGGCGGCCCCGAGGTGCTGGTCTGCGGGGATCTTCCCGACCCCGCGCCCGGACCGCGCGAGGTCGTCGTCGACATCCACGCCGCGAGCGTCAACGGCGCGGACTGGAAGGTGCGCGCGGGCGCCTACAGCCGGGTCGCGGCGTTTCCGTACGTGTGCGGCCGCGACTTCTCGGGAGTCGTCGGCGAGGCCGGCCCGGGCGTCGGCGAGTTCGCGCCCGGGGACGCGGTGTTCGGGGTCTGCGATGTCGGACAGGAGGGAACCTACGCCGAGAAGATCGCGATGAAGGCGGAACTCGTCGCGCGCAAGCCCGACGGCGTGTCCCATCTCGAGGCCTCGGCGCTCGCGCTGACCGGCCTGACCGCTCTGGTGTCGGTGGAGGACACGCTCGAGCTGAAGTCCGGCGAGACCGTTCTCGTCCAGGGCGGGGCGGGGGGCGTCGCCGGTTTCGCGATCCAGCTCGCCAAGCATCTGGGGGCCCGTGTCGTCACCACGACGAGCGCGGGGAACCTCGACTACGTGAGAGGCCTTGGCGCCGACGAGGTCATCGACTACGGGACGACGGACTTCGCGGACGTCGTGTCGGGGGTCGACGCGGTGTTCGACACCGTCGGGGGCGACGTCGCCACGCGCTCGTTCTCGGTGCTGAGGAGCGGCGGGCGGGCCGCTTTCATCGCTTCGGGTCCGGCCGCCCCCGAATCCCCGCGCCCGGACGTGCGTTCGCTGCGCCCGCGGGTCGGCCGGGACCGGCCGCATCTCGAGCGGATCCTGGACCTGCTCGCGGCCGGCGCGGTGAAGGTGCCCGAGATGTCCGTCTACCGGCTCGAGGACGCGGCCGAGGCCCACCGCGTCAGCGAGGGCCGGCATCTGCGGGGCAAGCTCGTGTTCAGGATCCGCTGAGACCGGGCGCCGCGCCGGGGACGCCGGGAGGGCGGCATGCCTGCCGGCTGAAGCGAACGCCGCCTTTCGGCGGCGTGTCGGCGACGGTGCGTCGAGAGGGACGGCCTCCGCCGCCCCCGGCTTCGGCCTGATCCGCGATCCGTCGAACTCGAGCGCCGTGGAACCGGCTCGTTCGGCTTCCGCTGGACCACCCACCCATCAAGTGCGCGTTCCATCGCGCTGACCCCGCCATTGTGCCCCGGGGCCTGGCCGGAGCAAGCCGGAACGCGGCGTTCCCGCGCGCCGTCGCGAGATTTCCGGGGAAAGCCGGTGAACAAGCGGTGGACGGCCGGAAAGGTCCGGTCGGGAAGGGGCGGTCGGCATCCCGGCCCGCTTCGGCCGGCGGCGCGGGCCGGACGGGAGGGGGCGCGCGGAATTCCGGGGAGGCGACGCCGGCGGTCGGGTCGCCGGGCACCGCCGCCCGGAAGGAGCGGTAGGGGAAGCGGGGCTTCCGCCGACGGGATGCGGGCGCAAGGGAAAGCGGCCTCCGCCGCCCCCGGCTTCGGCCCGATCCTCCTTCCGCTGGACTCGAACGCCCCGGAACCGGCTCGTCCAGCTTCCCGAGAACCACCCACCCATCCAGTGCGGGTTCCGCCACGCTGACGGGAGCATGGTGCCGGCGTCCGGGCGCCGCCGCAACCCGGAAGACCGGGTCTTTCGGCGTCGCCGCGGGATTCCGGGGAAACCCCCGGGGAAGGGCTGTGGACAGGGCGTCGGCCGGCGGGCGCTAAGGACATCCGGCGTCCCGGCCCGCGCCGCGAGGCGGTGGTGCCGCCGGAGTGGATCGAACACTCGACCTCACCCTTACCAAGGGTGCGCTCTGCCACTGAGCTACGGCGGCTTGCCAGGAACCCGGCATGATGCCATGCTGGCGGCCGGACTTCAATCGGAATCGACGCCTCCGTCCACTGTCCGGTGCTGCCATGCCCGACGCGGTTTCCAGCAACGCTTCCGACAGCCGGTCGGCCCGGCAGCGGCGCCGGGCGGAGCAGCTCCGGGCCAACCTGCTGCGGCGCAAGGAGCAGATGCGCGCGCGGGAGGCGGCGCGGGACGCCCGGCCCGAAGAGGACGGCGAGTCCGCGTGACCCGCTCCGCGGCGGCGGGCTGACCGGCACGTGGACAGGCTTCTGGTTCGGGGCGGCACGCCGCTGGCGGGCGCGGTCGAGATCAGCGGCGCCAAGAACGCGGCGCTGCCGCTGATGGCGGCCTGCCTGCTCGCCGACAAGCCTCTCAGGCTCCGCAACGTGCCGACGCTCGTCGACATCGAGAACATGGCGGGGCTTCTGCGCCAGCACGGGGTGAAGGTGAGCCGGGACGCGGATCCGTCGTCGGCGATGTCGCTCGACGCCGCCGCCGTCGGCAACAGCTTCGCGCCCTACGAGCTGGTGCGCCGGATGCGGGCGTCGATTCTCGTGCTCGGGCCGCTTCTCGCGCGGTTCGGCGAGGCGAGGGTCTCGCTTCCGGGCGGTTGCGCGATCGGGACGCGCCCCGTCGACCTGCATCTCGACGGGCTCGCCGCGCTCGGCGCGGAGATCTCGGTCGACGGCGGATACGTCTCGGCGAAGGCGCCGCGGGGCTTGCGCGGCGGGGCCGTGGAACTGCGCTTCCCTTCGGTGGGAGCCACGGAAAACCTGATGATGGCCGCGGTTCTCGCCCGCGGCGAGACGGTGCTGGCGAACGCCGCGCGCGAGCCCGAGATCGCCGATCTGGCGCGATGCCTCGTCGCGATGGGCGCGACGGTCGAGGGCGCCGGAACCTCGCGGATCGAGATCCGCGGAGCCGAGATCCTCGGCGGCGCCGAGCACGAGGTGGTCGCGGACCGCATCGAGGCCGGAACCTACGCCATCGCGGCGGCCATCACCGGCGGGAGGCTGGTGCTGAAAGGGGCCGGACCGGAGGTGCTGGACGGCGTTCCGGGCCAGCTCGTCGAGGCCGGACTCGAGGTCGAGCCGGCGCCGGGGGGCGTCCGGGTCGGGCTGTCCTCCCGGGGTCTCCGCGCCCGCGACGTCGCGACCGCGCCCTATCCGGGCTTTCCGACGGATCTCCAGGCCCAGATGACGGCGCTCATGTGTTTCGCCGAGGGAACGTCCGCGATCACCGAGACCGTCTTCGAGAACCGCTTCATGCACGTGCCGGAGCTCTGCCGCATGGGCGCCGACATCCGCATCGACCGCGGCGCGGCCGTCGTCCGCGGGGTCGGCCGGCTCGACGGCGCCCCGGTGATGGCGACCGATCTGCGCGCGTCGGTGTCGCTGGTGCTGGCCGGCCTCGCCGCGCGCGGGGAAACCGTCGTCGATCGCGTGTATCATCTCGACCGTGGTTACGAGCGAATCGAGAGCAAGCTGGCGGGTTGCGGCGGCGCGATCGAGCGGGTCGGCGGATGACGGAGTCCGACGCGCCGCGGAAGACGGGGCGGACGATGGCGGCTGACGGCGACCCGCTGCGTCTCGCGGTCCCGAGAGGCCGCATACTCGAGGAGCTTCTCCCCCTGCTGGTCCGGACCGGGATCGAGCCGGAGGACGCCTTCGCGGACGAGAGCGAGCGCAAGCTCGAGTTCGCGACCAGCGTCCCCGGACTGTCCCTGCTCCGCGTCCGCTCGTTCGACGTCGCCACGATGGTCGCCTTCGGCGGCGCCCAGCTCGGGGTCGCGGGGCGGGACGTGCTGATGGAGTTCCCCTACCCGGAGCTCTACGCGCCGCTCGACCTCGGCATCGGGCGCTGCCGCATGGTCGTCGCCGAGCCGGAGGAGCTCCTGCAGAAGGACGATCCCCGGCGCTGGAGCCATGTCCGGGTCGCCACCAAGTACCCGGAGGCGACGCGGCGGCACTTCGCCGCGCGCGGCGTGCAGGCGGAATGCGTCAAGCTCAGCGGCGCGGTCGAGATCGCGCCGTCCCTGGGGCTGTGCCGGCGGATCGTCGATCTCGTGTCGACCGGATCGACGCTTCGCGCCAACGGGCTGGTCGAGGTCGAGGAGATCACCGGCGTGACGTCGCGGCTGATCGTCAACCGGGCGGCGCTCAAGACGCGCGCCGCGGAGCTGAACGGCTGGATCGGCCGGTTCCGGAGGGCGGTCGATGGCGCGTAGGCTGCGGGCCGCGGATCCGTCCTTCGCCGCCGATCTGGAGCGGCTGAACGCCGTCCGGCGCGGGCGCGGGGCCGACGTCGGCGGGACGGTGGCCGGAATCGTCGACGCCGTGCGCCGGCGCGGGGATCCGGCGCTGCTCGAGTACACCCGCAGACTGGACGGCTTCGACGCGTCCGGGGCCGCGGATCTCCGGATCGGCCGGGCCGAGATCGCCCGCGCGCGCGCCGCCTGCGATTCCGTCGCGCTCGAGGCGCTCGAACTCGCCGCCGCGCGCATCCGGGCGTTCCACGAACGCCAGATCCCGGAGGGGTTCGCGCTCACCGACGGCCAGGGGGTCCGCCTCGGCCTGCGCTGGACGGCGCTGTCGGCGGTCGGGCTGTACGTGCCGGGAGGATCGGCGGCCTATCCCAGCTCCGTGCTCATGAACGCCGTTCCCGCCGCGGTCGCGGGAGTCGAGCGTGTCGTGATGACGGTGCCGGCCCCCGGGGGCGACGTCGCTCCGCTGGTTCTCGCGGCGGCCGGGCTGGCGGGGGTTCACGAGGTCTACCGGGTCGGCGGAGCGCAGGCGGTGGCCGCCCTCGCGTTCGGCACCGAGACCATCCGTCCGGTCGACAAGATCACCGGCCCCGGCAACGCCTACGTCGCGGAGGCCAAGAGGCAGCTCTACGGGACGGTGGGGATCGACATGGTCGCGGGGCCGTCGGAGGTCGTCGTCGTCGCCGACGGGAACAGCGACCCCGAGTGGATCGCCGCCGATCTCGCGTCCCAGGCGGAGCACGACCCCGCGGCGCAGGCGATCCTGATCACCGACGATCCGGGGTTCGCCGATTCGGTCGAGGCCTGCATGGGCGATCTCGTCGCGGGCCTTCCGCGCTCGGAGATCGCCGCGAGAAGCTGGAACGATTTCGGCGCGGTCATCGTCGTCGACGCGCTCGCCGACGCGGCCGCGCTCGTCGACGCCATCGCGCCCGAGCATCTCGAGCTCTCGGTCGCCGACCCGCGCGTCCTCGCCGAGCGCGTGCGCCACGCCGGCGCGATCTTCATCGGCAGCCACACCCCGGAGGCGGTCGGCGACTACGTCGCCGGGCCCAGCCACGTGCTGCCGACGATGGGCACGGCGCGTTTCGCGTCGGGCCTCGGCGTGACGGACTTCATGAAGCGGACGACCCTGGTCGAGTGCGACCGGGACTCGCTCGGCCGCATCGGCCCCGCCGCCGAGGCGCTGGCGGCGGCCGAGGGCCTGGACGCGCACGCGCGGTCGCTTTCCCTCCGGCTGGGCGCCGCGCCGGGGGACTGACGGGCCGTCCGGCGCCGCGCCGGTCAGTGGGACATGAGGCCGGGAACGGTGATGTTCCGCATCAGGTCCGCGGTCACCCCGCCGAAGACCCATTCGCGGGTGCGCGAGTGCCCGTAGGCGCCGGACACCACGAGATCGGCCCCGAGGTCGCTGGCGCGCGCGAGAATCAGGTCGGCGATCTCGATGCCGCGGGCGACGGCGCTCGCGGCCTCGGCCTCGACCCCGTGGCGGGCAAGGTGCTGGGCGATGTCGGCGCAGGGGATCTCGCCGTGGTCCCCGCTCGCGGAACTGCCCGGATTGACCGCCAGGACGGTGACCTTGTCCGCCTTTCTGAGCAGCGGCAGCGCGTCGTTGACCGCGCGCGTGGCCTCGCGGCCGGCGTTCCAGCAGACCAGGACCTGCCGCCCGACATGCTCGAAACGCCCGGCGTTGGGGACCACGAGAACCGGGCGCCCGCAGGTCATGACCACGTCCGCGGCGAGTTCGGGATTGGGGAAGCGCTCGAGGTCGCTGACGTCCCCCTTGCCGACGACGATCAGGTCGGCGTAGCGGCCGTGCCGGGCGACGGTCTCGGACAGCAGGCCGTGCTCGCACCGCCATTCCGACTGCACGCCGGACTGGCCGACGGTCTCCCGGAACGTCTCCTCGCCCCTGCCGGCCTCGGCGGTGGCGCGCTCGACCTGTTCCGAGAACCAGTCCCTGGGGATGTAGGCGCCGCCCATGTAGAAGGGCGTGTCCGGATCCGGAATGACGTAGAGCCCGGTGACGCGGGCGTCGAAGCGGCTGGCCAGGTCGGCGGCGACGGCCGTCCGCTCCCGGCTCCGTTCGGTGGCGTCGACGTGCACGAGTATGTTGCTCATGGACATGGGGATCTCCTCCGCGTTGGGTCGTCTCTCGTGATATGTGAGGGCGGCGCGGGCCGATGACAAGCCTCGGGCCGTCTCAGCCGGCGTCGCCGGCCGGAAACCGCCGCTGCGCGACGCGCCACGCCGGCAGGGCGAGGGCGGTGATCAGCACGATCCGGACGACGTGGTAGGCGGTGACGAGCGGAACGCCGAGATCGAGGACCGCGGCGGTCAGGCTCATCTCGGCGAGGCCGCCCGGCGCCGCCGCCGCGATCATGGCCGCGACGGGAATGCCGGTCGCGTGGGCGACCGCGGCCGCGAGGGCCGCCGACACGCCCGCCATCAGCACCGTCGTCGTCGCCGAGACCGCGATCACCCTCGGCGCCGCGCGCAGGGCCGAACGGTCGAACCGTTCCCCGAGGGCGATGCCGATCAGGATCTGGGCGATCCCGAGAAACTCCCGCGGCAGGGCCGACAGCTCCGCGCCGAAGACCGTCAGTGCGCCGACGAGCGCGACGCTGCCCAGCATCCAGCTGTTCGGCATGCCCGCCCGGTTGAGGGTGAGAGCGGCCGCGGCCGCGGCGGCGAGAAGGAGGCAGAGGCCGGGCGCATCGACCGCGCGCGCGGCGGGCGCGAAGATTTCGTCGCCGGTCCGCCCGAGAACGATCAGCGCCGGCGGGATGGCGAGAACGACGATGGTGACCCGGGTGAGCTGCGAGAGCACGAGCGGCACCGGTCGCGCACCGTTGCGGTCGCCGAGCTCGAGCATCTCCGCCATGCCGCCGGGAACGTTCCCGAAGAACCCGGTGGCGCGGTCGAGCCCGGCGAACCTCCCCATGATCGCGGCGCCGCCGCAGCCGAACCCGACGATGGAAACCGTCCCGACAAGCAGCATCCAGGGCAGATGCTGGACGACGACGGCGGCGACCGCCGGCGTCAGGTGCAGCCCGACCGCGACGCCGACGAGGATCTGGCCGAGCTGGCGCCCGCCCCGGGGGCCGGAGATGCGCCATCCGGCGAGATTGCAGCCCGCGACGGCGAACAGGGCGCCGAAGAACCACGGAAGCGGCGCGTCGGCCAGCCAGAACAGACCGCCGCCCGCGGCGGCGGCGGCGAGCGTCGCAAGCGGTCGCGCGAAACTTCCCGGACCGCCCGTCAGCGGGGCCACGCGCCGCCGCCGGCACGCCCGGTCACGTCCCGCCGCCCCCGCCCGTCCGCTTCCTGGGCGGGATGTGGCTCTCGTGGTTCTCGAGATACCATTTCGCGATCTCCTCGCGGGTCGTCCACCAGACGTCCGGAAACTGCCTCGCGTAGTCGACGAACTCGCGCACGCAGCGGGCGCGGAAGGGCTGCCCGACGACATGGGGGTGGAGCCCGAGATTCATCAGCCGTCCGCTTTCGGCGCCTTCGGCGTAGAGCGTGTCGAACTGCTCCCTGAACACCTCGAAGGCCTCGCTGGTGGTGTTGCCGCGGCGCATGAAGATCATGAAGTCGTTGACCTCGTTCGAGTAGGGGATCGAGACGATCGGGCCGTGCCCGGTGTGGATCAGGTAGGGCTGGTCGTCGTTGAGGAAGTCGGTGGTGTAGAGGAGCCCCTGCTCGGCGAGGATCTCGACCGTCGACGGGTTGCCGCGCAGCGACGAGGACAGCCATCCGGCGGCCTTCCGTCCGACCACCCGCTCGTAGACCCGGAGCGTCTCGAGCACGAGCTCCCGCTCGCCTTCCGGGTCGGAGCTGTAGTTGGTCAGCAGGTCGCTCTGCACGTAGTTGTGCGCGACCAGCTCCCATCCCCTGTCGATGCAGTGCCTGATCGCCTGCGGGCGCTCGATCCCCATCTTGGCGTTCATGGTGCAGCTGGCGGGAAGCCCGGCGCGGTCCATGATGTCGAACAGGCGCCAGATCCCGACGCGCTGCCCGTACTCCCGCCAGGTGTAGTTGGGGAGGTCGGCCACGTTGCCGGGAAGCGGGTCGGGCAGGATGGCGGGTCCGCCGGCGTAGTAGGCCTCCTCGGTGTCGCGGACCAGATCCCAGTACTCGAGGTTGAAGGTGACGAGAACCGCGAGGCGGGCGCCGTTCGGCCATCGCAGGGGCAGGCGTTCCGGCATCGGGACGAAGTCGTAGTGCATCGGCGGGATCCCCTTCTGCGGCCGCGCGCCGAATGAATCTATCCGAACCGGAGCGGCGGCGCGAACGCGCCTTGACCGTGCCGCGGGCGGCGACTACCGTTCCGCTCCCCGCCCGCGGGGCGTTCCGCGCGGACGCGACGGCACGGCGGAACGCCCGCGGCCCGCGGCGGCGGGCGGGGTTTCGCACCACGGCGACGGAGCCATGAAAGCGGCCGCATTCGAGTACGTTCGCCCGGGTTCCCTCGCGGAGGCCTGCCGCCTTCTGGCCGCAAGCGGGGAACGCGAGACCAAGATCATCGCGGGCGGGCAGACGCTGGTCCCCCTGATGGCCATGCGCATGGCGCGCCCCGACGTGCTCGTCGACATCAACGGCATCCCCGATCTCGCCGGCATCCGCGACCTCGGCGACCGGCTCGCGATCGGGGCCATGACCCGGCAGAGGGAGGTCGAGCGTTCCGGGGCGGTGGCGGAGAAGCTGCCGCTTCTGGCGCGGGCGGTCCGTCACGTCGGCCACCTGCAGACCCGGAACCGCGGCACGGTGGGCGGCAGCGTCGTGCACGGGGATCCCGCCGCCGAGATCCCGCTGGCGGCGCTGCTGCTCGACGCCACCCTCGTGCTGCGCGACGCCGCCGGGGAGAGCGAGATCCCGGTCGCGGGCTTCTTCGAGGCGGCGATGGTCACGAACATCCGCCCCGACCAGATCCTGGTCGAGATCCGCTTTCCGGCGCCGTCGGCGCCCCGCGCGGGCGCGGCGTTTCTGGAGACGGCGAGCCGCGAGGGGGATTTCGCGATCGTGGCGGCGGCGGCCCGGATCGCCCTCGGCGCCGACGGAGCCGTGGAGAGCGCCGCGGTCGGCGTCGGCGGGGTGGCCGCGGCGCCGGTGCGGCTGCGCGAGGTCGAGGACCGGCTCGTCGGCATGCCCGCCGATGCCGGAACGGTCGGATCCGCGGTCGCGGATCTCGAGCGGTTCATCGCGCCCGAGACCGACGTCCACGCCACGGCCGGCTACCGCGCGCGGGTGGCGCGCCGCATGGTCGCGAACGCGGTCCTCGAGGCGGCCGGGGCGGCGTCGTGACGTCGGGCGTCACGCTGCGCGTGAACGGGCGCGAGCGGCGGGCCGAGGTGCCGGCGCGCATGACCCTCGTCGACTTCCTGCGCGACGTCCTGCGCCTCACCGGCACGCACGCGGGCTGCGAGCACGGGATCTGCGGCGCCTGCTCGGTGCTGCTCGACGGGGAGCCGGTGCGGTCCTGCCTGATGTTCGCGGTGCAGGCCGAGGGCCACGAGGTGACGACGGTCGAGGGCCTTGGTGGGGTGGCCGGCGGGCCCGGGGAGCCGGGGGATCTGCAGGAGGCGTTCCGGGACTGCCACGCGCTGCAGTGCGGATACTGCACGCCCGGCATGCTGATCGCCGGCCATGCGCTGCTCGAGGAGGATCCGGATCCCGGCGCCGGGGAGATCCGAGACGCGATCGCGGGCAATCTCTGCCGCTGCACCGGCTACCAGCAGATCGTCGAGGCGGTGCAGCTCGCGGCGCGGCGGCGCAGGGAGCGGGGCGGCGATGGCTGACGGGCCGCTTCCCAACCACCGCTACGTCGGGCGCCGCCGCCGCGTCCGCGAGGACCGGAAGTTCGTCGCGGGCCGGGGCCGGTTCGTCGCCGACGTCGACGTGCCGGGGATGAAGCATGTCGCGGTGCTGCCGAGTCCGCATCCGCGGGCCCGCATCGCGGGGATCGACTGCGCCGCCGCGAAGGCGGTGCCCGGCGTGCACGACGTGATCGCCGGCGACGAGATCGCGGCCGCCACCGAGGCGCTGTTCCACGGACTCGACCTGCCCGCGGTCCGCTGGCATCCGCTGGCGGTCGGGCTGACGCGCTACGCCGGCGAGTGGGTGGCGGCGGTGGTCGCCGATTCGCGCCATGTCGCCGAGGACGCGGCGGAGCTCGTCGAGGTCGCCTACGAGCCGCTGCCCGCGGCGGTCGATCCGGAACGCATGACCGAGCCCGGCCAGCCGCTGGTGCATCCCGGGCACGGCTCCAACGTGCTGTTCCGCGGCACCTTCGGCTGGGGGCCGGTCGAGAGCGATTTCGCGGCGGCGGAGCACAGCGTCAGCTACCGCGCGCGCTGGGGGCGCTCCTCGACGGTCCCGATCGAGACCTTCGGCGTCGTGTGCCGGTGGAACGAGGGCGACGAGACCCTGGACGTCTGGGCCTCGATCCAGATGCCGCAGTACCAGGAGCAGGTCGCCGCCGCCCTCCGTCTGCCGCTGAACGCGGTGCGCGTGCACAACGACGTCGACGTGGGGGGATCCTACGGCGTCAAGCGCGGCATCAAGCAGACCGTCCTGGTCGGCTATCTCGCCCGCAAGCTCGGGCTGCCGGTGCGCTTTATCGAGGACCGGCTCGACAACATGTCGGGCGGCGACGCGCACGGGCCCGACCGGATCTTCGACGTGACCATGGCGTTCGACGGCGACGGGGTCGTGCGCTCGATGAGGATGCGGGCGCTCGACGACGTCGGCGCCTACCCCGGAAGGGCCCCCCTGCAGCTGGGAAAGCCGATCACGGCGCTCTGCGGGCCCTACCGGATGCGCTCGATCGAGTACGAGGCGATCTCGGTGACGTCGAACAAGACCGGCCAGGTGCCGGTGCGGGGTTTCGGGCAGGCGCCGACGAATTTCGCGATCGAGACCGGCATCGAGAAGATCGCGCGGAGGCTCGGTCTCGACCGCGCCGAGGTGCGCCGCCGCAATCTCGTGCGGAGCGACGAGTTCCCGTGGAGGATGCCGACCGGCTCGGTCTACGATTCGGGGGACTACCACGCGGTTCTCGACAAGGCGCTCGCCGGCGCCGGGGACTTCAGGGAGAGGCGCGACGCGTTGCGCGCCCGCGGGCGGCTCGCCGGGGTCGGGCTCGCCACCTGTCTCGAACCCGGCGGCGGCAACAACGTCTTCGAGTACATGTTCAACCCGAAGCTCAAGATCACGACCTTCGTCGAATCGGTGCTGCTCAAGGTCGATCCGGCCGGCGCGGTCACCGCCGTGATCTCGACCACGACCTCGGGGCAGGCGCACGAGACGCTGGTCGCGACCGTCGCCGGCGAGGAGCTCGAGCGCGACCCCGACACGGTCCGGGTGGTGCGCGGGGATTCGCTGGAGGGCCTTCCGACGCGAAGTCCGGTGGCGAGCCGCATGGCGATCGTGCTCGGGACCGCGACCTCGCGCGCGGCCCGGGAGATCAGGGCGACGATGACCGCGATCGCCGCCCACGCTCTCGGCATGGAAAGCCGCCGCGTCGAGTACGCGGACGGGGTGTTCTCGGTGCGCGGGGAGCCCGGACGGCAGCTGTCGTTCGGCGAGATCGCCCACATCGCCCACCGGCAGTTCCACCGCATGCCGGACGGACTGGAGCCCGGGCTGCAGGCGCTGGTGGTGCAGCAGGTTCCCGGCGGCGGCCTCATGCCCGACGCGAACAACGAGGTGCCGCTCTACCCGTGCTTCTCGTTCCAGGCGCACGTCCCCCTGGTCGAGATCGACCCGGACACCGGCAAGGTCTCGCTGCTCGACTACGTGATCGCGCACGACTGCGGCACGCCGATCAATCCGGACGTGGTGCGCGGCATGATCCTCGGCGGCGTCGCCCACGGCGTCGGCGCGGCGCTCTACGAGAAGTTCGCCTACGACGCGGACGGGCAGTTCCTCGTCGGCACCTTCGCGGACTACGTGCTGCCGTCGGCCCGCGAGATCCCTGCGGTCGCGGACATCGAGCACCGCACGCCGTCGCCGCTGACGTCGCTCGGCCAGAAGGGATCCGGCGAGGGCGGGTATCTGGGTGCGCCCGCGGCGGTCGCCTCGGCCGTCAACGACGCTCTGGCGCCGCTCGGCGTCGAGATCGACGAGCTGCCGATCCGCGCCTGCGACATCGAGGCGGCCATCCACGCGGGCGCGGAAGGAGAGGTTTCATGATCATCGACACCCATGCGCATTTCGTGCCGCCGACCATGCTCGACGCGGTCGCGTCGGGCCGCGAGAGCTTCGCGAACGTCGAGGTGCTGCGCGACGGCGACAACTACCGGCTCGCCTTCATGGGCGGAACGCCGACCCGGCCCGTCATGCCCAGGCTCCGGGGTCTCGAGGCGCGCGAGGCGTGGCTCGGGGAGAACGGCATCGACGTGCAGGTCTCGGGCGGGTGGCTCGACAGCTTCGCCTACGAGACGCCGCCGGAAGAGGGGGCGGCGTGGAGCCGGTTCATGAACGAGCACCTTCTCGAATGCATGCGCGGCAAGCCGTGGATCGAGCCTCTCGCGACGGTGCCGCTCCAGGACGGCGGGCTGGCCGCCGAGGTGCTGCGCGAGGCCGTCGAGGCGGGGTTTTCCGGGGCGATGATCGGCACCCAGCCGAAGGGCGGGCACGGCAATCTCGACGACCCGGACCTCGACCCGTTCTGGGAGGCGGCGTCGGACCTTGGCGCCGTGCTCTACATGCATCCGATGTTCGGATGCGGCGACGACCGCCTGCTCGACTACGACATGGTCAACGCGGTCGGGCGCGGCGTGGACACCACCACGGCGATCGCCCGGATGATCTACGCCGGCCATTTCACCAGACACGCCGGCATGAAGATGGTGCTGTCGCACGGCGGCGGCGCGTTGCCGTTCCTTCTCGGGCGCCTGAACAGAAACTACGAGATGCACCGAGACGACGGCTACGCCGACCCCGGCGAGCAGATGCGCAGCCTGTGGTACGACACGGTGCTCTTCGATCCGGAGGCCCTGCGTTTCCTGTGCGGATGCTTCGGCGCCGAGCGCGTGGTCCTGGGATCCGACTATCCCTTCCCGATCGGGGACATGACACCCTGCAGGATCGTGCATGACGCCCGGCTTTCCGACGCCGAGACCTCGGCGATTCTGGGAGACAACGCGGCCGGGCTGTTCGGCATCGGGAAGGGCGCGACAGGCCCGCGGTAGCGGACCGGCCAGGGTCATCCGCGGCCGAAAGCGGCGCGGAAGGCCTGCCCGGCGAAGACCGCGTCTCCGGGCCGCGGCAGCCAGATCAGGTGCCAGGGCATCCGGGCGGACCTTGCGAAGGCGACCGCGAGAAAGACGAGCCGGCAGGTCATGCCCAGGGTCAGGCCCCAGGCGGCGGCGGCCACGCCGGTCTCCGGGTAAAGCACCGGAATCGCGACGAGATTCGCGGCCATGCCCAGGGACACGGCCCAGGAGACGATGCCCGGGCGGTCGACGGCCTTGAAGTGGGTTCCGAGTATTCCGGCGCCTGCGTAGGCGAGCACTCCGGGAGCGAGGATCCACAACAGCGGGACCGCCGGCAGGAAGGCCTCGGAAAAGAGGAGCCCGACCAGCGGCTCGCCGATCGCGAGCAGGGCGAGGAGCGCGGCTGCGGTGCCGCCCGAAACGAGCCGCAAGCAGAGCGTCGTCAGTTCCGGGCGTCCGCTGCCGGCACTGCGGGGCAGCAGCGCGTTGCCGACCGCGTCGGAGATCATGCGCAGACGGAAGACGAGCGCGCTCGCGGTCGCGAACAGCCCGATTTCCGCCGGGGTCGCGAGCAGCCCGAGAACGAGCACGCCGACGCTCATGTCCAGTGCGCCGCCAATGCCGGCGGCGTGGAAGCGCAGCCCGTAGCCAACGATCCGCGAGGAGACGGCGCGGAACGGATTGGCCGGAACCAGCCGGTGACTGCGCCGCAGGTACCACGTGCACAGGACCAATGTGCAACCATGCGCGACGCCGACCGCCAGGATCGCCCCGTCCACCCCGAGCCCCCAGAGCGGCACGAAGACCAGAAGCGCGAGCGCGTTCGCGGCGAAATGGAGCAGGGTGAACGCCGCGAGACGCCCGAAGCGCCGGAGCGCGGCGAGTTGACGCTCCAGGGCGCCCGCGAACGCCATGACGGGAACCAGCGCGAGCGTCAGATGGAAAGCGCTCGCGTCAGCCTGCCCGAAGAAAGCCAGATCGCTGTGGACGAACGGAAGCGTCAGGGAGATCGCCAGGATCCCGCCGGCGACGCAGACCGCCAGAGCGGAGGCGACCCCTTCGGAAACGGACGCCCGCCCCGTCAGGACGAAGTACTGCGCGCCCTCACGCGCTCCCGGCGTGAAGAGCACAGCGAGAAAACTGGCGAACACGACGCATACCGCGAAGCTCCCGCGCCCCTCCGGCAACAGCGTGTAGGCCAGAAGGCTCTGGATCGCGACGCCGAACAGCAGCCTGCCGGCCCCGGTCGCGAACACGATGGCCGCATCCTGTCCGCCGGTCGTGCGTGGACCGGAAGGCCTGTCCGGTTCTTCCGGCGTCATGGCCGGGGCAACGGGAAGCCGGCATGGAACCTGTCCGGCCTCACCGTCCCCGGTCCTTCACCAGCTTCCGGAACAGCGCGACATAGGCGTCAGCGGACGTCTCGTCGGAGAAGTCGGCGGCGCGCGCCCAAAGCGCCTCCTCCGTTGGCCTCGCGCCCCGCAACGACGCGACCATCGCCCGGCCCAGAGCCGGCGCATCGCCGACCGGCGGCAACTCGCCCCACTGCCCCAGAAGCTCGCGCGGACCGTAGGGCGTGTCGGTGCTTACCACGGGCGTGCCGCAAGCGAGCGCCTCGATGATCACCGTCGGCAGACCCTCCCAACGGGATGACAACGCGAGCAACGCCGCGCGCCGCATGTAGCGGTACGGGTTCTCGTCGAAGTCCACGAAGCCGACGTCCCGCTCCACGCCGTGGTCGGCCGCCAGCGACTCGAGCCGCGCCCGGTAGCGCGGCGAGAGCCGGCCGAGGACGAGCAGCCGCGCATCGACCTCGCGGCGTGCCCGCCCGAACGCGGCCACCAGGGTGGGGTAGTCCTTCTGGGGCGCCTCGCGCCCCACGCTGAGAATTACCGGTGGTTCCCCTTTTCCGAACCACGGGTGCGCCACCCCCTCCTCCGCCAGCCGGCGCACACGGTCGACGGGAACGCCGTTGTGAATGACGTGGACTTGCCGCTTGATGTTCAGGCCCAGCGATCGCCACACCGATTCGCTCACGCCCTGGGACACTCCCACCACTGCATCCGCCAGGGGATAGAGCGTCCGCGCGACGGTCCGCCATTGCGGCTCGTAGCCGGCGGCAACATTGTTGCGCACAGTGACCACCGTCGGCACCGCCCGACCCGTCAACTCCGCCGCGCAGACCATGGCGGCGTCGGCACCCTCCAGCGCCGACACCAGCACATGAGGGCGCACCTTGCGAATGTAGCGGCTCAGAACATGGACCGAGGCATAAAGCGAACGCTGGCGCCGGATCCGTATTCCGGGGTGCCTGCGGGCGAGGGCAAGTCCGATTCGCGCGACGCTGATCGGGCTCACGCCAAACGCCGTCACCCTTGCCCCCGCCTGCTGGACTGTCCGCAGGAACTTGCGGTCGGTGTTGGGAAACCGCCCCCGATAAAGGCCCAATTCACGAGGGATTGCGTCCTGGTAGTCTCCAGCGAGGCAGGGAACCACCAAGTCCGCCCGGTGCCCGCGCTCGATAAGCGACCTCGCCAAGCTGAGCATGTTACGCTCCGCCCCGCCCCCGCGCAGGCTGGTGATCACGAACCCGACATGGAGTTTGCTTTCGGCCACCGGTCACGCTTTCGGAAGGCGGCCGTCGCTGTCGTTGCGTGCCGTCCCTATCGCGACGCTCAGCCCGGCAAGGAACATGAACGCCTCCGACGCGAGCCAATGCGAGAAGGTCATGCCGAACAGGACGATGACGACGCACCATGCGGTGGTCGTATCCCGGATCAGACGGTGCGACGAGGTCCGTTGCATTCGCAGAAGCAGGACAATGGCGGACACGAACAACAGCAGCGGGACGACACCGGCCTCTCCCAGAAGGGCAAGGTAAAGATTGTGTGAATTTGCCAACTTGCCGGTGGGCGTGACCGGGGCGCCTTCAAGATGTTCCAGCGCCATCAGGCCGTGGCCAAGGACCGGCGCTTCCATGGCCTTCTCGAAGCCCAGTTTCCAGAGCAGCAGCCTCTCGAACCCCAGGGTGCTGCAGACAAGGCTGCCCTCTGAGTCAAAGTGGGGCAGACGGCGCAATTGCCAAGGCAGGCAGCCGTCGTTGAAATCGTTGCCGGCGACGGCCACGGATCTCAGCGAGGTCTCGCCCAGTTCGGGCGGGACGGAGCCGGTGAGGCGGTTGTCGGCCAGCCACAGTTCATGGAGGTTGAACAGGTCGCCGAGCTCGGGCGGAACGGGGCCGTGCAGCCGGTTGCCATCGAGCGACAGCATGGTCAGGCGGGTCAGCATTCCCAGTTCGGGAGGAATGGGGCCCGTGAGGCGGTTGTCGTCGAGCAGCAGCCATTCGAGACCGCTCAGTTCGCCAAGTTCCGGAGGGATGCGCCCGCTCAGGCTCATGCCCCGCAAGTCCAGTCCCGCGATTTCTCCCGACCGACCTAGGGTCACACCCTGCCAGGATCCGACGGGGTTGGCGTAGCTCCAGTTCAGGGTCGCGTCACCGGCTAGGGCGTCGCGGACGGGCATCAGACGGGCGGCGTCCTCGAACCGGCGCGGCTTTCTCCAGGGCGGCGGTCGGCAGAGCAGGTCGGGCTCGACGCTGTCGTACCGTGCTCGCGCCGTGCGCCAAGTCAGCGGGATGCAGCCATGAAACGCGTTGTTCTCCAGGCGCAGGGTCGCAAGACGAGGCAGTTCGACCAGCCACCACGGGATTCTTCCACGCAGACGGTTGTTCTCGAGCCGCAGCGATTCCAGATGTTTCAGTTTGCGAAGCCCCCCAGGGACGGAACCCGTCAGCGCGTTGTCTTCCAGGGACAGCACCCGCAGGTCGGCCAGGTCGCCGATCTGCCTCGGAACGGGACCGTCGAGATCGTTGCCGCCGAGACGCAGCCAGACGAGCCGCCGCAACGCCCCGATCTCCTCCGGGATCGTGCCGGTAAGCGCGTTGTTCTCGAGCGCCAGCGTTCGCAGCCCGGCGAGAGCGCCCAGTTCCGGGGGAATCGGCCCCTCGAGCCGGTTGTCCCCGAGGTGCAGAACGGCAAGTGCGTCCAGTGCCGACAGCTCTGCGGGAATGCTCCCGCTCAGCCCCATATGCGACAGATCCAGGGCGACGATGCGAGGCGCCGGTGCGGTCGCCCCCACCGCGGCTGGCGGAAAACCCAGGGTGACTCCACGCCAATGGTCGATGGGAACCGTGGGGCTCCAGTTCAACTCCGTATCGCCAGCCAGCGTGTCGCGCACATCCAGAAGCGTGGAGCAGTCGTCGTACAGGCGTGTCGCCGCAGCCCGGCAGCGCGGGCTTTCGCCGGCCCCCCCGCCACGGTCTCCGGTCGACGCTTCGTCGCCATCGAAACGCAACGTTGCCAGCGCGCGCGGCGGTGCCATCGAGGATGGCAAGGGTTCGCCCAGGGCGTTCTTCCTCAACCGCAGATCCTCAAGCCCCGACAGCTTGTCCAGTTCGGGCGGCACGGGACCGCTGAGGCGGTTCTCGTCCAACCACAGTTCTCGCAGGTTCGACAGGCCGCCAAACTCCGGCGGAATGGGCCCGGACAGCCGGTTGCGGCTCAGGCGCAGCGAGACGAGCCCGTCGAGCCGACCCATCTCCGGGGGAAGGCGTCCGTTCAACCCCATTTGCATCAGATCCAGCGCTGTCACGCGGCCGCGCAAACCGTTCGCCGTGACCCCCTGCCAGTCCTCGAGGGGCACGTCCGGACTCCAGTTCAGCGGCGCGTCCCCGGCAAGTTCGCTTTTCACGGCAAGCAAGAGCGCGCAGTCGGCAGGCAAACCCGAAGCGCCGCGCCCGGATCGGCAAGACATGGCGGCGCCCAGGTCGTGGTCCTCGACCGCGTGGAGCGTCGTCGGAAAGGGGCGAACCAGATCGTTGCCCGACAGACGCAGGAAGGACAGGTTGTCGAGCGCGCCGAGTTCCGGAGGCACGGAGCCAGCGAGTTCATTGTGCTCGAGGCGCAGCGAAACCATCTGTTCCAGATTGCCCAGCGTCGAGGGAACGGGCCCGGCCAGCCGGTTGTGGCGCAGGTCCAGGGCGACCAGGCCGCCCAGATCCCCGAGTTCCGCCACGAGGCGGCCGTTCAGTCCCGCGCGCGGCAATTCCAGGGCGGTCACGCGCCGTGTCGAACCGCCTACGCTGACTCCCTGCCAGAATGCGAGGGGCAGGTTCCCGTTCCAGTTGAGCCGGGCCTCGCCGGCCAATGCGTCCTTGATCGCCAGCAGGAGGGTGCAGTCGGCCAGCAGACCGGGAGTCATTGCCGGTGAAGGATGGCAGACCACGTTGCTTTCCATCTCCGGGCCATCGACATTTCCGAGAACCTCCGCCTGATGCGCGGGGAGAACGTGAAGATCGTTTTTTTCGATTTCATGCAGTTGCGGCGGGAACGGGCGCTCCAGACCGTTGCCGGAGAGGCGCAGAACGGACAGTGCATCGATCTCTCCCAGTTGCGGCGGAACGGGGCCGGTCAGGCCGTTTTTCTCCAACCGCAGCTCTTTCAGCCTCTGCAGCTTTCCGAGTTCCGGGGGAACCGGGCCGGTGAGTCGGTTCCGGTCGAGACGCAGCGCAGCGAGCCGGCGCAGCTCGCCCAACGCCGACGGTATGCCGCCGGCAAGCCGGTTGCCGCTCAGATCCAGCGAGACGAGATGGCCCACTCGCCCCAGTTCGGGCGGAATCCTTCCGTTCAGCTTCCACCTCGGCAGTTCCAGCTTCGTCACCCGCCCCAGCGGGCCGCCCACGGTCACTCCGTGCCACGCGGCAAGGGGAAGATGAGCGCTCCAGTTGAGTCTCGCGTCTCCGGCCAAGGTGTCCTTGACCGCCAGCAAGAGCGCGCAGTCGCCGCGCAGGCCTGGATTGTCCGGAGGAGTGGCAGCGCAGACCGGGGCATGGCCGCCGACCGGCCCCAGCCCGAAGGGCACCGGACCCGTCAGGCGGTTGTCGTTCAGCCACACCTCATCGAGGCTTGGCGGCCTCGCCAGTTCGGTCGGGACGGAACCGGTCAGGTCGTTGGCGGCGAGCCCCAGCTCTTGCAAATCGGCGAGATTTCCGAGTTCGCGGGGGATGGAGCCGGTCAACCCGTTGCCGTCCAGCACCAGGCTCCGCAGACGGTCCAAGCTCCCCAACGTGGCGGGAATGCGCCCGTTCAGCCCCATTCTCGGCAATTCCAGCGCGATGACGCGGCCTTCCGGGCCGCCCAGGGTGATGCCTTGCCACTTGCGTATCTCCACCGCCTCGTGCCAGTTCAGCCGGGCATCGCCTTCCAATGTTTCGCGCGCCGCCAGCAATGTCGTGCAGTCCCTGAACAGTCCGGGCCTCGTCCTGGGTGGCGGCAGACAGAACACGCGGTCGAAGAGGTCGTGGCTGGCGACGTCCAACAGTTCCGCCGGAGGCGGGCCTGTCAGTTGGTTACTCCCCAGCCAAAGACTCGAGAGGCCGGTGAGCCGTCCCAATTCGGACGGGATGACACCGGTCAGCGCGTTCAAGTCCAGCACCAACTCGCGCAGATTTCCGAGTTGCCCCAATTCAGGCGGAATGGGACCGGTGAGCCGATTGCGGGCAAGGTGCAGCGAAACCAGGCCGCGCAGCCGCCCGAGTTCCGGCGGAAGGCGTCCCGTCAGTCCTTTCCTCGACAGGTGGAGCTCCCTCACGCGACCTTCCGGGCCGCCCAAGACAACGCCTTGCCACCGGCCGATGGGAACGTCCCCATTCCAGTTGAGCGTCGCCTGGCCGGCGAGCTCGTCCCTCATCGCCAGCAGGCGGTTGCAGTCGCCGAGCAGTTCGGGATTCATTCGAGACGACCGTCGGCAGAACAGATCGTCGGCGACATCATGATTGCGCAATTCGTACAATCGGGGCGGAACGGGCCCGGTGAGCGCGTTCCCGCCCAGTGTCAGTTCGCGCAAATCCGCCAGTTGCTCCAATTCGGGTGGAACGGGCCCGGTGAGCCGATTGCGGGCAAGGTGCAGTGAAACCAGGCCGCGCAGCCGCCCGAGTTCCGGCGGAAGGCGTCCCGTCAGCCCTCTTTGCGACAGGTGGAGCTTCCTCACGCGACCTTCCGGGCCGCCCAGAACAACGCCTTGCCACCTGCCGATGGGAACGTCCGCATTCCAGTTGAGCGTCTCCTGGCCGGCGAACTCGTCCCTGATCGCCAGCAGCAGGGTGCAGTCGCCGAGCAGTTCGGGGTTCATTCGAGGCGACCGTCTGCAGAAGAGTTCGTTGGCGAAGTCCAGATCGAGATCGTACAGTCCGGACGGAATAGGGTGGTCCAGATCGTTGCCGGCGAGGCGCAGTCTCCGAAGACTGTCGACCTCCGCCAGTTGCGGCGGAACGGGACCGGTCAAGTGGTTGTTCCTCAGCCACAGTTGCTCAAGGCCGGGGATCTCCGCCAGCTCCGGCGGAATGGTGCCGGTCAAGCGGTTGAAGGCCAAGGTCAAGTATTTCAGATTGGTCAGATTCCCCAATTCGGGAGGAATGGGCCCAGTGAGCCGATTGCGGGAAAGGTTCAAGTGAACCAAGCCGCTCAGTCGCCCGAGTTCCAGTGGAAGGCGCCCATTCAATGCCATCCTCCCCAGCCTCAGAGCCGTCACGCGTTTCTCGGGGCCCTCCACCGTAACGCCCTCCCAAAGCTGGACGGGCCGGACGAGACTCCAGTTCAAGGTCATGTCGCCGGCCAGAACCTCCTTTACCGCCAGCAGGACGGCGCAGTCGGCGTCCGCACTTGAAGGAGCCTTCGCTGGCGACTCGCAAAACACCATACCTTCCTTGTTCCCGGCATCACGCAACCATTTCCACGGGGCAATTTGGACCACAACGACGGCTACGCCGATCAGTCCTCCGACCCCGGACAGAAGAAAAACGGTCTTCCTCTTGTCGCGTAGATTGAGCAGCGCGAACAGAACCAATATCGTGACGAGCACCAGGAACGCGGTTCTGGAAGCTGTTGACAAGGTTGCGGCGGCACCCATCGCCAGCCCAGTCCAGCCGAGCTTGCGCGACGTTCCATTGGTCAGAAAGGCGACGGCAAGCGCCACGGTCATGGTGGTGACGAGCCCGGCGTGGTTGGGTGAGGAGAAAGCGCCGGTCAGGCGAAAAGAAATCCGGTAGGGCGCCAGAATGCCGAGCTCGCGCAGGACCGGTGAAGCGAGGATGACGGCGCAACTCGCGATCAGGATGACGAGCACGCCCTGCAACAGGCGCTTGGCCCCGACTCGTTCCAACATCGCGGTGCCGCCGACTGCAGCAGCGGCGAGCACGCCGAAACAGAGTACCAGGTACCGCAGCCTCGCAGTCGTGTCCGGCTGCCAATTCGCCTCGTCCATCACGGCGATGCCGATCGCCAGATAGGACGCCACCGCGCCCAGAAGCAACATGCCGGGCATTCCGCCCAGTGCGTCCGTAACGGAGACGCGCAAGCCGGATTGCCGCCAGGCGAACAGGCACCGGACTCCGACCAAGCCTGTCAACACGACTACGCACGCCATGGTCGCCCGCGCGATGCTCCCCACGACCCACGGCATCCCCCAAAGATGCAGATCCCGTATGCCGGCCAAGGCGATGACCGCCAGCGTCCAGAACGCCGCCACGATCAGCACGGTCTGAAGCGAATCGGCGCGACGCAGGAGCGAGTCGATGTACGGCCTCAGTTTCTGAATCACGAGCGCGAGATACTTTCAAAATTTCGCATTCGAGCCACTTTCAGAATTCCGCGTTCGAGGGAATTTTTTTGCTGCGGCCGGCGAATTTCCCGACAATCGGGGCTGCTCCGTGCTTCTATCGGGTTTCCAAAGACTCGACGGAGAGAGCGGCCCCACGGCGCCAAGACAGACATTGTACCGATCCCGCCATCGCGTTCAAGCCGACCTGTTTCCGTGGCTCGAGGAAGAGTCCGGGCCGCTTGGCGAGAAATATCGGCACCTCGTGGCGGTTCCCGGGTTCGCGCGCGTCGAGGGCTTTCTCCCCCGGTTCTCGAAAACCGGCCTGCCAACGCCACCCGAGCGGCTAAGCAAGGGATCCGCCCGCTGAAGGTTCCCGTTGCGTTCGGCCCGCGGACGTCCCGGGCCGGATTTCGCCGACCAGGAGTTTTGCAAGTCGCTCGCTTGGGTCTCCAGCGCGGGCCAGAAAGATAGGCCAAAGCCCGCGCAAGCCGCATGAACTCGAATCGGCAAGGGTCAGGAAGTCTGAATCGTTCCCGAACAGGTCGGCTTGAACGTGATGGCGGGACTGGTACAATGTCTGTTTTGGTGCCATGGGGTTGCTCTTCCTGTCGCGATCGTTGGAAACTCGATAGAATCACAAAGTGGCCCCGGTTTCTGGGGAAATCCGCCGCCCACGGCGAAAAATTCTCCTCGAGTGCGGAATTTTGCGAGGCGCTCCCGAATGCCGAAGATCCTGTTCATCGCCCCGTTGCCGGGCACGGAATCCGCCACCAGCGTGATCGGGGGGGCCAAGGTCATGGCAGCGGAACAGGTCAATCAACTGCAGAAGCGGGGTTTCGAGCTGGACATCCTCGACTCGCTGGCAAGCGTGACCAATATGCCTCCCTGGAAAAGCCAGGCGATTCGACTCGGGAGATTCCTGCGGGTGTTCTGGAAAACCGTGACGAGAGTCCGACACTCCCGGATCGTCTTCCTCATCATAGCCCCCTATTCGGCGGTCATCCTGGCCTCGTCCGTCTGGGTCATCTGCAAGTTTGCGCGAAGGCCCATGGTGTTGCGGTTCACCGGAGGCGATGCCGGCTCGGTCTATCGAAACTACGGCGCTGTGGCTCGGTGGATCGCCGACCGAACCTGGATGCGTTCCACTTTGCTATATGTCGAATCTCAGCAGTTGCGCAGAGAGTTCGGACACATGGCCAATGTTCGCTGGCATCCCACCACGCGCGATCTCGAGGCCCCGGCCGCAACCGGGCGCAAAGCGCTCCGCAAACTGATCTTCGTCGCCCGACTGGAAATGGACAAGGGTCTGGCGGAGGCTCTCGAGGCCTGTCGCCATCTCCCCGAGAACTGCCATCTCCGGGTCTTCGGACCCCGCATGCCCGGCGCGGATTTTTCCCTGTTCGAGGACCATCCCAGGGCGGACTACGGCGGAGTTCTCGAGCCGTGGGAGGTGCCCCGGGTTCTGAGCGAACACGACCTGCTGTTGTATCCCAGCTATTTCAGGGGCGAGGGCTATCCCAACGCTGTCCTCGAAGCCTTCCAGTGTGGCGTGCCCGTTGTGGCCGCCCGCTGGGGTGGCGTTCCCGAACTCGTCAAGCACGAAGAGAACGGGTTGCTGGTGGAGCCCCGCTCGGCCGCAGCGGTGAGGTCCGCGGTCGAGCGGCTACTCGAGGATCCCAGCCTGTACCGGCGGCTGTGCGAGGGCGCCAGACGCCGGGGGGAATACTTTCGCAGCGGGGCTTGGTATGACCGCATGGCTTCGGACCTGAGCAGCTTGTGCGAACGCTAGGAGCCTGTCCAAGTAGTGGCAACAGGCTTGCGGATCGGGTCATGGCTCCGGATTCCCGGGCGCGAGTTCGACGCCCGGCGCGACCGCGCCGAGCTGCGCGCGCGGAACCGGGAGCCGGGTCGCGGTTTCGGGCTTTCGGGCGGGCTTTCGGGCGTGCGGAGCGGCTCCAGCGGCATGAACAGCGCGGCCTCAGGCCCTGGCGGCGGCCAGCTTGTTGAGATTGTGGGCGATGCAGACGAGCGCCCACTCGTGGCGCGTCCGCTCGAGGCCGCGCAGCAGGAACTGCCGGAAGCCCCGGGCCTGCTTGATCTGGCCGAACACAGGCTCGACGGTGATCTTGCGCAACCGGTAGCGGCTGTGCCGTCCCCCCTGCTTCAGGCGCCGCGCCATCGCCGCCCGCCGGCTGCCCGCCGGCTCCGCCCGGCCGTTCGTCGCCGACGCCGTGCCGTGCTTCTGGCGCCCGGTGGCGACGTAGCCGCGGACGGCACGGCTCTCCAGGAGCTCGAGGTTGGTCTCGCTGCAGTAGCCGGCGTCGGCGGAAAGCTCGTCGGGCAACCGCCCGGCCGCCGTCTCGATGGCCTCCATCATCGGCGCCAGCTGCTTCTGGTCGCTGCCCTGTTCGGTGAGCCCGTGAGCGACGATCACCTGATGGTCGGCGTCAACCGCCGCCTGCGCGTTGTAGCCCTGGATGAAGCCGTCCGCGGTCTTGAGGATCCGGCTCTCGGGGTCGGTGAAGTTGCGCTGGGCCTTGTCCGGTGGCCGCGGCGCAACCCCGGCCGCGCCGTCCCCGGCGGCGGCCTCGGCGGTCACCCTGGCCGCGGCCTCCGCCCCGGCCCTGGCCTCCGCCTTGGCCCTGGCCTCCGCCTCCGCCCTGGCTTCCAGGGCCGCCTTGGCCGCCCTGATCCGGGCCAAGCGCTTCTTCCTGTCGGCCACCCAGGACGGCATCTCGTCGCCGCGCCGGTCCCTGCCCTGCGCGGCGTCCTCGGCCGCATCCACCTGTTCCGCGCGCTCCAGCCACGCCGCGATCTCGGCCGCCAAGGCGTCCTCGGCCGCAACCATCCGGCCGTAGCTCATCGCCTTGTGCTTCGACGCGTTGGCCTTGACCTTGGTGCCGTCCAGCGCGACATGCCCGAGCCGGGCCAGACCCGCCTCGCGGCACAGCTTCAGAACCTGGTCGAACAACCCTCCAAGCGCCTTGAGATGACGCTTCCGGAAATCGCTGACGGTGCGGAAGTCCGGCCGCTGAAGCCCGGTCACCGCCATGAAATCGAGGCGTTCCTCGCAGCCCCTCGCGATGCGGCGAGAGGAATAGACGCCGCAACTGCAGGCGTACAGCAGCAGCGCCGTCATCATCGCCGGATGGCAGGGCGGCTGGCCCCGCGTCCCCTCGCAGGCCTCCAGGATCGCCGACAGGTCCAGCGTCTCGCGCACCGCGTCGCGCACCACGTGGGCCGAATGGCCCGCCGGGACGAAATCATGCAGCGACGGCGGCAACAGCCACGTCTGGTCCACGTCCCAGCCACGAAACCGCTTGTCCGTCATCGCCGCCACTCCGCTGGACACATCCCGACCGGCAGACTACACCATCGCTCGGATCCTGGGAGCGAATCGTTGCGAATACTCGGACAGGCTCCTAGACCAGCTTGGACGGCAAGGTCGGCGGCATTCCTTTCCTCCGGCATCGTTGAGGCATCGGTTACCCGTGCCCTGGTGTCTTGGTGCCTTGGTGCCGTTGGGAAGTCTTGAGTCGTGTTGAGTTCCTACAGCGACTTGCTCCTGCGTCGGACCGAGCGGCAGCGAGGTGTCCTGCTTGCCGTCGCCTTCTGGACGTTGGCCGGTCTCGTTCTCGTCAATCTGAGGGAACTGCATCTCTGGGGACTGCCCGGCGTGGAGCTCATGGCTGCCCGGGCGACCATGATGTGCTGCCTGATCGTGGCGGGCTTGGCCGGAATCCAATGCATCGGTTCCCGGAGGGAACCCGTCTGGTCGATTTCCTTCTGGAGACAGTCGATCGGAACGCCGGTCCTGTTTCTGTTCGCCTCGGTGGCGTCCTATCTGGCGATAGGTGCCATCGTGCTCGTCGTCGAAGGGAACTGGCAGCCGGACACCGGCAGGGAGCTGAGGTATCGAGTCCTCTGCCTCGGCGTTTTCATTGCCGTGGCTCTGGGCAGCCGCGCGGTGCTGGAACGAGCCGGGGCCGACCGGTTGCTGCGGGGCGCACTCGTCGTTCTGATTGCGAGTTGCGTCGTTATCGTCGCTTCGCCGCTCTTGCGCGATCTCGGGATCCTGCCACCCTACCGGCTTCCCTTCCGCCTGACCGGCGCCTTCGCCAACCCGAACGATGCCGCCATCGTCGCCTGCATGACAGTGGTGCTTGCCCTGGCCTTCCTGAGCAATGGAGGGCCGCGCGGGCTTGCCTATCCGGGACTGGCGATGGGTACCGCAGCAACCTTGGCAACGGCTTCCAGAACCGGGTTTCTGGTGATCGTCGCAATGTTGGCTCTATTTGCGCTGCTCAATCTACGCGACAAGAGAAAGATCGCTTTTTTTCTGTCCTGGGCTGCGGGACTGATTGGCGTAGCCGTCGTTGCGGTCCAAATCACCCCGTGGGGATGGTTGCGTACGGCCGAAGACGGGCAGCCTGCCAGCGGACTATTCTGCGAGTCATCGTTGGGCGGTCATTCGGGCATGGAGGCCGACTGCGCCGTCCTTCTGGCGGTGAAGGATGTCCTGGCCGGCGACATAACCTTGAACTGGAGCCGCCTCCGCCCCGTCCGGGAGTGGGAGGGCGTGACGCTGAACAAATCGGGAGAACTCGTAGCCGAGCTGACCCTGCGGGAACGCGCATTGAACGGACGCATTCCGCCGGAACTCGGGCGGCTGCACGGCTTGGTTGCCCTGGACCTTGCCAAGAATCGGCTCGTCGGCCCCATTCCTCCCGAGTTGGGAAATTTGCGCCGTCTGACGTACCTAGGCTTGCCCTTCAACCTCTTAACCGGCGCCATTCCGCCGGAGCTGGGAAAGCTCCCAAGCCTCGAGCAACTTTGGCTGCAGGGCAACCGATTAACCGGTCCCATCCCGCCGCAGTTGGGGGAGATCGGCAGCCTCTGGCGCTTGCGCGTCGCCGGCAACGATCTGGACCTCCCCTTCCCGTCCGGACTGTACGAATTGCGTGATCAGGATCTCGCCAACGGTCTGTTCTGCCGCCAGTCGTCCCGAACGAGTCCCGAACTGCTCGGCGACTGCACCCTGCTGCTGGCGACGAGGGACGAACTCGCCGACCAGGCGACGCTCAACTGGCACCGGGACGTCTCACTCAATGCATGGCGGGGTGTCGTCTTGGGCGGCCCGGACCTTCGCGTGAAGGCGCTCTATCTGGCGGAGAGTGGACTGACGGGACGCATTCCGCCGGAACTCGGGCGGTTGCACGGCCTGGAGAGGCTTGATCTCTCCAGGAACCGGCTCACCGGCCGCATTCCTCCCGAGTTGGGAAATCTGGCAAGCCTGAGATACCTGGGCTTGGCCTTCAACCGGTTGGTCGGCACCATTCCGCCGGAGTTAGCAAGGCTCTCGAGCCTCGAAGAGTTGTGGTTGCGACATAACCGCTTGACCGGTCCCGTCCCGCCTCAGCTTGGGAGGCCGGCAGTCTCTGGAACTTGCGCCTCGCCGGCAACGATCTGGATCGTCCCTTCCCGCCCGAACTGTACGAACTGCCTTCTCAGGATCTTGCCAGGGATCTGTTCTGCCGCCGGTCGTCCCGAACGAGTCCCGAACTGCTCGGCGACTGCACCCTGCTGCTGGAGATGAGGGACGAGCTTGCCGGCCGGGCAACGCTCAACTGGCACGCGGGCGTCCCCATCGGCCGGTGGCAAGGCGTGACACTGGGCGGCCCAAAGGGCCGCGTGAAAGCGCTCGACCTGTCGGGGCAAGGACTGACGGGACGCATTCCGCCGGAACTCGGGCGACTGCACGGCCTGGCCTCGTTGCACCTTGCCCGCAATCGGCTCATCGGTCCCGTTCCACCCGAATTGGGACAACTCGCGAACTTGCGGGAGTTGAGCCTGGACGGGAACGCTCCCACCGGTGTCCTCCCGCCCGGACTGTACAGGTTGCCCGATCATGATTTCACCGACGACCTGTTCTGTCGGGGGTCGTCTCGAACGAGGCCCGAACTGCTCGGCGACTGCACCCTGCTGCTGGAAATGAGGGACGAGCTTGCCGGCCGGGCAACGCTCAACTGGCGCAGGGACATTCCCATCGGCGGGTGGCGGGGCGTCACCCTCGGCGGCCCGGAAGGCCGCGTCATCGCGCTGGAACTGCCGCGAATGGGGCTGAACGGGCGCCTTCCCGTCGCGCTGGGAAGGCTGGAGCGCCTGCGGATCCTGACGCTTGACGGCAACTGGCTGACCGGTCCCATCCCACGCGAGCTCGAGGATCTCGCCGACCTGCAAGTGCTGGCGCTCGCCGGCAACGATCTGGACCGCCCCTTCCCGCCCGGACTGTACAGGTTGCCCGATCATGATTTCACCGACGACCTGTTCTGTCGGGGGTCGTCTCGAACGAGGCCCGAACTGCTCGACGACTGCACCCTGCTGCTGGAGATGAGGGACGAGCTTGCCGGCCGGGCGACGCTCAACTGGCGCAGGGGCATCCCCATCGGCGGGTGGCGAGGCGTCACCCTCGGAGGTCCGGAAGGCCGCGTCATCGCGCTGGAGCTGCCGCGAATGGGGCTGAACGGGCGCATTCCCGCCGCGCTGGGGAGCTTGGACCGTCTGCGGAGCCTGGTGCTGGACGGCAACGGGTTGACCGGCTCCATCCCCCCCGAACTCGGAAACCTCGCGGATCTGCGAGTGCTGGCGCTCGCCGCCAACGACCTGACCGGTTCCGTCCCGCCCGAACTGGCGAGGCTGCCAAGTCTCGATGAGGTGTGGCTGAGCGACAACCGCCTGACGGATCCTGCGTCTTCCGGGCTGGGGCCGGTCGGCGGCCAGGCCCCGTTCTGCCCCGCCGTTTCCTCCGACAATCCGGGCCTGCGCGCCGACTGCGCGCTTTTGCTGGGGGTCAAGGGCACCCTGGCCGGAAACGCAAGGCTCAATTGGAGCCTTGGTCTCCCCCTTGCCGGGTGGCACGGGGTGACGGTGGGCGGCCCCCTGGAACGGGTGACGAGGCTGGAACTGCCGAAGTGGAATCTGAACGGAAGGATCCCGCCTGAATTGGGGCGCCTGGGCCATCTCGTCTCGCTGGACTTGAGCGGCAACCGGCTTGTCGGCGGCATTCCGCCGGCGTTGGGGGAACTGCACCGGCTCGTTGCGCTGCGTCTCGACCGGAACCGACTCACCGGCCCGATTCCTCCGGAATTCGGAAAGCTGCAGAGACTGAGGGAGTTGCAGTTGCAGAAGAACGACTTGACAGATCCCGTTCCACCGCAGCTGGTGGAGATCGGCAGTCTCTCTCTCCTGCGCCTCGTCGGCAACGATCTGGACCGACCCTTTCCGTCGCGGCTCCACGAAATCGACGACCACGATCTTCACGTTTTCCCCCCTCTTCGAGGGGATGCCCCCGGAAAGGTTGGCGGCCGGGAGGCGGAAGGCGACCCGGTCTGCCGGCCCTCGCCGGAAACGCCCTCGGCTCTGCTGGCCGACTGCACCCTCCTGCTGGCGATCAGGGACGTGCTGGCCGGCGAGGCTCGACTCAACTGGAGCGAGCACCTGCCCGTCAGGTTCTGGCAGGGGGTCAGCACAGGCGGTTCGCCGAGGCGCGTGACCGCCCTGGAATTGCCGCGTGCGGGACTGAACGGCCGCCTTGCGCCGGAACTTGGCGCTTTGGGCGGCCTGGTCGCCCTGGATCTGCGCCGCAACCGGCTGGCCGGGTCCGTTCCCTCGGCGCTGGGTGGATTGGAGCGGCTCGTTTCGCTGCGTCTTGAGCACAACGAGCTCACCGGCCCCGTTCCGCCGGAGCTGGGCGCAATCGAGGGTTTGTCCTTCCTGCGCCTGTCGGGCAACGATCTGGCCCGCCCCTTTCCGCCAACGCTCCACGCGATCGGGAGCCACGATCTGGACACCGCCATACGGTGCCGGTCAGGACGAAACGGTTCGGACCTGCTTGCCGATTGCGCGCTTCTGCTTGCGGTGAAGGACGCGCTCGCGGGGGACGCGCGGCTGAACTGGAGCCCGGACGTGCCTCTCGAGGACTGGCAGGGCGTCACGGCGGACCCCTTGCGCGGCCGCGTGACGGCGCTGGACCTGACGCAACTGGGGTTGAACGGACGTCTCCCCCCGGAGCTGGGGCGGCTGGAGGGGCTCGTCTCGCTGCGCCTGAGCCGCAACCGGCTGGTCGGGTCCGTTCCGCCCGAGTTCGGCAGCCTGGCGAACCTTCGGGAACTGTGGCTGGACGACAACCGCCTCGGCGGCCCCATCCCGCCCGAACTGGGCAGACTGTCGAGGCTGGAGGATCTGCAACTGGAGAAGAACGTCCTGAGCGGTCCCCTGCCACCTTCGGTGGCGGCACTGCCCGGGCTGGCGGCGGGGGTTCCCGATGACGGAGCGTCGACCGGGAATCGCGACGGGACGGTCGACAAGAGCCCGCGCTGCCAAGCGGCGGCAACGCGTCTGTATGACGATTGCGCCACGCTTCTGCAGGTGCGCGACAGGCTGGCCGGCGACGCCGGGTTGAATTGGAGCGCCACGGTCCCCATCGACCATTGGCGTGGGGTCACCTTGGGTCTTCCGCCAGCCGCGATTGGAGCGACCGCAACGGCGCCTCGCATCGTCGCCCTGGATCTGTCGCATATGGGGCTGAACGGGAGCATTCCAGCGGAGTTGTCGGCGCTGGACGCACTTGCCGTTCTGCATCTCGGGGACAACCGGCTCGAGGGGTCGATTCCCCCGGAACTGGGCGCTCTCGCCGGGCTGCGGGCGCTGACGCTCGAGAACAACGCGCTTACCGGCACGATCCCGGAGGAGATCGGGGCGTTGCGGCGGCTCGTCTGGCTGCGTCTCGGCGGCAACGGACTCACCGGTCCCATTCCGCGGCAAATCGCCTCCCTGGCCGACCTGCGGGTGCTGTCCCTGGAAGACAACGCGCTGACAGGTTTCGTCCCCTGGTGGCTCGACGAACTGCGACAGTTGGAAACGCTGCGGCTCGATAACAATCGTCTGCACGGACGCAACCATCATCGGCACGGAGACACCCTGTCGCGGCTGGCCGGGTTGCCCCGTCTCAGGATTCTGCGCCTGGACGCTGACGAGATCATCGGCTGCATTCCGATGACATGGCACGCCGCGCAGGCGCGGTACGACAACGTCGAGCCCGACCTGCTTTGCCGTCCGCCGCCTTGGAGAAAGCCCGGCGTGCTCGAAGACGTTGCCCATCTGATGCTCGCGCGTGATGTCCTGGCGGGAGGAGAGGCGTTGAACTGGAGCTACGCCAGGCCCGTCGGCTCCTGGCAGGGCGTGATACTCGAGCAGGGGCGTGTCGCCGGTCTGAACTTGTCGAACATGAACCTGAACGGGCGGCTCCCTCCGGAACTGGGAAATCTGGCCAAGCTGTCGACGCTGCGACTCGACGGCAACCGGCTCACGGGTTCCATTCCCCCGGAACTGGGAAAACTGAACAAGCTGGTGGCACTGTCGCTGGTTGGCAACAACCTCACCGGCCCCATCCCGCCCGAGTTCGGCGATCTGTTGAACCTCCACCTACTGTGGCTGGACGACAACCCTCTCGACCGCGCAATTCCGCCCGGGCTGCTCGCGATCGACGGTCTTTCGCTGCGCGTTGCCGGCAACGACGTTCACGGCGCAGGCGCATTCGGAACGGACCGCTCGATCGGCGGCGCATTGGCGAACCAGAGGTTGCTGCTTTGGAGACTGGGCTTCGAAAAGGCGATGGAAGCGCCGCTGTTCGGCCACGGTCTGGGGGCTTTGCAGAGTCTGGACTTCGCTCCCCCGGGATACGACGGAAAACCGTTGGGCGTTCACAATCTGTACCTGACGTTGCTGGGAGAGGCCGGCATCATCCCCCTGTCGCTGTTTCTTCTTTCCGTGTTCCTGTTGCTGCGTTCGCAGTGGCTCGCGCCGAAATCACTCTCCCGGGATGCGGCCGCCGGTTGGGTGGTTGCCATCATCCTGTTCGGCATGACTCGCCAGCATTTGCTCGCCATCGCGGCGTTCATGTTCATGACCGGATTGAGCACCATGGTGTCGAGGGAGACGCACGGTGCAGGTCGCTTCGGCATCGCCAGAGCATGACCGACAACCAACTCCACATCGCATTCATGCTCACCAGCCTGAACGGGGGAGGGGCGCAGCGCTCCATGCTCAACCTGGCGCGGTCGCTCATCGAGCGCGGGCACCGGGCGGATCTCGTGATTCCCCGGTTCGCGGGAGACTACCGGGCCGGGATTCCCCGCGGGATGCGCGTTTACAGAGCGCGGCTTCCGCACACCGACCGGAAGTTCCTGCGCGATGTCCGGCGCACCGGGGTCGAAGTGGAAGCGATGGCCGTCGGCCCGATCAGGGTGGCACGAACCTGGCGGATCCTCAGACGGAAGCACCCAAGGATACCAGTCATACGCGGCCGAGGCATGCGCTCGATCTATCCCTATGCCGAGGTGCTGGCCGGCTACATTCGCGAGATCGGCCCCGACCTGGTGGTGTCGGCGCTGCCGGGCGCCAACGCCGCCGCCATTTGCGCGGCAGAGTTGGTCCAATCGCCGGTTCCCACGGTGGTCACGGTACATACCAATGTCGCTGTCGGCTATGCGCCGCACTGGCGGACCGCCGCGCAGGCGCTCTATCCGCTGGCGGATGCGGTGGTGGCGGTGTCCCAGGGCGTCGGCGAGTCCGTTCGGCGGAGGCTAGGCGTGGACGTCGAGCGCATCCACGCCATCCACAACGGCGTGCCCGTCGACCTTATCCGACGCCTGGCGCGGGAGGAGGTGACGCATCCCTGGTTCGGGCAAGGGGAACCGCCGGTGGTTCTCAGCGTGGGGCGCGAGTTGCCCCAGAAGGACTATCCGACCCTCGTGGCGGCGTTCGGGCGGGCGCGCCGCGAGGCGGAGGCGCGGTTGCTCATCCTCGGTCGGCTCTCGCCGCGCTACCGGGCGCGGCTCAAGGCGCTGGCGGCCGGCGATGGCGTGGAACGGGATCTGGGCTTCCTGGACTTCGACGAGAACCCGTACCGCTTCATGAGCCGGGCCGGGCTGCTTGCGCTTTCTTCGCGTTTGGAGGGTCTGCCGACGGTGATCCTCGAGGCTCTGGCCTGCGGGACGCCGGTCGTGAGCGCCGACACCTCCTACGGCCCGCGGGAGATTCTGGGGTGTTGGGGCGGATTGCCGCCGGTCGGCGACGCCGCGGCTCTGGGCCGGGCGATGGTCGCGGTGTTGCGGGGCGAGAGGCCTGGGGAGGCAGCGCTGCGGTCGCGCGCCGCCGACTTTTCCGACGAGAAGGCGGCTCACGCCTATGCCGCGCTGTTCGCGAGGCTGGTGACGGAGCGGGCGCGGTGAGGGCAAACAGGCTCCACATCGTTTTTGCGCTCACCAGCCTGAACGGAGGCGGGGCGGAGCGCTCCATGCTCAACCTGGCGCGGTCGCTCATCGAGCGCGGGCACCGGGCGGATCTCGTGATTCCCCGGTTCGCGGGAGACTACCGGGCCGGGATTCCCCGCGGGATGCGCGTTTACAGAGCGCGGCTTCCGCACACCGACCGGAAGTTCCTGCGCGATGTCCGGCGCACCGGGATCGAGGTGGAAGCGTTGACCATCAACCCCATCGAGGTCGCATGTGCATGGCGGGTTCTTGATCGACGGCATTCAGTTCTGCGCGGCAAGCGCAGGCATCGCATCTATGCGTATGCACACATGCTGGCGAGGCACGTTCGCGAGACCGGCCCCGACCTGGTGGTGTCGGCGCTGCCGGGTGCCAACGCCGCCGCCATTTGCGCGGCGGGGTTGGTCCGCCCGCCGGTTCCCACGGTGGTCACGGTACGCAACAACGTTGCTCCCGACTACGCACCGGAATGGCGGGCTACCGCGCAGGCGCTCTATCCGCTGGCGGATGCGGTGGTGGCGGTGTCCCGGGGCGTCGGCGAGTCCGTGCGGCGGTCGCTGGGCGTGGACGTCGGGCACATCCACCCCATCCACAACGGCGTGCCTGTCGACCGTATCCGACGCTTGGCGCGGGAGGAGGTGGCGCATCCCTGGTTCGGGCCAGGGGAACCGCCGGTGGTTCTCAGCGTCGGGCGAGAGTCGCCCCAGAAGGACTACCCGACCCTTGTGGCGGCGTTCGGGCGGACGCGCCGCGATGTGGATGCGCGGCTGCTCATCCTCGGCCGGCTCTCGCCGCGTTACCGGGCGCGGCTCAAGTCGCTGGCGGCCGGCCATGGCGTGGAACGGGATCTGGGCTTCCTGGACTTCGACGAGAACCCGTACCGCTTCATGAGCCGGGCCGGGCTGCTTGCGCTTTCTTCGCATTGGGAGGGTCTGCCGACGGTGATCCTCGAGGCGCTGGCCTGCGGGACGCCGGTCGTGAGCACCGACACCCCCTACGGTCCGCGGGAGATTCTGGGGTGTTGGGGCGAATTGCCGCCGGTCGGCGGCGCCGCGGCTCTGGGCGGGGCGATGGTCGCGGTGTTGCGGGGCGAGAGGCCTGCGGAGGCGGCGTTGCGGTCGCGCGCCGCCGACTTTTCCGACGAGAAGGCGGCGGACGCCTATGCCGCGCTGTTCGACAAGCTGGTGACGGAGCGGGCGCGGTGAGGCCCAACAGGCTCCACATCGGCTTTTGGGCTCACCAGCCTGAAGGCTCGTGCAGTGCAACTGCCTAGGATCTTGCGCCGCCCCTTCAGCCGGCGTTCTGACCAACCGCGCAAGGAGGAGACCGCCAGCCAGAAAAGCAACAGCGTGGCCAGGATACGCAACGGCACCTCCGGCTCTGCGTAGCGAGGGATAAAGTGCGAGACCATGGCATAGACCGTGTGCATGTAGAGCGCCGGAAACACAACGAACACGGCTTCAATGCGACGGCGGTGCCCGAACCAGAACCAAAGGGGCATGGCAACAAGCGCAAAAGCTCCAACAAGATTCACCAGAGTCGCGAAGAAGCGAGTAAACCGCCAGCGCCAACGTGGCCAGGATTCCAGCCCCCAGATCTCGGCAAGTCGTGGCAAGGCAACATGCACATCCATATCAGGAAGATATGAACGATTGGTCAAAACCAGGCTGTAAAGCGCCGCATTCCTGAAATGATAATGCATCCCGGACGGCCTCGACCATCGGGCCGGAGTCGCACTGCCGGAACCCAGGAACTCGGACACGCGGACGCCTACTGCAAAGTTATCGGGTCGAGGCACGCGATACAGCGTCGCGTCCGCAAGCTCCGTCACGGTTTCCAGGTTCAGAAACGTCTTCAGCGCAGCCTCGCCATAGTTGCCGGCCGTCCCGAGCTTTCGGAACCAGACCACGTACACCTCTCTGCCTGCCTTGTGATAATGGCGTGCAATCATTTCCGGTAGTGTTGGTCGCAATTCATCGGGCAAGGAGCGGGGCTCAAGAAGACGAATGTAAGGAGAGGAAGATTCATATCCCAGCCGGTTCTGGACGAACAGGCCACGCCATCCCATCAGCGCCGAATTCCTGAGATGGCGCCAGGGTTTGGCCAACAACATTCTTGTTATCAAATTCTCCTTCTCCGACGCACGCAGTGTTGATTGTATCTGGAACCCCATATTCCGGAACCCGTTTGCATCTTCCTTTTGGAAACGCTCCCAGGAACGTTTCGGCATGCTAATGTTGAACTTGTAGGGCAGATAATACCAGAAGCCGGCGGCAAATTCGTCATCTCGCATCGTGTTGTAAGCCATACGAAGGCTTAGCGTGCCTGTTGTCTTGCTGGCCCCGGAATCGATCACCGAGAAATTGTCGTGCACGATGAAGTTGCGCGCCATCCAGCTTCCTACCGGCAGGAAGTGGGCAACGAGAAACACGCTGGCAAGCAACACAGTGCGCCGTCCGCAGGTTCTTTGCGCCAGGTCCGCCACGATCAATCCTGCAACGAGAAACGGCCAGAAATAAAGAAATATGATCTTGGTCAATACCAAGGCGGCAAGAGCCAGTCCCAGCAACGCACTGTAGAGAACACGACGCCGAACTTGCATCAGGACGGCCAGACAGGACACTGTCACCATGAGAGCGGCGGCAGGAGCTTCCGTAACGAACCTGTCCGAACTTCCATCGGCCCAACCCATGCCCAGGAGGCTTTGCGTGACCAGGAGAAAGGCAACATGTGGCAGCCATCTCGCTTCGGAAAACCACCGACACAGAAAAAACACGCCGACCCCGGCTACCAGCACGAACACCACGTTCAGGATTTTGTAGGGGGCATAGGCCTGCCTGCATCGCAAAGTTGTCTCCTTGCCATACACGCAATCAGACGTTACCGGCTCGTACCCGAGCTGCCGTTGCGCCAAAGAGATGGCCGCGATGACTGCGGGGACGAACGGTTCACGGCTGTGTGTGGCATGATTCGGGCGTTGTTCCAGCCATATCCCCATCCTCAAATTTCCAAGCCCGTCCCCTGTTGCGGGTCTCAAGGAGAGATTTCCGACACCATAGAATAGCGTGGCCAAACAGAGGCCGATCAGCAACAAAATATCCAAACGTTGTATTTTCGAAATTCTTTTCTTTTCAAATAAATTCATAAATTTATTTTCTGTCATGTCATGTTCTCAACTCTGGGGCATCTATGACGAGTGGCAAACACAAAGTTGCGATAGATCAGGAATTTTACCAGATTGGTGATGAGAATAGCCAGCGCGATTGCGATGTAGTAGGGCGTTACGAACCCCTGCAGGCCAGCAAACAGAAGAAAATCCACGAGGCGGAAAACAAGCGTCGCGCCAGCATAACGAAGGAAGGTGTTGCGATCGGTTCCTGAATCGAACACGAAGAACGCGTTGGCCAAAAAATGAAATATGAACACTGCGCCCAAGGCTATAGCGAAAGCTGCGGTGGCGGAAAACCCTACCCCTTCATGCATCAGAGCCGTTACCGCCAGGCTCACACCAAGTCCCGCTAGGAGCTTGCGCCGCAGAACGCTTTTGGGCCTGAAATAGGACCGATGGCCACTATATATAGTTGGAAAACTCACATACTTCATCTATATATAGTATTCAAATTTTCTGCGGCGCAGGCTCCTAGGCCGGCCAGGACATAGCGGCCTGTCTGCCGGATCATGACCGATGGCGCACAATCAATTCGGCCAGAAGCCCAAAGCAGCCGATGTTCAGACCGAAGAGCGCCAGTCCCAGAACCAGATTGACATGCACGACCGGTTTCGAACTCAAATCGAGGATCCATAGAGCCAGTTCGGCGCTGAACAATCCAAGGGCAACGGCAAGAAACAGCCCTGCAGGCGGCAGAAAAACTTTGAGCGGCCGGGCCATGACCAGCAGCAGAAAAATCTGTGGCAAGACCTTGAACGGGTATTTGAGGGAGATGAACGAGGTGCCGGTCTCTCGCTCGTTGAAGGCGATCGGAACCTGGGAAAACCTCATCCCCTTGAGATAGCCATCAAGCAACACCTGCTGGGTGTAGTTGTAATCGTAGGGCAGAAAGAACCTGTCCAGATAGGCACGGTTCGCAGCGAACATGCCAGGCTGGGAATCGCGGATCGGCCATCCGACCAGCCACCGCATCAGGGAACGGAAAACCGCATTCCCCCAGCGGCGCACCAGAGGCATGCGGTAGGTCATGCGAGGAAAACGATCGCCGAAGACCAGGTCGACCCGGCCTTCCAGGATCGGGGCGATCAGTTCGGGAATGTCGGACGGATCGTGCTGGCCATCGGCGTCGAGCTTGACTGCGAGATCGAAGCCGTGGTCACGCGCATGGGCCAATCCGGCGCGCACGGCCGCACCGAGCCCCCGGTTCGAGCCGTGAGTCAGGACATGGTTGGCACCGGCCTGGCGCGCGACTTCCGAGGTGCCGTCGGCGGAACCGTCGTCGATCACGCAGACCGACAGGTCGACCCCTTTCCCGGCCAGTCGGCCCGCGCATGACTGCAAGCCTTCCAGAACCTGCGCAATGGATTTCTCCTCGTTCCAGGCAGGAACGATGGCCAGCATCGACAAGCCGGCCCCGGGGGGAGGGGGCACTACTGCGTTCCACCCCGGCGAGAGAGCCGGGCACGGGAGATTTTCGGCAAGCTACGGGAGGCGAGCATGAAGAAAACCCTTGGTCATGTGAGCCACTTGCAAATCTCCATGCTCTGGTCGGTGCCGGGCCGCCCCGTCGCATGAAACATCGGAGCCGCTTTCAAAATTCCGCAGTCGGCATTCGAGGGGAATTCTTCCGCAGCGGCGAGCAAACTTCCCTGGCAACCGCGGCCGCTCCGTGATTCCGTCAAGTTTCCACCGACTTGGACAGGGAGAGCGATCCCATCCGCCAAGACAGACAATGTACCTATCCTGGGATCACGTTCAAGCCGACCGCTTCCATGGTTCGAGAAAGATCCCGGACCGCTTGGCGAGAGGTGTCGGCACCTTGTGGCGGTTCCCGGGTTCGTGCATGCCGAGGCTTTCTCCCCTGTACCATTCTCAGGCTCTGTTTCGTGACTGCGGCACCAGGCTCCCGGCTTCGCCGGAGCGCGTGGCGCGGAGGCGAAGCCGGGAGCCTGGTGGGGTTCGTCGAGGCTCCCTGCCATCATGCGGGTTCCGTCCGTTGCGGACGGAACGGGCCAGGGGGCCGGGAGCGACCGAAGTTCCCCAGCGCCGGGAGCGCCTGAAGCGGGCCTGTGCCCCGGTCCCTGGCCACGATGGATGCCCCGTGGGGAGTTTGCGCCTCGAGCGCCGGGACGGGGACAGGCACGCATCGTGGCAGCCCGTTGGCACGGAAACCGAAAGGAAGAGCCATGGACATGCTTGAGCGTTTTGCGGGGATCGACTGGGGGTCGCGGACCCACCAGGTCTGCGTGGTCGACAACAAGGGCGGGGTGCTGGCCGAACGGGCCTTCGATCACGGCGGAGCCGGTCTGGCGGAGATGGCGGCCTGGATCCTCGCCGGGGCGGACGCCGAACCGCGCGCGGTCGGGATCGCGATCGAGATCCCGCACGGGCCCGTCGTCGAGACCCTGATGGAGCGCGGCTTCCCGGTCCACGCCGTCAATCCGAAGCGGCTCGACCGCTTCCGCGACCGCTTCTCGCCGGCCGGCGCCAAGGACGACCGCCGCGACGCCCGCGTGCTCGCCAATGCCCTGCGGACCGACGGCCAGGCGTTCCGGCACCTGGATCCGGAGGCGCCGGAGATCGTCGAGCTGCGCGCGTGGTCGCGGATCGCCAGCCGCCTGACCCGCGACAGAACCCGGTGCATGAACCAGGCCCGCCAGCAGTTCTGGCGCCACTGTCCGAAGTTCTGCGAGGTCGGGAGCGATCTCTCCAAGGCCTGGGTCCGCGAGCTCTGGCGTCTGGCGCCGACGCCCGCCAAGGCGCGGCGCGTCCGGGTCTCCACCGTCGCCGCGCTGCTGAAACGGCACAGGGTGCGCCGGATCGACGCCGAAACCGTGCTCCGGATCCTGCGCGAGCCGGCGATCTCCGTCGCGCCGGGCACCACCGAGGCCGCGGTCGCCCATGTCGGGGTCGTCTTCTCGCAGCTCGCCTTCCTCGAACAGCAACTCGCGAAGGCGCACCGGGAACTCGCCCGCCTGACCGCCGCGCTGTCCCTGCCGGCCGCCTCCGCGGAGGAAAAGCCGGGAACGGGGCCGCAGCGTGACGCCGAGATCCCGGTCTCGCTTCCCGGCGTCGGCAGGATCGTCCTCGCCACGCTGCCCGCGGAAGCGCACGACCCTCTGCGCCGGCGAGCCTGCCACGCCCTGCGCTGCCTGTCAGGCGTCGCTCCCGTGACCAGGAGGTCCGGCAAGTCGCTGGTCGTCGCCGGTCGCCTCGCGGCCCACAACCGGCTCCGGGACGCCGTCCACCACTGGGCCGCGGTGGCAATGCAGCGGGATCCCGTCAGCAAGGCGAAGCAATCCGCGCTGCGGGCCCGGGGCCACGGCCACGCGCGCGCTGCGAAGCGTCGCCGACCGCCTGCCCGCCGTCGCCTGCACGATGCTGGAAAACCGGACCCTCTTCGATCCGGACATCGGGAGCCGGTCCCGTGCAGCCTGACCCCGCGTCCGCACACGCCGCGAACCGCGCGTACCCGCGCGCGTTCCGGACCCTTTCAACATGGTGGGGAGTCCGCTTCCGCAGCCTGCCGGGCAGGCTGAGGGTCGCGCGGCACCGGCCCGCGTGTCCGCCGCCGATTCAACGTGCCGGCGTCCCACGCCCCGGGCGAGCGTCTCGAGGTCGACAGGATGTTGTGCCGGTTGTGCGGCCGGTTCCGGCTCGGGGAGATCCCGAGCGAGGCGATCGTCCCGCGGGCCTCCGCCGGGTTCTCCGAACGCGCGTCGCCGGCGTGCGTGCACGAGGCGGTGGACAGGCGGACCCTTGGCGATCGCGTTATCGGGCACGTTCGGGGCGACGCGACGGCGATCGAAGTGCGGGAAACCGTAGCCCAGGGCCCGGAAGCCGCGGCGTCGGCGCGGCCGTTCGCGCAAGGACGGGGAGCGGCGCCGCGTGAATCCCGGCTCGAGAGGCCGTCGCCGCGGATGTTCGCCGACCTGCCGACACCGCCCACGGTGGCATCCCGATCGGCGGCGGCCTCTCCCGGATGCGGGGATCGCCGGTTCCGTCGCGAGGCGGGACGGATCCGCGAGGCGGACGCGGGGTTCCGGGCGCAAGCCCGCGCGGCCGGTCGGAATCAGGCCACGCGATGCAGCAGTTCCCGGCCGTCGCGAAGCCTGCGGCAGTTCTCGACGGCGAGATGCAGGCTGCGGTCCAGGGTTTCGGGCGTGAGCCACGCCACGTGCGGCGTCAGGACCACGTTGGGCAGGCCGAAAAGCGGGCTGTCCGCCGGCGCGGGCTCGACGCTCGTCACGTCGAGGCCCGCGGCTCTCAGCCTGCCCGCCGCAAGGGCGTCGGCCAGCGCCGCCTCGTCGACGAGGCCGCCGCGCGCCGTGTTGACGAGCACGGCCCCGGGCTTCATCCGGGAGATCGCGTCGGCGTCGATCAGGTTCCGGGTTTCCGGCGCGAGCGGCAGGTGCAGCGAGACGATGTCGGACTCCGCGAGCAGGGCCGGCAGCTCCCGCCATTCGGCCGCGGCGTCGGGCTTGGGCGCGGCCGCGGTGTAGAGAAGCCGCGCCCCGAGGGCCGCGAGCGGCGGCGCGAGCAGCCTCGCGACCTTGCCGTAGCCCACCAGACCCACCGTGCGGCCCGAGATCTCGCCGACCTGGTCGAAGACTTCCGGATCGGCCGTCCCGGAGCGCCGCAGCCGCGAATCGAGCCACGGGATCCGGCGCAGCGCGCCGAGCATCAGGGCCAGCGCCATTTCCGCGACCGCGCGCGAATTCGTGCCCGGCATGTTGCAGACCGCGATCCCGCGCCCGGCCGCCGCCCCGAGATCGATGGTGTTCACGCCGACGCCGATCTTCTGGACCAGGCGGAGCGCCGGGGCGGCGGCGATGACGTCGGCCGTCACCGGCTCGAGCACGTGGAGAAGCACGTCCGCGTCGGCCATTTCCCGCGCGAACGCGGCGCGGTCGGCCTCCGGAACCACGGCGATCCCGAGCCAGTCCCGGGCGGCTTCGGCGATCCGCGCCCGGAAGCCGGGGCTCGCGTCGTGCTGGAGAACCGCCTTCACGGCCGCGCGAGTTCCGCCCCGCCGGCGGCCTGTTCCGCGATGCGCAGAAGCTCGTTCCACTTGGCCATGCGTTCCGACCGCGCGAACGAGCCGACCTTGATCTGGCCCGCGTCCCAGCCGACGGCGAGATGCGCGACGGCGACGTCCTCGGTCTCGCCGGACCGCGCGGAAACGATGGTGCCCCAGCCGGCGCCGCGCGCGGCGTCGAACGCGGCGCGCGTCTCGGTCACGGTTCCGGCCTGGTTGGGCTTGATCAGCGCCGCGTTGCAGAGGCCCCGCCGGGCGCATCGCGCGATCCGCTCCGCGTCGGTGACGACGAGATCGTCGCCGACGATCTGCACCCGGTCGCCGTGCGCCGCCGCGAACGCCCGGAACCCCTCCTCGTCGTCCTCGGCGAAGGGATCCTCGATCGAGACGATCGGATGGCGCGCGAGCCAGCCGCCGAGCGTTTCCGCCCATTCCCCGGTCCCGATCTCCCGGCGCTCGAGCGCGAGGCGGTAGCGGTCCCGCGCGCCGAACTCCGACGCCGCGACGTCGAGCGAGACCGCGACGTCCGCTCCGGGCTCGAGGCCGGCGCGCTCGATGGCCCGCGCGAGCGCGTCGAGAGCGTCCTCGTTGGTCCCGAAATCAGGCCACCAGCCCCCCTCGTCGGCGACGCCGGCCCTCCTGCCGGTCTCCTCCAGCGTTCGTCCCGCCGCGAGATAGACCTCCGCGATCATCGCGAAGGCCTCGTCGAGGGTCGCGGCGCCGACGGGCACCGCCATGACGTCCTGGACGTCGATGCGGTTGCCGGCATGGGCGCCGCCGCCGAAGATCTGGATCTCGGGCATCGGAAGCCGCACCGGCCCGCCGCCCGCGAGATGCCGCCACAGCGGCTCGCCCGCCGCCGCCGCGGCGGCGCGGAGAACGGCCAGCGAGACCGCGATCGTCGCGTTGCCGCCGAGGCGCGACCTGTCCGGCGTGCCGTCGGCCCGGATCATGGCCTCGTCGACGGCCGCCTGGTCGCGGGCGTCCATGCCGCGGAGCAGCGCGCCGATCTCGCCGTCGACGTTCGCGACGGCGCCGTCGACCCCGTGCCCGCCGAGCGCCGTTCCCCCGTCGCGCAGCTCCGCCGCCTCCCCCGAGCCGCGCGAGGCTCCCGCCGGCGCGATCGCGCGCCCCGTCGCGCCGTTCGACAGCGCCACCTCCGCCTCCACCGTGGGCCGGCCCCGCGAGTCCCACACCCTGCGGCCGCGCACCGAGGCGATGCCGGTCCCGCTCACGTTCCCGCTTCCTCCCGGAACAGCCGGCAGAAGCCCGCCAGCGTCTCCGGCGGCTCCAGGAGCGCCCGCCGGGCCGCTCTGCGGACGCGGTTCCTGTCGTCCCCGGAAACCAGGTACTCGACCGGCGAGGCGCCGTCGACGCGTGCCAGCATCAGCCCGCCGAGGAGCGCCGCCGCGCGCGCCTCGAGCCGGGCCGGGGATTCCCAGGCCGCATGCCCGAAATACCCCGCCGCGAGCGCCGCGAACGCCTCGAGATAGGCGTCCGCGTGGCGGGGCCGCCACAGGCACTTGAGAAGGAGGTGGTTGAGGCAGAACGCGACGTCGAAGGCGGGATCCCCGTACCAGGCGCACTCCGCGTCCAGGAACACCGGTCCGGCGGGGCCGGCGAGGATGTTCTTCGGGCTGACGTCGCCGTGCACGAGCGTCTTCCGGGTCGCCGCCGTGACCTCGGCGAGTCTCCGGAGCCGGTCGGCGAGATCGCCGTGAACCCCGGCGGTCCGGAGGAGATAGGGCTCGATCCGGATGGCGTGGAAGATGCCGTCCGTCGCGAAGCGCCGCGCGGTCCCGGGATCCCCCGCGAACGCCGCGTGAACGGCGCCGAGCGTGGCGCCGACGGCCTCGGCGGTCTCCGCCGAGACGACGCCGTCGCGAAGCAGCGTCTTCCAGACCGGGTGGGTTCCGGGGTCGAGATACTCCATCACGAACAGGCCGCGGGCGCGGTCCTCGGCGACCGGCTTCGGGACCGCGGCGGGGAGGATGGCCGCCACGGCGCGCATCCACGCCGCCTCGCTGGCGTTCCTCTCGACGGGCGCGCGCCATTCCCGCTCGGTCCTCAGCCGCGGGAGCGCGCGCTTGACGCAGATCCGGCCCTTCGGACCGTCGACGCGCCAGATGTCCGAGGACACGCCGCCCTCGAGCCGCTCGAGGACCGGCGCCGTCCCGGGATCGACCAGGCCGAGCGCGCGGAGGCCGTCGAGAACCTCGGCGTCGGTCACCGCGGCCTCCGGGCCGGGCGGCGCCGGCGGGGCGGGGAGGCCTCCGGGAGGTTCGCGCGGTCCGTCATGGATGCGGTGCCGTCGGTTCCGGCCGGTCCGTTCCGGCGGCGCCAGTATACGGCATCGCCGCCGCGGGGGCGGGCGGCGTTTGGCCGCCTCCGGCGCCGCTGCTATGTTCGCCGGCGCGGTTCCCGCCGACGGGAGGGCGCGGCGGGGGACGGACCGGGGAACGGCCATGGCGGACGGTTTCGGGGACCATTGCTGGAAGGATGTCGTTTCCGCCGAGGATCTGAAGGTCTGCGAACCCAGCCGCCGGCCGACGCGGGTCGGGGAGCGCCCGGCGGTTCTGGCGATCGACCTCTACAACCTCGTCTACCGCGGCGGCGCGCGCGAGCCCCACGAGCTGGTCGGAACCCATCCGAGCTCCTGCGGCCGCCATGCGTGGGAGGCCGTCGAGCCGACCAAACGGCTCCTCGCCGCGGCCCGCGAGGCGGGGCTCGCGGTGATCTACACCACGGCGCCGGCGTCCTCGGAGGTGGTCGCGACCAACCGCCGGGCCGGCCTCGGCGCGAGCGGGGACGACTACGCGATCTTTCCCGCGTTCGCGCCGCGCGAGGGCGACGTCGTGATCGCCAAGGAGCGGGCCAGCGGGTTCTACGGCACGCCGCTTCTCCCCGAGCTCGTCCGGCGCGGCGTCTCGAGCCTGATCGTCTGCGGCGAGAGCACCTCGGGCTGCGTCCGGGCCTCCGTGGTCGACGCCCGTTCGGCGGGGTTTCACGTGACGGTCGCCGAGGAGTGCGTGTTCGACCGTTCGCCGCTGTCGCACAAGATCAGCCTGTTCGACCTCCACCACAAGTACGCCGACGTGATGCGTCTCGACGGGATTCTCGCGCATCTGCGCCGGTCGCGGCCGGCGGCGTGAGCGGCCGGCGCATGACCGCCGGGGCGGGCGACGAGCTGCTCCGCGTCGAGGAGATGTACGCCGCCGACCGCTTCGCCGTGGCGGGCGGGCGGACCGTCGACGAGCTGATGGAGGCGGCCGGGCGGGCCGTCGCCCGCGAGATCGCGCGCCGCTGGGCGCGGCGTCCGGCGGCGGTTCTGTGCGGTCCCGGAAACAACGGCGGGGACGGCTTCGTCGCGGCCCGCCTTCTCGACGAGGCGGGATGGCCGGTGTCGGTCGGTCTCCTCGGCGACCCCGCGGCGCTCTCGGGCGCCGCCGCCGCCGCCGCCGGGCGCTGGAGGGGCGCGGTGTCGCCGCTCTCGCCGGCCCTCCTCGACGGCGCGGGGATCGCGGTCGACGCGATGTTCGGCGCCGGCCTCGCCAGGCCGCTGGAAGGCGCCGCGCTCGAGGTCGCGCGGGCTCTCGCGAAGTCGCCGCTGCCCTGCGTCGCCGTGGACATGCCGAGCGGCGTGCACGGGGACAGCGGGCTGGTTCTCGGCGCCGCGCCGCGCGCCGACCTCACGGTGACGTTCTTCCGCCGCAAGCCGGGCCATCTCCTGCTGCCGGGACGGATCCACGCCGGCGAGGTCGTGGTCGCCGACATCGGGATTCCCGACGACGCGCTTGCCGGGATCCGTCCCCGGGCGTTCGCCAACGGCCCCGGCCTCTGGCGCGAGGCGTTCCGGTGGCCGCATCCCGCCGACCACAAGTACACGCGGGGGCACGCGCTGATCGCCGGCGGTTCCGTCATGACGGGCGCCGCCCGTCTCGCCGCGCGCGCGGCGAGACGCGTCGGCGCCGGCGTGGTCACCGTGGCCGGCGGGCCCGACCGCCTGCACGTCTACGGCGCCGACGCGCCGGGGCTGCTGATGCTGCCTTTCACCAACGCGGACGAGTTCGGCGCCATCCTCGAGGACGAGCGCAAGAACGCGGTTCTGGTCGGGCCCGGCAACGGCGTGAGCAGGACCACCCACGACATGGTGCTGGCCGCGGCGGCGTGCCGCCGCGGCCTGGTGCTGGACGCCGACGCGCTGACGTCCTTCGAATCCGATCCCGGGCGGCTGTTCGGCGCGCTCGAGAACCTGCCCGCGGTGCTCACGCCCCACGGCGGGGAGTTCTCCCGGATCTTCCGCATCCCGGGGGACCGGCTGGCGCGCACGCGCAAGGCCGCCGAGACGTCGGGCGCCGTGGTGCTCCTGAAAGGCGCCGACACGGTGATCGCGGCGCCGGACGGACGGGCGGCGGTCAACGGCAACGCGCCGCCGGAACTGGCGACCGCGGGAAGCGGCGACGTCCTGGCGGGGCTGATCGTCGGGCTTCTGGCCCAGGGCATGCCGCCGTTCGAGGCCGCCTGCGCCGGCGCCTGGCTCCACGGGGCGGCGGCGCGCGCGTTCGGGCCCGGGCTGATCGCCGAGGACATCTGCGACCGGCTTCCGGAGACCCTTCGGGCGCTCAGGGACGGCGGCGCCTCCGGCGGGCGCTGACGGCCGCCCGGGGCGGACTCCGCCCCGCGCCCGGTCTATGATGCCGGCGCCGGGGGCGCCCCGCGGGCGGGCGCGGAACGACGGTCCGGAGGCCGGAAGCGCATGACGAGACTGAACGGCGTCATCGGCGCGCTCGAGAGCGGCAACGTGGCGTTCGCCGCGTTCTCGCCCATGGACGTCCGGTCCGCGGTCGAGCTGTCGGCCTCGCGCTACGACGGCATCGTGTTCGAGGGCGAGCACGCGCCGTGGGACATCGCCGCGCTTCGCGACAGTCTCCAGTTCATGCTCGACCCGCGCCGCATCGCCGAGGCCGGCACCGTCGCGCCGACGGTCACCCCGATGTGCCGCGTTCCCGTCAACGGCGCCGAGCGCGGCCAGTGGCACGCCAAGCAGGCGCTCGACATCGGCGTCTACGGGGTGGTCTGGCCGCATGTCAGCACCGTCGAGGAGGCCTACAACGCGGTCGCCGCCTGCCGCTATCCCCGGCTCGCGGACAGGCCGCTCTACGAACCGCGGGGCATCCGCGGCGACGGCCCGGCCCGTGCCGCCCGCTACTGGGGCCTCGCCCAGCGGGACTACTACGCCCGCGCCGACGTCTGGCCGCTCGACCCCGGGGGCGAGATCCTGGTGATCGTCCAGATCGAGGATCTCGCCGGCATCGAGAACCTTTCCGACATCCTGGAGAACGTGCCGGGGATCGGCGCCGTCCTGATCGGCGAGGGCGATCTCGGCCAGGAGCTCGGCCATCCGCGCCAGTACGGACATCCGGCCCTGCTCGACGCGATCGCGCGGGTCGTCGATATCTGCAAGCGCCACGGCACGGTCGTCGGCCACCCCCACGCCGGCGCCGCCAACATGCGGGATCTGCTCGACCAGGGCTTCCGTTTCCTGATGGCGGCGCCGCGCCCGGACTACGGGGATCTCGAGAAGGGGATCGCGCTCGCCGGCCGGACGTAGCCGGGCGCGTTCAGGCGCTCCCGGCCAGCCTCCACGCGGCCGCGGCGCGGTCCCGGCAGAGATCCCTGAACCTCAGCGCGTCCGGGGTCGGCGCGTTGCCCTGCAGCCCGCGCCGGTAGACGCCCTGGACGATCGCCGCGAGACGGAACAGCGACAGCACGAGGTAGAAGTTCCAGTCGGGGACGCCGTCGAGGCCGCGGAGCCGGCAGTAGGTCTCCACGTAGCGTTCCTCGGACGGGATTCCGGTTGCCGCGGGGTCGTTGTCCGAGAGGCTGCCGCCGCCGGGGTCGGTGCCGCGCCAGGGCAGGCAGTTGTAGGCGAGATCCGCCCACGGATTGCCGAGCGTCGCGAGCTCCCAGTCCACGATCGCCAGGATCCGGGGTTCCCGGAGGTCGAAGACGAGGTTCTCGAGACGGTAGTCGCCGTGCACGAGGGCGGTGGCGTCGTCGTCGGGCAGGTTGGCGGCGAGCCACGGCATCAGGCTGTCCATCTCCGGGAGATCGTCGGTCTGGCTCGCCCGGTACTGCTCGGACCAGCGTCGCACCTGGCGGGCGCACCAGCCGCCCTCGCGCCCGAAATCCTCCAGCCCGGCGGCCCGGTGGTCGACGTCGTGAAGCCCCGCGAGCGCCGCGACCATGGCGTCGTAGACCGCGGCCCGTTCGGCGGGCGCGGACGCCGGAAGGTCGACGCCGCGGAACACCCGCCCGTCGACGAACTCCATGACGTAGAAGGCCTGCCCGATGACCGAATCGTCCTCGCACAGCGCGAGCGCGGCGGGCACCGGGACGCCGGACCCCGCGAGTGCCGAGATCACGCGGTGCTCGCGCTCGACCGCATGCGCCGACGGCAGAAGCTCGCCCGGCGGCTTCTTCCGGAGCACGTAGCGCCGGTCCGCGGAATCGCGCAGCAGGAAGGTGGGATTGGACATGCCGCCGCGGAACTGCCCGACCCGGCAGGGCGGCCGGAAGCCCGCGACGCGGGCCGCCAGCCAGTCCTCGAGGCGCCGCCGGTCGAAGGCGTGGGACCGGCGGACGGGATCGGTCTCGCGGGTCGCGGTGACGGCGGGGCTGTCGTCCACGGGCGGCGGATCTCCGGTCGCGCGCCGGACGCCTACGCCGGCGGCCTGATGGCGCGGGCGGCGTGTCCGGGGCGCTCCCGGAGGCTTCCGGACCGGCGCCGGGCCGCGGTCCCGGCCGGAAGCCCGCCCGTCGACAGGGCGTCGCCGGCCATGCGGACCCCGTCCGCAGGATCGCCGGCGGCGGTCGCCGCCATCCGCGACGGGATCCGTCCCGCGCACCCGCCCGCGGCGTCCCGGCTCCCGAAGGGACGGTCGGTCCCGGCGCGGGCCGGCGGCGCCTTCCTCGCGTCCGGCGGCGTGTCGCGTCCGTGGATCTCGGGCATGGGGGCCTCTCCTCGGGGGCGTTCCACTATAGCAGCGCGGCGGCGGCGCCGATGGACAGGCGCGCCGCCCTCATCCGGCGATCAGGGCGTTGAGGGCGGTCAGCGCGGCGGCCGCGGCGGCGGAGACCGCGAAGGCGAAGGCGACGTTCCGCGCCGCGACCAGCCGCGTCGGCGGGACGCCGAACATGGTCGCGCCGGCGGCGATCGACAGGCTGCCGATGGAGATCGAGGTCGACAGCCCCCACCCCGCGAGCAGCGCCTGCATGAGCACCAGATCCGCCACGCCCGTGGGCACGCTCGTGAACACGACCAGCAGCGCGGTCCCCGACACGATCGCGTGGACGCCGCACAGACCCGCGACGTTCATCGCCGTCACCACGGCGAGAATCACGGCCCAGGGCGGCAGGTTCCGGCCGACCAGCCAGTCGAGCAGCCCGGTCTGGGGCAGGCAGGCCTCGAACGTCGCGCCGAGCGCGGTGGCGAGGGCGAGCAGGGCGGTCTCCGGCCCGATGCCGCCGAGGCCCTCCGCGGTGCGGCGGAGCGCCGCGCGTGCCGCGCCGCCCGGACCCGCGGCGAGCGCGAGCAGGCACGGCAGGGGCAGGCCGACGACCAGCGCCTCGAGCGTCGAGAGGTTCCCGACGGTTGCCGTCGCGACGACGGCGAGGGCCGCGACCGCGATCGGCGGCGCGACCGGCGCCAGCGAGGCGAGCGCGGCCGCGAGATCCCGGAGCGAGCTCCTGCGGTCGAAGGCGGCGAAGGAGACGAGGACGCCGACGGCGGCGAGCGCGAGGCCGAGCGCCATGATCTGCCACAGCGGCACCGCGGGCAGGTACTGGCTCGCCACCGCCATGCCCACCACGAACGGGGACCAGAACGGCACCAGCCCCATGCCGCGGACCGCCACGAGGAAGACCTCGCGGCGGTCCGGGGAGTCGCGGCCGAGGACGGGCGCGAGAATCGCGAACACCCCGACCTGCAGGACCGATCCGAGCAGGTGGGTTCCGACGACGACCGCGCTGTCGCGGCGTTCGGGGTCGAGGGCGCCGAACAGCCGCCGCGCGGCCAGGATCTCCGGGCGCCGCTCGGCGACGGCGCGGAGGAGGACGATGGTCGCCAGGAAGGGCGCGAAGACCGCGGCCCGGCCGAGGCCGTCCACGACGCCGTCCCAGCGGCCGTAGACCGCGGCCAGGACGGCGGTCGCGGCCGCCAGCGCGCCGCACAGGATCCGCGCGTGGGAACCCGTCCGCGGCAGGGACAGGAGGACGAGGGCGACGAGAAGCGCCATGGAGGCGGGGGCGAGCGCCGGCTCCGCCGCCGGAAACAGGATCGCGGGAAAGGCGAGCGCCCACAGGCCGGCGGCGAGCGCGAGGGACAGCCATCCTGCGGGGCCGCGTTCGCCGCGGAGCGGCGGCGCGGCGTTCACCGGCCGCCTTCGCCGGCGACGCCGAGGGCCGCGGCCACGTCTCGCCAGCGCACCGGCGTGGCGTTGATCTCGGCCCTCTCGGGCCCGAGCGCGTCGCAGACCGCGTTGGCGACGGCGGCGGGCGGCGCGATGGCGCCGCCCTCGCCGAGCCCCTTGACGCCGAGCGCGTTCAGCGGCGACGGCGTCTGCTGGTGGACGACGGCGATCGGCGGCACGTCCGGAGCGGCCGGGAGAAGGTACTCGGCGAGGGTCGGGGCCAGGGGCTGGCCGGCCCCGTCGTAGGCGATCTCCTCCATGAGCGCGCCCCCGAGACCCTGGACGAGGCCGCCCCTGACCTGTCCGTCGGCGATCGCCGGGTTGATGAGCACGCCGGCGTCGTGCACCTCGACGTAGCGTTCGACGGCGACGCGGCCGGTCCCGGGATCCAGCTCGACGATCGCCGCGTTCGCGGCGTAGGCCCAGGTCACGGTCGGGGGCTCGTAGTAGAAGGCGGCCTCGAGGCCGGCCTCGACCCCGTCCGGCCGCCGGTTGTCCCAGCCCGGCCGGGCGGCCTCGGCGACCTCGCGGTAGGACACGTGCAGTTCCGGCACGCCCTTGACGCCGACGCCGCCGTCGCGGAGCTCGAGATCGCTCGCCGCGGCCTCGAGGAGCTCTCCGGCGACCGCGAGCAGGGTGTCCCTGACCTTGTCGCTGGCGCCGCGGATGGCCGCCGACGCGGTGACGGCGCTGCGGCTCGCGATGGTGCCGTAGCCCATGGCGACGCCGGCGGTGTCGGCGAGCGTGACGTGGACGTTCTCGATGGGAACCTGCCACAGATCGGCCGCGACCTGCGCGAACACGGTCTCGTGGCCCTGGCCCTGGGGGCAGGCGCCGACGGCGACGGCGACGTGCCCGGTCGGGTCGATCCTGACCGTGGCGCCCTCGAAGGGGCCGACGCCGGTCCCCTCGACGTAGCAGGCGAGACCGAGCCCGATGTAGCGTCCGTCGGCCCGCGCCGCCCGCTGGCGCTCGCGGAAGGAGCCGAGTCCGCCGATCTCGTCGAGCGCGCGGCGGAGCGCCTTCGGGTAGTCGCCGCTGTCGTAGACGATCGGGACGCCGTCCCGGTAGGCGAGACCGAGCTCGTAGGGCATGCGTTCCGCCGGGATCATGTTGCGGAACCGCACCTCGGCGGGTTCCAGCCCGAGATCCGCGGCGACGAGGTCGACGGCCCGTTCCATCGCGAACGCCGCCTCGGGGCGCCCCGCGCCGCGATAGGGGGCGTTCGGCGTGCGGTTGGTCAGGACCACCTTGCAGCGGGTCTCGTAGTGGGGGATGTCGTAGGGTCCGAGCATGTGGGCGATCGAGTTGCCCGCGATGCCCGCGCCCACGGGGGTGTAGGCTCCCGAATCGACGACGAGGTCGGCGGCCACGGCGAGGATCCGGCCGTCGCCGTCGAAACCGATCTCGACGTCGTGGACGGTGTCGCGGGAATGGGCGGAGGCGAGCAGGTGCTCGCGGCGGTCCTCGATCCACGCGACGGGCCGGCCGAGGCGGCGCGCGAGCCAGGGCACGAGGACGTCCTCGGGGTAGACGTGTCCCTTGCCGCCGAAGCCGCCCCCGACGTCGGGCGCGACGCAGCGCACCCGCTCCTCGGGCAGGCCGAGCGCGCGGGCGACCTCGCGGCGCACCCAGTGCACCACCTGGGTCGACGACCACACGGTGACCGTCCCGGTCCGCCGGTCGAACTCCGCCGCCACGCCGCGGCATTCGAGCGGCACCGCGGCGTAGCGGTGGTGGACGAAGCGGCGGCGGAGCCGGCGCGGGGCCGATTCCAGCGCCGCGGCGCCGTCCCCCTTGCGGGCGTGCAGCGAGGCGGCGGCGTTGCGGCCGAGGCCGGCATGGACGAGCGGCGCGCCGTCGGCCAGCGCCGCCGCGGCGTCGGGAACCGGGGGCAGGGGGTCGAGGACCGCCTCGATCCGCTCGACGGCGTCCTCGGCGAGATAGCGGTCCCCGGCGACGGCGACGGCGTAGGCCTCGCCGACATGGCGCGCGACGTCGGCGGCCATCAGGGGCTGGTCGGGAACCGCGATGTCGGTGTCGACGCGGGCACGCCAGCCCCGCGGGGCCGCGACCTGCATGCCGGCGATCGGCGGCAGGACGCCGTGGATCTCGGCGCCCGAGACCGCGTCGAGAACGCCGTCCATGGCGCGCGCCGGGCCGGGGTCGACCGAGACGATGCGGGCGCTCGCGAACCGGCTCCGCGCGAACGCGGCGTGGACCATGCCCGGAAGGCGGAGGTCGGCGACGAACGTTCCCTCGCCGCGCAGGAGCCGCGCGTCCTCGCGGCGCGGAACCGCCCGGCCGACGTAGCGGGGCGGCGCTGCGGTCATCGGGGCTCCCGCGGCGCGCCGGCGGGGCGGTCCGGAACCGGATGTTCAAGCGGGAAGGGTTTCACGGTAGGATGTCCCGTCGGTCGACGCCCACATTAGGGACACGCCCGCTTCCGCGGGTCAACGGCCGCGAGCGGAGCGCGTTCCGGGCCGCCCGGCGGCGCGGACGGGGAGGGGACCATGAACGTGGCACGGCATGCGCGGCCGCCCGAGCTCGAGGGCGTGCCGATCGAGGATGTTCTGGAGCGTCACGTCGCGCGCTTCAGCGAGCGTGCGCCCGACTGGAACGCGTTCGAGGACGCCAGGATCGAGGGCTACAGGCGGGCCCAGCACCGCTTCATCGGCGCCGGCGGCTCGGGCAAGCACGACGATCCGTCGGTGATTCCGGCGCGCGCGCACACGCTCAGCATCATGTACGTCGAGCCGGGCCAGGGGAACGCGCCGCACACCCACGAGGTCGAGGAGACGTTCTTCGTGCTCCAGGGGCTGCTCGACGCGTTCCTCGATGACGAGGACGGGCGGCGCGTCACGACCCGGCTCGGGCGCTGGGACTGCATCACCTGCCCGCCGGGCGTGATCCACGGCTACGAGAACAACGGCCTCGAGCCGGTGTGGTTCCAGGTGATGCTGGGGCGCGGCCGCCCCGAGACCATGGGCTACGCGGACGACGGGCTGTTCCGGCGCCGCGACGGCCACCTGCAGGGCGCCTGAGGGCGCGGAGGGGGACGCGGATGGCCAACAGGGATCTGAGGGACTGGGTCGCGGAACTGGAGGCGGCGGGGCAGCTCCGCACCGTCTCGGGCGCCGGCCGGGACGAGGAGATCGGGGGCATCGTCGACCTCGCGATGCGCCGGATGACCAATCCGGCGGTGATGTTCGACGCGGTTCCGGGCTATCCCCGGGGCCACCGCGTGCTCGCCAACATCCTGACCTCGGTTCCGCGCATCAATCTGGCGCTCGGGCTTCCGGCCGAATCGCCGGAGATCGCGCTGGTCCGGTTCTGGCGCGACTACATGCGCGACCAGCCGGCGCGGGCGCCCGTCGAGGTCAACGGCGGTCCGCTCGACGAGAACGTCTTCGAGGGCGAGGACGTCGACATCACGACGATCCCGAGCCCGAAATGGCACGAGAGGGACGGAGGGCATTTCATCGGAACCGCCTGCATGGTGGTGATGAAGGATCCCGACACCGGCTGGATCAACTACGGGGCCTACCGCGTCCAGGCCCACGACGCGCGGACGGCGTCGGTGATGGTGTCCAAGGGCAAGCACGGCAACCTGATCATGAACAAGTACTTCGAGCGGGGAGAGCCGTGCCCGGTCGCGGTCGTGGCCGGCATGCATCCCGCCCTGTTCATGGTCGCCGGTCTCGAGATGCCCTACGGCGCCAACGAGTACGACTGCGCGGGCGGGCTGCTCGGCGAGCCGGTGGAGGTCATCGGCATGCCGAAGACCGGCCTGCCGGTTCCGGCGTCGGCCGAGATCGCCTTCGAGGGGTTCGTCCGCGCCGGGGATCTGGTGGACGAGGGGCCGTTCGGCGAGTGGACGGGGTACTACGCCGGCGACATGCATCCGGAGCCGGCGATCCGGATCGAGACCTTCATGCACCGCAACGACCCGATCCTGCTCGGCGCCGTTCCCGCGGTGCCGCCGAACGACGACACGTTCTACCGGGGCACGTACCGCTGCGGGGCGGTGTGGAACCAGCTCGAGGCGGCCGGCATTCCCGAGATCCGCGGGGTGTGGGCGCACGAGGCGGGTGGCAGCCGCATGTGGCTCACGGTGTCGATCAGCCAGAAATACGGCGGCCACGCGAAGCAGGCCGGTCTGGTGGCGTCGCAGTGCCACGCGGGGGCCTACGCCAACCGCTGGGTGGTGGTGGTGGACGACGACATCGATCCCTCGAACATGAACGACGTGATCTGGGCCATGTGCACGCGCTGCGACCCGAGGGACGGCCTCGACATCCTGAACAACTGCTGGAGCACCCATCTCGATCCGATGAGCTACAGCCACGAGGATCGCCGCAACTCGCGCGTCGTGGTCGACGCCTGCCGTCCGTTCAACCGCCGCGACAGCTTTCCCGAGGTCGCTCGCAACAGCGCCGGGCTCGACGCCCGGATCGCGGAGAAGTTCGGCGACCTGTTCGCTGCCCGCTGACTGGGATTGCGGACGCCCCCGCTGGGCCGCGGACCTCACACAAGGCCACAGTTGACTCATGGAGCGGTTCCGCCTGCATGAAGGGCCATGCAGGTGGGTCTTCACCGGTTTTCCGCCGGCACGGTCACGTGGTTCGGCAAGGCGGTTCGGGAACAGGGCCGCACGCGCAGCTCGGGGTCGCGCTGCCGGCGCCGCGGGCCGCGTTTGTCCGCAAGCGCCCCGGGGGCGCGCCCGCGGAGGCCTGTCCGGACCTTTCGCTCCGCTGCCGGCTCGCGGACCTGGGTTCGGTGACGCTGGAGCCGGTCGCGGACGGCGGCGGACGGCGGCGGTGGGAAGCGACGATGGCGGCGCACCATCCGCAGGGCTGGGCGCGGGCGCCGGGCGGGCGCTCCGCTGCTGGGTGCGTTCCTCCCTGCACGGCCGCCTCGGAGGCATCGGGTTCTGCGCCGCGAGCTGGCACCAGAAAGCGCGCGACGACTTCATCGGCTGGTCGGCCGACGCCCGGGTCGCGAACCTGTCGCTGCTGGTCAACAACCACCGCTTCCTGCTTCTGCCCGGCGTGCGCGTCCACGGCCTGGCCTCGCGGGTTCTGGAGTTGGCGGCCGCGCGCGTGGCGGCGGACTGGGAAGCGGTCCACGGGGTGCGTCCTCTCATGGCCTGCAGCTACGTCGGCCCCGGGCACGCCGGCACCTGCTACGCGACGGCGGGCTGGCGGCGCTGCCTGCGGTGGACCTCGGGGCGGCCGCCCGGAGCCGCCGCCGGCGCGCCGCGGACGGTGTGGATGAAGCCGCTGGCGGCGGGCGGGGGGGACCGCCTGCGCGCCGCGCCGGCACGGGGCATTCGGGCCGCGCCCGCGCCATGCATGGACGACAGAACCGACTGGGCCGGTCGGGAGTACGCGCGCAGCACCCATCCCGACGGCCGGATCCGCGAGCGGATCGTGCGCATCGGGCGGGCGTGGATGGAGCGTCCGGGGGACGCGATCCCGGCGGTCTTTCCGTCCCGGGCGGAGCGCAAGGCGGCCTGCCGGCTGCTGTCGAGCGGGAAAGTGGGCATGGAGCGCGTTCCGGGCCGCATCAGGCGGCGATGGTGGAGCGCTGCCGGCTCGAGGAGGTGATCCTCGCGATCCAGGACACCACCACTCTGAACTGCGACGGGCTCGAGGCGACCGCCGGGCTTGTCGGGCTGGGCGGCGGCGACAAGGGCAGCCGCGGGCTGGCGGCCCATGCGGGCCTGGCGGTCAACGCGGCCGGGCGGCCGCTCGGCGTGTTCGCGCTCGACGCCGCCTTCCGCGACGGCGGCGACAAGGGCAACGAAAGCGCGCGCTGGCTGCGCGGGCACGAGCGGGCGCGGGAACTCGCCCGCGCCTGTCCTGGGGCGCGGGTGGTCATGGTCTGCGACCGCGAGGGCGACTTCCGGGAGCTGCTTTCCGGGGCGGCGTCGCGGGAGGCCGGGCTGCTGGTGCGGGCGAGCCGCGGGGCGCGGCGGCGGGTCGTCCTCGGAACGGGCGGGCAAAAGGATCTGCGGGAGCATGTCGCCGCGCTCCCGCGCCTTGCCGGCAGGACCGTGGAGATCGGCGCCGGCGGTGGAAAGCGGGCACGCGGACGGCGCGGCTCAACCTGCGCGCCGCCAGGGTGAGGCTGGCGCCGCCGCGCGACGCCGCGAGGCGGGAACCTCTCGACATGCTCGCCGTGTCCGCCACCGAACCCGACCCGCCCGCAGGGAACCCCTCCACTGGCTGCTGCCGGCACCGAGGCCGAAGCCGACACCGCGCGGACCGTCGTCGCCTGGTACGAGCGGCGCTGGACCATCGAGGAATGGTTCAAGGTTCCCAGGACCGGAACCCGCGTCGAGGACCGCAAGCTCGACCATGTCGACGACCTGCGGAAGTGTCTTGCCTTCGATGCCGTCACCGCCTGCCATGTCTTCGATCTCCAGCGCCTCGCCCGCGAAAAGCCGGACGTGCCCGCCAACCGCGTCGTCTCCGACGACGAGATCACCATCCTGCACGTCAGCCTGAACGCCCACGGGATCGTTCGCGCCCGCGCGCCGCCGGACAGGCCTCCCGGCATCCGCGCGTTCGTCATCGACGTCGCCAGGCTGGCGGGCTTCGACCCGACAGGAAGACAGCCGCTGCCGGGAACCCAGCTGCTCTGGAAAGGGCACGTCCACCTGCGACACGCGACCAGCACCTACCGGGCCTTGAAGGAAATGGACATGATCAAGCACTGACTCAACTATGGGTGGTTGTGAGGCCCCGGACGGCAGCGCGACGGCGGGCGCGGACTACGTTGCGGCGTCGGGCATGGTGCGTTTCGAGGCGGGGGAGACGGTGAAGACGGTGCGCGTCGCGGTGCTGGAGGATTCGCACGACGAGGGCGAGGAGACGGTGACGCTCGCGCTGTCGCGCCCGTTCGGGGCGGCGGTTCCGGACGGCACGGCGACGGGGACCATCGTCAACACCGACCCGATCCCCGGGGCGTGGCTCGGGCGTTTCGGGCGCGCGGTCGCGGGGCAGGTGCTCGACGCGGTGGAGGCGCGGATGACGGCGGAGCGCCGGCCGGGGATCGAGGCGTCGGTTGCGGGCCGGCGCCTCGGGGCTGCGGCGGCGCCCGACGGGACGGCGTCCGGCGCTTCCGGGGCCGGGATCGATCTGTCGGGGCTGCTGGCGACGAGCGGCGGCGAGCTCCTGTCCGGGACGTCGTTCGCGCTGACGGACGGGACGACGGAGGGCGGTTTCGGCTCGGTCTGGGGCCGGGGCGCGGTGACGGACTTCAATGGCCGGGACGGCGGTCTCTCGGTGGACGGCGAGGTGAGAACGGGGCTGCTGGGGGCCGACTGGATGCGGGCCGGCTGGGCGGCGGGCCTGATCGTGGGCCACAGCCGGGGCGGGGGCGACTACGACGGCCAGGGTTCCGGCACGGTCTCGTCGTCGCTGACCGGTTTCTATCCCTGGGGCCGCCGGGAGCTGGGCGACCGGGTGACGGCGTGGGGCGTTGCGGGCTACGGCGAGGGAACGCTGACGCTCGAGCCCGAGGGCGGGGCCCGGATCGAGACCGGCATGGATCTCGCGATGGCGGCGGCGGGGTTGCGCGGCGTGCTCGTGGAGGCGCCGGCGGGAGGCGGCCTCGAGCTGGCGGCGAAGACGGACGGTCTGGTCGTGCACACCTCCTCGGAGACGGTGCGTGGCGGCGCCGGCGGGCCGCTGGAGGCTGCGGATGCCGATGTGACGCGGCTGCGGCTGGGTCTGGAGGGGGCGCGCGCGTTCCGCCCGGAGGGCGGGGGGACGCTGACGCCCTCGTTCGAGCTCGCGGCGCGCCATGACGGGGGCGACGCGGAGACCGGGTTCGGGGTGGACGTTGGCGCCGGCGTCGCCTACGCCGATCCGTCCTCGGGGGTGACGGAGGACCTCTGCGGCCGCGGTCTTGTCGCCCATGCGGCGTCGGGCTTCCGGGAGGTCGGTTTCTCCGGCTCGCTCGCCTTCGATCCGACGCCGTTCTCGGGCCGGGGTCCGAGCCTGGGTCTCGTCCGGAGCGTGGGCGCGTCGGCGACCGGCGGCGCGGAGGCGCTCTACCGGCGCGACACCATGGCGGGGCTTGCGTCCGGCGACGGCACGGTGGCCGCGGATTCCCTCGGGCGCCGCAGCCTGGATGTCCGGGCCGGCTACGGCCTTTCCGCCTTCGGCGGCCGTTTCACGGGAACGCCGGAGCTTGGCTTCAGGGTTTCGGAGAGCGGCCGCGACTACAGTCTCGGCTGGCGTCTGGCGCCCGAGGGCCGCAACGCCGGCTCGTTCGCTTTCAGTCTGGAGGCGACGCGGAGCGAGGCCGCGAACGGCGACGCGCCCGGGCACGGGGCGGTCCTGCGGGCGACGATGCGCTGGTAGGAGGTCGCGCCGGAACGTTCTCCGGGCTCCGCACGGCACCGGATCGCGCCGGACACGGCGGAGGGCGCGGTTTGTGCCGGGGGACGGACTTCCGGAGAGGTCGCGCTCGGGCGCACGGACGTGCCGCAAGCCTTGCGACCCGAACGAACGAAGATGCGGGCGGAACGCCGGATGCCGGCGACCGGACGGACCGCGTGCAGGCGGACGCCAACGGGAACCTCACGTGCCGGCGTCCCGGGCTCTCAGAGATCGATCCGCATGTTGTCGTGGGCGAGGCGGAGATCGCCCTGGTAGCTGCGCCGGATGTCCGCCGCCACCTCGTCCAGCAGCGCCGGGCCGATGATCTCGGCCGGCATGTGGACGCTCATGATCGACTTCACCACCGGGTTGCTGGTGTCGAAGCTTCCGAAATGGGTCGCGACCAGCCGTTTCGCGTTCGCCTTCTTCGCGATCTCGCCCAGATCCCCCGGACTGGTGTGCGCCCAGGTGCCGACATTGACCTTCCGGCGAAACGCGATCGCGCTTTCCGGGAAGGTGCATTCGTGGATCATCAGGTCCACGTCTTTCGACAGCTCGATGAACCGGTCGCAGGGTGCCGTGTCGCCGCTGAACGAGACCGATTCGCCGTCGACGGTATCCATGCGGAGGCCGAAGCAGGGCGAGATCTCCCGCGGGATGTGCTCGACATGGCAGGCGGTCACCTTCACCAGATCGTCCTCGAAGACCGGGCCCGGCTCGCACTGGCGCACGTCGGGAACCAGGACTTCGGTGTTCTGCCGTCTCGGGTATTGCGCTCGTGCCTCGATGTCCTTCGCGAACGCTCCGTCCGCGAACAGGTGGTCGACGAAATTCTGCGTTCCCTCGGGGCCGACCACCACCGGAGCGGTTTTGCGGTCGCAGATCCAGGACGTCAGCAGGAAATAGGGGAAGTCGACGATATGGTCGTAGTGCAGATGCGACAGGAAGACCGTTCCCACCTGGGTCGGATCGATGTGGGATCCGATCATCGAGCGGGTGGCGTTGGCGCCGCAGTCGAAGAGATAGTGTCGGCCACGCACGGTCAGAACGATGCCTGATCCGCCCCGGTCGGGGTCGGGGGCGGCGGCGCCGGTTCCGAGGATCGTCACGCGCACGGTTTCTTGTCCCGGTTCGGGGATCCCGTGTCCCGGCCGGCCGGCATCCGGAACCCGATGACGATGCCGTCGGGATTCTCCGGGCGAACGTTCCGATTCCCCTTTCGGGGCCCTTCGGGCACGGTCCGCGGTGCGCGGAACGCGGTGAAACCGCGTTCCCGCGCAGCGCCGGCGGGACGGTCCGTCACGTCTCCGCGGCGCTCGACCGCATCCGGTGTCCCGCAACGCGGAGCGTCGCGGGAGAAACCGGGCTTGCGTCCGATGGCCGGGACCGTCGTTCCGGTGCGACTGGTTCCGGGAATCCTGAAGTCCCGCACGTTCATGGCCTGGCCCGGGATGGTCGGGCGGTTGCGGCATGATGCATCGTCATGGATGCGCTTCCCCGCACGATGGTGGCTCATCATGCCTTGGAACGAGGCTCTCCGCAAAACGCGGTTGTCCGCGCGTTTTCGGCGGGATGCGACCGGCGGCACTTCTCCGCCGGCTGCGGCGGTCCGCGGTCGCTTCCACGGGTGGCGCGGGTCGGGGCGCCACCCGTGCCCGCTTCGGGGTGGTTGAACGGCAACCTGCCGGTCGCCCCGTCCATCCGGGCGACGCTTCGGGGCCGGAGACGGCGGGGGGCGCCGTCATTCCCCCGGCGTCGCGCGACTTGCGGGGGAACGGGGACAGCGACTATGTTGTTGGCCGGGCGCGGGGAGGAGAGACATGTCGGTGCCGGTTCTTGACACGACGGGAACCGCGGAGCGGTCGGAGAGACGCGGGGTTCCGCGGAATCCCGCCGCGGGCGCTGTCGGCGGGGTTTCGTCGGCGGTGGCCGGGGGCGGCCGTCTCGCGGGACTCGCGCCCCGGCCTCTCCGGCGGCGGCCGGACCGCTTCCGTTCCGGCGCCCCCGCCCTGGGTGTCGCGGGTAGCGTCCCGCTTCACCCCACCCTCGACCGGGAAGGCGGCGCCGCATGACCGAACTGCGTTACGAAGCGCCCGAAACCGTCGACGCCGCGGTGGCCCTGCTCGCGGGCGCCGGCGCGCGGCCCCTTGCCGGCGGCACCGACATGCTGGTGCTGCTCCATTCCGAGACGATCGCTCCGGACCTGCTGGTCGACGTCAAGCGGATCCCCGAGATGCGGGAGATCAGGCGGGAGGGCGGGGGCTGGCGGGTCGGCGCCGCCGTGCCCGGAATGGCGATCCTGGACCACGGGGAGTTCGCCGCCGCCTGGCCCGGGGTCGTCGAGGGCGTCGCGCTCATCGGCTCGATGCAGATCAAGGGGCGCGCCACCATCGGCGGCAATCTGTGCAACGCCTCGCCGGCGGCCGACAGCGTGCCCCCGGCCATCGCGGCCGGGGCGGTCGCCGTCGTGGCGGGCCCCGGCGGCATGCGGGAGACGCCGGTCGAGGCCGTCGTCACCGGGCCGGGCCGGACCTCTCTGGAGACCGGAGAGATCGTGACGTCTTTCGTCTTTCCGGAGCGGCCCCCGCATGCCGGCGACTGCTATCTGCGCCTGACGCCGCGCACGGAAATGGACATCGCCGTGGTCGGCGCCGCCGCCAACGTCGTTCTCGACGACGACGGAGTCTGCATCGACGCCCGCATCGCGCTCGGCGCCGTCGCCCCGACGCCCGTGCTGGTCGAGGGGGCGGCGGAAGCGTTGATAGGAACCCGGGCCGACGAGCCCGCGCTCGCCGCGATGGCGGACGCCTGCAGGGCGGCCTGCGACCCGATCAGCGACAAGCGCGGCACGCGCGAGTACCGCATCAAGACGGCCGGCGTCATGGCGCGCCGCTCCGCCGTCCGGGCGCTCGAGAGAGCGCGGGCGAACTGACCGCAGGGGAGAGGGAACGCATGGCGGCGAAGGCTCACGTCACGACCACGGTGAACGGGGATGCGCACGAGTATCTCTGCGAGCCGGGAAGGACGCTGGTGGACGTGCTCAGGAACGAGCTCGAGCTCACGGGCACCAAGGAAGGTTGCTCGACCGGCGACTGCGGCGCCTGCAGCGTGATTCTGGACGGCGAGCTGGTGTGCTCCTGCCTCGTGCTCGCCGTGGAGACCGACGGACGGAAGGTCGAGACCGTCGAGGGCATGGCCGACGGCGCCGCGCTGCATCCGCTGCAGCGCAGCTTCCTGGATCTCAACGGCCTGCAGTGCGGAATCTGCACTCCGGGGATCCTGGTCGCCGCCAAGGCGCTGCTGGAACGCAACCCGGATCCCACCGAAACCGAGACCCGCTACTGGCTGGCCGGCAACCTCTGCCGCTGCACGGGATACGACAAGATCGTGCGGTCGGTTCTGGCCGCCGCCGAGCGAACGAGAGGAGCCTGACCGATGGCGACGATACTGGAGGACAGCAGGTTCGACCCCGACCGCGAGCTCGCGGTCGTCGGCACCAATCCGGTCAAGCACGACGGGCTCGACAAGGTCACGGGCCGCGCCCGCTTCGGCGCCGACTTCTCGCTGCCGGGAATGCTGTTCGGGCGGATCCTGAGAAGCCCGCACCCCCATGCGGAGATCCGGTCGATCGACGTCTCGAAGGCGGCGGCGCTGCCCGGGGTGAAGGCGGTCGTGACGCGGGACGACTTCCCGGAGATTCCCGCCGGCAGCCCGGCCGGCGACATGACCCGCAACGCCATGGCCCGAGAGAAGGCGCTCTACGACGGGCATCCGGTCGCCGCCGTCGCGGCGACCAGCGAGGAGACCGCCAAGCGTGCCGTGCGGCTGATAGAGGTCGACTACGGGATCCTGCCCCACGTGATCGATCCGGTGGAGGCCATGGGGCCGGACGCGCCGATCCTCCACGACCATCTCCGCACCAAGGGGACCGAGGGCGCGGACGACACGCCGACCAACGTGGTGGAGCGGATGGTCACGGAGGTCGGCGACGTCGGGAAGGGCTTCGCCGCCGCCGACGTGATCGTCGAGCGGGCCTTCGACACCCGGCCCATGCACCAGGGCTACATCGAGCCGCAGGCCTGTGTCGCCGACCACTCGGACGACGGGCAGGTCTATCTGTGGTGCTGCACCCAGGCGCCCTTCGTCTACCGCGACCGGCTGTCCGCGATCCTCAGGATCGACGCCGCCAGGATCAACGTCCAGCAGTCCGAGCTCGGGGGCGGTTTCGGGGGCAAGACCGGGTTCTACGCCGAGCCGATCGCCGTGCTGCTGTCGAGGAAGGCGTCGCGTCCGGTCAAGATCGTCATGACCCGCGACGAGGTGTTCCGGGGCACGGGCCCGGTCTCCGGCACCAGCTACTCGATCAGGATGGGCGTGACCCGGGACGGGCGGATCACGGCGGCGCAGGGCCGCCTAGTCTTCCAGACCGGAGCGTTCACCGGATCCATGTTCTTCAACGCGCCCAACGCCATGTTCACCCGCTACGACCTGGAGAACGTCCACGTCGAATCCTTCGAGGTGGTGTCCAACCGCCCGAAGGTGAACTCGTTCCGCGCACCGTGCGTGCCGCAGATCGTGTTCGGAGTCGAGGGCGTGATCGACGAGCTGGCGAGAAAGATCGGCATGGACCCGATCGACATCCGCCTGAGGAACGCCGCCACCGAGGGGCACACCACGGTCTACGGCGAGACCCTGGGGCCGATCGGCTTCGTCGAGACGCTCGAGGCCGCGAAGAAGTGCGAGCACTACAACTCGCCGGTGCCCGAAGGGCGGGGGCGCGGCGTCGCGGCGGGGTTCTGGTTCAACCGCGGCGGCGAGACCTCGACGTCGCTGAACGTCGCCCCCGACGGGACGGTCACGATCATCACCGGAACGGCCGACGTGGCCGGCTCGCGCATCTCGATCGCGATGATGGCGGCCGAGGAGCTCGGCATCGACGTCGAGAAGATCCGCGTCACCATGGCCGACACCAACTCCCTGGGCTTCAACCGGGTGACCGCGGGCAGCCGGACGACGTATTCGGTCGGCATGACCGTGGTCGACAACGCCCGGGAATGCATCGGCGAACTGTGCCGCCGCGCCGCGGAGATCTGGGACGTTCCGGAGGACGCCGTGGCCTACGAGAACGGACAGTGCCGGCCGGCGAGCCAGAACGTGGGCGACTTCGAGCCGCTGAGCATCGCCGACATCACCCGCCGGACGACGATGACGCACGGCGCCGTGACGGCGAGCGCGTCGATGAACGTGACCGGCGCGGGTCCGGGTTTCGGCCTGCACATCGTCGACGTCGAGGTCGACCGGGATACCGGACGCGCGGACGTCCGGCGCTACACCGTGGTGGAGGACGCCGGCAAGGCGATCCACCCTCTGCAGGTCGAGGGCCAGTACCAGGGCGGCGCGGTGCAGGGAATCGGCTGGGCGCTGAACGAGGAGTACGTGTACGGAGAGGACGGGCGCATGCAGAACGCGAGCTTTCTCGACTACCGCATGCCGGTGACGTCGGACGTGCCGATGATCGACACCGTCATCGTCGAGGTTCCGAATCCGAGGCACCCGTTCGGGCTTCGCGGGGTCGGGGAGGTTCCCGTGGTGCCGACCATGGCGGCGATCGGAAACGCGATCGGCGACGCGATCGGGATCCGTCCGCGGTCGCTGCCGATGTCTCCGCCGAAGCTTCTCGACCTGATCGAGAAAGCCGAAACCGAGCCCGACCCGGCCTACGCGCGCGGCGCCTGAGGCCGGAAACGGGCCGCGTTCGTCGTCGGAAGCCTGTCCGGGACTTCGCGGCGCCCCTGTCGCCGCCGCCGTGCGGCCCGTTCCGGCGGGTCGTCCGGCCGTCCGGTGCGGAACGCCCGGGGTGCGGGCGCCGGGCATGGCGGCGGTCCCGGAGATCCCGGTCGGGCGTGACCGCCCGGGTTCCCTTCCTCCGGCGAGGGCATGGTACCCGTTGCCGTCGGTGCCCGTTGCCGTCGGTGCCCGTTGCCGTCGGTGCGCCGCGGTCGGCGCGTCGTCCGATCGTGTCTCGACTCCACGGCCTCGGGTGTCCGCGACTCGCGTTCTCGCGCGAAGGGGACGCGTCCTCGGGTGTTCCGCTTCGAGGGCGACGTCCGCGCCGGGCTCCTTGGGGCGGCCGTTTCGCCGGGCGGCCCGGCGGCTGGCCGGGGCGCGTTCCGGTGGTTCACCGCGCCGCCGCAATCCCCCTGAATCGATCTTCCCGTCGCCGCCGTTTCGCCCGCGGACATGACGGGCCGGGACGTGGCGCTTCGCCCGGCCGTGATCGCCTCCAGGCGGGGAAAGCCGCGGCGCACCGGGATGCGGCGATGCCGGCGCGCCGGACGCGGTTCGGGCGGCCGGTCCCGGCCGGACCGCTTGCCGCGCCCGTCCAGTTCCCTACTATGGCGCGCATGCCGGACTCCTTGACCGAACCGGGCGACATCCGTCACGACTGGACCCGCGAGGAGGCGCGCGCGCTCGTCGCGGCACCGCTCAACGATCTGGTGCATACCGCGCAGACCGTCCACCGCCTCCATTTCGACGCCAACGAGATCCAGGTCTCGACGCTTCTCAGCGTCAAGACCGGCGGCTGTCCGGAAGACTGCGCCTACTGCTCGCAGAGCGCCCGCTACCGGACCGGCGTCGAGGCGGGGCGCCTGATGCCGGCCGGGGACGTCCGCGCCGCCGCGGTCCGGGCGAAGGAGGCCGGAGCGACCCGGTTCTGCATGGGGGCCGCGTGGCGCGGCCCCCGGGAACGGGACATGGACGCGCTGTGCCGAATGATCCGCGAGATCCGCTCTCTCGGGATCGAGACCTGCATGACGCTGGGCCTTCTCGAGGACGGCCAGGCCGAACGCCTCAAGGCGGCGGGGCTCGACTACTACAACCACAACATCGACACCTCCGAGGACCGCTACGGCGGGATCGTCACCACGCGGACCTTCGGGGAGCGGCTCGACACGCTGGCCCGGGTCCGCGCCGCCGGCATCGGCGTCTGCTGCGGGGGGATCATCGGGATGGGCGAGAGCCGGGACGACCGCGCGGACATGCTGCGGACCCTTGCCACGCTGCCCCGGCACCCGGAAAGCGTTCCCGTCAACATGCTGGTTCCGGTGCCCGGGACTCCGCTGGCCGACACGCCGCCCCTCGATCCTATCGAGATGGCGCGCACGGTCGCGGCGGCGCGAATCATGATGCCGCGCTCGATGGTGCGGCTGTCCGCGGGACGGCTCGGGATCGGCGCCGCCGCCCAGGCTCTCTGCTTTCTCGCCGGAGCGAACTCGATCTTTTCCGGAGACACGCTGCTCACCGCCCCCAATCCGGAACCGTCGGAGGATCGCGAGCTGTTCGCGCGGCTGGGCCTGCGGCCGATGCCGCGGGATGCCGCCGCCGCGTCCTGAAACCCCCGTCGGCGGCCTTGTCCGCGCTTTCGCATCTCTGGCTGCCGTACGCGCAGATGCGCGCTCTGCGGGAGCCGCCGCGCGCCGCCCGCGCCTCGGGTTCGCTCATCACGCTCGATGACGGCCGCGTCCTCGTGGACGCCGTCTCCTCGTGGTGGACGGTGTGCCACGGCCACGCCCATCCGGAGATCGTGGCGGCCGTGGAACGCCAGCTCCGGGAGATGCCGCACGTGATGTTCGGGGGGCTGGTTCACGCCCAGGCGGAACGCCTCGCGGCCCGTCTCGCCGATCTCCTGCCGGGCGACCTGCGGCACGTGTTCCTCTGCGATTCCGGCTCGGTGGCGATCGAGGCCGCCTTGAAGATGGCCGTCCAGTTCCGCATCAACCGCGGCGAGCGCGGGCGGGTCCGTTTCGTGTCGTTCCGCCACGGCTACCACGGAGACACCATGGCGGCGATGTCGGTCACCGATCCGGAGGAGGGCATGCACGCGCTGTTCGGCGGCTATCTGCCGACCCAGATCCTGGCCGAACTGCCCGGGGACGGCGCCGGCAGGGAGGCGTTGCGGGCGGTGCTCGCCGAACACCGGGAGACGGTCGCAGGCGTGGTCGTCGAGCCCCTGGTCCAGTGCGCGGGCGGCATGAAGATGCACGGTCCGGAGACGCTGCGGGCGGTCGCGGAAGCGGCGCGCGAGGCCGGGGCGCTTCTCGTCGTCGACGAGGTCGCGACCGGTTTCGGGCGGACCGGCACCATGTTCGCGGTCGAGCAGGCCGGCGTCCGTCCCGACATCGTCTGCCTCGGCAAGGCGCTCACGGGCGGCGTCCTCGGGCTTGCGGCCGTGGTGGCGACATCCGAGGTGTTCGAGGCGTTTCTGTCGGAGGACGAGGACGCGGCGTTCATGCACGGCCCGACCTACATGGCGAACCCGCTCGCCTGCGCGGCGGCCAACGCGTCCCTGGACCTGTTCGAGAGCGAGCCCCGGCTCGATCAGGTGGAGGCGATCGAGCGCCACTTCGCCGCCGCGCTGCCCGCGCTCGGATCCCTCCCGGGGGTGGTCGACGTTCGCGTCAAGGGAGCGGTCGCCGCGGTCGAGGTGGAGCGGCTGCACGGTCTCGACCGTCTCAAGACGGCCTTCTTCGACGCCGGGATCTGGCTGCGACCGTTCGGGAACGTGATCTACGCGATGCCGCCCTTCACGGCGACCGGGGAGGAGCTGTCCGCGATCACCGACGCGATGGCGGCGATTCTTCCGGAATGGGCCGAGGGTCGCCTCTGACCGGGCGCGGAGACGGTTCGGCCGCGATTCCCGCCTTCCGGAGCGCCGCCGTCTGCGCCTTCTCGAGCTTTTCCACGGAAAACCCCTCCACCACGTCCCGGTTGAGGGCGTGCCAGTTGATCTCGGCGCGAAGCCGCAGGAACACGGAACCGAGGCCGATGGCCGCGCGGTCCATGAGGACGAACTCCCGCGGCGGGGCGACGCCGCCGACGCGCCGCAGCTCGGCGTGGACCTTCTCCGCGACCTCGGCGCCGTACATGGTGCCGCCGGTTTCCTGGATGCGCCGCTCGCGGTCCTCGAGCAGCGGGCCGTACAGGAACTCCGCCCACATGTTGAGGATCCCGACGACCTCGCGGGTCAGCCCCCTGAAGCCCCAGGTTTCGTAGGCATGCACCGCGAGGTCGCGGTTGCCGGTCTCGAGGGCCCGGTAGAGATCGATGACGCCGCCGACGAAACCCGGCGGAAAGACGCGGACGCACCCGAAATCCAGAAGGTTGATCGAGGCGTCCCCGCGCACCGAGTAGTTGCCCAGATGGGGATCGCCGTGGATGACGCCGGACCCGTAGAACGGCACGTACCAGGCCCGGAACATGTTGCGGGCGATGCGGTTGCGGACTTCCTGGTCGTCTTCCAGGCGGTCCGCCATGGCCGATCCCTCGAGCCAGGTCATGACGAGAAGCCGCGGCGTGCACAGCTCGGGAACCGGCTCGGGGACGTGGACCTCGTCCTCGCCGCGCAGCAGGTGGCCGTAGAGTTCCATGTGCCTGCGCTCGAGCTCGTAGTCCAGCTCCTCGCGCAGGCGGTCGGCGATCTCGCCCGCGATGTTCCGGGGATCGATCGCCTTGTCGTAGCGGCGGTAGATCGCGAGGATCGCCCCGAGCTGGCGCAGGTCGGCCTCGACCGCGGACTTCATGTCGGGGTACTGCAGCTTGCAGGCGAGCCGGCGCCCGTCGGGATGGACGGCGCGGTGGACCTGCCCGAGGGAGGCCGCCGCCGCGGCCTCGCGCTCGAAGCTCCGGAAGCGCTTCGGCCAGTCGGGCCCGAGCTCGGACGTCATGCGCCGGCGGACGAACAGCGGGCCCATGGACGGGGCGTCGGCCTGGAGTCCGGAGAGTTCCGCGGCGTATTCCTCGGGCAGCATGTCGGGCACCGTCGACATGATCTGCGCCACCTTCATCAGCGGGCCCTTGAGGCCGCCGAGCGCGGCTCTCAGCTCGCCGGCGTGCCTCGACCGGTCGAGGCCGATCCCGAGATAGCGCTGGCCCGCGAGATGCGCGGCGAGGCCGCCGACCGCCCGCCCGACCCGGGCGTAGCGCCGGACGCGTCCGCCCAGGGTGTCGGCGTCGTCGGAGGAAGGCACGAACCGGATCCGCGGCCCCGTGCCGGTGTCAGGCGGTTGCCTCGAGCTCGTCGATCAGCGATTCGACGACCCCGAGGCCCTTCCGCCAGAATCCGGGATCCGAAGCGTCGAGGCCGAACGGCGCGAGCAGTTCCCTGTGGCGCCTGGTTCCGCCGGCGCGGAGCATGTCGAGATACCGCTCCGCGAACCCGCCGGGCTCCTGCTGGTACGCGGCGTAGAGGGAGTTCACCAGACAGTCCCCGAACGCGTAGGCGTAGACGTAGAACGGCGCATGGATGAAATGGGGGATGTAGGTCCAGTACCAGCGGTAGTGCTCGTCCAGGCGCACGGACGGTCCCAGGCTGTTTTCCTGGACCTTGATCCAGACGTCGCAGATCTCCTCGGCGGTGAGCTCGCCGTCGCGGCGGGTCATGTGGATCCCGGTCTCGAAATCGTGGAACGCGATCTGGCGCGTCACGGTGTTGATCATGTCCTCGACCTTCGAGGCGAGCAGGATCCGGCGGCGGCCGGGATCGTCCTCCGCCGAGAGAATCCGGCGGAAGACGAGCATCTCCCCGAACACTGAGGCGGTCTCGGCGAGGGTGAGCGGCGTGTCCGCCATCAGCGCGCCGCAGCCGGCGGCGAGAATCTGGTGCACGCCGTGGCCGAGCTCGTGGGCGAGCGTCATGACGTCGCGCGTCTTGCCCTGGTAGTTGAGGAGGAGATAGGGGTGCGCCGAGGGCACCGTGGGGTGGGCGAAGGCTCCCGGGGCCTTGCCTTCGCGCGCGGGCGCGTCGATCCAGGCGTTGTCGAAGAAACGGCGCCCGATGTCCGCGAGTTCCGGGGAGAAGTCCCCGTAGGCGGAAAGGACGATGTCCCGCGCCTCCTCCCACGGAACGTCGCGTTCCTCCGCGCCGGGCAACGGCGCGTTGCGGTCCCAGTGATCGAGCGCGTCCTTGCCGAACCACCCCGCCTTCAGCCGGTAGTAGCGGTGGGAAATCTCGGAATGGGCGTTCCGCACGGCCGCGCAGAGCGCGTCGACGACCTCGTCCTCGACCCGGTTCGACAGGTTGCGCGACGACTGCGGCCTCTCGTGCCGGCGCCACCTGTCCTCGATCTCCTTGTCCTTGGCGAGCGTGTTGGTGATCAGGGCGAACAGCCGGCCGTGGCGCCCGAGTTCCCGTCCCAGGGACTCCGCGGCCCGCCTGCGGACGTCCTCGTCGGAATCGGCGAGGAAATGCAGGATCCGCTCGGAGGTGAGGCGGTCGCCGTCGAAGTCGAACCGCATGTCGGCCAGTGTCTCGTCGAACAGCCGCGTCCACGCGGTCGCGGTCACCACCTGCCGGTCGTGCAGCAGGCGCTCGATGTCCTCGCCGAGCTGGTGCGGCCGGAACGCGCGCACGGTCTCGACCCACGGCCTGAATCTCGCCGCCGGTCCCTGCATCCGGCTCTCCAGCGCGTCGTCGTCGATCCCGTTGAGCTCGAGCGCGAAGAAGACAAGGCGCGAGGTGATGTCGTTCACGCGCTCCATCGTGGTCTGGTGGAACCGGGCGATGCCGGGGTCGGAGCGGTCCCCGGCCTGCAGAAGATCGGCGTAGCTCCTGATCCTGTCGACGGCTTCCGAGAGTCTTTCGTAGGCCGCGAGCGCGCGGCCCAGCCCGGTGCCGTCAAGGTCCGCGAGAACGCCCCTGAATTCTCGGGAGAAGGCCGCGGCATCCGATTCCGCCCGCGCGAGATCGTCCGCCAGGGCGGGGGAGTCGGGCCCCTCGTAGAGGTCCGAAAGATCCCAGTTCGGGAGTTCGCCGACATCCTGCGCGGTCGCGGATCTCCGGTCGGTCATGTTCGGCGGTCTCCCGTGCGCGCCGCTCGCGCGGCCCCGTGTCCCGGCCGGCGGCGCGGCCGGGCGGCGGCTTCCGCGCCCGGAGGCGTCGGCGTTCCCCGCCATCGTCCGGTTCCCTCTCCGGGAACGGCGCCCGCCTCCGGAGAGGGTGCCGGCGACCGGGAGCATCTTGGACCCGCAAGGGCGTCTTGACCAGACCTCGTCGCCGGTTCCGGGCCCGGTCCGCCAGGGCGCGACGCCGATGGCCCGGAGACCGGGCGCCGCCGCCTCTCGGCGGGGATCTCCCCCGGCACGCGATTCCGGGGAGGTCTCTTCGGAGGGTTTCCGTTTCGACCGCCGGGCGACCGGATTCACCGGCCGTCGAGGTCCGCCAGGCCGTCGACGGCCCGGCGCATGATCCGCAGGCCCTCTTGCCACACGAGTTCCTTCCAGGCGCTCTCGTCCGGATAGAGCGCCTTGCGGATCTCGGACTTGATCCGCCGGCCGGTCCCGTTGCGGAGATCGCCCTTCCGGTGCAGCCAGTTGTCGGCGATCAGGGGCATCAGCACCTCGCGGGGCGGATAGGTTCCGAACTCGATGGTGAGGCTGGTGATCTCGGTGCCGGAAAGGAGGCGGCGAAGGCCGGATCCCAGCGTTCCCGTGACCGGCGCCGAAGACGAGGTGCCGTCCCTGGTCGAGGCGAGCCCGCTCCCGAACCACCGCGAGACCCGGTCTCCGTGGGGCGTTCCGGGCCGCACGAGTCCGATCAGTTCGGCGTCGCCGTAGGAACCCAGACCGGTGTGCCAGTCAAGAAAGAGAAGATGCCGGGCGCCCGCCGCATGTTCGTCCACGATCCGCAGGAATCTCTCCCGCGCCGAGGTCGCCTGCCGGCCGCCGAAGAATATCCCGTCCTCGTGCGCGTACTGCCCGCCCGTCAGCGCGCATTGCAGCCTGTAGAACGAATGCCTCTCCGAATAGCGTTCGAGTGCCGCAACCAGCGTGGAGACCGAATCCCCGTTCCAGGCCTCGGGCAGCAGCAACGGGTGCAGCTCGTCGTATTCGGGGTTGGCCGGAAGCGCGCCGGCGTGATCGACGAAATTCCGGTTGAGATCGACGTTCTCCTCCGTGACCCGGCGAAGCCACGCGAAGCCGTGGCAGTTGAGGGCATGGACGAGCACCACCCTGGTCGTCTCCGCGAGTCTTCCGGACTCGCCGCTCGCGAGCCAGCCCGTGAAGACGCCGGATCCGCAGAATCCCTCGACGCCATGGGTCGCCGAGTTGCACAGCAGGACGTGAGGGGCGTCCTCGGACCCCAGCACCGCGACATCGGTGTGGAGCGGCTCGTCGTCAGGCCCCTTCGACGGCGCGGCATAACTCGCGAGCCGCGCGCCCGCAGCCTGGGCGGCGGCGAGAAAGGCTGCGCGTCCGGAGCGGTAGTCGGCCGGAAAATGCAGGGGCGGCGACATGGGCGGGCAGGATGGCGAAGACGGCGGAGACTGTCCAGGGACCGTCGCGGACGGGCCCGCCCCGTGCGGTCAGACGGCGGTGTATCCGCCGTCGACCAGAAGGTCCGAACCGGTCATGAACGCCGTCTCGTCGCTGGCCGCGAACAGGATCGCGCTGGCGATCTCCTCGGGTCGGCCAAGGCGTCCGATCGGATGGCGGGGGACGAGCCGCTCGCGCACCTTGTCGAAGGTCTCGTGGCGGGCGAGCAGGCGACCGGTCTCGACCGCGCCGGGAGAGACGCTGACGGCGCGGATGTTGTCGCCGGCGTTCTCGACCGCGACCGCCCGGGTCAGCTGAATGACGCCGCCCTTGGTGGCGTGATAGGCGGGCCGCCCGGAAGTCGCGACGCTGCCGAACTGCGAGGCGACGTTGACGATGACGCCGCCGCCCGCGCTCCGCAGATGCGGAATCGCGTACTTGCAGAGGTAGAACATGCTGGTGAGGTTGACGCGCACGACCTCCTGCCAGTCCTCGACGGCCATGTCCTCCACCGTCGCCGTGGGTTCCCGTGCCGCCGCCGAATGCACGGCGACGTCGAGGCCTCCAAGCGCGGCCGCCGCGCCGTCGACGGCCGTTCTCGCGGCGTCCGGATGGCCGATGTCGGCGGCGAGAACCCGAACCGTGCGGCCGCCCCGAAGTTCCGCGGCCGTCCTTTCGGCCGCCTCGGCATCCGCGTCGACGATCGCGACGCTCGCGCCTTCGGCATGGAAACGCCGTGCGGCGGCGCCGCCGATGCCGCCTCCGCCTCCAACGATCACGGCTCTCCTGCCCTCGACCCTTCCGCTCATGGCCTCGTCCTTTCCGCCCCTGCTGTCCTGCGCGCCCGCCGTGTCCACTATAGCGGACCCGGCGTCGGCCGTCGGCGACGCTCGGAGGCGTTCTTTTCCTTCGCGGCGGGTGGTATGGTCCGGGCTTCGCGAAGCGCCGCGCCCGTAGCTCAGCTGGACAGAGCGGCGGACTTCTAATCCGCAGGCCGAGGGTTCGAATCCTTCCGGGCGCGCCATTCTCCGGCAGGACCGTTTTTCGGGAAGTCTCCCGGAATTCCGCCCGTTCGTTCGCCAAACGGGGGGCGCGACGGGCGCCGGAAACCTGTGTCGGAGCGGGACCGGGATCTCCGCGTCACGCTGCGGTCCCGTTCCCGGCTCTTCCTCCTCCGAAAAGACGGCCGGCGGGGGCGGCGCGGCGGTCAGGCGGTCGAGTTCCCGGTGCGCCTCCGCGAGCTGCTGTTCGACGAGGGCGATTTGCGCGAAGGCGACCCTGACATGGGCGACCGCGGCCTCGGTGGCGCCGGGCGCGACGGAGAACGCCGGCTCGCGCAGGATCCGGAGCACGGTTTCGGCGTCGATCCGGCGCACCCGATGCCGTTCGGGATCGCGGCGACGGTGGAGGCCCGGACGGGTCGCGCCTTGGCAGGCGTCGGCGCCAGACGCCGGAGCGCGCGGAACCAGGCCCTGGAGAGATCGTTCCCGGCCTCGCAGGACTTCGGACAGTGGCGTCGGAACTGCTGGCGGGCCCGGGTCGCGCACCGGGTTCTGTCGTGGGTCAGGCGGCTGGTGATCGGCGACCACGCGCGCAGCCCGACGATCTCCGGCGCCTCCGTATCCAGATGCCGGAACGCATGACCCGCAGGGCATCCGCGAGCACGCGGGCGTCGCGGCGGTCGTCCTTGGCGCCGGCCGGCGGGAAGCGGTCGAGTTGCTTCGGATTGACGGCGTGGACCGGGAAGCCGCGCTCCATCAGGGTCTCGACGACGGGCGGAACCTCGATGGCAATCCCGACCGCGCGCGGTTCGGCGTCCGCCGCGGCGAGGATCCAGGTTGCCATCTCCTCCAGACTGGCTCCGTCGTGGGCCCGTTCGTCCAGCATCTCGCCCTCGTTGTCGACCACACGGACCTGGTGGGTCCGCGACCCCCGGTCGATCCCCGCACGACGCTCAAGCATGTCCATGGCTCTTCCTTTCCGTTTCCGTGCCAACGGGCCGCCGCGATGCCTGCCTGTCCCCGTTCCGGCGCTCGAGGCGCAAACTCCCCACGGGGCGTCCATCGTGGTCGGGGACCAGGGCACAGGCCCGTTTCGGGCGCTCTCGGCGCTGTGCCGTTTCGGTCGCTCCCGGTCCCCTGGCCCGTTCCGTCCGCAACGGACGGAACCCGCATGATGGCAGGGAGCCTGGTGCCGCAGTCGCGAGAAGTGACGTGAGAATGGTACAGGATCTTGATCGCATCGCAGGCGGATCCGCACCGGCTACCGGCACTCGGTCACGACAAGAAAACGTTCCTGCCGGCCTGGTCGGCACGTTGGCCTTCGGGAGGCCGGTCTGATACCATGAACGGGTCGAGGCGCCTGCGCCCGCCGTTCGAAACGCGAAGCCGATCCGTCATGGACTACGACGCCTGCTCCAGCCTTCCCGCCATGTTTTTCGACCGCACCGGGGAGATGGGCGATCGCGCGATGCTGGCCGCCAAGCGGGACGGCGACTGGCGGCACGTCACTGCCGCCGAAGCGCGGGCGGCGGCGGCGGCGCTTGCCGCGGGGCTGCGTTCTCTCGGCGTCGGGCCCGGAGACAGGGTCGCGCTGCTGTCGGAAAGCCGTCCCGAGTGGATGATCGCCGACGTCGCGATCATGGCGGCGGGAGCGATCTCGGTTCCGCTCTACGTCACGAACCGGGTGGCGGATCACCGTCACGTCCTCGAGGATTGCGGCGCCAAGGGCGCCGTGGTGTCGGGGCCGGCCCTGGCTGCGAATTTCATGCCCGCGGCGTCGGGTCTCGAGTTCATCGTCTCGATGGAGGCTCTCGACGGCGAGACGAACGGCGTCCGGACGGAGCTCTGGGACGACCTGGTCGGCCGCCACGACGGAAGCGTGCCGGATCTCTCCGGAATCGCCCGTGGCGACACCTGCTGCCTGATCTACACGTCCGGGACCGGGGGCGCTCCCAAGGGCGTGATGCTCAGCCACGGCGCGATCATCGCCAACTGCAAGGGGGCCCACGACTGCATTCTCGAGCTGGGCCTCGGGAGCGAAAGGTTCCTCTCGTTCCTGCCGCTTTCGCATTCCTACGAGCACACCGCGGGGCTCTTCTTCCCGTTGTCGATCAAGGCCGAGATCTACTACGCCGAGAGTGTCGACAGGCTCGCCGCCAACATGGAGGAGGTCCGGCCGACCATCATGACCGCGGTTCCGAGGCTGTACGAGGCGATGTACGGCCGCATCGTCAAGGGGCTGCGCCAGAAGGGGGGCTTGTCCGAGAAGCTGTTCATGAAGGCCGTCGACATCGGCCGGCGGCGCTACGAGAACAAGCCGGTCGCTTTCGGCGAGCGCGTCCTCGACGGGCTTCTCGACCGCCTGGTGCGCGTCAAGGTGGCCGCCCGTTTCGGCGGCCGGTTGAAAGTCATGGTTTCGGGGGGCGCCCCGCTGAACTACGACATCGGGGTTTTCTTCCAGGCGCTGGGCGTGCCCATGGTGCAGGGCTACGGCATGACGGAGGCCGCACCGGTCATCAGCTGCAACCGGCCGGGCGCCAACCGCATCTGGACCGTGGGCAAGCCGGTGGTCGACACGGAAGTGAGAATCGCGGACGACGGCGAGATTCTGGTGCGCGGCGAGTTGGTGATGAACGGCTACTGGGGCAGGCCCGAAGCCACGGCGGAAACCGTGAAGGACGGCTGGCTGCACACCGGCGACATCGGCGAGTTCGACGAGGACGGCTATCTGCTCATCACGGACCGCAAGAAGGATCTCATCGTCAATTCGGGCGGCGACAACATCTCGCCGCAACGGATCGAGGGGCTGCTGACGATCCAGCCCGAGATTCTGCAGGCGATGGTGTCGGGAGACCGCAAGCCCTATCTGGTGGCGCTGATCGTTCCGGATCCGCAGTTCGCGGCGGAATGGGCGAAAGACGGCGGCAGATCCGGCGACGTCGGCGATCTCGTCGGGGACGAGGAGTTCCGGAAGGCGGTTTCCGAGGCCGTGGATCGGGTCAACGCCGGCCTTTCGGTCATCGAGAGAGTCCGTCGGCACGTGCTGGCCGCGGAACCGTTCGCCATCGAGAACGAGATGATGACGCCGTCGATGAAGATCAGGCGCCACGTCATCCGCGAGAAGTTCGGGGACGATCTCGAGGCGCTTTACGGCTGACGCCGGCTGCGGCGGACCGTGCCGCCGGAACCCGTGACGCCGGCGGGCGTGCGCATCCACAGGAAAGGAGACCGGCGATGGCCGAAAGAGCGTTGATCGTGGGCGCGGGCAGGGGGTTGAGCGCCTCTCTGGCGCGTCTTTTCTCCTCGGAAGGCATGGAGGTCGCCGTTGCCGCGCGCAACGCCGGGAAGCTCTCGGGGCTGTGCGACGAAACCGGCGCCCGCGCCTATGCCTGCGACGCCGCGGACCCGGCGCAGGTCGCGACTCTTTTCGAGAAGGTCGCATCCGACGCCGGAGAACCGGACATCGTCGTCTACAACGCTTCCAGCCGCGCCCGCGGCCCCATCGAGGAACTCGATGCCGAGGCCGTGCGGACCGCGATCGAGGTGTCCTGCTTCGGCGGCTTTCTGGTGGCGCAGGCGGCGGCGCGGCAGATGCTTCCGCGCGGCAGCGGAACGATCCTCCTCACCGGCGCTTCCGCGAGCGTCAAGGGCTATCCGAATTCGTCGTCCTTCGCGATGGGCAAGTTCGGCCTGCGCGGTCTCGCCCAGTCGCTGGCCAGGGAATTGCAGCCCAGGAACGTCCACGTGGCGCATTTCGTGATCGACGGCGGCATTCTGCAAGGCCCCGACGACGGGCGCGGGACGGAGCGCGGCGTGGACGCGATGCTGCTGCCGGACGAGATCGCGAAGACCTACCTCCACGTGCATCGCCAGAACAGGACGGCCTGGACCTGGGAGATCGAACTGAGGCCGTGGACCGAGAAGTTCTGAGGGCTCGGGCCGGGAGGGGGCGCGAACCGGCCGGGACGGGCGTCGGCCTTCGGGCGGCGGTTGCGCGGCGTTTCGCGCTGCCGGCCCGGAGACTCTCCCGCAGCGGCGGTTTTCCCGACCCGGCCAGGCGGGCCCGGAAGGGAACGTCGGCGGCCGCGGGCGTCGCGAACCCGCGCGTCGCCGATGCGCCGGAGACCGCCTTGACGACGAACGTGCGAGCGAACGCCGCACGGTTCCCGACCGGCCGACCGGGCAGACCGCGGAAACGGGCGGGAAGGCTTCCGGCACGCGCGAACACTGGAACCGTCACGAGGTGTCGAGGCCTCCCGTGGCGCGGTCCGGGCTCTTCCTCGAGCCGCGGGCATGTGGAATGCCGGATCCCGGATGATGCCTGTCGCAGCGGCGGGGAACCGACGTTCCCGTCGAGGCTGTCCGGAACCCCGGTGAACCGGAAAGCGCTCCCGATTCCCGGGAAAATCCGCCCTCTGCGGCTGAAAAACCCCCATCGAACGCGGAGTTCCGCAAGCGGTTCCGGACGGTGCAGGGGAAAACGCCGGGTCGACGGCGTCCCGGTCCGCAGGAAGGGGCGGGCGTCATGACCGCGCGACGGCTGTCCTTCATGGACGGCGGGTTGCCGGGTCCGCTGGTCTCCGACCTGCGCCGACTCAATCCCTGGTGGGAAGGCGAACCCATGCCGCTGCAGCCCGGAACGCGACGTCACCTGGTTGCCCAGGTGCGTCGGCGGGTCGAGGCCGGAATCGCTCCCGTGGTGGTCGTGCGGGGATCTCGTCAAACGGGCAAGACAACGGCCCAGTTCCAGATGATACAGGATCTTCTTGACGAGGGCGTGCGGCCGACCAGCATCCTTCGCGTGCAGTTTGACGACTTGCAGTCGCTGAAGAGGGTGGACGAGCCGATTCTCTCGATTGCGGGATGGTTCGAGAACCGGATTGCGGGAGCCCGGTTCAACCGTCTCGCGTCCGGTTCCGGGAAAGCCTACCTTTTCTTTGATGAAGTGCAGAATCTGGCGGGTTGGGATGCCCAGTTGAAGTCGCTGGTCGACAACGCCTCCGTCAAGGTGGTCGCAACGGGTTCCTCCGCCCTGTGGATCGAGATGGGGCGTGACAGCCTTGCCGGACGGATCAACACCGTCGAGACAGGCGTTCTGTCATTGACGGAGATCGGAACCCTTCGGAATCTGCCGTCACCCGCGCCTTTCCTGGGAGACAACGGCCTTGGTCCGCTGATCGACAAGGACTTCTGGACCGGTCTCAGGGACCACGGGACGGAACATGCGGAGTTTCGCCGGGAGGCGTTCGGGTTCTTTTCCGAACGCGGCGGCTATCCGATTGTGCACAAGGAGAAAGACGTTGATTGGCCGCTGATCGCGGACCAGTTGAACGAGACGGTCATCAAACGGGTCATCCAGCATGACTTGCGTGTGGGAGACCGCGGGCGCAAGCGGGATCCACGGTTGCTGGAAGAACTGTTCCGGTTGTGCTGTCGTTACGCGGGCCAATGCCCGACCGTGTCCATGCTGGCCGATGAAGCGCGTCACGCCCTTGGCGGGAACGTCGGGGTTCAACGGGTGACCCAGTATCTCCGGTTTCTTGGCGACACGCTTCTCCTGAGGCTGATCCCGCCATTGGAGATCCGGCTCAAGCGGAGAAGAGGCAGCCCGAAGATCTGCCTGGTGGATCATGGACTTCGAGCCAGCTGGCTGCAGGAATACGTACCCCTCGATCCTGATGTGTTAGTTCGGCAACCCGAGTTGACGTCCTTGGCGGGACACTTGGCGGAAAGCGTCTTTGGATCGGTGGCCTCGACCATCCACGGACTGGACATTTCCCACTTTCCCGAAAGGGGGATCGACCGGGAGGTTGATTTCGTTCTTTCTATCGGCGCTCAACGTGTACCGGTCGAAGTGAAGTACCAAAGGCGCATTGATCCTTTCAGGGACACCGTGGGCATTCGGTCATTCCTTGAGAAAACGGTCAATAACGCGATTTTCGGAATCATCATCACCCAAGATGAAAATGCAGCGGTGGAGGATCCGAGGATCGTTTCCATGCCTCTTTCGACTTTCATGCTCCTGAGGTGAACTCCGGCCCCGGTGCGTCCCCGTCAAGCGGTGCGGGACTGGCGCCGGAAACCGGAATGCTGGACGATCAGAAGAACGCGAAGGTGCGGGCCTCGATGCTCTCGCGAGGTGCGGCGTCCGGCCCGGCGGCGAGTCCGCGGACGGCGCTGTGGGCGGTGAAGCGCGCCCGGCCATCCGTGGCGGAATCGAAGACCTTGAACACCAGAGCCTCGTTCCGGGCCATGCGCGGGAAGTAGTACCATTCATGGCGCGGGTTGTGGGCCACCTGGTAGGTCTCGCCGACGCGGTGGGGATAGCGGCGCTCGGACACCAGAAGATCCTCGAACGCGATGCTCCGGGCGTCGCAGATGCCGAGCGGATCGGATTCGATCGGGTCGCGGATGGCGCGCCACACCTGCACGATCGCGAAACGCCGTCCGAGCAGGGCGTCCGCCTCGTCCGGAAGCAGCTCGCGAAGGCGGTTCGGGCCGGACCGCTCGGTGTAGTCGTTGTGGACCCGGTCGACGGGCTCGCGGACAAGCCGTTCGTTGCGGACGTCCTCGTCGCCCGAGCGCAACGTGTGATCGAAGACGTGGACACGTCGCGCACCCGTCCGTTCCCCGACCAGCTCCGCGACTTCCCGGTAGTAGACGGATTTCAGTTCGTCATCGTCGAAGAAATCCTTCACTGCGGTGGGGTGCTCGACGAACTCGAACCCCTGCACGTCGAGCGCGAACTGTCCGCTGAGGGGCCGGCCGTCGCGGATCTCCACGACGTGGTCCGCGGTCGCGCCCCGGCGACGCCGGCTCATGTCGCCGTCCCCCATGGTCTCGTTGACGATCTTCTCGCCGGTGTCGACGGCGTAGGTCAGTGCGGCCGGGACGGCGATTCCGGCCGGGTGCGTCGTCGTCGTCATCTATTCGGCGGCGACCCGGTGGTCGTCCATGCCGAGCGCGGTGAGATAGGTGCGCAGCAGAAGTTCCTCCTCCTGCCGGTCCGCGTCGTCCATGGCGCGCAGACGGACGATCTTGCGCACGATCTTGGGGTCGAAACCCGCCCCTCGCGCCTCCGCGTAGATCTCGCGGACGTCGGCCGCCAGCGCCGCCTTCTCCTCCTCGAGGCGCTCGATCCTCTGGAGAAAGGAAAGCAGACGCTCTGCCGAGATCGTGCCCTGTGCCATGTTCGGATGCTCCCGGTCGCCGACGCTGCGGGCGGTTCCCCCGGATTCCCGCGGCCCGCCTAGTGGCCCTTGAAGGATTCCCTGAACTTGGCCTTCTGCTCCTCGGTGGCCTCGATCTGGTGCCGCTTGCGCCAATCCGCGAAGGGCATGCCGTAGACGATCTCGCGGGCACCCTCCTTGTCGAGCGGAACCCCGCGTTCCTCGGCGGCTTCCTGGTACCACCGGCTCAGGCAGTTGCGGCAGAATCCGGCAAGGTTCATCAGGTCGATGTTCTGCACGTCGGTGCGTTCCCGAAGATGGCTCACGAGGCTGCGGAAAGCCGCCGCCTCGAGTTCGGTGCGGGTCGAATCGTCCATGACGGTCTCTCCTGCGGGCAACTGTCGCCGGTGACTGTTACCATACAGGAACATCCGATGCATCGGCAACGGGAGAGAAAATCGGGATCCTGCGCCGCAGAAGCCGTCGATCGACGATTCTTCCCAAGGGACGGATGACGTGATTCCATGAGGTTTCCCCGATCGAGGATGTGTTCGATGCCAACCGCGTTCCGTCCCTGCCAGCCGGACCGGTTGCCGCCTCTGTCGCCCGACGTTCGCCGGGAGGCTCGAGGAGGACGTGGCGTTCCGGGTGCCCGGGGCGGGAAACTTTCCCCGGCACCGCACGGTCCGCGAATTCCGCCGCCGCCATCTGGAAGAGTTCGAGCGGATGTTCGTCGAGGTGGTGCAGGTGGCGCGGTTCGGGACGCTGTCGGTGGACGGCACGAAGGTGTGCGCGAACGCGAGCAAGCGCAAGGCGATGAGCCGCGGGAGGATGCGGAAGGGGGGGACGCGGCTGAAGGGAGAGCTCCAGCGGCTGCTGGACCGGGCGGGCGCGGTCGATGCGGAGGAGGACGAGCGCCACGGCAGGGAGATGCGCGGCGACCAGCTGCCCGAGGAGCTGCAGCGGCGCGAGAAGCGGCTGGCGGCAATCAGGCAGGCGAAGGCGCGGCTGGAGGCGGCGCAGCGGGAAGCCGACGACGCGCGCGGGCGGGGAACCCGGGCAGGACCGCCCGCCGAAGGGGGGGGGCGCGCGTACAAGCGCGCCTGCAGCGCGCCCGAGTCGAAGGCGCAGAGCAACTTCACCGACCCCGAGAGCCGCATCATGAGGATTTCCGCAGAGGGGTTCCAGCAGTGCTGCAACACGCAGTTGGTGGTTGACGGGGAGCACCGGATCATAGCTGCCACCGAGGTCGAGGCGAACGCCAGCGACCAGGGACGGCTCGTGCCGATGCCGGACAAGGTGAACGACGCCTTCGGGGTCGAACCGGAAGTCGCGCTCGCCGACGCGGGCTGCCGCAACGAGGCGGATCTGGCGGCGCTGGAGCGTCGCGGCATCGACGGCCATGCCGCGTTCTGGCGCGAGGACAAGGCCCGGGCGGTGGTCGACCCGCGGATCTGTCCGGTGACCTGTCGCATGGGCGAGAAGCTGGCCGGCGCGGAGAGCCGGGCCCGATACGGCACGCGCAAGTGGCTGTCGGAGGCGCTGAACGGCTGGATCGAGGAGGTGCTGGGGGTCGGGCGGTTCAGCCTGCGTGGTGCCAGGAAAGTGCGAAGCGAGTGGCACCTGGTGTGCCTGGTGCTGAACGTCAGGCGCATGGCGGCGCTGGCGGCGTGACGGACGAGCCGCGAATCCGTCTTCGGCGTGGTCAACGCGCGGAAAACGGGCCCGTTCCCGCGAAGCATCGGCCCTCGGGCACCCGGGGTGCCGAGGCCGAAGCCGCGAAGTCTTCGGAACCGTCCTGGTCGGCCGTGCCCGACGGCCACTTCCCCGGCGATCCCGCGTCCATTGTCCGGCGGCGCAGCCTCTGCGGCGCAAGCTCCTGGCCGGGAATCCGAAACGCCGACCAAACCGGGCGTAGGATTGACCTGCCAGAGCGTCCGAAGCGCCTTGAATCCGTTGTCGTCGCCACTAGAATGGCCACGCGTCACGCTCGGCGTGCGCGCCCGGGAGTGCCGGTGGCGGCCGACCTTGGGGACGGCGCGTTTCCGGCATGCCTGCATGGGACGGGCAGGCGCCCGGCAGGGAAAGCCCGGCCATGGATCGACGCAAGCTGCCGATCGGCATCCAGACCTTCCGCAGGATCCGCGAGGAAGGCCACTACTACGTCGACAAGACCGGCTACGCGAAAAGGCTGGTCGACGAAGGCACCCACCATTTCCTGTCGCGACCGCGGCGGTTCGGCAAGAGCCTGTTCGTCGACACGCTGAAGGAGCTGTTCGAGGGCAGCGAGGCGCTGTTCGAGGGCCTCGCCGTCCACGGCCAGTGGGACTGGTCGGTGCGTCATCCGGTGGTGCGTCTGAGCTTCGGGCGCGGCAATTTCAGAAAGCCGGGCTATCTCGACGAGGACGTCACGGCGCAGCTTGAACTGCTTGAGGAACAAGGAGGAATCGAGCCAGAACGGGCGAGCGCCCCCTTGCGTTTCTCCCGCCTGCTTCGAATGCTTCACGAGCGGACGGGACAGAGGGTCGTCGTGCTGGTGGACGAGTACGACAAGCCGATCCTCGACGCCTTGGAGGATCCAGAGCAGGCACGGACGAACCGCGACGATCTGCGCGGGCTCTACTCGACCCTCAAGGACAGCGACGCCCACGTCAAGTTCAGCTTCATCACCGGGGTGAGCAAGTTCACCCGGACGAGCCTGTTCTCGGGCATGAACAACCTCAGGGACATCACTCTCAGGCCGCGCTACTCCGCGATCTGCGGCTACACCGAGGCCGATCTGGACACGACGTTCGCGCCGGAACTCGAGGGGCTCGACCGCGCGGCGGTCCGCGAGTGGTACAACGGCTACTCGTGGCTCGGCGAGGACAGGGTCTACAACCCGTTCGGCATTCTGCAGCTGTTCGACGAACGGCAGTTCAGGGCGTGGTGGTTCGAGACCGGCACGCCGACCTTCCTGGTCGACTTGCTGAGGTCGCGCGACGTGTTTCCCGTGGATCTCGAGAACATGCCGGCAAGCGAGGAACTCCTGTCGGCGTTCGACGTCGGCGACATCGCGCCCGAGGCGCTGCTGTTCCAGACCGGCTATCTCACGATCACGGGCACGGACAGACGCGGCACGCGGATCCGCCACCGGCTCGGCTACCCGAACCGGGAGGTGCGGGAGAGCCTGAACCGATGGCTGCTGCGCAGTCTGGCGCCGGTGTCCGCGACCGAGGAGGAGGAACGGAACGACCGGCTTTTCGATCTTCTGGAGAGCGCGGATCTTTCCGGCATGGAGGCGCTGTTCCATTCGGTGCTCGCAAGCGTTCCCCACCAGTGGCACGCCGGGGCCGCCGTCACCAGGCACGAGGCCTGGTTCGCCAGCGTGTTCTATTCCTACTTTCTGGGCTCCGGCCTCGACGCGCGGGCGGAGGACACGACGAACCGGGGACGGATCGACATGTCCGTGCTGACGGACAGGCACGTCTACCTGTTCGAGTTCAAGGTGCTGGGGTCCGCCGCCAGGGGCGGCGCGATGCGCCAGCTGCGCGAGAGGGGCTACGCGGAAAAGTACAGGAGCCGCGGTCTCCCGATCCATCTCGTCGGAGTGGAGTTCGACCCCGGGAAACGCAACATCGCGACCTTCGAGACCGCGCGGGCGTGAGTCCCGGGAACGGCTCCCGCCGACGCCTGGCGTCCCGTCCCTCTTGCGCTCCTGACCCGCATCTTTCCGTTCCTGACGCCACCCGGAAGGCGTTGCGGGCGGCCGTCCACCGCGTCCTGTCGCGCATGGCGTCGAACCGGCGGCCGCCCACGCGCCCGTTGCATCGGATCGTGCGGGGGCCTGTCGGGCGGAGCGCCCGGGCCGGCACCCGGTTTCGGCTCGCGACGGTCCCGGCCCGAGCGCCCCGAACGGACCGCGGAATTCGTCACCCGTCACGAGAGAGTGTATCCTGTACGGTGGGTTCGCCGCCTCTGCGGGAGCCGTTGTGCGGTTCGTGAATCCTGCCTCCTCCCGGAACCTGGCGAAGATGTCACCCCAACCGCCCCGGACGGACCACGAGAACGGCCTGCTCGTCGCGGACCACTTCGCGATGCTGGCCGACGAGCTCGCCGGACGGAAATTCAGCAAGGCCGAACACCGGCGAAAGCTGCAAGCGCGCCCCGCACGCAAGGAATCTGCCATTGAGTGGGCAACTTGCAAAATTCTCGGCCGGCGAAACCCGGCCGGGGGCGTCCGTGCGGAGTCGGCATGGCGCCGGGAGACGAGGATGAGGTGCGCCGATGGCGATCCCTCCGGGAACCCGGCGCGTTTCCCTGCACAGGGAGCGGAGGGCGGTCCGGGGTGACGCACCCGCTCATCTCGAGTTGCGTTCTCCGGCGTGGGGGAGCCGGGAGCGCCGGCCGCGCTTCCCGTCGGCGCCGTGGTTGTCGCGCTCGCGCCGATTCCGGCTCGCCCAAGCGACGCCGGCTCGACGACGACGGGCTGCGATTGCCTTCATTCGGCGTCTCCGGTCCACCGGATGACCGCCCTCGCCATGCCGGCGCAAGACGGACGCCCCGGAACCGGGAGCCCCGGATCTCCCGAGGCTTCTCGGCTGATCTGTCTGCCGGGCGTGTTTCTCGCCGCGGCCCACTGCCCGGCATCTCTCGGTCCGCATGACCACAGCGGCCAGCGCGACGCCGCCCGCGAACGGCGCGCCCGCCGTCGTTGTGCCCGCCGGCTGGCTGGTGTTCCGCGCCCGCGTGGTCCGTGCCTGCCTTGCCGGGATCACGGTCGCCCGCCGGGGAAACCCCGTGTGAACGGCGCTTCCGAAGCCGAGACCGTTCTCCGGGCGATGTTCGCTGCCGCCGTCGCCGCCGCCGACCCGCGAGCGGTGGTCGCGCCGCACCTCCCCGCGGTTCCGAAGGGGCGCACTCTGGTGTTCGCCGCCGGAAAGGCCGGCGCCGTGATGGCGCGCGCCTTCGAGGACCGCTGGCCGGCGTCTCTCGATGGCGCCGCGGTGGTTCGCTACGGGCACGGCGTGCCCTGCCGGCGCATCGAGGTCGTCGAGGCCGGCCATCCCCTGCCGGACGACGCCGGTCGGCGGGCCGCAAGGCGGTTTCTCGACGCTGCGGCGGGGCTCGGTTCCGACGACCTGCTGGTCTTCCTGGTGTCGGGCGGGGCCTCGTCTCTGCTCGTCGATCCCGCTCCGGGACTCTCGTTGCGGACGAAACGGGAAATCTGCAGGGCGCTGCTCGCTTCCGGCGCCCCGATCGGGGCGATGAACTGCTTGCGCCGTCACCTGTCGGGCATCAAGGGCGGACGGCTCGCCGCCGCCGCGCACCCGGCGAGAACGGTCACGCTCGCGATCTCCGACGTTCCCGGCGACGACCCCGCGGCCATCGGGTCCGGTCCGACGGTCGGCGACCCGACGGGCTGCGCGGACGCGCTCGAGGTCGCCGACCGGCACCGGATCCCCCTGCCGCCGCCGGTCCGGCGGGCGCTCGAGGAAGGGCGCTGGGAAACCGTGAAGCCGGACGACCCGGTGATGGATCGCGCCGACTACCGGATTGTCGCCCGGCCCGCCGACGCCCTTGGCGCGGCTGTGGAGCGCGCCCGCGCCTTCGGCCTCGCGGCCCAGAATCTCGGCGACGATCTCGCCGGCGAGGCCCGCGAGCTCGCCGAGGCCCACGCCGTCGAGGCGCGCCGGCGGACCTCCGGCGTCCTGGTGTCGGGCGGCGAGACCGTCGTGACCGTCGACCGGCCGGGCGGCAGGGGAGGGCGCAACCGCGAATACCTGCTCGCGCTCGCGATCGCCCTCGACGGCTCCCCGGGCATCCACGCCATCGCCTGCGACACCGACGGCATCGACGGGTCCGGGGATGCCGCCGGCGCCGTCATCGGCCCCGCCACCCTGGATCGTGCGCGGGCTCTCGGCCTCGATCCCCGCCGGATGCTGGAAGAGCACGACAGCCACGGCTTCTTCTCGGCACTCGGCGATCTGGTCGTGACCGGTCCGACGCGCACCAACGTCAACGACTTCCGGGCGATACTGATCGACCGTCCGCGAGGCCGGGCTTCTGGAGGCTTCGGCCGCCCCGTCGCGGACGCGCGGTTTCCGTGAACCGGTCGGTCGCCGGTCCGTGGCCGGTGCCCGCCTCGCGGACCGGCGGTGCACGAGCTGGCCGGCGGCGGCGAACCGGCGGGCGGATCCCGGGCTGCGTGGAAGACGCGTCACCTGCCGGTCGTCCGTCCGGCCCTCGCGCCGGCCGGTGACGATCCGGGGCTGGGACGGCAGCGACGCGTGTTGGTGCCCGATGCCGCGGCTCCCGGTCCCGTCTTCGCCGCCGCGCGCGTGGTGCGCGTGGAGGAGGCCAGCGTTCCGTCGAGGCCGGGGCGACGCAAGGGATCGAAGCCGTCCCGGGGGCCCGCGCTCGGCCTCGGCAGCCCCGGGGGCGACCGGTTCCGGCAGGCATCCCCGGCTCGGTCCGGTCGCGGAAGAACGCCGGCATCACCGCGTCGGTCACGCAGGCCGCGAGGCCGGCACCTTGCCCCGTCGCGTCTTGCTGCCGGTCCTCGGAAGGGTCGGGATGGAGGAGGTCGATCGGACGGCGCCGATCGCGGGTTTCGGGATCATGCCGTCCATGGGCTCGACCGCGTGGAGCGCGTCCCCGCGCGGTGCGGCCGGCGTGAAGAGATCCGGTCGGCGACCTCTGGCGCTCCCTCCCTCGGAGCGATCGGTGCAGGCTTCCCCGAGGACCGGAACGGGATTCTCCGTGTCGAGAAGGGGAGCGCTCCCGTCGTTGGCGAGGACAAGCGTCGCAAGCCCGCCATTGCCGCCGACCCGCAGCCGCTTCCGTTCGGCCTCAGCTCCCGGAAATGTCGCTTGAGCAGGAGATTCCGACGCCCGCCGCCGCCATTCTCCCGAGCGCGTCGGCGAGCGAGCCGTCCACGTCGATCGCCCGGCAGGCATCCTCTACGAGCACGGCCTCGAAACCCTCCCTGCGGGCGTCGAGCGCCGACCATGCGACGCAGAAATCGGTCGCGAGCCCGGTCAGGAAAAGCCGGCGGAGCCCGCGTTCGCGCAGATAGCCGGCGAGTCCCGTCGGCGTTTTCCGGTCGTTCTCGAAGAATGCCGAATAGGAATCGATGTCGCGGTGGCAGCCCTTGCGGACGATCAACTCCGCGTTGCCGGTCTCGAGCCCCTCGTGAAACCCGGCCCCGTCGGTTTCCCGGACGCAGTGGTCGGGCCACAGCACCTGGTCGCCGTAGTCCATCGCGACGACTTCCATCGGGGCGCGGCCGGCATGGCTGCTCGCGAACGACGAATGGCCGGGAGGGTGCCAGTCCTGGGTCAGGACCACGTGATCGAAGCGCCGCGACAGCGCGTTGATCGCGGGAACGACCTCGGAACCTCCGGCGACGGCGAGCGCTCCGCCCGGACAGAAATCGTTCTGGACGTCGATGACGAGAAGAAGGTCGCGGGCCGGGTCGGGCGTCGTGCGGGGCATCGGGCTCCCTTTCGCGGGCCGTCGCGTGATGCCGTTCCGGCGCCGGCGGGAGGAACGTTCCGTCAGCGGCCTTCGCGTTCGGCCCGCTTGCGTTCCAGCTTGCGCGCGCGCCGGATCGCCTCGGACTTCTCGCGGGCGCGCCGTTCGGAGGGCTTCTCGTAGGAACGGCGCATCTTCATCTCGCGGAAGATTCCCTCGCGCTGCATCTTCTTCTTGAGGGCGCGCAGCGCCTGGTCGACATCGTTGTCGCGTACGGTTACCTGCACGGGCGGTTCATCTCCCCTCGCTGTGGCGTGTCACGCGGCGTCTCCGGATCCGTGAACGGCCAGCCTGTGTAGCAGGGCGCGCGGACGAAGGCAAGCGTCTTGTCTTTCCGTCCCGGGTGGCCTATCTCCTCACCGCAACGTGCGCCGCGCAGGGGCCGGGTCTCGCGACATGACGCTTCTCAAGATCGCCCGCATGGGCCATCCGGTGCTCCTCGAGACGGCGAAGGCGGTCGACGACCCCGCCGCGGTCGCGCCGCTCGTCGGCGACATGGTCGAGACCATGCGGGACGCTGCCGGAGTCGGCCTTGCCGCGCCCCAGGTCCACGAGAGCCTCCGGGTGATCGTTTTTCTCTCGCCGCGCGAACGCGCCGAGACCGACGCGCCGGACACTGATTTCGCGCCGCTCACCGTTCTGGTCAATCCCGAATTCGAACCGGTCGGCGACGATATCGCCATGGGGTTCGAGGGGTGTCTGTCGATACCGGGCATCACCGGCAGCGTCCCCCGGCACCGCCGCATCGTCTACCGCGGCCACGCGCCGGACGGCAGCCCTGTCGAGCGCGAGGCGACGAATTTCCATGCCCGGGTCGTCCAGCACGAGATCGACCATCTCGACGGGATCCTGTTTCCGATGCGCATGCCCGACCTGTCCTGTCTGGGTTTCAACGAGGAACTCGGGCATCTGGTGAAGCGCGTTGCCGCCCGGGACGCATCCGCCGGCGCGCCGTCGCGATGACCGGGCCCCGGGAGGGCGAGCGGGACCGCCTGCTGGAGGCCATGCTCGGGCACGTGCCCCTGGACGGCTGGTCCGAGGTCGCGCTCGAGGCGGCCGCGAGGGAGCTCGGGGTAGACGCCGGCACGGCCGCCCTGGCGTTTCCCGGCGGGGTGCGGCAGGCGCTCGCCCGGTTTTCGCGCCGGGCCGATCGCGCGATGGTTTCCGGCGTCCCGCCCGAGATCCTCGAAAGCCTGCGCATGCACGAACGGATCGGGCGTCTCGTCCTGGCGCGTCTCGACGCGCTGGCACCCCATCGCGAGGCCGTGCGCCGCGGAACGTCGTTTCTGGCCCGGCCCGGCAACGCCGCCCTCGGCGCGCGGCTTCTGTACCGGACGGTGGACGACATCTGGCACGCGGCGGGGGACCGGTCCGCCGACTTCTCCTTCTACACCAAGCGCGGCATCCTCGCCGGAGTGCTCGCTTCCACCACCCTCTTCTGGCTGGGCGACGCAAGCGGAAACCGGACCGCGACGCGGGAGTTCCTGGATCGCCGGCTCGCCGACGTGATGCGCTTTCACGGCGCCCGCGCCCGGGCGGCCGGGATCCGGAGCGCGCTCTCCGGCCCGCTGAACGTTCTGCGCGAGGCCGTGAGCGACCGTTACGGCTGCCGTTGGGACAGACGGGTGACGTGACCCATCTTGCGGCCGGGGCGGGTTTCCGCCTTTCCGTAGAGGTGGAGGCAGGCTCCCGCTTCGGCCGCTAGGGCTTCCCAGGAAGCGTCGTCGCCGCCGATCAGGTTGGTCATCACGGCGTCCGAATGGCGGGCCGGGTCGCCGAGCGGAAGCCCCGCCACCGCGCGGATGAACTGCTCGAACTGGCTGACAGCGCAGGCGTCGAGGGTCCAGTGCCCGGAGTTGTGCGGGCGCGGGGCGATCTCGTTGACCAGCAGTTCCGCGTCCGGCATGACGAACATCTCGACGGCCAGCAACCCGACGAGATCGAGCGCCGTCGCGATCCCGGCGGCGATTTCCCGCGCCTCGGCGGCAACGGGAGCGGCGACCGTCGACGGCGCGACGGTCGTGCGGAGAATGCCGTCCCTGTGGACGTTGTCGACCGGAACGTAGGCGGCGACGGCGCCGTCGATCCCGCGCGCGGCCACGACCGAGATCTCGCGCTCGAAGCCGACAAGGCGTTCGAGGACCGCTTCCCTCTCCCCGATCCGCCGCCAGGCGCCGGGGAGTTCCTCAGGATCGTCGACGCGGATCTGTCCCTTGCCGTCGTAGCCGAAACGCGAGGTCTTCAGTATTGCCGGAAACCCGGTCTCGCCGGCGGCCGCGACCAGACTCGACGGCGAACTGACCTTGGCCCACGGCGCGGTCGCCACCCCGAGCCCGTTGACGAACGCCTTTTCGACCGCGCGCTCCTGCGAGATCCGCAGCGCCCTCGGATCCGGCCTCATCGGCACCGTCTCGGAAATCGCCGCGAGCGTGTCCGTCGGGACGTTCTCGAACTCGAAGGTCGCGACGTCGACCGCGGCGGCGAACCTGCGGGCCGCCTCGGCGTCGGAATAGGGCGCCGTCGTCTCCGCGCCGGCCACCTCCTTGGCGGGCGCGTCGCCGTCCGGACTGTAGACATGGCAGCGGTAGCCGAGTCCGGCGGCGGCCATCGCGGCCATCCGTCCGAGCTGGCCGCCGCCGAGAATCCCGACGGTCGCGCCTGGCGGCAGAGGCCGTGTCACGGGCTCGGCGGGCTAGCGCCCGGTCGGCCGCTCGGGGACCGCGGCGGTCTGCTTCGCCCGCCACGCGTCGAGCCGGGCCGCGAGTTCCGGGTCGGAGCCGGCGACGATCGAGGCCGCCAGAATCCCGGCGTTGGTGGCGCCCGAACCGCCGACGGCTAGCGTGCCGACCGGAACTCCCGCCGGCATCTGGACGATCGACAGCAAGCTGTCCATGCCGTTGAAGGCGGCGCTCGGCACCGGCACGCCGAGCACGGGAAGCGAGGTCATCGACGCCGTCATGCCGGGCAGGTGGGCCGCGCCGCCGGCGCCGGCGATGATGACCTTGAGACCGCGTTCGCGCGCGCCGGTCGCGTACTCGTAGAGACGGCCCGGGGTGCGGTGGGCGGAAATCACCCGGCTCTCGGCCGGAACGCCGAGCGTCTTCAGCATGTCGGCGGCATGCTTCATGGTCGGCCAGTCCGAACGGCTGCCCATGATGACGCCGACGAGCGGCTGGGGGCGCGGGCGGGAGGTTGCCGCCGCCGTCGCCTTCTTTCTTGACGGAGATGCCATGGCTGCGATCGATGTCCGTTTCCGGGGAGGTCGGAGAGGCCCGGCGGAACGCCCGGGCGTCAGGCGATGATGTCCGGATGGATCCGGGCCTGGACGCGCGAGATCATGTCCTTGAGCACGAGCTTGCGTTTCTTGAGTCGCTGCAGTTGAAGCTGGTCGTGCGGCGCGTGCTCGGTCAGGCGCGCGATGACGTCGTCGAGGTCGCGGTGTTCCTGGCGAAGCTGGTGCAGCCTGATCTGAAGAGCCTGCTTCTCGTTCATCCACCACCGTCCGGCCAGGCGCAAGCGGCGCCGCGCCGACCCCATTATAGCGGCAATCGGCGCGATCTGTTAGCCTGCTCCGTCAGCGCAACGGCGGCGGTTCCTGTACGGTCATGGCGGACATCAAGCGCATCGGGGTTCTGACCAGCGGCGGGGACTGCGCCGGACTCAACGCCGTCATCCGCGGCATCGTCTACCGCGCGGCCGGCGGGTACGGCTGGCAGGTCGTCGGGATCAGGCAGGGCACGCACGGCCTGCTCGCGCGACCCGTCGATTGCGAGAGCCTCACGGTCGACAGGTTCACGGGCTCGGTGTTCCGCTCCGGCGGAACGATGCTGGGTTCGGTCAACCAGGGGAATCCGTTCGCGTTCCCGATGCCGGACGGTTCCGTCGCGGACCGCTCGGAAGAGTTCGTCGAGGGCTATCGCGGGCTCGGCCTCGACGCGCTCATCGGGATCGGCGGCGACGGCAGTCTCGCGATCCTGCAGCGGCTGGCGCTGCAGGGCGGCTGGAATCTCGTCACGGTGCCCAAGACGATCGACAACGACGTCGGCGTCACCGAGAACTGCATCGGCTACGTCACCGCGGTGGACGTGGCGACGGAAGCCCTGGACCGGCTGCAGCCGACCGCCGCCAGCCATGACAGGATCATGGTGCTCGAGGTGATGGGCCGGGGCGCGGGCCACATCGCGCTGGCGAGCGGGATCTCTGGGGGCGCCGACGCGATCCTGATTCCGGAGATCCCGTGGACCGTCGAGGGGCTGGTCGGCAAGATCCGCGCGGTCCGCGAGGACGGGCGCAACTTCGCGCTGGTCGTAGTCGCCGAGGCGGCGCAGCTGCCGGACGGCGCGGAGGTTCTGCGCACCGACGCCGACGGCACGTCGCATTACGGGGGCGTCGGGCAGCGCATCTGCGAGATCATCGAGCGGGAGACCGGCATCGCCACGCGGGTCACCGTGCTCGGCCACGTCCAGCGCGGCGGGGCCCCGTCCCCGCGGGACCGTCTGTTCGGCCTGACCTTCGGCGTCCACGCGGTCGACCTCGTCGCGGCCGGCCGCTTCGGCCGCATGGTCGCATGGTCGAACCGCGGCTGCATCGACGTCCCGATCGAGGAGGCGCTCGAGGCGCACCGGCTCGTCGACCCGTCCGGACCGCTGGCGGTCACGGCACGCGGCCTTGGCGTCTATCTCGGCGAGACCGCGCCCGCGACGCCTGCGGGCGCCCGCCGGTGACCGAGTTTCCGCAGCATCCGTTCTGGGATTTCTCGCTCGAGGTCTACATGGCCCCGGGTGTCGGGGAGGCCTGCCTGGGACTTCAGGAAAGACACGGGCTCGACGTCAACTTCCTGCTGTTCTGCGTCTGGACGGGCGCTTCCGGAAGGGGCGTCCTCGACGAGCGCGGGATGGAGGCGGCGACGTCCAGCGCGAGGCTCTGGCACGACGCCGTGGTCCGACCCCTGCGGGCGGTGCGCACGCGGATGAAGGGCGGCCTGCCGCCGGCGCCGGCGGAACTCGCCGAATCCCTGCGCCGCCGGATCCAGGAGATCGAGATCGACTGCGAGCATGCCGAGCAGCTCATGCTCGCCGGTTCGGTCGGTCTCGTGCCCGACGAGTCGCGGCCCGAGGACGGTCGCGCGGAGGATGCCGCGGCCAACGTCGCTCGCTATTTCGGGAGCTTCGGCGGCGAGGTCGGGGACGAGGACCGTTCCTGTCTCGAGATGGTGCTGGGCGCAGCGTTCGCCGGGGTGCCGCCGGTCCGGATCGGCCAGCTGTGCGGGAGCGTGCAGGGCGGCGGCGCGAGCGGACGTCGCGCGACAGTCTTGAAACGGGGCGGTCCGGGTGCGATATGATGGTGCCACAGGATGCGGTGCGAACGGCGGCGACAACCCGGCAAAGGAGAGGATCGGCATGAACGACAGTCGACAGATCGAGGAACTCAGGGCGCGGCACGCGGAACTCGAAGAAGCGCTTCGGGTTGAAACCAGCAAGGCGTTTCCCGATCAGACGGCGATTGCGGATCTCAAGAAACAGAAATTGCAGGCCAAGGACCGGATCGCGCTTCTCGAGCAGGGCTGAAACTCTGCGGGCGTGGACGAGGTGTTCGAGAGCGTCCCGTTGCATTGAGCGGCGCCTGCGTTCATGACCGGCGTCCGACGAAGAGGGGGTTTCCGGCCGGAAACTCCGCAGGCCCGAAGCGTGGCGACAACTGCCGTTCGTGCCGTTCGGGAGCGAGGGACACGATCATGCCGACACTGGCGGAGACGTGGCGTGCCGAGGGCTGGGCCGAGGGCAGGGCGCAGGGCTTGGCCGAAACCATGGCCAGGATGCTGCGCATCGTGCTGGAACGGCGTTTCGGCGAACTGCCGCCGGAGGCGGAGGCACGAATCGACGCCGCGACTTCCGAGGAGCTGGAGATCTGGGGCGCGAAGGCGTTCGACGCGGGGACGCTGGACGAGGTCTTCGAAAGCCTCCCGTCCCGCTGAAGATCCCGCGCGGCGGAAAGACCGCTCGGAAAACGCCGCGACCGGGAGCGGTTCCCGAACCCGCCTTGCGGGTCAGTCTTCGACCGGAACCTCGGCTGTCGCCTGGTCCGCGGTCGCCTCGTAGCCCGCCTTGACGAGCGCCCGATCCAGGTCGTCCCGGCTGCACAGCCCGAGGCCGACGGGATCGCGGGCATTCAGGTTTGGCATGTTCCAGTGGGTGCGGTCGCGAATCGCCGTTATCGTCGTTTTGGTGGTGCCGATCAGGCGCGATATCTGGCCGTCCCTCATGTCCGGATAGTTCTTCACGAGCCAGGCGATCGCGTCCGGCTTGTCGCCGCGGCGGGCGATCGGCGTGTAGCGCGGTCCCTTGGCTCGCGCCGCCGGCTTCGGCACGTCGTTTTCCGCGAGCTCCAGACGGGTCGCGGGGTCGTCCTCGCAGCGCGCGATCTCCTCGCGCGTCAGCTGTCCGTTGGCAACGGGGTCGTACCCCATGATTCCCGGAGACACCTCGTCGTCGGCGATGCTCTGGACCTCGAGTTCGTGCAGCCCGCAAAAGGCGCCGATCTGGCGGAAGGTGAGAGTGGTGTTCTCGACCAGCCACACGGCGCTGGCTTTCGGCATCAGCGGCCGTGCGCTCTGGGTTGCCTGATCGTTCATGGGATCGCGTCCTTTCCGGATGGTTGTTCGGTTGCGGCAACGGCGCCCGCGACGTCGAGCATGAGCTTGCCGACATGCTCCCCGCGCTCCATCATGTGGTGCGCTGCGGCGGCATCGGCAAGCGGGTAGATCCGGTGGATCACGGGCCGGATGATGCCCGATTCGAGCAGGGGCCAGACCCGCTCCAGAAGCCGCCCGGCGATCGCCCCCTTCTCGGCGACGGTGCGCGGGCGCAGCACCGAGCCCGTCACCGTCAGGCGCCCTGTCATGATGCGGGGCAGAAACAGCTCGACCTTGGCGCCGTTGCGAACCGCGATCTGGACGAGGCGGCCTCCCGGCGCGAGGGCCGCGAGATTGCGGGCGAAGTAGTCGCCCCCGACCATGTCGAGAACGAGGTTGCAGCCGGCGCCGTCGTTGGCGGCCTTGGCGATCTCCACGAAATCCTCCCGCATGTAGTTGATCGCGCGGTCGGCTCCGAGGTCTTCGCAGGCCCGGCATTTCTCGTCGGTTCTCGCGGTGGCCAGCACCGTGGCCCCGAACGCCTTGGCCATCTGGACGGCCACCGAGCCGATGCCGCCCGATCCGCCGTGAACGAGCGCCGTCTCCCCGGCCTCGAGGCGTCCGCCGTCGAACAGGTTGGTCCACACCGTGAAGAACGTTTCCGGCAGTGCCGCCGCCCGGAGCATGTCGAAGCCCTTCGGCAGTGGCAGAGCCTGCGGCGCGGGAACCGCGCAGTACTCGGCGTAGGCGCCGCCGGAGACCAGGGCGCAGACCTCGTCTCCGGGGGAAAAGGCGCCGGAAGCGGTCTCGACCACGGTTCCCGCGAGCTCGAGGCCGGGAATGTCGGTCGTCCCCGGCGGCGGCGGGTACTGCCCCTTGCGCTGCATGACGTCCGGATAGTTCACGCCGGCCGCGGCGACTTTCACCAGAATCTCGCCCCCGGCCGGGCGCGGCACCGGCCGCGCGCCGGCCCGGAGAACGTCCGGCCCGCCGGGGGCGGAGATCTCGACCGCTTTCATGGTGTCCGGCAGGGCGTCGGTCATGGGCATGGCAAGGCTGGAAGGTTGCGGGCGTGTCGGTTCGTCGGCAAACTGCAAACCCCTTTCGACCGGCGGCGAAACCGGCCATGGACGACGACCTTCCCCTCAGGGCTCCCAAGCCCGAACGCGATCTCGACCCGATGTCGGTCGAGGAGCTCGCCGACTACATCCGCGAGATGGAGGAGGAGATCGCCCGGGTCCGTGCCGAGATGGACAGGAAGCGGTCGCACATCGCGAACATGGACCGGATTTTCGGAAAACCCTCCTGAACCCCGCGCGGGGCCGTCGACAGCCGGGTCAGTCGAGGCCGAGCGCCGAGAACCGCTTGTTGAACTTGGCGACCTGGCCCTCGGTGTCCACGAGATGCTGCGCTCCGCCGGTCCATGCGGGGTGCGACCGCGAATCGATGTCCAGCTTGAGCGTGTCTCCGGGCTTGCCCCAAGTCGAGCGGGTCGCGTAGGTCGTCCCGTCGGTCATGACGACCGTGATCTCGTGGTAATCGGGGTGGATGTCGGGTTTCATGGCAATTCCTCTCGGCTCGTCGGGGCCGTATAGCCGGACTCCGGACGCCTGGCAAGGCTCAACGGCGCGGAGGAGTTCGCGGGGCCGCTCCGGACGGCCGAGAGCTCCCTTGCGTTTTCCGGAATCCCCGGGCATCGTCGGGGCGAGAACGGAATCCGGACGGCGGCTTGCCGCCGTCGCGGGCGGAGAACGGATGCTGGCGACGCGCGGACGGATTTTCCTGCTGGTTCTGCTGTCGCTGCTGGCGTTCCCGCTTGCGGCGCCGGTGGGGAACGGCGCGGCGGAGGCGGCGGCGCTCAAGGCGGACCGCGTCGTCGTCAACAAGAACCGGCGCCAGATGCTCCTCCTGCACCGGTCGCGCGTGCTGAGGGAATACCGGGTGGCGCTCGGCCGCTACCCCGAGGGCCACAAGACGCGCGCCGGGGATTCCCGGACCCCGGAAGGCGTCTACCGCATTGCCGGCCGTCTGGACCGGGACCGCTCCAGTTTCCACCGGGCGCTCCGCATCTCCTACCCGAACGGCCTGGATCTCGCGCGCGCCGCCGCGCTCGGCGTCGATCCGGGCGGCCGCATCATGATTCACGGGCTGCCGGAGGACTGGACGGCGAAGCAGCTCAACCATCCGGCGCTGGACTGGACGCAGGGCTGCATCGGGGTCACCAACCGCGAGATCGACGAGATCTGGAATCTCGTCGACGACGGCACGGTCGTCGAGATCCGTCCCTGAAGCCGCGCCGCGGCGGGCCGCGTCAGGCCGCCGGATCCGGAAGCCGGAAGCGCGCCTCGGGCGTGGCGGGCCCGTCGCGTTCGAGCCGCCGGGTCTCGACCAGGTGCTCGGCATGGGCGAGCACCGACCGCGCCGCGGCGCCGTGCATGGCCTCCGGCAGGTGCCGGTACAGGTCCGCGACCATTTCGGGGACCGTGGCCCGGCCGTCCCCCACGCAGCGCAGGATCTCCCGCTCCCGCATCAGCCGGTGGCCCAGATAGGCCCGCACGAAGGGCCTCGGCTTCGGAATCGGGGGGCCGTGGCCGGGAAGGTAGAGAGCGTCGTCGCGGCGGAGGCAGACGCGCAGGCTGTCGAGATACTCGCGCATGCTGCCGTCGGGCGGGGACACGATCGTCGTGTTCCAGCCCATGACGTGATCGCCGGAGAACAGCGCGCCGTTCTCCGGCATCGAGAAGCAGAAGTGGTTGGACATGTGGCCGGGCGTGTGCACGGCCTCCAGGGTCCAGCCGGGGCCGGCGACCACGTCGCCGTCCGAAAGCTCGATGTCGGGCTCGAAATCCTCCTGCGCCGCCTCGACCGGCGTGCCGCCGTCGAGCGGGCGCGGATGCGCGCCCGCGACCGGCGCCCCGGTGGCCTCCTTCAGGAGCGCCGCGCCCGGAGAATGGTCGACGTGGGTGTGCGTCACGACGATGCGCAGCACGGTTTCGCCGGCAAGCGCCGACAGCAGGGCGTCGACATGCCCGGCCATCGCGGGGCCGGGATCGACGACCGCGACCTCGCCCCGCCCGACGACGTAGGTGTTGGTTCCGTAATGGGTGAACGCGCTCGGGTTCCCGGCGACGACCCGCCTCACGCCGGGAGCCACCTCCTGCGGCGCCCCGTAGTCGAACTCCATGGTCTTGCGGAAGGGGATCTTCGCCGCGCTCATGGTTCCCCGGGCCTCACTCCACGACGATCCGCGGCGCGGCGGGCCGGGCCGCGGCGCCGTCGCCGAGCTTCTCCCGGATCCGCCCGGCGATGTCCAGATAGGCCCTGGCATGGGGGCCCGAGCCGTCCCTCGCGACGACGGGCTGCCCGGCGTCGGCGGCCTCGCGGATCGCCATGTCGAGAGGGATCTCGCCGAGAAAGTCGATCCCGGCCTCGGCGGCCGCGGTCCGCGCGCCGCCGTGGGTGAAGATCTCCGAGCGTTCCCCGCAGCGGGGGCACAGGAAGTAGCTCATGTTCTCGATCAGCCCGAGCACGGGCACGTCGACCTTCCGGAACATGTCCAGCCCCTTGCGGACGTCGATCAGCGCCAGATCCTGGGGCGTCGAGACCATGACGGCGCCGGCGACGGGCACCCGCTGCGCCATGGTGAGCTGCACGTCGCCGGTGCCCGGAGGCATGTCGACGACGAGAACGTCCTGGGGCCCCCACTGCACGTCGCGCATCATCTGCTCGAGGGCGCCCATGACCATCGGCCCGCGCCAGATCATGGCGGTGTCCGCGGGAACCAGGAAGCCGATCGACATGCAGGTCACGCCATGGGCCTCGAGCGGGATGATGGTCTTGCCGTCGGGCGAGGACGGGCGGCCGGAGATGCCCATCATGGTCGGGAGGGACGGGCCGTAGATGTCGGCGTCGAGCATCGCCGTCCGCAGCCCGAGCGTCCGGAAGGACAGGGCGAGATTGGCCGCGGTGGTGGATTTCCCGACCCCGCCCTTTCCCGACGCGACGGCGACGATGGCGCCGACCTGGGGCAGAAGCCCGGCCGCGGGCGGCGGCTCCGCGGCCCGCGGCCCGCGGTGCGCGGCGAGAACCGCGGTGACCGACAGGACGCCCGGCACCGCGCGCACCGCCTCTTCCGCCGACTTGCGCACCGCCTCCATGCGCCCGGCGTTCTCGGGGGCGGTCTCCAGGGCGAACTGCACGTGGCCGTCCTTGACGGCGAGGCCGGAGACGACGCCCGCCGACACCACGTCCCCGGCGCCGTCGGGCATCCGTGCCGACGCCAGTGCCGCCGTGACCTCGCGTTCGCTGACCGGGGCCATGCTTGACTTCTCCGGGAAGGCGCCGGTATGTTGCGCGGGACGGCGTCAGCCGTCGCGGACCGGCGCGGGCCGTCTTGGAAGTCGTGTAGTATAGACGCGGTCGACCGGACCGGAAACCGCGGACCGGCGCGGTGCCGACAGGCCGGAAACCAGCACGAGCGGACGAAGCGGGGTGACGGCATGCCATGGAAACAGCAGGGCGGCGGCAACGGCGGCGGCCCATGGGGCGGCGGCGCCGGCCAGGGCCCCTGGGGCGGCGGCGGGCCCGCCGATTTCGAGGGGCTGGTGCGCAAGGGGCAGGAACGGTTCCGCAAGTTCATGCCCAGCGGGCTCGGAGGCGGCCGGTCGGTCGCCCTGGTCGTCCTGCTTCTCGCTCTCCTGTGGCTGCTGACGGGACTCTACCGCGTCCAGCCCGGAGAGAAGGGCGTTGAGCTGCTGTTCGGCGAGTTCGTCAAGGTCACCGATCCGGGGCTGAACTTCTGGGCCCCGTGGCCGATCGGTTCGGTCGAGACCCCCAACGTCGAGCGCACCAACCAGCTCAACATCGGCTTCCGCACCTTCGGGCCGGGAGCCCGGAGCGAGAGCATCCGGGACGTCGGCGAAGAGAGCCTGATGCTGACGAGCGACCAGAACATCATCGACATCGACTTCGTGGTCCAGTGGCGGATCGGCAAGCCGCGGGACTTCCTGTACAACATCCGCGACCCGCAGCAGACGATCAAGCGCGGCGCCGAGAGCTCGATCCGCGAGATCGTCGGCCAGACGCCGCTCGAGGAGGCGCTCGCCACCCAGCGCCAGGAGGTGGAGGTCCGGACCAAGGACGTTCTCCAGCGCATTCTCGACGACTACAAGGCCGGCGTGATCATCGCCGAGGTCAAGCTGCAGAAGGTCGATCCGCCGCAGAAGGTGATCGACGCCTTCAACGACGTCCAGCGGGCCCGGCAGGACAAGGAGCGCCAGGAGAACGAGGCCAACGCCTACCGCAACGACATCCTGCCCAAGGCGCAGGGCGAGGCGGAACGGCTGCGGGCCGGGGCCAAGGCCTACCGGGAACAGCTGATCAAGGAGGCCGACGGCGAGGCCAAGCGCTTCATCTCGGTCTACGACGCCTACAGGGGCGGCCGGGAGGTCACGCTGCGGCGTCTCTATCTCGAGCGCATGCAGGAGGTTCTCAAGAACTCCGAGAAGGTCATCATCGACAAGGGGCAGGGCGGCGTCGTGCCCTATCTGCCCCTGCCCGAACTGCGCAAGCGAGGAGCCAGCCAGTGATGTCGAACCTCCGCCTCATCGTCGCCGGCCTCGTCGTCATCATCCTCGGGATCGTCCTGTTCAGTTCCGTCTACACGGTCCACGAGACCCGCCAGGCCCTGATTCTCGAGTTCGGCCAGCCGCGGTTCGAGGAACGCGATCCGGGCCTGCACTTCAAGCTGCCGTGGCAGAGCGTGACCTACTACGACCGCCGCGTGCTGAGTCTCGATCCGCCGGCGCAGGAAATCATCCTGGCCGACCAGAAGCGGATCATCGTCGACGCCTACGTGCGCTACCGCGTCCTGTCCCCGCTCAAGTTCCGCCAGCGCGCCGACACCGAGCAGAACTTCATCAGCATCTTCGGACGCCGCCTCAACTCCGCCGTGCGCGCCGAGGTCGGCCGGATACTTCTCGCCGACGTGCTGTCGAGCAAGCGCGACGACGTCATGGGCAACATCGCGTCCCAGCTCATGACCCAGGCCGCGGAATTCGGGGTCACGGTGGTCGACGTCCGCATCGGGCGGACCGACCTGCCCGACACCACGAGCGAGTCCGTGTACAACAGGATGCGCTCCTCGCGCGTCGCCCAGGCCGCCAAGCTCAGGTCCGAAGGGGCCGAGGTCAAGGCGCGCATCCAGGCCGACGCCGACCGCGAGCGCACCGTCATTCTCGCCGAGGCCCGCCGCGACGCGCAGATCCTGCGCGGCGAGGGAGAGGCGGAGAAGACCAGCATCCTGATCGACGCCTTCGCCCGCGACCCGGAGTTCTTCGCGTTCTACCGCTCGCTCGAAGCCTACGGCGAGGCGCTCGGCGAGGGAACCACCATGGTCCTGTCGCCGGACAGCGAGTTTTTCAGGTTCTTCAACGACCTGTCCGGGAAAGGGGTGCCGGGCGGGACGCCGCGCCCTTGAACCCGGCGCCCTCCGCCGGCACCGCGCGGAAGCCGCAGGCGGGACGACGCGGCACCGGAAGCCCCGGCGCGCGGGCGCGCTGGATCCGCGCGGCCGCGGTGGCCGTGCCGCTGGCCGCGCCGGCATCCGCGGCGCCTCCGCCCGCGGGGTTCGCGGATCTCGTCTCCGGCCTGCTTCCGGCGGTGGTCAACATCTCGACCAGGACGGAGGGCGGCGCGCGGGAGGAACCGGGAACCCGCGCGTTTCCCAACCCGTTCCCGCCGGGATCCGACCTCAACGAGCTGTTCCGCCGTTTCATGGACCGGCCGCCGCAGCGGCCGTCGGGCTCCCAGGGCTCCGGATTCATCGTCAGCGATTCCGGCTACGTCGTCACCAACAACCATGTCGTCGACGAGGCGGACGAGATCGCCGTCACGCTTCAGGACGAGACCAGGCTGATCGCCGAAGTCGTCGGCCGCGATCCCAAGACCGATCTGGCGCTTCTCAAGGTCGACGCCGGAAGGAATCTCCCGGTCGTCAGGTTCGGCGATTCGTCGAGGCTGCGCGTCGGCGACTGGGTTCTCGCGATCGGGAATCCGTTCGGCCTCGGCGGCACGGTGACGGCCGGCATCGTCAGCGGCCGCCAGCGCGACCTCGAAACCGGGGCCTACGACGATTTCCTGCAGACGGACGCGTCGATCAACCAGGGCAATTCGGGCGGCCCGCTGTTCAACTCGGTCGGTGAGGTCGTCGGAATCAACACCGCGATTCTCGCGCCGATGGGGCATAGCGTCGGAGTCGGCTTCGCGATTCCCTCCAATCTCGCCCGTCCGATCCTCGACCAGCTGCGGAAGTTCGGCAAGGCGCGGCGGGGCTGGCTCGGCGTCCAGATCCAGACCGTCACCGAGGACATCGCCGAAGCCATGGGGCTGCCGCGCGCCGAGGGCGCCCTGGTCAACGCGGTGGTTCCGGGCGCCCCGGCGGAGAAGCACGGGATCAGGAGAGGCGACGTGATTCTCCGCTTCGACGGCAAGGAGGTCGGGCGCATGCGCCGGCTTCCGCGGCTGGTCGCCGAGACCGCGGCGGGCAAGGCGGTTTCGGTCGAGGTCTGGCGCGAGAGCGGGCAGGAGAGACTGATGGTCGTCCTTGGGGAGCGGCCGGAGAACGAGGCGCTCGCGGCCGCGCGTCCGGCCGAGGCGCCGGAGCGCGTCGAGGTCGAGGCGCTCGGCCTCACGGTGTCGGCGCTCACGCCCGAGCTCCGTCGCAGATACGACATCGACGACGACGAGCGGGGCGTGGTCGTGACCGAAGTGCGCGGCGACGGCCCGGCGGCCGGAAAGGCGATCCAGCCGGGAACGATCATTCGCCGCATGGGCTCCGGCCACCGCGTTGTCGAGCGGCCGTCGGAGGTCGCGCGCGAGGTGGAGCGGGCCGTTGCCACGAACCAGGCCGCGGTGCTGCTCTACGTCGAGACCTCGGGCACCCAGCGATTCGTCGCCATCGATCTCGGGAGGGGCTGACCACGAGACCCGCCGTCGTCATCGCCGGCCCGACCGCAAGCGGCAAGTCGCGCCTTGCGCTCGCCGTCGCCGAGGCTTTCGACGGCGTGGTCGTCAACGCCGATTCCCTGCAACTCTACGGCGATCTCGGGATCCTGACGGCCCGGCCGGGACCGGCGGAACTCCGGCTGGTTCCGCACCGCCTCTACGGCATCCTGCCCGGCGACGCGCGGTGCAGCGCCGGGGACTGGCGGCGGATGGCGCTCGGGGAGATCGGACGCTGCGGTCCGCGCCTGCCGGTGGTCGTGGGCGGATCGGGCCTCTATCTGGAAGCGCTGACGAGAGGCCTGCACCGGATTCCCCGGATCCCGCCGCGGCTGCGCGCCGCCCTCGGGGAACGGCTCCGGACCGAGGGGCCGGCGGCGCTTCACTCGGAACTCGAGGAACGCGACCCCGCATCGGCCGCCCGGCTCGAGCCGGGCGACGGGCAGCGCGTCGTGCGGGCGCTCGAGGTGCTCGCGCACACCGGCCGCGGGCTGGCCGCCTGGCGGGCCGGGAGCGCGCCGGATCCGGAGGCCGGCGTCGCGTTCTTCACGATCGCCGTCATGCCGCCGCGGGAGACTCTCTACGCCGCCTGCGACCGGCGCTTCGGCGAGATGCTGGCGGCGGGGGTGCTCGCCGAGGTCGAGGCCTTCGCGGCGTCGGATCCACCCGCCGACTGCCCGCTCTGGAAGGCGGTGGGCGCGAGGACGATCGCGAGACACCTCGCGGGCGGGATCGCGCGCGAGGAGATGGGCGCGCGCGTCCGGCGCGAGACCCGCAACTACGCGAAGCGCCAGCTCACCTGGTTCCGCAACCGGCTGGCGCCGGATCTCGCCTGCGACGGGGATGCCGCCCACGTTCTTCCCGAGATCCGCAGATTCCTGTTGACCTGCGGCCGTTAGGCGTCTAGTTTCCGCAACTTGGTAGCCCGTTCCCGGTCCAGCGCCGTCGCGACGCGGTCGGCTTTCCGCCCGCGGCCGGGCCGATTCGCGCAACCCGGGGCCGGCCGCCGAGACGGGGCCCGCCGGACGGGAGCAGGAACGTGAACGGATCGGAAATCATCATCAAGGCTCTCGTCAACGAGGGCGTCGACACGGTGTTCGGCTATCCGGGCGGCGCGGTGCTGCCCGTCTACGACGAGATCTTCAAGCAGAACCGGATCCGCCACGTCCTCGTGCGCCAGGAGGGCGGGGCCGTTCACATGGCCGAGGGCTACGCGCGCTCGACCGGCAAGGTCGGAGTCGTTCTCGTGACCTCCGGCCCCGGGGCGACCAACGCGGTCACCGGGCTGACGGACGCGCTGATGGACAGCATTCCCGTGGTCTGCCTGGCCGGGCAGGTGCCGACCCACCTCATCGGGAACGACGCCTTCCAGGAGGCGGACACCACCGGCATCACCCGCTCGTGCACCAAGCACAACTACCTGGTGAAGGACGTCTCGAGGCTCGCCCGGGTCATCCACGAGGCCTTCCACATCGCGCGCAGCGGCCGGCCGGGTCCGGTCGTCGTCGACCTGCCGAAGGACATCCTCATGGGCGAGGGCGTCTACCGGCAGCCGCCGGACGCGAGCCATCCGACCTACCGGCCCCGCAAGAGGGCGCGGCCCGCCGAGGTCGAAGAGGCCGTCCGCATGATCGCCGCCGCCAGGAAGCCGGTGTTCTACTGCGGCGGAGGGGTCATCAACTCGGGGCCGGGGGCGTCGCGCCAGCTCGCGCGTTTCGTGCGTCTGACGGGGATGCCGGTCACGCTGACCCTGATGGGGCTCGGGGGCTATCCCGGCACCGACCGGCAGTTTCTCGGCATGCTCGGGATGCACGGCACCTACGAGGCCAACATGGCGATGCACGAGGCCGATCTCGTCATCGCCGTCGGCGCGCGTTTCGACGACCGCATCACCGGACGCCTCGCCGACTTCTCGCCGCGCTCCAAGCGCATCCACATCGACATCGATCCGTCCTCCATCAACAAGAACGTTCTCGTGGATCTCCCGATCGTGGGCGACGTCGGCACGGTTCTCGGGCAGATGCTCAGGGCCTGGAAGGCCCGCGGCCTCGAGCCCGACCGCAGGGCGCTCGAGGCGTGGTGGCGGCGGATAGGGCGCTGGCGGGGCAGGGACTGCCTCAGCTACGAGAGGTCCGAGACGCTGATCAAGCCGCAATACGCGATCGAGCGCCTGTACGAGATGACCCGCGACCGCGACTGCTACATCACCACCGAGGTGGGCCAGCACCAGATGTGGGCGGCGCAGTTCTACAAGTTCGACGCCCCCAACCGCTGGATGACCTCGGGCGGGCTCGGAACCATGGGCTACGGGATGCCGGCCGCGATCGGGGTCCAGATCGCGCACCCGGAGGCGCTGGTGATCGACATCGCCGGCGAGGCGTCGTTCCTGATGAACATGCAGGAGATGTCGACGGCGGTCCAGTATCGCACGCCGATCAAGGTGTTCGTCATCAACAACCAGTACATGGGCATGGTCCGCCAGTGGCAGGAGCTGCTTCACGGCGGGCGCTACGCCGAGAGCTACACCGACGCGCTGCCCGATCTCGTCCGGCTGGCGGAAGCCTGCCACTGGGTCGGGCTTCGCGCGACGCGGCCCGACGAGGTCGACGACGTCATCTCCGAGATGGTTTCCTCCGACCGGCCGGTGCTCGCTGACATCCAGGTGGACAGGACCGAGAACTGCTTCCCGATGATCCCCTCCGGCGCCGCGCACAACGAGATGCTGTTCGGACCCGGCGACCGGGCGGAGGTGTCGGAAGAGGGCATGGTCCTTGTCTAGGGAAGCGGCCGGCCGGGGCGCCGCTCCCGGAACCGGCCCGGCGCACGAGGAGCGCCACACGATCGCGGTGCTCGTCGACAACGAGGCCGGCGTTCTGGCGCGCGTCATCGGGCTGTTCTCGGGCCGCGGCTACAACATCCAGAGCCTGACGGTCGCCGAGGTCGACCGCGAGCGGATGGTGAGCCGCATCACGGTCGTGACCTCGGGCACGCCGATGGTCATCGAGCAGATCAAGGCCCAGCTCGAGCGCCTCGTTCCGGTCCACAGGGTCGTGGACCTGACCAACGAGAGTCCCTACGTCGAGCGCGAGCTGGCGCTGATCAAGGTGAGGGGCCGCGGCGAGAAGCGCATCGAGTCGCTGCGCATCGCCGACATCTTCCGCGCCCGCGTCATCGACAGCACCGGCGAGTCCTTCGTCTTCGAGATCTCGGGATCGACCGAGAAGCTCGACGCGTTCGTGGCGTTGATGGAGCCGCTCGGGATGACCGAGATCTCGCGCACCGGCGTGGTCGCGATCGCGCGCGGCAAGAAGGGACTGTGACGGTGCGTGCCGCCGGACCGCCGACCGGGGCCCGACAAGGAGAGACGGCATGAGAGTCTACTACGACCGCGACGCGGACGTGAACCTGATCAAGGACCGCAGGGTGGCGATCATCGGATACGGCAGCCAGGGCCACGCCCACGCCAACAACCTCAAGGATTCCGGCATCCGCGACCTGGTCGTCGGCCTGCGCCCGGGCTCTGCCAGCGTCGCCAAGGCGGAAGCGGCGGGCCTCGCCGTGAAGACGCCCGCCGAGGCGGCCGCCTGGGCGGACGTCACGATGGTGCTGACGCCCGACGAGCTGCAGTCGCGGCTCTACGAGAGCGATCTTCGGGACAACCTCGGCGACGGCGCGGCACTCGCCTTCGCGCACGGGCTGGCGTTCCATTTCCGCCTGATCGAGCCGCGGGAGGATCTCGACGTCTTCATGGTCGCGCCCAAGGGACCGGGCCACACCGTGCGCTCCGAATTCGTCGGCGGCGGGGGCGTGCCCTGCCTGATCGCGGTGGGCCAGGACGCGTCCGGCAACGCCCTCGATATCGGCCTTTCCTACGCCTCGGCCATCGGCGGCGGCCGCTCCGGCATCATCGAGACCACCTTCCGCGAGGAATGCGAGACCGATCTCTTCGGGGAGCAGGCGGTGCTGTGCGGCGGGCTGACGGCGCTCATCACGGCCGGCTACGAGACCCTGGTCGAGGCCGGCTACGCGCCCGAGATGGCGTACTTCGAGTGCCTTCACGAGGTCAAGCTCATCGTCGACCTGATCTACGAGGGGGGGATCGCGAACATGCGCTACTCGATCTCGAACACCGCGGAGTACGGCGACCTGACCCGCGGCCCGAGGCTGGTCGACGGGGCCGTGAAGGAGCGCATGCGCGAGATCCTGGCGGAGATCCAGAGCGGGCGCTACGCGCGCGAATGGGTCACCGAAAACCAGGCGGGAGCGCCGAGTTTCAAGGCGATGCGCCGCCGTGCCGCCGAGCATCCGATCGAGGAGGTCGGGGCCAGGCTGCGCGGGATGATGCCCTGGATCCGGGAACGGGCCCTGGTCGACAAGACGAGGAACTGACCGGGGCGCCGGCCTTCGCGGCGTCGCCGGAGCGGAAGACGTCCCCCGGGATCGTTGCAAGAAGCCCGGCAACCGTGTAATGGGGGCGTGGCGGCCCGCGACGGGGGGCGGAGCGGCGCGCCCGGGTTCGGCCCGAAGGCGGCGCGGGGGCATGAGGTTCCGAAGGAGCGCGACGATGGGCATCGACCCCGGTTCCGGCGTGGTCCACATCTTCGACACCACGCTGCGCGACGGCGAGCAGTCGCCGGGCGCGGCCATGAACATCGACGAGAAGATCGCCATCGCCGAGACCCTCGAGGCGATGGGGGTCGACGTCATCGAGGCCGGATTCCCGATCTCCTCCAACGGCGACTTCGAGGCCGTGCACGAGATCGCCAAGCTGGTCCGGGAATCCGCGGTGTGCGGTCTCGCGCGCTCGGCGCGGCGCGACATCGAGCGCGCCGCGGAGGCGGTGAAGCCGGCGGCGCGGCCGCGCATCCACACCTTCATCGCCACCAGTCCGCTCCACATGCGCCACAAGCTGCAGATGGAGCCCGAGGAGGTGTACCGCAACGTCGTCGACAGCGTCTCCCGCGCCCGCGGCTTCACCGACGAGGTCGACTGGTCGCCGGAGGACGGAACCCGCTCCGACCGCGATTTCCTGTGCCGGTGCGTCGAGGCCGCGATCAAGGCCGGCGCGACCTGCATCAACGTTCCCGACACCGTGGGCTACGCGGTGCCCGAGGAGTTCGGCGGCCTCATCCGCATGCTGATCGAGCGCGTGCCCAACAGCGACAAGGCCGTCTTCTCGACCCATTGCCACAACGACCTGGGGCTGGCGGTCGCGAACTCGCTGGCGGGCGTGGCGGCGGGCGCGCGCCAGGTCGAGTGCACGGTCAACGGCATCGGCGAGCGCGCGGGCAACGCCGCGCTCGAGGAAATCGTGATGGCGCTGCGCACCCGAAGCGACGCCATGCCCTACACGACCAACGTGAAGACCGAGATGATCACCAGGGCCTCGCGCCTGGTCTCCGCCGTCACCGGTTTCACCGTCCAGCCCAACAAGGCGATCGTCGGCGCGAACGCGTTCGCCCACGAATCGGGGATCCACCAGGACGGCGTCCTCAAGAACGCCAGCACCTACGAGATCATGACCCCCGCCTCGGTCGGTCTCGTCGAGTCGAGGATCGTGCTCGGCAAGCTGTCGGGCCGGCACGCCTTCAGGGACAAGCTGGCCGAGCTCGGTTACGAGCTCGGCGACAACGCGTTCCAGGACGCGTTCCGGCGGTTCAAGGAACTCGCCGACAAGAAACGCGAGATCTTCGACGAGGACATCATCGCGCTGGTCGACGACGAGGTCGTCCGCGGCAACGACCGCATCCGCTTCGTCTCCCTTCAGGTGGTGTGCGGGTCGAAAGGCCCCCAGACGGCCGAGCTCGAGCTCGAGCTCGACGGCGTGCGGCGCACCACCACGTCGACCGGGGACGGTCCGGTCGACGCCACCTTCAACGCCATCAAGTCGTTGACCGGAAACCGCGCGCGGCTCCGCCTCTACCAGGTGAGCGCGGTGACCGAGGGGACGGACGCCCAGGCGGAAGTGACGGTCCGTCTCGGAGAGGACGGCAGGACCGCCAACGGGCAGGGCGCGGACACCGACACGCTGGTCGCGTCGGCTCGGGCCTACGTGAACGCGCTCAACAAGCTGCTGGCGAAACGGGAGAAAGCCGTCCCCAGCGCGCTGAGCGCATGAGACCGGCGGGCGCGCCGGGACGCTTGCCGGCGGCGCCGGAAGGATAGACAGGGGGAGTCCGGGGGCACATGTTCTCGAGCGTTTTGGGTCTGTTTTCCGCCGATCTGGCCATCGACCTCGGCACCGCGAACACGCTCGTGTTCGTCAAGGATCGCGGAATCGTGCTGAACGAGCCGTCGGTGGTGGCGATCACCTCGCACCGGGGCCGCAACCGGGTCCTCGCCGTGGGGGAGGACGCCAAGCTCATGCTGGGCCGCACCCCCGACAACATCCAGGCGATCCGTCCGCTGCGCGACGGGGTCATTTCCGACTTCGAGGTCGCGCAGGAAATGATCAAGTACTTCATCCGCAAGGCGCACGAGCGCCGGCGGTTCATCAGCCCGCAGGTGGTCATCTGCGTGCCCTCCGGCTCGACCGCGGTCGAGAGGCGCGCGATCCAGGAAGCGGGCGAGAGCGCCGGGGCGCGCCGCGTGTTCCTCATCGAGGAGCCCATGGCCGCGGCGATCGGGGCGGGTCTTCCGGTCACGGAGGCCACCGGTTCCATGGTCGTCGACATCGGCGGCGGAACGACCGAGGTCGCGGTCCTGTCCCTCGGCGGCATCGTGTACTCCTCCTCGGTGCGGGTCGGCGGCGACAGGATGGACGAAGCCATCGTCGCGTTCATCCGCCGCAACTACAACCTCCTGATCGGCGAAAGCAGCGCGGAGAGAATCAAGAAGCAGATCGGCTCGGCCTGCGCTCCGCTCGACGGCGAGGGCACGACGGTGGAGGTCAAGGGCCGGGATCTCGTCGATGGCGTGCCGAAGGAGTTCGTGCTCAGCGAGGCCCAGATCTCGCAGAGTCTCGCCGAACCGGTCAGCATGATCATCGAGGCGGTCAGGGCGGCGCTCGAGCAGACCTCGCCGGAACTCGCGTCGGACATCGCCGAACGCGGCATCGCCCTGACCGGGGGCGGCTCGCTGCTGTCGAACCTCGACATGGTCATACGCCAGGCCACGGGCCTGCCGGTCTCGGTGGTGGAGGAGCCGCTGACCTGCGTGGTCAAGGGCACCGGCCAGTGCCTGGAGGAGCTCCGGACCATGCGCGACATTCTCGAGGAAGGGTAGGCGACGCGGACATGACGGGGCTCCGGAAGGCGAGCGGCGGAAAACGGCGCGGGCGGGAACCCGGCGCCGTCGGGCGGGGCGGGCTGTCTCCGGGTTTTCCCGCTGGCCTGACGGGAAGGGACCGCGACGCGATGCACGGGCATCTTCCCGGGAAGATGCGGGACGCCACCCGCGCCGGGCTCCGCTGAAGCGGATCCGGGCGCCGGTTTCGGGAGAGGACGCATGAGCGAGAAACACGACGGCGAACTCGCCGTCTACCGGAGACAGGGCTTCGGCAACCGGCTCGGGTTCGGAACCGCCCCGGCGCTGCTGGTCATCGATTTCACCAACGGCTTCGCCGATCCCGGGCAGTTCGGCGGGGGAAACATCGCCGACGCCATCGAGCGCACGGGGGAGCTCCTCGACGCCGCCCGCCACCTGGACCTTCCGGTCGCCTACACCACCCATGTCTACGCGGCGGACGGCAGCGACGACGGCATCTTCAACCTGAAGACCTCCGGACTCTCCCGGCTGACGCCGGGATCCCGCGCCACGGAGATCGTCGAGGCGCTCGCGCCGCGCGAGGGCGAGCGCGTGATCTCCAAGCACTACCCGTCCGGTTTCGCCCACACCGATCTCGCCGCCTGGCTGGCGCGCCGCGGCGTCGACACGACGATTGTCGCGGGATGCACGACCTCGGGCTGCGTGCGGGCCACCGTCGTGGACGCGATGTCGAACGGTTTCCGGCCGATCGTGCCGCGCGAATGCTCCGGTGACCGGGCGGCCGGGCCGCACGAGGCCAACCTCTTCGACATCGACCAGAAATACGGCGACGTGATGCCGCTGGAGGAGGTTCTGGACGAGCTGGGGAAGCTGGCGCCCGGACAGGCGGGCGTCCGAGCCGAAGGAGACGGGGAAAAATGACCGATTCGCTGGGATACCGGGCCAACTGGGCCGTCATCGTTCCGTCCACCAACACGGCGGTCCAGCCCGAGTTCGACGACATGCGGCCTCGCGGCGTGACCAACCACACGGTCCGCATCTGGATTCCCGACGATCCGGTGAATTCCGACGAGGAGTTCAACGCGCTGATGGACAACATCCGCCGCGAGTTCGACAACGCGATCCTGCGCGTTCTCACCTGCAATCCCGACTACATCGTCATGGGGATGTCGGCGGAGACCTTCTGGGACGGGCTCGCCAAGTCGATCGAGCTGCGCGAACGCGTCAAGGAACTCTCGGGGCGCGGGGTCGCCATGGGTTCCGACGCCTGTCAGGCGGCGCTCAGGTGCTACGGCGACGTCAGGAGGATCTGCGTCCTCACGCCCTACTGGCCGGTCGGCGACCGGAACGTCCGCAGGTTCTTCGAGGACTGCGGCTTCGAGGTGCTCGCCATCAAGGGGCTCAAATGCGACAGCCCGGCGAACATCGCGCAGGTGACCGAGAGGGAACTCCGCGAGGGCCTGGTCGAGCTCGACGGGCACGATCCGGAGGCCATCGTCCAGGTGGGCACCAACCTCGCCATGGCGGCGCTCGCCGGCGAGGCCGAGAAATGGCTGAAGAAGCCGGTGCTGGCGATCAACACGGCGACCTACTGGTACGCGATGCGGGCCAACGGCTTCGACGACGTCGTCGGAGGCTTCGGCTCGCTGATGACGGATTTCCGGGAACTGCCGGCGGGCTATCTCGACACCGAGGCCGGGCGCAGCGCGCTCGCGGCGTAGGCCCGTCCCCTCGCCTCACGCGCCGAACGCTTCCGGCGTGTCGAAGTCCGCGAGCACCCCCGGGTCGGGCCGCGGCACCTCCACGACCTGATCGGCGTTCTGGCCTATCAGGTGACGGGCCCCGGTGTCTCCGGAGCCGGCGGCCATGTCGAGGAAGTAGCGACGCCCCCAGAGCACCGGATTGCCGCGCTTGCCGTCGTGGGTCGGCACGCAGATGGTCGCCCCGTTCCCGGGATCGAAGGAATCGATCAGCGCGTCGAGATCCGCGGACGCGACCCGCGGCATGTCGCCGAGCGCGACGATCGCCGCCGCGGCGTCCTCGGGGAGCGCCTGGAGGCCCGCGCGGAGGGAGGTGCTGAGCCCGGCCGCGAAATTCGGGTTGTGCACGAACCGGACATCCATCCCGGAAAGGGCCCGCCGCACCCGGCCGGCCTCGTGCCCGACCACCACGAGCACCGGACGCGCCCTGCTCGCGAGCAGGGCGCGCGCCGTGCGGACGACCATCGCCTCGCCGTCGATTTCCGCAAGCATCTTGTTTGCCCGCCCCATGCGGCGCGACTGGCCGGCCGCGAGCAGCAGCGCCGCCACCCGCGGCGGGCCGGCGCGGTGCGGAACCAGGGGGTCGCGCGGCGCCGGACGGCCCGGCAGTTCCTTGAGAAGCCCGCCGACGCCCATGCGGCGGACGTCGTCGGGGCCGACGGCGACGCCGGCCACGAGACGCTGGAGGATCCAGTCGGATCCGTGAAGCCTGGGCGAGCGGGCCGATCCGGGAAGACCGAGAACCGTCGCCGTCCCGACCCTGGCGAGCAGCGTCAGATGCCCCGGATCGACGGGCATGCCGAGCCGCTCGACGGCGCCGCCGGCGAGCTCCACCGCCCGCGGCACGACGTCGCGCCGGTCGGCGATCGCCGAGGCGCCGAGAACGAGCACGATGTCGAAGTCCCCGAGTTCCCGGAGAGCCGCCGCGATGTCCCCGGCGGCATGGGCGCAGCGCCGTTCGGCGGCAAGCCCGCAGCGCAGGGGGCGCAGGCGCTCCTCCATCACCCGGCGCGTCTTGTCGAGCACGGTTTCCTTGGGGCCGAGGGTCTGGACCAGTGCCACCAGCCGCGGCCTGAACGGCTTGAGACGGAGAGCGGCGGGCCGGCGCCCGGCGATCTCGAGCCAGCGGCGGACGACGTCCGAGGAAACCCCGAAGGGAACGATTTTCACCGTCGCCGCGATCTTGCCGACCTCGAGCGCCGCGAACGGCGCCACCGTCGCGAGGGTCACGGCCTCGTCGATGCCGTTGAGCCGGTCTATGCGGCCGCGGTTGACCAGCAGGAGGCCCGCCTTCTCGGCGCGGAGATTGGCCCTGCCGGTGGTCGCCTCGGTCGCCGCGAGTCCGCGCGAGGAGAGGCTTTCGGCGATCTTCCCGGCGGCTTCGTCCTCGGGAAGATCTCCGGCCTCCAGGCCGGCCACCGCCACCGTGCGACGGCCGGCCCTCTCGAGGCGGAGGACATCCGCGGGCCCGAGGACATGCCCCTTCCTGAGCACCCCGTCGCGGAGCCGGACGGAGTGGACGAGGATCTTTCCCGCGGCGTTCCGGACGTCCTGTTCGCCGAATTCCATCGCGGCGGTTTCAGGCGCCCGTCTTGCGGTGCAGGACTTCGGTGATCTGCGCGAGCACGGCGACCGCGATCTCCGACGGCGACACGGCGCCGATGTCGAGTCCGACGGGCGCGTGGATCCGGGCGATCTCCTCGGCGGCGAAGCCGTCGGCCGTCAGGCGCTCGACGCGGGCGCCGTGGGTCTTCCGGCTGCCGAGCGCGCCGATGTAGAACGCTTCCGAGCGCAGCGCCACCCGGAGCCCGGGATCGTCGAGCTTGGGGTCGTGCGTGAGGGTGACCACGGCGGTGCGGCGGTCGGGGTCGAGAGCGCGGATCGCGTCGTCGGGCCATTCCGGGTTCAGGGCCACGCCCGGGAACCGTTCGTCGGTGGCGAAGGACGCGCGCGGATCGATCACGGTCACGTCGTAGCCCGTCACGGCGGCCATGCGCGAAAGAGGCTGCGCGATGTGGACGGCGCCGACGACCAGGAGCCGCTTGGGAGGGTTCAGGACCTCGAGGAAGAATCCGCGTCCGCCGATCTCGAGGCGCCGGCTGCGGTCGTCGCGCATCGAGGCGCGCGCGGCCGCGACGACGGCGCCGTCCCCGGCATCGGCTCCCGCGGCGGCGTCGCGGCGGACCAGCGTCTGCGCGCCCGATTCGAGGTCGGTGACGAGGACGACCGCGGTCTTGGCGGCGCGGTCCCGAAGCAGCGCGTCAAGGGTCTCGCGTTTCATTCGAGATTCTCGACGTAGACCTGGACCCGGCCGCCGCAGGCAAGCCCGACCTCCCAGGCGAGTTCGTTGGTCACGCCGTATTCGAGGAGTTTCGGGCTGCCGGTCTTCATGACCTCGATCGCCTCGGTCGCGACCGCGCCTTCGATGCAGCCTCCGGAAACCGATCCGACGAGCCTGCCGCCGTCGTCGACGGCGAGATGGCTTCCGGCGGCCCGGGGCGAGGAGCCCCAGGTCGAGACCACCGTGGCCAAGGCGACCTTGCGTCCGGAATCCCTCCAGCGCCGGGCCTCGCCGAGCACGTCGTCGTCGTTCGAGAATCCGTCTACGCCGCCGCTTGCCATTCCCGCGCTCCCTGTTTCCCCGGCTCCGCAGTCCGGCTCAGAGCCTCGATGAGTTCGGACAGACTCCTCAGATTATGCACCGGGCGGAATTCGTCAACGAACGGCAGCATCGCCTGTATGCCCCGGCTCCTGGGCTCGAAGCCCTCGAAGCGGAGAAGCGGGTTGAGCCAGATCAGCCGTCGGCACGAACGGTGCAGGCGCTCGGCCTCGCCGCCGAGGCCGCGCCCGGCGTTGCGGTCGAGTCCGTCGGAGATCAGAAGGACGATGGCGCCCTGGCCCAGCACCCGGCGCGACCAGAAACGGTTGAATTCCCGGAGGCTGTCGCCGATCCGCGTGCCGCCCGACCAGTCCTCGACGACCCCGGTCACGCGTTCGAGCGCGAGGTCGACATCGCGGTGCCTGAGATGGCGCGTGATGTTGGTCAGGCGCGTGCCGAACAGGAAGGTGTGCACCCGGTCGCGGTCGTTGGTCAGGGCGTGCATGAAATGGAGGAACATGCGCGTGTAGCGGCTCATCGACCCGGAGATGTCGCACAGGATCACGACCGGCGGCGGGCGGGTCCGCCGTTCGCGGAAGCGGAGGGGGATCGAGGCCCCGCCCGAACGGAGGGCGGCCCGCAGGGTCGCGCGCATGTCGATGCGGGCGCGCCGCGCGCTCGGCCGGTGGCGCCGGACCGGAACCCTGGCCAGCGGCAGCCGCATGCGGGCGATCTCCCGCCTGGCGGCCTCGATCTCGTCGGCCGTCATCTCCTCGAAATCCATGGACTGCAGAAGCTCGCGCCGCGACGCGGTCATCACCGCGTCCACCCGCTCCTCGCCCTCCTCCTCCCTTTCCGGGGCGTCTTCGGCCGGCGGGCTGAACGCGTCCTGCAGGCGGCGCAGGGGCTGTTCCTCGGGGAGCGGCGGGTCTCCGGCCTCGGTCCGGGGCAGCAGCAGTCCCATCATGCGCTCGAGAAGCTTCGGATCCTTCCAGAAGATGTGGAACGCCTGGTCGAACAGCTCGCGCTGGTCCCGGCGGTTCACGAACACCGCGTGAAGCGCCCAGTAGAAGTCCTCGCGGTTGCCGATGCCGACCGTCAGCGCCGCCTGGGTCGCGACGACGATCTTGCCCGGTCCGACGGGCAGGCCCGCGGCCCGGAGAATCCGCCCGAAATGCATGATGTTCGGCGCCAGCCGGTTGCCTTCGAGGCGCTCGAGAATCCGCAGCCCCGGCGTCAGCCCGAGGGCTCCGGACGCCTCCGCCCCTTCCGCCGCGGATCCGCCGGCCACGGCCTAGACGCCGGCCGCGATGCCGGTCCGGACCTCGTCGAGAATCTTGACGGCCTCGCTGCCCTGGACCTTCTCGATGTCGTCCTGGTACTTGAGAAGCACGCCAAGCGAGGCGTTGACGGTCTCGGGATCGAGGTCGATCCGGTCGAGCTGGATGAGCGCGTTCGTCCAGTCGATGGTCTCCGCGACCCCCGGCAGCTTGAACAGCTCGCGCTCGCGAAGCCGCTGGACGAACGTCACGACCTGGCGCGAAAGGGTCTCGGCGGCGTCCGGAACCTTGAGTCTGATGATCTCGAGCTCGCGCTCCGCGTCCGGATAGTCGACCCAGAAATAGAAGCAGCGCCGCTTGATGGCGTCGTGGATCTCGCGGGTCCGGTTCGACGTGACGACGACCACGGGAGGGGAGGCCGCGCGGACCGTGCCGATTTCGGGAATGGTGACCTGGAAGTCCGACAGGACCTCGAGAAGAAAGGCCTCGAACGGCTCGTCGGTCCGGTCGAGCTCGTCGATCAGGAGGATGGGGGCCTTGCCCGAGGGGTCGGGCTCGAGCGCCTGCAGGAGCGGCCGCTTGATCAGGAAGCGCTCGGAGAAGATCCCCGACTCGATCTGCCCGCGCTCCCGCTTGCCGGTCGCTTCGGCGATGCGGATCTCGATCATCTGCATCGCGTAGTTCCACTCGTACACGGCCGAGGACACGTCGAGCCCCTCGTAGCATTGCAGGCGGATGAGGCGCCGGCCGAGAGTCCCGGCGAGCACGTTGGCGATCTCGGTCTTGCCGACCCCGGCCTCTCCCTCGAGAAACAGGGGACGCCCCAGCCTGAGCGAGAGAAACAGCGCCGTCGCGAGCGAGCGGTCGGCCACGTAGCTGGCCGTGCGCAGCATGTCGACGACGGCGTCGACGGAGGCGGCGGCGGGATCGGTCGTCATGCGTTCGGATGCATCCGTGATGGTTCCGGACCCCTGGCCGGCAGCCGCGAGCGTGCCACGGCGCACGGCTTTCCGTTCGTCGGGGCGGGAAAGGCGGCGCGTGCCGTCAGCCGTTCGCCTCCGCGACCGCGCGCTTGGCCATGACGGTCACGAGATGCGCCCGGTACTCGGGGCTGGCGTGGATGTCGCCGTTGAGATCGTCGTCCGGAATCCCGATCTCGGCGACCGCCTCCGGGACGAAGCCGCCCTCCAGCGCCCTCTCCATCTCGGGAACGCGGAACACGCAGGGACCGGCGCCGGTGACGGCGACACGGACGCCCTGCGGGCCCGTGCTCGCGAAGACGCCGACGATGGCGTAGCGCGAGGCCGGATTCGGGAACTTCATGTATCCCGCCTTTTCGGGCACCGGAAACGTCACCCTGGTCACCAGCTCGTCCTCGTCGAGGGCGGTCTCGAACAGGCCGGTGAAGAAATCGTCGCCGGCGACCGCGCGCTTCGTGGTGTGAACGGTGGCGCCGAGGCCGACCACCGCCGACGGGTAGTCGGCCGCGGGATCGTTGTTGGCGATCGACCCTCCGATGGTTCCGCGGTTGCGGACCATGGGATCCCCGATCAGCCCGGCGAGCTTGGCGAGCGCGGGAATCGCGGAGCGGACCTCGGACGAGGCGTTGACGGCCGCGTGCGGGGTCATGGCGCCGACCGAGACCTCGGAGCCGGAAACGGAGATGCCGACGAGATCCCCGAGGCCGGCGAGATCGACGAGGTCGGACGGCTTGGCGAGGCGCATCTTGAGAGTCGGCAGCAGGGTCATGCCGCCGGCGACGAACTTGCCCTCCTCGGCGGCCGCCACCGACGAGACCGCGTCCTTGACGGACGCCGCGCGCTTGTACTCGAAGTCGTACATGGTTCCTTCCTCCGGCGTGAGGCGCCCCCGTCGGGTCAGGCGGTCATCGTCTCGTGCGCGGCCAGGATGGCCTTCACGATGTTGTGATAGCCGGTGCAGCGGCAGAAATTGCCCTCGAGCTCGCGCCGGACGGTTTTCTCGTCGAGGGAGTCCGGGTGGCGCTCGACCATGCCGATCGCGCTCATCACCATCCCCGGCGTGCAGAAGCCGCACTGGAGGGCGTGGTTCTCCCGGAACGCCTCCTGCATCGGATGCAGGGTGTCGCCGTCGGCGAGCCCCTCGATGGTGGTCACCTCCGCGCCCTCGGCCTGGCGCGCCAGCATCGTGCAGGACTTGATCGGCAGGCCGTTGACGTAGATCGTGCAGGCGCCGCACTGGCTGGTGTCGCAGCCGACATGGGTGCCGGTCAGCCCGAGCCCCTCGCGCAGATACTGGACGAGAAGGGTCCGGTTCTCCGCCTCGGCCGAAACCGGCTTGCCGTTGACCGTCATCGACACCGTGGTAGTCGCCATGGCTTCCTCCGAAGGGCTGTCGTGGATGCGGGCCGGCGTCCGTGCGGCGCATCGGCGAGTCTGCGCACCGGAGGCATTATCGCGCCGCCCGGAGACACGGTCAAGCGCCGCGCCGGGCCGGGATTCTCCGTCCGGGCAGCGCGTCCGCTCCGGCGTAAAGGGCGGCCGGGCCGAGTTCCTGCTCGATGCGCATCAGCTGGTTGTATTTCGCGAGCCGGTCGGAACGCGCGAGGGATCCGGTCTTGATCTGGCCGCAGCCGACGGCCACCGCGAGATCCGCGATGGTGGTGTCCTCGGTCTCGCCCGAGCGGTGCGACATGACCGCGCGGTAGGACGACTTGTGCGCCAGCTCGACGGCGGCCAGGGTCTCGGTGAGCGTTCCGACCTGGTTGACCTTCACCAGAATCGCGTTGGCGACGGAACGCTCGACGCCTTCGGCGAGCCGGCCCGGGTCGGTGACGAACAGGTCGTCGCCGACGAGCTGCACGCGGTCGCCGAGCGCGGCGGTCAGGGCTTCCCAGCCGTCCCAGTCGTCCTCCGCCAGCCCGTCCTCGATGGACGCGATGGGATAGGTCCCGCACAGTTCCCCGTAATAGGCGACCAGCTCCTCCGAAGTCAGGATCCTGCCTTCCCCGTCGAGGCGGTACCGGCCGTTCTCGTGGAATTCGCTCGCCGCGCAGTCGAGCGCCAGGTGGACGTTCCCGCCGGGATCGAAGCCGGCCTCCGAGACGGCGGCCACGAGAAAGTCGAGCGCCTCGCGGGCGTTGCCGAGATCGGGCGCGAAGCCGCCCTCGTCGCCGACCGCGGTGCCGTGCCCGCCGGCGGCGAGGCGTTCGCGGAGCGCGTGGAAGATCTCGGCGCCCCAGCGAACCGCTTCGGCGATGCTGCCGGCCCCGACGGGCATGACCATGAATTCCTGGAAGTCGACGGCGTTGTCGGCGTGGGCGCCGCCGTTGAGGATGTTCATCATGGGCACGGGAAGCAGCCGCGCCGCGACGCCCCCGACGTGGCGGTAGAAGGGCAGGCCGGCATCGGCCGCGGCCGCCCGCGCCACCGCGAGACTCACGCCGAGGATGGCGTTGGCGCCCAGAACGCTCTTGTTGGGGGTGCCGTCGAGCTCGATCATGATCCCGTCGATCTGGGCCTGCTCGCAGGCGTCGATCCCGCTCAGGGTCTCGAACAGCGTGTCGTTGACGGTGTCGACGGCCTTGAGGACGCCCTTGCCCCGGTAGCGTTCCCTGTCGCCGTCGCGCAGCTCGACGGCCTCGTGGGCGCCGGTGGACGCGCCCGACGGCACGGCGGCGCGGCCGGTGGCGCCCGAGTCGAGCCGGACGTCGACCTCGACCGTGGGATTGCCGCGCGAATCGAGGATCTCGCGGGCGAAGACGTCAACGATGGCCGACATTTCCGGACTCTCCCTTTCTTGCTTGCGCGGCTCTTCCTAGCGGCTGTGCGCGGGCCCGGCAACGCGGCGCGGAACCGGGACGGTCAGGGCTCGACGGGGTTCGCCTTCGCCAGGCGGTCGAGCGCGACGAGGGTTTCGAGAATCGCGGGCAGGTCGCGCAACGCGACCATGTTCGGGCCGTCCGAGGGCGCCCGGTCCGGATCCTGGTGGGTTTCCATGAAGACCGCCGCGACGCCGACGGCGACGGCGGCGCGGGCGAGCACCGGCACGTGTTCGCGCCGGCCTCCCGAAGCCGTTCCCCGGCCGCCGGGGAGCATGACCGAATGGGTGGCGTCGAAGACCACCGGATAGCCGGTGCGCGCCATTTCCGGAAGCGCGCGCATGTCCGACACCAGCATGTTGTAGCCGAACGAGACGCCGCGTTCGCACAGCATGATCTTGCTGTTGCCCGCGGCCCGCGCCTTGTCGGCCACGTTGCCCATGTCCCAGGGCGCGAGGAACTGCCCCTTCTTGATGTTGAGGGGCCTGCCGGTGCGCGCGGCGGCGGTGACGAGGTCGGTCTGGCGGCACAGAAAGGCGGGTATCTGCAGGACGTCGACGGCTTCCGCCACGGGTCCGCACTGGTCGGGCAGGTGGACGTCGGTCAGGACCGGGCAGTTCCGGGTTTCGCGGATCTCGGCGAGGATGGGAAGGCTTTCCTCGAGCCCGAGGCCGCGGGGGCTGTCGGCGGAGGTCCTGTTGGCCTTGTCGAACGACGTCTTGTAGATCAGCCCGACCCCGAGCCTGGCGGCGGTCTCGACCAGCGCCGCGGACATCTCCAGCGCGTGCTCCCTGCTCTCGAGGGCGCAGGGACCGGCGATGAGCGCCAGCGGAGCGTCGTTGGCAACGGTGAACCCGGCGGCCTCGAAACGTATCCTTTCCATCGGGACCGCGCTCTACACGAGATGCGACCGGGTGACCGCCGCGTTGACGAAGGACGCGAACAGGGGATGGGGGGCGAAGGGACGGGACTTGAGCTCGGGATGGAACTGCACGCCGATGTACCACGGATGCTCCGGAAGCTCGACGATCTCGGGGAGCACGCCGTCGGGCGACAGCCCTGAGAAGCTGAGACCCCCTTCCTCCAGGCGCCGGCGATAATGGACGTTCACCTCGTAGCGGTGCCGGTGGCGTTCGCTGATCCGCGGCGCGCCGTAGATCTCGCGCACCCGCGTTCCGTAGCGAAGCTCGCACTCGTAGGCGCCGAGCCGCATGGTTCCCCCCATCGCGGCGTCCCGGCCGCGCCGCTCGATCTGGCCGCCGTGCATCCATTCGGTGAGGAGCCCGATCACGGGCTCGGCGCAGTCGCCGAACTCCGTAGATCCCGCGCGCTCGATTCCGGCGAGGTTGCGGGCCGCCTCGATGACCGCCATCTGCATGCCGAAGCATATCCCGAAATACGGAACCTGGCGCTCGCGCGCGAAGCGGGCGGCGGCGATCTTGCCCTCGGCGCCCCGTTCGCCGAAGCCGCCCGGCACGAGAATCCCGTCGACGCCGTCGAGATGGTGCACGGCGTCCTCGGATTCGAAGATCTCGGCGTCGAGCCACTTCTGGCCGATGCGGACGTTGTTGTCGATGCCGCCGTGGCACAGCGCCTCGGAGAGGGACTTGTAGGAATCGAGGAGGCTGGTGTACTTGCCGACGATCGCGATCGTGACCTCGCGCTCGGGGTTCTTGATTCTCCCGACGACGCCGTGCCAGCGCTCGAGATCCGTTCCCTCGATGGAATCCGGCAGCCCGAAATAGCGGTAGAGCTGCCGGTCCATGCCCTGTTCGTGGTAGCGGACCGGCACCTCGTAGATGGTCTCTATGTCGGGCGCGCTGATGACGTTGTCGACGGGGACGTTGCACAGCTGCGAGATCTTCGAGCGTTCCTCGTCCGGCAGGCTGCGCTCGCTGCGGCACAGGATGAGATCCGGCCGGATGCCGACACGCTGCAGTTCGGTCACCGAGTGCTGGGTGGGCTTGGTCTTGAGTTCGCCCGCGGACTTGAGATACGGCACGAGCGTGAGATGGACGAACATCGTGCGGTCGCGGCCGAGCTCGTTGCCGAGCTGGCGGATGGCCTCGAGAAAGGGCAGGCTCTCGATGTCGCCCACGGTTCCGCCGATCTCGCACAGCACGAAGTCCTCCCCGTCGACGTCGGCCCGGATGAACTCCTTGATGGCGTCGGTGATGTGGGGGATGACCTGCACCGTGGCGCCCAGATAGTCGCCCCGCCGCTCCTTCTCGATGACGTCGGTGTACACGCGCCCGGTCGTGACGTTGTCGCTGCGGCGCGCGGCGACGCCGGTGAAGCGCTCGTAGTGGCCGAGGTCGAGATCGGTTTCGGCGCCGTCGTCGGTGACGAAGACCTCGCCGTGCTGGGTCGGGCTCATGGTGCCCGGATCGACGTTGATGTAGGGGTCGAGCTTGCGCAGCCGGACGCGGTAGCCCCGCGCCTGCAGCAACGCGGCGAGCGACGCGGAAGCGAGTCCTTTGCCGAGGGAGGAAACCACGCCGCCGGTGATGAATACGAACCGCGTCATGGACGGGCAATCTATCCGAATCGGCGGAGTTCAGAAAGTGCCGGAAGAGAAGACGCCAGGTTGATCCCGCGCCGCCGTCCCGGCCCGGCCGCCCGGATGGCGGAATCCCGAACCGGCTCCGGCCGCAGGGCGGTGTCCCCGGAGCCCGCGGGCCGCCGTGACGGAACGGAGGGGGCCGCCCCGGTCCGCCCGGAGCGGATGCTCGGCCGGCGCGGGACGGTCCTGGATCCGGTCAGCGGTCGCCGCTTGCGGCGATCGCCCGGAAGCTCTCCGCCTCGAGGCTGGCTCCTCCCACCAGCACGCCGTCGACGTTCTCCGTCGCCAGGATTCCGCCGGCGTTGGCGGATTTGACCGAGCCGCCGTAGAGAACGCGCACCCCCTCGGACCGCGTCGCGAGCGGCGCCACTGCGCCGCGGATCCTCGCGTGGATCTCCGCGATGTCGGCGAGCGTCGGCGTGAGGCCGGTGCCGATCGCCCAGACCGGCTCGTAGGCGACGACCACCGTCTCGGGCGACGGTTCCGGGGGCAGGGAGCTGGACAGCTGTTCGACGACCACTTCCTCGGCACGCCCCGCCTCGCGCTGGGCGAGGGTTTCGCCCACGCAGACGATCGGCACCAGGCCGGCGGCCTGCGCGGCGGCGGCCTTGTCCCGGACCAGCGCGTCGTCCTCGCCGTGGTCGGCGCGCCGCTCGGAGTGGCCGACGATCACGTAGCTGCAGCCGGCGTCGGCCAGCATCTCCGCCGAGACGTCGCCGGTGTGGGCTCCCGAGGCGCGGGGATGGCAGTCCTGCCCGCCGAGCGCCACGGGGGCGTCGCCGATGGCGGCGCGCGCGGCCGCAAGCAGCGGGGCGGGGGGGCACAGCAGCAGTTCGGGGCCGGGCGGTTCGCCGCGGCCCGCCTGTTCGGCGACCGCGCCCGCGAGCCCGGCGGCAAAATCGGAGGTGCCGTGCATTTTCCAGTTTCCGGCGATGAGGATGCGGGGAGGCACGGGCATGCAGAAGGCCTTCTTCCGGAAGAGAACCGCCACTCGACGCGGCCGTGGACGGAGGATAGCACCTTCAGCGGCGGATACCCGCGGGCTTCCGCGTCCGATCCGGCCGCTTCGGAATCATGACGAGGCGGGGGACGCGGCGACGGTGAGACCGAAACGGCCAGGGGCATCGCCATGATGGTCGCGCCTCCGGCGGTCGGCGCGGATGAAACCGCCATCAGCGATCCTTGCTGACGGCGGCACGCCGACCGGATGGAAGGGCGCTTCGACATCGCGACCGGAAACGGCGGTCCGACCGACGACCAGGACGTCTCCGTCGGGGGGATGGCCAGGGTCGGCAGGTGCCGGAAGGCGGGCGCGGCCGTGCACGGACTGCGGCGCAGGGCAGGGGACGAACCGAAGCCCGCGGCCCCGCGCAGGCGAATCGGGCGGGCGCCGAGGCTCGGGACTGGGGCGGCTTCACCGTGATCGAGGACGCCGGTCTTGACAGGATCCTCGACGGACCGGCTTCCGATCGGGAAAAGCGGCGAAGGGCGACGGATGGCGCGTCGCCGACTGTCCGGTTTTCCGCGAAGGCGCCGTTTCCGCGATCCCGCGGACAGGCGGGACGCGGCACGGCAGGGAGGCGCGCATCCGTTATCGCGGATTGCCGACGGCGACCCTGCGCGGCAGCGTCGCCGACCCGCAAGGGCGGGCAGCGACGGATCGAGGAGAACCCTCCTTCCGGAGGAATCCGCAGGCGGGCGGATGCGGGCCGGCCCGGTCCGCACCCGGCGGCTATTCGGCGACCGGAACGGCCGGCTCGGGCGCCGGCGCCTCGGGCGCCGACTGCCGGGTCTGGGCGGGCGCCCTGTCGAGGATCGAATCCGGCGCGCGGTTCGACGAGGTCAGGATCGCGAGCACCAGGCTGGTGCCGATGAAGCAGGCGGCGATGACCGCGGTCGCGCGGGTCAGGAGATTGGCCGAGCCGCGGGTCGTCATGAGGCCGCCCATCGCGCTCCCGCCGATTCCGAGCGCACCGCCCTCGCTGCGCTGGAGCAGGATCACCGCGACCAGGGCGAGCGCCAGGATGACGTGGACGAGAAGCAGAACCTGGGCCATGAAGGATTCCGTGAAACCGCGGCCGGCGCCGGAGCGCCCGGGCCGTCGCCCGTTCCGGCGCTACCTAGTCCGTCGCCGGCGGTTCGTCAAGGGCGCGCGTCCGCGCGCCGGGACCGGCCCGCGCAGGCGGAGCATCCGCTCCGGGAGAGCCGGGGACCGCGGACCGGATCATCCCGGGGCCGGGGACGGCGTCCCTTCATGCCGGCGGCGGGGTCCGCTATGGTGCGGATGCCACCGACGGATGGGTGAGGGAATGCTTCTCGAGCGGATGAGAAAAGGCGTCAGCAAGATCGTCATCCAGATTCTTGCTCTGCTGCTGATCGCGAGTTTCGCGCTGTGGGGCGTCGGCGACATGGTCGGCGTGATCTCCAATCCCGACGAGATCGCGACGGTCGACGGCAACCGGATCTCCTCGCGGGAGTTCCGGCGGCAGTTCCGCGCCGTCATGGACAACGCCCGCAGAAGGTACGGCGACCTCGACATGGAGCAGGCCCGCGCCCTGGGCCTGGCCGACACGGCGCTCGACTCCATGCTCTCGCGGCACGTGCTCGAGCTGGAGGCGCGGAAACTGGGTCTGCGCGCCTCGGACGAGCTCGTGGCCCGGAGAATCCGCGCCGAGCCGGCGTTCCGGGACTCTCTCGGACAGTTCGACCGCGCCGTCTACCAGGCGGTTCTCGCGAACAACGGGCTGGCCGAGGGCGAATACGCCGACTCGGTCCGCAACGACCTGCAGCGCGGGTTTCTCGCGGATGCGGTCGCCGCCGCCGCCGCGGCGCCGGCCGTGCTCGCGGACGCGCTCTACCGTTTCCGGAACGAGCGCCGGTCGGCGGCTTTCCTCCGCATCGCGCGGAAGGGGCCGAAGGAGGCGCCCGAGCCCTCGGACACCGAGCTCGCGGAGTACTTCGCGGAGAACGGGGACGCCTTCATGGCGCCGGAATACCGGCGCCTGACCGTTCTCCGTCTCGATCCCGAGGAAACCGCCGGGGAGATGGAACCGGAAGCCGGGGCGGTGCGCGAGGAGTACGAGAACCGCCTCGAGTCGATCATCGTGCCGGAACGCCGGAGGGTCGAGCAGATCGTGACCCCGTCCGAGGAGGACGCGCGGCGTCTTCGCGGGAGAGTCGCGGGCGGCGCGGACTTCGCGGCGGCGGAGGGGGACTCCTCGGCCCGCAGGACCGATCTCGGGACGGTCGCCCGCTCCGAACTCCTGCCCGCCGTCGCCGAGGCGGCGTTCGCGCTCGGGAAGGACGGGGTTTCGGAACCGGTCGAGACGCCGCTCGGCTGGCACGTCGTCCGCGTCACGGCGATCGAGCCCGGGCGCACGCCGTCCTTCGACGAGACGAAGGACCGGATCCGGGACGACCTCGCGCGGGAGCTTGCGCTCGACGCCCTCGTCGGCCAGAGCAACGCGATCGAGGACGTGCTGGCCGGAGGGGGCACGCTGGAGGACGCGGCGGCCGCGGTCGGGGGGCGCCCGCTGGCGGTCGAGGCCGTCGACATCGAGCTGAAGGCGCCGGACGGAACGCCCGTCGAGGGCCTCCCCGGGGAGCCGCGTTTCGCGGAGGTCGCCTTCACGATGGACGAGGGCGAGACCAGCGGCGTCGTCGACAGCGCCGACGGAGGATATTTCCTGGTGCGCGTCGACGGCACGACGCCGCCGGCGAAGCAGCCGCTCGAGCAGGTTCGCGCCAGGGTCGCGCTGGCCTGGAAGACCGACCGTCTGGACGAAGAGGCCAGGACCGAGGCGACCGGGATTCTCGAGGCCGCGCAGGGGGGAACCTCCCTGGAGGAGCAGGCCCGGCCTCTCGGGCTCAAGGTCGCGGCCGGCGGACCCGTCGACCGCGTGGGCGCGGGCGGCGGGGCGCCCCTGCCGCCCGGGGTCGTTGCCGACCTGTTCTCGGCGAAGGAGGGGGAGCACTTTCTCAGCCGGACCGCCGGCGGCTACGCCGTCGCCCGGGCGACCGCCGTCGAGAACGCCGAACCGGACGGCGCCGACGGGGACTACGGGCGCCTGCGGGACGCCTTGACGGAAGGGCTGAACGCCGATCTTCTGGAGGAGTACACCCGGGCTCTCCGCAAGGAGTACGAGGTCGTGGTCGACCGGGCGGCGTTCGACGCGATCTTCGCGACGCCGTAGCCGCGTCGACGGGCCGGAGCTGCTCCGCGCGGCCGCGGATTGACTTGCCTGCCGGGCCCGTGCTTCAATCGGCCCATGAAGACGGCTCGCGAGATCCGCCGCCGTGTCGGGCGCATGTCGGCGCCGATTCTCGGCACGCTGTGCATGTGCTACTTCGTCTGGCACGCGTTCCACGGCGACTACGGCATCCTCGCCTGGCTCCAGCTTCGCGAGAACGTGGCCGCGGCCACCGCGCTCCAGGCCGAGACCTCGGCCCGGCGGGCGCATCTGGAGAAGCGGGTCGGCCTGCTCGCCCCGTCCCCCGGAATCGACCAGGACATGCTCGACGAGCGGACCCGCGTCATGACGGGCCTGGCGCGTCCCCGGGACGTGATCATCCTTCTCGAACCCGCTCCGGCCGGACCGCGGCCGGAATCCCCTTCCGAACGGTGAGTCCCCGCGCAGCGCCGGCACGACCGGCGGTCCGGTCGCGCTCCGGGGATTTGCGGCAGGCTCCCGAACGGCTATGCTCGGCGTCGCCGGCAGGCCGGTGCGGCCTCCCGGCGACGGATTGCGGGCATGTGCACGCATCGACGAGTGCTGTGAGGCGCCATGGCTAGAACGGCCCGCGAGGGGTCGCGCGGCAAGCGTGGAGGCGGGAAGGGCGCGGCCCGGCGTTCCGCCGGCCGCGGGGACGCGCTGCCCGGCGCCGCCGAGCTGCTCGCCCTCTACCGCGACATGGTGCTGATCCGGCGCTTCGAGGAACGGGCCGGCCAGCTCTACGGCATGGGGCTCATCGGAGGCTTCTGCCACCTCTACATCGGCCAGGAGGCGGTGGTCGTCGGCATGCAGTCGACAATCGACGAACGGGACAGCGTGGTCACGAGCTACCGCGACCACGGCCACATCCTGGCCTGCGGAACGGATGCCGGAGCGGTCATGGCCGAACTGACCGGGCGCATCGGCGGCTGCTCCAAGGGCAAGGGCGGCTCGATGCACATGTTCGCCCGCGAGAACGGCTTCTACGGGGGGCACGGCATCGTCGGCGCGCAGGTTCCGATCGGGACCGGACTGGCCTTCGCCTCCAGGTACCGCGGGACCGACGGCGTCACCCTGACCTATCTCGGCGACGGCGCCGTCAACCAGGGGCAGGTGAGCGAATCGTTCAACATGGCGCGGCTGTGGAACCTGCCCGTCGTCTACGTCATCGAGAACAACCGGTACGGCATGGGCACGTCCGTGGACAGGGCCTCGGCGGCGAAGGATCTCGGCAAGCTGGGCGAGCCCTACGGCATTCCCGGCCGGGACGTCGACGGCATGGACGTCCTGGCGGTCCGCGAGGCCGGCGCGGAGGCCGTTGCAGGCTGCCGGGCCGGAAACGGCCCCTGCATCCTGGAGATGCGGACCTACCGCTACCGGGGGCACTCGATGTCCGATCCGGCGCAGTACCGGACCCGGGAGGAGGTGGCGGCCATGCGCGAGCGGCACGACCCCATCGCCAATCTCGGGAAGGTCATCGTCGAGGCCGGGCACGGGACCGAGGAGAGCCTCGGGGAGATCGACCGCGAGATGCGGGCCGCGGTCGCCGAGGCCGCGCGGTTCGCCCAGGACAGCCCCGAGCCCGATTCCTCGGAACTCCACGCCGACGTGCTCGTGGACGCCTGAAGCGGGGCCGGAGATGTCGATCAACATCCTGATGCCGGCCCTGTCCCCCACGATGACCGAGGGCAGTCTCGCCAGGTGGCACAAGCGGGAGGGCGACAGGATCTCCGCCGGCGATGTCATCGCCGAGATCGAGACCGACAAGGCGACGATGGAGATGGAGGCCGTCGACGACGGCGTGCTCGGCAGGATTGTCGTTTCCGAGGGCAGCGAGAACGTGGAGGTCAACGCCGTCATCGGCATTCTGCTCGAGGACGGCGAACGGCTCGAGGACGGCGAAACCGCCCCCTCCGGCGAGGCGCCGGCGGAACCCGCGTCCGCGGCCGGCCCTACCGGCGCCGTCCGGACCGGCGACGCCGGACGCGGGGCGCGGACCGCCGCGGCCGCACCCGCGCCCGGCGGGCCGGCCGCCTCCGGGACGGTGGTGCCGCGGACCGTCCGCGAGGCGCTGCGCGACGCGATGGCCGAGGAGATGCGCGCCGACGACCGGGTGTTCCTCATGGGCGAGGAGGTCGCGGAATACCAGGGGGCGTACAAGGTCAGCCAGGGCCTGCTCGAGGAGTTCGGAAGCGAGCGGGTGATCGACACGCCGATCACCGAGCACGGCTTCACCGGCCTCGGGGTCGGGGCGGCGTTCGCCGGCCTCAAGCCGATCGTCGAGTTCATGACCTTCAACTTCGCCCTCCAGGCGATGGACCACCTTGTCAACTCCGCCGCCAAGACCAACTACATGTCGGGCGGAAGGATGGGCTGCCCGGTGGTTTTCCGGGGCCCCAACGGAGCCGCCGCGCGGGTCGCGGCGCAGCATTCGCAGTGCTTCGCGAGCTGGTACGCCCACGTGCCGGGCCTTCACGTCGTGGCGCCCCATTCGGCCGCCGACGCCAAGGGCCTGCTCAAGTCCGCCATCCGGGATCCCAACCCGGTGGTCTTCCTGGAGAACGAGATCCTCTACGGCCGGACCTTCGACGTGCCGGACGCCCCCGACTGGACGGTCCCGATCGGCAGCGCCCGCGTCCTGCGCGAGGGCGGCGACGTCACGATCACGGGCTTCTCGATAGCGGTCGATCACGCGCTGGCCGCCGCCGGAACCCTCGCGGCCGAGGGCATCGAGGCCGAGGTCATCGACCTCCGGACGCTGCGCCCGCTGGACGTCGACACGGTCGTGGCCTCGGTGAGGAAGACCAACCGGATCGTGTCGGTCGAGGAGGGCTGGCCGGTCGCGGGAATCGGCTCCGAGATCGCCGCGGTCATGATGGAGCGGGCCTTCGACTGGCTGGACGCCCCGGTGGCGCGGGTGTGCGCCGCGGACGTTCCGCTGCCGTACGCCGCCAATCTGGAGAGGCTGGCGCTGCCCCAGCCCGAGGACGTGGTCCGGGCGGCGCGTTCCGTCTGCTACGCCGACTGAGCGGGGAGGAGAGATGGCGGTCAGGATCCTGATGCCGGCCCTTTCGCCGACGATGACCGAGGGCAACCTCGCGCGCTGGCTCGTCAAGGAGGGGGACGCCGTCAACCCGGGCGACGTGCTCGCCGAGATCGAGACCGACAAGGCGACCATGGAGGTGGAGGCCGTGGACGCGGGCACGGTCGGGCGTCTGGTGGTTCCCGAAGGCGCCGAAGGCGTGCAGGTGAACGCGACCATCGGGATCCTGCTCGAGGAGGGGGAGGCCGCGTCGGCGCTCGATGCCGTCGACCCCGCTTCCGGTCCCGCCGGCGCCGGCGGGCCGCAGGCGCCGCCGCCCGGCGGCGACGCGCCTGCCGGGCCGCCTTCCGGAGCCGCCGTCGCGCGGGCGCCCGGAGGCTCCGCCGAACAGGCCGCCGCGACCCCGCTCGCCCGCCGCATCGCGCGGCAGGCGGGGCTCGACCTGTCCTCGGTTTCGGGCACCGGAGACCGCGGCCGGATCGTGAAGGCGGATGTCGAGGAGGCGCTCGGCGGGCGCGCGGACGCGCCGGGACGGGACGCCGACGGCGCGCCTCCCGGCCGGCAGTTCGCGAGCCCGCGCGCCCGCCGCATCGCCGCGGAGGCGGGGGTCGATCTGTCCGGGATCGCGGGTTCGGGGCCCGGCGGGCGCGTGGTCCGGCGCGACGTCGAGGCCGCGCTCGCCGCCGCCCCCGCCCCGGAACCGGCGGCGGGCTCCGAGCTGGTCGACCTTTCGGCCATGCGCAAGGTCATCGCGCGGCGCATGACGGAATCGAAGAGCCGGATTCCGCATTTCTACATGACGGTCGAGTGCGAGATCGACGAACTCCTCTCGGTCCGGAAGTCCCTCAACGCGGCGCCCCCGGAGCCCGGGCTCTCGATCAACGACTTCGTCGTCCGCGCGTGCGCGCTCGCGCTGATGGAGGTGCCGGAAGCCAACGTCGCGTGGGAGGACGAGAAGCGGATGCGCCGTTTCCTGTCCGCCGACGTCGCCGTTGCCGTCGCGCTCGACGAGGGGCTCGTCACGCCCGTGGTCCGGGCCGCGGAGACCAAGGGCCTGGCGGAGATCTCCGCCGAGGTGAAGAGCCTCGCCGCGCGTGCGAGGGAGGGCGGGCTCGCGCCCGACGAGTACCAGGGGGGCGGCTTCACGATCTCCAACCTCGGGATGTACGGGATCCGGCAGTTCGACGCCGTGATCAACCCGCCGCAGGCCTGCATCCTGGCCGTCGGGGCGGGCGAGCCGCGGCCGGTGGTCCGGGACGGCGAGATCGTCCCGGCGACCGTCATGTGCTGCACGCTCTCCGTCGATCACAGGCTTGTCGACGGCGCGATCGGGAGCCGGTTTCTCGCCGCGGTCCGCCGGTACGTCGAGTACCCGCCGGCGATGCTGCTGTAGGCCGCGCCCGCGCGCGGCGGCGGCCCGGGGGATGCCGGGACCGCGGGAAGGAGGCCCCATGGCCGGTGACCGATTCGACGTCGTGGTGGTGGGCGGCGGGCCCGGCGGGTACGTGGCCGCCATACGGGCCGCCCAGCTGGGGATGAAGGCGGCCGTCGTGGAGCGCGAGCATCTCGGCGGCATCTGCCTGAACTGGGGCTGCATCCCGACCAAGGCCCTTCTGCGGGCCGCGGAGATCCGCCATCTGTTCGACGAGGCCCGGGATTTCGGGATCGTCGCGGACGAGTCCCGGATCGACCTCGCCGCGGTGGTCGGGCGTTCGCGCCGGGTCGCCGGGCGGCTGAACCGGGGAATCGGCCATCTTCTGCGCAAGAACGGGGTCGAGGTGCTGACCGGGCACGGCGTTCTCGCCGGCCCCGGGCGGGTGGACGTCAGGGACGGCGGCGGGTCCGCGGCCTGCGAAGCCGCGCACGTGATTCTCGCGACCGGCGCGCGCGCGCGCGCGCTGCCCGGCCTCGCGCCGGACGGCGAGCGCGTCTGGACCTACCGTGAGGCGATGGTGCCCGAGGCCGTGCCGGAGACGCTGCTGGTCGTCGGAGCCGGAGCGATCGGCGTCGAGTTCGCGAGCTTCTACGCGGACATGGGAAGCTCCGTGACCGTGGTCGAGGCGCTGGACCGGATCCTGCCGGCCGAGGATTCCGAGATCTCGGCCGCCGCCCACGAGGCCTTCGAGCGGCGCGGGATGACCCTTCACGTCGGCGCCGCGGCCGGCGGCGTCGAGACCGGTCCGGACGGCGTGGAGGTGACGATCGAGACCGCCGGCGGCAAGAGCCTGCGGGAGACCTTCGACCGGGTGGTCCTCGCGGTCGGGATCGTCGGCAACGTCGAGGACATCGGCCTCGAGGGCACCGGCGTCGCCGTCGACCGCGGCCACGTGACGGTCGACCGGTGGCTGCGGACCGGCGAGCCGGGCGTGTACGCGATCGGCGATCTCGTGGGGCCGCCGTGGCTCGCCCACAAGGCGAGCCACGAGGCCGTCGTCTGCGTCGAGCGGATCGCCGGCCTCGACGCGCGTCCGCTCGACGTGTCGCGCATACCGGCCTGCACCTACTGCCGGCCGCAGGTCGCGAGCGTCGGCCTGACCGAGGACCGGGCGCGCGAGGAGGGACGCGAGGTCAGGGTCGGCCGGTTCCCCTTCGCGGGCAACGGCAAGGCGGTCGTGCTCGGCGACGGCGAGGGGCTGGTGAAGACCGTGTTCGACGCCGCGACCGGGGAGCTTCTGGGCGCCCACATGATCGGGTCCGAGGTCACGGAACTGATCCAGGGCTACGCGCTGGCACGCACGCTCGAGGCGACGGAGGCGCAGATCATGGAGACCGTGTTCCCGCATCCGACGCTCTCGGAGATGATGCACGAATCGGTGCTCGACGCCTATGACCGCGCGATCCATTTCTGAGCGTCCGGCCGGCGCCCGCCCGCGCCACCCGGAAAAGGCGCGCCGCCCGGACGCGCCGGTCCGGCGCAAGCCGCCCTGGATCCGGGTGCGGGCGCCGACCTCCGCGGCCTACCGGGAGACCCGGGAGACCGTGCGCCGCCTCGGACTGGTCACCGTCTGCGAGGAGGCCGCCTGCCCCAACATCGGCGAGTGCTGGGCGAACCGGCACGCGACGATGATGATCATGGGGGACGTCTGCACCCGCGCCTGCGCCTTCTGCAACGTGGCGACGGGGCTTCCGCGGCCGCTCGACCCGGCGGAGCCGGAACGGGTGGCGCGGGCGGTCGCGGAGCTCGGGCTCGGCCACGTGGTCGTGACCTCGGTCGACCGCGACGATCTCGACGACGGCGGGGCGGGGCACTTCGCGGCGGTCGTGGAGGCGGTCCGCCGGGTCTCCCCGAAGACCTCGATCGAGATCCTGACGCCGGACTTTCTCCGCAAGGAAGGCGCGCTCGAGACCGTCGCCGCGTCCCGTCCCGACGTCTTCAACCACAATCTCGAGACGGTGCCGCGCCTCTATCCGGAGGTGCGCCCGGGCGCGCGCTATTTCCATTCGCTGCGCCTGCTCGATCGGGCGAAGTCGCTCGACCCCTCGGTCTTCACCAAGTCGGGCCTGATGGTCGGCCTCGGCGAGAGCCGCGAGGAGGTGCTGCAGGTGATGGACGATCTGCGCGCCGCCGGCGTCGATTTCCTGACCATCGGCCAGTACCTGCAGCCGACGCCCAAGCACCGGGCCATCGACCGCTTCGTGACCCCCGGCGAGTTCGAGAGCCTTCGCGCCGCGGCCCGGGGCAAGGGCTTCCTGATGACGTCCGCCTCGCCTCTCACCCGGTCCTCCTACCACGCCGACAGCGACTTCCGGAAGCTGCGGGCGGCGCGCGGCGCGGGCTGAGGCCGCCGGCGCCGTTCATGCCGACGCATTCGGAAACGCGGATCCTGCCCTACCGCCGCGACCGGCTCTACGAGCTGGTGTCCGACGTCGAGGACTACCCCAATTTCCTGCCGTGGTGCCTGGCGCTCCGCGTCCTTGGCCGCTCGGAACGGGCGCTCGAGGCGGAAATGCTGGTCGGCTTCAGGGTGATCCGCGAGCGCTACGTCTCCCGGATCACGCTGAACCCGCCGGAGCGCATCGACGTGGAGTGCCTGGACGGGCCGTTCGACCGTCTGCGCAACCGCTGGCGCTTCCGCCCGGCGGAGGGCGGCTGCGAGGTGGACTTCTTCATCGACTTCGAGTTCCGGTCGCGGCTGCTGCGGGCGGTCGCGGGGCCGGTGTTCCACCAGGAAACGCGGCGTCTGGTCCGGGCCTTCGAGAGGCGCGCGGCGGAGCGCTGTCCGCGGACCGACGGCCCCCGGCGGTCGCCGGGCCTCAGAGGCGCGCCCGCGCGCCCGCGAGATCCAGGGCCCTGAGAACCGAGGCCCGGCGGACCGCGGAGCGGCCGCCCGGGAAGGCGTGGCGTTCGTGGACCACGCCGGCGCCGCGGCGCGCCGCCGCCAGATGGACCAGGCCCGCCGGCTTGCGTTCGCTGGCGCCCGGCCCGGCGACGCCGGTGACGGCGACGGCGATGTCGGCCTCCGAACGCGACAGGCCGCCGATCGCCATGGCGCGGGCGACCTCCTCGCTCACGGCGCCGACGGCGTCGAGCAGTTCGGGGGGGACGCCGGCGAGCGCGGTCTTGGCCGCGTCGGTGTAGGTCACGAACCCGCGGTCCACGACGTCCGAGGAGCCGGGGATCTCGGTCAGGGCCGCGGCGACCAGGCCGCCGGTGCAGGATTCGACGGTCGCGAGCCTCAGCCCCGCTTCGCGGCACAGCCCGAGAACCGCCGCCGCGCGCTCCCGGACCTCGTCGTCGAGCATCACGCCGCCCCGCGGGCCGCGGCGAGCAGGACGAAGGCGATCGCTCCGGCGGCGACGTCGTCCGCCATCACCCCCAACGCGCCGCCGAAGCCCCGCTCCACCGCGGAAACCGGCCACGGCTTGACGATGTCGAGCGCGCGGAAGAGCGCGAACGCCGCGGCGTACCACCAGACGTCCGCCGGCACGGCGGCAAGCGCGAGAAGCTGGCCGGCCGCCTCGTCGATCACGATCGGGCCGGGATCCTCCTCGCCGGCGTGCCTGAGATACCGTGCCGACGCCCAGAGGCCGGCGGCGAAGACGGCCGCCGCCGCGGCGATCAGCCAGAGGCGCCCGAAGGCCGCGGCCGCGAACCACGCCGGGACGAGAACCGCCAGCGACCCCCAGGTGCCGGGGGCGCCGGGCAGCAGGCCGGCGCCCCCGGCGGTGGCGACGAACGCGGCGGGGTCGCCGAGCCGCAGCCCCTCGGGCAGGCGGGTCACGGGGAATCCGGCAGCGCGACGGTGGCGGTGGCCTGCGCGGCGACCGCTTCGCCGCGCCCCAGAAAGCCCAGCCCCTCGGTGGTCGTGCCCTTGACGCTCACGCGGTCGACGTCGAGGGCGAGCATGTCCGCGACCTCGCGGCGCATGGCGTCGCGATGGGGGGCGATCCTCGGGGTCTCGCAGACGACGGTGACGTCGACGTGGACGATGCGCCCGCCGCGCCGGGCGACGAGCTCGGCGGCCCGGACGGCGAACAGCCGCGACGGCGCGTTCCTCCAGCGGTCGTCGGAGTCCGGGAAACGGGATCCGATGTCGCCGGCGGAGATCGCGCCGAGAAGCGCGTCGGTGACGGCGTGCAGCGCGACATCCGCGTCCGAGTGCCCCCGGAGGCCGCCGTCGTGGGGGACGCGGACGCCGCAGAGCGTCACGTGGTCGCCCGCGCCGACGGCATGGACGTCGAAGCCGTTGCCCGTCCTGGTGTGCATTCCGTCGGCGGCCATGATCCGTTCGGCGCGCGCGAGATCCTCCCGCGCCGTGATCTTGAGATTGTCCCAGCTCCCGGAGACGAGGGCAACGCGCAGGCCGGCGCGGGCGGCGACGTCGGCGTCGTCCGTCAGCCCCTCGTCCGGCGCCGCGCGGTGGGCCGAGAGCACCTCCGCGAAGCGGAATCCCTGGGGCGTCTGCGCGCGCCAGAGACCGTCGCGCGCGACGGTTCCGGCGACCGCCGGCGGATCGCCCTCCCCCCTCTTGAGGGTGTCGCCGACGGGAAGGGCCGGAACCGCGCCGGCGGAGCGGCCGAGCTCCGCGAGCACGCGGTCGGTCAGCGCCCGGCCGGGGAAGGGCCGCGCCGCGTCGTGGATCAGGACGCGCCCGGGCGCCGCGGACGCCAGGCGCTCGAGCCCCGCGCGGCCGGACCGCTGGCGGGTGGCGCCGCCCCGGACCGGGGGCGGCAGGTCGAGCCCGGCGACGGCGCGGCGGTATTGCGCGTCGTCGCCGGCGCGGATGACCACCTGGACCGAATCGACGCCGGGATGGCCCGCGAACGCGTCGACGGCGTGGCGGAGAACCGGCCGGCCCGACAGCTCCAGGTACTGCTTCGGGACGTCGCCGCCGACGCGGGCGCCGGACCCGCCGGCGAGGATGAGGGCGACGCAGCCGGTCATGTCGCGAAGCCTCCGCGGAAGGCGGAACCGTGGGCGGGCGCCGGGCCGGTCCGCAAGCCGGCACACTCAAGCCGAAAACGCCGGCGGAGACAACCGCCCCCGGGGTGCTTCCGGGATTCTTGAAGGGCCCGCCGTCTCGCCCTACGATTGTGCACGATCCGAACAGTTGCGGAGCGTTGCCCGAATGATGGTCACTTCGGCCGGAGGCGTCCGCGCTCCGGAGACGCCGGTTGCCGCTTCGGCGCCCGCCGGGGAGGCGGTCCGGCCGTCGGCCGGCGACGTTCTCCGGGCGCTCCCGTTCGCGGTGCTCGCGGTCGGCGAGGACGGTCGGGTCGTTCTCGCCAACCCGGCCGCCGAGCAGTTTCTCGGCCGCGGCGCCGCAAGGCTCGTGGGCCGCCCTCTCGGCGAGCTGTTCCCTCCGGACAGCCCGCTTTTCTCCCTGCTCTCCCAGGCGGCGGCGTCGGGTTCGGGCGTCACCGAGCACGACGTCCCGCTGTCCAGGAGGACCGGCGACAGCCACGTGGTGACCGTCGCGCCGGCCGGCGAGGACGGGCGGCAGGCGATCGTGTCGTTCCATGCCCGGTCGATCGCCCGTCGGTTCGGGAACCGCATGGTCCATCGCCACGCGGCGCGCTCGGTGACCGGGCTTGCGGCACTGCTGGCCCACGAGGTCAGGAACCCGCTGGCCGGCATCCGCGGCGCCGCCCAGCTGCTCGAGGAGACCCTGGACGGCGAGGACGACCGCGCGCTGACCCGGATGATCCGCGACGAGAGCGACCGCATCTGCCGGCTGGTCGACCGCATGGACCAGTTCTCGGAGGACGGCCTTTCGCGCCGGGCCGTCAACGTCCATGCGGTCCTCGAGCACGTCCGCCGCATCGCCGAGGCCGGGTTCGGTCGCCACGTGCGCTTCGTCGAGAGCTACGATCCGTCCCTTCCGCCGACCGGCGGCGACTCCGACCGGCTCGTCCAGGCGTTTCTCAACGTCGTCAAGAACGCCTGCGAGGCGGTTCCCGGGGACGGCGGCGAGATCCGTCTCGGGACGACCTACCACCACGGCCTGCGGCTCCGGCTCCCGGGAGGCGGCAGCCGCGCCGCGCTGCCGCTCGTGATCTCGGTCGCCGACAACGGCCCCGGCGTCCGCGAGGAGATGGCGGACCAGATCTTCGACCCCTTCGTGACGACGAAGACCGACGGGTCCGGGCTCGGCCTCGCGCTCGCGGCCAAGACCGTTGCCGACCACGGCGGCACGATCGAGTTCGACAGCAGCGGCCGGGGCACGGTTTTCCGGATCAGGCTTCCGGCCTGCGGGAACCCGCCGGAGGGCGGCCCCCGATGAGGGCGACGGTTCTGGTCGCCGACGACGACCGCGCGGTCCGGACGGTGCTCGAAAGGGCGCTCGACCGCCGCGGCTTCGAGGTGCGCGCGACCGGCAACGGCGAGACGCTGTGGTCCTGGGTGCGGGAGGGCGCGGGCGACGTCGTGATCACCGACGTCGTCATGCCCGGCGAGAACGGGCTCGACCTCGTCCCGCGCATCCGCGAGCTCCGGCCCGACCTGAGGATCGTCGTCATCAGCGCGCGCAACACGCTCCACACCGCGGTGGAGGCGAACGAGCGGGGAGCCTACGACTACCTGCCCAAGCCGTTCGACCTCAACGAGGTGATCGGGGTGGTCGAGCGGGCGCTCGCCGACCCGGCGCCCGCGCCGGCGCCCGCCCCCGGCGCGGAGGAGCAGCTGCCGTTCGTCGGGCGCTCGCCGGCGATGCAGACCGTGTACCGCATGCTCGGGCGCCTGACGGCGACCGACCTGACGGTCATGATCGCCGGCGAATCGGGCACCGGAAAGGAACTCGCGGCACGCGCGCTCCACGACTACGGCAGCCGCCGCAACGGGCCGTTCGTCGCCATCAACATGGCCGCGATACCGCGCGAGCTCGTGGAGGCGGAACTGTTCGGGCACGAGAAGGGGGCGTTCACCGGCGCCGTTTCCCGCGGCGTCGGCCGCTTCGAGCAGGCGCGCGGCGGCACCCTGTTCCTCGACGAGATCGGCGACATGCCGCTGGAGGCCCAGACCCGGCTTCTCCGGGTGCTGCAGGACGGCACCTTCACCACGATCGGGGGCCGCGTGCCGATCCGCGCCGACGCGCGCATCGTGGCCGCGACCCACCGGGACCTGGGACGGCTGGTGTCGGAAGGCGCGTTCCGCGAGGATCTCTACTACCGCCTCAACGTGGTGCCCATGCGCATGCCCGCGCTGCGGGAACGGGCCGGGGACGTCGCCGAGCTCGCGCGCCACTTCTTCGCCCGCGGCGCCGAGGCCGGGCTGCCGTTCAAGTCGCTGAGCCGCGACGCCGTCGAGGCCCTGGCCGCGCATGACTGGCCGGGCAACGTCCGCGAGCTCGAGAACCTGGTCAGCCGTCTCGCGGCGCTGTGCGCGGAGGACGTCATCTCCGGGGACGCCGTCCGCTCGCAGATCGGCGGCGCGGTCCCGCCCGAGGCCGCGCCGGCCGCGGCGGATTCCCTCGGCGAGGCGGTCGAGCGCCATCTGGAGCGCGGGTTCGCCGCGGCCGGGGGACGGCCGGCGAACGGCCTCTACCGCCGCGTTCTCCGCGAGGTCGAGCGCCCCCTCATCAGCCGGGCTCTCGCCGCCACCGGGGGCAACCAGCTCCGGGCGGCCGAGATTCTGGGGCTGAACCGGAACACGCTCAGGAAGAAGATCCATGAGCTCCGGATCGACGTCCGGCGCGGCTGAGGGAGCCGCGGGCCGCGCCGGTCCGGCCGGGCTCGCCGGCAGGCGCCGGCATCCGGACCTGCTGCGCGGGCTGCGGCGCTGGACCGGCCGCGTCGCCCTCGGCCGCAAGCTCGCGGTCGCGCTCGCCGCGCTCGCCGTCTGCTCCGCGGTCGCCACCGCCGTCGCGCTGTCGCGCATGACCTCGTTCGGCGACACCAGGCTGGCGCTGATCCTGCTGCAGGTCGACCTGGCGCTGTTTCTTCTTCTCGCGCTGGTCGTCATCCGCAACCTTCTCCGCCTGAGACGGGGCTACCGGGAAGGCCTCGCGTCGTCGCGGCTGCACCGGCGCCTGGTCCTGCTGTTCAGCCTGATCGCCCTCGTGCCCGCGATCGTCGTCTCGGTGTTTTCCGCGAGCTTTCTCAACCTGGGCTTCGAGGCGTGGTTCAGCGACCGCGTGCGCACCGCCGTGCTTGATTCACGGGCGGTGGCGGAGGCCTACCTGAAGGAGCACCGGCAGGCGATTCGCGGCGACACCCTGTCGATGGCGCGCGATCTCGAGCGCGCCGCCTACCTCGCCTACGCCAACCCCCGCAAGTTCCAGCAGATCGTCGTGACCCAGGGCCTCATACGCAATCTCAGCGAGGCCTACGTCTTCGACGGCACCGGCAACGTGCTCGCGCGCTGGAAACAGACCTACATCCTGGACGAGACCGGACCGCCGCTCGCCGCCGTCGACCGCGCCCGCGAGGGCGAGGTGGCGGTGCTCGCCGGCGGCGCGGACGACCGCGTGCGGGCCGTCATCCGGCTCGACCGCATGGTCGACGTCTTTCTCTACGTGAGCCGCCACGTCGAGTTCAGGGTTCTCGAGCACATCGAGAAGACCCGGAGGGCCGCGGAGGAGTACCGGGACGTCGAGGGCCGGCGGGGCGAGGTCGAGGTGACGTTCGCGATGATCTACGTGCTCGTCGGGCTGCTACTGCTGCTCGCCGCCGTCTGGGTGGGGCAGATCTTCGCCAACCGGATCTCGGAGCCGGTCTCGGCGCTCGCCGGCGCCACGGAACGGGTGGGCGCGGGCGATCTCTCGGTGCGCATCGACGAGGATCCGCACAGCGACGAGGTCGGGCTGCTCGGGCGCGCGTTCAACCGCATGGCCGAGCGGCTCGAGCGCCAGCACCTCGCCCTGGTGGAGGCCAACCGCAAGCTCGCCGACCGCCGCAACTTCATCGAGACTGTCCTTTCCGGCGTTTCCGCGGGCGTCATCGGGCTCGACGGCGACGGGCGGATCAACGTCGCCAACCGTTCGGCGTCGACGCTTCTCGAACGGGATCTCGACGCCGAGATCGGCACCGCCATGGGCGCCCTCGTGCCCGAGGTCGGCGAGATGATCGCCCGCGCCCGGCGGCGGCGCGAACGGCGGGTGGAGTTCGAGATCTCCCTGCATGCCGGGAACCGGGAGCGGCGGCTCTCCGTGTGCCTGACGTCGGAGACCCAGGGCGGCGCGGTCACCGGCTTCGTCGTGACCTTCGACGACATCACCGAGCTCATCGCGGCCCAGCGCAAGGCCGCCTGGTCGGACATAGCGCGGCGCATCGCCCACGAGATCAGGAATCCGCTCACGCCGATCTCGCTGGCCGCCGAGCGCCTGCGGCGGAAGTACCTGGGCCAGATCCGCACCGACCGGGAGACCTTCTCCGACTGCACGGACACCATCATCCGCCATGTCGGCGACATCGGGCGCATGGTGGACGAGTTCTCGGAATTCGCCAGAATGCCGGAACCCGAGATGCGGGTCGCCGATCTGCGCGCGATCTGCCGCGACGCGGTGACGCTGCTGCGGAACGCGCGGCCCGATCTCGACTTCGAGACCGATCTGCCGGCGGAGCCGGTGGAGATCGTCTGCGACCCGGACCAGATCGCCCGGGTGCTGACCAATCTGGTCCAGAACGCGGTGGACGCCGTCGACGGCCGCCCGCCCGGAGAGAGGCTGCCGCGGGGCCGGATCGGGCTCGCGCTCGCCGGGGAGGGCGCCGACGCCGTCCTTGAGGTCCGCGACAACGGAAAGGGCCTGCCGGATCTCGCGGTGGAACGGCTCACCGAGCCCTACGTGACGACGCGCGAGGGCGGCACCGGCCTCGGGCTGGCCATTGTCAAGAAGGTGCTGGTGGACCATCATGGCGAACTGGCGCTCGGCGGCCGCGCCGGGGGCGGCACGGCCGCCACGGTCCGGCTCCGGAGGGATCCCGACGCGGGGGCGGCAAGCGGCGGGGAGAGCGACCATGGCGGCTGAGGTTCTCATCGTCGACGACGAGGCGGACATCTGCCGCATGGTCTCGGACATCCTCCGGGACGAGGGCTATTCCTGCCACGTCGCCCACGACGGCGACGCCGCGCTGCGGGGGCTCGACGCGCTCCATCCGGATCTGGTGGTTCTCGACATCTGGCTCGAGAACAGCAGGCTCGACGGCATGGACATCCTCCGTCAGGTGCGCGAGCAGCGCCCGGCCCTGCCGGTGGTGATGATGAGCGGCCACGGCACCATCGAGACCGCCGTCGAGGCGACCAAGCTCGGCGCCTACGATTTCCTCGAGAAGCCGTTCAAGGTCGACCGGCTGGTGCTCACCGCCGGCCGGGCGCTCCAGTCCGCGCAGTTGCGGCGCGAGTATCTCGACCTCCGCCAGCGCACCGACCTGGTGGAGGAGCCGGTCGGAGACTCGAGGGCCATGCAGCAGCTGGAGGCCGTGGTGGCGAAAGTCGCCCCGACGGACAGCCGCGTCCTGATTCTGGGGCCTCCGGGATCGGGCAAGGAGGTGTTCGCGAGACAGCTGCACCGGCGTTCGGCGAGGGCGGGGAACGCCTTCGTGGTCGTCAACTGCGCCGACATGGCGCCGGAGCGCATGGAGAGGGAGCTCTTCGGGGAGAGCGCCGCGGGTTCGGCGGCCAGCGCGGGCGCGCTGCAGGAGGCGCGTCGCGGCACGCTTCTGCTCGACGAGGTCTGCGACATGCCGCTGGAGACCCAGGGCAAGTTCGTGCGCGTGCTGCACGACCGCGTGTTCACCCGCGACGGCCGGGGGGCGCAGATCCCGATCGACGTCCGGGTCGTCGCCTCCAGCAACCGGAACGTCGAGGACGAGGTCGCGGCGGGACGGTTCCGCGAGGATCTGTACTACCGCCTGAACGTCGTGCCGGTTCGCGTCCCGCCGCTTCGCGAGCGGCGCGAGGACATTCCCGCGCTGGCGGCCTGCTTCGCCGAGAAGGCGGCGCGCGCCTCGGGCCTGGCGCCGCGGCGGTTCTCGGAAGAGGCGATCGCCGCGCTGCAGGTCTCCAGCTGGCCGGGCAACATCCGGCAGCTGCGGAACGTCGTCGAGTGGGCGCTGATCATGGCGCCCGGGGACGCCTCGGATCCGGTGGCCGCGGAAGACCTGCCGCCCGACCTCCTCGGCGGCCGTTCGGCGGCCGACGGCGCCGAGGCGGGAACGAGGCTGCTCTCGCTGCCCCTGCGCGACGCGCGGGCGGAGTTCGAGCGCCGCTATCTCGAGGCCCAGCTATCGAGGTTCCCCAGCGTCTCCGAGGCCGCGCAGGCGATCGGGATGGACCGGACGGCGCTGCACCGCAAGCTCAAGCTCCTCGGCATCGGCGGACGCGACGCCGCGGACCCGCGCTGACGGGCCCCGGGGCGGCCCCGCATGAACATCATCGTCTGCGGCGCGGGCCAGGTCGGCTACCACATCGCGCGCCAGCTCTCCAGCGAGGGCCACAACATCACCGTGGTCGATTCGTCGCCCGAGAACATCCGCCGGGTCGACGACGCGCTCGACGTGCGCAGCGTGGAGGGCTTCGCCTCGCTGCCGCACGTTCTCGACCGGGCCAACGCCGCCGAGGCCGACATGCTGATCGCGGTGACCCAGGCCGACGAGGTCAACATGGTCGCCTGCCAGGTCGCGCATTCGCTCTTCAACGTTCCGGTCAAGATCGCGCGGGTCCGCAACCAGGAGTATCTGCAGCCGATCTGGGCGGACCTGTTCAGCCGCGACCACATGCCGATCGACGTCATCATCTCCCCCGAAAAGGAGGTCGCGCGCACCATCGCCCGGGATCTCGCGGTGCCGGGGGCCTTCGACGCCATTCCGGCGGTGGACGGCAAGGTGCAGATCATCGGCGTGCACTGCAACGAGGACTGCCCGGTGCTCCACACGCCGCTCCGGCAGCTCTCCGGGGTGTTCCCCGACATCGGCATCATCGTGATCGGCATCATCCGGGACGGACAGACCGTCAGGCCGACCTCCAGCGAGCAGATGCTCGCCGGCGACGACGTCTACTTCATATCGGACAGCGAGCACGTCGAGCGCACGCTCAGGCTCTTCGGCCACGAGGAGGGCCGGGCGCGCCACATCATCGTCATGGGCGGCGGGAACGTCGGGCTGTTCCTTGCCGAACAGGTCCTGCAGGACCACCCCGGGGTGACGATCCGCGTGATCGAGGCCAGGAAGGAGCGCGCCGACTTCCTGTCCGGCACGCTCCAGCCGAAAGGGGTCACCGTCATTCTCGGAAACGGGCTCGAACGGGAGATCCTGGAAGAGGCGGGCGTGGCGCGGACCGAAGCCGTCATCGCGGTGACCGACGACGACGAGAGCAACATCCTGGGCTCGCTGCTCGCCAAGCGCCACGGCGCGCAGCGCGCCATGGCGCTCGTCAACAACACCACCTACTCGACGCTGATCACCAGCGTCGGCGTCGACGCCGTCATCGGTCCGCGCGCCATCACGGCCTCGACCATTCTCCAGCATGTCCGCCGCGGGCTGATCCGCAACGTCCACTCGCTCGGGGAGAATCTGGGGGAGGTTCTCGAGGTCGACATTCTCGAGACGTCGAGCCTGATCGACCGGGCGATCGCCGACATCGACCTGCCCGAGGGCGCGCTGTTCGGCGCGATCGTGCGCCGGGGCCGCGTGCTGAAGCCGCGGGGGGAGACGGTGGTCGAGAAGGGCGACCGGGTGGTGTTCTTCGCGCCGCCGCACGCCGTCCAGAGCATCGCGCAGCTCTTCGCCGTCCGCCTCGAGTACTTCTGACGGTGCCGCGGGTCTCCTACGTCAACGGCCGCTTCGTCCCCCACGGGCGGGCGCGGGTCCATGTCGAGGACCGCGGCTACCAGTTCGCCGACGCGGTCTACGAGGTCGTCGCCGTGACGGACGGCCGCATGGTCGACGCGGAACCGCATTTCCGGAGACTCGAGCGGTCGTTGCGCGAGATCCGCGCCGACCTGCCGTTCACCTTCGGGCAGTTCGCCGTCAAGGTCGACCGCCTTCTGCGGCTGAACCGGACCCGCGGCGGCGCGCTCTACGTGCAGGTGTCCCGGGGGGTCGCGGAGCGCGACCACCGGGTGCCGTCCGCGGCGAGGCTTTCGGTCGTGATGACGCTGCGCCCGCTGCGCCGGCCCGCGCCGGAGCTGGCCAGGCGGGGGGTGGCGGTGGTCACGGCGCCCGACATGCGCTGGAAGCGCCCCGACATCAAGTCGGTGGGCCTGCTCGCCAACGTGCTCGCCAAGGACGACGCGGCGGCCGCCGGCGCCTACGAGACCTGGCTGCGCGACGCCGGGGGCGGGATCACCGAAGGCGCGTCGACCAACGCCTGGATCGTGGCGGACGGCACCCTGGTGACGCGTCCCGCCGACGGCAGCATTCTCGACGGCGTGACGCGCCGGGCGCTGCTGCGGATCGCGGCGGAAAACGGCGTTCCCGCGGCCGAAAGGGCGTTCGGCGTGGACGAGGCGCTGGCCGCGGACGAGGCCTTCCTCAGCAGCACCTCCGCGTTCGTGCTTCCCGTCGTCCGCATCGACGGCCGGCCTGTCGGCGGCGGGGTTCCCGGGCCCCGCACGCGGAGGATGCAGGCGCTCTACGAGGCCCATTTCCGGGACCGGACCGCGCCATGACGGCGCGCCCGGAGGCGGTGCTCTTCGACTGGGACGGCACGCTCGTCGACAGCTGGCCGGTCATTCACGAAAGCATGAATCTCGCCCTCTCCGCGATGGGGCGCGCCCCCTGGAGCCTCGACGAGACGCGGGAGCGGGCCCGCCGCTCCCTCAGGGACGCCTTTCCGGGGATCTTCGGGGACCGGTGGGAGGAGGCCCGCGACCTCTTCCACGGGCACTACCGCTCGCTGCACCTGTCGCGGCTCGCCGTCATCGACGGCGCCGAGGACCTGGTCGCCGCGTTCCACGGTCTCGGCTGCAGGCTCGGCGTCGTCAGCAACAAGTCGGGCCGGCATCTGCGGGCCGAATCGGAGCACCTGGGGTGGAGCAGGTTCTTCGGCGCCCGGCTCGTCGGGGCGGGGGACGCCGAACGGGACAAGCCGGCGGTCGAGCCGGTGCTGATGGCTCTCGACGGCACGGGGATCGCGCCCTCCGGAGCCGTCTGGTTCGTCGGCGACACCTGGGTCGACATGGCCTGCGCAACGGCGGCGGGCTGCCGTTCGGTCCTGGTCGGCGACGCCGACCCGGCCGGCGACGAGTTCGCCCCGCACCGGCCCGACGCGCACTTCCCGTCGTCCCGCGAACTGCTGCGTCTTGCCAGGAACCTCTGAGACGCCTACATTGCGGGGGCGGGCCGGAAGGGGCGCGTTCGTGGACGGAGGGAGCCGTGTCTGCAGGCCGAAAGGGCGAATCCGGGAATCTCCAGGACGTCTTTCTCAACCACGTGCGCAGGGCGCGGGTTCCGGTCACCGTCTTTCTCGTCAACGGCGTGCGGCTCCAGGGCGTCATCACGTCGTTCGACAGGTTCTGCATCCTTCTGCAGCGCGACGCCCAGCTGCAGCTCGTCTACAAGCACGTCGTCTCGACCGTGATGCCGGGGTCTCCGCTGTCTCTCGACGAGATCGAGGGGACGCCGGAGAAGGAGCCCGGATCCCCGCAGGCGGCCGGCTGAGGACGCGCGCCGCGCGCGGCGTCCGGCGTGGCTGACGGCACGCGCGCCGCCGTCCTGTGCCCGCGGCCGCGGTCCGCGGCGGGGTCGCCGCGGGGGGCCGGGGCGCAGCTCGCGGAAGCGCGGGCGCTCGCGGAGGCGATCTCGCTCGACGTCGTGGCGTCCGAGACGGTTCCCGTCAGGCGGATCCGGAGCGGCAGCTATTTCGGGCCGGGCACGGTCGGGCGGATCGCGGCGTCGGTCGAGGCGTCGCGGGTCGGGATCGCGGTCGTCGACGCGACCCTGATGCCCGTCCAGCAGCGTTTTCTGGAGACCGCCTGGAAAACCAAGGTCATCGACCGGACCCAGCTCATCCTCGAGATCTTCGGCGCCCGGGCGCGGACCCGCGAGGGGGCGCTTCAGGTGGAACTCGCCCGTCTCGCCTACCAGAACAGCCGCCTGGTCCGGAGCTGGACCCATCTCGAGCGCCAGCGGGGCGGCTCGGGCTTTCTCGGCGGCCCGGGGGAGGCGCAGATCGAGAGCGACCGGCGAACGCTCTCGGAACGCATGGCGAGGCTGCGGAGCGAGCTCGAGGAGGTGAGGAAGACCCGCGCCCTGCACCGCCGGGCGCGCCGGCGGACGCCCCATGCGACCGTGGCGCTGGTCGGCTACACCAACGCCGGCAAGTCGGAGCTGTTCAACCGCCTGACCTCGTCGCGCGTGACGGCGAGGGACCAGCTGTTCGCGACGCTGGATCCGGTGATGCGCTCCGCGCCGCTGCCGTCGGGGCTGCCGGTGATCCTGTCCGACACGGTGGGTTTCGTGTCGAACCTGCCGACCAGGCTGGTCGCGGCCTTCCGGGCGACCCTGGAGGAGGTCGTGGAGGCCGACGCGATCGTGCACGTGCGCGACGTCTCCCACGCCGACGCCGAGCACCAGAAGCGGGACGTCGAGGCCGTGCTCCGGGAGATGGGGATCGACCGCGCGAAACGGGACAACGTCGTGGAGGTGCTCAACAAGATCGACCTGCTGGACGCCGCCGGGCGCGAGCGGATCGCCAACCTCGCCGCCCGGAAGGAGCGGACGGTGGCCGTTTCCGCGCTCACGGGCGAGAACTGCGGCCGGCTGCTGGAAACGCTGGACGGCCTGCTCGGGAACGGCCGCGAGACCGTCCGCCTGTCCATCCGTCACGGGAACGGCGCCGCGGTGTCCTGGCTCTACCGCCACGGCGAGGTTCTCGGCCGCTCGGAGGACGGCGAGCACACCCGGCTCGAGGTCGTCCTGTCGCCCGCGGCGCTGGCGCGCTTCCGGAGCCGCCACCCCCTCGAGGGGATGCCGCCGCCGCCCGGCGGAACGGCCCCGCCTCAGCGCCAGCAGACGAAGCCGTTCGCGGTGCCGGTGCCGGCGTCGGAGCGGTAGCACGGCACGTAGTCGACCACGCCTCCGGAAAGCCGGGTCGGGAACAGGATGCCGGCCGCCACGATCCAGTTGAGCAGTTCCGACGACCCCGATTGCAGGAGCGCGCGCTCGATCCCGCACAGCGCCTCTCCGTCGCGGCCCTCGAGCGCGGACAGGAAACGCCCGTCGAGTTCCTCGTCGATGCAGAAATGGGACATGCCGCCGGAGCCGACGACGGCCACGCGGGCCCCGGAGTTCCAGCGCGCGAGCGCGCGCCCGATCATGCGCCCGAACTCGTAGCAGCGTCGGGCGCCTGGCTGGTTCGGGGGATAGAAGGTGTTGGTGATGACGGGCAGCGTCGGAACCGCCCGGTCGCGCATGACGCGCCTCAGGACGAAGCTGAAGGCGTGGGGGGTTCCCGCGTGCCGGTGGCCGTCGTGGGACGGCCATTCCTCCGAGGCGGCGAGGTCGAAGCCGTCCTCCCCGGCCTGCTCGAAGACCTGCGCCGCGAGTTCCGGCAGTCCCGGATAGTCGGTGCGTTCCTTCGGCCGGTAGGCCCAGTCGGCCTCCTCGATGCCCGGGGGCAGCATCCGGCGCTGCGCGTCGGTGAGCGGCACGTTGTAGAAGCTCGCGCCGTGGTAGACGGTGAACGCCGGCTGGACCGCGGGAAGAAAGAGCTCCCGCTGGTCGTTGCCGAGAATGACGCAGGCGTCGGGCGCGGCGGCCTCCCACTGGCGGCCGATCTCGGCGATGGCCTTCTGGCAGGCCTCGTGCCGCCGCCGGCGCTCGTCCTCGCCGTGCTTCCCGGGGAGGTTCTCGCCGGCGCGCCGCGCGACGAGCTCGTCGAAGGACAGTTCCTCGCCCCGGAACCAGTGCTTCCGGTCGAGATCGGCCCTGACCCGGTTCGTCCACTGCGCGGGCGTCGTGTTGAGGGTGGGGCCGTGCGTGGTCCACAGCCCGAGAACCGTTTCAGCCATCGGTCGCCTCCTGTTCCGCCGAATGGAGATGGCACGCGACGACGCCGTCCGCCAGCGCGCGCGGGGGCGGGGCCTCGCGGCGGCAGATCCCGAGCGCCCTGGCGCATCGCGGGTGGAAGCGGCATCCGCCCGGCGGGGCCAGGGGGTCGGGAAAGCTGTCGTCCGCCGTTCCGGGCGGCAGGCCCAGCTCCGGGTCGGGCGTGAGAACGGCGCCGAGAAGCGTTTCGGTGTAGGGATGCCTCGGCGTCCCGAAGATCCGCGCGGTCGGGCCGGTTTCCACCATCCGTCCAAGATACATCACCGCGACCCGGTCCGCCATGTGCTCGACCACCCCGAGATCGTGGCTGATCAGGATGTAGGTCAGGTCAAGTTCTCTTTTCAGCTCGTTGAGAAGATTGACGATCTGGGCCTGCACGGAAACGTCGAGAGCGGAGGTCGGCTCGTCGCAGACGAGGATTTCCGGCTTCATGGCGAGAGCGCGGGCGATAGCGACGCGCTGGCGCTGGCCGCCCGACAGCTGGTTGGGGTAGGCGTGAACCAGATGCGGCGCGAGCCCGACCATGGACATGAGCTCGTCGACACGGGCCCGGCGTTCGGTCTCGGTTCCGACGCGGTGGACGGCGAGGGGAAGGCCGACGATCTGGCGCAGCGTCTTCCGGGGATTGAGCGACGAGTAGGGATCCTGGAAGACCGGTTGCGCGCGGCGGGCGATGTCGATCCGCCGGGCCCCGGCGACCGGCCGCCCGGCGAGGCGGATGGCGCCGGCGGTCGGCGGGAGCAGGCCGAGAAGCATGCGCGCGAGGGTGGTCTTGCCGGCGCCGCTCTCGCCGACGACCGCGAACGCCTCCCCGCGCCGGACCGAGAACGACACGTCCTCGACGGCGCGGAACGTGCGGGCCGGCCCGAGAAGCCGCCCCCCGACCCGGAAGGCGCGGGTGACGCCGGCGCATTCGAGGACCGGCGCCGCCTCCGGGCGGCCGGTCACTCCGGGGCTCCGGCCGGCGACGGGCGCCCGGGGGGACGGACGCAGCGGTAGACGTGCCCGCCGGGGAGCGCGCGCTCCTCGTTTCCCTCCCGTCGGCAACGCTCCTCGGCAACCTCGCAGCGGTTGCGGAACAGGCAGCCCTCGAGGCGGCCGACCAGCGACGGCACGATGCCGGGAATGGCGCCGAGCCCTTTCTTCGCGGCGCCCGGGCGGGGGATGCAGTCGAGCAGCGCCCGGGTGTAGGGGTGGGCGGGGGAGGCGAAGACCTGCCGCACGGTGCCGCTTTCCACGATCCGGCCCGCGTACATCACGGCGACGCGGTCGGCGGCTCTCGCCACGACCCCGAGATCGTGGGTGATCAGGACCAGCGCCGTCCGGAATTCCGCCTGCAGCTCCGCCAGCAGGTGCAGGATCTGCGCCTGGACGGTGACGTCGAGGGCCGTCGTCGGCTCGTCCGCGATGAGCAGGGACGGTTCGCACATCAGCGCCATGGCGATCATCGCCCGCTGGCGCAGGCCGCCGGACAGGTGATGGGGAAACTGCCGGAGACGGCTCCCGGCGTTGGGGATGCCGACCCGGCCGAGCAGGCGCACGGCGCGTTCGCGCGCCTCGGCGCGGGTGCCCCGGCGATGGCGGACGAACGCCTCCTCGAGCTGGTTCCCGATGGTGTAGACCGGGTTGAGACAGCTCATGGGATCCTGGAAGACCATGCCCATCCGGGCGCCGCGGATGTCGGCGAAACCGCGGTCCGGAACGTCCTGCAGCTCCTGTCCCTCGAGCCGGATCGCGCGCGCGCGGAGCCTCGCCCGGCGGGGCAGCAGGCGCGCGACCGCGAGCGCCGTCATGGTCTTGCCGCACCCCGATTCGCCCACGATCGCGAGAGTCTCGCCGCGGGACACCGAGAAATCGACGCCGTTGACGGCATGCAGCACGCCCGCGGGCACGTCGATGTCGACGCCGAGGCCGCGCACCTCGAGAACGGGAGCCCCGGTCACCGGCCGCGGCCCTCCGGCGCCGTGATGTCGCGGATGCCGTCGCCCATCAGGTTGATGGCGACGACGAGAAGAAAGATCGCGAGTCCCGGCAGCACGATCAGGTAGGGCTTGAAGAACATGAAGCCGCGCCCTTCCGACACCAGCAGGCCCCAGGACGGGGAGGGCGGCTGGATGCCGAGGCCGAGGAACGAGAGCACGGCCTCGACGAGGATCGCGATGGCCATCTCCAGGCTCGCGACCACGATGATCTGGCCGGCGACGTTGGGCAGGATCTCGCGGAAGATGACGCGGGCCCGCGACGCGCCAACGGCCTCGGCCGCGGTCACGAAGTCCTGCGTTCTCACCTGCTGCGTCGCGCTGCGGACGACGACCGCGAACCGGTCCCAGAACAGGAAGCCGAGAATGCAGACGAGCGCCACCAGCGACCCCCCGAAGATCGACACCAGGGAAAGCGCGATCAGGATGCCCGGCAGGGCCAGCTTGGCGTTGATCAGGTACATCGCGAAGGCGTCGACGCGGCCGCCGAAATAGCCGCCGGCCACGCCGATCAGGGATCCGACGACCCCCGAGACGAGCGCGGCCCCGATCCCGACCAGAAGCGAGACGCGCGCGCCGTGCAGGATGCGCGTCAGGTAGTCGCGGCCGAGAGAGTCCGTTCCCAGCACGTGGGTCCAGCCTCCGCCGGCGCCCCAGACCGGGTTCACCAGCCGCGCCTCGAGGTTCTGGCTGTAGGGGTCGAACGCGGTGAGATGGGGCGCGAACGCCGCGAGCAGGACGACCAGGGCGACGAAACCGCCGCCGGCGAGGAACCCGGGATGGGACCGCGCCCGCCGCCTCATGGTCTCGGCCGGCGTCGGAGCCGCGCCCGCCTGCCCGTCGTCCCTCATGGCGGGTCCCGTGCCTCCCTCAGTCGAGACGGATCCGCGGGTCGAGCCGCGCGTTGACCAGGTCCGACGCCAAGGTGAGCGCGATGTAGCAGAACGACACGAAGACGAGAATCGACTGGACCACCGGGAAGTCGCTTCGCAGGATCGACTGGTAGGCGAGCAGCCCGATGCCGTTGAGCGCGAAGACGGCCTCGACGACGACCGACCCGCCGAGAAGAAAGCCCAGGGAGACCGCCGACAGGGAGACCACCGGCAGGATCGCGTTGCGCAGCGCGTGCTTGAACAGCACCGCCGGGGCGCGGAGCCCCTTGGCCCGGGCGGTGCGGACGTAGTCGGAATCGAGCACTTCCAGCATGCCCGCCCGGGTCAGCCGCATCAGCGCCGGCATGACCGCGGTGCCGAGGGTGATCGTCGGCAGCACGAAATGGGCGACGCTGCCCGACCCCGAGATCGGAAGCCAGGCCAGGGCCACCCCGAACACGTAGATCAGCATCAGCCCGAGCCAGAAATTCGGGATCGCCTGCCCGAACACCGCGAGCGCGAGCGCCGCCCGGTCGACCCAGCCGTTGGCGCGGACGGCGGCGACGACGCCGAGGGGGATGGCGAGCGCGAGCGCGAGCGCGAGCGAGCCGAGCGACAGCGCGACGGTCACCCCGACGCGCTCGAGGATGAGATCGAGGACCGGCTCGGCGGTGAACAGGGATTCGCCGAGATCGCCGGCGAGCGCGCGCGCGGCCCAGTCCAGGTACTGCTCGTGCAGCGGCCGGTCGAGACCGTAGAGTCTCGCGAGCTCCGCGATCTCCTCGGGCGCGGCGTCCTCGCCGGCGAGATCCGCGGCGAGATCGCCGGACATCCGGAGCAGCCCGAAGCCGACGACCGACACCGTCAGGGCGACGAGAAGCGCGACGCCGGCCCTCTGGAGGACGAAGCGGCCCACGAGCGTCCTTCCGCGCCCGCCCGCGTCAGCCGTCGAGCCGGAACACCCGCCGGGCGTTTCCGGAGAGGATCTTCGTCCTGTCCTCTTCGGACAGCCACCCGATCTCCCGGACGTGGTGGGCGACGTCGTCCATGTGCCGGCCGGTCTCGGGGTCGACGGACGAGCCGACGCCCGGACACTCCGCGCCGAACAGGCACTGGTCGACCCCTGCCACGCGGATCAGCAGCTCGATCGCCTCGCGGGTGTAGAGCACGGTGTCGTAGAACAGGCGGCGCATGCGGCGGCTGAACCGCTCCGCCCCCTCGCGGCGGAGCGATCCCGACTCGAAGCGGCCGAGCTGGTAGGGGATCGCGCCGCCGCCGTGGCTGACGACGATCCGCAGGTCGGGGAAGTCGTCGAGCACCGTCGAGTTGACCAGCCCGTGGACCGCCGTGGTCTCCTCGTTGATGAAGCGCAGGGAATAGGGCTCGCGCTCGGACCGCGATCCGGTTCCGTGGACGTGCGCGGGCACGTCGAGCTCGCACAGCCTCTCGTAGAGCGGATACCAGTAGCGGTCGCCGAGCGCCGGCGGATGGACGCCGGTGTTCTCGTACGGATCCGGATTGAGCAGGCAGCCCTTGAAGCCGAGCTCGACGACGCAGCGTTCGAGTTCGGCGATCGCCATGTCGAGCGGCTCCCCGCAGGGCTGGGGCAGGCCCGCCACCCCGACGAAGCGGTCCGGATAGAGCCCGACCTCGCGGTGGATCACGTTGTTGCACTCCTCGTGGAACCACTGCACGAGCCGCGCCGGCTTCTCCGAATGCATGAGCTGGAACGGGCGCGGGGACAGCAGCTGCCTGTCGGTGCCGAGGACGTCGAGATAGTCCATGTGGCTGTGGCCGGAGCCCGGAAAGCGCTCGACCTCGACGGCGCGGCGGATGTCGTCGTCGCTGACGTTCACGCGGCCGCGGCCGTGGGCGCCGCGGTGGGAGAGCAGGCTCGCCTTGTAGGCCCAGAGCTCGGCGGGGGCGCTGACATGGGCGTGGCAGTCGATGATCATGACGGCGGCCTCCGGCAATCTGCTACAATGGCCGCGGGCGGAGACGCGAACGGCGCCCGCCAATGGTAGGGAGACGGATCATGAGACGCAAACCGTGGTTCCTGGCGATCTCGGCCGCCGCGGCGCTGGCGGCCGCGCCGGCGCTGGCGCAGAAGTCGGCCGACACGCTGCGGGTCGGCTTCGTCGACCCGATCTCCGGGGTCGACCTGATCTACGACCCCAAGGGGGAGACGTCCTTCAGCAGCCGCGCGGTGATGGACACGCTGATCAGCTACAACGAGAGGACGCGGGAGTTCGAGCCCCTGCTGGCGTCCTCCTGGCGGCGCCTGGATCCCGCGACTTACGAGTTCACGCTGCGCGACGACGTCAAGTTCCACGACGGCTCGCCGCTCGACGCCGACGATGTCGTCTACTCCCTGAACTGGCTCAGCGATCCCAAGGTCAGGTTCCGGCTGAAGACCCGCTTCCTGTGGATCGACAGGGCCGTCAAGGTCGACCGCCGCACGGTGCGGGTGACGACGAAGGGGCCGCGCGCGGTCGCCATGGCCCGTTTCGCGGTGAGCGTCCCCATCCTGCCGTCGGACGTGCACGGCGGGCTCGATAACCCTGCGACCTTCGGCAAGAGCCCGGTCGGCACCGGCCCCTACAGGGTCGTGTCCTACAGTCCCGACAGGGGCGTCCGCCTGGCGCGCAACGACGCCTACCGTCACGGCCCGCCGTCGAAGCCCGCCGGCCGCATCGGGAACGTGCACCTCCTGCCGATTCCCGACATCCAGACCCAGGTCGCGCAGCTGATCACGGGCGGGCTGGACATGATCCACAACGTTCCGAAGGACCAGGCCGACAATCTCGCGCTCAACCCGGCGCTGGCGCTCACGGTCAGCAACGGCATCCTCTACCGCTACATCTCCTTCGACGCGGTGGGCCGGACGGGCGGCGACGAGCTCAAGGACGTGCGGGTGCGGCGCGCGCTGATCCATGCCATCGACCGGGATTCGATCCGGCGCAACGTCTTCGCGGGCGGAGAGGCCGTGGCGAAGATGGATTCGATCTGCAAGCCGATCCAGATCGGGTGCGCGTTCGACCGCCGGCCGGTCCGCCACGACCCGGCGGCGGCCAGGAGGCTTCTCGCCGAGGCGGGCAGGACCGGGCTCCGGCTCGAGATCACCACGCTGCCGGAATCGCGGACGGTGGCCGAGGCGATCGCGGGGTATTTCCGTGCCGCGGGCGTCAGGGCATCTCTGAGGAGCGTGACCTTCGGCGCCTACCGGAAGCTCCAGGGGGGCGGGAAGATCCAGGCGCTGGTCCACCAGTTCAGTTCCGGCGGCGTTCCGGACGTGGACGCGCTGGTCACGTTCTATTTCGGCAGCAAGGCGCGGGACTACTACGGCGACGAGCGGATCCGGGCGTGGATGAAGGCCGCCGGCGCGACCTTCGACGTGGCGGAGCGCGAGGCGCTGTACCGGAAGATCTTCGACCGCATCAACGAGCAGGCCTACATCACCCCGATCGCGAGCCTGCCGTCGGTTTTCGTGCACTCCAGGGACGTGGCGATCGAGAAGGGGATCATCAATCCCTTCGGGGCCGAGATGAGCCGGATCAGCTGGCGGTAGCCGCGGCGTCCGCGACGACCGCCTCCCGGTAGCCGCCGAGTTCCGTCCGCCGGTCCGGAAACAGGTCGAGGTCGTTCATCCATTTCTGGGTGCGCTCGAACAGCTCCGGCGTATAGGGCTCGAACACCAGGCGCTCGCCGGGGCCCATGCGCCGGACGTCGAGCGCCGCGCGGTAGCGCTCGGGCAGCTCGTTGAGGAAGTGGCGGGTGTAGCGTTCCGGCTCGGCGTCGATGTCGCGCTGGGCCCGCCTCAGGGCGCGGAAGTACTTCCGCACGTCCTCCAGGTCGGCGTCCCTGTCGACGAGGGATCCGATCATGAAGGTGGTGTCGAGAACCTTGCGGAAGCCGAGCTGCTCCAGAAGGTAGTAGGGGGCGCCGAACGCGTTGCCCGCCTCGGCCTTGCCGTCGACGAACAGCGCCAGCCGGTCCCAGAGGATGCCGCCGAAACTGAGGTTGATCTCTTCGCGGCCGAGAAAGCGCAGCAGCGCCTGCAGCGTCGAGTAGTGGCTGCCCGAATGGTAGCCGACCTCGATCGGCACGCCGGCAAGATCCTCGGGGCGCGCGACCGGCGAATCCGGCGGCACGAAGATCGCCGACGGCGTCACCGAATAGCATTCGCCCCACATCCTGCCGTGGCCGACGGCCGCGGCCATGTTGACGGTCCAGTGGCAGGCCGCCGAGACGTCGCAGGCCCGTCCCGCCTCGTAGGATTCGTAGGCGCCGCGGCGGACGTCGCGGGGGGCGTCCTCGGCGCTGGACACGCCCGCGGACCAGCTCGCGGCCTGTCCCAGCTTCAGTTCGTAGTCGAGACCCTCGTCGCGGAAGTACCCGTGCTCCTCGGCGACCCATTCCTGCAGCCGGCCGTGGGAGTGGATCACGAATTTCGCCATGGCCGCGTTCCTCCGTTTGCCGTCGGGCCTTCATTCTGGCACATTTCCCGGGATCGGTGAAGGTTCCCCCGACGGGATCCGGCGGCGGCCGGGGACGCGCCATGCTCGACCGAACGACCAACCGCACGCTGTGCGAAACCGCCCGCGGAACGCCGATGGGCGATCTGCTGCGCCGGTACTGGCATCCGGTCGGCGCGGCCTCGGAAATGGACGCCCGTCCCGCCAGGCCGGTGCGCGTCATGGGCGAGGATCTGGTTCTCTACAGGGATCTCTCGGGCGGGTACGGGGTTCTCCAGCGCCACTGCCCGCACCGGCGGGCGGACCTGGGTTTCGGCTTCGTCGAGGACCGCGGGCTGCGCTGCAGCTATCACGGCTGGCTCTTCGACGCCGCGGGCTCCTGCCTCGAGCAGCCCTTCGAGGCCGCCGCCGATCCGGAATCCCGTTTCAGGGACAAGGTGAAGATAACGAGCTATCCCGTTGAGGAGAAAGCGGGGCTTCTGTGGGTCTACATGGGCCCCGAGCCCGCTCCCCTGGTGCCGTCCTGGGAACCGTTCCGCTGGGAGAACGGCTTTCGCCAGATCGTGATCTCGGAGATTCCCTGCAACTGGTTCCAGTGCCAGGAGAACTCCATCGACCCGGTGCATTTCGAGTGGCAGCACGACAACTGGCGGATCCGCGCCTCGGGCGCGCTCGGCCCCTACGCGCCGCGGCATCTCAGAATCGATTTCGAGGAGTTCGACCACGGCATATCCTACAAGCGGATCCGCGAGGGCGCCGACGAGACCCATCCGCTGTGGACGGTGGGGCGCAACTGCCTGTGGCCGAACGCGCTCTTCACCGGGGACCACTTCGAGTGGCGCGTGCCCGTGGACGACCGCAGGACGCTGAGCGTCGGCTGGTTCTTCAACCCCGTGCCGGCCGACAGGAGGCCGTTCCGCCAGGACCGCGTTCCCGCGTGGCGCGGGCCGGTCAGGGACGAGCGCACCGGCGAGTGGATCACGAGCCACGTGATGAACCAGGATTTCGCGGCCTGGGTCGGGCAGGGGGAGGTGGCGGACCGCACCAGGGAGCGTCTCGGGCGCAGCGACCGCGGCGTGATCATGATGCGGCGACGCTTCCTCGACGACCTCGAGGCGGTCGCGAGGGGGGAGGAACCGAAGGGCCTCGTCCGCGACCCCGCCGCCAACGGCTGCATCGGGCTGCCGATCTTCGACCGGGAATTCTTCCTGAACGGCCCGACCCGCGAGCAGCTCGGGGATCCGGACCATCCGAGGAGCCGCTCGATGCGGTCCTTCGTGTTCCAGGCGGGCCAGCCCGCGGACGTGCGCGCCGCCTACGCCGAGGCGATGGGGCTGCCGCCGGAGGGCCGTTGACGGACCGGGCGGCGGCCGCGAAAAAATTTCCGGCGAATCCCCCGACCCCCTTGCAGGGCCTTCCGGGAACGCCTATATCTCTGGCACTCGCTGGCAGCGACTGCTAGCATTTTCTCTGGATGTCCAGAAAACCAACCCCGTAAGGAGGAGCGCTGATGGCAATCAGACCCCTGCACGACCGCGTTCTGGTCGAACCCCTCACCGCCGAGGAGAAGACCTCCGGCGGCATCATCATTCCGGACACGGCCCAGGAGAAGCCCCAGGAAGGCAAGATCGTGGCCGTCGGCAAGGGCGCCCGCAACGAGGACGGCACGTCGCAGCCGATGGACGTGGAGAAGGGCGACAAGATCCTGTACGGCAAATGGTCCGGCACGGAAGTCAAGCTTGATGGCAAGGATCTCCTGATCATGAAGGAGTCCGACATCATGGCGATCATCGACTAACCAGGAGCACGAGAAATGGCAGCGAAAGACGTTAAATTCGAAACCGACGCCCGCACGCGGATGCAGAAGGGCGTCGACATCCTCACCGACGCCGTCAAGGTGACCCTCGGCCCCAAGGGCCGCAACGTCGTCCTTGACAAGGCGTTCGGCGCGCCGCGCATCACCAAGGACGGCGTGACCGTCGCCAAGGAGATCGAGCTCGAGGACAAGTTCGAGAACATGGGCGCGCAGATGGTGCGCGAGGTCGCATCGAAGACCAACGACGAGGCCGGCGACGGCACCACCACGGCGACGGTTCTCGCCCAGTCCATCGTTCGCGAGGGCTGCAAGGCGGTCGCCGCGGGCATGAACCCGATGGATCTCAAGCGCGGCGTCGATTCCGCGGTGGAGGCCGTCGTCCGCGAACTGCGCCGGCGGTCGAGAAGGGTGTCCTCGGACGAGGAGATCGCCCAGGTGGGAACCATTTCCGCCAACGGGCAGGTCGACATCGGGGACATGATTTCCGACGCGATGCAGAAGGTCGGGAAGGAGGGCGTGATCACCGTCGAGGAGGCGAAGTCGCTGGCGACCGAACTCGAGGTCGTCGAGGGCATGCAGTTCGACCGGGGCTACGTCTCGCCGTACTTCGTGACCAACGCCGAGAAGATGTTCGCCGAACTCGAGGATCCCTTCATCCTGCTGCACGAGAAGAAGCTTTCCAGCCTGCAGGCGATGCTCCCCCTTCTGGAAAAGATCGTCCAGTCGACCAGGCCGCTCCTGATCGTCGCCGAGGACGTCGAGGGCGAGGCTCTCGCGACGCTCGTCGTGAACAAGCTGCGCGGCGGCCTCAAGGTCGCGGCCGTCAAGGCTCCGGGCTTCGGCGACCGCCGCAAGGCCATGCTCGAGGACATCGCGATCCTCACCGGCGGCCAGGTGGTGTCCGAGGATCTCGGCATCAAGCTCGAGAACGTGACCCTCAACATGCTCGGCAAGGCGAAGAAGATTACGATCACCAAGGAAGAGAGCACCATTGTCGAGGGAGCGGGCAAGAAGTCCGAGATCCAGGGCCGCTGCAACCAGATCCGCCAGCAGATCGACGAGACCAGTTCCGACTACGACCGCGAGAAGCTCCAGGAACGCCTGGCCAAGCTCGCGGGCGGGGTGGCGGTGGTCCGCGTCGGCGGCGCCACCGAGGTCGAGGTCAAGGAGATGCGGGACCGCGTCGAGGACGCGATGAACGCCACCCGGGCCGCGGTCGAGGAGGGCATCGTTCCCGGCGGCGGCGTCGCGCTGCTGCGCGCGTCCAAGGTTCTGGACAAGGTCGAGGCGGGCAACGACGACCAGCGGGTCGGCGTGGACATCGTCCGCAAGGCCCTCCAGGCTCCGGTGCGCCAGATCGCCGAGAACGCCGGCGTCGAGGGCTCGATCGTGGTCGGCAAGCTTCTCGAGAGCAGGGAGCAGGGCTTCGGCTACAACGCCCAGACCAACAAGTACGAGGATCTGGTCAAGGCCGGCGTGATCGATCCGATGAAGGTCGTGCGCACGGCCCTGCAGGACGCCGCCTCCGTGGCCGGGCTGCTGATCACCACCGAGGCGATGGTCGCGGAGAAGCCGGAGGACAAGCCGCCGGCGCCTCCCATGCCCGACATGGGCGGCATGATGTAGCCTGCCGCCCCGTCGACGAGGAGAGCCGTCGCGAGGGATCGCGGCGGCTCTTTTCGTTTCGCCCGCACCGGAACGGGACCGCGCGCGGACGGTCCGCCAGCGACGCCCGTCCCGCACCGTCCGTTCCGCCCCGATGCAGTTCTCCCTCCCGCGTCCCGACGACGTCGCAAGCCTGATCCGCGAGACCGCCGCCGCGGAGATCCTGCCCCGGTTCCGGAACATGGAGCCGGGGGACAGGTGGCGCAAGCGGCGCGGGTCGGTGGTGACGGCCGCCGATGTCGCGGCGGAGAGGCTGCTGGCCGCCCGCCTGACGGAACTGGCGCCGGGGTCCGTGGCGGTCGGGGAGGAGATGGTCGAGGACAGGCCGGACGCGCTCGAGCGCCTCGCCGGGGACGCGCCGGCCTGGGTGATCGATCCGGTGGACGGGACGTCGAACTTCGCGGCCGGAAGCCCGGACTTCGCGGTGATGGTGGCGCTCGTGACCGGGCGGCGCACCGTCGCGGGGTGGATCCACAGGCCGGTGCAGGACGCGATGTACGTGACCGAGGCCGGGGGCGGGGCGTTCCGCGACGGCGAACGGCTCCGCGTGGCGGCCGTTTCCGGGGGCCCGTCCGCGTGGAGGGGTTCCCTGGGCGGGGCCCTTCGGCGCAAGACGGACCTTCCGCGGCGTTTCGCCCGCGTCACGGCGACCGGCAGCATCGGGGTGGACTACTGCGCTCTCGTCGACGGCGAGATCGATTTCGCGCACTACCGCGGCACGTGGGTCTGGGACCACGCGCCGGGCGTGCTGCTGCACGCCGAGGCGGGGGGCTTCAATCTCTGCCTCGACGGCACGCCCTACCGCCCGGGCGCGCCGGGCGAGGGGGGAATCCTGCTGGCGCCCGACCGGCGCACATGGGATAGTCTCAGGGACATGATCGCCCCGGCCCTGGCGCGGCGGAGATGAACGCGGCGCCGGCGGCGGGGACGCGAACCGAACGGAGCGAACGGGCATGAACGCGAAGACCACGGCGGCGTTCGTCGGCCTCGGGGTGATGGGCTATCCGATGGCGGGCCATCTCGCCCGGAACGGCCTGCGGGTGCGCGTCCACAACCGCACCCCCGAAAAGGCGGCGAAATGGTGCGCGGAGCATGGCGGGACGGCGCATTCCAGTCCGGCCGAGGCCGCCGGCGGCGCCGACTTCGTCATGACGTGCGTGGGCGACGACGACGATCTGCGCGAGGTCGTGCTGGGCGACGGGGGAGCGTTCGCGGGAATGGGGCCGGGCGCGGTGCTGGTCGATCACACCACGACGTCGGCGACGGTCGCGCGCGAGATCGCGGAGGAGGGAACGCGCCTCGGCGTCGGGTTTCTGGACGCTCCGGTTTCCGGCGGCCAGGCCGGCGCCGAGAACGGCGCGCTGACCGTCATGGTCGGCGGGGACGACGAGGTCTTCGAGGCCGCCGAGCCGGTTCTGCGCAGCTACGGACGGACGATCGCGAAGATGGGTCCGTCCGGGGCGGGGCAGCTGACCAAGATGGTCAACCAGATCTGCATCGCCGGGCTGGTCCAGGGGCTCGCCGAAGGCCTGAATTTCGCGGTTCGGGCCGGGCTGGACGCGAAACGCGCGGCCGAGGTCATGTCCGGAGGCGCCGCGCAGTCCTGGCAGATGGACAACCGGGCGGAGACGATGGTCGACGGCAGGTTCGACTTCGGCTTCGCCGTCGACTGGATGCGCAAGGATCTCGGCATCTGCCTCGACGAGGCGCGCCGCAACGGGGCCCGGCTGCCGGTGGCGGAGCTGGTCGACGGGTTCTATGCCGAGATCCAGGGACGGGGAGGCGGCAGACACGACACGTCCAGCCTCCTTCTCAATCTTTCCGGCGACGGTTCCTGACGCGGGACGGGATCGGCGGGGAGGGAGACCGGCTCCCGGAAGGGGAAGAGTCTGTTTTCCTGAACAACGGGTTGTCAGGCTTTTCGGATGCGGTTTCCGACTTGTACCGGCTTCGTCGGAGCGCGTAGCGCGAAGGCGAAGCCGGGAGCCTGCCGCCACAGTCGCGAGAAGGGACATGAGAATGGCACTGGATCCCGTCATCCGGGCAACCGGACCGGTCCAAAACCGCAGCGCGTGATCATCCTGCCGGGGCGTTCGCGGACAGCGCTGTTGATCGTGCTCGGCGCACTGGATAAGATCGAGACCCGAAAAGGGGTTCCGTCCCGGCAGCCCCGTCGTTCCCGGATCGGTGTGCCCTTTTCGTCAGCTTCCAACGGGTGCAGGGAAGACAGGCCATACCCCTTGAGAGGTTCCCGATTGAAGATCGTCGTCATCAGCCTGAAGCGCGCCGCCGAGTGGCGTCTGCAGGTCGTCGCGGGCCTTGAGGCGCTTGGCCTCGATCCTGAGATTTGACCGGCTATCGACGGGCTCAATCTGACGCCCCATCACAAGACGCTGACGGGATGTTCTCTTTGATTTCGTCGAAAACGGCTCCGCCATCATGACCATACCTGGAGGCGACGCGGTTTTCTCGCCAGAATTGCCGTGCATTCCCGACGCTCTTCAGGAAGCCGCGCTCTCCGTGAGACTGTCTTCCCGCACGGAGGACTGCAGTCGGGCCACTTCGTTCCCCATGTCAGGCTGCGTACCGGCCACTGGCTCGGCCGGGTTCGGTTTTCGAACTGCGGCGTCCAAGGCTATGTCGCCACCCGCGCCGCAGCCCGTCGTTTTCGGGAGATGAATCCGATGATCGGCATGGGGATCGACAGGGTGCTCGCCCGATACCGGCATCACGGGCTGGCGATCTGCAGCTTGAGGCCGTCGGCCGTCCACCATGGACACGGAGGAGGGAGCCATCCGTCCCTGATCGCCACGATGTCGGTCGTCAAGCAGGCCGGTCCGCTGCGGAAAGCCCGACGGTATCCGTTCCATGTGGAGGAAGGCGCCGGGAAGCGGTTTGCGTTCACCCGGCTCGTGTTCCGATCCCGCGGGGTGGTTGGAGACCGCCGGGAACGGGAGATTTTCGGCCGCCGCCAACCCGGCCGCGACGAGACCGACTCATGGGAAGGGTGATGGCCGCTTCGTCGTCCATCCGAGGAGAACGCATCGCCACGTTCCGGAAATACCTGTCGTCCGACCGTGCCGGTTTCCATCTGCTGCTGGTTCTCCTGTTCGCGACGCCTGTGAGTCAGGCCGTGCTGAATCTCGCGCTTGCCGCCCTTGTTCTGTGGTGGTTGTCGACCGGAAATCCTGTCCGGGATCTCCGCGCCTCCCCCTTGTACGTGAAGTGCTTTCTCCTGTTTTCGGTCGTTCCGGTGGTTGCGATCTTCACCTCCGATCTGACGTCGATGGGCGAGTTGGTCTCCGAAGTGCATGGGGCCATCAAGATCGGCATCGTTTCGTTGCCCGTTTACGCCTTGGCGAAGGCAAGGGGCGGCGGTACGCAATCGACCATCCGGATCGTGGGCGCCCTGGTCGCCGGAGGCGTTCTCGCATCTGTCGTCGGGCTGGTTTCGTGGGTTTCGTGGGATCCCGCCACTCTTCCACATCCCAAGTTCCTGAATTTGGGAGGGCCGAACCATACGGCGCTCTACATGGTGCCCGTCATGGTCGGCGCGATTGTGCTGTCCTGGACGGGAAGAACCGTTCTGGTGGTCTGCGGCTGGGTTGCGCTGCTCGTTCTGTTGTCGGTTTCGCTTCCGCTGCGAAGCTTCAGCGGCTTTGCGGTGATGGCGCTCGTGGGGATCTTCTGCCTTTGCGTCTTGTTCGTCGAGAAGCGTTACGGCACCATCGTTCTGATGGTCTTCTGTCTCTCGGCCATCGGGCTGGGCACTGTGACGATTCCCGGCGCGGACCGTCCCTGGACTCTCATGAAGCAGGAAATCGACGAAAAGCTTCATGGAGGCGACGCTATGAGCGGTCGCGCGGGAATCTTCCGGGCCGCGATCGAGACCTATGAAAGCCACCTGTGGTTCGGGGTCGGCTTCCACCAGTTCAAGCGGGCCACATCGCCGGAGAGAGTCAGGGAAGAGCTTGAAAGGAGGGGGAGGGATTACGACCGGGAAAAGCACAAATTCGTCCACCATGTCCGTGGCCACAACCTCTGGGTCCACACGCTGGTGGAACGTGGTCTGGCCGGGCTCGTCCTTGTCACGCTGTTTTTCGCGTTGAGCGGCGCACGCGTCTTCGGACTGGCCGCCCGCATCCTTTCCCGGCGGCAGAGCGTAGGCGCGGTACCGACGCAACTGGCGCTTCTTGCCGCCGCCGTGTGGACGACAGCGTTCGTGGGCGGGATCGCCAACACTACGCTGCATGACGAAAACGGACTGATCAGCGTGGTGCTCCTGATCTGGTGCCTGGCATCGCTGGACGAGCCGGTGCCGGAAAACCGGACGGACGGTCCGGCCTGAACGGTTTGCGGCGAGCTCCCGTTTTCCGTACGGGCAGGCCGTCGAAGGGGGAGGGAAGGGCCCCAGGTTGCCGGATCTCACCAATGCAGCCGGTGATTCCCATCAAAATAGCGACCCCGGAGCGAAGCGACGCCATCATGTTGTCGTCGGCGGTTCCCCCTGCCCGGAATCTCCGCCAAGTGCGCCAGAATCTGCACTCCGGAATCGGTATACCGTCGAAGGTGCACCGCCGAAGGTGCGGCGGCAAGGCGGTGCAGCCTGGTGCGCGCGCGACACAGGCGAGGGAACGGTCCTCGAGACCTTCGGCATCGCCTCGGATCCCGAAGTCGAGGCCTCGGAACGGTCCGCTACCACTGACGTTCGGAGTGGGGAGACACCGTTCGTACTCGCGACACGGCGTCGCCAGGCAGTTCAGGGGCGTCGCGTGGCGCTGCTGGTTTCCCCGGCCTTGACCCTGCGCCACAGCGAATCCATCTCCAGCAGATCGCTTTCCGCCAAGGTTCTGCCGTCGTCCGCCAGAATTCTCTCGATCTTGCGAAGCCGCTCCTCGAACTTCTCGTTGGCGTCCCGAAGCGCGATTTCCGCATCGACGCCGAGATGGCGGGCCAGATTGACGCAGGCGAACAGAACGTCGCCGGTCTCGCCGAGAATGGAGGGCGGGGCGCCGTCCTTCGCCTCGATCTCGGCTTCGAGTTCCTCAAGCTCCTCGCGCACCTTGGCGATAACGGGCTTGACCTCGTTCCAGTCGAAACCCGCGTCGGCCGCCCGGGCCTGAAGTTTCCGGGCCCTGACCAGTGCCGGAAGCGAACGCGCCACGTCGTCGAGAGCGCTCGGGCGCCGCCCCTCGCGTTGTGCACGTTCCATGCGCTCCGTCGATTTCTGCGCTTCCCAGGCCCGCGCGACGCCCGCTGCCTCGTTCTGCTCGGCGTCGGAGAACACGTGCGGGTGGCGCCGCCGCATTTTCCGCACTGTGCGGGCGGCGATGTCGTGGAAGTCCGATTCGCCCCGCTCCTTGAGCATTCGGGCGAAGAACACGACATGGAACAGAAGATCGCCGAGTTCCCCGATCAACTGTTCCGTGTCGTTTTCGCGGATCGAGTCGGCGACCTCGTAGGCCTCCTCGATGGTGAAGGGAAGAAGGCTGTCGAAGGTCTGCTCGAGATCCCACGGACAGCCGCTTTCCGGATCGCGGAGCCGGTCCATCACGTCGAGAAGTTCAACAAGGGATTCGCCGGGCTGCCGGTGTTCTGGATTTGCCATGCCGAAAGACTTCAAGTGGAAAACGGGAAAGGCCGAGCGGGATGATGGCGAAGAGATCGGTTCGGGGCAAGGGGGCGGCGCAGGTGGATGCGCAGGTCGTCTATCTTCCAGAAAATCACAGGAACTTATTTTGTTACAGGATGTTGTCACCTACATTTCAGGTTATGTAGGAGCCGAAGGGAATGCGTTCTCGCTTCGGGCGAATCGGTGGGCGCGCGGCGGCATGGCGCGACAGTCCGGATGGGGGCTGCGCGTCGGTCAGGATGCGGTTCGCGACGACCGCCGCCGGAACCGTCCTTGAGGGCGAGCGCGCTCCGGCACGGGCAGGGCGGGATCCGTCAACTCGATCGTCTCGGCGCCGCATCGGCGCGGATTGTGCCGACGCCTGGCCGCGGCGTTCCGCGACAACCCGATCGACAGCGTGGCCCGGGCACAGTCCGCGCCGCGGAACCGAATTGTCGCATAATTGATATTATGTATTATTATGGCAGGCCGGGAAAACGGCCTCCGGAGGCGCTTCCGGCCGTCGCGCCTTGCGGAACAGCCGGAAGAAATTGTCCGTCGTGACCCTCGCGATCTCGTCCGCGCCGACGCCCCTGATCCGCGCCAGCTCCGCGGCGGTGTGGACGACGAAGGACGGCTCGTTGCGCCGCCCCCGGTTGGGCGCCGGAGCCAGATACGGCGCGTCGGTCTCGACCAGCAGACGCTCGAGAGGAAGATCCGCGGCCACGGCGTGAAGCTCGCCGGCGTTGCGGAACGTCAGGATTCCCGACAGCGACACGTAGAATCCCAGATCGACGGCGACCTCCGCGAGCCGTCTGCCGGACGAGAAACAGTGCAGGACGCCGGAGAACCCGCCGACGGCCATCTCCGTCTCGAGGATCCGCGCCATGTCCTCGTCGGAGTCGCGGTTGTGGACGATCAGCGGAAGCCCGGTTTCCCGCGCGGCGGCCGCGTGGGCCCGGAGACTCCGCGCCTGCACGTCTCTCGGACTGTTGTCGTAGTGGTAGTCGAGCCCGGTTTCCCCGATTCCGACGACCTTCGGGTGGCCTGCCCGGGAAACCAGCGCTTCGGCGTCCGTTTCCGGCTCCTCCTCCGCATGGTGCGGGTGCACGCCGACCGAACACCAGATGTTCTCGCCGGCTTCCGCCACCGCCAGAATCCCGTCAAACCGCGTGATTCTCGTGCAGATGGTGACCAGGGTTCCGACCCCGGCCGCATGCGCCCGCGCGACCGTCTCGTCGCGGTCGTCGTCGAACGCCTCGAACTCGAGATGGCAATGGCTGTCGACCAGCATCGTCACGCCTCCAGACGCGGGAAAACCGGCGACGGCTTCGGCAGCGCGACGCCGTGCTCCAGGGCGTGCGCCGGGCCGATGCGGGTGAAATCGCGGAGATCCTCCGCCACGGCGAGCTGGTCCAGCACCGAGGAAGCGGAATCCGGCATGAACGGCTGGAGATAGATCCCCAGATGCCGAACGGTTTCGGCAAGAACGTAGAGAACCGTGTCCCGGCGTCCGGCGTCGGTCTCGTGAAGACGCCAGGGCGCCTGGCGGTCGACATACCCGTTGGCGGCCCGGACTACGGCCCAGATGGCCTCGAGAGCCTCGTGAAACGCCTGCAGGTCCATGCGGGAGCGCAACTCGCCCAGGAGCGCCGAGGCCCGCTCCAGAAGTTCCCTGTCCTCTCCGGTCCGCTCCCCCGGCCGCGGAAGCGTGCCGCCGCAGTAGCGCTGGATCATCGACAGAACGCGCTGCACGAGGTTGCCGAGGTCGTTGGCGAGATCCCCGTTGACGCGGTTGAAGACGCCTTTCCGGGAGAAATCCCCGTCGTTTCCGAACGGAACCTCGCGCAGCAGGAAATATCGCACTTGGTCCAGCCCGTAGGTTTTCACGATGTCGTAGGGATTGATGATATTCCCCAGGGATTTCGAGATTTTCCGGCCCTCGTTCGTCCACCAGCCATGCGCGAACACCCTTTTCGGCGGCTCGAGGCCGGCGCCCATCAGAAACGCCGGCCAGTACACCGCGTGAAAGCGGAGAATGTCCTTTCCGACCATGTGGAGGTCGGCCGGCCAGCATTGCCGGTAGGCGGGCGCGTCGGCTTCCGGGTAGTCGACGGCCGTGATGTAGTTGGTCAGCGCGTCGAGCCAGACGTACATGATGTGGTCGTCGTCGCCGGGGACCGGAATCCCCCACTTGAAGCTGGTGCGCGAGACGGACAGATCCTGCAAGCCGCCCTGCACGAAGCTCACCACCTCGTTGCGCCGCGAAGGCGGCAGGACGAAATCGGGATTCCGGTCGTAGAACTCGAGAAGCCGATCCTGCCACTTGGAAAGATCGAAGAAATAGCTCGGCTCCTCCACCCACTCGCACTCGGCGCCGGACGGCGCGATCTTCGCGCCGTTCTCGCCGACGGCGAGTTCGCTTTCGGCGTAGAACGCCTCGTCGCGGACGGCGTACCAGCCGGAATACGACCCGAGATAGATGTGCCCGTTCTCCCGGAGGGCGTTCCAGATCGCCTGGCTCGCGCGACTGTGGCGCGGTTCGGTGGTGCGGATGAAGGCGTCGTTGCTGAAATTCATGAAGGCCGCCAGATCGCGGAAGTTTCCCGACACCTCGTCGGTGAACTTCTGCGGGCTCTTGCCGGCGGCGACGGCGGACTTCTCGACCTTCTGGCCGTGCTCGTCCGTGCCCGTCAGGAAAAACACGCGATGGCCGTCGAGCCGCTTGAAGCGCGCCAGGACGTCGCAGGACAGCGTGGTGTAGGCGTGCCCGATATGGGGCGAGTCGTTGACGTAGTAGATCGGCGTCGTGACGTAGAAGGTTTTCTGCTCGGGCATCGTCGTTCCCTTGCCGCGCGGGTGTCCGGCGTCCGGCACGCCGGACCGGTCACGAACCGCTGCCCGGCCGCGTCGCCGCCTGGAGATTGCCGAGGACGTTCAGCATCACCTGTTTTCTGTCCAGATGGAGGACATCCGCCCGGTCGAACAGGTCCGTCGTCTTCTCCCACACCTCGAGCCAGCGATCAAGGCCGGCCCTGTCCCGAAGCGCCGCCAGGAGATCGGCGTCTTCGCGGCCGAAACCCATGGCGTCGAGTCCGCCCCGGCGCGCTCCGGCGCTGACCATGCGGTTCAGGCACCGGGTCAGCAGCTCGGTGGCGGTCCGCCATGCCCGCTCGCCCTCGCCGCGTCCGAGACGGCCCGAGAACTCGTGCGCGGCCGCGACGTCCAGTTCGGGCAGGCTTCCGAGAAGCGCCATCAGCCCGTCGTGCACCGCAAGCCCCTCCCCGTCCGCCAGGGCCAGGGCGCGCCCGATGCTGCCGTCGGCAAGACCGGTCAGGCGCTCCCGCGCGTCGTCCGAGACCTCGGGACGGTAGGTCCGCATCAGCTCCGCAAGCGCCTCCGGGGGCAGCGGAGACAGCCGCACCTGGCAGCAGCGGGACGCGATCGTCGGCGGGAGCCTTCCCCTGGCATGGGCCACCAGCAGCAGGACCGAGCGCGCGGGCGGCTCCTCGAGCAGCTTGAGCAGGGCGTTGGCGGCATTCAGGTTCATCCGGTCGGCGCCGTCGACGATGACGATGCGCCATCCGCCCTCCGCGGCGGTCAGGCTCATCGACCGGCCGGCGGCCCGGATGTCGTCGACGGCGATGACGGACTGGCGTCTCCGGGCGGCGTCGTTCCTGTCCCCGTCCCTGTCGAGGAACCGGCGTTCGACGACGTGGAAGTCCGGATGGGCCCTGCTGGCCACCCGGGCGAAGACCGGATGGTCCTCGGGAATCTCCAGAGTCCCGGGTCGGGGCGGCGGTTCCATGTCGAACAGCGCGTTCTCCTCCCCGGAGGACGGCGGATCGGGATTGGCGAACAGGAACCTGGCGAAGCGGCAGGCGAGAGTCATCTTGCCGACGCCTTCCGGGCCGGTGATCAGCCAGCCATGCGCGAGCTTTCCGCTGGCCCATGCGTCGAGGAAATGGCGTTCGGCCTCGGCGTGGCCGAGCAGCCGCGGGTTCTCCAGGGGCAGGAGACCGGCCATCACGCCGCCGCCACGGGAAAGCGCTCGCCGACGGCCGCCCTTATGGTCCCGGCTATGCGCTCTGGAGGCGCGTCGGCCGCGATCACCCTGCAGCGGTCGGGACTGTTCGCGGCGATTTCCAGAAAGCCCTCGCGGAGCCGCTGGTGGAAGGCGGGATCCATCCGTTCGTAGCGGTCCGGTCTCCCGGCCCGCGCGCGGAGCCGCTCGAAGGCGACCTCGACGGGAAGATCGAGAACGAAGGTGAGATCCGGCTCGAAATCCCCGAGGGCGAATTTTCCGAGCATGTCGATCGCGGCGAGATCCAGGCCCTGGCCGTAGCCCTGGTAGGCGCGGGTCGAATCGGCGAAACGGTCCGAAACCACCCATGCGCCGCGCTTCAGCGCGGGAGCGATCCGCATGACGTGGTGATTGACGCGGGCGGCGAAGAGGAGAAGCGCCTCCGACGCCGGAGTCCATTCCGAGGCCGGGTCCGTCAGCAGCCCGCGGATCTCCTCGGCGCCGGGCGATCCGCCCGGCTCGCGGGTGGTCGCGACGTCGATGCCCCTTTCGCCCAGCCATTCCGCCAGAAGGCGCGTCTGGGTGGTCTTGCCGACCCCTTCCCCGCCCTCGAGCGTGATGAACCTGCCGGCCGCCGCGCCCGACGATGGCATGTTCTACGAACTGCCCCAGAGGAGATAGCGGATCTTGGCCCCCAGACTCCGGAACACGCCCATCCGCTCGACATCGCCGCCGGCGAGCAGCGGAACCTCGGCGGTGCCGCGCCCGGGCGCCGACACCAGCAGGGTTCCGACGCGGTCGTGCATCCGCACCGGGGCGGCCACGGGCTCGGCGGTTCGAACCTTGACCTCGATCTTGGCGAACGCGCCCGGCGTGAGCGTGGTCCGGAACCCCTCTCGCACGACCAGGGGCACCGTCGGCCGGGTTCCGAGCCAGATCTTCGCGTCGACGACCTTCTCCCCGGGTTCGAAAAGCGTGTAGACGGGATGGCCCCGAAAGCCCCATTCCATGAGGCGGGAGGTTTCCTCCCTGCGCCTTTTCGAGCTCTTGATGCCGTTCAGCACCAGAATGATGCGACGCCCGTCCCGGATCGCCGTCGCGGCGATGCCGTATCGCGACTTTTGCGTGTAGCCCGTCTTCAACCCGTCGGCGCTGGGATCGTCGCCGAGAAGACGGTTGCGGTTCGGCTGCTCGATGCCCGCGTAGGAGAAGCGCTTCTCCCCGAACATCGTGTAGAGTTCGGGAAACTCGTCGATGACGATTTCGGAGATCCTGGCGATGTCGCGGGCGGACATCTGGTGTTCCGGATGCGGCCAGCCGGTCGCGTTCGTGAACGTGCTGCGGGTGAGGCCGAGCCCTCGGGCGCGTTCGGTCATGGCCTTCGCGAAATTCTCCTCAGTGCCCGCAAGAGCCTCCGCGATCACGATGCAGGCGTCGTTGCCCGACTGGACGATGATTCCGCGCAGGAGGTCGTCGACCCTCGCTTTCTCGCCCCGGCGAAGGAACATCCTGGAGCCTCTCTTGGCAGCGGCCTTCCCGGTCACGGGGAGCTGCTCGTCCAGGCTCAGGCGGCCGTCCCTTATCGCCTCGAACGCCATGTAGACCGTCATGAGCTTGCTCATCGACGCCGGCTGCATCGGCACGTCGGCGTTCTTCTCGAACAGAACGGTGTCGGTGCTGACGTCGATCATGTAGGCGTATTCCGCGGACGTGGACGCCGCCTGCCCCGGGGGGCCGACGGCCAGGGCCGGAAGAAGCCAGAGCCAGCCGAGGGCGCGGGCGGGAACCTTCATGCGGATGTCCTCTTTTCGTCTCGCGCCGCCGCCAGCGGTCGCCGGGCGAAAGGGTCCGGCCCCGCGTTCGCGCCCGGGGAGGATTCCGGAATCAATCTACAACCACGAACGCTTCGGGAAAACCGGCGGAGACCACGGTCCGCATGACCGACTGGGCGTCGGCGACATCCGGCAGCGGGCCGATGCGGACGCGATAGATCTCCCTCTCCCCCACCCTGCCCTCCAGGATCTCCGCTCCCTGGCGGACGCCGAGGCGGGAAAGCGCGCGGGCCGCGCGGGCCCGGTCGGCGAACGCTCCGGCCTGCACGAAGATCCTCGGGGAGCGGACCGGGGAGCCGGCGCGAGGCGGCGGATCCCCGGGCAGGGCGGCGACCCGGCGCGTCGTCGGGGGCGTTTCCGAAAGCGCGGGAAACCGGCCGGCCTGCGCGAGCCGCTTGAGGTGCCTGCTTTCCTCGGCGAGGATCTCGACCCGGACCGTGGCGGTCCCGCTGCGACGGACGCCGAGCAGGTCGGCGGCGCGGCGCGACAGGTCGATGATCCGGCCGTCGACGAACGGCCCCCGGTCGTTGACGCGGATCACGAGCGATCTGCCGTTCGCCAGATGCGTGACGCGGACGACGCTCGGAAGCGGCAGCGTCTTGTGGGCCGCGGACACCGCGTTCATGTCGAAGATCTCGCCGTTGGCGGTGAGCCTGCCGTGGAACTTGGGGCCGTACCAGGAAGCGATCCCGGTCTCGGCGTAGGCGTAGTCCTCCCTTGGGTGGTACAGGACGCCGGAGACCACGTAGGGATTGCCGACCTTGTAGCGGGCCTGGCCGGTTTCGTGCCGGGTCTGGCCGGTCTCGGTCAGCGTCGCCCTGCCGGAGCATCCGGCGACGAGAAGCGCGGCGAAAAGCCCCGCGACGGTGGCGGACAGCCGCCGGCCCGGCCCCCGAGCCCGGATCATGGAAGACGGTCCCGACCCGAAATGCGGTCGGAGAGTATGCCGACGCTGATCGCGAAGAAGTTCGACCGGTTCCATCGCAGAAGAGCCTGGTAGTTGCCGTAGACCGCGAACACGGCCTCCGTCTCGGCCGTCGGCCGGACCAGCCGGGCCGGGAGATCCCGCTTCGGCAGATCGGTTCCGTTCTCCCTGCGGACGCCGAGCGCCTGCCACCGGGACAGGCGTTTCTCGACCTTGCCGTCCAGCAGGCCCTCGTCGAAGCCTTCGGGAACGCGGACCCGGCGTCCCCAGGTGCGGTCGTCCTTCCATCCCGAACGCCCGAGATAGTTCGCGGCGGACGCGAACACGTCGGCGCGGGTGGTCCAGATATCGCGCCGGCCGTCGCCGTCATGGTCGACCGCGAAGCGGACGAAGGACGACGGCATGAACTGGCTCTGGCCCATCGCGCCTGCCCACGACCCCATCATCTTCCCGACGGAGATGTGGCCTTCGTCGACGATCCGGAGGGCGTTGAAGAGTTCGCGCCTGAAATAGGCGGAACGCCGGCCGTCATGGGCAAGCGTCGCCAGCGCCGCGATCACGGGAAAGCCGCCGGTGAGTCGCCCGAAATCGGTCTCGATTCCCCACAGGGCGACGATGTAGCGGGGCTGCACCCGGAACCTGGCGGCGACCTCCTTCAGGAGCGGGGCGTTCTCGCGCAGCAGCCGGGCGCCCATGCGGACGCGGCTGTCGGGAACGACGCGGGCGAGATACTCCTCGAACGTCAGCGTGAACTCCGGCTGGCGGCGGTCGAGCTCGATCACCCTCGGGATCGGTTCCAGCCCCGTGAGGGCGTCCCTGACGGTCGAGGCCTTGAAGCCCCGCGTGGCCGCTTCCCGGCGAACGCCTTCCAGCCAGTCCCCGAAGGACGCCGCATCCCGGGCCGATGCCGCGGCGACGGAGCCTGTCGCGAGGGCGGCGGCCAGGCAAAGGGCTGTCGGCGTGGGGCGCATGGCGCGAATCTGTCACAATCGAGTGCGACTCGCCAGCGGGAGGCGCGCCGGAGAATTCCGGCGCCCGGCGGATCCCTCTCCGTCCGCGGGCGGAAGGAACCCCGCGCCTTTCGCCCTTGCCCCGGGGTGCGGGATTGCAGCTTCGGCGGTCGGGGATTCGGGTTCCGCCGGCGGCTGCGGGAGACTCGGGCGGGACATGGCGACGGAAGTCCCTGCGTCACCGGGAGTCCTTGAGTCCGGGCCCGTGGCCGGTAGGATGGCCGGAGACGATGCCGCCCTGTCCGGTCCGTCGGGCAGCCGTTGCGGGGAGAGCGTTTCCCGCCTTTCGTGACGGGTTCGACAGGAGACAGGACACGGAAAGGCTCGATCGATGGACACGCGCGATCTTCCGGCCGGCCTCCGGACCTTTCGCGGGATTCGCGAGGGCGACCGCCGCTGCATCGACAAGACGCGTTGCGCGAAAAGGCCGGGCGGGAAGGCGGCGCGCTGTTTTCCGTCCCGTCCGCGGCGGTTCGGAACGAGACTGTTCGCCGATGCGCCGGGGGCACTGCCCGAGGCGGCGGGGGGCCATTTGACGGACGCGATATGCCTGACTGTCGGAACCGGCCGGCGCGATGTCCCGTGGCGAGGCTGGATGCCGGCGACGGCAATCTCCCGGAACCCGGCGAACTCCACCGGGACGTCATGGAACGGTTGGCGGCGATCCAACGGCGGACCGGCGCGACCGGCGATGCAGAAACCGCCTCGGGGCGTCCCGGCCGCCAGGCCGGGATGCTCCACGGGGACGCGGACCGGCGGGTTGTCCCGCTGGCGGAGGCATACGACAATCCGGTCCTCGCCGCCTTGGGGAACTCCGGGTTGGCGCGCACGAACCGCAACTGTCCGCGGAGGTTCCACGGAACCGCCGAACGCAGGGACGCCGGTCCCGGGTTCGGCTTTCCGACGGGCGTCGGCGGGTCCGTCGGGACAAGAATGTTTTCCGGCATGAACAATCCGATGGACATCGCCCCTGATCCGAACTCTTCAGGGCTGTGCGCGATCATGGAGAAAGCGATCCGGACCCGGTGTTCGCGCCGGAACCCGACGGCCGCGATGCGCAGGCTCCGGGGGCGGGGCCTTGCCGGAAAGGGCGGGAGTCGCGGAGTGCCGATTCATCCCGTCGGCACCGGGTTCGACTTCGCGGAACGCGACGTCGCGGCGTTCGAGACCGTGCAGGCGTGATGCCCGGGGTTCGCCGCATTGGCTGATTGCGCGACGCTCGCGCGTCTCTCCGTCCGTCGGCTGCGGGAGGCGTCCGGGATCTCTCCTCCTCTGCCATGGTGACCGTTTTCCCGCATGGCCGCGTCGCGGAGCGTTGCCGGACCGACCGCGCCGTCAGGCCGAAACGCGTCCCGCGCCGGATGTCGTCTCCGCGATGACGGATCCGGGGAGGACACGATCGGGACGCCGGGTCGATTCCGGCTTCGAGTGGCAGGCCCTGCGGACGCTCGCCCCCTATCTCTGGAGCGGTTTCGCCACCCGGGCGCGCGTCGTCGTCGCCGTCGCGTTTCTGGCGGCCGCGAAGTTCGCGACCGTCTACATGCCGATCGTCTACGGCGAGATCGTCGACCGTCTCGGCGCGGCGCCGGAAATCGTCGTCCCGACCGCGCTGATCCTCGCGTTCGGCGCGCTCCGCGTTCTCTCGATCGCGTTCGCGGAACTCCGGGACGCGGTGTTCACCAAGGTGGCGCAGCGCGCCATCCGCAGGGCCGCTCTGCAGACCTTCCGGCATCTCCACGGACTCGCGCTGCGCTACCACCTGGAAAGGCAGACGGGCGGCCTTTCCCACGCCATCGAGCGCGGCACCAAGGCCATAGACTTCATCCTGCGTTTCATGCTGTTCAACATCCTGCCGACCCTTCTGGAGATCCTGCTGGTCTGCGGCATCCTCTGGAGCCTGTTCGACGTGTGGTACGCGCTGGTGACGTTCGTCTCGATCGTCGTCTACGTCGCCTACACGATGATCGTCACCGAGTGGCGCCTCAAGTGGCGGCGGGAGATGAACGACACCGACCAGCGGGCCAACACGCGCGCGATCGACAGCCTGCTCAACTACGAGACGGTCAAGTATTTCGGAAACGAGGCCTACGAGGCCGACCGCTACGACCAGGCGCTGGCGCGCTACGAGCGGGCGTCGGTGATCAGCAAGATGAGCCTGTCCCTGCTGAACATCGGGCAGGCGGCGATCGTCGGCGTCGCGATCACCGCGCTGGTCCTGATGGCGGCGGACGACGTCGCGCGCGGCACGATGACCATCGGCGGTTTCGTGATGGTCAACACCTACCTGATCCAGCTCTACCTGCCGCTCAACTTCCTGGGCTTCGTCTACCGGGAGATCAAGCAGTCGCTGACCGACATGGAGGCGATGTTCCATCTGCTCGACGTCGAGGCCGAGGTGCGGGACCGGCCGGGCGCCGGGCTGCTCGAGCCCGGCCCCGGTTCCGTCGAGTTCCGTCACGTGTCGTTCGGCTACGATCCGAGGCGCGGGATTCTCCATGACGTCAGTTTCGAGGTGCCGCCGGGACGGACGCTCGCCCTGGTGGGGCCGAGCGGCGCCGGGAAGTCGACCATCGGCCGGCTGCTCTTCCGCTTCTACGACGTCGCCGAGGGCGCCATCCTGATCGACGGGCAGGACATCCGGGAAGTGACCCAGCACAGCTTGCGCTCGGCGATCGGCGTGGTTCCCCAGGATACGGTCCTGTTCAACGACTCGATCCGCTACAACATCGCGTACGGGCGGCCCGGCGCCTCGCCTTCCGAGGTCGAGGAGGCCGCGCGGCTGGCGGCGATCCACGACTTCGTCATGTCCTCTCCCGACGGCTACGACACCGTCGTCGGCGAGCGCGGGCTCAAGCTGTCCGGCGGGGAAAAGCAGCGCGTGGCGATCGCGCGGACGATTCTCAAGCGGCCCCGGATCCTGCTGTTCGACGAGGCCACGTCCTCGCTCGACACCCGCACCGAACGGGAAATCCTGTCGTCGCTCCGGCTCGTCTCCCGGGAAAAGACGACCCTGGTCATCGCGCATCGCCTGTCCACCGTCGTCGACGCCGATCTCATACTGGTCGTCGACGGCGGGCGGATCGTCGAATCGGGGCGGCACGGCGAACTGCTCCTCGAGGACGCGGTCTACGCGTCGATGTGGCGCGAACAGCAACGGGCGGCGCGCGAAGGCGGCGCCCCCGGCCCGGCGGCCGCCTGAGGTTCCGTTCGGGCCCCTCCCCGCCCGGCGGTTCCGGGCGGCGCTTCCGCGGTCGCCCGCGGTCCGCCGTTGATGCGCCGTCCTCGGGTACGGATGACCGGACGGTCGAAGGCGGCGGTCCCGGGAACCGCTCGGGGTCTCCGGCGTCTCGCGGTTCGAGACCCTGCCCCGTCCGCCGTCCCCCTGTTGCAAACCCTGTTTTCCAACCCATGGATCCCGAAGACGTTGCCGACCGTCGCCAGACCCTCCGGCCGCCTCCCGAGCGCTTCGCGCGTGCCGGGACCGTCGGGGTCGCCACACCTGCTCGGGAAGCCCGCAGGATCGTCTGCCACCGCGACAAGAGCAGGGTCGGGGGCGACCCGGTTCTCGACCGCCGGGCGGGGTGCCCGTCGGCATCGGGGACGAGGCCGGCCGGACGGCGCGGCCGGACCAATCCAGGGGGCGACGCGACTGCGGGAAGCCGCGGGCCGCCGATTCTCCTGCCCTGCAATGACAGCGCCTGCTTCAGTCCCTGGGAACCTGGACCGGGGATCAGTCTCGGACGCGACCGTTGACTCCGGTTCGGAGCGTGCAAAGATGCAGGCATCCGGAACGATGGATGGCGAAACCGGTTCGCGACAGGGAGAACATCATGAGGAAGCCGAGATTGCTTGCGGTTGCCATGGCGGCAGTGCTTGGGGTGGCATCGACCCCGGCACTGGCGGAATATCCCGAAAAGCCGATCACTCTGGTGGTCTCGTTCGCGGCAGGAGGCAATGCGGACGTCGTCGCGCGTCTGGGCGCAGAGGCGGTCAGCGCCAGGCTCGGCGTGCCGATCACGGTTGTCAACAAGCCGGGCGGCGCGCACATCCCGGCGACGATGAGCGTGCTCAAGGCCCCGGCGGACGGCTACACGCTGTTCAATTGGTCGCCCCCAAGCTTCATGATCGTGCCGCTGACCCGCAAGGTGCCGTACGATCCCCTGGAAGACTTCATCCCGCTCTTCGCGGGCATTTCGGCCTCCAACGCGCTCTACGTGCGCACCGACAGCCCCTACGGAACCTTCGAGGAATTTCTCGAGGGCGCCAGGGCCAGCAAGCTGACCATGGGCGTCAACAACCTTGGCGCTCCGCCCAATCTGAGCGCGGTGCAACTGGCAAGCGAATTCGGCCTGAAGTTCAAGACCATCGCCCTGAAGACCGTGCCGGCGACCATGACCGGACTGATCGGCGGACAGGTGGATGTGGCCGTGGGCCAGGTCGCCTCGATCAAGCAGTTTGGCGACAGGGTCCGCGCGCTCGTAATCCTCGACAACGACCGCCAGCCGTACATGGAAGCGGACCTGCCGGGAGTTCGCACCGTCGGTGAAGCATCCCCCGGCAAGCAGGCCGGAGTCTGGGTGCATGGCGGTTTCGCGGTCAAGGCGGGAACCCCGCCCGAGGTGGTCGACAGGCTGCTCGAGGCGACGAAGGTGCTGGGCACGGAGGAATACATCTCCAGACTGCCCGCTGCCGTCGGCTACAATTGGGTGCATGGCCCGGAAAACGTGAAGGCGTTGATTCAGTCCGGACGGAACCTCTACTCGCCCATCCTCGAAGGCCTCGGGCTCTTGCGCAAGTAGGGAGCCAGAAAGGCTCGGCGACGCATCCCGTGTGACGGCGCCGGACCGAGCCAGGACCGAGCCTTCACCTTCCTTGCGGAGACGACCGGTGCTGTCCCAGCGTCTGGCCAACGTTGTCTTTGCGATCGTCGTTCTTGCCGCGGCTGCGTATTTCGGATGGGTCGCGCAAGGGTTCAAGGCAGCGGGTCTTCTGGCGTCGTCCGGTCTGCCGTCGAAATTCTTTCCGCAACTCCTGCTGGGCGGAACAGCGCTCTGCGCGGTGATCGTTCTGCTCGCCTACCTGACCAAGGGCGCAGCAGGAGGCGACGAAGGCGAGACGGTCTATGCCGAGCGGGCGGGCGCCGTGCGCGGGTTGTCGACGCTGGTCGCGGTGATCGTCGCCTACGCGATCTGGCACGTCTGGGGATACGTGCCGATGGCCGCTTTTGCGGGGCCCGCGACCTGCCTGGCGATGGGCGTGCGCAGCCCGAAGATCTACGGCGCGGTTCTGGTGCTGACGGGGCTGGTCTACCTGGCTTTCACCCAGCTGCTGGGGACGCAGCTCTGATGTTCGATCTCGTCGCTGTCGGCGTAGCCTTCGCAAACCTGGCCGATCCCTTCACCTTGGCGATGCTGGTTCTCGGAATCGTGCTGGGGCTCGCCATCGGGGTCTTGCCGGGGCTTGGCCCGCCGATCGCGATCGCCCTGGCCCTTCCCTTCACGTTCTACATCGACGCGGTGCCGTCGCTGATCCTGCTGCTCGCCATCTACAACGCGGCGATTTACGGCGGCTCGATTTCCGCCGTGGCCGTCGGCATTCCCGGGACGGGCGCCGCCATCGCGACCGTGATGGACGGCAATGCCATGTTCAGGAACGGCCGTGGAGGCGAGGCCCTGGGCCTGTCGCTCACCGGCTCGATCATCGGCGGGCTGGTCAGCGCGGTCTGCCTGACTTTCATCGCGTCCCTGCTTGCGCGGGTCGCCATCAAGTTCGGTCCGCAGGAGTTCCTGGCGATCAGCGTCTTCGGTCTCGTTGTGGTGGTCCGCGTAGCCGGAGCCAATCTGTTCAAGGGACTCCTGGTCGGAGGCATAGGCATCTTCCTGACCACCTGGGGCCTCGATGAGCTCAACGGGGCCGAGCGATACACCTTCGGCACCTATCATCTCTACGAAGGGATCCCCCTTGTGCCGTTTCTCGTCGGCCTTTTCGCGGTCTCCGAAGTGCTGATCGGCGCGGAACGGGCACTGCAGAAGATAGACTTCGACCAGACCAGTCTGACCGTGAAGCTGCCCGGCATGAAGATCCTGTCGCGCCTGAAGGGCAACCTCATGCGTTCCTCGTTCATCGGCACCGTCATCGGCATCATTCCCGGCGAAGGTGCCGCCGTTGCCGCGTTTTTTGCCTATTCCGAGGAGAAAAGACGTTCCAGGGAACCCGAGAAGTTCGGCACGGGCGTTCCGGACGGCGTCGTCGCGCCCGAGACGGCGAACAACGCGACCGTGGGCGGCGCATTGATCCCGACCCTGACCCTGGGTGTTCCGGGCAGCCCGGCGGCGGCAGTGCTGTTGGGCGCGTTCCTGATACAGGGCCTGGCTCCCGGACCGACCTTGTTCGACGAACGCCCGGACATCATGTTCTCGCTCTTTCTCGGCCTCTTCCTGATCAACATCCTGATGCTGTTCATCGGCCTGGCGGCGATCCGTTTTGCAGCCAGGCTGATCATGGTGCCGATGGCCGTGATCGTGCCGACGGTTCTGCTCTTGAGCGTCACTGGCATTTACGCGGCCTCGAACAGCCTTTTCAACGTGGGCATCCTGCTGGCGGCGGGCGTCCTGGGTTACGTGGTGCGCAAGCTGGGCTACTCGATCGCCCCGCTTTCGATCGGGTTCGTGCTGGGCCATATTCTCGAAAACTCCCTGCGCCAGTCGATCACCCTTGCCGATGGCAGCGTGGCGGAGTTCTTCAACACGCCGATCGGTCTCGGGATCTACGCCGCGCTTGCCCTGACGGTCCTGTGGGGGCCGATCGTGAACATGCTGAAAGGCAGCGGACCGGAGGAAGTCGGACATTGATGGCAAAGCAACCCAACATTCTCGTCATCTACCCCGACCAGATGCGTTACGACGCGATGGGCTGCGCGGGCAATCCGGTGATCAAGACACCTCAGATAGACCGCCTGGCGAGCGAAGGCGTGCAGTTCACGGAAGCCTATGTGTCCTATCCCATCTGCTGTCCGTTCCGCGCGTCGGTCCAGACCGGGAAATACGCGCAGGGCCATGGGATGGTGCAGAACCATTTCCCGCTGCGAGGCGACCAGACCTTCCTGGCGGAGGTGCTGCGGGATGCGGGCTACAGGACGGGATACATCGGCAAATGGCACCTTGAAGGCGGCCCGAAACCCGGGTTCGTCCCGCCTGACCGCCGCTTCGGATTCGAGCATTTCGTGGGCTTCAACAGGGGCCATGAGTACCTGTCGTCGGTCTATTACGACGACACGGGCCAAGCCTACCATTCGAGCCGGTACGAACCCGACTACCAGACCGATCAGCTGTTGGCGTTTGTCCGGAACGCGACCGCGGCCGAGGACGGGAAGCCCTGGTTCGGCTACGTCAGCTACGGCCCGCCGCATTTCCCGATGGACATCCCCGGGTACCTTCGACGGGTCTACGATCCGGCCGAAGTTCCGCTGCCCCCCGGCGTGCCCGACCCGGACCTGCAGGAGCGCGTGCAAAAACACCGCAACGAGATCCTGTGTGGCGGAGACCCCAGATCAGGGCACAAGAGCCACGCCGCGCACGAGACGAAGGCAAAGGGCGAACCGGAGACCGAAGCCGAAATCCGGGAGTTCGTCGCCGAGTACTACGGCATGATCCACAACATCGACTGGAACCTGGGCCGCATTCTCAACCGGCTCGATTCGCTCGGGATCGCCGATGACACGATGGTCGTCTTTCTCAGCGACCACGGCGACATGTGCGGCCAGCACGGGTCGTTCTGCGGGATCAAGAACCAGGCCTACCGCGCGGCGATGCAGGTGCCGCTCGTCATCCGCTACCCGGCGCGGTTCAAGCCGAAGAGGTCCGGCGCCATGGTCGATGTCGGCCCGGACCTGATGCCGACCCTGCTCGAGACGTGCGGCATTCCGCTTCCGGACGGCATGCACGGCGAGAGCTATCTGCCGGTTCTCGACGGTCACACCGACCAGGCGCGGAACGCGATCTGGTACCAGGTCTTCACCCAGGTCGGGGGCAACCCCGGAGAATTCGCTCCCTACGCCCAGCGCGGCATTCGCACGAAGGACTGGCTCTACGTGCGGCACAGGGACGAGCGCGTGATGCTCCACGACGAGCGCGTCGACCATCACGAACAGACGAACCTCGTGGACGACCCGCGGCGTGCCGCCGTGATGGACGACTTCGATGCGCGTCTGTCCGCCCACATGACGGCGACAGGCGACGATTGGGGCATGGCCGCCGATTTCCCTCCGCCGGATTGGGTCACCCACGCCGAAGCGAAGGAACACCTGGAACGGGAACTCCTGCCGAAGGCCATTCACGTGCCCTGACGGGCCTGCCGAAGCTTGGAAGGAGCTCTCGAGGCCGGCCGGACGGAGCGGACGGGCGGAGAGGCGAGAAAGGAAAACGGGCCGGATGTTGCTCCCGGAAGACTACGAGATCGATCCCGCGCCATTTGACGCGATCAGTTTCGACCTGTGCTCGAGACGCAGGGAGGTCGTGATGATGAGCGCCGATCTCAGCAAGTATTGCCAGATCGTGCGCGTCAAGAACGAGCTGCCGAACCAGCATCTGGAGGTCGGCATGGCCGAGCAGAACCTCCTGTCGGTGGCCGCCGGGGTGTCCAAGGCGGGCTACATACCGGTCGCGACCTGCTTCGCCTGCTACATCACGCGACGCGCCTACGACCAGATGATGATCTGCATGGGGACAGGCTCCCGGACCAATGTCGTCGTCGGCTTCACGCCGGGCCTCGCCAACCCGGCGCGGATTCACCACCAGGCAGCGGAAGACCTCGGCATGGTCCGCGCCATTCCCAACGCCACCGTCGTCGACCCGATGGACGTCACCGATTTCCGGCAAGCCCTGGACGTGGCGGTGGATCTCCCCGGGCTGGTCTATCTGCGGGGCCATCGCGGCGACACGCCCAGAATTCTCGACCCCGGCAAATTCACCTTCGAGCTGGGCAAGTCCTACAAGCTGGTGGACGGCAAGGGCATCGGGATAATCGCGACCGGTCTCGGCACCCGATGGGCGCTGGAAGCCTCGAGAGTCCTCGCGGACCGGGAGATCGGCCATTCGCTGCTGCACTGCCCCACGATCAAGCCGGTCAACGAACGGGAAGTCGCGGCCTTCTGCTTTGCCCACGACCGGATCGTCACGGTCGAGAACCACCAGATCGTCACGGGGCTTGGCAGTCTCGTGGCCGAGATCGTGTCGGAGGTCGGTGGCGGCCCTCGCGTCCAGCGCTTCGGGATTCCGAACCGATGGGCGCCAGGCGGCACGCTTCCATACATCCGCGGCGAGTTGGGACTGGATGCGCAAACGCTTGCGGACCGGATCGCGGGGGACATGCAATGACAGACATGCCCGGCGCCCGCGCTGGCGCCCGCCTCGAGAGGCTCGAGCTGCTGGCCGCGAAGATTCGGCGCAACACGCTGGACATCTGCATGCAGCGCGGCGGCTACGCCGGTCAGGGAGTGGCCTTGGCCGACCTCGCGTCGGCGCTTTACTTCGACGAGCTGCGGCCCGCCGACGACAACTGGTATCATGACCGCTTTGTCCTCTCGAACGGGCATGACGCGATCATGACCTACGCCGCACTGGCCGAAACGGGCCATTACGAAATGGAGGAACTGCGCACCTACAATGCCGATGGTTCCGAGGTCGATCAAAGCCCCGTCGAAGGCCAGTTCGGTTTCGAGATCACGGCGGGCTCGCTGGGACAGGGGCCGAGCCAGGCGGCGGGGATCGCCTGGGGCGAGCGCGCGTCCGGTAGCGACAAGCGCGTCTACTGCCTGTTTTCCGACGGAGAATTGCAGGAAGGCAACGTCTGGGAGGCCGTGATGTTCGCCGGGCACCAAGGCCTCGACAACCTGTGCCTCATCGTCGACAACAACGACCTTCAGGCTACGGCGGCCACGTCCAGGGTCATGACCGTCGAACCGGTGCCCGAAAAATTCGAAGCGTTCGGCTGCCACTGCCGCCGGATCAACGGCAACAGCCTGCCCGACATCCTGGACGCCTTCACGGAAGCCAGAACGGTGGAGGGAAAACCTTCCGTGATTTGCGCGGACACCAGGATTTTCGAGGGCATCGACGTGTTGAAAGCGGCCCTTCCCGCCGCCCATTACGTGGCTCGGGGAGGCGCGGACTGGGAGGCAGGCCTGGCCGAGATCAACGCGAAGATCGCCACGATGGAGGCGGGACTGCCGGCATGACGGAAGCACTCCTCGAGTCCGCCGGAGCGGGAACGCCCGAAACGCCGTGACGAGGTTTCCGATCCGGCACCGCGGGGCCGCGAAGATGCCCGAAGGCGGGCCGACCGGCCGGATCCTTTCTCCGGGTGCCGCCCCTCGCGAGAACTGGAGGAGAAGGTGACGGAAAACCGCAACCTGGCGGACCTGGAGGAAATCGCCACCCGTCTGCGCCTCCGCGTTCTGGAAACGGTGGCGCCCACAGGTCAGGGCTATGTGCAGCAGGGTCTTGGCGCGGCGGACATTTTCACGGCGCTCTATTTTGCCGAAGCGAGGCAAAGGCCCGAAGCCCCGTCCTGGCCCGACCGCGACCGCATCTTCCTGACCACGGCACACAACACCGCGATTTTCTACGCCGCGCAAGCCGAGCGCGGGTATTTCGACCCCGAGCTGCTGAAGACATATGTGCAGGACGGCTCGCCGCTGGAAATCAACTCCTCTGAACGCGTGGGGCAATTTGTCGAAGCGACCTGCGGTTCGCTGGGGCAAGGTCTCTCCGTTGCCGTGGGCACGGCAACGGCGGCGAGGCGTCAGGGCCGGCCAGCCCGCTGCTACGTCGTCATGGGCGACGGCGAGATGCAGGAAGGCCAGGTGTGGGAAGCGCTGATGTCCGCCGGAGCCTGGGGTCTCGACAACCTCTGCGTCATCCTCGACTTCAACAACATGCAGTGCGAGGGCCATGCGGACAAGGTCATGTCCCTGCACCCGGTCGTCGACAAGCTGGAAGCCTTCGGTTTCGCCACCCACGACATCGACGGAAACGATCTGGCGGCACTCATGAACGCCTTCGACGTCGCTCGCGCGACCAAGGGCAGGCCGACCTTCATCAACGCCAGAACGCTCGTGGGCAAGGGCGTGAAGGCGCTGGAAGGCTTGATGGCACACCAGCTCATGTTCCCGCCCGAACTGGCGGAGAAGGCCATCGCCGAACTCAGGGAGCGGATGGCATGAACGATCACGCGCTTTCCGGGCACGAAGCCGCCGACTTCATCAACCGCACGCGGAAGCCCATTCCGCGATCCTACGGCGACGCGCTTGTGGCAGCGGCGCAAAACGACCCGCGCATCGTGTGCCTGACCGCCGATCTTGCCACGCCGACGGAGACCGATGTCTTTCGTGACACCCTCCCCGACCGCTACCACAACGTGGGCATTGCCGAGGCGAACATGGTCGGTCTGGCCAGTGGCATGGCGCGCACCGGGGAAATCCCGTTTGTCCACACCTTCTGCGCCTTTGCAACCAAGCGGTGCTACGACCAGATCACCATGCAGGCAGCCTATCCGAACCTGGCCGTCAAGATCGTGGGATTCCTGCCGGGGGTCGCGACCTTGCTGGGCGTGTCGCATCAGGCCATAGAAGATGTCGCGATCATGCGCGCGGTTCCGAACATGCTGGTCCTTGAGCCGTCCGGTCCGGAGTATCACGCGGCGGCCGTGGCCGTGGCGCTGGACCATCACGGTCCGGCGTATCTGCGGCTCAAACGGCCCGAAACGCCGCCGGAAGCGGAGATCGTGCCAAGGACATTCGAGAAAGGCAAAGGCGTTGTCGCGCGGGAAGGACGTGACGCGACGGTCTTCGCGGCGGGTCTGTCGGTGGCGCAGGCGCTGACCGCGGCCGAGGCGCTGGCTGCCGAGGGCATCGACTTGGGCGTGGTCGACATGGCGTCCATAAAACCGCTGGACGCGGAGCTGATCCGCGACCGCGCCCAGGCGACCGGCGCTCTCGTCACAGCCGAGAACCATTCGATCATCGGCGGGCTTGGCTCGGCGGTAGCCGAGGTTCTGGCCGATGCCGGGATCGGCCTGCCCTTCAAGCGGGTGGGTCTTGCCGACCGTTTCGCCGAAGGCGGATCGACCGGCTACCTGTTCAGGAAATACGGCTTGGACGCCACCGCCATCGCCGCGGCGGCCCGGGACGTCATGACGCGAAAAGGGAGCTGATGAATGGCCTGCACCATGCTTCCTGAACCAAAGCCGTTTCGCCCCTCGACACGCACGGCCCGTCGTGTCTTGCACGGGCCACAGGCCGACACGGGATCCCGGATGAGATCGAAACCGGAGCCATCCTCGCCCGGACCGATACCGCTGTCCTGGGTGACGGCTTGGTCGAAGGCGTTCAAATCGACCCCTGTGCAATCCGCCGCATCGGTCACGGCGCCATTCCCGACAACGACATGGCTCTTGGCGGGATCGGGAACCGGGGCGCTGGCCTGGTTCCGCCGGCCCGACGGAGGTGAATTTCCACTCCTCCGGACATGTCTCGCACACGACCCGGTGATCCCCTGATGCATCCCGCATCCGCCGTTGACGAGATCGGGTTCGGCGGGACAGTGAAGCTGGCCACCGTCGCGCTCCATCCCTTGCGTGCCGCGAGCGGCGCCGGTCCGTCCATGGCCCTGGGCGCGATGCCCACCCGTCCGGCCTTGCTGATCGCGGTTACGGACACGCAAGGCTGCACGGGTTGGGGGGAGGTCTGGGCCAATTTCCCACCACGTGCCAATGTGCACAAGATGCAGCTGATCGAGGATGTGGTCGCCCCCGAACTCCGCGGTTTCACGTTTGCGGATCCCCGGGAAGCCGGCCTGCACTTGCGCCAGGCGCTGTCGGTCTATTTTCTGCACATCGGGCAAGAAAAAGTGTTCGAACATGTCCTTGCCGGCCTGGACACGGCGCTTTGGGATCTCGCGTTGCGCAGCGCGGGACGGAGCTTTGCCGAGCACATGCGGACCGGAACCCACGTCCGGTGCTACGCCAGCTCGATCAACCGCGACGATCTGGAGGAGAAGTTCGCCGGACATGGACGGCTTGGGCAGAGTCACTTCAAACTGAAACTCGGATTCGGAGACGACGAGGACTGCGCCTTTGTGGAAAGGGCCACGCGGAATCTTCCCTCCGGCTCGGGCCTCATGGTCGACAGCAATCAGAGCTGGACCCCTGAGCGGGCGAAAGCGATGCTCGATCGACTCGAGGTCTTCGATCCGCTTTTCGCTGAAGAGCCGATTCCGGCAAACGAGCCCCTGGAGGCCTGGGAAACCCTTGCACGAACAACGGGCATCGCGCTCGCGGCGGGCGAAAACATCTACGGCGTTGACGACTTCCTGGAAATGGCCAACGCAGGGATCCGGTTTCTTCAACCGGACGTGGCGAAATGGGGGGGTGTTTCCGGTGCATGCGATCTTTCGCGGGCCTTGCCGGACGGCGTGTGGCTGTGGCCCCATTTCATGGGAACGGCCGTGGGCCAGATTGCGGCTCTGTCGGTGGCGGCTGCGGTCGGCGATGTTTCTGTATGCGAGATGGACGTAAACGCCAATCCCCTGAGGACTCACTTGTGCGGGGATGTTCTGCGTATCGAGGCGGGCCGGATCGCGCTACCGTCCGAACCCGGCCTCGTATCTCCGCCCCTTCCGGAAAGCCTCGAGAGGTATCGTGAAACGGGGTGCTAGCGTCGGCGCGAGTTCGAGAGGTCTCGAGCGGAAACGCTTGATGAGTGCCGGAATTTCGCAGGACGACTTGTGCCGTCGGAACGGCTTGGGATCCTCGTCGATGGCCGCGGCCGATGCACAACGCCCGCGTCTTGCCGGAAAAGTCGGGCAGGCCCCAACCCCCGGGCTCGTGGTGGAGCGGCTGCGGCCCGGCCCTCGCCTGAAGTCCGGCCCTTCCCCTCCCCGCTTGCCCGCCACGGGTGGCAATTCCGCAATCGCCCGCGGCCTGCTATTGATGGTTTGTCGCCGGGGATGGGTGGCCGAGCGGTTGAAGGCACTGGTCTTGAAAACCAGCAGGCGTCCTGCGCGTCTCGTGGGTTCGAATCCCACCCCATCCGCCAGTTCCTCCGGAGCTTCCCGGCGCGCGGCACAGGGAGCGCCCGAACGCCTTTCCGAGTCGCGAGGCGGCGCGCCTGATGTGCGACACTGGAACCCGCGTCGTTCGGGGCGGCCGGTGCGGGTGGCGTGACGGGCGGTTTCGTCCGCCGGGCGCGGAATGCGGTCCGCAGGGACGCGGGCAGCGTCGAGCCTCGCCTGCCGGGTCTCGGTCGGGGGTGCGTGGATTTGCCTGTTGAACTCGTGAGCCGGGGAAGCCTGTTCACGTCCGATTTCCTGACGGATGCCATCAGGCGCGTTCCCGAGTGGGCGGCGGTCGACGATGCCGCGCTGGACGGTTTCGCCGAGACGCTGGCGTCCGTCCTCGAGAGTTTTCCGAGCACGGGAAGGCCCAACGAGGCGCAGACGGAAGACGACCTGATCTGGCCGGTCCTGAGGGCGCTGGGCTGGGCGGAGTCCCTCCGCCAGCAGAACCTCTCTCCGAGGGGACGCGAGGACGTGCCCGACGGCCTGCTGTTCGAGAACGCGGACGCGAAAGCCAGGGCGAACGGTTTCCCGGACGAATGGAAGCGTTACGAGTTCGGTCGGGCCGTGGTCGAGTCCAAGCGATGGAAACGCCCTCTCGACCGCCGGTCCGGCGGGCCCGGCGAGGAGACCGCCGCTCCGTCGGCGCAGATGCTGCGCTATCTCCGGCGCATCGACGACCTCACGAACGGAAGGCTTCGGTACGGCATCCTGACCAACGGCACCAGGTGGCGCCTCTATTTCTCGGGGGCGCGTTCGGTTTCCGAGCAGTTTTTCGAACTTGACGTCGCGGCGCTTGCCGGTCCGCGGAACCGGAACGGAACGTCCGGCGGCCTCGACGAGTCCGGCCGCCGCCATTGGCTGAAGGTCTTTCTGCTGGCCTTCCGGCGCGAGGCGTTCGTTCCTTCGGGAGCCGGCCGCCGCGATTTCCACGAAAGAGCTTTCGAGGAGGGGAAGTTCTACGAGGAGCGTGTCGCCGAAGACCTGTCCAACATGGTTTTCGACGAGGTCTTTCCCGATCTCGTGCGCGCGATCGCCGCAGCCTCGCCCGCATCCGGCCTGCAGGACGTCCGCGAGGCCGCCCTGGTGCTGCTCTACCGCCTCCTGTTCGTGCTCTATGCCGAGGATCGCGCTCTGCTGCCTGTCGAGGATCGCCGCTACGGCGAATACGGCGTGCGCGACAAGGTGCGTATCGAGGTCGGGGAGCGCTTGGAACGGGGAGACGCGTTCTCGGACACCGCGGCACGGTACTGGAACGCGTTGTCCGACCTGTTCATGGCGCTCGGGGAAGGCGATCCCTCGATCGGACTGCCTCCCTACAACGGCAGGCTTTTCGACCACGAACGGCATGCGATCCTGACGGGCGTCCGCATTCCCGATTCGGTCATGGCGCGGGTGATCGACGTTCTGTCCTTCGAGCGAACGGCGGAGGGGCGCAAGTACATCAACTACCGCAACCTGTCGGTGCAGCAGCTCGGCTCGATCTACGAACGCCTGCTCGAGTACGATGTCGTTCGAAGCGGCGACGGAGTCGCCGTGCAGCCGAACATCCATGCCCGCAGGAGTTCGGGCAGCTACTACACGCCCGACGAACTCGTGCGGCTGATCCTGGCCGAAACGGTCGAACCTCTGGTCCGGGAACGAAAGCGGGCCTTCCTCGACGAAATTCGGAAACTGGGCTGCAGCGACCTGCCCGACGACGAGAAACCCGGGCTGCTTCAAGGCGTCGATCCGGCGAACGCGCTTCTCGACCTCAAGATCTGCGATCCCGCCATGGGCTCCGGTCACTTCCTGGTCAGTCTGGTGGACTTCCTGGCCGATCAGGTGATCGCCGCAATGGCGGATGCCGAGCAGGAGGTGCCGGAAGACTGGGGCTACTACATCTCCCCTCTTGGCCAGCGCATCGAGGCCATCCGCAACAGGATCCTGAAGAACGCGAAAGAACGCGACTGGTCGATCGACATCGGACAGCTCGACGATCGGCACATCATCCGCCGGATGGTGCTGAAACGCTGCATCTACGGCGTGGACAGGAACCCGATGGCGGTCGAGCTCGCGAAGGTCTCGCTCTGGCTCCACACCTTCACGGTGGGCGCCCCGCTGTCCTTCCTCGACCACCATCTGCGCTGCGGCAACAGCCTGTTCGGCTCGTGGGTCAGACAGGGCGTCGAAAAGGCGACCCGCCACGGCACGCCCCTCCTGCTGCACGAGCCGATCAGGCATGCCGTGCGGGCGGCCTCCAGGATGCAGATCATCGAGGGGCTGACGGACGCGGAGATTGCCGAAGCGCACCGCTCCGCGGACGTGTTCGCCGAGGTCGAGGAGATGACCGCACCGCTCGACGCGCTGCTCAAGCTGATCCACGCCCTGGACTGGATCGACATCGGGGACAAGGCGCGGAAGGCCTCCGTGAACGGCTTCTTCGACGGGCAGTTCGGCGATCTGATGGAGATCGCGACGGGCCAAAGCGATCCCGACGCGGCGAACGAGGAAGGAAGGCTGTTCGCCGAGCTTCTCGAACAGGCGCGCGAGGTGATCCGGGAAGAGAACTTTCTCAACTGGCAGGTGACTTTCCCGGGCATCTGGTCGGACTGGGAAAGCGAGGAACCGTCCGGCGGCTTCGACGCCGTGATCGGAAACCCTCCCTGGGACCGGATGAAACTAGCCCAGGTGGAGTGGTTCGCCCGCCGCCGCCCCGAAATCGCGATGCAGCAGCGCGCCGCCGACCGCAAGCGGATGGTTGCGGCGCTCGAGAAAGCCGGCGACCCGCTCGCGCGGGATTTCGCCAAGGCCGACGGGAGGATCCGAACGGCGATCCGGGTCGTGCGCGGGAGCGGAGACTATCCCCTGCTCTCCGGGGGCGACGTCAACCTGTATTCGCTGTTCGTTGAGCGCGCGACGGCGCTGGTTCGGAAGACCGGTCTGATCGGTCTCCTCGTGCCCTCCGGCATCGCCTCGGACAAGACCGCGGCTGCGTTCTTCAGGCGGGTGTCCACGGAAAGGCGCCTGAGAGCGCTCTACGACTTTGAAAACAGGAGGAACCGCTACGGCCTGAAACCGTTTTTCAAGGATGTCCACAGCAGCTTCAAGTTCTGCGTTTTCGTCGCCGGCCCGGTTTCGACAACGACGGCGGCGCGGTGCGCCTTCTTCCTGCAGAAGGTCTCCGAACTCGCGAATCCCGGCGTGCGCCTGTCCCTTGACGCCGGCGATTTCGCCCTCGTCAATCCGAACACCGGCACGACGCCGGTGTTCAGATCCCGGCGCGATGCGGACTTGACGGTGGCCATCTATTCCCGGACGCCCGTTCTCGTCGACCGCTCGTCCGGTTCGGAGGTCAGGGCGTGGCCGGTCAGGTATCTGAGAATGTTCGACATGACAAACAGTTCCGGCCTGTTCCGGTCGCGCAGGGAACTCGAGGAGCGGGAGGGGGCGTATCCGGTCTCCGGCAACGTTTTCGGAAGCGCCTCGGGACGCTGGCTTCCCCTGTACGAAGGGAAAATGGTGCAGGCCTACGACCATCGCGCGGCAAGCGTCGTCATCAACCCCGACAACCGGCACCGTCCCGCGCAGCCGTCCGCCGCCGGCGAGGAGCGGCACCGGAACCGGGACTGGGTTCCCGAGCCCCGGTACTGGGTGTCCGAGAGGGAATGCGGCTGGCGGAAGCCGGAGGGCTGGGTGCTCGGGTTCAAGGAAATCTCCTCTCCAACCAACATCCGCACCATGATCGCGGCCCTGCTGCCGACGGTGGCTTTCGGCAACAAGATCCCCCTTCTGGCGCCGTCAGGGGACGAGAGGGACGAGTGGCTGCTGTGCGCCAATCTCAACGCGTTGCCGTTCGACTACGTCGTGCGGCAGAAACTGCACGGGCAGACGCTGAACCTGTTCATTCTGGAACAGCTTCCGGTGATCCGGCCCCAGACGTACGGACAGGTCCGTTTCGGTTCGAGGACCGCCGCGGACATCGTGCGGGAAGCCGTCCTGGAACTCGTCTACACCTCCCGCGACATGGCCCCCTTCGCCCGCGACATGGGCCACGTGGACGGGAGCGGAAAGGCGAAACCCCCTTTTGCGTGGGACGGACTGCGGCGCCTCCGCCTGCGCGCCAGACTCGACGCGGTCTTCTTCCATCTCTACGGCATCACCGACCGCGACGACGTCCGTCACGTCTACTCGACCTTCCCGAAGGTCGAGCGCGAGGAAACGGCCGTGCATGGCACCTACCGGTCCCGCGAGATCTGCCTCGCCTGCATGAACGCCCTGGCGGCCGGGGATCCCGACGCCGGGATCGGGTCGTGAGCGGCATCGACGGAGCCCGCGTGCCGGAAGGCGGGGCCGCCCGGATGACCCATCCGGAAACGGGACGCGCCGCGGCTTGCCGTCTCCCCGGCCCGGGACGCCGAAAGGAGGCGACTTCATGAACGAAACGCCCGCCGTCATCCTGGCCACGGTCAAGGAGAACGTCAGCCTCACGGCCTTCGACGCCGCCACGGGAAGGATTCTCGCGACGGTGCCCGTGGGCGAGAAGGATGTCGCCAAGCCCCACGAGATCGCCGTCACGGCGGACGGTCGCCGGGCCTTCGTCTCTCTCTACGGCGACAGCGACTACGGCCCCAACACGCCGGACAACCGTCTCGCCGTCGTCGATCTCGAAGACATGCGCTTCGAGAGGCACGTGGATCTCGGGCTCTACCGCGGACCGCACGCGATGATGACCGACCTCCGGGGGCGCATCTGGGTCACGGTCGACCACAACCGGTGCGTGCTGGTCCTCGACCCCGAGACGTGCGAGATCGAGCGCACGGTCTGGCTCGAGGTTCCGGGACATTTTCTCGCCGCGTCGCCCGACGGCGGGACCGTGTGGTTCTCCGCGAAGGAGTATCCGGCTCTCGTGGAGGTGGACGCGGCGTCGTGTCGCGTCGCGGGACGCGTCGAGCTGCCGGTCGGGGCCCAGGCGATCCGCGTTTCCCCGGACGGCGGAACCCTTTACGTCGGCGATTTCCACCGCCCCCTGCTCCACGCGATCGACCTCGACGCCCGCAGGCTCGCGCGGACGGCGCCTCTCAAGGGGGTTCCGGGATGGCCGTTCAACGGCGCGGACGGCCGCCTGGTCATCGTCACGACCTACGACGAGACCCGCGGGCGCGGCTACGTCGAGCTCCTCGAGGGCGCGGATCTGGCCCCGGCCGGGGCCGTCGAGGTTTCGTCGGAGCCGTTCCACGCGCTCGTCGAGCCGGACGGCCGCCATGCCCTGGTCGCCCTTGCCGAGGGCCGCGTCGTCCGGATCGATCTGGAGGCCCGCGAACTGGCCGAGGGCGGCTTCCCGACGGGTGGCGCGATGCCGGAGGCGCTGGTCTATCTCCGGCGCTGAGCCGTCGCGACCGGCGCCGTCAGCCCGGGACGCCGGCGGGAAGGGGGTCGGTCTCGCCGAGCACGGCGGTCCGGTAGATGTCATTCATGCACGCCCACCGGGTCCTGACCTGCGTTTCGGCGACCTCGAGCGCCAGATCCCGCAGCTCGGCGGTGGTGACCAGCCGCTCGACGAGTTGCAGCTGGCGGCTCGAGTGGTCGGCGTCGGCGACGTGATGCTCGGCGAAGAACGCGATCTCGGGGGAGTCGGGGGCGTAGCCGTGATGCCTCTCGAAGGCCGGCAGGGTCCGCTCGCCGTTGATCGCGGGCTGCTGCCCCTCCTGCGTGCTCTGCATGGCCAGCACGACCCCGACCGGCATGTTCGCGACGACGTCGAGGTAGAAGTAGGATCGCGCGCGCCACGCCGGAAGCTGCTCGGTGTCCCTGACCTCCCGTTCCGCCATCCCGGCGGTCCTGCAGAACCGGAAGATCAGTTCCATGTGGTCGTGCGGCTCGCGGTCTTCGCCGGGGCCGGCCAGCAGGCCCTCCTCCTCGGCGAGATTCTCGAGCACGAACCCGCGGGCCTCGGGCGGCGACCTGTAGTACAGGAGTCCGAGGCCGGGCAGCACGCGCCTGACATGCTGGTAGTGCTGGGCCATGAGCCTCGCCATGGGTCCGAGGCCGATCCTGCCGTGGAAGAAGTCCAGGTAGAACGGATGGTCCTTCGTGTGCCAGGTCTCGCGCAGCGCGACCACGCCCTGCGCGGCTTCCCGTCCGTAGCTGTTGGCGGCCATCGCCCCGTTCCTCTCCGCGCCGCGGCCCGCGCGGCCGCGGGCGATCCTGCCGCCGCGGCCGGCGCCATGCAAGCGGCGCGGAGGTTTCCGCGGCTCCGGGTCCGGACTATGATCGCCGCCCGCACGGGAAGATGGGCGTGACTCCGGTACCAGGCACCCTCGGCAAGGACGCGAAGATCATCGGTCTGGTGTGCTTTCCGCACCTCATGAGCCATGCCTACTGGCTGGCGATCCCCCCGATGTACCTCGCTCTCATCCAGGCCTTCGAGCTGGCGGGCGACCGGGCGTGGACGCAGATCGCCCTGGTGACCACGGTTTTCGCCACGGCCACCTTCGTCGTGCAGACGCCGGTGGGTTTCGTCGTCGACCGCGTCGGGGCGCGCTTCGTCCTGGTCGGGGGTCTCGCCCTGGAGGCGGCGGCGATCGGCCTGATCGGGGTCGCCACATCCTACTGGCATCTGCTGGTTCTTGCCGCGCTCGCCGGAATCGGCCACACCGTCTTCCATCCCGCCGACTACGCCATCCTGTCCTCCAGGGTCAGCCGCGACCGCATGGGCCGCGCCTTTTCCATCCACTCGGCCACCGGCTACGTCGGCTTCGTGGTGGCTCCCGTGTTCATGACCGGCGTCGCGGAACTCTGGCACTGGCGGGCGTCGTTCCTGCTCATCGGAAGCGTCGGTCTTCTGGCCGCGCTGCTGCTGCTCGTCCAGGGCGGCCTGCTGCGCGGCGGCGACGGGGAGCCTCCGGCCGGCGCGGGCGGGGAGCCGGAACCACCGGCGTCGACGGCGGGCGGCCTGGGACTCCTGCTCTCGGTCCCGGTCATGATGTGCTTCCTGTATTTCGTGCTCCACCAGATGGGGAGCGGCGGCATCCGGACCTTCCTGGTCGCGGCGCTGGGGGATCTCCACGGAACCCCGGAGATCGTCGCCGCGACCGCGCTCACCGCCTTCACGGCCGGATCCGTCCTTGGAATCCTCTCGGGCGGTTTCGTCGCCGACCGGTTCGGCCCGCGCGTCGCCACGGCGCTCGCAACGCTCGTGCCAGCCTGCGCGATCATCTGGCTCCTGGGGTGGACCGACGTCGGCGGGCTGGCGCTGGCTCCGCTTCTGGCGCTTGCCGGCTTCCTGATCGGCCTGCTGATCCCGTCGCGGGATCTGCTGCTGCGCGCGGTGACCCCGCGGGGGTCCATGGGCAAGGTGATGGGCTTCGCCTCGACCGGCTCCAACCTGGGGGGCGCGCTCATCCCGCTCGCCCTGGGTTTCGCGATGGACGCCTTCGGCGGAAGCTGGGTGTTCTGGATTTCCGGGCTGTTCGTCGCGGCCGCATGCCTGACCTTCGTCACCGCGCGGGGCAGGTATGGCGGCTGAACCGCCTGCGGCCGGTTTCCGGTTGCCCTGTCTCGCCTCTCCCCCTAGGTTGCGGGTCCGCAGTCCCCCGGAACCGGAAGCGTGATCGAATGAACGTCCTGAACGGAGGCGGCGAGGCGCGCGTCCCGCTGATCGACTTCGAGCATGTCGAGGAGGATTTCGAGGCGGCGGTCGTCGCCGGCCTGTCCGCCAGCCCCAAGCGGCTGCCGTGCAAGTTCTTCTACGACGAGAGGGGGTCGCGGCTCTTCGACCGGATCTGCGATCTCGAGGCCTACTATCCGACCCGCACCGAGATCCGGCTGCTCCGCGACAACGCCGGCGACATCTCGGGGCTGATCGGTCCGAACGCCCACCTGATCGAGCTCGGAAGCGGCGCCAGCATCAAGATCCGGACGCTGCTCGACGCCCTGCCCGACCTCGCCCAGTACACGGCCGTCGACATCTCGAGAGAGTTCCTCGTCGAGAGCGCCGGGGCCCTGGCCCGGGACTATCCCGACCTCGACGTGCTCGCGGTCTGCGCGGACTTCACCCGGAGCTTCGCGATCCCGGATCCGGAGCACCGCCCCCAGGCCCAGCGCATCGCCTTTTTCCCCGGCTCCACGATCGGGAACTTCCCTCCCGACGAGGCGGTCGCCCTCCTTCGGCGCATCGCCGGCATGCTGGGCCCCGGCGGCGGCCTCCTGATCGGCACGGACCTCAAGAAGAACCCCGACATCCTGCACGCCGCCTACAACGACATCGACGGGATCACCGCCCAGTTCAACCTCAATCTCCTCGACCGCATCAACGCCGAGCTCGACGGCGACTTCGACATCGACGGCTTCGACCACCACGCCCCCTATCTGGAGAAGGACGGGAAGATCGAGATGCGCCTGATCAGCAAGCGCGACCAGAGGGCTTCGGTGGGCCGGCGCACGTTCTTCTTCGGAGCCGGAGAGCACATCCACACCGAGAGTTCCTACAAGTTCACCGTCGGCCAGTTCGGAGAACTCTGCGCAAGCGCCGGTTTCGAGGCGCGGACATGCTGGACCGATTCCGAATCGCTGTTCGGCCTGCACTATCTTACGGTCTGAGGAAGACGCCGGCGGCGGCGCCGGGGAAACGGTCCGACGGTCATGAAGGTCGACATCATCATCGACACGATCTGCCCGTGGTGCTACGTGGGGAAGCGGCGTTTCAGCGAGGCGCTCCGTCTTTCGCCCCAGCGCGGCCTCCGCGTCGGGTGGCGCGCCTTCCTGCTCAACCCGGGGATGCCGCCCGGAGGCATGGAACGCGACCGCTACGCGATCCGGAAATTTGGCGGCATCGAACGGGCCCGGGCCGTCCACGAAGACATCCGCAAGGTCGCGAGGAGCGAGGGCCTCGAAATCGACTTCGGCAGGATCGCACGCGTGCCGAACACCGTCGATTCGCACAGGCTGGTGTGGTTCGCCGCCGCTTTCGGCCTGCAGCCGCCGGTCGTCGAGGCGCTTTTCGAGGCCCATTTCGTCCGCGGCGCCGACATCGGCGACATCGCGGAACTGGCCCGCGTCGCCGCTCGCGCCGGCATCGACCGCGACGCCGCTCTCGAGTTCCTCGAAAGCGGCCGGGAGCGCGACAGGATCCTCGCCGAGGACGGGCTGGCCCGCCGGCTCGGGATCAACGGGGTGCCGAGCTTCGTCATCAACCGCAGATACGCGGTCTCCGGAGCGCAGGCGCCGGAGGTGATCGCCAAGGTGCTCGAGCTGGCGAACCGCGACGAGGCCGCCCCGTCCGGGGCCGGCGGAGAGGCCGCGTGAAGGGGGACGCCATGCCGGAAGACGCGGAACACGGCGGCAAGCGGGGGCGGGTCGGCGTCCGCCTCCGCAGGTACTTTTTCGCCGGCATCCTCATCACCGCGCCGATCGTCATCACGTTCTACATCTCCTGGCTCCTGATCCGGTGGGTCGATTCCCGGATCACGCCGCTTCTGCCGGACGCCTACAACCCCGAGACCTACCTGCCCTTCGCCATTCCCGGGCTGGGCCTGGTGATCGTCATCGTCTTCCTGACCTTCGTCGGCTGGGCGACCGCCGGCATGCTGGGCCGGTTCTGGACGCGGGCCAGCGAATCCGTGCTTTCCCAGATGCCCGTCGTCCGCAGCATCTACGGAGCCGTCAAGCAGATCACCGAAACCATTCTCCAGCAGCAGTCGAACGCCTTCCGCCAGGTGGTGCTGTTCGAGTATCCCCGCCGCGGGAGCTGGGCCCTCGGGTTCATCACCGGCCAGACGGAAGGCGAGGTGCAGAACCTGACCGAGGACGACGTCGTCAACGTCTTCCTGCCCACGACCCCGAACCCGACCTCCGGATACCTGCTGTTCATACCGCGGAGGGAGCTGGTCGTGCTGGACATGACGGTGGAGGACGGGATCAAGATGGTGATCTCCGGGGGCATCGTGACGCCGCCCGACCGCCGCCCCGCCGGGCTCCGGGAAGCGAGGAGGGTGGCCGCCGCGTCGGGCGATCGCCAGACGATTCCCGTCGCCGGGACCGACCCCTCCTGAACGCCGCCCGCCCTCGCGGTCCGGGCGCGCGCGGGCCCCGTTCCACCCGGCGGCCGTCCCCCTCCCCCGTCGCCGCGACCGAACGGAAACCCGGCATGGCGGATCCGCAGGAGAGATTGCGGCGAAAGCTGCGGTTCCGCAGCCTGCGGCGGGGCACCCGGGAAAGCGATCTCGTCATCGGAGGCTTCGCCGACGCCTGGCTCGACCGGCTGGACGGCGGGCAGCTCTCCAGGCTCGAGAGCCTGCTGGACCAGAACGACCAGGACGTGCTGGGCTGGGTGGCCGGGATCCGGCCGCCGCCCGCCCGCTTCGACACCGACGTGCTTCGCATGATCAGGAGCTTCAGAAACGGTATGGAACATCTTGACTGAAAACCGGAAACCGTTTCCGGAACAGGGCCGTTTCCTGCTTGCCGGGGCGCCGGAGGGCTACGACGCGGTTGCGCTTGCCCGGGAACTGTCCGCCGCCGGCGGGGACGGCCCCTGCCGTATCCACGTGGCCCGCGACGCCGGACGCGCGAACGAGATGGCGGCGGCGCTCCGCTTCTTCGCGCCCGGCATCAGGATCCTGTCGTTTCCGGCATGGGACTGCCTGCCCTACGACCGGGTCTCGCCCAACCGCGAGGTGGCGGCGCAGCGGATCTCCGTGCTGGCAGCCATCGCCCGCCTCCCCCGCCGGCCGCGCACCCCGACCGTGGTGGTGACGACGGTCAACGCGATCCTGCAGCGCGTGCCGGCCCGCGCGCAGATCGGGGAGGCGGTGCTGCATCTCGAGGCCGGCCGCGCGGTCGCGCCGGACAGGCTCCGGGCGTTCTTCGCCCGCAACGGCTTCGAGCGGGCCGGAAGCGTGCGCGAGCCCGGCGAGTTCGCCCTGCGCGGCGGCATCGTCGACCTGTTCCCCCCGGGCGAGGAGCGGCCGTTCCGGCTGGATTTCCTCGGCGACGAGCTCGAGACCGTCCGCGTCTTCGATCCGGCGTCGCAGCGCGCCACCGGCGCCGTGCGGGACGCCGTCACCCTCCTGCCGGCGAGCGAGGTTCCGCTGGACGAGGATTCCGTCGCCCGTTTCCGCGCGGGCTACAGGAACCGCTTCGGCGCGGTGACCGAGGATCCGCTGTACGTCGCGGTGACCGAAGGCCGCCGGCAGATCGGCATGGAGCACTGGCTGCCGCTGTTCGTCGAGCGTCTCGAGACGCTGTTCGACTATCTTCCGGACGCGCCGGTGACGCTCGACCACGAGTGCGAGCAGGCGCGCGACGCGAGAATCGAGATCATCCGCGACTACCACGACGCGCGCATGACCTTTCTCGAATCGCGGCCGGCGGCGATGGCCGACGCGCCTCCCTACAGGCCCCTTCCGCCCGAGATGCTCCATCTCGACGCCGCCGAGTTCGAGCGGGCGCTCGGGTCGAGGGCGGTCGGGCAGTTCTTCCCCTTCGCCGCGCCCGGCGACGGCGCGACCTCCCGCTTCGCGGCCGTCCTCGCCCAGGGCGGGTTGCGGGCGCCGGATTTCGTCGCCGCCGACGCGGGACCGACCCCGGGCGGCGAACCCGGCGTCCGGAACCCGTGGGAACGGCTTGCCGCCTACGCGCGGCAGGAGACCGGCCGGGGCCGGCGGTTCGTCGTGGCGGGGTTCTCCGAAGGATCGCGGAAGCGCATGGGCCAGCTTTTGCGCGCCGCCGGCCTGACCGAAATGGTCGACGTCGGAAGCTGGAACGACGGCCCGGCGGACGGGACGGTCGGGCTCGCGGTGCTGCCGGTCGAGCACGGCTTCCGGGGCGGCGACGTCTCGCTGGTGACCGAGCAGGACGTCCTGGGCGAGCGGATCGTCCGCGCCGACCGCAGGCGCCGGCGGGCCGACGACTTCATCGCGGATCTCTCGGAGATCTCCGAGGGCGACCTGGTGGTCCATCTCGATCACGGCATCGGGCGCTACGAGGGGCTCGAGGCGCTCGACGTGGCGGGGGCGCCGCACGACTGCCTGCGCATCGCCTACGCCGACGAGAACAGGCTGTTCCTGCCGGTCGAGAACATCGAGATGCTGTCGCGCTACGGCACGACGGAGGCGCCCCTCGACCGCCTCGGAAGCCATGTCTGGCAGGCGCGAAAGGCGCGGATGAGGAACCGGCTTCGGGCGATGGCGGACCAGCTGATCCGGGTCGCCGCCGAGCGGGGGCTGAGGGCCGGGCCGCCCGTGCGTCTCGACCCCGAGCGCGGGCGCCGGTTCGCGGCCGCGTTCGCCTACGAGGAGACCGAGGACCAGGCGGCCGCCATCGACGAGACGCTCGGGGATCTCGAATCGGGGCGTCCCATGGACCGGCTGGTCTGCGGCGACGTGGGCTTCGGCAAGACCGAGGTGGCGCTGAGAGCGGCGTTCGCGACCGCGGCGTCGGGGGCCCAGGTCGCCGTCGTCGTTCCGACGACGCTTCTGTGCCGGCAGCATTTCGCGACCTTCCGCGACCGTTTCGCGGGCACCGGGTTCGAGGTCGCGCAGCTCTCCCGCCTGGTTCCGGCCGCCGCGGCCCGGAAGATCCGGGCGGGCATGGCCGACGGGGCCGTGGACATCGTCATCGGAACCCACGCCCTTCTCTCGCGCACGGTCCGTTTCGCCAATCTCGGGCTGGTGGTCGTCGACGAGGAACAGCGCTTCGGCGTCGGGCAGAAGGAGGCCCTGAAGAGGCTCAAGACCGGCGTCCACGTGCTCACGCTCTCGGCCACGCCGATTCCGAGAACGCTGCAGATGGCGCTGACCGGGGTCCGGGATCTGAGCCTGATCGGCACGCCCCCGGTCGACCGGCTGGCGATACGCACCTTCGTGGCGCCCCACGATCCGGTCATGATCCGCGAGGCCGTCCTGCGCGAGCATTTCCGGGGCGGGCAGACCTTCTACGTCTGCCCCCGGATCGCGGATCTCGACGGCGTCGCCGAGGATCTGCGGAACCTGGTGCCGGAGGTGAAGATCGCGGTCGCGCACGGGCGCATGTCCGCGGACAGGCTCGACGAGGTGGTGTCCTCGTTCTACGAGCAGTCGGCGAACCTGCTGCTGTCGACCCAGATCGTCGAATCCGGACTGGACATCCCGACGGCCAACACGATGATCGTCCACCGCGCGGACCGGTACGGGCTGGCCCAGCTCTACCAGCTGCGCGGCCGCATCGGGCGTTCCAGGCTGCGCGCCTACTGCTACATGCTTCTGCCGCACGACCGGAAACTGACGGAATCGGCGCGCAGGCGCCTCGAGGCCCTGCAGGCGCTCGACACGCTGGGCGCCGGGTTCACGCTCGCCTCCCACGACCTCGACATCCGCGGCGCCGGCAACCTGCTCGGCGACGAGCAGTCCGGGCACATCAGGGAGGTCGGCGTCGAGCTCTACCAGCACCTTCTGGAAGAGGCGATGGCGGAGGCGCGGGGCGAAGCCGGACCGTCGGACGAGGACTGGAGCCCGGCCATCAGCCTCGGCCTCCCGGTCCTGATACCCGACGGCTACGTGGCCGATCTCGGAGTCCGGCTCGCCCTCTACAGAAGGCTCGCCGGCATCGCGGACGTCCGCGACATCGACGGCTTCGCCGCGGAGATGATCGACAGGTTCGGCCCGCTGCCGGAGCCGTTCGAGAACCTGCTGGAGGTCGTGGCGGTGAAGCGGGAGTGCAGGCTGTGCGGGATCGAGAAGCTCGACGCCGGCCCGAAGGGCGCGGTCATCGCCTTCCACGCCGGCAGCCCGCCCGATCCGGAGGCGGTGGTGCGGCTTGTCACGGAAGGCGAGGGCCGCTACCGGCTCCGGCCGGACAACACGCTGGTCTGCAGGGAGAGCTGGTCGAGGCCGGGCGACCGCCTCCGCGGCGCGCGCCGTCTCGTGGAGCGCCTAGCCGAGCTCGCCGCGGTCTCCCCGGCCGGCCGGGACGCGCCGCGGCGCGGGAGGACGGAATGAAGGTGCCGGGGCCGCTGTTTTTCGAGGACTTCGAGGAAGGCCAGGTCTACGAGACCGGAAGCCGCACGCTCGACGAGGCGGAGATCGTGGCGTTCGGCAGGAACTACGCGCCCCTGCCCTACCACGCCGACCCGGATGCCGCGGGCGCGACGGTCTTCGGCGGGCTGGTCGCGCCGGGCTACCTGACCGCGGCGGTGACGTTCGGGCTCTTCGCGCGAACCGGCGCGCTCGGCCTGAGCGGCATGGGCTCTCCGGGCGTCGACAGTCTGCGCTGGAAGCTGCCGGTCCGTCCCGGCGACACGCTTCGCGTGCTGGCCAACGTTCTCGAGGTGTCGCCGGCGCGCGGCGGGCGGGGGCGCGATGCCGTCCGCCTGCGCTACGACACCTACAACCAAGACGGCGAGGTCGTCATGACTCTCACGAGCCTGCACTTCGTGCGCCGTCGGAACGCCGACGCGGCCCCGTGACGGCCGCCGCGGCCGCATCGAACAAGGAGAGGAAGATGACCGACGAAAAGACGAGGGTGCGGCTCGCCGCCGGATCCGGAAGAACCTTCGGGATCGACGATCTGGCCTGCGCCGCGGCGACGACGCTCGGATGCTGGTCCGACGAGGGGCTCGAGGTCGTCTGGACGCCGGTGCACGGCGGCGTCGCGGCGATCAACGCCGTCCGCGACGGCGAGGTGGACGTCTCCTACGGCGGGCTCGGCCCGCTGGTGAGGTCGCGGGCCGAGGGCAACGCCGTGCGGGCCTTCGTCTCGATGGCGAGGGGCCTCGCGCAGAACCTGGTGACGGGCCGCGGGATCGAGACGCCTTCCCGGCTGGACGGCGCGTCCTGGGCGATCGACGGCGTGAACGCGCTCAGCCACCACATGGCGCGGCTCGTCACGAGGGCGCTCGGCATCGACGAGGGCAGGATCTCGTGGGAGGTCGCCGGACCGCCGCCGGAGCGCATCGAGATGCTGCTCGCCGGCAAGGTCGACGCGTCCCTGCTCAGGGTCGAGGAGGCTGCGGTTCTCTCCTCCAGCGGCCGGCTTCGCTGCCTTCTGGATTCCGCGCAGCTCGGCAAGCTGGTTCCGGTGCAGCCGCACGGCGTCCTCGGCGCCCGGGAGGAGTTCGTCCGGGACCGCCCGGACATCGTCCTGCGCCTGGTCCGGGGCCTTCTTCGGGCGTCCCGCGCCCTGCACGACGACCACGGGGTCTTCCTGAAGGTCTGCGGGGACCATCTGGCGATGGAGGTTCCGGAAGACCGCCTGCGCGCGATCTGGAGATGGGAGCGCGACGCGGGGGCGTTCGCCGTCAACGGGGAACTGTCCGACGGCCACTGGCGGCGGCAGCTGGAACTCTTCCGCGCCCTCTACCCGGAACTGCCCGAGGTCGCCCGGGAAGACGTGCTGGCCCGCGGTCCCCTGGAGAGGGCGCTCGCGGAACTCGGCCGGCATTCCTCCTCTTTCGACCGCACCTGAACGGAGGTTCCGGGCGAGGTCTCAGCTCTTCATGCGCGCGAACAGCGCAGAGCACAGCGCGAGAACGGTGAGCGCGAGAAGAGCGCAGAACAGGGGAAGGAAGGTCCGGTCGTAGACGAGAGAGATCCCGAAAGAGGCAAGCGCCGCCAGCAGGAAGTGGAGGAACATCACCAGCCCGGAGGCGGTGCCGGTGAGTTCCGGCTCGACGTTGATCGCCAGCGCCTGGGCGTGGGGCAGCAGAACGCCCTGCGCGACGCCGAGAACGAAGCCCGGCAGGAACAGCGCCAGGGGCGCGTCCGGGAACAGCGTGACGGAGCCGGCGATGGCCAGGGCCGCGAGGATGCTGCAGCCGCAGCCGAACAGCACCAGCGGCTGGCTCCGCACGCGGTTCCCCAGCCGGCCGGAAACGAAGTTCCCGGCCATGAACCCGAGCGTGAGCAGCATGAAGTAGAGACCGTACTCGCCGGCCGACCTCCGGTAGTGATCGGACATGAGGAACGATGAATAGGCCGCGAGGGCGAAAAACGAAGCGGACGTGAGAGCGGGAGCCATTCCGTAGCCGGCGAACACGGGGTTCCGCAACAGCCGGAAAAAGTTCGAGAACTGCGCCGGCAGGCGCCGGACCACCCCTGCGGGGCGGCGGGTCTCCGGGATCGCGGCGGTTCCGGCGACGGCCACCAGCAGCGACGCGGCGGCGGCGGCCACGAACAGGCCCCGCCATCCGAACGCGTCCGCGACGAAACCGCCCGCCGGCGGCGCGAGGGTCGGGCCGAGCACGTAGGCGGCGGTCAGGTAGGCGATCACCTGCGCGAGCTTTTCCGGTCCGTAGACGTCGCGGGCGATCGCGCGCGCCAGCACGACGCCGCATCCGGCGGCGAGAGCCTGCAGGAATCTCCCGAAAAGCAGGCTCTCGAAGTTCCAGGCGGCCGCGCACACGCAGGAGCCGCCGACGAACAGCCACAGCCCTGCCAGCAGGACGGGGCGACGGCCGAAGCGGTCCGACGCGCCGCCGTAGACGAGGGTGCCGAAGGCCATGACGAACAGAACCATGCTGAAGGTCAGCGTGGCCATTTCCGCCGACACCGAGAACGTCTCCTGGACGGTCGGCATGATCGGGATGTACGCGTGGACCGCGAGCGGCCCGATCAGGGTGACGAGAACCAGCGCCGCCAGGAACAGCGGGCCGGCGCGCGGCGGCGCGCTCAGGACGCCAGCTCCCGCCGGAGAACCTTGCCGACCGGGCTTTTCGGAAGCGCGTCCGCGAACTCGACGACATGGGGCGTCTTGTAGGGCGCGATCCGGCCCCGCACGTGCCGCCTGATGTCCTCGGCCAGCTCCCGGGTCGCGGCGCGTCCGCCGGAGAGCACGCACACGGCGCGGATGCGGTTGCCGATCTCGCCGTCGGGGAGCGCGAGGACGCAGGCCTCGGCGACGCCCGGATACTGCCGCAGCGCGTTCTCGACCTCGTAGGGGGAGATCAGGATGCCCCTGCTCTTGAAGCAGTCGTCGCTCCGCCCCGCGATCCAGTGGTATCCGTCGTCGTCGCGCCAGCCGAGATCGCCGGTCCGGTACCAGCCGTCGCGCATGACCTCGCAGGTCTTCTCCGGATCGCGGTGGTAGCCGAGAAAGAACCCCGGATTGCCGGACGCGATCACGAGATGGCCGGTCTCGCCGTCCCCGAGGCGGTTGCCGTCGTCGTCCAGGACGGCGACCTCGGTGCCGGGCATGGGGACGCCGACGGAGCCCGGCCGCACGGGCAGGCGGGGCCCCTGCCCCATGACCATCTGCATTTCCGAAAGCCCGTAGTGCTCCCAGATGTCGCACCCGACGCGGTCGCGGAACTCCCTCCAGGTCGCGGCCTCGAGAGCCTCGCCGGTCGAGTTGCACCCGCGCAGCGATCCGAGATCGCGGGCGACCTCGCCGAGCGCGAGGATGCGGCGGTAGACCGTCGCGACCGAGTACAGCAGCGTGACGCGGTGGCGCTCGACCGCCTCGAGCACGGCTTCCGGCGTCGGGTGTTCCTCGAGAACCACTCCCGCGACGCCGTTTCGGAGCGGGAACAGGACATTGTGCCCGAGCGCGCTGATGAAGCTCCATTCGCCGGTGGCCAGCACGCGGTCGCCGTCCTCGACGGGAACGCGGTAGCGGTTCGAATCGCCGAGCGCGACGATCCAGCGATGGGCGTGGACGATGCCTTTCGGACGGCCGGTGGTGCCCGAGGTGTAGACGATGAACGCCGGTTCGTCCGCCGCGGTGTCGGCGAACCCGCAGGACTCTCCCGGCGCCCCGTCGATCAGCGCCGCGAATTCCGCGGCGCCCTCGGCGCGGCCCCGGACCGCGATCACGCCGTTCGGAAAGGCGTTCCCGAGCGAGGCCGCGCGGTCGGCCGCGACCACCGCCGCGACGGCGCCGGAATGTCCGGCCACGTAGTCGATCTCCTCCCCGCCGAGCCGGGAGTTGGCCAGCGCCGGCACCGCCCCGAGCGCGAACAGCGCGAGCACGGTCTCGGCGAACTCGTGGCAGTTGGGCAGCGCCACGAGGACCGTCGCGCCCCGCCCGATGCCGCGCGCCCGCAGGCCCCGGGCCAGCCGGTCGACCCGGGACGCCAGCTCCCGGTAGGTCAGATGGCCGTCGCGCCAGATCAGGGCCTTCCGTTCCCCAAGCCCGCGTCCGGAAATGCCGCCAAGGAGTTCCGACGCGATGTTCAGGCGTTCCGGGACCATGCGGTAGCCCGGGGGCGGATCCGGCAGCCGGAGGGTCATGCGCTGCCGCCCTTCCCCCCGCCGTCGTCATAGGCCGGTCCGCGGTACTCGGGGGCGCGCTTCTCGATAAAGGCCCGGATGCCCTCGACGCAATCCTTTGTCCGCGTGATCTCCTGGATGGCCGCGAACTCGCGGTTCCACCCTTCCTCGCTGCGGTTGTGGTTCCAGTACATCTTGACCAGTTCCTTGGCGTAGCGCACCGAGAGATGGGGATTGGAAGCGATCCGCCCCGCGTAGGCCAGGGTTTCGTCGAGCAGGTCGTCGTGCGGAATGACCTTCTCGACCAGCCCCATGCCGAGGGCTTCGGACGCGTCGACGATCCGCCCGGTCAGGATCAGGTCGAGAGCCTTGCCGACGCCGACCAGCTTGGGCAGGTTCCGCGCCCCTCCGGATTCGGGCAGGAACCCCGCCGGAACCGCGACCTCTCCGAGGCGCGCCCTGTCCGAGGCGAAGCGAAGGTCGCACAGCGTGCAGATCTCGAGGCCGATCCCGACCGCGGGACCGTTGATGGCCGCGATGACGATGCAGGGCAGATCCTCGAACTTGCGGAAGGCGCGCTGCAGAACCTGGTGGCGGAGATCGTTGAAGAAGTAGCTCGCGAGTTCCCTGTAGGGGCCGAAGTTCCCGAAATCGAACCCCTCGTCGCCGGCGCCGAGCGGCCCCGCCTCGGTCTTCAGGTCGCCGCCGGCGGAGAACGCCCTTCCCGCGCCGGTCACGATCACGATCTTGACGGCGGAATTGCGGGAGATCTCGTCGCACAGCGCGTCGAGCTCGACGCGCATGCGCACGTCGACGGCGTTCAGGGATTCCGGACGGTCGAGCGTGATCAGGCCGATCGACCGCTCGCCCGGCCGGAGGGGGTTGTCGCGGAGTTCCCATCTCAGTGCCTTGTAGTCCATCGGTCCCTCCGGCGAACGGTGTCAGCTTCCGGCCCGGAACGGTGTCGCGAGCGCTCTCAGGGCGGCGATCACGCTCAGCGCGGTGATCTTTCCGGTCCTGGGGTTTTCCTCGGTGGGCACGTTCTCGATCGTCATCGAGAACCGCGCGCTGTCGGCGTCGACGTCGATGCGGTGGGTGTTGCGGTCGAGCGCCGGGTCGGCCCAGATCTCGAGACGCGTCCGGTCGGGCCCGATACCGGCGAGGCCGAGCGCCGCCGCCACGTTGACGTTGGCCGGGAAACCGCGAGCTCCCTCGCGCGCCGATCCCTCGAAGACCTTGAGCGGCCCGGAGAGGTTCTCCAGCGAAATCCCGCGTTCGGAGAGATGCGGCGCGCCGTCCAGGGATCCGGGCGGCTTGCGGGTGACCATGCGGACCTCGCGGATGTTTCCCTCGGCGGCCGCGCGCACGGCGTCGAGACCGAGCAGCGCCCCTGTGGCGAGAACGATGCGTCCCCCGCCGGATCTCGCCAACTCGACGGCATCGGGGTGCTCGAGAAGCCCGGCGGCGCTGACGGTCACCAGAACGCGTCCGGCGGCAAGCGCCGGCTCGGCGATCGAGGGGAAGGCCGCCTTCGGGGCGCATTCGACGACGACATCGCACGACCGGGCGAGTTCCCCGGGCCCGACGACGGGCACCGCACGGCAGACTCCCGCCATCGCCCGGCGGGCCTTGTCGGCGTCGCGGGAGCACGCTGCGGCCAGCTCCAGGCCTTCGAGGCCCTTTTCCAGCGCGGCCGCCACCGCAGTTCCGATCGTTCCGAAACCGGCGATTCCGACCTTCACCGCATCGTCTCCCGAACCCTGTCGCCTTCGACAGGCTCGATGGCGAAGGCCGAGCATACCAGACCGCAGCCGTCGGCGCGAAGGCGGGAGCTTGCCCCCGTGCCGCTATCCGGCCGCGTCCGGCGCCGGGACCGTTCCGGAAGGCCGCTTGGCGATGGGTTCCACGAAACGGAGTTCCGTGTCCCAGGGGAAGAAGATCCAGGTGTCCTGGCTGACCTCGGTGATGAAGGTGTCCACCATCGGACGGCCTTCGGGCTTGGCGTACACGGTCGCGAAATGGGCGTTCGGCAGCATGTCCCGCACGATCCTGGCGGTCTGGCCGGTGTCCACGAGATCGTCCACGATGAGCATGCCGCTGCCCCCGTCCGCGTCCTTGATGCCCTTGAGCAACTGGAGGTCTCCGTGATCCTGGTGGTCGTAGGAGGACACGCAGATGGTGTCGATCACGCGGACCTCGAGCTCGCGCGCGACGACCGCGGCCGGCACGAGACCGCCGCGGGTGACCGCGACGACGCTGCGCCAGGTCTCGCCGCCAAGCCGCCATGCAAGCGCCTTGGCGTCGCGGTGAAGCTGGTCCCAGGAAACCGGGAAGGCCTTTCCGTAGTGCTCGTTCATTTTCCGGACTCTTGGTTGGGGCTGCGTGGCGGGTCGGGCTGGCGGGTTCCGGAGAAAGGCCCGATTCCAGATGGTGGAAACGGGTGACGCGGAACCGCCGGCGACGGCAGGAGCCGCACCCCCTCCGCTTGATCCGCGGCATGCCGAAGTCGCGCCTCCGCCGCGTCCGCGATGTCCCCGGCGGTCTTGGCGTCCGCAACGGCATCGACGCTCCTCGATCCGGTTTCGGGCGGACCGGTCCGTTCGGCGGGCGTTGAACTGTCGCGGATCCGCCTGCTCCCGGGACGGAAGGAGGCGCGCGTCACCGGCCCGCCGGCGTCGAAGGCCTCCTTGGGGAACGTGTCGGAAGCGTGACCGCGGGCCTGCGGGGCCGTCGCGGAGACTTCGGGCGGACGAGGGGCCGGAGAGGAAGCTGCGGTGGCGGCGCACGCTGTCCCCGTTGCGTCGCGGCAGTCGCCGGCGGCTCGGGCGGTGTGCCCCCGAGGCGTTCGGCGACCCCGAAGCGGGCCACGCGCGCCGGGTCTTCGAGCGTCGGGTGACCGGCGGTGATGCCGTTTGCCTCGCGGTGTTCCCATGGTGCCTCGGGAGCCTGGAGCGTCGTTTGGCGGTCCGCCTGCCGCGGGCGGTGGGACAGGCGGTTCGCCTTGGTGTTGCCTTGAGCCGTTCAACGGCATCGTAGATGCCGACGCCGCGCTCCTCAAGAAAGAGCTCCGCGCACGGCCGGTTGAAGAAATCCGGCGCACGGCGACCCTCCATGCCGAACACGCGGTCGATGACCGGGACATCCGCCAAGCGGACACGGGCGTCCCGTGCCGCGGCCACGGCCCGCCCTCGATCCCGACGCCGTGAACCGGACGTCGACCTGCCCGAGCGCTTCCGGCCTCCATCGGCCGGCGGCGCGTTCCGCGGGCACGCCGGGCCGGCCGACGGAGGCGTCGGTCGCCCTTGCCGCGCCGCCGTGCCGCAGGTAGCCTTGTGCCGTGGCGGAGGGGGCCTGCTCCGGTCCCGCTTCCGGCCGGATCGTTCGCGGCGGCGGCAAGATGGCGAAACCCCTCGAGTTTCCGGACGACGTGCGGCCCGATTTCCGCGGTTTCTCGAAGGAGGCGTTCGCCTTCCTCGAGGAGCTCGAACGCAACAACGACCGGAACTGGTTCAAGGCGCGCAAGGAGGTCTACGACCGCGAGGTCAGGTTCGCCATGGAGTGCCTTCTCGCCGAGTTCCGCGCCGCCGAGCCGGTCCGCGGCGACCCCCGGCGCGGCATGTTCCGGATCCACCGGGACACGCGTTTCTCCGCCGACAAGAGCCCGTACAAGACCCACGCCGGCGCGGTGCTCACGAGATCCGGCGGCAAGGGCGAACCGGGGCTGGCCTATGTCCACGTCCAGCCGGGGCGGTCGTTCGTCTCCGCGGGGTTCTACGCGCCGGACCGGGAATTTCTCCACGCCTGGCGCCGCCGCATCGCGGACAAGCCGGAGGAGTTCCTGGAGCTCGCCGGGACATTGCGGAAGCCGCGCCACGTCTTCGGGCACCGCGGCGCGCTGAAGACCATGCCGCGCGGGTTCCGGGAGCATGCCGACGGCCCGGTGGCGGACTATCTTCGCTGGAAGCACTTTCTGGTGACCCGGACGGTCACCGACGCGCAAGCGGGAAGCCGTCGCCTGGTCGCTCTCGTCCGGGAGACGATCGACGTCGCCGAGCCTCTCCTCGAATTCGGCTGGGCCGTCCGCGAGACCGCGCTCGAGGACGACCCCCGCCGCCATCTGCGCACCCGTCCGTGACGGGACGCATGCCGGGGGCACGCGGAACGGCGGGGCTGCCGGCGCGCCACCGCCCAAGCCGTCGCCGGGGCGGCCGCGACGGTCGGGGGACGCAGGCATGAGCGGTCGCGCCGGGGTCGTCGGCGGAGTCTGCATGGCGCACGCTCCGCAGTTCCTCACCCTTCCCGAAACCGAGGACGGAAGCACGGTCGAGCGGATCCGGGCGCTCGCGGCCGAGAACGGACGCCGCCTGCGCGCGCTCGAGCCCGACGTGACCGTCGTCGTCGCCAATGACCACGCGAACCAGTTCCTCCTCCACTGCGTTCCGGCTTTCGCGGTTCATGTGGGCAAGGAGGCCCGGGGCGCCTTCGCCGGCCGCGAGTTCCGTCACGACGTGGACGGCGCCGTCGCGATGGCGCTCCTGCGCCATCTGCAGGAGGAGAGGTTCGATCCCGCGTTCACGAGCACCGCCGAGCTCGACTACGCGTTCGGGATACCCCTGGACTTCCTCGGGACCGACGGCCCCGTCATCCCCCTGTACGTGAACGCCTACGTGCCGCCCCAGCCGCGCATCGAGCGCTGCTTCCATCTCGGACAGGCGATCGATCGCGGCCTCAAGGCGATCGGCGCGCGCGCCGTGGTCGTCGCGAGCGGCGGGCTGTCGCATTTCCCGGGGACCGACCGCTACGCCGACCCTGCGACGGCCTTCGATCTCAAGGTGATGCGCGAGGTCGGAAGCGGCAATCTGCGCTGGCTTCTCTCGCTCGACGAGCGGACGCTCGACGCCACCGGCAACATCGAGCTCCGGTGCTGGGCGGTGGCGGCGGGCATGCTTGGCGAGCGCGCCCCCGACGCCGCGTCGTTCGAGCCGAGCTGGCATCACAACTACGCGACCCTGGCGTGGTGGTCCGAACCCGCCGAGAGCGGAGAGCCTCTCCACTATCCGCCCGTGGCCCCGGGGCGGGTGGCGCTGACCGAAGCGCTTCACCGCCTCGCCGGCGACGCCGCCGCGCGGCGGCTCTACCGGGAGGATCCGGAAGCCTTCTCCCGCTCCCTCGACGTCTCGCCGGAGGAACGCGCTGCCCTCGCGACGCTGGACGAGGCGGCGTTCGCGGAACTCCGCGTCCACCCCTTCGTTCCGTTCATGGCGCGCCTGCATCTCGACCGCGAGCGGGACGGGGAACCGGACGGCGGCGCGTGACGTCCGGAGCGCCCGTGGTGGTGGTCGGGTGCGGCCCCGTCGGCATGGTGCTGACGCTCGCGCTTCACCGCCGAGGCGTGCCGGTCACGCTGCTCGAGCGCGAACCGGAGCCGGTCGAGGACCAGCGGGCGGCCGCCATCCAGCCGTCGTCGCTCGACATGCTCGGCCGGCTCGGCATCGTGGACGAGGTCCGCGAACGGGGGCTGGTGTCCCCGACCTTCCACTACCGCGACCGGGTGGGCGGAGACCTCGTGGCCGAGTTCGACTTCTCGGCGCTTTCCGACATCACGGAGTTTCCGTTCGTCGTCCAGTACGAGCAGTTCAAGCTCGTCGAGACGATCGCGCGGGAGATCGGCGGGACCGACGCCGTCCGGCTCCGCTTCTCCTGCGGAGTCTCGGGGCTGGAGCAGAACGCGGATTCGGTCACGGTGCGCTTTCGCAACGAGGGCGGCGAGGAGGAGAGCCTCGAGACCCGGTGGCTGGTCGGCTGCGACGGCTACGGCTCCGCGGTCCGCCGGTCGGCCGGCATCGAGTTCGCCGGTTTCACCTATCCGGAGCGCTTCGTGAAGATCGGCTCGGACTTCGACTTTCTGGCGGCTGGCCAGGCGCTCTGCATACGCAACTTCTTCTCGGACCCGGACGAGTGGTGCAACCTCTTCAAGGTCAACGGCCACGGACCGCCCGGCATCTGGCGGACGGTGTTTCCCACGCGGCGCGGCGAGACCGCCGAGGAATGCCTCGATCCCGCCCGCGTCCAGGGCCGGCTGCAGAAGTTTTTTCCCAAGGAGGGCGACTACCACATCGTCTACGCCGGGATCTACGACGTGCACCAGCGCGTCGCGGAAACGTTCCGCAGGGGCCGCGTGCTGCTCGCCGGGGACTCCGCCCATGTCAACAACCCGATCGGCGGACTCGGCATGAACGGCGGCATCCACGATGCCGTGGCGCTGGCCGAGGCGCTTTCGGAGACGATCCGCGGCGCGCCGGACGGGCTTCTCGACCGCTACAGCCGCCGGCGCCGGAAGGCCCAGCTGGACGGCGTCCAGGCGACCTCGATCGCGAACAAGAGACTCATGGAGGCCCGGGATCCCGCGATCCGACGCCGCCAGCTCGACGACGTCCGGGCGACGGCGGAGGATCCCGGCCGCCACCGCGCCTACTGCCTGAACGCCGGCATGTACACCAGCCTCGAACAGGCCGGCGCGGTCTCCTGAAAGCCATGCCCGCGCGTTCCGCCCACGGGGTCGGCGCCTCGCCGCTTCGCAAGGAGGACGCCCGCCATCTTGCCGGCAAGGGGCGTTTCGTGGCCGACGTCCCCGTCGAGGGCGGGCTCGAGGCGGCCATCCTCAGAAGCCCCGTCGGCCACGGCCGCCTCGGCGGCGTCTCTCCGGGCGAACTCGCCGCGGGCCGCCACCTGTTCCAGGCGTCGGACTTTCCCGGTCTCCGGCCCATCCGGGCGGTGCCGCGCGTGCCCGGCTTCAAGGCCTCCGACTTTCCGGTCTTCGCCGCCGGCCGGGTCCGCTACGCGGGCCAGCCCGTCGCGATCTGCCTCGCGCCCGGCCGCGCCGCGGCCGAGGACGTCGCGCAGGACGCGGTCCTCGACGTCGAGGAGCTGCCGGCGCTGGTCGACGCGCGCGAGGCCGCCGGCCGGCGCGACGTGCTGCTCCACGAGACGTGGGGCGACAACGTCTACGTGGACCAGGTCGTGGAAGGCGGCGACATCGAGGCCGCCCGCGCGGCGGCCGAGATCGCGGTGACGCGGGAGTTCCGCCTCAACCGGCACGGCGCGGTGCCGCTCGAGTGCCGGGCGGCGCTGGCGGTGCCGGATCACCGGCGCGACGAGCTGGCGCTGCATCTCTCGACCCAGGGCCCGCATCTGATGCGGGTCGGGATCGCGGAGTGCCTCGGGATTCCCGAACGGCGCCTCCGCGTGATCTCGCCCGACGTGGGCGGCGGGTTCGGATCCAAGAACCGGCTGATGCCCGAGGAGGTCATGGTCTGCGCGGCGGCCCTGAAGACCGGCCGCCCGGTGCGCTGGATCGAGGACCGGCGCGAGAACATCGCCGCCAGCGTCCAGGCGCGCGAGCACTGGTACCGCGTGACCGCCCACGCCGCCGCGGACGGGCGGCTTCTCGGTCTCGAGGCGCAGCTGGTCGTCGACGCCGGCGCCTACTCGATCTGGCCGTCCGGGCCGTTCATGGAAACCGGCATGGCCGCCCGCAACCTGCCCGGGCCCTACCGGGTGCCGGCGCTCCGGGTCGAGACCCGGACCGTCGCCACCAACAAGCCGCCGCTCGGCCCCTACCGCGGCGTCGCGCGCCCGGGCGCGTGCTTCGCGGTCGAGCGGATTCTCGACGAGGTCGCCCGCGCCGCCGGCCGCGACCCCTACGACGTGCGGCGCGAGAACATGGTGAGCCCCGGAGAGATGCCCTACGCGAGCGTCGGCGGGATGCGGTTCGACAACGGGGACTATCCGGCGAGCGTCGAGAAGGCGGCCCGCGCCGTCGGCATGGAACGGGTGCGCGGCCTCCAGGCGGAGCGGCCCCGCGACGGCCGCCTCCTCGGCCTCGGATTCGCGAGTTTCTCCGAGCAGACGGCCCACGGGACGGCGGAATGGAAGAGACGCGGCACGCCGGTCGTTCCGGCCTTCGAGACCGCCACCGCTCGCATGCATGCCGACGGCAGCCTCGAGCTTCTGGTCGGCGTGCACAGCCACGGCCAGGGCATGGAGACCACGCTCGCCCAGGTCGCCTGCGAGGAACTGGGACTCGCCCTCGACGACGTCGCCGTCCGCTACGGCGACACCGCGGTGTCGCCGTACGGGAACGGCACCTTCGCCTCGCGGTCGATGGTCATGGCGGGCGGCGCGAGCGCGCGGGCCTGCCGCGCGCTCGCCGGTCGCCTCAGGCGGATCGGCGCCCATCTGCTCCAGCTCGACGTCGCCGCCACGGTCCTGCGCGAGGGCGCCGTCCTCGGCGGCGACGCGTCGGTCCCGGTCGCGGAGATCGCCCGCATCGCCCATGTTCGCCAGGATCTGCTGCCCGACGGCGTGCCGCCGACCCTGGAGGAGACGGCGGTCTACGAACCGGAGATCACGACGGGCGTCTTTTCCTACGCCACCCACGCCGCCGTGGTCGCTGTCGATCCCGGAACCGGCGAGGTCGAGCTCCGGGGCTACGCCGTCGCCGAGGACTGCGGCACGGTGGTCAACCCGATGATCGTCGACGGCCAGATCGCCGGCGGCGTCCTGCAAGGCGTCGGAACCGCCCTGTTCGAGGAGATTCCCTTCGACGGCAGCGGCCAGCCCCTGGCCTCCACGTTCTCCGACTATCTCGTGCCCGGCCCGGCCGCCCTGCCCGCCCCCGGCATCGCCCACATGGTCACGCCGGCGAGCGGCACGGAGTACGGCATGAAGGGGATGGGAGAAGGCGGCGCGATCGCGCCGCCCGCGGCGATCGCCAACGCGGTCCGGGACGCGCTCCTTGCCGGGGGCATCGACGCCGAGATCGGCGAGACGCCGCTGACGCCGCGGCGCGTCTACGAGGCCGTCCGCGCCGCCCGGACGGCCGCCTGAAACCGGAGGAAGCCTTGCCCCGAACCATCGAGACCGAGCGCGACGGGGCTGTCGCCCGCGTCGTCCTGAACCGGCCCGAGACGCGCAACGCGATGAACCCCGGGATGATCGAGGAGCTTCGCGGGGCCTTCGAGGATCTCGGCCGCGACCCCGGCGTCCGTGTCGTGGTGATCTCCGGCAACGGCCCGGTCTTCTGCGCCGGCGGCGATCTCAACTGGATGCGGGACGTGTTCGGCAAGACCGGCGACGAGGTGGCCGCGGAATCCCGCCGGCTTCTCGAGATGTACCGGGCCATCGACGAGTGCCCGAAGCTCGTGATCGCGAGCCTCCACGGCGCGGCGTTCGCCGGCGCGACGGGAATCGTCGGCTGCTGCGACGCGGCGATAGCGGAACGCGGAACGCGTTTCTGCGTCTCGGAGGTCAGGCTCGGGCTCGTGCCGGGCATCATCGCGGCCGTCCTGCTGCCCCGGATGGGTGTCCACTGGTTCCGCTACCTGGCCAAGACCGCGGTCGTCTTCGGCGCGGAGACCGCGGTTCGCGCCGGACTCGTGCACGAGGTCGCCGACGGCCGCGACGAGCTCGAGGCGCGCGTGGCGGCCCATGTCGCGCTCGGTCTCGAGGCCTCGCCCGACGCGATCGCCGCCACGGGAGAACTCGTCGACGCGCTCGTCGCCGGCGACGCGGCCCGCGCGCGCGGTCTCGAGGCCAATGTCGAGGCCCGTTTCTCCGAAGCGGCGCAGGAAGGCATCGCGGCGTTTCTCGAGAAGCGCGCCCCCTCCTGGCGGACCGGCGGCTGAACGGCCGCCCTCAGGGCGGCCCGGGCAGGTGGCGGGAGATCACCCGGTCGCCCTCGCGGATGCCGAGCCGCGCCACCGTGCCGGCGTTGAGCTCGAGCACGGCGACCGCGGGCCTGCGCGAGACGATGGTCCGGGTCGAGAGCGGCACCGTGCGCTGGACGATGTCGACGACCGTCCCGCCCGCTCCGAGAAACAGCATGTCGAGCGGCAGGCGGGTGTTTTTCATCCACATCGCGCGCCGCGCCGCGCCACGGTAGAGGAACAGCATTCCGGCGTCCGCGTCCATGCGCGTCCGGTGCATCAGCCCCTGGCGCTGCTGGCGGTCCGTCCTCGCGATCTCGACCCGGAACGGATGCTCGCGGTCTCCCGACCGGATCGCGACGCGGTCGCGCTCGAAAGCGACGAGCGTCTGCGCCGCCGGGCCCGGAAAAAGCGCCGGAACGAGGATGGCGGCCGCGGCTGCGAGGGGCGCGAGGCGTTTCATGACGGGATCCCTGCCGGCGGGCGAAGCGACCGGGCCGGCGGCCTGGCGCCCGCCGGAGCGGGCCGCCTTTCTCCGGCCCCGGTCCGGACGTATAATGCGAAACGGACACTGGGGGGAGTCGGAATCTCCGGCTGAGAGGCCCGCCGAGGGCGACCCCTGGAACCTGATCCGGATCATGCCGGCGAAGGGACCAGTGCTTGCGATGCCGAACGACCCGCCTCCGGAAGCCGCCCCGCCGCCGCCCGCCGTCGAGCTGTCGGGGGCGCGGCTCGACCATGACGGCGTGCGGCTGTTCGATTCGCTGTCGCTTCGCCTTCCTGCGGGAACCTGGAACTGTCTCCTTGGGCCGAGCGGCGTCGGCAAGACCACCCTTCTGCGGCTGATCGCCGGGATCGAGGACACGGCTTCCGGGACGGTCCGCTGCGACGACGGCGGCGGGGTTTCCGGGCGGGTCGCCTACATGGCCCAGGAGGATCTGCTCCTGCCGTGGCTGACGCTCGCGGAGAACGCGGTGCTGGGACGGCGCCTGCGCGGCGAGTGGCGTCGGGCCGACGACGCGCTCGCGCGCTCGCTTCTCGGGCGGGTCGGCCTCGGGGATCACGCCGACAGCCTGCCGGCGGCCTGTTCCGGCGGCATGCGCCAGCGCGCGGCGGTCGTGCGCACGCTGGTCGAGGATCGCCCGATCGTGCTCATGGACGAGCCGTTCTCGGCGCTCGACGCCATCACCCGCCTCAGGCTGCAGGACGTCGCCGCGGAATTCCTGGCCGACCGCACGGTGTTTCTGGTCACCCACGACCCTCTGGAGGCGCTGCGGCTGGGGCACCGCGTCCACGTCATGACCGGAAGGCCGGCCGCGCTCGGGCCGCCGATCGCGCCGCCGGGCGGCACTCCGAGGCCGGCCGGGGATCCGGAGATCCTGGCGCTCCACGCCGAGCTTCTCGAGCGTCTCGCCGCGGCCGGGGAGGAGACGCCGTGAAGACCTGGGCGCGGCCGCTGGCGATTCTGGCCGGGCTTCTGGTCCTCTGGCAGGCGGTGGTGGCCGCGACCGGGGCGCCGCCCTACATCCTTCCGGCTCCGCCGGCCGTCCTCGAGGCGCTGCAGGCGAGGTTCTGGCTGATCGCGGGGCATGCCGGCGTCACGCTGGTCGAGATCGTCGCGGGCTTCGCGGTCGGCGTCGCGTTCGGAGCGGCCAGCGCTCTCTCGATGAGCCTGTTCGGCCCGGTGCGGCGGTGGCTTCTGCCGGTGCTCGTCGTGAGCCAGGCGGTTCCGGTGTTCGCGCTCGCGCCGATCCTGACGCTCTGGCTCGGCTACGGGCTCGAATCCAAGATCGCCATGGCGGTGCTGATCATCTACTTCCCGGTGACGGCGGCGTTCCACGACGGCCTCAGGCGGGCCGAGCCCGGATGGCTCGACCTCTGCCGCGTCATGAACGCTTCGCGCTGGGCGGAACTCGCCCGTGTCCGGGTGCCCGCCGCGCTGCCGTCGCTGGCCTCGGGGCTGCGGGTGGCTGCCGCCGTCGCGCCGATCGGCGCGGTGGTCGGCGAATGGGTGGGGTCGAGCGCGGGGCTGGGCTTCCTGATGCTTCACGCCAACGCCCGGGTCCAGGCGGACCTGATGTTCGCGGCGCTGTTCGTTCTGGCGCTTCTCGCGTGCGCGTTTTTCTTTCTGGTCGACCGTCTGGCGGCGCGCCTCACGCCGTGGCTGCCGGGCGAGAGAAGAGGAGCGATCCCATGACATTATTTCGCGCGTTTCTCGTGGCGGCCCTGCTGGCGGCCTCCCCGCCGGCCTCGGCCGCGGAAAAGCTCACCGTGCTGCTCGACTGGTTCGTCAATCCGGACCACGGCCCGCTCTACGTCGCGCTCGAGCGCGGATACTTCCGGGAGGCTGGTCTCGAGGTCGCGTTCAAGGCGCCCGCCGATCCCAACGATCCGCCGAAGCTGGTCGCCGCCGGCAAGGCCGATCTCGCGATTTCCTACCAGCCGCAGCTTCATCTCCAGATCGACAGCGGGCTGCCCCTGGTGAGGATCGCGACGCTGGTGGCGACGCCGCTCAATTCGCTGGTCGTCCTGCGCGACGGCCCGGTGCGTTCGCTCCGCGATCTCGCGGGCCGCACCGTGGGGTTCTCGGTCGGCGGCTTCGAGGACGCGATGCTTCGCGCCATGCTCGGCCGGCACGGGCTCGGGCTCGACGACGTGCGGCTCGTGAACGTGAACTTCGCCCTGTCTCCGGCGCTGGTTTCCGGAAAGGTCGACGCCGTGATCGGGGCGTACCGGAATTTCGAGCTCAACCAGCTCGACATCCTCGGCAAGCCGGGGCGCGCCTTCTACGTCGAGGAAGAGGGCGTGCCGCCCTACGACGAACTGATCGTGGTCGCCGGGCGAGGGGACGTCGGCAGGAAGGCGCTGAGGTCGTTCGTGGGCGCCATGGAACGGGGCGTGCAGTATCTGGTGAACCATCCGGAGGACGGCTGGGAGCTGTTCGTCAAGGGGCGGGAGGAGCTCGACGACGAACTGAACCGGCGCGCCTGGCGCGACACCCTGCCGCGTTTCGCGCTCCGGCCCGGCGCCCTGGACCGCGCGCGCTACGAAACCTTCGCGGCGTTCCTGGTGGCCCAGAAGCTGATCGAACGCACGGTGCCCGTCGAACGCTACGCGCTCGAACTGCGCTGAAACGGTCCCCGGACGCGCGGGCGCCGAGGGCGGCCCGCGCGGGCCTCACGGCTGCAGCCGGATTTCCGTGACCTGGTAGCCCTTGGGCTCGCGATTGATGCGCACGTCCACCACCTGGCCGGTGAGCAGTTCCTCCAGGCCGGCCCTGCGCAACGTCACCATGTGGACGAACGCGTCCTCTTCCACGCCTTCCGGGCAGACGAAACCGTATCCCTTGTGCGGGTTGAACCACTTGACCGTCGCGGGCACGAACTCGCTGCTTTCGGCGGGCCACTGGCGGCCCGCGGCCGGCGCCTCCCGGGCGTACTCCTCGACGGCGGTGGACGCGTCGACGCTCAGGATCGACGCGCACTGCATGCCCTTGACACCGGGGGCCGCAGTGTACTCGACCGTCGAGCCGGGAAGAACCACCTCGTAGCCTGCCTGCCGCAGAACGGTCACGTGGAGAAAGACGTCGTCTCCCCCGTCGTTCGGAGAGACGAAGCCGTAGCCGCGGATGGCGTTGAACCATTTCACCGTTCCGCGAGTCGATTCCTGACCCGGTTGCTGGACGCGGGATTCCGAGATGTTTTCACTCAACGTTCCTACTCCGCAGATGAAAAAACGGACGTCATCCTACCATCATTGCGGCCCCTTCGGGGCAAAGGCTCAAAAAAAATGCGTCCGCACTTCAGCAGGCGTCGTGCCTCGGCAACTCCGGTTTCCCCTGGTCGTCCCCTCCAGGACGACCACGCTTCAAGGCCGCTGCCGCCGGGACGCCGCCCGGCGCCGGCGACGCCGCCGGCCCCGCTTCACGGGAAATCCGCCGGCACGCGCCGGCGGAAGAGGCGGCCGCGCGATCGCGTCCGTCGCCGGGCCGGCCTTCCTGCAGGACACGCCGCCCCGCACGCCGCGGTCGCCATGGACGGCAGGGACATCCGCGGCGCCTCGAAGCGGACCGCGAACGGGCGTCGGATGACGGGCGCGGCTCTCGGGCACGGCTCGTCCCCGGACAGGTCGATGCCGGTTCGGGGAGCCGGGAGATCCCGGCTCCGCGCGCATTCGCAGACATCCCCGGTCCCGCCGGTCGCGCCCTCACCCCGGACCCGGCGCACCCCCGGCAGGAGACCGCGCGCTGTGCGCTCCGGCCGGCGCCGGCCACGTGCCGGCGCCGCGAGGGGCGACCGGAAGCCCCGAAAACGCCGTCACGGGCGCAACCCCGGGCTCGCCGAACCGCCGGTCATGCGCGCGGCCCGCCCGCCGCTTGTCCCTGGCCGGGACAGGAACCGGTTTTGTCCCTTGACCGGCAGGCCGGTCGGTGCGGAGAATCGCCGGCAACGCTGCCGAACGAAGAGGTTGTGTGCGGGCGATGATCGCGATCGAGGCAATGCGGGACAGCGACTGGCCCGAGATCCGCGCGATCTACCGCGCCGGCCTGAGGACCGGTGTCGCCGCCTTCGTGAAGAACCCGCCAAGCTGGAAGGCGTGGGACAGGGGCCACCTGGCCGTCGCCCGGCTCGTCGTGCGCGACGGAGACGGCCGTGCGGTCGGCTGGGCGGCGCTGGCGCCCGCGCCGGACACGTGAGGTGCCGCCGGCATCGCTGAGGTCAGCGTCTACGTGAGCGGGAACGCGCAGCGGTCGGGTGTCGGAACCGCCCTGCTGAGAGGCTTGGCCGCGGCTTCCGAGGCGGCGGGCTACTGGACCCTGGAGGCGCAGATCATGGCCGCGAACCTGCCCAGCATCGCGCTGCACCGGAAGTGCGGTTTCCGCCAGGTCGGCTACCGGGAGCGCTACGGCCATCTCGACGGCGTGTGGCACGACGTCTTCCTGTTCGAGCGCCGCAGCGAGCGTGCCGGCGGACCGGGACTGCCGACGAGGAGCTGCGGCGAGCCGGGATGACTTGGGCCGCGCATGTCGGACCGGCCCCCGTCAGCGTGCGATCGTGCGCGAAGCGCTCGTCGCGGGCGGAAACGGGACGCGCTACCGGGCGGCGAAAACGAGGCAGGGGTCGACTTGCGCCGCCATGCGCGTCCGGTCGCCGCAGCCGAAGCGCGTCAGAGTGGCATCACGGAGCGGCGCGATGATCCGGACGGCGGCGGTCCGGGGCACTCCCCTCCCCGCGTCGCTCGGTGCCGTGTCATGCCGAAGCCGAAGACCTTGCCCGGATGTTTCCGGTTCGGGATTCCCGAGACCGTGCCGGACGCGTCGTCGCGACCGGAGATGCCTGGAAGCTTTCAACTTCCCACTGTTATGGAGGGATCCTTCACGTGATGTTGTCCCAGGCCTCGATGAAGTCGATGCCGGCCTTGTATCCTTGCCATGCCTGCCGGATTTTCCCGGTTCCGGGGAAGGGCTGGCGCTTGCCGGGACGGAAGCCCGCGACGCGCGCGAGACCAGCCAGGCAGGTGCGGATGCCGGGAGGCTTTTCGGGCGGCGCCTGGATGATGCCGCGATGCTTGAGCCAGACATGGAGCACGTCGATTCCGTGCCCGGTGAAGAGTTCGCTCGTGGACAGGAGAGGCCTGTCGCGGGCGAGGCGCCCGAGGTTCATGACACGCCAGGCGGTGACGGCGTCGAAGGCGAGGCACTTCCGCAGGTCGCCGGTGCCGTCGGGCCTGCGCTCCCCGACGCGCGTGCCGACCTTGAGGAGCCTGAAGTGTTCCTCGATGGTTCAGCGCGCCTCGTGCCACGAGACGACGCGCCGGGCGTTGGCAGGGTCGGCCCCGCCCTCGGTGGCGATCAGGAGCCAGTGGGGCGGGTCGCGGCCCTTTGGCGGCGCGGACTCGCGGGCTGGAACGGCGAGCACGAGCAGCGGCGCGAGTTCGATCCTGTCACTCGGCGGCGCCAGTTCGACGGCGGCGGCGCGCAGTTCGAGGCGGGCCTTGCGGCCTTGGCGCCTGCGGGGGCCGCCGCAGGGGCGGATCGCGATCTTCCTGGTGCCCGGCACCGGCTGCGTCGCCATGAAGTCCCGCAGCTCCGGCGTGCCGCCGGCCGCGACGACCCGGTGCCGCCGGCTGCGGTCGGAGCGGACCGGAAGCCTGCCGCCGCACAGCCAGCGCACGCTTTCGCTTTCCCCGTCGCCGCCGTCGCGCTGGCTGGCGTTGAGCTCGAACACCCCGAGCGGGCGGCGTCCCTCGCCGACCGCAAGCCCGACCTGAGCGCGGATACCCCGCGTTCCCGAGCCGCCGCCGCCGATGTCCACCAGCCCCGTCGTCCTGCGATAGCCGTTGCAATTCAGCGTCGTGGTGTCCTGAAGAGCGAGAACTACCGGCTCCAGCCGGCAGCGGCTGACCGTCGCTTCCCGGTGGGGCTGGAGAATGTCGTCCATGCTGATCCTGTCACTGGACAGCAGGCGGGATCCCGCGTTTCCTCGGCGACCTCCGCGTTCCGTTCACCAACAACGAGGCCGAGCGCGATCTCCGGGTGGGCAAGCTGCGCCAGAAGATCCCGGGAGGCTTCCGCTCGACGCAGGGCGCCCATGACTTCGCCAGCCTGAGCTCCGGCATCTCCACCGCCCGAAAGCAGCGCTGGAACGTCCTCGAAACCCTGGCGTGTCCCGAGCCGCTGAAACTGGTCCCGAAACCGCGCCTCCGAAACCCGCCGGCCCGCGTCACCCGAGCCCCGCCCCCTGGTGAAACCAGACCTGGGCAGTTGCCGCCGGACAAGAAACGAGCCGTGCCGCCCGGTCCTGTCGGGCACGCCCCGGCAGGCCGGGGTCGCGCCTGGCCGTGACGAAAAATCGCGATCACCGCGTCCCGGTACAGTCGGCCAGTGTCACCACGGCCTTTCTCATGCTCGGTCGACGCCCGGATATTCGCGAATCGAGGATCCACCGTCACCACCGTCGCGCCGATGCGGTGCGCAAGCGCGAGATGCACGCAGTCGTGAACCGGGTGGTCGAGGGTCAGCGCCAGACGCACCGCATCGGCGGAGACGACCTCGTCGTCGTTCCAGCGCACCGGCATGCCGGGCAACCAGGCCAGGGCAGCCCCTGCATCGGCGCGCTTGACCTGACCCAGGCGCGCCTTGCGCCATAGCGCACTGGGGATCTCGCAAGTCATCAGGCACGGCCGTGCAGCTCCCGCCCGCTCGCCGCCAGTTCCCGCACGGCATCCGAACCGGGCTCGTCGACCAGCAACTTGACCGCCACGCTCGCATCGACGACGAAGCGCATCAGAAGCTGTTGCGATGACCCTGGTCGCGGTCTTCGCGGATCAACACTTCCGCCGGGGTTTGCTGGCGACCCCCGGTCTTTTCCCGCAGCCGGTCCGACGCCTCCAGGAAGGCGGCGCGTTTCGCCGCCATGTCGTCGTAGGCGGCGCACTTCAGGATGTGGCGCACTTCGCCCTCCAGGGAGCGGTTGTTCGACGAAGCGCGCCGCTTGAGGCGGTCCACCACGTCGTCGTCAAGTCGTCTCACGTTGATCGTGGCCATCGTCCTGCCTCCAATCTTGCCATCATGTTTTCAGCGCTTCGTTGCGGCGCATGCAAGCCCCCGCGGGAAGGAACATTTTCTGTCGTGACCGAGTGCCGGTGGCGGGCGCGAATCCGCCTGCCATGCGATCAATATCCGCTTCCCGAAGCACGAACCGACCCCCGGATCGACGAAATACGCTCCCCAACGCCCTGTCGGACAGGCCGGCTCACCCGTCGCCGGACAATTGATCAGCCCTGCGCTTGATGCGCTGGCGGTCCGTGAAGTTCCAGCCCGCGAAGCTCGCCCGGTGCATCCGGTCGGGCGCGAAGGCGACCCGCACCACCCCGGTCCGAACCTTGCCCTGGGTCGTCACCTGCATCGCGAAGCGACGCTAGTCCGCCAGCATCCCGTCGTGGGGCGAGGACGGATGGCCGGGACCGTCACCCGGCAGGGCAGGCCCTCGATCAGCTCGAGGAGCGCGACGTGTCCCCGTCTCGAAGCGGTAGCGCCGCGCCGAACTCCGGGTCGCGTGCGGACAGGGCGGATCGCTGCAACCCGGCTCCGGCCCCGGGAACGAGGCTAGGAAGGCATGGGCGCAGCCGTGCACCAGCTCCCACGAGGGGTGGCCCCCGAAGGCCTCGGGCGCCCGCTCGTCGCGGTCGATGCCGATCGAGCGCATGGCCGCCGGCTTGCGGTCGTCAGCACCCTGCCTCCAATGCGGCTCTCGATGCAAACCGAGTGCGGCGGCATCAGCGCAACCGTCGCCTGGAACGAACCGCTCGTCGCCTGCGATCCGAAATACTCCACGGGCCGCTCCTCCCCACCGGAGGGCAACCCATGACTCGCAAGCATGGTCGAGCATGGTGCACTACGCGAGCAGGCGCCGCCTCCGCGGCGACAGTTGCCGGCACGCCGTCACCGGAGATGGAGTGTCTGGGCAGTTACCAGAAAACGGATGATGGTGCGGCCTGTGGCTGACACCTCGCGTTTCTCCCGGACACCCGCACCGCGATCTCTTCGCGGCCAGCGCGCACGTGGAGCGCGGGTTGGGCGCCGACAAGGGAAAAGGGCGAAGCCGGGAGCACCGGTGCCGCAGTCACGAAACAGAGCCTGAGAATGGCACAGGATCCGGCCGATTGCCGGCGCCCCCGGAGCCCGCGGACCGCCGCGACGGCATGGACGGGACCGCCCCGACCCGCCTGGAAAAAGGGTTCCCGGCCGGCGTGCGCGGTCCCGGTTCGCGCTCGACTCGACTTTCCGTCCGCGTTAGAACATGACGCCTTCGGGGCGTTTCCGCCCTTCCCGTCCGGAAATCCACGCGGGGTTCTCGAGTTGGTGCATGCGCTGTCGCTGGGCCTGATCCTGTTCGGGACATGGCTTCTGCTGTCGGGGATCCTGGCTCCGCTGATCCTCGTCCTCGGCCTCGCCTCCTGCGCGGCCGTCGTCGCGATCGCAGTCCGCATGGACGTCATCGACCGGGAGGCCGTTCCCGTGCATCTCACCCTCGGGGCGATCGTCTACTGGCCGTGGCTCCTTTGGCAGGTCCTCAAGGCCAACGTCGACGTCGCGCGGCGCGTCTTCAGGCGCGAGCCGGACATCAGCCCCACGATGACCGCCCTGCAGGCGACCCAGAAATCCGACCTCGGCCGCGTCACCCTCGCCAACTCGATCACGCTGACGCCGGGCACGATCTCCATCGATGTCGGCAACGACGGCCGCATCCTGGTCCACGCTCTCGCCCGCGAGGGCATCGATTCCCTCGGCGAGATGGACCGGCGCGTCACGGCGATGGAAAGCATGGGCGCCGATGGGGGCGGCGAGCGGTGCTGACCGCCGCCACGCTCGCCATTCTGGTGACGATGGCGATGGCGCTCGCTCGCGCCTTCATGGGGCCGACGCTGTTCGACCGCATTCTCGCCGTCAACGTGTTCGGGACCAAGACCGTGCTGATGATCGCCGTCGTCGGCTTCCTGATGGGGAGGCCGGAGTTCATGGACATCGCGCTGGTCTACGCGCTGATCAATTTCGTGGCGGTCATCGCGCTGCTCAAGTACTTCAAGTACGGCACGCTCGCGATCGGCCCGGCCGACGACGCCGGCGAAGCGCCGCCGGAGAGGAACTGATGGAAAGCGTCGCCGATCTCGCCTCGTGGTTCCTGCTGCTGGGCGGCTCGTTCTTCCTGCTCGCGGGCGGCCTCGGCATCCTCCGCATGCCGGACGTCTACACCAGAAGCCACGCCGCGGGCATCACCGACACGCTCGCCGCGATCATGATCCTCGGGGGTCTCGCCTTCCAGTCGGGCTTCACCCTGGTCACCGTCAAGATTCTCCTGGTTCTGCTCTTCCTGCTCTTCACCAGCCCGACGGCGTCGCATGCGCTGAACCACACGGCCTGGGAGCGCGGCCTGAAACCGGTTCTCGACAGCCCGTCGCCGGTCGAGCAGCCGAACGCCGGGGAGCCCGACGGCTGATGGACCAGGTGGTCGGGTTCACCCTGCTGACGTTCATGGCCGCGACGGTGTTCGCGATCGTGGTGCTGCGCAACCTCATGGCGGTCGCGATGCTCGGCGGGATCTACAGCCTGCTCGCCGCCGCGGTGTTCGTGGTTCTCGACGCCGTGGACGTCGCCTTCACCGAGGCGTCCGTCGGCGCCGGCATCTCGACCATGCTGTTCATCGGAACGCTCGCGCTGACCACCCAGACCGAAAAGGCCCCGTCGCACAGGCCCTTCCTGCCGCTGTTCGTCGTTGTCGTGACGGGGGCGGTGCTGGTCTACGGAACGCTCGACATGGCGCGCTTCGGCGATCCCTCCGCCCCCGTCCACGTTCACGTCGCCCCCTACTATCTCGAGAACGCGCTGAAGGACACGGGCGTTCCCAACGTCGTCACGGCGGTGCTCGCGAGCTATCGCGGCTACGACACGCTCGGGGAGGTGACGGTCATCTTCACGGCGGGCATCGGCGTCATCATGCTGCTCGGCAGCTGGCGCAGGGAGACCCGGCCGTCTTCCGGGCGCCGGGAAGACGCCGCATGAGGGAGTATCTCGTCGTCCGGGTGGTCACCAAGCTGTTGCTGCCGTTCATTCTCCTGTTCGGGCTCTACGTGCAGTTCCACGGGGATTTCGGGCCGGGCGGGGGCTTCCAGGCGGGGGTGATCTTCGCCGCCGGCTTCATTCTCTACGCGCTCGTCTTCGGGGTGCGCGCCGCCCAGGACATCCTGCCCGAGGGGACGCTCCGCGCCGGCATCGCGGGCGGCCTGCTGCTCTATGCCGGCGTCGGCGTCGTCTCGCTGGCGTTCGGAGAGAACTATCTCGACTACAGCGTTCTCGCGGCCGAGGCCAAGGAGGGCCAGCACATCGGAATCATCCTGATCGAGCTTGGCGTCGGCATCACCGTCGCCGCGGTGATGATGACGGTGTTCTTCACCTTCGCCGGCTGGCGCAGGAACTGACGGAGCGGCCGGCGCCGTGCAGCACGTCTGGGGACTCTACAACTACTGGATCGTGATCTTTCTCGCGATGGCGGGGCTGTACGTGGTCATCGCCCGCGGCAACCTGATCAAGAAGCTGATCGGCCTGAACGTCTTCCAAGCCTCGGTGTTCGTGCTCTACATCTCGTTCGGCAAGGTGTCCGGCGGGACGGCGCCGATCCTCGGCGCGGGTTTCGAGACCTACTCCAACCCCCTGCCCCACGTCCTCATCCTCACCGCGATCGTGGTCGGCGTCGCGACCACGGCGCTCGGCCTCGCGCTCGTCGTCCGCATCCGGGCGGAATACGGCACCATCGAGGAGGACGAGATCAACGCCAGGGACGAAGCCGAAGCCGCGCGATGAAGTGGTTCCTGGAACACCTGCCCGCGCTGGTGATCGTGGCGCCGCTGGTCTGCTCGCCGCTGTGCATCCTGCTGCGCCGCCCCGCCCAGGGGTTCTGGATCGCGCTCGCCGCGACCTGGTTCTCCTTCGCCTGCGCCTGCCACCTGATGCTCCGGGTCGTGGCGGAGGGGACGGTGTCGTACCACCTCGGCGGCTGGCCGCCCCCGATCGGCATCGAGTACCGCGTCGACGCGCTCAACGCGCTGGTGCTGCTGATCGTCTCCGGCATCGGTTCGGTCGTGGTCCCCTATTCCCGCAACGCGCAGATCGTCGAGGCGGTTCCCGCCCGCGCCTACCTGTTCTACGCCACCTATCTGCTCTGCCTGTGCGGTCTGATGGGTGTCGCGATCACGGGAGACGCCTTCAATCTCTTCGTGTTTCTCGAGATCTCGTCGCTGTCGTCCTACGCCCTGATCGCGCTCGGCTTCGACCGCCGGGCGCTGCCCTCCGCCTACCAGTACCTGATCATGGGAACCATCGGCGCGGCGTTCATCGTCATCGCCGTCGGCCTGCTCTACCAGGAGACCGGAACCCTCAACATGGCGGACATGGCCGAAAGGCTGCCGCGCGACCCGCCGGACACGACGGCGATCGCGGCGTTCGGCTTTCTGGTGATCGGCGCCGCCATCAAGATGGCGCTGTTCCCGCTGCACCAGTGGCTGCCCAACGCCTACGCCTACGCCCCGAACACGGTCTCGGCCTTTCTCGCGGCCACGGCGACCAAGGTGTCGGTCTACGTCCTGATCCGGTTCCTCTTCACGGTGTTCGGCGTGGAGTTCTCCTTCGGGGAGCTCCCGACCGGGCCGCTGCTCGCGACGCTCGCGGTGCTGGCGATGTTCATCGCGTCGATCGTCGCCTGCTTCCAGACCAACGCGAAGCGCCTTCTCGCCTATTCGTCGGTGGCCCAGATCGGCTACATAGTGCTCGGGGTGAGTCTGGTCACGGTGCTCGGGCTGCAGGCCGGCATCCTGCACCTGTTCAACCACGCGCTGATGAAAGGGCTCCTGTTCCTCGTGCTCGGAGCGGTCTTCTACCGCATCAGCTCTTCCGACATCGACGCCATGGCCGGTCTCGGGCGGCGGATGCCGTGGACGATGGCGGCCTTCGCCGCCGGGGGGCTGAGCCTGATCGGGGTGCCGCTGACCGCGGGATTCGTCAGCAAGTGGCACCTGATTCTCGCGGCTCTCGAAAGCGGCTGGTGGTTCGTCGCCGTGCTTGTCGTCGCGAGCTCCCTGATCGCGGTGATCTACGTGTGGCGGGTTCTCGAGGTGGCGTATTTCCGGGATCCGCCGCCCGGACCGGCGGCCGTCGCCGAGGCTCCGCTCACCCTGCTGGTTCCGGCCTGGGTTCTGGTGGCCGCGAATTTCTGGTTCGGCATCGACACGCGGCTGCCCGTGGGCATGGCGCGGCGCGCCGCCGAAGCGCTTTTCGGGGACACGCCGCTGGCAATGGACACGGCGCGGCGCGCCGCCGGATCGCTTCTCGGGGCGACCCCGTGAGCGCGCCCGCGCTCATCGGTCTCGCGACGGCGGCGCCGCTGGTCGGGGCGCTGCTCATATGGATGTCGGGGCCGCGACCCAACCAGCGCGACTTCCTGATGGTCGCGACGGCGGTCGCGACCTTCGTCTTCGTGCTTCAGATCCTGCCCTCGGTCGCCGAGGGCGGGCGCCCGTCGCTTTCGGTCGTCGAGATCGTGCCGGGGCTGCCGCTCGCCTTCTCGGTCGAGCCGCTCGGCATGATGTTCGCGCTGGTGTCCTCGTTCCTGTGGATCGTCACCTCCTTCTACGCCATCGGCTACATGCGCGGACACGGCGAGGACAACCAGACCCGGTTCTACATGTGCTTCGCGGTCGCGATCTCGGCGGCGCTCGCGGTCGCGTTCGCGGCGAACATGTTCACCCTGTTCCTCGCCTACGAGGTTCTCACGCTTTCCACCTATCCGCTGGTCACCCACAGCCAGACGGACGAGGCCAGGAGAGCCGGGCGGACCTATCTCGGCATTCTCATGGCGACCTCGATCGGGCTCCTGCTGGTCGCCGTCCTGTGGACCTGGAAAGCCGCCGGCACGCTCGATTTCGTCCAGGGGGGAATCCTCGCCGGCCGGATCGACGACGGGCTGGTGGTGGTTCTGCTGTTCCTCTACATGTACGGGATCGGCAAGGCCGCGCTCATGCCGATCCACCGCTGGCTGCCCGCGGCCATGGTCGCTCCGACGCCGGTGAGCGCGCTGTTGCACGCGGTCGCCGTGGTCAAGGCCGGCGTGTTCACGGTGCTGAAGGTCATCATCTACATCTTCGGGGCCGAGTTCCTGCGGGAGACCGGAGCCAGCGTGTGGCTGATGTACGTGGCCGGCGCGACCATCCTGCTGGCCTCGCTGGTGGCGCTGACCAAGGACAACCTCAAGGCCCGCCTCGCCTACTCGACGGTGAGCCAGCTTTCCTACGTGGTGCTCGGGGGCGCGCTGGCGACGTCGTTCAGCATTGTCGGCGGCGCCATGCACATCGCGATGCACGCCTTCGGCAAGATCACGCTGTTCTTCTGCGCCGGCGCCGTCATGGTCGGCGCCCACAAGACGGAAATCAGCCAGATGCGCGGGCTCGGCAGGCGCATGCCGTTCACGTTCTGCGCGTTTCTCGTCGGCGCGCTGAGCATCATCGGGTTGCCCCCGCTCGGCGGAGTCTGGGGCAAGTGGTACATCTCGCTCGGCGCGGCGGACGCGGAGCAGCTCGTGTTCGTCGTCGTCCTGATGGCCTCGTCCCTGCTGAACGTGGCCTATCTGGTCCCGGTCTTCGCCCAGGCATTCTTCCGCCCGCCCGCCGGCGAAGCGGCCGGGCCGGGCGGCGGAATCAAGGAGGCACCGGCGTTTTGCGTGGTGCCGCTCTGGGTGACCGCGACGGGTTGCCTGCTGCTGTTCCTCTTCGCCGACCGCCTCTACGTGCTGCTGGCGCCGATCGCCGAGTGAGGGCCGAACGATGACGTCACCCGACATTCCGGAACGCGAGCCCGCGCGAGAGAGACCGCGCTGGCTCGACCGCCCGGGGAACGTCGACAAGATCTACTGGCTGGTCGTCGCCGCCTGTGCGCTCCTGTTCCTGGCGGACGCCTTCTACGAGAAGCACCCCGCGTTCGAGATCGAGCACGTCTTCGGATTCTACGGAATCTTCGGTTTCGTGGCCTGCGTCGGCCTCGTGCTCGCCGCGAAGGAGCTGCGAAAGCTGCTGATGCGCGGCGAGGACCACTACGACGCGAACGACGGCGGGAAGGACGGTTCCTGATGCTGTGGGGCGTTCCCCCTGGCCTGCTCCTGATCGTCGGCGCGGCGCTGCTGCCGGTGCTGCCGCAGCGCCTGCGCCAGGCCTGGCTCACGATCCTGCCCCTCGCGGGGCTGTGGGCGCTGACCGGAATCGGGGAAGGGGTCCATTACGAGTTCGTCTTCTTCACCTACGACATCGTTCCGGTGCGCGTCGACCGCCTCAGCCTGATCTTCGGCTACATCTTCCACGTCGCCGCCGCGCTTGCGGTGATCTACGCCTGGCACCACAAGGACACCGTCGAGCAGGTGTCGGCCATGACCTACGCCGGCGCCGGCATCGGTTCCGTGTTCGCGGGCGACCTGTTCACGCTTTTCCTGTACTGGGAACTGATGGCGGTGGCCGCGGCCGTCCTGGTCTGGGGGCGCCGCACGGAGGCGGCCTACCGGGCCGGCATGCGCTATCTCGTGATCCAGGTGGGTTCCGGCGCGCTTCTGCTGGCGGGCGCGGTGCTTCTCGCCCGCGAGACCGGGTCCGTCCTTTTCGAGAAAATGACGCTGGGCGACGCAGCCACCTGGCTGATTCTCGCGGCTTTCGGCATCAAGTGCGCGTTTCCGCTGCTGCACAACTGGCTCCAGGACGCCTATCCCGAAGCGACGGTCACGGGCACGGTGTTCCTGTCGACCTTCAGCACCAAGTGCGCCGTCTACGCCCTCGCCCGCGGCTTTCCGGGAACCGAGCTGCTGATCTACGTCGGGGCGGCGATGACCGCGTTCCCGATCTTCTACGCGGTGATCGAGAACGATCTCAGGCGGGTGCTCGCCTACTCGCTCAACAACCAGCTCGGCTTCATGGTCTGCGGCGTCGGCATCGGCTCGGCGCTCGCGATCAACGGCGCCGCCGCCCATGCCTTCGTGCACATCCTCTACAAGTCGCTGCTGTTCATGTCCATGGGCGCGGTGCTCCACCGGGTCGGCACGATCAAGGGGTCGGAACTCGGAGGGCTCTACAAGTCGATGCCCTTCACGACGGTGTTCTGCATCGTCGGCGCGGCCTCGATCTCCGCGTTTCCGCTGTTCTCGGGTTTCGTGGCCAAGTCGCTGACGTTGTCGGCGGTCGCCTACGACGGCCAGCTTCTCGTGTGGCTGGTGCTGCTGTTCGCGTCCGCGGGGGTCTTCCACCATTCGGGAATCAAGATCCCCTACTTCGCCTTCTTCGCGCACGATTCCGGAAAGCGGTGCAAGGAGGCGCCGGCCAACATGCTGCTCGCCATGGGGGTGACCGCGGCGCTCTGCATCGCGCTCGGCGTCCATTCCCCCTGGCTCTACGGGCTGCTGCCCCATCCGGTCGACTACCGGCCCTACACCGCGGGCCACGTCATCGGCCAGTACCAGCTCCTGATGTTCTCCGCCCTCGCCTTCTCGGTGCTGATGCGCTACCGCATCTATCCGCCGGAACTCAGGTCGGTGAACATCGATTTCGACATCACCTACAGGGTGTGGCTGCCCAGGTTCTGCAGGCTGGTGGTGAGCAGGACCGAGGAGGGCTGGCGGAGCATTCTCGAGGACTTCCGGCGCGGCGTCTCGCGGGCGATCTCCTACATGTTCCGCTACCACGGCCCCGGCAGCGCGTTCGCGCGCACCTGGCCGACCGGCTCGATGGCGCTGTGGTGCGCGCTTCTGCTGGCGGTGCTGCTGCTGCTCGGATATTTCTGACGGCGGCGCGGCGGACGGAACCCCGTCGATCGCAACAGGGAGTCCGGCATGGTCGCGAACCCCCTCACCCACTACCGCCCGGACGGCCCTTCCTCGGCAGCGGATCTGTCGGCACGCTACGGCGCCGTCCGCGCCCTCAGCGTCCGGCTCGCGGAACCGCTGACGCCGGAGGACCAGCAGGTCCAGTCGATGCCGGACGCCAGCCCCACGAAATGGCATCTCGCCCACGTCACGTGGTTCTTCGAGACCTTTCTCCTCAAGCCCTGCCGGCCGGGCTACGAGGAGTTCCACCCCGCCTACGGCCGCCTGTTCAATTCCTACTACGAGGCCGTGGGGCCGCGCCACGCCCGTCCCGAACGGGGACTTCTCACCCGCCCCGGGATCGACGAGATCCTGCGCTACCGCGCGCATGTCGACGCGGCGGTGGCCGGCCTGATCGCGGACGCCGGGCCGCCCGAGCCCCTCCTACCGGTTCTCGAGACCGGGCTCCATCACGAGCAGCAGCACCAGGAACTCCTCCTGATGGACATCAAGCACGCGCTGTCCCGCAATCCGACGTCCCCCGCCTACCGGAGCGCGCAGCCCGCCGCGGTCCCGGCGGCGGCGGGGGCCGGATGGCTTCCGGTTCCGGGCGGACACCGCCGGATCGGCCACGACGGGGTCGGGTTCTCGTTCGACAACGAGACGCCGGCGCACGACGCGGCGGTCGGGGACTTCTCGCTGGCGTCCCGGCTCGTCACCAACGGGGAGTTTCTCGAATTCGTCGAGGACGGGGGCTACCGCGAGCACCGCCACTGGCATGCGGACGGCTGGGCGACGGCCCGCGGGGAAGGCTGGTCCGCGCCGCTCTACTGGCGGCGCGGCGACCGCGGAGAGTGGCTCGAGTTCACGCTTTGCGGCCTCGCGCCTCTCCGGCGCGAGGCGCCGGTCTGCCATGTGAGCTTCTACGAGGCGGCGGCTTACGCGAGCTGGGCCGGAGCGCGTCTGCCGACCGAGCAGGAGTGGGAGGCCGCGGCGCGGCATTTCGGGACCGAGGAACCGTCGGAAAGGGACGCGGCGGGCTTTCCGGGCGGAACGCTCGGCCCCTCGCCGGCGGCTCCCGGAGCCGGGGGCGGACCCCGGCAGATGACCGGCGAGGTCTGGCAGTGGACGGAGAGCGCCTATCTTCCCTACCCCGGCTTCAAGGCGCCGGAGGGGGCGATCGGCGAATACAACGGCAAGTTCATGGTGAACCAGATGGTCCTGCGCGGCTCCAGCTGGGCGACGCCGCCGGGCCACGCGAGAATCACCTACCGGAACTTCTTCTATCCGGGCCAGCGCTGGGCGTTCTCCGGGATCCGGCTGGCGAGGTGATTCGGCTCCCTGCCGGAGACGGTTCCGGCAACCTGCACGACGGCCGCATCCCGATCCTCGCCGGCAAGCGCGGCGCGCCGCGGAAAAGGGCGGTTCGGTCCGCCCGGGGCCATCCGCGCGTCCGGCGGCGGAGCCATGCTCATGGACGGGACGCATCTCCATCCCCGCGCGGCGGGCGGCTTTGCCCGACCGTCAGGCTCTCCGCGCTGTCGGGCATGGCCGGCGCCGTCGGGGCCGCCGCCGCGAGCGTCGCGCCATCGGACGGCCCGGACACGCCCGGCCGGCGACGGCGCTATCTCTTCCAGGCGCACTCCGCGGTCGAGACGAGGCGGTTGCCCGGCAGGTATTCCACGTCGTAGGGGCAGCTGCCGCCCAGGCCGGCATACTTCCCGGTGCCACCCGCCAACTCCCACTTGCCGCCGCCGCCACCGCCCTCCTTGATTTCGCCGGCACGTCTCTGCGCCCGCGCGAACCAGCTGTCGCCGGAGGCATCGGTGATCGTGCAGGCTGCCCGGACATCGGTGTCGGTTTCCGATGTCGTGGCATAGACCACGCACGCCAGGAGGTGGGTCTCTCCCTCGGCAAAGGCGCCGCCGCTGCTCCGGAGAACGGTTATGGTGCCCGACAGGCTGCCGCCGGTGACCTTCGTGCCGGCATGGTCGATCCTGGTGTAGTCCGTGACGCCGCTCATGAGCATGCGGAAGCTGCCGCTCTCCTTGGCAACCGCGCCCTGGGCCCCGACCACGACCCCTGTCGCGGCGAACAGCGCAGCCGCGGCCGTTCTTGCTGGAAACTTCATCGCCCTGTCCTCCGGAGTCCGTTGGGGTTGCGGTTCTCGCCTCGGCGGAGTCCGTGCTCCGGGCCCCGAAACGAGGGCGTTGTCGCACGGCCCCGGCGGATGCGCAATGCGCGCCGACGGAACGGGCCGCCACGCGGAGGCGCCGGCCGGAACGGGGATCCCGGATCGCCGGTCCGGAGGAATCCCGCAGCCGTCACCGCCCGAGGCCGGGAAGCCAGACCGCCAGCGCCGGGAACGCGATGATCAGGGCCACCACCGCAACGGCGCACGCCATGAACGGCAGCGCCGCGATGCAGATCTCGCCGAACCGGGTGCCCGGAGGCGCGACGCCCTGCATCACGAACAGCAGAAGACCGAACGGCGGGGTGGTGAAGCTGATCTCCATCGCGAGCAGCATGATGACACCGAACCAGATCAGCTTCATCTCGCCGGGCGGCCCGAAATCGATCCCCGCGACGATCGGGAAGAAGATCGGCACCGTCAGCAGCATCATCGCCAACTGGTCCATGAACATGCCGAGGACGAGCAGGATGGCGAACATCAGAAGCAGCATCGTGTATCCCGAGAGGCCGAACGCGGCGACCCACTCGATCAAGCGGACGCTGGCCTGGGAGGCGGCGAGAACGTTGGAGAACAGCGACGACCCGAAAAGGATGAGAAGCGCGATCACCGTCACCCGGCACGATCCCCACAGGGATTCCCAGAGGGCTTTCGGGAACTCGGCGGGAAAGCGCGCCGCCGCGGCGAAGGCCTCGCGGCTTCCCTCCCGGTCTCCGGAGACCGCCAGCAGCCAGAGGCCCCGGCCGAGCGGCACGACGCAGAGATAGCACAGCGCGAGCAGCGCCACGCCGAGGGAGCCGTAGGCGGCCGATTCCGACGGCGTCGCGACGCCGAACATGATCAGCATGATCACCATGACGATGATCGAGACCATGGGAAGCACGTCGGCGGCGAACAGCCGCAGCCGCCGGGACCACGGCACGTGCTCGACCTCGTAGGCCGGAGCGGCTTCCGGGTCGAGCGTCGCGCGGACGAAGATCAGCACGGCGTAGAACGCGGCGAGGACGAGGCCGGGGACGATGCCGGCGACCAGCAGCCTGCCGATGTCGATCTCCGCGAGCGTGCCGAGCAGCACCGCGAGCGCCGAGGGGGGAATGAGCATCGCGAGTCCGCCGGTGCCGAGGATCGGCCCGATCGACATGCTCTTCTTGTAGCCCCGCCTGGTCATCTCCGGAACCATCAGGGTTCCGAGAAGCGCCGTGCTTCCCATGGACGACCCGGAAAGGGTCGCGAACGCGGTTCCGCCGGCGACCGTGACGTAGGACAGCCGCGCGGGCAGGCGCCCCATCAGCCGCTCGACGGCGTTGAACATCCTGTTCGCGAGGCCGGTGTGGAAGAACAGCTCCCCCATCAGGACGAACATGGGAATCGGGACCAGGGCGAAGATCGCCATGTTCCCGAACGCGTTCTCGGTCAGCTGGAACACCGCCGCCTCGACGTTCCGGTCGAAGCTGTCGAACCTTCCGAACAGGAAGAACGCCGCGACGGTGTTGACGATGATGAAGGCGATCCCGACCGGAAAGCCGACGAACATCAGCGACAGAATGCCGCCGAGAAGGGCGAGCAGGATCCAGTACCATTCCATCTAGCGCCGGCCCGCGGCGAGCGTCCGCTGCTGCTCGATCTCCGCCCGTTCGCTGGCGATCCCCGCGAGGCCGCCGTGCATGGGGTCGCGCGTGAAAACGAAGCGAAGAAACTCCACGCCCATCAGGAAGAACCCGGCGGGGAACGCCGAGGTGATGATCCAGCGCTTGAGATCGTACTGGCCCCGGAGCTCGTCGTAGACGATCCCCACCATGTCGAGATAGGCGAGCTTGCCGCTGTACCACGCCCAGAGCAGGCAGGTCGCGGCGGCGACCGCCGCGATCAGGCGCGACAGCGCCGCCCGCCGCCGCGGCGGAAGCGCCGCGGTCAGCATCTCGATGTAGACGTGGCCGCGCTGGCGGACCAGCCAGGGCGACCCCAGAAACAGGATGTAGACGAACCCGTACTCGATGACGACGAAGGAGGCCGACTCGTAGGCCCAGCCCGCGGTCCGGCAGACCGTGACGTAAACGATCAGGACCAGGATCGCGCCGATGTAGACGGCCGCCGCGGCCATGAGCAGCCGCAGCAACCCCGCCCAGGCGCGCGCGAGCGCCGTCATCGGAGAGAACGCTGCGTCCGGTGCGCCCGGACGCAGCGTTTCCCGAAGCGCCGGACGCCCCTACTCCTGGAACATGCCGCGGAGCCGGGCGACGTGCGAGGCGTCCTTGCCCGCTTTCTCGAGGCGCTCGGTCATGCGCGCGTAGGCCGAATCCACCGCGAGCCTGACGTAGGCCGCCGGGTCGGGGACGGTGTGGAACTTCATGCCGCCCTCGATCAGCTGCGCTCTTTCCGCTTTCGCCATGCCGAGAAGCGTCGTGCGCGCTTTTTCCTCGTGCGCGATCACGGCGTTCTCCAGCAGGCTCCTCTGTCCCGATCCCAGCCCTTTCCAGCGCTCGAGATTCATCATCCAGACGATGTCCGTCTGGTAGAACTGGGGCTCGACCGCGTGGCGCAGGAACTTGTCCCATTTCAGGCCCGGCAGGCCGATCGTCGCCCACGCGCTGGCGTTGACGACCCCCTTCTCGAGCGCGCCGTAGACGGCGGTCGAGGGCAGGTTGTGGGTCTCGCCCCTGAGCGCCCGGAAGAACGCGCCGTAGATCGGGTTGTCGCGGAGCTTGACGCCCTTGAGGTCGACCAGGCCGGCCGAGGTCCATTTCGGGGCGTTCTGCATGTAGATCCGGAAGTGTCCGCCCGAACCGGTCCACCCCAGAAGCTTGGTGCCGTGGGTTTCCTGGTGCAGCCGGTCGAGCATCTCCATCCCGCCGTTCGCGCGCACCCTGGAAGGCGACGAGTTGGAAGTGGACATGGCCTCGTTCTCGGGCACGGCGCGGGCGAAGAACGCGACCGGGATGCAGGAGAGGTCGACGCGCCCCGCCTTCACCGCTCCGGGCTGCTGGAACATCTTGATCGAGTTGAACGGCAGCACGTCGACGGCGAGCGCGCCGTCGCTCCGTTCGGTGATGTCCGCGGCCAGCTGCTTGCAGAGCTTGGTGTAGATCAGGAAATCCGGAAACGGGTAGACGAGCGCCAGCTTGGTCTGCGCGGCGGCCGGCGCCGAGGCCGCCAGGCCCGCCGCCAGGGCCAATCCCGCCATGATGCCTGATATCCGCGACATGGTCATGCCTCCTCTGTCCTGAATGGTGCGTAGGGAGCCGATCGTAGAAACGCGGCGGCCCGGAAGCAACCCTTCCGCTCCGGGCCCGCAGGCCGGGTCAGTCCAGTCCGAGCAGCCGCAGCGCGCGGCCGAACAGCTCGTGGTCCGGCTCCGCAAGCGCGCTCAGGGCCGTGAAGTGGTCCCTCCCGGACAGCTCGAGGATCCCGACCTCCATCCCGCGCCCGTTCCATGCCGCCTGCAGATCCGCGGCCTGCCGGTGGAACTCCTCGGATTCCCCGCCCCCGAACGCGACGGCCACGGGCGCCGGCGCCGGCGGCGTCATGAACATCGGGCTGAGCGCCTCGGCGTCGCCCTCGAGCAGCCGCAGCGCGTCGTTGAGCGGCGTGAGCCGGACCGGTTCGAGCTCGTAGATGCCGCTGACCGGAAGCGCGCCCCGAACCGTCCGCCGCGGCAGGCCGGCGCGGAATCCGGGCCAGTCCGTGGCCGTCATCAGCGCCGCGAGATGGCCGCCGGCCGAGTGGCCGGAAACCACGAGGCGTCCGCGGTCGTAGCCGTACCGTGCGGCCTCCTGCCAGAGATGCGCCACGCCCCGCCGGCACTGGTCGCACAGTTCCGCGAGGGTGACCGTCGGGCACAGGGCGTACTCGACGTTCGCGAAGGCGGCGCCGGCGGAAACGAGGGCCTCCGCGAGGAAATCGAAGCCCTCCTTGTCGTTCCATTGCCAGTACCCGCCGTGCATGAACGCGAACAGCGGCGCGCCGTCGCGTTCCGGCAGGTAGACGTCGAGGCGCTCCCGGGGATGGGGGCCGTAGGGGACATCGAGAAACTTCCGCGGCGCGCGCTCCCGGAAGGCCGCCGACCGGACGTTCTGGTCGTCCTTGAGGGCCGCCAGCGCGTCGGCGTCGACCTGGCCGCGGTTGTCGTACTGGCGATGGAGCGCCTCGGCGTCGTAGCCGCGAAAGACCGGATCTCCCATGGAACCCCCCTTCCTCTGCGGGCGTCCATCCTACCGCCGCCGCCCGGGCGGGGCGACCGCCCGCCGCCCGGCCCGGCATTTGCGTCTGCAAATAAGAGCGGGCAGTCTCGGCCGCGCGGGACGGGACGTCCCGCCAAGCCGCAACGACGGAGGCCGACGATGGCAATGGACTTCGGATACTTCACGCTCTCGGACAACCACTATCCCGACAACCCGCGCTCGGCGGGCCAGCTCGTCCTCGACATCCGCGAACAGGCGATCCTCGCCGACCGCCTCGGCTATCACTCGGCGTGGATCGGCGAGCATCACTTCGACCGGCTCGGGGTCAATTCCCGCCCCGACATCCTGCTGGCGAGCGTGATCCCGGAAACGAGCAGCATCCGCTTCGCCCCCGCCGTGAACGTGCTTCCGCTCCATCACCCGATCCACGTGGCGGAGTGCTGGGCCACGCTCGACCTCCTGTCGGGAGGGCGGGTCGATTTCGCCACGGGCCGCGGCTACGACCGGGCGGAGTACGCCCCCTTCGGGGCGGATTTCATGAAGTCCGCGGAGATGTTCGAGGAAGGCATCGACGTTCTCCTCAAGGCGTGGACCGAACCCGGCTTCTGGTCGCATCACGGGAACTGGTACCGCATCGACGAGATGTCGATCACGCCGAAGCCGGTCCAGAACCCGATTCCGTTCTACGTGGCCTCGTTTTCGGAGACCTCGGCGAGGATGGCGGCCAGGCGCGGCCTCAACGTGATCTACGCCCCGTTCGCCGCGGCCATGGTCTACGGCAGCCTGGAAAAGGCGGTCGACAGCTACCGCGAGGGCTGCGCCGCCGAGGGACGGACCCCGGGGCGCGCCATGTGCAGCTACTTCATCCACATCGCGGAAACGCCGGAAGAGGACGACGCGGGCCGCCAGGCGATGATGGACTACTTCGAGCACTGCGTGCTGCGGGCCTTCCCCGACGACCCGAAAACGATGCCTCCGACGATGCACTATTTTCTCGAGATCAACGAGACCCTGCGCAACATGGAAAAGGACCGGCTGTCCGCGAACTCGGTGCTGATCGGCAGCCCCGGGAAGATCGTCGACCGGCTCAAGGAGGTCGAGGCCGCCGGGATCGCGGAGGTGATCCTGTACTTCAACGTCGGCAACAAGCCCCACTCGCTGGTCGTCGAGCAGATGCACCGGTTCATGGAGGACGTCGCCCCGGAGTTCGAGAACCACCGGACGGCGGCCGCGTAGCGGATGGAACTCGCGACCTACCTCCCCTATCTGGTCAACCGGGTCGCCCGGCGCTTCGTCGACGCGTTCGCTCCGGCGCTCGCCGCCGCGGACGTCGACGTCGGCATGTGGCGCGTGCTGTCGGTCCTGCACCGCCACGGCGACCTGCCGGTCGGCGCGCTCGCCCTGCTGACCAGCATCAACGTCTCGACGCTGTCGCGTCTCGCGGGCCGCATGGAGGCCAGGGGCCTGGTGCGCCGGCGGCGCGGCGGCGACGCCCGTCAGGTCATCGTCGCCATCACGCGTTCCGGACAGCGGACCACCGAGAAGCTGATTCCGGCTGCGCGGGCGCTGGAGGACGGGGCCGCGGAAGCGTTGACGGGCCCGGAACTCGCCGCGCTCCGGCGGCTGCTGACGAAGCTGCACGCGGGGATTCCGGACGAGGCGGGAAGCCGGCGTCAGCCCAGAAGCGGCTCCAGACGGTCCATGGCCTCGGAAACCGTTCCGGTGTCGGCGGCGAAGCAGAGGCGCATCCAGCCTTCGGCGCCTTCCCCGAAGGCGAGGCCCGGCGCGAGGCCGACGCCGGCCTCGTCGATCAGGGTCTGCGAGAACGCCACCGAATCGGTCATGCCCTCGACCGAGAAGAAGGCGTAGAAGGCGCCCTCGGGTCTCGACAGCGTGACCCGCGGCATGGCGCCAAGGCGCTGCACCACGACGTCCCGGTTGCGCCGGTAGCGTTCGACGATCTCCTCGACGAACGGCTCGCCGTCGCGGATCGCCGCGACGCCGGCATGCTGCACGAAGGTGGTCGGGCTCGCGATGTTGTACTCCATCAGCTTGGCGAAGCCGTCTCCGACGGCCGCCGGGTGGGTGAGCCAGCCCAGCCGCCAGCCGGTCATCGACCACGACTTGGAGAACGAGTTGACGACGATGACGCGGTCGTCGTCCCCGGCGATGTCGAGAAACGACGGAGCGCGCCCCAGCGGCAGGGACGATTCGTAGGCGAGCCGGATGTACACCTCGTCGGCGACCAGCCAGAGCCCCCGCCTGCGGCATTCCTCGAGGACGGCTTCCTGTTCCGCCGCGGGCATGACCCAGCCGGTGGGATTGCCCGGGCTGTTGACGAAGATCGCCCGCGTCCGCTCGTCGCAGGCGTCGAACAGCTCGTCGACGTCGAGACGCCACCGGCCGTCGGCCCCGAGCCGCAGCAGAACCTCGCGGGGTTCGGCGTCCATGATGCGCGCCGTCTCGCGGCAGTTCGGCCACACCGGTCCGAGCACGACGATGTTGTCGCCGGCGGAGAGCAGCGCCTCGGACACCATCATGATCGCGTTCATGCCGGAACCCGAGACGGTCAGGCGCGAGACGTCGATGGGCCGGCCGTGGAGGGAACTCGCGTATTCCGAGATCGCCTCGCGCAGCGGCGGGACGCCGCGGTTGCTGGCGTAGAACACGTGGTTCTCGGCCAGAGCCCGCTCGGCCGCGCGCTTGATGAATCCGGGGGTGGGAAGATCCGGTTCCCCGTACCAGAGCCTGACCAGGCCCGTCCGGTCCATGTTGGGCTCGGAAACGTGCCGGATCAGGGACGCCGGCAGCTCCTCGATGCTCCGGCGAAGCCCGTTCGGTGCGCGCGCGCCGTCGGTCATGGCCACGTTCCCCCTCTCCCGCGTCTATAGCCGCCGAAGTCTTGCCGGGCAACCGGATTGCCTCTAGAACGCTGCGGTCGGGCGGCGCGGGACGGGGCGCGGGAACATGGACTTCGGTTCGCATCTGGAGGACGCGGCGCGCGTCTACGAGACTCTCGCGGGCGGCGGTGTCGGAATCGTGCCGACGGACGTGGGCTACGTGATCGTCGCCTGCGACCCGGAGGCGGTCTGGAGAATCTTCGAGGCCAAGAGGCGCAAGCCCGACAAGCTCAACGCGGTCTGCGGCTGCCGGGAGATGCATCTGGCGCTTCACGACCTTCCCGACGACCGGCGGGCGGTCGTCTCCGCGGTCACCGAGCGCTGCGGCCTGCCGCTCGGGACCGCGGCCACGGTGCGCCTCGACCATCCCGCGGTCGCGGGGCTGCGCGAGGACGTGCTCGAGCAGACCACCTACCGGGGCACGCTCGCGATGCTGCTCAACGCCGGCGAGGTCATGGATGCGCTGGCCCGCATCGCGTTTTCCGAGAACCGTCTGGTCGTCGGCTCTTCCGCGAACGTTTCGCTCCGGGGCGTCAAGTTCCGGGTCGAGGACATCGAGCCCGAGATCCTGGAAGCCGCCGACGTCGTGCTCGACCACGGGCTGATGCGCTGGCACAGCTACCGGCGATCCTCGACCATGATCGACGTCGGGCCGATGGAGGTCATCCGCCACGGGTCGTGCTTCGACCTGATCGACGACCTGCTGCGAAGACGTTTCGGCATCGAGCTGCCGGCGGAGGGAAAGGGCTGAGCGATGGGCGCGAGAATCGAGCTCGAGGCGATCGGCACCGTGCGCGGAGGCCGTCGCGAGGTCGTCAACGACGACTGGGGGGAGGTCGAGGCCTGCATCGAGCTCGACCGGCGCCTCGGCGAGTCGGCGCTTTCGAGCCTCGACCAGTTCTCCCATGCGGTGGTCGTGTTCCACTTCGACCGGGTCGATCCCGAGACCGTCGAACGGGGCGCCCGCCATCCGCGCGACAACGCGGAGTGGCCGCTGGTCGGGATTTTCGCCCAGCGCGGCAAGAACCGCCCCAATCTCATCGGCGTCACGACCTGCAGGATCCTGGGGGTCGAGGGGCGCCGGGTCCGCGTGCGGGGGCTCGACGCCGTCGACGGCACGCCGGTCATCGACATCAAGCCCTACATGACCGGCTTCGAGCCGCGCGGCGAGGTCGTCGAGCCCGAATGGGCGAAGGAACTCATGGCCGGCTACTGGTGATTCTCCGGGCTCCGCGGAAGGCGTTCGCGGGAACGCGAATGGCCGTTGCGCGGACACCGGCAAAAGGGGTAGTGTTCGCTCAGGCGACTGCCCAGGCGTACTCTTCGACGTTTCACGACGCGACCAGCTACACCCGGACAGACGGAAAACTCCGCGCGGACCCGATGTCCGGCGGACACTGTATGGAGAAGTAGCTATGCCGACAGGCACCGTAAAATGGTTCAACGCCGCCAAGGGCTACGGGTTCATCGAACCCGACGACGGCGGAAAGGACGCGTTCGTGCACATCTCTGCGGTCGAGCGTGCGGGGCTCACGGGCCTTCGCGAAGGACAGAAGGTGCAATTCGAGTTGATTCCGAGTCGCGACGGCCGCGAGGCCGCCGACAGCATCCAGGCTCTCGACTAGAGCGTCGCCGCCTCCGCCCGGAAGGCGCGGAGGCGGCCTCGCCTGGCGCGGCCGGCGTCACGGGGCCGGCACGCCCCGTTCGGCGGCGATCAGCTCCTCTATGATTCTGCGGGCGTGAACGACGCCGGCATCGGCCGCGTTGTTCAGCATCCGCCTGCCCGGTTGCGCTTCGGCGTTTCTCTGCTGGCCGGCGAGGATCGCGCGATCCTCGTTGAACGTCACATCGATGGAGGCGGCGATCTGCTCGTCGAGGGCCGGGTCGTCCAGCCTGAAGTCCCTGGAAAACGACCAGAGCTGGTCGACGGTGCGCTCGTCCACCGGCGTCAGCATGCTGATGACGCGGGTGTCGATGCCGCGGCTTGCGTCCCCGGTTCCGGCCGGAACCCCGCCGGCGTCGATGACCACGGTCGACGGCGGCTCCAGCCAGATGCGGTGCCAGCGGTCGATCCTGCCGGTGAATCCCCCGACCTTGCGGTAGAAAACGGACGGCTCGGTGTCGTTCATCAGGCGGGTGACGGTCACCCGGTTTCCCTCGCGGACGGCCTTCACCCCCGTCGAGGCGGCCGCGTCGGTGCCGATCGTCGACTTGTGGACGAACGCCGTGTGCGAAAGATCGATCAGGTTGTCGACGAGCAGGAGCCAGTTGCACGCGTAGCGCATGGTTCCCGTCACCGAGGCCCAGCCGTCGTCGGCGATCCAGCGGACGTCTGGCAGGAGGTTCTCGTCGGCGCTCTCCGGCTCGCCCGTCCAGACCCAGACCAGGCCGTGCCTCTCGGCCACCGGCAGGCTTCGGACGCGGGCGCGCGAGGGAACGCCGGCCTGGCCGGGGACGGCGGTGCATGCGCCGTCGCGCCGGAAACGCATGCCGTGGTAGCCGCAGACGATCTCCTCCCCCTCGACCGAGCCGGACGACAGCGGGGCGAACCGGTGCGGGCAGCAGTCCTCGACCGCGCCCGCATGCCCTCCGGCGGTCCGGTAGACCGCGAGATCCTGGCCCAGGATCCTCCTGGCCAGCGGCGAGTCCGTCGCCTCCCCGGACCAGCAGGCGGCGTACCAGGCGTTCGAGACGAAACCGGTCATGCCGCACCCCTCAGACGCGCCGGTCCGTCCCTTCCCACCACGGATCCCTCAGCCGGCGCTTGGCGATCTTGCCCGGCCCCGTGGTCGGCAGCGGGCCGTCCGCGAACTCCACCGACTTGGGGATCTTGTAGCCGGCGATCCGGCCGCGGCAGAAATCGAGCACGTCCCGCGCCGCCGTCTCCCCGAAGCCGTCGCGCCTCACGACGACGGCGTGGACCTGCTCGCCCCAGACGTCGTGGGGGATGCCGACGACGGCGGCCTCGCGCACCGCCGGATGGGTGGACAGAACGTTCTCGACCTCGGTCGAGTAGACGTTCTCGCCGCCGGTGATGATCATGTCCTTCCTGCGGTCGACGAGGTAGAGATGGCCGGTGTCGTCAAGGTATCCCATGTCGCCTGTACGATACCAGCCGTCGCGCAGCACGTCATCGGTGAGGTCGGGCCGCCGCCAGTATCCCCGCATGATCTTGGGGCCGCCGCAGACGACCTCCCCGACGCCGCCTGCCGGCAGGTCCTCGCCGTCTCCGTCCACCACCCGGAGCTCCGTCAGCGGGGTCGGCGTTCCGCACGACGCGGCGCGGCACGGGCCGTCCGGCGACGGGGACAGGTCGTGGTCCGCCGGGTGCAGGGTGCAGACGATCCCCGTCGTCTCGGTGATGCCGTAGGTGTGCAGCAGCAGACCGGGCGGGAGAAACCCGGCGGCTTTCCGCAGGGTGCCGAGCGGGGTCGGGGATCCTCCGTACATGACCTGCGTGAGGCTCGAGAGGTCGTGTCCGGAAAGTCCGTCGGAATCCGCGATCATCGCGATCAGGGTGGCGGGCAGCGAGGTGATCGTGACCCGTTCGGACTCGATCAGGCGAAGCGCCCGCTCCGGCTCGAAGCGCACGCAGACCTGGGTGCCGCCGACCATGGGGACGGCCCAGAACGCGACCGCGTCCGCGAGATGGAACATCGGGGCGCAGTGCAGCCAGACGCAGCCGGGGCGGAAATCCATGGCTCCGACGCAGTCCAGGCCGCAGTAGAAGACGTTGGCGCCGGTCAGGCACACGCCCTTCGGATCGCCGGTCGTCCCGGAGGTGTAGTAGATCTGGACGAGATCGCCGGGGGCGCCCTCCGGTCCGGCGAACCGGTCGGAGGCGCCGGCGAGCAGCGTCTCGTAGTCCGCGAAACCGGCGGGAAGCGGATCGAACCCCATGCCGGCGACAACCTCCAGCGCCGGCGCCCGCGACGCCGTCTCCCCGACGAGACTCTCGAACGGGGCCGATGCCAGCAGCGCGCGGGCCTCCGAATCGCCGAGGATGCGCTCGAGTTCGGGTTGCGCCAGCCGCGTGTTGAGAGGCAGAAGCGCGAGGCCGGCGAGCGCGCAGGCGTAGTAGGCTTCGGCGAAGCGGTGCGAGTTGCGGTCGAGCACGGCGACGCGGGCGCCGCGCTCGAGCCCGAGACCGCGGAGGGCGTTGGCGAGGCGGTTCACCCGCCGGCCGAACTGCCGGTAGGTCAGGCGGACGGCGCCGTCCACCATGGCCGTCCGGTCTGGAAAGAACCGGACGGCGCGGTCGAGGATCCGTGCGGCGGCATGCATCGGCGGGCGCTCCTTCGCGCGCGATCATCGGGGCGTCGCGGGCGCGGGACAAGAACCGGCGTTCTTTCCAGGTTCACCGGGCCTTTCTAGCATGGGGCGTTCGGGAACCCTTGGGAGAAAGCCGATGGACTACACCGAGATCGAGTTCGAGTCGGGGGAGGACGGCATCGCGACCATGACGCTCAACCGTCCGGAGCGTCTCAACAGCTTCACCCGCAGGATGTTCGACGAGTGGCGCGACGTGATCGCGCGCTGCGCTTTCGACGAGAGCGTGCGGGTGCTGATCGTCACCGGCAACGGGCGCGCGTTCTCGTCGGGCGTCGATCTGACGATGCTCGGCAGCGACCGCCTGAAACCGCCGGCGTTCCGGTTCTACTACCGCCAGGCCCATCAGGCCTTCGACGACCTCGAGGCTCTCGAGGTTCCCGTGATCGCGGCGATCAACGGGCTCTGCTACGGCGGCGGCGTGGAACTCGCGCTCTCCTGCGACTTCGCGGTCGCCGCCGAGAACGCGACGTTCTGCCTGGTCGAGAACCAGCTCGGCGCGATTCCCGCCTCGGGCGCCTGCAACCGCATGATCCATCACGTCGGTCTCGCCAAGACCAAGGAGCTGATCATCACCGCCGACCCCGTCAACGCCCGCGAGGCCCGCCGCATCGGGCTCGTGAGCGAGGTCTGCGAGGACGAAAGGCTCATGGAACGGGTCCGCGCCCGGGCCGAACGCCTGCTCGCGAACTCGCCCTTCGCCATGGGCATGGCCAAGCACGTCGTCAACATGTGCGTCAACGCCGACATGCACACGGGGCGCGACATCGAGCGCCTCGCGCAGTCGGGACTGGTGCTCTCGGAGGACCACCGCGAAGGCATGGCCGCCTTCTTCGAGAAGCGGCAACCGCGCTTCAGGGGAGCGTAGGCGGGGCGGTCAGGCGCCGGGGAACGGCGGGTCTCCCTCCGGGACGGCGACGTCGAAGACGTTGAGCGTGAACGACACCAGGCTGTAGTAGCCGCAGATGCCGACCAGCTCCACGAGCCCCCGCTCGCCCAGGAGCCCGCGGCCCGCGTCGTGGGCGCGGTCGGACAGGCGGCCGGTCTCGAGAATCTCCCGGGCGAGCCCGTGGACGAGCCTCTCGTCGGGGGACAGCGGTTCGGGGGCTTCGCCCGTCCGCAGCCTCTCGATCGCCTCGGCGGGGATTCCGGCGCCCTCGGCGAGCGGCGCGTGGGCGTGCCACTCGAAATTCGCCCGCCAGTGCCGGGCGACCGTGCAGATCGCGAGTTCCCGGAGGTTGTCCGGCATGGTCGAGCCGAAGCGCAGGTAGGCGCCGACCCGCTGTGCGGGATCGGCGAGGCCGGGCGCGTGCAGCCAGGGGCCGAAGGGGCCGCGGACGGAACCCCGGCTGGCGGTCACGGAATCGGCGATGCGCCTCTGGTCCTCGTCGTAGTCGGCCGGCGCCGGCGGCTCGAGTCGCGCCATGTCGTCGCTCCCTGGATCGGACGGGGAACCCGCGGGGCGCCTCGCGGCGCCCGCGGCCGGGATTGTAGCGCGGCGGCGGCGGAGATGTCATCCCGCGCTGGCCGGACTCCGCTCCGGGCCGTCGCCGCGGTCCGGTTCGGACCCGATGGAGCCGCCTTCGATCGCGGGGCGGGCGGTTTCGCGCCCGCCGCGGGCACCCGGTCACGACGGAGAACGAGCCCGGTCCGGAACCGGGACGTCGCGGGATCCCCCGCGGTCCGGGGCAGGACGATCCCACGCTCGGTCCGGTCGGCGATCCGGGTTCCCGACGAGGCCGGTTGGCTCGGTCTCCGGCTTATCGCCGCCGATTCGGCCAAGATGGCGGCATGGACCACCGCGCGCACGCCAGACCCCTCTTCGAGAGCACGCCCGACGGCTTCCCGCCTGCCGAGGTGACGGTCCGTCTCGCGGAGCCGCACGAGCGCGTGCGGCGGGACGCGACGGTCGCGCGGCACCACCACCTCGGCTTCAAGCGCTTCGCCGGACGCGGCCCGCACCACGTCGTCGAGCGGCGCGGGGAGCGGGTCGCGCTCGCGGGGTGGCAGCCTTCAAGAGCGTGCACCGGGACCGCTGGATCGGCTGGTCGCCGCACCGACGGCACCGGCGCCTGCACCTGATCGTGAACAACACCCGCTTCGTCATCCTCGGCGGGAAGGGCGTCTTCCCGTGCCTTGCCCCGTTCGCGCAGGCGCGCGATCTCCAGATCATGCGCGGCGAGGCGTGCGCGCAAACCTGCGATCTCCCGGTCGCGCGCGTCGCTCTCCCCGGCCGGCGCCGGGATCGGGCGAGGTTCACGCATCCCCGTCGGCCTTGACGGCCATGACCGCGGCCAGCACCGCGAGGCGTTCGCCCGCCGGCGTGGCCCCGTGGCGCCGGCCCCGGTTGGCCGCCTTGCGCTTGATGCGCTGGCGGTCCGTGAAGTTCCGGCCCGCGAAGCTCGCCCGGTGCATCCGGTCGGGCGCGAAGTCGACCCGCACGACCCCGGTCCGCACCTTGCCCCGGGTCGTCACCTGCATCGCGAGGCGGCGCCAGCCCGCCAGCAGATCGTCGTGGAGCGCGGACGGGTGGCCCGGGACCATGACCTGGCAGGGCAGGCCCTCGATCAGATCGAGGAGCGCGACGCGGTCGGCCTCCTCGCACTCGAAGCGGTGGCGCCGCGCCGAACTCCGGGTCGCGTGCGGACAGGGCGGATCGCTGCAGCCCGGCTCCGGCCCCGGGAACGGGAACGAGGCCAGGAAGGCACGGGCGCAGCCGTGAACCAGCTCCAGCGAGGGGTCGCCATCGAAAGCCTCGAGCGCCTGTTCGTCGCGGTCGATGCCGATCGAGCGCGAGTCCGCGGGCTTGCGGTCGTCAGCGCCCCGCCTCCGGGTGGCTCTCGATGCAGACCGGGTGCGGCGGCATCAGCGCAACCGTCGCCTGGAACGAACCGCTCGTCGTCTTCGATCCGAAATACCCCATGGGCCGCTCCTCCCGCACCGGAGCGCAACCCTGAACCCGCAAGGCTATGGAGTCGACAGGCGGGCGGGCGCCGCCTCCGCGGCGACGGTTGCCGGCACGCCGTCACCGGAGATGGAGCACCTGGGCAGTTACCCGTCGGCTTTTCGGTGAAGCGCGCGATGTCCGCGACCGCGCTGTCCACGTCCGCCAGCAGGACGCGAGGATCAGGACTCGTAGACAAGCTCGCGCGACTCGTCGATGGCGGCACGCAGATAGGGGTTCCGGATCGCGTCCGATTCGACCAAATCGACAGAACGGCCCAGCGCCTGGCGCAATGCCTCGGCAAAGTCGAGGTACTGTCCGAGCGGCGCCCGTCCGTTCTGGAGTCCGAATTCCACGAGGAAATCGGCGTCGCTGGCCAGCGGATCGAAGTCCGTGGCGCGCGCCGCCGAACCGAACACCTCGAGGCGCACCACGCCGTGGCGCCGGCAGAGTTCCGCCAGTTCTTCCCTCCTGTCGGCAATGGCGGCATGCATGGCCAGTCCCCCGGTTGCGTCGGCAATCGATGCCAATGGCAGATTAGCGCATCGCAGGCTTGGTTGTGCGATGGCTGCGCCGAGACAGGCTCCGGGTGCCGGATTCAGGTTGCGTCGAACGAGATGGAAGCGGCCCGGGAAGCTGCCGGAACGTTTGGTCGCGACGCCGCGAAATTGGCACGGGAAATCCCCGGTCCGCTCGATGCAGGGCGCCCGCGGCTTGCCAGCCCGCGCTCCGTCATCGCCACCGCCCGAAAGCGGGACCGGAACGTCCTCGAAACCCCAGCGTGTCCCGAGCCGCTGCGACCGCTCCCGGAACCGCGCCTCCGAAAAACCGCCGGCGCCGGTCCGCATCACCCGGGCACTCGCCTCCCGACGACCGGCGAAACCAGACCTGGGCAGTTACGGCTGGGCAACCGGAACCAGCCCCTGGCGGATCCGGCGATGGATGGTCTCGTCCGAAACCCCGACCTCCTTCGCCACGTCGGCAACGCTCATGAGCGTCGGCGCATCGCCGTCCGGCCGGCAACGCGGGATGCCGTGGCGGCGACGCAGGGTGCCGACAAGCTCGGCCGTGAAGTTCAGGCCCCGTGCCGTGCGCCGCCCCTGGCGGGTCAGGATCTTCGCGGTCTCCAGGTCGTTGCAGAAGCGGGACATCTTGCCCACGAGCTCGACCGTGCTCCGGTCGTCGCGCCGGGCGTCGGGTCGCCCGCGAGCGCACCGACGCGCGCCGCAACGGCACCCGAGAGACCACCGGCGGGCACGCCTGCGGCATCACCTCCGCGCCGGCGGAGCGCGCCTCCCCGCAGGAGCTCCTCGCCTGGAACCGCGGACACCCGGGCGGTCGAGGCCAACCGCCACGTCCGGGACACGGTCTTCGGCGAGGACGCGTGCCTCGCGCGGACCGGCTTCGCGCCCGGGAACAACGCGACCGCCACCAACCTCGCGCTCGCGGTCATCCTCCACAGGACCGGCTCCGACGGCATCGCCTCGGCGACCCGGCGCTTCGCGCTCCGGCGCCGCAGGGACGCCTTCGCCGCGATCCTGTCCCCCTGAACGCCGCCGCCACGCCGCCGGTCCGCCGGCACCGGCCTCCGGCGCCTCCCGACCGAAATCCCGCCCGGAACGAAGGCCGCGAACCCGCGAAACGGATCGTCGCGCGCCAGCCGCGACGCCCGGACGCGGCCCGGACCGACCGGAATCGGCCGCAATCGGGGAGCGTGGGACACTCCTGCGGTCCGGGGGCAGGACGATCCCACGCTGGCCGAACATCCGCTGCAGGCGGGACAGGGCGCTCCCGTCCGGGCCGTCACCGCGGTCTGCAGGCTCCGAGGGCGTCCCCGATCGGTCGGCTCCGGCTCGGATCCCGTCATCCGGGCGACCGAGTCGGTCCGGGACCGCAGCGTGGGATCATCCTGATGGCCTGTCCATGCACGCGGCACGCCCGCGTTCGTTCGCTGCGGATGTTGTCAACACGGTTTATGGTGTCGCTCCATCCTACCGTCTTCCTGCGCGTCTCGCCCCATGTCCATCCAGACGCCCTTTACGTCCTCGAACACGCAAGTGGGATCGATACCTGCTTCAGCGGAAACGCGGACCTCGATCAAGCAGGTGTCGTCGGAAATCATCGTTTCGAGACGTTTTGCTGCCTCATTGAAACAGGCTTCTCAATTTTTCGATAAGCTTCTTCGCATCATCGAACTGCCGGGTGACGTTCGCAATAGTGGTATCCGACGAGCGGCCATGAGCGATGTTGTTGCGTTGCGCAACGATGCCATCGACACTGTCCTTTATGCTACCGCTAGCAAATTCTTTCAGTTCTCTCGCCTTGTCCTTGTCGAAGGATCCGATCAGATCGACGATCCTCCGCATGTTGGGATTGACGAAGCGTTCGAGATTCCGACTGACGAACCGAAGCACCGTCGGATCCGTACGACTTTGAGCGTAGACCTGCAGGACTTCTCTGCATGTCGCTTCCAGATAGCCGGACGCCCAAATCGTCATGAGTTGCGCCAGTCGGGATTGGGTTTCGTGCGAGAGTTCGCCGGCCTCCCGTCGCGCAGACTCGATCGCCGCTTTCAGACGATCGCTGTCTCTGTGTCTCACGGGATATCCCTATACGCCTCACGTGCCAAGTCGATACGTCGATCCACCCTTTCCTTGTTCGTGGTTCCCTGGCTGTACAGCCTCTCCTTCTCTAGTTGCGTCAGCAATCCCTTATGGGCCGACTTCAGAGACGTTCGGTCGGAAACAGGGCCAGCCCGCACGCGGTGCGCGAGCCCGACAAGAACGGCGTCGGCGACCGACACGTTTAGGGCGTGCTGTGGGCGAAGCGCCGACGACGTCAGCAGGGTGTCCGCCGCTTCGACCGTTTTTTCGAATATTTCACGAAACTCTCGAGCCCAGTGTTCGTCAGGTTCTCGATATTCGTTCATAAAATTGTTGAGGAACTGCTTCATCGGGCGTTCATATTCTTCCAACCGAAAGAAAAGGGCGAAAAACCTGAGAATAATCTCCTCGTCTTTCTTTCGTTTGCTCTTCGTCCCAAACAGATTCCGCCAATGGGAGTTGTTGGCCATCTCCGACAACAGGTCGTTCAACCCCCCTCTGGAGACGCAAGCCCGTATCTCCTGCGCACTCAACGGTGTACCCCCGGTGTTCAGGCGCTCGAAAACCGAATAGACTGAGCTCCGATCGTTTCCCGGTTCGGTCTGATGGAATATGGTCGCATGAAGGATCGAGTCGTTGAGGCAACGCTGAATCGCCGGGGCAAGGTCTTCATATGTTTTTTCTTTGAATTCATCGGCAACCCCTACAAGTCTGAAGGACTCGTTGCCGAAAACCCCTTTGTAGAAGGATTGCAGAGTCAGAAGTCTCTGCTGTCCATCCACGACCATGAGCTTCTGCGTTTCCGGCTCCTTGAACAGGAAAATGCCGGGAACGGGCAATCCCAGAAGGAGAGACTCGATGAAACGCGAGGCTTGTGCTTTCGTCCAAACGAAATTCCTCTGAAACGGCGGAACGAAGATGTCTTCTCGTTTGACACGCTCGACTACCCCGTCCACCGGCATGTCCGCACCGTAGCTTGATATTGTGTAACGGATGGGGTGACGAATCTCATCATCTCCATCCTCGGGATCTAAGATCTCGTCTTCGACACCTTGAATCTGTTCATCGGTCATCGTCTGCTCCTCATTTCTCGAATCGAGACTCCGACTCAACCCAGAGTCGGCGGCTCGGCGTCCCTAGCAGCAGGCTCGCCTGCTTAGGGTCGCTCATAGAGCACCTGGCCTTCCGCAGGGCCCACGCGAGCACATGGTTGAGGGAGGCGCGCCAGTACTCGACCTCGTCGCGGCTGTAGACCTGTATGTCCTTGGAGACGCGGAAGCCCGCGAGCGTACGCCACAGCCGCACCGCTGCCGAACAGGATCACCTGATGGGGATCCACCTCGTCCACGATGGCGTGCACCATCCGTTCCAAAAGCGCGTCGTCGACTTGCGTCATGGCAGGGTTCTCTTCACGAAGACAGCGCGCTGCAAGCCGCTGCCGCTACGACGATGTTTTTCCATCCGCTTTCACCCAAACGATCCTGCCGTCCTCGAACACGGCGATGGCGCCGCCGTTTTCCCAGGCCCGGCGGCGCGCGCGTTCGGCGGCTCTCCGCATCGCCGCTTCGGCACCGGCAAGGTCCGGGTCGCGGGCGGATGCCGCCGGCCTCCGATCGTCGGACTCCCTTGGTTTCATCGGTTATGTCCTTCCGCCAGCAAGGTCGGGGCGGTCTCGGAATTGTCGTATATCGCCCATTTGTCGACCAGATTCCGATAGACGGCCTCGAAATGGCTGGCCTTTGAGCCGCTTTCAAAATTCCGCGTTCGAGGGGATTTTCTGCCGCGGCCGGCGAATTTCCTGGCAATCGGGGCCGCTCCGTGATTCTATCGGGTTTCCAGAGACTCGACAGACAGAGAGCGACCCCATGGCGCCAATGCAGACATTGTACCAATCCTGGCATCACGTTCAAGCCGACCTGCAGGATGATCCCACGCTGGCCGAACATCCGCTGCAGGCGGGACAGGGCGCTCCCGTCCGGGCCGTCACCGCGGTCTGCAGGCTCCGAGGGCGTCCCCGATCGGTCGGCTCCGGCTCGGATCCCGTCATCCGGGCGACCGAGTCGGTCCGGGACCGCAGCGTGGGATCACCCTGGGTCCGGGGGACGCGGCCCTCGACGGGGGCCGGCCCCGGTTCTATGCTCGGCGGCGCCGGAGAGGCGGCCCGGGAGACATGTCATGAAGATCGAGCTCTACTACGCGCCGGTCACCTGCGCGCTCGTGCCCTACGTCACGCTGACCGAGGCGGGCGCGGAGTTCGAGGTGCATCCTCTGGATTTCGGGAGAGAGCAGCACAGGTCGCCGGAGTATCTGGCGCTCAACCCGAAGCACAAGGTGCCGCTTCTGGTGGTCGACGGACGGAAGCTGACCGAGAACGTGGCGATCCAGCAATGGATCGCGCGCGCCTTTCCGGAAGCCGGACTGCTGCCGGAGGATCCCTGGCGGCAGCTGGAGGCGGTCTCGATGCTCTCCTGGTGTTCCGGCGGCATCCATCCGTTTCTGAGCCGGATCAACGCGCCCGCGCGGGTCTGCGAACTGGAGGAGGCGGCGGATGGAATCCGGCGCGTCGCGGCGGCGGCGGTCGGCGAGAACTTCGCGATCGCCGAGGCGCTGCTGGACGGCCGCGACTGGTTCTTCGAGAGGTTCACGGCGGCGGACGCGCACTTCTTCTGGTGCTTCCGGCGCGCCACGCAGTTCGGTCTGGATCTCGATCCGTACGCGCGGTGCCGGGAACATTTCGGGCGGATGCACGAACGGGACAGCGTCCGCAGGCTTCTCGCCTTCGAGGAGAAGGTGCTGGCCGGGTTCTCGAAGGCGGCGTGAGAGCGCGGGTGGCGGAGCCCGCGAGTCGCCTTCGCCCCTTCAGGCCACCGGAGAGCCAGCCCGGTTCACGGCGCATTCCGCGGAACCGGTCCGCCCGGCCGGGACCGCCGACGCGCGGGCATCCGGCGGCCGGGGTTCCGTCGATCCGGAGATTTTCCGCGCGGCTTCCCGTTCTTGCGAACCGCAGAACGGGCGCCTATGCTTCGACAGTGGCGCCTGTCGGGCGTAAAGACAGTGCCCGCCGGGACGCCGGTTCTGGGGAACGCAGGCAATGGAGCGCGGGCATCCGGGCCGACAGGACGGATCGACACGGCGGATCCGGATATGGGACCGTCCCACGCGAATCTTCCACTGGGTGCTCGTCGCGCTGTTCGTGGTCTGCATCGCGAGCGGCGTCGGGGAACGCTTCGAGATCCACATCCCGGCCGGCCAGGCTCTTCTGGTCCTGATCGTCGCCCGCGTCGCCTGGGGGCTGGTCGGCAGCGAGACGTCCCGCCTGAGCCGCCTGGTCCGCCCGCCCGCGGAGGTCGCGGCCTACCTTCGCACGCTGTTCCGGCGGACGCCGGACCGTCATGTCGGCCACAATCCGCTCGGGGGCCTGTCCGTCGTCGCAATGCTCGTGGCGCTGGCGGCGCAGTGCCTGCTCGGCCTGTTCTCGACGCACGTGGACGGTTTTCACGAAGGGCCGCTCGCGTTCCTGCTCAGCCACGACCTCTCGCGACGGGCCGCCGGGTGGCATGACTCCCTCGGCCACGCGCTGCTCGTTCTGGTGGCCCTGCACCTGCTGGCGGTTCTTTTCCATTTCGTCTGGAAGCGGGAGAATCTCGTCGCCCCGATGCTGACGGGCCGGGCGCCGGCAGCGCCGGAGGCACGCGAACCGCGTCTTTCGTCCGACGGAAGGGCGTTGCTGGTTCTTGCGCTTTCCGCGCTCGGGGTCGTCGGCGCGATCCGGATCGCGACGGTCCTGCTCTGACGGCCTCGCCGTGCTGACCCCGCGCGGCGCGTCGGTCCAGGCGGCGGCAGGGCCGGCCGCCGGTCAGCGCTTCCGCCGGAAGGCCCGGTGGCATCCTCCGCATCCGTTCCTCGAGAGATCCTCGAACGCCGACTGGATCCGCTCGGAATCGCCGGCCGCGAGCGCCGCCTCCAGCATGGCGGCCTTGTCCCCGAAAACCGCCGCCGCCGCCTCGAATCCGTTCCAGTCCTCCCAGATCGACGGCGCCGACTCCGAATCCCCGAGCACGTCCATGCCGGTGCCGGCCGGGAACAGCGAAAGCATCTTCGGCGCCGTGCCGACGACCGTCGCCGCCGCTTCCCGCGCCTCGTCCCGCGTCCCGCGTCCGGCCGTGAAAAGCTTGACCGTCCGCATGGCCCGGCCGAGTCCCTTCATCGCCTGGCTGCGTTCCGCCTGGACCCGGAGCGCCTCCTCGCGGCTTTCCACCCGGTCGTCGGCCTGGACGCCGGCGCCCGGGCCAAGCGCCAGACCCGCAACCGCCGCCGCCAAGATCCCGAAACCTCTCATGACGCGTCTCCCCGACAGGACAACGGGCCCCGCGCGTTCCGAACCGTGGAGCGGCTCCCGTGGCCCGCAAGTATACGCCATCCGGCACAAAGCGCATCCGCAGGCGCCGGGCGCCAGCGCCTCTCTCCGGATCCGGCCCGCCGGTGGCGCCTGCCGGCCGGCTCCGTATACTGCGCCGCGGTCCGCCCGGCCGAGGCGGCCCGGGGAGAATCCGATGGCCAGGGAACGCCGGCTCCATCTCAACGCCTTCATGCGCCCGGCGACCATCCACACCGGCGGCTGGCGCTATCCGGGCGCCTACGCGGACGCGAACTTCAACCTTTCGCACATGAAGTCCTTCGCGGCCCGCCTCGAGGAGGCGCGGTTCGACGGTATCTTCCTCGCCGACCATCTGGCGGTGCTCAACATGCCGGCGGCCGCGCTTCGCCGCTCCGTCACGACCACCTCGTTCGAGCCGTTCACGCTGCTTGCGGCGCTCGCGATGCTCACCCGCAACATCGGCCTGCTCGCCACCGGCTCGACGACCTACGACGAACCGTTCCACATCGCGCGCCGTTTCGCGTCGCTCGACCACATCAGCGGCGGCCGGGCCGGCTGGAACATCGTCACCACGTCCAATCCGGACGCGTCGAGGAACTTCGGGCGTGACGAGCACATGGAGCACGACGAGCGCTACCGCCGGGCGCGCGAGTTCCACGACGTCGTGACCGGCCTGTGGGACAGCTGGGCGGACGACGCCTTCGTCCGCGACCAGGAACGGGGCATCCACATGGAGCCGGACCGCCTCCACGTGCTCGACCATCACGGCGAGTTCTTCGACGTGCGCGGACCGCTCAACATCGCGCGCCCGGTCCAGGGCTGGCCGGTGATCGTCCAGGCCGGCGGCTCGGAGGCCGGTCGCCAGCTCGCCGCCGAAACCGCCGAGGCCGTGTTCGCCGCGCAGAGCGGTCTCGCGGCCGGCCAGGCGTTCTACCGGGACGTCAAGGGCCGGATGCCGGCGCTCGGACGCGACCCCGACCACCTCAAGATCATGCCCGCCTGCCTCGTGGTCGTCGGCGACACCGAGGAGGAGGCACGCGCGAAACGCGCGCGCCTCGACGCGCTGGTCCACGAGGAGAGCGCGATCGCCTCGCTTTCGATCGCGCTCGGATGCGACGTCTCGGACTTCGACCTCGACGGCCCCCTGCCCCCGGTTCCGGAAAGCAACGCCACGCGCTCGGGACGCGAGCGCGCCATCGCGCTCGCCGAGCGCGAGAACCTCACCGTCCGCGAGCTCGCCCGGAGGCTCGGCGGCTATTCCGGGCTCGCCATGGTCGGAACCCCGCGCACCGTCGCCGACCGGATGGAGGAGTGGCTGGAGACCCGGGGCAGCGACGGGTTCACGATCATGTTCCCGTTCCTGCCGCAGGGTCTCGACGACTTCGTCGACAGGGTGGTCCCTGAACTCCGGGACCGCGGCCTGTTCCGGAGCGCCTACGAGGGCCCGACGCTGCGCGAGGTGATGGGCCTGCCGCGCCCGGAGAACCGGTTCTTCGCCGAGGGCCCCGCCGTCCGGTAGGCTGGCCGCCGCGCACTGGCGCCCGTCCCCGCAATCCGCTATGAAGCCCGAACGGTTGCGGGAGGACGGCGAACCAGATGCCAGGGCTGACGAACGTCGATCCGGACGGGCTTCTCGAGTACTCGGTGGTTTTCACCGACCGTTCCCTGAACCACATGTCCGCAAGGTTCCAGGAGGCGATGCGCGAGGTCTGCGCGACCCTGCGGGAGGTCCACGGCGGCCGCGCCGTGGCCTTCGTGCCCGGCGGCGGCACCTACGGCATGGAGGCCGTGGCGCGCCAGTTCGCGACCGAGCGCAGGTGCCTGGTGATCCGGAACGGCTGGTTCAGCTACCGCTGGAGCCAGATCTTCGCGGCCGGATCCATCCCGGATTCCGAAACCGTGCTCAAGGCGCGCCCCGCCGGGACCGGGGACCGGGCGCCGTTCGCGCCGGTCCCGCTCGACGAGGCGGTCGCGGCGATCGCGCGCGAGAAGCCCGACGTCGCGTTCGCCCCGCATGTCGAGACCGCGTCCGGCATGATCCTGCCCGACGGCTACCTGCGGTCGGTCGCCGACGCCGTGCATGGCGCCGGCGGGCTGTTCGTGCTCGACTGCATCGCCTCGGGGGCGGTCTGGGTGGACATGGAGGACGCCGGCGTCGACGTCCTGATCACGGCGCCCCAGAAGGGGTGGAGCGCCTCGCCCTGCGGGGCCTTCGTCCTGCTTTCGGAACGGGCCCGCGAGGCGATCAGGCACACCTCGAGCACGAGTTTCGCCGCCGATCTCGGGAAATGGCTGGAAATCGCGGAAGCCTACGAAGCGGGCGGCCACGCCTACCACGCGACCCTGCCGACGGACGCCATCGCGCGTTTCCGCGACGCGGTGCGGGAAACCTCGGATTTCGGGTTCGAGCGCGCCCGCTCGGCGCAGCGGGCGCTCGGCGCCAGGGTCCGCGAACTGTTCGCCTCCCGGGGCTTCCGAAGCCTTGCCGCGACCGGTTTCGAGGCGCCGGGCGTGGTCGTGAACTACACCGACGACCCGGGCCTCCAGAACGGCAGCAAGTTCGCCGCGGCGGGGTTGCAGACCGCCGCCGGCGTGCCGCTGATGTGCGACGAGCCGGACGGCTTCCGGACGTTCCGCATCGGTCTGTTCGGGCTCGACAAGCTCGCCCACGTGGAGCGCACGGTCGCGAGTCTGGCGGCCGCGCTCGACGAGGCCGTGGGCGCGGCCAACGTCCGCTAGGTCGGAAGGGGGGGGGGCCGGTGACCGAAAGCTACGTTCCCTACGGCGGGTACTGGTGCACGCCCTTCGCGAAGTGGCAGGGCGCGCTCGGCCATCTGAACGCCGTCGAGTTCGCGGCCCACGTCGCCCGGGGGGAACTTGCCGGGCGCGGCATCGACGCCGCAGATTTCGACACCGCGATTCTCGGCACGACGATCCCCCAGCACAAGTCCTTCTACGGAACCCCGTGGATGACGGCGATGATGGGCGCCGACCGGGTGACCGGCCCCACCGTGAGCCAGGCCTGCGCGACCTCGGCGCGGTGCCTCGGGAACGCGCGCGGGGAGATCGCGGCCGGAGACGCCGGATCGGTTCTCGTCGTCGCCGCCGACCGCACCTCCAACGCTCCCACCCTGTCCTATCCCGATCCGGACGGCCAGGGCGGGCGGCCGGTCGGCGAGCACTGGATCATCGACAACTTCAACCGCGACCCCCACGCCGGGGTCGCCATGGTCGAGACCGCCGAGAACGTGGCGCGCAGATGGCAGATCCCGACCGCGGAACAGCACGACGTCGTCCTGCGGCGCCACGAGCAGTACGGCGACGCGGCCGCCGACGGCCGGGCCTTCCAGAGGCGCTACATGACGCTGCCGTTCGAGGTGCCGGACCGCCGCTTCCGCGGGACCGTCGCGGTTCTCGACGGCGACGAGGGAATCTACCCGACGACGCGCGAGAAACTCGACGCTCTCGAACCCGCGGTGGAGGGGGGCACGGTCACCTACGCCGGACAGACCCATCCGGCGGACGGGTCCGCAGGCATGATCGTCGCCACGCGGGACCGGGCGCGCGAGCTGTCGCGCGATCCCGGGATCGAGATCCGCGTCGCCGCGATCGCGGAAGCGCGGACCGAGAAGGGCTACATGCCCCACGCTCCGGTGCTGGCCTCGCGAAAGGCGCTCGACGCCGCCGATGTCCCGCTCGACGACATCGACGCCGTCAAGACCCACAACCCCTTCGCGGTGAACGACATCGTGTTCTGCCGGGAGACCGGCCACGACGTCTCGCGCATGAACAATTTCGGCTGCTCGCTGATCTGGGGGCACCCGCAGGGGCCGACGGGCCTTCGCGCCATCTGCGAACTTGTCGAGGAACTGGCGATGCGCGGCGGCGGCCGGGGACTTTTCAACGGCTGTGCGGCGGGCGACAGCGCGATGGCGGTGGTGCTCGAGGTGGACGACGCCGGGCGCGCCGCGAAACCCGCGGGGAAAGGCTGAACCATGCTGAAGACGGGCGAAGAGCATCTGCGGTCGCTGCGCGACGGCCGCCGGGTCTACATCGGCAACGAACTCGTCGAGGACGTCACCTCCCACCCCGCCTTCCGGAACGCGGCGCGGTCGTTCGCGATGATCTACGACCGCAAGCGGGATCCGGAGAACGTCGACGTCATGGCCTACGAGGCGGAGGACGGCGAGCCCTCGACGAGCTGGTTCCTCAAGCCGAGGACGAGGGACGACCTGCGCCGGCGCAGCGAGACCCACCGCCGCGTCGCGGCGTGGTCCTACGGCCTTCTCGGCCGGTCGCCCGACCACGTGGCGAGCTTCGTGACCGGACTGACCTTCCGCCACGACCTGTTCGACGGCAATCTCCCGAACGGAGGCGCGCACCTCGAGGCCTACTACGACGACATGCGCCGCAGGGACACCTTCGCCTGCTACACCGTCCTGCCGCCGCAGGGAGCCCGCCAGCCGGAGCTCTACCTGCGGGAGGGGCTGAAGGTTCCCACTCTCCAGGTCACCGACGAGGACGCCGAGGGCGTGACGCTGAACGGCATGAAAATGCTGGGCACCTCCGCCGTGTTCGCCAACGAGACCTGGGTCGGCAACCTGCTTCCGCTCGGCGCCGACCAGGCCGCCGAAAGCGTGACCTGCGCGGTTCCCCTGAACGCCCGCGGCGTGACGATCTGGACGCGCAAGCCGTTCGAGCGCTACGCGGTCTCGGAATTCGACGCCCCCTTCTCGTGGCGCTTCGACGAGACCGACGCGATGGTGCTGTTCGAGGACGTCCGCGTTCCTTGGGAACGGGTCTTCACCCACGGCGACGCTCCGCTGTCGCGGGAGATCTACTTTCAGACCCCCAGCCACGTCATGGGCAACCACCAGTCGAACGTCCGTTTCCACGAGAAGCTCAAGCTCCTGCTCGGCATCGCCCACAAGTCCGCCGAGCTCAACAACGTCCTCCAGGTTCCGGGCGTCCGCGACACGCTCGGCCGCCTCGCCGCCGGCGAGGCGGCGCTCGGCGCCATGATCGCGGGCCAGATCGAGGGGGCCGAGGAGATGGTTCCCGGTTTCCTCAACGTGAATCTGCGCTACATGTACGGTGCGCTGCATTGGTGCACGCAGAACTACGCGAACGTCTGCGAGATCGTGCGCGAGCTCATGGGGGGCGGGCCGTTCCAGATGCCGGCCGACGTTTCCGTGATCGCGGATCCGGGGCTCAGGGAGAAGTTCGAGACCTACTGGTCGGTGCCCGGCCAGTCGGCCGTCGGGCGCATGAAGTTCCTCAAGCTGGGCTGGGATCTCCTGGGCAGCGACTTCGCGGGGCGGCACCAGCAGTACGAGCGCTTCTACGCCGGCCCGGCTTTCATCAACACCCTCTACAACTTCCTGAACTGCCCGTGGCAGAACATGACCGGCATCGTCGACGGCGCGCTTGCGGGCTACGAGGTGCCGGGCGCCGACGAGATCCGCCGGCCGCTGGCGGCCGAGTAGCGGGGGCCTATCCGGCCCGGTCGATCCGGTGGCGCGTCACGAGCGGAATCTGGGTCAGCGTGAAGGCGAAGGTCAGCGCGAGGATCCCGAACACCTTGAAGGACACCCAGACGTCCGTGGGCTGGGTGCGCCAGACGATCTCGTTGACGGCCGCCATGCACAGGAAGAACGCGCCGAAGTTCCGCGTGAGCCTGCGCCACCCGGCGTCGGTCAGCGACCAGGCCGATCCCAGAACCGGCCGCAGAAGGGGCTTGCCGAAGGCGAGGCCGCCGAAGAGAACCAGCGCGATCAGCCCCTGGACGATCGTCGGCTTCATCTTGATGAAGATCTCGTCGTCGAGGGCGAGCGTCAGCCCCCCGAACACGCCGACCACGCCGGCCGTGACCAGCGGCAGCGTCGGCACCCTGCGGTTCACGGCGAAGGAGACCGCGAGCGCCGCCGCCGTCGTCACCATGAGCGCCGCGGTGGCGGCGAAGAGATCCCATGCCATGTAGGCGAGAAAGAACGCCGCGATCGGCGCGTATTCGGCGAACGCCCTGACGTCGGAACGTTCCGGTCTGTCCGTCATTCCGTCTTCGGGGAGCGCAGCGGCCCCCGCCCCGTCGTCGTCGGCGCCGCCGCCGCGTCTGCCGACCGGACGGGATCATGACCGAAGAGGCGCGGGATGTCGAACCCGGACCGGTCGTCGCCGAGTGGTTCGAGGAGATCGGGGTCGGCGCCGCGGCGCGGGCCGGGCCGCTGACCGTCACGGCCGGGGAGATCGCGGCCTTCGGAGAGCGCTACGATCCGCTGCCGATGCACGTCAGCGAGCGCGGCGGAGCGGAAAGCGTCCACCGCGGCGTGATCGCGTCCGGGGTTCTCACCATCGCCCTCAAGCAGCGGCTCATCATGAGCATCGCGCGCAACACCGCGATCATCGGCGCGGCGCGCATCGAGGAGCTGGCCTTCCTGCGCCCGGTGCGCGCCGGAGACGAGCTGGTGCTCGAATGCGAATGCGTGGACAAGAGAGTATCCCGGACGCGGCCGGACCGCGGCCTGGTCACGTGGGAGTTCGTCGTCCTGAACCAGCGCGGAGAGCGCGTCCTGACGTCCCGCGACGTGGTGATGACCGCCCGTCGCCCGACCGGTTGACGCCCGGGTCTGTCCCGTGCCGGCGGGCATCCGCTCCGGGCGGGCCGGAACGGTTCCGTCCGTGCCGTCCCGGCGGTCCGCGGGCTCCCGGGGGCGCCATCGGCCGGCCGCATCCGGTCCAGATCCCGTCGTCCGGGCCGGTCCGGAACCGCGGCGCTGGACCGTCCCAGGATGACGCGGGGATGCCGCAGGGCTGATTTTTTGTCCAGCGACGGGTGAACCGGCCTGTCCGACGGGTCGTTCGGGAGCGAGTCTTGTCGTCCGAGTATCAGTTCGAGCCTCGAGAAGCGGATCTTGATCGCATGGCAGGCGGATCTGCACCCGCTACCGGCACTCGGTCACGACAAAAAAATGTTCCTGGGTTCCTTCGTCGGTTGACGACGGTGGGCAGGCTGGAGACCAGTCCCCAGCATCACGAAGGAGGGAAAACGAGCCCAGCACCTGTCCCGGGAGAGACCGCGCAGCGGCGTGAAGCCGCCGTCAGGTGTCGGCGGAATCCGTAGCCTTGTGTGCTCCCGCGAGGAACAGAATATTCGTTGCCGCCAAATGAAGCGCATACGCCGCCACGTAGTCGGGGGTCTCTTGCGGCGTGGAACCTTGGCCATGTGCTCCTTCCTTTCCCCTCACTCTGGGTAAACCAGACTTGAGCGTAGCGGCTAACTGGTCGAACGAGTTTTCGAGATACTCTGGAAGAAGACCCTTTTCACGAATTAGTTTTAGAAGGTGAGACGAGCTTGCACCCTTCTCGTAGTCCTATCGTCTCTGATCACAAATTGTCTTCAACATACTTTCAAATGCATTGTTGGCATTCGTGATCGCCTCCTTTCTCCGTCCAGCTCGGTAATGCTCATGTGCCAGCATGAATTCCTCACGCGGGCCTTCGAAACCCTCTTCCTGCAAGTATCGGAGTGCTGGCCGCACGACCTCGGAATGAATCAACTCCGAGTCCACACGGAATATCTTGCCGTTCTCGAACTGATACCCCACACCGGCACGGCGGAAGCGCTCGTTCAGCTCGTTGATCGCCTTGTCTGCCGTATAGCGTTGCACAGTCTTGTCAATGTAGCGAAAGACCACCTCGATCAGGTCGAGTGCCTGGCCTACAGAAGGGCTTTTGAGAAGGTACTTTGCACAACGTTTTTCGCTCGCTGACTCCGGTTCACCGAAGCCGAAATTGACCGACCAGTCGTCCTCTCGGTAGTCGGCTAGTGTCCTGTCAATCATCAAGTGTCGGATAAAGGCGTTTCAGCCTCACGCGGGCGTCGTCCGTGGTGAACTGCCAGTTGACCTTGGCCTGGATGCGGTCCCGGGACGCCTGCCAGGCCGCGACCTCGTCGCGCAGGATCTCGAGCGAGGCGATGCGGCGGTTGAGGCACTGACGGGTCAGGACGTTGAGTTCGACTTCGGCGACGTTGAGCCAACTGCCATGCTTGGGCGTGTGGACGAACTCGAAGCGGTCCCACAGGGCCTTGGCCCGCGCCGGCGCAAAGGCCTCGTACAGGGCGCCGGGGCGGTGGGTGTTGAGGTTGTCCATCACCAGCGTGATTGTCGTGGCGCCGGGGTAGCGCTCGGCGATGTCGTTGAGGAAGTGCGCCCAGTCGGTCCTGGTTCTGCGCGCCGTGACCTTGGTCATGCGCCGCCCGGCCAGGGGCTCGGTCGCCATGAACACGTTGCAGGTTCCGCAGCGTCGGTACTCGAAGTCTTCGCGCGCTGGCCGACCCGGCACCGCCGCAACCGGTTCGCGCGTCTCGCTGATCAGTTGCCGGGGCGTCTCGTCCATGCACACCACCGGAAAGGCCGCATCGTAGGGACGCCGGTAGACGTCGAGAACCCTCTCCATCGCGGCCGCGAAGTCCGCGTTCCCTTGTGGGGGAATCACCCAGCCGACGCGTCGCCACGGCTTGATCGTGTTTTTTTCAGAACCCGGCGCACCGTCTCGTGCGACACGCTGTCGATGTGGCCGAGTTCCACGACGCGGTCCGCCAGCAGCCGGAGCGACCACTGCGAGTGGCCCTGCGGCGGCTCGGCGCAGCTCAGCGCCACCAGGCGCGCCTCGAACTCGCCGTCGGCCTTGCGCGCGTAGCTGGGACGGCGACCCTGCCGGCCGCCGAGCGCCGCCTCCATGCCCTCCTCGACGAAACGCTTCTTGACCCGATCCACCTTGCGCGCACTGATGCGCAGAACCTCGGCAACGGCTTCCCCGCGCGCCCGACGCTCGTTGAACTCGCCCTCGTCGCAGTTGAGCAGGATCAGCGCGTTGATCACCTTCTGCGATTGATGCGATCCCTTGCGCGTGATCCCCGCGAGCTCGTCCCGCTCCGCCTTCTCCAAGGTCACCACGTAACGCTTCATGTCCGCCTCCCCGCCGTTGTTGAACGACGGGAAAGCTATCATGAAACATACGACATATCAAATGTGACATGACACTAGCTCGAACGTCCCGTGTTCTCGAGCGACGCCGTTATGGATTGCCTCCCACGCTTGCCGGTTATTCCGGTTTACGGCATCTCTCCAGATCAGGATTACCTGAACCCGGAGTTTTTGCGGCAGATTATCGTGGACATAGACATCTGGCGTGTTGCCGCTGGCCATTCGTTCGCGATACGAGAACAGGTCTTGCAGTGCCATGTTGTGATCCTGTTCCGCCTGTGACCCGTGGCGATGACAGTGAATCTGCTGTCGCGCTCACGAGAAACACGATACGTTCATGGATAGCAGCCATCAAGGGGCAGGAACGTTTTTTGTCGTGACCGAGTGCCCGTAGCGGGTGCTGATCCTCCTGCCATGCGATCAAGAACCGCTTCTCGACGTTCGAGACGCTGCGGGGGCTGGGCGCAAGGGGGCGCGACGCCCGCATCGCGGCGGCGCTGGTGGTCGCGCGCATGGTCCATCCCTCCAGCGAGCGCGAGGCCTTCCGCTGGCTGGGCGCGAACAGCGCGACCCTGGAGCTGCTGGAGCTCGACCGCGGCAAGGCGCTCACGCTCGACAAGCTCCACCGCACCGGCGACCTGCTGTGGCGTCACCGCGCCGCGCTCGAGGACGCGCTGTGCGCGCGGGAGCGCGACCTCTTCGGCATCCCCGGGACCATCGTCTTCTTCGACCTCACCAACACCCGCATGACCGGGCGGCCGCACTCCGGGCTCGCCCGCTTCGGGCCTTCGAAGCAGAAGCGCGACGACTGCCCGCTCGTGACCCTGGCCCTGTCGCTGGACGAGGCCGGCTTCCCGCGGCACAGCGAGATCCTGCCCGGCAACATCTCCGAGCCGGCAACCCTTGCCGACGCCATCGGGCGCCTGGAGCGGCAATCCGGTGGCCGCGGCGCCCCCAAGCCCACGGTCGTCATGGACGCCGGCATCTCCACCGAGGCCAACCTCGCCTGACTGCGGGCGCGCGGCCATCACTGGATCACCGTCCGCCGCGACGGCCCGGCGCCGCCCGAACGCGCGGCCGGCGCCGTCCGCTGGGGGCGCAACGCTCTCCATGCCGAGCGCGACCTGCAGGCGAGCGTCCACGCGCTGCGCACCAGCCACGTCGGGTGGGATCTCGAGACCGTGGTCCGGACCTGCTGGAAGCTCACCGGGACCGAGGCCACCTTCCGAAGCCTGAAGTCCGGGACCGACCTGCGCCCGATATGGACCGGCAAAACCTCGCGCATCGCCGCCCACCTGTTCATCGCCGTCCTCGCCTGCCACGCGGTCCATCTGCTGCGAACCCGGCTGGCGGCGCACGGCATCCATGACCGCTGGGGCACGATCCGCGACAAGCTTGCGGGCTGGGTGCGCCTCACCTCCACCATCCGGGAGGTCGGCGAAAACCGGATCGTCATCCGCCAGGACGCCCGCCCGGACGCCGACGCGCGCGCCATCGCGCGGGCGGCGGGCCTCGCGATCGCTCCCCGCAGGCGCCGGGCGACGCTCCCCGGAACAGGATCGGCGAGGTCACAAAAGTAGTGACATAACCCCGGGTGCGCAAAGAAACAGGGAAGCAATTCCAGTGTCTTGGGCCTCCAGCACGGACCAGAATGCCAAAGATGGGAGGAGTGTCCCGCGCTCGCCGATTGCGGCCGGTTCGGGCGGCGACCGGGCGGTTCGGGGTGTTGCGGCCGGCGCGCGACGGCCCGCTTCCGCGGCCGTGCCCGGAGGTCACGCCCGCGCGGTCTCGAACGTCGCGACGTTGCGCTTCTCGGGGTCGAACTCGATCCCGACGAGATGCACCGTCCGACCCGGAGCCCTGTACTTGTCCGCGTAGCCCTTCTCGCGCAGCTGCCGCATCGCCGCGCCCTCGGAGGCCGAACCCAGCACCTTGAACTCGAACAGGTACGCGTGCCCGCCCGCCGTCACCGCCAGATCGATCCGCCCCCGGCTCGTCGCGTCCTCCACCCGCGCGTCGAGACCCCACCCCGAGAGAAGCGAGTAGACGACGGTCGCGTAGTGCCCCTCGTAGCGGGCGATCGGTGTCTTCGCGTGCCAGTGGTACGGAACGCTCGAGAGGAACGCCCGCAGCAGCGCCTCGAGGCCGGCGAGATCGGCGTCCGCCAGCAGCCGGCCGAGATCTCCCGCCCGGGCGATGTCCGCCATCTCCGGGGCCCAGGCCCGCAGCAGATGCCTGTTCAGGGCCTGGCGCACCTCCCTGTTGGGATAGCCGAGCCGGTAGGCGACGGATCCGTCCCGGGCGATGGCATCGGTTATCGTCAGATATCCGGTCTGGAACAGCAGCGCCTGGTGCGGGATGTCGTCAACGTCGAACGAGGACAGAAGATCCCGGTCGGCGAACATTCCGTCGAGATCCGTCGAGGGGATTCCGCGCGACTTCAGCAGGTCGACGAGAAAGGTCGGCGTGCCGGTCTCGAACCACCACGCCTCGAACTGCCGTTCGTCGAACAGCTGCAGAATGCCGAACGGGTTGTAGACCCTGTCCTCGCCGAGCCACGAGTAGCCGTTGTACCACTCGCGGATCTTCTCGCGGTCGAGCCCCTCGAGCTCCGGCGCGAACGTCTCGTCCAGATCGGTCTCGGTGTAGCCGCAGATCGCGGAGTGGAGCGGCCTGAGAGTGATGTCCCTGAGGTTGTTCATGCCCGAGAACAGGCTCGTCCGGGTGAACTTGCTCACCCCGGTGATGAAGCTGAACGCAATGTCCGCGTCTCTGCGCTTGATGTTTCCGTAGAGTCCGCGCAGGTAGTTGCGGTTCGCGCGCGCCCGTTCCGGATCCCCCAGGGCGTCGAGGATCGGCTTGTCGTACTCGTCCACCAGCACGACGACCCTTCGGCCCGTCTGCCCGCGGAGCCTTCTGATCAGGTGAGCGAAGCGCGGCGACGCGGCCGGGTACCGGGACTCCAGCCCGGCGTTTTCCTCGATTTCGTCAAGCTGCGCCGCAACCTCCTCGTCGAGGCTGCCCGGTTCTCCGTAATCGCCGCCGCTGAAATCCAGGCGCACGACCGGATGCCGCACCGACCAGTCCCAGTGGCCGTGGATGGCGAGTCCCTCGAACAGCGCCTCGCTGCCCTCGAACAGCTCCTTCAGCGTGTCGACGAACAGGCTCTTGCCGAACCGCCGCGGCCGCGACAGGAAATGGTGCTTTCCCTCGTCGACCAGCCTCTTGGCGTAGCCGGTCTTGTCGACGTAGTAGTGGCCCTCCTCGCGGATCTCGCGAAAGGTCTGGATGCCGATCGGAAGCTTGCGTCGATCCATGGACCGGCCTTTCCCGGGTCGCGCCTCCGGCCGGCCCGACGCGGGCGCCGGAACCGCGCTCTTGCCGCACGCCGCCGTCGCGGGCGAACGCGCCATGCGACCCGCCCGGCCATTCTAGCGGAGACGGCCGCAAACTCAAGGAATTCCCGTCGCGCGACCAGGGTGATCCCGCGCCGCGGTCCCGGATCGGCCCGGTTGCCCGGATGACGGGATCCGTGCCGGATCCGGCCGATCGGTGGCACCCTCGGAGCAGGCGGACCGCGGTGACGGCCCGGACGGGACAGTCCCGGGCCACGGGTCAGGAGTGTCCCGCGCTCGCCGACTGCGGCCAATCGCGGCCGGTTCGGGCCGCGTCCGGGCGGTTCGGGGTGTTGCGGCCGGCGCGCGCCGGCCCGTTTCGCGGGTTCGCGGCTCTCGCTTCGGGCAGGATGCCGACGGCGTGGCGGCGCAGCATCGCGGCCAGCGCGAACGAGGCAAGGCGCGGGAAGACGCCCTTCCCGCCGGGAACGGCGAAGCGGGCGTTGTTCGCGATCAGGTGCAGGTGCCGGAACCGCCGCCTCTCCGATCAGCCGGCCCAGCGGTCCCGGTGCACGCTCTTGAAGGCTGCCGCCCCGCAAGCGCGATCCACTCCCCGCGCCATGTGACGACGTGGCGCGGCCCGCGTCCGGCGAAGCGCTTGAAGCCGGGGTGGTGACGATGCGCGACCCTCGCGTCCCGTCGCGCGCGCGTTTGTGCGGCTCCGCGAGACGAACCGTCACGTCGGCAAGCGGGAACCCGTCGGGCGTGCCCTCGAAGAAGGGGCCGGCGTCCGCTCGGTGGCCCATGCCCCCATCCTTGGCCGAATCGGCGGCGAAAAGCCGGATCCGGATGCAACGGGCTTCGCCGGGAGCCCGAAGCGCCGACGGAACCGGGCGCGGGATCGCCCTGGGGTGACGTCGGCAGGCGCTTGCCGCTTTCCCGGTCGCCTGCTACGGTTCCCGACGGTAACCGAAAGATCCCGCGATGCCAGAGCAGCAAGGAGAATCCCCCGCGTTCCTCGCGAAAGACGCCTTGCGCGTCACCTCCGACGGCAGCGCCCGCCTGATCGGAACCCGGTGCGGCGACTGCGGCGCCCTCGCCTTTCCGCCCGCCCAGGTGTGCAGCGAATGTCTTTCGGAAGACCTCGGCGAGATCGAGCTTTCCGACCGCGGCAGCCTCTACGCCTTCTCGCTCGTGCACGTGGCGCCGAAAGGCTGGAACACGCCCTACATCGCGGGCTACGTCGACCTCCCGGAAGGGGTGCGGGTGTTCGGTCACATCGTCAACGCCGACGCCGCGACGCTGCCCATGGATTCGCCGGTTCGTCTGACCACGGCGCGGCTCGGAACCGGCCGCGACGGCACGCCCGTCGAGAGCTACGCCTTCGAGCCCGAGGACGCCCGCCGGCCATGAGGACCGCCTGCGTGACCGGGGTCGGAATGGTTCCCTTCGCCAAGCGGCGCGACCTGAGCCTTGCGGAGATCGCATGGCCCGCGGTCAAGCGGGCGATCGAGGATGCCGGCATCGACAAGCGCGACATCGAGGCCGCCTATTGCGGCACCGCGTTCGGTGGCATGATGGCGGGCCAGCGGGTGCTGAAGACGCTCGGCATCACCGGCCTTCCGGTGGTCAACGTCGAGAACGCCTGCTCCTCGTCGTCCACGGCGTTCCGCCAGGCCTGCATCGCCGTCGGCGCGGGCGTCTGCGACGTGGCCCTGGTGCTCGGCGTCGAGAAGCTGACGCGGTTCGACGGCGGCACGCTGCCGCTGGAGCGGGAGGACTTCGAGGTGGCGCACGGACTCGTCATGCCGGCGCTCTACGCGATGCGCGCCAGACGCTACATGCACGACCACGGCCTCACCGAAACGCAGCTCGCCGGCGTCGCCGTCAAGGCGCACCGGCACGGCGCGAGGAATCCCGACGCCCAGTACCGGAACGAGGTGACCCTGGACGAGGTCATGTCGGCGCGGCCCGTCGCCGACCCCTTGACGCTTCTTCACTGCTGCCCTTCCGGCGACGGCGCGGCGGCGGCGATCGTGTGTTCGGAGAGGACGGCCCGCAGGCACGGCGCGAGACCGGTCCGCGTCGTCTGCTCGGAGGTGAACTCCGGCCGGCACACCTCCGGATTCCGTGACATGACGAGCCCCGAGATCACCGTGCGCGGCGCGAAGCGGGCCTACGAGGATGCGGGAATCGGCCCCGGGGACATCGACGTGGCCGAGGTGCATGACGCCTTCACCATCGCGGAACTTCTCTACTACGAGGCGCTCGGCTTCTGCGAACGCGGCGCCGCCGCCGGCCTCCTCGAGGACGGCGAGACGTCGATCGGCGGCCGGATCCCGGTGAATCCGTCGGGCGGACTCCTGTCGAAAGGGCATCCGGTCGGCGCCACCGGCACCGCCCAGGTGGTCGAGATCGTGCGCCAGCTCCGGGGCGAGTGCGGCGCTCGGCAGGTGGAGAACGCCCGAACGGGGCTCGCCCACTGCACCGGCGGCGGGATTTCCGGATTCGACCACGGCGCCTGCTCCATCCACGTCTTCTCGAGATGACATGAAACCGCCCCCCTTCGTCTACCACGACCCGCGGACCGTCGACGACGCGCTCTCCCTGCTCGCCGAGAAGGAGAACGCCAAGCTGCTCGCCGGGGGGCAGTCGCTGATGCCCATGCTCAACATGCGCTTCGTCCTGCCCGACCATGTCATCGATCTCAATCCGGTCGAGGGGCTGTCCGACATCCGCGAGGAGGGGCGGCAGCTGGTTCTCGGCGCCATGACGCGCCAGAGCGAAATCGAGCGTTCCGGCGCGGTGGCCCGCCTCTGCCCGCTGATGGCGGAGGCGATCCGGAACGTCGGCCACCGCCAGACCCGCAACCGCGGCACGCTGGGCGGCTCCCTCGCCCATCTCGACCCGAGCGCCGAACTGCCCTCGGTGTGCATGGCGCACGACGCCGTGATCTCGGTGCGGGGCAAGGGCTCCTCGCGCGAGATCGCGATGCGGGCGTTTCCGGCGGATTTCATGACCCCGGCGATCGAGCCCGACGAGATGCTCGTCGCCGTCGCGGTGCCGCTGTGGCCCGAGGGCCACGGGCACGCCTTCGAGGAGTTCTCGCGCCGGCACGGGGACTTCGCGATCGCGTCGTCGGCGGTCCTGCTCGACGTCGCTCCGGGCGGCGCCGTCGTCCGCGCCAGCGTCACCGTCAGCGGCGTCGGCCCCAAGCCGGTGCGGGTCGCGGCCGTGGAGGAGGGGCTTGCTGGGCAGGCCGGCTCCGCGGAGCTGTTCGCCGGGATCGCCGAGAAATGCCGCGAGATCGACGCCATGGAGGACGTGCACGCCCCGGCGTGGTACCGCCAGCACCTCGCCGCGGTGCTGACCCGGCGGGCGCTCGGCCGCGCGTTCTCGCGCGCCGCCAACGGAACGGAGATGACGCTGAGATGAGCGACCGCAGAACGATCTCGGTCACGATCAACGGCACCGCCTACGAACGCGAGGTCGAGACGCGGCTGACGCTTGCCGACTTCATCCGCCACGAGGCGTTCCTGACCGGAACCCACGTCGGCTGCGAGCACGGGGTGTGCGGCGCCTGCACCGTCCTTCTCGAGGGCCGGAGCGCGCGGTCCTGCCTGATGCTGGCCGTGCAGGCCCACGGCCGCGTGCTCACGACCGTCGAGGGCATCGCGCCGAGCGAGGACGAGCTGCACCCGCTGCAGCAGGCGTTCCAGGACAACCACGGACTGCAATGCGGCTTCTGCACGCCCGGCATGCTGACGACGCTCCTGGAGTTTCTCGGCGACAACCCGGACCCGACGGAGCGCGAGGTGCGCGAGGCCATCAGCGGGAACCTGTGCCGCTGCACGGGCTACCAGGGCATCGTGAACGCGGCGCTCGACGCCGCGGAACGCCTGCGGAAGGCCTGACGGAAACGCCGGCCGGAGGACGCCCATGGGCGCGAGGACGTTCGGCGCGCGGGTGGCCCGCCTCGAGGATCCCCGGCTTCTCGCCGGCCGCGGCTCGTTCACCGACGACTTCCATCCCCGGGACGCGCTCGAGGCGGCGTTCGTGCGCTCCCCGCACGGCCACGCCCGCATCCGCGGCATCGACGTCTCCGCGGCAAGGGCGCATCCGGGGGTTGCGGCGGTGTACACGGCCGCAGACCTTCCGGCCTCCCTGCGGGACGCGACCGTGCCGTTCCAGGTTCCGAACCCGGCGATCACCCAGCCCTTCCAGCAGAAGCTCCTGGAGAACGAGGAGGTCTGCTTCGCCGGCGAGCCGGTCGCGCTCGTGGTCGCCGACAGCCGCTACGTCGCGGAAGACGCCGCCGCGCTCGTCATGGTGGACTACGAGGCGCTTCCCGGCGCCTCCGACTGCAAGGCCGCGCTCGCCGAGGGCGCGCCGCCGGCCCACGCCTCCGCCTCCGGCAACGAGGCCGCGCGCTTCACCGTCGGCTACGGGGACGTGGCCGCCGCCTTCGCCGCCGCCCGCGCCACCCACCGGGAGGAGTTCCGCATCCACCGCGGCGGCGGCTTCGCGATCGAGAACAGGGCGGTTCTCGCCGAGCACGACGAGATCCGAGACCTCGTCACGATCTGGTCGGCGACGCAGTCGCCGTTTCTGGTCAAGCGGAACGTGGTCGACATGCTGGGCTGGGATTCCGAGCGCGTCCGGGTCGTCGCGCCGGATGTCGGCGGCGGCTTCGGGCCGAAGACCGTCTACTACGTCGAGGAGGCCCTGATCCCGCTCGTGGCCCGCGCTCTAGGACGGCCGGTGAAGTGGATCGAGGACCGGCGCGAGAACTTTCTCGCGACCAACATGGAGCGCGACCAGTACTGGGACGTGGAGATCGCCGCCGACGCCGACGGCGCGCTGCTCGGGGCCCGCGGCACGATGATCCACGACACCGGCGCCCACCTGCCGTGGGGCGTGATATCGCCCTACATCTCGGCGACCACGTTTCCCGGCCCCTACGTCCTGCCGGCCTACGAGCTCGAGACCCGCGTGGCGCTGACCAACAAGGTCGCGGTCACCCCCGTGCGCGGCGCCGGCCGGCCCCAGGCCGTGTTCGCCATGGAGCGTCTTCTCGACCGGCTGGCGGCGAAGCTCGGCATCGACCGCGCCGAGATCCGCCGCCGCAACCTCGTGCAGGCCGGGCAGATGCCCTACTCCGTCGGGCTGACCTTCCGCGACGGCAAGCCCATGACCTACGATTCCGGCGACTACCCCCGATGCCAGGATGAGGCGCTGAGGCTCGCGGACTACGCCGGCTTCCCCCGCCGGCGCGAGCGGGCGCGGAAGGAGGGGCGGCACATCGGCATCGGGATCGCCAACTACGTCGAGGGCACCGGACTCGGGCCGTTCGAGGGCGCGACCGTCCGCATCCATCCCTCGGGCCGCATCTGCGTCTACACCGGCGGCGGCGATTCCGGACAGGGGCACTGGACCACGCTGGCCCAGGTGTGCGCCGAGAAGTTCGGGGTCGCGCCCCGGGACGTGGACGTGCAGAAAGGGGACACCGGCAAGATCGCCGCCGGCGTCGGCACCTTCGCGAGCCGCATCGCGGTGAACGCGGGTTCGTCGACCCATCTCGCCGCTCTCGAGGTCAGGGAAAAGGCGATCAAGGCGGCCGCGCACATGCTCGAGGCCGCCGAGGAGGATCTCGACATCGAGAACGGCCGGGTCGTGGTCGCGGGCTCGGACGTCTCCGTCGGGCTGGCCGAGATCGCGCAGGCGGTCCGGGGCATGCCCGGATTCCCGCTGCCCGGCGGGGTCGAGCCGGGTCTCGAGGCCACGCGCTACTTCTCCCCCTCCCAGTCGTCGTACTGCAACGGGACCGCGGTGATCGAGGTCGACGTCGATCCCGAGACCGGCGCGGTCGAGATTCTCGACTACGCCATGGCCCATGATTCCGGAACCCTCATCAACCCGTCCGTGGTCGACGGACAGGTGCAGGGAGCGGTTGTCCACGGCGTCGGAAACGCGCTTCTGGAACGGATGCTCTACGACCGCGACGGCGGCCCGGTCACGGCAAGCTTCGCCGACTACCTGCTCCCCTCCTCCGTCGGATCGCCCGCGGTGAAGGTCGTGCACGTCGAATCCCCGACCCCGCTCAACCCCCTCGGCGTGAAGGGGGCCGGCGAAGGCGGCACCATTCCGGCTGCCGCCGCGATCGTCTCCGCCGTGGAGGACGCCCTGTCGGACTGGAACGCGACGTTCGACGCGGCGCCGCTCACGCCCGACGCGATCGTCGCGCTGACGAGACCCCGCTGAGACGACCGGGGACGGGCGGCCCGGGGCCGCCTCTTCCGAACGGCCCCTTCGCGCGGCCGCCGGATGCGGCACGGGAGTTCCGCCGGGAATCCGCGCAGCCCGGTCCGTGTCGTGGAGCCGCCGGTTCCCGCGCTCGACGGGACAACCGGCAGCGCCCCGGCGTCATGACGGGGAGCGGCGACTCCGTGATGCGGATCGGGCGGACGGGACGCGGCCGCCGGCGCTTCCGCGGCGCCCCCCTTCGGCGTCGACGGGCCTGGCGCCCGGTCCGTCCCGGGGCTGCCGGCGCGACCCGCCGCGCGGCCGGGACGGGGGATGCCGCGCCTGCCGTGTCAGTCCTCGGCGCGCGCGAGATAGAGCGGCTTCGCGCCCTCGATCGCGAGACGGGGGCCGGGCGACGGGTTCGATTCGAGCGCGGAGACGAGTTCCATGCCCGTCCTGCAGCGCCGGACGAGGGCGCGGTACTCCTCGTTGCCGTCGGCCTTCCAGCGTTTTTCCCGGTCCGTGAGATCGCGCTTCACCTTGGCGGGAACGCCGGCGGCGATCGCGCCCGGCGGGATCCGCGTCGCCGCCGGCACGAAGGCGAGCGCCGCGACCAGCGCGTCGTCGGAGACCGCGACGCCGTCCATGACCACCGCGTTCATCCCGACCAGCACCCGGTCGCCGATCGTGCAGCCGTGAAGAACGGCGCCGTGGCCGATGCTGCAGCTTTCGCCGACGACCGCGCGGCCGCCGGCGAAGGTGTGCACGGTGCAGTTGTCCTGGACGCTGCTTCCCCTCCCGACGACGATCTGCCCGAGATCGCCCCGCAGGCAGGCGGACGGCCCGATGTAGCAGTCCGCCCCGACGACGACATCGCCGATGAGCACCGCCGCGGGATGGACGAAGGCCGCGGGGTCGACGACGGGGACGACCCCGTCGATGGCGTAGACCCTGGTCACTCCGGATCCCCTGCCGGAAGCGTCGGCGGATCAGACGTGGAAGGACTCGCCGCAGCCGCAGCGGCCCCTTCTCGTTGGGATTGTTGAAGACGAACCCCGACTGCAGCTTGTCCACGACGTAGTCCATTTCGGTTCCGATCAGGAACATGAGCGCCTTCGAATCGATGTAGAGCCGGACCCCCTTGTCCTCGACGACCTCGTCGAGGGGGCCTTTCCCGCTGGCGAAGGCCATTTCGTAGGCCATGCCCGAGCAGCCGCCCGTGCGGATCCCGATCCTCAGCCCTTCCGCGGGCTCGGACCGGGTCGTCATCAGGTGCCGCACCCGCTCGGCGGCCGCGTCGGTCAGCGTCATCACCGCGCTCGTCATCCGGCGTCTCCTTCTCTCCTTCGCGCCTCGGGCGCGCCTCTACATGAACCCCAGCTCGAGCCGGGCCGCCTCCGACATCATGTCCATGCTCCAGGGCGGCTCCCAGGTCAGTTCGAGAGAAACGTCCTCGACACCCGCGACCTCCGCGACCCGGGTCTTGACCTGCTCGGGAAGAATCTCCGCCACCGGGCAGTGGGGGGTGGTCAGGGTCATCACGAGACCGACCTTGCCGCCGTCGGACACCGCGACATCGTAGATCAGCCCGAGCTCGTAGATGTTGACCGGAATCTCCGGATCGTAGCACTCCCGGATGGCGGCGATCACGCGCTCCCTGAGCTCCCCCTGCCCTTCGGCTTCCGCAGGCGCCCCTTCCGCGCCGGCCGCGATCCCCTCCCCCGCCGTCATTCGTCCCCCTCCGTGGTGACCTCTTTCCGGTCCCCTCTCAGCGCCGCCCGGAACGCGTGCCACGGCAGGGTCGCGCACTTGATTCGGGTGGGGAACCTGCGCACGCCCGAAAGCGCCGCGAGCTCTCCGAGGTCTTCCGTCCCGTCCGGCCCCGCCCCGTCCGGCTCCGGCGCGGTCAGCCCCGCGACGAACTGGCCCGCGGCGTCCAGCGCCTCCTCGAGGCTTCTGCCGGCGAGGGCGTCGGTCATCATGGACGCGGAGGCGACGGCGATCGCGCAGCCCCGGGCGTCGAAACGCACCTCCTCGACCCTGTCATCCTCGACCCTGACCCGAACCGTCACCCGATCGCCGCAGAGCGGGTTGTTGCCGTGCGCCTCGCAGGTGGCGCCGGGAAGATCGCCGCGGTTCCGGGGCGAGCGGTTGTGGTCGAGGATGATCTCCTGGTAGAGATCCCGGAGATCCGCGTTCACGGCAGCATCTCCGTCACCCGTCCGATGCCGTCGACGAGGGCGTCGACCTCGGCGCGCGTGTTGTAGAGGCCGAACGACGCCCTGACGGTCGCCGCCACCCCGAGCCGGTCCATGAGCGGCTGCGCGCAGTGGTGCCCGGTGCGCACGGCGATGCCCTCGCAGTCCAGAATGGTGCCCGCGTCGTGCGGGTGGATGTCGCGAAGGTTGAACGAGACGATCGCGGCCTGGTCGTCGGGCGCCGCCGAGAGTTCCAGGGAGTTCGCGGCCGACAGGCGCTCGAGGGCGTAGCCGAGAAGATCCGCCTCGTGCGCGGCGATCGCCTCGATCCCGATTCCGGTCACGAACCCGACGGCGGCGCCGAGGGCGATGGCGCCCGCGATGTTCGGGGTGCCGGCCTCGAACTTGAACGGCAGACCGGCGAAGGTCGTGCCCTCGAAGGTCACGCGGTCGATCATCTCGCCGCCCGACTGGTAGGGCGGCATGGCGTCGAGAAGACTCTCCTTGCCGTAGAGGACTCCGATGCCGCTCGGCCCGTAGAGCTTGTGGCCGGAGAACACGTAGAAATCGGCGTCGAGCGCGCTGACGTCGATCCTGCCGTGGGGCGCCGCCTGGCAGCCGTCGACCAGCGCGAGGGCTCCCGCCTCGTGCGCGCTCCGGATGACGCGCCCGACCGGCACCACGGTTCCGAGCGCGTTGGAGACATGGGTCACCGCGACCATCCTGGTGCGCGGCGACAGCAGCCGCTCGTACTCGTCGAACAGGAAATTTCCGCGGTCGTCCATCGGCACGACCTTGATCGAGGCGCCGGCCCGCTCGGCCGCGATCTGCCACGGCACGATGTTGGAATGGTGTTCGAGAACCGAGAGGACGATCTCGTCTCCGGGGCCGAGATTCGCGCCGCCCCAGGACGCGGCGACCAGGTTGATGCCCTCGGTGGCGCCGCGCACGAAGACGATCTCGGACGCGGAGGCCGCGTTGACGAAGTCCCGCACCTTCTCCCGGGCGTCCTCCATCGCCTCGGTCGCCCGCTGGCTCAGGTGGTGGACGCCGCGGTGGACGTTGGCGTAGATCGTTCCGTAGGTCGTCGAGACGCTGTCGATGACGGCCCGCGGCTTCTGCGCGCTGGCGCCGTTGTCGAGATAGACCAGCGGCCGCCCGCGGACCTGCCGCGAGAGAATCGGGAACTCCCCGCGGATCCTCTCGACGGGATAGGCGCCGTCGTCGCGCGGGTTCATGGCGCGAACCCTTCCATCCAGCGCGACACCGCAGCCTCGAGATGGTCCCGCACGACCCCCTCCGGGGCCCCTTCGAGCGCCTCGGCGACGAAGGCGCGCACGAGAAACGCCCGCGCCCGGTCGGGCGGGACGCCGCGGCTGGCGAGATAGAACAGGGCGTCCCGGTCGAGCTCCCCCACCGTCGCTCCGTGAGCGCATCTGACGTCGTCGGCGAGAATGCGCAGCTCGGGCTTGCTGTCCGCCCGCGTGCCCGGAGACAGCAGCAGGCTGCGTCCGGACTGGGCGGATTCGGTTCCCGCCGCGCCGGCGCAGACATCGACGCCGCCCTGGAACACCGCCCGGGCGCGGTCGTCGAGAACGTTGCGGAAGACCTGCCCGCTCGTCGCCCGCTCCGCCCGGTGCGCGACCCGCACGGTGTTGTCGCCGTGCTGGCGGCCCCGCAGGAGCAGCCCTCCCCGGAGATCGCAGGCGGCGCCGGCGCCGGCGAGGACGACCCGGGCCTCGTTGCGCGACAGCGCCGCCCCAGTTCCGAGAACCGTGGCGGAGCAGGTCGCGTCCGCGTCGAGGCTGGCCTCGACGAGCGCGGTGTGGAAGGCGGCCGGCGCCTCGGCCTGGAGCTTGACATGGACCGCCCGGGCGCCGCGCGCGAGGCGCAGTTCCGTCACCGCGTTGGTCCACGACGGCGCCGGTCCGGATCCGACGAAGGTCTCGACCACCGTGACCCGGCCGCCGGCGCCGACGGAGACCACGCTGCGCGGATGCAACGCGATCGCGGGCCCCGTGCCGCAGGCGACGTGAAGCACCTGCACGGGCCGTTCGAGCGCGACGCCGTCACCGACCCGCAGCACGATCCCGTCGCGCATGAAGGCGGCGTTGAGCGCCGCGAGGGGCGTTTCCGGGGCGGCGGCGGGGCGCAGCCGGCCGGACTCCGCGACCGCCGTCGAGAGCGGCTCGACCGTCACCCCGTCCGGCATGGCGCCGGCGTCGGAAACGTCCGCCTGGCCGTTGACGACCGTGACCCGGTGGGCGCCCGGGAGCAGGAACGGACCCAGCGCCGGCAGGTCGATCCCGGCGGAATCCGCGAAGGGGTCGAAGTCCGTGCGGGCGAGGCGGTCGAGGCTGGTGTATCTCCAGGCCTCGTCGCGGAGGGTCGGGAATCCGGTTTCGGCGAAGGCGGCGAGCGCCCTGGCGCGCGCGTCGGCGGGCCCCGGAAGGCGGGCGCGCCCTCTCTCGAAATGTCCGAGAATGGCCTCGGTCTGCGCGCCGGGAATCATCGTTCGCTCACGCGGCCTCCGTCCGGCCGTTCTCGAACCTGGCGTAGCCGTCGCGCTCGAGCTCGAGCGCGAGTTCCTTGCCGCCGCTCGCCGCGAGCCTTCCGTCCGCGAGCACGTGCACGCGGTCGGGCTCGACATGGTCGAGCAGGCGCTGGTAGTGGGTGATGACGACCATGGAGCGCTCCGGGGAGCGGAGCCTGTTCACGCCGTCGGCGACCACGCGGAGCGCGTCGATGTCGAGGCCGGAGTCGGTCTCGTCGAGGACGGCGAGCGCCGGCTCCAGAAGCGCCATCTGGAAGATCTCGTTGCGCTTCTTCTCGCCGCCCGAGAACCCGACGTTCACCTCGCGCCTGACGAGGTTGTCGCTCATGCCGAGCAGCGCCGCCTGCTCGCGCGCGAAACCGAGGAAGCCGACCGCGTCGAGCTCCTTCTCGCCGCGCGCCCTGCGCACGGCGTTCACCGCCGTCCGGAGGAAGGTCAGGTTCGAGACGCCCGGGATCTCGACCGGGTACTGGAACGCGAGGAAGATCCCCGCCGCCGCGCGCTCGTGGGGCGCGAGCCCGAGCAGGTCGGCGCCGTCGAAGCGGACGCTGCCGGCGGTGACCTCGTAGCCCTCGCGGCCCGCGAGCACGTGGGCGAGCGTGCTCTTTCCGGAGCCGTTCGGCCCCATGACCGCGTGGACCTCCCCCCGGCCGACCTCGAGCCCGAGCCCCTTGAGGATCGGCTTGCCGTCGGCCGAGACGCGGAGGCCGTTCACGGAGAGCAGAGCCATCGCGCCTATCCCACGCTGCCTTCGAGAGTGACGCCCAGCAGCTTCTGGGCCTCGACCGCGAACTCCATCGGCAGTTCCCCGAGAACCTCCTTGCAGAAGCCGTTGACGATCAGCGTCACCGCCTCCTCGGGATCGAGGCCGCGCTGGAGGCAGTAGAACAGCTGGTCCTCGCCGATCCTGGACGTGGTCGCCTCGTGCTCGACCCGGGCCGTCGGGTTCGAGACCTCGATGTAGGGCACGGTGTGCGCGCCGCAGGCGTCGCCGATGAGAAGGGAGTCGCACTGGGTGTAGTTCCGCGCCCGCTCCGCGCCGGCGGCCGCCCTGACCTGCCCGCGGTAGGTGTTCTGGCCGCGCCCGGCGGAAATGCCCTTGGAGATGATGGTGCTGGCGGTGTCCTTGCCGAGGTGGATCATCTTGGTGCCGGTGTCGGCCTGCTGGCGGTTGTTGGTCACGGCGACCGAGTAGAACTCGCCGACGGCGCCGTCGCCCTCGAGAACGCAGCTCGGGTATTTCCAGGTGATCGCGGAGCCGGTCTCGACCTGGGTCCACGAGATCTTGGAGCGCTTGCCGCGGCACGCGCCGCGCTTGGTCACGAAGTTGTAGATGCCGCCGCGCCCGTCCTCGTCGCCGGGGTACCAGTTCTGCACGGTCGAGTACTTGATCTCGGCGTCGTCCATCGCCACCAGCTCGACGACGGCGGCGTGAAGCTGGTTCTCGTCGCGCATCGGCGCCGTGCAGCCCTCGAGATAGCTCACGTAGCTGCCTTCCTCGGCGACGATCAGGGTTCGCTCGAACTGCCCGGTCTTGGCGGCGTTGATGCGGAAATAGGTGCTCAGCTCCATGGGACAGCGCACGCCGCGCGGCACGTGCACGAAGGTGCCGTCGCTGAACACCGCCGAGTTGAGCGTCGCGTAGAAGTTGTCGGCGTAGGGCACCACGGTTCCGAGGTGGCGGCGGACGAGGTCGGGGTGGTCGCGGACGGCCTCGGAGATCGGGCAGAAGGTCACGCCCGCCTCCTCGAGCTTCTCCTTGAACGTCGTCGCGACGGAGACGCTGTCGAAGACCGCGTCGACGGCGACGCCCGCGAGCGCCGCCTGCTCGGCGAGCGGGATGCCGAGTTTCTCGTAGGTCTCGAGGAGCCTGGGGTCGACCTCGTCCAGGCTCTTCGGCCCGTCCCCGCCGCTCTTCGGCGCCGCGTAGTAGTAGGCGTCCTGGAAGTCGATTTCCGGGTAGCTGACGAAGGCCCAGCGGGGCTCCGTCATCGTCAGCCAGTGGCGGTAGGCGGTCAGCCGCCACTCGAGCAGCCAGTCCGGCTCCTCCTTCCTGGCGGAGATGAAGCGGACGATGCTCTCGTCGAGCCCCTTCGGCGCGAACTCCGAATCGATGTCGGTGACGAAGCCGTACCTGTACTCGCCCGGAACCAGACCCTCGGTGACCGTCTCGACCGATGCCGCCATGGCGCCCTCCCGTCAGGCCGCCGGCGCGGCGGCCGCCGGCCGCGCCATGTCGGCGAGCGAGACGCCTTCCAGCGCGCCGACCAGCGCGTCGTTGATGCGGCGCCAGTTGGTCCGGGTCGGGCACAGCGCCTCGATCTCGCAAACGGTGCCGTCGCCGGCCATGCACTCGGTCAGCGCGATCGGCCCCTCTAGCGCGGCGATGATCTGCGCCACCGAGACGTCCTCGGGGCCGCGGGCGAGCGTGTAGCCGCCGGCCGCGCCGCGCCGCGAACGCAGAAGCCCCGCTGCGGCGAGCCGCTTGAGGAGCTTGCGCGCGGTGGGCTCGGGCAGCGCGGCGTTCCGCGCGAGCCCGCCCGCGGTCGAGCCCCGCCCGCCGGAGCGCGCGAGCTCGACCATCAGGATCACCCCGTAGTCGGCCATGCGGCTGAGCTTGATCATCCGTGCTCGCGCCTCGGGAAACGGCACCGGATCGGTCCCGTTACAGGAGATAGGGGGCCGTTGACGGAGTGTCAAGGGTTTCCTGTAATGCGCCCGGGACGATCCCACGCTCGGTTTGATCGGCGTTTCGGGTTCCCGGCGAGGCCGGCTGGACCGGGCTCCGGCTTTTCGCCGCCGATTCGGCCAGGATGGCGGCATGGGCCACCGAGCGCACGCCAGACCCCTCTTCGAGAGCACGCCCGACGGCTTCCCGCTTGCCAACGTGACGGTTCGTCTCGCGGAACCGCACGAGCGCGTGCGGCGGGACGCGACGGTCGCGCGGCACCACCACCTCGGCTTCAAGCGCTTCGCCGGACGCGGGCTGCGCCATGTCGTCGAGTGGCGCGAGCAGCGGGTCGCGCCTGCGGGGTGGCAGCCTTCAAGAGCGTGCACCGGGACCGCTGGATCGGCTGGTCGCCGCGCCGGCGGCACCGACGCCTGCACCTGATCGCGAACAACCCCGCTTCGTCATCCTCGGCGGAAAGGGTGTCTTCCCGTGCCTTGCCTCGTCTTCTACAGTGGTTTCAGGAAATGTCCGCTGATTCCGCCGGTTGCATGACACGCCGAAGGGCTTGGCACCACACTCGGCGCCATGACCCGTTGCGGGGTGTTCCGAGGCGCTTCAGGCGCCGGTCGTCGCGGCCTCCTCCTTCTCCGCGGCGATCCGTCGCACGGTTCCGGGCAAGCGCACGCCGACGCACCGTGCGATCCGGCCGGCGACGCCGACCGTCCTGCTGCGAACCGCGAAGCTTTTGCCCTGGTGCTCGATGCGGGTTTCCGTCAACGCCTCGAGATCCCGCAGCACGTCCGCCCACTCGGCCGCGATGCCGGCGTCTTCCATGCGGCGCTGAAGATCCTTCTGCAGCACCAGGGCGAGGAACGAGCAGAAGACATGGCCGCAGATCGTGGCGTCGGTCCTGTGGAAGACCGGGCGGGTCTCGAGCAGGCTCTTGGCGGTCCGGAACACCTGCTCCACCATCCACAGCTGCTTGTATCTCAGGGCGATGTCCACGGCTGTCAGGGAGGTGTTGGTTCTCAGCACCCAGATGCCGTCGAAGCGTTTCTCGTCGCGCGCCTTGTCGCGATCGATCGTGACCGAACCCCTCTCGATCCTCAGGTAGCGCCTGAAGCCCCTGTTGGAGACGAGGCTCCCGGGGCCCTTCCCGTTCAGCCTGCTCTCCAGACTGGCCAGGATCCGGTCGCGCGTCGCGGCGTCCTTGCGCGCCTCGGCCGGATTGCGGCACACGACGTAGCGACGCGCCCCGTCTCCGCCCGGCGGAACCGTGACGTCCTTGACCTCCAGCTCCATCGGGTCCGGGCGCTGGCGGACAACCTCGACGGTCTCGAACGGCGCGCTGTCGGCGAGAACCGTGTCCCGGATCTCCTTCGTCCGACGCGGGCGGGCGCCGAGGATGTACTGCCAGCCCCGCGCCTCGACCGCGGCGATCATGTCCCCGGAGATCATCCCGGCGTCGGCCACAAGGCACACCGAGCGGACCCCGAAGCGCTTCTGCAGGCGGGCCGCCACCAGGTCCAGCGTCGTCACGTCGGCGGTGTTGCCGGGCCACATCTCGCTGCACACCGGCATCCCGTCGCCGTCGAGCACCATCCCCGGAACCATCTGCCTGCAGTCGCCGCGACGGTCCTTGCTCTTGCCGTGCCGGCCCAGGCTCTCGCCGCCCTCGCCGGTGAAGTGCAGCGACGTGGTGTCGAAGAACACGAGATCGAGATCGGTGAACAGGTCGCGCCGCCGGTGGAACAGGGTCTCCTCGATCCGGTCCTTGACGCGCCGCTCGAAGCGCTCGCCGGCCTCGCCGTCGCCAAGCGTCTCGCCGAGCCAGCCCATCGCTCCGTGGAGCTGGTGCAGTTCCAGCGCCTCCGCGCCTTCGATCTTCCGGCCCCGCCGCCACTTCAGGGCGCTGCGGTCCGAGCCGGAGACCATGAGGCGGTGCAGGACGGTGAAGAACACGGCGCGCTCGACGTCGAAGCCGAAGTTCCGTCCCGCAAGCAGGGAGCGCACCGCCCCGCGGCATCCGCTCTCGCGCCACAGGCGCTCGAAGACCAGGGAGGGGCCGATGACCACGACTTCCGCGTCCGGCCCGTTCCCCGCGTCGTGCTCGGACAGGACGACGAGGGACTCGGCGAAGCGGGCGGCGGAGGCCGCCAGCCTGTCGACGGCTCCGGAAGGGGCGAGCCTGTCGAGCCTTCCGATGGTGGCGATGACGGTCTGCCGGACCTTTTTGCCCTCGCGGCGGTTCTCGACGATCTGGAGGTACTTGTACTTGCCGGCGGGCTTGAGGCGAAAGAACATGGCGGACTCCCCGTGTGCACCACGCCATGATACGGGCGCACGGGAAAAGATCAACGCCTGAAGTCGTTCCGGAATCCGAATCACCAGATTTATTGCACTACATTTTCCCGGAGCTCCGGCGCTCGCCGGAACCAACCCTTTTGTTTCGCTGACTCTTTCCCGGAGCGGTTCTCGAATATCCCGGCCGGACTGTAGAAGACGAGCTTGCCCCGTTCGCGCTGGCCGCGATGGTGCGCCGCCTCTCCGACGACTGGCGACCCCCTATGGTCATTCGCTGCCGGTGGCGGAGTCGTTTCCCGACCCGAAATTCTTCGACGGCGCCATCCACAAGGCCGCCAACTGGCGCCATCCTGGCAACACGAAGGGCTTCGCCCGCCACAACGGCCGCTGCACCGACCCCCACGGCGCGCCCAAGCGGCTGCACGTCCGCGCCCTGCGCCGCGACGCCTGCCGGCGGCTCCGCGCGCGCGGCCCGCTGCCCGCCGAACGGCAGCCAAAGGGCCCTGTCCGCAGGGCGCCGGGCGAGATCCGCTCCCTTTTCGAGGAGCTCGGCGGAATCGAGGACTTCCGGCGCGGCCGGGGTCGCAAGCACCGGATCGCGACCGTGCTCGCGACCTATCTCCTCGCGCGGCTCTCGAACATGCGCGGGCCGGTCGCCGCCGCCGAGTGCGCAAGCACGCTGTCGCAGCGGGAGCCGGAAGCGCCCGGCGCCTGGAAAGACCCGAAGACCGGCCGCTTCGTGCCGGTCCCGGAGCCGGCCCTGCACCGCGTCGTCACCTCCGTCGACCCCGAGCGGTTCGAGGCGGCGCTGCAGCGCTTCGCGATGGCGCGGCCGAACCTCGGCCGCGCGATCGCGGTCGACGGCAAGCGCATCCGCGGCGCGAACCGCCGCGCCCGTGCCGTTTTTCCCGACCGCTGTCAACGGCTTCGGCGACATGCATCGGCGCAGGTGGGCAACCCCGACATAGCGCGGCGCTTCTGACGTGCACAAAGTCTTCAGTAACTCCGCTCATGCCGCCGTCCAGGGGTCGACGATGTCGAGGCCGATGTCCTCGAAGTCGCGCACATTGCGTGTCGCCACCGTCAGGCCCCGCGAACGGGCGATCGCGGCGATCTGACAATCGGGGAACCCGACAGGCCGGCCGGCGGCGTGACGGTCTGCGAAGATTGCGGCGAAGGCGACGGCCGCTGCGCTGTCGAAGGGCAACACCCGGCCCGCGAAGTCTTCCGAGATCATGGCATCGATCCCGGCCACGAGGCTCCGACGACGACTGCCTTCCGGAAGGATCGCCGCGCCGCGCCGCAACTCCGCCTCTCCGACCGTGCTGAAATACAGGTCGGCGGCATCCTTGTGACCGAACCAGTCCAGGACGGCCGGAGCGGGAGACAGACGCATCAGTTCCGAGACGAGATTCGTGTCAACCAGGATCATGGCGGCCCGTCTCAATCGAAACGCGGCGGCTCGGGCATGGCTTCGCGCGCCGGAAGGTCGAGCTCCACCCCGCCCAATGCGGCGAACCGGCGATGAATGGCTTCGCCGAGGTTCACCGGGACAGCTGGCTTGCCGACCGCCGCCCGCAGAATCTGCCGCGCCTCCTCTTCCATGGACCGATGGCGCTCGGCGGCGCGCACCCGCAGGCGGGTCTTCACGTCGTCGTCGAGATTGCGGATCGTGATGCTTGCCATGGCCATGCCCTCCGTTCGTCAAGGAGACCAGCTTACGCTCCGATTGCGCTGCTATCAAGACGCTGGGGCGATTGTAACAGGAGTGTCCACGCTCCCCGATTGCGGCCGATTCCGGTCGGTCCGGGCCGCGTCCGGGCGTTGCGGCGGCGCGCCGCGGCGACCGGGGGGACAGGACTGCGGCGAAGGCGTCCCTGCGCCGGAGCGCGACCGGACATCAGGAGCCGGTCCCGTGCAGCCTGACCCCGCGCCCGCGAATCGCGCGCACCCGCGCGCGTTCCAAACCCTTTCCAAATGGTGGGGAGTCCGTCGCGTTCGACCCGCGGACGCCCCGGGCCGGGCCTCGCCGACCGGGAGTCTTGCAAGTTCCTCCGGTGAAAGCATCCTCGACCTACTCCAAGTGTTCCATCCCGCTCCTCCGCGCTCTCAGAAGCCGACGGACGTCGTCGAGTCGGTCTTGCGTTGTCCTCCAGTATTGCGGCGCATGCTCTGGGGTGTACACCGCAAGCGCCTCGGTGAAGGCTGCTTCGGCCTGCTCCAGACGCTCCGTCCCACTCTCCCGCTCACCCAGCGCCGCAAGGGCGTTGCCGAGGCAACTCTTCGTCTCAGCCCAGTCGAGCGGCACGCGCTCGCAGGTGCGCTCCTCGAGTGCCTCGATGTAGACGTTTATGGCCTGCTCCAGAAGCTCCGTCCCGCTCCCCTGGGCGCCCAGCGCAACAAGGGCGTTGCCGAGGCTGTTCCGAGTCGTGGCCCAGTCGAGCGGCACGCGCTCGCGGGTGCACTCCTCGAGCGCCTCGGTGAAGGCTGCCACGGCCTGCTTGAAGTGCTCCGTCCCGCTCTCCTGGGCGCCCAGCGCAACAAGGGTGTTGCCGAGGTTGTACTTGGTAGCAGCCCAGTCGAGCGGCACGCGCTCGCGGGTGCGCTCCTCGAGCGCCTTGATGAAGACGTTTATGGCCTGCTCCAAACGCTCTGTCCCGCTCTCCAGCTTACCCAGCGTCGCAAGGACGTTGCCGAGGTTGTTCTGAGTCGCGGCCCAGTAGAGCGGCACGCGCTCGCGGGTGAACACCTTGAGCGCCTCGGTGTACGCGCCCACGGCCCGCTCGAGACGCTCCGTCCCGCTTTCCCGCTTACCCAGCTTCGCAAGGGCATTGCCTAGGCTGTTCTGAGTCGCGGCCCAGTCGAGCGGCACGCGCTCACGGGTGAACACCTTGAGCGCCTCGGTGAAGGCTGCCACGGCCCGCTCGAGGCGCTCCGTCCCACTCTCCCGCTCACCCAGTGCGTCAAGGGCGTTACCAAGTGTAAGGGACAATTCAGCGCGACGCTGGGGATCGGTGATTGCGCTACCCTCAAGCAGGGTCTCGAGCTCCCGGGCAGCGCGGATCAGCTCCTTGTTCCACACCCGACCTCGCACTTCGGTGTCCGCGAGCGGCGCTGCCGCGCTTAGCGCCTCAGCCGTTAGCTGCGCCTCGAGATCGTCATGGAAATCTTCTTGGAGCCTCATGTTCTCCAGTTTGTAAGTCTTGTCATATCCATGAGGAAGAGTTCCGTCATTTTTACTCGGGACGAACCACAAGCTCAACAATTCTCCGGGTTTCTTGACGCGGCCGACCAGCGCCAAGTCCGCCTTCCATTTTTCCAGCACCCTTCGGGTGCCTTTGAGCATCGCAGACTGCCACTGGTTTGCGGCGCCGGACGCCCTCACGATCCTCGCGGACCGGACCAACTCGATGCTCTCGATGTTCGCGAATGCCTCTTCCACGATTTTCGTGTCGCGTCCTGGGTCATCGGCTTCCAACCAGCACAAAACGAGACGAAACCTGTCTTCAGACGGCAACGGTTTGGTCTTGCAGAAATTCTGGATGGCTAACAGCGTCCGCTGCGGTGATGGAACAAATTGGTTGAGGAATCTTTTCAACCAAGTCCTCGATAAAGCCGTGAGTACCGTCAAGAAGATGCCAATAAACCAAAAAGCCGTGTTTTCCAACAGTTCCATGACAGACTTGCCAACTGAGCCGCTTTAGAAGTTCCGCGCTCGAGAGGACTGTTTTCGCCGTGGCTGGCGGATCGTCCTGAAAATCGGGCCCGCTCTCCGGTTCCATCGGGTTTCGGGCGACCTCGACAGGGAGAACGATCCCCTGTCTCCGGGACGGACACTATCCAGATTCCGGCCTTCCGTTCAAGCCGGTCTGTTCCCGCGACCCGCTTCCGACATGGTGCCATACGGCAACGTCTTGCCGTGAAGCATATCCGGACGCGAGACGAGCGGAGCGCACGGCCCCGGGAGGTCGCGGATTCGAGGGCAGCCATCGCCGGCGTGGGTGCGGCGGAGACGGGTGGCGGACTTCCCCGATGCGGTCCGAAGCGTTCCCGCGTTGCCGGCCGACATGGGGCGGGCGCCTCTCAGGCGGCGACGGGTCGGCCGTCTGCGGGCTCGATGCAGCCGTGGTTGCGGAGCATGCGGATCCACCAGGACGATCCCACGCTCGGTTTCTTCGGCGGTTCGGGTTCCCGGCGAGGCCGGCTGGACCGGGCTCCGGCTTTTCGCTGCCGATTCGGGCAGGATGGCGGCATGGGTCACCGAGCGCACGCCGGACCCCTCTTCGAGAGCACGCCCGACGGCTTCTCGCTTGCCGGCGTGACGGTCCGTCTCGCGGAGCCGCACGAGCGCGTGCGGTGGGGCGCGACGGTCGCGCGGCACCACCACCTCGGCTTCAAGCGCTTCGCCGGACGCGGGCTGCGCCACGTCGTCGAGTGGCGCGGGCAGTGGATCGCGCTTGCGGGGTGGCAGTCCGGCGCCTTCAAGAGCGTGCACCGGGACCGCTGGATCGGCTGGTCGCCGCACCAACGGCACCGGCGCCTGCACCTGATCGCGAACGACACGCGCCTCGTCATTCTCGGCGGCAAGGGCGTCTTCCCGCGCCTTGCCTCGTTCGCGCTGGCCGCGATGGTGCGCCGCCTCTCCGACGACCGGCAGGCCCGCCACGGTCATTCGCTGCTGGTCGCGGAGACGAAGGCTGCATAATGCTTCTCCATAGTGCAGGTAGGGTGGGAGTTTCAAACTCCCGGTTTCCACAGGCTTTTTGCATTCCGGCATCGTTGCGGCGGTGGCCTTTACGTCGTGCCGGACGCGAATCGGCGGCCCAGCGCGTCGGATTCGCGACGTCGGGAACACGGCGCCGGTCTCCACCGGACATGGTCAGCAACGATCCGGGCGCGGCGTCGCGCCCTTCTCTTCATCGTCTGAGCGGCGGCGCGGGCTTCCGCGCCGCGCCTTCTGCCAGCCCCCACCCCTTGCGGTCCCGGTGCAGGTCGCTGACGTGGCGGTGGACGCCGACGCTGAGCACGAGGCCGATCCCGAACATGGTTGCCAGCATGGCGGTGCCGCCGTGGGAGACCAGCGGCAGCGGCACGCCCACGACCGGCACCAGGCCGGTCACCATCGCGATGTTGACGGAAAAGAACATGAACAGCGAGATCGCGACGCCAAGGGACAGGATGCGCCCGAAATGGTTGCGCGACCGCAGCCCGACGACGGTGCCGTAGGCGACGACGACGCCGCAGAGCGCGATCAGGGCCACGCCGCCCACCAGGCCGAACTCCTCGGCCAGCATGGTGAAGACGAAATCCGTGTGGATCTCCGGGAGAAACCGGAGCTGGCTCTGGGTTCCCTCCAGAAACCCCTTGCCGTGGATTCCCCCGGCGCCCAGGGCGATCTTCGACTGCAGGATGTGGTAGCCCGCTCCCAACGGGTCGTTCTCGGGATCGAGAAACGACCAGATGCGCTGGCGCTGGTAGGGGAGGAGGAAGCTCCACGCCACCGGCAGCGCCGCCGCCGCGAGCGCGAACAGCGTCGCGAAGACCCGGATCCGCGCGCCCGCGACGAAGACCACGGCGAGCCCGATGAGCAGCATCGAGAGCGCCGTCCCGAGATCGGGCTGGCGGAGCGCCAGGGCGGTCGGCGCCGCGGCAAGCGCGGCCGGCAGGAACAGGCTCCGCAGCCTGCGCACCCGGTCGAGCGACAGGCCGTGGTAGTAGCGCGCGAGCGCCAGCACGAGGCCGATCTTCACCGGTTCCGAGGGCTGCAGGCGGACGATTCCGAGATCGATCCAGCGTCGCGCTCCCATGCCGGGGTCGCCCGCGACCTCCACCGCGACGAGCAGCGCGACGAACGCCCCGTAGATCGCGTAGGCGTGACGCCACCAGAACCGGATGTCGGTGACCGCGACCGCCAGCGCCAGCGCCAGGCAGAGGCCGAAGCGCAGGAGATGCGGCCGCGCCCACGGCTCCCAGGATCCCTGGCCGGCGGAATAGAGCATCACGGTTCCGATGCCCGCGAGCGCGCACGTCGCGAGCAGAAGCGGCCAGCTCACGCGCCGGAGCTTGCGCAGCAGCGCCAGCGCCTCCCGGGGAAGGCGGAAGCGCACCCTCAGATGTGCCGGCCGTCGCCGGCCGCCGGAGGCGGCCGCTCCGGCGCGGCGGTCCGTTTCTGGGCCGCGAGCAGGAGATCGCGCGCGATGGGCACCGCGAAACGGCTGCTTCCGCCGTGCTCGACCACCACCGAAACGGCGAACCGGGGGCGGTCGGCCGGCGCGTAGCCGACGAACAGGCCGTGGTCGCGCTCCTCCCACGGCCTTTCCTCGTTCTTCAGCACGCCGGTCTCGCGCTCCCTCCTCGAGATCCTGCGGACCTGGGAGGTTCCGGTCTTTCCGGACATCTCGAGGCCCGCCTCCGTGATGCGCCCGCCGTAGGCGGTTCCCCTCGGCGTGTTGCAGGCCCGGAAGAGCGCCGCGCGCACGGTCCCGAGGGAACTCTCCGAGATCCCGAGATCGGGAAACCGGGGCCTGTCCCCGGCCGTCGCGCGCAGAAGCCGCGGCGCGACGGCCCGGCGTCCGTCGGCCACGCGCGCCGCCATGACCGCGAGCTGGAGCGGCGTCGCCAGCATGAAGCCCTGGCCGACCCCGTAGATCAGCGTCTCGCCCGCATACCACGGCTCCCCGACGCGGGCCCTCTTCCAGGCGCGGGAAGGCACGATTCCGGACTTCTCCCCGCCGATCCCCGCGCCGGTGGCCGCGCCGAAGCCGAGGCGCCGCGCCATGTCCGCGATCCGGTCCGGCCCCAGGCGCCTCGCCACGTCGTAGAAGTAGATGTCGCAGGACTGGACCAGCGCCTTGTCCAGGTCGACGCGGCCGTGCCCTCCCCGCTTCCAGCAATGGAAGCGGTGGCCGCCGAGCTCCATCCAGCCCCGGCACGGGATCCCGTCCCGGGGGTCGACGAGATTCGCCTCGAGGGCCGCAAGCGCGACCACGGTCTTGAACGTCGATCCCGGCGCGTAGAGCCCGGAGATCGTCCGGTCGATCATGGGGTGGAGGGAATCGCCGCGGAGCTTCCTCCAGTCGTCCCCGGACAGGCCGCCGACGAAGGCGTCGGGGCTGAAGGACGGCACGGAGGCGTGCGCGAGGATCTCGCCGGTGAAGACGTCCATCAGCACCGCCGCCGCCGCCCGTTCCCCGCCCAGCCTCCGGCTCGCCAGCAGCTGCAGGTCGAGATCGAGCGCGAGCCGGACGTCCTCCCCCGCCTGCGGCTCGCGCCGCGACAGTTCGCGGATGATCCGGCCCCTGGCGTTGACCTCCACCTCGGTGCTTCCGGGGCGGCCCCGGAGCTTCCGCTCCTGCGCCCTCTCGATGCCGTTCTTTCCGGTCAGCAGATGGGGCACCCGGTGCAGCGCCTCTCCGCGGATCTCCTCTTCCGTGGCTCCGGACACGTACCCGAGCACGTGGGAGAGCCGGTGGCCGTAGGGGTAGGTCCGGGTCTGGTAGATCTCGATCGAGACGCCCGAGAGTTCCGGCGCGCGGACCTCCACGCGCGCGACATCCTGCCAGTCGAGGCTTTCGCGCACGGTCACCGAGGCGGGACCGGGACGCCTGGCGATCTCCTCCATGATCCGCCGGCGGGTCTCGTCGTCCACGGGGATGACCCGCGACAGGCGGTCCAGCCTGCCGGCCACCCCGGAAGCGGGATGGGTCAGCAGGTTGATCCTGTAGACCTCCCGGTTGCGCGCGACGGGCCGGCCGTGGCGGTCGAGGATCCGGCCGCGCGACGGCGGCACCAGGTGGAGGTCGATCCGGTTCTCCTTGGCGAGCGTCCTGTACTTCTCCGATTCGACGACCTGCAGCTGGTAGAGGCGCGCCCCGACGAGTCCGAGAACCAGGACCTTGCCGACGCCGAGAACCGCGGCCCGCCGTGACACCGACAGCAGGCGTTCCCGATCGCTACGCATTCGACGCCGCGAGCCTTCCCCGGACCAGACCCAGCAGCCAGCACAGCGGCGGGTACGCGCCCGCCGTCACCATGACGTGAAGGAGCGCGGGAAGCGGGTCGATCAGGCGCGTCTCGAGGATCATCGTGGCAAGCCATGCCAGCGCCGCCGCGACGAGCGCCACCAGCGCGAAGCAGAGCCACTGCGCAAGATAGGATCCCGCCCGGAACAGGATCTCGTTGGCCTCCACGACGCCGTAGGCGACGAGCAGGACCAGGGCGTTGAGCCCCAGCGGGGCCCCGGTCACGACGTCCTGGCAGAGGCCCAGCGCGAACGCCGCCGCGGGCGAGAACAGGTCCGGCCGGAACACCGCCCAGTGGAAGACGCAGATCAGCCCCGTGTTGACCGCGATGTGGCCGGATCCCGGAAGCGGCAGCGGCACCGCCGAGAGCAGCACCACGAACAGGCTCGCGAACAGGGGGGGCAGCTGCCGGAGAAGCGGTGCGAGACGGCGCGGGGTTCCCGGGATCATCGCCGCCCGGCGTGTCGGGCGGGGCGGACGGCGTCCGGAAGCCGGCGCCCGCCGATCTCCGTGTCCGGAAAGGCGAGAACCCGCACGTAGTCGAGCCGGTGGAGATCCGCGACCGGCCGGACGGCGATGCGGCCGTCTCCGGAGACGACCTCGCCGACCGGGAGATCCGGCGGAAAGACGTGGCCGTGCCCCGAGGTCACGATCCGGTCGCCGGGCCGGACGTCGCTGCCGGGACGGAGGTATCTGAGGGTCAGCGTCGAGCCGTTGTTGCCGACGGCGATCGCGGACAGGCGGGTGCGCCGGACCACGACCGGAATCCGCGAGTTCAGGTCGGTCACCAGGAGGATCCGGGCCGAGCGGCGGCCGGCCTCGACAACGTGCCCGACCACCCCCGATCCGTCGACGACGGCGTTGCCCTTGGCGAGACCGCCGTCGGTGCCGACGTCGGTGAGCACCGAGCGCACGAACACGCCGGTGGAATCCCCGACCACCCTGACGGCGATTTCCGCCGGACGGCTCCCCGAGCGGTAGTTGGCGAGCTCCCGCAGGCGCAGGTTCTCCGCCATCAGGTCGAGAGCCCGGTCGCGCCACTGGGAGAGCTCCGCGTTGCGCTTCCGGAGAACGTCGTTTTCGTCATAGACGTCAAGGAAACGCTCGACGCTCTCGATCCCGGACGAGAGGGCTCTTGTCGGCGCGGCAAGCGCCTCCATGACGGGCGCCACCACATCGTTGACGGCGGCACGGGTGGCCTCCGTCAGCCCGGGATGGAACTTCCCGGCGACGAGAAGCGCCAGCGACCCCAGAACCAGCAGCAGGAAGCTCCACGCACGCGCCGTCCTGCGCCGGAACAGCGCAAGCCTGCCGAGCGACGCCCGGTCGGATCTCGCCGATACCCGCATGTCGAAGGCCCCGTTTCCGGCATTCTACAGAATCGCGGGCGCGCGTTCCAGAGTCCGGGACGGCGTCGGCCAAGGACTCTTGGACGAAGACATCGCGGACACCCGTCCGGGCGGAGGTCTTCCGTCTCCTCGCCCTAGACTGGTTTTCCCACTGTCAAGGCAGGAATGTAACACATTGTACACACTTGAAAAACTGTTGATCAAGGAAGCCTTCCAAAGCCCGGCCGAAGCGTTTCGCGGGTTGAATGCAACGAGACCTTCGCGACGGGCCCCGCTTCGCCGCTCGAGCGGCGGCGGCGAATCGATGTTCCGGGAACGGAGTCGTTGCGGAAGCGATTCGGGTCCGTCCGCCGCCATGGACGGAAAGGGCCTGCGCGGCGCCTCGAAACGGAACGGCGACGGGCGCCGGATGACGAACGCCGTCCCGCGGCTTCGCGCAGCTTCCGTCGTGACGTTGTCGAGGCGCGCCCGGGGATCCCCCGGAACACCCGCGGCATGAACGATCCGCGACCCGCGCCGTTCCGGGACATGCGCAGCCGGCGTCCGGCCACGCCTTGAAGCCGGGGTGGCCCTGACACGCGGCCGTCGCGTCCCGCCGCACGCGTCCGCGCGCTTCCGCGAGGCGAATCGTCACGGCCGGGGCGCGTTTCCCCTCTTCGTGCCGGTTCGGACCCTGTCCCACGGTTCCCCCGGACGGCCCGGCTGTGCTATGTCTGCCGCACGGGAAAGTCGCGGCGACCGTCGTCGCCATGTCCTTCCGCCATTCGCGCCGCCGTCGGCGGAGCCTCCCGGAGACCGCGATGGGTGCCGTCCGGAACGTGCTCTTCATCATGTGCGACCAGTTGCGCTGGGACTACCTCTCCTGCAACGGGCATCCGTTTCTCGAGACGCCGCACATCGACGGCCTCGCGGCGCGGGGCGTGAATTTCACCAGAACCTACGTGCAGGCGCCGCTGTGCGGCCCGTCGCGCATGTCGTTCCTCACCGGACGCTACATGTTCAGCCACGGCTCCACATGGAACGACATGCCGTTGTCCGTCGGCGAGCGCAACATCGGCGACTGGCTTCGCCCCCACGGCCTGGACTGCGCGCTCGTCGGCAAGACCCACATGGCGGCCGATCTCGAGGGCATGAAGCGCCTCGGGGTCGATCCGCGTTCGGAACCCGGGATCCTCGCGTCCCAGTGCGGCCTCGACCCCGTCGAGCGCGACGACGGGCTGTGGCCCGACCGGGCGGTCGATCCGAACCACGCCTACAACGCCTATCTCCGCTCCCGGGGCTACGACGGCGACAATCCCTGGCACGCATGGGCCAATTCCGCCGAAGGCCCCGACGGGGAGATCCTCTCGGGATGGTATCTCGGCAACAGCCATCTTCCGGCCCGGGTGCGCGAGGAGGATTCGGAAACCCCCTACATGACCCGGCGCGCGATCGAGTTCATGGAACGCCAGGGAGACGCGCCGTTCCTTCTGCACCTGTCCTACATCAAGCCGCACTGGCCCTACATCGTGCCGGCTCCCTACCACGACATGTACGGCCACAACCAGATTCTCGCGCCGGTCCGCGCCGACTCCGAACGGGAGAACCCCCACCCGGTCCTCGCCGCCCAGATGAAGCATCCGGAGAGCCGGAACTTCTCGATCGACGAGGTGCGCGAGAACGTCATCCCGGCCTACATGGGCTTGATCAGGCAGATCGACGACCAGCTCGGCAGGCTGTTCGCCTGGATGGAGAGCAACGGCCGCATGGACGACACGATGATCGTGTTCACGTCCGATCACGGAGACTATCTCGGAGACCACTGGCTCGGCGAGAAGGAGATGATGCACGAGTGCTCGGTCAGGGTGCCGCTGATCGTCTACGACCCGGATTCCGCGGCCGATCCGGCCCGCGGGACCGAGTCCGACCTGTTCGTCGAATCGATCGACCTGATTCCGACGTTCCTCGACCTGTTCGGAGGCTGGAACGACGTCGGGCACGTGCTCGAGGGCCGGTCGCTTCTTCCCGCCCTGCGCGGACTGCCGCTCGGGGAATGGCGCGACGAGGTTTTTGCCGAAAGCCACTACGCCTTCAAGCCGGTCCGCAGCTATCTCGGGATCGATCCCGCCGAGGCGCGCTGCTTCATGGTGCGCACCGATCGCTGGAAGTACATCCTCTACGAGGGCCACGAACCGCAGCTGTTCGACCTCGACAGCGATCCGGAGGAATTCCGCGACGTCGCTTCGGAGCCGGCGACCGCCGCCGTCCGCGCGGAGATGCGGGAGCGCCTGTTCCGGTGGCTGCGCCGGCGCTGCACGCGGGTCACGCTTTCCGACGACGCCATACGCAGGCGCACCGGCACCGCGCCCTCGCGGGGAATGGTCATCGGGGAGTGGAAGCCGGGAGAGGTCGTCAGGGGGAACCCGGAATCGGGCTACTGGGTCGAGTGACGGGCGGGCGGTCCGCCCCTTCGCGGCTTCCCGGCGGCCGTTGCCGGGACCGCCCAAAGGAGGACGAACGATGAAATTCGGAATCGGCCAGCCGGTGACGCGCACCGAGGATCCCAGATTCCTCCGCGGCGAGGGCAGGTACGTCGACGACATCCGGCTTCCCGGCGCCTGCGTCGGCTACGTGCTGCGCTCGCCCCATGCCCATGCGCGGATCCGGAGGATCGACGCCCGGCGCGCCCGGGAGGCGCCCGGGACGCTGGCCGTGCTCACCGGAGAGGACGCCGCGGCCGACGGGCTCGCCGACATTCACTGCCACGTTCCCCCCATGGCTTTCGGCGGGCCCGCGACCCCGACGCCGGCCTATCCGGTTCTCGCGCGCGAGCGGGTGCGCTGCGTCGGAGATCCCGTCGCCTTCGCGGTCGCGGAAACGCTGGCCGAGGCCCGCGACGCCGCCGAGACGGTCGAGGTCGACTACGAGATCCTGCCCGCCGCGGGATCGACGCGCGAGGCGGTGCGGGAAGGCGCGCCGCTGGTGTGGGACGAGTCCCCGGGCAACGTCTGGTTCGAGATGGACATGGGCGACCCCGGGGCGACCGACGACGCCTTCGCCCGGGCCGCGCACGTGGTGCGGGCGGATCTGCGCAACAACCGGATCTCGGCCAACGCGATGGAACCCCGAGCGGCGCTCGCCGAGTACCACCCGGCGAGCGCCGGCTTCACGGTCTGGATGAGCAGCCAGGGGGTGCACCAGCACCGCCCCGCGCTGGCGGAGCTTTTCGGGTTGCCGGCCGCCGCCGTCCGGGTGATCGCTCCGGACGTGGGCGGCGGCTTCGGGATGAAGAACAACGTGTTTCCCGAGGACGCGCTCTGCGCGTGGGCGGCCCGCCGCCTGCGGCGGCCCGTGAAGTGGACCGCGGACCGTTCGGAATCCCTGGTCAGCGACACCCACGGGCGCGACGCCGAATGCCGGGGCGAGATGGCGCTCGCCGAGGACGGGCGCATTCTCGCCGTCCGCGTCGCCGCCGACTACGGAATCGGGGCCTATCTCTCGGCGTCGGCGCCGGTGACCGCCTGCATCGGCGCGCTGGTCTATCCGAACGTCTACGCCTACGACGCGATGCACGTGCGCCTGCGGACCGTGTTCAGCCACACGGTCTGGACCGGCCCCTACCGCGGCGCCGGGCGTCCCGAGGCGGTGTACGTCGTCGAGCGGCTGCTCGACATCGCCGCCCGGGAGATGGGAATCGATCCGGTGGAGATCCGCCAGCGGAACTACGTGACCCCCGACCGGATGCCGTTCGAGACCCGGGCCGGAACGGTCATCGATTCCGGCGACTTCCCGGCGCTGACGCGCCATGCCGCCGAGATCGCGGATCTCCCCGGTTTCACCGCCCGCCGCGAGGAGTCGCGGGCGCGCGGGCGCCTGCGCGGCCTCGGCGTCTGCTCGTTCATCGATTTCGCCTCCCCCTTCAACGACATGATGGAGATCCGCTTCGACGAAACCGGAAGCGTCACGATCGTCTCCGGAACCCACAGCCACGGCCAGGGGCATCAGACCGCCTACGCCCAGATGGTCCATTCCTGGCTCGGCGTGCCGTTCGACCGCATCCGCATGGTGCAGGGCGACACCGACGTGGTGAACTACGGGCGCGGCACCTACGGTTCGCGGTCGATGACCGTCGGCGGCTCGGCGCTCAGGCTGGCGGCCGACCGGATCGTCGACAAGGCCAGGAGGATCGCCGCCCATGTCCTCGAGGCGGCGGAGGAGGACATCGAGTTCAGGGACGGCATGCTGTCGGTCGCCGGAACCGACAAGTCGGCCCATGTCTGCGAACTGGCCGCGCAGTCCTTCATGCCGATGGGGTGGCCGGCGGAGCTCGGCGTCGGGCTCTCGGCCACCGGCGAGTGGACACCGGAGAAGGGGCCGAACTGGCCGAACGGCACGCATTTCTCGGAGGTCGAGATCGACCCCGAGACCGGAGCGGTGGCCCTCGTCCGCCACGTGGCGGTCAACGATTCGGGCGAGGTGGTGAACCCGCTTCTCCTCGGCGGCCAGGTGCATGGCGGCGTCGCCCAGGGGGTCGGCCAGGCCCTGTGGGAGAACGTCGCCTACGATCCGGGCGGGCAGATTCTCTCCGGATCGTTCATGGACTACGCCATGCCGAGGGCCGACGACCTGCCGACGATCGAGACGTCCGACTTCGTCGCGGCTTGCGCCACCAACCCGCTCGGCGTCAAGGGCGGCGGCGAATCGGGAACCGTGGGCGCGACGGCGGCGGTGGTGAACGCGGTCGTCGACGCGCTCGCCGGGCACGGCGTGACGGACGTCGGGATGCCCGTCACCTCCGAGCGCGTGTGGCGCGCGATGCGAAAGGCCGCGTGATCGCGGGGCCCCTGCCCGCCTATCCGGAGTCCTTGTCCCCGGCCTGCCCGGAGAAGCCGCGCAGGAAGGCCTGCTGCAGCCCCTCCCAGGCCTGGGCCCCCGCCGGCATCCAGGTCTTCATCAGCGCGTCGGGATCCATGGTCCTCAGCTGCTCGGCCATGCGTTCCCGGACCTGTTCCAGCATGGCCTGCTGGAACTCGTGAACGTCGGGCAGCCCCAGGAAGCGGCGCGCCTCTTCCGACGTGCATTCGACGTCGATCGAGAATTTCATTTCGTCAACTCCTCGCTTTGCGACGCGGCCGTCAGCTGCGCGTCCTGACGTAGCCGCCCGGTGCGGCCTCGATGACCGGGGCGTCGGCGCTTCCCGGCTCGCGGGCCGCCACCTTCGGTCCCGACTTCGGGGCCAGCCAGCGGTGCCAGTCCGGCCACCACGATCCCGGATGCTCGACGGCGGAGGCGCGCCAGGCCTCGAACGAGGATCGCGCCCGGCCCCGGCCGGCGGTCCAGTGGCGGTATTTCCCGCTTGAAGGCGGGTTGATCACGCCCGCGATGTGGCCGGCGTCGGCGAGCAGGAAGCGCCGGGCGCCGGAAAACAGGCGCGTCATCCTGAACACCGATTCGGCCGGCGCGATGTGGTCGCCCATGCTCGCCTGGATGTAGGTCGGGATCCCGACCGCCCCGAGATCGAGCGGCGTCCCGAGAAGCTCGAATGCGCCCTTCCGGGCGAGCGCGTTCCGCTGGTACATGTTCCGCAGGTAGTCGAGCAGGAGCCGCGCCGGGAACCGGGTCGAATCGGCGTTCCAGTACAGGAGGTCGAAGACCGGCGGATCCTTGCCGAGCAGGTAGTTGTTGATCACGAAATGCCAGATCAGGTCGTTCGAGCGCAGCATGTTGAAGGTGGCGGCCATCTGCGGGCCGTCGAGATAGCCCCGGGCCCTCACCTCGGGCTCGAGCCGGTCGACCTCGGCCTCGCCGGTGAAAACGCGGAGGTCGCCGGCGTCCTCGAAATCCGCCTGCGAGGCGAAGAACGTGGCGGCGACGATGCGGTCGTCGCCGTTCTGCGCCATCCACGCAAGGACGGCGGCGAGAAGCGTGCCGCCGATGCAGTAGCCGATCGCCGTCATCCGCGGTGCGCCGGTCGCCTTCTGCACGCCGTCGACGGCCGCGAGGACGCCGTCGCGCGCGTAGTCGTCGAACCCCATGTCGGCCAGGGTCTCGTCCGGGTTGACCCACGAGACCACGAACACCGTGTAGCCCCGCTCCGTCGCCCAGCGGATGAAGGAGTTCCCGGGCCTGAGGTCGAGGATGTAGAACTTGTTGATCCACGGCGGCACGATGAGCAGCGGCCTGGCGTAGACCTCCCCGGTGGCCGGCGCGTACTGGATCAGCTGCATCAGCGGCGTCTGGTGGACGACGCCGCCGGGCGTGGTCGCGATGTCCGTGCCGATCTCGAAGGCGTCCATGTCGACGTGCCGCGGCCGCAGCCCGTCGCGTCCCTCCCCGACGTCGGCGGCGAGGTTGCGCATGCCGCGCGCGAGGCTCTCCCCCCGGGATTCGGCGATCTCGCGAAGCACGGCGGGATTGGTGAGGGCGAAATTCGCGGGCGAGAGGGCGTCCACCAGAAGCCGGCCCAAGAAGTCGAGCTTGCGCGCCTCGTCCGGGTCGAGGCCGTCCGTCCGCGCGAGCGCCCGGCGCAGCCAGCGGGCGTTGAGGAGGTAGGACTGCTTGACGAAGTCGAAGACCGGATGGTCGGTCCATTCGGGGGCGCGGAACCGGTGGTCGTCGGGTTCCGGCTCGATGACCGGAGCGGCCTCCCTGCCCGCCATGCGGGCCGTGGTCCGGAGCCACAGCTCCTGGTAGCCCTGCCACAGTTCCAGCTGGTTCCGCAGGGCCTCGCCCGCGTCCGCCGGCTGGCCGAGCGGCCCCCGGGCCAGGGAGGCGAGCGCCGCGCCCGGTCCCGGCTCGCCGCCGCCGGTCCGGGCGAAGGCGGACAGCATTTCCGTCCAGCTCTCCTGGAATCTCGCCGCCGCCCGGCCCACGGCCTCCGCGAGCTCGTCGCCGACGCCGGTCGATGTGTCGTCAGTGGACATGGCCCCTTCTCAGTACATGTGCTGGCCGCCGTTCACGGACAGGGTGGAACCGGTGATGAAGCCGGCCTCGTCGGCGACGAGGAACACGATCGCGCGCGCGATCTCCTCGGCCTTGCCGAGGCGGCCGACGGGAATGCGCTCGACGATCTTCTCCAGGATGTGCGACGGCACGGCGGCCACCATCTCCGTGTCCACGTATCCCGGCGCGATGGCGTTGACGGTGATGCCCTGCGCCGCGCCTTCCTGCGCCAGCGCCTTGGTGAAGCCGTGGATGCCCGACTTGGCGGCGGCGTAGTTGACCTGGCCGTACTGTCCGGCCTGCCCGTTGATCGAGCCGACATTGACGATGCGGCCGAACCCGCGTTCGCGCATCGCTTCAATGACGGCCCGTGACATGTTGAAACACGAGCCGATGTTGGTGTCCACCACCTGCCGCCACTGGTCCCGGCTCATGCGGTGCATGGTCGCGTCCCGGGTGATGCCCGCGTTGTTGACCAGGATCTCGACCGTTCCCAGGTCGGAAGCCACCCGGGCCACGCCCTCCTGGCAGGCGTCGAAGTCGGAGACGTCCCATCTGTAGACGGAGATGTCCGTGGCCTCGCGGAACCTCTCGGCATTCGCGTCGTCGCTGCCGTAGACGGCCGCGACGGCGTTGCCCGAGTCCCGCAGGGCGATGGCGGTCGCGGCCCCGATTCCGCGCGTTCCTCCGGTGACGACGGCTGTTCTTCCCATGGCTTCGTCCTCGCTGGGACCGGAAGCCTACCCCGGGACTTCCGGTCACGGAAGAGGCAGGCTCCGGAGTCGCCCCGAGGCGCAGGGCCCGGCGCCCAAGGGCCGGCCCGCGCGGCCCGTTCCTCCGGCGGCTGGGGAGGGCCGGAGGAACGAGAGGCCGGTTTGCCGGCGCGGAGTCCCGGCGGGCCTCAGACGGCCGGCCCCGGAACCGCCGCGTCGAGGCGCGCCCTGACCGGCTTGAACGCCCGCTCGGCGGTGTCCGACGCGATTCGGGTCATCTTCGCGGACTGCGCCAGCACCCGGTCGGCGGACCTGCTCACGCTCTCGACCTGAAGATCGAGAAAATCGGCCGGCGTCCGGGCGTCGAGAAAGCGCCGCGCCAGTTCGGCGTTGTCCGCCATCGCCGCGGCGGTGTAGTCGGCGAGACCCTGGCCCCAGGCCTGCCATCCCGCGGCGACGGCGGCCGCGGCCTCCGAAACGGCCTCCATGCCGGCCTTGCCGGAAGCCGCCGTCGCGTCGCAGGCGTCCCTGGCCGCGTCGAGCTGTTCGCGGCCGATGGCGGCGGCTTTCGCGCCGGCGTCGGCGGTCGTCTCGGCGCCCATCTTCATGACCTTCTCCACGGTCTTGCGCCCCGCGGCGGCCATCCTCTCCGCGGCGTCCGCGGCGATGTTCTCGTTGGTGGTCCTGGCGTTCATGGCTTCCTCCGGTCATCGGTTCGGTGGCGCGGTCCGCGCTTCGCGTCCCGCAACGGATTTTGCAACGCAAAAATAATGTTCGCCAACGGGCCTGTCAACCGGTTTCTGCGATGCCAAAACATTTTTTTCCGGAACCCGCCGCTGATTCGGGATTTCCGTTTGGCGAAGCAAAAAAACCGTGCGATGCTATGCGTGCGCCCCGGATCGAGGGCGCGGCACTTGGCAACGGAGCGGGCGAGTGACCGAAGACGCTTCCGGCGACGCGCCGATCGTCATCCGCAAGTACAACAACCGCCGGCTCTACAACACGAGGACCGCGAGCTTCGTGACCCTCGGCGATCTTCGGGAGATGGTCCGGCAAGGCACGGCGTTCGTCGTGCGGGAAGCGTCGTCGGGCCGGGACATCACCGGTTCGGTCCTCATGCAGATCGTCGCGGAGGAGGAGGCCAAGGGGCACCTCGCCCTTCCCCTCAACTATCTTCGGCAGCTTCTGCGGGCCTGCGACGCGGGGCCCTATTTCCAGGCCTATCTCGAGCAGAGCATGGAAGCCTTCGCGGCCAGCCAGCAGGAGATCGGCCGGCAGATGCGGAACCTGCTGGGCGGAACCCCCGGCGGCGACGCGATGAGCGCCCTGGCGGAGATCGGCCGCCGCAACGTCGAGATCTTCCAGCGCTCGATGGGCGTCTTCGACCCGGCCGCGACCGGCGCCGGGCGGTCTTCCGCCGAGAGACCGGACGGCAACGGCCCCGCGCCCTCGCGGGAAGAGGAGATCGAGAGTCTCAGGCAGCAGCTTGCCGACATCCGGAAACGCCTGGACGACCTGTCGGCGGCGGAATGAGCGGCCGGGTTTCCCGGCGTCCCCCCCCCCCCTCCATCCACCTACGGGAAATCGCGCATGACGGACCTCCGGGAATTCGAGGATCTCGAAATCGGGATGACGGGCACCTTCTCGAAGTCGCTGACCGACGAGGACGTTCACGCCTTCGCCGAGGCTTCGGGCGACCGAAACCCCCTTCATCTCGACGACGAGTTCGCGAAGACGACACTGTTCGGACAGCGGATCTGCCACGGCATCCTGACGGCCGGGGTGATCTCCGCCGCCTTCGCCGAGGCGATGCCGGGCCCCGGCTGGATCTATGTCAGCCAGTCGCTCCGGTTCCGCGCGCCCGTCCGCATCGGGGACCGCGTGACCGCGACGGCGGAAGTGACCGAACTGATCGAGGACAAGCGGTTCGCCGTCCTGCGCGTGGTCTGCACGGCGGCGGGCAGAACCGTGCTCGAGGGAGAGGCGACGCTCATGGCGCCGCGGCCCTCGCCGGCCCGAACGTCAGGATCGTGAATCCTCCCGGGATCCGAGGCGGTTTCGCCTTCGGGCCCGGCTGGATCAAGGACCGGACCGAAAGGATGGCGGCGATCACGGCCGACCAGCCGGAGCGTCCGGCGCCGGAATCCGAAACGCCTCTGCCGGGAGTCGACGCCGCCGGCCGGTTTCCCGCGCCGCGGTCGCCCGTCATTCGCCGCCGGCCGCGGAACCCGGGTCCGGGAAACCGCCCCTCCCCGGTCCGCCGAACGGTCATCCCTCCGCGGACGCCGCCTGCAGGGCGCGCCAGACCCTTTCGGGCGTCGCGGGCATTTCGAGAACCCGGACCCCCGCCTTCTCCAGGGCGTCCTCGACCGCGTTCATGACCGCAGGCAGGGCGCCGACCGTGCCCGCTTCCCCCGCTCCCTTGACGCCGAGCGGATTCTGTCTCGTCGGAACCGGGTTCGACTTGACCTCGAACAGGCAGAAATCGTCCGCTCTCGGCATGGCGTAGTCCATGAACGAGGCGGCCAGCGCCTGGCCGTCGGCATCGTAGACCGCCCGCTCCATCACCGCCTGCCCCGCTCCCTGGGCCACGCCGCCGTGAATCTGCCCTTTCAGCAGGAGCGGATTCAGCACGGTGCCGACGTCGTCGACGATCACGTAGGCGAGAATTTCCGTCTCGCCCGTTTCCGGGTCGATCTCGACCTCGCAGACATGGCTTCCGTTGGGGAAGTTGGCGACGTCCGGCGCGAACGTCGCCCGTTCGTCGATCCCGGCGCTGACGCCTTCGGGAAGCTGCGCCGGCACGTAGGATCCGCGCGCGATCTGCTGCAGGCTGATCCACCGGTCGGTGCCGCCGACGGAATACAAGCCGTCGGAAAACTCGATGTCCTCGACACTCGCCTCGAGCCGGTGCGCCGCCAGGATCTTCCCCTTCGCCACCGCCGCCTCGACCGCCCGGTGCACGGCCGACCCCCCGCAGGTCGCCGATCTCGAACCGCCGGTTCCGCCGCCGACGCCCTGCTGGTCGGTGTCCCCTTCGCGAACCCGGATCCGGCTCGCCGACACCCCGAGACCCTGCGACACGATCTGCCTGTAGACCGTGTCGTGCCCCTGGCCCTGGCTGATCGTGCCGACGAGCACCGTCACCGCGCCGCCGGCGTCGATGCGGACCGTCGCCTCCTCGATCGACGGCGCCCCTGCCCGCTCGATGGTGTTCGAGATGCCGAGCCCGCGAAGCCGTCCGCGCCGCGCCGCCTCCTCGCGGCGTTCCTCGAAGCCCGCGCGGTCGATCATCTCGAGAGCGTCGTCGAGATTCCTTTCGAACTCCCCGCAGTCGTAGGTGAACACGAGTCCCGTCTTGAACGGCATGGCCTCGGGCGGAATGGTGTTCCGGCGGCGGAGTTCCGCCGGATCGCGCCCCAGCAGACGCGCGGCGTCCTCGACCAGCGTCTCGATGATGTAGGCGGCTTCCGGGCGCCCGGCGCCGCGATAGGGCGATGTCGGCGTCGTGTTGGTGTAGACCGCCGTCACCTCGACGTGGATGGCGGGCGTCTTGTAGGTTCCTGCCAGTGTGCCGAGATTGTTGACGGGAGGCCCGCTCCCCGCGGTCGTGGCGTAGGCGCCGAGCGCCGCGAGGGTGCGCACGTGCAACGCGAGGAAATTGCCCTCGCCGTCAAGCGCCAGACGGGCCTTCGAGACGTTGTCGCGTCCCTGGTAGTCGGCGAGATGGCCTTCCGAGCGTTCTCCGGTCCACTTCACCGGGCGTCCGACGCGCCGGGACGCCCAGAGCACGAGAACCTGCTCGGGATACGTCCCCCCGCGCAATCCGAAACTTCCGCCGATGTCGCCGGCGACGATGCGGACGTCGTGGTGATCGACGCGAAAGATGTCGCGGGCCAGCTGCTCGCGCAGCTTGTGCGGATAATGCAGGGCGGTGTGAAGCGTGTAGCGCCGGTCGGTGGCGTCGTAGGCGCCGACATAGGCCCGCGGCTCGATCGTGTTGGCGATCATGCGCGTGATGCGGAAAGTGCGCTCCACGACATGCTCGGCGGTCTCGAAGGCCGCACGGGTTTCCTCGGGATAGCCGCGCTCGACGGTGAAGCACGCGTTCCGCGGACAGTCGTTCCAGACCAGCGGGGAGTCGTCGTCCATGGCCGCCGCGGTGGACGTGACCGCCGGCAGCGGGTCGTAGGCGATTCCCACCGCCTCGGCCGCGTCGCGGGCCTGGTGGACGGTCTCGGCGACGACGAAGACCACGGGGTCGCCGACATGCCGCACCCGCCCGACCGCGAGCGCGGGACACGGGTTCTGGTACTGCCCGTCGTTCCATCTGGTCAGGCACTTCAGATCCCCGAGGCCGTCGGCGACGTAGTCGTTCCCGGTGAGAACGGCGGCGACGCCCGGCATCGCGGCCGCCTCCGCGGTATCGATCGACACGATGCGGGCATGGGCGTGCGGCGAGCGCAGCACGTGTCCGCGGAGCTGGTTCGGAAGCGACACGTCGTCCGTGTAGCGCCCGCCTCCCGTCAGAAGTCTCGGATCCTCGGTGCGGGCCACCGGCTGGCCGACGTCGAATTCGTCCATTCCTTGCAATTCCCCCGGATTCAAAGTCTATTCGCCATGGAGGGAATCCGAATAGCAGAAAACGGGAACGAGCGCATGGCCCGCGGGCGACTCGAGGGAAAATCCGCCGTCGTGACCGGCGCTGGCCGCAACATCGGCGAGGAGATCGCTAGGCTTTTCGCCGCCGAGGGCGCGCGGGTGGCGGTCGTCGACATGGACGGGGACCGGGCCGAAGCGGTCGCGAATTCCATCGCGGAAGGCGGCGGAGAGGCGCTCGCCATGGCCTGCGACGTTTCGAACGTCGACGACATCGCCCGCATGGTGACGGCGACGGTCGAGGCGTTCGGCGGCATCGACGTCCTGGTCAACAACGTGGCGATCTCCGACAACAAGAACCTCTTCGAGCTCGACGAGGACGAGTGGCGCAGGACGATCGACGTCACCCTGTCGTCGCCGTTCTACGTCACCAAGCAGGTCGCGAGGTGGATGGTGGACAACGGACGGGGCGGACGCGTCGTCAACATCGGCTCGACGTCCGGCTTCAAGGGCAGGCCGACGGCGCTCGCCTACACGGCCGCCAAGGGGGGAGTGTTCAACCTCACCCAGTCCCTGGCCGTGCAGCTCGCCCCCCACGGCATCATCGTCAACCAGGTGTCGCCGAACATGACGGGTTCTCCCGTCGGCAAGGAGATCTTCGACCGGAACCGCAAGGTCAGCAATCTCCTCGGACGGCCGGGCGAGCCCGCGGAACAGGCCCGGGCGGTGCTGTTTCTCGCTTCCGACGAAGCCTCGTTCGTCGCCGGCGCCAACCTTTTCGTCGACGGCGGAACCATGGCGCTCGCCTCCTTTGCTGATGCCGCCAGACGCGGCTGAACGGCCGTTTCGGCGACGGCCGTTCCGGCGGCTCGCGGCGCGGAGACGCCGGACGTGAACTCTCCGCGCTACCGTCTCGGCGTCGACGTCGGAGGCACCCACACCGATCTCGTTCTTCTCGACATGGCAGACGGTTCGGTGGGGATCGAGAAGGTGGCGTCGACTCCGGCCAACCCGGCGCTCGGGGTTCTCGCCGGAATCGGGAGGCTGTTCTCCGGCGCAAGGGATCCGGGCGGGATCGAGTTCTTCGCCCACGGCACCACGATCACCACCAACGCCCTCCTGGAGATGAAGGGCGCCCGGGTCGGAATGCTGATCACCAAGGGCTACAGGGCCATCCAGGAGATCCAGCAGCAGGCGCGCGACGGCAATCCGTTCGACTACTTCTTCCAGCGCCCGCCGCAGATCGCGCCGCAGAGCCTGACCCGCGACGTCGGCGGACGGATCGACCACGAGGGCAACGAGCTCGAGCCGCTCGACGAGGCCGCGGTGCGGCAGGCGGCCCGCGAACTCAGGGAAAGCGGCGTCGATTCGATCGCCGTCGTCTATCTCTTCTCCTTCATGAACCCCGCGCACGAACGGCGTTCCCGCGAGATCGTCGCCGAGGAATGGCCCGGCGGGCACGTGTCGCTCTCGTCGGAGGTTCTCCCGCGCATCCGCGAATGGCCGCGGATGTCCACGACGCTTCTGAACGCCTATCTGGAACCGACCCTGATCGGCTATGTCGGGGATCTGTCGGACGGTCTCGACAGGGCCGGAGCGACGACGCAGCAGCGCTTCCTGATGCAGTCGAACGGCGGCGTGATGCCGTTCACGGCCGCGGTCGCGGGCGCGAAGACGGTCCACACCCTGTTTTCGGGCCCGGCGGCCGGCGCGAGGGCGGCCGCCCACCTCGCCGGCAGCCGCGGGAACCTGGTGACGCTCGACATGGGCGGCACCTCCTGCGACATCGCGTTCATCGAGAACGGCGTTCCGCTCGAGGTCACGGAAAGCGAGGTGGCGCGGCGGCGTCTCGACGTTCCCGCCCTCGACCTGACGACGATCTCGGCGGGAGGCGGCTCCGTCGCCTGGATCGACGGCGGCGGGCTGCTGGCCGTCGGCCCCCGGAGCGCCGGCGCCGAACCGGGCCCGGTCTGCTACGGCAAGGGAGGCGAGGAGCCGACGGTCACCGATGCCGACATCGCGTGCGGCTTCCTCAACCCCGAGTACTTCCTCGGCGGCGCCCAGAAACTGGACCGCGAAGCCGCCCTGGCGGCGCTCGAGACGCGGATCGCCCGGCCTCTCGGCATGTCGGCCATCGAGGCCGCCTGCGGGATCCGTCGCATCGTCGACATGCGCATGGCCGACGAGGTCCGCGTTTTCGGGGCCAAGCGCGGCGTGGATCCGCAGGAGTTCGCCCTTCTTCCGTTCGGCGGCGCCGGCGCCGTCCACGCGGCGGCCGTCGCCGACGAGATCAACATGGCCCGGATCCGCGTTCCGCCGCGTCCCGGGGCGTTCTCCGCGCTGGGCCTTCTCTGCACCGACGTGATCCACGACTACATCCGCTCGGAACTGCGTCCCCTGGAACAGGTTGCGGCGGCGCATGCGGAAAGGGTGTTCCGCGACCTCGAGGGCCGCGGCCGGCGGGAACTCGCGGACGAAGGCCTGGATCCGGGCGAGGCGTTTCTCGATCGCGAACTCGACATGCGCTACACCGGCCAGGGCTACGAACTGCGGGTTCCCCTCGACGGGCCGGACGGCCCCTCCGGGATCGACGACGGCGCGCTGGCGAGGGCGCGGAAACGCTTCGACGGCATTCACGAGCGCATCCACGGGCACGCCGCGACGGAGAAGCCGGTGGAGATCGTCAGTTTCCGGGTCCGTGTCCGGGTGCCCGTCAGGAAACACGACCCGGTTCCCGAAACCGGCTTCACCCGCTCCTCCCCTTCCGCCGCGGCGCGCAAGGGCGTGCGCGACGTCTGGTTCGACGCGACGTCGCCGGTGGCGGCGACGGTCTGGGCGCGGCGCGACCTGCCGCCCGGCGCCGTAGTGGAAGGCCCGGCGGTCATCGAGCAGCTCGACGCCACGACGGCCGTTCCCGATGGCTGGCGGGCCGAGGTCGACGGATTCCGCGACCTCCTGCTCGGGCGGAACCGGTGAGATGGCGCCGGATCCGGTCACGATCCAGATTATCCGCGGCAAGGTCGCCAGCCTCGTGGACGAGATGCACTACCATTTCTACAGGTCCGGCTACTCGACGATCATCCGCGAGAGCCGGGACTTCTCGTGCGTGATTCTCGACCGCGAGGGGCGGCTGATCGTGCCGCCCCCGATGTTCTTCCACGCCCCCTTCTACAAGCACTTCGTCGCCCGCACGGTCGAGATCTACGGCCTGGACGGGCTTCGCGACGGAGACGTCGTCGTCTCGAACCATCCCTACGAGGCCGGGGTGCCGCATGTCTCCGACATGGCGTTCCTCGCTCCGGTGTTCGCGGACGGCGAGCTTGTGGGGTTTTCCGGATCCTGCGCCCACAAGGCCGACGTCGGCGGCATGATTCCCGGCTCCACGTCGGCGAGCGCCACGGAGATCTACCAGGAAGGCCTGGTGCTTCCGCCCGTCAGGATCGTCTCGGGCGACACGCTCGACGAGGATCTCGAGAGGCTCATCGTCACCAACAGCCGGCAGCCGGAGCTGGTGCGGGGCGACATGCGGGCGCAGATCGCGGCGACCCTGATGGGCGTCGCGCGCATGCAGGAGCACTGCGCGCGGTTCGGGGCCGGGACGGTCACGGCGTCCTTCGCCGCCATCCTGGAGGCGGCTGCCGGCGCGATGAGAAGCGCGATCGCGGCGCTCCCCGACGGCGAGGCTTTCGCCGACGGCTGCATGGACGACGACGGCGTGGATCTCGACCGCGGCGTCTATTTCGCGGTGAAGATCGTCAAGAAGGGCCAGCGGATCGTTTTCGACTTCTCGAGATCCCAGGCCCAGGCGCGAGGGCCCGTCAACCTGCGCCCGTCCATGGTGGAAGCCTGCGTGTTCTACTCGCTGATTGGCTGCCTCGGTCCCGAGATGCAGTTCAACGACGGCATGCGCGACGTGGTGGATTTCGTGTACGCGCCGCGCACCGTCACGAACGCCGAGAGCCCCGCTCCCGTCTCGTCCTACCAGAAGGCCAATCTGCGGCTCACCGACGTCATTCTGGACGCGCTGGCGACGTTCCATCCCTCGCGGGCCATCGCCGGGTCCGGCTCTTCCGGATCGTTGTCGATCAACTGGCACGAGGGCGGCCGGCCGGGACACAACACGCTTCAATACGAGATTCTGGGCTCCGCCTACGGTGGCGGCCAGGGCAACGACGGCTGCAACGCGACGGCAACGCATCTGTCCAACCTTCACGTCACCCCGATCGAGATCATCGAGAGCGAGTATCCGTGCCGGATCACCGAGTTCGACATGGTTCCCGATTCGGGAGGCGCCGGCGAGTTCCGCGGAGGGGTGGCTTTCCGACGGCGCTACGAGGTGCTGCAGGACTGTTCCGTCGTGCGCCGCTACGACCGCTGGAAATACCCGCCTCCGGGCAGTCGAGGCGGCGAAGCCGGTGGCGCGAGCAGCTTCGTGATCCGGGCCGGGCGAAGCGACGAGCTCGAGACCCCTTCCGCCGGCAGGTTCGAACTCGAGGCCGGACAGGTCTTCCATCTCGTGACCGCGGGCGGCGGCGGCTTCGGCAACCCTGCCGACCGCGACCGCGAATCCCTTCTTCGGGACGTCGCCGAAGGATACGTGACCAAGGCGGCCGCCGCCGCTCTCTACGGGCTGGAAACGACAGCTCCGGAAGATCCGGCGTGAAGCGGGACTGGCCGAACGATCCCGCCTCCCGGCCGCGGGGAGGCGGTCTGCGGTCGCCGCTTCGAAACCGCGGCCCGCAAGCCTTCGTCTCTTTCAGATCGCCTCGGCTTCCGCCATCCCGGAGAAGAGTCCCGCAGACTCGATTACCGGACTTGGCCGGTGTGGCTGCATCGCGACAAGTAGTCCTACTATCGTCGGGCGGTCTTGGACGGCGATTGGCGCCGCACCCGCCCGAACGGCGACGTCGCTCCTCCTTCTCTGAAGAGCGGAGAGCTGCACCGTGAGTCGAAAGAGTGATTCTCGCGAGATAATCGGCATATCTCTCGTGCGGAACGAAGAGCATTTCGTCGCGTGGGCGTTGATGAACGCGATCGGGTTCTGCGACCGCGTTCTGGTGCTGGACAACGGCTCGACGGATGCCACTCCCGAAATTCTTCACGCCATCGCGTCGCGGCACCCGAAGGTGGAGATTCACCAGATTGACGACGCATACGACACGCATCGTTACGTCGAGCCGCTCGTCGGAACCTCCACCTGGATTTTCCGCATCGACGGAGACGAGATTCACGATCCCGTCGGCCTCTCGCGACTGCGCAAGGGCATTCTTGCCGGAGACTTCGATGCCTATTGGTCCATCAGCGGCCACATGCTGCACGTTACGGGAGTGGATGCGGAAAGAAACGTGGCGTACGGGTATCAGCAGCCGGCCGCGCCGTCGGGGATTAGTTGTTTCAATCTGGAAGCCATGGCACGCTGGCATCCTGGGCGACACGAGCGGCTTCACGGCCACAAGAGAATCGAGTTCCGGCCCGGATACTCTCCCGAACAGACTTTGCGGATATGGGAACGGGAACCTTGGAGCGAGGCTTGTTTGCGCTGCCTGCATCTGTGCTTCATGCCCCGCTCCTCCCATGACGTGCTTCCCCGGGACGAGAGCGAACCGGTCGGCCGCGCCAATCCGTCGGAAATCCGGAAATCGGGGTCACGCTGGCGGCAACTGCGGAACGCCGTCATGCGACGCCTTGATCCAGGTTACGGCGTTCGAAGGAACTACAAGCTCCGCCATTACGCCAAGGGCGACGTCACGGCCCTCGACATATCGAGCTTTGGCCGGGTCACGGACCATCACGCGATCGCCCCTCGGTGCGATGCCGCGGCACAGGTTCTGGAGCAGATGACCGGACGCTACGCCGACCTCAGGTCGTGACACCCGGCGAAGAGAAATCCGGCGCGGACCATTTGCCGGTTTCCGAAGTGCTCTTGCCGAAAACCGTCTCGCGAATGCAACAGGAAACACGGGTGCCGCATGCGCTTGAACGGTCCGCGTGTCTCGTCCGCAGGTGGCAGCCAATCATTCCGCGGAGCAAGCTTCCGGCGAAGCCGGTGAAAGGGCGGAACCATCGCTTGCTTCGGCGAGGGAACGATGCCCCTTGTCAATCGGTCCAGTGCCGCGAGATCCACGGCACCGGGCGCATCCGCTTGTACCAGCCCCCTTGCCACCTGCCGGCCATCGCCTCGTGGGGTTTCGGAGATCCGTGAAACGCCAGGATCCGCGCTCCCGGAGGAATCCTGGCGGTCCGGAACCAGTTCCAGAGGCCGAAGGGCCCGCCCGGCAGGCAGTGCTTCTTGAAGCTTGCGCACCATTCACCCGGCCAGTAGGTGAGCCGTTCGCTCCCGAGCGTGTGGGACAGATAGGTCTGCGAGTTGTTGTAGAGATCGATCCAATGCCGGGTGGGCCTGCTCTCGTACCGTGCGACCACCTCCGGATGGGCGCCCGGCTCGAAACGGAACACGCTCGAATTGCCGACGATCCGCTTAGGGTGCGTCCAGTTGTGAATGATGCAGAAGCGCCCGGGGTGTTCGAAGAAAGGGTCGAGCGAATCCACGATCACGACGTCGAGGTCCATGAACAGCGTCGTGCCTGACAGCCCGCCGAGGTCCGGCCGGAAGAGCCCGAGCTTTCTCCAGGCTTGGCGCTCGTAGGGTGGATCCACGCGGATTTCCGGAAGCGGCTGGATCTCGACCTCCTCGCGTATGCCGACGGCCGCGTCGGTGAAGCAGACGAACCGGAACGGGCGCGACAGATGTCGCGCCGTCATGGCGTAGAGCCGGTTCACGTACTCGGGGCCATAGGGATCCCCCCACTTCATGCAGACGACGTTCACGCTTTCGGTCATTGCGGAAATCTCTCCGAGGTTTTTCCGCCGCCCGTGGCGGTAGCGCGTTGGGCCCGGTGCTTGACGGCTTTCCGGAATGACGCTAGAAGGCCCTCTTCCGGGTCGCCGGATTCTCGCCTTTCATTCGGGTCGCACCATGTCCAGACGCTGCACCATCACTGGCAAGGGCGTCATGACCGGCAACAACGTCAGTCATGCCCACAACAAGACGCGCCGACGCTTTCTGCCGAACCTGCAGACCACGTCGCTGCCTTCGGACGCGCTCGGACGCGTGGTGCGCCTGAAGCTTTCGGTTCACGCCATCCGCTCGATCGAGCACAAGGGCGGGCTCGACGCCTACCTGCTCGACACGTCCGACACGAGACTCCCTCCCGAGGCGCGCAAGCTGAAGCGAAGAATAAGGAAGGCGGGCGAGACCGCCGCCCCGTGATTTCCCCCGGAGCCGCTGCGGCGGGGCCGGCATCCGCTAGGAGCCTGTCCGAGTAATAGCAAGACGCCGAAAATTCGAGGACATACTCTCTTTTTGTCCTTTATACGTTCACTTTTCATCTGCCAAATTTCGTTTGGCAGCGGCATTTTTACGAATACTCGGACAGGCTCCTAGACCGCATGGCGGCGCGACCGGGCGCGTGCCTGGGGAACGTTCCGCCCGTCGTCGAACAGTTCTGCGAGACGGTCGAGCATCGCGCCGCCCAGCTGCTCGGCATCGGTGATCGTCACCGCCCGCGAGTAGTACCTGGTCACGTCGTGGCCGATGCCGATCGCGGTCAGTTCCACGTCCGGGTGCGTCTCGATGAGTCCGATCACCTCGCGAAGGTGGCGCTCCAGGTAGTTTCCCAGATTGACCGAGAGCGTGGAGTCGTCGACCGGCGCGCCATCCGATATGACCATCAGGATCTTCCGCTGCTCGGGCCGGACGAGAAGCCGGTTGTACGCCCACAGCAGGGCCTCGCCGTCGATGTTTTCCTTGAGCAGCCCCTCCCGCAGCATGAGGCCCAGCATCCGTCGCGCCCGGCGCCACGGCGCGTCCGCGGCCTTGTAGATGATGTGGCGCAGATCGTTCAGCCGGCCGGGGTTGTCGGGCTTGCCTTCGGCGAGCCATTTCTCGCGCGCCTGCCCGCCCTTCCATGCGCGCGTCGTGAAGCCCAGGATCTCCACCTTGACTCCGCAGCGTTCCAGCGTCCGGGCGAGAATGTCGGCGCTCATCGCCGCGACCGTTATGGGACGCCCCCGCATGGAACCCGAATTGTCGATGAGCAGGCTGACCACCGTGTCCCGGAAGTCCGTTTCCTTCTCGATCTTGTAGGACAGAGGGTGCAGGGGGTTCGTGACAACGCGCGAAAGGCGCGCAGCGTCGAGCAGACCCTCCTCGAGGTCGAAATCCCAGGAACGCGACTGCTGGGCCAGCAGAAGCCGCTGCAACCTGTTGGCGAGACGTCCGATGACTCCCTGCAGCCTGCCGAGCTGCTGGTCGAGATGGGCGCGAAGGCGGTTCATTTCCTCCTGATCGCAAAGCTCTTCGGCCTTCACGGTTTCGTCGAACTCGACCGTGAAGGAACGGTAGAGGGGCTGGCGCAGATGCTCCGGCAGGGAACCGTCCCGTCTTCTCTGTTCGTCCGAGCGTTCGCCGTCGGTGTCGCCGGTGCCGGGCATCATCTCTTCGCGCGCCTGGTCCGACATCGTCTCGTCGGCGTCCTCGACCTCCGTCTCCTCCGAATCGGGGTTGTCCGTGCCGCTCATTTCCGTCGAGACGCTTTCGGATTCGTCGGATTCGCCGTCGTTCTCGTCCCGGTTCTCGGCCTCCTCTCCGTCCTCGCCCTCTTCCTGGTCGGTGGCTTCCGCGTCCTCGTCGATGAGGTCGAGATCCGTCAGAAGCTCCCTCAGGGCGTTCGCGTACGCGGCCTGATCCTCGACCGTCTCGCCGAGGCTGTCGAAATCTGCGTCCATCCTGTCGCACTTGTCGCGGACCCAGTCCCGCCACAGCCCCACCAGCCGCTCGCCGCCTTCGGGCAGTTTCTCGCCGGTCAGCCGTTCCCGGACCATGAGGCCGATGGCCTCGGCCAAGGGGGCGTCTTCGCGCACGTTCACCCGCGTGTATCCGAAGGCGTCGCAGCGCTCTTCGAGAGCCGTCCGCAGATTGCCCGCGATCCCGGCCATCATGCGGCCGCCAAGCACCTCCACGCGGACGCGCTCCAGCGACTCGAACACGGCCCGGGCGTTCTCGCCGACCGGCACGTGCCTTGCATGGATGTCCTGGTCATGGAAACGAAGCTTGAGGGCCAGCGCGTCCGCTTCGCCGCGCAGCGACGCCTTCTCGCGTTCGCCGAATTCGCGCGACGGCGCGGGCAGCCGCGCCTGGCGGTCCGCCAGCCGAGCCTCGGAACCGTAGACCAGGGTAAGGTCGTCGCATCCGGAAATGGCGCGCATGGCGGCGGCCGTGACGCGGCGGAACTCCTCGTTGGCGCCGTCGCCGCTCATCCGCCTGTCAGGCAGCGGTTCTCGCCGGAGCCTGCTCGGACACCGGAAGGTCGTCCCCGAAACAGCGCTGGTAGTATTCCGCCACCGTCGAGCGCTCGAGTTCGTCGCACTTGTTCAGGAACGTCATTCGGAACGCGACCGACTTGTTGCCGAAGATCTGGGTGTTCTCCGCCCACGTGATCACCGTCCGCGGGGACATCACCGTGGAGATGTCGCCGGCGGTGAAGCCCTCGCGGGACAGCTCGGCGACCCGCACCATGGCCGCGACCATCTTTCGTCCTTCCGGTTCGTCGTACTGCGGAACCTTGGACAGCACGATCTCCACCTCGTCCTCGTGCTCGAGGTAGTTCAGCGTCGTCACCAGATTCCAGCGGTCGAGTTGCCCCTGGTTGATCTGCTGGGTTCCGTGGTAGAGGCCGGTCGTGTCGCCCAAGCCCACCGTGTTCGCGGTGGCGACAAGCCGGAACGCGGGATGGGGACGGAGCACGCGGTTCTGGTCGAGCAGCGTCATCTTGCCGTCCACCTCGAGAACGCGCTGGATGACGAACATGACGTCCGGACGCCCGGCGTCGTACTCGTCGAACACCAGCGCCACCGGATTCTTGAGCGCCCACGGCAGTATCCCGTCGCGGAATTCGGTGACCTGCTTGCCGTCGCAAATGACGATCGCGTCCTTTCCGATAAGGTCGATACGGCTGATGTGGCTGTCGAGATTGACGCGCACGCAGGGCCAGTTGAGACGGGCGGCGACCTGCTCGATGTGGGTCGACTTGCCGGTGCCGTGGTAGCCCTGAATCAGCAGGCGCCGGTTGTGGGCGAACGCCACGAGAATCGCGAGCGTCGTGTCGTGGTCGAAGCAGTAGGTCTTGTCGAGGTCGGGGACGTGCTCGGTCTTCCTCGAGAAGGCCGGAATCTCCATGTCCGAATCGATGCCGAACAGCTGTCGCGCGGAGACCGTGAGGTCGGGCCTGTCGATGTCGCCGATTTCGCTGACCGCCTTCTCGCTTTTCCTGATCGCCATCTTCTTCGTCGCCATCTCGCTCGCTCTCCCGGACCGCGCGTCGCCAATCCAGCCGCCCTACCGCCGTCCGTTCGGGAGCCCGGTTCGTTCCGCCGTCGCGGAGACAACGGGCTTCCCGCGTCCGACGGTGGAACCGCCCCGTTCCGCCCGGCCCCGACGCCCTGGATGAATTCGGCTGCCCGCCGAGCGGCGGCAAGGAACCTCGTCGACGCACCGTCCGTGTCCGCGACAATAATACCCGGACCGGGCGTTCTTGCAAGACCGCGCCCGGTCGCAGCGGGTCTTCCGGAGGCTCCCGCAGGCGGACCGGCCGGACTCCCGGAGCGCTCCCCCGGAAGACCGTCGGGCCGGTGGCGCTATTCCGCCGCCATCGCGGGCGGTCGCGAGAGGTCGGCCATGGCCCGGTCAAGCGCCTCGCCCTCGGGATCCGCAAGCGCGGCCGTCCGCGCGGTCGCCATCGCCTCGGCGGCCCACGCCGGATCCTTTTCCGCCCGTGCCGCCGGTTCCGCGAGCTCGTCCATCACGCGTTCGAAGTTCGCGACCCCGCGACGGTGGGTGTCGGAATAGCCCTTGCGCAGGTTGGCGAGTTCGGCGATCTCGACGGCGAGGCCGTAATGTCTGTCCGCGGCGGCGCGGATGACGTCGAGCCAGCGCCCGATGACGCGCTGCTCCTCCGCGAAACGGTAGGTTCTCGGGCGGTAGCCGCGGAGTCTCGAGAGCGTCCACAGGCGCGCGAAGCCGAAGACCGTGTCCGTGCGCACCCGCATCGCGAAATGGAACCGGCTCGCCCAGCGGTTGGCGCGCGCCCAGTTCATGATCGGGCGTCCGAGCCAGGGAGGCATGACCGACGTCATCTCCTCGAACCCGGGCTTGAGGAACTCGGTCACGTGCACCGGCTCGCTCTCCTTCGCCATCACGTCCGCGCGCACCCGGTCCATGCGCCGTGCCCGGGACTTCAGGTCGGCGACCCGGATGATGTCCTCGTAGGACATCATCAAGGCTAGGTAGCGGGCCGTTTCGCGCGTCAGCGCCCAGTCCCGCTCCGCGCCGCCGCGTTCGCGGTCGGCCGCCAGCACCGGAGCGAGGCGGTCCAGATAGAGCCGGGCGTATTTCAGGCCCTGGTAGTCGACGAGACGCTTCACGCCTTCCGACACGACGACCTGCACGTCGCCCGGAAACGTGCCGGCCGCTTCGGCAAGCAGTTCCTCCGCGGTCGTGTCGCCGGAACCGGGCCGCGACGCCCCGGAAGCCCCCGACAGCCGGAGCTCGCCGCGCATGTAGGCCAGCCCCGCCTCGAAGCCCCGGAGATTGGAGTCCACCGCCACGCCGGCCTCGCGAATCGATGCCTCGAAACGCTCCACCGGAATCGGCAGTTCGCCGGAACCCGCGATGATGCCGAGAAGCACCGCGTTGAGTACGGTTCCCCGATCCTCGGCGAGCCGGGCCATGTCGAACATGACCACCCTGCGGGCGAGCTTCTCCGCGGCGTTGAGAACCTTCTCGGACCGGAACAGTCCGTCGCCCATCGCGGAGCGTTCGAGAATCGAGTAGACGCGGTGGGTCGGGCTGATCAGCGTCGTGCGTTCCGGCGTCACCATGCCGTTTTCCAGCATGCGCCCCGCCTCCATCAACTCGGACGTGACCACGAGATCCATGTTTCCGGGCGCCGGATAGAGCGCCATGACCGGCCGCTTGCCGTCGAGATCCTCGTGCCTGGCGGGGTATATCTCGATGTAGTAGGTCGTCGCTCCCGTGCGCTGGGCGACGCCGGGAATGGACGTCGACTGGGTCGGGTAGCCGCACGCTTGCGCGGCCCCAACCACCCAGCCGCTGAGCACGCCGCCGCCTTCGCCGCCAAGGGCGGCGATCACGAGCGACAGGGGGCGTTCCGGCAGGGCGGTCATTCTGCGGGAACTCCGGCCGGCACCGCCGCGGGCGTTTCCCCGGCCAGCATCCTGCGCCCCTGGAGGCGCTCGATCACGGTGCTGCGGATGCGGTGCAGAAAAATGTCGATCCGGGAAGGATTCTGTACGATGTCAGCCTTGAAGAACGACGGGCAAAGCACTGCCGCATCGGACACTTCTCCGCACAGTCCGCAGCCGACGCAGGAATTGAGAACCGTCGCGACCGGATCCTTTCGCAGGGGATCCGGACTCGGCTTGACCGACAGCGACGGGCAGCCCGACAGGCGGATGCACGAATGGTCTCCGGTGCAGGTGTCCTCGTCCACCCCGAAGCGGGTGCGGACCACGCGCCGTCCGTCCCTGACCGCCTTGGCGGCGAGGGGCTTCTCCCGCCGCTGCTTGGCGATCTGGCATTCGGCCTCGGCTATGATGACCTTGAGCCCCTTCTCGGTCGACGTCAGGGCCTCCCTGATCAGCTTGCGCATCTTGCCGACCTTGTAGGTGTACTGCTTGCGGACCCACTTGACGCCGACCCCCTTGAGCGCCGATTCGATCGGCACGACCGTGTCGGCCGGCCGGGCGCCGCCCGCCGTCGACGACGGCAGGTGCTGTTGTCCGGTGGCCGACGAATAGCCGTTGGCCATGACGATCAGCAGGTTGTCGTGCTTGTTGAACACGGCGCCGGTGACGCCGGTCGACAGTCCGTTGTGCCAGAAGCCGCCGTCGCCCATGATCGAGATCGTGTGCGCCTTCATCGAGTCCTTGATGCCGGCCGAACTGGCCAGTCCGAGCCCGTAGCCGGTGACCGTGTTGCCGATGTGGAACGGCGGCAAGGCGGCGAAGGTGTGGCAGCCGATGTCGGCGGACACGTGCATCCTGCCGATTTCCGGATCTTCCTGGACAAGCTTCAGGGCCGTGAACACCGGGCGTTCGGGGCAGCCCGTGCAGAACCCCGGGGGGCGCGGCGGAACGGGGGTTTCCAGAAGGTCGGCGGCCAGCGCCTTGGTGTCGTCGATGGTCTTGATCGCGGCGGCGACCGGACCCGGATCCAGTCCCTTCGGGGCGGAACCCTCGAGGAATCTGGCAAGCCCCCGGACCATGACCTCGGACTGGTACTCCCCGGCCTTCGGGAAGACGTCCTTGCCCACGACGGTGGTGTTGAGATCGGCCTTGCGGAGGGTCGCGTTCAGGGCCTGCTCGAGATAGTCCGGAAAGCCTTCCTCGACGATCGCGACGGAATGCTTTCCCGCGCAGAACGCCGTTACCTCGTCGGGAACCATCGGGTAGGTGACGTTCATGCAGTAGATCGGAATGCGCGCCTTGCCGAACGGATCCGCAAGCCCGAGCTGCTGCAGGGCGCGGATCACCGAGTTGTAGAGACCGCCTTGGCAGATGATCCCGATGTCGTCGCATTCGCCTTCGAAGACCTCGTTGAGGCGGTGTTCGCGGATGAAGTCGATGGCGGCCGGGAGGCGCTGCTCGACCTTCATCCGTTCCTGCATGTAGGTCGCCGGCGGCAACGCGATCCGGTCGAGGCTGTTATCCGGCGTCGGGAGAGGATCGTTCATCGAGTACCGCGGCTTGCGGTTGGGTCTGGTGGCGAATCTGCCGGTGACGTGGCAGGCGCGGATGCGGAATTCCATCATCACCACGCTGCCGCTCGCCTCGGAGAGCTCGAAGGCCTTCTCCACGAGTTCCACGACCCGCGGATGATCGACGCGCGGGTCCAGCAGCCAGACCGAGCATTTCATGGCGAAGGCGTGGCTGCGTTCCTGGATGATGGAGGAGCCCTCGCCGTAATCCTCGCCAAGAATGATCAGCGCCCCGCCCTTCACCCCCGCCGACGCGATGTTGGAAAGCGCGTCCGAGGCGACATTGGTGCCGACCGTCGATTTCCAGGTCACCGCGCCCCGAATCGGATAGTTGACCGAGGCGGCGAGCATGGCGCAGGCGGCGGCCTCGTTGGCGCAGACTTCCGTGTGCACGCCGAGCTCCGCCATCAGGCCCTTTGAATCCGACGTCAGCACGTCCATGAGATGGGAGACCGGAGCGCCCTGGTATCCGCCGACATAGGAAACGCCGGACTGGAGAAGCGCCTTGGTGATCGCGAGAATTCCCTCGCCCTCGAAGTGCTCGCCCTCGCCCCGACGCAGCATCTCGACCTCACGCGCGAACGAGCGTTCCATGCCTGCTCTCCCGGTGGTTTTCCATGGACAATATAGGCCCGTGCAGCCCGTTTATCCAGAAGGCGTCAAGCCGCCACAGGGGTGTCCCCAGGAGTGTCCCACGCTCCCCGATTGCGGCCGCTTCCGGTTGGGCCGGGCCCCGTCCGGCCGTCGCGCACCAGCCGCAACGTCCGAAACCGCCCGAACGCGGCCCGGACCGACCGCAATCGGGGAGCGTGGGACACTCCTAGTCACCGAACCAGGACGATCCCACGCTCGGTTTCTTCGGCGTTTCGGGTTCCCGGCAAGGCCGGCTGGACCAGGCTCCGGCTTTTCGCTGCCGATTCGGCCAGGATGGCGGCATGCTCTTCATCGTCGGCGAGCTTGCGCAGCAACGGCAGATCGTTCCCGGCCGGCAGACGCACGTACAGTCCCCGCGCCTTGCCGCGGGTCACGTGGCAACTCTCCAGCTTGCCTGCCTTGATCCGCCCCCGGATCGTCTGCCGGGTGACGCGGAGACGGTCGATCGCCACGGCGAGGCGGACGAAGCCCTCCGGCGGCGCGTCTCGGAAGCGCTTGCGCAAGCTCGGGGTCATCCGGATCCGGACGGGGGCGCCGCCGATGTCGGGCTGCGCAACCGGAACCAGCCCCTGGCGGATCCAGCGATGGACGGTATCGTCCGAAACCCCGACCTCCTTCGCCACGTCGGCAACGCTCATGAGCGTCGGCGCATCGCCGTCCGGCCGGCAACGCGGGATGCCGTGGCGGCGACGCAGGGTGCCGACAAGCTCGGCCGTGAAGTTCAGGCCCCGTGCCGTGCGCCGTCCCTGGCGGGTCAGGATCTTCGCGGTCTCCAGGTCGTTGCAGAAGCGGGACAGCTTGCGCACGAGTTCGACCGTGCTTCGGTCGTCGCGCCGGGGCGTCGGGTTGCCCGTGAGCATCGGCAGGACGATCTCGTCGATCCGTCCGCCGCGCCAGCGCAGGGTCGCCACGACCTCGCGCGCCTGCCGCGCGACCTCGATCGTCACCTCGTCAAGGAGGCATGCGAGCAGGCGCTTGCGGTCGCGCATGGTCGTGGCGCTTCCCGGACTTGTGACAGCCGCCTCCCGAGACCCTCGAAAACCGCCGGATCGGGGGCCGCGGGCCGGCACGCCCGTGCCGCCTCGAGCGCCTCCTTCGCGGCCTTCTCGGCGAGAAGCGCTTTCTCCCGGTCGCGTTCCAGCGTTGCCGCGATCAGGCGGTTGTCGGGATCGACCTGCCTGTAGCGCCGCTCGGCGAGCCCCGCCTCGTACCGGCAGTGCTCGAGGTCCAGCTCCCAGCGGCGCAACGCGCTTCGCTCACGTTCCTCCGCGTCGCGAGCGGCGAGCGCGGCGGCTTCCACCCCCGCCGGCGTGACCGCATCGAGAAACCGCCGGGCGACTTCCGCGTCGATGCGCTTGCTGCCCACCGACCAGCAACTGCCGCGCTTGTACGCGGGATCCCTCTTCCGGCACTCGTGCACCGGGTTCGTCCTGGTGTAGCTCACGACCATCGCCAATCCGCAGCCGCCGCAGACCACCAGCCCCTGGAGCAGGGCCGCCCCTTCCCGCGCCGCGCCCCGGGATCCTGCCGGAACCGAGCGGTTGCGGGCCAGTTGCTCCTGTATCCCGAGCCATTCCGCCCAGCCGACATATCCCTCGTGCTTCTCCGGCTGGAGGATGTCCCAGCGGTCCGCGACCGGCCGCTGCCGCAGGTCGGGACCGCGCTTGAGGCCGTGGGCGCAGGCGCCGCCCATCGCCGGGTTGGCGAGGATGGCGTACACCCGCCCGTAATTGGCCGGACCCCATTCCACCGCCGCCGCCGGCCGCCGGCGGGAGGGAATGTCCTCGCCCGCCTCGCGCAGCAGCGCCGTCGCCTGGCGGGCCGGGCCCGCCTGCCGAAAGCGCGCGAAGACCGTCGCGATCGCCGCCTGGATCCGGGCACCGGATCCTTCCGCAAGGTCGGGCCGTCGCGCACGAAGCCGATCAGAACGCGCGAGTGCAGCTCGCCGCGAAGCGCCTTGTTCCGCTTCCCGCCCTCCATCCGGGCGCGGATGAGAGAGAGCTCGGCGGCGCTCACGGTTCCCTTGATTCCGAGGACCAGGGAGTCGTCGTCGCGGCTGGGGCAACAGATGTGGCCGTCCTCGACCAGAACCGTGTCGTGCCGGCGGCACGGATCGAGAAGCTGGAACCGTTCGACGGTGTTCCTGGCGAGCCGCGAAACCTCGCTCCCGAAAATGCCGCCGACCCGGTCCCGGGCGACCAGCTCGCACATCCCGCGAAAGCCGCCGCGCTCCCCGCGCGCCTTCTCGCCCGCGCTCTCGCCCGGATCGGCGTCGATCGTCCGGATCCGCTCCGCCGGCCAGCCCATCTCCCGGGCGCGCCCGCCGAGCGCGTACTGGCGCAACCGGGATTCCTGGTGCGCGCTCACCTGCAACGGCGTCGACTGGCGAACGTGGACAACCGCAAGCCGCTCAAGATGGCTCCGGGTGATCTTCGTCGGATCGACCGTCATGAGCCGTCTCCCGATCCGCCATCCGAACCATCGGTTCGGCCAGCCCCTGCACGACGCGGTCCCGGTCCGGAGCCGGAAACGCCAGCCACCGGTCCCGGCGTTCCTCCCACTCCATCAGCGCGACCGGCGCCAGCTCCCGTTCGGCTTCCACCACGTCCGAGTTCCCTCTCTTCAAGGTCGTCCAGAAGAGCAAGGAGCGCGAGGAAATCGGACAACTCCCCGACCAGGCGCGGCGCATCCTCGGGACGGGCCCCGAGACTGGTCCAGGTCGGCGGAAGCCAGCGGCAACTGCCGTCCGGCATCCGGACCTTGAGTGTCCGGCCTCCGTAGCCTCCCTTGCGGCGATCGAGAATCTCGACCACTTCACCGTCGAAGGGGTGCTTGCAGCGTCGAACGCGAACCGGTTCGGGAGCCTGCAAGCTGGCAGTTGATGATGTTCGTGGAGTCGTTCCTCGACCCGGAATTCTTCGACGGCGCCATCCACAAGGCCGCCAACTGGCGCCATCCCGGCAACACCAAGGGCTTCGCCCGCCACAACGGCCGCTAGACTGAACTTCCCCCGAGAAATTGCCCGGTTTTTGGCATAACCGATTGTTCCGCAGGATTTCTCTTCCAATCCCGCCGCTGCAAACTGTACCCATGTAAATGAATCGGTCCTGTTGACATGACCGAAGCGATTCGACACAATACGTCCCCATGTACATCGAAAGCGTCCCCAACCGGAACTCGCCGCCCGCGGTCCTTCTGCGCGAATCCTGGCGCGAAGACGGCAAGGTCAGGAAACGCACCCTCGCCAACCTCTCCCGGTGGCCGCCGCACCTGGTCGACGGCCTGCGCATCCTGCTGCGCGGCGGAACCGCCGTGCCCCGCGACGAGGAACCCCGCGAGGACCGCGGTTTCGACATCATCCGCTCGCGCCCCTTCGGCCATGCCGCAGCGGTGCTCGGAACCCTCCGCGGCCTTGGCCCGGAACGGCTGGTCTCCGCCAGGCGGTCGCGGTTGCGCGACCTCGCGACGGCCATGATCGCGGCCCGCATCGTCGCCCCGCGCTCGAAGCTCGCCACCGCACGCGGACTCAACGAGGACACCCTGGGCTGGGCCCTCGGCGAGGCCCTCTCCCTGGGCGAGGTCGGCGAGGACGAACTCCACAGAGCCATGGACTGGCTGCTGAAACGCCAGGGCAGGATCGAGCGGGGGCTGGCCGAGCGCCACCTCCAGGACGGCGACCTGGTGCTGTACGACGTCACCTCGACATGGATGGAAGGGCGCCGCTGCCCGCTGGCGCGCCACGGCTGTTCCCGCGACGGCAGGCGCGGCAAGCTGCAGATCGTGTTCGGGCTGCTGTGCAACGCGCAAGGCTGCCCGGTGGCGGTGGAGGTGTTCGAGGGCAACACCGCCGATCCCGTCACCCTGAGCGCGCAGATCGACAAGCTGCGCCGGCGCTTCCGCCTGTCCCGGGTCGTGCTGGTGGGCGATCGCGGCATGACCGCCGGGGCGCGCATCCGCGAGGAGGTGAAGCCGGCGGGGCTGGAGTGGATCACGGCGCTCCGCGCGCCGGCGATCCGCGAGCTGGCCTCCGGCGGGACACTGCAGCCCTCGCTCTTCGACCAGCGCGACCTGGCCGAGATCCATCATCCCGACTTCCCCGGCGAACGCCTGATCGCCTGCCGCAACCCGCTGCTCGCGAAAGAGCGGGCCCGCAAGCGGGAAGCCCTGCTCCAGGCCACCGAGAGCGACCTCGAGCGCATCCGCAAGGCCACCCGGCGCGACCGGCGCCGCCTCGCCGGCAGGGACAGGATCGGCCTGCGCGTGGGCAAGGTCATCGGCAGGCGCAAGGTCGGCAAGCACTTCGACCTCGAGATCGCCGACGACGGCTTCTCCTTCCGGCGCAACCGGGAGCGGATCGCCGAAGAGGCGGCGCTCGACGGCCTCCACGTCATCCGCACCAGCCTCTCCGGGCGCGAACTCGGAGCCGAGGACACGGTGCGCGCCTGCAAGAGGCTGAGCCGCGTCGAACGCGCCTTCCGCAGCGGCAGGACCGTCGACCTCAAGGTGCGCCCCGTGCACCATTGGCGCCCCGAGCGCGTGCGCGCCCACGTCCTGCTGTGCATGCTCGCCTGCCACGTCGAATGGCACATGCGCCGGAAGCTCGCGCCCGTCCTGTTCGACGACGACGACCCGGCCGCCGCCGCGCGCGCTTCCGTCGTCGCGCCGGCGAAGCCGTCGCCGGCCGCGCGGCGGAAAGCCGCCACCAAGCGGACCCCGGACGGAGCGCGGGTGCACAGCTTCCGCACGCTCCTCGACGATCTGGCGACCATCGCCAGAAACCGCGTTCAGCCGAAACTCGCCGGAGCCCCGCCCTTCGACCTGACCACCAAACCGACGCCCGCGCAGCGCCGGGCTCTCGACCTGCTCGGCGTGCGCCTGTAGCGTACCCAGTACGCGCTCTTCCGAAACGGCGGTTCTGCAAGCCGCCGCAACGACTTGGATCAATATCCGCTGCGGAAGTTCAGGCTAGACGGACCCCCACAACAAGCCCAAGCGGCTGTATGTCCGCGCCCTGCGCCGCGACGCCTGCCGGCGGCTCCGCGCGCGCGGCCCGCTGCCCGCCGAATGGCAGCCCAAGGGCCCTGTCCGCAGGGCGCCGAGCGAGCTCCGCTCCCTTTTCGAGGAACTCGGCGGAGTCGAGGACTTCCGGCGCAGCCGGGGGCGCAAGCACCGGATCGCGACCGTGCTCGCGACCTACCTCCTTGCGCGGCTCTCGAACATGCGCGGGCCGGTCGCCGCCGCCGAGTGCGCGGGCACGCTGTCGCAACGGGAGACGGAAGCGCCCGGCGCCTGGAAAGACCCGAAGACCGGCCGCTTCGTGCCGGTCTCGGAGCCGGCCCTGCACCGCGTCGTCGCCTCCGTCGACCCCGAGCGGTTCGAGGCGGCGCTGCAGCGCTTCGCGACTGCGCGGCCGAACCTCGGCCGCGCGATCGCGGTCGACGGCAAGCGCATCCGCGGCGCGAACCGCAACGGCGCCGGCCACCACGAGACCGCGACCCTGGTCGACCACGCGACCCGCGCGCCGCTCGCGAGCCTCGCCTTCAACGAGGAGGGCGGCGAGGTCGCCGCCGTGCACGCGCCGCTCGAGCGGGTTCCCGTCGACGGCCGCGTGATCACCCTCGACGCGCTCCACACAACCCGCAAGACCGCCCGGCTCATCAAGGACACCCACGGCGCCGACTATCTCATGACGGTCAAGGGGAACGCTCCCGAGACCCGGGAGATCCTCGCCTCCATCGACCGGGAAGAGGACGGGAGCGGCCACTTCGCGGAAGACATCGACAAGGCCCGCGGACGCATCGAGCGACGCCGCATCACGACCCTGACCCCGCACCCGCGCCTGATCAACCATCCCCACGTCGACCGGATCTTCCGGGTCACCCGCGAGCGCACCGACGCGCGCCGCAACGGCACCGGAGAGACCGCCGTCGAGCACGCCTGCGGCATCACCTCGGTGCCGGCGGAGCGCGCCTCCCCGCGGCAGCTCCTCGCCTGGAACCGCGGACACTGGGCGGTCGCGGCCCACCACCACGTCCGGGACACGGTCTTCGGCGAGGACGCGTGCCTCGCGCGGACCGGCTTCGCGCCCGGGAACAACGCGACCGCCACCAACCTCGCGCTCGCGGTCATCATCCACAGGACCGGCTCCGACGGCATCGCCTCGGCAACCCGGCGCTTCGCGCTCCGGCGCAGGGACGCCTTCGCCGCGATCCTGTCCCCCTGAACGCCGCGGCGCGCCGCCGCCACGCCGCCGGTCCGCCGGCAGCGGCATCCGGCGCCTCCGGACCCGAATCCCGCCCCGACCGAAGGCCGCGACCCCGCGAAACGGACCGTCGCGCGCCAGCCGCAACGCCCGGACGCGGCCCGGACCGACCGGAATCGGCCGCAATCGGGAAGCGTGGGACACCCTTGGCCTCCCGGGGCCGCGCACTTCCGCTCTCCCCGCGTTCGGATATGTTTCACTCATCTTCGACAGTTTGAGGGCTGATTTGAAGCTCCCGGGACGGGGAAGTCCTGCATTTCAGGGCTTTTCCGTCCCGTCCCGGTGCCGGATTCCAGAAAAAGTGGTGCCACTCCGGGCTTGAAATATTCGGACGACAAACCATTTCCCGCTTGCCTTTCATGAAAAACACGGGCAGGATTCGTGGTGTCCCACAGGAGGCCGCCATGTTCTGCCGCACCAAGATCAGCGGTTCCAACACATACCTCCAGATCGTCGAGAACCGCCGCGAGGGCGGGAAAGTCCTCCAGCGCGTCATCGCGACCCTCGGGCGCCTCGACCATCTCCAGGCCAGCGGCGCCCTCGACCGCCTGCTCCAGTCCGCCTGCCGCTTCTCCGAACAGCTCGTCGCGCTCGCCGCGCGGCCCGGCGACGGCAACGGCGAGGACGGCGCCGTCGTGCGCCATGTCGGACCCGCGCTGGCGTTCGAGAGCCTGTGGCGGGCCAGCGGCTGCCGGGAGATCGTGCGGGAGCTGCTTGCCGGGCGGCGCTTCCGGTTCGATGTCGAGTGCGCGGTCTTCGCCAGCGTGCTTCACCGCATCATGGTCTCGGGCTCCGACCGCGCGGCCCGCGCGTGGATGCGCGACCAGGCCATCGACGGGACGGCGGAACTCGGCCTCCAGCATCTGTACCGGGCGATGGCGTGGCTGGGAGAGGCGCTGCCGGACGCCGGCCAGCGTCACGCCACCCATGCGCCGCGCTGCGTGAAGGACGTGTTCGAGGAGGCGCTGTTCGCGCGCGAGCGGGATCTGTTCACCGAGCTCGACCTGGTGTTCTTCGACACCACGTCGCTGTACTTCACCGGCCGGGGCGGCGAGACGATCGGACGCCGCGGGCGCTCGAAGGACCGCCGTCCGGACTGCCGCCAGATGGTTCTGGGGCTGGTGCCGGACCGGGACGGACATCCGGTGTGCTCGGAGACGTGGCCCGGGAACGTCACCGACGTGACGGCGCTGGAGGCGGTGGCCGGGCGTCTTCGGCATCGCTTCGGGATCCGCTCGGTGTGCCTGGTGGCGGACCGGGGCATGATCAGCAAGCGGACGATCGCGGCGATCGAGGCGCGGGGCTGGCAGTACATCCTGGGCGCGCGTTCGCGCGCGACCCGGGAGGTGCGCGACGAGGTGCTGACGGACAGCGCGGCGATGACCGCGGTCACGGTGGCGCGCGCCCATGATCCCGAGCCGCTCGAGCTCGGGATCAAGGAGGTGGTTCTGCCGCGGCCCGGAGAGGACGGGCGGGAGCCGCGGGAGCGGCGCCGTTACGTCGTTTGCCGCAAAACCCGGTCGAGGCGCGCCGCGACGCGGCGAGCCGGGCGGCGATGGTCGCGGACCTCGAGGGCAAGCTGAAATCGGGGGCCAAGGGGCTGGTCGGCAACCGCGGCTACCGGCGCTGCCTCAAGACCGAGGGCAAGGGCTTCCGGATCGACGCCGACAAGGTGCGCGCGGAGGAGAAACACGACGGCGTCTGGGTTCTGCGCACCAACACGACGCTCCCCGCGCGGGAGGTGGCGTTGCGCTACAAGGAGCTGTGGCAGGTCGAGCAGGCCTTCCGCACCGTGAAGTCCCTGCTCGACACCCGGCCGGTCTTCCACAAGCGCGACGAGACCATCCGCGGCCACGTGTTCTGCTCGTTCCTGGCGCTCGTGCTGCAGAAGGGGCTGTTCCGGCGCATGGCCGAGGCCGGGATAGAGGCGGAATGGGCGGACATCCTGCGCGACCTCGACGCGCTGACGGAGGTCGGGATCGAGAACGCGGGCAAGCGCTTCCTGGTGCGCTCCCGGGCACGGGGCGCGACGGTCGCCATCCTGCGCTGCGTCGGCGCCCGGCTGCCGCCCACCATCCGCCGCATCGACAACGAGCCGGCGGACGGGAAGGAAACGCCCGCGGCAGCCTGACCATCCTCAGGGAACCGGGCTTCGGGCGCACCGCGGAACGTGGTGCCACGCCCCCGGAATCCGTCTGCAAGCCATTGATGGAAAACACTTCCGGAATCCAAACTGTCGAAGATAAGTTTCAGGGTAAACCGTTCAGGCCGGAGCGCCCATCCGGTTTTCCGGCACCGGCTCGTCCCGCGATGCCAAGCACCAGATCAGGAGCACCACGCCGATCAGCCCGTGTTCGTCATCCAGCGTCGTGTTGCCGGTCCCGCCCACGAACGTTGTCATCCACACGGCGGCAGCAAGAAGCGCCAGTTGCGCCGGCACCGGGTCGCCGTTCCGCCGAGAAAGGACGCGGGCGGCCAGTCCGACGACGCGTGCCCCGCTCAACGCAAAAAACAATGCGACAAGGACGAGCCCGGCCAGTCCACGCTCCACCAGCGTGTGGATCCAGATGCTGTGGCCATGGGACTGGTGGACGAACTTGTGCTTTTCCCGGTCGTAATCCCTCCCTCTGCTTTCAAGCGCTTCCCTGGTTCTCTCCGGCGATGTGGCTCGCCTGAACTGGTCGAAGCCGACCCCGAACCATGGGTGGCTGTCGTAGATCTCGATCGCGGTCTGGAAGATTCCCGCGCGACCGCTTAAAGGGTCGCCCCCATTAAGCTTTTCGTCGATTTCCTGTTTCACGAGAATCCAAGGACGGTCCTCTCCAGGAATCGCCACAGTGCCCAGCCCGATGACCGAGAGACAGGAAAATATCAGAACGATGGTCCCGTAGCGCTTCTCGACGATCAAGACGCAAAGGCAGAAGATCCCCGCGAGCACCATCACTGCATAAGCGGTGAAGCTCCGCAGCGGAAGCGAAGCCGACAACAGAACGAGCAGTGCAACCCAACAACAAACCGCCAGAGCGGTTCTTCCCGTCCAGGACAGTGCAATCGCGCCGACCATGACGGGCACCATGTAGAGCGCGGTGTGGTTCGGCCCGCCCGTATTCAGGAACGGAGGATATGCAAGCGCGGCGACATCCCACGAAGCCAGCGCGACGACAGATGCGAGAACGCCTCCGGCGACCAGGGCGCCCACGATCCAGGTGGTCGATCGCGTACCGCCGCCCATTGCCTTCGCCAAGGCGTAAACGGGCAACGAAACGATGCCGATCTTGATGGCCCCATGCACTTCGGAAACCAACTCGCCCATCGACGCCAACTCGGAGGTGAAGATCGCAACCACCGGAACGACCGAAAACAGGAGAAGGCATTTCACGTACAAGGGGGAGGCACGGAGGTCTCGGACAAGATTGCCGGTCGACAACCACCACAGAACAAGGGCAGCAAGCACGAGATTCAGCACGGCCTGACTCAGAGGTGCCGCGAACAGGAGAACCAGCAGCAGATGCAAGCCTGCACGGTCGGACGACAGGTATTCCCGGAACGTGGTGATGCGTCCCCCTCGGGCGGACGACGAACCGGCCATCACCCTTCCCATGACTCGGTCTCGTCACGGACGGATTGACGACGGCCAAAAATCTCCCGGCAACCTCCGATCAGCCCGCAGGATCGGAACACGAGCCGGGTGAACGCAAACCGCTTCCCCGCGCCTTCCCTCACATCGAACAGATACCGTCGGACCTTCCACAGCGGACCGGTCTGCTTGACGACCGGCATCGTGGCGATCAGGGATGGATGGCTTCCTCCTTCGTGTCCATGGCGAACAACCGGCGGACTCAAGCAGTAAGTCGCCAGCCCGTGATGCCAGTATCGGACAAGCGCCCTGTCGATCCCCATGTCGATCATCGGATTCATCTCCAGAAAGCGCCGGGCAGCGTCGCGGGTGATGACATAGCCCTGGGCACCGTAGTTCGAAAACCGGACCCAGCCGAGCCAGTGGCCGGTACGCAGCCTGACAGAGGGCACGAAGTGGCGCCAACGCGGGCCGCGATGCAGGAAGACAATGTCGAAGGAGGATACAGATTCTTCCTGAAGGGCGTCGAGGACGGACGGCAATTCGGGCGCGAAAACCGTGTCGTCTTCAAGTATGGTCATGATGGCGGGGCCGTTTTCGACGAAATCAGCGAGAACATCCCGCTGGCTGATCCAGTTCGCGATCGATCCCATGCGAATAGGCCGGCCGCTGCGACGGAACCCGGCCGTATCGATCAGCGCCTTGTGATGGGGCGTCAGTTTGCGCCCGTCGATGGCCGGGTAAATCTCGAAATCAAGGCCAAGCGCCTCAAGGCCCGCGACGACCTGCCGACGCCGCTCGGCAGCGCGCTCTAGGCTGATGACGACGATCTTCAATCGGGAACCTCTCAAGGGGTACGGCCTGTCTTCCCTGCGCCCGTCTCTACGGGATCTGACGAAAGGGCACGCCGATGCGCGAACGACGGGGCTGCCAGGACGGAACCCCTTGCCAGATTCCGATCTTATCCTGTGCGTCGAGAACGATCAACAGCGCTGTCTACTGGAGGAACTTGCAAAACTCCCGGTCGGCGAGGCCCGGCCCGGGGCGTCCGCGGGTCGAACGCGACGGTAACTTTCGGCGAAGTTGCGGCGCGGATCTGCCATTCCCGGTCGGTCGGTGGGAAAAGGCAGGAGTCGGGTTTTGATCGCGGCCTCGGTATGGACGGGGCGTCAGTCTACTCCTCGAGAGACCGGCGAAGCACCGCAACCAACTCCCCGCAAAACCCATCGCGATCGTCTTCGGACCAACAAACAGTCGTGCAATGGTTGACGTCGAAGTGCGTCTTGGCGACTTCGAATTTTTCACGTTCGCACATGTAGATCACGGGCTTGCCCAAGCCTTCCGCGTAGCCAGCCTCCCAATAGGCACCTCGGTTCTCATGGGTAAGTTCGGCAATGACGAACCTCGCGTCCCTGATCTGGACGCGCATCTGATCGTCGATGAGTCCGGCTTGCGCCACGTTCCGCATGTCAACCGTCTCCATGTTCAAATGTTCCTGTACGGTTGGTCTCACCACGTTCTGAACAAACGCGTCCAGTCTGGCATCGCCAAATTTCATTGCGATAAAACCATAGTTGCCGGATAATTTTCCTCTCTTCTCTTGTTCATATCTCTCCCACCCATCCAGGCTAAGGTTGACTCCGCCAAAAATAATTCCGGAGGGACTTACGGAATCAACTTGCATTTTTACTCTGATGATACCGAGATCTTTTAGTTCCTCACGTAGTCCTTCAAAAATCTCCCCGCTTGGAGCATTGATGATTTTGCCGGCATCAGCAGGCAAATCAATTGGCCGCCCCGTTTCCGAAATCTGATCTCCTATGTAGCGAATGAGATTCATTGCCAGAAGATTGGCATTCATCGTGTTGTTCATGATTCCTTGTCGCTTTCAGGTGCCATGGCCTATGCATTGGTGATTGTCGGCTCCGAAGCCAGGAGCCTGTCCAAGTAATGGCAACAGGCTTGCGGATCGGGTCATGGCTCCGGATTCCCGGGCGGGAATTCGACGCCCGGCGCGACCGCTCCGAGCTGCACGCGCGGAACCGGGAGCCGGGTCGCGGTTTCGGGCGTCCGGGCGGGCTTTCGGGCGTGCGGAGCGGCTCCGACGGCATGAACAGCGCGGCCTCAGGCCCTGGCGGCGGCCAGCTTGTTGAGATTGTGGGCGATGCAGACGAGCGCCCACTCGTGACGCGTCCGCTCGAGGCCGCGCAGCAGGAACTGCCGGAAGCCCCGGGCCTGCTTGATCTGGCCGAACACGGGCTCGACGGTGATCTTGCGCAGCCGGTAGCGGCTGTGCCGTCCCCCCTGCTTCAGGCGCCGCGCCATCGCCGCCCGCCGGCCGCCCGCCGGCTCCGCCCGGCCGTTGGTCGCCGACGCCGTGCCGTGCTTCTGGCGCCCGGTGGCGACGTAGCCGCGGACGGCGCGGCCCTCCAGGAGCTCGAGGTTGGTCTCGCTGCAGTAGCCGGCGTCGGCGGAAAGCTCGTCGGGCAACCGCCCGGCCGCCGTCTCGATGGCCTCCATCATCGGCGCCAGCTGCTTCCGGTCGCTGCCCTGTTCGGTGAGCCCGTGAGCGACGATCACCTGATGGTCGGCGTCAACCGCCGCCTGCGCGTTGCAGCCCTGGATGAAGCCGTCCGCGGTCTTGAGGATCCGGCTCTCGGGGTCGGTGAAGTTGCGCTGGGCCTTGTCCGGCGGCCGCGCCGTCCCCGGCGGCGGCCTCGGCGGTCACCCTGGCCGCGGCTTCCGCCCCGGCCTTGGCCTTGGCTTCCGCCTCCGCCTTGGCTTCCAGGGCCGCCTTGGCCGCCCTGATCCGGGCCAGGCGCTTCTGTTTGTCGGCCACCCATGACGGCATCTCGTCACCGCGCCGGTCCCTGCCCTGCGCCGCGTCCTCGGCGCATCCACCTGTTCCGCGCGCTCCAGCCACGCCGCGATCTCGGCCGCGAGAGCGTCCTCGGCCGCAACCATCCGGCCGTAGCTCATCGCCTTGTGCTTCGACGCGTTGGCCTTGACCTTGGTGCGTCCAGCGCGACATGGCCGAGCCGCGCCAGACCCGCCTCGCGGCACAGCCCGGAACCTGGTCGAACAACCCTCCAAGCGCCTTGAGATGACGCTTCCGGAAATCGCTGACGGTGCGAAAGTCCGGCCGCTGAAGCCCGGTCACCGCCATGAAGTCGAGGCGCTCCTCGCAGCCCCTGGCGCTGCGGCGAGAGGAATGGACGCCGCAACTGCAGGCGTACAGCAGCAGCGCCGTCATCATCGCCGGATGGCAGGGCGGCTGGCCCCGCGTTCCCTTGCAGGCCTCCAGGATCGCCGACAGGTCCAGCGTCTCGCGCACCGCGTCGCGCACCACGTGGGCCGAATGGCCCGCCGGGACGAAATCGTGCAGCGACGGCGGCAACAGCCACGTCTGGTCCACGTCCCAGCCACGAAACCGCTTGTCCGTCATCGCCGCCACTCCGCTGGACACATCCCGACCGGCAGACTGCACCATGCCTCGGACCCTGCGACCGAATCGTTGCGAATACTCGGACAGGCTCCTAGGAGCCTGCGCCGCAGAAACCGTCGACCGACGATTCTTCCCAAGGGACGGATTACGTGATTCCATGAGGTTTCCCCGATCGAGGATGCGTTCGATGCCGACCACGTTCCGTCCCTGCCAGCCGGACCAGTTGCTGCTGCTGTCGCCCGACATTCGCGAGTGGCTTCCACCGGGGCATCTGGTCCATCACGTCAGCGATCTGGTCGACGTGCTGGACCTGGGCGCGTTCTACGAGCCCTACGAGGGTGACGGCCGCCGCAACGCGCCCTGCGAGCCGTCGATGATGGTGAAGATCCTGCTCTACGCCTACGCGACGGGGGTGTTCTCGTCGCGGGCGATCGCGAGGAGGCTGGAGGAGGACGTGGCGTTCCGGGTGCTCGGGGCGGGGAACTTTCCCCGCCACCGCACGATCTGCGAGTTCCGCCGCCGCCATCTGGAAGAGTTCGAGCGGATGTTCGTCGAGGTGGTGCGGGTGGCGCGCGAGATGGGGGTGGCGCGGTTCGGGACGCTGTCGGTGGACGGCACGAAGGTGCGCGCGAACGCGAGCAAGCGCAAGGCGATGAGCTACGAGCGGATGCAAAAGGAGGAGACGCGGCTGAAGGGGGAGATCCGGCGCCTGCTGGAGCGGGCGGGCGCGGTCGATGCGGAGGAGGACGAGCGCCACGGCAAGGAGATGCGCGGCGACGAGCTGCCCGAGGAGCTGCAGCGGCGCGAGAAGCGCCTGGCGGCGATCAGGCAGGCGAAGGCGCGGCTGGAGGCGGCGCAGCGGGAAGCGGACGACGCGCGCGGGCGCGAACCCGGGCAGGACCGCCCGCCGCAGGGAGGCCGCGCGTACAAGCGCGCCTACGGCGAGCCCGAGCCGAAGGCGCAGAGCAACTTCACCGACCCCGAGAGCCGCATCATGAAGACCTCCGCGGAGGGGTTCCAGCAATGCTGGAACACGCAGATGGTGATCGACGGAGAGCATCAGATCATCATCGCCACCGAGGTCGGGGCGAACGCCAGCGACCAGGGACGGCTCGTGCCGATGCTGGACAAGGTGAACGACGCCTACGGGGTCGAACCGGAAGTCGTGCTCGCCGACGCGGGCTACTGCAACGAGGCCGACCTGGCGACGCTGGAGCGGCGCGGCATCGACGGCCACGTCGCGCTCGGGCGCGAGGGCAAGGCGCTGGCGGCGGTCGACCCGCGGACCCGTCCGGCGACCTGTCGCATGGGCGAGAAGCTGGCCGGCGCGGAGGGCCGGGCCCGATACGCCACGCGCAAGTGGCTGTCGGAGGCGCCGAACGGCTGGATCAAGGAGGCGCTGGGGTTCCGGCGGTTCAGCCTGCGTGGTGCCAGGAAGGTGCGGGGCGAGTGGCACTTGGTGTGCCTGGCGCTGAACGCCAGGCGCATGGCGGCGCTGGCGGCGTGACGGACGAGCCGCGAATCCGTCTCCGGCGCGGCCAACGCGCGGAAAACGGACCCGTTCCCGCGAATCATCGGCCTCCGGGTGCCCAAGGCACCGAAGCCGGCGCCGCGAAGTCTTCGGAACCGATTCGCCCAACCGTGCCCGACGGGCACTTCCCCGGCGATCCCGCGCCCATCGCCCGCCGCCGCAGCTTCTGCGGCGCAGGCTCCTAGGGGAACAGGTCGGCTTGAACGTGATGCCAGGGCTGGTACAATGTCTGCACTGGCGCCATGGGGCTGCTCCTTCTGTCGAGTCCCTGGAAACCCGATGGAATCACGGAGCGGCCCCGATTGCTAGGAAATTCGCCGGCCGCGGCAAAAAAATTCCCTCGAACGCGGAATTTTGTAAGTTCCTCTCGAGTCTACAATATGGAACTGGTGCCGATGCAGCAAGCGGAGGAATGCGCGGTCCGGCGGACCGACAACGACGTGGCCGTCTCGGCGCTCGATATGGATGTCGACGTCTTGGATGAGTGGTAGCAACGACTAGCTTCGGAGCCGACAATCACCAATGCATAGGCTAGGGCACCTGAAAGCGACAAGGAATCATGAACAACACGATGAATGCCAATCTTCTGGCAATGAATCTCATTCGCTACATAGGAGATCAGGTTTCGGAAACGGGGCGGCCAATTGATTTGCCTGCTGATGTCGGCGGAATCATCGATGCTCCAAGCAGGGAGATTTTTGAAGGGATTTTTGACGAACTAAAAGATCTAGGTATCATCAGGGCACCAACAATAGGTGTCTTCAGAGTACCAAGGAATGTTGATTCTCAAACCATATCGGATATTATTTTTAAAGGAGTCAACCTCAGCCTCGAAGGGTGGAAGAGATATGACCAAGAGAAGCGAGGAGAATTCTCCGGCGGCTACGGCTTTATCGCAATGCAATTCGGCGAGGAGAGACTGGACGCGCTTGTGCGGAGCGCGGTAAAACCAGCGATACAAAAACATTTGAACATGACGATGGTTGACATGCGAGACGTGGCACAAGCCGGCCTCATCGACGATCAGATGCGCGTCCGGATCAGGGACGCGAGGTTCGTCATTGCCGAACTTACCCATGAGAACCGAGGTGCCTATTGGGAGGCTGGCTACGCGGAAGGCTTGGGCAAGCCCGTGATCTACATGTGCGAACGTGAAAAATTCGAAGTCGCTGAGACGCACTTCGACGTCAACCATTGCACGACTGTTTGTTGGTCCGAAGACGATCACGATGGGTTTTGCGGGAAGTTGGTTGCGGTGCTTCGCCGGTCTCTCGAGGAGTAGACTGACGCCCGTCCATACCGAGGCCGCGATCAAAACCCGACTCCTGCCTTTTCCCACCGACCGACCGGGAATGGCAGATCCGCGCCGCAACTTCGCCGCAAGTCTTGAACCGGCCGACCGGCAGTGGCCTGTCACGGCAGGACACAAACCTCCATGGTCCCGTCGGCTCCGGGCCGCCCCGTAGCATGAAACGGCAGGTCGGCGCGGTTCCGTTGTGGCAGGGTTGGCGTGTCGGCGGGGACGGGTGGGCGTCTTTCCACCGGTGACGTTGTTCCCGAAGGCAAACCGCCTCCGACGGTCGGTTCCGCACCCCGTACCGTTCCCGGCTCCTGGCCTGTGGACGCGCGGCAAATCGAGTCGCATCCGTTCGCCGGATGCGAGACCTTCCGACCGCCGTTCCCGCCTTCGCGACGGCATCGCCGCGGCGGTCGTCTTGCCGCGGCGGAGGATTAACCAACCAGGGAGACACGCAATGCAGACGGAAGGTTTCGCGTCGTCCACGCCCGCGCGGCAGGGCTTGACGTGCACAGGATGGAGATCACCGCGACGGTTCGGCTTTCCCGTGGCGGGGGCGAGCCCGAGACGGAGACGCGCTGTTTCGGCACGCTTCCGGGCGGTCTTGCGGAGATGGCCGCCTGGCTGGCCGGGCACGGCGTCGAGGCCGCGGTCATGGAAGGGACCGGGGTCTGCCGGCAGGCGCCCTTCGCGGCCCTCGACCGGGCGGAGATCAACGCGATCCTGGTGCATGCGCGCCAGGGCAGGCAGCTGACATGCGGGAGTCCCCCTCTGCGGCGGAGATGCCCGCAAGGCGGGGCTCTTCCCCCTCCCCATGACGGAACACGGCCGTCTCGAAGGATCCCGTGCCCGGCCCCGAACCGGGGGCGTTGTCGCCGCCTTCCCTCCCCGTTCGGCCCGCGGTCACCTTCTGGCATAGCACAGGAACCTGCTCGCGCGCCCCGCCGCCTCGGCTTTCCGTTCGTAGCGCGTCGGCGGCCAGTCGGGCGGGCGGACTCCCGACCGCAGGTTCTCCTCGAACGACGCCTGGCCCTCCAAGTGCTCGATCACCCATTCCAGATGGTCGGGGTCGTCGGTCGCGACGCGCAATTGCGCCCCGCCCCGCATGATGCGGGCGAGTTCCTCCAGCACGGCCTCGGAGATCAGGCGCCGCTTGTGGTGCCGCGTCTTCGGCCACGGATCCGGAAACAGCACGAAGACCCGCCCCAGCGAGGCATCGGGCAGGCGCGCGAGAAGGAGGCGCGCGTCGTCCCGGAACACCCGGACGTTGCGGAGACCGCTCTCGGAAACGGCCGAGAGCAGCCGCGCGACGCCGTTCATGAACGGCTCGCAGCCGATCATTCCGACCGTCGGGTTCCTCAGCGCCTGCCATGCGAGATGCTCGCCGGCTCCGAACCCGATCTCGAGCCAGACGTCCTCGGTTCCGTCCGGAAACAGCGAGAGCGGAGCAACCGGCCCGTCCGGGGGAATGTCGAGGGCCGGGAGCAGTCTCTCGACCAGTTCGCGGCGGCCGGCGCGAAGGCGCCGCCCGCGGCGGCGGCCGTGCAGCACGCGGCGGCCGGCGGGGACGCCGGGCGGCCCGGTCACGCTCCGAGAGCGGTCTTCAGGTCGTCGACGAGATCCGTCTTTTCCCACGTGAAGCCGCCGCTGTCGTCGGGCTCGCGACCGAAATGCCCGTAGGCCGCGGTGCGCGCGTAGACCGGGCGGTTGAGCTTCAGCCGCAGGCGGATGCCGCGCGGGGAGAGATCCGCCACCTCCCCGGCCTGGATGACCCGGGCAAGCCTCCTCTCGTCGACCGTCGCGGTTCCGAAGGTGCTGACGTAGACCGACAGCGGCCGGGCCACGCCGATGGCGTAGGCGACCTGGATCAGGCACTTGTCCGCAAGCCCCGCGGCCACGACGTTCTTGGCGACCCAGCGCGCGGCGTAGGCGGCCGAACGGTCGACCTTGGTCGGATCCTTGCCGGAGAACGCGCCCCCGCCATGGGGCGCGGCGCCCCCGTAGGTGTCGACGATGATCTTCCTTCCGGTCAGCCCGCAGTCGCCGTCGGGGCCGCCGATGACGAACCGCCCCGTCGGGTTGACGTAGAAATTCTCCTCGTCGCACATCCACCCGTCGGGAAGCGCCTCCACGACATGGGGGCGCACGATCTCCCGCACCTCGCCGGCGTCGAGTTCCTCGTCGTGCTGGCTGGAGACGACCACCGACGTCGCCCGCACCGGCTTCTCGTTCTCGTACAGGAGCGTCACCTGGCTCTTGGAATCCGGGCCCAGCCCCATGTTGCCGTCGCCGCGGCGGGCGTCGGCCAGCGACTTCAGGATGCGGTGCGAGTAGTGAAGCGGCGCCGGCATCAGCGCGTCGGTCTCCCGGCAGGCGTAGCCGAACATGAGGCCCTGGTCCCCCGCCCCTTCGTCCTTGTCCTTGCCGGCATCGACGCCCTGGGCGATGTCCGTCGACTGCTCGTGCAGATGGTTCTCGAAGGAGGCGTTCCTCCAGTGGAAGCCCTTCTGCTCGTAGCCGATCTCCCTCACGGCCTCGCGCACCAGTTCCTCGATCCCGCCGGCCACCGAGTGCGGGCCCCTGACCTCCCCGGCGACGACGATCCGGTTGGTCGTCGTCATCGTCTCGCAGGCCACGCGGGCTTCCGGGTCCGCTTCGAGATAGGCGTCCACGACGACGTCGGAGATGCGGTCCGAGACCTTGTCGGGATGGCCTTCGGACACGGATTCACTGGTGAAGAGATAGCTCACCGATCGTCTCCCGTCGGATGGCGCGGCCGGGCGCCGCCCGAACCGTTGTCTGCGCAGCTCCCGTCCGCGAGCCGGCGGAAGCGCGTTCGGGAGATCAGGACGACTCCCGAACCTCTCTTTTCCTGCGCGCGTTCGTAGCCGATCCGGCGCCGAAAATCAAAAGCGCGGCGAGAAGCGCCGGACCGTCGCCCAGCCGGCCGTAGAGCGTCTCCGTCGGCGGCGGCAGCCCGGCGTCGATCGTGCCGCGCGTCCCGAGGCCGAGCCGCCGCACGACCCGTCCGTGGGCATCGACGACGCCGGAGATGCCGGTGTTCGCCGCCCGCACCATGGGAAGCCCCTCCTCGACGGCGCGCATCCGCGCCGCGGCGAAATGCTGGTGGGGTCCGCTGCTCGTGCCGAACCAGGCGTCGTTGGTCACGTTGAGGAGCCAGGCCGGACGCGGACCGGATCCGTCGACCACGGCCCCAGGGAAGATCGCCTCGTAGCAGACGAGCGGACTGAACGGAGGCAGGCCCGCGAGGTCGAGCGTGCGCGGACCCGGTCCGCGGGAGAAATCCACCGCGCCCGGCGCCACCCTGTCGACGGGCAGGACCGAGCGAAGCGGCACGTACTCGCCGAACGGGACGAGGTGGTGCTTGTCGTACACGCCGGCGACGTTCCCCCGGTCGTCGACGACGACGACGCTGTTCCAGGCGGCGAGGCGGCCGTCGGCCCCGCGGTGCGTCCGGACCGCGCCGGTGATCAGAAGGCCCCCCGGCGGCGTCGCCCGGCGAAGGAGCGACCGGTGTCTCTCGTCGAGCAGCATGGACAGGGGAACCGCGGATTCGGGCCAGATCACGTGGGTGGCCCCGCCGCCCTCCCCGCTCATCGCGGCCAGACGGGCGAAGGACGCGAGTCTCAGCTCCGGCCGGATCTTCTCGCGCTGCGGGACGTTGGGCTGCACGATCCGCAGCCGGACCCCGTCGGCGTCGCCCGCCGGGGCTCCCTCCAGACGGAGCGCCCCGGCGGCGCCCAGCGCCGCCAGCGCGGCCACCCCGGACAGGGCCGCCGGCCAGCGGTGCCGGGCTGGGGTCGCGAGAACCGACGGCGCGCCCGCGGCGTGGACCGTCACGAGGGACAGGCCGTACACGCCGGTCCACGCCGCGGTTTGGAGCACCGGAAGCGTCCCCGTCCAGACGGCGCCGACCGGGTTCCAGGGAAACCCCGTGAACATCCATCCGCGCAGCCACTCCGCGACCGTCCACGCCGCCGCCAGCAGGCAGATTCCCAGCATGTCGTCGCGAAGGGAGTCCTCGCGCCGCCGCGGGTGCGCCAGATGGACGGCGACGGTCGCCAGTCCGGAGAACAGCGCCAGCCCGAACGAGAGCCCGAGCACCGCCGGGGGAATCATCCAGGCGAACCGGGACGCCTCCACGAGCAAGGCGTTGGACACCCAGTACAGCCCGGCGGCGAAGTACCCGGCCCCGAACACCCAGCCGTCGGCGAACGCGCCCCGGCCGCTGCGGGCGCCCTTGAGGAGCCACGCCAGGCCGGCGAAGCCGGCCGCCAGGCAGGGGATCGCCAGAACCGGCGGTTGCGCCGCGGCCGCCACGGCGCCGAAACCGAACGCGGCGAGTCCGCGGCGCCATCCCCGCAGGCGCCCGATCCGTCCGGCGACCGCGGCCAGCCGACGCGCGTCAGCGACCATCGGAGCCCGCCGCCGGCGGAACCCCGCTGGCGCGCAGGCGCCGGATCCGGCGCGGGTCGGCGTCCAGGATGTGGAACTCGATCCCCGACGGATGGCGGACGATCTCGCCGCGTCGCGGAACGCGTCCGGCGAGATAGAACACCAGCCCGCCCACGGTGTGGAAGTCCTCCTCGCGCTCCTCCTCCGTCAGGAACGCGCCGGCCTCGCTCTCGAAGTCCTCGATCTCCAGCCTGGCGTCCATGTCGACGACGGAATCCCCCTTCCGCTCGATCTGCGGCTGGCTCTCGTCGTCGTGCTCGTCCTCGATCTCGCCGACGATCTCCTCGACCAGATCCTCGATCGTGACCAGGCCGTCGATGCCCCCGAACTCGTCGACGACCAGCGCCATGTGCACGCGCTTGACCCGCATCTGCAGGAGAAGCTCGAGGACCGGCATCGACGGCGCCACGAACAGCAGTTCCCGCATGACGCTCCGGAGATCCTCCGGAGGACCGTCCCCGGGGCCGGCAAGGAGATCCTTGATGTGGACCATGCCCATGACGTCGTCGAGCCGCTCGCTGTAGACGGGAAGCCGCGAGTGCCCGCAGGCCCGGACCAGGGCGCCGACCTCGTCGGGGGGCGTGTCCGCCGCCACCGCCACGATGTCCGCGCGCGGCACCATGACGTCGTCGACGGTGACGTCCCTGATGCTGAGCACGTTCCTGATCAGGACCAGTTCCTGCGCGGTCTCGCCCTGGGGAGTCTCCTCCCGCCCGATCAGCTCCTCGATCGTGTCGCGGATGCGATGGCTTCCGTTGCGGGAACGGAACAGCGCCCGCAGCCACGGCGGCCCCTCGCCCTGGCGTTCGTCCGGACGGCGCCGGGCGCCGGGTTTCACGTCGCGGGGCACGGCGCCTCCGGCCCGAGGTGGGGATCCGGGATCCCGAGACCGCGCAGGATCTCCGTCTCGCGCCGCTCCATCCTCAGGGCGTCGCGCCCGGTCCCGTGGTCGTGGCCGAGCAGGTGCAGGACGCCGTGGACCACCATGTGGCTGACGTGGTCGGCAAGCGCCGTCCCCGAATCCGCCGCCTCGCGTTCCAGGATCCGGTAGCCCAGGGCGATGTCCCCGAGCAGGGCGCGGCCGTCCTCCAGCGGGCCGTCCGGCCCGGCGGGAAAGGAGAGGACGTTGGTCGGCCCGTCGCGTCCGCGCCAGCGGAGGTTCAGCGCGGCCATCTCCTCGTCGTCGGTGAGAAGGACGCTCAGGGCCGAAGGCCCGGCTTCGGCGCGGGCGAGGGCCGCGGCCGCCGCGTCCCGGACCACTCTTTCCGCGTCCAGCCCGGGACCGCGCCAGAGCCGGCTGCCGATCCTGATGTCGACGACGGGGGAACGGCTAGGCATCGCCCTCGTCCGCGTCGCCGTCGTACGCCTCGACGATTCGCGCGACGAGTTCGTGGCGCACGACGTCGTCGCCGCCGAGACGGACGACGGCGACGCCGCCCACCCCGTCGAGCGTCCCCGCCGCGTGGCGCAGCCCCGAGACCGCTCCCCTGGGAAGGTCGGTCTGGCTGAGGTCGCCGGTCACGACCATCCGCGCGTTCTCGCCGAGCCGCGTCAGGAACATCTTCATCTGGACCGTTGTCGTGTTCTGCGCCTCGTCGAGGATGACGAAGGCGTTGGAAAGCGTCCGCCCCCGCATGAACGCCAGCGGCGCGACCTCGATCTCCCCGTTCTCGAGGCGGCGGTCGACCTGGTCGCGGGGCATGACGTCGTGCAGGGCGTCGTAGAGAGGCCGCAGGTACGGATCGATCTTGTCCTTCATGTCGCCGGGAAGGAAGCCCAGCCGTTCCCCCGCCTCGATCGCCGGACGCGACAGCACGAGCCGGTCGACGCGGCCCGACACGAGGAACGACACCGCCATGCCGACGGCGAGATACGTCTTGCCGGTGCCGGCGGGCCCGATCCCGAACACGAGATCGTTCCCGCGCAGGGCGTTCAGGTAGCGCGTCTGGCCGGGCGAACGGGAATGGATGCGCCGTTTCGGGGTCCGGATCGCGCGCTTTTCCGCCGCGCCGGCGGCGCCGTCGCGATCCTCGTCCATGCCCTTCGCCAGGCGGATGGCGGCGTCGACCTCGGACAGGGCGACCTCCTCCCCCCCGCTCAGGCGGCGGTAGAGGGTCTCGAGCGTCCGCGCCGCCGCCGCCGCCATCGTCGGCGCGCCCGAAATGACGACCCCGTTGCCGCGCGACGCGATCGAGACCTCGAGCCGCTGTTCCATTCGCGCGAGATGGCGGCCGAAATCGCCGAACAGCTGGGGCAGCAGGCGGTTGTCGTCGAATTCGAGAAACAGCGCCTCCCGGACTCCTTCGGATGTCGGGGCCCGTCTCAAGCGGCAACGGCCCCCGGTGCCGGGCCGGCGCCGGCCGGCCGCGCCGCAAGCGAGTTCGCGTGGCCTTCCACGATCTCGACCTCGACGACCCGCCCCAGGGCGGCTTCGGCCTCCGCCGCGTTCGCGAAGTCGGCGTGAACCGCCTGCATCCACGGACTCCGTCCCGCGGCCTGCCCGGCGGCCCGCCCGAAGCGCTCGAACAGCACCGCCACCCGCCGCCCCCGGAAACCCCGGTTGAACGCGAGCCGCTGCTCCGCAAGCAGCGCCTGCAAGCGCTGCAACCGCTCGTTCCCGACCTCTTCGGGCACGGCCTCCTCCATCGCGGCCGACGGCGTGCCCGGCCGCGGGCTGTACTTGAACGAGTAGGCCTGGGCGTAGTTCACCTTCCGGACGAGCTCCAGGGTCGCCTCGAAGTCCGCCTCCCCCTCTCCGGGATGTCCGACGATGAAGTCCGAGGAGAGGGCAATGTCGGGGCGGGCCGCGCGCAGGTCGTCGACGACGCGCAGATAGTCCTCGACCCGATAGCGCCGGTTCATCGCGGAGAGAACGGCGTCCGATCCGGACTGCACGGGCAGATGGAGCCAGGGCATCAGCTTGCCGACGTCGCGGTGCGCGGCGACCAGGTCGGGCGTCATGTCGCGCGGGTGCGAGGTCGTGTAGCGCAGCCTCAGGAGGCCGGGGACGTCGGCGAGGCGCCGGATCAGCTCGGCAAGACCGCACTCGCGGCCGTCCGCCAGAGCGCCGTGGTAGGCGTTGACGTTCTGGCCCAGCAGCGTGACGTCGCGCGCGCCGCCCTCGACCAGCGCCCGGGCCTCGGCGACCACGTCGTCGACGGGGCGCGAGTATTCGGCGCCGCGCGTGTAGGGCACCACGCAGAACGCGCAGAACCTGTCGCAGCCTTCCTGAACGGTCAGAAAGGCCGCCGCCGGTCCCCGCCTTTCCCCCGCCGGCAGGCGATCGAACTTCGCTTCGGACGGGAACTCGGTGTCGACGATGCCCCGCCCGGTCCGCCTGCCGCCGTCCGCCTTCCGGCGGCGCTCGACGCGGGCCAGCATCTCCGGCAGCCGGTGGTAGGTCTGGGGGCCGAACACCAGATCGACCTCGGGAGCGCGCCGCAGGATCTCGGCGCCCTCCGCCTGGGCGACACACCCCGCGACCCCGATCACCGCCTCGGGCCGGTCCGGGCGACCTCGGAGCGCCCTGAGGCGCCCGAGTTCCGAATACACCTTCTCGGCGGCCTTCTCGCGGATGTGGCAGGTGTTCAGGATCACGAGGTCGGCGTCGTCGGCGCTTTCGACGCCGCGATAGCCGAGGGGCGCCAGAACGTCCGCCATGCGGGTGGCGTCGTAGACGTTCATCTGGCAGCCGTAGCTCTTGATGTGGAGATTCCTGGTCAAGGAGACGTTGCGTGCCCCTCGCGCGCTCTGGCGTCGATCTCTTCGGGCGTTCGCGGACGGGGCGCGCTCCGGCGGTGCATCGGCCTTCCCGTTCTCTCCCGCTTTCCCCGGCGCTTCGCACCAGCGGCGCCGACGCCGTCGTCCGCCATCATCCTACAGGGCCCGAAGATCTGTCAAGCCGTCTACGGCGACGTCCCAGGAGTGTCCCACGCTCCCCGATTGCGGCCGATTCCGGTCGGTCCGGGCCGCGTCCGGGCGTTGCGGCTGGCGCGCGACGGCCCGTTTCGTGGGTTCGCGGCCTTCGTTCGGGGCGGGATTCGGGTCCGGAGGCGCCGGCGGTCGATGCCGGCGGACCGGCGGCGTTGCGGCGGCTCGCCGCCGCAACGCCCGGAACCGCCCGAACGCGGCCCGGACCGACCGCAATCGGGGAGCGTGGGACACTCCTGGTACGAAGCCGGCGTCGCCTTCTCTCCGGTGTTGAATCGCGATAGTCCTGACACTAGATTTCTGACAGATTGAGTGGGAGACAAGACCGTGCGCGGCCTTTCCCGTCGCATCATGGAGCATGCCGAGGCCCTGCCGGAGGCGGCGCCGCTGTGTCCGCCCGCCCTGCTGCACGTCGGCAACCGGGCGGCGGTCGACCAGGCGTTGTCGCGCCTCGCGCGCTCGGGCCGCCTCATGCGGATCTGCCAGGGCGTCTACATGCGCCCGATCGAGACCCGCTTCGGCGTTCGGGCGCCCCGGGTCGCCAAGGCGATCGCCGCGCTGTCGCGGATGTGGGGCGAAACGGTCGTGCCGTGCGGCGGTGCCGCAGCCAATCGCCTGCGTCTGACCACGCAGAATCCGGTCCGTACGGTCTACCTCACCTCCGGTCCCAACCGACGGCTGCACTTCGGCTCGTCCATCGTGGAACTGCGTCACGCTCCGCGCTGGCAGCTGGCGGCGCCGCACCGAAAGGCGGGCGAGGTCATCCGCGCCCTCGCATGGCTCGGTCCCGAGGAGATCGAGGATGGCCTCGAAGCGGTCCTGCCGACGCTCTCCGAGGCGGATCGGGAAGAGCTTGCGGCCGCGCGGGCCATCATGCCGATCTGGATGGCGAAGCCGGTGAGCGCGCGCCTTGCGCATGACTGAGCAGGGATTCCAGAATCTCTCGCCCGACGACAGGCGGGACGCTCTTGAGGTGGCGGAGCGAAACGGCAGCCGCAAGGCGCATCTTCTGGAGAAGGATGTCTGGGTCGTCGCGGCGCTCGGCATCCTCTTCGAGGCCCCGTTCGCCGAACATCTGACCTTCAAGGGCGATACGTCGCTGTCGAAGGTGTGGCGGGCGATCCGCCGATTCTCCGAAGACGTCGACATTACCTACGATATCCGGGCGATTGCGCCGGATCTGGTTTCCGGCGCCGACGATGAAGCGCTTCCGCCTACTCGCAGCCAGGAGAAGCGCTGGACGCGAGCCATCCGTTCCCGCCTCGCACAATGGGTCCGGGACGAGGTCTGCCCCATTGCAGACTTCCTGACCCCATGGTCACGGAGCGGCGGGCTGCTTTGTCCGTAGAATTTTGAAACACAGTAACTGCCCAGGTCTGGTTTCGCCGAGCGTCGGGAGGCGAGGGCTCGGGTGACGCGGGCCGGCGTCGGCGGGTTTCGGAGGCGCAGTTTCGGGACCAGCTGCAGCGGCTCGGGACACGCCAGGATTTCGAGGACGTTCCAGTCCTGCTTTCGGGCGGTGGCTTTGATACAGTGCGTCGGGCAGCCTTTCATCGGAGCCCGGTTGGTTCCGCTTGCCTCGTCTTTCGCCTTCCTCCCGGATCCGGTGGGCGGCGAGCCAGGCATCGCCATCGAGACGGATATATTCGCGTTTGGTCCGGTCGAACCCTGGAATGTCTTCCCATTCGGAGCGAGAGGTGGTTCTTCTCATCGTTCGGGCCTCTCGAATTTCTCGGGCGTCGGCGCCGCAGGTCGCGCCTCTTGAGTGGCGGCGCCCGGCGTCATCGCGGCGAGCATCTGCCGATACGCTTCGGCGGCCCCCTCATGCACGCGCCCACGGGTCGATCACCTCAACGCCCGTGTCGGAAAAGTCCCGCACGTTCCGTGTCGCCACCGCCATAGCCCGCGAACGCGCGATGGCCGCGATCTGACAGTCAGCTTCCGGTATCGGCCTGCCCATCGCCCGACGGGCCGCGGCGATCTCCGCATAGGCGGATGCGGCGGCACTGTCGAACGGAAGAATGCGGTCGGCAAAGCCGATGCGCAGCATCCGTTCAAGCCCTTCCGCCAAACCGTCCCGCCGCCTGCCCGGAGGCATGATCGCGAGGCCGAAGCGCAGCTCCGCCTCGCTGACCGCCGTGAGATGCAGGCTCGATGTCGCCCGTTCCGCAGCCCATGATGCGATCACGGAGTCGGACGCGGGGCGCATCAACTCGGACAACACATTCGTATCAAGCACCACCATCGCCGCCGCCTCAGTCGAAGCGCGGCGGCTCGCGCATCGGCCCGCGCGGCGGCAGTTCGAGTTCTACGCCGCCGCAGGGCGCGAAGCACTCGCGGATGAACGCAGCTAGGTTCTCTGGCTCGGGTTCCCGACCGACGGCGTCACGCAGGATCAGACGCACCTCCTCCTCCATGGAGCGGCCGTTGCCCGCCGCACGCACGCGAAGGCGGGTTCTCACGTCGTCGTCCAGATTGCGGATCGTGATGCTCGCCATGGCCAGAACCTCCGTTCGCTCTGGTCCGCATCCTACGCGATGCTTGCGTTGCAAGGAAGCCGTGGCCCGGCCCTCACCGCCCCGCCGTGCGCTGCGGGAACATGTGCGCGACCCTCGGCGCGGTGCGGGAACATGTATCTCGGCTCGCAGTGCGCGACGGTAACAAGTGAAGGATCGCGGCCGCCGTCGCCCACGCCGGTGCGCGATGTGTGAGGAATACCCAGGGGTGTCCCACGCTTCCCGATTGCGGCCGATTCCGGTCGGTCCGGGCCGCGTCCGGGCGTCGCGGCTGGCGCGCGACGGTCCGTTTCGCGGGTTCGCGGCCTTCTTCCGGGGCGGGATTCGGGTCCGGAGGCGCGGGAGGTCGGCGGCGGCGGACCGGCGGCGTTGCGGCGGCGCGCCGCGGCGTTCAGGGGGACAGGATCGCGGCGAAGGCGTCCCTGCGCCGGAGCGCGAAGCGCCGGGTTGCCGAGGCGATGCCGCCGGAGCCGGTCCTGTGGATGATGACCGCGAGCGCGAGGTTGGTGGCGGTCGCGTTGTTCCCGGGCGCGAACCCGGTCCGCGCGAGGCACGCGTCCTCGCCGAAGACCGTGTCCCGGACGTGGCGGGTGGCCTCGACCGCCCGGTGTCCGCGGTTCCAGGCGAGGAGCTGCTCCGGGGAGGCGCGCTCCGCCGGCACCGAGGCGATGCCGCAGGCGTGCCCGCCGGCGGTCTCTCCGGTGCCGTTGCGGCGCGCGTCGGTGCGCTCGCGGGTGACCCGGAAGATCCGGTCGACATGGGGGTGGTTGATCAGGCACGGGTGCGGGGTCAGGGCAGGACGATCCCACGCTCGGTTTCTTCGGCGTTTCGGGATCCCTGCGAGGCCGGTTGGATCGGGCTCCGGCTTTTCGCTGCCGCTTCGGCCAGGATGGGCGTCTCAGGCCCCGGCGGGGCGACCGGCCGGAACGCCGGCCGCGGGAACGGGCGCAAGCATGTCGAGGCGGCCCGAATTGGCCGCGGACAGGCCCGCCGAGACGACGGCGAAACAGTGGTCGGAGAGTCCCTTCCGGGAGCCGAACTCCTCGATCGTCACCGCCGGGTGGAACACGACGTCGACGGTGACCCGGCCGAGCCCGAGGACGGACCAGCAATGGTCGAGAAGCGGGGCGTCCCCGTACCACGCGAACAGCGGGCGCATGGCCCGGCCTATCGGCATGCCGTCGAGCCGGGTGTAGGCGATCGACACGGGGCGCACGCGGAGCGGACGGCCGCCAGGACGCGACTCGGCGGCGCTGAACAGCGCGCTCTTGAACGGCAGCACGACATTTCCGTTCGAGGAGGTTCCTTCCGCGAACAGGACCAGGTTGTCCCCGTCCTCCAGGCGCCGGACCAGGTCGTCGCGCTGCTCCGCGGCCCGCCGCGAGAGCCGGTCCACGAAGACCGTGCGCTGGAGCCGCGCCAGCGTTCCGAAGAACGGCCAGCCCGCGACCTCGCTCTTGGCGACGAAGGAGACCGGCAGCAGCGCCCCGAGAATCGGGATGTCCGCGTAGGAGATGTGGTTGCAGACGTAGAGGGACGGCCCGTCGGTCTCGACGTCGCCGTGGACCCGGACCGAGAATCCGAGAACGCGAAGGCAGAGCCGGTGATAGAGGCGCGGCAGCGTGACCGCGAGGCGCAGTTTCGCCCTGACGGCGACCGCCTGCACCGGCAGCAGCGCCAGGGTCAGCGCCGCGTAGACGATCACGCGGCCCAGCGCGCGCGTCGGCGAGCTCATCCGCCGGCGTTCTGCGCGCCGGCGACCGTCTCCCTGCCGCTCCTGCGCTCGTAGTGCCGGTAGTACTTTCTGGTGACCAGATCCGTCTTGACGACGATGCTGATGTCCGTGGTGTTGAAGGCGTGGTCGACCACCGCGCCGTCCCCGACGAAGCCGCCGAGCCGGAGGTAGCCCTTGATCAGCGGCGGCAGCGCGGCGAGCGCCTGGCGCCTGTCGATGGCGTCCGCCTCCAGCATCCGCATCTCCACTCGCCTCTCGGGAAGGGCGCTGGGCCGCATGCGTTCGGGCGCGAGATGGAAATGGTGCAGATACGACAGCGGCAGCGCGAGGCTCGCCGGCTCGGTTCCCGGCATGCTCGCGCAGCCGAACATGATCTCGATGTCGTAGCGGAAGACGTACTGGGCGATGCTCTGCCACAGCAGCTGCATCGCCGACCGCGTCCGGTATTCGGAATCCACGCAGGACCGGCCGAGCTCCAGGGTCTCCCCGGCATGCCCGACGACGGGGCCGACGTCGAACTCGCTCGAGGAATAGAAACCCTCGTGGCGCGCGGCCACGGAGCTCCTGAGAAGACGGTAGGTGGCCACGACGCCGCCCGGCAGATCCCCGCGCCCGGGGTCGATGACCAGAAGGTGGTCGCAGAACTCGTCGAACCTGTCGAAGTCCCGGCGCGCTTCCGCCACGCCGGAGGACGGCACGGCCGACATCTCGTCGTAGAACACGCGATAGCGCAGCGCCTGGGCCGCCGCGACCTCGTGGGCGGTGCGGGCGAGCCTCCCCTCGAGGCCGCCGGCCGCGACGGGCTCGAAGATCTCGGCGGCGTCGTCGGAACCGACGCTCAACGGACGCGCTCCGCGGAAACGCCCGGAAGGCGGCGTCCTTCCGTCACGTCGCTTCGCCGTCCGGCTCGAGGGGCAGGCAGTAGAGCTCGAGCCGCTCCCCGACGATGCGGAAGCCGAGATCCGAGGCGATCCGCCGCTTGAGGGTCTCGAGCTGCTCGTTCTCGAATTCCGTCACCTCGCCGGTGCGCAGGTTGATGATGTGGTGGTGGTGGCCGTCGCCGGAGCCCAGGGTCTCGTAGCGCGCCCGGCCGTCGCCGAAATCGTGGCGCTCGATAACGCCCAGCTCCTCGAACAGCCTGACGGTGCGGTAGACCGTCGCGATGCTGATGCGGCTGTCGACCGCGCTCGCGCGACGATGCAGTTCCTCCGCGTCGGGGTGGTCGTCGGAATCGAAGAGAACCCGGGCGATGACCCGCCGCGGACCGGTCATCCGGAGGCCCTTCTCCCTGCAAAGGTCTTCGATTGCGGATGCCATCGCCCGTCCTTTCGGGAAGCGTAGGGCATCCGCCGCGTCCAGTCAAAGAAAAGGCGCTCCGGAACGCCCGGCTCCGCAGGCGGCGGTCCTTCCCGGGCCCGCGCCTAGATCCGCTGGCGGCGGCGTCCGAGCTGGTGCTTCTTGGCGAGCGCGCTCCTCTGCTCGGAATAGTTCGGAGCGACCATCGGGTAGTCGGCGGGCAGGCCCCATTTCTGGCGGTACTCCTGGGGCGTCATGCCGTAGGCCTTGGCCAGATGGCGCTTGAGCATCTTGAACTTGCGCCCGTCCTCGAGACAGACCAGGTAGTCGGGCCTCACCGACTGGCGAATCGCGACCTTCGGCTCCGGCTTCTCCTCGGGCGGCTCGCCGGAGAGACCTGCGAGAGTGTCGTGAACCGTGCGAATCAGTTCCGGAATGACCTGCACCGAAACGCTGTTGTTGCTGACATGCGCGGCAACGATCTCGGCCGTCCAGCCGATGACGTCTTCACTGTCGGGTCTCGTGTCGTCATCCATGGTTGCACCTCCTTTTCAAGTTTTCGGGAACGACTTGGACCGAATCTAGCGGTTCGGGTAGAATGACGCAAGACGCGCCATCCCCGGGTTACTGGCGGAAATGGAATTTCCTCTGCCCGATCGTTTTCTGGACATCACCGCGGAGGTCTGCCCGATGACCTTCGTCCGCGCCCGGCTCCGGATCGAGAAGATGGCGCGGGGGGAGATTCTCGAGATCAGGCTCGCCGGCGCCGAGCCGTTGCGGAGCGTTCCCGAATCCCTGACCGAGCTCGGCCACGAGATTCTTTCCCTGGCGCCGGAGGCCGCCGCGGAGGGGCGCGGAACCGCGCACAGGCTTCTGGTCCGCAAGACCTGAAAGGCGCCGGCGGCCTCAGAACTGGGCCGTGCCCGCGGGCAGTCCGAGCGCGACCCGCCCGTAGAGGGTCGAGCACATGTCCCAGTTGACGCTGATGTGCTTGGAAGCCGCATGGAGGTCGCGCCAGAAACGCTGGGTCAGCCCGTCGTTGGAAAGGCCGGCCCCGCCGACGCTCTCGAACAGCAGGTCGACCGCCCGTCTCGCGAGCCTGACCGCATGGCCCAGATCCCCCTTGTTGCGCGCCCTCTCGCGCTCGGTGAGGGCCCGTCCGGCGGCCATCACGGACAGGATCCCGGCGCAGTCCTCAAGCACCAGCAGCCTGGCTCCGTCGACCGCCGCCGCCGCCTCGGCGACCCGCGCCTGGATCGTCGGGAACAGCGCCATGGGCCGGGGCTGGCTGAGGGCGGCGCCGCGCGTCCTGCGCCGGCCCACCTGCTCGACATAGGTCTCGAGCGCGCCCTGGGCCATCCCGACGGCGGGTGCGCACAGGCACACGGTCACCGCCGCGAAGAACGGCACCTTCCACAGATGCCCGCCGTTCACGAGGGCCCCCGGCGGGGCGCCGGAAAGCGCCTCGTCGATCGTCAGCATCCGGTGCCCGGGAACGAACGCGTCCGCGACCAGGACGTCGCCGCTGCCGGTGGCGGCGAGGCCCATCACGTCCCAGTTGTCCTCGATCCGGAAGTCCGCGCGCGGCACCAGGACGTAGCCCTGGGTGTGGGGATCGGCGCCCTCGCCGCGCGCGACGAGGACGCCGAGAATCATCCACTGGGCGTTGAGGACTCCGGAGCAGTAGAGCCACCGCCCGTTCAGGCGGTAGCCGCCCTCGACCGCGACCGCGGTGCCGCCCGGCGAATAGGACGAGGCGGCGATGGCCAGCGGATCGTCCCCCCAGACGTCGCGCTGGGCGCGGTCGTCGAACATGCCGATCTGCCACTGGTGGATGGCGGCCGTCGAGTAGACCCAGGCCGTCGAGCCGCAGCCCGCCCCGATCTCGCAGGCGCACCGGACGAGGGTTCCGAAATCGGTCTCAAGGCCGCCGTAGCGGGCGGGCTGGACGACGCGGTAGAGGCCGGCGGCCTTGAGCTCCGCGATCGACTCGTCGGGAACCCGGCGGGCGCTCTCGGCGTCGCGCTGCCGTCCGCGGAGCGCCGGCTTGAGAGCGGCGGCTTCGGCGACGAGCCGTTCGCGGCCGGGCGGCGCGTCGGTCGGGGTCGCGACGGTCATCGAATCCGGTAGATCCATCGGGTTGCGGGAACCGCGCCAGCATACCCGACCCCGCGCCGGCACGCATCCGGCGCGGCGGCGGGATGACCTTCGAGGCCGCCGCGTGTAGACTGGCCGCCGGTCGCCGGATCACGGAACGCCTTTTCGCAGCATGCCCCACGCAACCTGGATCGCCCTTCCGAAACGCGGCGTCGTCGTCGTCGAGGGGACCGACGCGAAGGACTTCCTGCAGGGTCTCGTCACCAACGACGTCGCGCTTCTGTCGCCGTCGCTGGCCGTCTACGCGGCGCTTCTCACGGCGCAGGGCGGCTTTCTGCACGATTTCCTGATGATCGAGCGGGACGGCGCCGTCCTTCTCGACTGCGACGCCCGGCGGATTCCCGAACTGGCGGGCCGTCTCGGAATCTACCGACTGCGCGCGGACGTCCGCATCGAGGACGCCCGCGGCGACTGGCGGACGCTGGCCCTGCTGCCCGCCTCGGGCGAACCCGGCGCCGCGGTCCCGTGGCGTGGCGGGGTTCTCTTCTCCGATCCCCGGCACCCCGGGCTCGGCGACCGGGCGGTCGTTCCGGCCGGCGCCGTGACGGACGGCGACTTTCCGCGGGCCCGCAGGGGAACCCCGGAGCGCTACGAGGAGATGCGCATCGCGCTCGGCGTTCCCGACGGCGCCGAGGATCTGGCCGCCGGCAGGGAGCGGCCGCTCGAGGGCGGTCTCGACGTCCTCGGCGGCGTGTCCTTCGACAAGGGCTGCTACGTGGGCCAGGAGGTCACGGCGCGCATGAAGCATCGCGGCCTCGTGCGCAAGCGTCTGGTCCCGGTCTCCTTCGACGGTCCGGCACCGGCGCCGGGCACCCCGGTCGCGAGGGACGGCGTCGCCGTCGGCGAGATCCGCTCCGGCGTGCCGGGGCGCGCGCTCGCGATGCTGCGCCTCGACGGTCTCGAAAGCGGCGCGCTGGCGGCGGACGGCCGGAAGATCACGCCCGGCCGGCCGCTCTGAGGCCGGCCCGGCCGAGCTACCCCTCGAGCAGGGAGAAGTCCCCGATCCCGTCCATGACGGCGCCGAAACGCGAAAGCAGGCGGAGGCGGTTGGCCCTCAGCCCGGCATCCTCGGCGTTGACGGTCACGCCGTCGAAGAACCGGTCCACCGGCCTGCGCAGACCCGCCATCGCGCGCATGGCGTCGACGTACCTGCGCTGGACGATCGCGACCCGGGCGATCGCGGACGCGATCTCGATCTCCTCGGCGAGCGCCCGTTCCTCGGGCTGCCGCAGGCCGCCGGCGTCGATCTCGCCGCCGTAGGACACGCCGCTCCTCCTTTCCTCGATGGAGACGATGTTGCCGGCCCGGCGGCGGGCGACGAGCAGGTTCCGCCCGTCCTCCGAATCGAGGAATTCCTGGAGCGCCCGCGCTCTCGACACCAGGTCGAGAAGGTCGTCGCCCCGGGCCACGGCGAAGGCCGCGGCGACATGGTCGTGGCGCATGCCCTGGTCGCGGAGATGGATCTTCAGCCGGTCCGAAACGAAACCCGCGAGCTCCCCGATCCATTCCCCGCCCGCGACGGCGGCGGCGTGGGGGTCGGCGCCGCCCGCTCCGGAGACCGCGGCGCGCGCCTGCCCGACGACCAGCGCGCATGCGGCGCGGAACGGCAGGCGCAGGCCGTTCTCGACGACCAGCCGGACGACGCCGAGCGCGGCGCGGCGCAGCGCGTAGGGATCCCGCGAGCCCGTGGGCCTCTCGCCGACGGCGAAGAATCCGGCCAGCGTGTCGAGCCTGTCCGCGAGCGCCACCGCCACCGAAACCGGCGCCATCGGACAGTCGTCCCCCGGCCCGGAGGGCGCATGATGGTCGCGGATCGCGTCGGCCACGGCGGGGCTCTCGCCGTCGTGCAGCGCGTAGTGGCGGCCCATGACCCCCTGCAGCTCGGGAAACTCGAGAACCATCTCGGTGACGAGATCGGCCTTGGCGAGTCTGGCCGCCCGCGCCGCCTCTGCGGCGTCGCAGCCGGGCACGAACGCGGCGACCCCGCGCGACAGGCGCTCGAGGCGCTCGGCCTTCCCGGCCATGGTTCCGAGGCCTTCGTGGAACACGCTGCCGGCCAGCCGCCCGAGCCGGCTCTCGAGCGGTGCCCCGCGGTCCTGGTTCCAGAAGAACCGCGCGTCCGAGAGCCGCGCGCGCAGGACGCGCTCGTTGCCGGCGACGACCGCGGCGCCCCGGTCCGGCGTCTCGACGTTCGCGACCACGGCGAAGCGCGCCGCCAGGGAGCCGTCCCTCCCGAGGAGCGGAAAGTGCTTCTGGTGGGTTCTCATGGACGTGACCAGAACCTCCTCGGGGACGTCCATGAACTCCTCGTCGATCGTCCCGCAAAGCGCGACCGGCCATTCCACCAGCCCCGCCACCTCGTCGACGAGATCCTCGTCGTCACGCGCCACGAGGCCCGCCTCCGCCGCCAGCCGCCCGATCTGCTCCCGGATCGCGGACTTGCGCCGTTCCCGGTCGAGTATCACGAAGGCCCGCTCGAGCCGCGCCCGGTAGTCCGCGAAACCGGTCACCGGAAAGCGTTCCGGCGCCAGGAACCGGTGGCCCGAGGTCTCGTTGCCGCCGGTCGGCGGCGGGCCGTCCGCCGCGTCCGCGGCCTCGGGGAAGGAGACGGCGAGCGCCTCGCCGCCGAAGACGCACATCGCCTGCCGCAGCGGCCGCACCCAGCGGACGCCCGACCAGCGCATGGACTTCGGCCACTGCATGCGGGCGACGGCGGCGCCGAGAAGGCCGGGCAGGATCTCGGCCGCCGGCCGGCCGGGGCGTTCGGTCACCGCGAACAGGAACACGCCCTTGCCGGTGTCCCGCTCCTCGCACTGCGCCCGCGTCGCGCCGCAGGACTTCAGGAACCCCTCGACCGCCCGGTCGGGCGCGCCGGCGCGGGGGCCGCGCCTTTCCTCCCGAAGGTCGGGCTGGCGACCGGGAACGTCCTCGACGGCCAGCGCGAGGCGCCGGGGCGTCGCGTGGGCCTCCGCCGCTCCGTGCCCGAGTCCGGCCTCGGCGAGTCCCGCGAGAACCAGCTTCTCGAGATCGGCGGCCGCGCGGGCCTGCATGCGGGCCGGGATCTCCTCCGACAGAAGCTCCAGCAGAAGTTCCGGCATCGTCAGGCCGCGTCCGCGGCGCCCGCGAGCCAGGCCTCGCAGCTCCCCCTGGCGAGCGCCCGGACCCGTCCGATGTAGGACGCCCGCTCGGTGACGCTGATCGCGTTGCGGGCGTCCAGGAGATTGAAGACGTGACTGGCCTTGATGCACTGGTCGTAGGCCGGCAGCGCGAGCCCGCGCTCCAGGCAGCGCCCGCATTCCCGTTCCGCGAACCGGAACTGGGCGAACAGCATCCCGGTGTCGGCGCATTCGAAGTTGTAGGCGGAGTGCTCCCGCTCCGCGCGCCCGAAAACGTCGCCGTAGAGGACTCCGCGGCCGTTGAAGTCGAGATCGAAGACGCTCTCGACACCCTGGATGTACATGGCGAGCCGCTCGAGCCCGTAGGTCAGCTCGACCGGAACCGGGTCGCACTCGATGCCCCCGACCTGGTTGAAGTAGGTGAACTGCGTGACCTCCATGCCGTCGCACCACACCTCCCACCCGAGGCCGGCGGCCCCGAGCGTCGGGCTTTCCCAGTCGTCCTCCACGAACCTGATGTCGTGGCGCCCGGTGGCGATGCCGAGGGCCCGGAGACTGTCCAGGTAGAGTTCCTGGCTGTCCGCGGGCGCCGGCTTGAGGACGACCTGGTACTGGTAGTAGTGCTGGAGCCGGTTCGGATTCTCGCCGTAGCGTCCGTCCGCCGGCCGGCGCGACGGCTGGACGTAGGCCGCCTTCCAGTCCTCCGGCCCGAGCGCGCGCAGCGTCGTCGCCGGATGGAAGGTGCCCGCCCCGACCTCCATGTCGTAGGGCTGCAGGATCACGCAGCCGCGGTCGGCCCAGTAGGCGTGGAGTTTCAGGACGAGCGCCTGAAAGGACGTGCCGCTCTCGCTGTTTCGGGTCATGGCCGCGCCGCCGTCGCTTCGCGCCGCAACATAGGAAGGCTCCGGGGGGCGGTCAATCCCGCGGGCCCGCGGGCCGGCCTCGCCTCCGCGCGAGGCGCGTCAGCCCGGGTACGGGCATTTCTCGCGGCCGCAGCCGCGCTGCCCGTCCGCGACGTAGGCGCCGCAGGTCCGGCAGGCCCGGAGATCCTCGATCCCGTCGGCGCCCTCTCCGCGGCCGGCTTCCGCCCGCCGGGCCCCGCCGCGACGGGAGAGGATCCTGAAGCCGTACCAGACGGCGGCGACGATCGCCAGAAGCGCCAGCCACTTGAGGATCATGCGCCGGCACTCACGGCCGGAAGCGCTGCCACGCGGCCCACTCGTCGAGGGCGTCGACGATCTCCCCGGGATCGATCCCGATCCTGATCCCCCCGCGAAGCCGGGACAGGAAGCTGCGCCGGACGGCCACGCGGTGGAAGCGGACCTTTTCCCCGAAGCGCCGCCGCATCTCCGAGCGCATCTCGCCGAGACCGTCGACGAGCCCGATCTCGAGAGCCTGGGTTCCGGTCCAGACGTCCCCGGTGAACAGTTCGTCCTCGGGCGCCCGGAGCCGGTCCTTCCGGCGCTCGCGCACGTGGCTCCGGAAGCTGTCGAAGACGCTCTCCTGCAGCTCGCGCAGCCGCTCGACGTCCTCCGCCCTCTCCTCGCTGAAGGGATCCAGCTGGGCCTTGCGCCGTCCCGTGACGTGAAGCCTCCGCTCGATGCCGTGGCGGTCGAGCAGATCCGGAAAACCGAACCCCGCGAAGACCACGCCGATGGATCCGACGAGCGAGCTGGCGTCGGCGAAGATCTCGTCGCCGGCGCAGGCCAGCCAGTATCCCCCGGAGGCCGCCACGTCCTCGCAGAACGCGACCACCGGCACCTCCTTCTCCTCGGCGAGGTCGCGGATCCGGCGGGCGATCAGGGAGCTCTGCACGGGCGAGCCGCCGGGGGAGTTGACGACCAGCGCGACGGCCTTGAGTCCGCGCGGGGCGAACAGCTTCGCGATGGCCCGCTCGTGGCCCGCGAGAGAGATGCCCCCGCGCCGGGACGACGCCGACCCGATCATGCCGTCGAAACGCATGACGCCGACCCGCGGCGGCGGGTTGCGGAAACGCTCGACGGGCAGCTTCGCCGCCAGCGATCCCAGCGCGTCCGAGATCATCCCCATGGCCGTGTCCGCCCGTCCCCGTTCGTCATCCCGTCGCGATCGGCAGCGCGCCGCCGCGAAGCACGGCGTCGGCGGCGGCCGTGAAGGCGCCGTCCGGCTCGTGCAGGACCAGGCCGGGGCACATGACCGCCGGCCGCGCCACCCCTCTGCGGGCGCGGACGACAACCCGCTTGGCCGCCACGCCGGCCCTCGGCCAGAGCGGGAACACCGCCACCCCGCCGCACCGTCCGTGAAGGGCGGACAGGATCCGGTCGAGGCGGTCGGCGCGGTGTATCAGGGTCAGCGTCCCCTTGGGGCGCGCCATGCGGTGCATGAAACCGATCCAGTCCTCCAGCGGAATCCCGTTCCCAGAATACGCGATCGCCCTCTCCCTGTCCCGCGGCCCGGCGCCCTCCCCGTCGTCGCGGTAGGGCGGATTGGCCATCACGTGGTCGAAGCCGCCCTCCCGCAGCGCCGGGCCGGGCGCGGCGAGATCCCCCTCGACGACCCGGACGAACGGCTCGAGTCCGTTCGCGCGGGCGTTCTCCCGGGCCAGCCCGGCGAGCCGGGGCTGCGTCTCCAGTCCCGTGACCAGGCAGCCCTCCGCCCGGCGGGCCAGGCAGAGGGAAGCCGCTCCGTGGCCGGCCCCGACGTCGAGAACCCGCTCGCCCGGGGCGGCGTCGACGGCGGCGGCCAGAAAGACGGGATCGATCGCGGCGCGGTAGCCGGCGGCCGGCTGCAGCAGGCGGATCCCGCCGTCGAGAAAACCGTCCTCCGAGCGGTCCGCGGACGGGCCGGCCTCAGCCAACGGCCTCTCCGGCGGCGCGCAGCAGCGTGTCGGCGCGCCCGTGATCCTCGTCCGCCACCATCACCCGGCGCGGGATGGCGCCGGCGCTGCCTTCCAGCACGCTCATGTGGGTGTCGAGAACGAAGGTCTCGATGCCCTCGGCGCGGAGCATCGCCTGCACCCACGACAGGCGGACGGCGTCGTTGGTCCGCAGCAGCTCCCTCATCCGCTTCCGCCTTGACCGGGGTGCGTCTCCGGCTATGTTCGGCTTCTCCGCCGGCATCGTCAAGGATCGCATCCCATGAGTTCCGTCGTTGATCTCGAGCACGCGCGGCGGAACCGGGCGGAGCCTTCGCTGGACGCCCTGACGGCGCTGACCGCCGAGGACATGGGGCGCGTCAACCAGGCCATCATCGCCCACATGGACAGCCCGGTGCTGCTGATCCGCCGGGTCGCGGAGCATGTCGTGGCCGCCGGCGGGAAGCGCCTCCGCCCGATGCTGACGCTGGCGAGCGCGGGGATCTGCGAATACGAGGGCGACCGCCACGTCGGCCTCGCCGCCTGCGTCGAGTTCATCCACACCGCGACGCTTCTCCACGACGACGTGGTCGACCAGAGCAGCCTGCGGCGCGGCGCGGCGAGCGCCAACGCGGTCTGGGGCAACCAGGCGAGCGTCCTGGTCGGGGACTTCCTGTTCAGCCGCGCCTTCGAGCTGATGGTCGCCGACGGCGCGCTGGAGGTGCTGCGCGTGCTGTCCGGAGCGTCCTCGACGATCGCCCAGGGCGAGGTGCTCCAGTTGATCACCGCCAACGACGTCGAGACGTCGGAAGCAGACTGCCTCGAGGTCGTGGACTCCAAGACGGCCCGGCTGTTCTCGGCGGCGACCGAGATCGGCGCCATCGTCGCCGGGGCGCCCGGGGAGGAGCGCAGGGCGCTCGAAGGCTTCGGCCGCAACCTCGGCATGGCCTTCCAGCTGATCGACGACGTGCTCGACTATTCCGCGCATCAGGAGGTTCTCGGCAAGACGGTCAGCAACGACTTCAGGGAGGGGAAGATCACGCTCCCCGTGGTGCTTGCCTACGCCGGCGCCGGCGAGAAGGACCGGACCTTCTGGCGCCGCGCGCTCGGCGATCTCGAGCAGAAGAAGGGGGATTTCCGGCGCGCGCTCACGCTGCTCCACGAATCCGGGGCGCTGGCCGCGACCGTGGAGCGCGCCCGCCTCTACGCGCAGGAAGCCCGGGCCGCGCTCGGACCCTTCGGGGACGGCCCGCTCAAGGCCGCGCTTTCGGAGGCCGTCTCGTTCGTCACCGAGCGGTCCTACTGACGGGCGGGGGAAGCGTCCGTTCCCGGGAAGCCGGACGTCCGCGGCTTGGACCGGCCGGAGCGCCCGCGGTAGAGTGGCGTCCCGGAACGGGGAAACGAGCGTCATGAACGTCGTCGCCTATGCCGCGTCGGTCGGGCATTCGGTGTGGTTCTCCCGGGATCTCGGCGAGAGCTGGAACCGGGCCGACACCACCGACGGCGGCATCTACAACGAATCCCGGTGCTGGTGCGTCGCCACCCATCCGGCCCGGCCGGAGGAGGTGCTGGCGGGCACCGATCTCGGGGTGCATCGCTGGAACCCGGGGGTCGCGCGCTGGGTCCATCTTCCCTCGCCCATGGACGGGCTGCACATCCTGCAGATGGCGCGCCATCCCGACGATCCGGATTTCGTCGTGGCGGGAACCCGGCCGGCCGCGGTCCACGTTTCCGAGGATGGCGGCCTCACCTGGTTCCGGGCGCCGCTGCACAACGCCGAACGCTGCGAGGTCATCAACGTCCCGCGCGTCACCTCGGTCCAGTTCGACCCCGCGGACGCGGACACGATCTGGGCGACCATCGAGATCGACGCGGTCTGGAAATCCGGGGACCGCGGCCGCAGCTGGCGGCGGCTCTCGGACGGGCTTCGCACCGACGACACGCACAACCTCGTCATCATCGACGATCTCGGGGAGCGTCGCGTGCTGTGCTCCACCGAACTGGGCCTGCACCGGTCCGACGACAACGGGGAGACCTGGCGCCACGTCGACGTTCCGGCGGCGCCGTGGCCCTATTTCCGGTGCATGACGCGGCGGCCCGACGGCAGCGGAACGCTGTTTCTCTCCGTCGGCGACCGGCCGTCCGGCGAGACCGGCCTTCTCCTTCGAAGCCGCGACTGGGGCGAGACCTGGGAGGACGCGGGTCTTCCCGTCCCGGTGAACTCGACCATCTGGTGGATCGGCGCCAACGCCGCCGACCCCTCCCTGCTGTTCTGCTGCACGATCATGGGCCAGATCTTCCGCTCCACCGACGGCGGCGAGAACTGGCGGAAGATGGAGCGGGAGCTCGGGGAGCTCCGCATGATCGCCTGGGAACCCGCCGCCGACGGAGGAAACCGGAATGCCTGAATTCGCGATGCCGCAGCAGGTGATCGACCGCGTCATGGAAAAACGCGGCCGGCTCCATGTCTTCGATTCCTTCGATCCGCGGAGGACCGCGTTCGCCGTCATCGACATGCAGAACTTCTTCGTGAAAGGCGCGCCCCCCTGCCTTGACGTCATCCCGAACATCAACCGGCTCGCCGCCGCGCTGCGGTCGGCCGGAGGCACGGTGGCGTGGGTTCTGCTCACGGTGGCCGAACGGCCCGGCGGCCCGAGCCTGTGGCCGCTCTACCACGAGCACTTCTTCACCGGGGAGAAGGCGAAGGCGCACAAGGACGGGCTGACCCGGGACACGGAGGGACACGCCCTCCATTCCGGCCTCGACGCCCGGCCGGAGGATCTCTTCTGCGAGAAGACCCGTTTCAGCGCCTTCATCCAGGGATCCTCGGACCTGCACGACCGCCTGCAGGAGCGCGGCATCGACAATCTCCTGATCGGCGGGACGCTGACCAACATGTGCTGCGAGTCCTCGGCCCGCGACGCCATGATGATCGGCTACCGCACGATCATGGTGGAGGACTGCAGCGCGTCGCGGCTTCCCGAGGAGCATCTGGTGGGGCTGACCTCCGTCTACCAGAGCTTCGGGGACGTCCGTTCCACCGACGAGGTGATCGCCGAGGTGCTGGGGACAACCGGCCGGGCCGCCGGGGAGTAGTCCGGTGCAGACCCGCATACCCTGCGTCGTGCAACGCGGCGGCACCTCCAAGGGGCCGTACTTCCTGGCGTCGGACCTGCCGTCCGATCCCGGGTTGCGCGACCGCGTGCTGCTGGCCGTGATGGGATCGCCGGACGCCCGGCAGATCGACGGCCTCGGCGGGGCCGATCCCCTGACCAGCAAGGTCGCCATCGTCGGCAGGGCGAACGGCGGCGAGGCGGACCTCGACTACCTGTTCTGCCAGGTCAAGGTCGACGAGCCCGCCGTGGACGTCACCCCCAACTGCGGCAACATGCTCGCCGGCGTCGCGCCCTTCGCTCTCGAGCACGGCCTGGTCCCGGCCGCCGACGACGTGACCTCGGTGCGCGTTCGAATGGTCAATTCCGGCAATCTCTGCGACGTCCGGATCCGCACCCCGGAGCGGAAGGTCACCTACGAGGGGGACGCGCGCATCGACGGCGCGCCGGGGACGTCGGCGCCGGTCATGATCGACTTTCTCGACACCGCCGGATCCGCCTGCGGCAGCCTGCTGCCCACGGGCAGCGCCGTCGACCGGGTCCGGGGCGTTCCCGTCACCTGCATCGACAACGGCATGCCCCTGGTCATCCTCAGGGCCGAGGACGTGGGCGCGACCGGCCACGAGACCCGCGACGCCCTCGACGCGGCGGCGGAAGTCAGGCGACGCGTCGAGGCGATCCGGCTCGAGATCGGCGAGGCGATGAACCTAGGCGACGTGACGGCGAAGGTGGTGCCCAAGATGTGTCTCGTGGCCCCGCCGGCCGGCGGCGGTTCGGTCACGGCGCGCTGCTTCATCCCCCATGCCTGCCATGCCTCGATCGGCGTTCTCGCCGCCGCGACTGTCGCGACGGCCTGCGTGGTCCCCGGATCGGTCGCCCGCGAGGTCGCGCGGCTGCCCGTCGGCAACCCCGCCCTGTTCTCGATCGAGCATCCGTCGGGGGAATTCTCCGTGGAGCTCGAGACCGGCCCCGAGAAAGACGGCGTTCCGCGGATCGAGCGGGTCTCCCTGCTCCGGACGACGCGCCGGATCATGGAGGGCTCCGTCCTGATTCCCGAAAGGATCTGGGACGGGCGGGCGGGACGGACAGCTCCGTCTGCGCCGGCAGGGTGACGACGGCATGGACGGCATTGTCGAACGCCTGTCTCGTCTCGACACTCCCGCGGTGTCCGACGCCCTCGACAGGCTGGGGCTTTCCGGACGCGTGGGCGGCCTGCGGCCGTTGACGGTGAGCCGGCGCATCGCCGGCAGGGCCGTCACCGTCCGGCTGGGCACCGGCGGGGCGCTCGCCGGCCCGCCGCGCCATCTCTGCACGGCCGCCGTCGAGGCCGCCGGGCCGGGCGACGTCATCGTCATCGAGCAGCGGTCCGGCGTGGAAGCCGCGGGCTGGGGCGGGATTCTCTCGAACGGGGCCAGCGTCCGCGGCATCGCGGGCGTGGTGTGCGACGGTCCGGTGCGCGACGTGGACGAAAGCCGGGAACTGGGGTTTCCGGTCTACGCGCGCTCGGCCACCCCCGCCACCGCGCGCGGGCGAATCGTCGAGGAGGAATTCAACGGCAAGGTCGAGATCGGCAGGGTCGAGGTGCGGCCGGGCGACTGCGTGCTCGCGGACGGCTCCGGGGTCTGCTTCCTGCCGGAGCGCGGGGCCGCTGAAATCCTCGAGGTCGCCGAAACGATCGCCAGGCGGGAAGCGGCGATGACCAGGGCCGTCAGGGCGGGACAACCCATCAGCCAGGTCATGGGCGCCAATTACGAAACCATGCTGGACGAAGCCTGAGGCCGGGTTCCCCCTTTCCGTGACGGCGACCGACCCCGTTGCCGGATGGCGGTCGTCAGAGTCCGTCCGGCGGACCGGACAGCGCCTTGGTCCGTGCCGGCGGCATCCTCTCGCCGCGATCCGGCATCCCGCAGCTCCCGCGGTCCGGGGACGCAAGGCCCGCGACCGTTGTCCGGATGACCGCCAGTAGGCTGTCCGGTTCGCGAAACGCGGGATCCGGGACGGCCGCGCCGGCCTTGGGAAGCCTGCAGCCCGCACAAGAAGCTGGACCCGAAGATGGTCGCCGCGATCGAGGGCGACGTGGCACCGGCGCTGCAGGCTCTCGGGACCGTCGGCGACCGGGCGCCGGGCCTGACCGCGGCGGCGCCCGGCCGCCCCGCGCTCACCCTGGTCTTCGACCGCGGCGGCTGGAGCCCGGACCTGTTCCGCCGCCTCGCAAGGCGCGGCATCGCCTGCCTGACCTGGCACAGGAAGTTCCGCGGCCGGGACTGGCCGGTCGCGGACTTCGGCGCGACAACCGTTCCCGTTCACGGACCGGCGGCGGACACCGCCGCCACCGCCCGGCCAGCCGAAAAGCCGGTAACGCTGCCGAACGGCTTCACCGTGCGCCACATCCGGTGCCCGCTCGACAACGGCCGCCAGGTCGCCTTCATCACCAGCGATCCGCACCAGCCGATGGCCGAGGCCGCGGGCGCCCTGTTCTCGCGCTGGTCCCGGGAAAACTTCTTCAAGTGCATGCGCGACCAGTTCAACCTCGACGCCCTGCCAACCTGCGAACTCGAACCGCTCGATCCCGGCACCCTGGTCGTCAACCCGGCCTGGCGGACCCATGACAAGGCGAGCCGCGGCATCCGGCGCCAGCTCGCCCGTCTGCGCGGCCGCCTCGCCGACGCCGCCGCGAAAAACAGGCCGACGGCAGCTCCCGAAAGCGGGATCGCCGAGCTCCAGCGCGCTCTCGAAACCGCCAGGGCCAGCCGCGGCGGCACGCCAACCCGCTGCCGGGCCGGCGACCTCGACGAGGACCGGCGGCTCGACGCCCTGCCGTCACGCGAACGCCTCGTCCTCGACATCGTCCGCATGATCGCCTACCGCGCCGAAGCGCGCATGACGTTTTCCGTCATACGGGCCCAGGGCAGGAAACCCCATCCCCGGAAACTGCTCCGCGCCCTCATGCCCGCCGACGCCGACATCCTGCCCGACCCCGCCGACGGCGTCCTCCGCGTCCGCATCCTCGGCCTCGCGAACGACGCCTGCGACCGCCACCTCGAAGCTCTCCTGAGCGAACTCAACGCCACCGGAACCGTCTTCCCCGGAGCCGCCCTCCGCATGGCCTGCGAGGTCGGCAAGACCCCGGAACCCGCGCAATCCGCGTCAACCCGAATTGGATGAGGTCAGGAGGTCTGCACCTGTTCCCGGGCGGGAACATCGAGATCGCGCACTGGTACATACGCCATAGCTGACAAGCATTGGAATGAGGCGCCGTCCGGCATTTGCCTCACCGGACCGGCGCAGTCGCGCCACACAGCTTTCGAGCTGATGGATCCCGGAACGGACGAAGCGGATCCGTTCGACCTCACCTCGACGACGAGCGCATAGGTGCCACCGTGGCAGGCAAAGCCGACCAGCTCATCGACACCGTGGTCGTTGCCGATTTCTGGTTCATGCTCGACCCACTCGACATCCACGCTCGGCACGCTACCAAGCAGGTCGCGAATCGCCTCCACGGCGCGGATCTCCAACTCTTTCACCATATCATCAATTTTCAATGTTCGATGAATACAGGTTTTCGGTGAAAATTGGGCGGTGAAGTTCCGGCTAGCGCACGGCTTCATTGCGGCAAGACGCAGTGGTCCTTGAACAGGCCCACGACGATGCGGCCTTGTTGAGGCCAAGACGAATCCCCCGACCGGTAGTCGTGCCGAAAGTGAATCCGGTCCACGTGCGGTTGCAGTTTCACGTGCCACCAGAACACCTTGTCCTCTCCACGGTAACGTCGCGTGCGATCCCGCTTCGACGGTCGATGCCTCTTGGTGCGCCCGTTTTCGTCCGAGGTCTTCGAACCGATCCGCGCCGACAACATTCCCGGCAGATCCTGCAGGTTCACGGTAAGACACTCATGGAAGCACGCCGCACCGTGATCGTTGAGGCCAGCCAGACAGCGAACGAGTTCGCTCCGCACAGCAATGTACGGTCGGCTGAAATCCCCCAGACCGCTCCAGACATCATCCGCCCATTCGAGTGCCGGAAACGCGGACGTCGCAAGACGCTCGAACATCGCTTCGTCCGCGTTTTCCAGTTCCATGACCGACCGGAAGAAGGCGAGGTGCTGGAACTCGTCGGTCACGAAAAAAATCTCGTCGGTGACCCTTCCCACGGTAACAGGCACCTTGCCTCTCGGCACGCCGCTTAGAGGCAGCGGCAGAACCGCGACATGTCGTCGTTCCGCGCGATGGGCGTGCGCCCAAGCCACGCCCGGAGCGAAGCGAACGTTCCCACCGTATTCGGCATCGTATTCAACCAGCCCGCAATCGTCGAAATCAGCGGTCTGGTCCAAGGCCAAATAGAGCTGCTGAATCAGGTCATGACACAATTGCAGAGGGCATTCCTTCTCAAACAACACAGAATAAAGTGATAAATTGTCTCCAAGATCAGTTTTGTAGTATTCCCCGTGCTTGACGACCTTTTCATTCCTCTCCCCAGCCACGTCAATCCGTTCCAGAAGATCACGAATCGCATTGGATACCGCATCCGGGTTTGCTTCGGCCACTTTCGACCAGGATCCTTCGTCAAGCACGAACCGGGCAGTCACGGCTTGCGTCGCTTCGTGGAGGCCAAAACCGCAAGATCGGCTTGCGTTTGATCGAAAAACCCGGTGGGCCAGGCGGAGAGCTGACCGGTTTGATTGATCTCCATCGACTGGAGAATCTGGCCTGTGTCGTCTTCTGCCCGAAGAAAGTGGATCACGGCCCGATCCGGGAGAAGTGCGGTCGTGCCCTCGGCGACCGCCACCCGGATGCCGTTCAGCACGTGGTCGCTGTGCGTCTCGAGGAAAACCTGCACGCCATCCGCCGCAACCCGTGCCAGAAAGCCGCCGATCGCCGATTGTCCGGCCGGGTGCAGGTGAGCCTCCGGATTCTCCACAAGGAGCAACCCGCCGACTTCCGCGCGCAAGGCGGCGACGACGATCGGCAGCGCGTACGAGACACCGAAGCCGGCGTTCGGTGCGCGCGTCCACTCCGTCCGGAAACCGGGTGTCTTGAAGCGCAGGTGGGTAACCGACGTGTTGGGAATCCTGTTGGCGACAATCTGGGTCGGACGGACGATTTTCGTCATCCAGCTCTCGGTCTGGTGGAGCAGATCGGCCGACTGCGTTTCGGTCGAGGATCTCTCGGTTCGGCCGCTTCTGACCTGCGACCGACCACATGACGCTAGCACCTGCGCCACGAACTCGCCTCGCGGACCCACATCAAGTTCGGCGAAATTCGCGGCACTGGCGCCGAGGACGTCGCGGGGCCCCAGACGTTCCGCGCAAAGATAGCTGAACCGAGGAGCCGCTCCGGCCAACGCCCCCGGACAGTCGTCGGGTTCGGGTCTGTCAACCACGATCGCGTTCAGCGCGCGGGCATCATCGCTGCCGACGGCACGAAACGACCAACGCCGGTTCGTGCCGCCGGAATCTCGCACTTCAACCGCAGCCAGATCCTCCTCGCCGGCTTCGTGATGGACGATGTCCCCGGCACCGCCCAGTTCCAGCGTGTCCACGCCATTCAACTCGACATGGTTTCGGCGAGGTGGCCGCGCCATTTGCCGAGCCAGCAGGAGCGCATGAATGACCGAGGTCTTGCCGGCGCCGTTGGCGCCTGTCAAAACCGTAAGCGCTTCAGTCTTCAAGGTCAGCTCGCGAAAGCGTTTGAAGTTTTCCAGACGGATTCCGGCGATCACCGAACCACCTCCCGCACCAGTTCGCGAACCTTGTCCAGCCGGGTCCGGACACTGCGAATGTTCCCCGTGCTGCTGGTTATCGAATTATCGAACTCGGAGTCGTCATTCATCATGTCCCGGGCCCGGTTCCTCAGATTCTCCGATGCGTTCCGGATGGCCGATTCCTCGTAGTCGGCCAGCACGGTTCCCCAACTTTCGAACAGCGCGCGGTTGATCGGACTCTTGCGGGTTGCGTCCCGCGGCCACTTGCGAAAGGCGTGGTCGCCGAACACCGCGTAACCGTTGGTCATCCCGCGCACGAAATCGTTTCGAAGACCGTCAAGATCCTCTTCGGCAAGATCATCCAGTCGATTTGTCACGAAACCGAGAAAATCGTTGAAGCTGTCATGCTCCGAATAGTCGTCCGAGGTGAACAGGCGGAAGGCGACGAAGCGCAGAGCCAGTTCCCGGTCCGCCATCCGCGGGTGGTCGTTGAGCGCTCCGCCCGTAGCCGTGACGAAGCTCTCGTCGCCGACCAGCTCCTTCAGGAATTCCCGGGATCGCGTCTTGCTCATGCAATGGCGGATCTCCTGGGCACTCAGCGAAGTTCCGCCGGTGTTGATTCTCCGGAAAATATCGAACTTCACCCGGTACGGAGTCTGCGGGTCGATGACATGGACGACAAACTGGGCGCTGCCGAGGCGACGGCGAAACGGCGGCGCCAGGTCTTCATACCCCTGACCTGTCAGGTCGTGGAGGTAGGTCAAGTCTCCCAGCTTGACTTCCGGGTTCGTCAAATACCGGTAGACCGTCGTCAACCGCTGAACCCCGTCGACGACCTGAAGTCTATTGGCGCTGTCCTCGTTGAAGTAGAACGATGGAAGGGGGATGCCCAACAACAGCGACTCGATCAACCCCGAACGCTGCCGCTCCTTCCACACGTAATGACGCTGAAAATCAGGCGCCAGATCGATGTCCCCCTCCTTGATCATGTCCACCACCTGGCGCAACGAGTAGTGCTTCGTGTGGATCCGGATTTTCTCCGGATCCCAGGGCTCGGGATCTCCGGGTTCCGGCGAATCGTCGACTTCAAGCTCGACCCCCGTCGGGCGGCTCTCGAAATGCTCCTCGTGGATTTCTTCCGGGCGCTGTGATGGAACTGAGGCGACGACTTCGAGTCGACAAACCCAGCTCTGGTTCAGGATCTCGCAGGCGAAACCGAACCTTGCCCGGACGAGTCCGCCGGCAAAGGGCGCCTCGGTGGGCTGCACGATGCTTGAATCGTCGCCCTCGGATCCACACGGTCCCGTGAAACCGAAGGAGTCGCGCGCCAGCATCAGCACGGGATACACGTCGAACCGCTTTTGGCTGAGATCGTCGGGATCGCCCGACGTCCGGTGCGCGGTCGAATCCGTCAACGCGCCGGCGCCTCGGAACGGACCGAATTCCGACGAGGTGACGAACCGGACGTTCCCGAACGAGCCAAGTTCCCCCGAGTAGGCTCTTTTTCTTCCCGGCAGATCGTACTCGCTTGCCGGGACGAAGGCGTCGTGTGTGCCTGCATCGAGATCGTGGATTTCGAGATCGCGGATTTCGGGTTCAAGGTCGGTATGGCAGAGGACGATATACGACCCTCCGTCGGCAAAATCCTGTCCGAACCGACGGCCCTTCCGGCGGTGCATCTCCGCGACCATCGCGCGAATCCCGCCCGGCGTAATTCTGGAAGTCCTGTCCACCGCGTTCCGGGCGGTCTTGCCGCCAGCGTACCGGACATTGGTTCCCGTCCGCAGCACGTCGTAGGCCAACTCGTCGAGCATTCCCCCGATCTTGCTGCCCTGCCAAGCCGCGATTTCCTCCAGATCGGTTTCGCGGGGCATCCCGGTCTCGTCTTCATGCGGCTGGACGGGAACGTCGACCGTGTCGTCCGCCCAGTGGCGCCTGAACCTCGCGAAGCCCTTCTTGCCTCTCGGTCTCGTCTCCCTCCTCGCAAATTGACGCAGAACGTTTGCCGAAAGCGCCTGCTGCATCAAGATGGAGGAATACTCCGCCCATCTTTCTTCATCACTGATGCTGCCGGTGTTCATGAATCATCTCTCCCGAGCCACCTTGAAAATTCCGCATTCGAGGGAATTTTTTGCCGCGGCCGGCGAATTTTCCCGGCAATCGGGACCGCTCCGTGATTCTGTCGAGTTTCCAGGAACATTGACAGAAGGAGCAGCCCCATGGCGCCAATGCGGACATTGTACTAGTCTTGGAATCACGTTCAAGCCGACCTGTTCCCGTGGCTCGAGAAAGAGGCCGGACCGCTTGGCGAGAGGCATCGGCACCTCGCGGCGGTTCCCGGGTTCGCGCCCGTCGAAAGCCTTTGCGACCAAGAGCTTTCCAAGTTCCTCAACCGGATACCGGATTTTTCTCATGTCCTTCACGAGCCAGGGAGCCCGACAGCGGCGAGCGCTCACTCTCCCGTCGCCAACTTCCAGATCAGCCTGACTTCCATCAAGCCGATGACCCCGACGATCATGAGCTTGAACGCCAGCGGGCTGATCCTCGAGGCCATGCGCATGCCGAGCGGCACGAAGACCGCCACGGGGATGATCGCGAGAAGCCCCTGGACGACGCGCTCGGCGTCGTACAGGCCGGCAATCCCCACGGCGACGACCTGCATCCCGGAAATCGACATGAACAGAAGCGAGATCGCGAAAACGTAGGTTTCCTTCACGAACCCCAGCGCGTACCCCCAGGTGCCGATGAACGGCCCGGACATCCCTGTCGCCCCCTGGCAGATTCCCGCGGCGCCGGCGATCAGCGGCGAGAACACCTTCGCCGCCCTCCCGGTCACCTCGATCTTGAGATCGAACGCCGCGGTGACCAGGAACACCGCGATCCAGAACGCGAGCAGAGCGGTGAGCAGGCGCTCGTCGATGGTCGCCAGCACCCAGGTGCCGACGCCGACGCAGACCGCGGCCGACACCAGCGACCAGAACACCGGCGGCATCTCGCGCATGCGGTGCCGCCACGTCCAGACCACCTGCAGATTGGCGAAGGCCACCGGGATCGTCGCCACGACGATGGCGTGCTGAACCCCGAAGAACGCCGACAGGATGGCGATCGCGACCGCGGGCAGGCCGAGCCCGGTCAGGCCCTTGGCGAAGGAGCCAAAGGCCAGCGCGGCGACGATGACGATCACGGATTCGACCGTCACAGGCCGAGACCTTCCTGGAGAAGCTTGATTTCCATGAGGACGATCATCGCCACCACCACGACGTTGAAGACCTTGAGACTGACGACCGCTCTCGCGCGCATGCCGGCGTAGAGGAACGCGGCCATCGGCACCAGCACGAGCAGACTCTCCGCGACACGCGGCCAGGTCAGCAGGCCGAAGGCGATCATCAGCCCCGTCTGGAACAGGTGGAACGTGCCGAACAGAAGCGCGTTGTGGAAGACGAAGGCTTCCTTGCCCGGACGGAACGAGAAGATCAGGGTCGAGAACAGCGGACCGGAAACGCCCGTGGCGCCCTGCGCGAACCCGCCGCAAAGGCTGGCGGCGACGGTGACGGCCCGCCCCGTCCGCCCCGCCAGCCGGAACGAGGGGTTGACCAGCAGCAGAATCAGGAAGACCCCGACCGTGCCCGCCAGAAACAGCAGAACCGTGCGGTTTCCGGCAATCGACAGGAACAGCACCCCGAAGGCGATCATCAGGACCGCGGGAATCATCATGTCGTAGCGCGGCGCCATCTCTCCGGCCGCATGCCGGGTGCTCCAGACAAGCCAGCCGTTGGAGACGAGGCCGGGAATCTGCATGACCGCCACCGCGTGCTCGGCGCCGAGGAAGCCCGCCAGAAACGGCGTCGCCACCAGCGGAAGCCCGACACCCGTCAGCCCCTTGACGAAGGCCCCGGCGGCGATTCCGAAGACGATGACCGCCAGCGCGTGAAAATCCAGGAAAACCTCCACGGCGGCGCTCCCGAAGGCGGCCGGCTCACAACCCGTCGGGCACGTCGGCGTTCTCGGACGCGAGCTCCAGCCCCGAGGCCTCCGCCTGGAGCGACAGCAGCGTCGCGAAGTCCCGCCCGCCGTAGCCGTGGCCGATCAGCGCCTGCACGATCTGCCGGGCGGCGGACGCCACGGGCATGGGCACGCCCCGGTCTTTCGCGGCGGCCAGACCGAGGTCGAGATCCTTCAGCAGGAGTTCGGGCGTGAAGGTCACCGAGTAATCGAGATTCACGAGGGCCGGAGTCTTGTATCTCGAGAACATCGATCCCATCACGCTGTTGTTGAGGAACTCGAGAAACGCCTGGCGCGAGACGCCCGCCTTCTCCGCCAGGACCGTGATTTCGGCCATGTTCTGGATGACCACGCCGAGAAACACGTTGTGGCAGATCTTCACGAAACGGGCGAGTTCGCCCTCGCCGACATAGGAGGATCCCCGTCCCATCGCGTCGAGATACGGCACGGCCTCGTCGTAGATCTCCCGCGGCCCCGACACCGCGAAGGACAACAGGCCCGCCTTCACGACCTTGGCGTTGCCGGACACCGGAGCGGCCAGCATCGCCGTTCCTCCGGCGGCCGCGATCTCGCGCACCCTCGCGGACGTGGCGCCGTCGATGGACGTGCAGTCGATCAGGATCCGCGGCCCGTCGCCGCCCGCGAGCAGGCCGTTCTCCCCGGTCGTCACGGCCGCGAAATCGTCCGGCCCCGCCACGATCGTGAACACGATGTCCCGCCCCGCCAGTTCGGACGGCGCGGCCACGATCGTCGCGCCGTCGTCGGCGAGCGGTTCCGCTTTCGCGCGCGTGCGGTTCCAGACGGCGACATCCGCGCCGGCCTTCGCGAGACGCCTCGCCATGGCGAACCCCATGCGCCCCGCGCCGATCCACCCGACGGTGTTTTTCGCAAGATCCGGTCCTGTCATTCCCCGTTCTCCCGTGACATAAGAAATACGATTTAGGACTGCAAATTCAACATTCTGAAAAGGATTCCCGCCAAACGACATCAACTCCGGTCACGCGTTTCCCGGTCGCCAGACCGGTTGAACCGCCCCGAAACGGTCAAGCAAGCGGCCCGGACGCGAGATCCGACACCGTTCCGGCGGCCGCCTCCAAGCCATTCACCAGAACGGAAAGCACCGAACCGAAAACGCCAAACGCGGCCAAAACCAGCAACAGCACAACGAGCACGAAAAACGGCGCGACTGTCATCCCGGCGCCGAGCCAGAGTCCCAGGGCGAACGGCTTCGCGACCGTGACCGTCAGTTGCAGTTTCATGTGTCGCACTTCGGCATACGGGTTGTCGGTCATGAAAGTTGTTCCTCAATAGTTGTTCCTCGCTTTCCGACGCGACGGCCCGCAAGTCCTCCAGGGACCGCCGTGGCAGGTCGTGCGGAACGGGTTGTCGGGACGTTCGGCGACCCGCTTCAGGCGGCCGCCGGCCGCGTGCCGGCTCCCGCGCCCGTCACCGTCACCCGCCAGGGCTTCGAATTCCGCCAACGGGCCTCTTCCATTCTGCTGCCCCCGGTCATGCCGCCGGCGATGGTCTGAGACGTGCAGGAAGCGGGTCGCGAGGGACTTCCTGATCATGCGACCCTTGCCAGCCGCGGAAGACCGCGAAATCCGTGACGCCCGAAGATCCTCCCGGTGCGCCGGAGAAGCGGGCGGTCTCCGATCCCGGTCGTCGGCCTCGTTCGGACGCAAACGCTCTCTTCGTCGGTCCGGGAGCCGAATCCCCCGGCCGGAACGACCGCCTTGACGCAACCTCTCCCGACCGGACGCGTTCGCATCTTAGCGGCCCGCCCGGGACGGGGCAAGGAATCCGCGCGCCGACGGGCGGAGACGCGGCGTTTCGAGGCTCCTTTGACCGGTTTCCGGCGCTCGTGTAGGTTCGTTTCCGGAACCGGTCCAGTCGGGGAGGCACCATGGGCGAGACTCCGGACAACGTCGGCCCGCAAACCGTCGAGCAGAGCGAACCCGGCCCCGGGCACAACCGGCCGAAGGAGGTCGTCTGGGAGCGCTGGCAGAAGAAACGGACCTTCGTGCGCGCGCTCGAGGGAACCTACGGCGAGCTCCAGCAGGGGCTGATGGACCAGCCCAGGATCTACAAGTCGGGCGACTGGCAGTGGAAAGGCGGGCCGCAGTTCTTCGACAAGCCCATCGTCAATCCGCAGCGCACCGACATCGCGCAGTCCATCGAGACCCATCTGTCCGTGATCGCGCCCGGAGGCACGGGCCAGCGGCACGGTCACATGAATTCCGCCCTCTTCTACGTGATTTCCGGCAGGGGCTACGACATCCACGACGGCAAGCGCCACGACTACGAGGCCGGCGACATCATCATCGTCGAGAACGGGTGCGTGCACCAGCACTTCAACGCCTCCGACACCGAGGATCTGGTCTGTCTCGTCATGAAGGCCAAGCCGCTGTTCCTGTTCATGCACATGCTGTTCCAGAAGGTCGCGAAATACCCGCCCAAGGAACCGGTGCCCGGCTGGGAGCACTGGAAACCGCCGACGGATCTCTGAATCCGGCAGGCAGGACTTTCACGAACGCGCGAGAGGAACGGCGATGGCGCATGAACGCGAAACGGCCCACGCGGGCGGCAACCGGTGCAGCTGGTACGCCGAGGAACTCGAGGAATCCGCCGAGTTCCGCAGAACCTACCGGCGGCGGCTTTCGGTGGTGAAGGCCGAGGACATGCCGTTCGAGAACTCCCCGGACGGGATCGTCAAGCACATGGTCCACGAGAAGCAGAGCACCACGGAGAACTGCGTCGAGGCCTACATGCAGTTCATCCCCCCGGGCAGCCACACCGGAAAGCGCCGCATCCTCGCCGAGCAGATCCTGTTCGTGCTCGACGGCCGCGGCCACGACCTCCACTGGGACGTCGAGTACGATGTCGACATCGACTTCCACTGGTCCTGGAAGGAGGAACCGAGAAGGTTCGAGTGGGAGCGTGGCGACTTCATCTTCGTGCCGGCCTACTGCATGCAGCAGCACTTCAACGCCGACCCCGAAAACGAGGCGCGCCTGATCGTGATCACGAACAGGATCTTCAAGGCGATGGGGCTCAACTGGCTCGAGCAGATCGAGAACGCGCCGGAGTACGAGGGCGCGCTCGAGCCCATGCTGGCCGGGCCGGGCTGGCTGCCCGACACCCGCGACGGCTGAGACCTTTCCGGCGGGACCGTGTCAGGCGCGGATCCGTCCGTCGAAACGCTCCACCGCGTCGATGCCGAGCCTGCGCGGCGCGGCGTCCACGCGCACGTTCCTCACGTCCCGGTCGAAGGCGACCACCTGCAGCAGCTCGAGCTCCTCGTCGCCGCAGCTCTCGAACCGGTACCGGGCATTGCGCGGCATCGCGATCCCTTCGTGGCGCCCGAACTCGCCCAGGATCTCGTCGCCGGGGCCGTAGAACCGCACCCTGCCCTGCAGCACCATCCAGAAACCGTCCATCCCCGTGTGCGAATGGAGGTTGTTGTCCCCTCCCTCCTTCACCACCTGCACCGCTCCGCGGAGAATGTCGGTCTGGCACAGGGACACGATCACCTTGGGCGCTTCCCGGACTTCCGGCCGGACGTAGGAGAACTTCTGCGGGGCCCGCGGAACCGCGCCCTTCGCGCGGGCGGCCTTCCGGTCGCGCCCGCCATCCGTTCCGCTCATCCGCGCCTCCTCCGCCGTGGATCCGGCCCGTTCCGGGACGGACATTCTACCCGGCGCTCCGAAGCCGGGAAACGTCCGCGTTCCCGGGGCCGCCGCCGGATGCCGTCGAAGCGTCCCGGCGGCGGCGCGCGCGCCGGCAACCGGACGCCAGGCGCGGGAACCGCGAAAATCGTGCACGCCGGCGCCGTCCGGCGGTCGGCGCCGCACCGCACCGCTGCCAACACCGAAGGAGAAGCCGTCATGAGCGCGTACATCATCACCAACGCCGAGGTCTTCGATCACGACGCCTACGGCGAGTACGGGAAACTCGCCCCGGACGCGATCCGCAGGCACGGCGGGGAATTCCTCGCGCGCGGCGGCGCGGCCGAGGTTCTGGAAGGAAGCTGGACCGCCCACCGGGTCGTGGTCGTCCGGTTCGACACCGTCGAGCAGGCGAAGGCCATGTACGATTCGCCCGAATACCAGGCCGCCAAGGCCAGGCGCGAAGGGGCCGCGGACTTCAACATGATGGTCGTGGAGGGCGTGTGAACGCCCGCGCCGCGCTCAGTTTCCGGGAGCGGCGAACAGGTAGAGCGAGACCGCCGCGAGCGCCAGTCCGCCGTTGAGCGGCCAGAAACCGCGCCGGCGGCTCCGGTCGTCGCGCTTCCGGTCGGCGAGCAGCCGCAGCCCCGACGCCGCCAGGAGGACGCCGGCGCCCAGCATGGCCCCCAGAACGAGCGGCCCGGGATTCATTCCTGCTCGTCCGGGTGGGACTGGCGCTGGGCGCTGGCCAGATCCTCCTCCACGGGGCTGCCCCCGATCTCGGCCAGCGACCGCTTCAGCTCGGCGATGGCCGCGCCGATGCGGCGCGGGTCGGTTCCGCGGGCGACGACCGACACCCGGTAGCCCTCGTCCCGCATCTGCGGGTAGGAGCCGATGTCGACGTCCTCGAAGCGCGCCTGGATCCGGGCGAGCGGTTCGGCGATCGTCCCTTCCGGGAGATCGACCGCGATTCCCCGCGACCGCATGACGGCGCCGCCCCGGAGGTGCTTTTTCGCCTCGTCGAACATCGCGTGCATGATGCGCGGCACCCCGGCCATCACGAAGACGTTGCCGATCCTGTAGCCCGGCGCCGCGCTGACCTCGTTCCTGAGCAGCACCGCGCCCTCCGGAAACGTCGCCATGCGCAGCCGCGCCTCGTTCATGTCCGGACGGCCGCGTTTCGCCATGTAGCTCTGCAGAAGGGCGACGATCTCGGAATCGCGGTACATGCCGACGCCGAAAGCCTCGGCGACGCACTCCGACGTGATGTCGTCGTGGGTCGGGCCGATGCCGCCCGTGGTGAACACGTAGTCGAACCTGGCGCGGCATTCGTTGACCGTCGCGACGATCGTCTCCCTGACGTCGGGGACGACGCGGGCCTCCCGCATCTGCACGCCGACCTCGTTGAGGCCGGCCGCCAGATGGGAAAGGTTGCGATCCTGCGTGCGCCCCGAAAGGATCTCGTTGCCGATCAGGATCAGGCATGCCGTTACGGTTCTGTCCGCGACCATCCGTCCTCCGGGATCGATCCGTCTGTATAGACGACGGCAGACGCCGTTGAAAGCGTCCCGGACCGCGCCTATGGTCGGCCATGGAGTTCTCCGAGCCTCTCGTCCGGGGCCGCCTCGTCAGGCGCTACAAGCGCTTCCTGGCCGATGTCGCGCTCGACGGCGACCGGACCGTGACCGCGCATTGCCCGAATCCGGGAAGCATGCTCGGCGCCCTGGAACCCGGCTCGGAGGTCTGGCTGTCGCCGGCGTCCAATCCGAAGCGGAAGCTCCGCTACACCTGGGAGATGATCCGCGTCGGCGAGCATCTGGTCGGCGTCAACACGCACAATCCCAACCGGCTCGTCGAGGAGGCCGTGGCGGCCGGACGCGTTCCCGAGCTCGCGGGCTACGCCCGCCTCCGGCGCGAGATCCGCTACGGCCGGAACTCCCGCATCGACATCCTGCTCGAGGACGCCGGAAAACCGGACTGCTACGTGGAGATCAAGAACGTGCAGCTGATGCGCAGGGCCGGACTCGCCGAGTTTCCGGACGCGGTGTCCGTGCGCGCCGCCAAGCACCAGGGCGAGCTCGCCGCCATGGTCGCGTCCGGAGCCCGCGCCGTCACGTTCTACCTCTGCCAGCGCCAGGACTGCGACGGTTTCCGCATCGCCGACGACATCGACCCGAACTACGCGAAGGCCTCCGCCGACGCCCTAGGCGCCGGGGTGGAAGCGCTCTGCTACGGGTGTATACTGAGTCCCCGAGAGATCGCCCTTGACCGCAGGCTGCCTGTCCTCGGACAGTCGGCGCCGCGGCGCCACGGAACGCCCTGACGATTCCCATGAACGAGACGCACGCCATTCGACCGGCCGACGCGCTGCCGCCCGGAATCGTGATCCACGGCCCCGAGGAATTCGAGGGCATGCGCAGGGCCGGCCGGCTCGCCGCCGAATGCCTCGACATGATCACCGAACACGTCGTCAAGGGGGTGACCACGGGAGAGCTCGACCGGCTCTGCCACAACTTCATCGTCTCCCGCGGCGCGACGCCGGCCCCGCTCGGCTACCGCGGTTTCCCGAAATCGATCTGCACCTCGGTCAACCACGTGGTCTGCCACGGCATCCCCGGAAACAGGATCCTGCGCAACGGCGACATCGTCAACATCGACGTGACCACGATCCTCGACGGCTGGCACGGCGACACGTCGCGCATGTACGTGATCGGAAAGGCGGAGCGCAGGGCCCAGCTTCTCATCGACGTGACCCACGAGGCCCTCATGCGGGCGATCGAGGTCGTCCGGCCCGGCGCGACGCTCGGAGACGTCGGCCACGTCATCCAGGAATTCGTCGAGAAGGAACGCGCCAAGGAGCATTTCAGCATCGTCGAGAGCTTCTGCGGACACGGACTCGGGCGCGCGTTCCACGCCGCCCCCAGCGTCCCGCACTACGGCAACGCCGGCGAGGGCATGCGTCTTCGCGAGGGCATGTTCTTCACGATCGAGCCGATGATCAACGCGGGAGGCCCGGACACCAAGATCCTTTCGGACAGCTGGACCGCGATCACCAGGGACCGTTCCCTGAGCGCCCAGTTCGAGCACTCCCTCGGCGTGACGGCCGACGGCTGCGAGATCTTCACCCTGTCGCCCGGGGAGCTGCACAAGCCGCCCTACGGGCTCCCGACGGACCGGCCGGCTCAGAAGGCTCCCTGAAGAAAGAGCACCTCGGGCTTTCCCGGCATGGTGCGCAGGCTGACCGTGATCGTGTCGCCGTCGTGCCAGCGCACCGGCCATTTTTCCCTGGCCCGGGCCACGAACGCCTCGACGCCCCCGCTGGAGCCGAAGTGCATCGGGATCACGAGGCGAGCCCGGATGTCGTCCAGGACGCGAAAGAGCTCGTCGTGGCTCATGGTCCACATGCCGTCGATCGGCGCGAACGCGACATCGATGATTCCGAGCTCGCGGAGCTGCTCCCGCGACAGGTAGTGATGCAGGTGGCTGATGTGCGCAAGGCACAGCCCCACGGCCTCGACGACGAACATGGAGTTGCCGTTGGCGAGCCTTCCGCCGCCGGTGTCGCGCAGGTTCGTGGGCACGTTGCGCACGCGGAGGTCGCGGAATCTCAGGTTGTGGCGGGCGATCCCGCCCGCCGGATCCCAGCCCCGCAGGACATGGGCGATCGCCTCTTCCGGAGCGAACGAGAAATGCGTGTCGTGCGCGTTGTTCATGGTCGCGATGTGCGGCGCGCGCGCGCCGCGCACGTGGTCGTTGTAGTCGGTGTGGACGACAGCGCCGCGCGGGCTCTCGATCTCGAAGGTCGAGTGCCCGATGAAGCGTATCCGCAGGCTGTGCGCCGGAACGCCTCCGGCCCCCGCGCTGGCGTGCGCCAGCAGGGAACCGAAGGAGCCGCCGCCGGCCATGCCCGCGCAGGACGCGAGAGCCCCGGGCACCGCCCCCGGCCAGCACCACGCCAGCAGCAGCCACATCCCGAACGCCAGCCGCGTCATGGCGCCACGCCTCCTCCTCCCGGGCCCGCCGTCGCGCGGGCCGAAGGTCGTCGGAAGGATCCGCCGGCACCCGGGGCGGCGCTTCCGACGACTCGCGAGACCATAGCCCGCCCCCGGATCCGCGCAAGCTGTCCCATCGCGCGGAACCGGAGGCGTCCGCGGCCCCGCCGGGGGAAGAGGGAGCGGCGGGAGGCGCCGGCGGCGCCTCCCGCCGACCCGGCTAGCGGCCCGTGCGGGCGAGACTCTGCACCCACCCCCTCATCCGTCCCTTGGCGTTGGCGATCTGGGCATCGTCAAACCATTTCGACAGGGAGACCTTGTCGACCGCGTAGACCGGCCGCAAAAAGTCGCTCTCGTAGCCGAAGGGGACGGTGGCGTCGATTCCCATGCCGCCCTCGAAACGGGTGTTCGACGCCGTCCATTCCTTGTCTCCCGCGGTCATCCGCTCCGCGGGCATGAAGGTCTGCCCGCGCCCGCCCGGGATCGGGTTGAGAATGTCCGTGTGCGGGTTCACGCGGGTCGTCAGGTTCCACATGATGTCGTCCATGTCGTAGGGGTCGGTGTCCTCGGACACGGCAAAGCACAGCCGCGACCCCTGGGAAGTCGAGAGAATCGCCGACATGAAGTTGCGCTGCCAGCCCTCGTCGATCCGGTTGCGCTTCCTGACCTGGATGATCGCGCCGCCCCAGTCGGTCATGCAGTAGGGGATCACCACGTCCTGGATGATGCCCGGCTGCATGCGCTCGCAGAGCGCGAACATGGCCGCCTCGCGCACCGTCGTGTCGATGTTGTGGTCGTCGAGCGTGTGCACGCCAAGCGCGAAGATGATGGGCTTCGTCGCCGGCTTGCGCATGGTGACCGCGGTGACGTGGAAGGTCGGCGCCTTGTAGGCCCTTGCCCATGTAGCCGGCCCATTCGGGATGGAAGTGGAAACGGCCCTGGACCCCGGCCTCCTCCGATTCCGCGGTCTCGTAGCGGCGGTCGCGCGGGTTGACGTAGCCCTCGAGGACGACCTCGCTGTCGGCGACCGCGTAGGCGTCGACGGTGCGCGCCTTGACGAGGCGGACGGGCTGGCCCTGCACCGCGCCGGCGATGCCGATCTCGTCGCACCCCTGCGGCAGGATCACGTAGTCGAACCCCGCCCCGGCCAGAAGCGTGCAGCTCGGCGGCAGCCCGAAACACATCGTGATCGGCACCGGCTCGTCGTCCTTGTAGTGCCTGGAGACCACCTGCCACATGTGGGAGCCGGGCGAGATCTGGAACGTGCCGACATTGCCCCAGCGAAAGTTCATGCGGTTGTAGCCGAGGTCCGTGCCGCCGTCGAAATACTTGCCGGCGACCACGCGGTTGCCCGAGCCGACCGTGAGCTCGGGCTCGTACTCGGTGTGCCTGATCGGGACCATGAACTCGTTGACGTCGGCCGGGTTCTCGATCACCTCCTCCTGGCAAGGGGCCTCGTCCTGGCCGATCTCGACCGGGGCGAGCGGGTGCTCGAGCGCCCAGGCGAGCTTGCGCGTGCGGTCGGTGTCGTCGGTCCAGCCGAACATCTTGTTGATGATGTCCATGTCCCCGAACAGGTTGGTGACGACGCGGTGGTTCGGCTTGCCCCGGACGCTGTTGAACAGCATCGGGCATCCGCCGTCGAGGTTCTTCTGGATCGCCGTGATCTCGAGATCGGGATCCACCTCCACGTCGGTCTCGATGAGATCCCCTTCCTGCTTGAGCCACTCGAGGGTGCCCCTGAGGTCGATGATCAGTTCCGAGGCCATCCCCGGCATTTCCATCGTCGCTGCGCACATGGTCGTTCTTCTCCTTCTGCTGCTTCGGTGGCCGCGTTTGTCGGCGGCGGAAGCGGGACGGTAGCCGCGTTTGTCGGCGGCCGGAAAAGCCCGTCCGGAAGCCGTGTTCCGGAGCGGGCGCGGGCGTCGGGCCCGCACGGCGGGATCCGTCGCGGCGGGCGGCAGGGGCCGGGCCGGCGACAGGGGCCGTCCGCCTTGTTATCCGAAGCCGCCCCCGCGGACAAGCCGGGGCGGAGCCCCGACAGGCGCTCAGGTCGCGGCGCGCTCTTCCGCGGACCGCGCGCTCCGGGATCTCATCCAGATCGCGGCCGCCAGCACGATCACCACCAGGGGCGCCATCACGACGTTGACGGCCTCCCATCCGACCGTCTGCTGGACCATCCCGGCGGTCACCACGCCCACCGAGATCACGCCCCAGATGACGAAATCGTTGAACCCCTGCACCTTGGCCCGTTCCTCGGGCGCGTAGGTCTCGGTGACCAGCGCGGTGCCGCCCGTGAACAGGAAGTTCCAGCCGACGCCCAGCAGCACCATGGCGACGAGGAAATTGGAGAACCCGATGCCCGCGAGGCCGATGCCGATGCTGACGAGGCACAGCACCGCCCCAGCCACGAGAACGTTGTTGACCCCGAACCAGCCGATCAGGTGTCCCGTGACGAAGGCCGGAAGATACATCCCGACCACGTGCGCCTGGATCACGTAGGACGAATCGGAGAACGTGAACCCGCACACCCCCATCGCGATCGGCGTCACCGTCATCAGGAACGACATCACCAGATAGCCGAAGGTCGCCGCGCACACCGCGATCAGGAATTTCGGCTGGCGCGCGATCACGAGAAGCGGCCGCCCCCGGCTCGTCCTCGTCCGCCTCGCGGGCTTGGGGATGTCGATGAAGCTGACGACCAGGGCGACGGCGGCGTAGACCCCGACCAGCGCCGCGAAGACCCCGGCGAACTGCGCCGGCAGAACGTCCACGGAATTGCGCGCGAGCGTCGGTCCGAGCACCGCGGCGATCACGCTGCCGGCCAGAACGTAGGAAATGGCCTTGCTCCGGAACTCGGGCGTCGCGGTGTCGGCGGCGGCGAACCGGAAGAAATGGCAGAAGCCGTTGAAGCTCCCGATCAGCGCCGTCGCCACGCAGAACAGCGCGAAGCTGCCGGCGTTGATGGCGTGGACGCCGACCAGCGCCCCAACGACGGCGATTCCGGCCCCGGTGACGAAACCGATCCGCCGGCCCACCCGCTCCATGTAGAGCGAGGCCGGAATCGTGGTCAGCGCCATCGCCACGAACTGCAGCGCGATCGGCAGGGTGACCAGCACCTTGTCCTCGGTCAGAAGGATGCCGCCGACGAGCGGGGCCGAGGCGATGATCGCCGACGTCGACGTCATGAACAGGGCCTGGCAGACGGCAAGAAGCAGCACGTTCCGCCTTGCGGGATTCAACGCCATGTCCGCTCCCTGCGCCCCGCCGCCCCTTCGCGCGCGTCCGCGCCGGCGGCTCCGCGCGGCGCGAGAGATGCCCCATGCGTCGCGGCCGCGCAAGCGGCGATGCCGGGGGAACGCGGGATCCTGCCGCCGCTCAGCCTTCGCCGCCGGGGGAACCGGCCGGCTTGTACTCGATCTCGAGCACGCGGACCTCGACGTCGGAAACGTTCACCGCGTTGTGCTCGACCGGCGCCTTCCACGACATCGTCCGCCCGTCCCGGTACGGCACCCGGGTCTCGGCGCCGTCGGCGTCGTGAAGCGCCAGCTCGCCTCCCGACTGCTGCACGGTCACGTAGTCCAGTTCGTGGCGGTGCCAGCCGGTCTGCGTTCCCGGAGCGAACGTCCACTGGGTGATGCGCGTGCGGCTGTCCTCGTGCAGCAGCCTGCACGCCGCCGGAGCGGCGTCCGCGAGTTCCCGCCGCGTTTTCCCGTGAAGGCGTTCGGACACGCGTTTCTCCCGGGGCCCGGACGGCGGCGGGCCTTCCGCAACCCCCGCCGCATCCGCCACCCTACCCGATCCGGCGCCCCCTGTCCCGGCGGCTACAGGTGCCGCCAGCCGCCCGGACCGACGTCCACGCTGTCCCCGCCGGCCCCGACCACCCGGACCCCGCCCTCGCCGGAGACGATCGCCCCGATCTCGGAAATCTCCGTGCCGGCGGCCGCGGCGGCGGCCGACGCCTTCCCGCGATCCTCCGGCCGGACGCAGAAAACCAGCTCGTAGTCGTCTCCCGCGGCCACCAGGGTCCGGGCATCCGCACCGGCGGCCCGGGCGGCCGGCGACACCGGCACCGCGGCCAGCTCGACCCGGGCGCCGGTTCCGGACGCCTTGCAGACATGCGCGAGATCGGCCGCCAGGCCGTCGGACACGTCGGCCATCGCCGTCGCGACGCCCGCAAGCGCCCGTCCCAGCGCCAGGCGCGGCTCGGGCAGCCGGTAGCGCCGGATCAGGAAGTCCCGTTCCGCCGTCTCCCGTTCCCCTCCCCCTTCGCGCAACGCCGCGAGGCCGAGCGCGGCGTCGCCGATCGTCCCCGACACCATGACCAGGTCGCCGGGGGCGGCCCCGGCGCGGGTGACGGCCCGTCCCTCCGGCACGTCCCCGAGGACCGTCGCCGAGACCGCGGACGGTCCGCCGGAAGACGTGACGTCGCCGCCGAGGAGAACCGCCCCGAAGACGTCCTGGTCGACGCGCAGCCCCTCGGCGAATCCCTCCAGCCACGCGTCGGTCACGTCGCCCGGAAGCGCGAGATTGAGAAAATAGCAGTCCGGCCTCGCCCCCATGGCGGCGAGATCCGAGAGATTCACCCTGAGCAGTTTCCTCGCGACCATGTCGGGGGCCTCGTGCGCGGGAAAGTGGATTCCCGCGACCATGGTGTCGGTGCTGACGACGGTCTCGCGTCCCGGTTTCGCCGGCAGCAGCGCGGCGTCGTCCCCGAAACCCAGGGCGCGCGGATCGCCGCCCCCGAGCGGGGACAGAAGCTCGGAGACGATCTCGAACTCCCCCCGGCGGCGCGTCATCGATTCCGCTCTTCGGCGCCCCCGAACTCGTCCGGGCGCAGGGTGCGCGCCACGTCGTCCAGCACGCCGTTCGCCATGCCGACCTCGGCGGCGCCGAAATAGGCGTGGGCGACGTCGAGATACTCGCTGATCACCACCCGCGCGGGGGTCTCCGGAAAGGCCTGGAGTTCCGACACCGCCGTCCTGAGGATCGCCCTGAGCACGTAGGCCAGACGCTCCACCTTCCAGCTGTCGGAGAGCGACCTGCGGATGATCGCGTCGATCTCCGGCAGCCGCCTCGCGGCATCGCGCACCAGCGCGGCGAGAAGGGCGGCTTCGGCGTCGGCGCCGTCCGCGCCGTCGAGGCGGGCGTCCGGCCGCCAGGATTCGAGTTCCTCGAGCACGCGTTCGGCGTCGGTTCCGGCGAGGTCGACCTGGTAGAGGCCCTGGACGGCCGCGAGACGCGCGACGCTTCGGGCCGTCCGGCGCGCCACGTCGCGCCGGGGGCGCATCTAGCGGGGCCCTTGACGGAGGAACCGTCCGCGAAGCGCGATCATCGCCAGACAGGCGCGCGCCGCCGCCCCTCCCCGGTCGTGCCGGTCCCGTCGGGCCCGATCCTCGGCCTGCGCGCGGTTCTCGGTGGTCAGAACCCCGTATCCGAGGGCGATGCGGTGCTCGAGAACGAGGTCGTTCAGCCCGCGGGCGCTTTCCTGGCACACGTAGTCGTAGTGGGTCGTCTCGCCGCGGATGACGCAGCCGAGCGCGACGTACCCGTCGAACGCCTTTCCGCTGTCCGACATGCCGCCGTTCCCGACCGCCATTCCGATGGCGCCCGGAAGCTCGAAGGTTCCCGGAACCCGGAAGCTCTCCCAGCTCGCTCCCGCGTCCCGGAGTTCCTCGAGGACGCTTTCCATCATGCGGTCGGCGATCTCCTCGTAGAACCGGGCCTCCGCGATCATGACATGGGCGCCCTCGGCCATCGCTCAGCCCTCCACGGGCCCGAGCGGCCGGCGCCCGACGACCTCGAGACCGAAACCGTCGATGCCCTTGATCGCGCGTTCGCGGTTGCTGACGAGAACCAGCTTGCGCACCCCGAGATCGTTGAGGATCTGGGCGCCGACCCCGAAGTCCCGCAGCGCCGGCGGCGCGGTCTCGCGGCCCTCTTCCGCCTGCACCGAGATTTCCGCGGTCGCGGAGAGCGGGTCCGACGGCACCCGGTGCCGGGTCCGGATCTGGTTCGAGAGCTTCTCCGCCCACGGTTCGCGGATGATCACCACCACCCCCCGCCCCTCCTTCCCGATCATGCGAAGGGCGTTCTCGAGGTCGTCCTCGTGCTGGTTGGTGGTGTCGTGGATCATGTCGTCGAGCACGTTGACCGCATGCATGCGGACCAGCACCGGCTCGTCGGAAGGGATGTCCCCCTTCACGAGCGTGAGATGCTCGGCTCCGGAGATGTTGTTCCGGTAGACGATCAGGCGGAAGTCCCCGCCGTGGCGGCGGTTGATGCGCGTCGTCAGCGAGCGCTCCACGATCGAGTCGTGGCGCAGCCGGTGCGCGATGAGATCGGCGATGGTCGCGACCTTGAGCCCGTGCAGCCGGGCGAACCCCACGAGGTCGGGCAGGCGCGCCATCGTCCCGTCCTCGTTCATGATCTCGCAGATCACCCCCGAGGGGTTGAGGCCCGCGAGGCGGGCGAGATCCACGGCCGCCTCGGTGTGGCCGGTGCGCACCAGCACGCCGCCGTCGCGCGCCCGCAGGGGGAAGACGTGCCCCGGCGTCACGATGTCGTCCCGGCCGTGCAGCGGGTCGATCGCCACCGCCACCGTCCGCGCCCGGTCGGAGGCCGAGATTCCCGTCGTGATGCCCTCCCGCGCCTCGATCGACGTCGTGAACGCGGTCTCGAACTGCGAGCGGTTGTCGGTCGCCATCAGCGTCAGGCCGAGCCGGTCCACGCGCTCGGCCGTCATCGCGAGGCAGATCAGTCCGCGCCCGTGCTTGGCCATGAAGTTGATCGCGTCCGGCGTGGCCATCTGCGCGGCGACGATCAGGTCGCCCTCGTTCTCGCGATCCTCGTCGTCGACCACGACGACCATCCGCCCGTTGCGGATGTCCTCGATCACCTCCGGAATGGTCGCGAGGCAGTCGCGCAGATCCCCGGACTCCGCGGGCGCGTCGCCGTCCACGAGCGACAGTCCCCGTTTCTCCATCGCGGGCCTCAGTCCCTGCCGAGAAGCCGGGCCACGTACCGGGCGATGGTGTCGACCTCGACGTTGACCCGGTCGCCCGCCCGCCGTTCGCCGAACGCGGTCTCGGCCCGCGTGTGGCCGATGACGTTGACCCCGAACCTCCGGCCCTCGGTCCCGTTGACCGTCAGCGAGACCCCGTCGAGCGCCACCGACCCCTTCGGGGCCACGTAGCGCGCGAGCTCCTCCGGAAGCTCGAACGTGATCCGCAGGCTGTCGCCTTCCGGCTCGGTGCCGAGGATGTCCGCCACGCCGTCCACGTGCCCCGCGACGATGTGCCCGCCGAGCTCGTCCCCGACGCGCATCGCCCGCTCGAGGTTGACGGCCGTGCCGACGGCCCAGTCGCCGAGGGTCGTGCGCTCGAGCGTCTCCGCCGACGCCTCGACGGCGAACCAGCCGGGGCCCTTGCCGACGACCGTCAGGCACGGTCCCGAACAGGCGATGGAGGCGCCGATCCCGACGGTCTCCGTGTCGTAGGAGGTCGAGATCTCGATCCGGGTGTCGCCGGTCTTCCCGATCGCGCGCACTCTGCCGAGGTCCGTGACGATGCCGGTGAACACTCACTCCCCCTTCCGGATCCTCCGGTGGAACTCCACCGCGTCCCGGCCCAGATGCCGCGTCGACAGTCTGGCGAAGTTCGCCGCCTCGTCAAGCCGGCGCGTCCCGAATCCGGAAACCGCGGGAACGCCGTCTCCGCCGAGAACGAGCGGCGCGCGGTACCAGACCAGCCGGTCCACCAGATCCTCCGCAAGAAGCGCCGCGACCGTCCGTCCGCCCCCCTCCACCATGAGCCGGTTGATTCCGCGCGCGCCGAGCGCGGCGAGCGCGGCCGCGGGATCCGGACGCTCGCCGCCGTCGACCTCGATCACCTCCACGCCTCCGTCCTTCCCCGGGCCGGGTCCCGCCGGCTCCGCGCTCCGCCGGCCGACGACAAGCCAGGTCGGCCGCCGCGGGGCGTCGGTGACGAGCCGGTGCGACGGCGGCAGCCTCCGCCGCCCGCCGAGGACGACGCGCACCGGCGAGCGGTCCTCGAGGCCCGGAAGACGGCAGCCGAGGTCGGGGTCGTCCGCGATCGCGGTGCCGTTGCCGACCAGGATCGCGTCGCTGCGGGCGCGCAGCCCGTGCGCGTGCCGGCGCGCGGACTCTCCGGTGATCCACCTGCTTCGCCCCTCGGAGGTGGCGATGCGGCCGTCGAGGCTGGTCGCGAGCTTGACGGTGACCAGCGGCCGCCCCTCGCGGATCCGCGTCAGGAACCCGGCGGCGGCCTCGGCCGCGGCGTCGCCGCGCACCCCGGTCACGACCTCGATCCCCGCCTTTTCGAGGAACCGGACGCCGGCGCCGTCGACGCGGGGGTCGGGATCCCGGACGCCGACGACCACTCTCGCGACGCCGGCGGCGGCCAGCGCCTCCGCGCAGGGCGGCGTCTGGCCGTGATGCGCGCACGGCTCCAGCGTCACGTACGCCGTCGCCCCTCTGGCGAGGCTCCCGGCGCGGCCGAGGGCCACGGTCTCGGCATGGGGGCGCCCGCCCGGCTGGGTCCAGCCGCGGCCGACCGTCCGGCCGTTCCTGACCAGGACGCACCCCACGGAAGGGTTCGCGGAGACGTTGCCGTGGCCGCGCCGGGCAAGCGCGACCGCGGCCATCATGTGGTCCTCGTCACGCAATCTTTTCGCGCACGTTCAGGTCCTTGACGATGTCCCCGAAGTCGCGCGCCTCGCGAAAGTCGCGATAGACCGAGGCGAAGCGGATGTAGGCGACGTGGTCGAGTTCCTCGAGAACCCCCATCACCAGCTCGCCGATGTCCTTCGAGGGCACTTCGGTCTGGCCGGAACTCTCGATCCTCCGGATGATCGCCGACACCGCCCGCTCCACCCGCTCCGCGTCGACGGGCCGCTTGCGCAGCGCCACCTTCATCGAGCGCGAGATCTTGTCGCGCTCGAGAGGCTCGCGCCTGTCGCCCTCCTTGAGCACGACGACGTCGCGCAGCTGCACGCGCTCGAAGGTCGTGAAGCGAAGGCCGCAGGTGCCGCAGGCGCGGCGGCGGCGGATCGCCGCGTTGCCCTCGGCGGGCCGCGAGTCCTTGACCTGGGTGTCGTCCGAACCGCAGAAAGGGCATTTCATCGCCGCTCTCTCCCGCTCACTGCCGCCCGTAGATGGGGAAACGCGCGCACAGGCTCCCGACCCGCTTGCGCACCGCCCTCTCGACCGGGCCGTTGTCGTTGGCCCGGCGCCGGAGGCCGTCCAGAACCTCGGCGATCATCTGGCCGACCTCCCGGAACTCGGCCGGCCCGAATCCCCGCGTGGTCGCCGCCGGAGAGCCGAGGCGGATGCCGGAGGTCACGGTCGGGGGCTCGGGGTCGAACGGAACGCCGTTCTTGTTGCAGGTCATCCCCGCCGCCTCGAGGCTCGCCTCCGCGGCCTTTCCGGTCACCCCCCTGCCGCGCAGGTCGACGAGAAGAAGATGGGTGTCCGTGCCGCCCGAAACGAGGTCGCAGCCGGCGTCTCCGAGGGCGGACGCCAGGGCCCCGGCGTTCTCGACGACGGCGGCCGAGTAGGACCTGAACTCCGGGCGCAGCGCCTCGCCGAGGGCCGCCGCCTTGGCCGCGACCACGTGCATCAGGGGGCCACCCTGGGTGCCCGGGAAGATTCCCGAATTGATCTTTTTCGCCAGATCGTCGTCGTCGGTCAGGATCATCCCGCCGCGCGGGCCGCGCAGCGTCTTGTGGGTCGTTGTCGTGGCGACGTGGGCGTGAGGGAACGGGCTGGGGTGGACGCCGCCGGCCACCAGCCCCGCGAAATGCGCCATGTCCACCATCAGGACCGCGCCGACGGAATCGGCGATCTTCCGGAAGCGCGCGAAATCGATGATCCGCGGATAGGCGGACCCTCCCGCGACGATCAGCTTCGGCCGGTGCTCGCCCGCGAGGCGCTCGACCTCGTCGAAGTCGATCCGGGCGTCGTCCTCGCGCACGCCGTACTGGACCGCGTTCAGCCAGCGGCCGGACAGGTTCGGCCGCGCTCCGTGGGTCAGATGCCCTCCCGCCGCCAGCGACAGCCCGAGAATGGTGTCGCCCGGCCGGAGCAGCGCGAAGAACACCGCGCCGTTGGCCTGGGCGCCCGAATGCGGCTGGACGTTGGCGTGGCGGCACCCGAACAGCTCCCGCGCCCGCGCGATCGCCAGTTCCTCGGCGATGTCGACGAACTCGCATCCGCCGTAGTAGCGCCGGCCTGGATAGCCCTCGGCGTACTTGTTGGTCAGCACCGAGCCGGCGGCCTCGAGCACCGCCCTCGAGACCACGTTCTCGGACGCGATGAGCTCGATCTGGTCCCGCTGGCGCGCCAGTTCGCCGCGCAGCGCGCGGTCGAGGTCGGGGTCGGATTCCGCCAGGGCCGCGGTGAAGAATCCGTCATGCATCGTGGTTCCCGGCTCCGGCACCCCGTCCTCCCGGCGTCACGCGGCCCGCGGCCGCTCGAGTTTCGCGATTCTGCGCCCGTGCCGCCCGCCCTCGAAGCCGGTCCCGAGAAACAGCCGCACGATCGCGCGCGCGGCGGTCTCCGGCGTCTTCCTGCCTCCGAGGCACAGGACGTTGGCGTCGTTGTGCCGGCGCGCGAGCCGCGCCGTCTCGTCGTCGTAGCAGAGCGCGGCGCGGATGCCGGGATGACGGTTCGCCGCGATCGACATGCCGATGCCGGTGCCGCAGACCAGAACCCCGAGGTCGGCCTCGCCGGACGAGACCGCCTCGGCGAGGCGCGACGCGAAGTCCGGATAGTCCACCGCGCCGCTTCCGCTGGTGCCGAGATCCAGAACCCCGCAGCCGGCGCGCGCGGCTTCGTCCATGACCGCCTCCTTCAGGACGCGGCCGCCGTGGTCCACCGCCACGGCAACGGTTCTTGCCGTCACGGTTTCGCCTCCGCCGGAAGAAGGCGCGCGGCTCTCACAGCCACCACTGCATGACGTAGTCGTAGGGGCCTTCCCGGTTGACCAGATCGACGCGCTGCAGGGCGATCCGGTAGCCGTCCCCGGCGCGCGCGAGATAATGCCTGTAGCGGCCGCTGAAATGGCGCACCTGGTAGCGGAAGTACTCCGCGCAGGCGAAGCGCGAACGCACGATCAGGTCGCCGTTGTCCGCGGCCCTCTCGACGATGACGCCGGACACCACGTGGTTGAGCCGGTTGTTCGGGGCCTGGCTGTGGGCGCGCGGGTGCTGGTTGCGGCGGATCCGCATCCGCATGATCTCGCTGTCTTCCCAGAAGATGTTGGGGACGCCGTCGCCCCCGGTCTGGTCCTCCTCGGCGGGCATCCAGTACCGCCCGTCCTCGGTGAACAGGGCGAGCCACTCGTCCCATCTCTTCTCGTCGAGGATCTCCGCCTGCCGGTAGAGAAAGCGTTCCGCCTCGAGCCGGATCTCGACACCGACGTCGGCGACCGCGAACCGGTCGGATTCGACGAGCGCCCGGACGGCGTCGCCGACGCTCACGGGCGGGCTCCGCCGGCGGTCATGTAGTCCCGCCACGCGTGCATCATGTGGCGCATGGGCATCTCGCTCATGCTCTTGGGCGCCGACCGGCGGACCCCCTCGCCGACCACGTCCTGTCCGGCGTTGCGGTGGAAACTCACCCAGTCGCCGCCTTCCGAGGCGAGGCCGTGCTGGCATTTCCACCAGTTGAAGAGGTCGTCGGCGTTGACGAGCGTCGACGGCGAGTTGACCAGGTAGTAGTAGGCCAGCGCCCGCCTGTAGATGGGCTCGGGCGCGTCCTTGAGACGGAAATGCCAGATCTCGGTGAGCGTCCTGTCGGGCCCCAGCGGGCGCACCGCCCGCAGCTGCTGCAGCGGCGGCTGGACCGACAGGCACGGATAGACGAGCACGTGGTGGAGGTTGACGCCGAGAATCTCCTCGGCCCTCTCCTCGCCGTAGGACTCGTGCATGCGCCGGACGTACTCGTTGGTGTCGGGGTCGTCTGGCCGCAGCCCCATGTAGCCTTCGAGCGTGCAGTGCCCGCGGTCGTAGCCGACCGTGCCGAACTTGTCCCAGCCGTCGATTCCCAGCCGCGCGAAGTCCGACAGGAAGGAGTACTCGATCGGCACCTCCTTTCCCTCGTCGCGCAGCTCGTTCTCGACGGACCGCGCCGCGACCCCCGCGGACTCGTGGGTGGCGCCGGGATGCGAGGCGTCGAGCTGGTTCTCGAGAAAGATCTTCCAGTTCGACTGCTGGATCATGTGGAAACACCCCCCGACGACCTCGGTCTCGCCGCCCGGGGCCCGGTCGACCAGCTGGTCGAAGGCGGTTTTCGAGGGGCCGAGATGGCTCTCGAGATCCGGCACGTCGCCGCCGATGGCCGCGAACCAGAACCCGCGGTAGCTGTCGACGTGCGCCGGCCTGCGAAGCTGGAACGCGGGATCGTCCGCCGCGAAACCCGTGCCGTCGTAGCCGTCGACGGCGGGCACGCTCTCGAGCCGCCCGTCGAGATGGAACATCCAGGCGTGGTAGGAGCAGCGGATCGCCTTGCCGGCGTTGCCTGAGCGCGCCGTGCAGAGCTGCGCGCCCCGATGCGAGCACCGGTTGAAGAGCACGTGGATCCGCCCGTCGTGGCCGCGGGTCATCATCAGGGGCTGGCGGCCGACCCGCGCGAGATAGTAGTCGCCCGGGTTGGGCACCTGGCTCTCGTGGCCGATGTAGATCCAGGTGCGCTCGAAGATGCGCTCCATCTCGAGGTCGAAGAGTTCCGGATCGGTGTAGGCCTTGCGGTGCGCCCTGTCGGGTTCCACCAGCGCGGCGATTTCCGTGTCGGACCACGTCATCGTGCCGTCCCCCGCTTTCGTCGTTCCCCGCGAGATATGCCATGATTCCGCGCTCCGGTCCACGACTTTCCCACGCCCCGTTTCCTGTCCGGCAACCGGTGAGCCGGACCTGTCCGGCGGGCCGTTCGGAAGCGCGTTTCTCCCTCCGCGCGCCGGTTCGGACCGGATGCAGGCGCCCGCGGCCGGCGTTTCGGGCGGGCCCCGGATCACCCCTGCCGGCGTCCCGGGAGCCGTCCGGGTCCGCCGGACGCGTTCCGGACCCGGCGGGCGGACCCGCCCCCTCTCGCCGGCCGCGCGCATCGGCCGCCGGAAACCCGCGCGCCCCGCCGCCCGCGCGGTCGCCCTTCGGGCGGCGGCGGCCGGAAACCCCGGGCGTCGGCACGGCCCGGCCGCGCCGCCTCTTGCAGGCCGGGCGGGATGCGTCGCGGGCGCGAGGCCGGACCGGCCGCGCGGGGCCGTCCCGCGCGTGCGGCGCCACGGTCCCTCGCGTCCGCTTCCCGCGGGGCGCGGAACGGCGAACGGCCCGCCCCGGGAGGCTGCCGCGCGACCTTCCGGAGCCGTCGCCGGCCGGGAAGGCGACCCGGCACGGTCGCCGGGGCCGGCGGACCGTCCCGGCCGGATCCGGAAACGCCCCGGTCGGCCGCCGCTACACCGCCGGCCGGACGCGGTCCGGACCCGCGGCCAGCGCTTTGGCGAACGAATCCCGAAGCTTGATCGTCCGGTTGAACACGAGCCCGCGGGGTTCCGAATCGGGATCGGGGCAGAAATAGCCGAGCCGCTCGAACTGCACGACCTCCCCGACCGCGCAACCCGCGAGCGCCGGCTCGAGCTTGCAGTCCCGCAGCGTTTCCAGCGAATCCGGATTGAACCTCTCGCCGCCCTCGTCGAACAGCGCGTCGTGGAGGCGGATCTCCGCGTCGAGCGCCGACGGGGCGGAAACCCAGTGAAGGGCGCCTCTCACCTTCCTGCCGTCCGGCGCGCTTCCGCCGCGGGATTCCGGATCATGGACGCAGCGCAGTTCGCGCACGGCGCCGGCCTCGTCCCGGACGACGCCGGTGCAGGTCACGAGATAGGCGCCGCGGAGGCGGACCTCGCGGCCGGGCGCGAGGCGGAAGAACCTCTTCGGCGGCTCCTCCATGAAATCGTCCCGCTCGATCCAGATCTCGCGGGAAAACGGGACGCGGCGGACTCCCGCGTCCGGATCGCGCGGGTCGTTCGCGATCTCGAGTTCCTCGGAAACCCGTTCCGGGTAGTTCTCGATCACGAGCTTGAGGGGGCGCAGAACGCCCATGCGGCGCGGCGCGACCGCGTTGAGGCGCTCGCGGATGCAGTGGTCCAGGAGCGCCGCGTCGACGACGCCCTCGTTCCGGGATATCGCGATCCGGGAAACGAAGTCGCGGATCGCCTCGGGCGGAACCCCGCGTCGGCGCAGCCCCGAGAGCGTGGGCATTCTCGGATCGTCCCAGCCGGCCACGCGCCCCTCCCCGACAAGCGCGGCGAGGCGCCGTTTCGAGAGAACCGTGCCGCTGAGCTCCAGCCGGGCGAACTCGTACTGCCGCGGTCTCGCGGGCACCGGCAGACGCTCGACCAGCCAGTCGTAGAGGGGCCGGTGGTCGGCGAATTCGAGCGTGCAGAGCGAATGGGTGACGCCCTCGAGCGCGTCGCACTGGCCGTGCGCGAAATCGTAGGTGGGATAGACGCACCAGCTGTCGCCGGTCCTCGGGTGCCGCGCGTGGACGATCCTGTAGAGCACCGGGTCGCGCAGGTTGAGGTTGCCCGAGGCCATGTCGATGCGGGCGCGGAGCACCCGCGCGCCGTCCGGGAACTCGCCCGCGCGCATGCGGCGGAGGAGATCGAGATTCTCCTCGGCCGGGCGCTCGCGGAACGGGCTCTCGACGCCGGGCTCGGTCAGCGTTCCGCGCATCCGCCGCATCTCCTCCGCGGACAGGTCGTCGACGTAGGCGTCCCCGTTGCGGACCAGGATCTCGGCCCATTCGAAGAGCCGCCCGAAATGCTCCGACGCGTGGCGCGGCTCGCCGTCCCATTCGAAGCCGAGCCACCGGATGTCCTCGGCGATGGCGTCGGCGTATTCCCGGCTCTCCCGCACCGGATTGGTGTCGTCGAAACGCAGGCCGCAGCGCCCGCCGAATTCCCGCGCGATGCCGAAATTGAGGCAGACGGCCTTGGCGTGCCCGAGGTGGAGGTAGCCGTTCGGTTCGGGAGGGAAACGGGTGACGACGGCGTCGTGCCGGCCTTCCGCGAGATCCCGGCGGACGGCGTCGCGGACGAAGTCCCGGATCTCCCCGGGAACCCCGGTCATGGCGTCCGCCGGCCGGCGCGCGGGATCACAGCGGCAGCTTGGAGACGCCGCCGTGGCCAGCCGACCAGGAGAGGGGGTTCTCGAGGAACCTGCGGACCTCGTCGAGCATCTCGCCGTCGAAGGCGCCGGTCTTCTCGCTGACGTTGAACACGTCCCACCAGGTCGCGAGGTAGTGCAGCCGGAGGTCGTGCTCGATCAGCTTCTCGCGGGTCTCCGGGAAGATGTCGTAGTAGAAGATCACCAGGGTGTCCGTGACCACCGCCCCGGCCCTGCGCAGCGCCTCGCAGAAATTGATCTTGCTGCCGCCGTCGGTGGTCAGATCCTCGACGAGGAGAACCCGCTGCCCCTCCTCGAGATCGCCCTCGATCTGGGCGTCCCGGCCGAAGCCCTTGGGCTTCTTGCGCACGTACTGCATCGGCAGGCTCAGCCTGTCGGCGAGGAACGCGGCGAACGGGATCCCGGCGGTCTCGCCGCCGGCGACGGCGTCGAACCGCTCGAAGCCGATGTCGCGCAGCACGATCGAGGCCGCGAAGTCCATCAGCGTCGCGCGGATCCGCGGATAGGAGATGAGCTTGCGGCAGTCGATGTAGACGGGGCTCGCCAGACCCGACGTGAACATGTAGGGCTGGTCGCTGCGGAACCGCACGGCGTCGATTTCGAGAAGCATCCTGGCCGTCATCTCGGCCATCAGTTCCCGTTCGGGAAAGGCGTTCGAGAACATCGCGAAACCCAGCGGACGCGGAAAGGGCCGTCCGCCGCCAGGGCGGCGCGGGGCGGCCCGCGACGCCTACCCTATTGCCGCCCGCCCGCCCGGTCAAACGGCGGCCGGCCCGGCTCGGGCGCGTCGAGGACGAAACGCCTGAGCACCGCGTACCCGGCCATGAAATCGTCGAGCGCCATGGCCTCGCGGGGGTTGTGGGAGCCGTGCGCGTTGCGCACGAAGACCATGCCCGAGGGGATGCCGGCGTTGGCGAACACCGCGGCGTCGTGCCCGGCTCCGCTCGGCACCGTCTCGTCCTCGAACCCCTCGGCGCGGCAGGCCGCGCGCAGGCCCTCGACGATCGCGCCGTCGCACCGCGCCGGCTCGGAGCGCACGGGCGGATCGAGCGCGAAGCCGACCTTGCGGTCGCGTTCCAGGGCCTCGCATTCGGCCCGCAGGAGGGAGGCCATCGCGTCGAGGGTGGCGTCCGATTCGCTGCGGGCCTCGAAACTGAACTCGGCCTCGCCCGGCACCCGCGACATCGCGTCGTGTTCCGGATCGGTGTGCAGCACGCCCACGGTCACCACCAGATCCCCGCCATGCTGCTGGATGGTCCTCCAGTGCTCGTCGAGACGCATGACGAGATCCGAGACCGCGAACACCGCGTCCCGCCGCAGCCAGCGCGGCACGGCGCCGGAATGGCCGCTCTCTCCGGTGCAGCGGATGCGCCGGTGGCGCACGTTGCCGCGGATTCCGGTGACCACCGCAAGCGGCAGGTCGCGCTCGACCAGCACCGGCCCCTGCTCGATGTGGAGCTCGAGAAACATCCGGACGCCGGCCGGATCGAGAAGCCGCTCGCCCCGGCCGATCGCGGCGGTGTCCGCTCCGGCCGCCTTCATGCAGACCTCGAGCGAGCGCCCGCTCGAGCGGTGCGGCGCCTTGAGGTCGTCCGGCCCGAGGCCGCCGACGAGCGCGCGCGAGCCGACGCAGGCGCGTCCGAACCAGGCGCTCTCCTCCCCCCGAAGGGCGATGGCGCGAAGCGGCGCCTTCGGCTCGAGCCCGTTCTCCTTGCAGTCGACGAGAAGCAGGAGCGCCGCGACCACGCCCGCGAGACCGTCGAAATTCCCCCCTCTCGGAACCGAATCCAGATGCGAGCCCACCAGAACGCAGGGTTCGGCGAACCGGTCGTCGGCGCCGAACACCATGTTGGCCGCGCGGTCCGGGCGGAAGGCCAGGCCGTGCTCGACGGCGAACGCCTCGAGCAGCCGGAGGGCGTCCGTCTCCCCCTGCCCGTAGGAGGCGCGGGACACTCCGGGGCCGTCGCAGGAGACCGCGGCGACGCGGTCGAAGAGCCCGGCGGCCATCTCCGCGAGCCGCGGGAGCGGGGAATCGGGAAGGATCGCGGGAACGGCCACGGCTCAGGGCGCGGTGTCGGCGAACACGAGATCGTCCGCGGCTTCCTCGTCGCGCACCGAGCCGACCAGCCGGCGGACGTCGGCGACCCCCTCGCGGGCGCACCATTCGGCGAGTCCGTCGACGAGGTCGGCCATGACCGTCGGCCTGACGAAGGTCGCCGTTCCCACCTGGACCGCGGTCGCTCCGGCGATCATGTACTCGACGACGTCCTCGACGGTGGCGATGCCGCCGCAGCCGATCACCGGGAGCCCGGTGGCCCGCGCGCACTGGTAGGCCATCCGCAGCGTGATCGGCTTGAGGGCGGGGCCGGAGAGCCCGCCCATGAGGGTTCCGAGCCTCGGCCTGCGGGTGCGCACGTCGATCGCCATCGCGAGCGCGGTGTTCGCTACGACCAGGGCGTCGGCGCCCGCCTCCTCGGCGGCGCGCGCGACTTCGGGCGTCTCGCCCGTGTTCGGGCTGAGCTTGGCCCACAGCGGCAGCTCCGTCGCCTCGCGCATCCTCCGGACGACGTCGAAGGTCGAGGGCGGCCGCATGGCGAAGGCGCGGCCGTCCTCCTCGATGTTGGGGCAGGAGATGTTGGCCTCGATCGCGGCCACGCCGTCGACGCTGAGCTCGCCGCAGATCCGAGCGAAGCCGTCCGCCGTGGCGGCGGACACGCTGACGACGAGCGGGGCCTCGTAGCGCGCGTAGAAGGGGAGGATCTCGTCCCTGAAATGCGCCGCCCCCTTGGTGGGAATGCCGATCGAGTTCAGCATCGCGCCCTGGACCTCGCACACCCGCGGCGTCGGGTTGCCGCCGCGGAAGCCCGGCATGACGGTCTTGGTCACGTGGGCGCCGAGCACGTCGAGATCGAAGACCCGCGCGAGATCCTCCGAGAAGGTGCCGGAAGCGGGCATGACCGGATTGCGCAGTTCCAGCGCGCCGACGGAAACCGCCAGGCCGGGTCGCGCGCCGGCCGTCACCATTCCGGAGCCTCCTGGAGATCGAACACGGGACCGTCCCTGCACACGCGCCTGTGGACGATCCCGCCACCCGAGCGGAACGGGCGCACGCAGCACTGGCACATCCCGAGGCCGCAGGCCATCTGCTGCTCCAGGGCGACCTGTCCGGGTATGCCGCGGGCCCGGCCGACGGCCTGGAGAAGCCTGAGGACGCGGTTCGAGCCGCAGGTGTAGAAGGCGTCGACCCCGCGCCCGCCCGGGCGGCTCGCGACCAGATCCTCGAGGATCCGCCGCAGGCTGTCCATGCCCGAGTTCCCCTCCGAGTCGGTGACCGTCACGACCTCCGCGCCGAGCTCCCGGAAATGGTCCACCGACAGCAGAAGCTCCGGCGTGCGGGCGCTGCAGACCGCGGTCAGCGACCGCCCCGTGCTCCGGGCCTCCCGCGCCAGCGGCGCCAGCGTGGCGAGTCCGACGCCGCGCGCCACGAGAACCAGGCGGCGCCAGCCGCGGCGCATCTCGAACCCCCTTCCGAGCGGCCCGAGCAGCGTCAGCCCCTCCCCCGGCGCGAGCGCGGCGAGCGCGGCGGTTCCCGCGCCCGTCACCTTGTAGAGGAAGCGGAGAGCCCCGGCCGCCGGATCGTAGTCGTAGACGCTCATCGGACGGCGCAGATAGGGCCCCTCCGGACCGCGCGCCGGGCACAGGAGGTGGAAGAACTGGCCCGGCCGGCAGTCGAGAAGCTCGCGCGGCGCGGCGAGGCCGAGCAGGCGGTACTCGCCCGCCACGCGCCGGTTGGATCCGACCGTGCAGGTCGCGTCGAAGACCCGGTCCTCCGGCGCGCCGGGCGCGGCCGCCACCGCTGCCGTCATGTCGTCCCTCCGCCCCGGCCCGCGCGGATCCAGCCGCGCCGGGCCGTCGGTTCGCGCGCAGCGTCCCACGGCGGAATCCAATTGTCAAGAAAATTCTTGCAATCGAGATTCATTGATGGAAAATCCCGGTTCCGAGACATCCGCTCATGGAGGCTGCCGTGCCCTCTCCCCGCGCGTCCGCGGAATCCGGGATTTCCGTCGAGGACATCGGCCGCCGGCTGAAGGCGTTCCGCATGGGGCGGGGCCTGAGCCCCGGGGAGCTGGCGCGCCGGGCCGGCGTGTCGCGGGCGGCCGTCTACCGCTACGAGGCCGGACGCCCGCCCGGGATCGAGGCGCTGGCGCGGCTCGCCGCCGCCCTCGACACGTCGCTTGCCAACCTGCTCGGCGTCGGCGCCGAGTACCTCGCGTCGGCGGTCGCCTTCTTCGAGCGCATGCGCCAGCTCGAGGAGGACGTCGACCAGATCCGGGTTCTCTTCGGCCCGGTGTCCTATCTCCTGACCACCGACCGCTACGACGCGGTCCTGCCGCGGATGCTGGCCGAGAGCATCCCGCCCGACGCTCCCGGCCGCGAGCGCTCGCTCGCCGACGTCGACGCGGTGGTCGCGACGCTGCGCGCGCGCAAGGAACGCTACCGCCGGCGCCGGCCCGCGATCCTGAGCCTGGTCTCGGCGGCCGAGCTCCAGCAGGTTCTCCGCCTCGGCCTGGTGGGCGCCTACAGCCCGCCCGACGCCGACCTCGGGGCCCGCCGCGACGCCGCCCGCGACGAGGTGCGCCACATCGCCCGCCTTCTCCGGGAGCCGCCGATCGGCGTGCAGGTCGGCGTCGTCGTCGATTCCTCCCCCGGCTCGAGCTTCCAGATCTTCCGGCACGCTTCCGGCGGCGGCGGGCGGACCCGCGTGGCGGTGAGCCCGTTCCGGCTCGGCGTCTTCGCCAACGTCCGCCTCGGGGTCGCCACCATCACCGCCGCGCCCGAGGCGGTCCGGCTCCACGAGGAGATGACCGACGCGCTGTGGGCCCGGAGCCTCAAGGGCGACCGCGCCGCCGAGCTGGTCGAGAACGACGTCCTGGGCGGCTGAGCGCGCCCGCCGTGGACGGCGGGCGCGCGGATGCTATAGTGCGCGCGGGCGACCCGGACGGGAGAGCGGGCCATCGGGAGAGCGGGCCATGAAGTTCCGCATCGAGTACTGCAAGGTCTGAAACTACGAGCCGCGGGCCCTCCGTGCGAGGGATCTGCTGGCCGGGGAGGGGGCCGAGGCCGAGATCGCGCCGGGCCGCACCGGCTCGTTCGAGATCCTCCGGGACGGCGCCGTGGCGTTCTCCAAGCTGGACGCGGGGAGGTTTCCGGACGACGACGAGGTCCGCCGCCTCGCGCGGCCCTGAGCGGCCCCGCCCGGGACGGCCGGCCGTGACCGCTCCGGGCGACGCCCCTTCGCCGGAGGATCTCGCCGCGGCGATCCCCGACGGCGCGCTCCTCGGCCTTCCCAAGGAGGACGCGGGCGCGTCGATGGCCGTGGCCCGGGCCCTGGTCCGCCGGGGCGCCCGGGATCTGCGCCTTCTCACGGTTCCGGTCGGCTCCATGCAGACCGACATGCTGATCGGGGCGGGCTGCGTCGCGGAAATCGAGACCAGCGGCGTCTCCCTCGGCGAGTTCGGTCCCGCCCCGCGTTTCCGCGAGGCCGTCGAGCGGGGCCGGATCGCGATCCGCGACGCCACCTGCCCCGCGATCTACGCCGCGCTGCAGGCGGCGGAGAAGGGCCTTCCGTTCATGCCGCTCCGCGGCATCCTCGGCTCCGACCTGCTGGCGCATCGCCGCGACTGGAAGGTGATCGACAACCCGTTCGCCGACACCCCGGATCCGGTGGTCGCGCTGCCCGCGATCCGGCCCGACGTCGCGCTCTTCCACGCCCGCTACGGAGACCGCCACGGCAACGTCTGGGCGCCCCGCGAGTGCATTCTTCTCGCGCACGCATCGAGGCGGACCCTCGCCACGGTCGAGGAACTCGTCGACGGCAGCCTGATGGACGATCCCGTCCTGCGCGCGGGCGCCATCCCCCCGGTCTACGTCGACGCGGTCGCCCACGCGCCGGGCGGCGCGCGGCCTTTCGGCCCGGGCGGCGGCGCGGAGCTGCGCGCCTACGCCGCCGCCGCCGCCACGGCGGAGGGGTTCGCGGCATGGCTTTCCGGGCGGATCCCCGGGATCGCGGCCTGAACGGGCCATGGAACCTTCCCGCGAGGAACTGCTGATCTGCGTGCTCGCGCGCCTGCTCGAAGGCTGCCGCAACGTCGCGGTGGGCGCAGCCTCGCCGATCCCCGCGGGCGCGGCCCTGCTGGCCCAGGCGCTCTCGGGGGCGCGGGCCAGCATTCTGGGAAGCGCCGTCCACAACCCCTTCAGCGACGGCGGCCCGGAGCTGTTCGACCGGGCGGGCCAGGGCCGCGTGGACGCCTTCTTCCTCGGCGGCGGCCAGATCGACGGCCGGGGCGACCTCAATCTCGTGGGCGCCGGCCCCTACCCCGCCGCCGAAACGCGCTTTCCCGGGAGCTTCGGCTCCGCCTACCTCTACTTCATGGTGCCGCGGGTCATCCTGTTCCGCGAGGAGCACTCGCGGCGGGTTCTCGTCGAGAAGGTGGACTTCGTCAGCGCCCCCGGCGCCAGCCCGCCGGAGGTCCGCCGCCCCGGAGGCCCCTTCGCCCTCGTGACCGGCCTGTGCGTCTTCCTCTACGAGCGCGAGCGCCGGGGCTTCCGTCTCGACGGCCTGCTGCCGGGCGCGACCGTCGAGGAGGTCCGGGACCGGACCGGCTTCGGGTTCGCCTGCCCGGACGCGCCCGGAACCGTGCCGCCCCCGGATCCGGCCTGGCTCGCGCTGATCCGGGACCGCGTGGCCGGGGAGGTCGCCGAGACCTATCCGGAATTCGCGCGCGCGCGGCTCGGCGGCGCCGGCGCGGAGCGGAGGGAGCGCGTCCGTTGAGGAACGTCTTCGAGCTCGGCCGCTCCGTGGTCTTTCCCTGGCACTGCGACCATTTCGGCCACATGAACGTGCGCTGGTACGCCCACCACTTCGACGACGCCGGCTTCCATCTCTGGACCGTCGCGGGGGTCGGCCAGAAGGCGCTTCGCGAAAGCGGCCGCGCCCTGGTGGTGGCGCAGATCAGGATCGACTACGTCCGCGAGATGAAGGCGGGGGACCTGCTCGCGATCCGCGGCGGCTTCACCCGCGTCGGCAACAGGTCGGTGCGCCACCACCTGCGCATGTGCGACGCCGACACCGGGGGCCTCCGCGCCACCCAGGACACCGTGGAGGTGTTCTTCGACCCGGAGACGAGAAAGTCCGCGCCCATACCCGACAGCTGCCGCGGGAGACTGGCGTCGATGATCGCCGATTTCGGGGATCCGGACGCGGACCCGGCGATGACGGAGGGGCCGGAGCGCGGGGATCCGCGACAGCCGGCGGACCCGGGACCGGGAGGGAAGCATGCGCGTTCTTGAGGGAAAGACGGTGCTGGTGACGGGCGCCGGACGCGGCATGGGCCGGCGCATGTCGGCCGCCCTCGCCGCGGCCGGCGCCAGGGTCGCCATGATCGACGTCGACGGGGACGTTCTCGGGGAGGCCGCCGCCGAGGCCGAGAGGGCCGGCGGCCAGGGATCCGTCAGGCCGGTGACCTGCGACGTCACCGAGGCCGCCGCCGCCCGGCGGGCGGTGGAGGAAACGGTCGCGGCCTTCGGTTCTCTCGACGTGCTGGTCAACGACGCGGCGATCGGTCCGTCGCGGATCGCCGGCTTCATGGTCGGGCACAGCCGCTTCTGGGAGCTCGACGACGATCTCTGGAACGCGATGCTGCGCGTCAACGTCTTCGGGCCGCAGCTGATGGCCAGGCTCTGCGCGCCGGTCATGCTCGAGAGGGGCTGGGGCCGCATCGTCAACGTCACCACCAGCCTCAACACCATGTACCGCCCGGGTGCCGGGGCCTACGGCCCGTCCAAGGCCGCGCTCGAGGCGCACACCCGCGTCATGGCGCACGATCTCGAGGGCAGCGGCGTCACCGCCAACGTTCTCCTGCCGGGAGGCCCGGTGGACACCCGCATGATTCCGGCCGCCGCGCCGTTCGCGCGCTCGGCCCTGATCCAGCCCGACGTCATGGACCGGCCCGTGGTCTGGCTCGCTTCCGAGGATTCCTCCGCGTTCAACGGGATGCGTTTCGTTGCCGCCCTCTGGGACGAGGATCTCCCGAGGGACGGACGCATCGCCCGGGCGGGGGCGCCGGCGGCATGGACGCAGCTCGAATCGCGGGCGATCTATCCCGGGTGACCCGTCGCGACCGGGGCCGTCATTCCGCCCGTCCGCGCAGCAGCGGCATCGCGCGCAGGGCCGCCGCGAACGCCGCGAGCAGGAGGACCGCCCCGCCCACGTAGGGGGCGTCGCGGCCGAGCGCGGAAAACGCGAGACCGGCGGCCGCCGGCCCGAGAATGCGGCACAGCGCCTGCGCCGACTGCGCGGCGCCGAGCACGGCCCCCTGCTGCCCGGGCGGCGCGTTGCGGGAGACCAGCGCCGAGAGGGAGGGCTGCCCGAGGCCCAGGCCGGCGGCGATCAGGAGACCCCCGAGAAAGGCCGGGGGCGCGGAGTCGACGACCAGCACCATGGCGAAGCCCGCCGCCATCAGCAGGGATCCCGCGGCGGCCAGCGGCCCCTCGCCCAGCCTCCGCGCCAGCGGCCGCACCAGCCCCCCCTGGACGGCCACCAGAACGGCTCCGACGAAGAAGAAGAACAGGGCGTTCTCCCTGACGCCCCATGCCAGCTCGCGCGCGGTCCACATGGCGAACGTGCTCTCCAGTCCGCCCATGCAGAACGCGAGAACGGTCAGGAACGCCAGCGGGCACAGCACGTAGGGGGAAGCCGTCGCGATTCCGAACTGGCGGACGCGCTCGCCGTAGCTTCTGGCGGCCGCGCTCCGGCGCTCCGGCTCGCAGAGCAGCGCCAGCGCCACGGCGAGCCCGACGGCCCCGAAGCCGGCGGCGACCAGGAAGGCGGTGCGGAAATCCGTTTCTCCGTCGCCGGCCAGGGTGAGCGCGTAGCCGACCGCCGGGCCGAGGACGAAGCCGGCGCCGACCGCCGCCCCCATCAGCCCCATGCGCCCGGCGCGGTCCTCCTCCGGCGTCACGTCGGCGATGTAGGCCTGGGCGGCCGTCAGGGTGCCGCCCATCAGGCCTCCGAGCGCCCGCGCCGCGAACAGCTCCCACAGCGCGTCGGCCTGGCTGATCCAGAGAAAGGACAGCGCGGTGCCGGCGACGCCGACGCAGAGAACCGGCCTGCGCCCCCAGCGGTCGCTGACGACCCCCCAGGGGAAGGAGGACAGCACGCTGAAGAACGAGAACGTCGCGAACAGGACCGCGATCGCCGCCGGACCGGCGCCGAAGCGCTCCCCCCAGAACGGGATGAACGGGATGATGACCCCGAAGGCCAGCATGTCGAGGAACACGATCGACAGCAGCGTGCCGACCGCGCCGCGCCCGGCGGCGGAGGGCCTCATGAACCGGCGGCGGGCGCCGTGCCGGCCAGCGTCCGGCGGAGTTCGAACTTCAGGATCTTCCCCATGGCGTTCCTGGGGAGGCTTTCGGCGAGCACGACGTCGCGCGGATGCTTGAACCTCGCGAGCCTGCCCTCGAACAGCGCCAGCACCGCCCCGCGTTCCAGCGCCGCGCCGGGCGCGGGCACGACGACCGCCACGGGAACCTCGCCCCACCTGCCGTCGGGGCGCCCGACGACCGCCGCCTCGGCGATGTCGCGGCACTCGTCGAGCACTCTCTCGAGCTCGGCCGGGTAGATGTTCTCCGAGCCCGAGATGATGACGTCCTTCAGGCGGTCGTCCACGTGGTAGCGGCCCTCGGCGTCGACGTGGCCGACGTCCCCGGTGCGGAACCAGCCCTCCCGGAGAGCCTCGGCCGTCGCCTCCGGATCGTTCCAGTATCCGGTCATGACGTTGGGTCCGCGCACGGCGATCTCGCCCTTTTCGCCGGGGCCCAGCGTCCCCCCGTCCCCGCCGACGATCCTGGCCTCGCAGTGGAGGGCCGGCCGGCCGGTCGACCCCCTGCCCGACCACGCGTCGGGGATGCGCTGGTGGATGGCGACGGGCCCCGTCTCGGTGGTGCCGTAGACCTGGATCACCGGCACGCCCCGGTCGAGAAAGGCGTCGAGCAGCGAAAGCGGGACCGTCGTCGAGCCGGTGTTGATCGCGCGCAGCGAGGAGAGATCGAGTTCCTCCCACCGCGGGTGGCGGACCAGCGCGGCCATCAGCGCGGGCACCAGGATCGTCAGGGTCGGCCTGTCTTCCGTGATCGCCCGCACGGTCGCGTCCGCGTCGAAGCGGGGATGCAGGACCACCGTCGCGCCCGCATGCAGCGCCGGCGTGGTCTGGATGTTGAGGCCCCCGACATGGAACATCGGCAGGTTGGTGAGGATCACGTCCCCGCTCGTCATGTCGTGCATCGCCTTCGAGTTCACGGCGTTGAACAGCAGCGCGTTCTGGTCGAGGACGGCCCCTTTCGGCCGGCCGGTGGTTCCGGAGGTGTAGACGATCAGCAGCGGGTCGGCCGGCCCCGCCGCCGGGTCGCCCGCGTCGTCGGGCGCCCCCGCCGCCAGCGCCGCGAGGCCGTCCCCGCCGGCCACGAGACGGCAGCCCCCGGGAACGAACCCGTCGGCGCCGTCGAGGAACCCGGCCTCGCAGAGCAGCGCCTTCGCGCCGCAGTGCTCGAGAATGTAGCGCAGTTCCGGCGGCGCGAGACGCCAGTTGAGCGGCACCAGCATCGCGCCCAGGCGCGCGCAGGCGAACAGCAGCGCCAGCAGGTCCGGCGAATTGAAGCCGAGAAACGCCACCCGGTCGCCGCGGCCGACGCCCAGGCCCCCGCGCAGCGCCCCCGCCGTCCCGCGCACGCGCTCGGCGAACCCCGCGTAGGAGATGTCCTCGCCCTCGAAACGGATCGCGCTCCTGTCCGGCTGGAAGTCCGCCCAGCGCTCGATCCAGAGCGAGACGTTCATGCCTGGTCGTCCGTTTCGCCGGGCTCGTAGAGGGTCTCCCGCCCGAGCCTGTCGAGGCAGAGCTCGGCGGTCCACGGCAGCATGAGCGAGCCGAGGCGAGAATCGCGGTAGAGGCGCTCGAGCGGCAGCGACTTCAGCATCGCCTGTCCGCCGCAGGTCCGGATCGCCAGACGGCACATGTCGTTGGCGGTCTCCATCACGGAGTACTGCGCGGCGTAGGCGCGGAGCCGGTCCGCCTTGGGCGGGTCCACGCGCGCCTCGGACAGCACCTGGCGCAGGATCGCCCAGGCCTGCTGGAGCCTGATCCACATCTCCGCGACCGCGATCTGCTTGGTCGGGTACATGCGGCGCTTGACCGCGATCCCCTCGATCTCGCCGCGGAGATAGGCGACCGTGAAGTCGTAGGCCGCCTGCGCGATCCCCATGTAGGTCGGGCACAGGGTGAGGAACATGTGCGGCCACCTGCGCGCCGCCTGGTGGTAGACCCCCCGGGGCAGCAGCATCTGCTCGTCCGGGACGAAGACGTCCTCCATGAGCAGCGTGCGCGAGACCGTCGCGCGCATGCCCACGGGATCCCAGGGGCCGACGATCCCGACGCCCTCGGCGTCCGCGGGAACCGCCACGAACAGGGTGTCCCGGACCGAGCGGTCGGGCTTGTCCTCGGTGCACAGCACGCCGTAGTAGGCCGCGGCTCCCGACAGCGAGGCGAAGATCTTGCGGCCGTTCAGGAGCCAGCCGCCGTCGACCCTGGAGGCGAGCGTGCCGAACGGCGCCTTTCCGGCCGCCGCCGCGGAGCCTTCGGAGAACGGCTGCGCGAAGACCGCCCCCTCGTCGACGATGCGCGAGAAGTGGAGCGCCCGGTTGCGCTCGTGCCGCCGGCGGTCGGCGGCCGCCATCTCGAGATCGTCGGCGATGTGCCCGGTCCACAGCGGCGTGCAGGCATGCATGTTGAAGGTCAGCGCCGTCGAGCCGCACCAGCGCCCCATCTCGGCCGCCAGCAGCGCGTAGTCGGCATAGGCGATGCCGAGACCGCCGTGGCGGGCCGGCACCGTCATCGCCAGCAGCCCGGCCTCGCGCATGTCGTCGTAGTTCTCGAACGGAAACGACGCCTCCTCGTCGTGGCGGGCCGCGCGCGGGGCGAAATTCTCCCGCCCCAGCGCGCGGACGACGTCCGCGATCGCGTCGGGGTCGCCGCGCAGGCGGGCCCACCGCCGGCGCTGCGCGCCGGCGCGGGGCGGCCCTTTCCCGCGGTCCGCCGGTCGCGGTTTCGGGGGTTTCGCGGAGGTTCCAGGCTTTCTGGGCATTCCCGACCTCTTGTCAGACGGTTGCAAGAAACTCCTCGAGCGCGCCGTCGAACGCGGCGGGGTTCTCGAGATTGGCGAGATGCCCGAGGCCGGACAGGCAGACGTAGCGGCATCCCGGCACGCGCGACGCCATTCTCTCCATCATCGCCGCCGGCGCGTTGGCGTCCTCCTCCCCGGCGACCGCGAGCGCGGGCACCCGGATCCGGGCCAGGTTCTCCCGGCGGTCGAAGCCCGTGATGCACCGCACCGCCGCGCGGTAGGCCGCCTCCGGCACCTCCGCCATGCATCGCCGCGCGAGCTCCCGCCCCTCGGGGTCGGCGTCCCCGCCCATCATCTCCCCGACCAGCTCGTCCGCGAGGTCGGCCATGGTGGCGCCGCCGTCGAGCGGCGCGAGGCGGTCCCTGACGAACCGCCGCTGGAAGTCCCCGTCCGGGGAGCCGAAGGCGGGGCTGGTCGCCGAGAGGGTCAGCGAGAGCAGGCGGTCCTGGCGCCCGACGGCGAATTCCTGGGCCACCATGCCGCCCATGGAATGGCCGACGAGGTGGACGCGGTCCCAGCCCCTCGCGTCGAGCAGCGCGCAAAGGGCGTCGGCGAGCGCCGGGAACGACATCCCGCCCTCGAGCGGGCTGGCGCCGTAGCCCGGCATGTCCCATGCCGCGGCGCAGCGGCCGCGGGAAAACCGCTCGAGCTGGGGCCCCCAGCTCGCCGCCCCGCCGCCGACGCCGTGGAGGAACAGCACGACGTCGCCGGCGCCGCGCACGACGCAGTCGGGGACCGCGGTCACGCGAGCTCCCCGAGAAGCGCCCCTTCCGAGACCACCGTCTCGCCGTCGAGATCGATCGTGCAGTTGCGCAGCGGCAGGTCGAAATGCCCCTCGGTGTAGCGCCCCGCGGCCTCGTTGGCGCCGGTCGAGTACAGGAAGTTGCCGGCGAAGGCGCGCAGCTCGGTGCCGTTGACGTCGCGCCGGTCGTACATGGTGAGGGCCTCCCAGCGCGCGGCGGGATTCATCCCCCAGCCCACGTGCGAGACGGCGTAGGCCTCGCGGTCGCCCCACGCCGCGATGTAGCTGCGGAAGATCTCGGCGTCGAAGCCGTCGCCGGCGATGTCCGTGACATGGTCGTCCTCGACGGTCAGGACCACGCGGCTCTCGAGATAGCGCTTGAAGGTCAGGTTGACGTCGCCCGCGTCCAGCACGAGGGTGCCGTTCACCGTGCCCGGTCCCGGAAAGCACAGCACCAGCCCCCCGGGCCAGTGCGCGACCTGCCCCGGCCGGGCGCACCAGCCCCAGACTCCGGCCCCCCGGGTCTCGCGGAGGTCGACGGAGAGGTCGGTGCCCGCCGCCGAACGCACGGCCATGCGCCCGGCGCCGGAAAGCCTGCGGACCCCCGCCCTGACCTTGGGCTCGAGGGCCGGGTCGGGCGCCAGGCGCTCGAGCACGTCGGGATGCTCGTTCGAGACCATGAGCAGGCGCGCGCCGCCGCCGAGGATGTCCGGCAGCTCGGGCGCGTGGAGCAGCCCCTCGACGGTGCAGTCGACGACGATCGTCGATTCGCGCAGCGCCGCCACCGCCGGGGCCAGCCCCGCGACCGCGGACGACGCGCCGGTCGAGCGCACGGGGACCGGCGCCGTCTGCGGCGGCGACACCAGTCGGACGTGGAACGCCCGGACCCCGAGCCCCAGCAGCGCGAGTTCGGCGAGATGCACGTTGAGCGCGCGCGACTGGGTCTCGGAAAGGATGGCGGCGCTGTCTCCGGGGGCGAGTCCGCACAGCTCGAAAACCGAGGAGAACGCCTTGATCCATTTCGCCTCGACGCGGTCCGCGAACATGGCTGCAGGGGCCTCCTCCTGTTGCGCGGCGGGCAGGATAGCAGAAACCGCGCCCGGCGCACGTCCGCCGCCGGATGAGCGGCCGGCCGGCTTCTGCTATCGTCCCGGCGCCGCCGCGCGGCCGGGAAGGGGCTTTCCGGCGCCGGCCGCGCAGACGGGCGGGACCGCGATGGGCGAGGACGGCAGGGTTCGGCTCCGGATGGCGGGGGTCACCAGGACGTTCGGCGCCGGCCGCGTCCTCGACCGCGTCGATCTCGATCTGCACGACGGCGAATCCCTGGTCCTGATCGGGCCGTCCTCGGCGGGCAAGACGGTGCTGCTCAAGTCCGCCATCGGGCTGGTCGCGCCCGACGGCGGCAGGATCCTGGTCGCGGGCCGCGACGGCGCCGCCCCCGGACCCCCGGGCAGCCCCGGCACGGCCCGCATCGGCATGCTGTTCCAGCGCGCCGCCCTGTTCGACAGCATGCCGGTGTGGGAGAACGTGGCCTTCGGGCTGCCGGGACGCCGGTCCCGGAAAGAGGCCCGGCGGGCCGCGACCGCGCATCTGGAGGAGGTGGGACTCGGATCCGGGGAGGCGGCGCTGCTCCCCTCCGAGCTCTCCGGAGGCATGCAGAAACGGGTCGGCCTCGCCAGGGCGCTCGCGAGCGCCCCGGACATCCTGCTCCTCGACGAGCCCACGGCCGGTCTCGATCCGGTCGCCGCGCGCGTGATCGGCGATCTGGTCCGCGCCACCGTGGACAGGCTCGGGGCGAGCGCCGTCATCGTCACCAGCAACATGCGGAGCGCCCGGGCGCTGGCCGACCGGGTGGCCATGCTGCACCGGGGGCGCGTGGTCTGGACCGGCGGCCCCGCCGGTCTCGACGACAGCCCGGACCCCTACGTCAGGCAGTTCGTCGACCAGCGCGCCGCCGGGCCGATCCGCCTCGACGCCTCCTGACGGTTCCGCGGACCCCCCGGGGCGCGCCCGGCGGGGCGGACGGCGCGGGGCCCGCGGCCTTTCCCGCCTCGCCGCCCGCCGGCTCCCGTTTGTCAGCGTTCCGCCGCCCCGCTAGAGTTCGCGCCGCAAGACGGCTTCGGACCGCGGCAACGAGGCGGAGCACCGCATGGCGCTGATCTCGAGACTTCACGTCCAGCTGCTGGAGATCCTCAAGATCCTGGCCGGGGTGGTCGTCGTCGCGATCTTCGTCCTGATCGTGCTCGAGGTCGCGGCGACCCTGATCGGCGTCTCCCCGTGGGAGGGAACCATCGGCCTCGTCGAGTACGGCATGCTGTGGTTCACCATGCTCGGGGCCCCGTGGCTGGCGCGTCTCAAGGGCCACGTGTTCATCGACGCGCTCACCCGGCTGTTCCCGCCCGTCCTCCGGAAGGCCGCGGCCCGGCTCGCCTACCTGATCGCCATCGTCGGCTCCGGCGGGTTCTGCTACTACTCGGTCCTGCTTCTGGCGGAGGCGATCGAGACGCAGCAGATCGACGAGCGCGGAATCGAGCTCATGAACTGGTGGCTCTACGCCCCGATGCCGCTCGCGTTCTTCCTGCTCGCCGTCGAGTTCCTGAGATTCCTCGTCGGCGCCGACGACATGTACGGCAGCCGGACCGACGTACGGGAGGGAATGTAGCCGTGGAGTGGTACTGGGCGTTCGCCCTGCTCCTCGGCATGGTCATCGGCTTCATGGCGCTCGGCGTGCCGGTGGCGTTCTCCTTCATCGCCACCAACTTCGTCGCCGTGCTGGTGTTCGCCGGCTCGAGCGGCCTCATCCAGGTCGTCGACAACTCGACCCAGCTGATCTCGCGCTTCGTGCTGGGGCCGGTGCCGATGTTCATCCTGATGGGATCGCTGTTCTTCCACACCGGCCTCGCCATCAAGGTCTTCGACGGCCTCGACGCGATCTTCGGCCGCCTGCCCGGCCGGCTCTGCTACCTGACCGTCGCCGGCGGGGCGATCTTCTCCACCCTCACCGGCTCGTCCATGGCCAACACCGCCATGCTCGGCTCGCTTCTGGTCCCGGAGATGGAGCGCCGCGGCTACAGCAAGAAGATGTCCATGGGTCCGATCCTCGGCACCGGCGGCCTTGCCATGATCATCCCGCCCTCGGCGCTCGGGGTGCTGCTCGCCGCCATCGCCGAGATCGACGTCGGGCGCCTGCTGGTGGCCGGCTTCCTTCCGGGCTTCGTGCTCGCCGGGCTCTACGCGGCGATGATCACGCTCCAGATCGTCCGCAACCCCGGCTCGGCGCCGGCCTACGACGTCGATCCCATGACGCTCGGCACGCGGCTCCGGCTGGTCGTCACCAACATCCTCCCGATGGGGCTGGTCGTCTTCATGGTGGTCGGCTTCATCATCTTCGGCATCGCCACCCCGACCGAGGCCGCGGCCTGCGGCGTGCTCGGCGTGCTCGTGCTGGCGGTCGCCTTCCGCGCGCTCAGCACCCGATCCGTGTCGGTCTCGGTCGAGGCCACGGTGCGGGTGGCCGCGATGGTGTTCTTCATCATCATGAACTCCACCGTGTTCAGCCAGATGCTCTCCTATTCCGGCGCGAGCCGGGCCTCATCGAATGGGTGACGGGCTACGAACTCCACCGGCTCGCGGTCCTGCTCCTGATGTTCTGCGTCCTGATCCTTCTCGGCATGTTCATGGACGCCACCTCGATGATGCTGATCACCGTGCCGATCTTCTTCCCGCTCGCCCACGCGCTCGGGTTCGACCTGATCTGGTACGGGCTGTTCGTCCTGATCACGATCGAGATGGCGGGAACCACGCCCCCGTTCGGGCTTCTGCTCTACGTCATGCTGGGAGTCGCGCCCAAGGGAACGAGCCTGGTCGAGGTCGCCAAGGCCGCGTTCCCGTTCCTTGTCTGCGACACCATCCTCATCCTGATCCTGGTGGCCTGGCCCGGGCTCGCGCTGTGGCTGCCGAGCCTGATGTAGGACGGGGAGCGGACGAGAGGGAACCCGCCGGGAGGCGGGGCGGCGGCGCCACGCGGAACCGGCGAGGCCGCGACGGCCGGATCCGAACGCGGCGGCGGGGCGACGGAACCGGGAAGCCTCGCCGGCCTCTCCCCCGGAGGTGGAGGGCGACCCCGGCCTGCCGGCTTCCGGTCCCCGGCCGCGCGATCCCGCTTCGGGGGTCGAAACCGCCGTGCGGACGCCGCGGGACCGCGTCGCCGGCCGGGGACGGGGAAAGAGCGCCGCCCGAAGGCGGCGCTCGCCGTCGCGGTCGGGCGGCGGGGGTCAGCTGCCCGGCCTGACCATCTTGGATTTCAGCAGCTCGAAGTCCACGCTGTACTTCCGGGACGCGGCGTCCGCCCAGTTGGCGTTGATGATCGTCGTCCGGAACGCCTCGCCGTACTCTCCGGGCAGGGTGTGGTCCTGCACGCCCTCCTCGAAGATCTTGGCGTTGTCGATCTGCGCCAGTTTCTGCAGGACGGCGCCGGAAGTGTTCTCGTGCTCCAGCCCGGCGGCGCGCAGCTGGTCCCTCGCGGCCGCGGGCAGCTTGTCGAACCGGTCCTTGTTCATGGTCACCATCGTCGTCGACCGGAAGAAGCCGGGTCCGACGCGGTACTTGATGAAGCGCTGCCAGCCGCGGAAGGCCACGCCGCCCTCCGGCCAGGCCAGCCCGTCGACCACGCCGCGCTCGAGCGCGGTGTAGACCTCGGCCGGCGAGATGTTCTTGGTGGTGGCGCCCATCGCCTTGAAGAACGGCGTGTAGAGCGGCGTCGTCCGCACCTTCATGCCCTTGAGGTCGAGGCCGGTCGTCTTGCTGAGCTTCGGCTTGTCCCGAAGCCAGACGTAGAACTGGTTGAAGCCGTAGAAGTTGCTCCATCCCAGAATGACGGCGTTGAGCTTCTCGGCCCACACCTTGGACATGAGGTCGTAGCCGCCGTTGCGGCGCCATTCCTGCGGCGGGACGTTGGAGATCCCCGTGAGCCGCGCCTCCGGCACGATGTTGGAGTAGTAGGTCGTCGGCGACATGATGATGTCGATCAGGCCGCGCTTCATGGCCGGACCCTGCTTCCTGTTGGGCGTGACCTCGGGCCCGCCGATGTACTTGAGACGGACCAGGCTCTCGTCCTTCTTCATGACGTCCAGGAACGTCTTGAAGAAGGTCTGGCTCTGGTCGTGCTTCTCGCCCAGCGCCGTGGAGACCTTGAGCTCCTCCGCCGCCTGCGCGGAAAGGAAAGACGCCGACACGGCCAGTGCCGCGGCGCCAGCCACGGCCAGTTTCACGAATCTCGAATGCATTCCCGTTCTCCCTTTCGGAATCGATGCGGTCGTCCCGCGGCCACGACGGCACGGGGCCGTGTCCGCCATGGGAGCCGGACTCTAGCAATCCTGGTTCCGCGTGTAACCCCGGAGGTTCCGGGGTCTTCCCGGCCGCCGCAGGACTATCCCACGCTGGCCGGACCTCCGCTCCCGGCGGGCCGGGGCGCTCCCGTCCAGGCCGTCGCCACGGTCTGCGGGTTCCGCGGGCGTCCCCGACCGGCCGGATCCGGCCCCGATCCTGTCATCCGGGCGATCGAACGGGTTCCGGGCCGCGGCGTGGGATCGCCCTGCCGGCCGCCGGAAGCCGTCTTGCTCCGAGCGCCGGTTTCTGCCATGGTGCCGGTCTCCGCCGGCCGCGGCGCGTCCCCGCCCGCTCCATGCCGGATTCCAGCCATTCCCGAGGGTTCGACAATGGTCACCGCATACTGGATCGTCATTGCCTGCGGCATCGTCGCCGTTCTCTACGGCCTCTACGCGAGCCGGGCCGTTCTCTCCGCCCCGGCCGGCAACGACCGGATGCGGGAGATCGCCGGAGCCGTCCAGGAGGGCGCCGCCGCCTATCTCAATCGCCAGTACGCGACGATCGGCGCCGTCGGCATCGCGGTCGGCGTCGTTCTCGGACTGCTCCTCGGGCTGTACTCCGCGATCGGCTTCTTCGTCGGCGCGATCCTTTCCGGCGCCGCGGGCTACATCGGGATGAACATCTCCGTCCGCGCCAACGTCCGCACGGCGGACGCGGCCCGCTCCGGAGGCCTCCGGCCGGCGCTCGCGATCGCCTTCAAGTCCGGCGCCGTCACCGGCATGCTGGTGGTCGGGCTCGGGCTTCTCGGCGTCAGCGTCTACTACCTCGTCCTCCGCGAGGTCTTCGACCCGCGGTCCTCGTCCGGGCTCTGGCACATCCTCGAGGGGCTCGTCGCCCTCGGGTTCGGCGCGTCGCTGATCTCCATCTTCGCCCGCCTCGGCGGCGGCATCTTCACCAAGGGCGCGGATGTCGGCGCCGACGTGGTCGGCAAGATCGAGGCCGGGATCCCGGAAGACGATCCCCGCAACGCCGCGGTCATCGCCGACAACGTGGGCGACAACGTGGGCGACTGCGCCGGAATGGCCGCGGACCTGTTCGAGACCTACGCCGTCACCGTGGTCGCCACCATGCTCGTCGGCGCGGTGCTCTTCGCGGGCGAGACCCGGGAAACGATGCTGGCGCTGCCGCTCGTGATCGGCGGGGTCTGCATCGTCGGCTCCGTCATCGGAACCTTCTTCGTCCGCCTCGGCCGCGGCAACGGCATCATGGCGGCGCTCTACAAGGGGTTCGTCGCCTCCGCCGTCATCTCCGCCGTGCTGATCGCGGCCGCCGTCCACTGGCTGTTCGGCGGCTTCGACGTCCGGATCGCGATGGAGGGCGGAAGCGTCGCGTCGGTCGATCTTCTCTACTGCGGGCTCGTCGGGCTGGCCGTCACCGGGCTGATCGTCTGGATCACCGAATACTACACCGGCACCCAGTACCGCCCGGTCAGGAGCGTCGCCAAGGCCTCCGAGACCGGCCACGCCACCAACGTGATCCAGGGTCTCGCGGTCTCGATGGAGGCGACGGCGCTTCCGGTCGTCGTCATCGCCGCCGGCATTCTCGTGGCGTACTTCGCCGCCGGGCTCTACGGACTCGCCATCGCGGCGACGACCATGCTCGCGCTCGCCGGCATGGTGGTCGCGCTCGACGCCTACGGGCCCGTGACCGACAACGCCGGCGGCATCGCGGAGATGGCGGAACTGCCCGAGGAGGTCCGGAACCACACCGACGCCCTGGACGCGGTCGGGAACACCACCAAGGCCGTCACCAAGGGCTACGCCATCGGCTCCGCCGGGCTGGCGGCGCTGGTGCTGTTCGCCGCCTACACCGAGGAGATCCGGATCCGCCTGCCCGAGGTCGCGTCGGAGGTGCGGTTCCAGCTCCAGGATCCCTACGTCGTCGTCGGCCTTTTCCTCGGCGGCCTGCTTCCGTACCTGTTCGGCTCGCTGAGCATGATGGCGGTCGGCCGCTCCGCGGCCGCCGTGGTCGTCGAGGTGCGGCGCCAGTTCCGCGAGATCAAGGGCATCATGGAAGGCGAGGCAAGACCCGAATACGGCCGCGCCGTGGACATGCTCACCAAGGCCGCCATCCGCGAGATGATCGTGCCCTCGCTTCTGCCGGTGCTCGCCCCGGTCGCCGTCTACGTCGTCGTCCACCTGATCGGAGGCGCCGCGGCCGCGCTGACGACGCTCGGCGCGCTGATGCTCGGAACCATCGTCACCGGCCTGTTCGTGGCCATCTCGATGACGTCCGGCGGCGGCGCGTGGGACAACGCCAAGAAGTTCATCGAGGACGGCAACCACGGCGGCAAGGGCTCCGAAGCCCACGCGGCGTCGGTGACCGGCGACACCGTCGGCGACCCCTACAAGGACACCGCCGGTCCCGCCGTCAACCCGATGATCAAGATCATCAACATCGTGGCGCTGCTGCTGCTCGCCGTGGTCGGCGGCGCGTAGCGCCCGGGCGGGGACTCAGGGCTCGCCGCCCGGGCTTCCCGAGAACCGTCCGATGTTGCCCAGAAGCTGCTGGACCACGCCGGGCGCCTGCCCCTGGGTCGGGGTCTCGCGCGCGACCGGCTCGATCTCGCGCCCGTCCCCCTCGTCGAGGAACTCGACCGCGCGGACGACGCCGTCGGGCCCGAAGCGGAACGCCACCACCGTGCGCCCGACGAGCTTCGGGTCGAAGAACATGTGCTTCTCGAAGGACGAACCCGCGTAGTACCAGGAATCCCGGTCGAAGACCCCGGTCGCCGCCGGCGTCCCGAGCGCCTGGCGCACCTGGTCCCGGGTCGCGGCCCCGAGCTCGATCCGCTCCACGGCGCTGGCCCGCGGCGCGTAGCCGTGCTCGTTCACGGCGGTCTCGCAGGCCCCGAGCAGGAACGGCAGGGCGACAAGCGTCCGCAGGATCCTCCCCCGCGCGGGCGGGACGGTTTGGTTCACGGGCCTTCCTCTGGTATCCTGGCGCGCGGCCCCGGAGACGCCGAAGAGACTGGCCCGGCCTCCGCCCGTTGTCAATTCCCCGAGCTCCGGGACGATTCGCCGATGTTCCGCCGCCGTCCGCCTCCCGACCGCGCCCGCGAGATCTACGGGAACATCGTGCGCCAGGCGCGCGACGAGACCTTCTACCGCGACCTGGGCGTGCCCGACACCGTGGACGGCCGGTTCGAGATGCTGGCGCTTCACGTCTTTCTCGTGCTGCGCCGGCTCAAGGGGGACGAGCGAACGGGCCAGCGGCTGTTCAACGTGATGTTCGACGACATGGACGCCAACCTCCGCGAGATGGGGGCCGGCGACATGGGGGTCGGCAAGCGCGTCAAGGCGATGGTCGAGGCGTTCTACGGGCGCCTCGCCGCCTACGACGCGGCGCTCGGCGGAACCGACGAGGCTCTTTCCGTCGCCCTCGCCCGCAATCTCTACCGCACCCGCCCCGCGCCCCCCGCCGACGCGCTCGCGACGCTGGTGCGCTACGTCCGCCGCCAGGACGGGCACCTCGGGGAGGTGGGCGCCGCGGATCTGCGCCGCGGCGCCTTCGCGTTCGCGGAGACGCCGCGGTGAGCCCCCCGCCGGTTCCGGAATTCTCCCATGTCGTCGCCCTCGCGGAACTGCCGGCGGAAGGCGCCGGCTGGGAACTGTCGGCGACGTCCGCGGAGCGCGCGGCCGTCGCGGCGCGGCTCGGCCTGTCCGCGGTCGAGCGGCTCGACGCCAGCGTCCGGCTGGCCTGGATCGTGCCCGGCAGAACGCTGAAGGCGACCGGCCGGATCCGCGCCCGGGTGGTCCAGTCCTGCGTCGTCACCCTGGATCCGGTGACCGCGGACCTCGACGAGCCTCTGTACGTCGCCTTCGCCCGCGACGACGGCGCCGCCGGCGGGCACGCGGACTGGGACGCCGCCGAGCCGCTCCCCGCGAACCGCCTCGACATCGGCGAACTGGTCACCGAGGAGCTGTCCCTCGCTCTCGATCCCTATCCACGCTCGCCGGGCGCCGGGGAGCCGGCTCTCGGGCCGGGCGCGGGCCTGCATGCCGCCGAAGCGGCGGAACCTCCGGAACCGGCCGGAGACGGGCCTTTCAAGGCACTGGAAAGGCTCAAGGGGAGTCAGTAGTATGACCGTCCTGCCCCTGTCCCGACCGGCAGGTTCGTCGCAACCGCCAACTCTCGAGATGTCCCCCCATGGCCGTACCCAAGAAGAAAGTCTCCAAGTCGAGGCGCAACATGCGCCGGGCCCACCACGCCCTGAAGCCGAACGCCTACGGCCCCTGTCCCGAATGCGGCGAGACCAAGCGGCCGCATCACGTCTGCCCGTCCTGCGGCTATTACGACAAGCGCGAAGTGACCGCCCCCGCGGACGTGTGACCGGTCGCGCCGGACCGGAGCGGATTCCTTGGCTTCCGAACGTCTCACGATCGCCGTGGACGCCATGGGCGGCGACAACGCGCCGGGCATGGTCGTCCATGGCGCGGAACTCGCGCGCCGGCGCTTCCCCGACATCGGCTTCCTCATGTTCGGCGACCAGGAGCGGGTCCGGCCGCTGTTCCGGCGCCGCCGCAAGCTCCTGGAGAGAACGGAGATCGTCCACGCCCCCGACGTCATCGACAGCGAGATGACGGTCTCGGAGGCGCTGCGCAAGGGCCGCAGCTCCAGCATGCAGCTCGCGATCAACGCGGTGATCGACGGCCGCGCCGCCGGCGTCGTGTCGGCGGGCAACACGGGCGCGCTGATGGCGATGGCGAAGCTCACGCTGCGCACCCTGCCCGGCATCGACCGCCCGGCGATCGCCGGCATCTTCCCGACGATGCGGGGCGAGACCGTGATGCTGGACCTCGGCGCCAATCTCGACTGCGACGCCCGCAACCTCGTGCAGTTCTCGATCATGGGCGACGTCTTCGCCCGGACGGTCCTCGGCACCGTCAGCCCGTCCTGCGGCCTTCTCAACGTCGGCTCCGAGGACATGAAGGGCCACGCCGAGATCCGCGACGCCGCGTCGCAGCTGCGCGAGATGTCCAGCGCCCTCAACTTCCACGGCTTCGTCGAGGGCAACGACATCGCGGCGGGAACCACCGACGTGGTCATCTCCGACGGGTTTTCCGGCAACATCGCGCTCAAGGCGATCGAGGGATCCTCGCACCTGGTCACGCGCTTTCTCGGCGACGCCTTCAGAAGCTCGGTGGTGTCGCGCCTCGGCTACGTTCTGGTCCGCCGCGGGCTCAGGAAGATGCGCGCGCGAATCGACCCCCGGCGCTACAACGGCGCGGTCTTCCTGGGGCTTGCGGGAATCGCGGTCAAGAGCCATGGCGGCACCGACGGGTTCGGCTTCGCGAACGCCATCGGCGTCGTCGCCGACATGGCCGTCGACAACTTCAACGAGAAGATCACCGAGGGGATCGAATCGTTCGGCCGGCCAGGCCCCGCCGCGGCGGCGTCCGCGTCCTGACCATGCGCCGCTCCGTCATCGCCGGCTGCGGCGCCTACCTGCCGGAACGCGTGCTCACCAACCGCGATCTGGCGCAGCGCGTCGACACCTCCGACGAATGGATCTTCCAGCGGACCGGAATCCGCCAGCGCCATGTCGCCGACGACGGCGAGAAGACGTCCGACCTCGCGACCGCGGCGGCCCGGGAGGCCCTCGCCTCCGCGGATCTCGAGGCCGGCGAGATCGACCTGATCGTGCTCGCCACGGCAACGCCCGACCGGACGTTCCCGTCCACGGCAACCATGGTCCAGTCGCTGCTCGGCATGACCAGGGGCGCGGCCTTCGACGTGCAGGCCGTGTGCTCGGGGTTCATCTACTCGGTGAACGTCGCCGACAACTTCATCCGCCTCGGCCAGGCGGACAACGTGCTGGTGATCGGCGCCGAAACGTTCTCCCGCCTCCTCGACTGGGAGGACCGGTCCACCTGCGTCCTGTTCGGCGACGGCGCCGGGGCCCTGGTGCTGAGCGGACGGGAGGGCAACGGCGGGGCCGCCGACCGGGGCGTGCTGGCGACCTGCATCCATTCCGACGGCCGCCAGCACGACCTGCTGTTCGCCGACGGCGGACCGTCCTCGACCGGCACCGTCGGGCACGTGCGCATGAAGGGGCGCGAGGTCTTCAAGCACGCGGTGAAGAACCTCGCGAGCGTCGTCGGCGAGGTGCTGGAGCTCGCCGACCTCGACCGCAGCGAGATCGACTGGCTGGTCCCGCACCAGGCCAACAGCCGCATCATCGAGACCACCGCCCGGAAGCTGCGGCTGCCGGACGACAAGATCATCGTGACCGTAGACCGCCACGGCAACACCTCGGCGGCCTCCGTGCCGCTCGCGCTGGCGGACGCCGTGAACGACGAGCGCATCGCCGAAGGAGACGTGGTCGTCCTCGAGGCCATGGGCAGCGGTTTCACCTGGGGGGCCAGCGTCATCCGCTGGTAGACCCGCAATCCGGGAGTGTTTCAATGGCGCCACCCACCGTCACCCGTGCCCGTCTCGCCGACCTCGTGCACCGCAACATCGGCCTCTCGCGCAGAGGTTCGGCCCGCATCGTGGACCAGCTGATCGAGGAGATCTCGCAGGCGCTCGTCGACGGCGGCGAGGTGAAGCTGTCGCGGTTCGGAAGCTTCAGGCTGCGCCACAAGCGCGCCCGGACCGGCCGGAATCCGAAGACCGGAATCGAGGCGCCGGTCAGCGAGCGGCATGTCGTCACGTTCCGGGCCTCGCGTTCCCTGAAGAAGACGGTCAACGACCGGCTCCCGCCCGAGCTCGACCTGGTTCCGGGCTCCGGGCGCGAAGGCGCGCGTTCCTGAAGGAGGCGGACGGCGCGGCATGGCCGAGCGGTACCCGACCCGGGGGGCTTCGGGCGGAAAGTCCGGAACGGCGTTCCGGACGATCGGCGAGGTCGCGGCCGAACTCGACGTGCCGCAGCACGTGCTGCGTTTCTGGGAGAGCAAGTTCCCCCAGCTGAGCCCGCTGAAGCGGGACGGCGGGCGGCGGCACTACCGCCCGGAGGACATCGATCTCCTGCGCGGCATCCGCGAGCTTCTCTACACCGAGGGCTACACCATCAAGGGCGTGCAGAAGCGCCTGCGCGCCTCCGGCGCCAAGGCCGAGGTCGCGGAGCTCGGCGCCGAAACCGGCGCCGCCGAGGGCCTTTCCGGGGAAACCCGCGCGGCGCTCGAGGATCTCCGCGCCGAACTCGAGGGAATCCGCGACCTCCTGAAGGACGCCAAGACTTGAACCGCTACCGCGGAAGCCCTATCCTGCGCCCCGCGCGGTCGGAGCGTGGCGCAGTCTGGTAGCGCACTTGACTGGGGGTCAAGGGGTCGCTGGTTCGAATCCAGTCGCTCCGACCATTCTTTCCGCGGCGGGGCGGCGCGGCCGCCTCAGCCCGGCTCCCTCCCCATCGCCGTCTCGACCGCGTCCACGATCTGCACGTAGCCGGTGCAGCGGCAGAGATTGCCGCAGAGTTCGCGCCGGATGTCGTCGCGGCCGGCGCCGGGCATCCGCCTGACGATGTCGTAGGAGGTGGCCAGCATGCCGGGCGTGCAGTAGCCGCACTGCACGGCATGGCACCTCTTGAAGGCCTCGCGCAGCCGCGCCATCACCGGATCGTCCCCGTAGCCCTCGATCGTCGTGACCTCGGAGCCGTCGACGGCGACCGCCAGGGTGATGCAGGACCGCACGGGCCGCCCGTCGACCAGCAGCGTGCAGGCTCCGCAGACCCCGTGCTCGCAGGCGGCATGGGTTCCGGTCAGGTTTTCCTCCTCGCGCAGGAAATCGGCGAGCGACTGGCGGGGCTCGATGTCCGCCGAGATCCTGCGGCCGTTGACGGAGAACGCGGTGCGTGTCATCGCTCGAAGGCCTCCCTGACGGCGCGCGAGACGGCCGTGCCGTGGATGTCGAGGGCGTAGCCGTCGTCCTCGTCCGCGAACCCCGCCTCGAGCAGTTCCCGGGCCGCGGCCTCCCGCACCCTGCCCGCGAACGCGTCCGTCCGCGGGTCGCCCTCCGCAAGAAGATCCTCGACCCCGCGAAGGCGAAGCGGCGCCGCGGACGGGCCGGCCAGCGCGACGCGCCGGGACGACTCCGAGACCACGGCCACCGCCAGGGACTCCGCGAAGTCCCCGGGCTTGACGCAGACCTTGCAATGGCCCCACCCCGCGCCCGGGGCGAGGCGCGGGACGCGGACCGAACGGACGATCTCGCCCCGCTCGAGCGCGGTCGAAAGGGGTCCGGTCACGAAGTCCCCGGCCTCGACCACACGCTCCCCTCCGCTGCCGAGAACGCGGATCCCGGCGTCAAGCGCCATCAGCACCGGCGGCCAGTCGGCCGCCGGATCGGCATGGGCGAGGCTGCCGCCGACGGTTCCGCGGTTGCGCACCGCGCGGTACGCGATGCCGGAGGCGGCGCGGCGCAGAAGTCCGCCGGCGACGTCCGGGACCACGCCGTCCTCGAAATCGGCATGGACCGTGGAGGCGCCCACCGTCAGGCCGTCGCGGTCCTCCCCGACCTCCCGGAGCTCGGGGATCCGCGAGAGATCGACCAGCAGCCGCGGGCGGGCGAGCCGCAGATTCAGCATCGGACCGAGGGACTGGCCCCCGGCGTAGGCGTGCGCCCCGTCCTCCCCGAGGAGGCGGAGGGCCTCGTCGAGGCTGTCCGCGCGCGCGAACTCGAACGGCGCGGGCTTCACGGACGCCTCGCCCGCGCGATCGCCGCCTTGAGGCGGCGCGGCGTGACCGGCGTCTCGTTGACCTCCACGCCGAGGTCGGCGAGCGCGTCGTTGATCGCGTTCCCGACGGCGCCGAGCGGGCCGATCGCGCCCGATTCCCCGACCCCCTTGATTCCGAAGGTCGAGTACGGCGACGGCGTCTCCATGTGCTCGTACTTGCAGTCCGGCACCATCGCCGCCGCCGGCACGTGGTAGTCGGCGAGCGTCACCGCCTGCGGCTGGCCGTCGGCGTCGAAACCCGATTCCTCGTAGAGCACCGAGCCGATGCCCTGCGCGTAGCCGCCGAGAACCTGGCCCTTGACGATGGCCGGGTTCACCATGGTCCCGCAGTCGCCGACGATCGCGTAGTCGAGAATCTCGACGGATCCGAGCTCGACGTCGACGGCGACGACCGCGCCGTGGGCGCCGAACCCGAAAACGCCGCCGTGCACCTTGTCGTTGTATCCGGTGGTGGCGGTGAGCCCGTTGCGGTCGACGTCGTCGGGCAGGTTCTCGGGATGGTTGTAGAAGGCCTCGGCGATCGCCCCGAACCCCACCGATCCGGAAGGCCCCGTGACCGCGCCGCCGCCGACCGCGACCTCGTCCGCGCCGCACTGGAGAAGGTGCGCGCCGATGCGCGCGATGCGCGGAACCAGCTCGCGGCAGGTCTGCGCCACCGCGCCGCCGGCGACGACCATGCTGCGCGACGCGTAGGTTCCCGTGCCGGCATAGGCGGTCGCGGTGTCGCCGTAGCGGACGGCGACCCTGTCCGGATCGACGCCGAGAACCGAATTGACGACCTGGGCGAGGGTCGTCTCGAGTCCCTGTCCGTGGGAATGGATCCCCACCGAGACCCAGGCGCCGCCGTCCGGAGTCAGCTTCACGGTCGCCATCTCCATCCCGGGCACGAGCTCGATCTCCCACGCCGCGTATCCCTGCGGGCCGGTGCCGTAGGCCGTCTGCTCGTAGAAAACCCCGAAACCGACGCCGATTCTCCTGCCGTCGGGCTCGCCCGCCTTCTGGCGCCTGCGGACGGCGTCCACGTCGAGCGCCGCGACGCAGCGCCGGAAGGCTTCGGGATAGTCCCCGCTGTCGAGATGCTTGCGGGTGACCGAGTCGTAGGGCATCTGCCCGGGCCGGACCAGGTTCTCGAGGCGCACGTCCCAGGGCTCCCGCCCGACGGCGCGGGCGACGGCGTCGAGCGCGAGCTCGGCGGAAAAGCACACCCCCGGACGCGCCACGCCGCGGTAGGGCTGGCAGGCCGGCTTGTTGGTGCAGAGCGTCACCGACCGGCCGCGCAGCGCCGGCACGTCGTAGGGCCCCTGGAGGTTGGCGATGCCGGACGCCGCCTCGACGCCGACCGGCCACGGCCAGGGCGAGTAGGCTCCCCCGTCGACGACGTACTCGCCCTCCATCGCGAGAATCCTGCCGCGCGCGTCCGCGTGGATCGTGACCTCGACCTCGTGCTCGCGGCAGTTGGCGTCGGTGACCAGATGCTCGAACCGGTCCTGGACCCACTTGACCGGGCGTCCGAGACGCCGCGCGGCCCAGGCCACGGCGACGGTCTCGCCGTCGAGATAGGTCTTGAGCCCGAATCCCCCGCCCACGTCGGGGCAGATCACCCGGACGCGGTGGATGTCGATCCCGAGCGCGAGCGCGAGTCCGCGCTGCATCGGATGCGGCAGCTGGTTGGACATCCACACCACGAGCTCGTCGAGGCGCGCGTCGTGCTGCGCGCACACCGCCCGCCCCTCCATCGGCACGGGGGCCTGCCGCGCCATGTCGAAACGGCGGGTCACCGCATGGGCCGCGGCCGCCCTGGCGGCGTCGACGTCGCCGTTCTCGAAGAACGTCTCGCACACGACGTTGCCGCTCCAGTGATCGTGCAGCGGCGGCGTGCCGGGGTCGCGCGCGTCCTCCGTGGTGACGACGGCCGGCAGTTCCTCGTAGCGGATCTCGACGGCCTCGGCGAGATCCTCCGCCTCGGCGCGGCTCGGCGCCAGCGCCATCGCGATCTGCTCGCCGACATGGCGGACACGGCCGTCGGCCAGGACCGGAAACTCCGCGCCCTGGAAGCCCGGCAGCGCCGCCGTCGAGCGCATCGGCGTCACGCCGTCGAGATCGCCGGCGACGAACACCCTGCCCGCGGCGCCGGCGGGGCGGACGACCTCGACGATCCGGGCATGCGCGACCTGGCTCCGGCAGAAGGCGGCGTGCCACATGCCGGGAAACTTGAGATCCCCGACGTACTGCCCCGTCCCGTGCAGGAACCGGTCGTCCTCCTTGCGGGGAATGCTCGCGCCGACCCCCTGCCCGTCCGCCATCGCCTGTCTCTCTCTTCCGCGGCCGCGTCCGCCGACGGCGGAGCCGGGGTCGCGGATCCGCGCCGGGGGAGTCCCGCAGAATCTCCGCAACCCCCCGGCGCGAGTCAACCGCAGCCCCGGCGTCACGCGCCCAGCGCCTGTCCCCGGATCGTGTATCTCCGCAGCATTCTCGTCTGGTCGGGCGGAAAGTCGGTTCGCGCATGCATGGTGCACCAGTTGTCCCACATGACCAGATCCCCGGGCTTCCACGCATGGTCGTAGACCAGATCCCCGGACCTCACGTGATCCATGACCGCGTCCAGGATCCGCCGACTCTCCCTTTCGCCGTGCCCCTCGATCAGCGCCGTCATCAGCTCGTTGACGTAGAGCGCCCTCCTGCCGGTCGCGGGGTGGACGACAACCGCCGGCTGCCAGCAGTGGTCGTGATCCCCCACGCCCTCCGACAGATCCACGCGTTCGGTCGGATGGTACTTGTAGACATGCAGAACCCTCCGGTCCTCGACGGCCGCCTTCAGATCCTCCGGCAACGTCTCCCACGCCCCGCACATGTCCGCGAACAGCGTGTGGCCGCCGGTCTCGGTGACCTCGATGGCGTAGAGCATCGTTCCCCGGTCCGGTTCGGGGGCGTAGCACTTGTCGTGGTGGAAGAACATCTCGCCGTCGGGGAGCGACCCGACGGGCACGCCGTTCTCGCGCACGTTGGTGACCAGCATCACGTGTTCGGCCCCGGCGCCCTCGGGACGGTCCTCGGCCTTGCGGAGCCTTCCCCCGAGAGGCCCGAAAGCCCTGCAGAACCGGCGCTGGGCCTCGGCCGTGAGGTTCTGGCCGCGGAACGCCAGCACCGGATGCTCGAGCCAGGCCGCGGCGAGGGCGTCGCGCGTCCGCTCGTCGAGAGGCTCCGCGAGATCGAGGCCCCGAACCTCGGCGGCGAGCGCCGGATGGAGAGGGTGGACGGTGAATCCGGCCATGTCCCGATGCTACCAGCCCGTCGGACCCGGGGGCAAGACACCGACGGGCGGCTTCGGGGTCCGGCCGACCGCGGAGAGGAACCCCGACATGATCGCGCGGATCCTGTCCGGCGAGCCGGACCTCTGCGTCGTGCCGACCCACGATGTCGAGACCGAGGTGTGGCGGATCCGCATTGTCATCGAGGGACTCTCCGGCAACGTCCCGACCGCGCTGATCGCGCAGGATCTCGGCGACGCGCTCGCGGTCCGCGACAAACTCGATCGGCGCCTCGGACTGGGTCGTGATTCCTGAACGGCGACGGCCGCCGTGTCCATGAATGTCGGGATCGAGCACGCGGACGGCAATGACTGATACCGAGACCGCATGTTTCGCAACCCCGCTACAGCCGACGGTTTCCCGCAGTTCTGTACACACGCTATACTCAATACGCCAAAACGACCTCACCGCACGCTCCGGACGAAGGAGACCAGCATGCCTCAGGTGAACTTTCGCACGTCCAGCGAGCGCCTAGCCGTCATCGACCGCGCTGCGGCGATCCGGGGCGTCAGCCGCACTGAATTCGTGCTCCGCTCGAGCGAGGCGGCGGCAATCGAGATCCTGAACGAGCGCCCGATCATTGCCCTCGACGACGAGGCTTGGGACGATTTCGTCGCCGCGCTCGACGCGCCGGTGGAGATCGACCCCGCCGTCAAGGCGCGTTACGCGCGCCGGCCCCCGGTGGGACCGCTAGGATCGCCGGAGCCGCTCGCCTCCAACCATGACGTCTCACGGTTCTCCTCCGGCATCCTCGCCCTCGATTCTTGGCTCCGGGGCAAGGCGCGGGTGAACGAAGCCAAGGGCGGAACGCGCACAGGCGGAACGCGCACATATGTCGTCTGCGACGGCGACCGAGTGGTCGGGTTTTACAGCCTCGCCGCCAGTTCCGTGGACAGGCGCCGGGTGTCGTCCCGGGTCGGTCGCGGCATGCCGGATCCGGTCCCGGTTATTCTTCTGGGACAGCTCGCCGTCGACGAGAATTACCGAGCCCGACACCTCGGCTCCGACCTCCTTGTCGACGCGACGGGGCGCTGCCTCGCCGCCGCTGGCGTTGTCGGCGCCCGCGCCATCGTCGTGCAGGCGATCGACCAACGGGCTGCGGCGTTCTACGCGAAGTTCGGCTTCGGCCCGTTCTCCGATAACGAGCCGCTCATGCTGATCCTGCGGATGTCCGAGATCGAAAGACTGTTGCCGGCATAGGCCCCGCTCTGGCCGAAGCTGGCCGTCAAGCTCGCAACGCCGCCTCCCCTTCCGGGCCCAAGGGTGTCCCACGCTCCCCGATCGCGGCCGATTCCGGTCGGTCCGGGCCGCGTCCGGGCGTCGCGGCTGGCGCGCGACGGTCCGTTTCGCGGGGTCGCGGCCTTCTTTCGGGGCGGGATTCGGGTCCGGAGGCGCGGGAGGCCGCTGCCGGCGGACCGGCGGCGTTGCGGCGGCGCGCCGCGGCGTTCAGGAGGACAGGATCGCGGCGAAGGCGTCCCTGCGCCGGAGCGCGAAGCGCCGGGCCGCCGAGGCGATGCCGGCGGAGCCGGTCCTGTGGAGGATGACCGCGAGCGCGAGGTTGGTGGCGGTCGCGTTGTTCCCGGGCGCGAAGCCGGTCCGCGCGAGGCACGCGTCCTCTCCGAAGACCGTGTCCCGGACGTGGCGGGTGGCCTCGACCGCCCGGTGTCCGCGGTTCCAGGCGAGGAGATCCTGCGGGGAGGCGCGCTCCGCCGGCGCCGAGGTGATGCCGCAGGCATGCCCGCCGGCGGTCTCTCCGGTGCCGTTGCGGAAAGCCCGGGGATTCAATGCCCCGGGCTGCAAACGCGGCATAACCCTATTGTCGGCATGGCGGGTGTTGTTCGCGATCAGGTGCGGGCGACGGTGCCGCCGGTGCGGCGACCAGCCGATCCAGCGGTCCCGGTGCACGCTCTCGAAGGCTGCCACCCCGCGAGCGCGATCCGCTGCCCGCGCCACTCGACGACGTGGCGCAGCCCGCGTCCGGCGAAGCGCTTGAAGCCGAGGTGGTGGTGCCGCGCGACCGTCGCGTCCCGCCGCACGCGCTCGTGCGGCTCCGCGAGACGGACCGTCACCTCGGCAAGCGGGAAGCCGTCGGGCGTGCTCCCGAAGAGGGGTCTGGCGTGCGCTCGGTGGCCCATGCCGCCATGCTGGCCGAATCGGCGGCGAAAAGCCGGAGCCCGGTCCAGCCGGCCTCGCCGGGAACCCGAAACGCCGACCAGACCGGGCGTGGGATCGCCCTGGTCGACCGCGGCGGGCGCGTTCCAATCGCGAGCGGGATCGTCTACGCTGGCCAGCGGTGCCGTTCGGCCCGGAATCCCGGAGGCGATCGCCGGATGTCGGAATTTCGCGAGACGAGGGCCTGCGTGTTCGACGCCTACGGCACGCTGTTCGACGTCCATTCGGCCGCCGCCCGCCTCCGGGGCGAGGTCGGCGAACGGGCCGACGAGATGTCGGTGATCTGGCGGGAGCGCCAGCTCCGCTACACCTGGCTGCACGGCCTCATGGGACGCTCCGCGGGTTTCTGGGAGATCACCGGCAACGCCCTCGACTACGCGATGGACGCGGTGGGGATTTCCGACTCCGCGCTGCGCGCCCGGCTCATGGAACTCTATCTGGAGCTCGAGCCGTTTCCCGAGGTCGCCGGCACGCTCGCGCGCCTCAAGGCCGCCGGGAAGAAGGTCGCCATTCTCTCCAACGGCGACATGCCGATGCTGGTCAGCGCCGCCAAGAGCGCCGGCATCTACGCGATGCTCGACGACATCCTCTCGGTGCGGCCGGCGGACACCTTCAAGCCCCACCCCCTGGTCTACCAGCTGGCGGTCGACCGCCTCCGCATCCCGGCCGAACAGGTGGCGTTCCAGTCCTCGAACGCGTGGGACGCCCACGGCGCCGCCGCCTTCGGGTTTCTCGCCGTCCGGGTCAACCGGTCGGGGGAGCCTCCGGAGCGTCTGCCGGCTCCGCCGCAGGCGGAGATCGCGACGCTTTCCGAGCTTCCCGCGCTTCTCGGTCTGTGAGGGCGCACGCCGTGGCCTGTCGCGAACGCAGCGTCTCCACGCATGACGGCCTTCGCCTTCACGTCCGCGACTACGGCGACGCGCTCGATCCGCGCCCCGCCCTGCTCTGCCTGGGCGGGCTCACGCGCAACTCTTCGGATTTCGAGACGTTCGCCGAACGGTTCTCGCGGGACGGACGGCGCGTGGTCTGCCCGGACTACCGCGGGCGGGGCCGCTCCGGGCGCGACCCGAACTGGCGCAACTACAACCCGGCAACCTATCTGCGCGACATCCACGATCTCTCGGCGGCGCTTCAGGTTCACCGCGCGGTCGTCGTCGGAACCTCCCTCGGCGGCCTTCTGGCCATGGCCATGGGGGCGGCCGCGCCGACGGCGCTCGCGGGCGCGGTCGTCAACGACGTCGGCCCCGAACTCGACGAGGCGGTTCTGGCGCGACTGGTCCGCGTTCTTTCCGACGACCGCCCGCGGAAGGACTGGGACGAGGCCGTCGCGTTCACGCGGGAGTTCCTGCCCACTCTCGGCCTCCAAAGCGACGAGGACTGGCTCAAGGTCGCCGAGAAGACCTTTGTCGAGGGCCAGGACGGGCTGCTGCGCTTCAACTGGGATCCCGCCGTCGTGAAACCGATGCGGCAGCGTTCCTACCGGATTCCCGACCTGTGGCCGCTGTTCGGCTCCCTGGCCCGGGTGCCGGTGCTGCTGCTGCGCGGCGAGAACTCCGACATGTTCCCCGCCTCCTGTTTCGAGCGCATGCGCGCGCTGAGACCCGACATGACGGCGGTCGAGATCCCCGGCGCCGGCCATGCGCCGACGCTGGAGGAGCCGCAAGCCCGGGACGCGCTCGATGCCTTCCTCGCCGGGAACTGACGCGCCCGGCATCGCGGACGTCCTCGAGGCCGCGGAGAGGATCCGCGGCGTCGCCTGCCTCACGCCGCTTCTCGAAAGCCCCGCGCTCAACGACAGGACCGGCGCCCGCCTGCTTCTCAAGTGCGAGATGTTCCAGCCCGTGGGCGCGTTCAAGATCAGGGGCGCCTGGAACCGCATGTCGCGCCTGTCGGCCGGGGAGCGCACCCGCGGCGTTCTGGGCTTCTCCTCCGGCAACCACGCCCAGGCCGTCGCGTTCGCCGCGCGCAGGCTCGGCGTCGCGGCCACCATCGTGATGCCGTCCGACGCGCCCGCCATCAAGATCGCGCGCACCCGCGGCCACGGCGCCGACGTGGTTCTCTACGACCGGAACCGGGAGGACCGCGAAGGGATCGCGTCGGATCTCCTGGAACGCACCGGGGCCGTCCTGATCCACCCCTTCGACGATCCGCACGTGGTCGCGGGCCAAGGCACGGTGGGGCTCGAGGTGGTGCGGCAATGCCGCGAGCGCGGAGTCCGCCCCGATGCCGCGGTCGCCCCCTGCTCCGGAGGCGGCCTGGTCTCGGGGCTGGCGATCGCGCTCCACGACGCCTGGCCCGACACCGCGGTCCATGCGGTCGAGCCCGAGGGCTTCGACGACACCCGGCTCTCGCTCCTGTCGGGCAGGCGCGAGACCAACGCTCCGGGGGCTTCGTCGATCTGCGACGCTCTCGTCGTGGCATCCCCGGGCGAACTCACCTTCGAGATCAACCGCCGCCACCTCTCCGGGATCGTCGCGGTTTCGGACGGGGAGGTCAGGGCCGCCATGGCCGCCGCGTTCTCCGAACTGCGGGTGGTCGCCGAACCCGGGGGCGCGGCGGCGCTCGCCGCCGTTCTCGCCGGCAAGCTCGACGTCGCCGGAAAGACCGTCTGCGTGGTCCTTTCGGGCGGAAACGTCGACCCTGCCCTGTTCGCGGAGACCATCCGCGGTGCCTGAGAGGCGATTCCGCCGGCATGCCGCGTTTCCGGCGCCCTCGGCCCGGCCGTCGGGAAACGTCCGGAGAAGCGGGATCTGGCCGGGCTCCGCGCGGGCCGGGCCGGGGAGTCCGGCGACCGCGGGATCGTCGTCACGGGGGATCCCGGGATCGGCGCGTTCCGCGGCGACGGGGATTCCCCGTCATCGCGGGAACCCGCGGAGGCGCCGGCATGGCATCGGCGCGACGGGGATCGGATGGCCCGCGCCGGAAAGACGGGCGGGCGGGAGCCTGACGCCACCGGGCGGTACCGTCTGCTTCCGGGCTTTCCCGGAATCGGGGAGCCGGGCGCGGCGGACGGTCCGGAATTCCGCGAGCGCCGTCTCGCGCAAGGAGTGATCCGGATGCAGACCACCCCCGCCCGCTCCCTTCGCTACGAGCCGGACGAGCGGCCACCGCCGGCGCTCGCCCTCGGACTCGGCTTCCAGCAGGCCCTGCTCTGCATCTCCGGGGTGGTGCTGACGCCGGTCATCGTGATCCGGGCCGCGGGCGGGAGCGAGAGCTACCTCACCTGGGCTGTCTTCGCGGCTCTCGCCATCAGCGGACTCACCACGACCCTGCAGGCCGCGCGGCTCGGGCGCATCGGTGCCGGGTACGTCCTTCTGATGGGCACCTCGGGAGCCTTCATCGCGGTCTGCGTCACGGCGCTCGCGCAGGGAGGGCCAGCCTTGCTCGCGACCCTGATCGTGGTCTCGTCGCTGTTCCAGTTCGCGCTTTCGGCGCGGCTCTCCCTGCTGAGGCGGATCATCACCCCGACCGTGGCCGGCACGGTGATCATGCTCATCCCGGTGACCGTCATGCCGATCATCTTCGACCTGCTGACGGACGTGCCCGAGGGAACCCCGGCCGCGGCCGCGCCGGTCAGCGCCGCCGTGACGATTCTCGTCATCGCGGGACTCGCCCTGGGGGCGTCGGGAACGTGGCGCCTGTGGGTGCCGGTGGCCGGGATCGTGTCGGGGTGCGTGGCCGCCTCGTTCTTCGGCCTCTACGACGCGGAGCGCGTGGCCGAGGCCGCCTGGGTCGGGATTCCCGCGGGCGGCTGGCCGGGGTTCGATCTCGAATTCGGCTCCGCCTTCTGGGCGCTGCTGCCCGCCTTCGTGTTCGTGACCCTGGTGGGCGCCATCGAGACGGTCGGCGATTCCATCGCCATCCAGAGGGTCTCGTGGCGAAAGCCCCGGGCGGCGGATTTCCGGGCGGTGCAGGGCGCGGTCGCCGCGGACGGCATGGGAAACCTGCTGTCCGGCCTCGCCGCAACGGTGCCGAACACGACCTATTCGACAAGCATCTCGGTCACGGAGCTGACGGGCGTCGCGGCGCGCACCGTCGGAGTGTGCATCGGGCTCGTGTTCGTGGCGGCGGCGTTCCTGCCCAAGACGACGGCGCTCCTGCTCGCGATCCCGAACCCCGTGGCCGGGGCCTTCGTGACGGCGCTGCTGGCGCTGCTGTTCGTGCTCGGCATGAGGATGGTCGTCCAGGACGGAGCGGACTACCGCAAGGCCATGATCGCGGGGGTCGCGTTCTGGATCGGGGCCGGCTTCCAGAGCCAGTCGATCTTCCCGGAACGGCTCGGCGAGTGGTGGGGCGCGCTGCTCGGCAACGGCATGACCGCGGGCGGCCTCGCGGCGATCTTCCTGACCGTGGTGATGGATTGGACAGGGCCGCGGCGGCGGCGCATCGAGATCGATCTCGACACCTCGGAATTGCCGCGGCTCCTGGGGTTCCTGCGCGACTTCGCGTCGCGGCGGGACTGGAGCCAAGAGGCGGCGGAGCGGCTGTGCTCGGCCGGCGAGGAGGCGCTCCTGAGCCTCGTCCGGGAGGACGGCCCGACCCGGCGCCTGGTGCTGGTCGCGCGCGCAGACGGACGGGAGGCGGAGCTGGAGTTCGTCGCCTCGTGGGACGGGGAGAATCTGGAGGACCAGATGCTCCTCCTCGTGGACCGGGACGACGGTCCGGTCGAGCACGAGCTCTCGCTGCGCCTGCTGCGGCACCACTCCTCGTCCGTGCGCCACCAGCAGTACCACGACACGGACGTCCTGACGGTCCGCGTGGAGGCGAGCGCCGCAAGCGGCGACAGCTGAACGAGGGCGCTTTCGCTTCCGGACGCCGCGGTGCTTCGGATCGCGGAGGGCGCGGGCGGCGGGGAAGGCGAACAGGCCCCGGACCGGTGCCGGATCCCCGCTCGCGGCCCACGCCATCCCGATCGCGAGACGCCCGGAGCTCGCCGTTTCGACGACCTCGCGAGGGATCCCGACCCCGCAGGGACCGGAAAGAAGCGGTCCGGGGGAGCAACCGTCCGAACGGCAACCGAAGCCGGATGGCATGGCGGAAGTCCACGCCCGGAGCCTCCGCTTCGCTTCCGGGGGCGTCGAGGCCGACCGCAGGCCCCCTCCCCGGGAATCCCTCGAACGGCGGGCGGACGCCGTCCGGCGGCAAGTCCCGGGACTCCGACGCGCACCCGCGATTCCGCCGGAATTTTGTCCGCCTGCGCAGGGATGCTATATTGCCGGCGCGTCGGCTTGGCCGTTCGGAAATGACGGGAGGGGCGAAATTGGCTGAACTCTACGTGGGCCGGGCCGAGGAGTTCGGCGACCGCGACCGGAAGATCATCGCGCAGGGGGAACTCGAGATCGGCGTGTTCCATGTCGACGGGGAGTTCTACGCCTACGAGAACAACTGCGCCCACCAGGGCGGACCCGCATGCCAGGGCAAGATCATCAACCGCGTCGAGGAAATCATCGACGAGACGGAAAAGACCGCGCACGGCCTCAGGTTCTCGGAAACCGACGTGCACATCGTCTGCCCGTGGCACGGCTTCGAGTACAACGTCAGGACCGGCCGCCATCCCGGCAGCGGGAACGTGCGGCTCCGGCCGTTCGAGGTCTCCGTCAAGGACGGAGAGGTGTATGTCGCCATCTGAGGCGGATCTTGCGGCGCTCGACACCGCGGCGTCGACGGCGCTGGAAATCGCCGAACGGGCCCTTGACGCCGGCGAGACGGAGACGATCCCCGACGAGACCGTCCAGCGCCTGCTGACCGCCGGCACCAGACTGTTCGCCAACAAGGTCGAGATGGAGGAGCGGTTCTTCTCGCCCTACACGGGGGCGGAGGACGTCACGGCGACGGACGTGGTGATGACCTGTTCGGACATGCTGCGCGCCGTCAACCTGTCGACCTTCGATCTGGCCATGTGGTTCGGGCGGCCCCGCCCCGAAGACGACGGACAGCGCGGGCCGGGCTGACGGGCAGACCTGCGCGCCGGCGGACGCCGCGCGCGAACGGGAGAAGGAAAATGGACACGAGCGCCGAAGCGGTTCCCGTCCGGGAAAACCCCGTGAAGGAAATCACCACCTACACCGATTCCCGGGAGATCCTCGCGAAAGCGCGCCGGCAGGCGGAGGAGCGGAATTTCGACGACGTGTTCATCGTCGACATCGATTCGCATCACACCGAGACCGAATCCTGGCGCGACATCATCACCTACATCGACGACCCGGTGGTGCGCCAGAACGCCAAGGAGATGGTGTTCCACCGCTCGGGCACGCCGCCCTACGGTCTCAACGGCGATCTCGCCATGCGCTACCAGGACGTCGGCGGGCGGATCCCGCACCAGGCGGCGCGCAGCGAGGAGGTCGGCGAACGCGAGCTCGAGCAGGCCGGGCACCGGGATCTGGTTCTCGCCCGGCGCGCCTACGAGGCGATGGGGATCGACTACCAGATCGTGTTCCCGACGCCGATGCTCTTTCTCGGCATGCATCCGCAGTTCGACATGGAGGCGACGCTCGGCAATGCCTACAACCGGTGGCAGGTCGACAACATCCTGAGCAAGGACAAGCGCCTCAAGACGATGATGTTCCTGCCGTTCAACGATCCCGAATCGGCGCTCGAGACCATCGAGGAGTTCGGGGACGCGCCCGGATGCGTCGGCTTCATGGTCACCTCGGTGCGCTACAAGCCGGTCCACCACAACCACTACATGAAGGTCTACCGCGCCCTCGAGGAGCGGGGCCTGCCGATCGGCTTCCATGCCGGGTACTACTGGCAGGATCCCTTCATGATGCAGATCAACCGGTTCGGCTCGATGCACGCCCTTTCCTTCGTCTGGTGCAACGTCGTCCACATGACGAACTGGGTGATGAACGGGTTGCCGGAGCGCTTTCCCGGCCTCGACGCCGTCTGGATCGAATCGGGCCTGGCCTGGGTGCCGTGGCTGATGCAGCGCCTCGACCACACCTACCTGATGCGGTCCTCGGAAGCGCCGCTGCTCAGGAAACTGCCGAGCGAGTACATGAAGGAGATGTACTACACGTGCCAGCCCATGGAGACCGACCACATGAAGGCCCTCGAGGTCACCTTCGAGATGATCAGCGCCGAGACCCAGCTGCTCTACGCCTCCGACTGGCCCCACTACGACTTCGACACGCCGAGCGTCATCTGGGATCTGCCGTTCCTCGACGAGCGGGCCAAGCGCAACATCCTCGGCCTCAACGCCAAACGCATCTTCGATTTCGACCGCTGACACGGAGCGGCCACGCGGCCGGACGGCTCCGTTCCGCGACGAGCCCGCCCGCCTATCCGGAAGGACCTCATGAACACCAACGCCACCCCCGAACCCCGGCACGGACGCGGTCGCCGCGGCGCCCGCGTCCTGCTCGCCGCCGCGGGCGCGACGCTCGTGGCGTCGTCCGCGCAGGCGGCCGTCGAAGCCGAGACGCAGTACGTCCTCAACACCTTCGCCTTCCTCATCTGGGGCGCTCTCGTGATGTGGATGTGCGCGGGTTTCACGATGCTCGAAGCGGGCACGGTCAGGACCAAGAACGCCTCGGTGATCTGCCTCAAGAACATCGGGCTCTACTCCATCGCCGGCGTCACCTTCTACCTCGTCGGCTACAACCTCATGTACACCGACGTGACCGGCTATTTCGGGTCGCTGACCTTCCTCTACGACACCACGCCGGAAGAGATCGCGCTGGTGGGAGGCAACGACACGGTTGCCGCATCGGTGATCTCCAACAAGCACGCCATCATGTCGGACTGGTTCTTCCAGATGGTGTTCGTCGCCACGACCGCCTCCATCGTCTCCGGCGCCCTCGCCGAGCGCGTCAGGCTGTGGTCGTTTTTCCTGTTCATCGCGGTTCTGACGACCTTCATCTACCCGATCGTGGGTTCCTGGACCTGGGGCGGCGGATGGCTCTCCGAGATGGGTTTCCAGGATTTCGCCGGCTCGACGGTGGTCCATTCCACCGGCGGCTGGGCAGCGCTCGCCGGCATTCTCGTCGTCGGTGCCAGAACCGGAAAGTTCCGCATCGACGGAAGCGTCAAGTCGACGCCCCCCTCCAACGTTCCCGCCGTCACGCTCGGCGTGTTCATTCTGTGGATGGGCTGGCTCGGGTTTAACGGCGGCTCCCAGCTCGCGCTGGGAGGGGCGACGGACGCCATCGCGCTCAGCAACATCCTCGCCAACACCAACCTTGCCGCCGCCGCCGGCGTCCTCGCCGCGGTCACCATCTCGCGGCCGGTGATGGGCCGGGTCGACCTGCTGGCCACGCTCAACGGGGCGCTCGGCGGGCTTGTCGCCATCACCGCGGGCCCGGACATCAGCGACCACTACTGGGCGCTGGTCATCGGCGGGGTCGGCGGCGCCATCGTGGTCGTCGGCATAAAGCTCCTCGAGGTCGTCAGGCTCGACGACGTCGTCGGCGCCGTCCCGGCGCATCTGTTCGCCGGCGTCTGGGGAACGCTTGCGGTGTGCATCGCGGCGGGGGGAGACCTCATGGCGCAGCTGACCGGCGTCGTTGCCGTCGGCGCATTCGCTTTCGTCGTTTCCTACGCCGTTTGGTGGGCCATCGACAAGACGCTCGGAGCCCGGGTGACGCTCAAGGTGGAGGAACTCGGCCAGGACGTGGCCGAGCTCGGGATCGAGGCCTATCCCGAATTCGTGGTCATGCCCGACGCCGACGAGATCAAGGACTTCCGCGCCGGCTGAACCGGCTCCGCTCCGCCAGCCCGGTCACCGCGGCCGATCCGGCGGAGCGGCGTCTCCGTCGAGCACGGAAACCTCCATCGCGCCGACGATCTCCAGCTCGCAGCGGAGCCGGTCGCCCGGCCGAAGGGGCCCGACGCCGCCCGGCACCCCCGTCGTGACGACATCGCCGGGGTAGAGCGTGCAGAACCTCGATGCACCGGCGATCAGTTCGCGGCAGCCGGAAGCCGGCATGGCGGCACCCGCCTCCCGGCGCGGCTCGCCGTTGACCAGGATCCTGAAACCCAGGCCGTCGGGATCCGCGATCTCGTCGGCCGTCGTCATCCACGGCCCGATGACCGCGTAGCCGTCCAGGGACTTGCGCAGGCTGCGGTCCTCGACGCCGCGCAGCGCGACGTCGAGACCGATGGCGTAGCCGGCCACGTGACCGAGGGCGTCTTCCGGAGCGACGTTCTTTCCGGCGCGACCGACGACGATCGCGAGCCCGACCCCGTGATCGTTGGGGCGGTCCGCGTGCCCGGGGGCAATCCCCTCCGCCGCCCCCGCCAGGGCCGAGGCCGCTCTCAGGAACAGGCCGCAGGCGGCGGCCGTCCGCCCCGGCTCGCCGGAGGCGGTTTCCGGACTCTCACGCGCTTCCCCGGCGCGGTCCGCGGGGTTCGCCCGCGTGCCGAGGATCTTGGTCGGATTCGCGACCGGGCTTCGCAAGGCCACGTTGGCGACGCCCTGCACGTATCCGGCTTTCTCGTGCACCGGGATCTCCCGGAGCACGGCGTCAAGACCGGCGATCAGCGGATCGCCCGGCGGAAAGGGCCAGCGCCGCTCGGGCAACACGTCGAGCGCGGCCGTGACATCGATCAGCTGGTCGCCCTTGACCAGGCCGAGCTTGTTCCTGTTGTACCTGCAAAGCCTCAAGGGCCGAATTCCTCGCGGGCGCCGTCGGCCCATTCGAGCCCGTGGCCCGGCCTGTCGGAAGGCCGGATGCGGGCCCCGGCGTCCATTTCCGCGGGCGCCGCGAACAGCGGCTCGAGAAGAGGAAAGTCCTCGAGCCACCGGACCGCCGGAGCCGCGGCCGCGAGGTGGACGAACAGCGCCGGCAGGAAATGCGGCGAGACGACAAGGCCGTGGTGCTCGGCGAGCTGGGCGACCCGCAGGCATTCGGTGATGCCCCCCATCATCGCGAGGTCCGGCTGGACCACCGACAGGGTCCGCGCCCGCATCAGCGGACCGATCTCCTCGACCCCCTGATGGTGCTCGCCGGCGGCCAGCGCCACCGGGCTCCGGCGCGCGAGCATCTCGAGGCCGTTCGCGTCGCGGGCGGGAAGAGGCTCCTCGAACCACAGTGCGCCGACCTCCCCGAGCGCGGCGGCCAGCCGCTCCGCGCTCACGAGATCGCACTTCTCGTTGGCGTCGGCCATGATTGCGACATGCTCGGGCAACGTGTCCGCGACGGCGCGGATGCGCGGGAGGTCGCCGGCGTCGCCCGCGACGCGCAGCTTGACGGCACGGCACCCGCGTCTCGCGTAGTGAAGCGCCCGTTCGGCCGCGGCCTCGGGATCCTGGGCGGGGCCGAAACCGCCGGAACCGTAGACCGGAAGGCTGCGGTGCTCCCCGCCGAGCGCGACCGCCAGCGGCACGCCGAGGCGCTTCGCGTGAAGATCCCACATTGCCAGGTCGATGGCGGCGATCGCGAGATAGCCGACGCCCCGGCCGAGCCGGTTGAGCGAACCGGCAAGACGCCGCCACAGTGCCTGCGGCGGCAGGATCCCCTCGTTCGCGACGAACCGTTCGAGGAGATCCCGCGCCATCGCCGCGACGGCGTCTCCGCCGCCGCCCAGCACGTAGGAAAACCCCGTTCCCTCGACGCCTTCGGAATCCTCCAGGGTCGCGACGATCACGTCGACCGAGGAGATCCCCGAACCTCCCGTCGGCCCCGAAAGCGGAAAGACCCACAGTTCGGCTCCGGCGCGCGCGATCCTGCCGTTCACGGCCGGTCTTCGACGACCAGCGTCACCGTGTCGCCGTCCTCGATGCCGAGCGCGTCGCGCAAGCCGACTCCGGCGATCACCTCCACCTGCGCGGGCGGGTAGTTCTCGACGAGAGGCAGCACGATCGCGCCCTCGATCCGGCCGTCGACGATCACGGGCCAGCACTTGGCGTCGCAATCGTTCGGCCCGGTTCCGGGATTGTCGATCGCGACGGCGCCTTCGCGCTTGAGGCGAACCCATGCGGGCGCCGAATCCGGATCGTCGACGATCACGTTGGCGGTGCCCGGATAGGGATCGATCCCGAGCTTGTCGACGAACTGGACCCGCGCCCAGTCGAGTCCGGTGAAGGTCTTGCCCCTGCCGATCCCGCTCGCGAGGCGGCCGACGAGTCGCGTCGAGGCCATCAGGCGGCCAGAACGGAAACGTCCATGCGGCCGATGCCCTCGCAGTGGCAACGCATCACGTCCCCGGGAACGACCGGCCCGACGCCTTCGGGCGTGCCGGTCATGATGACGTCGCCCGGATGGAGCGTGTAGAAGCTCGACCCGTAGGCAACGAGTTTCCTGCAATCGAAGATCAGCTTGTCCGTGTTCGAGTGCTGCCGTTCCTCCCCGCCCACGTGAAGCGAGAAATCCAGGTGGTCGGGATCGGCGATCTCGTCGGCCGTGACCAGCCACGGCCCCAGAACGGAATAGCTGTCGATGGCCTTGCGCAGGCTCCGCTCCTCGGTTCCGCGCACCGTCATGTCGAGACCGATCGCGTAGCCCGCCACGTGGTCCAGGGCGTCCTCGTACGCCACGTTCTTGGCGGTTTTCCCGATCACCATGGCAAGCTCGACCTCGTGATCGTTGCGGCGGTCCGTGAAGTGCAGGCGCACGCCCTCCCCAGGCCCGACGAGCACCGGATTCTTGAGAAACAGCCCGTATTCGTCGATCGTCTTGATCTCCCGCCCGAAGCTCACCCCCTCGTCCGCGATCGATTCCTCCTTGTGCGCGTGGTAGTTGACAGGCGCTCCGATCACCTTCGTGGGATTGGCGACCGGACTCTTGAGGGCGACATCCCCGACGCCGCGACGATCGCCGGAGGAGGCGAGTTCCTGCGCTCTGGCGCGCACGGCATCGAGGTTCGAGACGAGCGCGTCGCCCCTGGGCCAGGGCCAGCGGGCGGGAGGAATCTCCTCCAGCGCCCCGGTCACGTCCACGATCTCGTCGCCCTCCACGAGGCCGAGCCGGTCGGCATCGAAACGGCAGAGTTTCATCCTCTTCTCCTCCCGGAAACGGCGTCCGATCTCTCGTGGACGCGGAAAAAACGAACTGTTGCACCGACAAGGCGCCGCCGGAACCCTTCGCGGACGGTCCCCGGCACGGCACCGCGCCATTGTAGCGGGGACGTGTGCGGACTCAAGAAGTCCCGACCCCGGGAAGCGTCTGTGCGGGGTCTTCCGGCCCCGTCAGGCGCCGCCGATCCTTCGCCGCCGGTGTCGACCGCACGGCGGCGGGGCGCCCTCCACGGTGGAACCTTGCCCCACGCCGGGGGTTCGGCGGCTTGACCGTCGTCCGGCGGAACGTAGAATGGTTTTCGGGTCGCGGGTGTAGCTCAATGGCAGAGCAGGAGCTTCCCAAGCTCAAGATGAGGGTTCGATTCCCTTCACCCGCTCCAGCATGCTCACCTCCGCGCCGGACGCCGTTCGCGATCCCGGGACCGTCGCGCGGACGGCGGTGTTTCCTCCCCGCGCCAACCGCAAGACCGGCTTTGGCCACGCCATGCGTTGACGCGCGGCAGGGCAGACCGGCTGCATGGACTCCTGAGCCAGCCGGCGGTCCGGCGAGCGCACCCGGCAACGGCGGGTCGCTGAGAAGCCCGGCGAGCCCACCGCGGACAAGGGCCGCCAGCCGCTTCTCGCTCCTGTCGGCGGCCTTCGGTGGGGTTCGCGGTCAAACCGGGACTTCGATGCACACCCCCGCCTCCGCCTGATCGAAGGTAGCGCGAATACGCTCCACATGTTGTCGAATACGCGGCCAAGATGCGGCGAGCAGTACAATGACCGCGAATTGTCTGCCGTCCAGATTCTGCTGGTAGCGAAGGTTCCGGTCTGTGGTGACCAAGAGTTCATAACCTTCCGCGTCGGCGCGATCGAGCAGCTCGCCGTTGCGTAGTTCCGACCATCCCCGTTCGAAGGCGGTGTCCACCACATGACCAGGCAAATGCCGGCGCAGAGGGGCGGGCACGCCTTGATCGAACAGAATCTTCAAGAAGCATGCTCCATCAGCCCTCGAGTCTCGTGGTCGAAAACGCTTTCGATATGCCAGCGTTCGACGCCAGGAAACCATTCCAGAAACTGTTCGATCGTGGCCCCGTCCCTAAGGTTCTCGAACAGCGCGGCGACGGGCACGCGAGTACCGCGAAAGACCCAGACGCCGCTGACCTTGCCGGGATCGCTTTCCACGGCAGGGCAGGTGGTCCATGAAATCATGAGTTCATCTCCCTCCGGAAATCAGACCTTCATTGACCAGCCCGGTCGGCGCTCGACTGGTCGGGCTCCGTTGGCAATGCGGAGGCCGCCTCCCGCAAGTCGGATTCGCCGGTTACCGCCTCGGCGATCAGGTGCATGATCCCGAGGGCGGAGGCTGTGTAGCGCCTTCCGAAACCTGCGTACAATTAGTCCCTTCGCCCACAACGCACATCGGCCAACCTCTTCAACTTCGCGTACAAGCAAATCTCCTCGCCGAACCGTATAGCGTTTACGTTCGGTCGGAAGAACATCCATCTTGGGAAAGTCGTCGACGTTGATCCGATCCCACTGGATCTCAATATCCCTAAGGCAAGGAAGCAAGTGCGCGCCTGCGATCCGATCGATGCCGAGCATCTTGCCAAGACCCTGAGAGCACCCGCAATGAAGGAGGGTGACCTTCCAATGCGACGGTACCGGTCCTAGCCACATGACTCCAGAATCCTTCATCGACGGGTGGGGCTTGAGAGCATCGATCAAGACTCAGCTTCCTGCGCCAATCGCTCAGGGCTCCAAATCTGCCCGGCGAGCTGCTGGTACAGGTTCTGGCGTGCGTTCAGGTCATCCTTATGGAACTGGGAATGTGCCTTGAAGGGCAGCGCACTCCTACGCACGAACTGATCGAAGCCGGGATCACGCTTATAGGCGTCCTCATGGAGGCTCTGAGCCAGCAGGTTCTGTTTGAGATAATGCTTGCGTTTGTCAACGTAGGGGATGGCGCCATAACTGGCATTGAAGCTCTTGGGCACAAGCAGCAGACCCCCGATTCGGTTGCGGTATTCGGAAAAGTCCGCGGAATGCGAAAAATCTTCGGTGTGACGCTCAGGGTGATCGGCCCAAATGTGTTCGATCTCGAATCTCTTCTTTCCGTGCCGCTGTACGTACTCGTGATAACGCGAGGCACGTCCTGAACGCGTCTCAACATAGTCCGTCATCCGAGCAAGCAGGCGGTGGACTTGCCGTCTATTGGTGCCGTGTAGCTGGAATCGATCGTTTGTGATGAAGGTTTCGCTTTCTGCCGCAAGGCGCTCTCCGAGCATCTCAACAAGGGGCCGGCGCATCTTTGCCCCGAATATCGCGCATGACCAGAAACATGGCGTACTGCATGGTCGAGTAGCCGATAGCACGGAAATTCCAAATTCGTCGCGTAATCAAGATGTCGAGATACGCTGCTACAATACGCAGCTTTCGCAGAAGATCCCGCTCACCGTCGTCGCGTCGCAAGGGTGCCAGGAGAACAGGGTATTGCAATGTAAAGTTATTCTGGGCGCAATAATGGATCGCCTCTAAACCATCCGTTAGAGTCTCTGCTGCTTGACGTAGACGTGAATACCAATGGCCATAGAAGCAAAAGTCCTCTTCAATGAAGCGGGCGAAGTCGTTCCCCGATGACAGTCCAAGTGGTTCTTGGTTGTCGCGGACCCAGCGATGAAATTCGGTGCCTATGAGGTCGAAATCTCGCGGTTTGCCACCTCGCTTTCGCTCGCGGATGCTTTTCGCGTGCTGGCTGCGTAGCCACCCCTTGATGGCGTCAGCGATGGCGTCAGTTTCCTCCTCCTTCCCAAGATCTTGCAGACTGCTCACGTGCTTGCGCCAAAGTCGATTTGCCTTATTGCGACGCTCGCCATCGTCAATATGCGCCAAGAGATATCCCTTGAGCATGTCGGCGGGCGTAAGCGAGAGTCCTCGGTCGTTCATAGTCTCAAAGATGGTGTAGGCGTCCGCGTCCGAATAGGCGGTGATTTCGACCAGGTAGACATTCTCGATTAGCCAATCCGAGAAATAGGGAAGAGCATCATTGACAAGATCTTCGGGAAAGTGCTCCTCAACATCCTCGAACCGCCGGAAAATGTTGGTGACCGACTCGGACTGTCCTGCTGCTTCTATATCTGTCATATCCGCTTTGAACAGCGCGTCCATGCACACTGACCGCTCGTCGACATCAATGTTGAAAGAGCGCTGACCGAATCTTTGCGAGTAAATCAGGTCAGAAAGTTGGTGCCTCTCTTGATCATCATCGATTTGTCGATATATATAAATAAGAAGGAGTGTGAGGGTTGTTAGTCTCTGCTGGCCATCAATTATGAATTTTTGCCCCTCTTTATCGCTGATGATGATGGACCCCAAGAAGTAATGGCCGTAATCCTGAACGCCCTTGCGGGAATCGCCAGGTTTGTAGCTATCCCGAAATTTTTCCGTGAGATCACCTATCAGCTCTGCAACTTGCTTGGTCTGCCAGCGGTATTCGCGTTGATAGTAGTCGATGGCGTATTTGGCACCGCCGAGCAGTGAACGCAGGTTCTTTGTATCGCCACGAATCTCTTTCACGGTCTGCTTCCCCTGTGATGTCGCCGAGCAACCCCTCGGTCTTCTTCTCAAGCGCCAGGATGTCGGCGCGAATCTCCTCCAGCGTCCGTATGGGCTGGAGCTCGTTGAAGTAGCGGTTGAGGAAGCCTCTCCCGTCGGTAAGCCGCGCGCAGAGCGTGGCCGGAACAGTCGATCAGCCCGTCCGTGGTCAAGACGCGCGTGCAGACCGTGTTCTCGATCCGCAACCTGCCTTCCGTCGCGCCGTCTCCGGTCACGGCTTCCTCGCGACCACGTGAAAGATGTGCCAGTGCTTCGGCTCGGCCCGCAGCGTCAGGCTGTCCTCCTCCTCTTCGTCGAAGAGCTCGACGTCCAGCCCCTCGAGCAGACGCTCGGCTTCGGACCGCGAGAGACTGGTGATGCCGCGCCTCTCGGCCCAGCTGTCCCGCTCCCCGTAGAGCTGCCCCGAGAAACGGCCGCCCGGGCGCAGCGCCGCGACGACCTTCCGCCAGACCCCGCCGAAGGCCGACGGCGGACAGAGCGGCAGCGAAAAGCTCGCGTTCACCAGATCGCAGGGCGGCAACGTGATGTCCTCGTGGCGGCTGACCTGCGTCGTGAGCGCCACTCCGTCGGGCAGATCGTCCCGGATCCGCAGCGCTTCTATGGCCTCCTCGAACGCGTCGGCCGCAAGGGTCGGCCAGCCCCTGCGCAGGATCTCGATCGTGTCGCGCCCCGCCCCGCAACCGAGATCGACCGCGAGGGCGGGGTCGGGACGCCCTTCCGTGTCGAAGGCGTCGAGAGCGCGCATCAGCGTCGCACGAGGCGGGAGGCCCCGGGTTTTCGCGAAATACGCGACCCAGGCCTTTCCGCGCTCAGAGGAAATTCTGCCCCCCGTCCACGATCATGCCCTGTCCGGTGATGTAGGCGGCCTCGTCGGAGCACAGGAACAGCATCGCCTTGGCGAGATCGTGAATCGTCCCCTGCCGAGGCATGCACTGCGTCTCGGTCATCTTCGCGAACATCTCGCGCGGGACCGACGGCCGCTCGATCTCGGTCTGCATGACGCCCGGCCAGAACGTGTTCACCGTGATGCCGTGGGGTCCGAGCTCGCGCGCCATGGAGCGCGTCATGCCGATCATCGCCGACTTGGTGGTGATGTAGTGCAGATAGTTCACGCGGCCCAGCATCGTCGTCCCCGAGGAGATGTTGACGATCCGGCCCCACTTCGCCTCGATCATGTGGCGGACCACGGCCCGCGAGCACCAGAAGGCGCCGTTGACGTTGACGTCGACGGCCCGCAGCCACTCGTCTCCGGGGAGCTCCCAGAACGGGGCCATCGTGATCCTGGAAAAGACCGCCGCGTTGTTGATCAGGACGTCGATCCGGCCGAACTCGGACATGGTCGCCGCCGCCATCCCCTTCGCCGATGACTCGACGGCGACGTCAACCTCCAGGGGAAGAGCCCGTCCGCCCTTGGCCTCGATCTCCTTCGCGACCCGGCCCGCGTTCCCGCCGTCGATGTCCGCGACGACCGGTATCGCCCCCTGCGCCGCGAAATAATGCGCGTAGCCTCTGCCGATGCCCTGTCCGCCGCCCGTGACGATCACGACGCGATCCCGCAGGCTCTCGTAGACCACGTTCTTGTCGACCTCGATTTCCGAGTAGTCTATGTTGCCGATGTCCATCAACGGATCTCTCCCCGGTTGCACCACGATTCGTCTTCCAGTCTAGACGTCCGCAGGGCGATCCGAAAGCGGGAACCGGGCGCGCCGGCGGTCGACGGCGCCGGGAAGGCTCTCGAGGCCGTCGTCGGCGAGCCCCTCGCGCGACGCGACGCCACCGTCTCCGCGAGGCGGTCCCCGCGAGTCCCGAAGGTGCCGGAAGCCGTCGCGACGGGGTGCGCGACCCCGGGCGGCGGAAGAGCGCCCGCGTGCTGCCGATGCCGGGGATCGGGAAGAAACGCCAACCCCGCCGTTTCCTCTCCGGCGACATGACGGCGCGACGCGCCGGACGGCACGTGCCGGCCCGCATCCCGCGTTCCCGGAGCGGCTCGGGCGCATCCCTGCCGGCGCCTCTCGGCAGCGTCGACAGCAACCCCTCGCAACGCGCCCCGTCCGCAGGCTCGGCGCCAGCCCGAGCCCCGGATTCTCCGGGGTTCCGCGTCCGCGAAGCGGCCGGACCGGGAACCCTCGGCGGCGGTCACCGGGAACGGCGGGCCGGCAGGCTTCCGCATCGAAACGCCGACTCCCGTCGGGGAGCCGCAGGCAGCACGCGAATCGCGGAAGGCGCTTCCGCGAAAGCGTCCTGCAGGGAACGCGGGCGTTCCGCCAGCCGATGGCGGACGGGCCCGGACGGGGGAGCGCGGCCGCCCGTCCGCGGAGCGCCGGAACTCCCTCGGCGGCTCCGGAAGCCGTCCCGGCGCCGCGTCAGACGGTTTCCTCGGAACGAAGCCGGGCGAGTTCGCGTTCATCGAGGCCGAGCCATTCGCGCAGCACGCCGTCGGTGTCTTCCCCGAGCCTCGGCGGCGCCAGCCTGTAGTCCACCGGGGTCTCCGAGAACCGCATCGGGCTTCCGATCAGCGCGACCTCTCCCGCGAGTTCGTGGGGCATGCGGACGACCATTTCCCGCGCCTTGACGTGGGGGTTGTCGAACACCGCCCGGAGGTCGTTGATGGGGCCGCAGCCGATCTTGCGTTCCTCGAGTCCCTCGAGCCACTCCGCCGAGGGTCTGGACGCCAGGATCTCCCGCAGCACCGGCAGCAGCCTGTCGCGGTTGCGCACCCTCGCGTCGTTGGCGGCGTAGTCCGGATCGTCGGCAAGGTCCGGCCGCCCCGCAAGCTCGCAGAACTTGCGGAACTGCCCGTCGTTTCCGATCGCCACGATGATGTGTCCGTCGGCCGTCGGGAAAGGCTGGTAGGGGACGATGTTGGGGTGCGCGTTGCCGAGCCGGCCGAGCGACCCGCCGTGCAGGTAGTTCATGCCCGCGTTGGCCAGCATGGCGACCGTGGTGTCCATCATGCCGATGTCGATGTGCTGCCCGTTGCCGTCGGTCGCAGCGTGGCGCAAGGCCGCGCAGACGGCGACGGCGGCGTACATGCCGGCCATCAGGTCGGCGATCGGCACCCCCACCTTCTGGGGTTCGCCGTCGGCCTCGCCGGTGATCGACATCAGGCCGCCCATCCCCTGCAGCAGAAAGTCGTAGCCCGGGCGCTTCGCGTAGGGCCCGGTCTGGCCGAAACCGGTCACGGAACAGTAGACGAGCCGCGGATTCAGGTCTTTCAGGTCGTCGTAGCCCAGGCCGTAGCGGGCGAGATCGCCGGTCTTGAAGTTCTCGACGAGACAGTCCGCCTCGGCGGCGAGCCGGCGCGCGAGTCCGGAGCCGCCGGGCCTGGAGATGTCCAGGGCGACGGACCTCTTGTTGCGGTTGGCCCCCATGAAATACGCGCTCTCGCCCGTCTCCCCGCCCTCGCCGTCACGGACGAACGGCGGCGCGAACTTCCGCGTGTCGTCGCCCGAGCCCGGACGCTCGATCTTGACGACATCCGCGCCCAGATCGCCGAGAATCTGCGTGCAGGCCGGCCCCGCAAGGACGCGGGTCAGGTCGAGAACCCTGACGCCCCGCAGCGGACCGGACGCCCCGGTCACGACGCCTCTCCTCCTTCGGCGAGCGTCGCGTCGACGCCGAGTCCGGGAAAGTGCTCCGCCCTGAACGAGGACCAGGCGACCGGATCCTCGCTCGAACCGTCGTCGAGCTCGAGGTCGAACACCACCTCCCCCGGCCGCCCCGGCGTGACCTCCACCCACCGCGCCCGGCAATGGGATTCGAAGGGGGTCGTCGACGGCTCTCCGTCCGCGCTGCAGAGACCGCCGTAGGTGACGAAGGTGTTGCCCGTTCCGGGCAGCCTGAACGCTCCGCCCTGGAAGCACGCGAACTCCGCGTCGTCCGCGGAACGGGTTTCCCAGACCTGTCGAACCGTTCCCGCGTCCTCGTCCACGGCGAATTCCACGGCCCGGCTGTAGCTTTCGGGCCCGGACATCCTCTCGTCGAACGGACTGGCGCGATGGTTGCCGTTGTCGAAGCACAGGAAGGTGCCGCCGCCGGTGACGGAGCAGTCGTGCTGGTGGTACTGCCACTCCGTTCCGGACGCGGGCGCGAGCAGACGCCCCTTCCACGGATCCCGCCAGTTCGCATGCGTCCCCAGGATCCATTTCAGGCGGCCCGAGGAGCGGTCGACCTTGACCAGGCAGTCCTGGTGGCGAACCGACACCACCAGACTGTCGTCCCTGCCGTCATGCGCAAGGCCGTTGACGTGGGTCCAGTCGCAGGTGTCCGCGTACCCCCGCCGCACCCAGTAGTCGCTCAGGCTGTCGTAGCCGACACGCAGCGGATCCAGGATGTCGAGAAGCGGATGGCGGTTCACCACGGCGCCGTCGCGGGCGAACTCGACGATCACGTCGCCGACGACCCGGGAGGTGGCCGTTCCGGCTTCCGGGTCGACGTCCGATGCCGGAAAGCCGTCGATGTCGCGGATCTCCATGCCGCAGACGACGAGATTGCCGGAAGGGAGTTCCACGACCCCGTGATGGAACATCTCGGTGTCCACCTCGACCGAGTCTTCCGGAAGCCCCCTGCCCTTCCAGCGTCCGGCCGCATGCCAGTCGCCGACGACGGTTCCCAGAAGATCGATCTCCCGCAGCCGCCCGTCGGTCATGAACAGAACGTTGCCGTTGGCGAGCCGGCGGATGTCGCCGACCGCTTCGTCCACCCTGCAGGACCAGACGATCTCGCCGAAACGGTCGACGGCAACCATCAGCCCGAAACCCTCCCGATCCTCCGACCCCGGGGCATGCCGGACGTTGAACATCATCGCGCCCGGCTCCCGTCTTTCCGGAACGCACGACCGGAGTCTGAACGGCGGAAAGTCGTCCGGCATCGGCGGGGTGGCGAAGGTCAGGGGGCGGCCGGCGATTCGCGTGCCGCCATCGGCGGTCTCCGCCCGCACCGCGATCTCGTGGACCGCCCCGAAGCGAAGACCGAGCAGCGGAATCCGGTGAGCGGCGGCCGGCCCGGCCTCGAAACGCCTCGCGTGCCGGCCGTCCGCGACCTCGACGATCGCCCGCGACGGCATGTCGGTGGAGAATTCCACGACGGCCGCCAGCGGCACGTTCTCGTTGGGGCCGGGAACCACTGCCGGAGTCGTCTCGAACCTCATCGCTCCCCTCCCGGCCCGCCATGGACAACCGGACCGGTGTATAGCACTTTCGCGGCCCGTCGGCTTTTTCCCGCGGACTCTTCCGGCTACGGTGCGGGCCGGTTCGGGCTGCGGACTCCCTGGCCCGCAGGCACTTCCGTTCCCCGCCCGCGCGGAACCTTCCGCTTCGCGACCGTCGCGCGCCACTACCGCCGGGATCCCGGATGATCGAGATTCTGTCCATAACGCCCGAGGTCGACGGCTGGACCTTCATCGGGTTCACGGTCCTGAGCGCGTTCACCTCCGCGTTCGGCGTGGTCGCCGGGCTTGGCGGCGGAGTTCTCATGATCGGCGTGATGGCGACCGTGCTCCCGGCCGCCGCCCTCATCCCGATCCACGGCGCCGTCCAGGCCGGCACCAATCTCACGCGCATCGCCATCATGCGCAGGCTCGTGCGGACCCATGCCATCCTGCCCTTCGTCGCCGGTGCCGTCATCGGCGGTTCGGCGGGCGGAAGCATCGTGGTCTCCCTGCCCCCGGCCGTGCTCCAGCTCGTGCTCGGCGCGTTTCTCGTCTACGTGGCCTGGTTCCCGGCGATGACGGCGGGGGCCCCGACCTCCCGGCGGTTCTTCGTTCTCGGCGCGGCCGGGGGCCTGATCTCCATGTTCGTCGGCGCCACCGGCACCCTGCTCGCGCCCTGGGTACGGGGCGTGAGTCCGGACCGGCGCATCTTCGTCGCTACCCACGCCGCCATCATGCTGTTCATCCACGTTCTCAAGATCGTTGTTTTCAGCATTCTCGGATTTGCGTTTTTCGAGTACATCCCCTTGCTCGCCGCGATGATCGCCATGAGTTTCGCCGGCAACTGGGTCGGCGTGAATCTCCTCGACCGCATGCCCGAGCACGTGTTCCGCCGCGTGTTCCAGGTCGTGCTCACCCTGCTCGCGCTGCGGTTGCTGTGGAGCGCCGGCGAGGGGTTCGGCCTGGAAATCTGGCAGCTCCCCGCACTGTCCGGCGATTGACGCGCCGATGGCCCCCTCGCTATTGTGCGGCACGTCCCGCATGCGGACGAAACAGGCAGGATGGCGCGTTCCCGCATGACCGTTGACATGTCCAGGCAGCCCGAACTCGCGCTGCCTTTCGAATCCGTGCGGACCCTGCTCGCGCGCTGGCGGACACGGGACGCCGAGAAGACCGCGATCGTGGATCTGGATCAGGACTGCCGGCGGATCTCCTGGGGGCGGCTGGCCGACGAGGCGGACAGGATCGCCCGGTTCCTGTCCGACCGCGGCATCCGCCCGGGCGACAGGGTCGTGCTGCTCGCCGACGAGGTCATCGAGAAGCTCGTCGTCTGGACGGGAATCTGGAGGCTCGGGGCCGCGGTCTGTCCTCTCAACGTCGAACTGAACGAGACCCACATCGCCGAGCTTGTCGAACAGATCGAGCCCGCGCTGATTCTCTGCCATCGCGACCTCGACAGTTCCGGGCTCGTCCGCAACGACGGCGCGCCCGTGCTCCGTTTCGGGGACTGGCCCGACGGCGGGGACGAGTTCTTCTCGGACGTCGCGGCGCTGCCCGAGGGTGCCGGAAGCGATCTCGAAAGCGAGAACGGCCCGGAGGATCTGGCGGCGATCTTCTGCACTTCGGGAACCGCCGCCAAGCCGAAGAGCGTTCTCTACAACTTCATGTCCTACTGGCTGAGCGGGCTGTCCACGATCGACATGCTCGGCCTCACGGAGGACGACCGCACCCTCGAATACCGCTCGTTCGGGTGGAACTCGGCGCAGATCCTCAGCCTGATGCCCTGGATCGAGCTCGGCCTGACGATGCACATCGCCAAGAGGTTCTCCCGCTCGAGATTCTTCGACTGGATCCGGACGCACGGGATCACCTTCTCTGCGGGGGTTCCCACGGTCGTCAACATGCTTCTCAACGAACCTCCCCCCGAAAGGGACCGCCACGTCCCGACGCTGCGCCTGATGACCTGCTCGACCGCGCCCCTCTCGCCGGACCAGTGGAAGAGTTTCGAGGAACTCTACGACATCACGCTCCTGCAGCTCTACGGGATGTCCGAGGCGGGCTGGATCTGCGGCAACCGCCATTACCGCAAGCGCATGGGAACCGTGGGGCCTCCCGCCAGGCACCAGGAACTCGCCATTGTCGACGCCGACGGCAAGACCTGCCCGCCCGGCGTCTCGGGAGAGATCACCGTCGGCGGCCCGCAGGCCTGCATGGCCACGATCTCGCCCGAGGGCGAGCATGTCGGTCACGAGGGACAGCGCATTCCCACCGGGGACATCGGGGTCATGGACGACGACGGCTTCGTCACCGTCGTCGGCCGCATCAAGGATCTGATCATCCGCGGGGGCGTGAACATCGCCCCCGTCGAGATCGACAACGTGCTGCTGCGCCACCCCGGAATCCTGGAAGCCGCCGCCGTCGGCGTCCCCCACGACATCTACGGCGAGGAGGTCGTCGCCTACGTCGCCCTCAGGCAGGGGAAAAGCCTGTCCGAGGCCGATGTCGTCGCGTGGTGCCGGGACAGCCTGCCCCAGGTCAAGTCCCCGAAGCGGATCTACTTCGTCGACGAAATGCCGAAATCCGACCGCGGCAAGGTGATGCGCGAACGGCTTCGGGAAATCTGGGCGGCCGAGGAGGGTGCGCTCTGACCTCCGCCCGCCTTCAGGAACCCCAGGGCGCCACCGCCTCCTTGAGAGCCCGGTAGCCCTCGAGAAAGCCCGGGCGGACGCCTCCATAGATCGAATCGAAGGCGGAGAGCGCGCCGTCAAGCCAGTCGCGCAGTTCCGCGTTGTCCGGATTGGCGTCGAGATAGGCGTCGCGGATCAGCACGAAATGGATCCGCGGATCGTAGGGCTGCTTGGTGCCGCCCATGGATTCGTCGCCGTCGAGAAGCCGCAGCAGCATCGCGTCGGCCGAACCGAGCGTCTGCTCGTGGATGGGCGGCCCCGACATCCGGTGCATGACGGAGGTCATGTCGCGGCCGTTGCCCGTGACGTATCCCATCTCGCGCCAAGTTTCGCGCATGTCGACCTCGTGGCCGAGATGCTTCGCGACCCGGCCGCCGTAGGCGCGCAGCGGATCGGACACGTCGGCCAGCAGATCCGTCAGGCGGTCGCCGTCGAGATCGGTGGCGAGAACGATGCAGTCCCGCTGCTCGACGAGATCCCACAGCAGCAGGCCGTAGTTCGTGTCGGAGATGTGCTGCTCGATGCGGCCGCCCCAGTTCTCCATGCCGTCCTTGAAGTCCGGAGGCAGCAGGGCGACGATGCGGTCGACCCGTTCCTTGTGCTCCCGGTAGGGGTCGACCGCGTATCTGCGCCCGACCTCGAAGCCGGTCCCCTGCAGCAGCCACGAATGGAGGCCCGCGTTGATGCCGTCCTCCATGGCCTGCGTCGGCTTCGTCGCCACCCTTCCGATCGCCCCGGTCTCGTGCACCATCTTCAGGAACAGGCGGTTGGCGTAGGCGAGCTGGACGCCCGGCGTGTTCATCTCCGAATGGATCACGCCCTTTTCGTCGACGTCGAAGACCGCGCGGTCCTGCGAGTACGGAAGGCAGGGCATGCAGCGCACGACGGTGATCGGACCGTAGGGCCGGACGTTGCAGTAGACCCCGGCCTGGGTGCGCAGCGGCGCGTTGCCGGACTTGCCCATGACGACGACCCTGCCGCCCTTTCCGTCGTCGACGTAGGCGTCGCCGGCCGTCGACCACTTGATCGACGTGCAGGGCATGTTCCCGAACCAGGCCAGGGGCCTGAGCTCCATGTCGTGGCGGTACTGGGACCACATCGGGACCGCGTAGAACGGCAGGCCCAGAACGTCGACGGCGGCGATCGTGCCGAGGAGCGCGTAGGCGTCGGTCAGGCAGTGCGCGACCGGATTCACCTTCCCGTCGTGGTTTCCGCCCTTCCAGACGACGGCGTCGTCATGGCCTTCGGGCCGGACGTCCGCGGGCTCGAACATCCCGTCGAAGACCGAGAACAGGTCTCCTCCGTCGGCCTCGGTGCGCGCGATGGACAGCAGATCGATCATGAAACCCTCTTTCTCCCGTGGCGGGAAACGGTTGCGGCGGGCGCCGCGAACGGGCTCAGCCCGCCTTCCTCCCCATGGCTTCGGCGATGGCGTCGAACGCCGCGGCGGCGGCCGAGCCGTCGGGGCCGCCGGCCTGCGCCATGTCGGGGCGGCCGCCACCGCCCTTGCCTCCCAGCGCGACGGCTCCGGCCCGCACGAGATCGACGGCGCTGACGCGATCCGTGACGTCGTCGGTGACGCCCACCACGATCGAGGCCTTGCCGCCGGAAACCGAGATCAGCGCCGCGACGCCCGAACCGATGCTCCTCTTCATCTCGTCGGCCATCGACTTGAGTTCCCTGGGCGGCACGCCGTCGAGGCGGCGCGGCGCGAACCTCATCCCACCGATCTCGCGAACGTCCTCGCCGCCGCCGCCTCCCCCCGCGCCCGCGGCCAGCGTCCTGCGCAGCTCCGCCAGCTCGCGTTCGAGCCGCCTGCGTTCCTCGAGCAGGGCGTCGATCCGTTCGGGAACGTCGCCCCGCCCGGTCTTCAGGAGGGCGGCCACGCGTCCGAGGACGGCGTCCTGGTCCAGGATCCGCTCCGTCGCGGCGGCTCCGGCGACCGCCTCGATTCTGCGCACGCCCGCCCCGACGGCGCTCTCGTCGACAACCCGGAAATAGCCGATGTCCCCGGTGCGCGCGACGTGGGTGCCTCCGCACAGCTCGACGGAGTAGCGGTCTCCGCCCATGCTGACCACGCGGACCTCGTCGCCGTATTTCTCCCCGAACAGCGCCATGGCGCCGTCCGCGACCGCCTGTTCGGGCGTCATCAGCCTGGTTTCCACCGGCGTGTTGAGACGGATGCGGGCGTTGACCTCCTTCTCGACGGCGGCGAGTTCCTCCGGGCCGACGGCCCGGGGATGCGAGATGTCGAAGCGCAGGCGGTCCGGCCCGACCATGGATCCCTTCTGGGCGACATGGTCGCCGAGGCGCCGCCGCAGGGACTCGTGAAGCAGATGGGTCGCGGAATGATGGGCCCGCAGCGCCGTTCTCCGCGGTCCGTCGACGACGAGGCGCGCCGGCGCCCCCTTCCTCGCCTCGCCCCTGGCCACCCGGCCGAGATGGACGTGCAGGTCGCCGGCCTTCCTGACGGTGTCGGCGATCTCGATCTCGAAACCTTCGGCGACCAGCGAGCCGGTGTCGCCGACCTGGCCGCCGCTCTCGCCGTAGAACGGGGTCTGGTTCGCGACCACCGCGACATCCGCGCCGGTCGCGGCCGATTCCACCTCCTCGCCGCCGGCGACGAGCGCTGCCACCGTTCCCTCGGCCGCCTCGGTCGCGTAGCCCAGGAACTCGGTCGCGCCGACGCGTTCGCGGATCTCGAACCACACCGCCTCCTCGGCGACCTCGCCCGTGCCGCTCCAGCTCCGGCGCGCTTCCTCCCGCTGAAGCCTCATCGCCGCCTCGAAACCCTCGACGTCGACCGCCATCCCCTTGCCGCGAAGAACGTCCTGCGTGAGATCGAGCGGAAATCCGTAGGTGTCGTAGAGCCGGAACGCCACGTCGCCGGAGAGAACCCCGCCGCCGGGAAGCTTTCCGGCCTCGTCCGCGAGCATCCTGAGACCCCGGGCCAGCATGTCGCTGAACCGCCCCTCCTCGAGCCTGAGGGTCTCCGAAATCAGGGCCTGCGCGCGCTCGAGCTCGGGGAAGGCCTGGCCCATCTCCGTCACCAGAGCCGGCACCAGCTTCCACAGGAAGGGTTGCTCGCAGCCCATCATGTGGCCGTGGCGCATGGCGCGGCGCATGATGCGGCGAAGCACGTAGCCCCGCCCCTCGTTGGACGGCAGGACGCCGTCGGCCATCAGGAAGCAGCTCGCCCGCAGGTGGTCCGCGACCACGCGGTGGCCGACGGCATGCTCGCCGTCCGGCGCGACGCCGGAAACCGAGGCGGAAGCCTCGATCAGCGCCCGCATCAGGTCGATGTCGTAGTTGTCGTGCCTGCCCTGGAGCACCGCGGCCATCCGCTCGAGCCCCATCCCGGTGTCGATCGACGGCCGCGGCAGGTCGTTCCGGATCCCGGCCTCGAGCTGCTCGAACTGCATGAACACCAGGTTCCAGATCTCGACGAACCGGTCGCCGTCCTCGTCGGGGCTGCCGGGAGGCCCCCCCGGAAGCCGCTCGCCGTGGTCGTAGAAGATTTCCGAGCACGGCCCGCAGGGCCCGGTCCCCCCCATCGACCAGAAATTGTCGCTCGTCGCGATCCGGAGGATGCGGCCCTCGGGCAGGCCGGAGATCTTCCTCCACAGGGCGAACGCGTCCTCGTCCTCCGCGTAGACGGTGACGAGCAGACGATCCGCGTCGATCCCGAACCGGCGCGTCACGAGATCCCAGGCAAGCTCGATCGCGACGTCCTTGAAGTAGTCGCCGAACGAGAAGTTCCCCAGCATCTCGAAGAACGTGTGGTGGCGCGCGGTGTGGCCGACGTTCTCGAGGTCGTTGTGCTTGCCGCCGGCGCGCACGCATTTCTGGGAAGTTGCGGCCCTGGCGTAGGGGCGGCTGTCGATGCCGGTGAACACGTTCTTGAACTGCACCATGCCGGCGTTGGTGAACAGCAGCGTCGGGTCGTTGTGGGGCACCAGCGGCGACGACTCGACGATCTCGTGGCCGTTGGCCGCGAAATAGTCGAGAAACGCGGTTCTGATCTCGCTGGTGCGCTGGCTCACGATCCGGTTCCGTGCAGATTCGCCCCGCGCCGCCCGCCGGGGGGGGGGGGCGGCGCGGGGCGTCGACGCGGTCAAGATATACCGGTTCCGGGCGGCCCGGGCCACCGCGCCCCGACCGGAACGGCCTCGCGGAGCGCGCGGCTCAGAGAGCCTGCCGCTCCTCCTCTGCCCCGGCCTCGGGGCCGGGCGGGCCGCCGCCCGCCGCCGCCTCGGGCGGCGCGCCCGCATGCTCGAGAATCTCCCGGCGAAGCCGGTCCGCGACCTCGGGGTTCCCCAAGAGATAGGACTTGGCGTTCTCGCGCCCCTGGCCGATCCGCTCGTCGCCGTAGGAATACCAGGCCCCGGACTTCTCGACGATGCCGGCCTTCTCGCCGAGATCGACCAGCTCGCCGGCTTGCGAGATCCCCTGGCCGTACATGATGTCGAACTGCACGTTCTTGAAGGGCGGCGCCATCTTGTTCTTGACCACCCTGACGCGGGCCTGGTTGCCGACGACCTCGTCCTTGATCTTGATGGAGGGGCCGCGGCGGATGTCGATGCGCACCGAGGAATAGAACTTCAGGGCGTTGCCGCCGGTGGTCGTTTCGGGGCTGCCGAACAGCACCCCGATCTTCATGCGGATCTGGTTGATGAACACGACCAGGCACCGCGACCTGTTGACGGAGCCGGTCAGCTTGCGCAGCGCCTGGCTCATGAGCCGCGCCTGCAGCCCGACATGCGCGTCGCCCATCTCGCCCTCGAGCTCGGCCCTCGGAACCAGCGCCGCCACCGAATCGATGACGATCACGTCGGCGGCTCTCTCGTTCTCGGGCCCGCTCACCAGCGAATCCGCGATCGCGAGCGCCTGCTCGCCGGCATCGGGCTGGGCGACCAGCAGCTCGGGGACATTGACGCCGAGTTTCCCCGCGTAGACGGGATCGAGGGCGTGTTCGGCGTCGATGAACACGCAGGCGCCTCCGGCCTTCTGCGCCTCCGCGATGACGTGAAGCGCGAGCGTGGTCTTGCCCGAGCTTTCCGGCCCGTAGATCTCGACGATGCGGCCGCGCGGAAGGCCGCCGATCCCGAGCGCGAGGTCGAGGCCGAGGGAGCCGGTCGACACCGCCTCGACGCCCGCCTGCGCCGAAGCGTCCCCGAGCCTCATGATGGCGCCCTTGCCGTGGGCCCGCTCGATCCGGGCTATGGCGGCGTCGAGGGCCTTGGACTTCTCCGACTTCTCCGTCGGCTCTTTCATCGCGTTCTCCCTGACCACGCTGAGGCTGGCACCGGTCATCCTTCGTCTCCTTGTTCCACGGTCGCTGGCGAATCTCAACCTTCGTCGCCACATGCGTACAAGGTCTGTTCAGGGAACGCAAGCCCTTTTTTCGGAATCCGCGCCATCGCCATCGAAACCTCGGCACCGCCCCCTGTTCCCTTCTGGATCGTTTTTTCAACAGGTTGCGTGACGGCTTCAGGGAGGAAGCGGAATCCGGCCCTCGCGCCCCGAAGTTGTCCACAACTTTTTTCGTCTTTTGTTCCCGCGGCCGATTCGCCGGGGGCGAACCTTCGCGTCACCGCCCCGAACCCGCGGCCGCGGAAACCCGCCCTGCGGCGTCCTCCAGGAAAGCCCGCATCGCGTTCACCGCTTCCCCGCTCACCTCCCTGCCCGAAAGAATGCGCAGGACCTCGAGAGCCCCGCCTCGCGGCTCCCCCTCGGTCAGGAACGCGGCGGCGGCCTCCTCGTCGGCGGGCTCCGGCCGACCCTCCAGAACCGCCAGACCGGCCGCGCCGAGCCTGACCGCCTCCGCCGCCGGAACGCGGGCCTCTTCCCCGAACCCTCCGCCGGCCAGCAGCTGCGCCGCCATCAGTTTCCGCTCGGCCTGGTCGACGAGGGCGCGGGCGCGCCGGTCGCGGCCCGCGTCGCCGTCCGCGGGATGAACCTCCCGCATCGTCTCCGCGGGCAGGGAGATCAGCCCCGCCTCGGCCATGCGGAGCATCGAATCGTGCGCGCCCCGGTCGATCACGCTGACCTTGAAGCCGGAGTCCGCGGCCAGGCGGCGCTGTTCCGCCTCGACGCTCTCGGCCGGCAGGTCGAGCACCACCAGAACGGCCCTCTCCCCGTCCTCCCGCACCAGCATGCGCCGGAACGCCGCGCCGTGCCGGGCGACGAGATCGTCGCGCAGGATTTCCGACGGGTCGGAGGCCGGTTCGGCGTCGCTCCTCTTCTCGATCACCTCGTTGAGCCGTTCCATGAACGCGCCGCGGCCCGTCGGAAGGCGGACTTCCGAAAGCTCGCCCTTGCCGTCGAGCACCCCCTCGGCGAGCGTCCGCTTCTGGGCGAGCAGCCCGATCATGCGGTGCTCGATGGTGTCCTCGCTCACCAGGTTGATGATGCTGACGGAGCGGGTCTGGTGCTTGCGCCAGGCGCGCGAGACGCGCTGTTCGAGGCGGGCCGGGTTCCAGGGCTGGTCGAGATTGATGACCGTGTCCGCAACCTGGAGGTTGAGGCCCACGCCGCCCGATTCGGAGGACAGGAACAGCCTGCACGACCGGTCCTCCCGGAACCGGCGGATCTCCGCGCGGCGGCGGTGCTGCGGGACGCTGCCTGTGTGCCAGGCGAACTCCAGCCCGTTTTCGGCGGCGAACCCGCGCACCAGTTCCAGCATCCGGACCCATTCCGAGAACACGATGATCTTGCGGTCCGGATCCTCGAGCAGTTCCGGCACCAGCTTCTCGAACTCCTCGAGCTTGGGGCAGTCCCGGTGCTCGTCGCCGAGGATGTAGGGCGTGTCGCAGACCATGCGCATGCAGGCGAGGTACCGTTGCAGCTTGTCGAACTCCTCGGCGGTGAGGGGCCTCCGGCGCGCGATCGCCGCCAGGCGCGCGACGAGATACTCGTAGTCCTCGTACACGCTGCGCTGCTGGTCCGTCATCGGAACGAAGAACGTCTTGGTCGTGCGGGCCGGGAGCTGGGTCTCCACGTTTTCCCTGCGCCGGCGGAGCATGACCGAGGAGATCCTCCGCGCCAGCTTGTCGAGGTTGCGCAGGCCCACGGGACGGCCCCGTTCGTCGAGCTCGTAGTATTCCCGGTTGAAGCGGAACAGCGGGCCGAGAATCTCGGGATCGAGGAACTGGACGATGGAGTAGAGCTCGTCGATGCGGTTCTCGATCGGCGTGCCGGTGAGCACGAACGCGTAGCGGCTCCGGAGCCTTTTCACCGCGCTCGCCGTTCTGGTCTGCCAGTTCTTGATGCGCTGGGCCTCGTCGAGGACGATCACGTCGGGCTCCAGGGCGTCGAGCATGTCCTGGCCGTCCGCGAGAACCTGTTCGTAGTTGCACAGCGTGAAGAACGACCGCTCGGCGTAGGCGCCGCGCCGCGCCGCGCGGTTGCCGAAGACCACGGTGACGGTCTCGTCGCAGAACTTCCCGATCTGCTCCTCCCATTCGCTCTTCAGCGACGCCGGCGAGACCACCAGCGCGCGGCGGATCCGCCGGCGGTCGCGCAGGAGGACGCAGGCCGCGATCGCCTGCACCGTCTTGCCGAGGCCCATGTCGTCGGCCAGCAGCGCCCTCTCCCCGAACGCGAGATGGGCCGCGCCCTCGACCTGGTAGGGCAGCAGCGGAAGCTTGAGGGAATCGAAGGACCGGCGGCCGGATTCGATGTCCTTCATGAAGCGGTCGTACTCGCTCCGGCGGCGCCTCCCGTCGGCGATCGACGCGACCCAGCCGTCAAGGAGGCGGGAAACCCTGAGAGAGGCGGGCCTGTCCGCGGCCAGGCGCCGCAGCGCGGCCAGGGCCTTGGCCGAGCCGCGCCGAAGGTGGCGGACCAGACCGTCGACCTCGAGCTCGAGCTCGGGATCGTCGCGCACGATCGACGCGGGAACCCTGAGCTGCAGCTTGCGCTCGCCGCGCTCGTCGAGAAAGACCTCGATGCGGGAACTGACCGGCCCGCTCTCGCCGCGGGCGCGGAACCGGCGCAGGACGCCTTCCACGTGCTTGCAGGTGCCGAGCCGGTTGGTCCGGAAGTCGTGGCACTCGCACGAGTTGATGCGTTCGCGCCGGCTGCGGATCTCCACCACGTAGTCGTTGCCGCTCGACGACGTCACCAGGTAGTCGGAAAACCCGCCGAGTCCCTCGTCCAGGTTCCGGACCCCGTCGATCTCGGTCCGTCCGCGCCATTCCCGCCGCCTGACCTCGTCCTCGTCCGTGGACAGCCACCCCACGAAAGTCGGTGCGCGTTCGGCCGCGCGGGCAGCGCCTTTCACGCCGTTTCCGTCCATTCCCTCCCCGCCTTCCCGTGCGATCCCGCGACGGCCGCGGGCCTCCCCGCCGTTGTGCGGAACCGGCGGCACGATTGCAACGCCCGGCGATTCGCCGCGCCTCAGCTCCCGGCGAGGTCCACGAGTTCCTGCCCCTCCCTCACCCGGTCGCCCGGCCCGAAGCGGACGGCCGTCACCTCGCCGTCGACCGGGGCGCGGACCGGATGCTCCACCTTCATCGCCTCGATGACCATCAGCACGTCCCCGGCACGGACCCTGTCCCCGGCCGCCGCGTGGACGGCCGACACGACGCCGGGCATGGGAGCCGCCAGCGCGCCGCCCCCCGCCCGCCCGCCCCGCCGGGCGAGCAGGGGATCGTCGATGACGAACAGATGGCGGCAGCCGTCCGCGAACACGGCGATCTCGGCGCCGGCGCGGACGACCTCGGCCTCCACGGAAACGCCGGACACGGTGGCGGCGAACGCGTCGCCGGCCCAGCGGCCTCCCGCGGCGACGGAACGGCCGTCTCCGTCGGCGAGTCCGCCGTCCGGACGGAGAACGAAATCGCGCGGACGCTCCCCGGCGACAAGCCGGATCCTCCTGCCGGCCCTCCCGCCGAGCCGCCACGCCCCGCGGTCGGACCACGGCGAGCGGTCCGGAGGGGACGCCCGCGGGGACAGCGCGGCGAACGCCGCGAGCGCGGCGACGGCTTCGGTGGGCTCCGGCTGCGGCGCCGCCAGTTCGGCGAGGCGCCGGTCGACGAAACCGGTGTCGCAGCCGCCGGCCCGGAACTCGGGATGGTCGACGATCGCCTTCAGGAAACGCTCGTTGGTCGCGGGGCCGGCCACCCGGACCGAGGCCAGGGCCGACGAGAGACGCCCGAGGGCGGCCGCGCGGTCGCCGCCGAGAGCGGCGATCTTGGCGATCATCGAATCGTAGTGGACGGAGACCTCGCCGCCTTCCGCCACCCCGCTGTCGACGCGCAGTCCGGCGTCCGGTTCGGGCAGCGCCAGACGGTGCAGGCGCCCGAAGCCGGGACGGAAGCCGTCCGCCGGATCCTCCGCGCACAGCCGCGCCTCCGCGGCATGGCCCCTGCAGGGGATGTCTTCCTGCCGCCGCGGCAGGGCCTCGCCCGCCGCGACGCGGATCTGCCACTCCACGAGGTCGAGGCCGGTGATCATCTCGGTCACCGGATGCTCGACCTGGAGGCGCGCGTTCATCTCGATGAAGCGGAAACCGCCGTCGGGACCGACCAGGAACTCGACCGTGCCCGCCCCCCGGTAGCCGACGGCCCGCGCCGCCGCGACGGCGGCGTCGGCCAGCCTTTCGCGGGTCGCCGCCGGGAGGTGCGGCGCGGGCGCCTCCTCGACCACCTTCTGGTGGCGGCGCTGCACCGAGCAGTCCCGCTCGTGCAGATGGACGACCCGCCCTTCGGCGTCGCCGAAGACCTGCACCTCGACATGCCGGACCCGCTCGAGGAGCGGCTCGACCATCAGCCTGTCGTCGCCGAAGGAGGCCGCCGCCTCCCGCCGGGCGGCGGCAAGCGCCGGACCGAGACCGGCCTCGTCCCGGACGACGCGCAGGCCGCGTCCGCCGCCTCCGGCGACCGGCTTGACCATCACCGGAAAGCCCGTCTCCCTCGCGGCCGCGGCCAGGGCGGCGTCGTCCGGGGCACCGTCCGGACCGCCGCCGAGCACGGGGACGCCAGCCGCCCGCATGACGCGCTTGGCCTCCCCCTTGGACGCCACGGCCCGCATCGTCCCCACGGGCGGGCCGACGAAGACCAGTCCCGCGGCGGTGCAGGCCGCGGCGAAATCCGGATTCTCCGAAAGGAACCCGTAGCCGGGGTGGACCGCCTCGGCGCCGGTGCGGCGGGCGGCCTCGACGATTGCGGAACCGTCGAGATAGCTCAGCGCGGCGGGCGCCGCCCCGATGCGCACCGCCTCGTCCGCCATCGCCACGTGCGGGGAACCGCGATCGGCCGAGGAGTGCACCGCCACCGCACCGATCCCCATCCTTCTGCAGGTGCGCATGACGCGGCAGGCGATCTCGCCGCGGTTGGCGATCAGGATTCTCCGGAACATCGCGACGCGACGGCAGGCTACATCCGGAACACGCCGAAGGCCGTGTCCTCGTCCGGCCCGCCGCGGGCGGCGGCGAGACAGAGCGCGAGCACCATGCGCGTCTCCGCGGGCTCGATGATTCCGTCGTCCCACAGCCGCGCCGTCGCGTGGAGCGGGTGCCCCTCGGTTTCGTACTTCTCGCGGATCGGCCTCTTGAAGGCCTCCTCGTCCTCTTCCGGCCACGCGCCGCCGCCGGCCTCGACGCGCCCGCGCCGGACGGCCGCGAGAACGCTCGCGGCCTGCTCGCCGCCCATCACGGAGATCCGCGCCGTCGGCCACATGAACAGGAAGCGCGGGTCGTAGGCGCGGCCGCACATGCCGTAGTTGCCGGCGCCGAAGGAGCCGCCGACGATGACGGTGAATTTCGGAACCCGCGCGCAGGCAACGGCGGTCACGAGCTTGGCGCCGTCCTTGGCGATGCCGCCCGCCTCGTAGGACCGCCCGACCATGAAGCCGGTGACGTTCTGCAGGAACACCAGCGGAACGTGTCGCTTGCAGCACAGCTCGATGAAATGCGCCCCCTTGAGCGCGGATTCCGAGAACAGGACGCCGTTGCTGGCGACGACTCCGACGGCCATGCCGTGGATGCGCGCGAAGCCGCAGACCAGGGTCGTCCCGTAGAGCGCCTTGAACTCCTCGAACTCCGAACCGTCGACGATCCGCCCGATCACCTCCCGGACCTCGAACGGGGTGCGCAGGTCGGCGGGGACAAGGCCGTTCAGCTCCTCGGGGTCGTGGACCGGCTCCGCGAAATCCCGGACCGGCGCCCCGCCCGCGGGGGCGCCGAGATCGGCGACGATGCGCCGGACGATGGCGAGCGCGTGGCCGTCGTCGTCGGCCGCGTAGTCCGCGACGCCGGAGACCCGGGCGTGGACGTCGGCGCCGCCGAGCTCCTCCGCGGTCACCACCTCGCCCGTGGCCGCCCTGACCAGCGGCGGCCCGCCGAGAAAGATCGTGCCCTGCCCGCGGACGATCACGCTCTGGTCCGACATCGCCGGGACGTAGGCGCCGCCGGCGGTGCAGGATCCCATGACCGCCGCGATCTGGGGGATGCCCGCCGCCGACATGACGGCCTGGTTGAAGAAGATCCGCCCGAAATGCTCGCGGTCCGGGAACACCTCGTCCTGCCGGGGCAGGTTCGCCCCGCCGGAATCGACGAGATAGACGCAGGGCAGCCGGTTGCGGTGTGCGATCTCCTGGGCCCGCAGGTGCTTCTTCACCGTGAGCGGGTAGTAGGTGCCGCCCTTGACCGTCGCGTCGTTGGCCACGATCGCGCATTCCCTTCCCGACACGCGGCCCACTCCGGTGACGATGCCCGCCGCGGGCACCTCCTCGTCGTAGACCCCCCGCGCGGCGAGCGGCGAGAGCTCGAGAAACGGCGCCCCCGGATCGACCAGGGCGTCGATGCGGTCCCGGACCGGCATCTTGCCCCGCGCGCGGTGGCGTTCCCGCGCCGCCTCCCCGCCGCCGAGGCGCGCCGCCGCCAGCGCCGACCGCAAGTCGCCGATCGCCGCGCGCATCGCGGCCTCGTTCGCCCGGAACCCGGCCGAGGCCGGATCCGCGGAGGTCGGGATGACGGCCATCAACCCGGACTCCGCAAGCGTCCGCGGGGGCCCCGGGGAGCGACCGGCGCCGCGTTCCCGTTCATCAGCGCGTGAAGATCCATGGCTCCCGTTTCCGGCGCTCGGCCTCGAACGCCGCCAGCGCGCTCCCGTGTTCCATGACGAGGTCGTGGTCGTCGAGGCCGTTGAGCAGCCGGTGGCGGTCGAACGCGTCGATCTCGAAGCGGCGCTCCCGCCCGTCGGGAGCGGTCACGATCCGGCGCTCGAGGTCGATCGCGACGCGCGCTCCGGGCTCAGCGTGCAGCGCCGCGCGGAGATCCGCGCACGTCTCCGCGGGCAGCCGCGCCGGAAGCACGCCGCACTGGACGCAGTTGCCGCGATGGATCTCGCCGAAACTCGGCGCAACGACCGCCCGGATGCCGTTGGCGAGAAGCGCGTAGACCGCGGCCTCGCGCGAGGATCCGCACCCCCAGTTCGCGTCGGCCACGATGATCCCGGCGCCGCGGTAGGGCTCCCGGTTGAAAACGAAGTCCGGCCGCTCCCCGCCGTCCGCATCGTGGCGGAGATCGTGGAACAGGAACCGGTCGTAGCCCTTGCTGCCGCGGGGGTGGCGCAGAAAGCGCGCGGGGATGATCCGGTCGGTGTCGCAGTCGGCGATGTCGATCGGCACCGCGACCGCGCGAAACCGGACGAAGGCTTCCATCACGGGCCGCCCAGCCGGCGCGCGTCGGCGAGCCTTCCGGTGACGGCCGCGGCCGCCGCCGTCGCCGGGCTGACCAGGTGGGTCCGGCTTCCCGGCCCCTGGCGTCCGCGGAAGTTGCGGTTGCTCGTCGACGCCGCCCGTTCCCCGGGAGCCAGCCTGTCGCCGTTCATGCCGACGCACATGGAGCAGCCCGGCGCTCGCCAGTCCATGCCGGCGTCGGCGAAGATCCTGTCGAGACCTTCGGCCTCGGCCCGGGCCTTGACGGTGCCCGAGCCCGGCGACACCAGCACGGGCACCACGGCCCGGCGGCCGCGGACGACCCCGGCTGCCTCGCGCAGATCCTCGATCCGGGAATTGGTGCACGAGCCGATGAAGACGCGGTCGATCCCGATGTCCGCGATTCTCGTGCCCGGGCGCAGGTCCATGTAGTCGAGCGCCTCGCGCATCTCCCGGCGCCGGCCGGGGTCGGCCTCGCCGTCCGGATCGGGGACGCGTCCGGTCACCGGCTCCGCGAGCGCCGGGCTGTCGCCCCACGTCGCCATGGGGGCGACGTCCCCGGCGTCGAGCGCGACCTCCCGGTCGAACGCCGCGTCGGCATCCGTGGGAAGCGTCCGCCATTCGGCGACGGCACGGTCCCACATCCTGCCGCTGGGGGCGAAGGGCCGCCCCGAGAGGTACTCGAACGTCCGGTCGTCGGGAGCCACCATCCCGATCCGCCCGCCCCCCTCGATCGTCATGTTGCAGAGCGTCAGACGGCCTTCCACGCTCAATGCCGCGACCGCGGAGCCGGCGTACTCGACCGCGTGGCCGGCCGCACCGGAGACCCCGATCCCGCGGACGATCGCGATCGCCAGATCCTTGGCGGAGACCCCCGGCCCGAGCGTCCCCCCGACCGTGATTCGCATCGTTCCGGGACGCCGCTGCCAGAGGCATTGCGTGGCCAGCGCCAGGGCCGCTTCGGACGCGCCGATCCCGAAGGCGACGCAGCCGAGCCCTCCATGGGTGGAGGTGTGGGAATCTCCGCACACCAGCGTGACGCCCGGAAGCGTGAGACCCTGTTCCGGCCCGACCACGTGCGCGATCCCCTGGCGCCGGTCCCCCCGGGCGAAGAGCCCGATGCCGAACTCCGCGCAGTTGCCGTCGAGGGCGTCGAGAATCTCGCGGACCCGGGGCTCCTCCGGCCCGCCCTCCGGGTCCGTCGGCACGTAGTGGTCCGGGGTGGCGAAGGTCTGGCCGGGCCGGCGCACCGTCCGGCCCGCCGCACGGAGCCGGTCGAAGGCGTGGAACGACCCGTCGTGGCACAGATGGCGGTCGACGTAGAGAAGGCTCTGCCCGTCCGCGCGTTCGGCGACGACGTGCCGGTCCCAGACCTTGTCGAACAGGGTCCGCCCAGCCACGGAAACGCTACCGGCCTTCCGCGAACAGCTCGCGGCCGATCAGCATGCGGCGGATCTCGGACGTGCCGGCGCCGATCTCGTAGAGCTTGGCGTCGCGCAGCAGGCGCCCCGCCGGATAGTCGTTGACGTAGCCGTTGCCGCCGAGAAGCTGGACCGCGTCGAGCGCGGTCTCGGTCGCGCGCTCGGCGGCGAAAAGGATGGCGCCGGCGGCGTCCCTGCGGGCCGCCCCCTCCCGGTCGCAGGCCTGCGCGACGGCGTAGACGTAGGCTCTCGAGGAACTCGCCTTGACGTACATGTCGGCGAGCTTGGCCTGGACGAGCTGGAACTCCCCGATCGGGCGTCCGAACTGCTCGCGTTCGCGGACGTAGGGCAGGACGACGTCGAGGCAGGCCTGCATGATCCCCAGCGGGCCGCCCGCGAGCACCGCCCTTTCGTAGTCGAGGCCGCTCATCAGCACGGCCGCACCGCGGTCGAGCTCCCCGAGCACGTTCTCCCGGGGCACCCTGCAGTTCTCGAACGCCAGCTCCCCGGTGCTCGATCCGCGCATCCCGAGCTTGTCGAATCCGGCTCCCGGGGAGAAGCCCTCGAAACCCCGCTCGACGATGAACGCGGTGATGCCGCGCGACCCCGCGCCGGGCGTCGTCTTGGCGTAGACCACGAGCACGTCCGCGTCGGGGCCGTTGGTGATCCACGTCTTGGTGCCGTCGAGCCGGAAGCCGTCGCCGTCTGGCGTCGCCGCCAGCTTCATCGACACCACGTCCGAGCCCGCTCCGGGCTCCGACATGGCAAGCGCGCCGACCCGCGTGCCCGCGATCAGTCCCGGAAGGTACTTCCGTTTCTGCTCCTCGCTGCCGTTGCGGCGGATCTGGTTGACGCAGAGATTGGAATGGGCGCCGTAGGACAGGCCGACCGACGCGGAGGCACGGCTGATCTCCTCCATCGCCACCACGTGCTCGAGATACCCCATTCCGGCGCCGCCGTGCTCCTCCTCGACGGTGACCCCGAGCAGTCCGAGCTCCCCCATTCGCGGCCAGAGCGCCGGAGGAAACGCGTTGTCGGCGTCGATGCCCGCGGCCAGCGGCGCGATCTCGGCCTCCGCGAAGGCGCGCACGGACTCGCGGAGCAGGTCCGCGGTCTCGCCGAGCCCGAAATCCGGAAGCCGCGGCCTGTTGGCGATCATGCCGGAAGCCCGGCCCGGCCCGAGGCGCGGGAGCCGGGGAAGCCCGGCGTCATGCGGGCGCCGCGGCGGCGTCCGGCGGCCGGCGCATCTCAGTCCCCTCCGGCGAGCTTTTCCGCGAACTGCGCGCGCCAGTCCTCGATCGGCCTGAACGAGGGGTCGGCCCTGGCATGGGCCTCCGACCGGGAGAGGATCTCCTCGTCGGCGAGCGTGAGGTCGAGATCGTGGCGGTGCGGCTGGTCGATGTACCAGGGCGTGTCCACGAACGCCTCGAGCCTGTTGCCTTCCGGATCGAAGAAATAGACCGACCAGGCGTTGCCGTGGTCCGTCACGTAGACCTCCTGCACGTCCTCGTCGCTGCTGACGGCCTCGTGGACCCGGCGGAGATCGGCGAGGCTCCCGCAGCGGAAGGAGATCTGGTTGACCGTGGTCTGCTCGGTCTCGGGCCTGCGGCCCTCGGCGACGATCACCTGATGGTGATCCCGCGGATCCCTGCTCATGAAGGCGTATCTCCTGCCGTGAAGGAGCCCCTCGTCCGACACGGCGAAACCGAACATGCGCACGTAGAAGGCCTTCATGCGCTCGTAGTCCCTGACCCAGATCCCGACATGGGAAAGGGTCATCTCGGGCAGCATGGCCATCGCGGATCCTCCTCTGCGGGCTCTGCGGGGTTCCCGTGCCGGCTTCCCGCGCCATCCCGGCGGAAAGCGCCGCGGATCCCCTCTATAGCGGCGCGAGGACCGGTTATCAACTTGCGGCCGTCTCCGGGGCGGCTTGCCGGGAACGGCCGGAACGGCTATTGACCGGGGGGCTTCAAACCGGAGGATCGAATGAGACTTGCAAGCTTCATCGCGGACGGGGAACCGTCCTTCGGCATCGTGGACGGCGACGGCATCGTCGACGCCGGCGGGCTGGCCGAGAACGTCTCGACGCTGCGCGAGGCGATCGCCTTCGGCGCGCTCGAGGACATCGGCCGGGCGGCCTCGGGCCGCAGTCCGGACCACAGCCTCGGCGACGTCGAGTTCCTGCCCCCGATCCCGGATCCGGACAAGATCATCTGCATCGGCCTGAACTACCGGAGCCACGTGCTCGAGGGCGGGCGCGACGTGCCCGAGCACCCCATGATCTTCACGCGCTATCCGAACTCGCAGGTCGGCCATCTCCAGCCGATGGTCAAGCCGAGGGTCTCGGACAAGTTCGACTACGAGGGCGAGCTCGCGGTGGTCATCGGCAAGCACTGCCGCCACGTGGCGGAGGAGGACGCGCTTTCCGTGGTTGCCGGCTACTCCTGCTACAACGACGGTTCGGTGCGCGACTACCAGCGCCACACCAGCCAGTTCTACCCCGGCAAGAACTTCTTCCACTCCGGCGCGTTCGGCCCCTGGATGGTGACCGCCGACGAGATTCCCGACCCGACCGGGATGACCCTGCTCACGCGCCTCAACGGCGAGGAGATGCAGCGGGCGACGACGGACGACCTGCTGTTCGACATCAACCAGCTCGTCGCCTACCTGACGACGGTCACCGAGCTCTACCCGGGCGACGTGATCTCCACCGGCACCACCGGCGGCGTCGGCATCTACCGCGATCCTCCCGCGCTGATGAAGGAAGGCGACACGATCGAGGTGGAGCTCGACCGGATCGGCATACTGGAAAACCCGGTCGTGAACGAAAGATAGGCACGGCGCGACCCATGGCCCCCCGGCGCGGATCCCGCGAGCGAGGAAAGCCTGCCGCGAAGCAGCCGGGACGCCCGAGCCGCTTCCGGCACTCCGCCCGAAGGCGGTGTTCCGGAAGCGGCTCCGCCGACGTCGTTTCGCCGGGCGGCGCCTCCGGGAACAGGGACGGGCGCACGCTTTCCAGCGCCTCCGTCCGGCGCGCCCGCAACGGCGAGCGTTGAGGCCCCGGCGCGGCGCGGCAACGCCTTCCGGCCGGGATGGCGACGCGGGCGGAACGCCCGGAGACCTCCGGGCGCCGGGCGGCGAACCGGCTCGAGACGCCCTCCGGCGGCTTCGCCGGATCCGCTCTACGTCAGCCGCACCCGCCTTTCGACCGCCGACTCCGAGGCGAGGTGTTCGAGGATCATGTCCCGGAACGCCGGATACTGTTCGGAAATTCTGCGACGGGCATCCTCCGGCATGTCGCGTTTCCGGCGCTCGGCGGTCTCCACGGCCTCCGAGACCAGGGCGTCCTCGTCGATCGTGACCAGGCGGCCGTCCGCGATGACGGGCTCGCCGCCGACCCAGACGCTCTCGACGGATTCGCCGCCCTCGTAGTAGAGGAGGTGGCGGTGCAGATCGCCCATGGGCTGGTGCCAGTGCCCCGACGGATCGAGCGCAACGACGTCGGCGCAGGCGCCGACGGAGATCCTCCCGAGCTCGCCGGGTCGTCCCATCGCCGCGGCCCCCGCCGCGCCGGCCTCGCGGAACAGGGTCTTCGCGTCCGGCCATTTCTCGAAGTCGGGCTCGGTCAGGCGCGTGAAATACGCCCCGATGCGCAGGTTCTCGATGTAGCTCGCCGGCCCGCAATTGCTGCCGTCGGTGCCGAACGCCACCGGGATGCCCTCGGCCCTCAGCCTGACGACCGGGCATATGCCGGCGCCCAGCATCCCGTTCGACTGGGGGCAGTGGACGACCGTCGCGCCGGCCTCGCGGGCCGCCGCGATGTCGTCGTCGTCGGCCCAGACGAAATGCACGAGCGAGGCCCGCTCGCCGATGATCCCGTGCTCGAGCAGCAGGCGGACGAAGCCCGGGCCGCCCGGCCTGCGCATCGCCGCCTGGGTTCTGGTCTCCAGCATGTGGGTCTGGATTCCGGCGCCGTGCCGGCGCTGGAACTCCCCGGTCATGCGGATCAGCCCGTCCGAGCAGCGCTGCACGCCGTCGACGCCGAGAATCGCGTGCACCCGGAGCTCCGGCGACCCGCGGGCCCCGAGGGCCTCGGCCATGATCGAGAAGTAGCGCTCCGGATCCGGACGCGGCTGTTCCGCGTACCATCGGCGGAGGTCTTCGGAAAGCGCGCCCTCGCCGAGCGGAACCGTCTCCGCGTAGGGCCGGTCGGAGAACATCGGCGCGACGGTCGCCCGGATCCCGATCCCGTCGAAGCCCCCGCACACGCCGTCGAGCCCCTCGGGAGTGAGCATCGGCCGTTCCGAGTAGTGGTCGATGACCGACGTCACGCCCCGGCGCAGCATGCTGAGCGCGTCGAGCTGGGCGCTGACGCGGCTCTCCCGCGGCGTCATGCCGCCGCCGGCGGCGATGACGTGAAGCATGTAGATGTCGAGCGGCTCGCTCTCGACGGTCCCCTTGAGAAGCGCCGAATAGGAATGGCTGTGGGCGTTGACGAAGCCGGGGACGACGATGCGCCCGGCGAGGTCGACGGTCTCGACGGGCGCGCCCTCCGGAGCCCGGAAGCATCCGGGAGGGCCGACGGCGGCGATCCTGCCGTCCCGGAACCAGACGTCGCCGGGATCGAAGACCGTGGACTTCCCGTCGAAGGTCGCGACCCGGCCGCCCGCGAGAAGGCGCCAGGAGCCGGAGGGCGGCGTCACCGTCACCGCTCCTCGAAGACGATGTCCCGGGCGCCGTCCCAGAGCGTCATCCGGCCGAGTTCCCCGAGGTGATCGAGGCCCGAGGTCAGCGTCATGAAATGGTTGCCCGCGAGCTGTCCCATCTTGCAGGCGAAACGCACCCCGCCGTAGGCCAGCAGGATCTCGGTCTCGCTGATGCCGCCGGGATAGAGGACGACCTGCCCCGGCGCCGGGTAGCTCGTGTGGTTCTCGTAGCCGACGCCGAAGTCGAGGTCGCCGAGCGGAATCCACACGCCCTCGCCGCTCCAGCGCACGTGGATGACCTTGCTCTCGAAGGGCATGGCGGCGCGAAAGGCGGCCGCCGTCTTCGGCGCCGCCTCCTCGAACCGGGCCTCGAACGCGAACGGTCCCGCCCGCACGACCAGATCCGCCATCGCTCCGCTCCCCGAGGCCCGCCGCAGGCCGCTCAGCCCGCCGCGCCGCCGCCCGGCGGCTTCCTGACGATGGCCTCCATCGTCTTGTCCAGGTTGCGGGGACGCGGTTCCGGCATGGACTGCGGAACCGGCCTGCCCCAGCCCTCCGGACCGACCAGCACGCCGTCCTCCATGACCGTGCGGCCCCGAACCATGGTCCGCACCAATCTAGCAGTGGTCTCGAAGCCGTGCCACGGCGTCATCTTGCTCTTCGAGTGGATCCTTTCGCGGTCGATCGTGCCGCCCCGCCCGAGATCCGCGAGCACGATGTCGGCGTCCGACCCCGGCTGGACCGCGCCTTTCCTCGGATAGCATCCCCAGGCCCGCGCCGGCGCCGCGGCCGACCACCGGACGTACTGGTTGATCGTCAGCCGGCCGGCGTTGACCTGGGTCAGCATGACCGGCATCTGGGTCTCCACCCCGGGAAACCCGCAGTCGCACCGCCAGATGTCGGGATCGGCCTTCTCCTCGGGGAGATGCGGCGCGTGGTCGGTGGCGATCATGTCGATCACCCCGTCGTGCAGCGCCTGCCACAGCGCCTCGCCGTGCCCGGGCTCGCGGATCGGCGGATTGACCCTGAGCACGCCGCCGAGACGCTCGACGTCGCGGGTGTCGAGAAGGAGGTAGTGCGGGCAGGTCTCCACCGTGACGTCGACGCCCCTCTCCCTGGCGTCCCTGAGAACCGGAAGCGCGTCGGCCGAGCTCTTGTGGGCGATGTGCAGCCGCGCGCCGGTCCACTCGGCGAAGGCGACCGCCCGGCCGACGGCCTCCACGGCGCAGATCTCGGGACGGGCGGCGAGATGGGCCAGCGGGTCGCTGCGCCCCGCGGCCTCCATGCGCGCCTGCCGGCGCGCCATGATGGAGGCGTTCTCGGCGTGGACCGTGCAGCGGTGGCCCCGCCGGGCGAGGATCTCGAAGCCCTCCAGCATGGCGCCGTCCGAGGGCGCCGGAAGATCCCCGAAGGTGTTGCCCATGAAGCACTTGAAGCCCGAGACGCCGGCGTCGATCAGGGCCTCGAGGTCGTCGATGCTGTTCTCGTCGAGCAGACCGTAGATCCCGTAGTCCACGTGCGCCTGGGCCGCGGCGCGTTCCTGCTTGAGCCCGAGCGCGGCCAGCGAGCCGGTCGGCGGATCGGTGTTCGGCATCTCGAACACGGTGGTGGTGCCCCCGCAGGCCGCGGCGGCGGTGCCGGTGCTCCAGTCCTCCTTGCGCTCGTAGCCCGGTTCGCGGAAATGGACGTGGCTGTCGACGGCGCCGGGCAGGAGGTGAAGGCCCGCGGCGTCGATTTCCACGGCCGCCCGGGGCAGCACGCCGGGCGCTGTCACCGCGGCGACCGTCTCGCCGTCTATCGCGACGTCGGCCTCGATCGTGCTCTCGGGCGAGACCACCCTGGCGTTCCTGATTACGGTCCCGATCGCCATGCCCGTCCCTCCTCTTCGCCGCGCGCCCGCTTCAGACGACCCAGCCGCCGTCGACCGCCAGATCCTGCCCCGTGACGTTGCGGGACGCATCGCTCGCGAAAAAGAGGATCGCGTTCGCGACGTCCCGGGCGGTCGAGACGCGCTTGAGCGCGTACTCGTCGGCGTGCCGCCTGCGGGCCTCCTCGGGGGTGATTCCGAGCCGGCGGGCGTTTTCCGCGCAGACCCGCTCGAAGCGCGGCCCCTCGACCATGCCGGGGCAGACGCAGTTGACGGTGATTCCGTGCTCCCCGACCTCGAGCGCCGCGCTCTTGGTGATGCCGCGCAGGCCCCACTTGGAGGCGCTGTAGGCCATGCGGAAGGCCCGTCCGCGAAGACCGAACGTGCCGCCGACGTTGACGATCCTGCCGTAGCGCCGGGCGATCATCGCCGGAAGCACCGCCCGCATCGTCAGAAAGCACCCCTTCATGTTGAGTTCGAGGATCCGGTCGAACTCCTCCGGAGAGGTCTCCCAGGACGCGGTCTCGAGCGGACCCGTGCCGCCGGCGACGTTGACCAGGATGTCGATCCGGCCGTCGAAGGCCGCGAGCGCGGCCTCGCGGAGGGCCTTCACGGACTCGGCGCGGGTCACGTCGCACCGGACGACCTCCGCCCGTCGCCCGAAGGCGGCGACCTCGTCGGCGACCTCGCGGACCGGCCCGAGATCGCGCCCGGCCAGGACGACGTCGGCGCCGGCGCGCGCGAGCGTGCGCGTGACCTCGGCGCCCATGCCCTTCGCCGGCCCGGTGATCACGGCCACGCGCCCCCGAAGCCCGAAGTCCTCCAGCATCACCCGCCTTCCCCGGCCGTTCCCCGCGCGCCCGCGCTCAAGGGTACTCGCCGCCGATCTCGATCACGGTGCCGATGCCGGCCGCGATCGCGCGTTCCTCGACGGCCTGGGCGGTGGCGAGATCCTGGACCGGAACCCCGACCGACTTGAAGCAGGTGATCTCGTCGTCGCCCCGGCGCCCCGGCGCGCGGCCGGAAACGACCTCGCCGAGCTCGGCGATCGCGCCGCGGTCGATCGCGCCCTCGGCGAGGGGGATGACGAAGTCCCCCGCGTTGTCGAGGCAGTCCGCGCGGCTGTCGATGACCAGCCTCGAGGCCCGGGCGACGGTTTCGCTCTCGAGCTCGCGGGTGTCCGCGGAATGGGCGCCGACGGCCGCGACGAAGGTTCCCGGCCGGAGCGCGCCGGCCGGGAAGGTCGGCCGCGGCGAGGTGGTCGCGGTCACCACGATGTCCGCCCGGGACACCGCCTCTTCGGCGCCGCCGACGATCTCGACGCGCTCGCGCGGCCAACCGTGATCGCCGAGCAGAAGTTCCGCGAGCCTCTCGGCGCGCGCTCTGGTGCGGGTCGCGACCAGGATCTTCTCGAGGGGGAACACGCTCGCGATCGCCATCGCCTGGTAGCGCGCGACGCGGCCGGCGCCGACGAGCGCGAGAACCCGGCTGTCGGAGCGCGCGAGATGGCGCGCCGCGAGGCCGGTGCCGCCGCCGGTCCGCATGTCGGTGAGATAGCCCCCTTCCATGACGGTCCGGGGATGCCCGGTCCGCCCGTCGAACAGCGCCACGAGCGCCGTCAGCCGCGTCACGCGGCGGGCGTCGTTGCCCTCGAAATCGGAGACGATCTTGATCCCGTAGCCGCTGCCGTCCCGCAGCACGGACGGATTGAAGATGGCGACGCCCGACGGATCCTCGAGCCTCGCGAAACTCCGGAGTCCGGAGACCACCTCGCCGGCGGCCAGCAACGAGAAGGCGCGCTCCTGGATCTCGATCGCCGCCGCCATGTCGATGACGCTGCGGACATCCGCCTCGCCGAGGACGCGAAGTTTCACCGTGGCGCCTCCGTCGCAAACCGCGTCCCGCCATGATAGAATCGACCGGCGCCCTTGGCGAGGGAACGGAGCGCCCGCGCCGTCGGCGGCGCTTCCTGGATCCCGCCGCGTCCTGCCGGTCCGTCCCCGCGCCTGCCCGTTCGGCGGTCCATCGCGAGGATGGCGCTCCGGCGGATGTCCGCCGCCGCCTCGGGGTTTCGCCCGGCCGGCGCCGCCGGATCCGGAGAAAGAAGGCCCGCGAGATGAACGAGATCCTCGATCACGCGACGCTGAAAGACAAGCAACGCCGCCTCCGGAACGGCTTTCCCGAGACCATGGGGCTGCGCGTCCACCGCGCGATCAGCTGGATCGGGCGCGCCGAGCGCTGCGGTGGCGACGACGACGCGCGCTTCGTCTTCCTGTGGATCGGGTTCAACGCCGCCTACGCCGACGAGAACGAGTTCCGGGGCATCCCGCCGGAGGAGCGGCCCCAGGAACGGGACGCCTTCCGGAGATTCTTCGGCAAGCTCGTCGCGCTCGACCGCGAGGCCCGCATCCACGCCGCGATCTGGGACCAGTTCAGCGGACCGATCAGGGTGCTGATGGACAACAAGTACGTGTTCGGCCCGTTCTGGCGCCACCACAACGGCATCCCGGGACACGAGGACTGGGAAACGCGCCTCGAGAGTTCCAGGCGCGGCGTCCGCTCGGTGCTCCAGGCCGAGGACAGCGCCGGCGTGCTGTGCCGGGTCTTCGACCGGCTCTACGTGCTGCGCAACCAGATCGTCCATGGCGGCTCGACATGGAACAGCAGGGTGAACCGCTCGCAGGTCGGCGACGGGGCCAGGATCCTGGCCTTCCTGATGCCCGTGTTCGTCGACGTCATGATGGACAATCCCGGCGAGGAATGGGGCAGGCCGTTCTATCCCGTAGTCGATTGAGGACCGGGGGCCGGTGAAGCGGCCGCAGCCCGGCGCCCGTCGGCGGACGCGCCTCCCCCGTCCGGCCTGACCCTGTGCGTGAGACGACGATGGCCCCGGAAGACCGCCTCTGCATCGTCCACGCCCGGCTGGCGTGCGGCCGCGGCCTCCGGCGGGGCGGAGTCGCCGTCGGGGCCGACGGCCGGATCCGCGCCGTTCTCGAGGACGGCGCCCCGGCGGTTCCCGCCGAAACCGTCCTCGACGCCGGGGACCGCCTGCTGTTTCCCGGCTTCATCGACGCCCATGTCCACATGCGCGACCCGGGCTTCCGGCACAAGGAGGATTTCGGGTCGGGAACGCGCGCCGCGGCCTGCGGCGGCGTCACCACAGTCATGTGCATGCCGAACACCGATCCGCCGGCGACGTCGCCCGCGGGGTTCGCGGCCGCCCGCGAGGCCGGGGAGGCCGCCAGTCACGTGGACTTCATGCTCCAGGGCGGCGTCACCCGCTCCAACATCCGGTCTCTCGGAGAACTGTGGAGGGCGGGCGCGGTCACGCTCGAGGCGTTCCTGTCCGACGCCGGGGAGGAGGACCGCCTCGACGGCGGGCTGGCAGCGGAGGCGGCCGGAACCATCCGCGCGTTCGGCGGCACCATGGGCGTCTACGCCGGCGACCACGCCCGCCTCGCGGCCGCCGTCGCGGAGCTGCGCGCGGTCCGCGACGACTTCCGGGCCTTCGCCGAGGCGAGAAGCGCGACGGCCGAGGAAAGCGGCATCCGGTCCGCCATCGCGCTGTGCCGGAAGTTCCGGGTGCGGACCGTGCTGCGCCAGGTCTCGACGGCGGGAGGGTTCGATCTGGTCCGCGCGGCGCGGCGGGAGGACCGGGAGCTGCCGCTCGCGGTGGAGGCGACGCCGCACCATCTGCAGCTCGACGACGGCCTCCTCGAGGTCTTCGGCGGTTTCGGCCAGGTGATCCCGCCGCTGCGCCCGCCTCGCGACCGCGATGCCGCCGTTGCGGCGCTCGCCGACGGCACGGCGGATTTCGTGGGCTCGGATCACGCCCCTCACGCGGAGCGGGAGAAGACGGGAAACGTCTGCTGGACGGTGCCCGCCGGAATCCCCGGGCTCGACACGCTTGTCCCGGCGGTGCTCGACCTGGCGGCAAGAGGCGCGATCTCGTGGCCGGACGTCGCCCGCCTGCTTGCGGAACGCCCCGCCCGTCTCTTCGGCCTCTCCGGCAGGAAGGGGCGGATCGCGCCGGGCGCCGACGGCGATCTCGTGCTCGTCGACCCCGGGGTCAGGCGCGCGGTGTCCCGTTCCGACATCCGGTCCCGCGCCGGACGCTCGCCGTTCGAGGGACGGATCCTTGCAGGATGGCCCGTCGCCACCATACTGCGCGGCAAGGTGATCGCCCGTGACGGCGAGCTCGTGTCGGAACGGCCGGGCGGACGCTTCACCCGCCGCGGCACGAGCCGATGGGAGAGGTGACATCTACGGATCGCGCAGCAGGATCGGCCTCATCGTCCCCGCCAACAACTCGGTGATCGAGCCCGAGCTCTGGTCCCGCGCGCCGACAGGCGTCTCGATCCACGCAACCCGCGTCCTCGCCCGCGGCGAGCTGACTCCCGACGCGATCAGGAAGATGGAGAGTTCGGTCGACCGGGCGGTCGAGGAACTCGCCGCGACCGGCGTGAACGTGATCGTCTACGCCGACATGGTCACCAGCTTCGTCATGGACCCCGGCTGGAACGAGAGACGGACAGGCGCCATAGCGGAGGCGGCCGGCGTGCCCTGCCTGTCCGCCTGGACGGCCATGCGATCCTCGCTCGACGCCCTCGGGGTCTCGCGCCTGGTTCTCGGGACGCCGTACCCTTCCGGACTTCATGCGCTCGCGCCGCCGTTCTTCGCCGCCAACGGATACGAGATCATTGATCACAAAACTCTTGACATCAGGATGATGCATGACGTTCCCAAAATTGAAAGAGAGCGTCTGGAGGATCTCGTTGGCAGCCTCGATGCCGATGGCGCCGAGGCCGCGGTCCTCCTCGCGACGGACTTGCCGACGTTCGAGGCGTTCGAGGCCCTCGAGGATCTGCTAGACCTGCCGGTGCTCTCGTCGAACCAGGCCATCCTGCGGACGGCGTTGCGCCGGACAGGGGTCGGGGATCCTCTCTTCGGGCTCGGAAAGCTCGGCAGCCTGTGACGCCGCCGTCCGGGCGGTTCCGCCGGCGTTCAGGACGCCGCGGCGATCCGCTCGACGGCGGCCGCGAGAACGCGGCAGCCGGTGACGATGTCCTCTTCGGAGGTGTCTTCCGCCTCGCTGTGGCTCTTTCCGCGGATGCTCGGAATGAACAGCATCGCGGCAGGCAGGCGGCGGGCGACGATCATGGCGTCGTGCCCCGCCCCGCTCGGCATCTCCATGACGCCGACGCCGCAGTCCCCGGCGGCCGCCCGGATCCGCGCCGTCAGCGTCCGGTCCATCTCGGTCGGCGCCACGTCCAGGGCCTTCGTGGCCTCGCAGAGAAGGCCCGTCCGCTTCCCGATCGCTTCAAGGCAGTTGCGCGCCGCCGCTTCCATGGCGTCGAGCACCGACGCCGAGAGATCGCGGAACTCGAGCGAGAACAGCGCTTTCGCGGGCACCACGTTCTCGGCGCCCGGCTCGAAGCGGATCGTCCCGATGTTCCACACGCTGCCGCCGCCTCCGGCCTCCTTCATCGCGTCGTAGAGCGCCCCCGCGCAGCGGACCGCCGCCTGCCCGGCGTCCTTGCGCATGTCCATCGGCACCGTGCCGGCGTGATCCGCCTCGCCCACGATCTCGACGCGGAGCCTCCTGATGCCCACGAGTCCCGTCACCACGCCGATCCCGACCCTCGCCGCCTCGAGCCGCGGTCCCTGCTCGATGTGGGCTTCCAGATACGCGAGGTGACGGCCGGGATCGGCAACGACCGCCGGATTGCCGCGATATCCGCATCGTCCGATCGCCTCGGCCAGAGGTTCGCCGTCGAGTCCGCTGGCCGAGGCGATCCGGTCCTCTCCGAGCTGCTCGACGAAACTCAGGCTTCCGAGGCAGGGCAGGTAGGTTCCCTCCTCGTCCATGAACGAGACCGCCTCGACCGCGATCCCGGATCCCGCCTCCACGGCGCAACGCGCAATCTCCAGCCCGTAGATGACGCCTAGGGAGCCGTCGAGCCAGCCGCCCACGGGCACCGAATCCGAATGCGAGCCGATGACCAGCGCGCGGCCTTCGCCGGGAGTGCGGCCGAAGACGTTACCCACGTTGTCGACCACGGTCTCGAGGCCGGCTTCCGCCATACGCTCTCTCAGCCAGGCCCGGGCGCGGGTATCGGCCTCCGAATAGGAAACACGGCCGACACCGGTGGTCAGCTTGCCGAACTCCGCCAGGGCGTGGAGGTCGTCGAGCAGCCGCCGGCCGTCGACGCGCAGGGAATCCGTCATGGTCGCACCCGGAACCGCAGTGATCGCCCGAGAAGGTTCCCGCCATCCTAACGCCTGTCCGGCAAGACGGATAGGGTCGTTTCCCGAGCGCTTCGACCCACGCTCCGACCCGGGCTTCCCGCGCTCGGCCGCGTGACCGGCGGCGGAGACCGCTTCGGGGTTCGTCAGGACGTCCGGGACGCCTGTGTCCGCCGGCAGGATCTCTTTCGAGACGCCCCGAGCGTCCGGAGCGCCTTGAATCCGTTGCGGTCGCCACTAGAATGGCCCCGCGCCACGCTCGGCGTGCGCGCCCGGGAGTGCCGGTGGCGGCCGACCTTGGGGACGAGGCGTTTCCGGCATGCCCGCATGGGACGGGCAGGCGTCCGGCAGGGAAAGCCCGAGCCATGGACCGACGCAAGCTGCCGATCGGCATCCAGACCTTTCGCGAGATCCGCGAGGAAGGCCACTACTACGTCGACAAGACCGGCTACGCGAAAAGGCTGGTCGACGAAGGCAAGCACCATTTCCTGTCGCGGCCGCGGCGGTTCGGCAAGAGCCTGTTCCTCGACACGCTGAAGGAGCTGTTCGAGGGCAGCGAGGCGCTGTTCGAGGGACTCGCCGTCCACGGCCAGTGGGACTGGTCGGTGCGCCATCCGGTCGTGCGTCTGAGCTTCGGCCGGGGCGATTTCGAGCAACCGGGCTTTCTCGAGCGGAACGTCGCCGCGCAGCTGGACGAAATCGAGGAAGGCGCGGGTCTGGCGGCCCGATACCCCGATGCGCCGGACCGCCTCGCGCACCTGATCAGGACGCTTCACAGACAAGCGGGCCAAAGGGCGGTCTTCCTGGTGGACGAGTACGACAAGCCGGTTCTCGACGCCCTGGGGGATCCGGAACGGGCGCGCGCGAACCGCAACTATCTGCGCGGGCTCTACTCGACCCTCAAGGACAGCGACGCCCACATCGAGTTCAGCTTCATCACCGGGGTGAGCAAGTTCACCCGGACGAGCCTGTTCTCGGGCATGAACAACCTCAGGGACATCACCCTGGATCCGCGTCATTCGGCGATCTGCGGCTACACCGAGGCCGATCTGGACACGACGTTCGCGCCGGAACTCGAGGGGCTCGACCGCGCGGCGGTCCGCGAGTGGTACAACGGCTACTCGTGGCTCGGCGAGGACAGGGTCTACAATCCGTTCGGGATTCTGCAGCTGTTCGACAGACGGGAGTTCAGGGCGTGGTGGTTCGAGACCGGCACGCCGACCTTCCTGGTCGACTTGCTGAGGTCGCGCGACGTGTTTCCCGTGGATCTCGAGAACATGCCGGCAAGCGAGGAGCTCCTGTCGGCGTTCGACGTCGGCGACATCGCGCCCGAGGCGCTGCTGTTCCAGACCGGCTATCTCACGATCACGGGCACCGAGAAACGCGGCACGCGGATCCGCCACCGGCTCGGCTACCCGAACCGGGAGGTGCGGGAGAGCCTGAACCGATGGCTGCTGCGCAGTCTGGCGCCGGTGTCCGCGGCCGAGGAGGAGGAGCGGAACGACCGGCTTTTCGATCTTCTGGAGAGCGCGGATCTTTCCGGCATGGAGGCGCTGTTCCATTCGGTGCTCGCAAGCGTTCCCCACCAGTGGCACGCCGGGGCCGCCGTCACCAGGCACGAGGCCTGGTTCGCCAGCGTGTTCTATTCGTACTTTCTGGGTTCCGGCCTCGACGCGCGGGCGGAGGACACGACGAACCGGGGACGGATCGACATGTCCGTGCTGACGGACAGGCATGTCTACCTGTTCGAGTTCAAGGTGCTGGGGTCCGCCGCCAGGGGCGGCGCGATGCGCCAGCTGCGCGAGAGGGGCTACGCGGAAAAGTACAGGAGCCGCGGTCTCCCGATCCATCTCGTCGGAGTGGAGTTCGACCCCGGGAAACGCAACATCGCGACCTTCGAGACCGCGCGGGCGTGAGTCCCGGGAACGGCTCCCGGCGACGCCCGGCGTCCCGTCCCTTTCGCGCTCCTGACCCGCATCTTCCGCAGGAACTTTCGGCGGTCCAGCCGATCCAGGCATCCTGGCACACGGTCCTGAAGGCGCCGGACTGCCGCCCCGCAAGCGCGACCCACTCCCCGCGCCATGCGACGATGTAGCGCGGCCCGCGTCCGGCGAGGAACTCGACGGAATCGAGGACTTCCGGCGCAGCCGGGGGCGCAAGCACCGGATCGCGACCGTGCTCGCGATCCATCTTCTCGCGCGGCTCTCGAATATGCGCGGGCCGGTCGCCGCCGCCGAGTACGCGGGCACGCTGTCGCAGCGGGAGCTGGAAGCGCTCGGCGCCTGGAAAGACCCGAAGACCGGCCGCTTCGTGCCGGTCCCGGAGTCGACCCTGCACCGGGTCGTCACCTCCGTCGACCCCGAGCGGTTCGAGGCGGCGCTACAGCGCTTCGCGATGGCGCGGCTGAACCTCGGCCGCGCGATCGCGGTCGACGGCAAGCGCATCCGCGGCGCGAACCGCAACGGCGCGGACCACCACGAGACCGCGACCCTGGTCGACCACGCGACCCGCGCGCCGCTCGCAAGCCTCGCCTTCAACGAGGAGGGCGGCGAGGTCGCCGCCGTGCACGCGCCGCTCGAGCGGGTTCCCGTCGACGGCCGCGTGATCACCCTCGACGCGCTCCACACAACCCGCAAAACCGCCCGCCTCGTCAAGGACACCCACGGCGCCGACTATCTCATGACGGTCAAGGGAAACGCTCCCGAGACCCGGGAGATCCTCTCCTCCATCGACTGGGAAGACGACGGGCACGGCCACTTCACCGAAGACATCGACAAGGTCCACGGACGCAGCGGGCAACGCCGCATCACGACCCTGACCCCGCACCCGCGCCTGATCAACTATCCCCACGTCGACCGGATCTTCCGGGTCACCCGCGAGCGCACCGACGCGCGCCGCAACGGCACCGGAGAGACCGCCGGCGGGCACGCCTACGGCATCACCTCCGCGCCGGCGGAGCGCGCCTCCCCGCAGGATCTTCTCGCCTGGAACCGTGGACACTGGGCGGTCGAGGCCCACCACCACGTCCGGGACACGGTCTTCGGCGAGGACACGTGCCTCGCGCGAACCGGCTTCGCGCCCGAGAACAACGCGACCGCCACCAGCCTCGCGCTCGCGGTCATCATCCACAGGACCGGCTCCGCCGGCATCGCCTCGGCAACCCGGCGCTTCGCGCTCCGGCGCAGGGACGCCTTCGCCGCGATCCTGTCCCCCTGAACGCCGCGGCGCGCCGCCGCAACGCCGCCGGTCCGCCGGCATCGACCTCCGGCACCTCCGGACCCGAATCCCGCCCCGGAAGAAGGCCGCGAACCCGCGAAACGGGCCGTCGCGCGCCGGCCGCAACGCCCGGACGCGGCCCGGACCGACCGCAATCGGCCGCAATCGGGGAGCGTGGGATAGTCCTGCCCGAGCGTCCGGAGCGCCTTGAATCCGTTGCCGTCGCCACTAGAATGGCCCCGCGCCACGCTCGGCGTGCGCGCCCGGGAGTGCCGGTGGCGGCCGACCTTGGGGACGAGGCGTTTCCGGCATGCCCGCATGGGACGGGCAGGCGTCCGGCAGGGAAAGCCCGAGCCATGGACCGACGCAAGCTGCCGATCGGCATCCAGACCTTTCGCGAGATCCGCGAGGAAGGCCACTACTACGTCGACAAGACCGGCTACGCGAAAAGGCTGGTCGACGAAGGCAAGCACCATTTCCTGTCGCGGCCGCGGCGGTTTGGCAAGAGCCTGTTCCTCGACACGCTGAAGGAGCTGTTCGAGGGCAGCGAGGCTCTGTTCGAGGGACTCGCCGTCCACGGCCAGTGGGACTGGTCGGTGCGTCATCCGGTCGTGCGTCTGAGCTTCGGCCGCGGCGATTTCGAGCAACCGGGCTTTCTCGACCGCAACATCGCGACCCAGCTCGATGCCGTTGAAAGGCGATCGGACCTGAAGTCCGGATATTCCGATGCATCCGAGCGTTTCGCCTACCTGCTCGAGGCGCTTCACGAGCGGACGGGACAGAGGGTCGTCGTGCTGGTGGACGAGTACGACAAGCCGGTTCTCGACGCCCTGGGGGATCCGGAACGGGCGCGCGCGAACCGCAACTATCTGCGCGGGCTCTACTCGACCCTCAAGGACAGCGACGCCCACATCGCGTTCAGCTTCATCACCGGGGTGAGCAAGTTCACCCGGACGAGCCTGTTCTCGGGCATGAACAACCTCAGGGACATCACGCTCGATTCGCGCTACTCCGCGATCTGCGGCTACACCGAGGCCGATCTGGACACGACGTTCGCGCCGGAACTCGAGGGGCTCGACCGCGCGACGGTCCGCGAGTGGTACAACGGCTACTCGTGGCTCGGCGAGGACAGGGTCTACAACCCGTTCGGGATTCTGCAGCTGTTCGACAGACGGGAGTTCAGGGCGTGGTGGTTCGAGACCGGCACGCCGACCTTCCTGGTCGACTTGCTGAGATCGCGCGACGTGTTTCCCGTGGATCTCGAGAACATGCCGGCAAGCGAGGAACTCCTGTCGGCGTTCGACGTCGGCGACATCGCGCCCGAGGCGCTGCTGTTCCAGACCGGCTATCTCACGATCACGGGCACGGACAGACGCGGCACGCGGATCCGCCACCGGCTCGGCTACCCGAACCGGGAGGTGCGGGAGAGCCTGAACCGATGGCTGCTGCGCAGTCTGGCGCCGGTGTCCGCGACCGAGGAGGAGGAACGGAACGACCGGCTTTTCGATCTTCTGGAGAGCGCGGATCTTTCCGGCATGGAGGCGCTGTTCCATTCGGTGCTCGCAAGCGTTCCCCACCAGTGGCACGCCGGGGCCGCCGTCACCAGGCACGAGGCCTGGTTCGCCAGCGTGTTCTATTCGTACTTTCTGGGTTCCGGCCTCGACGCGCGGGCGGAGGACACGACGAACCGGGGACGGATCGACATGTCCGTGCTGACGGACAGGCACGTCTACCTGTTCGAGTTCAAGGTGCTGGGGTCCGCCGCCAGGGGCGGCGCGATGCGCCAGCTGCGCGAGAGGGGCTACGCGGAAAAGTACAGGAGCCGCGGTCTCCCGATCCATCTCGTCGGAGTGGAGTTCGACCCCGGGAAACGCAACATCGCGACCTTCGAGACCGCGCGGGCGTGAGTCCCGGGAACGGCTCCCGGCGACGCCCGGCGTCCCGTCCCTTTCGCGCTCCTGACCCGCATCTTCCGTTCGTCACGCCACCCGGAAGGCGTTGCGGGCGGCCGTTGCATCGGATCTTGCGGGGGCCTGTCGGGCGGAGCGGCCGGGCCGGCGCCCGGTTTCGGCTCCCGACAGTCCCGTCCCGAGCGCCCCGAACGGACGGCGGCATTCGTCACCCGTCGCGCGAGAGTGTATCCTGTACGGTGGATTCGCCGCCTCTGCGGGAGCCGTCGCGCGGTTCGTGAATCCTGCCTCCTCCCGGAACCTGGCGAAGATGTCACCCCAACCGCCCTGGACGGATGACGAGAACGACCTGCTCGTCGCGGACCACTTCGCGATGCTGGCCGACGAGCTCGCCGGACGGAAATTCAGCAAGGCCGGACATCGGCGAGAGCTGCAAGAGCGCCTCAGAAGACGTACAGAACCTTCCATCGAGTTCAAGCACCGCAACGTCAGCGCCGTGCTCCAGGGGCTCGGCGAGGACTGGATCCGCGGCTACAGGCCCGCCGCCAACTTCCAGGCGACGCTGATCGACGCCGTGGAGAGATGGCTGGCACGCAATCCCGGGTGGCTCGGTCGCCCGCCGCGGCCTCTTCCCGTCGGCGGCACCGCCCCGCTCCTGTTCGGACACGCCCCGACACTCGGCAACCGGCCGCCGCCGAAGGGGCTCGACCGGACGCTGGAGGTCGCGCTGAGATTCGACGTGCCGGCCCGGGACGAACGCAACCGCGAGCTGGGTCGCGCCGGCGAGGAACGGGTGCTGCTACACGAACGGGCCGAACTGGACCGGGCGGGACGACGCGACCTCGCCGAGCGGGTGCGGTGGGTGTCCGTCGAGGACGGCGACGGCGCCGGCTTCGACATCGAGAGTTTCACGGAGGACGGACGGGCGCGCCTGATCGAGGTGAAGACGACCAACGGCTGGGAGCGCACGCCCTTCCACATCACGAGCAACGAGCTGGCCGTCGCCGACAGGCGGCCGGGAGAGTGGCTCCTGACCAGAGTGTGGAACTTTTCCCGGGAACCGCGCGCGTTCGACCTGAGGCCGCCTCTCGAGACGCACGTGTCCCTGACGCCGACGACCTTCCGGGCGGAGTTCGGATGAGCCGGCTCCGCCGCGTTTCCGCCCGACGAAGCCCCCTCTCCGCCGCCCGCGGTTCCGGCGGCGTCCCGGTCAGGCGCCGAACGTGAAACGGCTTCCGAGATTGGAGCCGACCAGACGGTCGGGCATGCGACGCCTCATGGACTCGATGAAACCCTGCCCCGTGCAGTGCATCGGGATGACGACGTCGGGGCCGAGCGCCTCGAGCTCGTCGACCGTGTGCTCGATGTAGCCGGGCCTGGAGGTCGTCAGGTGGAACCCTCCCACGACCGCGTGAAGCCGGTCGGTGCCGGCCACCTGCATCGCGCTCTTCACCGAATTGACGATTCCCGCATGCCCGCAGGACGAGATCACGACCAGCCCCTTGCCGCGCACGAGATAGCAGGTCGCGTGCTCCTCCGGATGGCTGTCGTGCACCAGCTCGCCGCGCCGCTCGGCTTCGGAGAAATGGTCCGGAACCTCGAGCATCGATCCGCCCGTGACCTCCTCGAACGAATCGCGCGCGATGTAGCCCGTGGTGAACGCCCCGTCGAGCGCCTGCGGCTCGTGGCAGCACGTCGGCGTCACCGCCTGCGCCGTGAGCGCGGTGCGGTCGGGAGCGCCCCAGCACACCATCTCCGGCTCGGCGCCGGGGCGGGGCACGGCCCGGACCCAGCGGACGTGGAACGCTTCCTCGGCGCCGACGAACAGCTGGAGATCCTCGCGCATCCCGACGCGGTGCCGCTCGACGAAACCGTGCAGGCCGCCGTAGTGGTCGCGGTGGCCGTGGCTCAGGATGAGCCCGTTGAGCCGTCCGGGATCGACGTCGAGCAGGTCGAAATTGCGGTTCAGGATCTCCGGCGTGTAGCCGAAGTCCAGCAGATACCCAGCCCTGTCGCCGCGGGACGACGATTCGAGGTGCAGGGACAGCCCCCATTCCCCAGCGAGCGTGCTCATCTGCCGGCCGGGAATGGCGCCCACGTGCTCGATGGCGACATGCGGATGGGCGGCTTTCGGCAGAAACCGCTCGTAATGGGAATCGACCACCACCCGGATCGACAGGCGGTCGACCACGGGCGCGGCGAACGGCGACTGGCGGCGCGCGCTCATCGCGTCCCCGCCTCCCTTCGCGCCGGGCGGATCCCGCGGCGGCTCGACGGCCCGACGCCCGTCAAACCACGCCGTCCCTGCGCAGGGCCGCGATCTCGTCGGCGCCGCGGCCGAGTTCGGAGAGGAGGTCGTCCGTGTGCTCGCCGAGAAGCGGCGCCGGCTCCAGACGCTGGTCGTCCCGCGCCCCGTCGTACCAGACCGCCCGGCGGGCGAAGCGCTGGCGGCCCTTTTCCGGCCGCTCGACCTCGGCGAACGTGCCGAGATGGCCGACCTGGGGATCCTCCAGGACGTCTTCGAGGGAATTGATGGGCGCGTAGGGCACGTCGTTGGCCTCCAGCCGTTCTGCCCAATGCGCGCGCGGGCGCGTCGCCGCCGCCGCCTTGAACTCCGCGTCGAGTTCGAGATAGTGCTCGGTTCTCAGCATGCGTTCGCGGAAACGGGCGTCCTCGCGCAGGCGCTCGAGGCCGAAAGCGGCGGTGACGCCGAGCCAGAACTTCTCGGGCGACGAAAGGTGCACCGCGAGGAGCCTGCCGTCCTGGCAGGCCATCCCGTAGGACTGCGAGGCGCTGACGCGGGCCAGCGGCCCCGGCCTGGTTCCCTGCAGGATCATGTTGGCGAACGGGTCCGGAACGAACCCGATCGCGCTTTCGAGCATGTTCACGTCGACGCGCCTCGGCGGCCCCCCGCGCTCGCGCTCGAACAGGGCGCCGAGAATCCCGTAGCAGGCGTTGATCCCCGTCACGTTGTCCGCGATCGTCGGGCCCGTGATCCGCGGCTCCTCGGGATCGACGAACAGGCCGGTGATGCCGGACAGCGACTGCGCCACCGCGTCGTAGGCCGGACGGCGGTCGTAGGGGCCGTCCTTGCCGAAACCCGTGATCGAGCAGTAGATCAGCCGCGGGTTCCGCGCCCTCAGGGCGTCGAGGGAAAGCCCGAGACGGTCCATCACCCCGGGACGGAAGTTCTCGACCAGCACGTCGGCGCGTTCCGCCAGCTCGAGGACGATCTCCCGCCCCTCCCCGCGCTGGAGGTCGAGAGTAATCGAGCGCTTGTTGCGGTTGTAGGCGGTGAACTGGGCCGAATAGGTGCCGCCGCGCCACGAGCGGAACATGTCGCCGCCGTCGCGCCTCTCGACCTTGACGACGCCGGCGCCGAGATCGCCCAGCATCTGGCCGCACAGCGACCCGGTGATCATGGTCGTCAGCTCGAGGACGTGCACCCCTTCGAGAGGCCCCGGCACCGCGCGCCCCTTCAGCCTGCCGCCCGCTCGGCGGCGATCAGCTCGTCGAGCATCTTCCGCGCAAGGATGTTGGGGGCGTCGGCGTTGACGTCGATCTCTCGCGCGCCGGGCATGCGGCTCATGCGCTCCTGCTGGGCCTCGAGCACGACCCTGTCCTCGTCGAAGACCTCGGTGAACTGGGTGCGGTAGATCTCGTCCCACTCCTCCGAATCGACCTTGAAGTGGCGGGCGTGCGCGTAGAAGTAGTGCGTCGTCGTCTCGGTTTCCGGGGTCGGCACGTTCATGACCTTCATCTCGACGCCGTTGGCCTCGTCGGCCTCGCCGGGCGCGATTCCGGACCCGACCTCGACCGACCCCGCGTCGTTGACGATGTAGCACGGAAGATCCGAGGTCGTGATGATCCAGCGGTCCACGTTGCCCGCGAACCCGCCGGCCTTGCTGTAGAACGGCGCCGGCGGGCGGTCGAGCACCAGGCGCGTCATCACGGCGCGGCGCTCGAAGCGTTCCGTCTTCACGGGAAAGTCGACGATGTCGGAATTGCCGATCGACGACGTGTGGACGTAGGAAAGGTGGGTGATGTCGAACAGGTTGTCCGAGATCAGCATGTAGTTCGCCTTGACGTGCATGGGCGTGCCGCCGCGCCCCGGAACCGTCTTCCACGCGGGGCTGTCGCACCACCACCAGTCCGGCAGCAGGGCCTTGTCGGCCTTCGAGGGATCCCCGGTCCAGATCCACACCCATCCGTAGCGCCGGGCCACCGGATAGGACCGGACTTCCGCTCCCGGGGGAATCCTCGACTGGCCGGGCACCTTCGCGCAGGCCCCGGTTCCGTCGAACTCGAGCCCGTGGTAGCCGCATCGGATCCGGTCGCCGACCACGGTCCCGAGCGACAGCGGCAGCGCGCGGTGGCAGCAGCGGTCCTCGAGCGCGACGATGTCGCCCGACGCCGTGCGGAAAAGCGCGACGGGATCGTTCAGGATCGTGCGCGGGAGCGGCTCCTCCCCGATCTCGCTCTCCCAGGCGGCGACGTACCAGGCGTTCCGGAGAAACATCTCGCTCACCCGTCCCGTCGAGACGAAAGCGGTGCCGTCGGGCACCCCGGAACCCGCATCATAGTGCGGCCGGTCCGCCATGCAATCGCGCGGGCGCCGGCCGGCGCGGGAGACGGGCCTCTCCGCCCCGTTCTATCCGAAGGCCGCGCCGCCGTTGACGTTGACGTTCTCGCCCGTGACGAAGCCGGCGTCGTCCGACAGCAGCCAGACCGCGGCCGCGGCCGGCTCCTCGGGCCGCGAGATGCGCCCGAGCGCGGCCCGCGCCGCGGCGTCGGCCTTGGCGGCGGCGCTGTAGCCGGCGGTCATCGCGGTCTCGACCACGCCGGGGCTGAGCGCGTTGACCCGGATGCCGTGACTCCCCCAGACCCTGGCGAGACAGCGCACGAGCACCAGGACGCCGCCCTTGGAGGTCGTGTAGGCCGGACCGCCCCGCCCCTGTTCGCCGGCGCCGCCCATGAGAACCCCGCCCGAGGCGGTCAGCACCATGGCGCCGCGGTTCCGGCCCCCGATCATGGCCTTCGCGGCGGCCTTCGCCATCAGGAACGACCCGGTCACGTTGACCGAGAGAATGCGGTTGAACTCCTCGGCGTCCGACTCCTCCCAGTTCAGCTGCGAATGCTCGGCCGCGAAATGCGCCAGCCCGTCGAGGCCGCCGAACGCCGAGGTCGCCGCCGCGCTCGCGCGTTCGGCGGTTTCCGGCAACGCGACGTCGCCGGCGACGAAGGCGAGCGCCGAGGTTCCGCCGCCGTGACGGGATTCGAGCGCGCCCCGGTCGAGGTCGACGGCCACGACGCGGTTTCCCTCCGCGAGCAGCCGCTCGACGCAGGCACCCCCGATGCCGCCCGCGGCTCCGGTGACGATGAAGGTTCGGTCGGTCAGTGAAGCCATTCCCTATTCGTCCCTGGACAGGGTGACGATCGCGATGCCGGTCACGATCAGGACGATACCGGCCGCGAGCGACCAGGTCAGCGTCTCGCCGAGAAAAAGGACGCTGATGACGAGCGCCACCACCGGCACGCCGAGAAAGCCGACCGTCGAGACCGCGGAGGGCAGGTTCCTGATGGCCGTGGTCACGCCCCAGTTCCCGAGGCCGCTCGCGACGATCCCGGAATAGAGATAGAGCCACAATGCGGTTTCGGTCAACTCGAACCCGGGAAGCCCCTCGAACGCCAGCGCGGCGCAGGTCGCCACCGCGCAGGCCACGAGAAGGAAGAACGGCACCAGCTGCAGCGTGTCCGAAACCTGCCTGTGAACCCGCATGTGGAGGATCACCCCGGACCACAGGATGACGCAGAACACGATCATGCCGTTGCCGAGGAGAACCCCGCGATCCGTCCAGTCCAGTTCCAGCGGGTTGAACAGGGCCAGGAAACCGGCCACGGCCGCGAGCAGGCCCGCAAGGCGAAGCGGCGTCAGCCGCTCTCCCAGGAACAGCGCCGCCGCGGGAGTGACGAAGATCGCCGTCGTGTAGCCGAGGATCGTGGCGCGGCCGGCGTGGACGTGTTGCAGCGCGCTCTGGAACACCGACGAGTAGACACCGAACATCAGGCCGCCGACGCTCAGCACGATGGGAATGTCGGCCCGCGCAGGCAGCCGCAGACGGCCGCAGACGGCGAGCAGCAGGGCGACGAAAAGGCCGCCGATGGCGAACCTGCCGGCCGTGAACCACAGCGGCGGCACGTGAGCGATCGCGAACTTGCCGGCGGTCCACAGCGTCCCGAAACAGAACACCGTCAGCGCCAGCGCCAGAAGCCCGAGTCTGCGGTTCTCGGTCATCGACGGCCATGGAACGCGGTGGCGGCGCCCGTCACGCGCCGCCGCCCCGGCGCGAGCGCCGGCCCGACGGCCGGTCCGGCACGTGACGGAATCCCGGACGGGGACGACGCGACGACGCGTCCGCGCCGCCTTCGGTCAGGACGGCGAAGCTGTTCCCGGCGAGCGCCCCCGGAAATCACGCCGACGCGGTCTCGAACGCCGCGGCGTTGCGCTTCCCGGAATCGAACCCGGCTCCGGCGCAACGGATCCGCGGGCCGCGTTCCCGGCAATTTGCCGCATGGCTCCTCTGGCGCGGCTTCCTCATCGCGTCGCCCTCTCCGGCAGGCCCCGGCACCTTGAACCCGGACGGCGACGCGCGCCGCCCCCGGTCCGTCGCGTCCTCCACCCGCGCGTCGAGACCCGACCCGATGCGGGCATGCCGGAAGCGCGCCGCCCGGCGGCGGCCACCGCAAGCGCCAGCGTGTCAGGCGCGACGCCCGCCATCGTAGCAGAACGCCGGATCGCGGCGCGGCGCGGTTGCGCGGCAACCCTCCGCCGGAGACCGGGAACCCGGCGCGCGGACAAGCCGGAACGCGAGCGACCGCGACGGGCCGGTCCGGGGCGTCGCGGATGCGCCGGTTCCGGCGACGGCCCGGCGAACGCGGCGCCGTTGCCGACCGCCTAGTTGATGTGGCGGGTCAGGAACAGGGACAGTTCCGGAACGTAGGTCACGATCAGCAGGGCGACGATGTTGATGAAGATGAACGGGACCAGCCCCGGATAGATGCTCGTCAGCGGAACCTTGAAGAGCGCCTGCGTCACGAAGATGTTGAGGCCGAACGGCGGCGTGAACATCCCGATCGCGAGATTGACCGTCATGATGATCCCGAAATGAATCAGGTCCACGCCCATCGCCGCCGCGATCGGCGCCAGCAGCGGCGTGAGCACGAGAATCGCCGAACCCGGATCGAGAAGGCAGCCCACGAAGAGCAGGAAGACGTTGATCACGAGCAGCACCATCCACGGCTCGAGGTGCATCTCCTGGATCGTCGCCACCGCGCTCTGCGGAATCCCGCTTATGGTGAGAAGCTGGGAGAACACGCCGGCCGCGGCGACGATGATCAGGACCTGGGCGGTCAGGTACATCGAGTTGACGGAAACGTCCCAGATGCCCTTCCAGTCGATGTCCCCGTAGACGAAGCGGGTGACGACGACGGCGTAGACGCAGGCGATGCCCGCGGATTCGGTGGGCGAGAACACGCCGGCGTAGATGCCGCCGAGGATGATGATCGGCGTGCCAAGCGCCCAGATCCCGTCCCTGCTGGCGCGCAGGAACTCGCGCGCGGAGAAGCCCCGGGACTCGCGGATGCCGCGGCGGACGGCGAAGGCGTAGATGTAGGCCGCCATGAGCGCCGCCATGATCAGCCCGGGCACGATGCCCGCGACGAACAGCAGCGCGACCGACTGCTCCGCCGACGCCCCGTAGAGGATCATGCCGATCGACGGCGGGATGACGATGGCGATGGCTCCCGAGGAGGCGAGGAGGCCGGAGGAGAAGCGCTCGTCGTAGCCGGCGTCGCGGAGCGGGCCGTAGAGCAGCCGGCCCACGGCCGCCACGGTCGCGGGGCTCGAGCCGGATATGGCGCCGAACACCGTGCAGGTGCCCACGGTGGTGAGCGCGAGGCTGCCGCGCACGCCGCCGATGACCGAAAGCACCCAGGCGACGATCCGCTTGGAGATGCCGCCGTGCCCCATCAGTTCGCCGGCGAAGATGAAGAACGGCACGGCCATGAGCGCGAACTTGTCGACGCTGCCGAACATGTTGATGTGGACGGCCGTCGCCGGCACCGGGGAGAAGAGCAGCAGGACGATCGCGGCCGTGGCCAGCAGAATCACGAAGATGGGGAAGCCCAGCAACAGCAGGATCACCGGGACGATCGCCATGACCCATTCCATGAGAACTTCCTCCGCGCTCGCCGGGGCCGGGGCGCCTAGCGGCCCGGGGAGCCGTCGTCGGCGCCGTACTCCTCGACCAGATCGGCGACCTCGCTGGAGAGCTCGCCCCTGACGTGGGCCCGGAACCGGACCGCGACGGCGACGAAGACGAGGACGAAGCCGAGCAGCAGGGCGAAATGCGGAATGACCATGGGGATCTCGGCCACCACGCTGCGCTGGTCGTTGTCCCACATCAGCTCGACCACCTCCCAGCTCTGGGGGATGACGAAGACGCAGATCGCGAGAACCGAGACCGTGGCCACGAAGTTGATGATCTCCTTCCACGGGGACGGGAGCATGATCGAGAAGAAGTCCATCTTGAGATGCTGGCCCTCGAACGAGACCAGGACCGAGCCGATGAACACGGTCCAGACCATGATGTAGATCATGATCTCCTCGGCCCAGATGATCGGTTCCAGGAACACGTAGCGCCCGATCACGTTCGCGAAATTGATCGCGATCCCGGCCAGGATGACGACCCCGATGATGATTCTCGGAACCGTGACGATCGCGTGCCAGACCGGCACCGGCACGTCGCCCTTTCGGCCTGCCGACATCCGTCTCCTCCGCCCCTCGACGACGCTCCGCCTCCCGCCGGTCTGTCTAGTGGAAAACCCCGCGGCTGTCCAACCGGCCGGACCGGGCGCGGAATCCGGGACGGGGCGGAGCGTGTTGGCCGCCGCGAGGCCCCGGCGTATCATGGCCGGAGAAACGTCCGCGCACGGAGACGGAGACATGCCGCACCCATTCGAGATGCCCCGGGAGCACGTCGAGCGCGTCGTCGCCCGCCAGGGGCGAGAGCACACCTGCGAGATCTTCGACACCCGCAGGACGGCGCTGGTGGTCGTCGACATGCAGAACTACTTCATGGACGAGAGCCAGCAGGCCGGCTGCCCCGTGGGCCAGACCGTCGTCGACAACGTGAACCGCATCGCCGACACCGTCCGGCGCACCGGCGGGATCGTCGTCTGGATCCAGAACATGGCCCCGGCCGACACGCCGGCGTCCTGGAAGACCGCCCACGAGCGCAACCTCCCGGACAAGGGCGACCTCCGCATCAGGTCGATGACTCCCGGCGCCTGGCCGTTCGAGCTGTGGCCGGCCCTCGACGTGCGCGAGGAGGACCGCCGCGTCGTCAAGCGCCGCTACAGCGCCTTCATCCAGGGATCCTCGGACATCGAGCTCGTGCTCAGGGACCACGGCATCGAGAACGTCCTGATCTGCGGCGTGGCGACCAACGTCTGCTGCGAATCCACGGCCCGCGACGCGATGATGCTCAACTACCGGACCCTGATGGTTTCCGACGGCTGCGCGACGGCCACAGACGAGGAGCACGCCGGCGCCCTCAAGGCCTTCTACCTGCATTTCGGGGACGTCCAGGCGACCGACGAGCTGTGCGCCCGTCTCGAGGCGTCCGCCCGTCGCAACGCGCCGGCGGCCGCCGGATGACCGCCTGAGGGAGACCCGCCATGGCAGCGCCCGCCGTTCCCGCCCCGCCGAAGGGCAAGACCGTCATCCGCAACGTCGGGACGATGCTGTCCGGGGCGCTCGAGAACCCGGTTCTCGACGCCGACACGCTGGTCGCCGTCGACGGCCGGATCGCGGCCTTCGGCAAGGCCGGCGACGTCGATCAGGAGGGTGCCGACCTGACCGTCGACGCGCACGGCGTCACGCTCTGCCCGGGACTGGTCGACAGCCACGTCCATCCGGTCTTCGGCGACTGGACGCCGCGCCAGAACCAGCTCGGCTGGATCGATTCCTCGATGCACGGCGGCGTCACCACGATGATCTCGGCCGGAGAGGTGCATCTTCCGGGACGGCCCAGGGATCCCAGGGGCGTGGTCGCCCTCGGGATCACGGCGCAGCGCGCGTTCTCGGCGTTCCCGCCGGGCGGCGTCAAGATCCATGCGGGGGCCCCGATCCTCGAGACCGGCATGGTCGAGGAGGATTTCAGGGAACTGGCCGAGGCCGGCGTGAGGCTTCTCGGCGAGATCGGCCTCGGCGGGGTCAAGGCCGGCGCCGAGGCCCGCCAGATGGTGGACTGGGCCCGCAAGTACGGCATCCAGTCGACGATTCACACCGGCGGCCCCTCGATCCCCGGTTCCGGCCTGATCGACAAGGACGTGGTCCTGGAGGCGGGCGCGGACATCATCGGCCACATCAACGGCGGGCACACGGCGCTTCCCCTCGACCAGATCCGCTGCCTGTGCGAGGAATGCCGGGCCGGCATCGAGATCGTGCACAACGGCAACGCGACGGCGGCGCTGTTCGCGCTGCGGGCCGCCTCCGGGCTCGGCCAGCTCGAGCGCGTCATTCTCGGCACCGACGGGCCCGCGGGCTCCGGCGCGCAGCCGCTGGGCATTCTCCGCACCGTCGCTCTGCTGTCGTCCCTCGGGGAAGTGCCGGCGGAAACCGCGTTCTGCTTCGCCACCGGAAACACCGCCCGGGTGCGCGATCTCGACTGCGGGCTCGTCGAGGAAGGCCGGGCCGCGGACTTCGTGTTCCTCGACCGCGCCCAGCACAGCGCGGGCTCGGACATGCTCGACAGCGTGCGAAAGGGCGACCTTCCCGGGGTCGGGATGGTCATGATCGACGGCAGGATCGCGAGCGGCCGCAGCCGCAACACGCCGCCCGCCGAACGGATTCCCGAAGCGCTCTGAGCGGCCGGAGCCGCGGCTCAGCGCAGCCCGTCCTCGCCCCTGGCCTCGGCGGACGTCAGGCCCCCGACCCGGGGGAACGGCCGTCCGGAATCGGTCACCGAGACCGCGACGAGGATCTCTCCGGCGCGCGGCGCGTCGGGCAGGCGGACCTCCATCCCGTCGAAGTGGCTGCGCACGTAGGCGGCGTCCTTGTGCCCGAGCGGAACGTCGATCGCGGTGCCGGGTCCGCCGAGCTTCTTGACCGAAGGCACCAGGGCGGCCCCCTTCTCCACCTCGGCCCGGAGCGGCGCTCCCAGCCGGGGGTGGAGGATGGCGGCGGCGTGCTCCCACTCGCCGCCCTCGCCCACGATCGCCGCCTTGCCGTAGCTCTCGGCCTTGGCGGGCTCGATGCCGAGAGCCTCGACGCACATGCGCCCGAGCAGGCCCCCGAGCTCGGCGCCGATGTCCATGAGCTCGCCGAGATCGTCCTCGTAGCGGCCCGCGAAGGGGTTGGCGACGACCGCGAGGGCGGCGGCCTTGCGGGTGGGCGGATCGACGGCCCGCCCCTGGTCCCGCCGGGTTTCCTCGACGATGACCGACGTCTTGCGGATCTGCGCCTTCATGATGCCCTCTCCGGTTCCGGGGGAGCGTTCCGCCGCAATGGTCGGCCCCGCCGCCTCCGTTGTCAATCGCGACGCCGGCGCGCCCGCCGCGGATCCTTGGCACCCCCGGGACTCCGCGGTAGAATGGAGGGGATCGACGGGCCCCCGGCGGCCGTCCCCGAAATCCGGCTCTCCGTCCGCGCGTCCGGCGAAGGACTCCGTGAATGCCCGACCACATCCCGCACGACATCCCGAAATTCGCCATCGGCCAGCCGGTGCCCCGCAGCGAGGATCCCAGGCTCCTGACCGGCCGCGGCGCCTTCGCCGGCGACCACGACGCCGAGGGCCAGGCCCACGCCTTCATCCTGCGCTCGCCGGTCGCGCACGGGAACATCGTTTCCATCGACCTCTCCGCGGCGCTCGCCGCGCCCGGCGTCCTCGGCGCCTATGTCGGCGAGGATCTGCGCCGCGACGGCATCAAGGACATCCCCTGCCCGGTCGCGGTGAAAAGCCGCGACGGCTCGGCCGCCGTCGTCCCTCCCCATCCCGCGCTCGCCTGCGGGCAGGTCAAGCATGTCGGCGACCCGGTCGCGATCGTCGTCGCGGAGACCGCCGCCGAGGCCAGAGGCGCCGCCGAGCTGGCGGCGCTCGACATCGCGCCCCTGCCCGCCGTCGGCGCTCCCGTCGACGCGGTCCGCAAGGACGCCCCCAGGGTCTGGAAGGACGCGCCCGGCAACGTCTGCCTCGACTTCCATCTCGGCGACGACGACGCCGTCGACAGGGCGTTCGCGGCCGCGGCCCGCGTCACGCGTCTCGAGCTCACCAACACCCGGCTCGTGGTCAACGCCATGGAACCCCGCGCCGTCGTCGCCGAACACGAGGACGGGCGCTTCGTCCTGCGGGTCGGAACCCAGGGCGTGACCGGCTACCGCAACGCCATCGCCGGCATCCTCGGCGTCGAGCCCGCCAAGGTGCGGGTCGTTTCGCGGGAGGTCGGCGGCTCGTTCGGGATGAAGGGCAGCGCCTTCGCCGAGGCGATCGCGTGTCTCCACGCCGCGCGCAGGCTGGGCCGTCCGGTGAAATGGACCGCCGACCGCGCCGAGAGCTTCCTGTCCGACCACCACGGGCGCGCGAGCACCCTAGCGCTCGCGCTCGCGCTCGACGGCGACGGGCGTTTCCTCGCGCTCCGGGTCGACGGCGTCGGCGACATGGGTGCCTATCTGAGCGCCATGGGCCCCTGGCCGCCGACCATGGTCACGAGCCGGAACATGATCAGCGTCTACCGCACGCCCGCGATCTCCTACAGCGCGAGATGCGTGTTCACCAACACCGTTCCGACGGGGCCGTACCGCGGCGCGGGCCGGCCCGAAAGCAAGTTCTTCCTCGAGCGCCTGATCGACAAGGCCGCCGAGGAGACGGGAATCGACCGCATCGAGCTCCGCCGGCGCAACCTGATCGGCCCCGGGGAGATGCCCCACGAGACGCCGGTGGGGCTGACCTACGATTCCGGCGAGTTCGAGGCGATCCTCGACGAGGCGCTGGAAAGGGCGGACCACGCCGGTTACCCCGGGCGCAAGAAACGCTCGGAGGCCGCCGGGCTGCTGCGCGGAATCGGCATCGCCCCCTACCTGGAGACGACGGCGCCTCCGGGCACGGAACTGGCCGACATCCGCTTCGAGGACGACGGCACGGTGACGCTGGTGACCGGGACGAAGGACTTCGGCATGGGCCACGCCACCCCCTTCGCCCAGGTCATGGCGACGCGGCTCGGAATCCCGTTCGAGCGGATCCGGGTGCTCCAGGACGATTCGGACGAGATGAGCGAGGGCGCCGGCGGCTCGGGGGGCTCCCGCTCGCTCATCGCCGCCGGCGGCGCCATCGTCGAGTGCGGAGAGGCGATCGTCGAGAAGGGGCGCAGGATCGCCGCGCAGGTTCTCGAGGCCGCCGTCGAGGACATCGTCTTCGCCGACGGGGTCTTCGCCGTCGCCGGAACCGACCGCCGGATCGGCATCATGGCCCTGGCCGGGAAGGCGGCCGGAGCGGCGGCGCGGGCGGACGGCCTGCCCGCGTCGCTCTCGACCAGGGTCAGCCACGCCACGAGCCCGTCGAGCTTTCCCAACGGGTGCCACGTCGCGGAAGTCGAGATCGACCCCGAGACCGGCACGGTCCGGATCGACCGCTACACCGTCGTCGACGATTTCGGGGTGGTCGTCAACCCGCCGATCGTCGCCGGCCAGGTCCACGGCGGCATCATGCAGGGGGCCGGACAGGTGCTTCGCGAGGCCGCGGTCTACGACGACGACGGGCAGCTGCTCTCGGGCAGCTACATGGACTACGCGATGCCGCGCGCCGACGACCTGCCGCACGTGGAGTTCTCCACCCGCGAGGTGCCCTGCCGCACCAACCCGCTCGGCGCGAAGGGATGCGGAGAGGCCGGAAACGGAGGCTCGTTCCCCGCGGTCTACAACGCCGTCATGGACGCGCTCGACGGCAACGGCGGCCGCGAGCTCGGGCTCCCGGCCTCGCCGCACCGGGTCTGGAAGGCGCTCCGCGACAGGGGCTGAACGCGCCGCCGGAGCGGGCTCAGCGCAACCCGTCCTCGCCCACCGCGTCCCTGTCCTCGAGACCGCCCGAACGCGAGTGGACGCGCGGGCCGGTCGCCATCGCCTGGATCCACACGATCTCCCCGGCACGCGGCGCGTCGCTGACGCTGCACACGACGGTGTCGAAATGCGACCGCACGTAGGCGGCGTTGGCGTGGCCGATGGGCACGTCGATGGCGCAGCCCGGGCCGCCCACCTTCTTGGTCGAGGGCACGATGGCGGCCGATCTCTCGATCAGCCGGCGCATCCCGTAGCCGCCGGGCTCGTGCCACAGCGCCGCGTGCTCGAGTTCCCCGTTCTCGCCGACGATCGCCGCCTTGCCGTAGGACACGATCCTTCCGGGGCCGCCGAGGGCCGCCATCAGGCGCCTGGCCATGGCGCCGCCCATCGGCTTGAGCTGCTCCATCAGGGGCAGGATGTCCTCGACGTAGCGGCCGGCGTAGGGGTTGCGCGCGACGGCCGCGACGTATCCCTTGAGCTGCGGGGTCTCCGCCGGCGGACCGAACTCGTGGAAGACCTCTTCCACGTGGAGCGCGAACTTGCGCACCTTGACGAGATCGCCGAAGTCTCCGCCCGGCGCCGCGCCCTCCGCCGTCTCGGCATCCTCCATCGCTTCCTCCTGTTCCGGGTCGTTCGCGGGAACGGGAAACCTACCAGATCCGGCGGGACGGCGCCGGCAGGGGCACCGGTTCCGGGGACGCCGAAGCCCGTCAGGACAGCAGCAGCCGCGCCGTCCTTCCGACCACCCGGACCCGACCGCGCAGGGCCAGCGCCGCCCCCGCCGCGAGACCCCGCGCGACGATGCGCGAGGCGCAGGCCCCGCCGGCGTCGAGAGCCCGATCGACGGACGGTTCGTCGAGTTCCCCCACGCCGGTGGTCACGAGGCGTTCTCCGAGATCCGTGTCCGGATCCAGCGACGCGGCCGGAGCACGCGTCACCGCCGGATGGTCCACGTTCGTCGCGTTGGCGACCAGGGTCGCCGCGACGTCCGCGGCGGCGGCGTCCTTCGCCAGCACGGTCACCGAATCGGCGACGCCGAGCGAGTGGCTCCGCCCGCTCCAGCCGCTGGTCGCCACGCCCCCGACGCCGAGACCCGAACGGAGTTCGGCCGTGGCGTCGATCGCCGGCCGTCCCAGATCGCCGACGATCCCGAGGCGCAGGCTCCGCCCCGGCTCGAGATGCACCGCGATGTCGCCGGAATTGTTCACGTAGGCCGCGGACAGCCGCCTTCCGGCGGTCATCGCCGCCAGCACCTCGTCCGCGACCCCGCCCGCGACCGCCGCCATCGGGGTCACGAGGGCCCGGCGATGGGGCCAGACCGCCGCCATCATGCGCAGGGCCACCGGATCCGCCGGCTTCCATCTCGGCGGCCCGACCGCCCGCCTCAGCCGCGGCAGCTCCCCGACGAGTCCCGGAAGGACGGTCTCGAATCTGGTCCGCGCCTGGAGACGGGCGCGGCGCACCTCGCCGGGATCGCCGAACGCCTCCACCACGAGATCGATGGGGCCGTGATGAAGATGCAGCCGGCGGCCGTCGCCGAGCATCCGCCACCGGGGGCCGGGCACGGCTCCGGACCCGCCGGGGCGCTACCCGTTCCCCGGCATCGGCTGGAGCGGCCACGGATTCTCGCCGCCCCAGGGCACCGGGCGCACGCTTGCCGGAACCAGCGCCTCGGCCACGGGGCGAACGCGGTCGGCGTACCCTCCGAGCGCGGCGTATTCCTCGCGCGGCATCGTGAACTCGACCGGGGCGACCAGCGCCGGCGTCGGCACGTAGCCGAAGGAGCGGGCGGGAGTGCGCGTGACGTCCACCATGAGGGTGATCCCCCCTCCGGGCCAGACGTAGACCGGCGCGCCCCCGCAGGTCACGCGCGTGCGCAGCTCCCGCACCGACCGCGTCAGCCGCACCGGATTGACCGTGACGCCGGCGCGCAGGGATCCGCCGGCGCCGCCCATGAACAGCACGGTGCACAGCGCGGGCTCGCAGTTCTCCCCGATCCGGTCCACGGACACGCGGAGCTCGGCCGGCATCTCCGCCGGCACCGGGGCGAGATTCCCGTCCAGAACGAAATAGGCGTGATCCTCGCCCGTGGTGCTGACCATCAGCAGCCGCAGCCCCGGCCAGGCCTTGCCGGGATCGATCCTCTCGACGATCGAAAGCGGATCGGTGATGTCCGTGCCGCCCCATCCGCTTCCCGGTTCCGCCACCTGGAAGTAGCGGCCCGGTGTCGACCGGCGCCCGGCGACGCGCACGCCCGAGGGCGGCATGTCGAGGAACTTTCCCGACTGGTGCTCGGTGAGCACCCCCGTGATGTGGTCGTCGACCACGATCACCTCGTCGACATGGCCGTGCCACTGCAGCGCGAAGATGCCGATGGTCGCGGAGCCGCATCCGACCCGCATCCGCTCCTCGCGGACGCCGTCGATCACCGGAGGCCGCCCCGCCTGGACGGTCAGGGCCGCGCCGCCGTCGACGGCCATGTCCACCGCCTCGCCGTTGCACAGCGCGAGCATCGCCGCGCAGGTGACGTTGCCCTCCTTCTTGCTGCCCCCCGTGAGGTGGCGCACGCCGCCCAGCGCCAGCATCTGCGATCCGTACTCGGCGGTGGTCACGTGCCCCACCGTCTCGCCGTCCACGCGCACCGCCGCGGGTTCCGGCCCGACGTAGCGGTCGGTGTCGATCTTCACCTTGACGCCGCAGTAGCTGAAGATGCCTTCGGAGACCACGGTGACCATGTCGACGCCGTCGTGGCGCGCCGACACGATGAAGGGCGCCGGCTTGTAGTCGGGGTAGGTGGTGGTCGCGCCGACGCCCGTGACGAAGGACGGACGCTCGAAGCCCAGAGTCCCGTCCCATTCCTCGTCGCCGGACAGGAACGGGACGAGTTCGCCCTTCCCGTCGCTGGCCCGCTGGGTGACGACCAGCGGATCCATCCTCGTCAGCTCGCCGGCGACGTTGCCGTACCTGTGGCAGGCCCCGGTCCTTCCCTCCCGGATGCGGCAGAGAACCGGGCAGGCGTCGCAGGTCACGATCGGGGCTCCGGGGGAAGCCGTCTCCGGTGGCGTCGCGCTCGCGTTCATCGCGTTCCTCCTCCTGCGGCAAGCAGCGCCGCGCGCACCCGGTCGGGCGTCGCGGGGGCCCGCCTCGGGCGCACGCCGACGGCGTGCTGGATCGCCCCGAACACCGCCGGCGCCGTGGGAATGAGCGCCGGCTCGCCGATGCCCTTGGCGCCGTAGGGCCCCGTCGGCTCGGGATCCTCGATCAGGTAGACGTCCACCGGCGGCATGTCGCCGAAAGTCGGGATCAGGTAGTCGTGGAGATTCTCGGTCCCGCCCGGAACGTACTCCTCCATCAGGGCGAACCCGAGCCCCTGCGCGATGCCGCCGTGCACCTGGCCCTCGACCTGCGCCGGATTGATCGCCGCGCCCATGTCGTGCGCCGCCCACACGTGGCGCGCCCTGACGGTGCCGAGCTCGGCGTCCACCTCGACCGCCGCCACCTGCGCGCCGAAGCCGTAGGTGCCGTAGGGCGAGCCCTGCCCGGCGTCGTCGAGCGGCGTCGTCGGCGGATCGAACGTGCCCTCTCCGAACAGCACGTTGCCGTGCGGCTTGTCCGCCGCCAGCTCCGAGAGATCGATCGTCCGTTCGGCGCCGCCGCCGCCGCCGACCACGAGCCGGCCCTCGCCGAACTCGATGGCCGCGCCCTCGCCCGCGTTGGCCAGACGCAGGATCCGCGACCGCAGGTCGAGCCCGGCGAGCATCGCGGCCTTGCCCGAGACGTAGGCCTGGCGCGAGGCCGAGCTCTTGCCCGCGTCCGCCGTCAGGTCGGTGTCGCCCCAGACGAGGCCGATCCGGTCCATCGCGATGCCGAGCGCGTCCGCCGCCACCTGCACCATGGTCGTGTTCGTGCCCTGGCCGATGTCCTGGGCGCCCGAGTAGAGGGTGACCGAGCCGTCCCGCGCCAGCCCGATCTGCATCGTCGACGGGTTGCTCATCGAGGTGTTGCCGCATCCGTACCACATGCAGCCGATCCCGACGCCGCGCCGGACGGCGCCGTCCGACCCGGCGTTGAAGCGCTCCGCTGCCGCCCGCGCTTCCCGCCACGGCCGGCGCAGCGTCTCCAGGCACCGGTCGAGCCCGGCGCTGTGGCGCAGAACCTGGCCGGTCGCCGTAGCCTGCCCCTTGCGGACGGCGTTGCGCAGACGGAATTCCAGGGGGTCCATGCCGATCCCGGCGGCCATCCCGTCCATCAGCGCCTCGTGGACGAGGGCGGCCTGCGGGATGCCGAACCCGCGGAACGCGCCCGCGGGCGGGGCGTTGGTGAACACCGCGCGCGACCGCGCGTCGACGGCCGGCACGAAATACGGGCCGGTCGCGTGCACCGGCACGCGGTCCTTGACCGTCATGCCCCACGACACGTAGGCGCCGGTGTCGAAGTCGGCGCTGGTCTCGCAAGCCACGAGATCGCCGTCCGCCGTGCAGCCGTAGCGCCCCGAGATCCTCGACGGATGGCGCTTGGTGGTCGCCGCCATCGATTCGGGCCGGCTCCAGACGCCGCGCACCGGCCGGCGCAGCAGCCACGCCGCAAGGCCCACCGGGATCTGGACGCCGAGATCGAGCTTGCCTCCGAAACCGCCGCCGCAGGCGGTCGGGATGACGCGCACGCGCTCGGGGGGGATGCCGACGACGCTCGCCATCTCGTCGCGGTCCATGTAGGGCGACTGGGTCGTCACCGTGATCTCGAGGCGGTCGCCGACCCGGCGCGCCCAGCCGGCCTCCGGCTCGATGTAGGCGTGTTCGACGAACCCCGTCTCGACGCTCTCCTCGACGACGACGTCGGCGTCCGCCATCGCCGCCGCCGCGTCGCCCTTGCGGACGCGGCCGTGCGCGAAGACGTTGCCGGGATGCCCTTCGTGGATCCGGCGGGCCGCCGGGTCGAGCGCGCCGTCGATGCCCCGGACCGGCTCGCGGACCTCGTAGCCGATCGGCACGTCCTCGTCCCGGATGCCGAAGACCGTGGCGCGGTCGCCGACGAGCGCGACCACGGCCTCGCCCCGGTAGCGGACCTCCCCGTCGGCGAACGCCGGCTGGTCCTTGACGTCGGGATAGACCCCGAAGCCGTTGACGCCCGGCACGTCGGCCGCCGCGAGCACCCGCACGAGACCGGGCCAGGCCGCGCGGAGCGGCCCGAGATCCCCGAGCGCGAAGGCCGCGCTCGCGTGGGGCGAGCGCACGACGCGCACCCAGAGCGCGTCGGCGGGCGCCGCGTCGGCGCCGTAGAGCTCGCTGCCGTCGACCTTGCGGACGCCGTCGGTCTTGGGGACCGACGCGCCCATGGCCTCGCCCGGCCCGGGGACGGCGGGCGGCGGCGGAACCGGCCCGGCCGCCGCGAGAACCGCGTCGACGATCTTGCGGTAGCCGGTGCAGCGGCACAGCACGCCGCCCAGGGCGTCGAGGATCTCGTCCTCGCGCGGCGCGGCGTTCCTCCGGAGCAGGCTGGCGGCCGCCATCAGCATCCCCGGCGTGCAGATCCCGCACTGCGCGGCGCCGAGGGCGTGGAACGCGCCCTGGAGCGCGGACAGCCGGCCGTCCTCCCCGCGCAGCCCCTCGACCGTCGTGACCTCGCGGCCGGCGACCTGCCCGAGCGGGGTCATGCAGGAACAGACCTGCTCGCCGTCGAGCAGAACCGTGCAGGCGCCGCAGTCCCCGGCGTCGCAGCCGACCTTGGTTCCGGTGAGGCCGGCGGCGTCGCGCAGGGCGTCGGAGAGACGGCCCCCGGGCGGGGCGTCGAGCTCCGCCGGCCCGCCGTTCAGCGTGAAGGACACGGTCACCCCGCCTCTCCCCGCACCAGATCCAGGAGCGCCCGGCGCACGACCGTCGCCGCCGCGTCCCGGCGGTATTCGGCGCTCGCGCGCACGTCGTCGATCGGCGCGAGCCCGCCGAGGCGCTCCGCGTCGACGAGCTCCGCGAGCCGGGCGTCCGCCGGCCTTCCCGCGGCGGCGTCCTCGAGCGCGCGCAGGCGGCGGGCGACCTCCGAGCACGATCCGACCGCGACGCGCAGCCGGCCGACGGTGCCGTCGGCGGCCCTCTCGAGGACGGCGGCGGCCATGGCGATCGAGATCACGAGATAGCGGCGCGCGCCGAGCTTGAAAAACGCGCTCGAGGCGCCCGGGGCCGGCCTCGGGACGAGGATCCCCACCACCATCTCGTCGGGCCGGAGCGCCGTGCGGCGGTTGCCGAGGACGAATTCCGGCACCGCCAGGCTGCGCTCCCCGCCCGCGGACGCCAGAAGGACGCGCGCGTCCAGCGCCATCAGGCAGGGCACGCCGTCGGCCGCCGGCGACGCGTTGCAGAGATTGCCCGCCACGGTTCCGGAGTTCTGCACCTGCACCCCGCCGACCTCGCGGGCGGCGAGCTGCAGCCCCCGCAGCCAGTCCGGAAGGTCCGCGCGGAGGACGTCCGTCCAGGTGGCGAGCGCCCCGATGCGCCAGCGGTCGCCCTCGTCCGCGATCGCGCGCAGCCCCTCGATCGCGGTCACGTCCAGGATCCTGCCGTCGAGCGGGCGCCCGGCCCTCGCCGCGAAGTAGTCCGTGCCCCCGGCGAGGACGGTCCGCCCGCCCTCGGAGAGCGCGGCGAGCGCGTCGGCGAGTCCGGTGGGCCGCAGATAGGAAGACATGGCGCTCCGTGCCGCTCCCGCGACGACTCCCTGCAATGCGATGCATCCTATACACCCGCCCCGCCCGCGACGCCAACGCGGGGCTCCGCCGCGCCGCGGAGGCCGCGTCCGCGGAGCCGCTTGACGCTCCGGCGCGCGGGCGATAGCCTGCCGCTCTCTTGATTCAGGGAAGCGGGATCTCGGGCATCATGGCTACGAACACGGCCGAAATCGGCCTCGGCGGCGAGGTCGGCCGGCGCTCCGTCGACTCGGTGGTGATCCGGTTCGCCGGCGATTCGGGCGACGGCATGCAGCTGACCGGAACCCAGTTCACGCAGTCGACCGCGCTGATGGGCAACGATCTCGCGACGTTTCCGGATTTCCCCGCCGAGATCCGGGCCCCCGCCGGCACCACGTTCGGCGTGTCGGCCTTCCAGATCAACTTCGCGTCCTACGACATCCAGACCCCGGGCGACGACCCCGACGTGCTGGTCGCGATGAACCCGGCGGCGCTGAAGGTCCATCTCAAGGACGTGCCGAAGGGCGGCACCGTGATCGTCAACGTCGACGCCTTCAGCGGCCGCAACGTCGCGCGCGCCGGCTACGGCGGGAACCCGCTCGAGGACGGCACGCTCGACAACTACGCCGTCGTTCCGGTGGAGATGAACAAGCTCACCAACGCCGCGGTCGCCGAGTGCGGGGTGTCGTCGAAGGAGGCCGCGCGCGCCAAGAACTTCTGGGCGCTCGGCCTGATGTGCTGGATGTACGACCGCGACCGGCAACCGACCGTCGACTGGGTCAACCAGCGTTTCGCCAAGGTGCCGAACATCGCGGCCGCGAACATCGCCGCGCTCAACGCCGGGCACGCCTACGGCGAGACCGTGGAGCTGCCCTCGGGCGCGGGCGCCTACACCGTCGCCAGGGCCGACGTGCGCCCCGGCACCTACCGCGCGGTGACCGGGACCGAGGCGATCGCCTGGGGGCTGGTGACGGGCGCCCACAAGGCGGGGCTGCCGCTGTTCCTCGGCTCCTATCCGATCACCCCGGCCTCGGCGCTGCTGCACACGCTCACCAACCTCAAGCAGTACGGCGTGACCACGTTCCAGGCCGAGGACGAGATCGCGGCCGTGTGCTCGGCGATCGGCGCGTCCTACGCCGGCGCGCTCGGCGTGACGTCGTCCTCCGGCCCCGGCATCGCCCTCAAGACAGAGGCCATCGGGCTCGCGCTGGTGGCGGAACTGCCGCTGGTGGTCGTCAACAGCCAGCGCGGCGGGCCGTCCACAGGCCTTCCGACCAAGACCGAGCAGTCGGACCTCAACCAGGCCGTGTTCGGGCGCAACGCCGACACGCCGCTTCCCGTGGTGGCGTCGGCGACGGCCGGCGACTGCTTCGAGACCGCGATCGAGGCGGTCCGGCTCGCGGTCAGGTACATGACGCCCGTCATGCTGCTGACCGACGGCTATCTCGCCAACGCGGCGGAGCCCTGGGAGATTCCCGACATCGACCGGATCCCCGAGTTCAAAGTCTCGTTCCGCACCGACCCGGAGGGATTCCACCCCTATCTCCGGGACGAGAGGACGCTGGCGCGGAACTGGGCGGTCCCCGGGACGCCGGGGCTGATGCACCGGATCGGCGGCATCGAGAAGGACTACGACACCGGCCACATCTCCTACGATTCGGCCAACCACCACCGCATGACCAAGGTGCGGGCGGCCAAGGTCGACGGGATCGCGGACGACATCCCGCCGCAGGCGGTCGCAACGGGCGGGGACCGCGGCAGGCTCGCGGTGGTCGGCTGGGGATCGACGTTCGGGGCCATCAACCAGGCCGTCAAGCGGTGCCGCGCGGACGGGCTCGACGTGTCGCACGTCCATGTCCGGCACATCTGGCCGCTGCCCGCCAATCTCGGCGAGCTGCTGGCGGGCTTCGGGCGCGTGATGGTCCCGGAGATGAACAACGGCCAGTTCGTCAACCTGCTGCGCGCCCGCTACCTGACGGACGCGGAAAGCGTCACCCAGATCTCGGGCCAGCCCTTCAAGGTCTCGACCCTCGAGGAGGAGATCCGGTCGCGGGCCGGAGGATAGGATAGCGCCATGAACGTCGAAACCCCCGCCGGGCAGCTGAAGCCCGCCGACTACGCCTCCGACCAGGAGGTGCGGTGGTGCCCGGGCTGCGGCGACTACGCCATCATCAAGGGCGTGCACCGCACCCTCGCCGAGCTGCAGATCCCTCTCGAGCGCCTGGTCTTCTTTTCGGGCATCGGCTGCGCGGCGCGCTTTCCCTACTACATGGCGTCCTACGGCTTCCACACCATCCACGGCCGGGCGCCGGCGCTCGCCACCGGCGCCAAGCTCGCCAATCCGGATCTCGACGTCTGGCTGGTGATGGGCGACGGAGACGCGCTGTCCATCGGCGGCAACCACACCATGCACGCGCTGCGGCGCAACGTCGACATCAACATGCTCCTGTTCAACAACGAGATCTACGGGCTGACCAAGGGCCAGTACTCCCCCACCAGCCGGCTCGGGACCCGCTCCCCCTCGACGCCGCAGGGCTCGGTCGACGCGCCCGTCAACGCCTGCAGCCTGGCCCTCGGCGCGGGCGCCCGCTTCGTCGCCCGCACCTTCGACACCAACCAGAAGCACATGCCGGGCGTCCTCAAGGCCGCGCACGCCCACAAGGGCGCGTCCTTCGTGGAGATCATCCAGAACTGCATCGTCTACAACGACGGCGCGTTCGAGGGCTGGACCGACAGGTCGGTGGTCCTCGACAACACGATCTCCGTTGAGCACGGCAAGCCGCTGACGTTCGGCAGGGACGGCGACAGGGGAATCGCGCGCAGCGAGGACGGATTCGGCATCCGCGTCGTGGAGATCGGCGCCGACGGCGTCTCCGAGGACGACATCCTGGTCCACGACCGGACCAACCGGATCCTCGCCATGATGCTCGCCGACATGGAGCGGCCGGAGTTTCCCGTGGCCCTCGGGGTGCTCTACTGCGACCCCGGGAAGCCCTACGACGAGGCGGTCGCCGAGCAGCTCGAGGAGGTCCGCAAGGCGCTCCCCGCGGGCTCGCTCAACGACATGCTCCGCAAGGGCAGAACCTGGACCGTGTCCGAGGGCGCCTGACCCGCCGCGGGCCGGCCCGCGGACTTTCCCGCGATCCGCAACCCGTTATGATGCCCCTCGGACGCCGCGTCGGCGTCCGCCGGAACGCACTGCCCGAGGCCCCCGAATGAAGCGCACCGTCGCGATCGTCGGGTCCGGCCCCGGCGGCATGTACGCCGCGCAGGGGCTGCTCGACCGGGAACCCGACTGCGTGGTCGACGTCATCGAGCGGCTGCCGAGCCCCTACGGCCTGATCCGCGGAGGGGTGGCGCCCGACCACCAGAAGACCAAGCGCGTCTCGCGCGCCTACGACCGCACGATGGAGGACGCGCGGCTGCGCTATCTCGGCAACGTGGAGGTCGGCCGCGACGTCCGCGTGGACGAGCTGCTGGAGATCTACGACGCCGTGGTGCTGGCCTACGGCGCGCCCCACGACAACCGCCTCGGCATCCCGGGCGAGTCGCTGGCCAACGTCTTCGGCTCGAACGCCTTTGTCGGCTGGTACAACGGGCATCCGGACTTCGCGGCTCTCGGCCCCGACCTCGACGTCGGGGCGGTCGCCGTGATCGGGGTCGGAAACGTCGCGCTCGACGTCGCCCGCGTGCTCGCCAAGACCTGCAGGGAGATGTCCGTCACCGATCTCGCGCCCCATGCCGCGAAGGCCATTCACGCCGCGCCGATCGCCGACATCCACATGTTCGGCCGCCGCGGGCCGGTCGAGGCCGCGTTCACCAACGTCGAGCTCCGCGAGATGGCCGAGCTCGAGGACGCCTGCCCCGTCATCGACCCCGCCCACTATCCGGAGACCGTCGTCGCGCCCCGGCTGTCCGACCGCGACCTGCGCCTGCGCCAGCGCAACGTCGAGACCATGAAGTCCTTCGCCGGCATCGATCCGCGGGGCAAGAGCAAGCGGGTGCACTTCTCGTTCTTCGCCTCGCCGGTCGCCATCCTCGGCACCGAGCGCGTCGAGGGCGTGCGCCTGGAACGCACGGTCGTCGACGACCGGGGCAAGGTCGCCGGAACCGGCGAGCGTTTCGAGGTTCCCTGCCAGCTCGCGGTCACCTGCATCGGTTCCCGGGCGAAACCGATCGACGGGCTGCCGTTCGACGAGCGGCGCGGCGTCGTCGTCCACGACCGCGGCCTGGTCTCGCCCAGGCTCTACGCCGTCGGCTGGCTCAAGCGCGGCGCGGTCGGAACGATCGGCACCAACAAGAACGATTCCCTCGAGGTCGCCGGCCGCGTGGTCTCGGACTGGAACGGCCCCGCCCGCCCCGGACGCGCCGCCATGGACGGGCTCGTGGAGGAACGCGGGCTCGAGGTCGTGACGTTTCCCGACTGGCGGATCATCGAGCGGCTGGAGATCGACGCCGCGCCCGCCGGCGCGCCCCGGCGCAAGTTCCCCAGTCCCCGGGCCATGCTGTCGGCTCTCGCCGCGGCGACCCGGTAGGGCCCCGCCGGCCGCCGGTTCAGACGACGCCGTCTCCGCGAAGGGCCCGGATCTCCCGGTCCGTCAGACCGGCGAGATCCCGCAGAACCTCGTCGGTGTGCTGCCCCAGAACCGGCGGCGCGCGACCGCGTCCGACCGGCGACCGGGACAGGCGCAACGGACTCGCCACGGTCGGAACCGCACCCGCGGCCGGATGCGGAAGGGCTTGCTCGAGACCCCTCGCGCGCACGTGCGGATCGTCGAACACCTGCTTGAGATCGTTGATCGGACCGCAGGGCACCCCGGCGCGTTCGAGGGCCTCCAGCCAGAACCGCCGCGGCTTTCCGGCCATGATCTTCCCGAGGATCGGGGCGAGCTCCCCGCGATGCACGACGCGGGCGCGGTTGGTCGCGAATCTCCCGTCGGCGGCGAGTTCGGGGCGCCCCGCGGTCTCGCAGAACCTGCGGAACTGCGAATCGTTGCCGATCGCGAGAATGACGTGGCCGTCGGCGGTCCGGTAGGCCTCGTAGGGAACGACGTTGGGATGGGCGTTGCCCATGCGCGCCGGCGGCGCGCCGGACACCAGGTAGTTCATCGCCTGGTTGGCCATCGCCGCCACGGTGACGTCGAGCAGCGCGAGGTCGACATGCTGCCCGCGCCCGGTCTTGTCGCGCCACGACAGCGCCGCCAGCACCGCGACGACGGCGTAGAGGCCGGTCAGGATGTCGGACAGCGCGACGCCGATCTTCTGGGGGCCCCCTCCGGGCCGGCCGTCGGCCTCCCCGGTCACGCTCATCAGGCCGCCCATGGCCTGGATCAGGAAGTCGTAGCCGGCCCTGCCGCTGTAGGGCCCGGTCTGGCCGAAACCGGTGATCGAGCAGTAGACGAGGCGCGGGTTGACCTCGGCGAGGCTCGCGTAGTCCAGGCCGTGGCGCGCCAGCCCCCCTTTCTTGTAGTTCTCGATCAGCACGTCCGACCGCGCCGCCAGCCTGCGCACGACCTCCTGCCCCCCGGGGGCGGAGATGTCGACCGTCACGGATCTCTTGCCGCGGTTCGCCGACAGGAAATAGGCCGATTCCGGGGTTTCGGCCCCGTCGGGGGCCCGCGCGTAGGGCGGACCCCAGCCGCGGGTGTCGTCGCCGCGCCCGGGACGCTCGATCTTGACGACCTCGGCGCCGAGGTCGGCCAGGGTCTGCCCGGCCCACGGCCCGGCCAGGATGCGGCTCATGTCGAGCACGCGGAGGTGGTCGAGAGGGCGCCTTCCGGAGCGCTCCTCCCCGCCCGTTTCCGGGGTTCCGCCGCCCGCCGGCCCGCGGTCAGACAAAGGCCTGTATGCCGGTCTGGGCGCGGCCGAGGATCAGCGCGTGGACGTCGTGCGTGCCCTCGTAGGTGTAGATGGTCTCCATGTTCATCACGTGGCGCATGACGTGGTACTCGTCGCTGATGCCGTTGCCGCCGTGGATGTCGCGGGCGTCGCGGCAGATGTCGCGCGCCTTTCCGGTCGAGTTGCGCTTGAGCATGGAGATCAGCTCGGGCGCGCACCGGCCGTCGTCCATCAGCCGTCCCATGCGCAGGCAGGACTGGTAGCCGACGAAGATCTCGCTCTGCATGTCGGCGAGCTTCTTCTGGACCAGCTGGAAGGACGCCAGCGGCTTGCCGAACTGGGTGCGCTCGAGGGCGTAGTCGCGCGCCGCGCGCCAGCAGAACTCCGCGGCGCCGAGAGCGCCCCAGGCGATGCCGTAGCGGGCGTTGTTGAGGCAGCCGAACGGGCCGCCGAGCCCGCGCGCGTCCGGAAGGCGGTTCTCCTCGGGCACGAACACCCCGTCCATCACGATCTCGCCGGTGGTCGACGCGCGGAGGCTCAGCTTGTTGCGCAGCTTCGGCGTGCTCAGGCCCTCCATGCCGCGTTCGAGAACGAAACCGCGGATCACGTCCTCGTCGTCCTTCGCCCAGACCACGAGCACGTCGGCCATCGGCGCGTTCGAGATCCACGTCTTGCTGCCGCTGAGCGTCCAGCCGCCGTCGACCTTCGAGGCGCGGGTCTTCATGCCCCCCGGGTCGGAGCCGTGGTCGGGCTCGGTCAGGCCGAACGCCCCGACCCATTCGCCGGACGCCAGCCTGGGCAGGTATTTCCGGCGCTGGTCCTCGGTGCCGTAGGCGTAGATCGGCCACATGACGAGGCTCGACTGGACCGACAGGGTCGACCGGTAGGAGGAATCGACCATCTCGATCTCGCGGGCGACCAGGCCGTAGGCGACGTAGCTCGCACCCGCGCAGCCGTATCCGCGGATGGTCGGACCCAGAAGCCCGAGCTCGCCCATCTCCGGGATGAGGTCGCGATCCTCCCGTTCCTCGTTGTAGGCCTCGACGATCCGGGGGAGAAGCCTCTCGCGGGCGTACTGGCGGGCGGTCTCGCGGATCATGCGCTCCTCGTCGGTGAGCTGGTCCTCGAGCGCCATCGGATCCTCCCAGTCGAACCTCGCCCATTTCGCGACGGTTCCGGCGCCGGCCGCCGCAGCCTCTGTTGCCATCGTCCCCACCCTTTCCTGTCTGCTTGCTGTCCGCCGTTGGCGCGAAAGACGCCGACGGCCCTCCGCGGGGCCGCCGACCGTTCCCGTCCCTTGTTACATGACCGTCCCTTTACTTACAAACGCAAGCGCGTAGGCTTTCCGCCGACGCACGGACGCGGTCTCGCGCGGGAGGGGCGGCTATGGCGCACACGCTGCGCGGTTTTCTCGAATCCATCGACAACCGGATGCTGCACATCCGGGATCCCGTCGACCCGACAACCCAGGTCGGCTACCTGTGCTCGGAAAGCAGGGGCCCCCTGATGTTCCACGACCTCGAGGGCTTCCCGGGCTGGCGGCTGACCGACATGCTGATCATGGACCGCGTCGGCCAGGCCGCCGCCTTCGGGCTCGAGCGGCCGAACGAGGTGTGCCCGCATCTCGCCGAGCAGATGGCCACCAGGCGCGGCAAGTCGGTGATGGTCGACGACGGCCCGGTCAAGGAGGTCAGGATGCTCGGCGACGACGTCGACCTCCACGCGCTGCCCATCCCCCGGCACAGCCACGGCGACGGCGGGCGCTATCTGGGCTCCGGCATCACGATCACCCGGGATCCCGAAACCGGCATCCGGAACGAGGCCATCATCCGGATGATGCTGACGGACGATCCGCGCAAGGCGACGTTCTGGATGGCGGCCCGCCACAACCACGCCCACTACATGAAATACGTGGCGAGAAACGAGTCCATGCCGATGGCGTTCGCGATCGGGCTGCACCCGGTCTACGAGATCATGGCCAACTGGTCGGGCAAGCACGAGGACTTCGACGAGCTGGAATACGGCGCCGGGGTTCTCGGAGAGGACATCGAGATGGTGCCCTGCGACACCATAGACCTCGAGGTGCCGGCGCATGCCGAGGTCGTGATCGAGGGGCTCGTCCACCCCACGGACCGGGCCCCGGAGGGGCCGTTCGGGGAGTTCACGACCTTCGGCGCGGGCGCGGAGGGCCCCGCCCCGGTCTTCACGGTCACCGCCGTGACCCACCGCAGGAATCCGATCTTCCGGCACATGCAGGCGACCTGGTTCACCGACCACCAGCCCCTGATCACCCTGCCGATGGAGGCGACCTACTACAACCGCCTGCGCGAGACCCACGGCAACACCAACATCCTCGACGTCTTCGTGCCGCCCTGGGCGTCTCAGTTCATGATGATCGTCCAGATGGAAGCCCGCTGGGACGGCCAGGTCCGCGACACCCTCATGTCGGCGCTCTCCGGCCCCAATCTCCATGTCAAGATCGCGATCGCGGTCGACGAGGACGTCGACATCTACGACGCCCGGGAAGTGCTGTGGGCGATCGCCTGCCGGTGCAACCCCGAGACCATGGCCCACATCGTTCCGGGAACGCGCCTGCATCCGCTCGACATCTCGATTCCCGAGGTGCGCAAGGACTACACGGTCATGCGGGTCGGCGGGAAGCTCGCGATCGACGCCACCAAGCCGGCGACCTGGCGGGGCGAGGAGCGCGAGAGGTTCGCGCGCGTGCGGCCCATGGGCGAAGGCGACCCCGCGATCGCCGAACTGCTCGAACAGGTCAGGAAGAGGCGCTGAACGGAGCGCCCCGGCTCACGGGCCGCCGGTCAGGACCGCGGCGCGGCCCGTCACCAGCCCGGCCTCGATGCGCGCGTGCAGGGCCTCGGCACCCTCCATGGGGACCGTTTCGGTGACGCAGGGCCGGATCTCCCCGCGGGCGCAGAGATCGAGCGCCTCGACGACCTCCCGGCGCGTCGCGTAGCGACTGCCCATCAGCACGAGCTCCTTCTCGAGCATGAGGTCGGAACGCGCCTCGAAGGGCTGGCCGGCGCCGCCGAGGGTGACCAGCCGGCCGCCGCGGCCGAGCGCGCGCACGGCGAGTTCGAGGGTTTCCCGGGACGAGACGAAATCGACCGCGACGTCGAGGCCGCCGCCGCCGGCCTCGACCAGCTCCTCGGCCGCGGCGTCGCCGCGCGAACCGACGCAGCGTTCGGCCCCGGCCGCGAGGCAGGCCCCGTGCTTGTCGAGGGCGGTCTCGACGGCGATCGGCCGGGCGCCGGCCCGGCGCGCCATCATCAGCATGTGGATGCCGAGACCGCCGCCGGCGCCGAACACGGCCACGCTCTCGCCCGGGGCGACGCCGGCGTGGCGGAGCACCTTCAGGGGCGTCGCGACGGCATCGGAGATGACGCCGGCCTCGGCCGGGCGGCGTTTCCAGTCGAGGCCCTCGGGCAGGCGGATGAAGTTGCGGGCCGGAAGCCCGACCAGTTCGGCGTAGCCGCCGTCACGGGCCCGCCCGACGTAGCCGCCGAAATCCTCGCACAGCGTCTCGCGGCCGATGCGGCACCACCTGCAGCCGCCGCAGGTCAGATAGAAGTACGCGGTCACCGGATCCCCGGGGGAGAGGCCGGAGACGCCGGGGCCGACGGTCTCGATCACGCCGGCGATCTCGTGGCCGATGACGCGCGGCCAGGCGACCTCGGCGCGCCCCGCCTTGACGTGCTGGATCGTGAGTCCCGCCCCGCAGGCGATCACCCGCGCCACCGCCTCGCCGGGGCCCGCGACCGGATCGGGCACGTCCTCGAGCGAGAACGCCGTTCCCGGACCGTGGAGCACGAGCGCCTTCACGCGGGCGACGCCTCCGGACGGACGCCGCGGGGACGCCGCGGCGGAGAAGCTGCGGCTGGCGACATCGTCCGTCCTCGAGGCTGTCCGTCCGGGGCGGCGAGCATGCACCGCCGCCCCGGCGTCCGCAAGCGCGCGCCCCGCGGGGCGCTCCGGCTCCGGGCTCCCGTTGGCGTTCGCGCGGTCAGGCCCCTATAAACCGGACGCCGGCCGGGGCCGGCGCGCCAGCGTTCGGATCGGGAATGAGTCCAGACGGCACCTCCCCGCGCGGTTCGAGAGCGGGCGCGGCGGACGGGATCCGGCCGCGCGGCCTGGCGCGCGCCTATGCCGGCCTGGACGGCGGGGACGCGGCGCCGGGCGACGCGGAGGTTCTCGGGCGCATCGTCCGCACTGCGCTCCGCCATCGCGTCCGCGTCCTGGTCGCGCTGCTTGCGGTCGCCGCCGCCTCCGGATTCCAGCTCGCCGTTCCCGGACTCGTGGGCGACGCCGTCGACGGCGCGCTCGGACTGCTCGGCAACCGCTCCGTCGCGCCCGAGGTCGCGCGCCCGGCGCTTCTTGCCGCGGCCGCCCTGCTGCTCGGCGCCTCGATCATGCGCGGCGCGTTCACCGTGGTCCACAACTACGGCGGCGAGTCGATCGGCCACTGCCTTGCCCGCGACCTGAGGCTGGACTTCTACAGCAAGCTCCAGCGTCTCAGCTTCTCGTTCCACGACCGCGTCCACACCGGCGAGTTGATCACCCGCGGCATGCTCGATCTCGAAGGGGTCCGGATGTTCGTCAACACCGGGCTTTTCCGGGCCGTCCAGCTCGCCATCCTGGTCGTCGCGGGCGCGTGGCTGCTGCTCTCGAAGGATCTCGCGCTCGGGCTTCTCAGCCTCGCCTTCGTGCCCTACGTCGCCTGGCGCTCGGTCGCGACCCGGCTCAGGCTGCGCTACCTGTGGAACCTGTTCCAGGACCGCATGGCGGTGCTCGGCCGGATCATGGACGAGAACCTGACCGGCATCCGGGTGGTCCGGGCGTTCGGCGCCGAGCGGCACGAGATCGGCAAGTACGATCTGGCGGCGCGCGAGGCCATGGCCCTCTCGAGACGGCGGATCAGGACGCGGGTCGCCTCGACCACCGAGATGACCTTCGCGTATTTCGTGTCCATGGGGCTGGTTCTCTGGATCGGCGGCGAGCGGGTGATCGCGGGCGACATGACGATCGGAACCCTGACGGAGTTCCTGACCTTCGTGACCATCCTGCAGCTGCCGGTGCGCTATCTCGGCCTCGTCGTCAACTCCTTCGCCCGGGCGTCGTCCTGCGGGGCGCGCCTGTTCGCGGTGCTCGACCTCGAGCCCGCGGTCGCGGATCCGCCCGGCGCGCGGCCGCTCGCCGTCGGCGGCGGAACGGTGCGGTTCGAGAACGTGGGCTTCGCCTACGACGAGGAAGGCCCGCCGGTTCTCGAGGGAATCTCGTTCGAGGTGCGGCGCGGGCGGACGCTCGGCATCGTCGGTCCGCCCGGAAGCGGCAAGTCGACCATCGCCCATCTGCTGCCGCGCCATTACGACGCGACCTCGGGACGGATCGCCATCGACGGCCAGGACATCAGGGAAGTGACCCTCGGGAGCCTCCGCGACGCCGTCCGCGTCGTGCAGCAGGAGCCGTTCCTGTTCACCTCGTCGATCGGCAACAACATCGCCTACGGCGATCCGTGGAGCGAACCGGAGCCGGTGCGCGACGCCGCCGGCCTCGCGCGCATCGACGGCTTCATCGACCGGCTCGACGAGGGCTACGAAACCCTGGTCGGGGAGCGCGGCGTCTCGCTGTCGGGCGGGCAGCGCCAGCGGATCGCGATCGCGCGGGCCGCGCTTCTGCGTCCCGCCGTGCTGGTTCTCGACGATTCGACCGCGTCGATCGACGCCGAGACGGAAAGCCGGATCCACGAGGGCCTGGCCAGGGACTTCGAGGATTCGGCCAGAATCGTCATCTCCCACCGCCTTGCCGCGGTCCGCGACGCCGACGAGATCATCGTGCTCGAGGCGGGGCGGATCATCGAGCGCGGAACCCATGACGGCCTCGTCGCCGAAGGCGGGCACTACGCCCGGCTGCTCGCGTTGCAGGGATCCGCGGACGGCCCCTCCGGGAGCGCGCCGTGACCGCGGCGGCGTCCGCCCGGCCGCCGCGCGCGGTCGTGGGCTCGCAGGTCAGCCGCGACGAGGAGATCTTCGGCGCGGCCTACGACGGGCGCGTGGTGCGCCGCTTCCTGGCCCATGTCCGGCCCTACCGGGCGCGGTTCCTGGTCGGGGTCGGCGCCGTGCTGGTCTACACCGCGGCGCAGCTCCTGATCCCGCTGGTGATCCGCCACGCCATCGACGAGGGGATCGTCGCGGGCGGCGGGGAGCTCTCCCGCCTTCGCTTCGCGGTCATGGTTTTCGGTGCCATCATTCTCGTGAGTTACGGAGCGAACTACATTCAGGATCTCATGATCGGGCTGATCGGGGAGCGCGTCATCTTCGATCTGCGCAGGGCCATGTTCGCCCACCTTCAGGACGTTCCGCTCGCGTTCATGGACAAGACCGAGGTCGGCCGGCTGATGTCCCGCCTGCAGGGCGACGTCAATTCCCTCCAGGAGTTCCTCGAGAACTCGGTGACCGCCTTCGGCGACCTGGTTCTGCTCGTCGGAATCGTGGCGATCATGCTCTCGCTCGATTTCGGGCTCGGCCTGCTCACCCTGGTGCTCGTTCCGGCTCTCGCCGCGGTCCGGATCGTCTGGCTGCCGAGAGCGCGAATCGCCTTCCGGCGCGCCCGCGAGACCAACTCGATCGCCAACGGCGCGCTTGCCGAGGCCATCCACGCCGTGCGCACGATCCAGGGGATGCGCCGGGAAACGGTGAATTTCGATCTCTACGGCGACAAGGCGGGCGAGAATCTCGACGCGCATCTGCGTTCGGCGAAATTCGGGCAGATGATGGTTCCCGTGGTCGACACCCTGACCGGCGTGGCGCTGGCGGTCGTCGTTCTCGTCGGCGGGGGGATGGTGCTCCAGGGAGAGCTTGCGGTCGGCGTCATGGTGGCGTTTCTCTTCTACGTCCAGAGGTTCTTCGACCCGATCCGCTCGCTCACGATCCAGTACAGCGTCATGCAGCGCGCGATGGCGTCGGGCCAGCGGATCTTCGAGGTTCTCGACGTTCCCGCCGCGGCCGACGACGCGGGCGCCCTGGATCCCGAGACCGTCGACGGCGCGATCGCCTTCGAGAACGTCACCTTCGGCTACGTCGCGGACAGGCCGGTTCTCGAGGACGTGAACTTCTCGGTCGAGGCGGGGGAGACCGTGGCGCTCGTCGGGCCCACGGGTTCCGGCAAGACCAGCGTCACCGCCCTTCTCCACCGGTTCTACGACGTCTGGGAAGGCCGGGTCGCCATCGACGGCGTCGACGTCCGGAACCTCTCCAGGGCGGCGCTGGGCCGGCACATCGCCATGGTGCTTCAGGAACCCTCCCTGTTCACGGGCACGGTGCTCGACAACATCCGCTACCGGACGGCAGGCGCGACCCGCGCCGACATCGAGCGCGCGGCGCGCGCGGTCGGCGCCGACGGGTTCGTCGAGCGCCTTCCGGACGGCTACGAGACCGTGCTCGACCAGCAGGGGCGGAACCTCTCCCAGGGCCAGCGCCAGCTTCTGGGCTTCGCCCGCGCCCTGGTCGCCGACGCCCCGATCCTGATTCTCGACGAGGCGACCGCCAGCATCGATTCCCACACCGAGCGCAGGATCCAGACCGCTCTCGCACGGCTGCTGCGGGGCCGCACGGGCATCGTCATCGCCCACCGACTCGCCACGGTCCGGAACGCCGACCGCATCATCGTTCTCGACGAGGGCAGGATCATCGAGACCGGCACCCACGACGAGCTGGTCGCCGCCCGGGGGCTCTACGCCCGTCTCCACGCCTACAACTACGCCTCCTTCGACGATCTCCCCCGCGATCCCGGGGCGTCCGGGGAGCCGGGACGCACGTGAACCGGTTCGGACGGCGCCGAAACGGCGAGCGGCCTCCCGCGACTCCCCCCTCCACGCCGGTTGAGACCGCCGGACGGATGGGCCATGGTTCGCCGGCCGGCCCGCCGACCGGGGCGCGCCGGAGAACCCGCCGGTCGACGGCCGCGGCCGCACCACTTGCGAGGCAGGATCCCGCGATGAGCAGTTCGACGCTCGACCGGTTCGCCCGGGACCGGCTCGACCTGGCGGAACGCCGCGGCCTGCGGCGGCGCCTGCGCGGCACGCGCCGCCTCGACGCCGTCCGGGTCGCCCGCGGCGGACGGGAGTTCGTCTCCTTCTGCTGCAACGACTATCTCGGCCTGAGCCACGACCCCCGCCTCGCCGCGGCGGCGCGGGACGCGCTCGCCGCCTACGGCGCCGGAGCCGGCGCGTCGCGGTTCGTCACCGGCAACCACCCGCTTCACGACGAGCTCGAACGCCGCCTCGCCGCGTTCAAGGACGCCGCGGCCGCCTGCGTGTTCGGCAGCGGCTATCTTGCCAACGCCGGCGTGATCCCCGCGCTGGCCGGGCCGGGGGATCTCGTGCTCATCGACGCGCTCGGACATGCGTCGATGCACGCGGGCGCACGCGCCAGCCGCGCCGAGATCCGCGAATTCGCCCACAACGACCACGTCCACTGCGCCGGGATCCTGGCCGGGGAGCGCGGGCGGCACCGGCACTGCCTGATCCTGACCGAGGGCGTGTTCAGCATGGACGGCGACCGCGCGCCGCTCGACCTCCTGGCCGAGACGGCCGCGGCGCACGAGGCCTGGCTGCTCGTCGACGACGCCCACGGTTTCGGCGTGCTCGGCGGCGGGCGGGGCAGCGCGTTCGAGCACGCGCCCCGGCCCGACATCCCCCTCCAGATCGGCACGCTCTCGAAGGCCGCCGGATCGTACGGCGCGTTCCTGTGCGCCAGCGCCCCGGTGATCGCGTTGATCCACAACCGGGCGCGCAGCCTGGTCTACACGACGGGCCTCCCCCCTTCGGTCGTCGCCGCGTCGATCGCCGCGGTGGACATCATCGCTTCCGAACCCGAACGCGTCGCGGCACCCATGCGCAAGGCGCGGAGATTCCTCGAGCGCCTCGGCCGCGGACCTCCCGAAAGCCCGATCGTGCCGATCGTGCTCGGCGCCGCCGAAAGGGCGCTCGCCGCTTCCGCCGTTCTCGAGAAGGCGGGGTTTCTCGTCACGCCGATCCGGCCGCCGACGGTGCCCGACGGCACGTCGCGGCTTCGCCTGACCTTCACGGCCGGCCACGACGACGCCGACATCGACCGTCTCGCCGACGCGGTCGGCGAGATCCTCGGGCCGTCGCCGGAAACGGAGGAAGGCGGCCTCTCGCGAAAGCGGGCATGACGAGCGCGGTTTTCGTCACCGGCTCCGGAACGGAGGTCGGCAAGACGCATGTCGCCGTCCGGATGATCAGAGACTGGCGCGCGGTGGGCATGCGGGTCGACGCTCTCAAGCCGGTGGTCAGCGGTCACGACGAGGCGGCGCTCGAAGGGTCCGATCCCGGCCGCCTGCTTGCCGCGCTCGGGCGCGAGGTCACGAGCGACAGCGTCGCCCGCATCTCTCCCTGGCGCTACGCGGCGCCGCTCTCCCCCGACATGGCGGCGGCGCGGGAGGGACTGGAGGTTCCCTACAGGGAAGTCGTGTCGTTCTGCCGGTCCGCCATCAAACACAACCGCGGCCGCCTCGTCATCGAGGGCATCGGCGGCGTGATGGTGCCGCTGGATTCGGAGCGCACCATCCTCGACCTCATCGCGGCGATCGCCATCCCCGCGGTTCTCGTCGGCGGCAGCTACGTCGGCAGCCTGAGTCACACGCTGAGCGCTCTCGCGGCGCTTCGCGCCCGCCATGTCATCGTCGAACGGCTCGTCGTGAGCGAAACGCCCGGCAGTCCCGCCGGCCTCGAGGAAACCTGCAAAACGCTTCGGAGATTCACCGACGGCGTTCCGGTCGACCCGCTCGCCTACGACGGAAGGCCTCATGCACCGGAACGGGGCGGCCTACCGTAGACCGTGGAAGGACTCCCGCCCGGCGCGGCTCCGGACGGGTTCGGCGGAACGAAGCCGAAGCGGCGCGGCGCGACCCGCTCGAAGCTCTCCGGGCGGAAACGGGCGACCCACACACCGACCCCCATGGATCCGCAGTGGCGCCTCTCCCGGATTGCGGGGTCGGCAAGCGTGGCTCCATCCTCCCCCGCTGTGGTTCGCCGCCATCCCGTAACCGTAACGGCCGCAAGCCCGTGGAAAATGAAAAACTGGGCCAAGATTTTTCCATCTCTCCCCAGGATGGAAAGATCCTTTCCATTCGGCCCGGTCCGACTTGCAAAATGAAAAATTTCATTCTATATTTTCAATTCATGCCCCGTGCAGAAAGGAATTTTCCATTATGTCCGCCGGACTCGTTTCAGGACACCATGTCGAGACCGAGGGCCGATGGCGAGACGGTGCACGCTTTCGTCCCCGATCCGCTACCCCCCGACCCACCGCTCGACCTCAGGCCGCAACTCGTCCGACTGGGGCGCGCCGAACGGGCCGTCGGCCAACTCGACGCCATCTCCGACCTGCTGCCCGATCCCGACTTCTTCATCTCAATGTACATTCTCAAGGAGGCGGTGCTGTCGGCGCAGATCGAGGGGACGCAATCGACCCTGTCGACGCTGCTGCGCGCTGACGCCGAAGCCCGCGCGCGCCCGCTGAGCGACGACCGGCAGGAGATATTGAACTACGTCGAGGCCATGAACCACGCGCTGACCCGGCTGGAAACCCTTCCATTGTCTCTCCGCCTGATCCGGGAGGCGCATGGAATACTCATGCGGAGCGTGCGCGGCGCCGAAGCCGACCCCGGCGAGTTTCGCCGTACCCAGAACTGGATCGGCGGCTCGCGACCGGGCAACGCGCGCTTCGTGCCGCCGCCCGTCCCCCGAATGCACGACTGCCTGGGCGATTTCGAACGCTTCATGCACGAAGAGAAACCCGACATTCCGCCGCTCGTCCAGGCAGCGCTGCTTCATCATCATTTCGAAACCATCCATCCCTTTCTCGACGGCAACGGCCGCGTCGGCCGGTTGCTGATCGTCCTCTTTCTCTGCGCGCGCGGCGTTCTGCGCAGGCCGGTGCTTTATCCTAGCCTTTATTTCAAGAGTCGGCGCGAGGACTATTACCGCGGTCTCCAGAAGGTGCGGGAGGACAGCAACTGGGAAAGCTGGGTCGCCTTTTTCCTCGATGCCATGGCCGAAAGCGCGGATCATGCCTTGAAGACCACGCGCGCCATTCGCGACCTGTTCGAGAACCACCGCCGGATCATCACCGAACGGGGAGGAACCCGCGCCTCCTCCGCGCTGCGCGTGCACGAGGTGCTTTGCCGCCGCCCGTTCGCGTCGGTGTCGAACCTCGCGGACGCCGCGCAACTCAGCAGGCCCACGGTTCGCAGCTGCCTGGAACGTCTCACCACCTTGGATCTCGTTCGGGAAGTCACCGGCGCATCCTACGGCCGCATCTATTGCTACCATGTCTACCTTGCACTTCTCGACAAGGACTCCGACCGGCCCTTTTCTTGAGGCGATCCGCTGCGGGATCCGGGACATTGAACCGGCACCGCCGGGCCCGTCAATGCGGCATCGGCCTTGCCGTCGTGCCCGGTGGGTCGGCTGCGGTAGCGGGCCTCTCCGGATCCGGCGAAACGGGGAGCCTGCCGACACTGCCGCGAGAAGGGTCAGGGGCGCCCGCACCGGCCCGACGGCGATGGAAGCGGCTTCGCGCGCGCGCGTTCGGCGTCGGTCGAACCGCTTTCCCGTCCCCCGGTGTCCCGGGCCTGCCGCTTGCGGGCGGAGGCCGGTGAAGGCGCATCGCGCCGAGACCGGCCGCCCGGTTCCGGGCCAGGCTCTCAAACGCCCGCGGCCACGATCCAGCATCCCCCTCCCATCACGATCGCGTCCTCCCTCCGGCAGTCTTCCAGCATCTCGGCAAGAGCGCTCCGGGCGCGCCGTCGCGCGCCGTCGTCCGCGGCGAGAAACGGCGTCGCGAGAGGTCCGACCTCGACCAGGAACCCGACCGCCTCGGCGACGCTCCCTCCGACGGGCATCTCGAGGTCCAGCGGCGTGCACGTCGGCGAAACGAAGCCGGCCTCGCGCAGGATCCGGCGCACCCGGTCCGGATCCGCGAAAGCGAACGGGCCGGGCTCCTCGGGGCCGGAGCGCGGGGGGATCTCGAGATGCGGGCGGACCGCCGACACCGGCGCCATGGCCCAGGGATTGTCCCGGGGCTCGCGCCACACGGCGAGAACGGCCCGCGCTCCCGGCGCCAGCGACCGGCGAAGCGAGGAGAAAGCCCGGACCGGATCGTCGAAGAACATCGCGCCAAGGCGGGACGCCAGCAGATCGAAGACCCCCTCGCCCAGGGGATGGACGGCGGCGTCGCCGAGGACGAACCGGATGTCGACGCCCGCATCCCGGGCTCTTCGCCGCGCCACCTCCATCATCGGTTCCGACACGTCGATCGCCGTGACGGATCCGTCCGTCGCGCGTTCCGCGAGCGGAACCGCCAGGCCCCCGGCGCCGCAGCCGAGATCGAGGACGCGGTCGTCTCTCCGCACCCCGGACTCGTCGAGGACCGCGTCGGTGAGACCGCCGAACATCGCGTCGACGGAATCGGAATGGCGGGCCCACGAGATCCCCGGCCGGTCGTTCCAGAACGCGACCTGATCGCTGTTGGGGGACGTCACGGCATCCCCGGCGGGAGACGGGCCCCGTGCCCGCGCGGGGCCTGGGACGGGCTTTCAGCCACGGCCGACGAGGGGCATGCCGGTCGCCATGATCGTCATGAACAGCACGTTCGCCTCCGGCGGCAGACCCGCGACGAAGGCGACCGCCTCCCCGCAGTGCCGGACGTCCATCACGGGCTCGGCGGCGACCTCGCCGCTGGCCTGGGTGACGCCGGTCCTCATGAGTCCGGTCATGCGGGTTTCCGCGTTCCCGATGTCGATCTGGCTGCAGGAAATCCCGTGGCGCCGTCCGTCGAGAGCGATGCTTCGGGTCAGCCCCGTGATCGCGTGCTTGGTCGCGGTGTAGGCGACCATGTCGGGGCGCGGCGCGTGGGCGGACACGGAGCCGTTGTTGATGATCCGCCCGCCGCGCGGCGTCTGGTCCTTCATGATCCGCACCGCGGCCTGCGCGCAAAGGAACGCTCCGGTGAGATTGACGTCGACGACCCGTTTCCAGTCCTCTGGATCGACCTCCTCGATCGGGACGCCGGACATTCCGGTTCCGGCGTTGTTGAACAGCACGTCGAGGCGCCCGTGGATGCGGCGGGTCTCGTCGAACAGGCCCCTCACCCGGCCGGGGTCGGTGACGTCGGCCGGCACGGCCGCCATGTCCGGGCCGCCGCCGCCGAGGGACACGGTCTCCTCGAGAGGCTCCGGGCGCCGGCCCGTCACGACCACGCGGTGTCCGGCCTCCTGCAGCGCAAGCGCCGCGGCCCGCCCGATTCCGGAACCGCCTCCGGTCACGAGGGCCACTCCCGGCACCGTCATCGATCGCCTCCGTCCTCCCGTTCCGCCACCGGAATGTCCTGCGGCGCGGGCCGTCGAGTCAAGCCTCGCCAGGGCCGGGCGGCGCCCGGGGGCAGATCCCGTCCGCCGAGAGATCCTCGATCGCCGCGAGCAGGCGCCGCAGCGAGACCTCCGCCAGCCTCCGTCCGCGGGCGTCGTCCAGACCGAGCCCCCCGCACACGCATACCGAGACCGGCAGGCAGGCGGCGGCGTTCTGCCTGTAGAGGAGCCAGCATCTCTCGAAGTCGAGATCCCCCGCCCCGAGTCCGCGGACGATCCGGTGGTACTCGCGCACCAGCCCCCTCTCGATCCTGCGGCGAAGACCGGTCTCGACGCTCGCGCACAGGAAATAGGCGACGTCGTAGAGCCCGCTCCCGATTCCGCAGAGCTGCCAGTCGATCAGGGCCACGTCCTCCCCGCCCCCGGTTCCGAAGAACATGTTGTCGAGCCGGAAATCGCCGTGGACGAAGGTCCGGGGTCCGTCGCCGATCGCGGCGAGAAGGCCGGAAACGTCGAGAGTCTCGGCGAAACGCCGCATCCGGTTCGAGAACGTCCCGCCGAAATTCCCGAGCGCGGGCGCGAGGCACGCCGCGTGGAGGCCGGCGAGCGCCTGCCGGTAGGGGGCGCCCAGCAGATCCGCCGGGGCCGGCCCCGGCAGGAGGCCGGGCCGGTTCCAGTACCGGCCGTGCAGCCTCGCGGCCGCCCGGACCGCGCGGCGCGCCTCGGCCTCGCCGGCCCCGGACGTCTGGTCCGCCGCCGCCAGGTCCGCGAGATCCTCGAGCACCAGAACGAACCGGTGGCTGCGCGCGTCGAAGTCTCCGTAGAGCAGTGTCGGCGACCGGACCGCCGCATGCTGGGCGACATGGCGGTAGAAGTCGTGCTCGCACTTGTGGAGAAGCTGCCGCCTGCCCATCCGGAAGTTCGCCGGATTCCGGCTCGGAAGCTTGACGATCACGGTTCGCGGGGCGTCGCCGGCCTCGCCGAGATAGGCCGGCCGGCAGCGCAGGATCTCGCCGACCAGCCCCGTGCCGGCCCCGATCCGCTCGCAGGCGACTCCCGCGACCGCGGGCACGTTCCGCATGCCCCCGGCCTCGAGCGCCCGGCGCAGCCATCGCGCGGTGACCGCCGACCGGTCCTTCGGCAATTCGAGAGCCTCCACCCCGCCCCCGGTCCCGTTCGCGTCTTCGCCATACTACCTCCCCGCCCGCTCTTTCGGGGATCCTGAGCGGGATTGCGGCGGCCTCGCGAGATTGTCACCGACGCGGACGGACCCTATATTCCGGCCGGCAGGCATCCGGACGGAACGGGCGGCGCATGACGGACATCGACCTCGGCGGAAAGATCGCCATCGTGACCGGCGGCGGGGGCGGCATGGGCGGCGCGATGTCGCTTGCGCTTGCGGCCCGCGGCGCCCGGGTGTGCGCCGCGGACCTCGACCCGGCAGGCCTCGAGGACGTCGCCGGGAGATCCCGCGGCCAGGCAGGCGCCGGCACGGTCCTTCCCGTCGCCTTCGACGTGACCGACTTCGAGGACTGCGGCCGCGTCGTCGAGACCGTGCGGAAGGAGTTCGGCCCGGCCGACGTGCTCGTCAACAACGCCGGCGTCGGCATGCAGACCATGAACGAGAACTACATGAACGAGCCGGCGAGCTTCTGGCTCGCCGACCTCGGCCGCTGGCAGCGGATGATGGACGTCAACTTCAAGGGCCCGTTCATGATGGCCAAGCTCGTCGCCGAGGACATGATCGCCAAGGGCCGCGGCCGCATCGTCAACGTCACCACCAGCCTGGACACCATGATCCGCGGCAACTACTCGCCCTATGGCCAGTCCAAGGCGGCGCTCGAGGCGGGCACCGCCACCTGGGCGAAGGATCTCGAGGGCACCGGCGTCACCGTCAACGTTCTCGTGCCGGGCGGCCCGACCAACACGGGGTTCATCCCGGCCAACGCCCCCTTCGAGCGCGACAGCCTGGTCCAGCCGGAGGTCATGGCCGCCCCGGTCGTGTGGCTCGCCTCCGACCGCTCGGACGGCGTCACCGGCAGCCGCTTCGTGGCCGCAGGATGGGACGCCGCCCTCGACCCCGACGAAGCCGCCGCCGCCGTGCGCGCCCCGGCCGCGTGGCCGGAGGCCGGCGCCCGGGCGGTCTGGCCGGGAGCCTCCTGATTGGATCCGGAACGGGACCGTCCGCTTCTCGAGGCCGCGACGGGGATCGCCGAACGGGCCGGCGCCCTCGCCGTCGATCTGCGCCGCAGGGATCTGGGCGTCCGCGACAAGGCGGACGGCTCGCCGGTCACCGACGCCGACGAGCGGGCCGAGCGCCTCATTCTCGCGGAGATCGCCGAGCTCGATCCCGGCGTTCCGGCGGTCGGCGAGGAGGCCGCCGCCAGGGGGGAAGCCGAAGACCGGGTTCCCGGAGCCTTCTGGCTGATCGATCCGATCGACGGCACCAAGGCCTTCGCCGCGGGACGCGACGAGTTCACCGTCAACGTCGCGCTGGTCCGGAACGGGACGCCGGCTCTCGGCGTCGTGGCCGCCCCCGCGCTGGGTGTCACCTACAGGGCCTGCGGCCCCGGCACCGCGGAAGCCCGGCCGGCCGGCGGCCGGTGGCGGCCGGTGGCGGCCCGGCGGCCCCCCGCGGGCGGCGCCGTCCTTCTCTCGAGCCGGTCGTTCGGCGACCGCGGCCGGCTCGACCCCCTGATCGGCGACTCGCCGGTGCGGGAGCACCGGCTTCTGGACAGCTCGATCAAGTTCTGCTTGGTGGCCTGCGGGGAGGCGGACCTCTATCCGCGCTACGGGCCGAGCCGCGAATGGGACACCGCCGCCGGCCACGCGGTGCTCCTCGGCGCCGGCGGCACGGTGCGGATCCCGGGCGGCGACCCGCTGGCATACGGCAAGACGGGATGGCGCAATCCCGAATTCGTGGCCCGGGGGCGGGAATGATCGAGACCGCGTCGCCGGCCGCCGTCGCCGGAGCCGGCGAGAGGATCCGCAGAGGCGAGGCGGTGGCGTTTCCCACCGAGACCGTCTACGGCCTCGGGGCCGACGCCTGTTCGGACGGCGCGGTGGCGCGCGTTTTCGAGATCAAGAAGAGGCCCTCCTTCAACCCGCTGATCGTCCATGTCGCGAACCTCGAGGAGGCCGTCGCGCTCGGGGAGTTCGACGACAGCGCGCGCGCTCTCGCGCGCGCGTTCTGGCCGGGGCCGCTGTCCATCGTCGTGCCCAGGCGGCCCGGCTGCCCGGTTTCCCGACTCGCCTGCGCCGGCCTCGACACCGTGGCGCTCCGCGTGCCCGGCCACGCCGTCGCCGCGGCCCTGCTCGCCGCCGCCCGCCGGCCGATCGCCGCGCCGAGCGCCAACGCGTCCGGCGGAATCAGCCCGACGCGGGCCGATCACGTCGCCCAGTCCCTCGGCGGCGGGGTGCCCGTCATCGACGGGGGCCCCTGCCCCGTGGGCGTGGAATCGACCGTGGTCGCCTGCACCGGCGGCCGGCCGGCGCTTCTCAGGCCGGGCGGCGTCGCCGCCGGGGAGATCGCGGCCGTCACCGGTCCCCTCGGGCCGGCCGCGGCCTGCGGCCCGGCCCGGTCTCCCGGGATGCTGCGGCGGCACTACGCGCCGGACACGCCGCTCCGGCTCGACGCCCGCTCCGTCGGGCCCGGCGAGGCCCTGCTGTCGTTCGGCCGCCACCGGATCCCGGGGGCCGCGCTGGAACGCAACCTCAGCCCGTCCGGGAGCCTCGCCGAGGCGGCTGCCAACCTGTTCGCGATGCTCAGGGAACTCGACCGCTCCGGGCGGCGCGGCATCGCCGTGACGCCGGTTCCCGAAACCGGCCTCGGGCAGGCGGTGAACGACCGTCTCCGGCGGGCCGCGGCCGCCTGACCGGGACCGCCGTTCCGTTTCCCGGATCGCGGAGAGCGACCGGATCTCCTCGGAGGAGTTTGAGATGCCCGCGGTTCCGGCCCCGATCGCAGAAGCCGTCCTCCGGCGCATCCGCGCCGCCGTCGGCGACGCCGGCGTGCTCACGGAAGACGCCGACAAGGCGCCGTACCTGACCGACGAGCGGCGGCGTTTCACGGGAGCGACGCCCATGGTCGTGCGCCCCGCCGGCGTCGACGAGGTGGCCGCGGTGGTGCGGATCTGCAACGAGACGGGCACCGCCGTGGTGCCCCAGGGCGGCAACACCGGGCTCTGCGGCGGCGCCACGCCGCACGCGGACGGCAGCGAGATCCTGCTGTCGCTGACGCGCATGAACCGGGTGCGCGGGATCGACGCGCTCAACTACGCGATCACCGTCGAGGCCGGCGTCGTTCTCGCCGACGTGCAGAAGGCCGCGGCCGACGCCGACCGCCTGTTTCCGCTCAGCCTCGGCGGCGAGGGGACCGCGCGCATCGGCGGCAACCTGTCGACCAACGCCGGCGGCACCGGGGTTCTTCGCTACGGGCCGGCCCGCGACCTCTGCCTCGGGATCGAGGCGGTGCTGCCGAGCGGGGAGATCTGGAACGGGCTGACCGGGCTTCGCAAGGACAACACCGGCTACGACCTCAAGCACCTCTTCATCGGAGCCGAGGGCACGCTGGGCGTCATCACCGCCGCCTGCCTCAAGCTCTTCCCCCGGCCCGCCGACGTCCGCGACGCCTTCGTCGGGGTGCGCGACGAGCGCGCGGCGGTGGAACTGCTCGCGCGCGCGCGCCGGGCCACCGACGACCGCGTGGTCGCCTTCGAGTACATGGCGCGCCAGGCGCTGGACTTCGTGTTCCGCCGGTTCGGCGACCTCCGCGACCCGCTGCCGCAACGCCACGACCACTACGTGATGATGGAACTCGCGGCGGGCGAGGCCTCCGCCGCCGGGCTGCGCGATCTTCTGGAGCGCGTTCTGGGCGACGGTTTCGAGGACGGCCTGGTCGTCGACGCCGTCATCGCCGAGAGCGGGCGCCAGGCGGCCGATTTCTGGAAGATCCGCGAGGTCATTCCCGAGGCCCAGCGGGCAAGCGGCGCCAGCGTCAAGCACGACGTCTCCGTTCCGGTCTCCCGGGTCGCCGAACTTCTCGTCGACGCGGCCGCGGACATCGCCGAACTGGTTCCCGGCGTGCGCCCCTGCCCCTTCGGACATGTCGGCGACGGCAACGTGCACTTCAACTTCACGCGCCCGGAGAACATGACGGACGCGGAGTTTCTCGGGCACGAGGCCGAGATCCACCGGCGCGTCCACGACCGCGCGGTCGCGATGGGAGGCTCCATCAGCGCCGAGCACGGCATCGGGCGCTTGCGCCGCGACGAGCTCAAGGCCTACAAGTCCGAGGTCGCCCTGGACGTCATGCGGGCGGTCAAGTCCGCGCTCGACCCCAAGGGCATCATGAACCCCGGCAAGGTGCTGTAGGCCGGAAGCCGGGAAACACGGGAGTCCGGATCGTGAGCGAATACAACGCCCCCCTGCGCGACATGAGGTTCGTGATCGAGGATCTTGTCGGTCTTTCGGACGTGACCGCGCTTCCCGGCCAGGAGGATCTGACGGTCGGCGCCGTGCGGGCGGTTCTGGAAGAGGCCGCCAGATTCGGGCGCGACATCCTGTCGCCGATCAACCGGGCCGGGGATCTGGAAGGCTCGCGTCTCGAGAACGGCGTGGTCGTCACCCCTCCGGGTTTCAGGGAGGCCTACCGGGCCTATGTCGACGGCGGATGGAACACGCTGCAGTTCCCTCCCGAAGCCGGCGGACAGGATCTTCCGCTGCTGGTGGCGACCCCGGTCTTCGAGATGTGGGATTCCGCCAATCTCGCCTTCGCCCTGTGCCCGGTCCTCAGCATCGCGGGGGCGGAAATGCTCGGGGAGTTCGGCACCGAGGAGCAGAAGGCCAAGTGGATTCCCAAGCTGGTCAGCGGCGAGTGGACCGGCACCATGGTGCTGACGGAGCCGGGCGCCGGATCCGACGTCGGCGCCCTGAAGACCCGGGCCGTACCCGAAGGCGGCCACTACCGCATCAGCGGGCAGAAGATCTTCACGACCTGGGGCGACCACGATTTCACCGACAACATCGTCCACATGGTCCTCGCCCGAACGCCGGACGCGCCGCCCGGCACGCGCGGCATCTCGCTGTTCATCGTGCCCAAGTTCCTGGTCAACGACGACGGCTCGCTCGGACGGCGCAACGACCTGCGCCCGGTGTCGCTCGAGCGCAAGCTCGGGATCCACGCCAGCCCCACCTGCGTGATGCAGTTCGGGGAGAGCGAGGGCGCGGTCGGCTACCGGGTCGGGGAGGAATGCCGCGGCATGGAGTACATGTTCGCGATGATGAACAGCGCCCGCCTCGCCGTCGGCCGCGAGGGCGTCGGCATCGCCGAACGCGCCTACCAGCAGGCGGCGTCCTACGCCCGCGAGAGGATCCAGGGGCGCGATCCCGCCGACCCCGCCGCCGGAGAGGTCGCCATCATCCGCCATCCCGACGTGCGCAGGAACCTGATGTCGATGCGGGCGGCGGTCGAGGCCGCGCGGGCGCTCGGCTACTACGTCGCCGCCCGGCTCGACGTCGCGCGCAGGCACCCCGACCCCGAAACCCGGGCCGAGGCGCAGCAACGCGCGGATCTGCTGGTTCCGGTGGTCAAGGCGTGGTCGACCGACTGCGGCGTCGCCGTGACCTCTCTCGGCGTGCAGGTGCACGGGGGAGCCGGCTTCATCGAGGAGACCGGAGCCGCCCAGCACTACCGCGACAGCCGGATCACCCCGATCTACGAAGGCACGAACGGCATCCAGGCCGTCGATCTCGTGGCCCGCAAGCTCCCGCGGGACGGCGGCAGCGCGATCAGGGACCTGATCGACGAGATGTCCGGCGTCGAGACCGCGGATCCGGCGATCGGGCAACCCTACCGCGAGGCCCTGGCGGAACTCGCCGACGCCACCGAATACCTGCTCGCCCCGCCCGAGGACGACCCCCGCGCCGCGCTCGCCGGCGCGACGCCGTACCTGTCGGCCCTCGGCACGGTCGCGGGATGCTGGCTCATGGCGAAGTCGGCCGCCATCTCCTCGGAGAGGCTCTCCTCCGGCGAGGACGAGGAGTTCCACCGTGCCAAGATCGCCTCGGCGCGTTTCTACGCCCGCACCTTCTGCCCCCAGGCGTCCGCCTCCCTCAGGGCGTCGACGGCGGGATCCGGAGAGCTCATGGCGCTGGCCGACGAAACCTTCTGACGCTTCCCGGCGGGCGCTTGCGCGCCCGCCGGGAAGCGGACTATAAGGCGTGCCTCCGAGACGGGCGGAGCCGGCGGCACGGAGACCACGCGAATGAACGATTCCGCACCGCCGGCCGGGGAAGCCCCGGCCGGGCCCGTCGCCGGCGCGCGGCACGGGAATCCGCCCCGGGCCCGCGACTACCTCGTCCGCGAGAACGGCCGGACCTACGCGGGAAGGCACGTGCTCGTCGACGTCTGGGGAATGTCGGGCTTCGCGGACGCGCGTTCCCTCAAGAGACTTCTGAGGGCAGCCGCGGAAGCGGCCGGCGCCAGGGTTCTGCATGCGCATGTCCACGCGTTCGGCGACAGCGGCGGGCTGTCCGGGGTCGCGGTGCTCGCCGAAAGCCACATCAGCGTCCACACCTGGCCCGAGATCGGCTACGCCGCCTTCGACGTCTTCATGTGCGGACGCTGCTCCCCCGGGGACGCCGTGGCGCATCTCGAACGCGAACTCGGGGCGGAGCGCTTCGAGAGCCGCGAGATCGCGCGGGGCCTCCGGAGGTGACCGCCCCCGACGACGAGGGGCGCTGGTTCACCGAGGCCTTCCATCCCGACTGCCGGCAGAGTCTCAGGATCGCGCGCCCGGTTCTCGAGGCGCGGACCGGGTTTCAGGACGTCGCGATCTTCGACAACCCGCTCTTCGGCCGGGTGCTGGCGCTCGACGGCATCGTGCAGACAACCGAGCGTGACGAGCACTGCTATCACGAGATGATGGCGCACGTGCCGATCCTCGCGCACGGCGGTGTCCGGAACGCGCTGATCGTCGGAGGCGGCGACGGCGGCGTGCTGCGGGAGGTTCTCCGGCACCGTTCGGTCGAACGCGCCACCATGGTCGAGATCGACCGCGAGGTGGTCGACATCTGCCGGGAGCACCTGCCCGGCCTGAGCGACGGCGCCTTCGACGACCCGCGGGCCGAACTGGTCATCGCGGACGGCGTGGAGTTCGTCGCCGAGACCGACGGGCGCTTCGATGTCGTGATCGTCGATTCGACCGACCCCGTCGGGCCGTCGGTCGGGCTGTTCTCGGACGGCTTCCACCGGGGCTGCCGCGAGATCCTGACCGAGGACGGCGTTCTCGTGTGCCAGAGCGGCAACGCCTTTCCCCAGCGCGGGGAGATCCGCGAGACCTGGGGGCGCCTTCGCAGGATCTTCGCCGACCCGGCGCTCTACGTGACCGACGTGCCGACCTACGCGTTTGGCTTCATGACCCTTGGCTGGGGCGGCAACAGCCCGCGGGCGCGGTCCACCGACCCGGCCGTCGTCAGGCAGCGGTTCGAGGACGCCGCCCTTCCCACGCGCTACTACCACCCCGGCATCCACCGGGCGTGCTTCGAGATTCCCCGCTACATGGGAGATTCGGGAGCCTGATCCCCGCCCGCGGGCGCCCCGGACCGGCCGAGAGCCTCGAGCACGTCCGCGGGCGCGAAGGGCTGGCGGTCGATCTGCACCCCGAGCGGACGCAGCGCGTCGTTCACGGCGCACCACAGGGCGGCGATGGCCCCGATCGTGCCCGACTCCCCGATCCCGTTGGCGCCGAGCTCGGTCTTGCCGACGGGCGTCTCCACGTGGGCGATGCTGATGTCCGGCATCTCGCAGGCCATCGGCAGCAGGTAGTCCGCGAGCGTCCCGTTCAGGATCTGCCCGTGCTCGTCGTACAGAAGATGCTCGTAGAGCGCGTTCCCGATTCCCTGGACGATGCCTCCCCGGAGCTGCTCGTCGACGAGCAGCGGGTTGATGACGCGGCCGCAGTCGTCCGCAACCCACCAGCCCAGAATCCTGACGAAGCCGGTCTCGATGTCGATCTCGACATGCGCCCCCTGCACGCCGTTCGCCACGTAGTAGTCCACGGGCGGCACGTGGTGCCGGGTCGCCACGAGCTCGGGCTGGACGCCGGGCGGAAGCGTGTCCTGCCTGAAATGCCCGATCCTGGCGAGCTCCGCGAGATCCATGCGCGCCTCGCCGGTTCCGGCGTCGCGGATCTCGCCGTCCGCGAGCGCGAGGCGCTCCGCCGAGGTCTGGAGGACCGACGCAGCAAGATCCAGGATCCCCTCCCGGAGCGCCCGCCCGGCCTGCAGCGCCGCCTCTCCGCCGATCGCCATGCCGCGCGAGGCCCACGCTCCGCCCCCGTAGGGCGTCACCGCGCTGTCGCCCGCGACGACGTCGATGTCCTCCATCCCGAGGCCGAGCTGTTCGGCGACGACCTGGGCGACCGCGGCCAGCGTTCCCTGTCCCTGGTCCGTGACGCTGGTCAGGCAGCGCACGACGCCGGACGGCTCCAGCTTGACCGTGCAGCCGTCCTGGGTCGACACCCGCGCGCCCGAGGGCCCGTAGTATCCCGGGCCGAAGGCCGCGGCCTCCACGAAGGCGGCGACCCCGACGCCGCGCACGACGCCGCGCCGGCGCAGGCGTTCCTGCTCCGCCCGCAGGGCCGGGTAGTCCATGATCCCGACGCAGGATTCGAGGCACCGGCGCATCGACATGCGCGCCGCCTTGTAGCCGCCGACGGTCGTCAGCGGATAGTCCTCCTCGGCATGGAAGTTCCGCCGCCGGAACTCCACGGGATCGATCCCCGCCGCCGCGGCCGCCTGGTCGACCAGCAGCTCCGTGACGGCGCAGCCGATCGGAACGCCGACGCCCCGGAACATCCCGACGATGCCCTTGTTGACGTAGGCCGCCCGCATCCGGCCTCGATAGTCGGACAGGCGGTAGGGCGCGCCCGCGCTCGCGACCACCATCATGCCCTCGGCCAGGCCGAACCGGACATAGGCCGTGTAGGGTCCGACCGACAGGACGTCGTCCACCTCGAGAGCCACGGCCCTGCCGTCGGCGTCGATTCCCATGCGCGCCGTGACGACGTGATCCCGGGTCTGGCAATCGGAAGCGAAGGCCTCGAGCCGGTCGGCCGCGAACTTGACCGGACGCCCGAGCAGCCGGGCGACGGCGACGACCGCGAGCTCGTCGCCGTGGACGTTGATCTTGAGCCCGAACCCCCCGCCGACGTCCGGCGTGACGACCCGCACCCTGTGTTCGGGAACGCCGAGATGGCGGCTGTAGACGTCCTGCATCTGGAAGGGGGACTGGTGGGACTGGTGCACGACGAGGCGCTCCTCGACGGGATCCCAGTCGGCGATGACGGCGCGTCCCTCGAGCGTCACGGCGGCATGCCGTCCGAAGACGAACCGCTGCTCCGCGACATGCGCCGCGCCCGCGAGCGCGGCTCCCGCGTCGCCGACCGCCGTCTCGTGCTCGAAGCACAGATTGTCCCCGAGTTCGGGGTGGATGACCGGACCGTCCGAAGACAGCGCCGCCTCCATGTCGGTGACGACCGGCAGTTCCTCCCACTCGACGGCGACGAGCTCGGCCGCGTCCTCCGCCTCGGCACGGGTCTCGGCGACCACCGCCGCCACGGGTTCGCCCTGGAAGCAGGCCCGGTCGACCGCCATGGGGTGCTGGACGGCGGACTTGTGGCCCGGTCTGTGGGCGGCCACCGCGTGCATGGGCCTGCAGACCCCGGACACGTCCCTGCCCGTCACGACGCGGACGACGCCGGGCAGGGCCGACGCTTCCGCCGCGTCGATGCCGAGGATCCGCGCGTGGCCATAGGGACTGCGGACGAACGCCACATGCAGCATGCCGGGAACCGAGAGATCGTCGGTGTAGCGCCCGCGGCCGTGAACCAGGCGGCGCACGCCGGGGCGCGGAACGCGCTTTCCGACGAGAGAGCCGGGAACGCCGCCTTCCGGCGCGTTCACGACGCCGCCCGCGCCTTCATCGCGGCCTCGACCGCATCGACGATCGCCTGGTAGCCCGTGCACCGGCACAGATTGCCGGACAGATGGTCGCGGATCTCCCCGCGGTCGGGCACGCCGCCGGCCTGCACGAGCTCCGCGGCCGTGACCACCATGCCCGGCGTGCAGAAGCCGCACTGCGCGGCGTTGCGCTCCTCGAACTCGCGCTGGAGATCGGCGACCTCGCCGGAGCGCGACAGGCCCTCGACGGTGACCACGTCGGCTCCGTCCGCCTGCACGGCGAGCATGAGGCAGCCTCTCACCGCAACCCCGTCCACTCTCACCGTGCAGGCGCCGCACACGCCGTGCTCGCAGCCGAGATGCGTGCCCGTCAGGTCGAGATCGAGGCGGAGAAAGTCCACGAGGTGGCGGCGCACCGGAACCGTCCGCGCGACCGGAACCCCGTTGACGCGGAGCGCGACCGCCACTGTTTCCTCCTCGGACATCGGGGCATTCTGTCACCCTCCCGGAGACCGGTCAAAATCCGGCGGACGCACGGGAGCGGATCGCGGCCGGACCGAAAACCCGCTATACGAACGCGAAGAGGCGGCGTCCGGGGCGCCGCCGGGAACGGGGGAGACGGACATGGGGCACGTCACGGCCGACGACGGTGTCGGGCTCCACTACGAGGAAGCCGGAAGCGGCACGCCGATCGTGTTCGTCCACGAGTTCGGCGGCGACCTCCGGTCGTGGGAGCCGCAGATGCGCCGGTTCTCGCGCAGCCACCGCTGCATCGCGTTCAACGCCCGGGGCTATCCGCCGTCGGACGTGCCGGAGGATCCGGAAGCCTACGGCCAGGATCGCGCGCGCGACGACGTGCGCTCGGTTCTCGACGGGCTGGGCATCGGGAAGGCCCACGTGCACGGGCTGTCCATGGGCGGCTTCGCGACGCTTCATTTCGGGCTCGCCTATCCCGAACGCTGCCTGTCGCTGGTCGTCGCGGGCTGCGGCTACGGAGCCGGAGCGGAGGTGCGCGAGCGCTTCCGCCGCGAGACCGAGGAGGTGGCGGCGCGGATCGAGACCGAGACCATGGAGACCTTCGGGCGGACGTACTCCCGGGGGCCCGCGCGCGTCCAGTTCCTGAACAAGGATCCGCGCGGCTGGCAGGAATTCGAGAACCAGCTCCGCGAGCACTCCAGCGCCGGTTCCGCCACCACGCTGCGCCGGGTGCAGGGCCGCCGCCCGTCGCTCTACGATCTCGAGGACCGGCTGCGCGCGCTCGCCGTTCCGACGCTGATCGTCAACGGAGACGAGGACGAACCCTGCCTCGACGCCGGGCTGTTCCTCAAGCGGACGATCCGGTCGGCGGCGCTGGTTCTCCTGCCCCGGTCCGGACATCTGTGCAATCTCGAGGAACCCGAACACTACAACCGGTTCTGCGCCGAATTCATGAGCCTCGTCGAGGGCGGGCGCTGGGAGGAACGCGACCCGCGCTCGATCTCCTCGTCCATCCTCTCGACCGACGAGGGGACGTGAGCGGAGGGGCGGTCCGGGCCCGTCGGTCCTCCCGGACCGGCGGAACGGCGCCGGTTCCGCCCGACCACGCCCCGTTGCGAGTGCGGGCCTCGCGTTTCCCGTTCGGCCCGGGGAGCGGCTCCGGAAACGTCCCGGCGGGCCCGACGACGCGATCGCGCATCCATGCGATCGATTCGGGCCGGTTTCCCGTCGTCGCGGCCGTCTACAAGGCGCGAACGGACGATCCTGCCCGCCTTCTCCCCGACGACCGCCAGCCGGCCTTCCCTGTGGGCGCCGGAAGGTCGGGGCGTTCGCGCGTGCCCGCGCAGCCGTCGGAATCCCCTTGCAGGACCAGCGCCTCCTCGCCCGACGCGTCAGGCACGCGCTCCAGCCGTTCCCGAAGACGGTCGCGCTCGCGAAGGTTCAGGTCTCCGCGAAACGGCGTTCCCCGCGACGGCCGGGCCGCTTCCCGGAACGACCGACGCGGAACGGCATCCGGCTAACCCAGGCCGTACCGCTCGCTCGCCAGCCATTCCCGCGGGATGACCCGGTTCGAGCCGGCCTTCACGACCTTCTCGTAGACGATCGCGCCGGCCGCGGCGAACTGCATCGCCAGACCGGTGTTGCTCTTGTAGTAGACGATGTTGTCCGGACGCGATTCGGCGACGGCGCGACCGGCGACGAGGTCCGAGAGCAGGTGGACGCGATCCCGGCGGATCCTCCCCGTTTCGAGATGCTCGAGCAGCTCGACCTGGTTGTTGGCCCGGACGCTGGCCCAGTCGTTGATGACGATGTCCGACGCCCGCAGAAAGGTCTCCGCGTCCACCTCCCTTCGCGTGACCGTCGCGTCCGAATTGGCGATCGACATGACCACCTGCCCCTCCTCCAGCCATTCCCCGAGGACCACGGGCACCGTCGAGCTGGTCGTGCTGCACACGATGTCGGCCCCGTCGACGGCGGACCGGGCGTCCGCCGCCGCGACCACCTCGACCCCGGATCCCGCATGCTCGTCCACGAAGGCGGAGAGGTGGCCCGGGTCGGGGCTGAAAACGCGCACCCGCTCGATGGGGCGGACATGCCGAAGCGCCTCGAAATGGGAGCGGGCCTGCCTGCCGGTCCCCAGCAGGGCGAGTTCCCGCGCGTCGGGGCGGGCGATCCGGTCGATCGCCACCGCCGACGTCGCGCCGACCCGCATGCCGCTCACGTGGGATTCCTGAAGAAAGGCCACCGGCTCCGCCGTCCGGATGTCGTAGAGGATCACCACCGACCAGTTGAACGGCTCCGGATTGCGCAGCGAGCGGCGTCCGCGGTCGTAGCCCGAGTCGTCGACCACGTGGCTTCCGGCGCGCACGCAGGCGAGGCCCGCGCTCGGCGCCGCCCCGACATGGACGTTGGCGTAGTAGCTCCGGCCCGGCTCGCCCGAATCGGCGACGTAGCGGACGCGCGGCAGGCTGACCGCGCGGCCGTCGGCGAAGTCCCGGAAACAGGTGCGCATCGCCTCGATGCATTCGGGCATCGACAGATGACGGCGGGCGTCCTGGTCGGTGATCACGATCGGCATCCGGCCTCCCCTCAGAACTGGCCCCCGAAGACCCAGCCTTCGAAGACCCGGTAGCGCAGAAGCCGCTCGAACACGAGCCAGACGACCACGGCAACCGCGGCGGCGGTGAGGACGGAGCGGCGCCACGGCATCCGCCCCTGAAGGCGCATGAAGGCCAGGGTGTAGACCGGCACCGCGACGATGAAGCCGACGACGGCGACGAGACCCACGAAACCGGCCGTCCACAGGCAGGCGACGGCCGGCGAGAGCGCGGGCGCCTCCGCCTCGTCTCCGGACGAGCTGTCGAGCGGGCGCCCGGACAGGATGCCGTGCAGAACGCGGCCCGCGCGGCTTTTCGTGTGGGCGACGAGATCGAGAAGCGACAGCGCGACGGCCGTCCAGCCGATGAGCGCGGGAACGACGTGCCCCCGGCCGTCGTAGGCGTGGCTCCACGCGAGGAAGCCCGCCGCGAGCAGAAGAACCAGCGTCGACGGAAGGGCGCGACGGACGTTCACGCCCCCGCCTCCCGGCCGGCGCGGCGCGTGGCCAGCGCGTATCGGAGCGCCGGCAGCAGCAGGCAGAACACCGTCACGACGAACAGCGCGAGCGAGATCTCCCGGACGAAGAACACCGTCCAGTTCCCGTCCGCCATCGCGATCGACTGGTGGAAGCTGCGTTCGGCGAGCTCGCCGAGAACCAGCGCGATGACCAGCGTGATTCGGGGAAAACCGAAGCGGATCATCAGGTAGCCGACGATTCCGAAGGCCGCGGCGAGCAGGACGTCCCCGAACTCTCCCTTGAGCGCGTAGGTGCCGACGAGCGCGACCGAAACCACGGCCGGCACCAGGACGTTGACGTCGACGAGCGTGATCATCGACAGCTGGCGGGTCACCATGAGCCCGAACAGCGAGGCCAGAACCGTGGAGGCGGTGAGCGCGAGGACGATGCTGATCACCACCTCCTGCTCCTCGATCAGCAGCATCGGTCCCGGCTCGATTCCGTGCAGGATCAGGACGCCGAGGAAAATCGCGGATTCGGCGCTGCCGGGAATGCCGAACGACAGGGTCGGGATGAGGGATCCGCCGTCCTTCGCGTTGTTGGCGGATTCGGGGGCGATCACCCCCTTGATGTTGCCCTGGCCGAAGGTGTCCCTGTCCTTCGCCGTCTGCACGGTCGCCGTGTAGGCGAGAAACGACGCGACCGTCCCCCCGACGCCCGGCAGCGCGCCGATGAAGGTTCCGATCGCCGAGCCGCGCAGCAGGATGCCCCAGTGGCGGTACACCGCGACGACGCCGGCGAACACCCCGGTGATTCCCGACGGCGAGGTCCGCGACGCCACCGTGCCGCCCCGGACCGAGAGGTTGATCATCTCCGACAGCGCGAACAGCCCGACCAGGGCCGGCACCAGGGGTACGCCGTCGTAGAGATACTCGACCCCGGCGGTGAAGCGGTATCCGCCGTCCATCGCGTCGTAGCCGACGAGCGCCAGCATCAGCCCGAACAGCGCGCTGATCAGCCCGCGCAGGAACGCGCCGCCCGTCGAGACCGCGATCGCGGACAGGCCGAGCATGGCCAGCATGAAGAACTCGGGCGGCCCGAAGGACAGCACGATCTCCTTGGCGAGCGGGATGATCGCGATCAGCGTGAAGATCCCGACCAGTCCGCCGGTCGACGACGCCGCCGCCGCGGCGCCGATCGCCATCCCGCCCCTGCCCTGGCGGGCGAGCGGATAGCCGTCGAAACAGGTCGCCGCGTTGGGCGCGATGCCGGGGGTGTTGAGCAGGATCGCCGAAACCGAGCCGCCGAAGGAGGTCGCGCCCATCACCCCGCCGATCATGGTGATCGCGAGCCACGGCTCCATGCCGAAGGTGAGCGGCATGAGAAGCGCGATGGCCGTCGTGCCGCCGAGCCCGGGCACGGCGCCGAAGACGAGGCCGACGAGCACGCCCAGGCACAGGTAGAGCGTGCCCTGCCACGTGAAGAGAAGGGCGAGGCCCGACCCCAGGGCCTCAAGCACGGACGGGCCCCGTCCCGGCGCGTCGGAACCGGGCCGGCGTCAGCCGCCGAGCGCGGACCTGTAGGCGAGATAGAACTTGAGCACCTCGTTCACGCGCCCGCCGGTCTCGGCGGCGGTGGCGGGAAGGAACGGCCGCTTCGCGGTCTTGGCCTTGAATTCCGGGTCCGCCATCGCCTTGAGCATGGCCTGCTCGAGAATCCGCACGCGCTCGGCGGGCACGCCGGGCGGACCGCCGACCAGGCGTTCGAGCCCCATCCCCTCGAGCTCCGGGAAACCGAGCTCGCGGGCGGTGGGAACCCCGGGGAAGCTGCTGGTTTCCTCGAAGCTCGCGAGCACCCGCACGTCGCCGGCCTCGTGGTACTTCCTGACCGAGGTGACCAGGTTGTAGAAGCCGTCCCCGTCCCCGCGGACCGCGGCGAGGATGAACTGCTTCGAGCCCTTGTATCCCGTCAGCATCCGGAACTGCAGCTTCATCACCGTCGAGGCGACGACGCTCGCCGTGTAGCCGGTCGAGCCCTGCCCGGTGGTCGTGATCTTGAAGGGGCGGCCGAGTTTCGCGAGGTCGGCGAAGGACCGGATGCCGCTGTTCGCGCCGACCGCGAGCACGTAGGTTCCGCGGGCGAGCCGCGTGATCCAGCTGACCTTCTCGAGATCGTAGTTCACCTTCTCGCCGAGAAGAGGCGGGATCGCCATCCCCGGAATGTTGAACACGGCGATCGTGTGGCCGTCCGGGCGCGCCCGGAACAGCTGCGAGATCCCTTTGCGCCCGCCGGCCCCGGACACGTTCCTGGGCACGACGCTGACCTTCTCGGGAAGGTATTTCTCCATGTAGGGGGCGATCGCGCGAACCGTGCGGTCGAAGCCGCCGCCCGCGCTGTAGGGGATGATGAAGGTGACGTCCTTTTCCGGGAAGGCGCGGGCGGTCTCCGGGGCGCCGAGGACGAAGGCGAGCCCGGCGACGGCGGCAAGGGCGGAACGGTGCATGACGGTTGCTCCTCTCTGCAGTTCGACAACCCCATTTTCACGGGGCGGCCCGGTAATTTCAAGCGAACGGCCTCGGGAAGCCTTGCGTTATTTCGATTTTTCTGCCATTGTCGAAACATGGAAATCCAGCACGCCGTCGACGCCCTGTCGGCGCTCGCCCAGGAGCGTCGCCTGAACGTGTTCCGGCTCCTCGTCAGGGAGGGGCCGGAGGGCCTTTCCGCCGGCGAGATCGCCGGCCGCGTCGGGATTCCGCCGTCGACGCTGTCGCACCATCTCGCGCAGCTCGAGCACGCCGGGCTGCTGCGGTCGTGGCGGCGGCAACGCAACGTCTTCTACGCCCTCGACTTGGAGGGCAGCCGGCGCCTCGTCGCCTTTCTCGCCGAGGACTGCTGCGGCGGACGGCCCGAGCTCTGCGGCTATCCGGCCGCGCCCGCCGAACGCGGGGCGGGGCGCGCATGAGCGGTCCTGCAGACCGCGGCATCGCCCGGCGGCTTGCGGCCGAGGCCCTCGGCACCGCCTTCCTGCTCGCGACCGTGGTCGGCTCGGGCATCATGGGGGAGCGGCTCGCGGACGGGAACGTCGCCGTCGCGCTTCTCGGCAACACCCTCGCGACGGGCGCCATCCTGGCCGTGCTGATCCTGGCGTTCGGGCCGCTCTCGGGCGCCCATTTCAATCCCGCCGTCACGCTGGCGTTCGCGCTCCGCCGGGAGATCGGCGCCCGGGACGCGGCCCTCTACGCGGCGGTGCAGGTTCCCGCCGCCGTCGCCGGCGTGGTCGCCGCGCATCTGATGTTCGCCGAACCGGTTCTCGCGCTCTCTTCCACGGCGCGCTCCCTGCCCGGCCACTGGCTCGGCGAGACGGTCGCCACGTTCGGCCTCGTGGCGACGATTCTCGGCTGCCTGCGCGCCCGCCCGGCGGCGGTTCCCTACGCGGTGGGCCTGTTCATCAGCGCCGGCTACTGGTTCACCTCCTCGACGTCGTTCGCCAACCCCGCGGTCACCGTCGCGCGGTCGCTGACCGACACCTTCTCCGGCATCGCGCCCTCCGACGTTCCCGCCTTTCTCGTTGCCCAGCTCGCGGGCGCCGTCGCCGCGACCCGGGTTCTGTCCTGGCTCTGGCGGACCGGTTCGAGGGAAGGCCCGGTTTCCGCCTCCTGATCCCGTTCCCGACAGCGACCGGCTCCGGTATAAGACGGACATGAAGCGCGATCGCCGAGCGAGAATCATCGCGACCCTCGGTCCGGCCACCTCCGAACGGTCCGCCATCGAGAGCCTGTTCCTCGCCGGCGCCGACGTCTTCCGGCTGAATTTCAGCCACGGCACCCAGGGCGACCACCAGAACCGCCTGCAGATCGTCCGGGCTCTCGAACGCAAGTACGAACGCCCGATCGCGGTGATGGCCGACCTTCAGGGCCCCAAGCTCCGCGTGTCCACGATGCGGGACGGCGGCGTCGGTCTCGTCGAGGGAGGAACGCTCAGACTGGAGCTCGGCGACGGGACCGGGACCGGGGAGCGCGTGTTTCTCCCGCACCCGGAGGTCTTCCACGCGCTGCGCCCGGACGCGGACGTTCTGCTCGACGACGGCAAGATCCGCCTGCGGATCACCGTCGCCGCCGACGACCACGCGCTCGCGGAAGTGGTCACGGGCGGCCGCCTCAGCGACCGCAAGGGGGTCAACGTCCCCCATGCCGTGCTCCCGCTCGCCGCTCTGACGCCGAAGGACCACTCGGATCTGGAATTCGCCATCGAGAACGGCGTCGACTGGATCGCGCTGTCCTTCGTGCAGCGCCCCGAGGATCTCCGCGAGGCGCGCGAACTCGTCGGCGACCGCGCCGCGATCCTGTCGAAGCTCGAGAAGCCGGCCGCGATCCGCGAACTCGACGGCATCATCGCGCTGTCCGACGCCGTCATGGTGGCCAGAGGCGATCTCGGGGTGGAGCTGCCTCCGGAAAACGTGCCCGGCATCCAGAAGCTGATCGTGCGGAGCTGCCGCCAGGCCGGCAAGCCGGTCGTCATCGCGACCCAGATGCTGGAATCCATGATCGACTCCCCCACCCCGACCCGCGCCGAGGCCTCCGACGTCGCCACCGCCGTCTACGACGGCGTCGACGCGGTGATGCTGTCGGCGGAAACCGCCTCGGGAAGCCACGCGACGGAAACGGTCGCGACCATGGACCGGATCATCGCCCAGGTCGAGCGCGACGAGCATTACCGGGCGACACTGGACACGGTGCGGGCCAACCCGGAACGGACCTCGGCCGATGCCATCACCGCGGCCGCGCGCCGGGTCGCCGAGACCATCGAGACCGCGGCGATCGCCACCTTCACGACGTCCGGATCGACCACCCTGCGCGCGGCCCGCGAGCGCCCGACGGTGCCGATCCTGTGCCTCACCCCCAGCCAGTCGACGGCGCGCAGGCTCAACATCGCCTGGGGCGTGCATCCGGTGATCTGCCGGGACGTCCAGGATTTCGCGGACATGGTCGAGAAAGCGGGCCGTTTCGCGCTCCACCAGGGGCTGGCGAAGGAAGGCGACCGGCTGGTCGTGACCGCGGGCACCCCCTTCGGCGTCCCCGGCAACACCAACGTGCTCCGCATCGTCAGGATCTAGCCGCCGCCTCCCGCCGCGGACCGCCCGGGCCGCGGCACAGGATCAGGAACACCCCTTCGGCCAGCCACACCGGGTCGTCGTTCTCGTCGACCCCCCGGAACCGGAACCGCACGATTCCCCGGTCGGGCTTCGAGCGGGAGCGGCGCGATTCGAGCACCGCGACGTCGGACCGGATGCGCGCGCCCGGACGCACGGGCTTGAGCCACCGGAAGGTCTCGAAGCCCGGCGAGGCGAGACCCGCGGTCTCGCGCATGACGTCGTCGAGAAAAGGGGTCAGGCAGCTGAGCGCCGTCTGCCAGCCGCTCGCGATCACGCCGCCATGGGAAGCCGCGGCGGCGGAATCCGGCTCCGTGTGCATCGGCTGCGGATCGTGCTGTCTGGCGAACTCGACGATGCTCTCGACGTCCGGAATCCAGGGCGGGTAGGTCCACTCGTCGCCGGCGGCAAAGTCCTCGAAAAAGAAGCGCGGCATGTCTTTCGCCCGGAGAACGCGGCCGAATCGGCACGGCGCGCAACCTACCACGGGTCTCCGGCGGCGGCCACGCCGCGGCCGGTTCTTGACCGCGGCCGGCCAGGCAATAGACTGCTCCGATGGAGAAGCCCCCGGAAGTCCTGTTCGCCGAGAGCGGCGGCATCGGACGCGTTCGCCTCAACAGACCACGGTCGCTGAACTCCCTGACCGCGGCGATGTGCCGCGAGATACACGCCCGTCTTCGCCGGTGGCGGGAGGACGACTCGGTCCGCTTCGTGATCGTGACCGGCGAGGGCGAGCGTGCCTTCTGCGCGGGCGGCGACGTCCGCAGGGTCTGCGAGACCGGACGGACCGACCCTATCCTCGCTCGCGGCTTCTTCGCGGAGGAGTACGCGCTCGACGCCTGCATCGCCGGTTTCCCGAAACCCTACGTCTGCCTGATCGACGGCATCGTGATGGGCGGGGGGCTGGGCATCTCCGTCAACGGGCGCTACCGCGTGGTCGGCGAACGCACCGTCGCCGCGATGCCGGAAACCGCCATCGGGTTCGTCCCCGACGTCGGCGCCACCGCGTTTCTCGACGCCTGCCCGGGCCGTCTCGGCCTCTATCTCGGCCTCACGGGCGAGCGCCTCGAGGCGGCGGACGCCCTTCACGCCGGACTGGCGACCCATTTCGTGCCGGCGGCCCGCCACGAGGAGCTGGTTGACGCGCTGATCCCGACCGACGAGACGGAGGCCGATTTCGCCCTGGTGGAACGGGTGCTCGGGGAGTTCTCCGCCGATCCGGGTCCGGCGGCTCTCGCGGAACGCCAGCCGGACATCGACCGCCTCTTCGCGGCGGACACCGTCGAGGGAATCCTCGCGGCCCTCGCCGCGGACGGCACCGCCTTCGCCGCCGCCACGAGCGCGACGCTCGGCCGCATGTCGCCGACGAGCCTCAAGGTCGCGGCGCGCCAGCTGACCGCGCATGCCGGGCTGACGGTTCGCGAGGCGCTGGTTCTGGAATACCGCATCGTCTGCCATGTCCTCGAGCGCCACGACTTCTACGAGGGAATCCGCGCCGTTCTCGTCGACAAGGACGGCAGCCCGAACTGGAAGCCCGACGCGATCGAGGCCGTGACGCGGGACGAGGTGGACGCCCACTTCGCGCCGGTCGGCGAGGCGGAACTCGAACTCCCTCCCCTTCGAACCTGACGGAAAGGACAGCCATGACCCGCGAGTACATCATCGTCGAGACGCGAGACCGCGTCGGCCTCGTCACGCTCAACCGCCCGGAGAGTCTCAACGCCCTGTGCTCGCCGCTGATCGCGGAACTCAACGAGGCCCTCGACGCCTTCGAGGCGGATCCGGAGATCGGCGCCATCGTTCTCGCGGGGAGTGAAAGGGCGTTCGCGGCCGGCGCCGACATCAAGGAGATGCAGCACAAGACCTGGCCGGACACCTACATGGAGGACTTCATCACCAACGGCTGGGAACGGCTGGCCCAGGTCCGCAAGCCCGTGATCGCGGCGGTCTCCGGCTTCGCGCTGGGCGGCGGCTGCGAGATCGCGATGATGTGCGACTTCATCATCGCCGCGGACAACGCCAGGTTCGGCCAGCCCGAGATCAATCTCGCGGTGCCCCCGGGAGCCGGCGGCACCCAGCGCCTGACCCGGTTCGTCGGCAAGTCGAAAGCGATGGACATGTGCCTGACCGGGCGTTTCATGGACGCGGACGAGGCGGAACGGGCGGGGCTGGTCTCGCGCGTCGTGCCCGCGGCGGAACTGCTCGACGAAGCCCTCAAGGCGGCCGCCGCGATCGCCGAGAAGGCCGCCCCCGTGACCGCCCTCATCAAGGAATCCGTGAACCGCGCCTACGAGACGACGCTTTCCGAGGGCGTGCGGTTCGAGCGCCGCCTGTTCCAGGCGACCTTCGGAACGCCGGACCAGAAGGAGGGAATGGCCGCTTTTGTCGAGAAGCGCAAACCCGGGTTCCGCCGCGGATAGCCCGGGTCTCCCGCGCAAGGCGATAGGGCGGCGGAAGACCGACAGAATCCCGGCGTCGGGACTGCCGGCACCCGGCCCTCCGGCGGCCGGCCGGGCGGCGAAGTTCCGATGTCGTTGAAGGAAAAGGCGGTTCCGGGCCGTTCATGCCGCGGCGACCGCAATACGCGTCCGGCGACGGCTCAGTCAAGGCGGCCATGCAGCGGCACGAAAAGGCTTTCGACGGGCACCTCGCGGTCCACGAACCCCTGCTGGTGCAGATAGCGAACGAAAGCCTCGAGGGTCCGCCGGTTCTCCTCCACGCCGTAGGGCCAGGGATCGCCGCCGAAGATCTCGTCGATCTCGCGCAGGTCGTCGGTCAGCCACGGCAGCATGTAGCGCTGCGCGCCGGAGAAGTACATGCGTTCGAGCGCCCAGTTCTTGGCCTCCACGAACGCCTTGTAGAGACTCTCGGCGATCCACGGGGCGGCTTCGTGAACGTCCTTGCGGACGACCACGAGATGCATGATCGGGTGGATGCCGGTCTCGGCGAAGTAGCGCCGTTCCTCGGCCCGGAAATCCGGCCACAGGCGGCGCACGCGGTCGGGACGGTCGCGCACGGAATCCGGGAGCCGGGAACCCAGAACGGCGTCGATCCCGCCGTCGGCCAGAAGGTCCGACAGCGACCTGTCCGAGGTGTTCGGCCTGAGATTCACGGACCGGGAGAACTCCGGCGGCGCGGGCGGGGAACCGTGCGAGCCCGGCTTTTCCATCGCCCCCTGGATCCACTCGACCTCCGACAGGTCCACGCCGTAGACGTTCTCCAGATCCCCGCGGATGAACACCGCAGCGGTCTGGGTGTAGAGCGGCGTTCCGATGCGCTTGCCGGCGAGGTCGCCGGGGCGCTCGATACCGGCGTCGCGGTTGACGCAGACGAAACCGTGGCGGAAAGCCTTGGACGGAAAGACCGGCAGGCCGACGAACGGGCATTCGCCCCGGGTCGCCATGACGGCGAACTCGGTGATCGACATCTCGGACAGGTCGAATTCCAGTCCGCCGACCATGCGGTCGAAGATCTCCCGCGGCGACTGGATCTCGATAAAGTTGAGGTCGATCCCCTCGACGCCGACGCGTCCGTAGCGGAGGGCCTCCATGCGGTCGTAGGGTCCGCACGCGAAGGTCAGGGGCAGAAGCGACATCGTCTCTCTCCGGCAATGGAAGCCCGGGCGCGGTCCGTTCACCCGAGGGAAGCCGATTCGGCAAGCGCGCGCAATTCCCGGCGCAGCACCTTGTTCGCCGCGTTCCGGGGCAGTTCGTCGACGAACACGTATCCGCGCGGCCGCTTGTAGTCGGCGAGCTCCGAGGCCCGGCACCAGGCGTCGAGCGTTTCCGGATCCGCGCCGTCGGCCACCACGCACGCGACCACCCGTTCGGTCAGGCGGTCGTCGGGGACGCCGACGACGGCGACGTCGCGCACGCCGCCGTGCCCGCGCAGCGTGGTCTCCACCTCCTCGGGATGGATGTTCTCCCCGCCGGAAACGATCATGTCGTCGACCCGGCCCCGCAGATCGAGATCCCCGTCGGCAAGACGCGCCGCGACGTCGCCCGTCCGGTACCACCCGTCGACCAGCTTCTCGGCGGTCGCTTCGGGGCGCCCGAGATACCCGGAGAAGGTGGCGTCCGCGGAGGCGTCGACCAGAATCTCGCCCTCCTCTCCGACCGTGCAGAGATCGTCGACCCCGCCGCCGATCCTGGCGATCCGCACGTCGGAATAGAACCCGGGGCGGTATCTCGTCGGCCGGCCGACGGGGTCCGGCATGTAGAGCGCGTTCATGACCTCGGTGGTGCCGTAGATGTTGGTCATCCGCGCCCGCGGGAACGCGGCGCGGACCCGTTCGAGAAGCGGCCCCGGCATCACGGCGCCCGCGTAGACGAGCGTCTCGACCGAACCCGTGTCGCGTTCCGGGAAGTCCGGAAGGGACAGAAGCGCGTGGAAATGCGCCGGTGCGCCGTAGAGAAAGGTGATCCGCTCGCGCTCCAGAGCCTCCGCCGCGGCGCCCGGATCGAACACCGAATGGACATGGTACGTGCCGTTCATGGCCAGCGTGGCCAGGAACGCCGAATACAGCCCGACCGCATGGAAAAGCGGCATCAGGCCGAGCGACCGGTTGTGCGCCCCGTGGCGCAGGCCGCACTGGGTCGTCACGTACAGGACGCGGGCGTCGGTCACGCGGTGGGGCAGCATCACGCCCTTGGGCAGGCCCGTGGTGCCGGACGTGTAGAGGACGAGGGAGAGCGCCTCGGGGTCGGGCGCCGTCCATGGCGGGAGATCCGCGCCGTCGCCGCGGCACGACGAGAACTCCCGCGCGCCGGCCGCCTCCCCGCCGACGCAGAACACGCGGCCGGCGTCCCCGACGGCTTCGACGGCGGCCGCCGCGACCGCCTCGTCGGCGGCGCACAGGGCGAGCCTCGCCCCGGCGTCGCGCATCAGGGCGCCGGCCTCCCCGGCCTTGAGGCGGGGGTTCATCAGGCACGGAACGGCGCCGAGCCGGTGCAGCGCCAGCACGGCCACCGCGTGTTCCCAGAAATTGGGCAGCGTCACCGCCGCCCGCGCCCCGGGCTCCAGCCCCGCGGCGGCGAGACCCGCCGCCACGGTCTCCGCCTCCCCGACCAGTTCCGCGAACGACGCGCGCCGACCGCCGCGGTCGTCCGCCATCGCGATGCGGTCCGGAGTCCGCCTCGCGGCAAGGCGCACATGGTCCCACACGGTCTGCATCGCGTTCCTCCGGCCGGTCCGGAACGAGTATACCAGCGCCCCTCCGGCACCGCCCCGTCCGCCGGGCGGGGTGGGATGCATCCCAACCCCGGTTTCCGTCCCTTGCATCCGCCGGCGCAAGAGCGTTCAATATGGGATGAGAACGTCGGCACGGAGAGCGGCCACCATGAACGACGGGCTTCTGGAACGCATCGAGGCCTACTGCCGCCGCAACCGGATTTCGGAGACCACCTTCGGAAAGCGCGCCGCCAACGACGGGAAGTTCGTCGGCCGCCTGAGGGACGGACGCCGCGTGACCACAGCGGTCGCCGCCCGGGTCGAGGCGTTCATGGCCGACGGCGGCGAGAACGTCGCCGAACTGCAGACCTACGATCCCCGGGTCGCCGCCTCTGGCGGCTCCGTGAGGCCCGCCACGTCCAGCCCGGAGAGCGGGCCCGAGCATTTCCGGTTCTACGACAACCGCCAGAAGTACCTCCTGTTCGTCAACACCTGCTCGGAGAAATGGGCGGTGGCCGAGCGCGTCGGGCAGGAACTCAAGCGGCTGCGCGTGCGCCCGCCGTCGCTGCGCGTCTTCGACGCCGGCATGGGCGACGGCACGGTGCTGACGCGCGTGATGCGCAACATGCACCATCTCCATCCGACGGTGCCGTTCTACGTCGTCGGCAAGGAAATCAGCCTCGAGGACGTGCGCCTCACCCTCGAGAAGCTGCCGGACCGCTTCAACGAGCATCCGGCGACGGTGGCGGTCATCACCAACATGCTCTACAGCGAGGCTGCGGCCCTGACGCCGCGCGCCCCGGAGAGCGCGGCCCGGCTCAACTGGCGCGAGGTCGCGCTCGTGGGGGACTCCTCGCACGACTTCGCCGACCAGATCGCCGACCTCGAATCCGAGATCGCCGAGGGCTGGCAGGTGCAGAGCAGCCCCAAGACCGGCAATCCGGTCTACGTCCGGCCCTCGGTCCTCATCCTCTACCGCGACGACCACAGGATCCTGCTCGACACCATCATTCCCCGGCCCGGCGCCGCGGCGCGCGACTACAACCTGATCATCGCCTCGCAGCCGTTCCGGGCGCGCGCCTCCCTCGATCTCAAGGTCAGGCGGGTTCTGGCGCCGCTGGCGAAGTCGCTGGCGCCCGGCGGGCGCATGCTCGCCATCCACTCCCACGGCAACGACCCCGGCCTCGAGATCATCCGGCGGGTCTGGCCCGGCGAGAGCCCCTTCCAGCACAGCCGCCACGTCCTGCTGTCGGCGCTCAGGAAGGAACTCGGACGCGGCGGCCGCGATCTCAACTTCGGCCCCGGCTCCGACCGCAGCGCGCTGTTCCGCTACGTGATGCACACCCTGCCAACCGAGATCGGCTCGTCGATCGGGACATCCACCCTGCTCGCGGCGTGGAACGCGGCCATCTACGTGGCCCAGATCGAGGACGCGCGGCTCGAGCCGGTGATGGCCGATTCCGCCTATCTCGACGCCACCCGCGACGTCCTCCACGAACGGGACGGGCTCTGGTTCCTCGACGAATCCTTCGTCGTGTCCCGGCGGGGCGACGCATGAGCCGGCTCGCCGACGCCATCGCGGCCGGACGTTTCGCGGTCACCGCCGAGCTCTCGCCCCCGGCATCGGCCTCCGCCGCCGATCTCGACGGCCGCGCCGCCGCGCTCGACGGCCATGTCGACGCCGTCAACGTCACCGACGGAGCCGGCGCCCGCGCGCACATGTCCAGCCTCGCGGCGGCGGCGCTGCTTCTGCGGCGGGGGATCGAGCCGGTTCTCCAGATGACCTGCCGCGACCGCAACCGCATCGCGCTCCAGAGCGACCTTCTCGGCGCCGGCGCCCTCGGCATCGAGAACGTGCTGATTCTCAGGGGCGACGATCCCTCGGCCGGCGACCAGCCCGACGCGAAGCCGGTCTTCGACCTCGAGAGCCGCGAGCTCCTGGAGACCGCGCGCCGGATGCGCGACGACGGGCTTCTGCCCTCGGGCCGCCGGCTCGCGTCGCCGCCTTCGCTGTTCATCGGCGCCGCCGACACCCCGGCCGACCCGGGATCCGGGGCCTGGAAGCCCGACGGCCTGCTCGCGAAGCTCGAAGCCGGCGCCCGTTTCGTCCAGACCCAGTTCTGTTTCGACGCCGGTCTCGCGCGCCGCTACGCCGCCGCGCTCGTCGACCACGGCATCGCCGGCCGCTGCGCGGTCCTGATGGGGATCGGCCCGATCCCCTCGGCCCGGTCGGCGCGCTGGATGCGCGACAATCTCTGGGGAACGACGATTCCGGACCACGTCGTCGAACGCCTCGAGAGGGCCGCCGACCCCAAGGCCGAGGGCACGAAGATCTGCGCCGGGCTGATCGCCGCCTACGCCGAGACCGAGGGGCTGGCGGGCGTGCATCTGATGGCGCCCGCGGGTATTGACGCGATCCCCGCCGCGATAGAAGAATCCGGAATCCGAACGCCCTGACCGCGGATTCCGGCATGACCTCCGCCAGACCCTTCTTCCGCGCCGACCATGTCGGCAGCCTGCTCCGCCCCGAAGCCCTGCTCGACGCGCGCGAGCGCTGGAAGGCCCGCCGGATCGGCCGCGAGGAGCTGCGGGCGGCCGAGGACGAGGCGATCGCGGGCGTCGTGGAGCTGCAGGAGGGAATCGGCCTCCCGGCCGTGACCGACGGCGAGTTCCGTCGCGAGAACTGGTGGATCGACTTCGTTTCCGCGATCGACGGAATCGAGATCAGCGAGCCCGACTCCGACGCCGCGTTCTTCGGCACGCACGGAGCCCCGGGCAGCTACGTGCCCAAGACGGTGCTGACCGTCGGAAAGCTCGGGGGCGGCGGCATCTCGGCCGCCGATTTCGACTATCTCAGGTCGCGCACCTCGCGGACGCCGAAGGTGATGATCCCGTCGCCGAGCCGCATCCACTTCCATGGCGGACGGGCGGCCGTCGACGCCGACGTCTATCCGTCGATGGACGATTTCTGGAACGACGTCGCCGCCGTCTACCGCGCCGAGATCGCGGCTCTCGAGGCCCGGGGCTGCACCTACATCCAGATCGACGATCCGGTGCTGACCTATTTCCTGGACGATCGCCTCCGCCGCAACGCCGCCGACATCGGCGAGGATCCCGACCGCCTGCTCGGCACGTACCGGGACGTCCTCAACGCCTGCATCGCGGAACGCGCGGCCGGCACCGCCGTCGCCATCCATCTGTGCCGCGGCAACGCGCGGAGCCAGTGGGTCGCGTCGGGAAGCTACGAGCGCATGGCCGAGGAACTCTTTCCGAATCTCGCGGTCGACACCTGGTTCCTGGAATACGACGACGAGCGTTCCGGCGGTTTCGAGCCGCTCCGCTTCATGCCCGACGGCACCAGGGTGGCGCTCGGCCTGGTGACCACCAAGAGCGGGCGCATGGAGGACCGGGCCGAGATCCGGGCGCGGATCATGGAGGCCGCGGAGTTCATGCCGCTCGAGAACCTCGCGTTGAGCCCGCAATGCGGTTTCGCGTCGCTCGACCTCGGCAACGAGATCGCCTTCGAGGAGCAGAACGCCAAGCTCGAGATGGTCGTCGACATCGCCGACGACGTGTGGCGCGGCCGGCCGGGCTGACGGAACGGTCAGCGATGACGGCATCGATCGGGGCCGGCCGGCTCAAGGAACTGCTCCACGACGAACTCGAACTCGCGGTTCTCGACGTGCGCGAAGCCGGCCAGTTCGGCCTCGACCACATGCTGCATGCGGTGCCCTGCCCCTACAGCGTCCTCGAATCCAGGGCGGCCGCGCTGGTTCCCCGGAAGGAGGTCTGCACCGTTCTCGTCGACGGCGACGACGGAGTCTCGGAACCGGCGGCGGCGCGGCTCGAGGAGCTCGGCTACGCGAACGTCCTGACGCTCGCCGGCGGCAACCCGGCCTGGCGCCGCGCCGGACACGAGCGCTTCGAGGGCGTCAACGTCCCTTCCAAGGCGTTCGGAGAAATCGTAGAGCAGGTCGACGGCACCCCGCACGTCACCGCCCGGCGGTTGCGGGACATGATGGACCGCAACGAGGATTTCGTGGTGCTCGACGGCCGGACGCCCGCCGAACACCGCCGCATGTCGATTCCCGGCGGGATCTCGGTTCCGAACGCCGAGATGGTCCTGCGGATCCGCGACCTCGCCCCCGACCCGTCCACCACGGTGATCGTCAACTGCGCGGGGCGGACCCGCTCGATCATCGGCGCCCAGGGGCTGATCAACGCGGGCGTCCCGAACCCGGTGTTCGCGCTCGAGGCCGGCACCATGGGCTGGACGCTGGCCGGCTACGATCTCGAGCGCGGCAGCACGCGCCGCTTTCCGGACGGCATCAGCGACGGCTGCCGGCGGGCGGCCCTCCGATACGGAAACGCCCTCCTTCGCAAGTCCGGCGTTCCCGCCATCGACCGCCGGACGATCGAGACCTGGCGGACCGACCGGACGCGCACGCTGTTCCTGTTCGACGTCCGCACCGAAGAGGAGTTCCTGGCGGGAACCCTTGCCGGCGCGGTTCACGTTCCGGGAGGCCAGCTGGTCCAGACCACGGACCAGTGGTGTGGCGTGTGGGGCGCCAGGGTCGTCGTGTTCGACACGCCGCCCGGAGCCCGTGCAGCGATCACCGCCCACTGGCTGCGCCAGATGGGCTGGAACGTCGGCGTCCTCGTCGCGGAGCCCGACGGGGCCTGCGCCGACGCGCCCGCGAAGGTCTTTCCGGCGGACGTCGTCACGCCCTCCGATCTCGCGGCGGCGATGGAAAGGGACGACGTCTTCGTCATCGACGCGGGACACTCGATGGACTACCGCGCGGGCCACATCCCGACCGCGACGTGGGCCATCCGCCCCAGACTCGACCAGATCTCCCTGCCGGAGGACAAGCTCATAGCGGTCTGTTCCGGCCGCGAGACCCGCGCCAGACTCGTGGCAAGGGATCTCGCCTCGACCCGCAGGGTCGCGGTTCTCGCCGGCGGCCGGGCCGCATGGGCCGCGGAGGGGCGGCCGCTCGATCCGTCTCCGGGGGTTCCCGCCGACGAGGACGCGATCGATTTCCTGTTCTGGGTTTCGGCCCGCCACCAGGGCGACAAGGCGGCCGCACGCGCCTATCTCGAATGGGAGGAGAATCTTCCGGCCCAGATCACAGCGGACGGGGACGCACGGTTCGTCATCGCGCCCCCTGCCTGACGGGCCCGCGCGGATCGTCAACGAGCCGTCGGCGCCGGCGGTCCCCTCCGGGACTTCAGCGCCTCGCCGGAATGTTGCAATCGGTTCGTGAATCCCCCATCGTGTTCCGGACGACCAGAGTCACGACAAAGTGCCGGCAGTCTTTCGGGAAGGGGGAACGCTTGACCGGGTTCCCTTGGGCGTTGCCTGTCGGAGCAACCGCTCCGCCCGGACCTTTCAAGTCGACCGGCGGCGCGGTTCCGTAACGTTGTCCGGCATGCCCTCGATCACGTCCGTCACCGTTTTCTGCGGTTCTTCCCCGGGCGCATCGCCACGCTACGAAACGGCGGTGCGCGAGTTCGGGGACCGTCTCGCACGCGCGGGCATCAGGGCGATATACGGCGGCGGACGGAGGGGACTGATGGGAAGCTTCGCCGACGCCGCGCTCGCCGCCGGCGGCGAGGTGGTGGGCATCATCCCGTCCTTCCTGCACCGTCGCGAGGCCGCGCATGACGGGCTCACGGAGATCCGCGTGGTCTCCAGCATGCACCAGCGCAAGCAGTTGATGTTCGACCTGTCGGACGCCGCCTGCGCGCTGCCGGGAGGGCTCGGCACGCTCGACGAGACGATCGAATTCGTCACCTGGCGCCAGCTTGGTCTGCACGAACGCACGATGGTCGTTCTGGACACCGACGGCTACTGGGACGGGCTTCGGGCGCTCACGGAACGGGTCGTCGACCGCGGTTTCGCCGGTTCCGACGTGCATGGCTTCCTCGACTACGCGACAAGCCCGGAAGAGGCCGTCGCCGCGCTCTCGCGCGCCAAGGCCCCGGCCCGCCGGGAGGACGGCACGAGACTGTAGCGCCTGGCGGATCCGGACGGCACGACCCCGCTTCCCGGCTCCCCTTCGCCGTTTCGGCCGCAGCCCCGTGCGGTACGGCGGTGTCCGTCACGCAGGACCGGGCGACACCGCCGCGCCGACGCGTCGCCCGGCCCCGTCCCGTATCCGCAACCCGCTCACCGCCCCGGCGCCGGACGGGGCGAAGGGAGGTCCGGGTCGGCTGGAGAGAGTCACGCTCCGCCCGCCAACCGGTTCGTCGGCGAACAGCTCCGGGCGTCCATCAAGATGCACGCCCCGGCGCGATCAAGACCGGGGGACGAGCGCAGTGCCGGACAGGGAACTCGTGCTTGCCGAACGCATCACCGCCATCGGCCACCAAGGCACGCTGCAAGCCATCAAGAGCGGGCCAAGCCGGGGAACACGCCGAGGGAGACCGCCGCCGCTCGACGGCGCGGGCAGGGGATCCCGGCGGCACGGTCCCGGGCGCACGGCGGCATGCCTCGGAGGAAGCCCGCCGCCGTCCCACATGCCGCGTTTGCAACCGAAAAGGAGATCCCCTACTCTTGCAGCCGCTTGCCAGTGGCCGGCCCCCGTCATCAACCACGGGAGGAGCGTTGTCGCAAACTCGGGGGGAAGCGCTTCCGCGCCCGGTCCGATCGGTTCGGCGTCATGGTCAAGTCACGCAGGAACCCCCGTCTCACGCGCAGGAATCCGCAGTCACGCTCTGAAAATTTTGGGGAGGCAAGGCAGTGAGTGTTCGCACAATCCCGGAGGCGGTGACCAGGCAAGGGCGGCCGGGCGCGAAACGCCCGCGTGATCCAGGAGTCGTCGCGCGACCGAACCAACGATACCAGGCGTTGACGCGGAAAAGCCTGGACTCGATTTCCCGGTACGGGAACGTCACGGCCGACGATCTGTTCGCGATGAAGGTCGTCAGCGCCGTGCTGCCGTTTCGGACCAACCACTATGTCATCGAGCACCTGATCGACTGGGACAGGGTGCCGGACGATCCGGTCTACCGGCTGGTCTTTCCGCAGCGGGGCATGCTGGATGACGGCGATTTCCGCCGGATCGCCGATCTCGTGCGTCGCGATGCCGCGCCACAGGAGATCGAGCACGCTGCCGCCGATGTTCGTGCGCGCCTCAATCCGCATCCGGCGGGGCAACGCGAACTCAACATCCCGCAGGAGGAAGGGGAAACGCTGGACGGGCTTCAGCACAAGTACCGGGAGACAATTCTGTTCTTCCCGAGCCAGGGGCAGACCTGTCACGCCTACTGCACCTTCTGCTTCCGCTGGGCGCAATTCGTCGGCGAGAAGGATCTGCAGATCGCGTCCAAGGATGCGGTCAACCTGCACCGCTATCTCGCCGTCCATCCCGATATCTCGGATGTCCTGTTCACGGGCGGAGACCCGATGATCATGAAGACCCGGGTGATGGACGGCTATCTGCGCGCCTTCATCGACAACCCGGCGCTTGCGCATGTGCAGAACATCCGGATCGGCACCAAGGCGCTCACCTTCTGGCCGCATCGCTTCGTCCATGACGAGGACGCGGACGATCTGCTGCGCCTGCTCGAGGATCTCGTCCGCTCGGGCCGCCACGTCGCGATCATGGCCCACTTCAATCACTGGCAGGAGCTCGGAACCGACGTGGTGCGCGAAGCGATACGCCGCATCCGACTCACCGGCGCGGTCATCCGCAGCCAGGCGCCGCTGCTCTCCAACATCAACGACGATCCCGATATCTGGGCGCGGATGTGGCGCGAGCAGGTTCGGCTCGGCATCATTCCCTACTACATGTTCGTGGAGCGCGACACCGGTCCCCGACACTATTTCGAGGTGCCGCTGGAGCGTTGCTGGGAGACCTACAGGGGGGCGATCCAGCAGGTTTCGGGCCTGGCCCGCACAGTCCGCGGACCGAGCATGAGCGCGACGCCGGGCAAGGTCGAGGTGCTGGGCGTGCAGGAGCTCTCTGGCGAGAAGGTCTTCGTGCTGCGCTTCCTGCAGGGCCGGGATCCCGACTGGGTGGGCCGGCCCTTCTTCGCGCGCTTCGATCCGAGCGCCACCTGGCTGGACCAGCTGGAACCGGCCTTCGGCGAGGACTCCTTCTTCTTCGAGGAAGGCCTCCGGGCCCTCACCGGCTGACGCCTCCCTTCTCCGGCGCGGAGCGGCCTTGCGCCGTTGCCCGGGCGGCGTCCCGCACCAACCTGCCACGAGCCTGACCGTGCGGGAGAGTCGCCCGCGCCTGCCGCGGGTCGCCCTCGACAACGATCCCGGCGTCCTGCACGCGCCGGATCCCGGCAGCATCGGCCCGACCGGCATCGATCCGCCCTTCGACACCGGACAGGCGCGGACTCGCGTCCCGCTTCCAGCGAAGCCGGACCGCCGCTGTCGGTGCCATCGGCTGCAAGGATCGCTTGAACGACTGTTTCGCCTTTCTCGAACCGCGCTCGAGTGACGGCCACCGGGCACCCGCCGGGACGGAAGCGTTTTTCTTCCACATCGACTGCCGCAAGGTGCACTGCCGCAAGGCGATGGCCGACGACATCCACGGCCGCGATGGCCTTGTCGACGGGCTCATCCGGATCCACGACTGCAGTGGGCGTCCCGAGCGGCGCTTGCCGGCCGGGCGCGACTCCATCTTCCGGAACGCCGGGAACTCGACGAGCCACACCTGCTGCGTACAGGCGTTCATCGTCGCGCACGTCCGCCGGGTGGCGATAGCCGGCGCTTTTCCGCGCCATGGCCCCGCGCACCGTTCCTGCCGATGCCGTCGACGGAACGCGGGCCCGGATCGCGGAGTGCCAGTGGCTTCGCCGACCGGTGCGCGAGCCGGTCGGGGTCGGCAACCGGACGGTCGGCGCGCGGCTGGACGCGGACGATCCCACGACGCCGGCAAAAGGGGAGCCGCTTGGCGATCGCCGACGCGGGCGAGACCGAGGTTGAGGGCAGACCGGGCGAACGGCCTCAACGGCGCCGCCGCGATCCGCGAGGCGAAGATCGCCATGGCACGGTCGGCGGAAACCTCCGACACGAACGCGCGTCCCGCGCTCGACCCCGGCTTCGCCACCTGCAACGCCGCCATCGGGAGCTGCGTCGCCCAAGCGGCGAAATCGGGGATCCGCTCGCCCCAGCTTCATGCCGCGACCGGCCGGCGAAGCCGTTCATGCCGGGCATTGTCGCCAAGGATCTCCGCCTGGAAATTCTGCGAGGCGCTCTCGATCAACTGAACGATCCTCATGTGGACGCACTGGCGTCGAGCGACCGAAGCCGGTTTGGATCCAGTGTGCCGGGGTCATCCGGGCATGAAACCGGCGCGTCTGTCCGGTCGGCGCCGTCACGGGGCCCGAGAGGATCCCGGCGTCGGTCGACTGGGTCGGGAGCCGTTTCGGCCGATACCAGCCGGGCGAGGAACCCCCGTCCCTTCCGCTCCGCTCGTCCCGTTTCACACGTGCATGTGGGCTGCGAGCCCTTCCTGGGTGATGTCGGCCGCCGCGCCGGCGAGCACGACTTCTCCGTGATCCATGACGATCACCCGGTCGGCGATCTCGAGCGCGAATGAAAGGTTCTGCTCGACCACCAGCAGCGCCCGTCCCGCGTTCTTGGCTTCCCTCGCGAAGCCTGCCATCCGGTCGATGTTTTCCTGCTGCACGCCTTCGCTGGGCTCGTCGAGGAGCAGCAACGGGCCCCTCTCGGCGAGGCCGCGCACGAAAGAGAGGAGCTTACGTTCACCGCCGCTCAGCGTTCCGGCGGACTGGGCCATGCGCGCCTCGATGACCGGAAAGGCCGCGAGCAGCGGAGCGTGCCGGTCCTCGTCCATCGAGGCCGTCAGGGTGAGGTTTTCGCGCACCGAGAGGTTGTCGAACACCGGCCGATCCTGCGGACAGTAGACCAGGCCGAGACGGTGCCGTTCGTCGGGCGCGAGCCCGTCGAGAGACTGTCCGGCGAAGTGCACGGCCCCGGATTGCAGAGGGAGATGGCCGGTCAGGAGGTGTAGCAGCGTCGTTTTGCCGACTCCGTTGCGGCCGAGCACGCAACAGGCTTCTCCGGCCGCGACCCCGCCGTCGACGGCACGCACCACGGTCGTCGCGCCGTAGCCGCCGGTCACGTCCGCAAAGGAGAACAGCGGCGCGCCCCCGTTCATGCGGAAGCCCCGACATAGACAGCGCGGACCCGCTCGTCCGCCCTGATTTCGGCGACGGTGCCCGAGAGCCTGACCTAAAAATCGTCGGGTGGTCTCAACATGATGCACACTCATCAGAAGGCACCACAACATGCACACTGATGGAGGATCGTCATGCCTTGGAACGAGACCACCCGCAAGCAGCATGCCCGGAACACGGGGCGATACGAAAGCGACCTGACCGACGCCGAGTGGGAGCTCCTGGAGCCGCTCCTGCCGCCGCCGAGCCGGCGTGGGCGTCCCCGCAAGGTGGATCTGCGCGAAGTGACGAACGCGATTCTCCATCTTCTCGCGACGGGAGGCCCCTGGCGGTCGCTTCCCAAGGATTTTCCGCCTCTTGCGACGGTCCGGAACCACTTCTACAGGTGGTCCCGATCGGGGTTGCTGGACAAGATCGTCGCCGACTTCACGGCGCGTGAACGGCGGCGCGCGGGGCGCCCGGCGGCCCCGAGCGCGGCGATCATCGACAGCCGGAGCGTGACGACGGTGGAGGCGTGCGCAGAGACCTCCGGCCACGACGCCGGCAAGAAGGTCAAGGGGCGAAAACGTCACCTTGTCGTCGACACCGGCGGCAATCCGCTTGTCGCCCGGGTTCATCCGGCCGACGTCCAGGACCGGGACGGCGCGGTTCCCCTTCTGCTGGCGCTGCACACCGAACGGAAGACGGGGTGTTTGCGGACAGCGCCTGCGGCGGCGGGAAGCTGGCGGCGGCGCTGGCGGCGGCGGACTGTCCGGTGACGGTCGAGGTCTGCAGAAAACCCAAGGGCGGCAAGGGGTTCGTCCTCATCCCCCGGCGCTGGGTGGTGGAGCGCAGCTTCGGATGGCTGCGGCGCTGCCGTCGCCTCGCCAAGGATGTCGAACGTTCCATCGCCAGCTCCCTCGCCTGGTTCCAGCTGGCCATGATCCGGGTTCTCATGCGCCGCCTCGGCCGATGCAAAGTGCCTGTAACCGCTTGATATAATATTGAGTCAGACACTCAGATCGCCGACGTTCACGGTCCCGGCACGGGCATGGTAGTTGATGCCGTAGTAGAGACCGTCGCGGGCGAGGAAGTCGTTGAAGAACTCGCTGCGCTCCAGCGCGGGGCGGGAAATCACCTCGTTCACCGAGGTGGTGCGCCGGCGGCGTTGCAAGGCCGGGGTGATCGGATCGCGGAACTGGTAGTAGGCCTCGTAGGCCGAGAGGTTGTCGTCCGACATGTTGAGGGCCACCCGCCCCCCGAACCTGCCTTCCTCCTCGCATCACACGTAGGACGCGAGGTAGTCGGCGTTCAGGAGATCCCGCAGCAGCGAACAAAGGCTGACACGCAGATCGCGGGACGGAAGGCCGGCGGACAGCACGCCCATGATGCGGAAGACGATGCCCGCCTCCCTGGAGGTCAGGTTCATCCCGGTGCTCCCCGGCGACGGGGCACGCGGTCCCCTCGCCCGGACAACGCTACCGCCGACGCGTTCGCCGCTCAACACCGGCGCCGGGAACGCCGGGCGCCTGGCTGGCCGAAGCGACCTGCGGCGCGAACCGTCGGGTCCGGCGCTCGGGGCGAGGAGCGGGGCGGATCCGGGAGGCCCGCCTGCGCGACGCTCAAACGGGGCGTTCCGGTCGCGCGGAATTCAGGAGACGATGACCGACGACGATGACCACGGCGGCGCCGATCGCGGTTCCGCTCACCAGGACATCGGGGTGAATCGCCACCAGGCCGGCCGCTATTCGGAGCACGGCTTCCAGCGGGTTCATCTTGAACTTGTCGTATCTCGAGGCGGCGCTCGAGAGCATGTAGATGATCACCGCCAGCTTGACCGCCACGTAGAGGAAGGCGCCGAGGTTCCATTGCGCCCCGCTCTCGGAAACGATCAGCATGATTGGGTTGTAGGCGAACAGAAACGGTATCGCGAAGATGACCAGGCCGATGCGCGTCGCCTGCACCGCCGTCGCCATGGCGCCGGCGCCGGATATGGCCGCTGCGGCATATGCCGCGATGGCCACCGGCGGCGTGATGGCCGAGGCCACGCCGTAGTAGAACACGAAGAAATGGCCGCCCAGATCGGTCAGCCCGAGCGCCTTGATCGACGGCCCGAGGATGATGATGATCGTCAGGTACGCCGGCAGGGTCGGCATGCCCATGCCGAGCGCCAGGGAGGCCAGGGCCGCGAAAACCAGCGTGGGCAGCAGGAAATCGCCCGTCGCCGCGGACACCACCTTGGCGAATTCCGTCGGCAGGCCGGTCGCGCCCAGCACCGCCACGATGATGCCCACCGTCGCGACCGCCATGAGCAACCGGCCGAACGTCTGGCCGCCCCGCGAGAGCGCGGAAATCAGGAGCCATGGGCGGCGGCGAATGGCCGGATTGAGAACGATCGAGAGGGCCGCGAGGACGCCAAGGGCCAGGATCGCCGATCCTGCCGGCGACGCGCCCTGCATGAGCGCGCCGATGACGACGCCGACCGGCAACACGACCAGAATCGCGTTGAGCCAGTCCTGCGAACCGATCGGGTCCATTTCGGCGTCGTCCCCGCCCGCCTCGACGCCGAGACGGCGGCACTCGAACACCACGGTCGCGAAAAGCGATCCGTAATACGCGATTGCCGGCACGGTCGCGGCGACGATGATCGTCAGGTACCTGATGCCGGTGAAATCGGCCATCACGAGGGCGGCCGCCCCCATGATCGGGGGCATGATCTGACCGCCCGTGGACGCCGTGGCCTCCACGCCGCCGGCGAAAGACGGTCTGAAGCCCCGCCGCTTGATCATGGGGATCGTGATGACCCCGGTGCCGACCACGTTCGCGACGGCGGAACCGGATATCGTCCCGAACAGGCTCGAGGCCATGATGGCGGCATGGGCCGGCCCGCCGCGAAACCGGCGCATCCCGTAGAACGACAGCTTGATCAGCGAATGGCCGCCACCCGTGCCCTCGAGCATCGCGCCGAGCAGGATGAACGGCAGGATGGTGGTTATCACGATGCCGAACAGGTTGCCCAGCACGCCGTCTCCGGTGTTGAACCAGAGTTCGTTGGGCACGTCCTGCGTGAAATCGATCGTGGTCGTCTCGAAGATTCCCGGCCAGTGCTGGCCCGTGAAGAAATAGGCCAGGGCGATCGAGCCGACGATCGCCAACGGCGCCCCCCAGATCCGCCAGCACATGACGAGCGTGACGACACAGCCCGTCAGGGCGATCCACGCATGGCCGGCGTCGAACAGGAACAGGCCCTCGTTCTCGAGGATCGACACGTCCACGAAATAACGCCAGAGCGTGTAGAGCGCGGCGGCCAGCAGCACGACATCGACGAGCACGACGGCCGGCGCCGGAAGCTTCCACCTGGGCGCGTTGGCCCAGACCGCCGCGAAGGAAACGAGAAAGCCGAGCGCAAGCAGGCCGGGGTGAATCTGGGCGGCCGGAAACGGCCCGATGCGCGGAAGGCCGCCGAAGGCGGGCAGCACGTTCAGCAATCCGGCGACCGCCAGGGCCAGCCCGAAAACATAGCCGATCGCTCGGGCCGCTCCGGTCAACGCGCCCTCCTTCGGCGGACCGCTGTCGTCGGTTCGCGTCCCCGGGCCTGCGGACCGCGCCCGGGCCCTGCCCGGACCGGCCCGCGAACCCGGAAACGCGAAGGCCGCCGGGGCAACCCGGCGCCGTCGGGAGCTACTTCGCTCGCAGCTTCGCCGGCACCTCGACCCCCTTCTCCGCGTAGAACTTCGCCGCGCCGGGATGCACGGGCACGACGTTGTTCCTGAACGCCGTCTTGATCGTCAGCGGATGCAGCGCCGGCGAAACGCTGTGCACCGCCTTGATGTTGTCGAAGACCGCCTTGGTGAGCTTGCGGGCGGTGTCGTCGTCCATGCCCTTGTTGACGGTCACCATCATCACGTAGGCCGCGGCGTTGATGTCCTTGTCGTTGTTGACGACGTTCGAGTAGGTGCCGGCCGGAAGCAGGTCGAGCGTCCGACCGGGCGTCTTCTCGTATTTCTGCCAGGCCGCGGATTTCCTGATCGCCTCGGGAATGTTGAGAACGCGGATCTTCTTCGACGCGCCGAACTGCTCGATCATGGCCGATCCGATCATCTGGGGCCGCATGAACATGTCGAACTTTCCGTCCTCGAACGCCTGGTTCGCCGCGCCCCATCCGAGCTTCACCGCCTCGTAGTCCTCGCCCGGCTTGTAGCCGGTCACGGCATTGATGATGCCGATGGACTGCCCGGATGCCGATCCGGAAGGCGGCCCCACGAAGACGGTCTTGCCCTTGATGTCGGCGAATTCCCTTATGCCGGAGTCGGCATAGGTGATCGGGTGGAAATGCCCTCCCAGAAACGCGAACAGCGAGCGCACGTTCCCGGACGCCGCCTTCGCCTGGTCGCCGAGCTTCTTGTAGGGCCCCCGGCCCTTGGTCATGGCCGCGAACGCCCCGACCGGGGTCACGGCCACCTCGATCTTCCCGGCCGCCAGCTTGAGCAGCGACCGCGTCAGGGTCTGGCCGGTGTTGACCTTGACCGTGATGTTCGAGTCCGCCGCGGCGTATTTGCTGAGCAGCTGCATGATGACGGCGGTGGAACCGGATGCGGCCCCGGCTTCGCCCCGCAGGATGCTCTGGGCGCTAACGGTCGTCGCGACCCCCAGGGCAAGCCCGGTGGCGACCGTCACTGTCGCAAGTTTTTTCATCGTCCGTTTCTCCTCGGTGAGACCAGGGTGTGTGGGCGAACATGCCGCCTCCGGCAGGTTCCCGCGGGAAGTTCCGGGAAGCCGCCGTCAGTACGAAACCTTCACCTCCAGAAGCGCCTGTCGCTTTTCCTCGCGCACGACGGCCATCGCCTCGGCGAGCGCGCCGGGCAGGTCATCGCCGTACTCCACGCTTCGGGACCATCCCCGGCTTGCCGCCGCGATGCCGACGCAGTCGGGGACCGGCGCAAGCGAGGTGATGGGCATCCGGTTCATGTGCGCGGCCTTGCCTTCGGGATAGACGTCCACCGCCGCGCGCCGCACCGCATTCCAGATTCCGTTGTTGGAGACGACGGTGAGCAACGGCAGCCCGAGCGCCTCCGCCACCTGGTGGCAGGCGACGGGATTGGCGAAAATGTACGATCCGTCCCCCACGCTCGCAATGCAGACGCGATCGCCGTCCGCCAACGCGGCGCCGAGGGCCGCCGGCATGCCCCAGCCGAGCCCGCCCGAGAAAGGCGGCGTGAACCCCCTGTTCGGCCCCTTGAGTTCGATGCCTTCGAGCGGTGCGCCGAGCTCGCTGAACACGACGTCGTCCTCGGCCATCGCGTCGGAAAGGCAGGCCGCGAGGAAGGCCGGCGTCATGGGGGCCCCGTTTCCGGCGAGTGCCCTGGCGCGCGCCCCGTCCAGACGCGCCGTGTTTCGGGCCGCTATTTCCGCGTGCCGGTCCCGGTTTCGCCCGGCCCCGCTTTCCATGGCGTTCGCCAGGGCCTCGACGGCGGCAAGAGGAGAGCTTTGAATCGCGATATCGGTCCTGAAGGAGCGCACCGGCATGCGCGAAAAATGGGGGTCGGGGCCGATGTGCACCACCGGCACCTCTTCGGCGGGCTGCGCGTTCCTCTGTATCCAGGGAACGATCGCGTCGATGGCAATGACAAGATCGGCCTCGCCGACGAGAGGGCCGACCGCGGAACCCGCCGCCATGGGATCCCTGGCGGCAAGCACGTTTCTCAGGCCGCGGAATTCAGCGACCGGGATGGCGTGGTCGTTGGCGAAGGCGGAAAGCGCACGGGAAAAGCGGCCCCCGGGATCCCCGCGCTGGACCACGATGAGGGGCCTTGCGGATCCGGAGAGCAGTTCCGCGACCTTCGCGATCTGCTCCGGATCGGGATGAAGCGCGCCGGAGGGCGCCTGGACGGGCCCGTCCAGCGGGAGGTTCTCGGGCCACGCTTCGGCCAGCGGTTCGCGCGGCAGACCCAGGTAGACCGGTCCGCGCGGCTCGCTCATCGCGATGGAGAGCGCGCGGTCGACCAGGAGCGCCGCCTGTTCCGGGTAACGAAGCTCGTAGTCCCACTTGACGCTCTCGCGCACGAGCGCGCCCTGGTCGCGCATTTCCTGGCCGTACTGGATCGGGGTCATGCGCGCGCCGGTTCGATCGAATTCGGTGACAGGGGTGCGCCCGGCCAACATGAACAGCGGGATGTTCTCGCTGGCGGCGTTGATGAGACCCATCACGCTGTTGGCGAGGCCGACATTGACGTGAACCATGACGGCCTGCGGCCTGCCGGTCGCCAGGTAGTAGCCGTGAGCCATGGCGACGGCCGCGGTCTCGTGGGTGACGACGACGGGTTCCGGCATGGCCAGACCCGAGTTCGACCCGCGCGCGAAGGCCTCGATGATCGGCGCGAAGTCGGTGCCGCCATTGGCGAACAGGTAGTCGATGCCGCACGCTTTCATGCGCATGAGCAGGGCTTCGGCGGCCGTCTCGGGAACTGGCAGGGACATCCGGTTCGCAGGCTCGCTGATTCCGGTTCGGATCTCTGTTGTATCGTCGCCTTGTGACGGGGCAAGCGTAGCGATACCCTTCCGGTCTGACAAATACGGATTTGATCTCTCTGAAGATAACGTTTTGCTATCGGGAACCGTCCGGGCAATGGAACTTCGCCAACTCAGGTACTTCGTGGAAATCGCCGCCGCCGGCAGCCTGAGAGCGGCCTCGGCAAGGCTTCATGTCGCCCAGCCGGCACTGACGCGGCATCTTCGCGCGCTGGAAGACGAGCTTGGCGTCACGCTCTGCACCCGCCATGCAAGGGGGATTCGACTGACCCCCGCAGGCACCCGTTTTCTCGATCACGCGGCGACCGTTCTCCGCCAGGTGGGCGACATGCGGTCGCGCCTTTCCGAAGACCTGGACAGCCCGGCGGGCATGGCGGCCATCGGCGCGTCGAGCGCCATGGGCCGGCTGCTGTTCGGAGCCGTCGCGGAGAAGATCGCCGACGGCTATCCCCGCATCGCGCTGCGCCTGGTCGAGGGCGGGGCGTACACGCTTCTTGCGGCGCTCGACGCGCGGCGCATCGAGATGGCGGTCATGGTCAATCCCGATGCCCGGGCCGGGTTCGCCCTGGAACCCCTCGTCACCGAACCTGTCTATCTGGTGGGAAACGCCCGGGATGACCGGATCCCGGAGAGTCCGGTTGACATTTCGCGGCTCCAGTCCTTCCCCCTGGCAACGTTCGAGCGCGTGAGCGGTCCGCGAAAGATCTTCGATCATGCCGCCGCCAGGTCCGGAACCGCTCTCAAGATCGCGTACGAGCTGGAAAGTCTCGACGTCATCAAGGACTTCGTCAGGCGCGGCCTCGCTTTCGCGCTCCTGCCGCACTCGTCGATCGTTCGGGAACTGGAGGACCGGAGTTTCAGGGCGGCACGACTTCAGGGAATCGGCATCACGCGGACCCTGGTCATGCACAAGGATCTCTTGGAAGGCCCGGTTTCGGAAGTCGTCTCCCACATCGTCCGGGACGAGATCGCGGCGCTGATTTCCAAGGGCGTGTTCGGCAGCCCGACGGCATCCGGCGTTGCTTGAGCGGATTGACGCCCGCCGTCCAGCGAGACCTTTCGCCCGGCGAGAACCCACGAGACTCGACCGGGGTAGGCACTGTCGGCATGACCGGTCGCGCCGGGGAGGCGCACGCCCCGGTTGGGCAAAACGCCTCGAAATCCGGGAGGACTGCGACGGGTCGGGATCATGATCCCGACCAGATGACCGGTCTCCGGGGTTGCCGCCCCGCCACCAGACCGATCTCTGATGCGGGATCGAGACCACGGCCACGCGCGCGCCTCGAAGCGTCTCCGACCGCCTGCGCGACGTCGCCTGCACGATGCCGGAAAACCGGCCCCTCTTCGATCCAGGCATCGGGAGCCGGTCCCGTGCTGCCTGATCCGGGGACCGTGTCCGCACACCCCGTGAACCGCGCGCATCCGCGCGCGTTCCACCCCCTTTTCAAGACGGCATGGGGTCCGGACCGCCAGCGGAACCGGGCGCGGGATCGTCCCGGATTCCGGGAAAGACACTGTTTTCCGCAATTTGCATATTGCGTCGGATTCTTGCAAAAATAGAAATGCAAGAAGAATATTGGCGATATGGGAGGTTTTCATGTCTGCAGAGCGAATCGGGATGCGATTCAAGGCGCTACGAAAGGAACGCAAGCTCTCCCAGGACGATCTTGCGCGCCTGTTCGGCTTCAAGGACCGGCAGACCGTCTCCGCAATCGAGACTGGTGCGCGTCGTGTGTCAGCGGACGAACTGATGCTGGCTCTGGAGAGGTTGAATGTGCCGCTCGAGTACTTCACGGATCCGTTTCGGCTTGTTGGCGAAGGCCGCTTCTCGTGGCGGCAGACAGGTGTCGAGGCCGAACAGCTCGGCGAGTGCGAACGCGATGTTGGCCGCTGGATCGCGGCGTTTCGGGCTCTGGCGCCAAAGGTCGGACGCCAAACCCCGCTCATGCGCCGGATGTTGGGCCTCACCCCCCATTCGCGTTTCGAGGACGCGATGCTGGCCGGTTCGCGGTTCGTGGCTGAATTCGGTCTCGGCCAGACGCCGGCAACGGGTCTGGTCGAGGTCATGGAGCAGGAACTGGGAATCCTGGTTCTCATGGTGGATGCCTGCGAAGGCGTTTCCGGAGCAGCCTGTCGCCTGCCCGAACTGGACACGGTCCTGATCGCGCGACGGGAAGTCGAGGGACGCCGCCACTTCGACCTCGCACACGAGTTGTTTCACATCCTGACGTGGGACGCGATGCCGCCGGAACATTCCGAGGAGGCGCGGGAGACCAACGGAAATCGGGTGGAACAACTCGCCAACAACTTTGCCGGGGCGGTGCTGATGCCGGCTGCGACGCTGGAGCGGTGCGGAAACTGGAGGTCTCTGGGAAGGGAAGAGTTGATCCCCCGGCTGAACGCCTTGGCGGACGACCTTCGCGTGACGTCCTCGGCACTGCGCTGGCGGTTGCTTGCGCTCGGTCACCTGGAACCGGCTGTGGCGCGCTCCCTGCCGGAAGCGGCCTTGCGGAACAACGGCAGGCAAGTCGCAAGGGGCGTCACCCCCGCTTTGTATTCGAAGCCGTTCGTGGAGGTTCTCGGCCTTGCCATCGGGAAAGGCCTTGTCTCGACGCGGCGCGCAGCAAGCCTCGTCGACATGACGGTGGACGATCTGGCGGAGTTGTTCACAACGCACGGCCTCGAGGCACCCGTGGAATTGTGATCTCCGATGACGCGACATCAGGGTTCCGTGCTCGTGGACACGAACGTCATCCTCGAATGTCACCGCACGGGGTCGTGGCGCGCGCTGGCGGGCGGCTATACGGTCGAAACTGTCGAGGATTGCGTGCTGGAGACCCAAACGGGCTTTCAACGACGGCGGCCGGAGCGGCTGATCGACGGGGCGGAACTGCGGGCATCCCTGTCGGCGGTTCATGAAGTCAGCGGGCGGGAGCGGGCCGAGCTGGCCGTGCGGGTGCCCGATGTCGCCCTGGACCGCGGAGAGGCTTCGCTCTGGGCACACGCGGCGCATCGAAACGATGCCTGGCTATTGTGCGGGCCGGACAAGGCCAGCCTGCGTTTCGGGATCCGGCTTGGATACCGGGAGCGCTTGGTGTCGCTGGAACGACTGATCGAGGATGCCGGCCATCGGCCAAGCCCGGCGCTGAAGGAGCCGTACACGAGGGGTTGGCATGACAGGACTGTTGGTCGACTGGTTCTTGCCGAGACGGGAGGATCATGATCCTCCCCGCAACCGTCCTTGCCGCATCTCGAGGAAACAGGCGCAAGCCAATGCCTGATTGTGACAGATCCGCGGTGCCCGCTTCGCTCGCCATCTCTCCATCGGAAAGCGGGACGGCGGATCGACAGGATGGATATCCCAGCGTTCTTGCGCCTGCTGTGGTTCCGTTCCAGGCGGATCATGCAGTTTCCGGGGGCTGCCGGCGCCCCAAGAGCCGCGGGCATCAAGACCGCGGGCAACATGACCCGGGATTCCAGGCGGCGGCTCCATCGGCCGCGGGACTGTCCCGCGCCGCCCGATTGCGGACGGCCCGGGCCGTGTCGGGACGGTCTCGGATGTCGCGGTTGGTGCGCAGCATCCAGTTCGCGGGCTCGCGGTTCCTGGTTGGGGCGGGAGGCGGTCCCGGAGGCGCCGGATGTCGATGCCCGCGGCAGCGCGGCGGAAACGGGCGGCCGATGTCCCGATGTCGCCCGGAACGGCTCCTCATGGCCGACGCCGACTGGCGCAAGGCGGGACCGCCGAGCGCCGCTTCTTGCGCCCGCGAAGCCGCATCGCCATGATCGCGGAGCCGGAGAGTCCGCGACCGCTGGAGACCTGCCGTGTTGATCAGACCCCTTTCCGAGGCTGGGGGAGCGGAGATCGTGGGCGTCGATCTTTCGCGCCCGAGGGAACCCGGCGAAGTCCCGGAGATCGTGCAGGCCTTCCACCGCTACGGCGTCATCACGTTTCGCGGCCAGAACCTGTCCGGCGACGACCAGATCCGTTTCTGCCAGGCGATGGGCGGAACCGCGGTTCGCGGAAAGCCGCTCGCGCGGCGCCGGGACGACGCCGACCGCATGTACGGCGGCCGGATCCACATGGTGACCAACGTCACGGAGGACGGCACCGCCCTCGGCTCGTTCGGCGAGGGGGAGGTCTGGTTCCATCACGACGGCAGCTTCAGGGAAACCCCCTACGCGGCCACCGTTCTCTACGCGATCGAGGTCACGTCGACCGGAGGCGAGACCCTTTTCGCCAACATGTACGCGGCCTACGACCGGCTGTCGGACGGGATGAAGAAACGGCTGGAAGGCCTTCGCGCGCTCAACATCTACGACTACGCCAGAACCGGCCGGGTCCGCCTCGACCGCGACATCTCGGAAATCAATCACTGGATCCACCCGATCGTCGTCCGCCACCCGGACACCGGGCGCAAGGCGCTGTTCGTGAGCCCGCTGATGACGGCCCGCGTCGAGGGGCTGGATTCCGGGGAAAGCGACGCCCTGCTCGAGGATCTGTTCCGTTACGTCGACGACGAGGAGCTGATTTTCGAGCACTCGTGGAGGGTCGGCGACCTGGTGATGATGGACAACCGGTGCATCACCCACGCGAGAAGGGACTTTCCGGCCGGAGAGCCCCGGACGCTCCGGCGCACCATGGTCGAAGGGGTTCCGATCGGGCCGTGACGGAGCCGCCCGCCGTCGCCGAGACGACGTCGGCGAGACGGCGGGAAGACCCGGAGCGGGACGGCCTCCCCGCCCCGGGTCCGGCGTTCACGCGGTCTTCACCTCCACGCGCTTCGTCTTCGAGCGCGCGTCCTCGCTGTAGGGCAGCCTCACGGTCAGGACGCCGTCCTTCATCGTCGCCTCCGCCTTTTCGGAAGCCACCCCGGGAGGCAGCGGAATCGTTCTCTGCACGATCCCGTAGGAACGTTCCGAGATGTAGTACCCCTTCTTCTCGTCCCGGCGGTCGATGCGCTTCTCGCCCTTGATGGTGAGGGAATCGCCGGTCAGAGTGACCTCCATGTCGTCGTCGCTCAGCCCCGGCAGTTCCACCGAGACCTCGACCGCATCCTCCGTTTCCACCACGTCGGAACGCAGGACCGAGGCCCCGGCCGACAGGCCGGCCGGGGCGAACGGATTCTCGAACCGGATCCAGAAATTCTCGAACACCCGGTTCATGTCGCGCTGGAGCTCCGCCACCGGATGTTCGTCCTCGTCCTTGGCCCGGGGAACCTCGTCCTTGTGGGCCCAGGGAAGCAGATCCTTGATGTGCATGTTGCCCTCTCCTTCTCGGGGCCGCGTCAGACGGCCCTCACGGCGATGCGCCTGGGTTTCCGGATCTCGGCGCGGGGCAGCCTGACCGTAACGACGCCGTTGCGCGCTTCCGCCTCGATCCTCGATGCGTCGAGATCCTCCGAGAGCGTGAAGGAGCGTTCGTAGTCCCCTTCACCGTATTCGGCGTAGGCGAGCTGGAAGCCCTCGGGGCCGGCCGGGCCCGCCCGACCCCGTATGGTCAGGACGCCCCGGTCGACCTCGATCTCGACCCTGTCCGCCGCCACGCCGGGCATTTCCAGAACCACCGTGACGCCGTCCCCGGTTTCCCTCACGTCCGCGAGCGGACGGTAGACCCTGCCGGCCCGCTCGCCGTCGCGGCCGCCGTTCTCCGGCGCGCCGCGACCCGTTGCAGTGACGTCGCTCATGGCGTTCTCCCTCCTTCAGGACGCCTTCACCCGAATGCGCCTGGGCTTGTCCTCGTCGCGCCTGTGAAGCGTGATCTTCAGGACGCCGTCCGCGGTTTCGGCCCCGATCCGGCCCGGCGAGAAGGGAAGCCTGAGCGATCGGACGAAACGCCCCGAAGCGCGTTCGCGCAAGTGCCAGACGCCCTTGCCGTCCGGCTCGGCGGACCGGCGCTCGCCCGATATCACCAGGGTTCCGTCGTTGACGGATATGTCGATGCTCTCGGCATCGACGCCCGGAACCTCGGCGGTGACCACGGCGGATTCGGCGCCTTGCCAGACGTTGACCGCGGGATAGCCGCGCGTCTGGCCGCGCCCGAACCCCTCGTCCAGGGTGCGGAAGACGGAAAACGGGTCGCGGCGAAGAAAGGCGGAAGCCGGATGAAGCATCTTCGTTCTCCTCTGTCGTACGCTTGCCGCCCGGCGGACGCGCCGCCGGGCTTTCCCGCGCCCGAGAAGGGCGGCGTCCGCCGAACCGGCCGTGGCGGCCCGGCGGACGCCGGGTCCGCGGGGCCCGACGGCCGGCGGCTTTCCCGCCCGTCTCCGAGCGTTTCCCCATACATGGGAAACGCCCCGGGAGGATTTCAAGACCGCCGGGCCGTCCGGGCGGATTTTCCGGGAATCGCGCGGCGGGGCTCCGCGGCCGCCGACGCCGGCGGCAACGCCGGATTCAGGTTCCGGGCCCGGCGCCCGGTCCGGCCCGCAAAAGGAAAACCGCGGGAGGGCGGCGCAAAGGCGCGCCCTCCCCGCTCATGCCGCCGGGTCCGCCCCCTTCACCTGCCGCCCTCCGCGCGCCCGAAGCCGATCCGGGGCTCGGTGCCGGCAAGAAGCCTGCGGACGTTCGACCAGTGGCGCAGCCACACCAGCGCCGCGACCGCGACCGAGAACTCCACGCGCTGCATGTCGGCAAGCCACCACATCCAGACCGGAGCGCCCGCCATGGCGGCCAGCGACGCCACGGACGCATAGCGGAAGACCGCGCCGGCCGCCAGCCATGTGGCGCAGCACAGGACTCCGGCCCACGGCGCCAGGACCAGAAAGATCCCGAGCGCGACGGCCACCCCCTTGCCGCCGCGAAAGCGCAGCCACACCGGAAAGACATGACCGAGAAAGGCGCCGGCCGCGGCGACGACGGCGATGTCGGGCCCGTAGACCGAGGCGGCCGCCACCGCGGCCGCCCCCTTGCCGGCGTCGAGCGCGAGCGTGAGCGCGGCAAGCGCTCGGCTTCCGGTGCGCAGCACGTTGGTGGCGCCGATGTTTCCGGAGCCCACGGTCCGGAGATCGCCCTCTCCGGCGATCCGCGTGAGAATCAGGCCGAAGGGAATCGAGCCCAGGCCGTAGCCGGCGAGGAACGCGCCGAGAATCCAGGGCCAGCTGAAGGCCCAGCTGATGGGATCGATCACGAGGCGGACTCCGTCCGGCGGCCGCCGTCCCAGTGAACGGGCCGGCCGTCGACGATCGTGCCCGCCACCTTCCCCCGCGCCGCGAAGCCGTCGAACGGCGAGTTCCGCGCGGAAGTCTCCAGCGCCTCCACGTCGACGTTCCACTCGGCGTCGGGATCGAGCAGCACCAGGTCGGCGGGCCTTCCGGGGGCGAGCGCTCCCTGTTCGAGCCCCATGAGGCCGGCGGGAGCCGCGGTCAGCCTCGCAAGAAGATCGATCAGCGGAATTCCGGCCTCCCGGCCAAGAGCCAGCGTCAGCGGCAGCAGGGTTTCCACCCCGACGATCCCGTCCTCGGCCTGCGCGAAGGGCTGGCGTTTCGCATCCTCGTTCCTCGGGCGGTGATCCGACGCGATCACGCCGACCGTGCCGTCGCGCACGCCCTCGATCACCGCGAGACGGTCGGCCTCGCCGCGAAGCGGCGGCGAGACCTTGGCGAAGGTGCGGTAGTCCGTCACCGCCTCGTCGGTCAGAAGAAGATACTGGGGCGCGGTGTCGCAGCTCGCGGGCAGGCCCCTGTCCCTGGCCGCGCGGATCGCCTCGACCGCCCCGGCGGTCGAGACGTGGGCGGCATGGTAGCGGGCGCCGGCAAGTTCGGCGAGCCGCAGATCCCGTTCGACGATCATGACCTCGGCCACGGCCGGAATGCCGGCGAGGCCCAGACGCGTCGCCACCTCCCCCTCGTTCATGCTTCCTCCCCGGGCGAGGCTCGGTTCCTCGGGATGCTGGACGATCAGGGCGCCGAAGGTGGCCGCGTACGAAAGCGCGCGGCGCATCACGAGGGCGTCTCCCACGGCCCTGTCGCCGTCCGTGAACGCCAGCGCGCCGGCATCCCCGAGGGTCGCGAACTCGGTGATCTCGGTCCCGCCGAGGCCCCGGGTCACGGCCCCGTAGGTGTAGACCTTCACGGTTGCGGAATCGCGCGCCCGGCGGGCGATGGAATCGGCAACCGCCAGGTTGTCGACGGGCGGATCCGTGTCGGGAAGGCAGACCACCGACGTCACCCCATTCGCCGCGGCCGCCAGGCCGACGCTCTCCAGCGTGTCGCGGCGCGCGCCCGCGGGCTGGGGCAGATGAACCCGGATGTCCACGACCCCGGGCACCAGGCACAGCCCCCGGCAGTCGACCAGGTCGGCGCCCGCGGGAGGACTTCCGGCGGCGACGTCCGCCCCCGCGTCGAGAATGCGGGCGCCCTCGACCAGCACGCCCCCGGGGCCGTCGAGCCCGCTTGCCGGGTCGACCAGCCGGGCGTTGACGTAGGCGGTGCGTCCGGGCGGCGTCGCGTTCACGGAATCAGGTTTCGGCGCCGCCGAGACCCGGCGTGACCAGCCGGAGACAGGCCATGCGGACGGCCACGCCCATCTCGACCTGCTCGTGAATCGCGCTCCGGTTGATGTCGTCGGCGAGCTCGGAATCGATCTCGACGCCGCGGTTCATGGGCCCGGGATGCATGATCAGGGCGTCGCCGCGGGCCGCCCGGAGTTTCTCGCGGTCGAGACCGTAGCGCTGGAAATACTCGCGCGTGGACGGCACGAACGACCCCTGCATGCGTTCGAGCTGGAGCCGGAGCATCATGATGATGTCGGCGTCGCGCAACCCTTCGCGCATGTCGTGGTGAACGGCGACGCCGAGGCGCTCGATGGCGGCCGGAAGCAGCGTCTTGGGCGCGACCACGCGGACGGCCGCCCCCACGGCGTTCAGGAGGAAGATGTTGGACCGCGCCACCCGCGAATGCAGGATGTCGCCGCAGATCGCGACCGCCAGCCCCTCGAGCCGGCCCTTGCGGCGCCTGATGGTCAGAGCGTCGAGAAGCGCCTGGGTCGGATGCTCGTGGCTGCCGTCTCCCGCGTTGATCACCGCGCAGGCGACCTTCTCGCTCAGCAGCTGCACGGCGCCGGATTCGTTGTGTCGCACGACCAGGACGTCCGGGTGCATGGCGTTCAGCGTCATCGCGGTGTCGAGGAGCGTCTCGCCCTTCTTGATGGCGCTCGAAGCGACCGCCATGTTGATGACGTCGGCGCCGAGCCGCTTGCCGGCCAGCTCGAAGGAGGTGCGGGTGCGGGTCGAGGTCTCGAAGAACACGTTCATCAGCGTGCGCCCGCGCAGCAGCTGGTCCCTCTTGTCGCCGCGGCGGTTCTGCTCGATGCAGGATTCCGAGAGGTCGAGGATGCGCTCGATTTCCCGGCGCCCGACGCCTTCCATTCCGAGAATGTGACGTCGCCGTCGGGAAACCGTTCCCCTTTCCCGGGCCGCCGGAAGGACGGAACCGGACGTCACCGGCGCGTCACTCCGCGGCCTGTCGGGCCGGCCCGACCAGTTCCTCGGGGGTGTGCTTGTCCATCGTGAACGTGTTTCCGGCGTCCACCCACGCGTAGTCCTTGTAGCCGAGGCGCGCGATCGGGCGGATGCGCGACACGTCGAGAAGGCCGTCGTCGCCGATGACCTCGTCGGCGATGTGGACGCCCACCACGCGGCCGAAAATCACGTGGTGGATCGAGGAGGGGTCGTTCGCGGGCAGCACCACCGTCTGGTGGTGAACGCATTCGAAATGCACCGGCGCCCCCTTGATGCGCGGGGGCTTGACGAGCCTGGACGCCTCCGCCTCGAGGCCGCTTTCCTCGAGTTCGTCGATGCCGCGGTCGGTGATCAGCGCCGTCCGGCTCATCGCCGCGCGCTGGCTCCAGGTCGCCATGTTGTAGACGAACTCGCCGACCTCCTCGACGTTGACGACGGTGTCCTTGGCCTCCCCGTCATCGGGGTGCCCGCCGCTCGAGAACAGGACGAAGGGAGGGTTGTAGCTCACGGCGTTGAAGAAGCTGAACGGGGCGGCGTTCACGCTGCCGGCGCCGTCGACCGTGGTGATCCAGCCGATGGGCCGCGGGACGACGCAGGCCTTGACGGGGTTGAACGGAAGGCCGTGGTCGTTGGTCTCGGTTTCGTAGAACATCGTCGGGGTCCCCCTGATCCGTCCCGGATTGTAGCCAATTGCGGAGGCGGAAAGAATCGTCGGCCGGCACGGGTTTGGGCGGGCCGTCCGGCAATGCTATGCTCGGGACGCTCGCCCGTCCGGCGCAACGCCGACAAATGCAGGATCGGTCATGGTCGCCACGACGCCCTCGCGCGGACGCCACAACCGCGATGCCCGGCTCGAGAGCCTCTACGGCCGTCTCGACGCCCTCGACCTGGCACCCTACTGGGCCGTGCGCGAAGGCCCCGAAGGGCACGACGAAGACGGCCAGGTTCTCAAGGGCCGGCGCGCCCTGCCCCATCTCTGGAAATACGCCGACCTCGAACCGCTTCTCCACGAGGCGGCCGAACTGGTCACGATGGACGATTCCGAGCGGCGCTCGATCGTGCTGGTCAATCCCGGGATGGCTCCGGTGCGGGCGACCGTGTCGACCCTCTACACCGCCTACCGGCTCAACGACCCCAACGAGACCATGCCGCCCCACCGCCACTCCATCAACGCCGTGCGGATCGGGCTGACCGGGGAACGGAATTTCACGGGCGTCGAGGGCGAGCCGATCACGTTCGGCCCCGGAGACGTCGTGCTGACGCCCGCCGACGCGTGGCACAACCACGGCAACCACGGAGACGATTTCGCGGTCAACGTCAGCGTGCTGGACCTTCCGCTTTCGGAAACGCTCAACGCCGCCAGTTTCGAGCACGGCTACCGGGAAGAGGAGGACGGCAAGCTGGTGGCACGGCGCGAACAGTCCGCGCGCTACCGGGAGGACCATTCGAGCCGCACCTACGGCCATGGCGGGCTGAAGCCGAGGTTCCTGAATCACGCCAGAGGCACCGGACGGCATTCGCCGATGTACGTCTATCGCTGGGAGCGGACTCTCGCGCTCCTCGATTCCTTTCGCGACCACGAGGGAAGCCCCTGGGACGGCATCGCGGTCGAATACTCGGATCCGGTGTCGGGAGGCCCCGTCTATCCCACCATGACGTTTTTCGGCCAGCTCCTGCGCCCCGGGGAGCGAACGCTGATGCAGCGCCAGAACGCGAGCCTGGTCTGCTTCCCGTTCAAGGGGACGGGGCACAGCGTCGTCGAAGGCGAACGGTTCGACTGGCAGCCCCGCGACGCGCTGGCCGTTCCGGGCGGGTGCTGGTTCGCCCACGCCAACGATTCGGAAACCGAGGACGCCATCCTGTTCGTGGCGAGCGACGAGCCGACCCTGAAGGCCCTCGGCTTCTACCGGCGCGCCGGCCGCACCGCCGACGACCGGACCGTGACGCTCGACTAGATCCGGCCCCTCTCCCCGAGAGGCGGCCGACGGCAAGCTCGCAAACACCGCGCGACCAACCGCCCGGACGTTCACGATGAACATCGCAAAACGCTCGGAATACGCTCATCTGGAAGGAATTTTCCCGTCCCAGATTCTGGAACGGATGATCGTGGAAGGCGCGATCAAGGCCGATCCCCAGATCTCTCCCGACGCGGTCCAGCCGGCCAGCCTCGACCTGCGCCTCGGCAGGACCGCGTGGCGCGTGCAGGCCAGCATGCTGCCGAGCAACCGCGCCACCGTCGACAACCAGATCCGCAGTCTCGCGATGTATTCCCTGGATCTCGACCGGGGGGCCGTCCTCGAGCGCGGCGGCGTCTACATCGTTCCGCTTCTGGAACGGCTCGATCTGCCCGAGGGCGTCTCCGCCTTCACCAACCCCAAGAGCTCGACAGGGCGGCTTGACGTGTTCACCCGGGTGATCTCCAACCGTTCAGGGCGTTTCGACCGCTCCGACAACGCCGGCGACTCGCAGTACTCCTTCGAGGTCGCCAACCGCTACACGCACTTCGATCTCATCGAGGCCGGCTACCGCGGACCGCTCTACGCCGAAGTGTCGCCGCGGACGTTCTCCATCAGGGTGCGAACCGGCTCGCGGCTCACCCAGCTGCGCCTGCGCCGCGGCCAGTCGCGGGTCGCCGCCGCGGATCTTCTGAGACAGCACGCGAGAACGCCGCTCGTCGACCGCGGAATCGACGCGGCGGAAATCGATTTTCACGATGGCGTGGGACTCCACATAGATCTGTCCGGCGAACAGCAGGGCGACCACATCGGCTGGCGCGCCCGCCGCCACACCGGAGTCGTCGATTTCGACGAAACCGGCCGGTACGCGCCGGAAGACTACTGGGAGCCGCTCCACGCCCGAAACGGCGGCCTGTTTCTCGACCCCACGGAATTCTACGTTCTCGCGACCAGGGAGGCGGTCAAGGTGCCTCCCGGCTATGCCGCCGAGATGGTTCCCTACAACACTCTCGTCGGGGAGTTCCGGGTCCATTACGCGGGCTTCTTCGATCCCGGTTTCGGCTACCGGGCGCGGCGCGCATCGAGACGCCCCCGCGGCGTGCTGGAGGTACGCTCCCACGACGTGCCGTTCTTCCTTGAAGACGGACAGCTCGTCGCGCATCTGCGCTACGAGCGGCTGGCGGCGCCGCCGGAGCGGCTCTACGGAGAACGGATCAGGTCGCACTACCAGGGCCAGCGGCTCAGGCTCGCCAGGCAGTTCAGGGACCGGGGCTGACTCTTCCCGCGGCGACGCCCGACACCTGGCGCAGGGTCCAGACCAGGGCCGACGGATCGGCCCTTCCCAGCCCCGCGATGTCGAGCGCGCTGCCGTGCGCCACCGAGGAGAACACGACGGGCGAACCGATGGCGAAGGCGGCGACGCCGCCGGCGCCGGAAAGCTTGGCCGGAATGTGTCCCTGATCGTGCAGCATCACGAGATAGGCATCGTAGGAAGGGTCGAGATACATCGTGTCGGCGCCGAAGGGTCCGTGCGCGTCGATTCCCTGCCTGCGGCCGTCGGCGATGGCCGGCGCGACCGCGACGGCCTCCTCGTTTCCGAAAAGCCCCCCTTCCCCGGCATGCGGATTGAGGCCCGAAACGGCGATCCGGGGTTCGGCGATCCCCAGATCGCGGAGCGAACCGTCCACGGCCCGGAGCGCCCGCAGGACGCGCGGCCGGTCGATGCGCTCAAGCGCCGCGCGGAGGCCGACATGCAGCGTCACGTGGGCGATGCGCAGGCGGTCGGAAACCAGCATCAGGAACACGGCCTCCGGATCCGTTCCCGTTTCCCGCGCGACGAAGGACGGGTAGCCGTCGAACGCGATCCCCGCCGCGGCGATCGACGATTGGGTCTGCGGGCAGGCGACGACGGCGTCGACCTCGCCCGCCATCGCCATCCGGACGGCCTCTCCCGCATAGGCGAGAACGGCCTCGCCGCAGGCCGGCGTGCTCGTCCCCGGAACCAGGGAGGACGCGTCCAGCGCGGGAACGTCCGCCAGATCGTCCGGCGGGGGAAGGCCGAGTTCCCCGGCGCAGCGCTCCGCCACGGCACGGCCGCCGACGATCACGGGGCGGCACAGGGCCCGCACCCGGTCGTCGGCGACGGCCTTCAGCGCGATCTCCGGTCCGATGCCGGCGGGGTCGCCGATCGCGATCGCGACGCGCGGCAACGCGGTTCCCATCACCGGTCAGAGGGGGATGACAACAAGCGTGTGGATCCGCGCGGAATCCGTCACCACGACACGGGAGCGGAAGCGCGGTCCGCCGGATTCGAAAACGATGTCGTCGACGTACTTGCCGGTGGCGAAGACCGCGCTGTCCCCCTCCTGCATGACGCGGATGACCGCGAAGGAGGTCTCGACCCGCCACGCGCCGTCCTTCCAGCCGCGGATCCGCATCCCGGACTGCAGGTGCCTGTAGCAATGCGGCTCGTACACGTTCGCCTCTCGAAGCGCCTTGACCCGATCCTCCAGCATGCCCCGGCTGCGGCACTCCATCACCCCGACGGCGCGGCCCCGGGCATGGTTCTCCCGATTGACGATGCGGTAGACGCAGGGGTCGGTGAAACAGTCCGGCCATTCCTCGAGGCGGTCGTCGTCGATCAGATGCGCGCAATCGGCGATGAAGTCCTCGAGCTTCCGGCGGGGAGCGGCGGCCGGCGTGCCGCCGGGAGGACCGTGCACCGTCATGCCCCCATGAGGTCGCGGTATCCTCTCCAGAACCCGCGAATCGACACCTCGGTCGCGCGCCCTTCCTCGGTCGGCGCGACGTCCCGGCCGCCCATCTCGAGAACGGTCGCTTTCCCGGGGTCGTGTCTCGATCCGCGCTGCACCCAGCCGCCGACGACTCCGTCCTCCATCGAGATCAGCCCGCCCGGTCCGACCAGATTGGACTGCCGGATCCTGGCCTCCCGCTCTTCCTCGCTGTCGTCGGCGAAACCGATGATCCACCAGAGAAGCTCGCATTCCTCCGGCCCCTTGGGCAGGCACAGCCGCAGGGCGATCGAGTTGTAGATCTGCTGGACGACGAAATTCGGATGGATCGACTGGATCGCCAGCGTCGTGCCGCACTCGAACTCCCGCCAGCCGTCGACCAGGCTGGGGTCGGCAAGCCGGTAGCCGTCCTTCACCGACAGCAGGCGCCTGGAATCGTACTGGCTCTCCTCGCGGTCGGTCTCGGCGACCGAATAGCTGACGTGGTGCCACCCCCGGTCGGAAAGGCGGATGCCGCCCTTCATGGACAGGCGGTTGATCCGGAAGGTCGCCTGGAACATGTGCAGGATGCTCGCGTGGTACGAGTCCCGGACGTTCTCCATGTACAGCTTCCAGTTGTTGGGCATGAACTGGCTGTAGGTTCCGAGAACGACGATGTCGCGGCCGAGCACCCGGTCGATGTTGTCACGCATCTCGTTGCCGAGAAACTCCGCGAGCGGCGGCGCGGACGGCGAAAAGGTGGCGAAGATCAGTCCGCGCAGGCTGTCCGCGCGCAGGCGTTCGAGACCGTGCTCCGCGACGTCGAAATCGTCCGGCATGCCGCCGGACCGGCCGATTCCCTTGCCGAAGGCCACGCTCTCGAGAGCGCCGTCGAGATCGTAGCGCCAGTTGTGGTAGACGCAGGTCAGGTTCTCGACGCGGCCCGACTTGGCGACGCAGACGAGATTGCCGCGATGGGAACAGCGGTTCACGAGCACGCGCACGCCGCCGTCCGGATGGCGGAGGACGATGACGGGAGTCTCGCCGATGTAGGCCGTGCGGTAGTCGCCCGGTTCCGGAAGCTCCCGCTCGAGCCCGACGAACGACCAGACGGGACCGCGGAAGATCCTCCGCTGCTCCTCCTCGTACACGCCGGGATCGGTGTAGATGCCGTAGGGAACCCTGCTCACCCCGTCGTCGGGCCAGCGGATCGCCTGTCGGGCGTCGTCGGTCATGGCTCACCCGCGCGTCCAGTCCTCGTGCGAAACGCGAATCTAGAGAATATCGCGCGGTCTGGGAAGGCGTTCGCCGCCGCGGCGGACGATTGCGCGGGCGGGCGAATCGCCACATTATCGGACCGTCCCGGCATTCCGGCCGGCGCGGACCGACGACGGGAGGCCTCATCCATGACGCGGCGACAGAGCATCGACATCGAGGGATACAAGCACCGCAACCCGATTCCGGCCGCGTCGCGCGTCGGGAACATCCTGATGACCGGCGTCATCCAGGGTCTGGATTCCGAGACCGGCACGGTGCCCGACACGCTCGAGGCCCAGTGCGAGGTCGTGTTCCGGCACATCCGCGCGATCATGGAAAAGGCCGGCGGAACGCCCGAGGACATCGTCAAGATCTCGTTCTGGCTCCGGGATCCGGACCGGCGGCCGACGCTCAACGCGGAATGGACCGGGATGTTTCCCGACCCCGGCTCCCGTCCGGCCCGTCACACCGCGCCGGGCACGCCCAACGACCCCTATCTGGTGAGCTGCGAGTTCACCGCCGTGCTCGACGACGGCGCGTGACGCGGCGCTGGTCTCAGAACAGCTCCACGACCGCCCCGGAACCGTCCCTGCCCTGCGCCCGGTAATGGCCGAGCTTCTCGAGCAGCGGCGCGTCGGTGTAGCTGTACAGGATGGCGTCTTCCGGTCCTGAATTGACGAAACGCCTCCAGCCGTGGCTCGGAACGACGAAGAAGTCGTTCCGTTCCCACGGCAGCCGTTCCCCGTCGACCTCGACGTGGCCCGACCCCTCGAGCGCGAAATACGCCGACGACGCCGTGTGGCGCTTGAGCCGGGTCCGTTCGCCCGGGCGAAGCAGCTGCGCGCGGTAGCTCAGCGTCGAGAACACCGGCTCGCCGTCCACGGGATTGACGCACTCGACGATGATCCCTTCATGAGGATCCCCGTCGTGTTCGCGCATGCCCCCGAGCGCGGAACGGATGTCGTCGCTCTTGTACAGGAACATCGGCGTGACCTTGCGCCCCTCCCCGCGCGGCACCGCGTCGAACATCGGGACGATGCCGCCCCTTCCGTAGAGCCTGCCGGAGTGGCCGGATTCCGGGGGGCGGTTGCTGTTCGCGGCGGGGTCGTCGTGGCGCGCCCATGCGAGGCCGAGAAAGTCGGCGAGCGGCCAGTCGAGCGTGTCGGCCCAGATCACGGGCGAATCGTCGTCGTTCCCGTGCCCGTGCCACGTGCCGTTCGGCGTGAACACGAGATCCCCGCGCCGGGGAGAGATCCTCTCGCCCTCGACCATGGTGTAGCCGCCGGAATCCGAGATGATGGTCCGGCTCGCGTTCGGGGTGTGCATGTGCGACTCGGCCACGTCCCCTTTCTTGTAGATGGAGATCGCGATCCGGATGGTGTTGGTGACCTTCACGCCCTTGGTGCCGAAGGCGGGGTTGGCGAGGAGAACCGACTGCCTCTCGGTCAGCTCCAGCGGACACAGTTCCACGAGCTGCATCAGGTATTTCTCGATCTGCCGCCACTTCCAGACATGCGGCACGGCCGCGGGATGCTCCACCCCGAGAGTGTGCGGGCCGGGAGCGGGCTTGTCGGAAACGCCCAGATGCCAGGGCTTCTGGTTCGGGAGATTCCACCGCGTTCGTATCCACAGGCCGTGGTCGGCCGCCTCGGCGTTGAGATCCTCGAGTTCGGCGACGATCGCCTCGAGTTCCCGCTGGCGTTCCGGCGATCGAGCGGACGTTGCCATGCCCCGCCTCCCTTTTCCGCAGGCTCCGATCATAGCACGCGGCGCCCGACGTCCAAGGCGCCGCGCAGGTTGAGATGGGACGGCGGGTTGCGTAGTATCCGCCCGCCCTCGCCCGGCCCTCGGCGCGACGGACCGAAAAGCAACAGGCACGGGAACACGAGCGATCATGAGCGACACGAAATTCCACCGCGTGGCCAGCACGTCGGACCTCGGCGAGGACGAGGCGCTTCAGGTGATCGTCGACGGCAGGGAAATCGCCCTCATCAATCTCGGCGGCGAGTTCTTCGCGCTCGACGACATCTGCACGCATGCCTACGCGTCCATGGCGGACGGCTACATCGAGGGCGAGTGCATCGAATGCCCGCTGCACGGCGCGCAGTTCGACATCAGGACGGGAAAGGCGGAGACGCCGCCCGCGACCGAGGATCTGAACCGCCACGAGGTCAGGATCGACGGGGACGACATCCTCGTCGCCGTCTCCGGCGACTGACGGCGCCCGAACCGCGGTGGCCACCGCCTTCGTCATCGTCGGCGCCGGCCAGGCGGGCGGCTGGGCCGCCAGGACGCTGCGCGACGAGGGATTCGACGGGCGCGTCGTCGTCGTCGGCGACGAACCCCATCCGCCCCACGAACGCCCGCCGCTCTCGAAGGGGATCCTCCTGGGCGAGGCGGAACGGGATTCGTGCCTGCTGTGGCCGCCCCGGGAACTCGAGGACGCGGGAATCGAGCTGCGGCTGGGAGAACGGGTTGCGGCGATCGATCCCGACCGTCACGCCCTGACCCTCGAGAGCGGCGAAACGCTCGAATGGTCCAGACTCCTGCTCGCCACCGGAGGCGCGGCACGGACCCTGGACGTCGAGGGTTCGGACCTCGAGGGAGTTCTCACGCTTCGCACGATCGCCGACTGCGAGGAACTGCGCCCCCGCCTCTCCGCCGGCGCGTCCGTCCTCGTCGTCGGCGCCGGCTGGATCGGCCTCGAAGTCGCCGCGGCCGCCCGGAAAAAGGGCGCCGACGTGACCGTGGTGGAAGCCGCCGACCGCGTCTGCGCCCGGGCGCTGACGCCCGGCATGTCGGAATGGGTTCTCCGGCTCCACCGGAACCGGGGCGTCGACGTCCGCCTCGGGGAGTCCGTCTCCCGGTTCGAGGGCGACCGGCGGCTGCGGCGGGCGGTACTCGGCGACGGAAGCGAGGCGCCCTGCGACGTGTGCGTCGTCGGCATCGGCATGACGCCCGGCACGTCCCTCGCCGACGCCGCGGGCCTCGACGTCGACGACGGCATCGTCACCGACGAGTTCGGGCGCACCTCCCATCCCGACGTCTTCGCGGCCGGCGACGTCGCCAGCCACCCCAATCCGGTTCTCGGCCGCCGTCTTCGCCTGGAATCATGGGAGAACGCCCAGAACCAGGCCATCAACACGGCGCGGGCGATGCTCGGAAAGGGCGCCCCCTACGCGGAGATCCCGTGGTTCTGGTCGGACCAGTACGACGTCAACATCCAGCTCATGGGACTTCCCGAAACCTGGACCGAGACCGCCGTTCGGGGCGACCGCGACGAGGGGGCCTTCGTGGAGTTCTATCTCGACGACGGGCGTCTGCGGGGCGCGGCGGCGGTCAACAACGCCCGAGACCTGCGTTTCAGCCGGCGCCTGATGATGGCGGACAGGACCTACGACCCGTCGGCGCTCGCCGACCCCGGCGTCAGGCTCCAGAGCCTTCTGAGATCCTGAACGGCCCGCCGCGGTCAGAGGAGTCCGAGAGAGCGGAGCTCCTCCGCCATCTCGTCCGGCAGTTCCCCGGCGTCGCCGGCGAACGTCCTCGCGTCGGGCGGCGCGGCCGCGGCTTCGAGATAGCGCCAGCCCTGGAAGGGACGCCTCGGGCGCGGCTCGACGGGAACGAGCTCCGCGTCGAGGATCAGGGCGCAGCGCGCCTTTCCGCTGTCGTCGGTCGCCGCCTCGACGGCCGTGATCGCCTGGCGCGCGCGGATCTTGCGCCTGATGACCCAGTAGATCGAGCCGCCGTCGAGAATCTCCCCGGCGCGGCGCGGCGTCGAACGCGTGACGTGCCGGAGTCCCGGCGGTTCGCCCGCGGCCTGCGCGGCCTCGAGCCGGAGGCGCTGGCGCTCCGCGAGCTCGGAGAGGCTGGCGACGCCCACGGCCATCTTGACCAGATGCACGGTCATCGACGGACCGCGGGTTCCCGCCGTCCGGGCACGGCTACAGGAGAAACCAGGCGCCCAGGCCCAGAAAGGCCAGGAACGCGGTCACGTCCGTCACCGTCGTGAGAAAGACTCCCGAGGCGACCGCAGGGTCGAACCGCGTCCGGGAAAGCCCGAGCGGAATCGCCAGCCCGGCGAGCCCGGCCACCGTCATCGTGACCACCATGGCCGCCGCCATCACGGCGCCCACGCCGGCGCTTCCCGACCATGTCCATGCCACCGCGCCGACGATGACCGCGAACAGCGCCCCGTTGAACGCGCCCACCAGCGCCTCCTTGGACAGCATGCGCAACGCGTTGGCGACCGTCAGCTCCTTCATGGCGATCGCCCGCACCGCGACCGTCAGCGTCTGGGTTCCGGCGTTGCCGCCCATGGAGGCGGCGATCGGCATGAGAACGGCAAGGATGACGAGCTGTCCGATCGCGCCCTCGAAAAAGCCGATCACGATCGAGGCCCCGATCGCCGTCAGCAGGTTGAAGAACAGCCAGCTGAACCGCGCCCTGCCCGTGTTGAAGGCGGCATGGTAGAGATCGTCCTCCCGGACGCCGCCGAGACGCATGATGTCCTCCGCGGCCTCCTCGTGAATGACGTCGACCACGTCGTCGATCGTGATCACGCCGATCAGGCGGTCAGAGGCGTCGACCACCGGAGCCGACACCAGATCCCTCTTCGAGAACACGTAGGCGACCTCCTCCTGGTCCATCCCGACGGGGACCGTCACCAGAACCGGCGCCGCCAGTTCGAGAACCCGCACCGGCCGCCTGGCGCGCAGAACCCTGCTGAGCGCGACCGTCCCGATCAGCCGGTGGCGGGGATCGACGACGAAGAGGTCGTAGAAGTCGTCCGGCAGCCCCTCGCTTTCCCGCAGGAAGTCGATGACCTCGCCGACCGTCCAGAACGACGGCACCGCGACGAACTCGCGCTGCATCAGGCGGCCCGCGCTGTCTTCGGGGAAGGCCAGCCCCTCCTCGAGCAGGCGGCGCAACTCCAGCGGAACGGCCTGGAGAACGCGGCGCCGCTGCCCCTCCCCGAGGGTCGCGATCAGCGCCAGGGCGTCGTCGGAATCGAGAGCGACGATCGCCCGCGCGACGAGGTCCGCGCCGAGCCGCTCGGCGACTTCGGTGCGCACGGTCTCGTCCAGTTCGGCGAGAACCGGCGGATCGAAAAGGTCCGCCAGGCGCTCCGCGATCGCCGCGCGCTGGGCGCCGTGAAGCATCTCGACGAGATCCGCGACCTCGGCCGGCCCCATCGGCGAGAGGATGCGGCGAAGCGCTTCGTCGTCGCCGGCGTCGAGCGCGGCGACGACGCCGCGGACCATCTCCGCGTCAGGCCCGAGAAGAGCCCCGGCCTGCACCGGCTGGACCGCCGGCGCTTCCTCCGTCCCGGTCTCCGGCATCACGCCCTCCCCGCGGTCCGCCAGGACGGGCGGAGCCCGGAAACGGACAGGCCCGCTCGATCATCGGCGGGCCTGCGGAAAGTGAATGGTGCGGTCGAGAAGACTCGAACTTCCACGGGATTTCTCCCACAGCGACCTCAACGCTGCGCGTCTACCAATTCCGCCACGACCGCTCCCCGTTCACGGATTCCCGACGCTTGATTTCGGGACGCGCATTGACCTATCAGATGACCGTCGGCTTTGCAAGGATTCTCGTTCATGCTTGGGACGCCTTCCGTGGCATGGCGCGTCGACGCCGCCCCCGTGGACTACGAGTCCGCGCTTCGCGCCATGGAGCGCGAGGTCGAGGGCATTCTCTCGGGAACCCGCCCGGAAAAGGTGTGGCTGCTCGAGCATCCCGCCCTCTACACCGCGGGCACCAGCGCCCGGCGGGAGGATCTTCTCGATCCCGGGCGGTTTCCGGTGTTCCGGACCGGCCGGGGAGGCGAATACACCTATCACGGGCCCGGCCAGCGCGTCGCCTACGTCATGCTCGATCTCAACCGCAGGGGCCGCGACGTGCGCCGCTACGTCCACGGTCTCGAGCAGTGGATCATCGACGCGGTTGCCCGCTTCGGCGTGGCCGGGGAACGGCGGCCGGGGCGGGTCGGCATCTGGATCCCGCCGCCCCGCGGCGGGCGCGGCGGCGACCGGAAGATCGCCGCCGTCGGCGTGCGCCTCCGACGATGGGTCACCTATCACGGGGTTTCCCTGAACATCGACCCGGATCTGTCCCACTACGACGGCATCGTGCCGTGCGGCATCGCCGGTCACGGCGTGACGTCGCTCGCCGCGCTCGGCGTCAGCGCGACTCCCGGGGAGGTGGATTCCGTTCTTCGGGAGACCTTCGCCGGCGTGTTCGGCCCGGCGCCGGGGAACCGCACGGCCGCATGACCCCGCGCTGGGCGGCGGCGGCGTTCAGCCGCTCTTCGCGAGCTCCAGAAACGCGGCGGCGGCGTCGAATTCGAGCCGCAGCCCCCTTCGCCGCGCCTCGGTCTCGGGATCCGCTCCCCATCTTTCCGTCTGCCAGCTTTCGTCGAGCTGCGCCGCCTTCCATGCCCGCTCCGCGTCGAGCCGCCCGTCGTCCAGCGCCAGACCGATCACCGCCGAGCAGCAGATCGCGGCCACCGAGTGAAGCGCGGCCAGCGAGAACTCCCCTCGTCCGGCGACCTCCTTCCGGAGTCTTCCGAGCGGCGGCTGCCTGACCGCCAGGATCCCGTCCGTGACGTTGAGCGCAAGCCCGTAACGGTCCCGCATCCACGCGACGAGCGGATCCCACGCCCCGCCCTGCAGGCGCCTGAGTTCCTCGGGTCCGGACGCCCGGTAGCAGACCAGATCCGTCTCTCCGTAACGCATGATCTCCGAGACCGTCCGGTTCCGGTCGGGGGCGACACGGTCGATCGCGCCGTTGGCGAGGCCGGTCATCCGCATCGCGAACGGATCCATCTCGGATCCCTGCTCGGACCATTCGCGGGCGACGGCCTCGGCAAGCTTCCGGTTCGGCAGGCGAAGCGGCCGTTCGGCGGGCGTCCGCGCGGGACGGCCGTCGAGACGGATTCCGACGCCGTTCCCGTCGGCGGCCACCGAGACCGTTCCGTAGAACCGCCTCATCTTCCGGCCGCGGCCTCGACGAGCCCGGGAAGATCCCCGAAGCCGTCGGCGATCCCGTGCGCGCCGGCGGCCCGCAGCTCGCCGGCGGCGTGAACGCCCCAGGTCACGCCGACGGCCCCGGCGCCGGCGTTGAGAGCGGTCTCGATGTCGTAGACCGTGTCGCCGATCATGACGGTGTCGGCCCTCCCGGTTCCGGCGTCGCGCATCGCCCGGCGGAGCGGGAACGGATCGGGCTTTCCCGGACCCAGATCCGCGGTCTGGACAGAAACGAAACGTCCGTCGAGACCGGCCCGCGCGAGGATCTCGCCGATGCGCCGGCCCGACCGGCTGGTGACGAGGGCGAGCCGGTAGCCTTCCGCCTCGAGACCGTCCAGAAGCTCCGGCGCACCGGAAAACAGGCGTTCCGGAGGCCGCGGCGGTCTCGGACGCTCGCCGCGCCCGATCTCCGCCTGGTACCGCCGGACCATCTCGACCTCGCGTTTTCCGGCACCCGGCATGAGAATCTCGACTCCGCGTTCCCACGGCAGCCCGATGATCCGCCTGATCCTGTCCGGTTCGATCTCCGGAAAGCCCAGCGCCTCCCAGCAAGCGGCGACCCCGGCGACGAGCGACGGGATGCTGTCGAGAAGCGTGCCGTCGAGATCGAAGGCGACCAGCCCCTTGCCTCCGGTCATGCGGCCCCCGGTTCGAAGCCGAAGAGCTTCCAGCTTTCCGCGAGTTCCCGACCGAGCGGCGCCTCGGCGCGCAGCACGCCCCCAGAGGGATGGGCGACCTCGATCGCCCGCGCGTGAAGGTGGAGCGCCCGGTCGCGCGCAAGGCCCGGCAGCCCGCCGGAACCGTATTTGCGGTCCCCCAGGATCGGCGTTCCCATCTCCGCGCAATGCACCCGCAGCTGATGGGTTCTCCCGGTGCGCGGATCGAGCTCGAGCCAGGCCACGCGCCGACCGGCGGCTTGAAGGACGCGGTATCCCGTGACCGCCGACTTGCCCGTCCCGTCCCGCACCGCCATCCGCTCGCGCCCGTCGCGGCCGGACGTCCTGGCGAGAGGCCGGTCGACGATTCCGGATCGCGGCCGCGGAACCCCGGCCACCAGCGCCCAGTAGGTCTTCCGGACCTCCCGGCGCCGGAAGGACCGGGCGAGGGCGGCCGCCGCCGAGGCGTGGCGGGCCACGAGCAGCACGCCGCCGGTGTCCCGGTCGAGACGATGCACGAGACGGGGGCGTTCCCCCTCGCCCAGCGCCTCGAGCAGGCCGTCGACATGGACCGCGGTTCCGCTTCCGCCCTGGACGGCGAGTCCCGAAGGCTTGTTCAGCACGATGACGTCGTCGTCGCTCCGGATCACGAGCGAGCGGATCCACTCGCGGTTTTCCGGGGAGACGCCCCGCCGCCGCGCCCCGCGGCGCGGGCCGGAGGCGTCGTCGAGCGGCGGCACGCGCACGGTCTGGCCCGGAGACAGCCGCGTGCCCGAACGGGCCCGGCGCCCGTCGACGCGGATCTGGCCGGTGCGCAACAGCCTTTCCAGACGACCGTGGCCCAGCGCCGGGTATCTGCGGGCGAACCAGCGGTCGAGCCGGATGTCCGCCTCGCCCGGCTCGACGTCGTGATGGACGACGCCGCCCATGTCACAGCGCAAGCCGCGCCAGGCGGAGGCCCGCGAACAGCCCGCCGACGGAAACGACGACGGTGGAAACGACGTACGCCGCCGCGAGGTCGGAACGGCCCCGTTCGGCCAGGAGAACCGCGTCGAGGGAAAACGCCGAGAACGTCGTGAACCCGCCGAGAAGGCCGACGGTGAGAAAGGCCCGCATCTCGGGCGAGGGATTCCAGGCCAGCGCCATCAGCCCCGCAAGCGCGCCGAGCGCGAACGAGCCGACGGCATTGACCGCGAACGTTCCCCAGGGATAGGAGCCGCCGACCACGTGGGCGGCGGCGGAGCCGACGAGATGGCGCCCGACGGCGCCCGCCGCGCCGCCCAGGGCGATCGCGACGACCGTGCTCACGTCTTCCTCTCCCCGCCGCGGCGTCGGCGCAGGTTCCGCCAGCTCTCCAGGCGCCTGGCGATCTCGGCCTCCCGGCCCCGTCCGCCCGGCTCGTAGAAGACCACGGGTTCCACCGCGTCGGGAAAGCAGTTCTGGCCCGACACGCCCTCCGGCGCGTCGTGGTCGTAGACGTAGCCCCGGCCGTAGCCGAGATCCTTCATCAGGCGCGTCGGCGCGTTCAGGATGTGGAGCGGCGGAGGTTCGGATCCGGTCTCGGCCGCCGTCTTCGCGGCCCTCCCCATCGCCCGGTACACGGAGTTCGACTTCGGCGCGGTGGCCAGGTAGACGACGCACTGGGCGAGCGCCAGCTCCCCTTCCGGCGAGCCCAGGCGTTCGTAGGTCTCCCACGCCCAGACCGCCTGGCCGAGCGCGTCCGGATCGGCCAGTCCCACGTCTTCCGAAGCGAACCGCGTCAGGCGCCTGGCGAGGTAGCGGGGATCCTCGCCGCCCGCCAGCATGCGCGCGAGCCAGTACAGCGCCGCGTCGGGATCGGAGCTTCTCAGCGACTTGTGAAGCGCGCTGATCAGGTTGTAGTGGGACTCCTGCGCCTTGTCGTAGAGCGGCAGGCGCTTCTGCACGTGCACGGCGAGCCGCGCCGGATCGAGAGAGTCGTCCCCGTCGAGCGACGACAGTTCCTCGACCAGGTTCAGAAGATAGCGTCCGTCCCCGTCGGCCATGGCGCGAAGCGCCTCGCGGGCCGCTCCCGTCAGCGGCAGCCTGCGCCCGAGCTCCCGTTCGGCCCGCTCCAGCAGGGCCTCCAGCGCCGCGTCGTCGAGGCGGCGCAGAACCAGAACCTGACACCGCGACAGGAGCGCGCCGTTGAGCTCGAAAGAGGGGTTCTCGGTCGTGGCCCCGACGAGCGTCACCGTTCCGTCCTCGACGTTGGGCAGGAAGCTGTCCTGCTGCGCCCGGTTGAAGCGGTGGATCTCGTCGACGAACAGGAGCGTTCCCCGGCCGCCCCCGCGGCGTTCGCGGGCGGCCCCGAAGATCTTGCGCAGGTCGGAGACGCCGGAGAACACGGCCGAGAGAGGCTCGAAATGCATGTCGCTGAGGTCGGCGAGCAGCCTCGCGAGAGTCGTCTTGCCGGACCCCGGCGGACCCCAGAGCACGGTCGACAGGATCCGGCCGGTCGACGCCATGCGGCCGACGGGGGCGTCCGGCGCCAGAAGATGGTCCTGGCCGAGCACCTCGTCGAGCCGCGACGGCCGGAGGCGGTCGGCGAGCGGCCGCGGCACCGCGTCCCCGAACAGGCTTCCGGTCTCCAACGGATCAGCCCCCGACCACGAGCGTCAGCATCCGTCCGTCGCGCCTGAGAGTCAGCCGCCATTCCCCGGCCCGGCGCCCGACGGCCTCGGCGAGATGGCCGACGTCCCGGATCCGGGCGCCGTTGACCGCGACGACGACGTCGCCCGGCTTGAGCTCGATCCAGCCCGCCGCGGACGCGCGGCCCACGTCGAGGACGACGACCCCCGTCTCGAAGGGATCGCGCGAGAGTTCCAGCGCCAGCGCCGGGGACAGGTTGGCGACCCTGGCGCCGGCGAACGGGTTTCTGCCCCCGATTCGCGTCGCGTCGCGCGGAGGATCCTCGGGCGGCGCGAGGAGCGGGACCGGAACCGTCCGGCGGTCGCCCCGGCGCCACAGTTCCAGACGGGCGACCTTGCCGACGCCGAGCGTCCCGATGCGGAATCTCAGCGCGTGACCGTCCGCGACCTCCCTGCCGTCGATCGACAGCACGACGTCGCCGACGCGAAGGCCGGCTCCGGCCGCGGCCCCGCCCTCGTGAACCCTGGCGATCATCGCTCCGCCCGCCCTGGAAAGCCCGATCCCGCGGGCCAGTTCCGCGTCGATTCCCTGGACGCGCGCTCCCAGCCACGGCCGCACGATCCTGCCGCCCCTGTCCGCGGCCGCGATCACGGTGGCCACCATGTCCGACGGGATCGCGAAACCGATTCCGTTGGAGGCGCCCGTCCGCGTGTAGATCGCCGTGTTGATGCCGGCGAGGCGGCCGTCGCCCGTGACCAGGGCGCCGCCGGAATTCCCGGGATTGATGGCGGCATCGGTCTGGATGAAGAAGCTGTAGTCCGACACGCTCGCGGCGCTGCGCGCGAGCGCCGAGACGATGCCGCTCGTGACCGTCTGGCCGACCCCGAACGGATTGCCGATCGCCAGCACGAGATCGCCGACCTCGAGCGTGTCCGAATCCCTGAGCCCGAGATGGGGCAGCCGGTCGGCGTCTATCCGCAGGACCGCGAGGTCGGTGCGCTCGTCGCGCACCGCCACCTCCGCCTTGAATTCCCGGCGGTCCGCGAGCACGACCCGGATCTCGTCGGCGTCCCTGACGACATGATGGTTGGTGACGATCAGGCCGTCGGGGCGGACGATGACGCCGGAGCCCAGGGAGTTGTGGACCCGGGAGCGCGGACGGCCGGAGAACGGCAGCGCGTTCCCGAAAAAGCGCCGGAAGAACGGGTCGTCGAACAACGTGCCCGCGCGCTTGACGAGACGGGTCGCGTAGATGTTGACGACGGCGGGGGCGACGGACTTGACGAGAGGGGCGAAGGACAGCGCGATCTCGTTCCGCGACGCCGGAACGCGGCTTTCGGCGAGAGCGCCCGGAACGAGGACGCCGAGAGCCAGCGCGCAGGCCAGGGCGCGGGCCGCGCCACGCCGCCGCGATCCCGTTCGATGCGACCAGGCTGCGCGCATGCGTCCGGCTCGATTACGCGGCGATGTCTTCCTCGCCCTGTTCCCGCTCGCGGACCGGTCCCGAATCCCGGCCCTTGGCCTCCTCGTCGCGGTCCACGAGCTCGATGATCGCCATCGGCGCGCTGTCCCCGTACCTGAAACCCGCCTTGAGAACCCGCGTGTAGCCCCCGGGGCGGTCGCGGTAGCGTTCGGCGAGGACCGTGAACAGCTTGTCCGCGATCCGCGCGTCGTTGTGCAGGCGGGCAAGGGCCTGGCGACGGGCATGCAGCCCGCCGCGCTTGCCGAGCGTGACGAGGCGCTCGACCACGGAGCGCAGCTCCTTCGCCTTGGGCAGGGTGGTGCGGATCTGCTCGTGCTTGATCAGCGCCGCCGCCATGTTGGCGAACATCGCCTTGCGATGGGCGCTCGTGCGGTTGAGCTTCCGGCCGCTCATGCGATGGCGCATCGTCCGTTCCTCTCCTGCCGCCCGCCGCTCAGTAGGTCTCGGCGGAGCCGGGATCCCGCAGGCTCTCGGGCGGCCATTCCACTTCCTCGCCCATGTCGAGACGAAGCCCCATGTTCTCGAGCGTTTCCTTGATCTCGTTGAGGGACTTCCGCCCGAAATTCGGCGTGCGCATCATGTCCTGCTCGGTCTTCAGCACCAGATCCCCGACATAGACGATGTTGTCGTTCTTCAGGCAGTTCGCGGAACGCACCGACAGCTCGAGCTCGTCGATCTTGCGGTACAGTTTCTCCTGGACGTTCCTCAGCCTGCTCTCCGCGCTCTCCTCGGCGGCCGCCGACTCCTCGAAATTGACGAACGTCGCCAGCTGCTGCTGCAGGATGTGCGCGGCCTGCGCGACCGCGTCCTCCGGCGTGACCGTGCCGTCGGTCTCGATGTCCATGAGCAGGCGGTCGTAGTCGGTCCGCTGGCCGACCCGGGCGTTCTCGACGCGGTAGGCCACCCGGCGCACCGGGCTGAAGATCGCGTCCACCGGCACCTCGCCGATCGACTTCCCTTCCTCGCGGTTCTCGGCCGCCGGCACGTAGCCCTTGCCGGTGTCGACCGTCATCTCCATCGAGATCCTGGCCCCGCGGTCGAGCGTGCAGATCACCGTGTCCGGATCGATGATGGCGATGTCGGTGGTGGTCTCGATCATGCCCGCCGTGATCTCGCCGGGGCCCTCGGCCGTGAGCCTGATCCGCTTCGGCCCCTCGCCGCCCATCCTGATCGCGAGCGACTTGATGTTGAGGACGATGTCGGTCACGTCCTCGCGGACTCCGGGAATCGAGGAAAACTCGTGCAGCACGCCGTCGATCTGCACCGCGGTGACCGCGGCGCCGCGCAGCGACGACAGAAGAACGCGGCGCAACGCGTTGCCGAGCGTCATGCCGAAGCCGCGCTCGAGCGGTTCCGCGACCACGGACGCGACACGGGCGGAGTCCTCCCCGACCTGGATGCTGAGGCCGGAGGGCGTGATGAGATCCTGCAGGTTGGCGGTGATGGCCGTCATGCGATTTCCTTTCGCGGTGGGGATCCGCGGCCGCGCCGCGGCGGGCGGCGCCCTCAGACGCGGCGCCGCTTCCTCGGCCGGCAGCCGTTGTGCGGAATCGGGGTCACGTCGCGGATCGCGGTGATGGTGAAGCCGATCGCCTGAAGGGCGCGCAGGGCGGATTCCCGTCCGGAGCCGGGCCCCTTGACCTCGACCTCCAGGGTCTTCATCCCGTGCTCCTGCGCCTTCCGGCCCGCCTCCTCCCCCGCCATCTGGGCGGCGTAGGGCGTCGACTTGCGGGAGCCCTTGAACCCCTGCGACCCCGCCGACGACCACGCGATCACGTTGCCCTGGACGTCCGCGATGGTGATCATGGTGTTGTTGAAGGTCGCGCTCACGTGGGCGATGCCCGCGCTGATGTTCTTGCGCTCGCGCCGGCGGACGCGGGCCTGGGTCTGTCTCGCCATGTCTCTCCGCCCTACTTCTTGCCGGCGATCGGGCGCGCGCGGCCCTTGCGGGTGCGCGCGTTGGTGTGGGTGCGCTGTCCCCGCACCGGCAGGCCGCGGCGGTGGCGCAGGCCGCGGTAGCAGCCGAGATCCATCAGGCGCTTGATGTTCATCGCCGTTTCGCGGCGCAGGTCGCCCTCGACGACCCAGCCGGAGTCGATGGCCTCGCGGATGCGGGAGAGCTCGGCGTCCCCCAGATCGTTGGCGCGGATCTGGCGGGGCACGTTCGCGCGCTCGCACACCGCGATCGCGGTGGACCGGCCGATGCCGTAGATGTAGGTGAGAGCGATCTCCACCGGCTTGTTGGGCAGGTTCACGCCGGATATGCGCGCCACGAGGCTGTCTCCCGGTATCAGGTTTCGTCAGAAAGGGGCATCGGAAAGCCCGTTGCAGTGTGCCATCCCCGGCGCTTCCCGTCAAGCCTTCCGCACCGCTTCGTCGATCGCGCGCCCGACCTCGTCGATCGCCGCCATGCCGTTCACGGCGGCGAGAACGCCGCGTTCGCGGTAGTAGGGCAGAAGCGGCGCCGTCCGCTCGTGATAGGCCGCGAGACGGGTTTTCACCGTCTCCGCCCTGTCGTCGTCGCGGCGCGTGAACTCGGTGCCGCCGCAGATGTCGCAGACGCCTTCCTTCGCCGGCCTGCGGAACCGGTCGTGGTAGCCGGCGCCGCACGTCGCGCAGCTGAAACGCCCCGAGACGCGCTCGACCAGCGCGTCGTCGTCCACCTGCATCTCGACGACGCAGTCGATGCGCCGGCCCGCGGCCTCGAGCATCCGGTCGAGTCCCTCCGCCTGCACCGTGGTCCGGGGGAAGCCGTCGAGGACGAAGCCCTGCGCGCAATCGGGCTCCGCGACGCGTTCGGCGATCATCCCGAGCATGATGTCGTCCGAAACCAGATCGCCCCGCTCCATCACCGCCTTCGCCTTGAGCCCGAGCTCGCTTCCCGAGGCGACCGCGCTCCGCAGCATGTCGCCGGTCGAGAGCCAGGCGAGGCCGCGCCTCTCCCGGAGCGTCTCCGCCTGCGTCCCCTTTCCGGCGCCCGGAGGGCCCAGCAGGATCAGGTTCATCGCCGCCGGCCCCTGAGCCGCGATTTCCGCACCAGCCCCTCGTACTGGTGCGCGATCAGGTGCGACTGCACCTGCGCCACGGTGTCGATGGTCACGGTGACCACGATCAGCAGGCTGGTCCCGCCGAAGTAGAACGGCACCGCGTATTCGGAGATCAGGATCTCCGGAAGAATGCTGATCGCCGTCAGATAGGCCGCGCCGACCACGGTCAGCCGGGTCAGCACGTGGTCGAGATATTCCGCCGTGTTCCGGCCGGGCCGGATTCCGGGAATGAATCCGCCGTGCTTGCGCAGGTTGTCCGCGGTTTCCGTCGGATTGAAGACCACCGAGGTGTAGAAGAAGGCGAAGAACACGATCAGCGCCGCGTAGATCAGCAGGTAGCCCGCCTGGCCGCGGCCGAGAAAGGCGGTCACCGCGCCGAGCCAGTCGGGGCCGGTGCTCGCGGAGAAGCTGGCGACCGTGATCGGCAGGAGAAGGAGCGAACTCGCGAAGATCGGCGGGATGACGCCGGCGGTGTTGACCTTGAGCGGGATGTGGCTGCTCTCGCCGCCGAACATCCGGTTGCCCTGCTGGCGCTTGGGATACTGCACGACGATGCGGCGCTGCGCCCGCTCGACGAACACGATGAACGTCACCACCGCGACCGCGAGCAACAGGAGGAACAGGATCACCGCGGCCGAAAGCGCGCCGGTGCGTCCGAGCTCGAGGGTTCCGGCAAGCGCGGCCGGCAGGTTGGCGACGATGCCGGCGAAGATGATCAGCGAGATGCCGTTGCCGACCCCGCGGGCCGTGATCTGCTCGCCGAGCCACATCAGGAAGATGGTGCCGCCGACCAGGGTGATCACCGTGGTCGCGCGGAAGAACGCTCCCGGATCGATGACGGCGGAGCCCTGCTGTCCGGTGGTGCCCTCGAGGCCGACGGCGATTCCGTAGGCCTGGAGCGCGGCGAGAAGCACGGTTCCGTAGCGGGTGTACTGGTTGAGTTTCTTGCGCCCGACCTCCCCCTCCTTCTTGAGGGCCTCGAAGTGCGGATGGATCGCCTGCAGGAGCTGCATGATGATCGCCGCCGAGATGTAGGGCATGATGTTGAGCGCGAAGATCGTCATGCGCCCGAAAGCGCCGCCGGCGAACATGTCGAACATGCCGAGGATGCCGCCGGCCTGCTGGCGGAAGATGTCCTCGAGGATGCCGGGGTCGATGCCCGGGATCGGGATCCAGGTGCCCAGGCGGTAGATGATCAGCGCGCCGAGCGTGAACCAGATGCGCTTCTTGAGTTCGGTCGCCTTCGCAAGGTTGGAGAAGCTGATCTGCGAGGCCAGCTGTTCGGCCGCCGATGCCATGCGTCAGCCTTCGTCCTCGGCGCCTGCCGCCCCGGCGGCCGCCGGCGCCGCCACGGTGACCGTGCCGCCGGCCTTCTCGACGGCCGCGACGGCGCTTTTCGAGGCGCCCGCGACCTCGATCGCGACGGCCGCGACGATCTCGCCGCCGCCGAGCAGGCGCACGCCGTCGCGCGGGGACTTGATGACGCCGGCCCCGACCAGAACGCCCGCGTCGACCGGCTTGCCGGCGTCGATCCGGCCGGCGTCGATCGCCTGCTGGAGCCGGCCCACGTTGACGACCCGGTAGCGCTTGCGGAAGATGTTCGTGAAGCCGGATTTCGGAAGCCGGCGATGGAGCGGCATCTGTCCGCCCTCGAAGCCGAGAAGCGACACCCCGCTCCGCGACTTCTGCCCCTTGTGCCCGCGCGACGCGGTCTTTCCGGTGCCCGAGCCGATGCCCCGGCCCACCCGCTTGCGCGGCGTGCGGGCTCCGGGCCTGCCGGACAGTTCGTTGAGCTTCATGACCGTTCTCCCGGGGAAGCGTCGTCCGTCCGCACGAGATGCCGGACCTTCTCGATCATGCCGCGCACCGCCGGCGTGTCCTCGAGTTCCCGGGTGCGGTGGAGACGGTTCAGCCCGAGCCCGACCAGGGTCGCGCGCTGGTCTCCCGGACGCCCGATGGCGCTGCGGATCTGGGTGACCTTGACGGTCCTCTTCCCGGAGCCTGTCCCTTTTTCCGCCATCGTCCTACGAAGCCGCCGGTTCGCTGTCGCGCTGCGCCCAGATGTCGGAGATCTTGCGGTTGCGCCGGGCGGCCACGGTCCGCGGCGACTCGATCGAGCGCAGCGCCTGGAAGGTCGCCTTGACCATGTTGTGAGGGTTCTGGGTTCCGAGCGACTTCGCCACGACGTCCTTCACGCCGAGGCTCTCGAAAACGGCCCGCATCGGCCCGCCGGCGATGATGCCCGTTCCCGGAGGCGCGGCGCGGAGCACCACCTTGCCGGCGCCGTAGGAGCCGCGCACGTCGTGATGCAGCGCCCGCCCTTCGCGAAGCGGCACCCGCATGATGTTGCGCTTGGCTTTCTCGGTCCCCTTGCGGATGGCCTCGGGAACCTCGCGCGCCTTGCCGACGCCGTAGCCGACCCGCCCCTTCTGGTCGCCGACGACGACCAGCGCGGCGAAGCCGAACCGCCGTCCACCCTTGACCACCTTGGCGACGCGGTTGATGCTCACCAGGCGGTCGACGAGATCGCTCCGTTCCTCTCCCTGGTCGCGGCCGCGGTCGCGGCCCCGTCGCGGATTGCGCGCCATCATCCCGTCTCCTAGAAAACCAGCCCGGCGTCGCGGGCCGCCTCGGCCAGCGCCCGGACCCGGCCGTGATAGAGGTAGCTTCCCCGGTCGAACACGACCTGCCGGACGCCCTTCCGTCCGGCCCGCTCGGCCACCAGCCTGCCGATCTCCGCCGCCGCCGCGCGGTCGCACCCGCTCGCGGCGTCCTTCTCGAGGGTCGACGCCGCCGCCAGGGTCTCTCCCCGCGCGTCGTCGATGACCTGCGCGTAGATGTGCCTGTTGGAGCGGAACACCGACAGGCGCGGGCGGGCGCCCGCCCGCTTCCGGACGCGACGGCGCACGCGGCCGCGGCGACGCTGTCTCAGTTGGCGTTTCATGGCTATTTCTTCTTGCCTTCCTTGCGCATCACGTACTCGCCGAGATAGCGGACGCCCTTGCCCTTGTAGGGCTCCGGCTTGCGGAAGCCCCGGATCTCGGCGGCCACCTGCCCGATCTTCTGGCGGCTGATGCCCGACACCGTGATCTCGGTCTGGCTCGGCGTCCGGACCGTGATCCCCTCCGGCACCGGATAGCGGATCTCGTGGCTGAAACCGAGCTGCAGCACGAGCTCCTCGCCCTGCATCTGGGCGCGGTAGCCGACGCCCGAGATCTCCAGTTTCCTCTCGAAGCCCTCGGAAACGCCGACGACGAGATTGTTCACGAGGCTGCGCGTCGTGCCCCACATGGCGCGGACGCGCTTGGAGGAGCCCCTCGGACGGACGCGAAGGGCGCCGTCCTCGCTGGCGACCTCGACGCTGCCGTCGAGATCCATCGACAGCTCGCCCAGCCTGCCCTTGACGGTCAGTCTGCCGTTCCCGAGCCGGACGTCCACGCCCTCGGGAATCGGCACCGGTGCCTGGCCAACGCGCGACATGGAACCTCCTAGAAGACCTCGCAGATGACTTCGCCGCCGACGCGCGCGGCGCGGGCCTCGCTGTCGGACATGACGCCGTTCGGCGTCGACAGGATCGATATCCCGAGGCCGTTGTAGATGCGCGGCAGATCCTTGATCTTCGAGTAGACCCGGCGGCCGGGCTTGGAAACCCGCCGGATGTGCCGGATGACCGGCGCGCCGTCGTGGTACTTCAGCTCGATCCGGATCTGCGGGAACCCGCTCTCCTCGACCTCGTAGCCGCGGATGTAGCCTTCGCGCTCGAGGACGTCGAGAACCCTGGCGCGCATCCGCGACCCGGGACAGGTCACGGCGGCCTTTCTCGCGCGCTGTCCGTTCCGGATTCGCGTCAGCAGGTCGCCGATGGGATCCGTCATGCTCATCGTCGCCCCTCCTACCAGCTGGACTTGACCATTCCGGGAATGCGCCCGAGCGACGCGAGCTCCCTCAGGGTGATACGCGACATGCGGAACTTGCGGTAGGTTCCGCGCGGCCGGCCGGTGACCTCGCAGCGGCTGCCCACGCGCACCGCCGAGGAATTGCGCGGCAGTTCGGAGAGCTTGAGCCTCGCCTGGAAACGCTCCTCCATGGGCAGCGAGCGGTCCTCGGCGATCGCCTTCAGGCGCGCCCGCCTGCCAGCGTATTTCCGCGCCAGCCTCCGCCGCTTGCGGTTGCGTTCGATGACGCTCTTCTTGGCCATGAGACTCCCTCAGCTCGTGAACGGGAAATCGAGCCCCCCGAGCAGGGCCCGCGCCTGCGCGTCGTCGCGTGCCGTCGTGCACACGATGACGTCCAGACCCCGGAACTCGTCGACCGAATCGTAGTCGATTTCCGGGAACACGATCTGCTCGCGGATGCCGAGCGCGTAGTTGCCGCGGCCGTCGAAGCTTTTCGGCGACAGCCCCCGGAAGTCCCGCACGCGCGGCAACGCTATGTTGACCAGCCGGTCGACGAACTCGTACATCCGCCGGCGCCGCAGCGTCACCTTCAGCCCGACGGGCATGCCCTCGCGCAGCTTGAACGCGGCCACCGACCGGCGGGCGCGGATCACGACCGGTTTCTGGCCGGCGATCGCCGTCATGTCCCTGGCCGCGTTCTCGATTTTCTTGGCGTCGGCGACGGCCTCGCCGACGCCCATGTTCAGCACCACCTTGTCCAGGCGCGGCACCTCCATCGGGTTGGCGTAGCCGAACTGCTCGCGGAGCGAATCGCGAAGCGAGCCCCGGTAGATTTCCTGCAGGCGCGGAACCATCGTTCTGCCTCAGTCGATCACTTCGCCGGAGCGCTTGGCGAAGCGCACCTTGCGGCCGTCCTCGAGGGTCCGGAAGCCGACGCGCGTCGCCTTGCCGTCCCCGGGGTCCGCCAGCGCGAGGTTCGACAGGTGGATGGGCGTCTCCTTGCGCACCTTGCCCCCGGCCTGCGCCTGGGTCTGGCGCTGGTGGCGGACGGCCACGTGAACGCCCGCGACCAGGGCGCGCCCCTCGCCGCGCATGACCTTGAGGACGGTGCCCTTCCGCCCCTTGTCGCGGCCGGAGATCACGACGACCTCGTCCCCCTTCCTGATGCGTGCGGCCATGATCCTTCCCCGTCGCCTCAGAGAACCTCGGGAGCCAGCGAGACGATCTTCATGTAGCGCTTGGCCCGGAGCTCCCGCGTGACCGGTCCGAAGATGCGGGTTCCGACCGGTTCGTCGGCGTTGTTGAGAAGCACCGCGGCGTTGCGGTCGAAACGGATCGCCGTCCCGTCGTCGCGGTAGACCTCCTTGGCGGTGCGCACGACGACCGCGCGGTGCACGTCGCCCTTCCTGACCCGTCCCCGGGGAATCGCGCCCTTGACCGAGACGATGATCACGTCGCCGACGGTCGCCCAGCGTCGTCTGGACCCCCCTAGAACGCGGATGCACTGCACCCGGCGCGCCCCGGAGTTGTCGGCGACGTCCAGATTACTCTCCGGAATGATCATCGCTCTCCCCCTCGCCGGCGCCGGACACCAGCTCCCAGGTCTTCGTCTTCGAGATCGGCCTGCATTCGCGGATGGTCACGCGGTCGCCCGTCCTGGCCCGGTTCTCCGGGTCGTGCGCGGCGAACCTCTTGGAGCGGCGGATGATCTTCTTGTAGAGCGGGTGGCGGACCTGGCGGTCGACGCGCACGATGACCGTCTTGTCCGGGCGGTCCGACACCACCGTTCCCTGAAGTTCCCGTTTCGGCATCCTATTCTTCCCGTTCTTCCCGCGCTCCCCGCGCGTCCGCGGCGCGCTCGTTGACGATGGTGCGGATGCGCGCGATGCCGCGGCGCACCTCGCGGACGCGGCTCGTCGCCTCGAGCTGGCCCGACGCCGCCTGGAACCTCAGGTTCAGTCCCTCGCGCTTGAGCGAAGCGAGCTCCTCCGCGAGCTCGTCGTCCGACTTCTGGCGCAGATCGGCCGCCTTGGTCATGTCTCAGCCCCCTCCCGCCAGCCGCATCACGACGCGGGTCCGCACCGGCAGCTTGGCGGCGGCGAGCTGGAGCGCGATCCTGGCCACGTCCTCTCCGACGCCGTCGACCTCGAACATGATGCGCCCCGCCTTGACGCGCGCCGCCCAGTATTCCGGCGTGCCCTTGCCCTTGCCCTGGCGCACCTCGGCCGGCTTCTGCGACACCGGGACATCGGGGAAGATGCGGATCCAGACCCGGCCCGAGCGCTTCATGTGGCGGGTGATCGCGCGCCGCGAGGCCTCGATCTGGCGCGCCGTCACGCGCCCCGCCGAAACCGCCTTGAGGCCGAACGAACCGAAATTCAGCGTCGTCGCGCCCTTCGCCTTGCCCTTGATCCGGCCCTTGTGGGCCTTGCGGAACTTGGTTTTCCTCGGCGCCAGCATCGCCCGCCCCTCCTACCTGGAGCCTTCGCCGGCGCGCTTGTCCTGCGCCAGGGGATCGGTCCCGAGGATCTCGCCCTTGAACACCCAGACCTTGACGCCGCAGGTGCCGTAGGTGGTGTGCGCGGTCGCCGTGCCGTAGTCGACGTCCGCGCGCAGCGTGTGCAGGGGCACCCGCCCCTCGCGGTACCATTCGGTCCGGGCGATCTCCGCGCCCCCGAGGCGGCCCGAGCAGTTGATGCGGATGCCGTCGGCGCCGAGCCGCATCGCCGACTGCACGGCTCGGCGCATCGCGCGGCGGAACGCCACGCGGCGCTCGAGCTGCTGCGCGATGTTCTCGGCCGCGAGCCTGGCGTCGATCTCGGGCTTGCGGATCTCGACGATGTTGAGATGGATCTCGCTGTCGGTCATCGCCGCGACGTCGCGGCGGAGCCGCTCGATGTCGGCCCCCTTCTTGCCGATCACCACGCCCGGCCGCGCGGTGTGGATGGTCACCCGCGCCTTCTTCGCGGGACGCTCGATGACGATCCGGCTGACGGCGGCTTCCGAAAGCCGTTCCCACAGGAACCGGCGAAGCCGGATGTCCTCGTGAAGCAGGTCGGCGTACTGCCCCTTTCGCGCGTACCAGCGCGAATCCCAGGTCCGGTTGATGCCGAGTCGAAGCCCGATCGGGTTGACCTTCTGGCCCATTAGGCGTCCTCCTCGTCGACTTCGCGCAGCACGATGGTCAGGTTGCTCAACGGCTTGTGCACGCGCCCCATACGGCCGCGGGCGCGGGCGCGAACGCGCTTCAGGACGGCGGCGCGGCCGGTCGTCGCCTCGGCGACGACCAGGGAATCGACATCGAGATCGTGGTTCTCCAGGGCGTTCGCGACCGCCGACTCCAGAACCGCCCGCACCGTGCCGGCGATGCGCAGGCGCGAGTACCCGAGCTCGTTGAGCGCGCTCGCGACGCGGAGTCCGCGGATCGAGCGCGCCACCAGGTTCAGCTTGCGCGCGCTCACCCGGATCCTCCGCGACGAAGCTCCCGCTTCGCGGTCGCCGAGACGGCGCGGGCGCGACGGCTTGCCCATCCTCAGGCCCTTCTCGCCTTCTTGTCGCCCGCATGCCCGAAATAGGTCCGCGTCGGCGCGAACTCCCCGAACTTGTGGCCCACCATGTTCTCGGTGACCAGCACCGGAACGTGCTTCTGTCCGTTGTGGACGCCGAAGGTCAGCCCCACGAACTGGGGCAGGATCGTCGAGCGGCGCGACCAGATCCTGATGACGTCGTTGCGGCCCGAGGCGCGCGCCCTCTCGGCCTTCCCGAGAAGGTAGCCGTCGACGAACGGGCCTTTCCACAGCGAGCGTGCCATGACCGCTCCTATTTCTTCTTGCGCCGGCGGCGCATGATCAGCGAATCGGACGCCTTCTTGCGGCGGGTCCGCGCGCCCTTCGTCGGCTTGCCCCACGGCGACACCGGGTGGCGTCCGCCCGAGGTCCGGCCCTCGCCCCCGCCGTGGGGATGGTCGACCGGATTCATCGCCACGCCGCGAACCTGCGGCCGCCGGCCGAGCCAGCGCCTGCGGCCGGCCTTGGCGAGATTGACGTTCTGGTTGTCCGAGTTCGAGACCGCGCCGACCGTCGCCATGCATGCCGCCGGAACGGCGCGCAGCTCCCCCGAGGACAGCCTGAGCTGGGCGAGGCCCGAATCCTTGCCGATCAGCTGCACGTAGGTGCCCGCGGCACGCGCCATCTGGCCGCCGCGGCCGGGCTTGAGCTCGACGTTGTGCACGATCGTGCCGACCGGCATGTTCTCCATGGGCATCGCGTTGCCGGGCCTGATGTCCGCGCGTTCCGAGGCGATGACGACGTCGCCCGGACCGAGCCGCTGCGGGGCGAGGATGTAGGCCCGCTCGCCGTCCTCGTAGCGCACGAGCGCGATGAAGGCCGAACGGTTGGGGTCGTACTCGAGCCGCTCGACGGTTCCGGCCACGTCGAACTTGCGGCGCTTGAAGTCGACCGTCCGGTACAGCCTCTTGTGGCCGCCGCCGCGGCGCCGGGACGTGATGCGGCCCTTGTTGTTGCGGCCGCCGCTCCTGCCGAGGCCCTTGGTCAGCGCCTTGACGGGCTTGCCCTTCCACAGTCCCGAACGGTCCACCAGCACCAGCCCCCGGCTCGAGGAGGTGACGGGGTTGTACTGTTTCAGCGCCATCGCTCAGACCCCCGCCGCCACATCGATGTAATGCCCCTCCTCGAGGCTGACGATGGCCTTCTTGAAGGCGGCCTGACGCCCGAGCCTGCCGCGGAAGCGCTTGGTCTTGCCGCTGTAGCGCACCGTGTTGACGGCCTTGACCTTCACCTTGAACAGTTCCTCCACGGCGGCGCGGATCGCCGGCTTGGTCGCCCGCAGCGGCACCCGGAACGTCACCTGGTTCCATTCGGATCCCCGCACCGACTTCTCGGTCACGACGGGGCGCAGGATGATGTCGCACGCGGCGATCGGCGTGACCTTCACCGGACGATGGTGTTTCCAGCTCACGACAGCCGCTCCTGAAGGTACTCGGCCGCGCCCTTCGTCAGCACCAGCGTGTCGCGGCGCAGGATGTCGTAGACGTTGGCCCCCTGCTGGGGGAGGACGTCGACCCGCGGAAGGTTGGCCGCGGCCCGCGCCAGATTCGCGTCGACTTCCGGTCCGGTCACGATCAGCACGTCGGTCCACCCGAGCTTCGCCAGCCGCGCCGCGAGTTCCCGCGTCTTCGGAACCTCGAGAGCGGCGTCGGCCAGGATGGCGAGCCGGCCTCCGGCCCGCTTGTCCGACAGCGCGCAGCGCAGGGCCTGGCGGCGGACCTTGCGCGGAAGCCTGTGGCCGTGGTCGCGGACGACCGGCCCGAAGACCGTGGAACCGCCCCGGAACTGCGCGGCGCGGGACGTGCCGGCCCGGGCCCGGCCCGTGCCCTTCTGGCGCCACGGCTTGGCCGTGGTGCCCCGGATCTCGCTGACGTTCCTGGTCTTGTGGGTGCCCGCGCGCCGCCGCGCCAGCTGCCAGCTGACCATGCGCTGCAGGATGTCGCGGCGGACCTCGACGCCGAACACCCCTTCCGCGAGGTCCAGCGAGCCGGCGGCGCCGCTGTCGAGCGTGACGACGTCGAGCTTCACGTCCCGTCGCCTCCGCCGGCCCCGGCGGCGGGTTCCCGTCCCCGCGCCCCGCTTTCCCCGCCCGCTTCCCGAAGGCCCGCCGGGAACGGCGCCCCTTCGGGAAGCGGGCGCTTGCGGGCGTCGAACACCTCGACCCACGCGCCGTCGTGGCCCGGCACGCTGCCGCGCACCATGACCAGGCCCTCGCCGGCGTCCGTGCGGACGACCTCGAGGTTCTGGACGGTGGCGCGCCGGGCGCCGAGATGCCCCGCCATCTTCTTGCCCTTGAACACCTTGCCGGGATCCTGGGCGTTCCCGGTGGAACCGTGGCTGCGGTGGCTGACCGAGACGCCGTGGCTCGCCTCGAGACCGCCGAAATTGTGCCGTTTCATGCCGCCGGCGAACCCCTTGCCGATGGAGGTCCCGGCGACGTCGACGAACTGCCCGGAAACGAAATGCTCCGCCGTCAGCTCGTCGCCGACCTCCAGGATCGCGTCCTCGTCGACGCGGAACTCGCGGAGCACCGCCCTGGGCTCGACCCGCGCGCGCGCGAAATGCCCCCGCATCGGCCGCGTGGTGTTCTTCGCCTTGGCCGCGCCGGCGCCGAGCTGGACCGCCGAGTAGCCGTCGCGGGCGGGCGTGCGGACGTCGACGACCCGGCACTCCTCGACCTTCAGCACCGTGACCGGCACGTGGCGGCCGTCCTCGGCGAAAAGCCGGGTCATGCCGATCTTGCGGGCGAGCAGGCCTGACCGCGCCATGCCGTTCCCCCTAGAGCTTGATCTCGACGTCCACGCCGGCGGCGAGGTCGAGCTTCATCAGCGCGTCCACCGTCTGCGGGGTCGGGTCCACGATGTCGATGAGCCGCTTGTGGGTGCGGATCTCGAACTGCTCGCGCGACTTCTTGTCGACATGCGGCGAGCGCAGGAGCGTGAACTTCTCGATCCTGGTCGGCAGGGGAATCGGGCCGCGCACGTCGGCGCCGATCCGCCGGGCGGCGTCCACGATCTCGCCCGTCGACGCGTCGAGCGCGCCGTGGTCGAAGGCCTTGAGCCGTATCCTGATCGTCTGCCTGTCCATGATTCCCGTCCGGTCTCGCCCGCGTCCTACTCGACGATGTCGGCGACGACGCCGGCGCCGACGGTGCGGCCGCCCTCGCGGATCGCGAAGCGCAGCCCCTCGCTCATCGCGATCGGCGCGATCAGGTCCACGTCCATCGACACGTTGTCCCCGGGCATCACCATCTCCGTGCCCTCCGGCAGCGCGATCTGCCCCGTCACGTCCGTGGTCCGGAAATAGAACTGCGGGCGGTAGTTCGAGAAGAACGGCGTGTGCCGGCCCCCCTCGTCCTTCGTCAGCACGTAGGCCTCCGCCTTGAACCGCGTGTGCGGCCGGATCGACCCCGGCGCCGCGAGAACCTGCCCGCGCTCCACCGCCGTCCGGTCCACGCCCCGCAGAAGACACCCCACGTTGTCCCCCGCCTCGCCCGAATCCAGAAGCTTCCGGAACATCTCCACTCCCGTCACCACCGTCGACGACGTCTCCTTGATCCCCACGATCTCGACCGCGTCGCCCACGTTCACCACACCGCACTCGATCCGCCCCGTCACCACCGTCCCCCGGCCCGAGATCGAGAACACGTCCTCGATCGGCATCAGGAACGCCTGGTCCCGCGGACGCTCCGGCTGCGGAACGTACGAATCCACCGCCGCCATCAGCTCCGACACCGAACCCCGGCCCTGCGCCTCGTCGCCGCCCTCCAGCGCCTGCAGCGCCGATCCCCGGACCACCGGAATGTCCTCGCCCGGAAACTCGTACGAACTCAGCAGCTCCCGGACCTCCAGCTCCACCAGCTCCACCAGCTCCGGATCGTCCACCTGGTCCACCTTGTTCAGGTACACCACGATCGCCGGAACACCCACCTGACGCGCCAGAAGAATGTGCTCCCGCGTCTGCGGCATCGGACCGTCCGCCGCGCTCACGACCAGGATCGCCCCGTCCATCTGCGCCGCGCCCGTGATCATGTTCTTCACGTAGTCCGCGTGACCCGGACAGTCCACGTGCGCGTAGTGGCGACCCTCGGTCTCGTACTCCACGTGCGCCGTCGCGATCGTGATCCCCCGCGCCCGCTCCTCCGGCGCCTTGTCGATCTGGTCGTACGCCGTGTACTCCGCGCCGCCACCCTCCGACAGAATCCTCGTGATCGCCGCCGTCAGCGTCGTCTTCCCGTGGTCCACGTGACCGATCGTCCCCACGTTGCAGTGCGGCTTCGTCCGCTCGAATCTCGCCTTCGCCATCCTCAGTGTTCCCCGGTGTTCCGGCGCCCGGCTCAGGCCAGGCTGGCCCGCACCTCGTCCGCGACGCCCTGCGGCACCTGCTCGTAGCGGTCGAAATGCATCGTGAACTGCGCCCGCCCCTGGCTCATGGACCGCAGGTTGTTGACGTAGCCGAACATGTTGGCGAGCGGCACGCGGGCGCTGATGGCGCGCGCGTTGCCGCGGGTGTCCATGCCCTGCACGCTGCCGCGCCGGCCGTTGAGGTCGCCGATGATGTCCCCCATGTACTCCTCGGGCGTGACGACCTCGACCAGCATGATCGGCTCGAGCAGCTTCGGCCCGGCCCTCCCGGCGCCCTCCCGGAAGGCCGCGCGCGCCGCGATCTCGAAGGCCATGACCGACGAATCGACGTCGTGGCTGTCGCCGTCGACCAGGACCATCCTGATGCCGGTCATCGGGAATCCCGCGAGCACGCCGGTCGCGGCCGCCTCGCGCAGCCCCTTCTCGACGCCCGGAACGTATTCGCGCGGCACGGCGCCGCCGACGACCCGCGACTCGAACTCGAGCCCCCCGCCGGCCTCGAGCGGCTCGAAGGCGATCTTGACGCGCGCGAACTGGCCCGCGCCGCCGGTCTGCTTCTTGTGGATGTGGTCGATCTCCGCGGGCCGCGAGATGGTCTCGCGGTAGGCGACCTGCGGCGCGCCGACGCCGGCGTCGACCCTGAACTCGCGCCGCATCCGGTCGATCAGGATCTCGAGATGGAGTTCGCCCATGCCGCCGATGACGGTCTGCCCGCTCTCCAGGTCGGTGCTCACGCGGAAGGACGGATCCTCCTGGGCGAGGCGCGACAGCGCGGTCGCCATCTTCTCCTGGTCGCCCGCGGTGCGGGGCTCGACCGCGACCTCGATGACGGGGTCCGGGAACTCCATGCGCTCGAGGACGACGCGGCCGTCGGCGGCGCACAGCGTGTCGCCGGTGCCGACGCTCTTGAGGCCCGCGAGCGCGACGATGTCCCCGGCGTGGGCCTCGCGGATGTCCTCGCGGCTGTTGGCGTGCATCAGCAGCATGCGGCCCACGCGCTCGCGCGAATCCCGCACCGAGTTGACCATGCCGTCGCCCGAGCGCAGCACGCCGGAATAGATGCGGGCGAACGTCAGGGTGCCGACGAACGGGTCGGTCATGATCTTGAAGGCGAGCGCCGAGAACGGCTCGTCGTCGCTGCTGGCGCGGGCGACCTCGTTGCCGCCGGCGTCGAGTCCGCGGATGGCGGGAACGTCGAGCGGCGAGGGCAGGTAGCGCACGACCGCGTCGAGCAGCGGCTGGACGCCCTTGTTCTTGAAGGCGCTGCCGTTGAGCACCGGCACCACGGCGTTCTCGGACGTGCCGCGGCGGAGGCAGGCGATCAGCGTCTCCCCGGACGGCTCGGCACCCTCGACATAGGCCTCCATCGCGGCCTCGTCGAACTCGACCGCGGCCTCCACCAGCCTCTCGCGCCAGGCGGCGGCCTCCTCGGCGCGCCCGGCCGGGATGTCGCGGATCTCGAACTCGGCGCCCAGCGTCTCGTCCTTCCAGACCACCGCCTTCATGGCGATCAGGTCGATGACGCCCTGGTAGCCGGCCTCGGAGCCGAGCGGAAGCTGCACCACCACCGGGTTCGCGCCGAGCCGGTCCTCGATCATGCTCACGCAGCGGAAGAAATCCGCGCCGGTGCGGTCCATCTTGTTGACGAAGCAGATGCGCGGCACGCCGTACTTGTCGGCCTGGCGCCACACGGTCTCGGACTGCGGCTCGACGCCGGCCACCGAATCGAACACCGCGACGGCGCCGTCGAGCACCCGCAGCGAGCGCTCGACCTCGATCGTGAAGTCCACGTGGCCCGGCGTGTCGATGATGTTGACGCGGTGGCCGTCCCAGGCGCAGGTGGTCGCGGCCGACGTGATCGTGATCCCGCGCTCCTGCTCCTGCTCCATCCAGTCCATGGTCGCGGTGCCCTCGTGCACCTCGCCGATCTTGTAGGAACGGCCGGTGTAGTAGAGGATCCGCTCGGTCGTCGTCGTCTTGCCGGCGTCGATGTGCGCCATGATGCCGATGTTGCGGTAGAGGCCGACGGGCGTGCTGCGGGACATGACGGAAGTTCCTGCCGGGCGCGCGTCGGCGTCTACCAGCGGTAATGGGAGAAGGCCTTGTTGGCCTCCGCCATCCGATGGGTGTCTTCGCGTTTCTTGACGGCGTTGCCGCGGTTCTCGGCCGCGTCGCGCAGCTCTGCGCACAGCCTGTCGGCCATGGTGTTCTCCTGGCGCTGGCGCGCGGCGGAGATGATCCACCGGATGGCCAGCGCCTGGCGGCGGCTCGGCCGCACCTCGACGGGCACCTGGTAGGTGGCGCCGCCGACGCGGCGCGAGCGCACCTCCACCGTCGGCTTGACGTTCTCGATCGCGGCGTGGAACACCCGCAGGGGATCCTGGCCCGAACGGCGCGAGATCGTGTCGAAGGCCCCGTAGACGATGCGCTCGGCGGTCGACTTCTTGCCGTCGTGCATGACGCTGCTGATGAACTTCGTCACCACGGCGTCGCCGAACTTGGCGTCGGCCAGCACCTCGCGTTTCTCGGCGGCGCGTCTGCGGGGCACGGCTCGCTTCCTATCTCGGCCGCTTGGCGCCGTACTTGGAGCGGCGCTGGCGGCGGTCGGACACCCCCTGGGTGTCGAGCGTGCCGCGGATGACGTGGTAGCGCACCCCGGGCAGATCCTTGACGCGGCCGCCCCGGATCATGACCACCGAGTGCTCCTGGAGATTGTGGCCCTCGCCGGGAATGTAGCTCGTGACCTCGAAGCCGTTGGTCAGGCGCACGCGCGCGACCTTGCGCAGCGCCGAGTTCGGCTTCTTCGGCGTGGTCGTGTACACGCGCGTGCACACGCCCCGCTTCTGCGGGCACTCCTCCATCGCCGCCGCCTTGCTGCGCACGGGCCTCGTCCTGCGCGGCTTGCGAATGAGCTGGTTTATCGTCGGCACGCCGTCCGTCCTTCCTTCTGCGCGGCGTCTGAGCCGGGAACCGTCGCGCGCGGAAATCCGCCCGAAACGCCGCCCCGCCTCACAGCCCGCGCTGTCTGGGTATCCGCTGTCCCGCGCCGCCGGTGGCGGACCCGTCCGCCCGCCGTTGCGCAGGGCGGGCAAGCTACAGGGAATCCGCCGCTCCGTCAACACCCTCGAAAATAAAGTTTCGCCCGCCTCATTCCGCCGCCTGGGGCGCCTCCTCCCCGAACGGCACCTCGAGCCGCGCCGCCTCCTCGAGTTCCTGGCGCGCGATCTCGGCCTCCCGGATCTCGCGGTCGCGCTCCTCCGCGAGCGCGCGCATCCCGTGCATCACCGATCCGGTCCCGGCGGGGATCAGGCGGCCGACGATGATGCTCTCCTTGAGTCCTCCGAGCGCGTCGGTCTTGCCGGCCACGGCGGCCTCGGTGAGAACCCGGGTGGTCTCCTGGAAGGACGCCGCCGAGATGAAGGAGCCGGTCTGGAGCGCGGCCTTGGTGATGCCCTGGAAGACCGGCAGCGCGACCGCGGGCTTGCGACCCTCCCCCTCCTGTTCCCCGTTGACCCTCTCGAACTCGACGCGGTCGACGAGCTCGCCCTCGAGGAAGATCGTGTCGCCGCGGTCGGTGATCTCGACCTTCTGCAGCATCTGCCGGGCGATGACCTCGATGTGCTTGTCGTTGATCTTCACGCCCTGCAGCCGGTAGACCTCCTGGATCTCGCTGATCAGGTAGTCGGCGAGCGCGGGAATCCCGAACACCCTGAGGATGTCGTGCGGCACGCGGCTGCCGTCGACCAGCGGGTCGCCCTTCTCGACGACGTCGCCCTCCTGCACGGCCGGCCACTTGTCCTTGGGCAGCAGGTACTGCACCTTCTCCCCGTTCTCGAGCTCGACGAACAGCCGCCGCTTGTTCTTGTAGTCCTTGCCGAAGCTCACGCGCCCGCCGGCCTCGGCGAGGATCGAGGCGTCCTTCGGCCTGCGCGCCTCGAACAGCTCGGCGACGCGCGGCAGGCCGCCCGTGATGTCCCGGGTCGTGGACGTCTCGAGAGGAACGCGCGCCAGCACGTCGCCGGCATGGACCTTCTGCCTGTTCTTGACCGACAGGATCGCCCCGGCCGACAGGTAGTAGCGCGCCTCGGCGCCCGATTCGAGCCGGATCACCTCGCCGTCGTCGTCGCGCAGCGTGATGCGCGGCCGCAGCTCCTCGCTGTTCCGGTCGCGCTTCCACTGGTCGATCACCGTCTTGTGCGGCAGCCCGGTGGCCTCGTCGGTGACGTCGGTCATCGACTGGCCGTCCGTGAGATCGACGAAGTTCGCGACGCCCTCCTTCTCGGTGATGATCGGGCGGGTGAACGGATCCCACTCGGCGATCCTCTCGCCCTGCCTGACGGCGTCGCCGTCGTCCTTGAGCAGCCGCGCCCCGTAGGGCACGCGGTAGGAGCCGCGCTCGCGCTCCTGCTCGTCGACGAACACGACCTCGGCGTTGCGCGTCATCACGATCGGCATGCCCTTGCGGTCGATCACCACGTTCCGGTTGCGGATCCGGACGACGGCGTCGGCGAACGCCTCGATGCTCGACTTCTCGGTGCCGCGCTGCGCGGCGCCGCCGAGATGGAACGTCCGCATGGTGAGCTGCGTTCCGGGCTCGCCGATCGACTGCGCCGCGATGATGCCCACGGCCTCCCCGATGTTGACGGGCGTGCCCCGCGCCAGGTCGCGCCCGTAGCACGCGGCGCACACGCCCCCCTTGGTCTCGCAGGTCAGCGGCGAGCGGATCTTCAGCGCCTCGACGCCGAGGGCGTCGATGCGCTCGGCGGCGGCCTCGTCGATCAGCTCGCCCCTGGCCAGCGCCGTGTCGCCGCTTTCGGGATCGACGACGTCCTCGAGGACGGTCCGTCCCAGCACCCTCTCCGCCAGGGTCTCGAGCACGGTGCCGCCGTCGATCACCGCGCGCACGGTCAGGCCCTCGCCGGTGCCGCAGTCTTCCTCGGTCACCGTGCAGTCCTGGGCGACATCGACGAGCCGGCGGGTGAGATAGCCGGAGTTCGCGGTCTTGAGCGCGGTGTCGGCGAGGCCCTTGCGGGCGCCGTGGGCCGAATTGAAGTACTCGAGAACCGTCAGCCCCTCCTTGAAGTTGGAGATGATCGGGGTCTCGATGATCTCGCCGGACGGCTTGGCCATCAGCCCGCGCATGCCGGCGAGCTGCTTCATCTGCGCGGCCGAGCCGCGGGCGCCGGAATGCGACATCATGTAGACCGAGTTGATGGGCTTGCCGGCCTCGATGCTCTCGATCCCGGCCATCATCTCGTCGGCGACCCTGTCGGCGCACTGGGACCAGGCGTCGATGACCTTGTTGTACTTCTCGCCCTGGGTGATGAGGCCGTCGAGATACTGGCTCTCGTACTCCTTGATCAGGTTCTGGGTGTCGAGGACGAGCTTCTCCTTGGCCGCCGGAATCACGAGATCGTCCTTGCCGAAGGAGATGCCGGCCCGGCAGGCGTAGTGGAAGCCCAGCCCCATGATCTGGTCGACGAAGATCACCGTGTCCTTCTGGCCGCAGTGGCGGTAGACCAGATCGATCACGTCCTGCACGTCCTTCTTGGTCATGAGCCTGTTCACGACGTCGAGCGGGACGTTGGGGTTCTCCGGCAGGATGCGCATGATCGCGAGCCGGCCGGCGGTGGTCTCGATGCGCCGCGTGACGCGCCCGCCCGCCTCGCCGAGCGCCGGGATCCGGGCCCGGATGCGGGCGTGCAGCGAGACCGCCCCCTCGGCAAGCGCCTGCTCGACCTCGCCCGGGCTGGCGAAGGCGCGCCCTTCCCCGGGTTCGCCCTCGCGCTCGAAGCTGAGATAGTAGAGCCCGAGCACGATGTCCTGGGACGGCACGATGATCGGCTTGCCGTTGGCCGGGCTCAGGATGTTGTTGGTCGACATCATCAGCACCCGCGCCTCGAGCTGCGCCTCGAGCGAGAGCGGCACGTGCACCGCCATCTGGTCGCCGTCGAAGTCGGCGTTGAAGGCCGTGCACACCAGCGGATGCAGCTGGATCGCCTTGCCCTCCACCAGAACCGGCTCGAAGGCCTGGATGCCGAGCCGGTGAAGCGTCGGCGCGCGGTTGAGCAGCACCGGATGCTCGCGGATCACCTCCTCGAGAATGTCCCAGACCTCCGGGCGCTCCGTCTCGACGGCCTTCTTGGCCGCCTTGATGGTGAGCGCGAGGCCGCGGGTCTCGAGCTTCGAGTAGATGAACGGCTTGAACAGCTCGAGCGCCATCTTCTTGGGGAGCCCGCACTGGTGCAGCTTGAGTTCGGGGCCGACCACGATCACCGAGCGCCCGGAATAGTCGACGCGCTTGCCGAGGAGGTTCTGCCGGAAGCGCCCCTGCTTGCCCTTGAGCATGTCCGACAGCGACTTGAGCGGCCGCTTGTTGGCGCCGGTGATGGTGCGCCCCCGCCGGCCGTTGTCGAACAGCGCGTCCACCGCCTCCTGCAGCATGCGCTTCTCGTTGCGCACGATGATGTCGGGAGCGCGCAGGTCGATCAGCCGCTTGAGCCGGTTGTTGCGGTTGATCACCCGGCGGTACAGGTCGTTCAGGTCCGAGGTCGCGAAACGCCCCCCGTCGAGCGGCACCAGCGGGCGGAGCTCCGGCGGGATCACCGGGATCACGTCCATGATCATCCACTGCGGGTCGGCCCCCGAGTCGATGAACGCCTCGACCAGCTTGAGCCGCTTGATGCACTTCTTGCGCTTGGCCTCGGACGTCGCCTCCTGCAGCTCGGTCCTGAGCCTCTCGCGCTCCGCCTCGAGATCGAGCTCGGACAGCATCTTCTTCAGGGCCTCGGCGCCGATCATCGCCTCGAACGCGTCCTCGCCGTAGGCGCTCTGCTGCTCGACGAGGCTCTCCTCGGTCAGGAGCTGGCCCCGCTCGAGCGGCGTCAGCCCCGGCTCGGTGACGATGTACTGCTCGAAATAGAGCACCCGCTCGGCGTCCTTGAGCGTCAGGTCGAGCAGCAGAGAGATGCGGCTCGGCAGCGACTTGAGGAACCAGATGTGGGCCACCGGCGCGGCCAGCTCGATGTGGCCCATGCGCTCCCGGCGGACCTTGGACAGCGTCACCTCGACGCCGCATTTCTCGCAGATGATGCCGCGGTACTTCATGCGCTTGTACTTGCCGCACAGGCACTCGTAGTCCTTCACCGGCCCGAAGATGCGGGCGCAGAACAGCCCGTCGCGCTCCGGCTTGAAGGTCCGGTAGTTGATGGTCTCCGGCTTCTTGATCTCGCCGAAGGACCACGAGCGGACCTTCTCGGGGCTCGCGATCGAGATGCGGATCCGGTCGAAGTCCTGGGCGGGGGCGCTCTGGACGCTGGGGCCGAACGGGTTCATCAGTTCGTTCATCAACCGTCTCCTGAAGCTAGGGGGCCGCGACGGCGCGCGGCGCGGCCGCCGGCGGCTGGCGCTTGAGCTCGACGTCGAGGCACAGCGAGCGCATCTCCTTCACGAGGACGTTGAAGGATTCCGGAACGCCCGCCTCGAAGGTGTCGTCGCCGCGCACGATGGCCTCGTAGACCTTCGATCGCCCCGAGACGTCGTCCGACTTGACCGTGAGCATCTCCTGGAGCGTGTACGCGGCGCCGTAGGCCTCCAGCGCCCACACCTCCATCTCGCCGAAGCGCTGGCCGCCGAACTGCGCCTTGCCCCCGAGCGGCTGCTGCGTGACCAGGCTGTAGGGGCCGACGGAGCGCGCGTGGATCTTCTCGTCGACCAGGTGGTGCAGCTTCATCATGTAGATGTAGCCGACGGTGACGTCGCGGGCGAAGCGTTCGCCCGTGCGGCCGTCGCGGAGCGCGACCTGGCCGCTCTCGTCGAGGCCCGCGTCGCCGAGCAGGCGCACGATGTCCTCCTCGCGCGCGCCGTCGAAGACCGGGGTGGCCATGGGCACGCCGCGGCGCAGGCCGTCGGCGACCTCGATGACCTCCTCGTGGTCCATGTCCGAGATCTCGTCGCGGAGCCCCTTCCTGGCGTAGACGTCGCCGAGCAGGCGCTGCAGCTTCCTCACGTTGCCGCTGCGCGTGACCTCGTCGAACATCTCGCCGACCTTGCGGCCGAGCCCGGCCGCCGCCCAGCCGAGATGGGTCTCGAGGATCTGGCCGACGTTCATGCGCGAGGGCACGCCGAGCGGGTTGAGCACGATGTCGACCGGCGTTCCGTCCTCGAGAAACGGCATGTCCTCGATGGCGGCGATCTTGGAGATCACCCCCTTGTTGCCGTGGCGGCCGGCCATCTTGTCGCCGGGCTGGAGCTTGCGCTTCACCGCGACGAAGACCTTCACCATCTTCATCACGCCGGCGTCGAGCTCGTCGCCGGTCTGCACCTTCTCGACCTTGTCGTCGAACTGGCCGCGCACCCGCCTCTCGTTTCTCTGGAACTCCCTGCGCAGCTCCTCCACCTTGCGCATCGTCTTCTCGTTGCGGACGGTGATCTGCGCCATCTGGCGGCCCGAGAGCCCGTCGAGAAGCGCGCGCGTGATCCGGCTTCCCCCGGAGATCTGGCGGGGCCCCGAGACCGCGGTCTGGTTGACGAGGAGATCCCCGAGGTCGGCCGAGAACGAGCGCTCGAAGATCCCGAGCTCGTCGTCGCGGTCCTTGGCGAGGCGCTCGATCTCCTCGCGCTCGATCGCGAGGGCGCGTTCGTCCTTGTCGATGCCGCGCCGCGAGAACACCCGCACCTCGACGACGGTTCCGGAGACCCCGGGCGGCAGCTTGAGGGAGGTGTCGCGGACGTCGGAAGCCTTCTCGCCGAAGATGGCGCGCAGCAGCCGCTCCTCCGGGGTCATCGGACTCTCGCCTTTCGGCGTGACCTTGCCGACCAGGATGTCGCCCGCCCCGACCTCGGCGCCGATGTACACGATGCCGGCCTCGTCGAGGTTGCGCAGCAGATCCTCCCCGACGTTGGGGATGTCGCGCGTGATCTCCTCCTGCCCGAGCTTGGTGTCGCGCGCCGTCACCTCGAATTCCTCGATGTGGATCGACGTGAAGACGTCGTCGCGCACGATGCGCTCGGAGATCAGGACGGAATCCTCGAAGTTGTAGCCGTTCCACGGCATGAACGCGACGAGCACGTTGCGCCCGAGCGCGAGCTCGCCGCGGTCCGTCGACGGACCGTCGGCGATGATCTCGCCCTCCCGCCCCCGGTCGGGATCGGGCCCCTCGACGTAGTCCCCGACCGTCACCAGCGGCCGCTGGTTGATGCAGGTGTTCTGGTTCGAGCGCTGGAACTTGGACAGGTTGTAGATGTCCACGCCGGGCGCCGACAGCGACGTCTCCTCGGTGGCCCGCACGACGATGCGGGTGGCGTCGACCTGGTCGACGGTCCCCGACCGCCGGGCCACGATCGCGGCCCCGGACCCGCGGGCCACGGTTCCCTCCATGCCGGTGCCCACGAGCGGCGCCTCGGCGCGCACCAGGGGCACCGCCTGGCGCTGCATGTTCGAGCCCATGAGAGCGCGGTTGGCGTCGTCGTTCTCGAGGAACGGGATGAGCGCCGCCGCCACCGAAACCAGCTGCTTCGGCGAGACGTCGGCAAGGTCGATCGCCCCCGGCGGCGCCATGACGAACTCGCCGCCCTTGCGGCAGCTCACCAGATCCTCGGTGAACCTGCCCCTCGCGTCGAGCGGCGCGTTGGCCTGGGCGATGGTGTACCTGCCCTCGTCGATCGCCGAATGGTACTTGACCTCGTCGGTCACCCGGCCGTTCTCCACCAGCCGGTAGGGGGTCTCGATGAACCCGTGGCGGTTCACCGCGGCGAAGGTCGCGAGGCTGTTGATCAGGCCGATGTTCGGCCCCTCCGGCGTCTCGATCGGGCAGATGCGCCCGTAGTGGGTCGGATGCACGTCGCGCACCTCGAAGCCGGCGCGCTCGCGGGTCAGCCCGCCCGGGCCCAGGGCCGACAGCCGGCGCTTGTGGGTGATCTCGCTCAGGGGATTGGTCTGGTCCATGAACTGCGACAGCTGCGAGGAGCCGAAGAACTCCCGGACGGCCGAGGCGGCGGGCTTGGCGTTGATCAGGTCCTGCGGCATCATCGCCTCGAGATCGACCGACCCCATGCGCTCGCGGATCGCCCGCACCATGCGCAGCAGCCCGACGCGGTACTGGTTCTCCATCAGCTCGCCGACCGACCGCACCCGGCGGTTGCCGAGATGGTCGATGTCGTCGATCTCGCCGCGGCCGTCCTTGAGCGCCACCAGGGTGCGCAGCACCCCGATGATGTCCTCCCGGCGCAGCACGCGGACCGCCTCGTCGCACTCGAGGCCGAGGCGGGCGTTCATCTTCACCCGCCCGACCACCGACAGGTCGTAGCGCTCGGGGTCGAAGAACATCGACCGCAGCATGTCGTCCGCGCTCTCGACCGTCGGCGGCTCGCCCGGCCGCATCACCCGGTAGATGTCCATCAGGGCCTCCTCGCGCGACTGCGCGCGGTCGGCCGCGAGCGTGTTCCGGATGTGGGCGCCGGCCGCGTCGGGGCGGAGCGCGACGGCGCCGCGGATCTGCGCGCCGTCGGAGCCGGGCCCGATCGCGAGCACCTTCAGGGCGTCGATCCCGAGCTCCCCGAACAGCGCGAGAGCCGCTTCGTCGATCTCGTCGCCGGCCTCGGCGTGGACGCGCCCGCTCTCCTCGTCGACGACGTCGACGGCGAGCGCGCAGTGCAGGATCTCCCCGTCGGGGAGCAGGATCTCCCGCAGCCCGTCCGCGGCGATCCTCTCCCAGGCCCTGCGCGTCATCCGGTCGCCCGCCCTGGCGACCGTCTCGCCGGTCCCGGCGTCGACCAGGTCGTTGGCGAGCGTGACGCCGTGCATGGCGACGGGGTCGATCTCGAGCCGCATGCGCCAGCCGCCGTCGGCGCGCTCGAGCGCGACGCTCTCGTAGAAGCGGCCGAGAATCTCCTCGTTGCCCATGCCCTCGGCCTCGGCGGGGCCGAGGGCGCCGCCGGCCTTCTCGCGCAGCCCGGCGGTCCGGTCCGAATCGAGGGCCCTGAGCAGCGTGGTCGCCGGAAGCTTGCGCTTGCGGTCGATCCGCACGTGGACGATGTCCTTGGCGTCGAACTCGAAGTCGAGCCACGAGCCGCGGTAGGGAATGATGCGCGCCGCGTGCAGGAGCATGCCGGACGGGTGCGACTTGCCGCGGTCGTGGTCGAAGAAGACGCCGGGGGAACGGTGCATCTGCGACACGATCACCCGTTCGGTGCCGTTGACGACGAACGTGCCCTGGGCGGTCATCAGGGGCATGTCCGCCATGTAGACGTCCTGCTCCTTGATGTCGCGCACCGGATGCGCGCCGGTCTCCTCCTCGACGTCGAAGACCACCAGGCGCAGGGTGACCCGGAGCGGCGCGGCGTAGGTCAGGCCGCGGTGCCGGCATTCCTCGACGTCGTATTTCGGCGTCTCGAGCTCGTAGCTCACGAAATCCAGCTGCCCGCGCCTCGAGAAGTCCTCGATCGGGAACACCGACTTGAAGACCTCCTGCAGCCCGGTGTCCGTCCGGCCCCCGGGCCGGACGTGGATCTGGAGGAAGGAATCGTACGACGTTTTCTGGACGTCGATCAGGTCCGGCATCGAGACCGCCGATTCGATGGTCCCGAAATCCTTGCGCAGACGCCTGCGCCGCTTGAACGAGTTGGTCATCGTGACCCCTGGCTGGTTCGGACTCCGGCGCCGCGGCGCCGGCGGGATTGCTGGCCGGGGCGCCGCCCGCGGGCGGCGCGCCGATCCGCGGGCGTCACTTGACCTCGACGGTCGCCCCCGCCTCTTCGAGCTTGGCCCTGATGGCCGCGGCCTCGTCCTTGCCCACGCCTTCCTTGACCGGCTTGGGCGCGCCCTCGACCAGGTCCTTGGCCTCCTTGAGCCCGAGGCCGGTGAGGGCGCGAACCTCCTTGATGACGTTGATCTTCTTCTCGCCGAACGAGGCCAGGATCACGTCGAACTCGTCCTTCTCCTCGACCGCCGCGGGCGCGGCCCCGCCGCCGTCGGCGGCCACCGCGACCGGCGCCGCCGCGGAGACGCCCCACTTCTCCTCGAGCATCTTCGAGAGCTCGGCCGCCTCCAGCACGGTCAGGTTCGACAGGTCGTCAACGATCTGTTCCAGATTCGCCATTTCTCCAGTTCTCCCGTTTCAACGTCTTGATGGTGTCCGCCGCCGCGCCGGTCCGGGCGTTCAGCCCGCCCCGTCCCCGGCGGCGCGCGCGCCGAGCGCGCGGGCGACCTGCCCTCCGGGCGCCTGCAGGCAGGCCGCGACGCGCCCCGCGGGCGCCCGCAGCAGGCCGGCCAGCCGTCCCCTGAGCTCGTCGAGCGGCGGCACCGAGGCGAGCACGCCGATGGCCGCCGCGTCGACCTCCCTCTCGTCGAGGCAGCCGCCGAGAACCCGCAGCCCCTCGTGCTCCCTGGCGTAGTCGACGACCACGCGCGCCGCCGCCACCGGATCCTCGGAGTAGGCGATCGCCGTCGGCCCCGCGAAGAGGCCCGCGAGCGCCGCGAGGCCGGTGCCCTCGAGCGCGAGGCGGACCAGGCTGTTCTTGGCCACCCGGAAGTTCGCGCCGGCCTCGCGCATCCGGCGCCGCAGGCGCGTCGAATCGGCGACCGACAGCCCGCTCTGGCTGACCACGACCACCAGCGTCGCGCCCGACAGCATCTCGCGCAGCGAGGCGACGGCCTCCCGTTTCTGGTTCCGGTTCACCGCACCGTCTCCGTCCGTTCCGGAACGCGGCGCCGCGTTCCCGTTTCCGCGGCCCGCGCCGCGCCCGCCCGCAAGGTCACCGCTCCTGCGTCGCCCGCGCCAGCACCGGCCCGACCTCGAGGCGGACGCCGGGGCCCATGGTCGACGACAGCGCCATCCTGCGGATGAAGGTTCCCTTGGCGCCGCTCGGCCTGGCCTTGCTGACGGCTCCGACGAGCGCGCAGACGTTGTCCGCCAGATCCTCCGCCGGAAAGCTCGCCTTGCCGACGCCGGCGTGGACGATGCCGTTCTTCTCGACCCGGAACTCGATCTGCCCGCCCTTGGCGTCGCGCACCGCCTGGCCGACGTCCTGCGTCACCGTGCCAAGCTTCGGGTTGGGCATCAGCCCGCGCGGGCCCAGCACCTTTCCGAGCCTGCCGACCACCGCCATCATGTCCGGGGTCGCGATGCAGCGCTCGAAGTCGATGCTCCCGCCGCCGACCGTTTCCGCGAGATCCTCCGCGCCCACCACGTCGGCCCCGGCCGCGCGCGCCTCGTCGGCCCTGTCGCCGCGCGCGAAGACGGCGACCCGGAGGTTCTTGCCGGTTCCCCTGGGGAGCGAGACCACCCCGCGGACCATCTGGTCGGCGTGGCGCGGGTCGACTCCGAGATTGATCGACAGCTCGACCGTCTCGTCGAATTTCGCCGTCGCGTGCTCCTTGACCAGCGACACCGCCTCGTCGAGAGGCCGCGACCGGTTGCGGTCGACCGCGGCGCCGATCCCCGTCCTGCGCCTTCCCCTGCCGGCCATCGCCCTACTCCTTCACCTGGATGCCCATCGACCGCGCCGAGCCCGAGAGGATGCGCACCGCCGCGTCGACGTCGTTGGCGTTGAGATCCGCCATCTTCTGCTCGGCGATCTCCCTGAGCTGGGCCACCGTCACCGCGCCGGCGACCTGGGCGCCCGGCTCCCCGGCGCCCTTGGCGACGCGCGCCGCCTTCTTGATGAAGTGCGACGCCGGCGGCGTCCTGGTCTCGAACGTGAACGACTTGTCCGCGAACACCGTGATCACGGTCGGCGTCGGGACTCCGGGCTCCTGGTTCTGGGTGTGGGCGTTGAAGGCCTTGCAGAACTCCATGATGTTGAGTCCGGCCTGGCCGAGCGCCGGGCCGATCGGCGGCGACGGGTTGGCCTGCCCCGCAGGCACCTGCAGCTTGAGATAGCCCTCGATTCTCTTCGCCATCGCTCCCGCGCCTCAGAGTTTCTCGACCTGTCCGTACTCGAGCTCGACCGGCGTCGGCCGCCCGAAGATCAGGACCGCGACCTTGAGGCGCGCGCGCTCCTCGTCGACGTCCTCGACGTGGCCGTTGAACGAGGTGAACGGGCCGTCGGCGACGCGCACCTGCTCGCCGATGTCGAAGGTGATCGAGGGCTTCGGCCGCTCGATGCCCTCGCGCACCTGGTTGACGATGTTCTGCACCTCGGCCTCGGACATCGGGCTCGGGCGGTTGTTGGCGCCGACGAACCCGGAGACCTTCGGGGTGTCGTTGATCAGGTGCCAGGCCTTGTCCGTCATCTCCATCCGGACCAGCACGTAGCCCGGGAAGATCTTGCGCTCGGAGCGCACCTTGGCGCCGCGGCGGATCTGGACCACCTCCTCCATCGGCACCATGACCTCCTCGATGACGTCGTCGAGCCCGCGCTGGCGCGCCTGCTCGCGGATCGAATCCGCCACCTTGCCCTCGAAGCCCGAATAGGCCTGCACCACGTACCAGCGCGCGTTCACGCCGCGCCCCCCAGCCCGAGGATCGCCTTGACGCCGACGGACAGCACCTGGTCGACCCCGAGGAAGAACAGGGCCGCGATGGTGACGAAGATGAAGACCATCACCGTCGTCACCGCCGTCTCGCGCCGCGTCGGCCAGGTGACCTTCGACACCTCGCGCCGGACCTGCTGGACGAACTCGCCGGGATTGGTTCTCGCCATGGGTATCCAGTGCCTTTCCCGGCGCTGCTGCGCCGGCTTCCGTCGGTGGGCCCGAAATGGCAGGAGTGGAGGGATTCGAACCCCCAACCCCCGGTTTTGGAGACCGGTGCTCTGCCAGTTGAGCTACACTCCTGCGGCCGTCCTACTCGACGATGTCGGCGACGACGCCGGCGCCGACGGTGCGGCCGCCCTCGCGGATCGCGAAGCGCAGCCCCTCGCTCATCGCGATCGGCGCGATCAGGTCCACGTCCATCGACACGTTGTCCCCGGGCATCACCATCTCCGTGCCCTCCGGCAGCGCGATCTGCCCCGTCACGTCCGTGGTCCGGAAATAGAACTGCGGGCGGTAGTTCGAGAAGAACGGCGTGTGCCGGCCCCCCTCGTCCTTCGTCAGCACGTAGGCCTCCGCCTTGAACCGCGTGTGCGGCCGGATCGACCCCGGCGCCGCGAGAACCTGCCCGCGCTCCACCGCCGTCCGGTCCACGCCCCGCAGAAGACACCCCACGTTGTCCCCCGCCTCGCCCGAATCCAGAAGCTTCCGGAACATCTCCACTCCCGTCACCACCGTCGACGACGTCTCCTTGATCCCCACGATCTCGACCGCGTCGCCCACGTTCACCACACCGCACTCGATCCGCCCCGTCACCACCGTCCCCCGGCCCGAGATCGAGAACACGTCCTCGATCGGCATCAGGAACGCCTGGTCCCGCGGACGCTCCGGCTGCGGAACGTACGAATCCACCGCCGCCATCAGCTCCGACACCGAACCCCGGCCCTGCGCCTCGTCGCCGCCCTCCAGCGCCTGCAGCGCCGATCCCCGGACCACCGGAATGTCCTCGCCCGGAAACTCGTACGAACTCAGCAGCTCCCGGACCTCCAGCTCCACCAGCTCCACCAGCTCCGGATCGTCCACCTGGTCCACCTTGTTCAGGTACACCACGATCGCCGGAACACCCACCTGACGCGCCAGAAGAATGTGCTCCCGCGTCTGCGGCATCGGACCGTCCGCCGCGCTCACGACCAGGATCGCCCCGTCCATCTGCGCCGCGCCCGTGATCATGTTCTTCACGTAGTCCGCGTGACCCGGACAGTCCACGTGCGCGTAGTGACGACCCTCGGTCTCGTACTCCACGTGCGCCGTCGCGATCGTGATCCCCCGCGCCCGCTCCTCCGGCGCCTTGTCGATCTGGTCGTACGCCGTGTACTCCGCGCCGCCACCCTCCGACAGAATCCTCGTGATCGCCGCCGTCAGCGTCGTCTTCCCGTGGTCCACGTGACCGATCGTCCCCACGTTGCAGTGCGGCTTCGTCCGCTCGAATCTCGCCTTCGCCATCCTCAGTGTTCCCCGGTGTTCCCGTCTGTTCCCCCGGCGGCGCGGCGGCGCCGCCCGTCGGGGCTGGTTGGAGCGGGTGAAGGGAATCGAACCCTCGTCGTAAGCTTGGAAGGCTTCTGCTCTGCCATTGAGCTACACCCGCCCCGGAGCTTTCCCGCAGTCGTCGTTCCCGTCGCCGGTCGCGCCGGGCCGTGCCGGCCATGCTGCCGAACGGCGGCGACATCCGGTGGTGGAGGGAGTTGGATTCGAACCAACGTAGGCTGAGCCAACGGGTTTACAGCCCGTCCCCTTTAACCACTCGGGCATCCCTCCGGATCGGTGATCGCGCGTCAGAACCCGCGATGATAGCAGACCCCCGGCCCCCGTCAAGCGGAAACGCGCGCAACCCTTTCCCGCGAGCCGCAGGCGGTCGGTTTGTCCATCCCGGAGCGCCAGTGTATGCTGGCCCCTCCCGCGATGCAATACCCGATTTCCGGCTCCGTGAAAACCCCCGGTCCGCGGCGGCGCCCCCGGCCCGCGGCCCGGCCCTCCGCGTACTGGATCTACGGCCGCCACGCGGCCGCCGCGGCGCTCGCGAACCCCGGGCGCCGCATCCGCCGCGTCCTCGCCTCCGCCGGCGCCCCGCCGGGCGTCCGCGCCGAGACCGCGGCCGCGTCCGAGATCGCCGCCCTGCTCCCGCCCGGCGCGGTCCACCAGGGTCTCGCCGCGCTCGCCGAGCCGCTCGGCCCCGCGCCGCTCGGCCCCGCGCTCGCCGCCCCGCCCGGCCCCGCCGTCGCGGTCGCGCTCGACCGCGTCTCCGACCCCCGCAATCTCGGCGCCGTGCTGCGTTCCGCCGCCGGCTTCGGCGCCGCCGCCGTGATCGTCCCCGGCCGGCGCGCGCCGCCGGAGAGCGGCGCGCTCGCCAAGGCCGCCTCCGGCGCCCTCGAGAGGGTTCCCGTGGCGCGGCCCGCCAACCTCGTCCGCGCGCTCGCGGCGGCGCGCCGCGCCGGCTTCTGGACGGTCGGCCTCGACGCGGCGGCGCCGGAGGCGCTCGGCGAGGCCGCGCTCCCCGAGCGCTGCCTGCTCGTCCTCGGCGCCGAGGGGCGGGGCCTCCGGCGGCTGACGCGGGAGGCCTGCGACCTCATGGTCCGCATTCCCGTCGACGCCGCGACGGAGAGCCTGAACGTCTCGGCGTGCGCGGCGGTGGCCCTCTACGAATGGGCCCGCCGGACGGCTATCATGGCGCCGACCGGCCGCGAGGCCGCACCGAGGAGCCGCGAGTGACCGCCACCCCCGCGCCCGTCGCCGGCCCGTTCGGCCGGCCCGTGCGGCGCCTCGAGGATCCGGCGCTGCTCGCCGGCCGCGCCCGGTTCGCCGACGACATCCGCTTCCCGGGCATGCTCCACGCCGTCTTCGTGCGGAGCCCGTTCGCGCATGCCCGCATCGACGGCATCGACGCCGCCGCGGCGCGGAGCCTCCCGGGCGTGCGCGCGGTGCTGACGATGGAGGATCTCGCCGGCCGCCTGTCTTCCCGCGTCCTCGCCGTCGCCATGCCGGGACGCGAGTACCGCCAGACCCGGGACCGCCCGATCCTCGCCGATTCCGAGGTCTGCCACGTCGGCGAGCCGGTCGCCGCGGTGATCGCCGAGAGCCGCTACGTCGCCGAGGACGCGGCGGCGCTCGTGAACGTCGGCTTCTCCCCGCTGCCGGTGGCGGCGGATCTCGAGACCGCCGCCCGGCCCGGCGCCGCGACCGCGCACCGGGGCGCGCCCGACAACGTCGTCGCCGCGTTCGTCATGGAGTACGGCGACGCCGGAGCCGCGTGCGCGGCGGCGGCGCGCACCGTCTCCGGGCGCTTCGACGTGCACAAGGGTCTCGGCATGGCGCTCGAGGGACGCGGCGTGGTGGCGCGCCACGACCCGCTCGAGGACGTGCTGACGGTGTGGCTCGGCACCCAGATGCCGCACACGGCCCATCGCGCGCTCGTCGGGCTGCTGGGCCGCAGCGAGACCGGCACCCGGGTGGTCACGCCCGACATCGGGGGCGGCTTCGGGCCGAAGCTGGTGCTCTACCCGGAGGAGGTGGTCGCGGCGGCGGCGGCGCTGGCGCTCGGCGCGCCGGTCAAGTGGATCGAGGACCGCGCCGAGCATTTCACGGCCACGACCCAGGAGCGCGACCAGATCTGGGACATGGAGCTCGCCGTCGACGCCGACGGCCGGATCCTCGGCGTGCGCGGCTCCCTGCTCCACGACCACGGCGCCTACACGGCGCGCGGCGTCAACGTCGCGCAGAACGCCGCCAGCATCGTTCCGGGCCCCTACGAGGTGCCCTCCTACCGCCTCGACGTGAAGCTGGTGATGACCAACCGGCCCCCGGTGACGCCGGTGCGGGGCGCCGGCTACCCGCAGGGCTGCTTCGTGATGGAGAGGCTCATGGACCGGGCGGCCGCGGCGCTCGGCATCGGCCGCGACGAGATCCGCCGCCGCAACCTGATCCGGCCCGGGGACATGCCCTACGTGCGGCCGCTCGCGAGCCGCGCCGACCCGTCGGTCACGATCGACGAGGCGGATTTCCCGAAATGCCTCGAGACCGCCCTCGGCGCCGCGGGGTGGGCGGGGTTTCCGGAGCGGCGGGCGGCCGCGGCGGCGGAGGGCAGGAGGACGGGAATCGGGCTCGCGGTCTATCTCAAGGGCTCGGGCCGCGGCCCGTTCGAGACCGCGGCCGTGCGCGTCGGTCCGTCGGGCCGGGTCAGCGTCGCCTCCGGCGTCGCCGACATCGGCCAGGGCACGCGCACCATGCTCGCCCAGATCGTCGCCGGCGCGCTCGGCGTCGCGATGTCCGACATCGACGTCGCCATCGGCGACACCGCGCGCATTCCCCACGGCATGGGCGCGGCGTCGAGCCGCCAGGCGGTGACCGCGGGCTCCTCGGCGCGCGCCGCCGCGGCCGAGGTCCGCGCCAAGGCGCTCCGCGTCGCCTCGGGCCTGCTCGAGGCGGACGCGGAGGATCTCGAGATCGCCGGCGGACGGGTCCGCGTCGCCGGCGTTCCGGGCCTGGAGGTCGGGCTCGGCGAGATCGCCGCGAGGCTGGCCGGCGCCGCCACCGGCTTCGCGCTTCCCGGGGGCGAGAGCCCCGGTCTCGAGGCCCAGGCCTCGGTGCCGATCGCCGGGCTCGCGTTCTCCAACGGCGCGCACGTCGCCGAGGTCGAGGTCGACGCCGGCACCGGCGCGGTCCGGATTCTCCGCTACGTCGTCGCCCACGACTGCGGGGTGATGGTCAACCCGCTGGTCGTGGACGGCCAGGTCGCCGGAGGCGCCGCCCACGGCATCGGCTTCGCGCTCTACGAGAGGATGCTCTGGGACGGCGACGGCCAGCCCCAGTCCACCAATCTCGCGGAGTACCTCGTGCCCGGCCCCCTCGAGGTGCCGGAGATCGCGATCGAGCACGTCGTGGTCCCGTCCTCGCAGAATCCGCTGGGGGTCAAGGGCGTCGGCGAGAGCGGCCTCGTTCCGGTCCCGGCCGCCGTCGCCTCGGCGGTCGAGGACGCCCTGTCGGACCGCGGCGCCAGCGTCTCGGCGGTTCCGCTGCTGCCGGCGGACGTTCTCCGCTTGATCGGCGAGGGCGGCCCCGGATAGACTCCGGGAACGCAGCGGGAGCTTCGCGCCATGACCGGATCCGGGAACTACGTGCCGCGGGGCGTCATACCGGCGACGCTCGCGGCGTTCGACGGCGACTTCGCCTTCGACTGGGCCGAGACCCGCCGCCATCTCGCCTTCGTCGCCGCCGTCGAGGGCGTCGACGCCGTGACCGTCAACGGGCACGCGTCCGAGGTCCACGCCTGCACCTTCGACGAGCAGACCCGCATGATGGCGGCCGCCGCCGAGGAGATCGGGGGCCGCCTTCCGGTGATCTGCGGCGTCTACGCCGACGGCAGCCTCGAGGCCGCCCGCATCGCGAGGATGGCCGAGGCGGAAGGCGCCGCCGCGCTGCTGTGCTTTCCTCCCCACCCGCTCGGCATGGGCGGCATCCGGCACCGCCCGGAAATGGGCGTCGCGCACATGAAGACGATCGCCGACGCGACGGCGCTTCCGATGATCGTGTTCCAGTACGCCGACGCGCTCGCCTACCCGCTCGACACGCTGGTGCGCATGTGCGAGGAGGTTCCGAACATCCGGGCCGTCAAGGACTGGTCGCCGCCGCAGGCCCACGAGCGCCACATCCGCACGCTGCACGGGCTCGCGCGTCCCGTCAACGTGCTCTCGACCAACTCGGCGTGGCTGATGCCGTCGCTGGTCATGGGGGCGGACGGCCTGCTGTCGGGCGCGGGATCGGTGATCGCCGACCTGCACGCGGCGCTGTTCCGGGCCGTCCGCGACCGCGACCTCGCGGCCGCCCGGGCGGTTTCGGACCGCGTCTGGCACACCACGCGGGTCTTCTACCGGGATCCGTTCGGCGACATGCACAACCGCATGAAGGAAGCGCTCGTGCTGCTCGGCCGCCTCGCCGGCCCCGCGGTCGTCCGCCCGCCCCTGGTCAAGCTCCCCGACGCGGAGATCCGCGGAATCGGAGAAGCGATGAACGCCGCCGGCATCGCCGCCGAGGGCGCGGAAACGGCGATCGCAGCCGAATAGGCGCGCCGCGCGCTACGGCTCGAGGAAGTCCCGCATCCGCTTCCGGTAGTCGGCGGCGCGCGTCAGCCGGTCGATCGTCCCGGGCGCCGCGGCGCCGCCGATCCCGGCCGGCGTCGCGCCCGCGCGCAGCGCCGCGAGGACGTCGCGCGCGGCCTGCACCGCCGCCGCGAAGGGAAGATGCCCCTGCAGGCACGCCCGCACCTTCCGCGCCGCCAATAGATCGCGGTCCGCCGGGGTTCCGGCGCCGCCGAGAAGGAACGGCCCGTCGAGGGCGCCGGCCAGCGCCTCGACGTCCCCGACGCCCCCGAGGCCGGTGAAGAACAGCGCGTCGACCCCGGCCTCCCGGTAGGCCCGCGCGCGCCGGACCGCGTCGTCGATCCCGGTCACGCCCGCCGCCGCGGTCCGTCCGACCACCGCGAGCGCGGGGTCGCCGCGGGCCGCGAGCGCGGCCCTCATCTTGCCGACCGCCTCCCCGACCGGCAGGAGCCGGGTTCCGCCGCCGGATCCGAAGGCCCGCGGCAGCTCCGTGTCCTCCACGGTGAGCGCCGCCACGCCGGCGATCTCGAGCTCCTCCACCGTCCGCCCGACGTTGAGCGCGTTGCCGTAGCCGTGATCGGCGTCCACGATCAGCGGCGGCTTGGCCGCGCGGTTGACGCGTCCGGCCTGGTCGGCGAGCTCGGTGAGCGTGAGCACCGCGAGATCCGGGGCCCCCAGCACGGCCATCGACGCCACCGATCCCGCCAGCATCATGGTCTCGAAGCCGAGATCCTCGGCGATGCGCGCCGACAGCGGATCCCAGACCGAGGCCGGGAACACGCAGGAGTCGCCTTCGAGAATCTCGCGGAAGGCCTTCCGCCGCGGCGTCCAGTCCATCGCGGCCCCGTTCCCGCCGCCGCCCTACACGGCGACGATCTTGCCCGGGTTCATCAGGTTGAGCGGATCGAGCGTCCGCTTGAGGCCGCGCATGACGTCGAGCGCGTCGCCGTGCTCGGCCGCGAGGTCGTTCATCTTGCCGTGGCCGATGCCGTGCTCGCCGGTGCAGGTGCCCTCCATGGCCAGGGCGCGGGCGACGAGGCGGTCGTTGAGCGCCCGGGCGCGGGCGACCTCCTCGGCGTCGTCGGGGTCGAGCACCATGTCGATGTGGAAGTTGCCGTCCCCGACATGCCCGACGATCGGGGCGAGAAGCCCCGATTCGGCGATGTCGCCGCGGGTCTCGGCGATGCATTCGGCCAGTCTGGAGATCGGCACGCAGACGTCCGTCGGCCACGCCTTGGCGCCGGGACGCAGCTGCATGTTGGCGTAGTGGGCGTCGTGGCGGGCCTGCCACAGCCGGTTGCGCTCCTCGGTCGTGGAGGCCCACGCGAAGTCGTCCCCGCCGTGGCCGTCGCTGATGGCGCGCACGTCCGCGACCTGCTCGGCGACGCCCCCGTCGGTGCCGTGGAACTCGAAGAACAGCGTCGGCCGCTCGCTCCCGCCGAGTCCGGAGAACCCGTTGATCGCGCGCATCTGGACCTCGTCGGCGAGCTCGATGCGGGCGACCGGAACGCCGGACTGGATGGTCTCGATCACCGTCCGCACGGCGTCGTCCACGCTCGGATAGGTGCAGACCGCCGCCGAGACCGCCGCCGGGATGCCGTAGAGGCGCAGCGTGACCTCGACGATGACGCCGAGGGTTCCCTCCGAGCCGACGAACATCCGGGTCAGATCGTATCCGGCGGACGACTTGCGGGCCCGTCCGCCGGTGCGGATCAGCCGCCCGTCGGCGAGCACGACGGCGAGCGAGAGGACGTTGTCGCGCATGGTTCCGTAGCGCACCGCGTTGGTCCCCGAGGCCCGCGTCGCCGCCATGCCGCCGATGGTGGCGTCGGCCCCGGGGTCGATGGGGAAGAACAGGCCGGTGTCGCGGAGGTGGCTGTTGAGCCGCTTGCGCGTCACCCCGGGCTCGACCGAGGCGTCGAGGTCGTCGGGGCCGACCCGGAGCACGGAGTCCATGCGCCCCATGTCGATGCAGACGCCGCCGCGGAGCGCCGCGACATGCCCTTCCAGGGAGGTGCCGACGCCGTAGGGGATCATCGGGGTCCGATGCTCCCTGCAGACGTTCACGATCTCGACGACCTCGTCCGCGCTTTCGGGAAACACGACCGCGTCCGGGGCCTTCGGCCGGTGGTAGGATTCGTCGGTGCCGTGGCGTTCGCGGACATCCGCGTTGGTCGTCAACCGGTCGCCGAAGCGCCGCCCGAGAACGGCGACGGCGTCCCCGATCCCCCCGGTGGATCCGTCCATGCCGCAATCCCCTCCGCCCCTTGCCGGGACCGTTCGCCCGGCCCGGGCGCGGCGCGGGTTCCCAAGCCTGGTCCGGCCCAGTCTAGGCCGGCCGGGTTCCCCGCGCAAACGGGCGCGCGGAAAGCGCGGTCAGGCCCTCTCCTCCGCGGCCATGTCCGAGACGAACATGTGCCCCGGCGCGTGGGTGATCGCGATCTCCGGCCGGGCCGCGGCGAGCGCCGCCTGGGGCGTCACGCCGCAGGCCCAGAACACCGGAACCTCGCCTTCCAGGACGGTGACCGGGGCGCCGTAGTCGGGCGCGCCGAGATCGGCGATGCCAAGGGAGCCGGGATCCCCGACCTGCAGCGGCCCACCATGGGCCATCGGATAGCGCGCGGTGACCCGCGCCGCCCGCTCGGCGTCCTCCGGCGTGTAGGGCCGCATGCTGACGACCACCGGCCCCCGGAACCTGCCCGCCGGCGCCGCCGGGCGCGACGTCCTGTACATGGGCACGATGCCGGACTCCGCGATGTGGCGCGGCTCGAGTCCGGCGTCGGTCAGGGCCTCCTCGGCGGTGAACGAGCAGCCGAGAAGGAACGTCACCAGATCGTCGCGCCAGAGGCCGGAGACGTCGGCAGGCTCTCCGGCGAGCTCGCCGCCGCGGTACACCCGGTAGCGGGGCAGGTCGGACCGCACGTCGGCGCCGGGGGCCGACCTTCGGGGCTCGGGGTCTCCGGGCCCGAGAATCTCGAGAACCGGGCAGGGTCCGGGATTGCGCCCGCAGAACTCCCTGAAGTCCCCGGCGTCGGCGGCCGGCAGGATCACCATGTTGGCCTGGACGCGGCCCCGGGCGTGGCCGGAGGTCGGCCCGTCGAAGGCGCCGGACCGGCAGGCCGCCCTCAGTTCCGCGGGCGTCTCGAAGAAACCCGTCACGCGCGCCCCCTCCCCTCCCGGCGTTCCGCCGGCGCGCCGTACCCTCCGCCGCCCGGGGTCTCGACGACGTAGACGTCGCCGGGCCGGACCTGCGTCGAGGCGGTGCCCCCCTGCTCGTCGACGCTGCCGTCCGCCCTCTCGACGTAGTTGCGTCCGACCCTGCCCGGCTCGCCGCCCTTCATGCCGTAGGGCGGGATCCGGCGGTGCCCCGAGAGGATCGACGCGGTCATGGTCTCCCTGAAGCGGATCCGGCGGACCACGCCGTCGCCTCCGCGGTGCCGGCCGGCGCCGCCCGACCCGCGGCGGACCGCGAACGATTCCACGATCACCGGAAACCGCCACTCGAGCACCTCCGGGTCGGTCAGGCGGGTGTTGGTCATGTGCGTGTGGACGGCGTCGGCGCCGTCGAAGTCCGGCCCCGCCCCGGCGCCGCCGCACACGGTCTCGTAGTACTGGCTCGCGGCGTTCCCGAAGGTGAAGTTGTTCATCGTCCCCTGCGACGCCCCCATCAGGCCGAGGGCCCCGAGAATCGCGTCGGTGATCGCCTGCGAGGTCTCCACGTTGCCGGCCACCACCGCCGCCGGGTAGGACGGGCGCAGCATGCAGTCCTCGGGCACGACGATGTCGAGCGGCTTCAGGCATCCCGCGTTGAGAGGGATGTCCGCATCGACCAGCAGGCGGAAGCAGTAGAGCACCGCCGCGACCGCGACCGCGTGGGTGATGTTGAAGTTGTTGTCCTGCTGCGGGGAGGTTCCGGTGAAGTCGACGGTCGCGGAGCGGGTTTCCCGGTGAACGGAGATCGCCACCCTGATGCGCGCCCCGAAGTCCATCTCGTACTCGAAGCTGCCGTCGGAGAGCCGGTCGATGACGGCGCGGACGACGGCCTCGGCGTTGTCCTGGACGTGCCCCATGTAGGCGAGCACCCGGTCGAGCCCGAAATGGGCGATCATGTTCCGGAGTTCCCGGACCCCCTTCTCGTTGGCCGCGATCTGGGCCTTCAGGTCGCCCAGGTTGTGGTGGAAGTTGCGCGTCGGGTAGGGCGCGCCGAGAAACAGCTTCTCGAGCTCCCGCTCCCGCAGGCGGCCGTTCTCGACGAGATGGAAGTTGTCGACGAGCACCCCCTCCTCGTCGATGTGGCGCGAATCGGGAGGCATCGAGCCCGGCGTCTTGCCGCCGATCTCCGCGTGGTGGCCGCGCGACGCCACGTAGAACAGGATGCGGTCCTCCCGGTCGTCGAAAACCGGCGTCATCACGGTGACGTCCGGCAGATGGGTTCCGCCGTCGTAGGGCGCGTTGAGCGCGAAGACGTCGCCGCGCCTGACGGTGCCGCCGCGCCTGCGGACGACCGCCTTGACGCTTTCGCTCATGGAGCCGAGATGCACGGGAATGTGCGGCGCGTTGGCCACCAGATCCCCCTGCCCGTCGAAGATCGCGCAGGAGAAGTCGAGGCGTTCCTTGATGTTGACCGAATAGGCGGTGTTCCGCAGCACCACCCCCATCTGCTCGGCGATCGACATGAACAGGTTGTTGAACACCTCCAGCATCACCGGGTCGCTCTCCGCGCCGCCGGCGGCCTGCGCCGCCGGGCGCGGCACGACCCGGCGCATCACGAGGTGGTTGCGGCCGGTGATCTCGGCGCGCCACCCCTCGTCGACGACCGTGGTCGCGTTGGCGTCGATGACGATGGCGGGGCCGTCGGCCGCGGCGCCGGGCGCGAGCTCCCGGCGGTCGAGCACCGGAACCTCGCGCGCATGCGCTCCGCAGCGCATCCGGACCCGGCCGAGGGGCTCCGCGGCCGCGTCCGGATCGACGTCGGCGGCCCGCTCATCGGCCGGCTCCCCCTCCCCCACGACCTCGAGCGTCAGCGCCTCGACGACGTGCGGCTTCTCGGGCGCCACGAAGCCGAACTGCTGCATGTGCATCTCCTCGAAGGCGCGGCGCATGGCCGCGGCCGAATCGAGATCGACCGCGAGCGCCGTGTCGGTGCCCTCGTAGCGCAGGTGCGCCCGCGCCACGGTCGAGATGCGGGCGGGGTCGACGCCCTGGCCTTCCATCTCGGCGACGCCCGCGGTCCGGAGCTCCCCGGCGAGCGCCGCGAGTTCCGCCTCGAGCGCGGCGTCGAGCTCCCGTTCCACGGCCCGCTCGCGGATCAGCCGGTGGTCGGCGAGGCCCATGCCGTAGGCCGAGAGCACGCCGGCGAAGGGATGGACGAGGATGCTGGAGATGCCGAGAGCGTCGGCGACCAGGCAGGCGTGCTGGCCTCCCGCGCCGCCGAAGCAGTTGAGCGTGTACTCGGTGACGTCGTAGCCGCGCTGCACGGAAATGCGCTTGATGGCGTTGGCCATGTTGTCGACCGCGATCTCGAGAAAGCCGGCCGCGACCTCCTCGGGCGCGCGGCGGTCCCCGGTGGCGGCGGCGATCTCCCCGGCAAGCGCCGCGAACCCGGTCCGCACGACCTCCGCGTCGAGCGGCTCGTCGGCGCCCGGCCCGAACACGTTCGGAAAGAACGCCGGCTGGATCCGGCCGAGCAGGACGTTGGCGTCGGTGACGCAGAGCGGGCCGCCCCGCCGGTAGCAGGCGGGCCCGGGGTCGGCGCCCGCGGATTCCGGACCGACGCGGTAGCGCATGCCGTCGAAACGCAGGATCGACCCGCCCCCGGCGGCGACCGTGTGGATGTCCATCATCGGCGCGCGCATCCGGACGCCGGCCACGAGGGTGTCGAAAGTGCGTTCGTACTCCCCGGCGTAGTGCGCGACGTCGGTCGACGTGCCGCCCATGTCGAAGCTGACGATCTTCCCGAAGCCCGCCATGCGCGCGGTGCGGGCGGCGCCGACGATGCCCCCCGCCGGCCCCGAAAGGATGGAATCCTTCCCCTGGAACAGGCGCGCGTCGGCGAGTCCGCCGTTCGACTGCATGAACATCAGCCGCGCCCCGCCGCCGATCTCGCCCGCGATCATGTCGACGTAGCGGCGCAGGATCGGGGACACGTAGGCGTCGACCACGGTGGTGTCGCCGCGCCCGACGAACTTCATCAGCGGGCTGACCTCGTGCGAGACCGAGATCCGGGCGAACCCGATGTCGCGGGCGATGCCGGCGACCGCCCGTTCGTGGCCGTGATGGCGGTAGCCGTGCATGAAGACGATCGCCAGGGAGCGGATGCCGTCGTCGAAGGCTTCCTGCAGCGCGCCGCGGGCGCCCTCGGCGTCGAGGGCGACGAGTTCCTCGCCGTCGGCGCCGTAGCGCCCGTCGATCTCGACGACCCGCTCGTAGAGGAGTTCCGGGAGCTCGATCCTGCGGGCGAAGATGTCGGGGCGGTTCTGGTAGCCGATCCGGAGCTGGTCGGCGAACCCGCGGGTCACGGCGAGCACCGTGCGCTCGCCCTTGCGCTCGAGCAGCGCGTTCGTCGCCACGGTCGTCCCCATCTTGACCGCGGCCACGGCGTCCGGGGGAAGCGGCTCGCCGGGGCCGACACCGAGGACGTCGCGGATTCCCTGGAGCGCCGCGTCGGCGTAGCGGCCGGGATTCTCGGAAAGCAGCTTGAAGGCCGACAGCGCGCCGTCGGGCGCGCGGACCACGAAATCCGTGAACGTGCCGCCCCGGTCGATCCAGAACTGCCATTTGCCGCCGGACGGCGCTGCGGCGCTGCTCACGGGATGCGTCGCTCCTCTGCGGCGTCGCCCCGGCGGACGCCGCCGGACTCCGGACCGGGCCGCGCCCCCGGCGGGACGGCGCGGCGCGGCCGCCTCCCGCATGATAGCGGCCCGTCCGGGACCGCGAAAGACGCGGCCGCCCGGCGCCGCCCCCGCGTCGCCGCGCGCAGGCGCGGCAGATCCCGCGGCCGGTCGAGATCGAGGCGAAGCCCCGGCAGATCGAGGACCGTGACCGCCAGCCCCAGCTGGCGGGCCGCGCCCCGGTGCGCGGCGAAGCTGGCGCGGCCGAACCGGAACGGCATCGACCGCGGCGTCGGCACGCTCAGGAGATTGGTTCCGGACTTCCGTCCGTCGGGCGACAGCCCGACCCCCGCGAGTCCGGCATGGGCCGAGAGATGACGGGCCTCGAGCCCCGGGATGTCGGCGGGAACGACCAGCGTCCGGACCGGGTCGAGCAGGGCGCCCGCCGCCTCCAGGCCCTCGTTCAGGCCGTTCACCTCCTGCAGCAGCGCGCGGACCCCGCACTCGCCGGCGGTCCGGAGAACCCCGGGGTCGGGGCTCAGCACGTACACCGCCTCCGGGCCGACCGCCGCCGAAGCGCGCCGGATCGTGCGTTCCGCGAGCTCGCGGACGAGGCGGGCCCTCCCGCGGTCCCCCAGGAAACGGCGGAGACGGGACTTCCCCGTGCGGTACCCCTTGACCGGAACGACGACGTTGACGCCGGGCATCAGCGCCGGCGCGCGGCAAGGGCGACCGCCTCCCCGGCGAGCCGCGCGCGGTCGCGCTCCGAGCGCATGACCGTGGAGGTCACGTGGACCTCCTGCCCGAGGCGCCCGATCGCCGGCGCCTCGCCGGCATCGGCGTGGTCGACGATCATCACGTCGACGAGGCCGCGGTAGTGTTCGGCGACGGCCGCCGCGGTGGCCGGCATCCCGAGCTCCCTCATCATCTTCGCCGCCGGCCCCTTGAGGGCCCGTCCGCCGACGATCGGCGACACGGCGATCACCGGAAACGACCGCTCCCGCAGGGCGGCGCGGATGCCGGGGACGGCGAGAACCGGGCCGATGCTCACGAACGGGTTGGACGGGCACAGAATCGCCGACCGCACGGCGCCGGAGGAGAAGGCCTCGCGGAGCGCCGGCGACGGCGCCGCGCCGTCCGCGCCGGCGAACTCGAACCCCGTGACCTCGGGGAGGCAGCGGCGCCGCACGAAATAGTCCTGGAAGGCCAGGCGTTCGGCGCCGCTGGCGACGATCGTCCGGATCTCGTCGTCGCTCGCCGGAACGACGCGGTGGCGGACGCCGAGGCCGCGGGCGATCTCGCCGGCGACCGCCGACGGCGTGCGGCCCGACGCCAGGGCCGCGGTTCGCGCGCGGTGGGTCCGCAGGTCGCGGTCGCCGATGCGGAACCAGGTCTCGCCGCCCGCCGCCTCGGTCTCGCGCATGAAGTTCCAGGTCTCGTCGCGCACGCCCCATCCGGTCTCCGGATCGGCGATCCCGGCGAGCGTGTACGTCACGGTGTCGAGATCGGGGCAGATGCGGAGCCCCAGATGGGTGAAGTCGTCGCCGGTGTTGACCGCGACCAGGAGCTCTTCCGGCGCGAGGACGGCGGCGAGCCCGGCCGCGAGCTTGGCGCCGCCGACGCCTCCGGCGAACGCGACGTGCACGGCCCTACCGGAACAGGTCGAGCTCGCGGGGGCGGACGATTCCCGCCGCGCCGCCGTCGCCCGTCTTCGGCGCGCAGCCGCGCGCGAGCACGAACGGCCGCCCCTCCCGGCCCTGTCCCATGAGAAGCGACGCCGCGGCCGCGATCTCGTCGGCCACCGCGATCACGCTGGTCCGGAGGGGCCGGCCGTCCCGGTCGGGATCCCCTCTCGCGTCGCGCAGCGTCTCGAGGCCGCTCGCGCCGATCGCGGTGCCGACGGTTCCCGACCGCCAGGCGCGGCCCATGCTGTCGTTGATCACGACCGCGACGGACAGGCCCGCAAGCCCCTCGAGCCTGGCCCGCAGCCGCGCCGCGCTCCGGTCGGCGTCCTCGGGCAGCAGGACGGCGACGCCGGCGCCGCCCGAGTTGGAGCGGTCGACGCCGGCGTTGGCGACGACGCAGCCGTTCCGGTGGCGCGCCACGATCAGCCCCGGCCGCGTCCGGACGATCTCGACGGATTCCCGCAGGATCAGCTCCACGAGCTCCGGCTCCTTGCCGGTCTCCCGCGCGAGGCGCGCCGCCTCGGGCCGCGGCGCGATGTCGGCGAGGCGGACCGTCCTGCCCTCGGACTTGGAAACGACCTTCTGGGCGAGGACGAACACGTCGCCGTCGGCCGGCGCCTGCCCGGCCCCTTCGAGCGCGGCCAGGGCAAGCGCGGCGAGGTCGTCCCCGGGACGGATTTCGGGAAGTCCGTCCGGAGCGGCGAGGGTGACGGTCCGGAGGGTCATCGCGGACGGCCCGGGAAACCGCCCGGAACGGCGCCGCGGCGCCAGCTTGCAACGCGCCGGGCGAACCTGTAATCACGGAAGGGACGGGGAATCACGACCATGTGCCTGCGACCCGGAGCATAGCATGACACCGAACGAAATCAGCCGTGTCCAGCAGTACCTGCGCCAGACCTTCGCCAACAACCGCATCCGGATCATGATGCCGGTCCGCGCCGACCAGGCGGCCGAGGTCCGCGTCGACAACCAGTTCGTCGGCACGCTCTACGGCGACGACGAGGACGGGGAGAAGTCCTATTCGCTGACGGTGTCGATCCTCGAGGAGGATCTGCCCGCCGCCGGTTCCGTGTGACGGTTCCGGGAACGCCGACCGAAGGGGAGAGAGGCCGTGACCGTCAAGTACCACATGACCAGCTCGTTCACCTGACCGTGGGTCCAGCGCGCCGTGATCGCCATGCGCGCCAAGAACGTCGCGTTCGACGTCACCTACATCGACCTCCGCGACAAGCCGGACTGGTTCCTGGAGATCTCGCCGCACGGCAAGGTTCCGGTCCTGAAGGCCGGGCCGGACATCCTGTTCGAATCGAACGCGATCGCCGAGTTTCTCGACGAGACCGTGCCGCCCCGGCTGCATCCGGAGGATCCCGTCAAGCGCGCCCGCAACCGCGCCTGGACCGACTACGTCCCGAGCTTCTCGCGCGCGCTTTCCGGCGTCTACCACACCAGGACCGCGGCCGAGACCGAGGAGGCCCTCTCCGGCGCGCGGACGGCGCTCGGAAAGCTCGAGGGCGCGCTCGCGGCCGAACGCGGGAACGGCGGTCCGTACTTCAACGGACCGGATCTCAGCCTGGTCGACGCCGCCTACGCCCCGTTCCTGCAGCGCTTCACGATCGCCGACGGCTATCTCGGAACGGGGCTGCTGGCGGAGTTCCCGAAGGTCCGCGCCTGGACGGACGCGCTTCTGTCGAACGAGGTCGTGACCGGCGCCGTTCCGGCGAATTTCGTCGAGGAATTCCACGCGAACCTGAAACGCCGGGAGTTCCACGTCGCGTCGCTTTTCGCGGACGGGACGGCGGCGGCCGGATAGCCGCCGAGCAGGACAGGGACCGGGGAGCGTTTACTTGCCGGGCGGACCCTGCTATCAGATCGCCCGACGCGCGGCGTCGTCCGCGAGGCGCCCGAGGGGCTTTCGGTTCTGGCGCGCACCCGTCGGGCTTTTCCGCATCCATCAAGGGAGACAAGTTTCATGAAGATCAGGCACATCATGTCGGCGCTCGGGTGCGCACTCGTCGCGACCGCGCTCGCGGCGGTTCCGGCGAAGGCGCAGGGCTTCGACTTCTCCGGAAAGCAGATCAAGCTGGTGATCGGGTTCGGCTTCGGCGGAACCTACGGCAAGTATTCCCGGATGTTCGCCGAACACCTGAAAAAGCACCTGCCCGGCAATCCGACCATCATCGTCGATTCGCGTCCGGGCGCCGGCGGGCTGCTCGCCATGAACTACGCCGCCAAGGCCATGCCGGCCGACGGCCTGAACTACATCGTCCCGCCGGACAGCGCGGTGACCGTGCAGCTCATGCGCCCCGAGAAGGCCAAGTACGATCTCAGCAAGTTCACGTCGATCGGAAGCGCCAACCAGACCAACGTCATCCTGGTCGTGCGCAGCGACAGCGGCGTGAAGAAATGGCAGGATCTCCGCACCACGACGGTTCCGATGGGATCCACCGGCATCGGCTCGACCTCCACGATCATGCCCGGGCTCGTCAACCGCATGCTCGGCGCCAAGATGAAGATCGTTTCCGGCTACAAGGGCTCCTCGAAAACCGGACTCGCCGTCGAGCAGGGCGAGGTCCGCGGAGCGGCCTTCAACTGGCTGTTCTGGAAGTCCAAGTACGAGAGGTGGTTCCAGGGCGACGCGCCCTTCGCCAACGCCGTCCTGCAGCTCGGCCACTTCAAGGATCCGGAGCTTCCCGACGTGCCGATGATGAAAGAGGTCGTCGACGCGCAATACGTCCCGGTTCTCAAGTTCGTCGGGACGCTCGGCCTGATCGGGCGCGGCGTCGCCGCTCCTCCCGGAACGCCGAAGGGCGCGATCGACGTCATGCGCGCGGCCTGGAGCAAGATGGTGAAGGATCCGGACTTCGCGGCCGACGCGAAGAAGCGCAAGCTGCGCGTCATTCCGTCCACCGGCGAGGCCGTGCAGAAGGTGATCGACGACGTCATCTCCAGCACCAGCCCGGCGGTCGTGAAACAGGCGTCCGCCCTCGCCTACGGCAGCAAGTAGAAAACCGCCGCCACCCGGGGCGGACGTGCCTTCCTACAGGTACAACTCCGCCGACAACCACCTCGACCAGAGGTGGATCCCCGCCGACTTGTGGCAGGACCGGGTGGCGGAACGGTTCCGCCGGGACGCGCCCAGGGTCGTCGAGAGAGACCGCGCCTGGCTCTGGGAGTGGGAGGGGCGGGTCTTCGGCGGCCGGGACGGCGGCAGCGCCGACAGCCCGGACAACCGCCGCATTCTCGAGGAGCATTACGGCCCGCATGCCGAGGGGCTGCCGGACGGCGCGCTGCCGCCCGCCGATCCCTGCATCATTCTCGATCACATGGACATGGCCGGCATCTGGGCCTATGTCGGCTACGCCTCCGTCCGGAAATGGCAGGTCGGCGACCCGGCCCTGCGCCACGAGATCCACCGCGTCTACAACGACTGGATGATGGAGATGAACGCGGTCCAGCCGGACCGCCTGCTCATGCTCCCCGTCATGCCGGTGTTCGATCCCCCGGCGGCGCTCGGCGAACTCGAGCGGATGAAGGCGCTCGGCTGCAAGGCGGTGGAGTTTCCGGTCGCGGATCTCGCCGAGGAAATCTGGGCGGAATGCTGGGATCCGTTCTGGTCGGCCTGCGAGGACGGCGGCGTGACCGTCTGCAGCCACATCGGCGACAGCGCCGGCGCGCCCTATCCCCCGACCGGGCGCGGCGTTCGCATGGCCTATTTCTCGTGCGTGCCCTTCAGCGCGGCCAGGCCGATATCGCAGCTCGCCTATTCCGGGACGCTGATGCGCCATCCGCGGCTTCGCTACAACTACGGCGAATGCCGGGCCGGATGGGGGCCGATGCTCCTGCAATGGATGGACCGCCAGGCCGTCGAGCGCCCCGGGCTGTTCGCCGACACCGGCCTCGAGGAGATGCCGAGCGCCTACGTCCGGCGCCAGGTCACGATCACCTACGAGGAGGACTACGTCGCCGGCATGCTGCTCCATCATCCGGAATCGGGCATGGCGGACATCCTGATGTGGGGTGCCGACTACCCCCACGGACAGGGCGTGTGGCCGGATGCCGGTCCGGTCATGGACCGGATGTTCGAGGGCATAGACGCCGGAACGCGGCGCAGAATCGTGTTCGACCGCTGCCTCGAGGTGTTTGACCTCGAGGGGCCCGAAGTGTAAGGCCACCGGTATCGTCAACCTTCCCAGGGAGAGAGCAATGGCGAAACTCAGGCACATCGCGCTTTCCGTCCCGGATCCGGAAAAGGCGGCGGACTTCTACTGCGAGGCTTTCGACATGATCCGCGTCGGCAAGACGGATTCGCCCCTCGCCAGGGGCTGCTACGTGTCCGACGGGGTGATCACCGTCGCCCTGCTCGCCTACAAGAGCGACGAGTGGGCCGGCTACGTCGAGGGAGAGGACGAGCGCGGCAAGGACTACGTCGGGCTGCACCACATCGGCTTCTGGGTGGACGACCTCCGCGAGACGGAGGAGAAGATCGAGAAGGCGGGCGGCAGCTACTTCATGGGCCGACCCGAGGAGGACGCGCCGACCACCTTCTACGAGATGAAGTTCCGCGACCCGCACGGGGTCATCGTCGACTGCACCCATCTCGGATGGGGCGGCTCCGTCAAGAACGTGGTTCCGGAAGACGAGAAGGAGCGCGAGAGGTTCCGGGAACGCTTTGCCGGCAGACTCGAGACCCAGGCCGCGGAATGAGAACGGCCCGCCGGCCGGCGGCGGGCCCCCGGCTTTCCCCCGGCTGCGACGCGGCCCGCCGGCGCGCGCCCGCGTCTACATCCCCAGGAGCCTCTCCGCGTTTCCCGCGAGAACCTTTCTCTTGTCCTCGGCCGGCAGATCGAACCTCTCGATCCAGTCGGTGCCGGCCTTGTTGGAGGCGAAGGGGTAGTCGACCGAGAACATGACGCGGTCGATCCCGAGCTCCGCCATCGAGCAGACCATGGCGGGATCCGAGAAATTGCCGCTTGTCGTGACGTGAACGTGCTTGCGGAACGTCTCCCGGAACCCGGAGTTCCGGTCCCTGCTCAGGACGTCGTCGATGCGCCACAGCAGAAACGGCAGACCCTCGCCGAGGTGGCCGATGACGACCTGCAGCTTCGGATAGGCCTCGAACACCCCGCTGAGCACCAGGCGGACGCCCTGGGTCGCCGTCTCCACGGTGAAGCCCCAGCCGGCCGCGATCAGCCCCGGATGCTCGTCCAGGTAATCGGCGTAGTAGACCTTCACCACGTCCGGATGAGGGATGGCAGGGTGCAGGTAGATCGGTACGCCGAGCGCCTCGGCGCGCTCGAAGATCGGCCAGAACTCCTTGAGGTCTATGAACTTGCCGTTGGTCAGGCCGTGGACCATGCCGCCCTTGAAGCCGTGCCGCGAAACGGTGCGCTCCAGCTCGTCGGCCGCCGCCTTGGGGTCCGGCGTGGGAAGCGTGGCGAACGCCGCGAAACGGTCGGGATGGCGCCGGACCGTCTCGTGCAGGCGGTCGTTCGCCGCGCGCGCGAGCGCGACCGAAGTCTCCGGATCGAAGCGCTGGACGCCGGGCGCGCCCTGCGACAGCACCTGGACGTCGATGCCGACCGCGTCCATCTCCTCGAGCCGTCCGTCGTCCACGTCGTCGAGACGCCCGCGCACGGGCTTGCCGTCGAAGCCCGTGTTGGCGTCGTATCTCGCGGCTATGTCCGCGTCGAAATAATGCTCCTCGAGCGCGATCACCCGATGGCCGTCCCTGCTCGCCATGATTTCTCCCTCGCCGGTCGCGAAACCCCGGCGCGCACTCTACCCGCCGGTCGCGCCCGTGTCAGCAGACCGGAGCGCCGGGGAATCCGGGCGCCCGGCAGCCGCTGCCTGTGGCACCATCCCGTTCCGGAACACCGGATCATCCCCATGACGGTGCCGTCCCCCGTCTTCGGCGCGACCTCCGGCGCCTTCCTTTCCGGCAGGACGCCGACCCCGGGAGCGCCCGCGGGCGGCCGGGTCGCCGATGTCGCGGCGGTCATGCGGCACCGCGGCGACGGAGCGAAACCCGCGGCATGAAGCTCCGTCCGTCGCCCAACTCCGGAACCCGCGGCGCGGCGGTCGACACGGTGATCCTGCACTACACCGGCATGCGAACGGCAAAGGACGCGCTCGACCGCCTCCGCGACCCGGACAGCGGGGTCAGCGCCCACTACCTGATCGACGAGGACGGCGAGATCTTCCGCCTTGTCGACGAGAGCCGGCGGGCATGGCATGCCGGACAGGCCAGCTGGCGGGGAGACACGGACATCAACGACCGCTCGGTGGGCATCGAGCTCGTCAATCCCGGCCACGAGTTCGGCTACCGCCCGTTCCCCGAACCGCAGATGGCCGCCCTCGAGGATCTGCTGGGAGACGTCCTCCGCCGGCACCGCGTCCCGCCTGCGCGGGTTCTCGGCCATTCTGACGTCGCCCCGGCGAGAAAGAGGGATCCGGGAGAACTCTTCGACTGGCCCCGTCTGGCCCGCCTGGGGCTCTCGATCTGGCCGGAAGCCGAAGGCGCCGGACGCGTCGACGTCCGAAACGCGCTCGAGGCCATCGGCTACGACGCGGCGGCGCCGCTCGCCAGCGCGGTGGCCGCGTTCCAGCGCAGATTCGTTCGCCACGCGGTCACGGGCGAGGCGGATCCCGAGACCCGCCAGGTCATCAATGCCGTGCGCCGTCTCCCGGACCGGGCGCCCCGGCGCGGGGCCCGGCATCGACGATGACCTCGAAACCGCCGTGGATCAGGCGTTTCGCGTCGAACGGCATCGGATTGACGTCGGGCTGCAGGCGCGAGTCCGCCATCGCCCCCGCCATGCCGGCGTCGCGCGCCGCCCGCGACGGCCACCCGATCCACGAAAACACCGCCGTCTCGCCGGACCGGCACCCGACCGCCATCGGAAACGACGCGACCCCGCCGTCGGGAGCGTCGTCGCCCCGGCACCCGACGAGCCCGAGCGCGCCGTGCTCCCTGAAGACCTCGGCCGCCTCGGCGGCGTGCTTCCGGTAGGCTTCGCGGTTCCTCGTCGGCACCGCGGCCACGGAACCGTCCACGTGGGTCATGGCCGCCCCCTTTCGGTGCAGGAGAGCGCGCCGGCCGCCGCCGCTACGCCGGAACGTGATCGCCCGTCATCGCCGCGGCCCGGACGGCGTCGGGGGTGAACGGGGTCCGTCGCAGCCGCAGGCCCGTGGCGTCGAAGACCGCGTTTCCGATCGCCGCCGCCGTCGGCCCGCTCGCCGCCTCGCCGGCGCCGAGAAACGGCGCCCCGGGCCGGTCGAGAATCACCGTGCGCAGCTCCGGCACGTTGTCGAAGCGGAGCACGCGGTAGCTCTCCCAGTCGCGGCTGGTGACGCCGCCGCCGTCGAAGGTCACCTCCTCGTACAGCGTCCAGCTCGCGGCCTGAAGCGCCCCGCCCTCGATCTGCGCGGCAAGACCCGCGCGGTCCACGACCTCCCCCGCGTCGACGGCGGCCGTCAGCCGGTGAAGCCTCACCTCCGCCGCGTCGGTGACCTCCACCTCGACGGCAACGGCGCAATAGGCCTGCGCGTTCTTGTAGCGGGCGAATCCGAGCCCCCGTCCCCTGTCCCCGGACCTCGGCCATGCCGCCGCCTCGGCCGCGGCGGCGCCCAGGGTCTCGCGGGCGCGCCCGTCCTCGAGGTGGCGGAGGCGGAACGCCACCGGATCGACGCCGGCCGCGGCGGCGAGCTCGTCCATGAAGCACTCGATCGCGAAAACGTTGGCGTAGGCGCCGAGGGCCCGCAGCGCCGAGGTCCGGAGCGGCAGTCCGCGCACCAGATGCTTGACCAGCCGACGCCGCGGAAAGGCGTAGAGCGGATCGAGATTGCGGTGGATCCCCACGTGGCTCCCCATGGCGGGCCCGGGCACGAATTCCGGCACCGGGTCGGCGAGAAAGCGGCTCGACAGCAACCGCGCCGCGCCGGCCTTGTCCGGCCCCGGGCGCGGCCGCAGCATGTAGCTGTCGCCCGCGCTTTCGTGGGACCACGCGACGACCCCGCCCCCGGCGTCGAGCGTGGCGGAAAGCTCCATGGACGTGCAGGTGCCGTAGGGCTCCCAGGCGTGCTCCTCCTGGCGCGTCCACTTGAGGAGCACGGGCGCGCCCGGCAGCGCGCGGGCCACCAGCGCGGCGTCGAACGCCGCGTCGTCGGCGCCGTTGTGGCCGTAGCAGCCCGGACCCGGGACGTGCCGCACGCGCACGTCCTCCGCCGCCATGTCGAAGGCCTCGGCGAGCGCGTCGCGCAGCACGTAGACGCCCTGGCTGTGGGAACGGACATCGAGCCGGCCGGCGCGCCACTCGGCCATCGCCGCCGACGGCCCGATCGAGCCGTGCATCAGGTAGGGCTTCTCGTAGCGCGCGGACAGCACGGTTCCTTCCGGGGACGCCTCGAGCGGCGGAACCGGGGCGTCGACCGGCGCGCCGTCGACCACCGAAAGGCTCACGCGCGGGTTGGTTCCGAGACGCTCGTAGACGTCCTGCGGGTCGAGCCCGCGGCCGGCGTCCCACTCCGCCGCGGCCGAGACCGCGTCCGACGCCCGGATCACCGCGTGCTCGTCCTCGCCGGCCACGGCGAGAAAGCTCCCGTCGCGCACGACGCGAACGCCGCGGTCGGCGAGTCTCGCGGCCAGGGCCCCGTCGAGCCCCTTCAGTCTCGCGTGATAGTGCGGCGGGCGGACCACCCTGGCATGGAGCATGCCGGGCTCCCGGAGGTCGTGCAGGAACACGTGGCGCCCGGACACCATGTCGGCCATGAATCTGGGAGCCGCGGCGGTGCCGACAACGCGGTGCTCCGATGCCGGCTTCGCGGCGATGCCGGCGTCGACCGCGATCCCGAACGGCCGCCCGCCCTGCAGCTCGCCATAGGAGACGCTCCGGTTGGTCTCCCGGGAACGGATCACCCCGTCGGCGACGTCGAGGCTCTCCGGAGCCACGCGCAGGGCCTCGGCGGCGCGCGCCACGAGATGGCGGCGCGCAGTCGCGGCCGCCGCCCGCAGAGCGGTGCCCGAGTCCTCCATCGACAGGCTGCTCGAGGTGATCCCCTCGTCGGGGTCGCGTCCGGTCTCGGTGCGGACGACGTCGATCGCGTCGGGATCGACGTCGAGCTCCTCCGCCGCGATCATCGCCAGGGCCGTCGACACCCTCTGGCCGATGTCGACCTTGCCGGTGCGCAGGAGAATCCTCCCGTCGACGCCGATCCCGATCCACGAATCGAGATCCGGATGGCGCGCGAGACCGGTCACGGTTCGCCGCCCGCCACCGCCCGGCGAACCGCCGCAAGCACGGATCCGTGCGACCCGCAGCGGCACAGATTGTCGTTCAGGGCCGCCCGGATGCTCTCTTCCGACGGCGACGGATCCTCCTTGAGAAGCGCCGTCGCCGAGACCGCGAGCCCGGGCGTGCAGTAGCCGCACTGCGCGGCCCCCTCGGCGACGAAGGCGGCCTGGATGCGGGCGCCGGCGGCGTCCTCGCCGAGGGCCTCGGCGGTGACGATTTCGGCGCCGGCGAACTCGGCCGCGGGCCGGTTGCAGCTCAGCGCGCGCCGGCCGTCGACCAGAACGGCGCAGGCGCCGCACTGCTCGAGACCGCAACCGAGCTTGGCACCGGTCAGCCCGAGCTGGTTGCGCAGCACGAATATCAGCGGCTGCGACGGATCCCCCGCCAGTTCGTGGCGCTTTCCGTTGACGCGGAGCACCGGAGCCTTCACCGCGCGACCCCCTCCCCGAGCCCGGGCATCAGCGCCAGCGCGTTGCCGCGCTCGATGCCGCGCAGCACGGCGGCCTCGAGGCCGAGCTGCCGCAGGGCCTTGACGGAGCCCGTCATCGTGGCCTCCGGCGCGAACGGGTAGTCGCTGCCGAACAGGACGTGGCCGGGCTCCGCCAGCTCGAGCAGACTTGCGAAGGCGAGGCGGTTGGCCGACAGCGCGGTGTCGAAATGGAGCCTCCGGAGCTCCGCCAGAACGCCGTCGGGAACCTGCTCGCCGAAGCGCGGAAGGTTGGCGAGCCGGCCGATCCGCTCAGCGAGAAAGGGGACGGTGCCTCCGGCATGGGAGAAGACGAAGCGGATGCCGCGGCAGCGGGCGAAGGTTCCGCCGAACAGGAGGCTCACCACCGCCCGGGTGGTGTCGAAGGGGAAATCCAGGGTGGCCGCCGGGATCTCGGGCTGGCACTGGCTGCACGGCGCGTTGGTCGGGTGGAAATACACCACCGCGCGGCGCCGGTTCAGCTCGTCGAAGACCGGCGCGAACGCCGGATCGCCGGGATAGCGGTCGCCGTAGCTCGTCAGCAGCCCGATGCCGTCGGCGCCGAGATCGTCGAAGGCGCGCGCGATCTCGGCGAGACTGGCGTCGACGTCCGGAAGCGGCAGGCTCGCGAACATCCCGAACCGGCCCGGATGGTCGCGCCGGATGCCGGCGGCGTAGTCGTTGCAGTGCCGGCACAGTTCCACCGTCTCCTCGGAGTCCCCGAACCACAGGCCGGGCGCCGAGACGGACGTGACGGCGGTCCGGATGCCGTTGCGGTCCATGGCCTCGACCGACATCTCCGGAGTCCATTCGGGCGTCCTGCCCGCGAGAATGAGCGGCCCGATGCGGTCGTCGCCCACGACGTCGACGTAGCGCGGCGGCAGGATGTGGTGGTGGACGTCGATCAGGTCCCGTTCGGTCATGGCGTCCCCTTCGCCGGAGGTCCGGCGTAGCCGTCGATGAAGTCGGAGAGGTCGATGCGGTCGGCCCCGGGCACCGAGATCTCCGCCGGGTAGTCGTCCTTGCGGGTGGCGTCGATGCCCATCTTGGTGACCAGGTGCGACCCGCCCTCGGGATCCTCCGACGCCGGATCGAGCGGCGACCCCTTGGCGTGGGGCACCATGAAGACGTCGCGGTCGGCGCGCACGCGGGTGCCGATCGCGTGCATGACCTCGGTGTCGCTGGCGACGTCCACGTCCTTGTCGACGACGACGGCGAACTTGAGGAACGGATCCGCGACGAAGGCCGCCATCGCCGCCTGCTTGGCCTCGCCCTCGATCCTGCGGTCGATCGCGATGTAGCAGACGAACCGGTAGGAGCCGGCGCGCGAGACGTGCACGCGGGTCACCGTCGGGCAGGCGATGCGCACGGTCCTCTCGATCGCCGACGAGCGGATGATGCCCGCGAGCAGCAGGTGGTCGGCATGCCCGACGAACGCGTCTTGGTACAGGGGGTCGCGGCGATGGGTGACCGCCCGGACCTCGAGGACCGGATTGAGGCGGCGGGGCCCGTAGGTTCCCGGATACTCCCCGAACGGCGCCTCGGCGCGCCGCTCCTCGGGCCGGATCACGCACTCGAAAACGATCTCGGCGTCGGCCGGAACCGCGAGGGGAATCGTCCTGCAGGGCGCCAGCTCGACCGGACGCCCGAGAACGGCGCCGGCCACGTGAAGCTCGTTGACGTCCATGGGCGTGAAGCTGAGCGCGCCGAGAAAGAACGCCGGATGGTGGCCGATGACGATGGCGATCGGACAGGGTTCGGAGCGGCTCTCGTGCTTCTGCCAGATGACATGGCCGTGGGAGGTCTCCGAGAGCTGGATGCCGAGCTCGTTCCGCCCGTGGACCATGTGGCGGTAGATGCCGACGTTGTCGATGCCGGTCTCGGGGTCGCGCATGACGCCGAGCCCCGCGGTCACGTACCTGCCGGCGTCGAGCTCGTGATAGGTGCAGATCGGAAACTCCCCGAGATCCACGTCGTCCCCCGTCTTCACGACCTCGTGGACCGGGGCGTCGCCGACGGTCACCGGCGCGACGGGCGCCGCCTCGCGCGCGGCGTACTCGGCGAGAAACGCCTTCTCGTCCCCCTCCTCCATGCCGAGGGCGAGGCGCAGCCGCGCGAAATCCGCGTGCATGTTGGACACCAGCGGCAGGCGGGATCCCCGCACGTTCTCGAAGATCACCGCCCGGCGGTGGCCGTCGCGCTCGAGTCGGTGGAGGATTCCGGAGACGCCGAAATCCGGATCCACCTCCCGGGAGATCCGCAGCACCTGTTCCGGATGCTCGCTCTCGAGATGGGCGAGGAAACCGCGGAGGTCGGTCCCCCCGGGGCGGTTCGCGATCCGGCCCGCCATGCCGTCAGCCGGCCGCCGCGGCGGCCGAGGGGTTGCCCCTCCGGCCGTCGAGAAACGCCTCCATGCCCCGCAGCCGCCCGGCGTCGACCGCGCCGCCGGAGCGCAGGGCCTCGATTTGCCGTCTCGCCTTCGGCAGGGACATCCATTCGGCTTCCGCGGACTCCGGGGCGTTCCACCTCTCGCCGAGGAAGCGTTCGTAGCGCCCCCGTTCGCCTTCCTCAAGAAGGGCCGGGCTGTAGAAGGCGATCAGGCGGCTCGCCAGCTGGCGCAGACGGGCGTCCTCGAACATGGAGGCCATTTCCTGGCGCCGGGACCATTCCGCGCGCTGGAACTCCCGCAGGAGCCGCTTGTCGTTCCTGGAATAGAACCCGTCGTGAATCCGCTTCTCCACGGGCTTTCCCCCGGCGTCCGGTTCCGCGGAAAAGCGGTCCTCCAGGGCCCGCCCCACCCGCTCGCGGAACTCCGGCTCCTCCCGGACCGCGGCGGCGCGGCGCAGAAGCCCGGGATCCGGATCGCGGAGCTCGAGCAGCGCCGGCGCCCGGTTGGTGGTGAAGCTGCGGACGGGCCCCGGCGCGCCGTCCGCCGCGTCAAACAGAAGGCCGTCGCCGGCTTCCGGGAAATCCGCCGGATCCCCGGCCTCGAGATCGAAAAAGCCGACGCGCGCCGGATATTCGGGCGAGAACCCGCAGAAGCATCCGACGACCGGCTGCGGAGGGCCGTCTCCGGACCGGACGACGAGTTCGAGCGGGCGGAAGCTCTCGAGCTTCTCGGTGACCGCCCGCCGGTCCGCGTTGGCCACGAGCTCGCCCCACAGGGCGGGATCCCCCCCGGCGATCCTCCTCGCGACATGGATCGTGGCCTCGACGTCGCCGAGCGCGTCATGGGCGTCGTGCGCGGCGAGGCCGTTCTCCGGCGCGAGCCGCTCCAGCCGGAAATTCGGCCGGCCGTCGCGGTCCCTCGGCCAGCTGAGAAGCCCGGGGTTCCTGACATGCGCCGCGTAGACGGCCGCAAGCACGTCGAAGCGCATGTTCCCGTTCAACTGGGTCGCGTAGATGTCGGGCACGAGGTTCTGGTAGAAGGTCTGGCGCAGGAACTCCTCGTCGAACCTGATCGAGTTGTAGCCGAGCCAGACCGCGGGCGCCCATCCCTCGACGACCGCGGAGACTTCCCGCGCGAAGTCGAACGGCGTCGGCAGCGCCGGATCGACGAGCCGCTCGGGATCCACCCCGGTCACCGCCAGCGCCTCGGGAGACGGGATGACGTGGGGCGCGAGCCGGCACCGGACGTTCACGCGCTCGCGCTCCTCGAAGTTCCCGTCCACGAGAACCGCGGCGAACTGGAGAGCCTGGTCGAACGCGGGAGAGACCCCGCTGGTCTCGAGGTCGTAGAAGGCGAAGTTCATGGCCGACCATAGCACCGGCGGCGACGCGCCGCCACGAGACGCCCGCTCCGGCCGGGGTCCGCATCCTGTCGCGACCGGGTGCCGGCAACGGGCGCGGAACCGCCCGCCGCGCGGTCGAGGGCGGCTCCGAACCGGCGCGCGGAAAGCGCGGAACGCGCTCCCGATCACCCGCCGACGGGCCGGTTCACCGGTTGCCGGACAAGAGACGAGCCGTGCCGCTCCGGCGTTGACATCCGCCGCCGCCCGGCTTAGGTTCGGAACAGCGTCCCCTTCGTCTAGTGGCCTAGGACATCGGCCTCTCACGCCGAAAACAGGGGTTCGAGTCCCCTAGGGGACGCCAGTCATCCCGTCGGGCGTCCGTTCCCGAGCGCCCGCCAGAGCGTTTCCGGCGCGGCCGGCATCGCCACGTCGCGCGCCCCGGAGCCGCCGAGCGCGTCGCACACGGCGTTCATGAACGCCGCCACGCCCGACACCGTCGCGCCCTCTCCGCCGCCCTTGACGCCGAGCGGGTTGCCGGCGGTCGGCACCTCGTGGAGAACCGTCCCGAAGAACGGGAGATCGTCGGCGCGCGGCAGGGCGTAGTCCATGAACGAGCCGCTCGCCGGCTGCCCGGTCAGCGGGTCGTGGACGGCGTTTTCGCGCAGCGCCTGGCCGACCGCCTGGGCGGCGGCGCCGTGGGCCTGCCCCTCGAGCACCAGCGGATTGACGGCCCGGCCCGGGTCGTCGACCGCGACATGCGCCACCACCGTCAGGACGCCGGTCTCGGGGTCGATCTCGACCTCGCTGACCGCCGCGCCGTTGGGATGGGCCGGGGACCGGCCCCGGAACGTGGATCCGGCCGACAGCGCGCCGCCCTCCGAGCGCGCCGCCGCCTCGAACAGGCCGACGGCCCGGTCCGTTCCGGCGACCCGGTAGACGCCGTCGGCGTAGACGATGTCGCCCGCCGCCGCCTCGAGCGCCCTCTCCGCGACCGCGGCCCCCTTGCGGACGATCCCGCGCGCGGCCTCCGCGACGACGATGCCGCCGAGCCGCATCGAGCGGTCGGAATGGGTTCCGCCCCCGGCCGGAACCGCGTCCGAATCCCCGGTGACGAGGCGCACGGCGTCGGCGGGCACGCCGAGCAGGCCTGCGACGAGCTGCGGGAACACCGTCTCGTGCCCCTGCCCGCTCGACTGCGTGCCGAGCGCGAGCGTCACCGCGCCGTCTCCCGAGACGCTCAGCCCGGCATGCTCGACAGGCGCGCCGACCGGCGCCTGGATGTAGCTCGCGTAGCCGAGGCCCCGCAGCCGGCCGCGCCGGGCCGCCTCCTCGCGCCGCGCCCCGAAGTCCCGCCAGCGCCCGGCGGCGAGCGCCTTGTCCATGCAGGCGGCGAACTCGCCGCAGTCGTAGACCGCGCCGGTCGCGGTGACGGCCGGGAAGGCGTCCTCGCCGATCATGTTGCGGCGGCGCAGCCCGATGCGGTCGAAGCCGGTCTCCGCGGCCGCGATGTCGATCAGCCGCTCGACCGCGTGCATGACCTCGGGCCGGCCCGCCCCGCGGTACGGCCCCGTCGGCACGGTGTTCGTCAGCGCGCCCCGGACGCGCGCGTGGATGGCGCCGATCCTGTACACCGACGACAGCAGGCGCGGCCCGTTGGCGAGCGGAACGAACGACACCGGGTGGGCGCCGAGGTTGCCGATCAGGTCGGCCCTGAGCCCCAGAAACCCTCCCTCCGCGTCGAGCGCGAGACCGGCGCGGACGACGAGGTCGCGGGCCTGGAGATCCGAGACGAACGCCTCCGAACGGTCGCCCGACCATTTCACAGGACGGCCCAGCCGGCGCGCCGCCCAGCAGCACAGGACGAACTCCGGATAGAGCGCGGTGCGCGGCCCGAACCCGCCGCCGACGTCCCGGCAGACGACCCGCACCCGGCCGGGCGGAAGACCGAACGCCTCGGCCAGACCCGTCTTGTGGCGATGCACCCCCTGCCCTCCGGCGTGAAGCGTCAGCCGGCCGCCTTCCCACGCGGCGACCGCGGCGCGCGGCTCCATCTGGCAGTTGACGACGCGGTTGCCCTCGAAGACCGCCTCGACCGCGTGCGCCGCCCGCGAGAACGCCGCCTCCGCCGCCGCCGCGTCGCCGACCTCGGCGTCGACCGCGACGTTGCCGGGGCAGGTGTCGTGGAGCACGGGGGCTCCGGGCAGGAGCGCCCGGACGGCCCCGGTCACGACCGGCAGGGGATCGCAGGCGACGTCGACGAGCTCCGCCGCGTCGCGGGCGGCCTCCGGGGTCTCGGCGACGACCGCGGCGACGATCTCCCCGGCATGGCGCACGCGGTCCCCGACGATCGGGGGCTGGTCGGCGGCGAAGGGCGCGCTGCCGTCGCGGTTGACGAGGGCGGGACCGCGCCAGTCGACCGCGCCCGCCGGATTGGCGCCGTGGGCGATGCCGCGGAGTCCGTCGGCGGCGTAGTCCCGGGCGGTCAGGACCGCCGCCACGCCCGGGGCCCGCGCCGCCGCCGAGACGTCGACGGACGCAAGGCGGGCGTGGGCGTGAGCGCTCCGCACCATGACCGCGTGCAGCTGCGCCGGAAGCGAGACGTCGTCGGAAAAGGTTCCGCCGCCGGTCAGCAGGCGGAAGTCCTCGCGGCGCCGGACCGGCGCCCCGACGCCCGCCGGCACGGCGGTCTCAGGCACCGGGCGCGCGCCGCGACGCCGGTCCGTTCCACGACGGCCCGCCAGAATCCATCCGCGCCCCTCCCGCGCGCGGCATCCTTGCACCGGGCGCCTCGGGGCGCAATGATCGGGGGGGGGGGGGCGCGTCCGCGCATCAAGGGAGAGACACATGGCAGGCCCGGCACCCGGATACCGCAGGAACCCGGATCACCGCATCCGCATCGAGCCGTCGCCCCGGCGGGTGCGCGTCGAGTTCGGCGGCGAACGGGTCGCCGATTCGACCTCGATGGCGCTGCTTCACGAAGCTGGCCGGCCGCCGGTCTACCACTTTCCCGTCGGCGACGTCCGCTTCGACCTGCTGTCGGCGACGGACCACTCCACCCACTGCCCCTACAAGGGCCACGCCCGCCACTGGAGCCTCGCGGCCGGAGGGCGGGTTTCCGAGAACGCGGTCTGGGCCTACCCCGACCCCTACGACGAGATGGCGGCGCTCGGCCTGCAGGGCTACTGCGCCTTCTACTGGGACCGCGTCGACCGCTGGTACGAGGAGGACGAGGAGATCTTCGTGCATCCGCGCGACCCCTACAAGCGGGTCGACGCCGTCCCCTCGTCGCGCGCGGTCAGGATCGTGGTCGGCGGCGAGACTGTCGCCGAGACGAGGTCCGCGCATTTCGTCTTCGAGACCGGCCTGCCGACGCGGCACTACATCCCCCGCGAGGACGTTCGCATGGACCTGCTGGAACCGAGCGCCTCGTCGACGCGCTGCCCCTACAAGGGAATCGCGCGCTACTGGTCGACGACCGCCGGCGGCGAACGGCGCGAGGACGTCGCGTGGAGCTACGAGGATCCGGTGCCGGAATGCCCGAAGATCCGGAACCTGATCTGCTTCTACGCCGAGAAGGTCGACGCCGTTCTCGTCGACGGCGAGGAAACCGGCCGGTCCGGCTGATCCGGACGGCCGACGCTCCCCCCCCCCCCCACAATCACCCATCGGTTTCCCGCCATGACTTCACTGGACCGCCTTCTTGAATCCTACCGGACCGCCGCCCTCAGCGAACGCGACAAGGGCACCGCGTTCGAGAAGCTGGTCACCGCCTGGCTGGTGACCGATCCGGTCCAGTCGAAGCGCTTTGCGCGTGTCGAGCTCTGGTCCGACTGGGCACGCCGCAGGGAACTTGACCGGACGGACACCGGCATCGATCTCGTCGGATCGTTGCACGACGGAGGGATTGTCGCGATCCAGTGCAAGCTCTTCGACGCCGACCGGCGCATCCGCAAGCAGGACATCGACACCTTCATCTCCGCCTCGGCGAAGCGGGAATTCGCTGAACGGCTGATCGTCGAGACCACCGACACGCCGTGGAGTCCGAACGCCGAGACGATGCTGCACGGCCAGACGATCCCGACGGCGGTCATCGGCCTTCGCGCTCTTCGCGACAGCCAGGTTGACTGGTCCGCGTTCGCGGCGACGGGAGAGATCGCGCGCCCTGAGCCGAAGACCCTGCGGCCGGACCAGGTCGAAGCGGTGGAGGCGGTACGGAAGGGGCTGGCCGATGTCGACCGGGGCAAGCTCGTCATGGCCTGCGGAACCGGGAAAACCCTGACCAGCCTGCGCGTCGCCGAGGAACTGGCGGGTTCCGGCGGGCATGTTCTGTTGCTGGTGCCGTCCCTCGCCCTGATGGCGCAGACCGTGCGCGAATGGTGCGCCGATGCGATCCTGCCGCTTGTCGCCTTCGCGGCATGCTCGGACACCCAGGTGGGCAGACGGCGACGGAGCCGCCGCGACGTCGCGGAGATCGAGGTCACCGATCTCGCCTTTCCGGCGACGACGGACGCGGCTTCTCTGGCGCGGGCCGTCGCCAGGTCGGATGCCGGCTCGCTCCGCGTCGTCTTCGCCACCTACCAGTCGATCTCGGCGATCGCGGCCGCCCAGGCGAGTCATGGCCTTCCCGGGTTCGACCTGATCATCTGCGACGAGGCCCACCGGACCACGGGCGTGACTTTCGCCGGCGAGGACCATTCGAATTTCGTGAAGGTTCACGACAACGGGTCGATCCGGGGCCGCAAGCGGCTCTACATGACCGCGACACCACGGATCTACGGCGAGAACGCGAAGTCGAAGGCGCGCGACACGCAGGCCGTTCTCGCCTCGATGGACAATCCCGACCTCTACGGCGAGACCCTGTTTCATCACGGGTTCGCGCGGGCGGTCGAGAGCGGCATCCTGACCGACTACCGCGTCATCGTGCTGGTCATGGACGAGGGGCAGGTGAGCGCCGCGGTGCAGAAGCGCCTCGCCGACGAGAACACGGAGCTTGTGCTCGACGACGCCACGAAGATCGTCGGTTGCTGGAAGGCGCTGTCCAAGACCGGCCTCGCGGGAACGTCCGCGGAAGATCCCGAACCGATGCGCCGCGCCCTTGCGTTCTGCCGGAGCATCGACAGCTCGAAGCTCGTCCGTGACGAGTTCGAGCGGGTGGTGACGGAATTCCGGGCCGGGACCGGCGACGAGGAGCGACACGGCGTTTCCTGCGAAGTCCGGCATGTGGACGGCACCCACAACGCCCGCGAGCGGGGCCAGCGGCTCGACTGGCTCCAGGAGGATGCGGGCGCGGACGTCTGCCGGATCCTGAGCAACGCGCGATGCCTCACCGAGGGCGTCGACGTGCCGGCTCTCGACGCGATTCTGTTCCTGCATCCGCGCAACAGCCAGATCGACGTCGTGCAGGCGGTGGGCCGGGTGATGCGCCGGGCCTCCGGCAAGCGGATGGGCTACGTCATCCTGCCGGTCGGCGTGCCGCCGGGCGTCCCCGCGGACGTGGCGCTCGCCGACAACGACAAGTACCGCGTCGTCTGGCAGATCCTGAACGCTCTCCGTGCCCATGACGAACGTCTCGACGCGACCATCAACCAGGGTGGCCTCGGCCAGGATGTCAGCGACCGCATCGCGATCGTCGACGGCAGGTCGCCGCTTGCCGGCGCCGAACTCCAGGCGGTCACGGCAACGGTGCAAGACCTGCCCGGCCGCGTTGCGCGCCGCCAGCGGATCGGCGGAAGAGGCTTGGACGACCCCGAACGCGGGAGCGAGCGACAGGAGTTCCTGCTGCCCGTGATCGACGAGTTCTCCCGGGCCGTGATGGCGAAGATCGTCGAAAAGTGCGGCACGCGCGACTACTGGGAGGATTGGGCGAAAGACGTTGCCGAGATCGCGGAGCGCCACGTCACCCGGATCGCCGGCATCGTGCAGCAACCCGACAGCGACGCCCGGTCGTTCTTCCAGGACTTCCTCCTGGAACTGCGCGACGATCTCAACGAGTCGGTCACGGAACACGACGCCGTGGAGATGCTGGCGCAGCACCTGATCACCCGTCCGGTGTTCGACGCGCTGTTCGAGGGCCACGCCTTCGTCTACAGGAACCCTGTCTCGGTCGCCATGACGGAGATCCTGTCCGTGATCGACGAGGCGCGGGTCGAGCGCGAGGCGAGGACGCTCGAGGGCTTCTACGCCTCGGTCCGTCGCCGGGGGGGGGCGTCACCGATCCCCTGGCGCGGCAGAACCTCATCCTCGAGCTCTACGACAAGTTCTTCCGGGGCGCGTTTCCGCGCACCACGCAGATGCTCGGCATCGTCTACACGCCGGTCGAGATCGTGGACTTCATCATCCGGTCGGTCAACGAGGCGTTGCAGGACGAGTTCGGCCAGACGCTCGGTTCGGAGGGCGTCCACATTCTCGACCCCTTCGCCGGCACGGGCACTTTCATCACCCGTCTGCTGCAATCGGGCCTCATCGCGCCTGAAGACCTGGAACGCAAGTACCGCGAGGAAATCCACGCGAACGAGATCCTGCTGCTCGCCTACTACATCGCCGCCATCAACATCGAAACCGTCTTCCATTCGGTCGCCGGGCGCGACGACTACCTGCCCTATGCCGGCATCTGCCTGACCGACACCTTCGCCCTGCACGAGGGCGACGACGAACTGTCCTCCTACATGAAGGACAACACCGACCGGCGCGAGCGGCAGAAGGCGGCCGACATCCGGGTCATCTTCGGCAACCCGCCGTACTCGACGGGCCAGAGGAGCCAGAACGACAACGCGAAGAACGTGGCGTACCCGCGTTTGGACCGTAGGATCCGGACCGCATACGCGGAACGCTCGAGTGCCGCGCTGCTGCGGAACCTGTACGACAGCTACATCCGCGCGATCCGCTGGGGCAGCGACCGGCTCGGGAAAACCGGGGTGATGGCGTACGTCACCGGGAGCGCCTGGGTCGAACGCGCCTTCGCCGACGGTTTGCGCAAGTGCCTGGCCGAGGAGTTCACAAGCGTTCACGTATTCCACCTTCGCGGCGACATCCGCAAGAACATGCTGTCCGGCGGGCACGCGGGCGAAGGAGAGAACGTGTTCGGACAGGGCAGCATGACAGGCGTCGCGATCACGGTCTTCGTCAGGAACCCCGACGCCCCGGAACAGGGGCGCATCCTGTTCCACGACATCGGCGACGACCTGGACCGGAAGCGGAAACTCGACATCGTCAAGCGCCTCGGCAGCGTCCGCGGGATCGGGGAAGCCCGCGGATGGAGCCGGATCATTCCCGACGCGCACGGCGACTGGCTGGACCAGCGCGAACGAAGCTTCGCGGAATATCCGGCGCTTGGGAACAAGAAGGACAGGAACGGACGCGTTCTGTTCGAAAATTTTTCCCATGGAGTAAGCACCGGCCGAGACCCCTGGTGCATAAACCCGTCCCGGACCAGATTGGCCGAGAACATCGCTTCGACGATCTCCTTCTACAATGGCGAGCTGTCACGCTGGCAGGCGACGAAGCTGGGCGCGGAGACCGAGGCCGCCAATGGAGATCTCTCTACGTCCGTCGACGATTTCGTGACAGCCGATTCCGGCAGGATCAGCTGGACCCGCTCCCTCAAGCAGGATCTCCGGAAGGGAAAGGAGCTCCGTCAAGGCGACGGCGCCTTCGTTCCCTGCCTGTACCGCCCCTTCTCGAAGCAATGGCAGTTCTTCAGCCGACGACTCAACGAGATGGTCGGCCAGATGCCCCGCATCTTCCCGGACAGCGGGCTGCCCAACCGGGTGATCGCGGTGACGGGAAAGGGCGGACGATCCGGATTCTCGGCGCTGATGACGGACGCTCTGCCGAACCTGAACACTGTCGACGTCGGCCAGTGCTTCCCTTTCTGGCTCTACGAAGCGGACGAGGGCTCCGAAGCCGACCTGCTCGGAGAACGGCTTCCGGGTTTTCGGCGGTTCGACGCCATCACCGACCACGGTCTTCTGCTGTTCCGTTCGGCGTACCCGTCGGAATCCGTCGGTCGGGAAGACATTTTCCACTACATCTACGGGCTTCTGCATTCGGAAGGCTACCGCAGCCGCTTCCGCGCCAACCTCGCCAAGGAACTGCCGCGCATCCCCTGCGTGAAGCCGGTCGAGGACTACCGCGCCTTCCGCGACGCCGGGAGGCGCCTCGGCGAACTGCATGTCGGTTACGAGGCCGCCGACCCGTTTCCGGCGACCGTCGACACGGGCGGCAAGCCGCTCCCGGAAGACCCCGAAGCGGCCTACCGGGTCACCAGGATGAAGCACCCGGGATCGGGCCGAAACAAGGACCGCTCGGCGGTGATCTACAACCCCCGCATCACCGTTCGCGACATCCCCGAGGCCGCATGGGACTACGTCGTCAACGGCAAGCCCGCGCTCGCCTGGGTGATGGACCGCCAGCGCGTCAGGACCGACAGGGCCAGCGGAATCGTGAGCGACGCCAACCGCTACGCGATCGAGACGGCGGGCGATCCGCGCTATCCGCTTGACCTCTTCCTGCGGGTCATCACCGTCAGTCTGGAGACCGTGAGGATCGTGCGCACCCTTCCCGAACTGACGCTCGAATAGCCCGGGAGCGACGGTTGCGGCATGCGGCCCCCTGGACGACGGCCCCGCTCAGAGGCCGAGGCGTTCGGCGACGGCGAGCACCCGCTGCATCGACCTCAGCACCGGCCGCTCGACGAGCTTGCCGTCGACGACCAGAAGCCCGGTGTCGTCGTTTCCGAACGCGGCAACGATCCTTCTCGCCCGCGCCACCGTCTCCGGCGACGGCGAGAAGACCTCGTTGACCACCGGGATCTGCGACGGGTGGATGGCCGCCTTGCCCCCGAAACCGAGCGCCGTCGCCCGCTCCGCCTCGACCCGGAGCCCGTCCGGATCCTCGAGATCCAGCCACGGGACGTCGATCAGGTCGTGCCCGAAGCGCGCCGCCGCATGGGCGACGCGGGACCGGGCGTGAAGCAGCGATTCCCAGGATCCCGACGCGCGCAGGTCGGCCGCCATGTCCACGGCGCCGAACAGCAGCGAATCGATGCGCGCGGACGCGCCGGCGATGTCCATCACGTTGGCGAGGCCCTCGGCCGATTCGATGATGACGTGGAACCGGATGCCGGCGCAGGCTCCCCGGAGAAGATCGTCGTAGAGACGGATCTCGGCGCCCGAGCCCGGCTTGGCCAGCATGAGCGCCGGCGGCGGCGCCCCGCAGTCGAGAAGCGCGAGAACGTCCCGCAGCCCTTCCGGCGTCGACAGCGGATTGACGCGGAGCGCCGTCTCGACGGCGCCCTCCCCGGCCCCGAACAGCGGCAGGGAGAGGGCCCGCGCCTCGTCCTTGCGCTCGGGGGCGACCGCGTCCTCGAGATCCACGCAGACGATGTCGGCGCCGGTCCCGAGCGCCCGGACAAAGCGGTCGGGACGCAGCCCCGGCACGAACAGGAGGCTGCGGCGCGGCCGGAACCCGGTCACCGCGCGCCCTCCGGCCCCGCGCGCCGGTCAGCCTCCGAACAGCGGCTCGGGAACACCCCGCACCTCCGTCTCCACCGCGAACAGCGATCCCGCAAGCGGTTCGCGCGCGAAGTCCTCCGGCCCGAAGCGGGCCGACCCGGTCGTCACGTAGAGCGTCGTCAGGTCGGGCCCGCCGAACGCCGGACAGGTGGTCTGCGACACCGGGAACCGGATCTCGCGCTCGAGCCCGCCGTCGGGATCGTAGCGCCGGACCGCGCCGCCGCGCATCAGCGCGACCCAGAGATGGCCCTCGCCGTCGACCACAGCGCCGTCGGGCAGCCCGTCGGCCTCGTCGATCTCGACGAACGTCCTGCGGTTCGCGACGGCGCCGGCCTCGAGGTCGAAGTCGCAGGCCCAGACGACGCGCCGGAGGGAATCGGCGAAGTACATCACGCGGTCGTCCGGCGACCAGCAGATCGCGTTCGGGACCGTCAGCGGCCCCTCCACGCGGTGCACGGAACCGTCGGGATCGAGGCGGTAGAGCCATCCGACCTCCGCGAACACCGGATCCTGCATCGAGCCGCACCACAGCCGGCCCCGCCGGTCGACGCGGCCGTCGTTCATCCGCACCCGGTTGAGACGCCCCGAGCCCTCGGGGTCCGCGAGCTGCTCGAAGCCGTCCCCGTCGAGATCGATCAGCGCGAAGCCCATGCGGGTTCCCGCCACCAGCCGGCGTCCGCCGGCGAGGCCGATGCAGCCGATCTCGGTCTGCACGCGCCGGCTGCGACGCGCCCCCGTCGCCGGATCCAGGCTGTGGACCGCCGGATTCCTGACGTCCACCCAGTGGAGCGCCCCCTCCCCGGCGTCCCAGAGCGGCGATTCGCCGAGCAGGCAGGTCGCCGCCGCCGCGACATGCGGTTCCGTCATCGAGCCACCGGCCCCCTCGCCGTCCTCCGTCTCCCGATGTATGCTCCCGCGCGGCGGGCGACGCAACCGCCGGGCGGCGTTCCGGGGAGGGAACCATGGGCAGACTCGACGGCAGGGCGGCCATCGTCACCGGCGCGGCGCAGGGAATCGGCGCGGTCTACGCGCGGGCGCTCGCGGACGAGGGCGCGCGCGTGTGCCTCTCGGACGTCCTCGACGCCGGGCCCGCGGCCTCCGCGATCCGCGAGGCCGGCGGCGAAGCCGTCGCCAACCGCGCCGACGTCTCCGATCCGGAGGCCTGCGGCGCCATGGTCGCCGCGACCGTCGAGGCGTTCGGCTCGGTCGACATCCTGGTGACCAACGCCGCCGTGTTCGCGACGCTCGAGCGCCGGAGCTTCCTCGAGATCGGGAGCGAGGAATGGGACGAGGTGATGGCGGTCAACGCGCGCGGCGTGTTCAACTGCGTCAAGGCCGCGGTCCCCGAGATGAAGGGCTACGGCAAGATCGTCAACATCTCGTCGAGCACGATCCATTCGGGCGTGCCGCTGATGCTGCACTACGTGGCCTCCAAGGGCGCGGTCGACGCGATGACGCGGGCGCTCGCGCGCGAGCTCGGCGACGCCGGCATACGGGTCAACACGATCTCCCCGGGCTTCACGATGAGCGAGCGCATCGAGGCCCAGCGCGACAAGCTCGGGTTCTACGTCGATCTCAGCCTGCGGAACCGCTCGATCAAGCGCGAGCAGGTTCCCGACGACCTGATCGGCGCGCTGATCTACCTGGCGTCGCCGGATTCGGATTTCGTCACCGGCCAGTCGATCGTCGTCGACGGCGGCATGGTCATGCACTGAAGGCGCGGCCGTGCCGTTCGTCCGGAACGCGTGGTACGCGGCCTGCTGGTCGGAGGATCTCGAACCGGACGCGCCGCTGGCGCGGACGGTTCTGGGCGAACCCGTGGTTCTGTGGCGCGCGGCGTCGGGCCCGTCCGCGCTCTCCGACCGCTGCTGCCACCGCTCGCTGCCGCTGTCGCTCGGGCGCGTGCTCGGCGACCGGCTGCAATGCGGCTATCACGGTCTCGAGTTCGACGCCGCGGGACGATGCGTCAGGGTGCCCGGCCAGCCGCGCGTCCCGCCCGGCGCCGCCGTCCGCGCCTACCCGGTCCGCGAGCGCCACGGCCTGGTCTGGCTGTGGCCGGGCGATCCCGCCGCCGCCGACGGGGAGCGCGTTCCCGCCCTTCCCTGGCTCGACGACCCGGGCTGGGTCCGCACCGGCGGCTGCATCCGCCTCGAGGCGGACTACCGGCTGCTCATAGACAATCTTCTCGACCTCACCCACGTGAGCTACGTCCATCCCGACACGCTCGCGGGCGACCCGGCCGAGGCGCTGGTGCCGGTGACGACGACGCGCGACGGGGACGCCATCCGCGTCGAGCGCTGGATGAAGGGCTTCACGGCGCCGCCGACGTACCAGCGCGCTCGGCCGTTCGCGGGCAAGGTCGACCGCTGGCAGCTGATCACGTGGCGGGCGCCGTCGACGGTCACGCTCGACATCGGCTGCGCCGACGCCGGCACCGGCGCCCCGGAGGGGGACCGCAGCCGGGGCATCTCGATGTGGTCCAACCACGTCATCACCCCGGAAACCGGGACCACCACCCTCTACCACTGGGCGTTCGCCCGCGATTTCGCGCTGGACGACGAGGGCGTGACCGAGACCCTTGCCCGCGACGGCCTGCGGACGTTCATGGAGGACGCCGTCGTGCTCGAGGCCCAGCAGCGGGCGATCGAAACCGTCGGCGACCGCCGGACGGTGGACGTCGCCGCCGACAACGCCCCGCTGCAGTTCCGCCGCATCCTCGGGGAGATGATCGCCGCGGAGGGCGCGGGCTGAACGCGGATCCGGCGGCTCCGGACGGGCGCTCAGTCCGCGGCGCGGGCCTCCTTCCACTCCTCGGCGAGCGCTCTGCGGTCCATCTTGCCGCGCGCCGTCCGCGGAAGGGCGTCGCGGACAACCACCTCGCCGGGAACCTTGGCCTCGGCGAGGTGGCGCGCGCAGTGCGCCAGCACCGCCTCGGCCGAGCCGGCCGCGCCGGCGGCGGGAACCACGTAGGTGACGATCCGCTCGCCCCAGACCGGATCGGGCACGCCCACCGTCGCGACGTCGGCGACGTCCGGCATCTGCAGGACCACGTTGTCGATCTCGAGGGGCGAGATGTTGACCCCGCCACGGATGATCAGATCCTTCTCGCGGCCGGTGACGAACAGGAAGCCGTCGTCGTCCACGTAGCCGAGATCGCCGGTGAGCGCCGCCCCCTCGGCGTGGACGCGGATCCCGCCGTCGGCGTCGATGTAGCGGTAGCGCCCCGCCGGGTTGCCGTTGACCTGGATCGCCCCGATCTCGCCGGCCGGAAGCGCGGCGCCGCCGGCGTCGACGATGCGCACCCTCTGGTAGGCGAGAGGCCGGCCGACGGATCCCATCCTGCGGGCCCTCTCGTTGCTGCCGGCGATCCACCCGACCTCGCTGGCGCCGTAGCCCTGGCACACCGGGATGGCGAACGCGCGCTCGAAGCTCCGCCACTCGGAGACCAGCAGCGGCGCGGAACTCGACGTCAGGAAACGCAGGCTCGGCGCGGCTCCGCGGCCGCGCCAGGCCTCGCGGTTGACCAGCATGTTGATGACCGTGGGATTGCCGGCGGCGATGGTGGCGCCGTTGTCGTTGACCCAATCGAAGAACCGCGACACCGAGAAGCCCCGCGCCAGCAGCAGCGTCGCCCCCTTGGCCACCGTCCCGAGCGCCGACAGCACCTGCGCCGACATCCAGCTCATCGACCTGTACTCGAGAACACGGTCGTCCCCGGTCATGCCGAAGGCGTCGGCGACGGGCTCGGTGTTGTCGTGGAGCTCGGCAACGGTGCAGAGCACCCCCTTGGGCCGGGTGGAGGTTCCCGAGGTGTAGAAGACCGAAGCGTCGTCGCCCCGCGACGCCACCGGCCAGTCGCCGGGCGAATCCGGAAGGTCCGCGAGTCCGGCGAAGAGGCCCGAACCGCCGGCCCGTTCCCAGCGCCCTAGCGGACGCCACTCGCCCGGAACCGTGCCGGCGAGATCCCCGGCGCCGGCGACACCCTCCTCGCACAGGACCAGCCGGGCGTTCAGGCTCTCCAGCATCTCCCGCAGATGGGAGACGTTCATCTCCACGTGGATGGTGCAGATGGTGCAGCCGTAGGCGAGCGAGGCGAGGTAGACCGCGATCTGCTCGATCGAGTTGCCGGCGAGCAGCACCACCCGGTCGCCGCGCCCGATGCCCGCGCGCTCGTAGAACCGCCCGATCCGGTTGGCGAGGCGGAACAGCTCGCCGTGGGAGATCTCCGCGTCCCGGTCGAGCGAGCGCACCGCCGCGCGGTCGGGGCGGACGCGGGCGTTGCGCGCCATCCAGCCGTGAAAGCTCCCGGATCCGCCCATGTTCCTCCCCGCCGGTTCCGGAGACGGGGATCCCCGGCCCGCCGCTTGCAATCCGGTTCCGGAAAACATACTATCCGTACAGTATGTATTTTCCGGTTCCGGACTCTACGGGCCGGACGCGGCGGATGCAACACGGCCGGAAGCGGGGAGAGAGGGCGCCATGACGGCTCGGGAGACGCCGAAGGAGGCCGGAAACGCTCCGGCGCGCATCGATTTCCGGACCGGTCCGGACCGCTACCGCCACTGGAAACTGGCCGTCGACGGCCGCGTCGCGCGGCTCGCGCTCGACGTCGACGAGACCGCGACGCTGGCGCCCGGCTACGAGCTCAAGCTCAACTCCTACGACCTCGGCGTCGACATCGAGCTCCACGACGCCCTCCAGAGGCTGCGCTTCGAGCACCCCGAGGTCGGTGCCGTGGTGCTGACCTCCGACAAGCCCCGGGTGTTCTGCGCCGGCGCCAACATCCGGATGCTCTCGCAGTCGAGCCACGCCCACAAGGTCAATTTCTGCAAGTTCACCAACGAGACCCGGAACGGAATCGAGGACGCCAGCGAACACTCCGGAATCCGCTTCCTCGCCGCGATCAACGGCGCCTGCGCCGGCGGCGGCTACGAGCTCGCGCTCGCCTGCGACCACATCATGCTGATCGACGATGGCTCGTCGACGGTGTCGCTGCCGGAGCTGCCCCTGCTCGCGGTCCTGCCCGGCACCGGCGGGCTGACGCGGCTCGTCGACAAGCGCAAGGTGCGCCACGACCGCGCCGACTTCTTCTGCACCACCTCGGAGGGCGTGCGCGGACGGCGCGCCGTCGACTGGAACCTGGTCGACGAGATCGTCCCCCGCTCGAGGTTCGACGAGGAGGTTCTCGCCCGGGCGCGGGCATTCGCCGAGGCCAGCGACCGTCCGGCCGACGCCGGGGGCGTCGCGCTGACGCCGCTCGAGCGCGAGACCGGGCCCGACAGCATCGTCTACGGCACGCTCTCGGTCGACATCGACCGCGCGGCCGCGACCGCGACGGTCACGGTTCGCGCCCCGGCGGAGGCCCCGCCCCCGGACGCCGCGGACATGGTCGCCCGGGGCGCGGCGTTCTGGCCGCTCGCGCTCGCGCGCGACCTCGACGACGCGATCCTGGAGCTGCGCGTCAACGAGCGCGAGATCGGCACCTGGGTGTTCCGCAGCGAGGGCGACCCCGAGGCCGTCGCGGCCGCCGACGCGGCCCTCGCGGCCAACGCCGGCCACTGGCTGGCCCGCGAGACCGCGCTGTTCCTCAAGCGCGTGCTCAAGCGCCTCGACGTCTCGGCGCGCTCGATCATCGCGCTCGTCGAGCCCGGAAGCTGCTTCGCGGGCACCCTCATGGAAATCGTCCTCGCCGCCGACCGCTCGTTCATGCTCGACGGCGGGACCGACGGCCGCCCCGCCCCGTCGGTGCGCCTGACGGAGATGAATTTCGGGCCGCTGGCCATGCCCAACGGCCTGACCCGGCTCGCGCACCGCTTTCTCCGCGACCCGGCGGGCGTCGACCGGGCGAGGGAGCGGATCGGGGAGCCGCTCGAGGCCGCGGCCGCCGAGGAACTCGGCCTCGTCACCTTCACCCCCGACGACATCGACTGGGAGGACGAGATCCGGATCGCGGTCGAGGAGCGCGCGAGCTTCTCCCCGGACGCGCTGACCGGCATGGAGGCGAGCCTGCGCTTCGCCGGCCCCGAGACCATGGAAAGCAAGATCTTCGGCCGCCTGTCGGCGTGGCAGAACTGGATCTTCCAGCGCCCCAACGCGGTCGGCGACGACGGCGCGCTCAAGGTCTACGGAACCGGGCGCAAGGCCGGATACCGGAAGGAACGCGTCTGAACCGGAGGGCACCTCCCGTGCCCCAGCGAGGAGAGCGGTCATGACCTCGATCAACTACGGCGAGCGCATCCCCAACAACGTCGACCTCTCGGAGAACCGGAGGCTGCAGCGCGCCCTCGAATCCTGGCAGCCGAACTACCTGCAGTGGTGGAGCGAGCTCGGGCCCGAGGGCTCCAGGGGCTACGACGTCTACCTGCGCACGGCGGTCGACGTCTCGGCCGACGGCTGGGCGCATTTCGACTACGTCAGGATGCCCGAGTACCGCTGGGGCATCTTCCTCGCCGACCCCGCCGCCGACCGCAGGATCGCGTTCGGCGACCACAAGGGCGAGCCCGCCTGGCAGGAGGTTCCCGGCGAGTACCGGGCCAGCCTGCGCCGCCTGATCGTCACCCAGGGCGACACCGAGCCGGCGTCGGTCGAGCAGCAGCGGCTGCTCGGGCTGACCGCGCCGTCGCTCTACGACCTGCGCAACCTGTTCCAGATCAACGTCGAGGAGGGCCGCCACCTGTGGGCCATGGTCTACCTGCTGCACGCCCATTTCGGGCGCGACGGCCGCGAGGAGGCCGAGGCGATGCTCGAGCGCCATTCGGGAGACCCCGACCGGCCGCGCATTCTCGGCGCCTTCAACGAGCCGACCCCGGACTGGCTGACCATGTTCTGCTTCGCGTTCTTCACCGACCGCGACGGCAAGTACCAGCTCGCGGCGCTGGCCGAATCGGCCTTCGACCCGCTGGCCCGCACCTGCCAGTTCATGCTCACCGAGGAAGCCCACCACATGTTCGTCGGCGAATCCGGGGTCATGCGCATCGTCCAGCGCACCTGCGAGATCATGACGGAGATCGGCTCCGACGAGCCCGACCGCGTCCGCGCCGCCGGCGGCATCGACCTGCAGACGATCCAGCGGTGGATCAACTTCCACTTCTCGATCTCGCTCGACCTGTTCGGCCAGGAGCTGTCGACCAACGCGGCCAACTACTACACGCAGAGCCTCAAGGGCCGGTTCCGCGAGGAGAGGATCGACGACGACCACCGCCTGGCGGAGTCGGCGATCGCGATCCCGATGCTCGAGGACGAGACGATCGTCGAGCGCGACCAGCCGGCGCTGCTCGCGGTCAACGAGAAGCTCCGCGAGGACTACATCGAGGACTGCCAGCGCGGCGTCGACCGCTGGAACAGGGTCGTCGAGGCCGCCGGCCACGGGTTCCGCCTCGCCCTGCCCCACCGCGGATTCCACCGCGCCATCGGCCAGTTCTCCGACGTCCGGGTCTCCCCCGAGGGCCAGGTGGTGAGCGACGCCGAATGGACGCGCCGGGTCGGCGCCTGGCTGCCGTCGGCGAACGACCGCGAGTTCGTGCTCTCGCTGATGAAGCCGGTCCACGAGATCGGCAGGATCGCCAACTGGATCGCGCCGCCGGCGCGGGGCATCCACGGCCACCCGTTCGAGTTCGAGTACGTCCGCTTCAACTGAGACCGCGCCGGCCCCGACCGCCGCCGGCCGGGGATTGCGCGGCGGCGGCCGGGGCGGTATCAGTTTCCGGCAGGAGCGGCACCGCGGAGGGCGGCATGGAGAACGCGTCGAACTGGATTCTCGGCTTCAGCGCGGTCGTGATGGGGCTTTGCGCCCTGTTCGTCGCGGCCCGGGCCGGCGAGGGGGTCGGCTACTACGGCGGCCTCGCGATGTTCGCGCTCTGCGTCGGGTTCGTCTTCCACCTCGTCCGCGTCACCATGGATCACGAGGACGGGTCGCGCCGGCGCTGAAGCCGGCCCAGCAGCAGCGCGAAAACCGCGCCCGCGAGCGACGCCCCGGTCATGGCGTGGAACGCCGCGGCCCCGAACCGCGCGTAGAGCCACCCGCCCGCCAGCATCACCAGCCCCATCGCGAACCCCACCGCGAAGCCGGAGTAGATGCTCTGCGCCGACGCCGACATCCGTTCCGGAACGCTGCGCAGCAGATGGAAGATGACGGCGAGATGGAGCGCTCCGAACGTCAGCCCGTGCAGCCACTGGACCGAGAACAGCAGCGCGACGTCGGTGGTCTCCGCGAGAACGGTCCAGCGCGCCGCCCCGGCGAGCGCCGCGACCAGCATCAGCCGGACCGGCCCGATGCGCTCGACCACCTTCGCCGAGAACGCGAACAGAAGGATCTCGGCGATCACGCCCTCCGCCCACAGCGCCCCGATCACGCCGTCGGAGATCCCGGCGCCGCGCCAGTGCAGGGTGGCGAACATGTAGAGCACCGCGTGGCTCGCCTGCAGGAGGCTGGCCGCGCCGAGGAAGACCAGGAAGTTCCCGTCGCGCAGCAGCACCAGCGCCGGCATGCGCCCGCCCGCCCGGTTCGGCCTCCGCTCCTGGGGCAGCCCGGCCGCGGCGAGCAGGGTCGCCGCGATCGCCCCGGCCACGAGCCACAGGATCATGTCGTCCCAGGTGCGCTCGACCACCGCCCCCGCGGCGTAGGCCGCGCCGATGAACGAGACCGATCCCCACAGCCGGACGCGCCCGTAGTCGAAGCCGTGGGGCTTGGCGGAGCGCGACGCGAGATTCTCGCCGAGCGGGATGAGGGTCATGAACAGGATGCTCGCGAGCAGGTTGACGCCGAACAGCGGCCAGAACCCGTCCACGAGATCGAACGCGGCATAGGCGGCGAGCGCGCCCGCCGCCGCGAGCATGATCACGCTCCGGTGCGCGCCCGACAGATCCGCGAAATGCGCGATCACCGGATTGGCGAGAACGCGCACCCAGATCGCCGCCGAGAGAACCAGGCTGATCTCGCCGGCGTCGAGACCGCGCGACGCCAGCCACGCGGGCCAGAACGGCAGGAGAATCCCGATGACGAGAAAGAGCGCCGCGTAGTAGAGGGAGAAGCGAACAGCCACCGTTTCCGTTCCCGACGCGGCCGTCCGCCGCCCGCCGGCGCAGCCCCCGTCCGCCGGGGACGCTCTTACACGGTTTGCCGGCGCTTATGAAACCCGTGACGCCCGCCCGTCGCCGGGGCGTTCCGGAAAGCCCGCGCGACTGCGCTACAATGGCCGCATGTCCGCACCCGAGGAAACGGCGGAGACCGCCGCCCGGCACCCGGAGATCCAGCCTTGGGCGCGCGCCGCGTGGCGGGGTCTCGCCGCCTTCCTGACCCTGCTCGCCCTGCTCTGGAACGTCGACCTGTTCCAGGATCTCGGCCTCGCCCTCGTGAACGAGCAGTACTACGCGGCGATCATGGGGCTCGCGCTCGCGACGGTGTTCCTGTCGGTCCGCCTCGACCGCCGCGAGGAGGGCCGGGTGCCGTGGCACGACGCCGCGCTCGCCGCGGTCTCGCTCTGCGTGCTCGGCTACGTGGCCGCGAACTTCCTCCACCTGCGCGACGAGGGCGGCCTCGGCGGCAGCACCGATCTCGGCGTCGCCATCGGGGCGGTCCTGATGGCGCTGGTCCTCGACGGGCTGCGGCGCTCGGCGGGCTACGTGATGCTGCTCGTCGCCGGCGTCTTCGTGGTGTACGCCCCGCTCGGCCATCTCGTGCCGGGCCAGCTCGTCGGCACCAGGGTCGAGCCGTGGCAGCTCGCCATCAACATGGGCTTCAACACCAACGCGCTGTTCGGCATCCCGCTCCAGGTCGGCACCACGATCGTGATCATGTTCATCCTGTTCGGCCAGGTGCTGATGCAGGCCGGGGGCGGAACGTTCTTCACCGACATCGCGATGGCGACGGTCGGGCGGCGGCGCGGCGGCGCCGCCAAGATCTCGGTGGTCGCGTCCGGCCTGTTCGGGACGATTTCCGGGACCGCGGTGTCCAACGTGGTGACCACCGGGATCATCACCATCCCGCTGATGCAGAAGGCCGGCTACCGGCCGACCCACTGCGGCGCGATCGAGGCGATCGCCTCGACCGGCGGCCAGTTCATGCCGCCGATCATGGGCGCGGCGGCGTTCCTGATGGCCGAGATGCTGGAGATTCCCTACGCCGACATCGTCGTCGCGGCGATCGTGCCGTCGCTCCTCTACTATTTCGCGGTGTTCGTCCAGGTCGACCTGATCGCCGCCAAGGAGGAGATCGGCTTCGTCGAGCAGGACATGCCGCGGGCCCGGGACGTGCTGCGCGAAGGCTGGCACTTCGTGGTTCCGTTCGCGGTGCTGGTCTACACGCTGTTCGAGCTCAACCTGCCGCCCGAACGCGCGGCCATCTACGCCACCGCCTCGCTCGGCATCGCGTTCTTCAAGCCGTACCGCGGCGAGCGGCTGCGGCTCGCCGAGCTCTACGGCATCCTGTGGCGGACCGGGCGCGTGGTGATCGAGCTTCTGATGATCACCGCGACCGCGGGCTTCGTCATCGGCATCCTCAACCTCACGGGGCTGGGTTTCGCGCTGACCTTCGCGCTCGTCGAGCTCGCGGGCGAAAGCCGGCTGGTGCTGCTGCTGATCGCGGCCGTGATCTGCATCGTGCTCGGCATGGGCATGCCGACGCTCGCGATCTACGTGCTGCTCGGGGCCCTGATCGCGCCCGCGATCGTCGAGTCGGGAATCGCCGACGTCCCGGCCCATTTCTTCATCCTGTATTTCGGGATGATGTCGATGATCACGCCGCCGATCGCGCTCGCCGCCTTCGCCGCCTCGACCCTGACGCGGGCCGATCCCATGGCCACCGGCTTCGCCGCCATGCGGCTCGGCTGGACCGCGTATTTCGTGCCCTTCCTCTTCGTTTTCTCGCCGACGCTGGTGCTGATCGGCGACCCCGCCGACATCGCGGTCAACGCCGCCACGGCCGTGCTCGGAACCTACCTGACGTCGGTGGGCGCGATCGGCTTCCTGACCCGGCCGCTGCCGCCCGCGGTCCGGATCTCGCTCGCCGCCGCGGGCCTCGCCGCCATGCTGCCCTACGAGATCTTCGAGGCCGCGGCCGCCGCGAACGCCGTCGGCGCCGCGGTCGGCGCCGCCATCGTCGGCCGGGAGTTCCTCGCCGGCCGAACCCGCCGTCCGGGAGACGTTGACGGGCGACCGGCCGGTCCATAGGCTTCCGGAACAGGACAAAGGGAGACAGAGACAGATGAGATTCGCGAAAGTCGCGGCCCTCGCGGTCGCCATGGGAACTCTCGCCGGAGCCGCGGCCGCCCAGGTCGCCGTCTTCGCCACCAATCCCCAGGGAAGCCTCGGCTACCGCACGGGCATCGCCGTCGCCAAGACCGTCACCGTCCACGCTCCGGGCGTCACGGGCCGGCCCCAGCCCATGGGCGGCTCGACCACCTACATCCCGATCGTCAACCGCGGAGAGGTGGCCTTCGGGTTCTCCAACGGCATGGAGACCTTCTACGCCTACAACGGCACCGGAACCTTCGACGGGCGCGCCCAGCGCGACCTGCGGCTGGTCGGGCTGATGTTCCCGCTGCGCACGGGCATCGCCACGGTGGCGGATTTCGGCGTCGACTCGGTCCACGACCTCGCCAAGCTGAAGGGCAAGCGCATCACCTCCGAATACACCTCGCTCACCATCATCGAGAACTTCATCGCGGGCGCGCTCGCCAACGCCAACCTGTCCTACGACGACTTCGTGAAAGTGCCGGTCTCGGGCTTCGCCAAGGGCATCTTCGCGCTCGGCGAGGGCAAGACGGACATCTCGTGGATCAGCCTGGGCTCGGGCGCCGGGCGCAAGGTCAACACCCAGCTGCGCAGCCGCGGCGGTTTCGTGTATCCGAACATGGACACCTCGCCGGAGGCGATGGCGCGCTTTCGCAAGTTCATGCCGGCCGCCAGAATCGTTCTCGAATCCAACACCAAGATGCCGGGCATCAGGAAGCCGACGAACATCGTCGAGATCGACTACGTCCTGTTCACCCACAAGAACATGGACGCCGGGATCGTCTACAAGGTCGCCAAGGCGCTGGCGACCAACAAGGCCCATCTCGCGAAGTCCATGGGCGCGTTCAACCGCCAGAAACCCGAGGCCTTCGCGCTGCCGACCGTCGCTCCCTACCATCCCGGGGCGGTGAAGGCGATCGAGGAGCTGGGGCTCAAGATCGGCGGGTAGACGGCGGCCGGCGGCAGCGCCGGCGCCCGGAAACGGCCCGGAAGGGCGGTTCGCGGACGGCCCCCGGCGGACGCCCGCCGGGGGCCGCGACGGGGGGACGACGCGCATGGCCGAAAGAGCGATCGAGGTCGACAGCGCGGCCGAAGCCTATCTCGCGCTCCTGAAGGACCGTGGCGTCGACTACCTTCTCGGCAACGCCGGCACCGACTTCCCCTCGATCATCGAGGGCCTGTCCAAGTCGCTCGCCGGCGCGGGCGACGCGCCGGCGCCGGTGACCGTTCCCCACGAGAACCTCGCGGTGGCGATGGCGCACGGCTACCACGTCGCCACGGGGCGGCTCTGCGCGGTGATGGTCCACGTCAACGTCGGCACCGCCAACGCGGTCTGCGGCCTCATGAACGCCGCCCGCGAGAACGTGCCGATCCTGATGACCTCGGGGCGCACGCCGCTCACCGAGGAGGGGTTCGACGGCTCGCGCTCGATCTACATCCACTGGGGCCAGGAGATGTTCGACCAGGCCGGCGTGGTCCGCGAGACGGTCAAGTGGGACTACGAGCTGCGCAACGCCCGCCAGCTCGAGACCGTCGTCGACCGCGCCGTCGCCGTCGCCATGACCGAGCCCCGCGGACCGGTCTACCTGACGCTGCCGCGCGAGGTGCTGGCCGAACGCCCCGGCGGGTTCTCCTACCGGTCCCCGGCCCGGGCCGCCCCGGCGGCCCCGCCCGCGGCCGACTCCGACGCCATCGACCGCGCGGCGGAGATCCTGGCCGGAGCCGAGTTCCCGCTCGTCGTCACCGCGAGCCTCGGCCGGAACCGCGCCGCGGTGCCCGCGCTCGAATCGCTCGCCGAACGCTTCGCCATTCCGGTGGTCTCCTACCGGCCGCGCTACGTGAACATCTCCTCGGACCACGCGATGCATGTCGGCCACGAGCCGGGGCCCCTCCTTCCCCGGAGCGACGCCGTCCTGGTCGTCGACTGCGACGTGCCGTGGATCCCGTCCCTGCACCGGATCGACCCCGGCGCCAAGGTCGTCCATCTCGGCGCCGACCCCCTGTTCGAGAACTACCCCGTGCGCGGGTTCCCGTGCGATCTCGCGATCCGGGGCGGTTCCGAGGGCGCGCTGGCCCAGCTCGAGGCGGCGCTCGCCGACCGCGAGAAGCGCGCCGGAGAGAGGATCGCGGCGCGACGCGCGCGCGTGGCCGGCATCCGGGCCGAGCAGCGGGCGGCGCGCGAGGCGCGTCTCGGGAAGGTCGCCGACGGCGCGGCGATGGACAACGGCTGGGTCGCGCACTGCCTCTCGCGGGTCAAGGAGGACGACGACGTCCTGGTCTCCGAATCGCAGCTCGCCATCGCCAACATGAACCTCCGCAGGCCGGGAACGTATTTCGGGACCAGCCCCGCCGGCGGGCTGGGCTGGGGCCTCGGCGCCGCCCACGGCGTGAAGCTCGGCGAGCGCGGCCGGAGGGTCTTCTGCGTCGTCGGCGACGGCTCCTACATGTTCGGAAACCCGACGCCCGCGCATTTCGTGTCGGCCGCCAACGACCTTCCGGTCCTCACCGTGATCCTGAACAACAGCATGTGGGGATCGGTCCGGAAGGCCACGCTCGGGCTCTATCCGGAAGGCGCCGCGTCCCGCGCCAACCGGGCCCCCCTGACCTATCTCGATCCGGCGCCCGAGTACCACCGGATCGTCGAGGCCTCGGGCGGCCACGGCGAGGAGGTCCGGGACGCCGCCGACCTGCCGGGCGCGCTGGAACGGGGCCTGAAAGCCGTCGACGTCGAGGGCCGGCAGGCCGTGATCAACGTCCACACCGTCTACGACGACGCCGCAGCCATCGCCGATGCCCGCCGCTGACTCCCCCGGCCCGGCGCGCTTCCCGCTCGACGCGCTGAACCGGCAACTGGACGCGCTTGCCGACCACCCCTTCTACCGCGGCCGCATCCCCGGGCGCGTCGCCGACGCCGGGGAGTTCGCGGCCGCCGTCCCGCTCACGGACCGGGCTTCCCTGCTGGAGGAGATGCGCAAGCCCGGCCACGGCGCGTTCGGCGCGAACGCGCGGGCCGTGCGCGTGAACTTCACCCCCGCCGGCGACGCGATGATGCCGATCCTGCACAGCGCCAACGACCTCGCGGCGATGACGGCGGCGGCACGCTCGCATCTGGACGCCTGCGGCATCGGTCCGGGCGACGTCTGCGCCGTCACCTTCGGCTACCACATGTTCGTGGCGGGCCTGTTCTACCAGACCCAGATGGAGGCCCACGGCGTCGCCTGCGCCCCGATCGGGCCGGGCGACGCGGCGCGCGCCGCGGAACTCTGCCGCGTCGCGGGAGCCACGGTTCTGGCCGGCAACCCCTCCTTCGCGCGGAAGCTCGTCGAGGCGGGGCTCGAGCCGCCCAAGGCGTTCTTCGCCGGCGGCGAGCCGTTCACCGGCAATCCGGCGCTCTACGAGGCCGTCCGCGCGGCCATGCCCGGAACCCTTCTGGTGGACTCCTTCTCGCTTTCCGAGTTCCTGCCCGTCGCCAGAACCTTCCCGGGCGGCGAAGGCGTGCACGTCTTCGACGAGCTGGTCCACGCCGAGGTGATCGACCCCGCGACCGGCGCGCCCGTCGGGGACGGCGAGCGCGGAGAGCTGGTGCTCACCCATCTGGTCAAGGAAGCGCAGCCGCTGCTCCGCTACCGGACCGGCGACCTCACCGTCAGGCGCGCCACGGAGCCCCTGTTCGGACGGACCGTCAACCTGCCCCGGGTCGTGTTCGGGCGCACCGACGACATGGTCAAGGTCAAGGGCGTGAAACTCTACCCGTCGGAGATCCGTTCCGTCCTTCTCGGGATCGAGGGGCTAACGGGCGCGTACCGGCTCGGCGTCTCCGCCCGCGCCTCCGGCGACGACCGCCTCGTGATCACGCTCGAGGGATCGGGGGGAGACGGGACGGCGGAGGAGGTCGCTCGCCGTTTCAGGAGCCAGACGCTGATCGGCGCCGACGACGTCGTCCTCGTGCCGGAACTCGGGAAGGGCGCCGCCGTCGAGGACACGCGCCGGCGGCCTCCCGCGCCGCGCCGCGGGCCGAAGAGGCGAACGGACACCGACACCTGGCGGCTGGTGGCGGACCGCAACTCCTACGCGGATTTCTCGGTGTCGGTGTCGCCGGCCGTGGAGAAGGCGGTGGTCCGGGGCGAGGTTCCGCCGACCGTGTTCCTCAGCGTTTTCGACCGCGATTCGATCACCATCGGCGTGAACGAGGATCCCGAGCAGGTTCTCGATCTCGGGTTCTGCCGAAGCCGCGGCGTCGATTTCCGGCGGCGCGTCAACGGCGGCGGCACGATCTACGCCGGCGAGGGATCCGCCTTTCTGGTCTATTTCGTCCCGACGTCGCACCCGGGGGTTCCCGAAACCACCGCCGAGGCCTTTCCGCGGATCCTGACCGCTCTCGCCGACACCTTCCGGGAGCTCTACGGCATCCCGGCCGCCTACCGGCCGCTCAACGACATCGAGGTCGAGGGCCGCAAGCTCGTCCCGACGTCGCTCAAGATCGAGGACGGCGTGATGACGTTCCGTCTCGTCATCAACGTCCGGGAAATCGACACCGAAACCGCGGCGCGCGCCATGCCGATGCCGCCGGAAAAGGTCAGCGACAAGGCGTTCAAGGATCTCGGATCGCGATTCACCTGCCTGGAGCGCGAGATCGGACGGCCGCTGACCGACGACGATCTCGTGACGCTGGCGCGGACGGCCGCCACTCGGGCGTTCGCCGGGCACGCGCTCGAAGCGGGCGCCCTCACCGACGGCGAACACCGCTACGCCGGGGAGTTCAGGAACAGGTTCGACACCGACGAATGGCTCTACGGCAAGAGCGCGCGCAACCGCTTCGCGAACCTCCTGCGCAGCGGCGACACCGTCGGCCACGGCCGGACGAAGGCTCTCGGCGGGATGATCTGGACGACGCTCGCGGTCCGGGACGGCAGGGTTCTCCATGCCGTCGTCAACGGCGACTGGCACCCCCGCCCCATCGACAGCGTCGGACGCCTCGAAAGCGCGCTCGCCGACGCGCCCGCCGACCGCGCCTCTCTCGAACGGACGGTGCGGGAGTTTCTCGACGGCGGCGACGTCGAGTTCGCCGGCATCGAGGCCGCGGATCTCGTGGCCGCGCTCGACAGGGCGCTTGCCGACCGGAAGCCCCGGTAACCCTCCGTCCTTCCCTGACGCCGCGCGCGTCGCCTCCGTCCCCGCCGGACGCGGCATGGGCGCCGTCCTTCCGCGCCGTTGCCTTGCCATGCGCCGGGCGAACCGCGATAGTGCCGCGGCAACCGGCGCGTCCGCGCCGTCGCCGCCCGCGCCCGGGGAGACCGTCATGGCAGTCGTCAACGTCGAGCGGCGTTCCGACGGGATTGTCCGGGTCGCGATCAACCGCCCCGACAGGCGCAACGCTCTCGACGACGCCGTGCGCCAGGCCCTGATCGCGAATCTCCACGACCTGCTCGCGGACGAATCGGTGCTCGCGCTGGTGGTGACCGGCGAAAGCGGGCACTTCTGCGCCGGCGGGGACATCACCACCATGGAAGGCCTCGACTCCGTCGGCGCGCGGGCGCGGATGAAGGCCAATCACCGCATCGTCCGGATGCTCGCCGAGGCGGAAAAGCCCGTGGTGACCGCGGTCGAGGGCTATGCGGTGGGGGCCGGAGCCGGACTCGCGATGCTCGGGGACACCGCGGTCATCGCGGCGGGCGGCACCATCGGCTTCCCGTTCTTCCGGATGGGGCTGATTCCGGACTACGGGATCCTTCACACCCTGCCGCGCCGGGTCGGCGGCGCCCGCGCCCGCCAGATGCTGCTTCACGCCCGCATGGTGCCGGCCGGGGAGGCGGTCGAGGCCGGTCTCGCCGACGAGCTCGTCGCCGACGGCGCCGCGGAGGAGACGGCGTTCGAACGCGCCCGCGCGCTCGCGGCGATGCCGCCGTTCGCGTTCGCGATCGCCAAGCGCCAGCTCGGGCTGTGGCCGGAAAGCCTGGACGCCGTGCTCGAGATGGAGGCCCTCGCCCAGGCGGGGTGCTTCGGCGCGGGCGAGTTCCGCGAGGGCTTCGCGGCGTTCGTCGAGAAACGCCCCCCGGATTTCAGGAAAATGGCCGGCTAGGCCGGCGGCCTCTCGCCTGGCAACGGAACGGTCGCGCATGGCACGCAACGTCGAATCGCCGGAATTCCTCGTCGGGGTGGTCGGAACGGGGGTGATGGGACGCGGAATCGTCCAGATCGCGCTGACCGGCGGGTTCCGGGTGAAAATGCACGACCAGGACGGCGGCCAGCTCGAGAAGGCCAGGGACTTCGTGCAGGCCATGATCCGCCGGGCCGCCGAAAAGGGCCGGATGACCGCCGACGACGCGACGGCGGCCGCGGCGCGGCTGGAACTTGTCGGCGACCTCGCCGACCTCGCCGACTGCGACCTTGTCGTCGAGGCCGTGGTCGAGGATCTCGAGGCCAAGCGCGCACTGTTCCGCCGGCTCGAGGAGATCGTCTCCGGGGACGCGTGCCTCGCGTCGAACACGTCGTCGCTGTCGGTGACGCGGATCGCCGCCGCCTGCACCCGGCCGGGACGCGTCGCCGGCTGCCACTTCTTCAACCCGGTTCCCCTGCTCAAGGTGGTCGAGGTCGTCGGCGGCCAGCTGACGGAACCCGCCACGCTGGACGCGCTCGACGCGGTCGCCCGCAGGTGCGGCCACGAGCCGGTGCGGACCCAGGACTCCCCCGGGTTCCTGGTCAACCACGCCGGCCGCGGCTTCTACACCGAGGCGGTTCGCGTCGTCGCCGAGGGAATCGCCGAACCGCGCCAGATCGACGACGTGATGCGGGAGGCCGCCGGATTCCGGGTCGGCCCCTTCGAGCTGATGGACACCACCGGCCTCGACGTGTCGGGCGTGGTCATGGAATCGATCTACGAGCAGTTCTACCAGGAACCGCGGTTCGCGCCGCAGCCGTTCATCCGCAACCGGATGGCCGCCGGCCTTCACGGCCGCAAGACCGGGCGGGGGTTCTACGCCTACGAGGACGGCAGGAAGACCGTCGCGCCGGAACCCGAACCGCCGACCGGGCTTCCCGATTCGGTCTGGATCGGACCGCCGGGCGACGCCGGCGCCGACCTGCTCCGCGGCCTCGTGGAATCCCGAACGACGGTCGAGACCGCGTCCGGGCCTTCGCCCTCGGCGCTCTGCATGGTGGCGCCGCTTGGCGCCGACGCGACGACGACGGCCCTCGATCTGGGGATCGACCCCCGCCGGACCGTGGCGGTGGACACCCTGTTCGGCCTCGGATCCCGGCTGACGCTCATGACGACCAGCGTCACGGACCCCGTCGCGCGCGACCGGGCGCACGCGCTTCTCGCGGCCGGCGGCAACGCGGTCACGGTCATCCACGACAGTCCGGGCTTCGTGGCCCAGCGGATGATCGCGACCATCGTCAACACTTCCGCGGACATCGCCCAGAAACGGATCGCCGTTCCGGACGACATCAACAAGGCGGTCCGTCTCGGACTCGCCTATCCGCGGGGGCCCCTCGAGTTCGGCGACCACATCGGGGCCGGGAGGATCCTGGCGATCCTCGAGACCATGCACGCGTTCTACGGGGAGCCGCGCTACCGCCCGAGCCCGTGGCTCAAGCGGCGGGCGCGGCTGGGCGTGTCGCTGATGACGCCGGAAACCTGAGCCGGCTTGGTTCGCGGGCAAAAACGTGGAACACTGGACACGGATCCCGGACCGAGCGGGAGACTGACACGGAGACCCTCATGAGAAAGCTCGTTCTCGAGAACACCGCGCCGTTCCAGGGCCTCGCCGAGCTCGTGGCCCACGAGGAAGGGCTTTTCGAGCGGGAAGGCCTGCTGGTGGAGTGGGCGGACCGCGACAAGGGCCTGTCCCCGCAGCTGCGCACCGAGATCACCCGCCCCGACGGGCTCGATCCGCATTCGAGCCACGGCCGGCTGTTCGAGCAGGGCAAGGCGGACATGTACAACGCCTGCGAGTGGGGGAACTACTGCCGCGTCCAGGACAGCGGCGTCGCCAGCGGCCGCCAGATCGGACGGCGGGCGATCGTGACCTACGCCGCCCTGGCCGTGCGGCCCGGTTCCGAATGCTACACGCCGCAGCAGCTGGCCGGAAAGGTGGTCGGCGTGCCGTTCTATTTCGGCACGCACTACCTCGCCCTGCACATGCTGGAGGGCTTCATGCCGCGCAAGGACATCAACCTGTGCAGCGCGCCGAACGGATCCCGTCGCCGCTACGACGCGATGATGGCCGGGGAGATCGAGGCCACGACGCTGACGGAGCCCTATCTCTCCTTCGCGGAGAAGAACGGCTGCCGCCTCCTGTGCTCGTCCTTCTACCACGGCACCGAGGTCGCCTCGGACGCCGTGGACGGCGAAACCTACGCCGCCTTCAACCGCGCGGTCCGCAAGGCCGTCGGGATGATCAACGCCGACAAGCGGAAATACATGCGGCTTTTCATCGACCACCACGCGAAAGCGGATCCCGAGATCGGAACCCTGACGGTGGACGATCTCCGGGCAAGCCGGATCGTGGTCGTCGAGCCGTCGCCGATCCCCGACCGCGAGCTGGAACGCACGGCGGAATGGCTCAGGAGCTGGGACATGCTGACCGAGACCCGCTCCCCGACGGAGCTGGTGAACGCCGAGATCCAGGCGGCGGCCCACCCCGAGGCCGCCGAATAGGCGCCCCGGCCCGCGACGGGATCCGGCGCCGACCCGCCGGCCTCCGCAGCCGGGGTTCGGCTACAGACGCGCGGCCGCCAGCTCGAAGAACACGTAGGCGAAAAACAGGATGCCCGCCGCCAGGTAGAGCCGGGCAAGCCACGGATTGCTCTCCTTTCTCGTGGCGAGACCGAGAAAGTCGATCCGGTGCTTCTCCCGGGGAAACAGCTTCATTCCGGCCTCCGCGTCGAATCGCCCGCCCGGCCTCGCGGGACCGCCCGGCGGCAACCGGCCGGCGCCCCTCGCCGACGGCAGGCATTGGTAGCGCAACCGGACGCGGGAACCAACGGGCGGCGCGACAGCCGCGACCCCGCCCGGGCGTTTCTCTCCCGTGCCGGTTCCGCCTGCCGACCTGCCGCGCCGGGAAGTCCGGAACCCCGGGAGGTCAACGGGCATCCGACGCGATTCGGCGCCTTGAGAAGCCGGCGAACAAGGAGTAGATCTTGACCGTTGCCGGTTTAGCTCAGTTGGCAGAGCACCTGATTTGTGAGCGATTGCATGCCCCATCGGAAACGACGGGAGCAGAAGGTGTCAAATTCGGGGAAACCTTCCAGTCCGGCTGATGGCGATCCCGAGCGAAGCCCCCCAGGGGGAACGTGTAGAGACTTGACGGCACCCGCCTAAGGGCAACGCGCCTACGGCGAAGGGAAAGTCCAGACCACAAAGCCCCGCCGGGGTGGCGGCGAAAGCCGTAGCGGCAGGAACCAGGGGGTCGGGGGTTCGAATCCCTCAACCGGCACCAAGCTCCCGCAGGGCGGCCCGGAACTCCGCACCGGGCGCCGCGCCGAAACGCGGCGGCATCCCGAGAACCCCTTGCCGCAACCGGGTTCTCAGTCCTCCGTCTTCTTGCGAAGCGCCGCCAGAAGCCCTTCGACCTTGCCTCCGTTGCTGCGGATGACCGCCGCGAACTCGTCCCGAAGCGTGATCCGCATGCTCACGCCCTCGATCACGACGTCGAGGATCCCGTAGCCGGACGAACGCTCCTTCACGCGCCAGGCGACCTCGAACGGCTCCCGGTCCGGAAGCTCGATCCGCGACAGCACCAGAGCCTGCCCGGTCGACGTTTTCTTCCGGGACCGGAGCAAGGTGACCCTGGCGTCGGCGATGTCGCGAAACCGGTTGGCGTAGGCCCTGCACGGTGAACTTCTCGAACAGCGCCATGAACTCCGTCCGCTGGGGTTCGCTCGCGGTGCGCCAGTACCGCCCGAGCACGAAGCGCGAGATCCCGGGAATGTCGAAATGCCCGATCAGCAGCCCCCGGAACCGTCGCCGCCTCTCCTCGGCGGACATCTCGTCCCCTCCCAGAGCCGACCTGGCCGTGGAGGTCAGCTCCCGCACGAACCCTTCGGGCCCGCCCTTCGCGCCCGCGGTCGCGAAGGGCTGCAGGAGCAGGAAGACCAGAACGCCCGTCCGCACCGCCAGCATCGTCCCCGATCCCCTCATTCGATGCGTTCCCTGATCACCGGCGCCACCGGTCCCGGCCGCAACGGCCGAAACGGTCCGCGGTTGCGGATTTCCTTGGCGCGCTGCTGACGGTACAGGCTTCGCACCGCGGAATAGAAGTCCAGCGAGTTTTCCCGAAGATCGTTCAGCTCGTCGTAATGCCTCGCCCGGAAATCCACGGCCCCGAGGAGCCCCGTGCCGAGCCGGAAATTCTCGGTCGTCAGATCGCCCAGCGGATCGGCCAGGAGGTCGACGATCCGGCCCGTTCCGTCTCTCAGGCTGGACGGGCCGAGAAGCGGCAGGACGAGATACGGTCCGCTCTCGACGCCCCAGGACGCCAGCGTCTGCCCGAAATCCTCCCGATGCCGGGGAAACCCGAACGCCGCGGCAACATCGGCGATGCCGAGCATGCCGATGCTCGTGTTCATCGCGAATCTCGTCAGCGTGACGCCGGCGCGGTCAACGTCGCCCTGCAGGACGTCGTTGGCCAGCGTCACCGGACTCTTGAGATTCTCGAGGAAGTTGTGGACGCTGACACGCAACGTCGCCGGAACCGCCTCCTTGTACGCGAAGGCCATGGGCCGCAGCGCGAAGCGGTCGAGAACGTCGTTGAACGCGAATGTCGCCCGGTTCAGGGGTTCGAGAGCGTCGTTGGTTTCCCTGAAAGCCTCCAGAGCGTCGGGGTCGTCGGCCGGCGGAGGGGTGGCGCAGCCCGCCGTCGCCAGAACCGCCATCAGCGCCAATGCCGCACCGCCCTTTCGGAAATTTCCGGCAACGTCCGGACAACGCGCAATCCCGTCGTGCATCCGCAGCTCCGCTTCCGGCAACGGCCCCGAACTCCCCCGGTCGCGCCGGCCGCCACGATTCCCCATCGAGCGCCGCGCATCGCGCTGGCTCGACGACCCGGACGCCACGAGGAACTCCCCATTCTAGCACATGCGCGCCAAAACGCCATTCCGCCGGCGGTTGAGAGTCGGAATGGAGGCGTCTATCGTCGGCGGCGACGCGCGGATCATGCGGCGGTTCGAGGTTCGGCACGCGGCGGCATGCACGAGGAACAGGAGACCGGGGCCGTCATGACCCGCCTGGAGGTTCCCGAGATCTGGCGCGAACGGGTTCGCGGGGAATGGTGCGATTACAACAACCACCTGAATCTCGCCTACTACATCCTGATCTTCGATCACGCGACCGACGCGTTCTACGACGCGATGGGAATGGGCCGCTCCTACCGGGAGTCCTCCGGCTGCACGACCTTCGCGCTCGAAGCGCACACCACCTATCTCTCGGAGATCTTCGAGGGCGACGAAGTGCTGTGCACCACGCAGCTTCTCGACCATGACGAGAAACGCCTGCACTACTTTCACCGTCTGTACCGCGCCCGAACCGGGGAACTGGCCGCGACGACCGAGCTGATGGCCGCCCACGTCGATCTCCGGCACCGCAGGACGGCTTCGATGCCTCCGGAGATCGTCGACGGTCTCTCCCGGCTGCTTGCCGAGCATCGCGGCTTTCCCAGACCCCGCCAGCAGGGGCGCGTCATCGGAATCCGGAAGAAATGACCGGTCCGCCGCCTTCGGACGCCATGCGCCGCGCCCGCGGAAACGGGGAATTCCGGGCGTGAAGCCGCCCGAACTCGTCAGGCGGCTGAACCGGTCCGTCCGGAACCGCCAGTTCATCCTGATCCTTCTGGCCATGGTCACGGGGCCCGCGGCCGCTCTGGGCGCGATCGCCTTCCGGGAGCTCATCGTGCTCGGCCAGACCGTTCTGTTCGGGAACCGCCTGGAATCCCTATCCGGGTTCGTCGACGCCCTGCCGGCATGGCAGATCGTGGCGGTGCCGGCCCTCGGCGGGCTGGCCGTCGGGCTGTTCGTGCATTTCTGGATGCCCGGACGCCGGAACCGCGGCATCGCCGACGTCGTGGAGGCCGCCGCGCTGGGGCGCGGACGGATCGGGGCGCGGGAGGGGTTCGGCGCGACCGTCGCGACCGCCGCCTCCATCAGCGTCGGAGCCTCGGTCGGCCGCGAGGGACCGGTCGTCCATCTCGGCGCCACCCTGTCGTCGCTGGTGGCCTCCAGACTCGGCCTCGACAGATCCGAATCGATCACCCTGCTCGGATGCGGCGCGGCGTCGGCGGTCGCGGCCTCGTTCAACGCGCCGATCGCCGGCGTGTTCTTCGCGCTGGAGGTGGTCATCGGCCACTACGCGCTGAGCGCGTTCGCGCCCATCGTCATCGCCAGCGTCACCGGGACCGTGATCTCGCGGCTCTATTTCGGGGATTTCCCCGCCTTCATCGTTCCGGAACTGTCGATCGTCTCGTTCTGGGAGTTTCCGGCCTTCGCTCTTCTCGGGGTCACCTGCGCGGTCGCGGCGGTGCTTCTCCTCAAGTCCATCGCGTTCACCAGCGACGTGATGGCACGCGTTCCCGTGCCCGCGTGGGCGAGGCCGATGGGCGCGGGAACCTGCGTGGGCGTCATCGCCCTCGCCTTCCCCCAAGTGCTCGGCGTGGGCTACGAGGCGACGGATTTCGCGCTCAAGGGCCAGTACGAGTTCCAGCTTCTGGTCGCGCTGATGATCGCCAAGACCGCCGCGACCGCGGTCTGCCTCGGCGGCGGCTTCGGCGGCGGCATCTTCAGCCCGTCCCTGTTCATCGGCGCGATGGTCGGCGGAGCCTACGGGATCGTCGTGACGACGGTGTTTCCGGCGCTGTCGTCCGGCCATTCGGCCTACGCCCTCGTCGGTCTCGGGGCCGTGTCGGGGGCGGTGCTCGGAGCCCCGATCTCCACCATCCTGATCGTGTTCGAGCTGACCGCCAACTACCAGCTGGCGATCGCGGTCATGGTGGCCGTCGTCATCACCACCGTCATCACCCAGCAGATTCTGGGCGTGTCGTTCTTCACCTGGCAGCTGCGGCGCAGGGGCATCACGCTCCAGACCACGCGCGATCTCGGCGACTTCGCGACGGCGCACGTCGAGGACGTCATGACGGACCAGTACATCGCGGTCCGGTCCACCATGCCGGCCGGCGACCTGCTCGAGCGGGTGCTGGCGTCGCCGCACGACGAGGCGTATCTCGTCGGCGAGAACGGCGAGCTCTCCGGAACCGTCTCGCTCCGCGATCTGGTCGAGCGGACCTCCGGTCCCGCGGGGGGAACCCTCGCCGCCGCCGACGTCGCCCGAATCGACCCTCCGGCCATCGAAGCGGGCCAGACCATCTCCGACGCGCTCGACCGCATCGAGGGAGCCGGCATCGAGCACATGCCCGTCGTCGCCGACGTCAGGACCGGACGGCTCGTCGGCATCCTGCACAAGATGGATCTGCTGGCGGCCTACAACCGGGCCTTCATGGACACCCGCCGGGAGGAGCGCGGCGGGCTCGGGTGACGCCCCACGGCTCGTTTCCTGTCCGGCAACCGGTGAACCGGACCCGCTGGAGCCGCCCTCGACCGCATGGCAGGCAGTTCCGCGTCCGTTGCCGGCACCCGGTCACGGCAAGAAGCGAGCCCCGGGCGACCTCCCGGCCGCCGATTCGATTCAGCGGCCCCCGGCCGGCTGGTATACTGGCCGGGCGATGCAGGCTCCCGCCGTCCCCGAGACCCCCGCCGACGATCCGCCCTACATGGGCGGGCTCACCGAGGAACAGCGCGAAGCCGTCGAGACCCTCGACGGCCCTCTTCTGGTGCTGGCCGGGGCCGGGACCGGCAAGACCCGCGTGCTCACCACCCGCGTCGCCCACATCATCGCGACCGGCCGTGCCTGGCCGAGCCAGATCCTCGCGGTCACCTTCACCAACAAGGCCGCCCGCGAGATGCAGGACCGCATCGCCCGCATGACCGGAGGCGGGGTCGAAGGACTGTGGATCGGCACGTTCCACGCGATCTCCGCCCGCATCCTGCGCCGGCACGCGGAACTCGTCGGCCTCAGGCCGGATTTCACGATCCTCGACCAGGACGACCAGACGCGGCTGGTCAAGCAGGTTCTCAACGCCGAATCCGTCGACACCAAGCGCTGGCCGCCGCGCGCCGTGGGCACCGCGATCCAGCGTTTCAAGGACCGGGGCCTGCCGCCCGACAGGCTGGGCGCCGCCGACGCCGGAGACATGGCCGACGGGCGGCTCGGCGAGATCTACGCCCTTTACCAGGAACGCCTGGCCACGCTCAACTCGGCGGATTTCGGCGACCTGATCCTGCACTGCGTGAACCTGTTCGCCTCCAGCCCGGAGGTTCTCGAGAGATGGCAGGACCGGTTCTCCCACATCCTCGTCGACGAGTACCAGGATTCCAACGTGGCGCAGTACCTGTGGCTGAGGCTTCTCGCCCAGAAACGGCGCAACATCTGCTGCGTCGGCGACGACGACCAGTCGATCTACAGCTGGCGCGGCGCCGAGGTCGGAAACATCCTGCGGTTCGAGAAGGATTTCGAAGGCGCGCGGATCGTGAGGCTGGAGCGCAACTACCGCTCGACGCAGCCGATCCTGGCCGCCGCCTCGGAGATGATCGCCCACAACCGGGGCCGGCTCGGCAAGACGTTGTGGACGGACGTCGCGGATGGCGCGCCCGTTCAGGTGCGCCTCGTCGAGAACGGCGAGGAGGAGGCGAGGTTCGTCTGCGAGGAAATCGACGCGCTGCAGCGTCAGGGAGCGCCCCTGGACGAGATCGCCATTCTCGTCCGCGCAGGCTTCCAGATGCGCCAGTTCGAGGAGCGGATGCTCCAGGCCGACATCCCGTACCGGGTCTACGGCGGGCCGCGGTTCTACGAGCGCCAGGAGATCCGCGACGCCATCGCCTACATCCGCGTCATCGAGCAGCCCGACGACGATCTCGCTCTCGAACGCATCATCAACGTTCCCCGCAGGGGCATCGGCGACGCCACGCTGCAGCGCCTGCACGCTTTCGCCCGCGCGCGGAGCATCTCTCTTCACGAGGCCGCCCGGCGCATCGTCGGGACCGACGAGCTCGGCGGCGCGCGGCGAAGGCTCGAGAGACTGCTCGCCGACTTCGCGCGGTGGCGCAAGCGCGCGGTGGACGAGGACCATGCCGAGGTTCTGAAGCTGGTGCTCGACGAATGCGGATACACGGAGATGTGGCAGCGAACCACCACCCCCGACGCCCCGGGGCGCCTCGAGAACCTCAAGGAGCTGGTGGCGACGCTCCACGAATTCGGCTCCTTCGGGGAGTTTCTCGAACATGTCGGCCTGGTGATGGACCGCGACGGCGACGAAGGAACGCTGAAGGTGAGCCTCATGACGCTTCACGCCGCGAAGGGCCTGGAATTCGCCCACGTGTTCCTCCCGGGATGGGAGGAGGAGATCTTCCCGAACCACCGGGCGCTGGCCGACGGCGCGGAGGCGGCGCTCGAGGAGGAACGGCGCCTCGCCTATGTCGGCCTCACCCGGGCCAAGCAGCGGGTCTGGATCTCCCGAGCCGTCACCCGGCTGGTCTACAACCGGTGGGTTGCGGGCGCGGCGTCGCGCTTCATCCACGAGTTGCCCGCGAAGCACGTCAACGAGATCTCCCGGACCAGCCGGTTCGCCCGCGCCATGCATGCCGGCACGGACCCGTTCTCCGGCGGCCGCGCCGCCGGGCCGGGCCGCCGACGGGCGGCGCGGCTGCAGGCCATTCCTCCGCCCGCCGGCGGCGCCGGCTCCGTCGAGGTGGGAACGCGGATCTTCCACCAGAAGTTCGGCTACGGCACGGTGCTCGCCAACGACGCCGGACACCTCGACGTCAGCTTCGAGAAGGCCGGCGAAAAGAAGGTCATGGAAGACTTCGTCAGACCGGCATGACGGATGCCGGCCTCTGGAGGATCGTGCTCGAGGACGTCGAGGAAGCCGCCGCTCCCGTCTTCGAGGTCGCCCTCGCCGATCTGACGACCGCGGTCGCCGGAGAACTCGACGAGTTCGGGAACCTCCGGAAGCTGAGCGGCTATGCCGAGTCCAGGCCCGACGCCTCGGCGGTTCGGCGGTCCGTTGCCGCGGCCGCCCGCGCCGCCGGAGCGGACGTCCCCGCCATCGCGATCCTCGAGGTTCCGCAACGGGACTGGGTCGGCGAACAGGAGCGCATCCTTCCTCCGCTGGACATCGGCCGCTTCCGCGTCTTCGGCTCGCATGTCCGGGCAGATCCCCCGCCCGACGCCGTCCCGGTCCGCATCGACGCCGGGCTGGCGTTCGGAACCGGGCGCCACGCGAGCACCGCGGGCTGCCTGACGGCGATCGACGGCCTCCTCCGCGAAGGCGTCCGGCCGGCACGGCCGCTCGACGTCGGGACGGGCAGCGGAATTCTCGGAATCGCCATGGCCCTCTGCCTCGACGTTTCCGTCCTCGCCACCGACACGGATCCGGTGGCCGTTCGCGTCGCGACGGAAAACGCCCGGATCAACGGCGTCGCCGGCCGGTTCACGGCATTCGCCGCCGACGGATTCGACTGCCCCGAAATCGCCCGGAGCGAACCCCGCGACCTTGTCGTCGCCAACATCTTCGCGAGACCGCTGATCGACCTCGCCCCGGCGGCGGCGCGGACGCTCGGAACCGGGGGCTGGCTGATCCTGTCCGGCCTGCGCAGCGCCGAAGCGGATCCGGTCGCCCGCGCCTACGAGACGGCCGGCATCGACTGCAGGGACCGGATGGAGATATCCGGCTGGACGACTCTCGTCGGGATCCGGAGAACCTGACGAAAGGCCCCGATGCGCTTCGCGACCGCCGTGGTATCATCCGGAAAGGCTCTTCCGATCCGTCCGCCGCGCCGGACGGCCGGGTTCCGAAGCCCCGATTCCCATCCATGCGGGGACGCGAGATGCCTTCGCCGACTGCCGATCCCGGCCGGATCCACCTGCTTCGGGGCATCGCGGCCTCGACTTTCGACACCGAGGCGGACGGCGCGCCGGCGGTGCTGGCGGCGCTCGTTCCCGGACTCCCCCCTCCCGACACGCGCCGGCAGGTCGAGACCGAACGCGCCCTCTTGAAGCCGGCGCTGCGGAGCCGGGCTTCGGAGGAGGATATCGGGGCCCTCCGCAACCTTCTCGCCGAGCGCGGCCTCGACGGTTTTCTCGTCCCGGTGACCGACGAGTACCGCGGCGAGTTCGTTCCGCCCTGCGCCCAGCGGCTGCGCTGGCTCAGCGGCTTCAGCGGATCGTCGGGCCTCGGCATCGTGCTTGCCGGCAGGGCCGCGGTTTTCGTCGACGGACGGTACGAGCTGCAGGTCTCCGGCGAGGTCGACGCGGCCATCTTCGATCCCCGCCATGCGACCAGGTCGCCTCCCCGCGACTGGCTTTCGGAGAATCTCGAAGGGAACGCGCGCATCGGCTTCGATCCCTGGCTCCATACCCCGAAGGAACTGGACGCCCTGGAGAGTCCGGGCGTCGAGCTCCTCGCCATCGAGCCCAATCCGGTGGATCTCGTCTGGACCGGCCGTCCGCCCGAGCCGATCGGTCCCGTCACGCCTCACGAAATCCGCTACGCCGGAGCGGAGGCGTCCGAGAAACGCCGCGGGATCGCCCGGACAGTCGCCGAGGCGGGATGGCGGGCCGTCGTCGTCTGCGCACCCGATTCGGTCGCCTGGCTGCTCAACGTCCGCGGATGCGACGTCGCCAACACGCCGCTCGCGCTCAGCCGTGCGGTGATTCGCGGCGACGGCGGCGCGGACTGGTTCGTGGACCAGCGCAAGGTCACCCCGGCCGTCCGGGAGTGGCTGGACCCAGAAGTGGCGATACGGGCGCCGGAAAGCCTCGGGGAAACGCTCGACGCCCTCGGCGGGAACGACGGAACGGTCGCGCTCGACCCCGCGGCCACACCCGCATGGATCGCGCTGCGGCTGGAGCGCGCCGGGGCCCGGATCGCGAACGCCGCAGATCCCTGCGCCGCGGCCAAGGCGCGGAAGAACCCCGTCGAGCTCGACGGCGCGCGCGCCTGCCACGTCAGGGACGGCGTCGCGCTTTGCGAATTCCTCGCCTGGCTCCAGGACAGTGCCGGCAACGGCGGACTCACGGAAACGACGGCCGCGGCCCGGCTCGAGGAGTTCCGCCGCCGCGACCCGCTGTTCAGGGAAGCGAGCTTCGAGACGATTTCGGCGACGGGGCCGAACGGCGCGATCGTCCACTACCATCCATCGAAGGGGAGCGACCGTCCGATCCGCGGCGGCGATCTCTATCTCGTGGATTCCGGCGCGCAGTATCTCGACGGAACCACGGACGTCACGCGGACGGTCCACGTTCGCGGGGCCGGGCGTCCCCCGGACGAGGTCAGGGACCGCTTCACGCGCGTCCTCAAGGGCCACATCGCGATCGCCGTCGCGAGATTTCCGGCGGGCACGAGCGGCGGACGGCTGGACGTTCTTGCCCGGGCGTCGCTGTGGCAGGCCGGCCTCGACTACGATCACGGCACCGGACACGGCGTCGGCAGCTATCTGGGCGTGCACGAGGGCCCTCAGCGCATTTCCTCCCGGCCGGACCGGGTGGCCCTGGAGCCCGGCATGATTCTCTCGAACGAACCCGGGTACTACCGCCCGGGCGAATACGGGATCCGGATCGAGAATCTCGTGACCGTCCGGCCATGGGAAGGAGGCGGGGAGGACGGCAGGGAAATGCTGTGTTTCGAGACCCTGACCCTGGCGCCGATCGATCGCGACCTCGTCCTGGCCGGTCTGCTGACGCGGGAAGAGAGGGACTGGCTGAACCGCTACCACGGCCGGGTGCGCGAGACGATCGGACCCGGACTGTCTCCCGGGGCCCGGGACTGGCTCGAGGAGGTTTCCGCACCGATCTGATCGGGGCCCGCGGCGCCGACCTGCGGAACGGACCGGATCCGCGCCGAAGCGCGCCCCGACCGCGGCTGCAACGCTCCCCGGGGACGCGACCGCGGCGAATCAGCCCTCTTGCGGCAGCTTCAGCATTTCCCCAAGAAGATTCCAGATCGCCTCCGGCCGCTCGACGTGGCAGTTGTGTCCGAGGCCTTCGAAAACGACCGCCTCCGGGTCCAGGCCCCGCATGTCCGACAGCGAGCACATCGGGTCGCGTTCGCCGGCCGCCAGCCTCACCGGGCAGCAGGCGGCATGGTAGAACGCCGCGAGTTCCGGTCCGGCAACCGCATTGATCGCGTTGTCGGCCGCGAGACGGAAACGTCCGTTCTCCTCCGCGATCCCGACCGCGGCCAGCGGATCCTCCGGCGGAACCAGACCGAACAGCCCCGAAACCTTGAGATAGCGCTCGACCGCCTCGTCGCGATCGTCCATCCAGCGCACCGGCCTCGCGGAAAGATCCTTGAGTCTGGAGACTTCTCCGTCGGTCCACGCGATCTTGACGCCGAAGGCGAGCACGCATTTCACGTTCACGCCGAACCACCCGGTCGCCAGGGCCATCGCGACGGCGCCTCCCATCGAATGACCCAGAAGGATCGCCTCCCCGTCCTGACCTCCGACAACGGCCGCCACGTCCGCCGCATGCACGCCGTAACCGTACGGCCCGCCATGACCCGAGCGTCCATGTCCCCGGAGGTCCGGGGCGATCCAGCGATGCGGCCAGCTCTCCCGGAGAATCCCCTGCAACGGCCCCCAGACGGAAGCGTTCGCGCCCAGCCCGTGAAGAAGCACCAGGGTCGGTTCGCCGGACCCTCCTCCGTCGAAGCGCAAGGCGCCCCGGCTCCCGTTCGACGGGGTCATGCCGTCGCCTCCCCGGTCGAGGCCAGGGCGTAGCGGCCGTCCTCGAGCCGTTCCAGACCGTGCGCCTTTCGAACGTCGTCGAGCTCGGCGACGACCTCGCGCCCGTCCCTGCTCCCGGCAGCCTCCATGAGATCGCGGAAGGTCCGGGGGCCTTCGCGCAACGCCTGCAGGACGGAGCGAGGCTCCGCAACCGCGACCGTCGGCGGTTCGGGAACCGGATGGTCCCTGGCCGGATCCCGTCCGAAGGGAAAGGTCAGATCGAAGCCCGCCTTGGCCCCGGTACGCGCGCCGTCAAGCGACGGATCCAGGGGAACCGCGCGATAGCCGTTCGAGGGGATGAAATCCCGGTCCGCCTGGAAACGGGTCGCCAGGGCCCAATCCATCTGCTGATCGGAAAACACGTCTATGTCGGGATCGACGGCGAAGACATGCTTCACGTCGGCCTTCGATCCCAGCACCGCCGAGATCGCGTTGCGGACCTCTCCGGGATAGTCCTGCCGGATGCTGATGCGGGCGTTGAACATTCCCCCGCATGACGGGGTGACGTACACCGCGACCGGATGCCGCACCGCCGTCTCGAGCGCCTGCCAGATCGCCGCTTCGGTCCGCAATGCGCAAAGCTGCGCGGTGTCCGTGCAGGCCAGGTGCCGGCCGCCGATCGTCACCGTCTGGAAGAGCGCGTCACGCCGCATGGTCACGGCCGTCAGATGAAAGACCGGATTGGTCTTCATCTGTCCGTAATAGCCGACGTATTCCCCGTAGGGGCCTTCGCTTTCGTGCCAGCCCCGCCCGTCCAGATAGCCCTCGAGAACGACTTCCGCGTCCGCGGGAACATGGGCGTCGATCGTCACGCACTTCGCCAGGGGCACGGGCGCCCCCCGCATGGAGCCCATGACCCCCAGCTCGTCCGCGTGGACGGTCATGCTGGTCGCCGCGATGCCGTCCGCCGGGTGCGTCCCGACCACGAAGACCATCGGCATCCGTTCGTCCTCGCGGACATAGGGCGCGTAGATCCCTCTGAGGTCGCTTGGCGCCACGAGATCGACGCCCGCTTCGGCGCGCCCCCGCAGCATGATGCGCCGATAGCCGACATTGCGTTTCGTGCCGTCCATGCTGCACGTGATGTCGATGCCTGCGGAAATGTAGGGCGCTCCGTCGAGTTGATGCTGAAGATGGACCGGCAGCCGGGTGAAGTCCGCGTCCCCGCCCGTCCAGACGATCTCCTGGCACGGCGCCCCGGAAACCTCCACCGGCGCGATGGAACCGCGCAGGCGCGAGATCACCGTTTGCAGAAGCCCGCTCTCCTCGACGCCCATCGCCATCGCGAGGCGCCGCCGGCCTCCCATCACGTTGCCGACAAGCTCCGCCCGTTCCGGTCCCGCGTTCTCGAAGAGAACGGCCTTGGGATTTCCGTCCAGACGGCCGGCGACGTCGACGAGATCGATCGGCGCATCGACCCGTTGCAACTCCCGCCCGTCGTCCAGACGCTCGACGAACCTCCGCAGCCGAAACGCATCCGTCCGGGCTGCCGCCGCGTCCGTTTTCCCGGTCACATCGCCCTCCCCGGCCCCCGCAAGGCCAGACGCGAAGCCGGCGTGCCGGCCCCGACCGACGGCAGGCCCGGACCGTGGGTTCCCGGCACCGGGATTTCCCGGAGGCTCTGCCGGAGGCCCCCGCGCATCCCGCCGGTCCCTCTCCTCCGTGAACGCTTCGTGCACCCCGCCAGGGCCGATGCCGCCACCGGCGCCGACACGGGGCTTCCCCGTTCCGTGCGTTCCGGCTGGTTCCGGACAACCGACGAACGCGGGAGACCACGCACTCCGCGGTCGGCCCGCCGGTTTTCCCGACCATCGTTCGAAGCGTCCGCGACCTCGGAAGATCCCCGCGGCATTCGACAACGAACGTGCGAACGGCGCGAAAGAGTCCCGAACCCCTCCGGAACCCGAATTTCCCCGACGGCCCATCCTCCCCGGGGTTTCGGGACCGCACGCCGATCCGGCTCCCTCCCCATTCCCCGATCCTACGACCGGCCCGAAGGTCTCACAACAACGAACGCGGACTGCCCGCCGTCATTCGGGAGAGTCGTCGATCATGCGCCGCCAGTCCTCTTCGGACAGAACGGCGACCCCGAGCTCGACCGCCTTCTTTTCCTTGCTCCCCGCGCCGGAACCGGCGATCACGTAGTCCGTCCTGCCGGAAACGGAACCCGAGACCCTGGCGCCCAATGCCTCGGCCCGCGCCTTCGCCTCGTTCCTCGTCATGGTCTCCAGAGTTCCCGTGAACACCACGGTCTTCCCGGAAACCGGGCTGCCGGCGGACACGGCCTCCACGGGCTCGATCTCCACGCGATCGTTCAGCGCGTCGACGATCCCGAGATTGTGCGGTTCGCCGAAAAACGCCGCAAGCTCGTCCGCCCTTCCCGGGCCGATCCGGTCGATGTCGCACAGTTCGGCGTAGGCCTGCCCGACCTCTTCCGGCTTTTTCGGAGCCGTCTCGTGCGCGGCCCGTTCCGCCGTCGCCGCGACCATGGCCTTGCGCCACGTCTCGAAATCCCCGTAGTGCCTCGCGAGCAGGCGCGCGTTGACCGTCCCGACCTTGCGTATGCCCAGGGCGTAGATGAACCGGTCGAAGGGAATCCTCCGGCGCAGGGCGATGGCGGCGAACAGGTTGGCGACCTTCTTCTCGTCCCACCGGTCCCGCTCGCGCAGCGGCTTGTCGCGGGTCCGGTCGCGCTCCTCGAGATCGAAAATGTCCGCGGGAGTCCCGACCCAGCCCTCCTCGTGGAAGGACCGGACGTGAACCGCGCCAAGCCCGTCGATGTCGAAGGCCTCGCGGCTCACGAAGTGAAGCAGGCGGGCGACCTGCTGATACGGACAGGCCAGCTCCCCGGAACACCGCGCGACGACCTCGTCTTCGGGCCTCGTCACCGGCGTCTCCAGGTCGCAGGGGCAGCGGGACGGAAACTCGAACGGCACGCTGCCCTCGGGGCGCTTCGACATCACCACGCCCACGACCTGCGGAATGACGTCGCCCGCGCGCTGGACGACCACGGTGTCGCCCTCGCGCACGTCCTTGCGGGCGATCTCGTCCTGGTTGTGCAGCGTCGCCCGGCCGACCCTGACGCCGCCGACCGTCACCGGTTCGAGGCTTGCGACCGGCGTCAACGCCCCCGTTCGCCCGACCTGCACGGTGATCGCCTCCAGCCTCGTCTCGACCCGCTCGGCGGGAAACTTCCGCGCAACCGCCCAGCGAGGGGCGCGGCTGACCGTGCCCAGGCGCTCCTGCCAGTCGTGGCGATCCACCTTGTACACGACGCCGTCGATGTCGTAGGGAAGATCGGGTCGCCGGTCCGCGATGGCCTCGTAGACCGCTTTCATGTCGTCCGCGCCGGTGCACGGTCCGGACTCCGGAGTCACCGGAAACCCCCATCCCCGGAGCCTGCCGAGCCACTCCCAGTGCCCGGCCGCAACCGGCTCCGACAGCTCGCCCGAGGCGTAGGCGAAGAAATGCAGCCTGCGGCCCGCCGTGACGCCGGACTCGACCTGGCGGAGAGAGCCGGCCGCGGCGTTGCGGGGATTGGCGAAAGGTTCCAGAAGCTTCCTCCGCAGTTTCCTGCCCTCCGCCTCGAGACGCGCGTTCTCCTTCCTCAGCGCCTCGTTTTCCCGCTCGCGCTCGGCATTCAAGGCCTCGAAATCCCCGTGAAGCATGTAGACCTCGCCGCGCACCTCGACGATGTCGGGAGCGTCCTCCGGCAAGCGGTCCGGGATGTCGTCGAGCGTGCGGAGATTGGCCGTGACGTCCTCCCCCACCCTCCCGTCGCCCCGGGTCGCGCCCCTGACGAACCTCCGCCCCTCGTAGCGCAGCGAGACGGACAGGCCGTCGATCTTCGGCTCGGCGACGAACTCCGGCCTCTCGTCCTCGCCGAGGCCGAGAAACCTGCGCACTCTCGCGACGAATTCCGCGGTGTCGTCGTCGTCGAAGGCGTTCTCCAGCGACAGCATCGGACGGCTGTGGACGACCTTGGCGAACCCCCTCGCGGGCTTCGCCCCGACCCGCCTGCTCGGGCTGTCGTCGCGGACCAGGAGCGGAAAGCGCTTCTCGATCGCGCTGTTCCGCCGCCGCAGCTCGTCGTAGGCGGCATCGGAGATCTCCGGCCGGTTCCGGGCGTAGTAGAGCTCGTCGTGACGCGCGATCTCGGACGCGAGCCGGGCGAGTTCCTCCTCCGCCTGCTCCCGGACGAGTTCTGCGGCGGCGATCCCCTCGGTCGAGCGTTTCATCCGCGCCCCGCCTCCATCAGGCGGTCCGCGGCCGCCCGCGCCTCGTCCGTGATCTCGGCGCCCGCCAGCATCCGGGCGATCTCCTCGCGCCGTTCCGCGGCCGACAGCGGCGACACCTCGGTCGCCGCATGCGCGGAGTCCACCGTCTTCCTGACCGCCAGGTGGGACGCGCCGCGGGCCGCGACCTGCGGCGAATGGGTGACGACCAGCACCTGCGCCTCGTCGGTCAGCCGGCACAGCCGCTCCGCGACGGCCGCCGCCGTCGCTCCGCCGACGCCCGAATCGACCTCGTCGAACACCAGCGTGCCGATCGGGCTGGTCCTGAAAAGCGCGACTCTCAAGGCCAGCAGAACGCGGGCGAGCTCCCCCCCGGACGCGACCCTGGCGATCGGGCCCGGCGGCTGCCCGGGATTGCTCGCGATCTCGAACCCGACCTCGTCGGTGCCGTCCCGCCCCCGGCTGCCGCCGGCGGAGACCGCCGTCAGGAAGCGGGCGTCTCCAAGCTGGAGGGTCGGCAGTTCGGCCGCCATGGCGCGGTCGAGCGCCCCGGCGGCGGCCCTTCTGCCGGCGCCGAGATCGGACGCCTTCTCGTCGTAGCCCTCCCGTTCCCGCCGCGCCCGGTCCTCGAGACGCTCAAGGTCGCGACCGGAACTCTCCAGGGCCGCGAGCCGGCCGGAAAGGCTCTCCAGAAGGTCCGGCAGCGAATCGACGTCGGTGCGGTGCTTCCGGGCGAGCCCTCTGAGCGCGAACAGCCGGTCCTCCAGCTCCTGGAGCCGCGCGGGGTCGCGCTCGATCCCGGAGCGCGCGCCCGACAGCGCCTCGGCCGCGGCGGCGGCCGCGTTCGCTGTTTCCTCGAACGCCGCCAGGGCGTCCGCGAGACCGCCCGCGGCCTGCTCGTTGGCTCGTTCGAGAACCCGCGTCGCCCGGCCCAGCCGGTCCCGGATCCCGTCCTCTCCGTCGAGGGTCGAGAGCGCCTGCGCGACCGCTTCGGCGATTTTCTCGCCGTTCATCATCGAGGCCCGGAGCCGGGCGAGCTCCTCCTCCTCCCCCTTGCACGGGGCGATCGCGGCGAGTTCGCCGCGGGCGTGCCGGAGAAAGTCGGCGTCTCTCTCCAGACGCTCCGCCTCCTCCCGGGCCGCGGCAAGTTCGGATTCGGCACTGCGCATGCCGTCCCACGCGCGCCGCGTCGCGTCGAGCCGGCCGCCGAGAGCGCCGAACGAATCAAGCGCGGCGCGGTGATTGGCCCGCTCGAGAAGGCCGTGACGCGCGTACTGGCCCTCGATCTCGACCAGCGTCTCCCCCACGGAGCGCAGCGCGCCGACGCTGACGGGCTGGTCGTTGACGAAAGCGCGGCTGCGGCCTTCCGCGGAGACCGTGCGGCGCAGGACCAGGGGCTCGCCGACGGGGGCGTCGATGTCCTGGTCGGCGAGACGGGAACGCGCCGGGTGGTCGTCCGCGATCTCGAAGGTCGCGACGACCGTGGCCCGCGCCGCTGCGTCGCGGCCGGTCGCGCTGCTTTCGGCGCGCGCGCCGATGGCCAGTCCGAGCGCGTCCAGAAGAATCGACTTGCCCGCTCCCGTCTCGCCCGTGAGCACGCACAGGCCGGGACCGAACTCGATTTCCAGGCGGTCGATCAGGACGTAGTTGCGGATGGCGAGCGACGCGAGCATGGCGTCACCTGGCCGCGCCGCCGGCCGGAAGCCGCCGCGCGCCGGAGCGGCCGATCGGGTGGCGAACCGTCATGCCCCCGGAGCTATCTCTTCCGTTCGCCCTGCCCGGATCCCGCGCCGGCGACGAGCGCATGGCTGTCCCGGTACCATTCGCTTCCCGGAAAGTTGTGCCCGAGAACCGCGGCCGTCTTCGTCGCCTCGTCCATGATTCCGAGCGCGACGAAAGCCTCCACCAGGCGGTGCAGGGCCTCGGGCACGTGGCTCGTCGTCTGGTGGTTGTCGACGACCCTGCGGAACCGGTTCACCGCGGCCACGTAATGGCCGCGCCCGAGATAGAAACGGCCGACCTCCATCTCCCTGCCCGCGAGATGGTTGCGGGTGAGATCGATCCGGAGGCCGGCGTCACGCGCGTACGGGGTGTCGGGGAACCGCCGCACGACCTGCTCGAGCGTCCGCAGCGCCTCCTCTGTCATGCTCTGGTCGCGGACAACGTCGGAAATGCGCTCGTAGAAGCACAGCGCCCGCAGGTAGTAGGCGTAGGCCAGGATCCGGCGGTTCCCGGGATGCAGCCGGATGTAGCGGTCGAGCGCGACAACCGCGTCGTCGTATTCGTTCGCCATGTAGTTCGCGTAGCCGACCATGAGCTGCGCGCGGGTCGCCCACTGCGAATAGGGGTGCTGCCGCTCGGTTTCCTCGAACCCGCTCACGGCCGTCCCGTAGTCCTGTTCCTCGAGGGCGTCCAGCGCCTCGTTGTAGATCTCCTCCACCGGCCGCTCGAGGTACTCCGGCTCGGTGCTGCCGCAGGCCTGGAGCGCCAGGACCGCCAGCAGAAGCGACGCCGCACGCACGGCGGAAAAGGACGATGACGCCGAACGGCGCTTCGCGTTTGCCATCTGCGCTGTTCCGACCTCCGGCAAACGGCGACCCCGGACGCGGGAGAGGCGCGGCCGCGCACGACCAGAATCGCATGACCGGAAGAATAGCACTTCGCACGCTCTCCGCCAGCCCCCGCCGGCGGCGGCGGGGTTCAGGCGGCCGGCATCTCGACCGTCTCCCACGCCGTTGCGTCGGCGAACAGTTCCCGGAGCAGGCGGTTGTTCAGGCCGTGGCCCGACCGGTAGGCCCGGACCGCGCCGACCAGGGGGTGGCCCGCGAGATACAGGTCGCCGAAGCAGTCGAGAATCTTGTGCCGAACGAACTCGTCGCCGTAGCGGAGTCCGCCGGCGTTCAGGATCCGCCCGCCATCGACCACGACGGTGTTCTCGAGCGAACCGCCGAGCCCCAGCCCGGCCGCCCGGAGAGCGTCGACGTCGCGCCTCATGCCGAACGTCCGCGCCGCCGAGATCTCGTCGCCGAAGCCCCCGCCCGTCCCTTCGGAAGGAACGAACACGTGATGCTGGCGATCGATCGCCGACGCGTCGAAGCCGATCTCGAAGTCGATGCTGAAGCCGTCCGCGGGAAACACCGAAACGGACCGCTTCTCGTCGCCCACCGACACCGGCCTGAGGATCCTGATCGCCCTGCACGGCGCATCCTGCTCCACGACGCCCGCCTCGCGGATCAGCGACACGAAAGGCGCCGCGCTGCCGTCCATGGCGGGAACTTCCGGCCCGTCGATCTCGATCGCCAGATTGTCGATCTCGCAGCCCGCGAGCGCCGCCATCAGATGCTCGACCGTGCTCACGGCGGCACCGTGGTCGTTGGCGAGCGTCGTCGCGAGGCGCGTGTCCGACACGTGGCGCCAGTCGGCGACGATCTCCCGCGCGCCGTTGACCAGATCGGTGCGCGTGATCCCGATGCCGGAATCCGGATCCGCCGGGATCAGGTCGAGATTCGTCCAGCGACCGGAATGCAGCCCGACGCCGCCGCAGCGGATCCGCCTGTCCAGGGTCTTCTGTCTCGTTCGTCCCGTCACCGCAAGATTCCGGACTCGCCGTTTCTGTTTTTTCGCGAACGTCTTGATGATGTTCTCCCACCGCGATCCGCGAATCACAAATCAACAAATGTTGCGGATTGTTGCGCCGCCCGTCCCCGCGCCGCCGCGTGGTCCGCGGCGGCGCGGGGCGGTCCGCGTCAGTTGACCTGGCGGCGCAGGAACGCCGGAATCTCCAGAAGGTCGTCGTCGACCTGCGAGGTCTTGAGGCGGTCGCCCGGACCCACGCCTTCGAGGCGGGGTTCCTCCGTCCGTTGCGCCGCGGACCGCGGAGGTTCCTTCCGGCCGGCCGGCGCGTCGCCGGCCGGCGCCGCGCCCACCCTGCCGGCGCCGCCTCCCTGGCCGAAGAACGGGAACCGGCGGGCCGGCTTCCGCGGCCCGGATCCGGGCGCCGGTTTCTCCGGCGGATTCCCTCGGGGCCCGTTCGCCCCCGCCGCGGCGGGTCCGGACGGAACCGCCCGCGGCTTCGCGGCCGCGGCGGGCTCGACCGGAACCGTCTCCGGCTCCGCGGCGACCCCCTCCCGCCGCGGCGCCTCCCGCCTCGGGAGCGGCGTCTCGCGGACGTCGAGAGGCGGCGTGGGAGCGCCGGGGACGGCCCGGCCGGCTGCCGCCGGCTCCGCGGCCGTGCCGCCCGGCGCCGGCGGCAGCCGGCGCGCCGGAATCGGCGGCCGCACCGGCGGCGCCTCGGCGCCCTTCACGCGGGTCCGGGCCTGCCCCTGGGCAGGCCCCGCGCCGGCGGCCGCGCCGCGCAGCGCCGGCCCGGATCCGGGGAGGAAGGTGACGTCGGCCCCGCCGGCCGGGCGGCCGGGGTGCGGCTCGGCGCGTTCCGCCGCGCCGATGCCGGTGGCGACCACCGAGATTCTCACCTTGCCCTCGAGATCGGGGTCCACGACCGAGCCGAACATGATGTTGGCCTCCGGCTCCGCCTCCTCGCGGATCCGGTTCACGGCCTTGTCGATCTCGAGCAGGGTCAGGTCGTCGCCGCTGGTGACGTTGATCAGGATGTCCTTCGCCCCCTGCAGGGACATGTCCTCCAGCAGGGGATTCGAGATCGCGGCCTCGGCGGCGGCGAGCTCCCTGCCCTCACCCTCGGCTTCGCCGGTGCCCATCATCGCCTTGCCCATCTCGCCCATGACGGTGCGGATGTCGGAAAAGTCGAGATTGACGCGGCCCGGCACCACGATCAGGTCGGTCACCCCGCGCACGCCCGACTGCAGGACCTCGTCGGCCATCGCGAAGGCCTCGGTGCAGGTGGTGTGCTCGTTGGCGACCCTGAACAGGTTCTGGTTCGGGATCACGATCAGGGTGTTGACGAACTGCTGCATGCTCTCGATGCCGGTCTCGGCGATCTTCATCCGCAGGTTGCCCTCGAAATGGAAGGGCTTGGTGACCACCCCGACCGTCAGGATGTCCATGTCGCGGGCGAGTCTCGCGATCACGGGCGCGGCGCCGGTTCCGGTGCCGCCGCCCATGCCCGCGGCGATGAACAGCATGTGGATGTTGCCGAGCAGGTCGGTCAGCTCCTCGATCGCCTCCTCCGCCGCCGCCTGGCCGACCTCCGGCCGCCGGCCGGCGCCGAGCCCCCGGGTGGTGTCCGGCCCGAGCTGGATCCTGCGCGGCGCCTGGCTGTGCGCCAGCGCCTGGGCGTCGGTGTTGGCGGCGATGAACTCGACTCCCTGCAGGTCCGACGCGATCATGTTGTTGACGGCGTTGCCGCCGGCGCCTCCGACGCCGATGACGGCGAGCTTCGGCGTCAGATGGTCCGGTTCCGGAACGGTGATGTTGAGTGCCATGACGACCTCCTTGTGGCTGTTGGCTGGAGCGCGGGCCGGTTCTTCCGGTCCGCGCGGATTTCGGTTCGGCGACGCGTTCCCGTTTCAGAGACTCCCCCTCAACCACTGGCCGAGCCGCGCCAGGCGGCCGGAGCGGTTCCGTTCGCCGCTCCCGGTCTCGCCGTGCCGCCCCGCCGCGTGGTGCAGCAGCCCCGCGCAGGCCGCGAAGGCCGGCCCGCTGCTGGCCTCGGGAAGGCCCGAGATCCCCATCGGACGCCCGACCCGCACCTGCGCGGACAGCATCCGCTCGGCGCATGCCTGAAGGCCCTGCAGCTGCGCGGCGCCCCCGGCGAGAACGATTCTCTGCCTGACGCTCGGATCCAGCCCGGCCCCGTCGAGACTCTCCCGCACCAGCTCGAACGTCTCCTCGACGCGCGGCCGCACGATTCCCGAGAGAATCGACCGGCGCACGTGGTTGGTCTGCTGGCGGGAGCCCTCCCCGAGCAGCGGAACGTCGATGACGTCGCTGTCCGGGAACGGCCCCGACCCGACCTCGCCGTAGAGGATCTTCGCGCGCTCGGCCTTGGCCAGCGGCGTCGACAGCCCGCGCGCGATGTCCTTGGTGACGTGCGCCCCGCCCACCGGAACGGCGGCGGCGAACACCATCTCGCGGTCCAGGAACGAGGCGACGGTCGTCGTTCCCCCGCCCATGTCGACGACGGTCACCCCCATCTCCGTCTCGTCCTCGACGAGACAGGCCAGCCCGGCGGCGTAGGGCGACGCCACGACATGCTCGATCTCGAGATGGCAGCGGGCGACGCAGCTGTGCAGGTTGCGCACCGTCGCCGCGGCCACGGCGATCCGGTGGAAGCGGGCTCCCAGGATCTCCCCGTACATGCCCCGGGGATCCCGGATGCCGCGGTGGCCGTCGATCGCGTAGCTGACCGGCATGCAATGCAGGAGAACCCTGTCGTCCGGAACCGATGTCTCCAGGCTGCGCCGGCGGATCTGGCGGAGATCCCCGTCCCCGATCCGGTGGCCGTCGATCGCCACCTCGATCCTGTGGAGATGGGAACGGAAGTCCCTGGCCGACAGGTTGACCGAGATCCGCTCGACGCGCTCGTCGGCCCGCTGCTCGGCGAGGCTGACGGTCTCGAGGATGTTGCGCTGCGCCGCCTCCATGTCGACGACGCAGCCGTTCCGGATGCCCGCCGACGCGCGATGCGCGGCGCCGATGACGCGCACCTCCCCGCTCTCCACGGCCGCGACGAAGCAGCAGGTCTTCGAGCTGCCGACGTCGAGCGCGGCGACGATGTCCGAGCGCGGACGGATCACGACCCGGCCTCCCCGCCGCCGTCCGGCGCGCCGCGGCGGCTCACGTCTTCTCTCCTCCGCGCGCGGGAACGCGCGGCTTCCGCGGCGGCACGCCCCGGGGGGTCCGGACGATGAGACGGTCCGGAAACCGCAGATCGACCGCCTCAAGCCTCTGGTCGAGGAGGCGGTGCTCGCGCTCCAGCCGGGCGAGGACGCTCCACGCCCCGCGGGCGCCCGCCTCGGGAAGCCAGACATGGACGCCGTTGTCCATCTCGACGTTCCAGCGCCGCCCGCCGACGCGCACGGCGGCCCCGACACGGTTGCCGAGCTCGGGTTCGGCGGACAGCGTGGCCAGGAGGTCCGTCACGTGCCTGGGCGCGCCGTCTCCCGCGATCACGATCAGGCCGGGAAAGCGCTTCGGGTCGGCGTGGGCGATGACCTCGCCGCTCTCGTCGACCAGCGCCCGCCGGTTGCCGCGGCGCCACACCGCCACGGGGCGCCGCTCGCCGAGCGTCACGCGAAGCGCGTCGGGGAACACCCGCCGCACTCCGGCGGTGCCGACCCAGGGCAGCCGCTCGAGCCGCGCGCGCGCCGCGGAGAGGTCGACCGCGAGCAGCGGCATCCCCCGGGTCACGGCAAGGGCCTCGAGCACGGCGCGCCTGGCGGTGCGCTCGCGGCCCTCGACCTCGATCCGCTCGATTCGCAGACCGGCGCCGGCGAGCCCGCGCGCCGCGGCGTCCCCGAGATCCGCGACCGCCGCCGCGCGCCACCCGGAATTCCAGAACAGCGCGCCGCCGGCGACGACCGCGGCCGCGAGTCCCCCGGCGCCGCCGAGCCGCAGCAGCCGGCGGGTCTTGCGCGGCAGCGGGCGGCGCCGGGGCGCTCCGTCCCTGTCTTTCAGGAATCGCATGAGGCGTGCTCCACCATCCATGACACGAGCTCGACGAAGGAGATGCCGGCATGCCGGGCGGATTCGGGAACCAGCGAGATCGCCGTCATTCCCGGCTGGGTGTTGACCTCGAGCAGGAACAGCCGCCCCGGCTCCCCGCCGGTGTCGTCGTAGCGGAAGTCCGCGCGCGAGACGCCGCGGCAGCCGAGAACCCTGTGCGCGCGCACCGCGTAGTCCATGGCGAGGTCGTGGATCTCCCCGTGCACGGGTGCGGGAAGCAGGTGTTCGGACATTCCGGCCGTGTACTTGGCGGCGTAGTCGTAGAATCCGCCTTTCGGCCTGATCTCCGTCACGCCGAGAGCCCGGTCGCCCATGACCGCCACCGTGAGTTCGCGGCCCGGCACGTAGTCCTCGATCATCAGGGCGCCGCCCTCGGGCAACCGGGCGGGAACGTCGCCGGCCTCGAGCACGATCCGCACGCCGATGCTCGACCCCTCGCCGACCGGCTTGATCACGGTGGGCGGAACCGCCTCCGGGCCGGGGCGCCCGCCCCCCGGAACCACGAGGTGCGCCGGGCAGGGTATGCCCTCGGCCGCGAACAGGTGCTTGGCCATCGGCTTGTTCATGGCGAGCGCCGAGGCGAGAACGCCCGAATGGGTGTACGGAATGCCGAGAACCTCCAGGGCGCCCTGTATGCAGCCGTCCTCTCCGAAGCGCCCGTGAAGCGCGTTGAACACCACGTCCGGACGCGGCCGGAGGACTTCCAGAACGTCTTCCAGATCCTCCCCGATCTCGACCGCGCGCACGTCGTAGCCCCCCGCGAGCAGGGCCTTGAGCACCTCGCCCCCGCTGGCGAGCGAGATCTCGCGCTCGCTCGAGCGGCCGCCCATCAGCACCGCCACCGACGCCGTCACCGGCCGCCCCCCGGCGCCGGAACCGGCGCGCCGATGCGGCGGATCTCCCATTCGAGCGCGACGCCGGTCTCGGCGAGAACCCTCGCGCGGACCTTTTCGCCCAGGGTCTCGATATCGGCCGCGCTGGCGCTGCCGTCGCTGACCAGGAAATTGCAGTGCCGCCGCGAGACCGAGGCGCCGCCGACGGAGAGGCCCCGGCAGCCCGCCGCGTCGATCAGCTCCCAGGCCCTGCAGCCCGGAGGGTTCTTGAACGTCGAGCCGCCGGTCGGGGTCTGCAGGGGCTGGTCGAGCCGGCGCCGCTCGGCGATCCCGGCCATCCGCGCCGCGATCTCCGAGGCCTCGCCCGGAGACGTCCGGAGACGGGCGGAGACGAAGATCCACCCCTCCGGCACGGCGCAGTGCCGGTAGGACATTCCGAGCTCGGCGCGCGAAAGCGTGCGGCGCCGGCCCCCGGGATCGAGAACCCGGGCGTCGAGGACGATGTCCGCGAACTCGCGGCCGTAGGCGCCGGCGTTCATGCGAAGCCCGCCGCCGACCGTTCCCGGAATGCCGGAGAGGAACTCGGTGCCGGCGAGCGCCCGGTCGCGGCAGGCCCGCGCGACCGCGGCCCCGGGGGCGCCGGCGCCGGCCCGGACGACGCCCGCGCCCTCGAAGACGATGCCGCCGAACGGCTTGCCGAGAACCACCACGACCCCGGGGACGCCGCCGTCGCGGACCAGGAGATTGGCGCCGAGCCCGATCACGGTGACCGGAACGCCGGGGTCGAGCGCCCCGAGAAACGACGCCAGATCCTCCTCGTCCGCCGGGCGGAAGAGAGTCTCGGCCCTGCCGCCGGTGCGGAACCAGGTCAGCGCGGCGAGCGGCGCGTTCCCGACGATCTCGCCGCGCGCCGGCGGGAGCCGTTCGGCAAGCCGGGCCGCGGCGGCGGCGGGCACGCTCAGCACCCCGGCGCGTCGGCGCCGCGCGCCGACAGTTCCGCGGGCAGCTCGCGCGCCCAGCGCGTGATGTCGCCGGCGCCGAGGCAGACGACGAAATCCCCGGACCGGGCCCGGGCGGCGATCACGTCGGCCAGCGCACCGCGGCTTTCGAGCTCGACGGCGCAGCGGTGGCCGTGCTCCCGCAGGCCCCGCACCAGCGCCGCCTTGTCGATGCCCGGGATCGGCGCCTCCCCGGCGGCGTAGACGTCGGCGACGACGACGGCGTCGGCTTCGCCGAAGCACGTGCAGAACTCCTTGAACAGATCCCTGACCCGCGAGTAGCGGTGCGGCTGCAGCACCGCGAGCACCTGTCCCGGGGCGGTGGCGCGCGTCGCGGAGAGCACCGCCGCGATCTCGGTGGGGTGATGGCCGTAGTCGTCGATGACGGTGATGCCGCCGGCGACGCCGGTCCTGGTGAAGCGGCGCTGGACGCCGCCGAACCCGGCGATCGCCCGCCGGGCGGCGTCGGGGTCGATGCCCATCTCGCCGGCGAGCGCGACCGCGACGGCGGCGTTGCGGACGTTGTGGACGCCGTGCATCGGCAGCGCGAAGTCGCCCAGTCCGCGGACCTCGCCGGTCTTGCGGTCCGCGACCTCGACCGCGAAGCGCGCCCCCTCCGGGGTCGTCTCCAGGGCGGCGACGCGGTAGTCGGCCTGGGGGTTCGTGCCGCAGGTCACGACGCGGCGGTCCGAAACCTCCGGAATCAGCGCCTGGACCTCCGGATCGTCGATGCACAGCACCGCGAAGCCGTAGAACGGGATGTTGTGGATGAACGAGACGAACGCGCCCCTGAGCGCGTCGAAGCCGCCGTAATGGTCGAGATGCTCGCGGTCGATGTTGGTGATCACGGCCACGGTCGCCGGCAGCTTGACGAACGTGCCGTCCGACTCGTCGGCCTCGACCACGATCCAGTCGCCGCTGCCCAGCCGGGCGTTGGTTCCGTAGGCGTTGATGACGCCGCCGTTGACGACCGTCGGATGCAGGCCGGCGCCGTCGAGCACGGCCGCGACGATCGACGTGGTCGTCGTCTTGCCGTGGGTTCCGGCGACGGCGATCGCCCACTTGAGGCGCATGAGCTCGGCGAGCATCTCGGCGCGCGGCACGACCGGGATCAGCCTGCCGCGCGCCTCGACGACCTCGGGATTGTCGGGCCCGATCGCCGACGAGACCACCACGGCCGCGGCGTCCCGGACGTGCCCCGCGTCGTGCCCGATCGCGACGTCGATCCCGAGCGAGCGCAGCCGCCGGACGGCCTTGCCGTCGGAGATGTCGCTGCCGCGGACCGGATGCCCGAGATTGCGGAAGATCTCGGCGATTCCGCTCATGCCGATCCCGCCGATGCCGACGAAGTGGAGGGGGCCGGTTCCGAAGGGAAGGTCGCTCATGCCGCGCCCTCCCCGCGGCCGGTCTCCAGCAGCCGCTCGAGGCGGTCGACGAGCGCCCGTGCCGCGTCGCGCCCGCCCTGGCGGCGCATCGCCGTCGCGGCGGCGGAGAGCCGTCCGGGCCGGCGGGCGAAGCCCTCGAGCCGGGAGGCCAGGGATCCCGCGTCGAAGTCGCCCTCGCGCACCAGCCAGGCCCCGCCGCCCTCCTCCATGGCGCGCGCGTTGGCGGTCTGGTGGTCGTCGGTGGCGTGCGGATAGGGCACGAGAACGGCCGGCCGGCCGACCTCCGCGAGCTCGGCCACGGTCGAGGCCCCGGAGCGCGCGACGACCAGATGGGCGTCGGCCATGCGTTCGGCGGCGTCGGCGAAGAACTCCGAGAGCTCCGCGGCGACCCCGGCGTCGCGGTAGGCGCGCCGCACCCTCCCGATGTCCTCGGGCCGGCACTGCTGGGCGACCCGGAAGCGGTTCCGGAGCCTCTCGGGCAGTTCCCGGAAGGCGGCGGGCACGACGTCGCCGAACACCCGCGCGCCCTGGCTGCCGCCGAGCACGAGAAGACGGATCCCGCCGTCGCCGCCGGCGTCCCCGGGACCGGGGCGCCGGCGCATCTCGGCGAACGCCGGGCGCACCGGATTGCCGGTGACCTCGGTCCTGGCGCGCTCCGCCGGGCCGAGCCCGCCGGTGTCCTCGAAGGATGCCGCGATCGCCGAGACGCGCCGCGCGACGAGGCGGTTGGCGCGGCCGAGGACGGCGTTCTGCTCGTGGATCAGGCTCGGAACGCCGCGCGCGACGACCGCCAGCATCGTCGGCGCCGACGGATACCCGCCGAAACCGATCGCGCCGGCCGGCCGGAGCCGCGACAGGAGCCTCCAGGCCTGGACGGCGCCGAGGCCGATGGCGAGGCCGGCTCCGAACCGCGCCGCCGCGCCGCCGCCCGAACCGCCCGAACTGACGCGGTGCGCATCGGATATGCCGGTGTCGAATCTCTCGCCGCGCGCGTCGGTCGCGAGCGACACCGGACGGTTTCGGCGCTCCAGCTCGCGCGCGACGGCGATGGCCGGAAACATGTGGCCCCCGGTGCCGCCGGCGGCGAGCAGGACCGGGCGCGCCACGGTCACGAGACCTCCAGCGGCTGCGGCCGCCTGCGGGTCAGGGCCAGCAGGAAGCCCATGCCGAGCGCGGTCGCGACGAGCGAGGATCCGCCGTAGCTGACGAGAGGCAGCGTCATGCCCTTGGTCGGGATGAGATGCAGCGCCGAACCCATGTTTATGGCGGCCTGCGCCCCGAACATGACGATCAGGCCGCCGCCGGCGACGAGAACGAAGAGGTCGGCCTCGCGCAGGATGCGGAGCAGGCTTCTGAGCACGATGAACGCGAACAGCGCGACCACCGCCAGGCAGAACGCGGCGCCGAGTTCCTCGCCGGCCACCGCGAAGACGAAGTCCGAATGGGCGTCGGGCAGGCCGCGCTTGACGACGCCCTCGCCGGGGCCCCGCCCGAACAGCCCGCCGTGGCGGAACGCCTCGAGGGACTTGTCGATCTGGTAGGTGTCGGCGGCCTGCGGATCGCGGAAGCTGTCGATGCGCTTCTTGACGTGCGGCAGCGTGGCGTAGGCTCCGGCCATGACGGCGACGCCGCACAGCACGAGAACCGCCGTGGTCACGAAGCGCAGCCCCGCCAGAAAGAACTGGCCCGTCCACACCAGCGCGACGACCACCGCCATCCCGACGTCCGGCTGCTGCGCCAGCAGCAGCACCAGGAACGCGAAGAGCCCGACCGAGACCAGGTTGCCGCTGCGGAGCGTGCCGAGGCGGCAGGCCGAGAACAGCGCGGCGGCGACCACCGCGAAGGAGGGCTTGACGAATTCGGAGGGCTGCAGCGCGACGAAACCGAGCCTGATCCAGCGGCTGGCGCCCTGGACCTGGGCGTTCACGACCAGCGTCACGACCACCAGCGCGGCGGCGACCGCGAGCGTCGCGGCCGACAGCGCCAGCACGCCGCGCGGCGAAAGCAGCGACACCGCCGTCATCAGGCCGACGGCGAGAACCAGGAAGGCGAGCTGGCGCCACGCGAAGTGGAAGTTCGTGACGCCGTAGCGGAGCGCCGCGTCCGGGCTCGAGGCGAAGGACATCAGGATGCCGATCACGATCAGCGCGCCGATCGCCGCCAGGGTGGGCCGGTCCACCGTCCACCACCACTGGCCGAGAAGCGAGGTGTTCGAGCGCGCGAGGACGGTCATGACGCGCCTCCGCGGTCTTCGCCGAGCGCGAGGGCGCGGAAACGGTCTCCGCGGGCGGCGAAGCTCTCGTGCTGGTCGAACGACGCGCAGGCCGGCGACAGCAGCACCACCGGATCGGGAGCGCCGTCGGCGACCGCCCGGCGCCGCGCCGCGGCCACGGCGTTCTCGAGCGTGCCGCACCGCGCCACCGGAACCCGGCCCTCGAGCTCCCTGGCGAAGGCGGCCTCCGCCTCGCCGATCAGGTAGGCGCCGCGGACGTTGCCGAGCGACGACCCGACGGGCCCGAGCCCGTCCCCCTTGTCGCGCCCGCCGGCGATCCAGTAGACGTTGCCGAAGCTCGCGAGCGCCCGCGCCGCGGCGTCGCCGTTGGTGGCCTTGGAGTCGTTGACGTAGCGGACGCCGTCGATCACGGCCACGGTTTCCATGCGGTGCGGCAGGCCGCCGAAATCCGCGAAGGCGCTCCGAACCGTCTCCGGCGCGACGCCGAGCGCGCGCGACGCCGCCCACGCCGCGGCGGCGTTCTGCCAGTTGTGCGGGCCGCGGAGCCCCTCCATCGCCGACAGGTCGCAGCCGGCGCCGTCGTCGGCGTCGCGAAGCGTGCCGTCGGCGACATGGACCCCGTCGGCGAGACGGCGCTCCGCCGAAACCGCCCGCACGCGGCGGCCGCCGTCCCCGGCGAGCCCGTCGAGAACGGCGCGGCACTCGGCGTCGTCGGCGCCGACGATCGCCACCTGCGGGCGGCCGTCGCCGGCGCGGCGGAAGATCCGCCTCTTGGCGGCCCGGTAGCCGGCCATGCCGCCGTGGCGGTCGAGATGGTCCGGGGTCAGGTTGAGAAGGACGGCGACGTCGAAGGCCGCCCGGCGGGTCAGGTCGAGCTGGAAGGACGACACCTCGAGGATCACCGGATCCCCCGCTCCGGGAGGGTCGAGGTCGAGTGCCGGACGCCCGAAGTTGCCCCCGATCTGCGCCGCCAGGCCGGCCCGTTCGCAGACGTGGTGGATCAGCGCCGCCGTCGTCGACTTGCCGTTGGTCCCCGTGACCGCGACGAGAACGGCGTCGGGGCGCGTTTCGGCCAGAAGCTCGATGTCGCCGACGACCGCGACGCCCGCCGCCGCGGCGGCGGCGACCACCGGGTGCGGCTCGGGACCGGTCAGCGGAACGCCGGGACTCAGAACCAGCGCCGACTGCCCGGGCCAGTCGACGCGTTCCGGCGGGACCAGCGGGATGCGCTCTCTCCCGGCCGCCGCCCGCGGGCCGGCGGCGTCGTCCCAGGCGGCCACCTCCGCGCCGCCCGAAAGCAGCGCGCGGGCGGCGGCGCGCCCCGACGCGCCGAGGCCGAAGACGGCCACGCGCTGCGCGGATCTGGAGGTCACGGGTATCATCTCGCGGCGCCTATCTCAGCTTGAGCGTGGACAGGCCGACGAGGGCGAGGATGATGGCGACGATCCAGAAGCGGATGACGATCGTCGACTCCGCCAGGCCCTTCTGCTCGTAGTGATGGTGCAGCGGAGCCATCCGGAACACGCGCCGGCCGGTGAGCCGGAACGACACGACCTGGACCATCACGGAGACGGTCTCGAGCACGAACAGGCCGCCGACGATGGCGAGAACGATCTCGTGCTTGGTGACGACGCTCGTCGCGCCGAGGGCGCCGCCGACGGCGAGCGAGCCGGTGTCGCCCATGAAGACCATGGCGGGCGGCGCGTTGAACCACAGGAACCCGAGTCCGGCGCCGACCAGCGCGCCGCAGAAGACGGTCAGCTCGCCGGCGCCGCGCACGAAGTGGATCTGCAGGTAGTCCGCGAACGCGAAGTTGCCGGCGAGATAGGCGATGACGGCGAAGCAGACGGCGGCGATCAGCGCCGGCATGATCGCGAGGCCGTCCAGCCCGTCCGTGAGGTTGACGGCGTTCGACGCGCCGACCATCACGACCACGGCCCACGGAACGAAGAACCAGCCGAGATCCACGAGCACGTCCTTGAGAAACGGCATCGCGAGGCCGGTGGCGAGCGAACCCGAGGAGATCTTCACGATCCAGAGCGTGGCCACGAGCCCGATCGCGACCTGCGCGAGAAGCTTGATCCGGCCGGGCAGGCCGTCGCTCGACCGGCGCGCGAGCTTCAGCCGGTCGTCGGCGAAGCCCACCGCGCCGAAGCCGAGGGTGACGAGCAGGACCGCCCACACGTAGCGGTTGGAGAGATCGGCCCACAGCAGGGTCGCGACCCCGATCGCGAGAAGGATCAGCACGCCGCCCATGGTCGGCGTCCCCTTCTTGGCGACGAGATGGCGCGCCGGCCCGTCCTCGCGGATGGGCTGGCCGCCGGCCTGGCGGTCCCTTAGGCGGCGGATGACCGCCGGTCCGAGCGCGAAGCTCACGAACAGGGCCGTCACCACCGCGCCCGCCGTCCGCAGCGTGATGTAGCGGACGAGATTGAACGGCCCGAACTCGTCGGCCAGCGGAAGCAGCAGGCTATACAGCATCGCCGTCCTCCCCGCCTCCGCCGCGTTCGAGAATCGCCGCGACGACGCGCGCGAGCCCGATCCCGTTCGAGGCCTTGACGGTCACGACGTCGCCGGCGCGGAGGTCGCCGATCACGCCGGGCAGGATCTCCCCGGCGGAGTCGGCGGCGAGGCCGAGGCGCTCCGCGTCGAGAACCCCGGCGAGGGCCCGCATCTCCCGGCCGACGAGATGGACGCGGTCGATCCCGCAGCCCTCGATGCCGGCCTTGAGATCCTCGTGGGCGCCGCGCGAGAACGATCCGAGTTCCAGCATGTCGCCGAGAACGGCGACACGGCGCCCCTGCCCGGCGTCCATGGCCGCGAGGGTCTCGAGCGCCGCGCGCATCGAGGCGGGATTGGCGTTGTAGCTGTCGTCGACCAGCGTGAGCGTTCCCTCCTCCCACTCCACCCGGTGGACGCGGCCGCGACCGCCGAGCGCCGGCAGGCTCGCCAGCGCGTCCGCCGCGGCGCGGACGTCGGCGCCGAGGCCGTGAACCGTGGCCAGCAGCGCCAGGGCGTTGTGCGCCCAGTGCCGCGCCGGATGGGCGACCAGAAAATCCAGCGCCTCCCCGCGCCACAGCGCGCTCACGCGAAGCCCGCCCCGGTCGGGTCCGCAGGCCAGAAGGCGCATGTCGGCGTCGGCACGGCTGCCGAAGCGGACGGTCTCGCCGCAGCCCGCGTCGCGCGCGGCGGCCTCCAGAATAGCGCTGCCCGGCGAATCGGCATTGAGCACGGCGGTGCCGCCGGCGAGGCCGGAGAAGATCTCCGCCTTGGCGCGGGCGATGTCCTCGATGCCGTCGAAGAACGCCATGTGCGCGGGCGCGACGGCCGTGACCGTCGCCGCGCGGGGGCGTGCCAGAGCGGCGAGCGGCCGGATCTCGCCGGCGCGGTTCATCCCGATCTCCAGCACTCCGAACGCCGTCCGTTCCGGCATGCGGGCCAGCGACAGCGGGACGCCCCAGTGGTTGTTGAAGCTGCGCTCGCTGGCGCTGGTCGCCCCCTGGGCGGCGAGCGCGTGGGCGAGCCCTTCCTTCACGCCGGTCTTGCCGACGCTGCCCGTGACCGCGGCGATGCGGGCTCCGGTCCGCGCGCGGGACGCCCTCGCGAGGCCGCGGAGCCCTTCGAGCGGATCGTCGACGGCCAGCAGGGGCCCGGCGGCTGCGGCCGGCGCCGGCGCCGGCACCATCGCGGCGGCCGCACCGGCCCGGAACGCGGCGTCGACGAAGTCGCGGCCGTCGAAATTCGGGCCTCTCAGCGCCACGAACAGGTCGCCGGGCTCGAGGGTTCTCGAATCGATGGAGATCCCGCCCGCGCGCCACGCCCGCGACGAACGGCCGCCGGTGGCCGCCTCGGCGGCGGCGGATTCCCAGAGCGCCGGCGCCGTCACCGCGCCACCCCGCGCGCGTCCCCGACCGCCCGGCGGGCAACGTCCGCGTCGTCGAAGGGCAGGATCTCGTTCCCGACGATCTGGCCGGTCTCGTGGCCCTTGCCGGCGATCACCAGCATGTCGCCGGCCGCGAGCTGGCCCGCGGCCTCGGCGATGGCCTCCTCGCGGCCGGCGATCTCGATCGCGTCCGGAGCGGCGGCGAGAATCTGGGAGCGGATGCCCGCGGCGTCCTCGCTCCGCGGGTTGTCGTCGGTCACGAAGGCGACGTCGGCGCGTTCGGCGGCCACCCGGCCCATCATCGGCCGCTTGCCGGGATCCCGGTCGCCGCCGCAGCCGAACACCACGAGGAGGCGTTTCGGGCCGTGCGCGCGAAGCGCCGCGAGAACGGCCCCGAGCGCGTCCGGGGTGTGGGCGTAGTCGACGAACACGGCCGCCCCGCTCGGATGCCGCGCGACCATCTGCAGCCGGCCCGGAACGCCGGCGAGGCCCGCGCAGTTCCCCACCGCGGTTTCCGGAGACGAGCCGCACGCGACGGCGAGGCCGACGGCGCAGAGCGCGTTCTCGATCTGGAAACCGCCGATCAGGGGGATCTCGACCGAATGCTCGCGCCCGAAGGCGGCGACCCTGAGACCGTGCCCCCGCGGGGACGGAGCGGCCTCGACGATCGCGAGATCGCGGCCGCGGCGCCCCCAGGAGATGACGCGCCCGCGCGCGGCCGAGGCCATGTCCCCGAACCGCGGGCTGTCGGCGTTGAGAACCGCGGTTCCGTCCTCGGGCAGGAGTTCGGCGAACAGCCGCCGCTTCGCCGCCAGGTAGGCCTCGGGCGTGGCATGGTAGTCGAGATGGTCGCGGGACAGGTTGGTGAACGCCGCGGCCCGGAAGCCGACGCCGTCGAGCCGCCTCTGATCGAGACCGTGGCTCGAGGCCTCGAGCGCGAGATGCGTGACCCCGTCCGCGGCGAGCTCCGCGAGCGCGCGGTGCAGGGCGACCGGCTCCGGCGTCGTGAGGCCCGGGCCGCGCCCGGGCAGGCCGAGCGTGCCGACGGCGGCCGCGGCCCGGCCCTCCATCTCCCACAGCTGGCGCGTGAAGTGCGCGACCGACGTCTTGCCGTTGGTCCCCGTCACCGCGACCACGGTTTCCGGCTGCCCGCCCGCATGGCGGGCGGCGAGCCTGGCAAGCGCCGCGCGCGCGTCCGGCGAGGTCAGGAGCGCAACCTCCCCGCCCTCGAGCTCGACGCCCTCGGGCGCGAGCACGGCCGCCGCGCCGCGGGCGACGGCCTCGGGGATGAAGCGCCGGCCGTCGGCGCGCGCGCCCGGCAGGGCCGCGAACAGGAAACCCGGCGCGACCTCCCGGGAATCGGCGGTGATGCCGGCGATCTCCGTTCCCTCGGCGCCGCCCCGCACGGTCAGGCCTCCCCCGGCTCCGGCGACGAGTTCAGTGAGCCGCAACCTGCCGCTCCCTCGGGTCGCTTCCGGGACCGATCGCGAGGGCCGCTCTCGCGGGGTCTCGCTCGGCGACCGGAGCGACGCCCAGAAGCGGCGCGATGCGCCGGATCACCGCTCTCGCCGCCGGCGCCGCGACCCAGCCGCCGGTGGCGTAGCCCCCGGTCTCGGCGGTGCCCCTGGGCTCGTCGAGCATGACCAGAACGACGTATCGCGGCCCGTCCATCGGAAACGCGCCGACGAACGACGAGATCAGGTCCTTCTTCCGGTAGCCGCCGCCGGCCGCCTTCTCGGTGGTGCCGGTCTTGCCGCCGACGAGATAGCCGGTGCGGCCGGCGTTGCGCCCGGTCCCCCGCTCGACCACGAGCCTGAGCAGGCGGCGCATGTCCCGCGACGTCGCCTCGGAGATCACGCGGCGCCCCGCGGCGGCCGGCCCGTCCGCGCGGCGCAGCAGCGTGGGCCGGCGGTAGACGCCGCCGTTGACCACGGCCGACACGCCCGCGGCGACATGGACCGGGGTGACGGCGAGGCCGTAGCCGTAGGAGGCGGTGACCGAGTTGATTTCCCGCCAGGTCGCCGGCACCAGCGGCCGGCCGGCTTCGGGCATCTCGAGGCCGGCGGGCCCCAGCATGCCGAGTTCGGACATGAACCCGAGATGCCGGTCGTGCCCGACTTCCAGAACCATGCGCACGGTGCCGATGTTCGACGAGTAGCGGAAGATCTCGGGGACGGTGAGCCAGCGGTTCCTGGGATGGTAGTCCCGGATCACGAACCGGGACACGCGCAGCGGCCTGGTCGCGTCGTACCGGTCGCCGAGCGTCGCGGTTCCGTCGTCGAGCGCCATCGCGGTGGTGAAGATCTTGAAGACGGATCCCATCTCGTAGACGCCGAGCGCGGCGCGGTTGAACAGCTCCTCCTTGCCGGCGAGCCGGAAGAAGTTGGGGTTGAAGGCCGGGAGCGAAACCATGGCGAGAAGCTCCGCCGTGGCGGCGTCCATGACCAGCCCGGCCGCGCCCGAGGCGCGGAACTTCGCGAGAGCGCGCCCGAGCTCGGCCGCGAGGGCGTGCTGCACCCGGGCGTCGACCGACAGCGCGAGGGCGGAGTCCTTCACCCGCAGCGCCTCGTCGAAATGGCGCTCGACCCCGGCGAGGCCGCGCCCGTCGATGTCGGTGAAGCCGACCAGGTGGCCCGCGAGCGAACCCAGCGGGTAGACGCGCCGCACCTCCGGGCGGAAGTCCAGCCCCGGAATCCCCATGCGGTTGACGAGATTCTGCTGGTGCGGAGTCAGGTGGCGGCGCAGCCACACGAACCTCCGGTTCGAGGACAGCTTTCTCTCCGCGGTTTCCCTGTCGAGGCCCGGAAGAACGGCGGCAAGCCGTTCCGCCGCCCCGGCCGGGTCGACGACCAGACGGGGGTCGGCGATGAGGGACGGCATCGTCACGTCCGAGGCGAGCAGCACGCCGTTGCGGTCGACGATGTCGGCCCGCGCGGCGTCCGGCCCGGGCGTCGCGCGGAGGCGCTCGGCCGTCTGGCGCGCGCCCTCCGGAAACAGCGAGACGTCGACCAGACGAAGCGCGATGACGCAGAACGTGGAGAGGAACATGACGCCGACGAGAAGCAGCCTGTTGCGGCAGGTCTCGATCGCGGTCTTCCAGCGCCCGTCGATGCGGGTTCCGTCCGCAAGCCCGTTCATGGCGAGATCCCCGATGCGGCGCGGACGCCCGGCGCCGGGTCCGGCGCGCCGGCGCCCTCGAGGAACGTCTCGAGGGAAACGACCTGCCCGGCCGACGGCACGTCGAAACCGAGCAGCCGGCGCCCCATGTCCTCCAGCCGGGCGGGCCGGTTGAGATGGGCCCACTCGACGTCGAGCACGGCGACCGCCCCGCGGTCTCTCGCGATCGCGGCGTCGAGCTCGTTCAGCCGCGTCTCGAGCCGGCGCACGTTGTCCTTGACGATGAACAGGGCGACCGCCGTCGCGACCGCGAGCGTCCCCCAGAAAACCGTCGAGCGGGTCATGCTCCGGTCCCCGCCGCCGGGATCCCGATCCGCTCCGCGCTGCGCAGCCTTGCGGAACGGGCGCGCGGATTGCTCCGGATCTCGTCCTCGGCCGGCCTGCGGGCGCCGCGGCCGGACCTGAAGGTCGGCGCGGCGCCCTCCACGTCGGGCAGATGGCGCGACGTCCGCCCGCGCGCGCCGGAGCGCTCGCGCAGGAAACGCTTGACCAGCCGGTCCTCGAGCGAATGGAACGAGATCACGGCGAGCCGGCCGCCCGGCGCGAGCAGCGCTTCCGCGGCCATCAGCCCGCGTTCGAGCTCGTCGAGCTCCCGGTTGACGTGCATGCGGATCGCCTGGAAGGTCCGCGTCGCGGGGTCGATCCGCCCCCGGCCGGCGCGGCCGTGGGCGGCGCGCACGATTCCGGCAAGCTGCCCGGTGGTCGCGATGCGCCGGCGGGACCGGGCGTCGACGATCGCCCGCGCGATCCGCCGGGCGCGGCGCTCCTCGCCGAAGCGGAAGATGGCGTCGGCGAGCTCGGCCTCGCCGGCGGCGTTGACGAAGTCCCCGGCGCTCGGCCCGCTCCGGCTCTGGCGCATGTCCAGCGGGCCGTCGGCGCGGAAGCTGAAGCCGCGCGCGGGATCGTCGAGCTGCATCGACGACACCCCGAGATCGAGCGCGACACCGTCGACCCGGTCGACGCCGCGGGCCGAGAGCAGCGCGTCCATGTCCCCGAAACGCCCCGGAATCACCTCGAGGCGGCCGCCGTAGTCGCGCACGAGGCCGGCGCCGGCGGCGACCGCGTCGGGGTCGCGGTCGATGGCCCAGACCCCGCAGTCCGCGGCGTCGAGGATGGCCCTGCTGTGCCCCCCGGCCCCGAAGGTGCCGTCGACGTAGCGGCCGCGGTCGCGCGGCTGCAGGGCGTCGAGCATCTCCGGGACCATGACCGGCCGGTGCGGTTCCCTGGCGGCGGTCATCGGCGGGGCGCCCCGGGCCCGGCGCGCAGCCGCTCGAGCTCCGCCCCGCGCCGGACGTCATGGTTCTCCGGGGACCAGATCTGGAAGCGGATGCCGCGCCCGACGAACCGCGCCCGGCCCTCGATCCCGGCATGCTCGAGGAGCTCCGACGGCAGGGTGATCCGCCCCTCGCTGTCGAAGGAAAGGGACCACGCCAGCTCCATCAGGATGTCCAGGGTTCCGCCGTCGCCGTCGCCGACCAGAACCCGCTCGAAATCCCCCTCGGCAAGAAGACGGCTCCTGCGCTCGCGGTTGAGTTCGTCGATGACCGCCCTGCCCTGGGTCTCGATCGTGCTCTCGTGCGGCGAGGGATAGGCGGCGAGCCCGAGGCGCGCGGAGGCGCCGAGCACCTCGCGGAAGGCGGCGGGCACCGACACCCGCCCCTTGGCGTCCACCTTGTTCTCGTACGTCGACAGAAACGAAGCCATGGCGTTGCCCGCTCGCTCGCGCAGACGACTGCAACCGCGCAAGTCTAGGATGGGACAGCATGGGATTCAATGACAATCCATGACATTTGATGGAATTTTTATTCAGTTGATGGTTATTGTTCTATTCCTTTCCAATCCGCTCGAAGCGCGGCGGGGAACCGCGCGCGGACGCGGCGCGGCCGGCGGGAGGCGCCAGACGGCCTGTAAGCCGGGTTCTGTGCCCGTGACGGGCGATGGCCATTCGTCTGGGACGTCCGTCGCCGGACGCCTCGCGCGACCCACCCGGGCGGCGGCGCGGGAACGCGCGGGCCGCCCCTATTCGGTCTTGCTCCCGGTGGGGTTTGCCGTGCCGCCGCCGTCGCCGGCGGCGCGGTGCGCTCTTACCGCACCCTTTCACCCTTGCCGGCCGGAGGCCGGCGGTTTGCTTTCTGTGGCACTTTCCCTGGGGTCGCCCCCGCCGGGCGTTACCCGGCACCGCGTTCCCGTGGAGCCCGGACTTTCCTCTTCCCGGCGGGTTTCCCCGTTGCCGGAAAGCGGCCATCCGGCCGTCTGGCTGCGCAGAGAATGGGATCTTCCGCCGCCGCGGTCAAGCGCCGCGCGGCCCGGTCAGGGCCGCCGGCCGGAACCCCGCCCCGCCGCCGCGCCGTGTCCGCGGCCGAGCAGAAGCAGGGACGCCGCGGAGAGCGCCGCGCCCGCGCCCATGACGGCCAGAGCCGCGGTCCATGCCCCGGCGGCGCCGGTTCCGCCCGCGGCATCGAGGGCGAGGCCGCAGGCGAGCGGCCCGAACACGCCCCCGGAGAAGCCGACGGAGGCCTGGACGGCGAGGGTCGCTCCGCGCCGGGACGGCTCCGCGGCCACGATGGTGCCGGCGGAAGTCGCCGAGCCCCTGCCGTAGGAGAGCATGCCGAACAGGAGGCACAGCGCGACCGGAATCCCGGGACGCGCCTCGACGGTCAGGCCGATCGCGACCGCCGTCGCGAGGGACAGGCCGGCGGTGCACGTCATGACGGCGCGGCGGTCGAACCGCAGCGCGAGCTCGCCCAGCGCCATCGCCGCGGGCGGGCCGGCGAACGCCACCAGGCTCGCCCAGACCGCCGGCGCGAAGCCGGCGCCGGGCACCGCGAGAAACGCGAAGAAGCTGACCAGCCACACCCGGCTCGCGAAGACCTCCCACGCGATGCCGAGGAACGAGAAGATGTACGACATCGCCTCCCGGTTGCGGAAGACCGGCCGGAAGTCGAGAACCGCGCCGCGCGCCCGGGAGCCGGGCGGCGGCTTCCGCGCGGGAAGGGCCGCGGCGGCGACCGCGAGCGCGCCGAGAGAGCCGAGGCCGGCGAACGCGAACGCCGAACGCCAGCCGAGCCAGTCCCCGAACAGGCCGCCGGCCAGGATGGAGAGGCCGGAGCCGAGTCCGAACACCGCGGTGTAGTAGGTGGCGCCCCGTTCCCGGATCCGCCCCGCGGGCAGCAGGTCGGCGAGGGCCTTGAGGCCCGGCATGTAGGTGCCCGCGAGTCCGGCGCCGGCGAGCGCGCGGAAGGCGGCGCCGGACCAGAGATCGTCCGCGACGAGGCCGAACCCGAAATTCCCCGCCGCCCCGAGAGCCGCCGAGACCAGGTAGATCCGCCTCGGGTCGACACGGTCGGTGTAGGCCGTCAGCACCGGCACCGTCGCGATGTAGCCGACGAAGAGCGCGCCCCCGAGCCAGCCCGACTCGCCGCCGGACAGCGACCACTCGCGGCCGATCTCGCCGAGCACCGCGGCCGGCGTCATGAACCCGAGCAGCGACAGCACGAGCGCGCCGCAAAGCGCCGCGACGAGCCGGACCGGCGACGGCGCGGCGGGCTGCGGGTCAGCCGTCAACGGAAATCACGATCTTTCCGCAGGCCCGGCTCGCTTCCATCCAGGCGTGCGCCTCGCGCACGTCCTCGAGACGGAAGATCTTGTCGAGAGGGTTCCGGTAGACGCCGTTCTCGAGACCCTCGAGGTAGGACCGCAGGGCGCCGGCGTCCATCGGCGTCGCCTCGCTCGAGAACCAGGTGAACTTGGTCGTCGACGGAATCTCCTCGCCCGGCGAGAACTCCCGGAGCGTCCATTCGCCGCCGAGGATGCCGGCCATGCAGAGCGTGCCTCCGGTCCTCACGCAGGCGAGGGAATCCGCGAGCGCCGCCGTTCCGACGAGATCCAGCATCCTGTCGACGCCGTCGGCGGCGATCTCCCGGACCGCGGGCGCGACGCGGCCGCCGTCCACCACCGCGTGCCGGACCCCGAACGCGCGCATGCGGGCCTGCTTGGCGACGCCGCGCGACGTCGCGAGCACCTCCAGTCCCCGGACCCGCGCCCAGTCCGCGGCCACCAGCCCCACCGCCGACGTCCCTCCCCGGATCAGCAGCGTCTCGCCGGCCGAGATGCCGAGCGCCGGCTCGAGCGCGCCCCACGCGGTGTGGAACGCCTCCGGAACCGCCGCGAGAGACGGCCAGTCGAGGCCGGTCTCGACGGCGTGGACGCTGGCCGCCGGCGCGGAGACGAACTCGGCGTAGCTTCCGTCGCGCCGGCGGCCCATGCCGCCGGTGGTCGCCACGACCTTCTGGCCGGGCGCGAAAGCCGTGCCCGGCGCGGCCTCGACCACGCCCGCGCACTCGATGCCGAGCACCCGCGGAAAACGCACCGTCGGCGAGTGCCCGAGGCGCGTGAACAGCTCCCCCCGGTTGAGGCCGAACGCCATGACGCGGATCAGCACCCGCCCCTCTTCCGCCGGCGGGCGGGGCCAGTCGTCGCGCAGCTCGAGGACGTCGGGCCCGCCCGCTCTCCCGACGACGACGGCGCGCATCGTGCGCCGGGTCATTCCGGATCCGCCTCCGGCGGCCGGCGCGCGCGCAGGCGTTCGGCCTCGCGGATCACGCGCCGGGTCTCGGGCCGGAGCCCGCGCCGCCCGAGGTCCGCGAGAGGCGCCCACTCGGCGCTCAGGGCGTCGTCCCCGGCCGCCGGCTCCCCGGCCGCCCATTCGGCGGCGAAGTCGACCAGCGTGTAATGGAAGCGCACCCGGCCGGCGCCGTCGCGGCGAACCGCGTCGACGACGTCCACGAGACCGGTCAGGCGGGCCTCGACCCCGGTTTCCTCGAGCAGTTCCCGAAGCGCCGCCTCCCGGACCGTCTCGCCGAGTTCCTGGCCGCCGCCGGGGATCGACCAGCCCCCGAAGGGCGCCGCGCGCCCGACCAGCAGGACGAGATCGTCCTTGAAGCAGACCACGCCGACGCCGCAGACCGGCCGGTCCGGATACTCCCGCCCGCCCATCAGGCCCGGCGCCGGCGCGGCCACAGGAAGAAGGCGAGGCCGCAGGCCTGGAGGGAAACCAGCAGCCAGAGCGCCGTCCGGTGCCCGTCGGGGCTGTAGAGGCCCTCGCCCGGGGCCGGATGGAGGCCGATGACGACGCCGACGGCCCACTGGACCGCGAAGGCCGCGACAAAGGTCAGCATGTTCTGGGCGGTGTTGACGCGGCCCGCGAGCCCGGCCGGGAAGTTCTGGGCCAGCACCGTGTAGGCGAGCGTCGAGGCCGATCCGAAATATCCGAACGACAGGCACATGAGGGCCGGGAACTCGGTCCACTGGAGGGCGAAGAGCGACTGTACCACGATCGAGAGCGCGATGCCGCCGGTCGCCGGGACGACCGGCGGAATCCCGATCCGCTGCAGTCTCTCGGCGAGCAGGCCGGCGGACAGGACTCCGGCCAGCATGCCGACGTTGAACATCAGCATGCCGTCGGCGACGCCGGAGCGGCCGAGCCCCGCCACGTCGCGGAGCCACGGCGCCGCCCACAGCGCCTGGTAGGACAGGAAAACCCCGTTGTGCAGGAAGACCATGCAGGAAAGCCGCCAGAAGAACCCGCTTCCGTAGACCTGCCCGAGCTCGGCAAGCCGGCGCCCCGGGGCGGCCGCCCCGGCCTCCTCGGGCGACCGGTCGTCCGGCACCGCGAGGCGGATCACGAGCCCCGTCAGCGCCGACGCGACGGCAAGGCACCAGAACACGGTTCGCCAGTCGACCTCCCGGACCAGCGCCTCGAGCGGCACCGTCGTCGACACCGCGCCGAAGGTGCCGAACGCGAAGACCACGCCGTTGACCAGCGGAAGCCTCTCGCGGGGGAACCACTGCACGTTGGCCTTGAGCGCCGCCATCAGGCAGGCCGACACGCCGAGCCCGATCAGCGCGCGCCCGGCGGTCAGCGCGGCCGCGTCCTCGCCCGCCGCGAACACGGCGGCCCCGGCCGCGGCGACCAGGACGAGCGCCGCCTGCACGCGTTTCGGCCCGTAGCGGTCGAGCGCGATGCCGAGCGGCAGCTGCGCCGCCGCGAAGGCGACGAAGTAGGCGCTGCTCATGAAGCCGAGCTCGGCCGGCGAAAGCCCGGCGTCGCGCGCCAGCTGCGGCGAGATGACGGCGTTCACCGTGCGGAACAGGTAGGACAGGTAGTAGCCGAGGCCGAACGGCAGCAGGACCGTCAGCGCCAGGACCGCCGCCGGCCGGGGCGCCGCCCGCCGTCCTTCAGCCACGGCGCCGGCCCCTCAGGAAACAGGCGAAGCACAGGAGCTGGAGGCCGATCAGCGTCCACAGCGCGGCGGCGTGGCCCCTGGCCGAGTACCCGCCGTCGGCGCGGAGCGGGAACGCCTCGATGATGACGCCCACCCCCCACTGCATGGCGAAGGCGGCGACGAACATGAAGAAGTTCATCGCCGTGATCGCGCGGCCGGTGAGGGTCGCCGGGAAATGCGCGGTGACCACCGCGTAGGCCAGATAGGCCGCCGAGGAAGCGAAGCCGAACAGGCACAGCACGACCGCCGATCCCCGCACCATCCCGAGCGCCAGGGGGATCTGCACCAGCACCAGCACCAGAACCCCGAAGGCGAAGACGTCGACGACGGCCACCGACGTGCGGCGCAGCCGGTCGGCGAGAAACCCGACCGCGAGCAGCCCCGCCAGAAAGAACGCCTGCATGTGGAACAGGCGGCCGGCGCGCTCGGTCTGGCCGAGGCCCGCGACGTCCCTGAGCCACGGGTCGGCCCACAGGGTCTGGTAGGACAGGAAGGTGCCGAAGGCGGAAGCGTAGAACAGCGTCACCCGCCAGAACGTCGCGTCCCGGACGATCCGCGCGTAGCCGGAAAGCTGGCGTCCGACGCTCTCGTCGGAACGCGTTCCGACCCGGCTCTCGGGAACGACGACCAGGATGAGGAGCGCCGCCGCCGCGGTGAGAACCGCGAGGCCCGCGAAGATGTCGCGCCACCCGGCGACGTCGAGCAGCATCTCCACCGGCCGGGTCGCCGACAGCGCCCCGAACGCCCCGAAGGCGCCCGTCAGGTTGTTCATCAGCGGAAGCCGCTCGGCCGGGAACCACATCGCGTTCGCCTTGAACGAGCCCATGAGCGCCGCCGAGACGCCGAAGCCGATCATGGCCCGGCCGGCGAGCAGCCACGCGAAGCCGTCGGCGACCGCGAAGACGGCGGCGCCCGCGGCCGCGAACGCGAGGAGGCCGGCGTTGAGGCGCCTCGGGCCGTAGCGGTCGAGCGCGACGCCGAGCGGGATCTGGGCGGACGCGAACGCGATCAGGTAGATGCTGGTCAGAAGCCCGAGATCCGCCGGCCCGATGCCGAGATCCCCGGCGAGGTTCTCCGAGAGCACAGCGTTGACGGTGCGGAACAGGTAGGACAGGTAGTAGCCGCACCCGAACGGCAGGAACACCGTCAGCAGGATCCGCAGGCCGGAGAGCGCCCTCGGCTCCGTCACCGCCGCGCCCCCGGCGGGCGGAGCGCGGAACGCGACGCTGCGGCTCCGGCGTTCCCGTCCCCCAATGTCCCCATCCCGTCGGACCCCGCCGGCGCGGCGCGCGCCGGCCGCCATGGTATTGTCCCGCGCACGGGCCGCAAGTAGGATCCGGACACCGCCACGGAGGACGGACGCGCATGCGGCTGGAACTGACCGTCGAGCCCGGCGGGGAGGCCCGCGTCGAGGAGATCCGCGATCTCGTGATCGCCGGCTGGACCGGCCGCGACACGGACGCGGTGGAACGGCACATCGCGGAGCTCGAGGAGCTCGGCGTCGCCCGGCCGCCCTCGGTGCCCTGCTTCTACAGGGTCGCCGCGGAGAACCTCACGACCGCGGACAGCGTCCAGTTTCTCGGCGAGGCGTCCTCGGGAGAGGTCGAGTTCGTGCTGGTCGGCGCGCGGGACGGCATGCTGGTCGCGGTCGGCTCCGACCACACCGACCGCGAGGTCGAGCGCCGGTCGGTGGCGGCGTCCAAGCAGATGTGCGCGAAGCCGGTCTCCGGCCGCGCCTGGCGCTACGACGACGTCGCGGACCATTTCGACGAGCTGCGGCTGCGGGCCTGGATCGGCCGCGACGGATCCCGCGAACTCTACCAGGACGGCAGCGCGGCCGCGATGCGTCCTCCGGCGGAACTGATCGGCCTCTGGCTCGACGGGCGCGGGACGCTGCCGCCGGGAACCGCGATGTTCGGCGGAACGCTCGCCGCGATCGGGGGCATCCGCCCGTCGGACCGGTTCGAGATGGAACTGCACGATCCGGTGCTGGACCGCAGCCTCCGTCACGGCTATAGCATCGCCTGCCTGCCCGCAACGTGAACGCGAAGGGAGACCGCTCATGCCCGTGAACAAGGAACACGTGGAGTTCCACGCGCTGGACTTCGGCGGCGAATGGGAGGTTCCGGAAGGCTATCCGGCGGGAATCGAGCAGAAGATCCTGGTCGGGCGTCTCGACGAGGAGAACGGCAAGGGCGGCCGGACGCGGCTGCTCAGGTTCGCGCCGGGCATCTACACGACCGAGCCCTTCGTCCACGACTACTGGGAGGAGGTCTACCTGATCGAGGGGGATCTCGTCGTCGGCAACGACGAGAACGGCAACGGCGGCCGGAGGTTCGAGTCCGGAACCTACGCCTGCCGGCCGCCCGGGGCGGCGCACGGCCCCTTCAAGTCGGAAGGGGGCTGCGTCCTTCTGGAGAGCCACTACTACGACGAGAGCGCCTGACGCCGCGGGGCCGGGCGCGGCGGAGGGCGCCGTGAAGTCCGTTCCGGAACTGCAGGCCGCGCTCTGGAGCGGCAAGACCACGAGCCGCGCTCTGACGGAAGAGGCGCTCGCGCGCATCGACGATCCCGGCGGGGAGGGCCGGCGCGCCTTTCTCGCGGTCCACGGGGACGCCGCGCTCGCCGCGGCCGACGCTTCCGACCGCCTGCGCGCCAACGGGATCGTCCCCTCCCCGCTGGCGGGGCTGCCGGTCTCTCTCAAGGATCTCTTCGACGAGCAGGGCCAGCGGACCCGCGCCGCCTCGCGCGCCCGCGACGACGCTCCGCCGGCGACGCGGGACGCCGTCGTGACCGCCCGCCTGCGCGCCGCCGGAGCGGTTCTGGTGGGGCGCACCCACCTCACGGAGTTCGCCTATTCGGGCCTCGGGCTCAACCGGCACTTCGAGACTCCCCGCAACCCCTGGGACCGCGACACAGGCCGGATTCCGGGCGGTTCGTCCTCGGGCGCCGGCGTGTCGGTCGCCGACGGCATGGCGGTCGTCGGCGTGGGCACCGACACCGGGGGATCGGTGCGCATCCCGGCCGCGCTGAACGGCGTCACCGGCTTCAAGACCTCGACGGGGAGGATTCCGCTCGACGGCGTGTTCCCGCTGTCGCCGACGCTCGACAGCGTGGGCCCGCTGGCGCCGACGCTCGCCTGCTGCATCGTCGCCGACGCGGTCATGGCCGGCGAGCCGCCGGTCGTGCCCAAGGCGCCGGCGGCCGGCCTGCTCCGCCTCGCGGTGCCGCAGCATCACGTCCTCGACGATCTCGACGACCACGTGGCGACGACCTTCGGGGACGCCGTGGACCGCCTCGCCCGGGCGGGCGCGCGGATCACGGAGATCCCCTCGCCGGTCCTCGGGGAGATTCCCGGCGCGATGCCCCATGGCGGCATTCTCGGAGCCGAGAGCTTCGCGCTCCACCGCGGGCGGATGGACGAGAGGAAGGATCTCTACGACCCGCGGGTCTGGATCCGCATCCGGCGCGGGGAGCGGCTGTCGGCGGCGGACCTGATCGACTGCCACGCCAGGCGCCGCGACATCATGGCGCGGGCGGCCGAGATGGCGATGCCGTTCGACGCGCTGCTGATGCCGACCTGCGCCGCGGTGGCGCCGCCGGTCGCGGATCTCGACAACGACGACGAGGCCTACGGCAGGGCCAACATGCGGATGCTCCGCAACACGACCGTCGGCAACTTCCTCGACGCCTGCGCGCTCTCGCTGCCCTGCCACGCTCCCGGAACCGGCCCGGTGGGACTGATGGCGATGGCGGCCCACCGCCACGACGGCTGGCTCGCGCGCGTCGGCCTCGCGATCGAGAGCGCGCTGCGGCGGCGCTGACGGAACCTATTCGGCCGCCATGCCGGTGGCCGGCGCGGTCGAGTCCCCGAGCGCGTAGCGCTCGAGGACCGAATCGACAAGGCCCGCGGCGCGATCCCAGTCGTAGGTGCGGAACGCATGGGCCCGGGTCACGAACTGGGCGCCGGCGTAGAACATCTCGTACTGGGTGTGGCGGCCCGCGAATTCCGAGCCGATCGCGTCCCAGGCGAGCTTCATGAACTTCACCCTCTCCTCCGGCGTGCCCGCGGAGGACTGCTGCGTCGCCTCGATCAGCGCGCCGAGCTCCGGGTTCGCGAAGTCCCGCGCCGAGGACGGCAGCATGATCAGCCCGCCGCCGGCGAGCTCGCGCAGCGAGGTGACGAACTCGGGATAGAGCTGCTGGGTCAGCACCTGCGCGGTGTACATGAGGTTGCGGTCGGGCACGAAGTAGCCGTTGAACTCCCCGCCCCCGGATTCCATACCGTAGACCAGTCCCTCGACCATCGCGGTCTGCGCCGCGAGGTGGCCGAGCTTCTCGGCGACCGCCGGCATCCCGACGGTGCCGATCGTCTCGCAGATGCGGCGCCCGACGCCGACCAGGAACTGCATCTTCACCATCAGGCGGATCTGCGCCTGGTAGTTCTGCATGTAGTGGGCGTAGGTGTCCTGGAACTGCGCGCGCGCGGCATCGATGTCGCGGTAGACGAACACCCGCTCCCACGGCACCTTGACGTCGTCGCAGTAGACCAGCGCGTCGTTCTCGTCGAAACGCGCCGACAGCGGATAGTCGTAGGGCGTCGTGATCCCCCGCTCGTAGGAGCGCCGCGACAGGATCTTGAGGCCCTTCGCGTTCATCGGCAGCGCGAAGGACAGCGCGTACTTCTCCTCGCCGGGCCTCAGGGGCTGGATGTTCGCGAACAGAACCTCGTTCGCCATGATCGAGCCGGTCCCCAGCATCTTGGCGCCGCGCACCGTGATGCCCTCGGAATCCTCGTCGACGACGCCGGTCGCGAGATACTCGCTCGGCTGCTCGCCGGTGCCCTTGGCGCGCTCCGCCTGGGGGTTGATGATCACGTAGGTCATGTAGGCGTCGGCGTCCCGCACCCACTCGAAGTACTCGCGGATCGCCCGCGCCCGCTCCGGGGAGTGGCGCTCGAAGACGGAAAGCCCCATGATCTGGCCGACCATCGACGAGGCGATGTGGTCGGGCGAGCGTCCGAGCCACCCGCCCGAGAGGCGCGACCACGCGGCGATCGCCTTGCGGCGCGCGACGAGTTCCTCGTAGGACTTCGTGAGCTGCCAGCAGCGGTTCACGCGCTCGCCCGAGGTCGGGCTCTCGAAGGTCATGTACCCGACGTGGTCGGGACTGGACTGGAAGTCGTAGAGATCCGCCGCCGTCCGGACGGCGTTCCGGAACGCCGGGTGCGCGGTGACGTCCGCGATCTTCTCGCCGTCGAGGAAGACCTCGCGCCCGTCGCGCAGGGATTCCAGATGGTCGGCGCCGGTTTTCGACATGTTCGCTCCCTCCCCGCCCCCGAACGCGAAGCCGGTATCGATCTTCGGTCGCCGGCGGAGGCAAGTCAAGAACGCGTCCGCCCTCCGTCCGGCACGCGGCGAGACGGCGGGTGCACGCGCGGCGCCGTCGGCGGGGACGCGCCGCGCGGTTTCAACGGCGCGTGATTCCCGGACCGCGTGGACCACGCGAACCGGGTCGCCCGCGCGCCCGCACCACGAATGGTGCGGGCGAAGCGTCGTGCGGCGCACCTTCCCGCGCCACGGGCGGAACAGGGAACCGCCGTCACCCGGGTGACGGAACGCCGGCTTCCTGCGGAAACCGCGTTTTTCCGTCTCCGACGGGTCGGAGAACGGGGCCCCGCCACCGGTGAAGGCGCGGGTGGCACAAACGTCCCGCCCGAAACCCCGGCAACCCCGCGCATCGCCGTCAGCCTTGCGATCGCCTCCCGAAACGGTCGCGCGCCGCGGAACCGTCCGTGAACCGAAAGGCCGTTGAGGAGAGGGTTCCTGTCAGTGCCAGGAGGCGAAACGATCCATGTCCTTGTCGAACTGGTCGAAGAAGCCTTCCGGCCAGCGGTCGATATCGCCGTTGCCGTCCAGCATCGGACTCACCACTTGCGCCGCATCGCCCGGTTCCCCGGCGTCGCGCGGACGGAAGAAATGCAGGGCGGCCCGGTCGAACGGCAGGGTGCCGTCCTTCACGGCCCGCCGGACACCGTTCAGCACATGGTCGCTGTGGGTCTCGATGATGACCTGAACCCCCGCCGCCGCGGCTTCGGCCATGAACGTTCCCACCGCCGCCTGACCCGCCGGGTGCAGATGCGCCTCGGGGTTCTCTACAAGCAGCAGGTCGCCGCTTCCGGCCGACAGGGCCGCCGCGACGACGGGAAGTGTCCAGGCCAGCCCGAAACCCGTGTGGGCCGGGCGAAAGAAGCCGGTTTTCCTCGAGGTCCGGACCCCGAGCGTCATGGCATCGGCATTCGACGCCTTGGCGATCCGCAGTTCGCAATGCGGAAACAACCTTGCCATTCTCGCCTCCACCTGCCGCGGGCGGGCGAGCGGAACGCCGGCGATCGCCAGCCCCTCGAGAACCTGCTCGTCGCCACCGGTGTGCCGGACGCCGACGGCGGCTTCTCCGGGCGCATCGACAGCCGGAGCGCGCCGGGGATCCTGGAGCGGACGGATCTCCCGCGGCCCCGTCCTCTCTGCCGCCAGATAGGCAAGATTGCGCAGGCGCCCGACCAGCGATGATGTGTCCGCTGGCGCAGGCTGGACATCCAAAGGCAGGAGACAGCGAAGCCGCCCCGGATCCTCGACATTCCAGGGCCGGTTGGGCTGAATCTCCCCCTGCGCCCTTCGCACCGAAAGGGACGTTTCGTCCGGTTCGCCCTCGAACTCCCATCGGAGCCATGACGAACCGTTGTCTTCAAGCGTGATTTCAAGTGAACGGCATCCATGTTCCCGGTCGATCACGTCCGCAACGGTGCCGAGCCGGACAGCGCGGCCGTTGAGCATGAGACGCGACGACCATTCATGGTCCTGCATCGTCTGGTGCAGGAGGGCCAACGCCTGCATCACGGACGATTTTCCGGACGCGTTCGCGCCGGACAGCAGCGTCAGCGGCCGCAACGGCAATTTCAACAACTCGAAGCACTTGAAGTGCCCCAATTCAATCTGCGTGAGCACCCATCACCTCCCCGAACGCGTTTCGGGCCGCGAGGAAACGCGCTTTCACCTTTACTCGAGGCGTTCGTGCCGCGGCCGGTCGCCGTGTCGAGCTCGTCGTCGCGGAGCGACTTGCGGACATCGTAGCGCAGAAGCCCGGCACGTGTCCGCACCCGGTCGTCTTCCGCCAAGCGGAACACGGGGAGTGGATCCGCATCACCACGGATTCGATCAGTCCGCTCTGCCCGGATACGGACCTGACGAAATCGCGCCGAAAGTCCGGATTCATGACATGGCCCTGCCGCCTGATCCGCAGCATGACGTCGCGGATCCTTCGAGTCTCGGTCCGGACAGGCGATTCGCCGCCGGGGCGGTCTCCCCACGAACCGCCTCCGGTGGCCAGACCCTCGACGTCGTTGTCTTCGGCCACTTCCCCGGTCCGGCGTTCCCTTGCCGCGGCGTCGCCGCCCGCTTTCTCCATCATCCCTTCCCCGCCCGCCGCGCCGGTCGGATCGGCGGCATGCGCACCGCGCGCATCTTGCTGTCGCACTGCACCGCATCAAGGCGGAGTGTCGCTGACCGTCCCGGAAACCGTCCGGCGCCCGGTTTCCGGACAACGCGCGCCGTCGCGGCCGGTCCGGCCCGACGTCAGACCCGCGGGTCGAGAGACGGCAGGCCGAACCGTATGCGGCCGGCGTTGATCGACTGGATGTCCCAGGCCACGGTGATCTGCAGCGAGGCCGCGTGCAGGTCGTCGAACATCCGCAGGAACGGGTTTTCGGGGGAGAGGCCGCGCGCGCCCACGAGCGGATCGAGGCCCTCGACCGCCCGCAGGCAGAGCTGCACGGCGTAGGCGTTGTTCCGCCGCCACCGGGCGCGGGTCGCGATGTCCGGCACCCCGCCGCGCTCGGCCATCGCCGTCGCGTCCGCGCAGTCCTTGAGAAGCAGGGCCTCGGCGGCGTCGATCCCGGCCCCCGCCTCGGACAGGCGCATCTGGGCGGTCGGCAGTTCGGCCATCGCCTGGCCGCCCACCGTGACGCGCTCGCCGAGCTCCTCCTCGATCACGCGCAGCGCGCCCTTGGCGATGCCGAGCGCGGGCGACGAGAACACCTTGGTGCCCAGGGTGAGAGGGGGAACGCGGTAGAGGGCCCCGGGATTGACCGCGCTTCCGGGAGACGGTCCGCCCGTCAGTTCGGTCGAGGCGAGCGTGCGGCGCTCGGGAACGAAGACCTCGTCGAGCAGGAGGCTGCGGGAGCCGGTGCCGGCGAGGCCTCGGGGATGCCAGTCGTCGACGATCCGGTAGTCCGAGCGCGGAACCAGGGCGAAACGGTGTTCCGGCGGTCCCCGCCCGTCCTCGGGCGGCACGAAAACCTGGAGGTTGTTCCAGTCCGCGAAATCGACCCCGGACGAGAAGCTCCACAGCCCGTCGGCGACGAGCCCGCCCCCGACCCGGCGCACCCTGCCGCCCTTCGCCGGAAAGGACGACGCGATCAGCGCCCCGGGCCGGTCCCCCCACACCTCGTCCTGGAGCTCCGGCCGGTTCATGCCCAGCACCCACCCCTGGACGGCGAGGTTGCTGAAGATCCAGGCGCTCGATCCGCACCCCTGTCCGAGTTCCGCGCCGAGGCGCACCATCATGCCGATCTCCCAGCCGAAACCGCCGTGGCGCTCCGGCTGGTGGATGCGGAAGAAGCCGGCGTCCGCGAATTCCTCGAAGGTCTCGCGCGGAAGGGAGCGGCGCCTCTCGGCCTCGGCCGCGCGCGCGAGCAGCGCGTGGCGGCACGCCCGGGCGCGTTCCAGCATCCCCTCGCGCGTGACCGTCACCGCCTCACGCCCTCGGGTCGCCGGGATCGATTCCCAACGCGACCTGCCCCGCGGAGACGGCCTGCCGGTCCCAGGCCATGTTGATCTGCAGGGTGGCGGCGCGGAGATCGCGCCAAGCGCGCGGGAAATCGCCGTCCGCCACCAGCCCGCGCGCGCCGATCAGCGGATGGAGAGTCCGCGCCGCCCGGACGCAGAGGACACCGGCATAGGCGTTGTTGCGCCGCCACAGGGCACGGTCGGCGACCGTGGTCAGCCGGCCCGAGCGCCCGATCTCGTAGGCGTCGTCGCAGTCCCGCTGCAAGAGCGCCCAGGCGGCGTCGATCAGCGCGCCGGCCTCCGCGACGCGCAGCTGGGCCGAGGACAGCGTCGCCATGGGGACGCCGCCGACGCTGGTCCGTTCCCGGAGATCGCGCACGATCGCGTCGAGCGCGCCGCGGGCGATGCCGACGACGGGGCCGGAAAAGATCTTGTTGGCCCCGCACATCGGGGGCACGCGGAAGATCGGGCCCGTGTTGCCGGACGCCGCGACCGTCCGGCCCTCTCGCGCGGCGCCGGTGTCGAGGAGGCGGTGCTCGGGAACGAAGACCTCGTCGAGGCGGATCGAGCGCGATCCGGTGGCCGCGAGCCCGGGGGAGAACCAGTCGTCGACGACCGTGTAGTCGGAGCTCGGCACGAGGGCCATGTGATGACGCTCCGCGCCGTCCTCCCCGGGGACGAAAACCTGCAGGTTGTTCCACTCGGCCCAGTCGACGCCTGACGCGAAGCTCCAGACGCCGTCGACGACCAGACCGCCTTCGGTCCGGCGGGCCCGGCCGCCCCTGGCCGGGAACGAGGACGCCACGCAGGCGTCGCGGTCGTCGCCCCAGACATCCTCCTGCGCCTCCCGCGACGCCATGGCGACGATTCCGTTCTGGGCCGCGATGTTCGAGAAGATCCAAGCCGAGGAGCCGCAGCCGCGGCCAAGTTCGGCGGCGATGTCGAGCATGCCGCGGTGATGCATTTCGTGGCCGCCGTGGCGCGCCGGCATCTGCACGCGGTAGAGCCCCGCGTCGCGCATCTGCTCATGGGTCTCGCGGTGGATGCGGCGCGCCTTCTCGGCCTCGCCGGCGCGGGCGCGAAACGGCTCCGCCAGGGATTCCGCGATGCCGAGAAGCCGCGTCGCCTCCCGGTCTTCCGCCGAAGAAGCCGCGGCCGCCTCCGCCATCACCGCGTGCGCCGCGAGAAGTCCCGACCGGCCATCGCTCACCCGTCCCGCGGACGCGCGCGCCGAGTCTCGACCCGCGTCATCCACACCGTTGCCGCGAAGATAACGCCGGCCCCGATCCAGGTCCAGATTCCGGTCGCCTGGCCGAACCACAGATACCCGACCGCCGCGATCAACGGCAGGCGGAGAAACAGAATCGGCGCCACCAGACCCGCCTCGGCCATGCCCAGAGACCGCGTCAGGCAGAACTGGGCGCAGACGCCGGCGGCGGCGAAGCCGGCCACCGCCCACCAGGCGCCCGGCGGCGGCGCGACCCACCACGCCGCCGACGGAACCGCCGCCAGCGGAATCGTCCACAGGAAATTCCAGATCATGATCGCCGGCAGCCCGTCGTGCCGCGCCAGCCGGCGGGCGTTGACGTCGGAGGCCGCGTAGCACGCCGCTCCGGCAAGGGCGAAGAGGATGCCGGCATTCGCCTCGGCGAAGCCGGGGCGGACGATCAGAAGAACGCCGGCGAATCCCGCGACGGTCGCGATCACCCGGTGCCTGCGCAGCCGTTCTCCGAGGATCCACGCCGCGAAGAGCATGACGAAGAACGGCAGCGTGAACTGGAGCGCGACCGAATCCGCGAGATGGATGAGCGACAGCGAGTGGTAGGCCGAGCACATGCCGAGAAACCCGAACAGCGCCCGGACGAGGTGGCGCGCCCGCACCTCGGACCCGAAGACGGCGCTCCGGCTGCGCAGGAGAACGGGCAGGAACAGGACGAGGCCGAGGCACTGGCGGAACAGCACCGCCTGGAAGACCGTCATGCCGGAGTCCTGCAGGGCCTTCACGAGCGCGAACGAGGCGGAAAAACAGACCGCCGCCGCCGTCATCCACAGGACGCCGGCAACCGGCAAATGCCGGTCGGGGCCGCCGGGAACCGCCAACTCAGGACCGTCCGGCCGAAGGGCGCGCGCCGCGCCGCGCCGGGCCGAAGGGACGGAACGCCGTCACGGCGAAGCTCCCCGGCGAACGGGCCGGCTTGTCCGCGGCCGACCCCTCCGGTATGGTGCGTTTCCCCGACCGCGGAGGCAAACGGGATGGAACATCTCGAGACCGGGTTCCCGGAACCGTCGGAAGAGTACCTGAAGCCGACGGCGTTCTTCAATTACGACCACCCGAAGGTCCGCGAGTTCGCCGAGCGCGCCGTCGCGGGGGCGCGGAACGCGCGCGAGGTCGCGGTCAAGGCGTTCTACGCCGTGCGCGACGCCATCCGCTACGACCCCTACCGCATCACCGACCGCCGGGACGCCTACAGGGCCAGCGACGTCCTGGAAACCGGAGCCGCCTACTGCATCCCGAAGGCGTCGCTGCTGACCGCCATGGCCCGCCGCGGCGGCGTCCCGGCCGCCATCGGGTTCTCGGACGTGACCAACCACCTGTGCAGCCGGCGCCTTCTCGACGCCATGGGCGGCAAGGATCTGTTTCTCCATCACGGCTACGCCGTCATGTTCATCGACGGCCGGTGGGTCAAGGCGGCCCCCGCGTTCAACATCGAGCTCTGCGACAAGTTCGACGTGATCCCGACCGAGTTCGACGGCGTCGGGGACGCGCTCTTCCAGGAGTTCGACAAGCGCGGCCGCAGGCACATGGAATACGTCAACAACCACGGCGTCTGGTCGGATCTTCCGTTCGAGCGGATCCACGACGACTTCACGTCCTACTACGGGCCGGAAATCTGGGAGCGCTGCCAGGCGGAAGCGGCGCGCAACGAGAGCCGGCAGGCGCGGAACTTCGAGGACGAGAAACCGGTCACCTGATGCGCGCCCGCCGGACCGCCGAGGCGCTCGCCGAGACGCGGCGCGCCCGACGGCCGCTCGCCCGTCTCGATGAGCCGCCCCGCGGCATCGCCGAGGCCTATGCTGCGCAGGCCGCCCTCTTCCACCTGCTCGAGGGGGAGCGCGCCGCGCCTGCGGGCTGGAAAGTCGGCGCGACCGCCGTCGGCATGCAGCGCTATCTCGGCATCGACGGCCCCGCCTTCGGCCGGATCGCGCGGCGGGACATGCATGCGGACGGCGCCCGGTTCGCGCGGAACGGGCTTCTCGGCCCGGGAATCGAGTGCGAGATCGCGGTCCGGCTCGGCACCGACGCGCCGGCGGGGGATCTGGACCGTGCGGCGGCGGCGGCCGTCGCGGCCGAGGTCATGCCGGCGATCGAGATCGTCGAGAACCGCTACGCCGATTTCGCGGCGCTCGGCCTGCCCGTTCTGGTCGCGGACAACTTCTTCCACCGCGCCTGCGTGCTCGGCCGGCCGGCACCGGACTGGCGGTCGCTGGATCTCGCCGCGGCCGCGGGCGAAACCAGGATCGACGGCAACCTGCGCGGAACCGGCCGCGGGGCCGACGTCATGGGACACCCCTTCGAGGTGGTCGCCTGGCTCGCGAACGCCCTGCGCGGCCAGGGCCTCGGGCTCCGGGCCGGCGACATCGTGCTCACGGGCTCCATGGCGCCGGTGATATGGCTTGACGAAACGGCCCGGCACGCGGCGGTCTCGATCGAGGGGATCGGGAACGTCGGCGCGGAATTCGCCTGACTCAGTCGGCCTTGCCGCCCTCGATCCGCTGGCCGACCGCCGGCACGCCGCCTTCCTCGCCCCAGCGCGGCGCCGACTCGATGTGGATCCCGAGCTGGTCGAGCATGCGCATGCAGGACTGGTCCACGACGTCCCGCAGCGACACCGGCCGATTGTAGAAGGCGGGCACCGGCGGAAAGATCACCGCGCCGATCCGCGCGAGCCGGGCGAGATTCTCGATGTGGCCGAGATGCAGCGGGGTCTCGCGGATCGCGATCACGAGCCGGCGCCCCTCCTTGAGAACAACGTCCGCGGCGCGGCTGATGAGATCGCCGGTGTTGCCCATCGCGATGTTCGACATCGTCTTGATCGAGCACGGCGCGATGACCATGCCGTCGGAGCGGAACGACCCCGAGGAGATGGACGCCCCGATGTTCCCGGGGTCGTGCACCTCGCCGGCGAGGCCGTTGATGTAGTCGAGCTCGAGATCGTGCTCCATCTTGAGCGTCAGCTTGGCCGACCGGCTCATGATCAGATGGATCTCGATGTCCGGACTCGTCCGCATCAGTTCCATCAGGCGCACGCCGTAGATGGTGCCGGTGGCGCCGGTGATGCCGACGATGACCCTTCTCATGAACCGCTCCCGCGAACTGGATTCCCACTATATCGCCCGCCCGCCCGCGTTGTCGAACCCCGGTTTGACCGTCCCGCGTTACGGACTATACATGGCCGCGTGGACGGACACGGACGGGGCCAGCGGGACGGCGCGCGAAGGATCGGCACCGGATGGGGACTCTCGGACGCAGGGCGTTCTGCAAGGCGGTCGCGGCCGTCGGCGCGGCGGCGGCCCTGCCGGCGAAAGCGGCCGGCGGCGACTATCCCGCGATCGTCGGCCGACTCGGCGTCCACCGGACGCGGCGCAACGACACGCTCGTCGGTCTCGCCCGCGTGTTCCGCCTCGGCTACACCGAACTCGTCGCCGCCAATCCGGGCATCGACCCGTGGCTGCCCGGCGAGGGCACGGAGATCCTGCTGCCGACGGCGCATGTCGTTCCGGCCTCCGTCCGCGGCGGCATCGTGCTCAACCTCGCGGACCAGCGTCTCTACCACTTCGACCCCGACGGCGCCACGGTCCGCACCGCGCCGATCGGCATCGGCAACGCGGGCTGGAACACGCCTACGGGCACGACGAAAGTGGTGCGCAAGGCGCGCAATCCGACATGGTACGTGCCGGCGTCCGTGCGGCGGGAGCAGCCCGAACTTCCGGCGGTGGTGCGGCCGGGGCCCGACAACCCCCTCGGCGCCCACGCCCTCTATCTCGGCTGGCCGTCCTACGTCATCCACGGAACCAACAAGCCCGACGGCGTGGGGCGCCGCGCGAGCCACGGATGCGTCCGCCTCTACCCCGAGGACGTCGCGTGGCTGCACGACACCCTGCCGGTGGGCGCCCCGGTGAGAGTCGTCGATCAGGAGGTCAAGGTCGCTCGCCGCGACGGCCAGCTGTTCCTGGAAGTGCATGCAAGCCAGACGCAGGCGGACGAGATCGAGCGGACGGGCCGTCCGTCGCCGGCCATGCCCGCCGAACTGAGATTCAAGGTCGCCGCCGCCGCCGGCGCGGCCGCCGTCGACTGGCCGGAAGTCGCGCGCGCCGGACTGGAGCGGCGCGGCGTCCCGGTTCCGGTGCTGAGGGGCTAGAACCGGGACGAGCGCCCGTTACTTCCGCAGGTTCCTCTGGAAGATCCGGTCGGCCTTGTCCGCGGCCATCCGCGCCTCCTTGGCCGCCATCTCGACCTTCTCGGCAGCCATCCCCGCGCTGTCGGCCGCCATCGCCGCCTTGTCGGCCGCCATCTTCGCGGCCTCCGCGGCGCGGTCTGCGGACGCGGCGGCTCTTTCGGCGGCGGTCTTGGCTTCGTTCGCGGTCGTGATCGCCTGATCGACCCGGGGATCCGTGCAACCGACCGCCAGCAGGAGGGTCGCGGCCGCAACGGCAGCTTGTCGAACGTACGTCATCTGGGAAGGCCTCCTCGAAATTCTCCGAACGCCAGGACCATCCTGACGCGAAACCCGAATGCGCAGCCTGCCGGCCACCGTCCGCGGGCGTTGCGGCCTTGTACATCACCCGCACCGCCGCCGCAAGCGCGCCGGAACGGCCAGGGCGATCCCGCGTCCGGCTCCGTCGGCGCTTCGCGTTCCCGGCGCAGCCGGCCGCATCCCGATCCGGCTTCCCGCCGCCGATTCGGCCGAAGATGGCGGCATGGGCCGCCGGGCGGACGGCAGACCCTTCGTGTTTGCCGACGGGCACCACCATGGCGAACGTCCCGTGATGGCGTATCGGGCGCATTCTGGGCTGATTCTTTGTCCGGCGACGGGTGAACCGGCCTGTCCGGCGGGTCGTTCAGGGCGAATTTTGTCGTCCGAATATCAGTTCGAGCCTCGAGAAGCGGACGCAGTGAACGCAACGGGAACCGGAAGTGCAGTCGGTGCCATGCCGAAGCCCAAGAAGACGAGAGCGTCGCCGCCCGACATACCGGGTCGTCCCAAGGACTGGCGAGAACAGATCAAGTCGGATCTCGCAGCCCGGCTCGAGGCCGGGGGAACGCTCTACGGAGTCCGGTCCGACGGCGCCTGCATCGCGCGGACCAAGGACGGTGACCGGGTGCTCGAACCACCGAACCGGAAGTCCTCCTGATCGGCCCAGCCGACGCTCCCCGCGATGCCGACGCTCTATCTCGTCGCCGGCCCGAACGGGTGCGGCAAGTCCGCCCTGACGCGCGCCACCTGGTTCCGGGGGGCGGAGATGATCGACCCCGATGCGGTCGCGCGCAGCGTCGCGACGGACAGCCCCGGACAGGCGGCCCGCGAAGCGTTGCGCCGACGCCGGGACGCGCTGCACGCGGAACGGCGCGCCAACGCGTCATGAGGCACGACCGCCGGTCCCGGGCACGAATGACGCGGATCCCGCCGGACCGGTTCCGCGATCCGTTGCCAGCGGCGCCACCGTGACGCTATGCTTGGCCCGGATCGGCCGCACGGCATGGAGGTACGCCAATGCTGTTCAGTTCCCTCATGAAATACGCGATGCGGGTCGGGGCGATTCGCATCGTCGACGCCAAGGGCAACGCCTCGATCTACGGCGACGGCTCGTCGCCGGCCTGCACTCTCAGGTTCCGGAAAGCGGGCCTCGACGGGAGCCTGGTGCTCAACCCCGCGCTCCGCGTGCCCGAGGCCTACATGGAGGGCGATCTTGTCGTCGAGGACGGCACGCTGCACGACTTCATCGAGCTCGCGGCCCGCAACTACGGGCACGTGGAGGACTTTCCGCTGGCCCGCGCGCTGCGCTGGGTCGGGATCGGCAGCCGCCAGATCCGCCAGCACAACCCGATCGGGGTCGCGCGGAAGAACGTCTCCCATCACTACGACCTCTCCGACGAGCTCTACGCCCGCTTTCTCGACCGCGACCGGCAGTACTCCTGCGCCTATTTCACGGATCCCGGCGAGGACATAGACGTCGCGCAGGCCAACAAGCGGCGCCATCTCGCCTCCAAGCTCCTGCTCGACCGCAAGGGCCTCAAGGTGCTCGACATCGGATCGGGCTGGGGCGGCCTCGGCCTCTACATCGCCGGACTCGGAGACGCCGACGTGACCGGCGTCACCCTGTCGAGCGAGCAGCACAAGGTGTCGAACGAGCGGGCCCGCGCGGCCGGTCTCGCCGACCGCGTCCGGTTCGAGCTGGAGGACTACAGGAACCTGGACGGCCGCTTCGACCGCATCGTGTCCGTCGGCATGTTCGAGCATGTCGGCAAGCGCAACTACCGGGAATTCTTCGAGAAGCTGCGGGATCTGCTGGCCGACGACGGTGTCGCGCTCCTGCACTCGATCGGCCGGCTCGACACGCCGGTGGCGATCAACCCCTTCATCCGGAAGTACATCTTCCCGGGCGCCGATCTCCCGGCGCTCTCGGAGGTCACGCCGGTCATCGAGCGCACGGGCCTCATGTGCACCGACATCGAGCTCCTGCGCCTGCACTACGCGGAGACTCTCAGACGGTGGCACGACGCCTTCGCTGCGCGTCGCGACGAGGTCGCGAGAATTTACGACGAACGGTTCTGCCGGATGTGGGAAATCTACCTGGTCATCTGCGAGATGGGGTTCCGCTACGAGAATCTCGTGGTCCTGCAGATGCAGTTCGCCAAGAGGCTCGAGACCGTGCCCATCACCCGCGACTACATGTTCGAGTGGGAACGGGCGCAGGCCGAGCGCGAGCGATCGGCGGAGAAGGATCTCGCGGCCTGAGCGACGGTCGCGGCCGGCCACGAAGAGCCGGACGTCCGGCGCGCCTTCCCGCGAACGCCCCGCCGCCTCCCGCCCTTTCGGCCCCCACGGCGCCGGTTTCCCCGCCGGAGGGTCCGGCCCGGAGCCTCTCGCGGCGCCACTGTTCACCCGACGAGGCGGGCGGGCCGCACGGCGGGCCGCGGAGGCCGGATTTCACCGGCTTCATGGGGAAACGACCGGGTGATCTTGCAAGGCGGTGCCGGAGAAAACCGCACGAGGAACCCGATCGCCCGCAACCTCCGCACGCGGCAGGGCCGGACCCGAGACCGGGACACCGCACCCCCTTGCGGCCAGCGAAACCGTCGCCGTCCCGACCGCGAAGCCCGGATGCGCGCCGCGAAGCGCGGCAACGGTCCCGCCGCGCGGGCGGGCGCCGTCGATCAGGGGAAGGAGACCGGCGTTGGAACCTGCCGCGGAGAGCGGCGGCGGCGGTCCCGGGAACCGGCGCCGCCGCCCCGTCTCCGGGCGGGCGGGGGTCCGGACGCGGCGCAAGCGCCGGAAACACCGACGATGCCGCGGCCGGTGCCGGGAGTCCGGAACGGCGCCGCGGACTGGCCGAAGGCCCCCGAGGACAGCTGCCGCAGCCGGTCGTCAGGCTTCAGCGCGGTCCCGCCCTCGCCGAAGCGGGAAGCCTCGGGGCCCCACGTCGCGGCCGCCGGCACGAACAGGTTCGCCCCGGACGGCCGCGTTCCGGTCTCACCGCATCGGGGCGGGGAGAACGATGTGCAGAAGGTGCTCGGTGTTGAACAGCAGCTTGACCTTCGCATCCCCCGGAATGTCGAACCCCTCGCGCTTGAGCACCTCGGTGGGGCTGGCGTCCATCTCCGCCTTGAAGTCGGGGTCGCCGTAGTACTTCGCCACCACGTCGGCGTAGATCTGCTGGTTGCGCGCAACCTGCTCCGGGGTCAGGTTCTCCATCAACGCGTCAAGATCGGAATTCGTCTCGGCCATCTTCTCGTTCTCCTGTTCCTGGTTGTGAACCGGCAAGTCCCAGCTCGCGCTGCCGACCGTGCCGTGGGTGGTACTTACGCTACTGACGCATCCGGCGGAGCCGACGCTGCCGGCCGGCTGGCCGCCTGCCGTCGCGACCGGCAACTCGTCCGAAGGGAGAGCGGCCCCCGGCGCCAAGACAGGGATTATCCCGATTTCGGCATTCCGATCAAGCCGCCTGTTCCCGCGGCTCGGCGAGGAACCCGGGTCGCTTCGGGCGAGGTGCCGGCGCCTCGCGGCAGTTGCGGAGTTCGCGCGTGCCGGGAGCTTTCCCCTCGCTCCGATGGCCTGCCGGCCGTCCGCGGCGCATCGGCGACAACGGTGCGGTCCGCAAGACGCATGAAGAGAAGCCGCGGAACGCGACGCGCTGGAGCACGCGCCCGCTGGCCCGGGAAGCGGGCTGTGCGCCGTCGACGGTCCATCGCGTCCGGCAGACCTCCATCGCCGCGCCGAGCGCCGACCCGGGAGGACACTGCCGCGCAAGCCCGACGAGCCGCCGGAAACCCGCGACGCCCGGCGCGGGCGGAAAACGGCGGGCACGGCATCCGCCGACAGCGCCCAGGGCGGCGAAAAGCCGGCGACGGCACCGGCAGCGACAGGCTGCCCGGTCGCGGTCGCCGGAAAACTCGAGGGCGGAAGAACCCCTGCGGGATCCTTCCGCCCGGAAGCGTCGCAAGCGCCTCAAGGGGCACGGATTCGGCCGGTCGGGCCTCCCGTTGTCCCGAGACTGGATTCCCGCGCGAAAACCGCGGGTCAGGTCGTGCCCGAGCCTCCAGCATTGCCGCCCTGGGGGCCGCCGTAGCCCAAGCAGTAGCCCATCTGCATCATCCACTGCTGGGTGTGGTAGTAGTTGCCGCCCGAGCAGCCGCCCGCCACCATCGACAGCGCCTCGTCCGCCAGGTTGGCGTTCGGGTCGGGCGGCATAACCATGTGAAAGGTGTTGTCCGTGTTGGCCACGACCCGGGCCTCGAGGCCGGGCGGCAGGTCGATCTCGAGCTCCGACAGCGCTTCCGTCACGTCGCCTCCGTCGATCCGCGACCGGAAATCCGGATCGCTTCGATACCGCTCGCCCAGTTTCGAGTAGGTGGCGGCATGGCCACGCGCTTCTTCAAGATCCTGTTCCGTGACAGGGGTGATCTCCGAAGTGTCCATGGTCGTTTCTCCTTCTGTCCCCCATGCGGGAGCGTGCCCCCCCCCTCGGGGCCGAACGGACGCGAACGGGGCCTGACCGTGTCGATGTTCGCGACCACTGGACAGTAACCGCCGGCGGACGCCGTGTCAAGCCCTAAAGGTGAACGTTTTCGGCGCCCGGTCCACCGGGTCCGGCCCGGACCCTCGGCGTCCGAAGCGCGACCGCATCAACCGCATCAAGCGATCGCGGGGAGACGACACCGGACGAAGCGGGGCGCGGTCCCGAAACCGCCGGAAATTCCTCGCGGCGCCGCCGCGCCGGCGAAGGTTCCGGCCCGCCGGCGGCACCGGCGAGCGCCGGAGCCGCGAAAGGAACCCCCGAGACGAAAGGGATGCCGGCCCGGTGCGGACGCGTCCGTCCGCGGGCGATCCGACGGAAGGCCGCGTGAATCCCCGCGCCCGGAACCGGCGCAGCCGCCGCGCGGGTGCCGGCACAGGGAGCGGCCGGAGGCGGCGCCTGGCGCGGAAAAGGCGCGGGGGCGAAGGACTCGGGGGACCGGGCCCGCCCTGGCCGGATCCCGACGGCTTTCCACCGGACCCGGACACGGCTCGCGGCGCGGATCCGGCCCTTCCGGAACACGCCGCTTGCGGGAACGGAACCGGACCGCCCGCCTCCCGACGGGCCGCTTGGCGCGGAACCCGGTCGGCGGCGCCCTTCTCCGCCGGCGTCTCCGGAGGCCGCCCGGCACGGCTCGGATTCCCGGAACGGCGGGGACCGGGCGCCGCGGAGCTCCCCGGCCGGCCGCGAGGCTGCCCGCAACCCGTGGGTGGCGTGTGGAAAACCCGCCGCACCCCCGAATTTCCGTGTGTGACCCGCGGTTTTGGCGGGTTCGGCTCTCCCGCCGGAACCGCCCCGCTGATATATACAGTGCCGGGCGCGGGCTCCCGGACGGGGAACCCCCAGAACATGGAGTCCGACGTGGACGCGACGACGAACGAGCCGGAATCCTTCCGCCAGCCGCCCGGCAACGTCGAGGCGGAGATGGGCCTGCTCGGCGCCATCCTCGGCAACAACCACGTCCACGCGCGCGTGTCGGACTTCCTCGAGCCCCGGCACTTTTCCGATCCGATCCACCGGAAGGTCTACGAGTTCTGCGAGAAGCTCATCGAGAGCCAGCAGCCGGCCAGCCCGACGACGCTCAAGCACTTTCTCGACGGCCCGGAATTCCAGCAGGTGGGCGGCCACCGCTATCTGGCGGAGCTGGCCAGGGCGAGTTTCACGATCGTCAACGCCGAGCACTACGGGCGGCTGATCTACGACCACTATCTGCGCCGCGAGCTCATCGAGATCGGCACCGACGTCGTCAACCGCGCCTACTCGCGCGATCCGGACGACGCCGCGCTCGGCCAGATCGAGACCGCCGAGCAGCACCTGTTCAACCTGGCCACCACCGGCAGCGCCGACGGCGGGTTCCAGAGCTTTTCCGAATCGATCGAGGGCGCGGTCGAGATGGCGGCCAACGCCTTCAACCGGGAGAGCGCCTACGCCGGCGTCGCCACCGGATTCAAGCATCTCGACCTGCGGCTCGGCGGCATGCACAAGTCCGACCTCGTCGTTCTCGCCGGCCGCCCCGGCATGGGCAAGACGGCGCTGGCGACCAACATCGCGTTCAACGTCGCGAGCAACCCGGGCAGGTTCGTCGACGACGACGGCGCCGAGAAGCCGGTCGACAGTCCGGTGGTGGGCTTCTTCTCGCTCGAGATGTCGTCCCAGCAGCTGGCGACCAGGGTGCTCGCCGAGAACGCTGAGATCGCCTCCGACAGCATCCGCCGCGGCGAACTGAACCAGAACCAGTTCGACAGGCTCGTCCAGGCGAGCCAGAGACTGCAGACGATGCCGCTCTACATCGACGACACGCCCGCGCTCACGATCGCGGCGCTGCGCACGCGCGCGCGGCGGCTCAAGCGCCGGACCGACGGCCTCGGGCTGATCGTCGTGGACTATCTCCAGCTGCTCCAGCCGAGCCGGTTCGCCCGCGAGGCCAGCCGGGTCCAGGAGATCTCCGAGATCACCCGCGGCCTGAAAACGCTCGCCAAGGAACTCGATGTTCCGGTGCTGGCCCTTTCGCAGCTGAGCCGGGCGGTCGAGCAGCGCGACGACAAGCGGCCGCAGCTCGCCGATCTCCGGGAATCGGGAACGATCGAGCAGGACGCCGACGTCGTGATGTTCATCTACCGCGAGGAATACTACCTCCAGAACAAGAGGCCGGAACGGTCCGACCTGCCCCCGGAAAGGCTCCAGCAGCGCCAGCAGCAGTGGGACAACGCCATGGAGGCGGCCCGCGGCAAGGCCGACGTCATCATCGCGAAGTCGCGTCACGGGCCGACCGACACGGTCTCGCTCAGATTCTACGCCGAGGCCACCAAATTCGACGATCTCGAGGACGCGGACGGCCATCCGGAGGGTCCGCCGCCGGACGTGAGCCAGCTCTGAACGCGATGCGCGGCGCCGTCGCCACCCTGACGATCGATCTCGACGCCGTTGCCGCGAACTGGACGCTTCTGCGGGATCTCTCCAGCCCGGCGGAATGCGCCGCGGTGGTCAAGGCCGACGGCTACGGCCTCGGGATCCGGGAGATCGGCCGCGCCGTCAGGGCCGCGGGGTGCCGCCGGTTCTTCGTGGCGCGGCTCGAGGAGGGCCTCGCGCTGCGCGAGGCTCTGGACCGCGGGTGCAGCATCTACGTCCTCGACGGGCCGGGCCGGGCCGTCGACGCGCCGGTCCTCGAGGCCGCGGGCCTCGTCCCGGTCCTGAACTCCCCCGGCGACGTCGCCGCCTGGCGCCCGGAAGGCGGCGCGGCGCGGCGGGCCGTCCTGGGCATCGACACCGGAATGAACCGGCTCGGGCTGTCGCCCGCGGACGCCCGCGCGCTGGCGCGCCGGCCCGGCGCCTTCGGGGGCACGAGAATCGAGTTCGTGATGAGCCATCTCGCCTGCGCCGAGGATCGCGACCACCCCGGGAACGGGCGGCAGCGGGAGCTGTTCGAGGAGCTGCGCGCGCCGCTCGCGCGGATCCCCGCGTCGCTCGCCAACTCCGCCGGCATCTTTCTCGGACCCGACTACCACTACGCGCTGACGCGGCCGGGCGCGGCGATCTACGGCGTCTCGGCCGCGACCGGGGCGCCCCGACCGATGCGCCCGGTGGTCCATCTCGAGGCGCCGATCCTGCAGACGCGGACCGTTGACCGCGATTCGACGGTCGGATACGGTGCGCTCCGCCCGGTCGCGCGGGGCACGCGGCTCGCCACGGTCGCGGTCGGCTACGCCGACGGGTTTCTCAGAGGGCTCGGCAACCGCGGACACGGCTACGTGGGCGCCGCCAGGGTGCCGCTTGTCGGGCGCGTATCGATGGACCTCGCCACCTTCGACGTTTCGGCGCTGCCGGACGATGCCGTCCGACCGGGACGCCACGTGGAGCTGATCGGCAACCGCCACACCGTGGACGACCTCGCCGACGAGGCCGGAACCATCGGCTACGAGATCCTGACCGCGCTCGGCCGCCGCTTCCGCCGGCGCTACACGGGCCTGTCCGGGAACGGCTCCGCGACATGAACGCGCTCACCGCGATCGGCCGCGTTTTCCTCGGCTTCCTCGCCGCCACCGGCCGCCTCGCCATCTTCGCGGCCGTCAGCCTCGGCCACGTGTTCCGCCCGCCCTTCTATCCGCGCCTGCTGCTGCGCCAGATCGTCGAGATCGGCTACTACTCGCTGCCCGTGGTCGGGCTGACCGCGCTGTTCACCGGCATGGTGCTCGCGCTCCAGAGCTACACCGGCTTCGCCCGCTTCAACGCCGAGAGCGCGGTGGCCACGGTCGTCGTCCTGTCGATCACGCGGGAGCTTGCCCCGGTGCTGGCCGGGCTGATGGTGGCCGGGCGCATCGGCGCCGCGATGGCCGCGGAGATCGGCACCATGCGGGTCACCGAGCAGATCGACGCGCTGTCGACGCTCGCCACCAACCCCTACAAGTACCTGATCGCGCCGCGGCTGGTGGCGAGCACGCTCATGCTGCCGTGCTGCGTCGCGGCGGCGGATGTCGTCGGGGTGTTCGGCGGCTACCTGATCTCGGTGCACAAGCTCGATTTCAACGGCAGCGTCTACATCGGGAACACCTGGCGGTTTCTCGAGACGCTCGACGTCGTGTCCGGTCTCGTCAAGGCCGCGGTGTTCGGTTTCCTGATCGCGCTGATGGGCTGCTACCACGGCTACCACTCGCGCGGCGGCGCCCAGGGCGTCGGCGCCGCGACCACCAATGCCGTGGTCTCGGCCTCGGTGCTGATTCTCGCCGCCAACTACCTGATCACCGAAGCCTTCTTCGCGCAATGACCTCCGGAGCCGTCAGGATCGCCGTTCGCGGCCTCGAGAAGTCCTTCGGAACGAAAGCCGTTCTGCGCGGCCTCGATCTCGACGTCCGCGAAGGCGAGAGCCTCGTCGTGATCGGCGCGTCCGGAAGCGGCAAGTCGGTCCTGATCAAGAGCATCGTCGGCATCCTCGCTCCCGACGCCGGCTCGATCCTCTACGACGGCGCCGAGACCGCCGGACTCGCGGGCGCCGGCCGCGACCGGGTCAACCGCGGCATCGGCATGCTGTTCCAGGGCGCCGCGCTGTTCGATTCCCTCACGCTCTGGCAGAACGTCGCGTTCGGGCCGCTGGCGACCCGCTCCGTGCGCAGATCCGAGGCGCGGAGCGTCTCGATCGGGCTCCTGCGCGAGGTCGGGGTCGGGCCGGAACTCGCCGACCGGTATCCCGCCGACGTCTCCGCGGGCACGCAGAAACGGGTGGGCCTCGCGCGCGCCGTCGCCACCCGGCCCGAGACGCTGTTCTTCGACGAGCCGACCACCGGCATCGACCCCATCATGGGCGCCGTCATCGACCGCCTCATCGTCAGATGCGTGCGCGAGCTCGGCGCCACGGCGCTCACCATCACCCACGACATGGACAGCGCCCGGCGGGTCGGCGACCGCATCGCGATGATCCACGACGGCCGGGTGGTCTGGATCGGCGGCGTCGACGGGATCGGGCGCAGCGGCAACGCGATCGTGGACGGCTTCGTGCGCGGCGACGCCGCCCCGCCGCCCGCCCCCGCGGAAGGCCGCGACCCGTCTTGATCGCCGGCGCGCCTGCGCTATGGTCCTTCCGGGCGGGTTGCCGGCCGGAACCGCCGGGCGCCGGCCTCGCGGGGCCGACCGGAGGCGCCGCGCGGCTCCGCCGGCGCGGAGAGCTTCGGGGGGTCGACGTCATGGAGCGGAAGCGGCGGCAGGATCCGGCCCCGCCGGCGGCGGAAGCCGCGCGATGAGTCTCGCCGACCTGCTCGCGCTCGGGCTGGTCGCCGTCGTCGGCCTGGCGTCCTTCCGCGCCGGACTGATCGGCACCGTCCTGTGGTTCGCGACCTGGGCGGGGGCCGTGGCGGCCACGGTCCACGGCTTCGGCCTGGTCCTGCCCCACGCCGAAACAGTCGTCGGCCGGGGTCTCGCCGCCGACGCCGCCACGGCGGCGGCGCTGTTCGCGGTCAGCCTGATCGCCCTGACCTACGCCAGGCACGCGCTCGCGGGCCGCGTGCGCCGGAGCCCCCTCGGGCCGCTCGACCGGACGCTTGGCCTCGCCGCGGGAATCGCGATCGCCTTCACGGCGCTGAGCGGCGCCTACGCGGCCGGGCGGCATTTCGGGGTGTCCTACGACCGCGAGTTCTACCGCGAGGCGCGGTCGCTTCCGCTCATCCGCCAGGGCGCCGAGTTCCTGATGTCGCTCGCGCCGCCGGCCATCGCCTCCGCCGCGCCGGCCGCGCCTCCGCCGGACGCCGAGAAGCGGTTCCGGACCCTGCTGGAGCCGCGGACCGAGACCGCGGGATCCGGGAACCCGGCGGGCTACAGCAGCGACGAACGCCGGGCCATGGACCGGCTGTTCAACACCCACCGCTAGCGCGGATGCGCGCTCCGCTCACGGGCCGCGGCGGCGACAAGCCCGCGGAGAAGTGCGGCGTCTTCGGCATCCGCGGCCATGCCGACGCCGCCGCCCTGACGGCGCTCGGCCTCCACGCGCTGCAGCATCGCGGCCAGGAGGCGGCCGGCATCGTGACCTTCGAGAACGGCCGCTTCTTCAGCCACCGGGGCACGGGCAGCGTGGCGGACAATTTCGGCGACGAGGCCGTGATCCGGCAGCTGCCCGGGGATCTCGCGATCGGCCACAACCGGTACTCGACCACCGGAGAGACGATCGCCCGGAACATCCAGCCCCTGTTCGCCGACCTCGCCTCGGGCGGCTTCGCGGTCGGGCACAACGGCAATCTCACCAACGCCCTGCCGCTCCGGCGGCGGCTGGTCGCGGGCGGCTGCCTGTTCCAGTCGACGACGGACACCGAGGTCATCATCCACCTGATCGCGACGGGAGCCGGGTCGCTCGTCGACCGCGTGGTGGCGGCGCTCCGCCAGGTCGAGGGCGCCTACTCCCTGGTCGCGCTGCACAACGACACGCTCATCGGCGTGCGCGATCCGCACGGGATACGCCCGCTGGTTCTCGGACGTCTCGAGGAAAGCCACGTGCTCGCCTCGGAAACCTGCGCCCTCGACATCATCGGCGCGACGCATGTCCGCGACGTCGAGCCCGGCGAGATGGTGGCGATCGACGACGACGGCCTGCGCTCGATGCGCCCGTTCGCGCCGCGGCCGCCCCATTTCTGCATCTTCGAGTACATCTACTTCGCGCGGCCCGACAGCACGGTCGAGGGCCGCAACGTCTACCAGGCGAGAAAGCGCATCGGCCGGGAACTCGCGCGGGAGACCCACGTGTCCGGGGACGTCGTCATCCCCGTCCCCGATTCGGGCGTGCCCGCGGCCCTCGGCTACGCCGAGCAGGCGGCCATTCCCTACGAGCTCGGAATCATCCGCAACCACTACGTCGGGCGCACGTTCATCGAGCCCACGGACCGCATCCGCCATCTCGGGGTCAAGCTCAAGCACAACGCCAACAGCGAGGTCATCCGCGGCAAGCACGTCGTGCTCGTCGACGACAGCATCGTGCGCGGCACGACCTCCACCAAGATCGTCGAGATGGTCCGGGCGGCCGGCGCGCGCAGCGTTCACATGCGCGTGGCGAGTCCGCCGACCACCCATTCCTGCTTCTACGGCGTCGACACCCCCGACCGCGACCAGCTCTTCGCCGTGCAGCACGGCGTCGAGGACATGGCGGAACTGATCGGCGCCGACAGCCTCGCCTATCTCTCGATCGAGGGTCTCTACAGGGCGATGGGAAGCGAGCGGCGCGACGGCGCCCCGCCGCCGTACTGCGACGCCTGCTTCACGGGCGAATACCCGGTGCGGCCGGGCGATCCCCGGGACCGCGACAGGCAGTTCTCCTTCATCACGAGACTGGCGTGACGGGCGGACGCCTTTCGGGCCGGCTCGCGCTCGTCACCGGGGCCTCGCGCGGCATCGGCGCCGCCGTCGCGCGCCGGTTCGCGGCCGAAGGCGCGCGGCTGGTGCTGGCCGCGCGCACGCGCGGAGGCCTCGAGGAGCTCGACGACGAGATCCGCGCCGCCCATGGCCGGGAACCGACGCTGCTCGAGCTCGATCTCCGCGACTTCGACAGGGTGGACCGCCTCGGCCCGACCCTGGCGGAGCGGTTCGGCGGCCTCGACGTCCTGGTCGCGAACGCCGGCGCGCTCGGGGAGCTTGCGCCGCTTCATCACGTCGACGCGAAGGTCTGGCACGAGGTCGTGAACGTCAACCTCAACGCCAACTGGCACCTGATCCGCACCCTGGATCCGCTCCTGCGGGCCTCCGACGCCGGCCGCGCGGTCTTCGTCTCGTCGCTCGCGGCGCGCAAGCGCCGCCCCTACTGGGGCCCCTACGCGGCCAGCAAGGCGGCGCTCGAGGCCCTGGCCGGCTGCTGGGCGGCCGAGACCGGGAACACGGCCCTGCGCGTCAACATCGTCGATCCGGGCGCCGTCCGGACGCGCATGCGCGCGCAGGCGTATCCCGGCGAGGATCCGCGGACGCTGAAGAGCCCGGACGCGCTTGCCGGGCTGTTCGTCGAACTGGCGTCGCCGGACTGCGAGCGCCACGGCGAGACCGTCGGCCCGGACGGTCCGGCCCGGGCCTCCCGGCGCGGCCGGCGCGACGCCTCTACCGTCCGGCCGCGTAGGGATTCCGCTGGCGGCGCAGATTGATGCGGATGGGAACGCCCGGAAAGCCGAAGCTGCCGCGGATCTCGTTGGCGAGATAGCGCCGGTAGGATTCGGGAACCCCGCGCGGCCGGTTGACGAAAACCGCGAAGGTGGGCGGGCGCGCTCCGGACTGGGTGACGTAGCGGATCCGGACCCTGCGCCCGTTGTGAAGGGGCGGCGGGTGGCGCTCGACGACGTCCTCGATCCAGCGGTTCAGGGGCCCGGTCGCGACGCGGCGGTTCCAGATCCCGTGGGCGGAGACGACTTCCGGAAGGAGGCGGTCGACGCCCTTTCCGGTGCGCGCCGACAGGGGGACGACCGGAATTCCGCGGACCTGCGGCAGCGAGATCCCGAGACGGTCGCGGAGCCGGCGCAGGGCGGCGCGGCCGTCCGCCACCGTGTCCCACTTGTTGACCGCGACGACCATGGCGCGCCCCTCGTCGGCGACATGGCGGGCGATCGCGAGATCCTGGCGTTCCGGCATCCGGTTGGCGTCGACCACGAGCACGACGACATGGGACAGGCGAATGGCCTCGAAGGCGTCGCCCGCCGACAGTTTCTCGATCTTTTCCGAGACCCTCGCCCGGCGCCGCAGGCCGGCGGTGTCGACGAGTTCGAACGGCGTGCCGTTCCAGGTCCAGCGAACGGCGATGGCATCGCGCGTGGTGCCCGGTTCCGGGCTGGCGATGACCCGCTCGTCGCCGAGAAGCCGGTTCATCAGGGTCGACTTGCCGACGTTCGGCCGGCCAGCGATGATCAGCCGGACCGGCCCGTCGGCCGCGTCCTCCGCGCCGCCGTCCCCGCCCTCGAGACGCTCGAACTCCTCGCCGAGCGCCAGTTCCAGATCGGCCATGCCGAGACCGTGCTCGGCGGCGACCGCGACGGCCTCGCCGAGGCCGAGGCGGGAGCTCTCGAGAACGCCGGCGTCGGCGGCCCGGGCCTCGCACTTGTTCGCGACCAGGACGGCCGGCGCGCCGCCGCGCCGGACCTGCCGGGCGAACAGCTCGTCGAGCGGCGTGATCCCCGCCCGGGCGTCGACGACGAGCAGCACGACGTCGGCGCCGCGCGCCGCGCGGCCCGCCTGTTCCTGCATCTTTCCGGCGAGCCCGTCCCCGGGCGCGTCCTCGAGCCCGGCCGTGTCGACGACCGAGAACCGGAGCCGCCCGAGACGCGCCCGCCCCTCCCGACGGTCCCTGGTCATGCCCGGAGCCGGGCCGACAAGCGCCGCGCGCCGCCCGACGAGCCGGTTGAACAGGGTCGACTTGCCGACGTTCGGCCGCCCCAGGATGGCGACAACCGGTTCCATGGCCCGTCCGCTCAGCGCAGGGCGATCAGGTCCGCATCATCGGTCAGCACGAACAGCGTGCCCCCGGCAACCGCGGGCGTGACGTGGATCGGGGCGGATGCGGGAACGCGGAGAAGGATCTCGCCGTCCCTCGGCGACAGCGCCAGGATCTCGCCCTCGCTGCCGGCGACGATCAGCCGCCCGCCCGCGAGAACCGGTCCGGTCCAGACGATCGGTCCCTCCAGATCCTCCTCGTCCCGGTAGCGCGGCAGCTGCCTGACCCATCTGACGCGCCCCTCGCCGCGCGCGAGGCAGACGAGCGCGGCGTCTCCGGTCATCACGTAGAGGAAGTCCCCCGCCACCCAAGGCCCCTGCACGCCGCCGAACGCGGCCGCCCACAGGCGGCCGCCCGTGCGCAGGTCGACGGCGAGCATGCGGTTGCCATGGCCGACCGCGTAGACGACGCCGCGGTCGATGACCGGCCAGCCGCGGACATGGGCGAGCGCCGCCACGGCGGACGCCCTGCGGGATCCGGCGAGGGATTCGGTCCAGACCGCCCGGCCGTTCTCGACGCGCAGCGCCGCGACCTCGCCCGAGCTGTACGGCGCCACCACGACGCCGGCGTCCGCCGCCGGCGCCGCCGCGCCGAGCAGCCTCGCCACCTCGCTCAGCCCGGCATGGACCCACAGCTCTCTCCCGCTCGCGGCGTCGAGGGCGATCAGCTCGTCGGCGATGGTGGCGACGAAGACGCGGCCGTCCCGGACCGTCGGCGCGGCCCTGACGGGCACCCCGAGGGCGCTGCGCCAGGCTTCCGCGCCGTCTTCCGCCGACAGCGCGACCACGTCCCCGAAACCGGTGGTGGCGAAAATCCTGCCGTCCGCGACGGCGATGCCCCCGCCGCGAACGCCGTCGCCGTCGTCGCCCTCGCGGGCCAGCCCGACGCGCCAGAGCGGGGCGCCGGTGGCGGCGTCGAACGCGCCGACCGCGGCGTCGGCGTCCATGACGTGGACGCGTCCGTCGGCGATCACGGGCTGGGCGAGGATCCGGGAATCGTCGCGCGAACCGGCGCCCGCGCCGACGCTCCACAGGACCGCGAGGTCGCCGGAGGCCGCGAGGTGGCCCATCGCGTGCCCCGGCGCGCCGCCCTCCTGGGGCCAGCCGGCGTTGGCCGTCGGCGCGGGCAGCGTCACCGGCAGGTCCGCGATGCCGGGATCGGGGTCGGGAACGCCGACGCGCGCCAGGATCTCCACGCGCTCGCCCTCGATGTCCTCCCCCTCGCTCTCTCCCAGCCATCCCGAGCATCCGGAGAGCAGGAGAGCGGCGGCGAGAACGCGAAGCAGGCGCGGCAGCGCCGGGACCGGATGTTCCGACATCGCTCAGGAATCTCCCAGAACTTCAAGCATTTCCGCCGCGCGGGCGCGGATTCCCGTCGGCGTCTCCGCATCGTCGACGAGCTTCTCGTAATGCGAGACGGCCGTCTCCCGGTCTCCCTCCCGCTGGGCGACCAGCGCGAGAAGCTCCCGCGCGACATGCCTGTAGGCCTCGCCCGCCGCCGTCATCGGCGCGATCCTGGCCACGATGGTCCCGGCGGAAACGTCCGGCACGCGCAGCGCCTGGAACCCCGTCATGACCGTCGCGAACCCCCTGAGCGCGGGCGGCGCGCCGTCGTCGCCGGCGAGCCGGTCGTAGAGGTCGATCGCGGCCGCGTGGTCGCCGGCCTCGGCGCGGAGTCCCGCCCGTCGCAGCAGCGCCAGCAGGCGGTAGCCGTCGCCGGCCCGTTCGCCGAGCGCCGCGAAAGCCGCCTCCGCCTCCCCCGTCCTGCCGTCGCGGGCCAGTTCCGCCGCGGCGCTGTACGCGAGGCCGTCGGCCTCGCTCTCCGCCAGCCGGTGGCCGGTCCAGACCTGCCAGCCGGCGACGGCGACGACGAGCAGGACCGCCCCGCCGACGAGGTGCTTCCCGTAGCGGCGCCACAGCCTCTCGTGGCGTTCCTGCCTGAGTTCTTCCTCGACCTCTCGAAAGATGTCGCCCACCGGACAGCTCCGCTCGCCGCGCCTGACGGCGGCCAACATACCCAAGGGCCCCGGTCCGGGCAACGAGACAGGACCGCCGCCGCCTCGCCGCCGGGGCGGTTCCGCGCCCGGTTCCGCCGGCGATCCGGACTCCCCGCCATGGCCGGTCGCATCGCGACCCCGCATCCGCGCCCGAACCGCAAGCCGCGAGCCCGCGCTCGACCGCGACGCCCGAAACCGCCCGGACGCGGCCGCCGGCTTGACAAGCCCCGCGGGGTCGCGGAGCATCAACCGGTTCCCGAGGCCGCCCCGAACGACCGCGGACGACGCGCACGGCGCCCGTTCCGGACACCCGCCCCGAACCGCCGCGGCCGTCGGCGGAACGCCTTGAACGGGTTCGAACCATGGCTGCGACACCGGCCGAAAAGGCTCTCGCGCGTTTCGCCGAGGCGATGGAAGCGCTGCTGAAGGAGCTGCTGCCGGCTTCGGACGGGCCCGAGAACCGGCTGTTCGCGGCGATGTCCTACGCGACCATCGGCGCCGGCAAGTATCTCCGCCCCTATCTCGTGGAAGCGTCCGCCTCCATGTTCGGCGTGCCCGCGCCGCGGCGCCGGAGGACCGGCGCCGCGGTGGAGATGATCCACGCCTATTCCCTGGTGCACGACGATCTCCCGGCCATGGACGACGACGACCTCCGCCGCGGCCTGCCGTCCTGCCACCGCGCCTTCGACGAGGCCACGGCGATTCTCGCGGGAGACGGCCTGCTGGCCCTGGCGTTCCAGACGCTGACGGAGGAGAGCACCCACCCCGACGCCTCGGTGCGCTGCGAGCTGGCCGGCGCGCTCGCGGTCGCGGCCGGGCCGCACGGCATGGTCAGCGGGCAGATGATCGATCTGCGCTGCGAGCATGCCGCCGTCGGTGTCGAGTCCGCCCTCCGGCTGGCGCACCTCAAGACCGGCACCCTGATCTCGTTTTCCGCGGCCGCGGGCGCCATCCTCGGCGCGGCCGGACCGGACGCCCGGCGGGCGCTCGAGGGCTTCGGGCTCGAGTTCGGCCTCGCGTTCCAGATCGTCGACGACCTGCTCGACGTCGAGGGAGACGAAACGCTGGTCGGCAAGCGGGTCGGCAAGGACGCGGCCGCCGGCAAGGCGACCACCGTCTCGGTTCTCGGCATCGAGGGCGCGCGGCGGGAAGTCCGGCGGCTCCGCGATTCCGCGCTCGCCTGCCTCGACCCGTTCGGCGACCGGGCGCGGGATCTGAGGGCGGTCGCGGACTACGCGCTCGCGCGCGACCGCTAGCCGGAACCGCGGTCCGGGGACGCTTCCCGGCGCCCCGCTTGCAACTTCCGGGCGACGGGCTAGAGTTCCGTCGCAGGCTCCGCACGCCGCCGGCGCGGCCGGCACGGGGCTCCCGGGCCGCGCGGCAGGCTCGGGATCCCGCGGTTCCGGCCGGCGAAACGGGCTCGCCGGCGGCCGGCGGGAAGTTCGCGACACAGTCGGGCGCCGAAGGACGAACGATGCCAGCCACCCCGCTTCTCGACACGATCGCGGAACCGGGCGACCTGCGCGCGCTCCGCCCCGAGCAGCTCCGGCAGGTCGCCGACGAGCTCAGGGCCGAGACCATCGAGGCCGTCTCGGTCACGGGCGGCCATCTCGGCGCCGGGCTCGGGGTCGTCGAGCTGACCGTGGCGCTTCACTACCTGTTCGACACCCCGAACGACCGCGTCATCTGGGACGTCGGCCACCAGGCCTATCCGCACAAGATCCTGACCGGGCGGCGCGGCCGGATCCGCACGCTCCGCCAGGGCGGCGGGCTGTCGGGCTTCACCAAGCGCTCCGAAAGCGAGTACGACCCCTTCGGAGCGGCCCACGCCTCGACCTCGATCTCGGCGGCGCTCGGCTTCTCGGTCGCGCGGGATCTGCAGGGCGGGGCCCGCAAGGTCGTCGCCGTGATCGGCGACGGAGCGATGACCGGCGGCATGGCCTTCGAGGGGCTCAACAACGCCGGCGCGATGGCCAACAGACTGATCGTGATCCTCAACGACAACGACATGTCGATCGCGCCGCCGGTCGGCGCCCTGTCGGCCTATCTCTCGCGGCTGATCTCCTCGAAGTCCTACCGCTCGCTCCGCGACCTCGGCCTCGACCTGTCGCAGCGCTTCCCGCGAACGGTGAAGAAATCCGCCCGGAGGGCGGAAAGCTACGTGCGCGGCATGCTGACCGGGGGCACCCTGTTCGAGGAGCTCGGCTGGTACTATGTCGGGCCGATCGACGGGCACAACATGGACCACCTCGTTCCGGTGCTGCGCAACGTCCGCGACGCCGACGCCGAAGGCCCGGTGCTCGTGCACATCGTCACCAAGAAGGGCAAGGGGTACGCGCCGGCGGAGCGTTCCGACGACAACTACCACGGCGTCGGCAAGTTCGAGATCCCCACCGGCCGGCTCGCCGGCGGCAGCACGAACCTGCCGAGCTACACCCGCGTGTTCGCGGACAGCCTGATCGGGCAGGCACGCCGCGACGACCGGATCGTCGCGATCACCGCGGCCATGCCGTCCGGGACGGGCCTCGACCGCTTCGCGAGGGAGTTTCCCGACCGCACCTTCGACGTCGGCCTCGCCGAGCAGCACGCGGTCACCTTCGCGGCCGCGCTGGCCGCCGAGGGCATGAAGCCGTTCGCGGCGATCTACTCGACGTTTCTCCAGCGCGCCTTCGACCAGATCGTCCACGACGTGGCGATCCAGGATCTGCCGGTCCGCTTCGCCCTCGACCGGGCGGGCTACGTGGGAGCCGACGGCCAGACCCATTGCGGGGCGTTCGACGTCGCCTACATGGGCTGCGTTCCCGGCATGGTCCTGATGGCGGCCTCGGACGAGGCGGAACTCGCGCGGATGGTGGCGACGGCCGTCGCGATCGACGACCGGCCCAGCGCCTTCCGCTACCCGCGCGGCAGCGGGACCGGGGCGGAGATCCCCGAAAACCCGGAGCCGCTCGAGCCCGGCCGGGGCCGCATCGTCCGGGAGGGATCCCGGGTGGCGCTCCTGTCCTACGGAACCCGGCTCGCGGACTGTCTCGAGGCGGCCGACGGCCTCGACGCGCGCGGGCTGTCGACGACGGTCGCCGACGCGCGTTTCGCCAAGCCCCTCGACGACGCCCTGGTCCGGCGCCTCGCCGCCGAGCACCGGATCCTGGTCACCGTCGAGGAGGGGTCGATCGGCGGATTCGCTTCCCAGGTCATGCATCTTCTGGCGCATGACGGCCTGCTCGACACCAGCCTCGCGTTCCGGCCCATGGTCATGCCGGACGCGTTCCTCGACCAGGACACGCCGCAGCGCCAGGTGCGGGACGCCGGCCTCGACGCCGCGGGCATCGTGGCCACCGTTCTCCGCTCACTCGGGGAGGAGGATGTCGCGCGCGCGACACGGGCGGGATAGGCCGCGCGGCCGCGACGGCGGCCCCGTCGATCCCCGGGCGCACGTCAACCGCGTGGTCGCGCGGTCGGGCACGTCGTTCCTGCCGGGGATGAGGGTGCTGGCGCCGGAACGGCGCCGGGCGGTCTACGCGATCTACGCCTTCTGCCGCGAGGTCGACGACATCGCGGACGAGCCGGGCCGGCCGCACGACAAGAGACGCGCCCTCGACGCCTGGAGAGAGGAGATCGGACGGCTCTACGCCGGCCGGCCGGCATGGCCGACGACGAGGGCGCTGCTGCGGCCGGTGCGGCGCTTCGACCTGCCGCGGGCGGAATTCCTCGCCGTGATCGAGGGCATGGAGATCGACGCCGCCCCGACGGTGCGGATGCGGGAGCTCGACGATCTGCTGGCCTACTGCCGCAAGGTCGCCGGCGCCGTCGGCATGCTGCTGGTCCGCACCTTCGGCGTGCCGCACCATCCCGGCCCCCGGATCGCCGAGACCCTCGGCTGCGCGCTCCAGCTGACCAACATCCTGCGCGACCTGAGCAAGGACGCCGCGCTCGAGCGCATCTACGTCCCGCTCGACATGCTCGCCCGCCACGGCGTCGCGGAGCATTCCTCCGACGCCGCGTTCCTCCATCCCGGCTTCGCCGGGGCCTGCGCCGAGCTGGCGGCGCTGGCGCGCCGCCGCTACGGCGAGGCGGATCTCCTGCTCGCCGAACTGGGATACCGGCGCATGCGTCCGGCGGTCGTGATGATGAAGGTCTACAGGGAGATTCTCGACCGCCTCGAGGAGCGCGGCTGGGACCGGATCGACGGGACGGTCCGGGTGCCGCGGACCCACGGGCTGTGGCTGACGCTCCGCTACGGCATGCTGTGACGGCCGCGCCCGCGGTCCATGTCGTCGGCGCCGGCCTCGCGGGGCTCGCCGCGGCGGTCGCGCTCGCCCGCGGCGGCCGGACCGTCGCGCTCCACGAGGCCGGCGGAAGGGCCGGCGGCCGCTGCGCGTCCCGCGACGACCCCCTGCTCGGCCGCGCGCTCGACAACGGCAACCATCTTCTCCTGAGCGGCAACCGGGACGCCATGCGGTATCTCGAGACCGTCGGGGCGGCCGACCTGCTGGACGGCCCCGAGGAGGCGCGCTTCCCGTTTCTCGATCTGCGCACCGGCCAGCGGTGGGTGCTGCGCCCGAACGCCGGACGGCTGCCGTGGTGGCTCCTCGCCCCCCGGCGTCGGGTGCCGGGCACGGCGTTCGCGGACTACCTGCCGGGGCTGCGCCTGGCGGCGGCCGGCCCGAAGGCCACGGTGGCCGGCTGCGTCGGCGGCGGCCGCCTCTTCGAGAGGCTGTGGGAGCCGCTCGCGACGGCCGTCCTGAACGCGCCGCCCCGTCTCGGCGCGGCCAGGCTTCTGCGGGCCGCGCTCGGCGAGACCTTCGCCCGCGGCGAGGCCGCCTGCCGGCCCCGGGTCGCGGGACCGGGGCTTTCCCCGACCTTCGTGGATCCGGCCCTCGGCTTTCTCCGGCGAAGCGGCGCCGCGATCCGGTTCGGGCGCCGGCTTCGCGGGATCGTCCGCGCGGACGGCCGGGCGGCGGCGCTGGATTTCGGGACCGACACGGTCGCGCTCGGGAAGCGCGACGGCGCCGTCCTCGCCCTGCCGCCGTCCGCCGCGGCCGCGCTGATGCCGGAGATCGACGCTCCGGCAGGGAGCCAGCCGATCGTCAACGTGCATTTCCGGCTGCCCGGCCCCGCGGACCTGCCCTTCGGCTCGCCCTTCCTCGGACTGATCGGCGGCACCGCCCAGTGGCTGTTCGCGCGGGGCGACGTCGCCTCGGTCACGGTCAGCGCCGCCGGCGGCCTCTCCGAGCTTCCGGCCGCGACCGTCGCCGAGAGAACCTGGGCCGACGCCGCCTCCGCTCTCGGCCGGAAGCGGATTCCGCTGCCGCCCCACCGCGTCGTCAAGGAGCGGCGCGCCACGTTCGCGCAGACCCCCGGGAACCTGCGAAAACGTCCCGGAACCCGGACCGCCCTCGCCAACCTGTGGCTCGCCGGCGACTGGACAGACACCGGCCTTCCGGCGACGATCGAGGGCGCCGTCCGGTCGGGCCACAGGGCGGCGCGGATCGCCGCCGGCGAATTGCCGTAGCGTCCGCGGCGAACGCCGCCAACCGAGGAGGGCAGCCCCCATGAGCCAGCAGGCCGACGGCGTGACCAAGCGCCGGTTCCTTCAAGGCGTCGGAGCGGCGGCCGGCGCGGCGGCGGTGTACCGCAGCCTGCAGGCGCTCGGTCTCGAGGCCGCCGGCGACGCGCAGGCGGCGGCCCCCGACCTGCCGCGGGGTTCGGGCCGGGGCGTCCACGTGGCGATCCTCGGCGCCGGGATCTCCGGCATGACGGCCGCCCACGAACTGTCCAGGGCGGGCTATCGCTGCACCATCCTCGAGGCGGACCGGCGCGCGGGCGGCCGCAGCCTGACGGCGCGCGGCGGCGACGTCGTCGAGGAGACCGACAGCCGGCAGCGGGTGGATTTCGACCTCGACGGAGACCTCTACGCCAATCTCGGGCCGGCGCGCATCCCGCACCATCACCGCGCGCTTCTCGGGTACTGCAAGGAGTTCGGCGTCGCGCTCGAGGTCTTCACCAACGACAACCGCGCGGCCCTTTTCCACGACCGCGCGCGCTTCGGCGGCGAACCCGTCACGGCGCGCCGCGCCCTCGCGGACACGCGGGGCTATGTCGCGGAACTGCTCGCCAAGGCCGCCGCCGGAGGGGCCCTGGACGACGTCCTCACGGCCGCGGACAGGGAACGGCTGCTCGAGATGCTCGTCGCCTACGGCGACCTCGACGGGAAGCGCCGCTACGCCGGATCGACGCGGGGCGGCTACCGCGGAGCCGCGGTCAACGCCGGGTTCGGGGACCGCCCCGCGAGCGACCCGCTCGATCTCGGGGAGCTTCTGCGCGCCGATTTCTGGCGCTACAAGCTGCATTTCGACGATTTCCTGGACCAGCACCCGACCCTGCTGCAACCCGTCGGCGGCATGGACGCGATCGCGAGGGCGTTCCTGCGGCGCGTCGGCCCCCTCATCCGCTACGGCAGCGTCGTCGAGCAGATCCGCAGAACCTCCGGAGGCGTCCGCGCCGTCTACCGGCAGCGGCCGGGCGGCACGGTCCGCGCGCTCGACGCCGACTACGCGGTCTGCACGATTCCGGCGCCGGTCCTCAAGGACATCCCGAGCGACTTCTCCGCCGAGACCCGCGCCGCGATCGCCGGAACGGCGTTCGAACCGGCGGTCAAGATCGCCTTCCAGGCCCGCCGCCGGTTCTGGGAGGACGACGCGGCCATCTACGGCGGCATCTCGTGGACCGACCAGGACATCACGCAGATCTGGTATCCGTCCCACGGCTACCATCGGCGGAACGGCATCGTCATGGGCGCCTATGTCTGGGACGCCGAACCGGCCCTGCGCTACGCCGCGATGGCCCCGCGCCGCCGTCTCGCAGCCGCGACCGCCGAGGGGGAACGGCTCCATCCCGGCTACGCCGGGGAGATCGGCGCCGGCGTGAGCCGCGCCTGGTCCAAGGCGCCGTTCCAGAAAGGCGCCTGGCCGGCCTACCGGAAGCTGCCCGACGCGCTCCGGCGCCCCGACGGCCCGGTCCACTTCGCGGGCGACCAGGCGACCGCGCTGCCGGGCTGGCAGGAAGGGGCCGTCATCGCGGCCCGGGCCGCGGTCCGGGCGATCGGCGAGCGGGTGGCGCGGCGGCGGGGCTGACGAGGCGGCGACGGAGGCGCGGTTTCCGGGTCAGCGGCCGGACGCCGCCCCCGGCCGCGGAAGGCGCGACAGCGCGCCGCGCAAGGCGCCGCCCGCGCAGCAGGCCGCGAAGCGCGGCCTGCGCAGAACCACGCGTTCCGCCAGCGGGTCGCGCCGCCCGAGTTCGCCGGCGAGCCTTCGGGCGACGGCGAGGGTCGCCGCCGCCTCCATCGCCAGGCGCGGGCTGCGGACGCGGAGCGGCAGGTCGCGGGCCGCTTCCAGCAGATCGCTGGCCGCGTCGAGACAGCGGTCAAGCACGCCCCGGAGGGCCGGCGTCGCGCGGTCCGCGCCCAGGGCCCCGGCGCCGACGCCGGCCTCCGACATCCATTCCAGGGGAAGATAGAGTCTGCCGAGCGCCCGCCAGTCGCCGCCGCAGTCCTGCAGGTGGTCGAGCACCTGCAGGGCGTTGCAGAGCGCGTCGGAGGCCGGATACAGGGTCCGGCTCTCGCCGTGGAGATCGACGAGATAGCGCCCGACCGGCGCCGCCGACAGGTCGCAGTAGCCCATCAGCTCGTCCCAGCTGCCGTAGCGGCGCCCCGCCGCGTCGCGCTTGAAGGCCAGCGTCAGATCGATGCAGTGGCGCTCCGTCACGCCGGTCTCGGCGAGGCTGCGGCGCATGTCGACGGCCTTGGCGAAGGCCGGGCCGGGACCGGGGTCGCCGGCGACGGCGGCCGCGAATCCGTCGAGTCTCGCGATCTTGTCGGCGGCGGGAAGGTCCGGATCGTCGGCGATGTCGTCGATCGCCCGCGCGTAGGCGTAGAAGAGCCTCGCGTGCCGTCTCAGGCGCGCGGGCAGCAGCCACGACGCCACGGGAAAGTTCTCGTGCTTCGCACCCCTTCCCGAGGGCGTCTCGATCGCCGAGGTTCCGTCCAACGCCGCCCGCACCATGTCCGGCCGTTCCGCGCCATGGTAGCGCGGCCGCGGCGGCGGCGGCAAGCCGCTTTCCCGGCGCTGGACGGGGACCGCCAAATCGGCGAAGATCGCCCCGATTCCGGCGAACGACGAGGAACCCCCGCCGCTCATGACGTCCGTCGTCCAGATCTCGGACTACCGGCCCGGGCGGGTCCGGCGCGCCGAAGGGGGGAACCGGCACTGCTGCTTCAACCGCCGCGAACTCGACATGATCCTGTCCGTGTACAGCGACCGGGTGATAAACGGCGACTGGAAGGACTACGCGATCTGCCATGACAGCGTCTCGGCGACGTTCCGGGTCTACCGCAGCTCCAGCCAGCAGCCGGTCGTCACCGTCGCGAAGCGCCGCCTTCCCGGAGAGGGGGCGGAATTCGCGGTCTACGACGGAACGGGGCGGCAGCTGAAGCGGGGCGCCACGCTCCGCGACGCGCTGTCGGTGCTGAAACGGAGGCTCCGCCTCGTCGGCGGCTGACCGCGCCCGGCGCGGCGCCTACTGGTAGATCCGCCGGTGCGCGCCGCCGGGGACGTGCAGGAAGAACGGGATCTTTCCGGACGGATCCGGCCGGCCCGCCAGCAGGTCGGCGCAGTATTCGAGAATCGCGCGCGTCACGTGCGCGAGTTCCAGGCCGCGGGCGTCGCCGAGCGGGATCCAGTCCAGATCCTCGAGTTCGCCGGAACCCCGGATCTCCCCCGTGGCGTCCGCCGCGGCGACCGTGAAGAACCGGGCGTCGAACCGCACCGGCCGGAAACGGGGCGTCACCGCCCGCGCCACGTAGCGCAGGGTGTCGAGCCGCGGCGCCATCCCGGTCGCGAAGAACCCCTCCCAGCCCCGCGGCGGCGGGCGGTGCGGCAGCGGATCCTCGAGGCCGATCGCGAGGCCCGTCTCCTCGAAGGTCTCGCGCACCGCGGCGACGGCGATCGACCGCCCCCGGCCGCGCCGCGTCGTGCGCGCCAGCTGCGCGGCGGCCGCCGGCGCCATCTCGGTGGCCGAACGCACCCTGGCGTCGCGGGCGTCGACGCGCCCGCCGGGGAAAACGTGGCGCCGGGGCATGAAGCTGTGGCCGGCGTGGCGCCGGCCCATCAGGATCTCGAGGCCGCGGCGGCCCGCCCGCCACATGATCACGCTCGCCGCGTCCTTCGGCCGCGGCGCCGGCGTTCCGGGCGGACTCACGGGAAGCGGCGGCGGGCCTTCGGCGCTCACCTGCCGGGCCCCGTGCGGCGGATGCGGGCGCGGCGAAGCGCCGCGAGATCGGCGCTGCCGGTGCAGAACATCGCGATCCGCAGCTGCCGGACCGCGGTCTCGAGCCGTCCGGCGGCCGCCGTCGCGGCGTCCGCGGTCCGGGCGGCGGCCTCGAGGGCCGGCGCCGCCATGCCGACGAGCGCGGCGCCGAGACGCACCGCCTTGGCGGCGTCGATGCCGGTGCGGATGCCGCCGGAAGCGAACACGGGAAGCTCCGGGACCGCGGCGACCGCCGCGACGAGCGCCTCCGCGGTGGGAATGCCCCAGCCGGCGAATCCGTGCGCGACGGCGGCCTCGAGGGGATCCCTCTGGCGCCAGGCCTCGACCTCGCTCCAGCTGGTGCCGCCGGCGCCCGCGACGTCGACGGCCGCGGCCCCAGCGTCGGCGAGCCGGCGCGCCGCGTCGGCGGAGATCCCGTTGCCGACCTCCTTGGCGACCACCGGAACCTCGAGCGCCCGCGCCACCGCCTCGATCCGGCGGAGAACGCCGGACCAGTCGCGGTCGCCTTCGGGCTGGACCGCCTCCTGGAGCGGGTTGAGGTGCAGGAACAGGGCGTCGGCCCCGATCATGTCGACGGCCCGCCGCGCCTCGTCGGCCCCGTAGCCGCGGTTGAGCTGGGCCGCCCCGAGATTGGCGAAGAGCAGGACGTCGGGGGCGGCGCGGCGGACGGCGAAGGTCGGCGCGAGCGCGGCGTCCTCCAGTGCGGCGCGCTGCGAGCCGACACCCATCGCGACGCCGAGCGACTGCGCCGTTTCGGCGAGCCTGAGGTTGATCCCCCGCGCGCGCTCCGTCCCGCCGGTCATGCTCGAGATCAGGAACGGCGCCGCGAGGCGGCGGCCGAAAAGATCCAGCGACATGTCGACGGCCGCGAAATCGATCTCCGGCAGCGCGTCGTGCTCGAGCGCCCAGGCCTCGAATCCGGACGTCACCCCCTTGGCCGAGACGTCCCGGCCGAGAACGGTCTCGAGGTGCTCGCGCTTGCGGGTCTCGATCGGGTCGTTCATCGCCGCCTTCACGAGAACAGGAGGCTGAGTTCCGGAACCGCGATCAGGAGAACCGTGACCGCGAGCATGATCGCCGCGAAGGGGGCGGCCCCGAGAAAGATCTGGTTGAGCGTGATGCGATCGTCCCCGAGCGTCGACTTGACGACGTAGCAGGTGATCCCGAGAGGCGGCGTGAGAAGCCCGATCTCGACCGCGATCACGGTGACGATCCCGAACCAGATCGGGTCGCCGCCGAACTGCGCCAGCACCGGAAGCGCCAGCGGCAGCACGATCAGCATGATCGAGATCGAATCGAGGATCATGCCGAGCAGGATCAGGAGAACGACGTAGAGCGCGATGAAGCCCGCGAAGCCCAGCCCCGTGGAACCGATGAAGTCGCCGGTCTGCTGCGGCAGGCCCGAAAGCGCGAGCATCCGGGCGTAGATGTTCGCGGCCAGGACCAGGAACAGGATGGAGACCGTGATGTGGCCGGTCTCGACGAGAACCCCCCACAGGGTCTTCCAGTCGAGCCGGCGCCGCGCGAGGCCGATGAGGAGCGCGCCGGCCGCGCCGGCCGCGCCGGCCTCCGTGGGCGTGAGCACGCCGCCGTAGATCCCTCCGATCACCAGCGTCACGAGAACGAGGATCGGCAGCAGCTTGAGGGCCGCCGTCCCGGCCGGAACCGCGGATCCGCCGTCGTCCGGGGGAGCGCCGATCCAGTGCGGCCGCCATGTCGCCATGGCGAGGATCAGCAGCGCGAAGGCCCCCGCGAGGATCAGCCCGGGGACGATGGCGGCGACGAACAGGATCCCGACCGACTGCTCCGCGAGAAACCCGTAGACGATCAGCAGGAGGCTCGGAGGGATCAGCATGCCGAGCACCGACGATCCGGCGACGACGCCGACCGCGAAGCGCGGCGTGTAGCCGTGGGACATCATCTCGGGCGCCGCCACCCGCGTGAACACCGCCGCCGACGCGATCGAGGAGCCGGTGATCGCGGCGAACACCGCGTTCGCCGCGACCGTCGCGATGCCCAGGCCGCCGCGCAGCCTGCGCAGCATCTGCCGCGCGACCTCGAAGGTCTCCTTGCCCATGTCGGATTCGCTGACCAGCAGCCCCATGAGCACGAACAGCGGCACGACGCCGAAGAAGTAGTTTCTCAGATACTCCGAAGCCGCGAGCGCGAGCGTGCGTTCGGCGACGACGGTGTCGCCCTTCATGAGCCAGATGCCGACGAAGCCCAGCGTCATCAGCGCGAGGCCGATCGGCATGCCGGCGTAGATCAGCGCCAGCATGCCCGCGATCGAGAGAATGCCGATCTGCACGTTGCCGAGCTCGGCGAAGGAGACCAGGTGGAGACCCGCCGCGAACGCGGCGAGCGTCAGGAGCCAGCCCCAGCCCCGGGGCCGGGAGGCCGGCGCGGGCGCGCGGAGCGCGGCGGCGCCCGCGGCCGCCTCGCGCACGAACTGCACCGCGAACTCGAGAGCCGTCGCCGCGCAGCCGGCGACGACGATGAGCTTGAACGGCCAGACGATGAAGGAGAAGTCGCCGGGGACGCCGGCGACCTCGTTCTCCCCCCACGCCTCGACGAAGCCGGGCCAGACCCCGGCCGTCACGACGACGAAGACGACGGCGCCGACGAGGCTGAAGACGGCGCGGAAGGTCAGCCCCGCGAAAGGCCGGCGGGCGTCGAGCCAGTCGAGCACCAGCTCGGCGCGGGTGAAGCGCCCGGCCTGGAGCGTGCCGGCGAGCTGGAGGTAGACGGTCCCGACGATCGAGTAGCCGACGATTTCCGCGACGCCCCGGATCGGCGCGGCCAGCAGGTTCCGCGCCGCGATGTCGGCGCAGATCAGGAACATCAGCCCGAAGATCCAGATCGTCCCGACCCTGGTCATCAGGCCGGTGCAGTCCGTGAACGCGGACACGGACCGCCCGAGGAGCCTCCCGACGCCCGCCGCGCCGTCCGGCGCCGTCACCGGCGCCGCTCCGGGACGGGGCTAGAGCCCCCGGTCCCAGTCGCGGAGCGGCTGGCCGCCGCGGTCGCGCACGCCCTGCATGAACGCCTTCATCACCGCTCCGGCGGGGACTCCCTTGGCCGCGTTCGCGCGCACCCACTCGCCGGCGATGTCGGGCATGGTCTCCGCCCATTTCCGGCGCTCGGCCGCGGGCAGCGTGGTCACGACGGCGCCCTGCTTGGCCATGAGGCCGAGGAACTTGTCGGCGTTCCTCTTGACGATGCCGCCCTGCACGCGGGCGTATTCGGCGCCGAGCTTGGTGAAGATGTCGCGCATGTAGGCCGGCATCGCGTTCCAGGTGTCCTTGTTGATGGTGAGGGCGCCCGAGATCGGCCCGCCCATGTCGACGACGGTCACGTACTTGCCCACCTCGTGCAGCTTGAACGGGAACATGCCGGTGGTGATCACGATGCCGCCGTCGGTGATGCCGGTCTTGACGCCGTTGTAGTAGACCGGCAGGCCGCCGTCGATGCCGACCGCGCCCGTGCCCTTGAGCCACGACGCGACGGCGCCCGGCGTGTAGAGCTTCCTGCCCTTGAGATCCGCGAGCGACTTGAGCGGGAACTTGCTGAACACGTTGTAGGTGTCGGCGACCTGCACGCCCAGGAACACCTGGTTGTGCTTGTCCCAGGCCGCGTTCATCGCCGGCACGTCGCGATGGAGATCCTCGCCGATCCCGATCAGGGCGTCGATGTCGCCGGTGGCGAAGGGCGCGTAGAACGTGACGTTCATGAGAGGCATCTTCGCCGGTTCCCAGAGCGTGCCGACCCAGCCGATGTCGGCGAGGCCGTTCTCGACGCCCTCGAGCGTGTTCTTGAAGTTGTACAGCGCGCCGGCATAGGCCTCCGTCCACTGGATGCTGTCGCCCTTGCCGGCCGCGGCGACGCGTTTCGCCGATTCGGGCACCACCAGATTCTTGATGGTCGCCACCCAGGGGATGATCGGGGGATGGCTGGATCCCGCCGTCAGCTTGTAGACCTTCGCCGAAAGCGGCGAGGACAGCATCGCCACCCCGCACGCCACCGCACACACGCTCAGAAACCTGTACATCGCACGTCCTCCTCATGGATTTCGGGACCGCTCTCGCGGAACAGGATGCCCCGGCGACCCGGCGACGCGCCCATACTACCGGCGAACCGGCACCGGACAACCCGGACGCTTCGGGCGCCGGAACCGCCCCTCCGTCGACAGGCCGGTCCGGAGATCCCGGCGGCCGACCCGGAGGCCGCCGCCCGGCAAGCGCGGCCAGCGCCATCCGACGGCGCGGGCCGCGTCCGGCGAAGCGGCCGGAACCCGGGCGATGGCGACGTCCGACCGTCGCATCCCGCCGCATGCGTCCATGCGGCTCCGCGAGGCGGACCGCCGCGCCGGCGGACGGGAAGCCGTCGCGTGCGCCCTCGAAGAAGGGGGTCCGGCATCCGCCCGGAGGCCCGTGCCGCCATGGCCGACCGAAGCGTCGGCGGGAGGCCGGGTCGAAGCGCCGACCGTCTCCGTCGGAGACTCGAAGTCGGAGACTCGAACCGCCGACCGGACCCGGCACGGTCCTGTTGCGGGAACCCCTTGGCTTGACTAGAGTCCTTCCGTGACGAATCCGGCCTGTCTCCTTCGGCTCCAAGCTGCCGCCGAGCAGGACGGGAACAGGCAGGACGGAAAACAGTGGCACAGACCCAGATCTTCCGCCAGGCGGCTCTGGACCGTCTCTCGCGCCCCGAACTGTTCGACCGCGCGCTGTTCGTGACGACGCCCAAGGGCTGGCTCGCGCTCGCGACGCTGGTCGCGGCCGCCGTCGCGGTCGGGGTGTGGTCGTTCCAGGGAACGGTCTCGACCTACGTGAACGCGAACGGAATCCTCCTGAGCCGCGACGGCACGCTCGTCGACGCGGTTTCCCCGGGCGTGGGCACGCTGACCCGCATCGTCCCCGCCGAGCACGAGGTGGTGGAGAAAGGCGCGGTGGTGGCGGAAATCACGAACCGCGAGCTGGTCGAGCGCCGACGCAGCGCGGCCGCGCTCGTCGAGGAACGGCAGCGGGCGGTCGACGACTTCGAGGCGGCGACGACGGCCGAGGACGCCGTGATCGGGAGCAATCTCGAGCGCCAGCGCGACCGCCTCGCGCAGCGGGAGGCGAGTTCGCGCCGGCTGGTCGAGGCGGCGCGCGAGCGCCTCGCGGACTACCGCCGGCTGTTCGGCGAGCGCGTCGTCACCCGGGCGGTCGTCGACCGCAGCCAGCAGACCCTCGACCGGACCGAGCAGGAACTGTTCGCCGTGCTGCGGGAACGCGACACGCTGGAGGCCACGGAACTGCGCCGCCGGAACGAGCGCCGGCTCCGCCTCACGGAGATGGCGACGCGCGTCGACGCGGCCAAGCGCCGGGTCCGCGAGATCGACAGCCAGCTCGAGACCCAGCACGTGGAAGCGCCCGCGTCGGGACGGGTGACCGAGATCAAGGCCCCGATCGGCGCCGTGCTGCGCGCCGGCCAGCCGGTGCTCAGCATCAAGACCGGCGCGGACAGCCTCGAGGTCCTGATGTACATTCCTCCGGCCGACGGCAAGAGGGTCGAGCCGGGGATGGACGTCCTGGTGTCGCCGGTCACGCATCCCCGCAAGGAGTTCGGCGCGGTCCGCGGCAAGGTCCGTAGCGTGTCGGCGTTCCCGGTCAGCATCGAGGGCATGATGTCGGTCCTGCAGAACCGCAGCCTCGCCCGCAGCTTCTCGGATTCCGGGCCGCCCTATGCCGGCCGGGTGGCGCTGGTGGCCGATCCGTCCACGGCGAGCGGGGTTGCGTGGACCTCTCCCAAAGGCGCCGGCGAGACGCTCAGCTCGGGCACGCTCGCCGGGTCCGAGATCAAGGTCGACAGCGCGCCCCCGATCACGCTGGTGGTGCCGCTGCTCAGGGAGCTTGGTTTTTGACCGATCCGCTCGACGCCAACGTCAGCCGCCGGAGGGGCGGCCGGCACCCGGTGCCGACCGTCCTGCAGATGGGGGCGACGGAATGCGGCGCCGCCTGCCTCGGAATGATTCTCGCCCATCACGGACGCTGGGTTCCGCTCGAGGAGCTCCGGGTCCGCTGCGGAATCTCGCGCGACGGCAGCAAGGCGGTCAGCATGCTGCGCGCGGCGCGCGAGTACGGGCTCCTCGCCAGCGGCTACCGGCGCGACCCCAACCGCATGTTCGATCTCCGCTTCCCGATCATCGTGTTCTGGAGATTCAACCACTTCATCGTGGTCGAGGGGGTTCGCGGCAAGAAGGTCTACGTCAACGACCCCGCCCACGGGCCGCAGACGATCTCTTGGCAGGAATTCGACGCCGGTTTCACCGGCGTGTGCCTCGCCTTCGCGCCGGGCCCCGCATTCACCCCGGGGGGCAGCCGGCCGTCGGTCGCGCGCAGCCTGCTCGACCGCCTCGGCAAGACGCTGTCGCCCCTGTCCTTCGTGGTTCTGGCGACGCTGCTGCTCGCGGTGCCCGGGCTCGCCATCCCCACCGTCTCCAAGGTCTTCGTGGACGACGTGCTGATTCCGCAGTCGGGCGCGCTGGTCGGCGCGCTGCTGATCGGCCTCGCCGTCGCCGCCCTCCTGCAGGGCGCCCTCACCTGGCTCCAGCAGCTCTGTCTCGCCCGCATGGAGATCAAGCTCTCGCTGGTCATGACGTCATGGTTCTTCCGCCATCTGATGACGCTGCCGATGGCGTTCTTCGGCCAGCGCTTCGCCGGCGACATCAGCGAACGGGTGACGTCGAACGACACCGTCGCGCGGCTGATCTCCGGCGAGCTCGCGACCAGCATGGTCAACATGCTGACGATGTCGATCTACGCCGTCGTGCTGTTCTCCTACGACGCGGTCCTCGCCCTGGTCGCGGTCGTGATGGTCATGCTCAACCTCGTGGTGCTGCGGCTGGTCTCGAAGGCGCGCGAGAACGGCAACCGCCGCATGCTCAACGAGCACGCCAAGGTGATCGGCACCTCGGTCGGCGGCATCCAGATGATCGAGACGCTCAAATCCAACGGCACCGAGAACGACTTCTTCCAGCGGTGGTCGGGCATGCACGCCAACGTGCTCAACGCGCAGCAGCAACTGGGCCTGATGACGAACCTCCTGAACGTCGTCCCGCCCCTGCTGTCCGCCCTCACCACCATCGCCATCCTCGGCCTCGGGGGGCTGCGCATCCTCGAGGGATCGCTCACCATCGGCGGGCTGGTGGCCTTCCAGACGCTGGCGCGGAGCTTCTTCCAGCCGATCGAGGGCCTGGTCCAGTTCGCCGCCAACCTGCAGACGGTCAAGGGCGACATCGCGCGGCTCGACGACGTGCTCAACTACGAGCCGGAACCGCGCGCCATCCAGGCGATGACCAAGCCGCAGGAGGAAGCTCCGGCGCCGGCGCGCGGCTTCATCGAGTTCGACCGGGTGACCTTCGGCTACAACGCCCAGGAGCCGCCGCTGATCGAGGATCTCAGCCTGTCGATCAGCCCCGGCCAGCGCGTGGCGCTCGTCGGCCGATCGGGAAGCGGCAAGTCGACCCTGGGCCGGCTGGTGGCGGGGCTGCTCACGCCGTGGTCGGGCCGGGTGCTGGTGGACGGGATGCCGGTCGAGGAGATTCCGCTCGACCATCTCGCCGGCATCGTGTCCTACGTCGACCAGGAGATCGTGCTGTTCGAGGCCACCGTGCACGACAACGTGACCCTGTGGAATCCGGCGATCTCGCAGCGCGACGTGACCGAGGCCCTGCGCGACGCCGTTCTCCACGAGGAGATCAGCGGACGGCCGGGCAAGTTCGATTCGCTGGTCGAGGAGAACGGCCGCAACCTCAGCGGCGGCCAGCGCCAGCGTCTCGAGATCGCCCGCGCGCTCGCGCCGGATCCGGCCGTGCTGGTGCTCGACGAGGCGTCCGCCGCGCTCGATCCGGTGACCGAGATGGAGATCGACGACAACCTGCGCCGCCGCGGACGCACCTGCCTGATCATCGCCCACCGGCTCAGCACCATCCGCGACGCCGACAAGATCATCGTTCTCGACCGCGGCCAGGTGGTCCAGCAGGGCCGGCACGAAAACCTGATCGTCGAGGACGGCCTCTACCGCACCCTGATCACCTCGAGCTGACCCGATGCCCGACGAGACATCGCGGAACGCCGGCGAGACCGAAAGCCCCCGATCGTTCCTTCTCGACGACCCGACGCGCGTGTACCGGGTGGAGAAGGGCTATCTCGACATCTTCGCGGTCGAGGTCGAGGACGGCGAGATCATCGACCGCTGGCTTTTCGTCACCCGCGTTCCCGAGGGCCGGCTGGCCTACGCGATGACGCCCCCGAGGGCCCTGCACACGCTGCTCGCGGTGCCGTCGCTGAACGCGGCGCTGGTCGAGGACGACCGCGACTCCGTCATGTCCATGGACGATTTCGATCTCGACGCGCTGGTGAAGATCGAGGAGTGGGTGTTCGCGCTGTCCGAATTCCTCGCCACCGGCCTCGCCCCGCCGCGCGACGCCCATCTGCTCGAGGCGGATCCCGACGTCCCCTACGAGCCCGGCGCGGTCAGCACCCATCACCAGGAGATCCTGTGGGTCTCGGCGAGCAGCCCGACGCGCCTGATCGGGCGCCGCGAACTCGAGATCGGCGGCGCCGGGGACGACATCATCCCGCTGAGCGAGCGAACCTGGATCGAGTTCGATTCGGAGACCAGGATCACCGGGGTCCACACCCCCGCGCTGCTGGTGTCCGGAGGCCTGTGGCCGGCCCTCGAGCGCTTCGGCCAGCTGGTGCTCGGCTACGCGGCGCTGCTGTCCATCGACAACATGGACGTGGCGCGCCGGCGCCACCACGATTCCTGGATCGCCCACCAGGCCGCCGGCGCGAAGATGTTCCAGGATCTGACCAGGGTGCTCAACCCCTCCGAGGAGAGCCATTCCCCCGGACTCGCCGCGCGCTCTCCGCAGCAGGCGACGGCGCGGATGGTGGCCGCCTCGGTCGGCGTCACGCTCGGCGAGGCGGCCGACGTGAAGGACGGGAACCCCCTCGAGACCGTGCCGGCGATGACGCGGGGGGCCGGCATCCGCACCCGGCGCATCGAGGTGCCGTCGGGATGGTGGCGCAGGGACGGCCCGTCCTTCTTCGGGCTTCGCGACGACAAGCCGGTCGCGGTGCTCGCCGACGGGCGCGGCGCCTACCGGGCGGTCGACGGCGAGAGCGGAGAGGAGATCGAGGATTTCGAGACGATCGACCGCAACGGCCTGATGTTCTACGCGCCGCTGCCGGACAACATCAAAACCGGCCTGGAAGCGCTCCGGCACACTCTCCGCGGCCGCGCCGGCGACATCCTGATGCTCACGGCCATGGCGGTGCTGGGCGGGCTTGCCGCGCTCCTGACCCCGATCGTGACCGGCGAGCTGCTGGCCAACATCGTGCCCCGCGCCGACGCCTCGATGTGGATCGCCGCCCTCGGCGCGCTGTTCCTCAGCGCCTGCGGCATCGCGATGTTCGAGATCGTGCGCGCCATCGCGCTACTGCGCATCGAGGGCCGCGCCGAGGAACGCCTGCAGGTGGCCGTGTGGAACCGCCTGCTCTCGCTGCCGGTCGGGTTCTTCCGGGACTACACCGCCGGCGACCTCGCCGACCGCGCCAACGGCGTCTCGGAGATCCGCCGGAACCTGACCGGAGCCACCGCGACCGCCATCGTGGGGGGCGTGTTCTCGGTGTTCAGCTACGCGCTGATCTTCTACTACAGCTGGCAGCTGGCGCTGTGCGCGGGCGCCGTGGTGCTGGTCCTGGCCGGGCTGACGTGGCTGCTCTCCCACCATCACAGGATCCACTACCGCGCCGCCTTCAGGATCCGCGGCGAGATCGACGGGTTCGTCTTCCAGATCATCTCGGGTCTCACCAAGCTGCGGCTGGCCAACGCCGAGAACGACGCGCTCTCGCGCTGGGCGGAGCGCTACGCCGCGCAGCGGCGCGAGATCCTCGCCGCCCGGCTGTGGGCCTCGGCGCAGATCGCGGTCAACGGCATGTTCATCCCGCTCTCCACGCTCGTGCTGTTCGCCTTCATCTGGTACGCGCTGATCCAGAACCAGGACCAGCCCGTCTTCGGCCTCGGCGACTTCCTCTCCTCCACCGTCGCCTTCGGCCAGTTCGCCGGCGCCGTCACCGGGCTCACCCTGGCGTGGAACACCGTCGTCGGGATCCTGCCGCTGTTCGAGCGCGTGCAGCCCATCCTCGACGCCAAGCCGGAAGACGTCGGCGCGAACGTCCTCCCGCACGACCTCACCGGGCGCATCGAGTTCGCCAGCGTCGGCTTCCGCTACCTGCCCGACGTGCCGAAGGCGGTCGACGACCTGTCGTTCGTCATCGAGCCCGGAGACCACGTCGCCTTCGTCGGCCCGTCGGGCTCCGGAAAGTCCACGATCTACCGCCTGCTCCTCGGCTTCGAGCATCCGGACACGGGCGCCATCTTCCTCGACGGCCACGACCTGTCGGCGCTCGACCTGCCCGCGGTGCGGGCGCGCATGGGGGTGGTCATGCAGAACGGCCAGCTCGCGGCCTCGACGATCTTCAAGAACGTCGCGGGCTCCTCCACCCTGACGCTCGACGAGGCCTGGGAGGCGGTCCGCGCCGTCGGCCTCGAGGAGGACATCCGCGCGATGCCCATGGGAATGCACACCTTGCTGCCCGAGGGGAGCAACGACCTGTCCGGCGGCCAGCGGCAGCGCCTCCAGATCGCCCGCGCGCTCGCCCACAAGCCGCGCATCCTGCTGTTCGACGAAGCCACCAGCGCCCTCGACAACTACACCCAGGCGATCGTCCAGGCGTCGCTCAAGAAGCTCAGCGTCACCCGCGTGGTCATCGCCCACAGGCTGACCACCATCCAGGACGTCGACCGCATCTTCGTCCTGGACAAGGGGCACATCGTGGAAACCGGACGCTACGACGAGCTCATGGCGGCGGACGGGGCCTTCGCCGCGCTCGCGCGCCGCCAGCTGATCTGAGGCGATCCGCCGGGCGCCCCCGGGCGCGGCCCCGGAGAAACAGCGGGAGACACGACATGAGCCGGACACTGATCCAGGGCGGCATGGTGATTTCCATGGAGCGGGGCATCGGCGACCTGCCGAAGGGCGACATCCTCGTCGACGGCGAGACGATCGCCAGGGTCGGACGCTCGCTGCGCGCCCCCGGAGCCAAGGTCGTCGACGCCACGGGCAAGATCGTGATCCCGGGGCTGGTCAACGCCCATCTGCACACCTGGCAGACCGGGATCCGCGGCATCGCCGGCAACTGGACGATCGCGCGCTATCTCGAGCTCATGCACGCCGCGATCGCCCCGCGCTACAGCGCGAACGACACCTATCTCGGCAATCTCGTCGGCGCGCTCAACCAGATCTCCAACGGCGCGACCACCATCTTCGACTGGTGCCACAACAACGCCACGCCGGGCCACACCGACGCCGCGATCGCGGGGCTGCGCGAGGCCGGCATCCGCGCGCTGTTCGGCCACGGCTCGCCCAAGCCCGCGCCCCGCGAGGGCGCCCCGCCGTTCACCCACATCCCGCACCCGGCAAGCGAGCTCGCGCGCCTGAGGAAGACCGAGTTCTCCTCGGAGGACGGGCTGCTCGGCCTCGCGATGGCGGCGCTCGGCGTGGACTTCTCGATCTGGGAGGTCGTCGAGCACGATTTCCGGCTCGCCAAGGATCTCGACCTCGTCATCAGCACCCATGTCTGGGGTGCGCCCGGACGCCTCAACCCCGACGGCTACGCCCGGCTCGGCCGGCTCGGCCTGCTCGACCGGCGCCACAACCTGGTGCACGGCAACCACCTGTCGGACCGGGAGCTCCGGCTCGTTCTGGACTCGGGGGCCTCGGTCACCGTCACGCCCGAGGTCGAGCTGCAGATGAGCCACGGCACGCCCCTGGTCGGGCGGCTCCGCGCGCTCGGCGCTCGGCCGTCGCTCGGCGTGGACATCGAATCGAACGTTTCCGGCGACATGTTCACGGTCATGCGGATGGCCCTCCAGCCGCTGCGCCAGCACGACAACAAGGAGGCCATCCGCAAGACGCGGGCCCCCGCCGAGCGGCTTGCGGCGACGGCGCGCGACGCCCTGCGCTGGGCGACCGTCGACTCGGCCAGAGCGCTCGGCATGGAGCGCAGGATCGGCTCGCTCAAGCCCGGCAAGCAGGCGGACATCGTCCTGCTCGACGCCCGGGCCCTCAACATGTTCCCGGTCCACGACCCCGTCGAGAGCGTGGTCTTCCAGGCCAACGGCGGCAACGTCGACACGGTGATGATCGCCGGGCGCGTCCTCAAGCGGAACGGAAAGCTTCTCTACCGGACGCTCGACGAGAAGATGGACCGGCTCGCGCGTTCGGGCCGGCGGATCCTCAAGGGCGTCCGGCTCGCCGCCTGACCGGCGGCGGGCCGCCTCAGGCGGCCTCGAGCGCCACCGTCTGGCGCTCGAGCGGAAGCGCGGCCATGTCGGGGGCGCCGGCGCCGTCGAGGCGCGCGACGTAGCGGCCGCCGAAATCGAGTGTCAGCGGGCTTTCGGAAAACGGATAGGGGCGGACCCCGTAGCGGCCGTCGCCGAGCGGCGCGACAGCGACGTCGGCGTCCTCGGCCGCGGACTTCGGCACGTGCCGGAACACGGCGGCCTTCCGGGCGCCTTCGTGGACGCAGTTGAAGTAGAGCGCGAGGGTGTCGAAGAACTGGAGCAGCTTGTAGGCCGCCGTCAGGAACGGCTCCTCGACGAGCTCCCGCAGGTCCGGGTCGTCCCGAAGGCGCGCCTTCAGGCGCGCCTGCCGCTCCTGCTCGTGGGCGAGCATGGCGCGGGCGGCCTCCGCGTGCTCGGCGGCGACCCTGTCGAGAAGCACCATGTCGGACAGCCCGTAGCGGCCGTTGTAGAGCCCCCAGGAATGCATGCTCGACAGCAGCCCCGAGAACGGGTGATGGGCCTCGTTGAAGTCGGGGGAGCCGCGGCTGGTGGCCATGAGCAGCTCGAAGGGGGTCTCGCCGAGGTGGAAGGGATAGCCGGTTTCGGGGTCGATCGGGAAACGGGCATCCACCTCGGCCCAGCCGGCGTCGTGGTTCTCGATCGCGAAACGGAGCTCCTCGCGGTCCGGGACCGGCTCGAACTCCGCGTTCCCGAACGCGCGCGCCATCTGCGTCGCAAGCGCCATGTGCTCGGCCATCGGCACCGCGAAGCGGGGCGCGCCGTCCTCGGCCGTCTGAACGATCATCGCGGCCTCGCAGCGGTTGTTCCTGCCGTCGCAGCATAGCACGCCGGCGCGGGCGGGTCAGGACTTCACGACGCCCTTCGCCCGGCCCGGCGGCAAGGGGCGCTCCTCGCCGGGTCGCGGCCCCCGCTCCCCGCACGGGATGCCATGGCTCCGGCGCATCCGCGTGAACGGAGCCGTTCCGCATCGAATCCGAAGCCGCGCCGGACGCCGTTTCCGGGTCGCCGAACGGCGGGGCCGCAGCATTCCGCATCGCCGCCCGGGTGCGGGAACGTTTCGCGCATGCCGGGAACCGGCGACGCGACCGGCCGGCCTCGAAACGCGCGAACCCGCCCGTCGACGGTCCGGAGTCCGCTGGCCGTTTCCGCGCTCATGGCGCAGGAACCCGGGAACATCCCGGGAGGGAAACGGAACGCCGACGCGTCCCCGTCGACGGGGAAAGGAAACTTCCCGTCGGCCCGAGGGGGCTTTCCCGGCGGCGCGACGCCGTTCGGGTCTTTCGCGAGCCGCCCGGACCGGAAGTCCGTCGACGGCGTCTTCCGCCGACGCTGCGGCCCGGCCGTCAAGCCGGGCGCAAGGCCGGAGGCGGCGCGGTCTCCTGCGAGCCCCCGAAGCCGGAACCGGCTCCGGGGGCCGGTTCGGGAGGGGTCAGGCCACCCTGCGGCGCGGTTCGGGCTCGCGGTAGGCCATTTCCACGTGCTTGAGGCAGTAGGAATAGCTCTCGTGAGTCGGCTCGCCGCAGAAGTGGAAGTCGTCCGCACCGGGCTCGCCGTACGGCCACTGGCAGGTGCGGAACGGCGACGGCCCGTGGTTGAACAGCCGGGCAATGCGAAGGGTGCCGCGCGGTTTCTCGCTCATTTTCCAATACCTGATCCTGCAAGGCGCCGCTCCGCGCTTTCGGGGGCGGCACGGCACCTGTGACGGATTTCCGCTGTGATGTCTTGGGACAAGCGCAAAGATAACAGCTTTTTCCGGAAAATCCAGCCCGTTCCGCAAAAAAGTTCGCGGAACGGGAGCCGGCGCCCGCTCCGTCCCGAACCGGCAAGCCCTTGCAATCGCCGGGCAAAGATGCTTGCCTGCGGAAACCAGCGGCGGCGCTCCGGCCCCTGCCCGACCGCCGCCCCGAATCGCTCGCGAAAGATTCCGGAGTGGGAAGATCCGCCCTCGTCATCGCCGCCGTCTGCGTCGCGGCCGCCGCGCTCGTCGGGGGCCTGGTCTACGCGCTCTACGGCACCGGCAAGGGAGGCCTCGCGCAGATCGGCGGCCCGTTCGCGCTGGTCGACCAGCAGGACCGCCCGCGTCGCGACACCGACTTCCGGGGCCGCTACATGCTGGTCTATTTCGGCTACACGTTCTGCCCCGACATCTGCCCAACCGCGCTCCAGATCATGATCGCCGCGCTCGACCGCCTCGAGCCGGCGCGGCAGCGGCGAATCACGCCGATCTTCATCACCGTCGACCCCGAGCGCGACACCTCCGACCGGCTCCGGGAATACGTCGCGAGCTTCCACCCCCGCCTGGTCGGACTCACCGGCACGCCCGAGCGGATCGCCGCCGCGGCGCGGGCCTACCGGGTGTATTTCGGGAAGTCGGCCGGAGACGGCAGCGCGAACGACTACCTGATGGACCACAGCTCGATCATCTTCCTGATGGATCCCGAAGGCCGCTACGTCACGCATTTCTCGCACGCGACGCCGCCCGAGAGGATCGTCGCGTCCCTCGCCCGCCACGTGCAGGGCTGAGCCGTGTCCGCGGACGCGCCGTTCTGGAAGACCAAGGCGCTCGAGGACATGACCGCCGAGGAGTGGGAATCGCTGTGCGACGGCTGCGGCCGCTGCTGCCTGCTCAAGCTCGAGGACGTCGACACCGGCGAGATCTCCTACACCGACATCGCCTGCCGCCTGCTCGACCTCGACGCCTGCAGGTGCACCGACTACGCGAGGCGCCGCGAACGCGAGCCCGCCTGCATGCGGGTGACGCCCGAAGTCGCGCGAAGCGGCGGATGGCTGCCGTCGACCTGCGCCTACCGCCTGCTCGGAGAGAACAGGGAACTCCCCTGGTGGCATCCGCTGGTCTCGGGCGACCCCGCCACCGTGCACGAGGCCGGAATCTCCGTGCGCCGCCGCGTCGTGCGCGAGTCGCGGGGCCTCGACCCCGAGGACCGCATCGTCACGTGGCCGCGGTAGGCCGGAGCGCGGACGTCAGCCGCCCGGACCGAGCGCGTCCCTCACGAACCCCCGCCACAGCGGCGCCGGAAGGTTGCCGCCGGTGACGCGCCTCATCGGCCTTCCGTCGTCGTTTCCGACCCACACCCCGGCGACCAGCCCCTCGACGTAGCCCACGAACCACGCGTCCCGAAAGTCCTGGCTCGTTCCCGTCTTGCCCGCCGCCGGAACGCCGGGGCCGGCGCGGCGCCCTGTTCCCGACGCCACGGCGGCGCGCAGCAGCCCGTCCATGTCGCGGGCCGCGCCGCCGTTCACGACCCTCGTCGGGCCGTCGGCCTCCCGCCGGTACAGGATCTCGCCCGAGCGCCTCCGGATCTCCAGAATGCCGTGCGGCCAGACCAGGAGACCGCGGTTGGCGATCACGGCGTAGGCGGCCGTCAGCTCGAGCAGCGACACCTCGCTGGCGCCGAGCGCGAGGCTCGGATGCGCCTTCAGCGGCGTCGTGACCCCGAGGCGCCGCGCCGCCTCGATGACCCGCCGGCGCCCGACCCTTTCCGAGACCCGGACGGCCACCGTGTTGATCGACCGCGCGAACGCCTCGCGAAGCGTGACCTCTCCCCGGTGCCTGTCCGGATAGTTGCGCGGACGCCACTTGCCGATCGCCAGCGGTCCGTCGACAAACCCGTCCCCCGGGCGCAGGCCGCTCTCGAGCGCCGCCAGATAGACGAACAGCTTGAACACCGATCCCGGCTGGCGCAGCGCGTCGGTGGCGCGGTTGAACTGGCTCCGCCGGTAGTCGACGCCCCCGACGAGGGCGCGCACCGCGCCGTCGGTCGTCATCGCGACCAGCGCCCCCTGGGTCACGCCGCGCTTCCCGCGGTTCGCGGCGACCGTTTCCCTGAGCCGGCGCTCGGCGAGGTGCTGGAGCCGCATGTCAAGAGTGGTCCGGACGATCAGGTCGCCCTGCCCCGGCCCGACGAAGCCGCCCGTCCGCTCCAGCGCCCAGTCCGCGAAGTACCGCGCCGCGGCCGACGGGAATTCCGCGGCCGCGACGCGCAGCCTGCCGGCGGCGGCCTCGCGGAAGCGCGCCGCGTCTATGAACCCGGCGTCCAGCATCGCCTTCAGCACGACGCGCGCGCGCCGCTCGGCGCGGTCCCTGTCGCGCAGCGGCGAGAACCGCGACGGCGCCTTGAGAAGGCCGGCGACCGCCGCCGCCTCGAGCAGCGTCAGCTCGCCCGGCGCCTTGCCGAAATAGCGCCGCGCGGCGCCGGCGACGCCGTAGGTTCCGGAGCCCAGATACACCCGGTTCATGTAGAGCGCGAAGATCTGCTCCTTGGTGAAGTTCGCCTCGAGCCAGAACGCCAGCAGAAGCTCCTGGACCTTGCGCCGGACCGTGCGCTCGGGCGTGAGAAAGAGGTTCTTCGCGAGCTGCTGCGTGATCGTGCTCGCGCCCTGGCGCACCTTCCCGGCGAACAGGTTGACCGCGAGCGCCCGCGCCACCGCGAGCGCGTCGAAACCGCCGTGATCGAAGAACCGGCGGTCCTCGATCGCCAGAATCGCGTTCCGGAGGTCGGCGGGCGCGTTCTCGACCGACAGGGATTCGGCGTAGAAATCCCCGTAGGTCAGGACCGGCGCGCCGTGGCGGTCGGTCAGGGTGACGCTGGCCCGCCGGACCGGCGCCTCGCGATCCTCGACCCGCGGGAGGTCGTAGGCGAACCAGGCGACGAGCGCGCCGAGCGCGACGGCGCCCCAGACCGAGGAGATCAGCGTCCAGCGGAGGACGACGGCCGCCCTCCGGCGCCAGCGCGCGGCGCCTTGCGGCCCGCGCGGGCCTCGCCGGGGCCGCCGCCCCGCATCCCCCCGCGCGCGCCGGCGGCGGCCTTTTCCGGCCCCCTTGCGTCGTGTTCCGGTCATGGCGCTGTATGTACTATGCTGGGGGCGGAGTCATCCGCCGGCAGGTTTCGAGGAAACGACATGCCCGCAGACGTCGTCGTCCGCCCCGCGGTCCATGCCGACGCCGAGGCGGTCGCGGAGATGGCCAGGCGTTTCGGCCCGCCCGGGGAGGACGGACGGGGGGCCGAGCTGTCGGCGGAAACCTTCCTCGAGCACGGCTTCGGCGACGACCCGGCCTTCAGCGCGCTGGTGGCCGAGGCCGAGAGCGCGACGCGGGGCTACGCCATCTATTTCTGGGGCTACGACCCGGGCACCGCGACCCGGGGCGTCTATCTCTCCGCCCTTTTCGTCGACCGGCCGTGGCGCCGCCGGGGCATCGGCCGGGCGCTCGTGCGGGGCCTCGCCCGCCGGACCGGCGACGCGGGCGGGCGCTGGATGTTCTGGTCGGTGCTCAAGAACGACCGCCGGGCGCGCCGCTTCTACCGCACGCTCGCTCCGGAACTCCCGAACGTGGCGGTCTGCGCGGCCTACGGCGAGACCTTCGACCGCATGGCGGCGGTCGGATAGCGGCATGCCGCTGACGCTTCGCAGGCCCGACGACTGGCACGTCCACCTCCGCGACGGCGCCATGCTGCGCGCCGTGCTGCCGTTCACCGCCCGCGTCTTCGCGCGGGCCGTCGTCATGCCCAATCTCGACCCGCCCGTGGTCACGGCGGCGGACGCCCGCTCCTACCGCGAGCGCGTCGTCGCCGCGCTTCCGCCCGGGATCCGCTTCGTTCCGCTGATGACGGCCTATCTCACCGACCGCACGGATCCCGACGACCTGGCGCGCGGGCACGCCGAAGGCGTGTTCGCCGCGGCCAAGCTCTACCCGGCCGGCGCGACGACGAATTCCGAAAGCGGCGTCACCTCCATCGACGCCATCGAGCCGGTTCTCGAGCGCATGGAACGGATCGACATGCCGCTTCTCGTTCACGGCGAGGTCACCGACCCCGACGTGGACGTGTTCGACCGCGAGGCCGTGTTCCTCGAGCGCACGCTGGCGCCGACCCTCGACCGCCACCCCGCGCTTCGGATCGTCCTCGAGCACGTCACCACGGCCGACGGCGTCGCGTTCGTGCGCGGCGCCGGCCCCCGCGTCGGCGCGACGGTGACGCCGCACCATCTCGTCATCAACCGCAACGCGATGTTCGCCGGCGGCCTCCGGCACCACATGTACTGCCTGCCCGTCGCCAAGCGCGAACGCCATCGGCTGGCGCTCCGCGAGGCCGTGGCGTCGGGCGAGCCGTCGTTCTTTCTCGGCACCGATTCGGCGCCGCATTCGGTCGCGGCCAAGCATTGCGGCTGCGCCGGGATCTTCAACGCCCCGACGGCTCTCGAGACCTACGCGCAGGTGTTCGACAAGGAGAACGCGCTCGACCGGCTCGAGGCGTTCGCCTCGCTCAACGGGCCCGCGTTCTACGGCCTGGAGCCGAACGCCGACGCCGTGACCCTCGAGCGCGGCGAGGCGGAGCCGGTCGCGGATCTCGACGTCGGGGACGACAGGGTGGTCGCCTTCCCGGGCGGCCGCGGGTCCGGCTGGAGGCTCGCGCGGACGGCGGACGGCTGACAAACCGGAGGAAGGCTGTGACCAGGGAGCTCACGCACTGGATCGGCGGGCGGCACCGCCGCGGAACGTCGGACCGCTTCGGCGACGTGTACGATCCCGCCGTCGGCGAGGTCTCCGCGCGCGTGCCGCTGGCCTCGGACGACGAGGTCGGCGCGGCCGTGGACGCCGCCCGCGGCGCCTTCCCCGAATGGGCCGCGACCCCGCCGCTCGCCCGCGCCCGCGTCATGTTCAGGTTCAAGGAGCTGGTGGAAGGCAACGCCGACGCGCTCGCGGCCGTCATCTCCTCCGAACACGGCAAGGTGGTGTCCGACGCCCACGGCTCGCTGGCGCGCGGTCTCGAGGTCGTCGAGTTCGCCTGCGGCATCCCGCATCTTCTCAAGGGCGAGTTCACCGAACAGGCCGGTCGCGGCATCGACGCCTGGACGACCCGCCAGCCCCTCGGCGTGTGCGCCGGCATCACGCCGTTCAACTTCCCGGCGATGGTGCCCATGTGGATGTTCCCCATGGCCATCGCCTGCGGCAACGCCTTCGTCCTCAAGCCGTCGGAGAAGGATCCGTCCTGCGCGCTCCGCCTCGCCGAGCTGATGCAGGAGGCCGGGCTGCCGGACGGCGTCCTCAACGTCGTCAACGGCGACCGCGACGCGGCGGAGGCGCTTCTCGCCCATCCCGGCGTCTCCGCCGCGAGTTTCGTCGGCTCGACGCCGGTCGCCCGGCGCGTCTACGCGACCGCCGCCGCCGCCGGCAAGCGCGTGCAGGCGCTCGGCGGGGCCAAGAACCACATGGTCGTCATGCCCGACGCCGATCTCGACCAGGCCGCGGACGCCCTGATCGGCGCCGGCTACGGCTCCGCCGGAGAACGCTGCATGGCGGTGTCCGTGGCGGTCGCCGTCGGCGACGCTGGAGACGGCCTGGTCTCCCGCCTCAAGCCGAAGGTGGAAGCGCTCCGGATCGGCCCCGGCACCGACCCCGAGGCGGACATGGGGCCGCTGATCACCGCCGAGCACCGGGACAGGGTGCGCGGCTACGTCGACAGCGGCGTGGCGGAAGGCGCGGATCTCGTCGTCGACGGGCGCGGGCACGTCCTCCAGGGCTACGAGAACGGCTTCTTCATGGGCGGCTGCCTGTTCGACCGCGTGACCGCCGGCATGCGCGTCTACAGGGAAGAGATCTTCGGGCCCGTGCTCTGCGTCGTCCGCGCGGGCGGTTTCGCCGAGGCGCTCGATCTCGTCGACGCCAGCGAGTTCGGCAACGGCGCCGCGATCTTCACCCGCGACGGCGAGGCCGCGCGCGAGTTCGCCCACCGGGCCCAGGCGGGAATGATCGGCGTCAACGTCCCGATCCCGGTGCCGATGGCGTTCCATTCCTTCGGCGGCTGGAAGGGTTCGCTGTTCGGCGACATGCACGTGCACGGCCCCGAAGGGGTGCGCTTCTACACCCGCCAGAAGGCGGTGACGTCGCGCTGGCCGGCGGGCATCCGGACCGGCGCCGAGTTCGCGATGCCGACCATGAGGTGAGTTCCGGGGAAGACGCCGCGCGCCGCGGCCCGGGGCGCCTCGAACGCGCGTGGCTCGCGCTGCCGGGGAACTTCCGCGGCATCCTGTGGATCTCGATGGCGGCGCTGCTGCTCGCGGTGGCCGACGTCCTCGTCAAGGCGCTCGGCCGCAAGTTCGACGCCTTCGAGATCACGTTCTTCCGCTACGCGTCGGGGTTCGTCGTGCTCGCCCCGCTGTTCCTGCGCATGACGCCCGACCAGATGCGCACCCGGCGGTTCGGCCTGCACCTCGCGCGCATGGGCTTCGCGTTCGTGGCCCAGGTGCTGGTCGTCGTCTCGGTGATCCACCTGCCGCTCGCCGACGCCACGGCGCTGATGTTCTCCAAGCCGCTGTTCACCACGGTGATCGCCGTCCTCGCGCTCCGCGAAGCCGTCGCGGGGCGGCGCTGGGCCGCGACCGTCGCCGGTTTCGCCGGCGTCCTCGTCATGCTGCGCCCGGGGATCGCCGGCGTCGACGCGGCCGCCTTCGCCGCGCTCGGGGCGGCGCTCGCCTTCGCCGCGGCCAACGTGCTGATCCGCGTGCTCTCGCGCACCGAGCCGACGATCCGCATCCTGTTCTACTACCATGTCTGCGGGGTCGCCGTGTTTTCGGTTCCGGCCTGGCTCGGCTGGGAAAACCCCGTCGGCGTCGAGTGGCTGCTGCTCGTCGCCATCGGGGTTCTGACGACCGGCGCCATGGTGGGTTTCGTGCGCGCGTTCTCGGTCGGCGAGGCCAACGCGGTCGGGCCGGCGGAGAACGGACGGCTGATCTACGCCGCGGCGCTCGGCTTCCTGGCGTTCTCCGAGATCCCCTCGGTCTGGACGGTCGCCGGCGCCGCGCTGATCGTGGCAAGCACCCTGTTCATCGCCCGCGAGGAGCGCGCGGCCCCGGGCGGAACGCGCTGACCCCGGGCCTCAGCGCGCGGGCGAGAGGCGCAGGATCCGGCCCCGGCGCTCGTCGGTGAGGACGTAGACGAAACCGTCCGGACCGACGGCGACGTCGCGCATCCTCCGGCCCTCCGGCTCCAGAAGCCGCTCCTCGGCGCGCACGGCCTCGCCGTCGAGCTCGAGGCGGACGAGGGCCCGCGACCGCAGCCCGGCGACCAGCAGGTTCCCGCGCCATGCCGGAAAGGCCGCGCCGTCGTAGAACGCCATGCCGCCGGGCGCGATCACCGGGCTCCAGACCGCCACCGGATCCTCCATCCCCGGCGCCGACTTCCGGCCGTCCCCCACCGGCAGGCCGGAATACTCGACGCCGTGCGAGACCACAGGCCAGCCGTAGTTGCGCCCCGGCCTCGCCACGTTGAGCTCGTCGCCGCCGCGCGGTCCGTGCTCGATCGCCCACAGCCTGCCGGTGACCGGATGAACCGCCGCGCCCTGCACGTTGCGGTGGCCGTAGGACCAGATCTCCGGCAGGGCGCCCGCGCGGCCGACGAACGGGTTGTCCGGCGGCACGGATCCGTCGGGCCGGATCCGCACGATCTTCCCGAGATGCGACCCGAGATCCTGGGCCTGCACCCGCCAGACCCGCCGCGACCGCTCGCCGAGGGTGACGAACATGGCGCCGTCCCGGGCGAACGCCACGCGCGAGCCGTAATGGAGGCTGCCCGCGAGTCTCGGACGCTGGCGGAACACCACCGCCACGCCGTCGAGGGAGGCGCCGTCGGCGGCGAGCGCGGCGCGGGCGACCGCCGTGGAGGTCGCGCCGCCGGGGCCGGGCTCGGCGTAGGACAGGTAGAGCAGGCGGTTGCGGGCGAAGTCCGGGTCGAGCGTCACGTCGAGAAGTCCGCCCTGCCCGGCGGCGGAAACCTCGGGCACGCCGGCGACGGGCGGGGAGATGCGGCCCGCGCGGTCGACGATCCGGAGGCGGCCGGGCCTCTCGGTGACGATCATGCGTCCGCCGGGCAGGAAATCGATGCCCCAGGGCCGGACCAGCCGCTCGGTCAGCGCCTCCACGCGGACGCGCGCCCTCTCGGTGTCGAACGTGGCGCCGTCCGCCCGCGACGGCGCGGCGGGGCCCGCGAGCACGGCGGCCGCGACCGCGACCGCGCGCAATCCGGCCCTGCGCCGACGCACCCCCGCGTTCCCCTTCCCCGGAGCTACAGCGCCTCCTCGGCGACGATCCGCAGCGCCTCGACGGTGGCGCCGCCGAGCAGGATCGCGTCGATGTCCCCGCGCGCGGCCGCCTCCTTCCACGCCGCGAGACGGTCGGCGATGCGCGCGCGGGAGCCGACCAGCGCGATCTCGTCCACGAGCGCGTCGGGCACCGCCGCGGCCGCGTCCCCCGGCCGGCCGTCGAGGAACGCGTCCTGCACCGCGGCCGCGGCATCCTCGTAGCCCATGCGGCGCACGTAGCTGTTGTAGAAGTTGCGGTCGCGCGAGCCCATGCCGCCGACGTAGAGGGCGACGTACCGCTTGAGCGGCTCGCGGCAGGCCTCGAGATCGTCGCCGACCCGGATCTGGACGAACGGCGCGACCTCCAGATCCCGCCGGGTCTTGCCGCTGCCCGCGGCGGCAAGACCCTCCTCGATCGAGGGCGCGAACAGGTCGGATCTCCCGGGGCCCATCCACAGCGGAAAGAACCCGTCCGCCACCTCCGCGGCCGTGCGGATTCCGGCCGGCGAGATGGTGCCGGTGAAGATCCTGAGCCCGGGATCCCCGTGCAGGATGCTCTTGAGGGGCTTGCCGAGGCCGGTGGCGTCGTCGCCGTCGTAGGGAATCCGGTAATGCGTCCCTCGATGGGTCAGCGGCCCCTCGCGGGCGACGATGGCGCGCACGATCCCGACGTATTCCCGGGTTCTCTCCATGGGGCGGCCGTAGGCCTGTCCGTACCACCCCTCCGCGACCTGCGGGCCGGAGGGCCCGATTCCCAGCATGAAGCGGCCGCCCGAGAGGTGCTGCAGGGTCATCGCGGTCATCGCGGCCATCGTCGGCGTCCGCGCCGGCATCTGCATGATCGCGGTCCCCGCCCTGAGTCGCTCCGTGCGGGCCAGAATCCACGCGCAGGGGGTGACGGCGTCCGAGCCGTAGGCCTCCGACGTCCAGGCCGAATCGTAGCCCAGCGCCTCCGCTTCGCGGACGACGTCCATGTCGACCCCGAAGGTCTTTCCCGAATAGCCCACCGTCAGGCCAAGCTTCATCGCCGTTCCCCCTTCCGACCGGTCGCGCTACCGGGCTCTCCGTCGGCCCTCGGGCGCCGCGGGACTCGCGCCCGCGCCAAGGATGTGGGACAAGATCCCCATGCCGCCCGACCTCATCGAGCCGACCGCGACGGGCATGGTCTTCCTGATTGCGGGGGCGGTCAAGGGCGGTATCGGCTTCGGGCTGCCGACGGTGGCGATGGGGCTTCTGGGGATCTGGATGCCGGCGGCCGAGGCCGCGGCGCTTCTCGCGCTCCCGGCGTTCGTCACCAACGTCTGGCAGGCGCTGGACGGTCCCCACCTCGCGAAGCTCTGGCGGCGGCTGTGGCCGATGCTCGTCACGCTCGCCGTCTTCGCGGTGATCGGGACCGCGGTCATCACCGGCGCGCGAAACGCGGTCACCCTGTGCTTTCTCGGCGCGATGCTGGTGCTGTACGGCGTTCTCGACCTCACCGGATCGGGTCTCGTCCACCGCGGCCGGGGCGAGCCGGGGCTCGGTTTCGCGGTCGGCACCACGACCGGGATCGTCACCGGCGCCACCGCCGTCTTCGTCATCCCGTCGGCCCTCTACATCCAGGCGCTCCGTCTGGAAAAGACCGAGTTCACCCAGGCCATGGGCATGATGGCGCTGACCGCCGCCGTCGGCCTGTCGGCCGGCCTCGCATATCACGGGCATTTCGACGTGTCGGAACTGGCCCTGCCCGCCGTCGGCGCCACCGCGGCCGGGTTCGCGGGGATGGCCGGCGGGCGGATCCTGCGCCGCCGCATGCCGATCGAGACGTTCCGTCGCGGGGTTCTGTTCGGGTTGATGGCGCTGGGCCTCGTCATGATCCTGCGCTCGGTCTGAACCCGGCGCCGCGGCGTTGCCCGGTCCGCGCGGACCGCCGCTTTCCCGCAGATCGTCCTCTCCGCGGAGGAACGCGTCGAGAGGGAGCTGGCCGGCGCCGGCCGCGCGCCCGGAGAGATCGCGGGGCGGCCGCTGCACGCAGTCGGGCTTCGGGCCGCGGGAGGAACGGCAGCGCAGGATGAAGCGGTCTTCGCGGTGCGCGAGGCGCCGTTGCCCGTCATGGATCCCATCGTGGCGCGGGGTTTCGTCGACAAGGGCTTCGCCGCCGGGCGCGACCTGATCCGGTGGTGCGCCGACAACGCCGAGCCGCCCGCGCGGGACTGCCGGAACGGCCAGCGGGTGCGGACGCCGGTCCGGCCGCTCGCGGTCGCCGGGGTCGGAACCTTCGCGGGCAGCCTCAAGGCCGCGCCCGGAGGTCCGGTCAGGCTCTTCCGGGAATCCGGGACGGACGTCGTCGCCGCCGGGGCGAGATCCGGGGCGCGTGGCGGATCCTGGAGGCCCGCCGGCGGGAAGAGGGCACGGTCCCGGTCGACGCCTGGCGACAGGGACGGGACCGGTCACGCCGCCGGCCGCGGCCCGAACACCGCCGTTCCGACGCGAACCTCGGTGGCCCCGCACCCGATCGCGGTCTCGAAGTCCGCGGACATCCCCATGCTCAGCCGCCGGATGCCGTTGCGGGCGGCGATTCCCGCGAGCAGCTCGAAATGCGGCGCGGGATCCTCGTCCACGGGCGGGATGCACATCAGCCCGGCGATCTCGAGGCCGTGCGCCTCGCGGCAAAGGGAGACGAAGCCGTCGGCGCGGTCCGGGGACACGCCCGCCTTCTGCGCCTCCTCGCCGGTGTTGACCTGGACGAACAGTTCCGGCCGCCGCTCCCGCCTCTCGAACTCCTTCGCCAGCGCCCGCGCGAGCCGCTCGCGGTCGAGGGTCTGGATGACGTCGAACAGAGCCGCGGCGTCGGCGGCCTTGTTGGTCTGGAGGGAGCCGATCAGATGCAGCGCCGCATCGGGAAACCGCGCCTTGAGAGCGGGCCATTTCGCCGCCGCCTCCTGCACGCGGTTCTCGCCGAACACGCGGTGCCCGGCGGCAAGCGCGGCTTCGGCGCTGGCCGCCGGATGCGCCTTCGAGACCGCGATCAGCGCGACGTCCCCGGGGTCGCGGCCCGCGCTCCGGGCGGCTTCGGCGATCCGGGCCCGCACTCCGGCCAGCCGGGCGTCCATGGCGCTCATGCCCGGAAGATAGTGCGGTCCGCGGCCCGGGCAAGCCGGCGCGCGGGCCGGTTGCGGACGGGTCGCGCCGGGTTCCGTTCCGGGCATGACGCGAAACGGTTCGACCGGACTTCGACCGACGGGCCGGAAACGCCCCGAAACCGCGATCCCGACGGGACGCTCGCGGACGCCGCGGCGGCGACGCGACCCGGCGGTCCCTCGACTCGGCGTTCCGTTCCGGTCACCATGGGCCTCCGGGACGCCCGCTGGGAGAGAGCCGTTGACCGAAACGACGTCCGACGGCTTCACGCTGGCCGAAACCACCGTCGCCGCCATCCACGCGGCCTACGCCGACGGCGCCCTGACCGCCCGGGGACTCGTGGAGTCCTATCTCGAGCGGATCGAGGCCTACGACCGCAACGGCCCGCGGATCAACTCGATCGTCTGCACCAGCCCGCTGGCGCTCGAGGAGGCGGACCGGCTCGACGCGGCCTTCGCCGCGTCCGGCCCCGTCGGCCCCCTTCACGGCGTTCCGATCGTCATGAAGGACCAGGGAGACGTTCTGGGCATGCCGACGACCATGGGCTCCGTGCTGTTCCGCGCCCACGTGCCGGGACGGGACTGTTTCGCCGCGGCCAGGCTCCGGCAGGCCGGCGCGGTCTTCCTCGGCAAGGCGACGCTCGGGGAGATGGGAGCGGGCGACACGCACGGCTCGCTCTTCGGCTCCACGCGCAATGTCTACGACCTCGAGCGGACCGCCGGCGGCTCGTCGGGCGGGTCGGCCGCCGCGACGTCCGCCAATCTCGCCGCCGCGGCGATCGGGCAGGAGGGCTTCGCGTCGATCCGGCGGCCGTCGGCCTGGAACGGCATCGCCGGGATGCGGCCGACCGCGGGGCTCGTCAGCCGCGGCGGCGTCTACGCGGGATGGCCGTCCGTCCACGGCTCGCTCGGCCCGATGGCGCGCCGGGTCGAGGATCTGGCGCGGCTTCTCGACTGCATGGTCGGCTTCGACCCGGACGACCCGCTCACCGGGCGCGGTTTCGGGAGGGCCCCGGCAAGCTACGCGAAGGAGCTCGACGACGGCGCGCTGGAAGGCGCGCGCATCGGGATTCTCCGCGAGCCGATGGGCTACGCCAGCGAACCGGAATCGGAGGATTTCGCCAAGGTCGACGCCGTGTTCTCGCGGGCGGTCGGCGAACTCGCCGCCGCCGGCGCCGAACTCGTCGACCCCGTCTCCGTTCCCGGCCTGAACGGTCTGCTCGCCGAGCGCGCGAGCGACGTCGAGGCCGAGGACGAGGCCTTCCGGCTCTACGCCGCCGGAAGCGCCGCCTGCCCCTTCTCGTCCCGCGAGGAGATCATGGCCTCGCCGCTCTACGGCGAGACCTTCCACGGCGTCGGGCGCCGCTGGGAAAACCGCGCCTCCCCCGCCGACTACCGCCGCCACCTCAAGGCGCGCGAGGAACTCATGACCGCCCTGCTGGCGGCGATGGCGGAACACCGGCTCGACGCCGTCGCGCACAAGGCCGTCGAGCACCAGCCGACCCTGATCGAGGACGGCGTCAACCCGCCCTGGGTCGACCAGAAGGGCGCCCCGCACCTCAACACCTTCCTCGTGTTCGTGCCGTCGGTGGTGGTGCCCGCGGGCTTCACGTCCGACGGGCTGCCGGCGGGCGTCACCTTTCTCGGCCGGCCCTACGCCGACGCCGCCGTGCTGCGGCTCGCCCACGCCTACGAACGGGCGACCGGGCATCGCCGGCCCCCGGACTGCGCGCCGTGACCGCGGCCGTGTGACACCCGGGAGCCGGGCCGCTAGACTCTTCGGGAACCGGCGGCCTGGGGGAGACAGGAATGCCACGGGATTCCACGGAAGACGCCGTCGCCGGAACGCCCGGCGATCTCGATCCCTGCTACAGCTGGGATCGCGCCATCCCCGCCCCCGGCCATTCCGGGGTCGATTTCGAGCGGCGCGTCGATTTCGGCCGGCTCCACCGCTACCGCCTGGCGCGGGCGCGCCAGGCGCTTCGCGATTCCGACCTCGGATCGCTTCTCTGCTTCGACAACAACAACATCCGCTACATCACCTCGACCGTCATCGGCGAATGGTCGCGCGACAAGATGTGCCGCTACGCGCTGCTTGCCGGGGACGGCGAACCGCATCTGTGGGACTTCGGGTCGGCGGCCGCCCATCACCGCCTGCACGCGCCGTGGCTGCCCGACGACCACTGCCACGCGGGCATGCTGGGGCTGCGCGGCACGGTGCCGCCGGACGCCGGCCTGATGCGGCGCGCGGCGGCCGAGATCCGGGCCATGCTCGCCGACGCCGGCGTCGGCGGCATGCCCGTGGGCGTGGATTTCTGCGAGCCTCCGATGATGCTCGCCCTGCAGGACGAGGGCCTGACCGTGGTCGACGGCCAGCAGGTGATGCTCGACGCCCGCGAGATCAAGAACATCGACGAGATCACGCTTCTCAACCAGGCCTCGGCCATGGTCGACGCCGTCTACCAGATGATCGGCGAGGAGCTGAAGCCGGGCGTCCGCGAGAACGACATCGTCGCCCGGGCCAACCGGATGCTCTACGAGATGGGATCCGACGACGTCGAGGCCATCAACGCGATCTCCGGGGAGCGGTGCTGCCCCCATCCGCACAACTTCACGGACCGCATCGTGCGCCCCGGCGACCAGGCCTTCTTCGACATCCTGCACTCCTACTCCGGCTACCGCACCTGCTACTACCGGACCTTCAACGTCGGCCGCTCCACGCCCGCCCAGGAGGACGCCTACAAGCAGTGCCGGGAATGGCTCGACGCGGCGATCGAGCTGGTCCGCCCCGGCGTGTCGACCGCGGAGATCGCGTCGGTCTGGCCGAAGGCCGGGGAGTTCGGCTTCGCCAACGAGATGGAGGCCTTTGCGCTCCAGTTCGGGCACGGCCTCGGCGTCGCGCTTCACGAACGGCCGATCATCTCGCGGCTGTGCTCCCTCGACGACCCGAAGGAGATCAGGGCCGGCATGGTGTTCGCGCTCGAGACCTACTGCCCCGCCAGCGACGGCTTCTCGGCGGCCCGCATCGAGGAGGAGATGATCGTGACCCCCGACGGGCCCCAGGTCATCAGCCTCTACCCGGCCGAAGACCTGCCGATCGCCAACCCCTACTGACCGGCGGCGGGGGCGGGCCTTGGCACGGACCGCGCGAAGCGGGGGCGGACGGCGCGGGACCGCCGCCCCGAAGCGGCGGGGCGCCGGGAAACGGGCGGTCAACGACGACCTCGGCGAGCCGACCCGTCTCGCGCTGTGGCGGTCCCAGCTCGAGATCCGCCATCTCGAGCAGCGGGCCCACGATCTCTACCTGCGGAACCTGATCGGCGGCACCAGCCATCTGGCGCTCGGCCACGAGGCCGTGGCGGCGGGTTTCGCGACGGCGATGCGGCCGGACGACTGGACGTTCTGCACCTATCGCGGCCATCACCACACGCTCGCGCGCGGCGCCCCGATGGAGGGCATCCTCGGCGAGCTCATGGGCCGTGAATGCGGGCTTCTGCAGGGCAAGGGCGGCTCCATGCACCTCACCTCGGTCGAGCACGGGGCCATGGGCTCCTACGCGATCATCGGCGCCCACCTCCCGATCGCGATGGGCGCCGCGTGGACCGCCCAGTACCGCGGCACCGGCCAGGTCTCGGCCTGCTTCTTCGGCGACGGGACCACCAACATCGGCGCCTTCCACGAGGCCCTCAATCTCGCGGCGGTGTGGAAGCTGCCGGTCGTCTTCGTCTGCGAGAACAACCTCTACATGGAATACACGCCGATCGCCGACGTCACGGCGGTCGACAGCCCCGCGGCCGACCGCGCCGCGTCCTACGGCCTGGAGCGAATCGTCGTCGACGGCAACGACGCGGACGTCGTCTACCGCACGGCCGGAGCCGCCTTCGACAAGGCGCGCCGCGGCGACGGCCCGTCGCTGGTCGAGTGCCTGACCTACCGCCACTCGGGCCACAGCCGCAGCGATCCGGCGACCTACCGCCCGCCCGGGGAGCTCGAGGCCTGGCTCGAGAAGGATCCCCTGAAACGCTACAGGGAACGGCTCGCGGAATTCGGCGTCTCCGGGGAGACCGCGGACGCCGTCGAGGAACGGGTGCGCGAGGAGGTCGACCGCGCCACGCGCGCCGCCGAGGCCTCGCCGCCGCCGGGCGAGCACGCCGTCGGGACGGACGTGTGGGCCGACGGGGGGTCCGCATGGCGGAACTGATCTACCGCGCCGCGGTTTCGGCCGCGATCGCCCAGGAGATGCGGCGCGACGACAGCGTCGTGTTCCTCGGCGAGGACGTCGGCGCCGCCGGCGGCGTCTTCAAGGCCACCGAGGGCCTGCTGGACGAGTTCGGGCCGACGCGGGTGCGCGACACGCCGATCTCCGAACAGGCCATACTCGGCGCCGCGATGGGCGCCGCCATGACCGGCCTGCGGCCGGTCGCCGAGATCATGTTCTCGGACTTTCTCGCCGTGTGCTGGGATCTCGTGGCCAACGAGATCGCGAAGACCCGCTACATGACGGGCGGCCAGGTGGCGCTTCCCCTGGTCGTGCGCACCGCCAACGGCGGCGGCGGCCGCTTCGGCGCGCAGCATTCCCAGTCGGTCGAGAACTGGGCGATGATGGTTCCGGGCCTCAAGGTGGTCGCCCCGTCCACGCCGGCCGACGTGATGGGCCTGCTCGCGGCGGCGATCCGCGATCCGGATCCGGTGATCTTCTTCGAGCACAAGGCGCTCTACGGAACCTCGGGCGAGGTTCCCGAAGGCGAGCACGTCGACGCCCTGGGGACCGCGAAGATCCTGCGCACCGGCGGCGATGTCGCGATCTGCGCCCTCGCGGCGATGGTTCCGCGGGCGCTCGCGGCCGCCGAGGAACTGTCCTCGGCGCACGGCATCGAGGCCTCGGTCGTCGACCTGCGGTCGCTGGTGCCGCTCGACACGCGGACGGTGCTCTGCGAGGTCGCGCGCAGCGGACGGCTGGTGACGGTCGAGGAGAACCCCCGCCTCTGCGGCTGGGGCGCCGAGATCGCGTCGATCGTGCTGGAGGAGGCGTTCTGGGATCTCGACGCGCCGGCGCTTCGCGTCACGACGCCGCACGTGCCGCTTCCGGCGGCGCCCGGTCTCGAGGACGCCGCCCTGCCCTCGGTCGAGAGGATCGTCCGGGAGGTTTCCGGGAGCCTTTCCTGACGCCGCCGGGCCCGCGCGGTCAGGCGAGCCCGTCGACGTAGTCCTCCAGGCGGATCCTCTCCCACGCCTCGCGGGGCGGGCGAATGCGTTCGGCGAACGGCAGCGTCGCCGGGCGCGTGGCGTCGATGATCAGCTTGGTCTGCATCGGCCCCTTCTCGGCGCGCACCTCGCCGTAGGCCGACGGGTCGAGGTGGGCGCCCATGGCGTGGGGTATCGTCGCCAGGCCGCGGTCGGCCTGCAGATGGGTCGAGATCGCCCACCACATCTCCCGCTCGTCGTAGATGTCGACGTCCTCGTCGACGACGACGGCGATCTTCAGGTTGGGCTCGGCGGCGACCGCGGCCAGGCCGGCCGACTTGCCCTCGCCCTGGACGCGCTTGCGGATCGCGACGAACGCCGTGAAGATGCAGGTGCCGCAGGGCGGCAGGTGCACGGCGGTCACCGACGGCACCAGCTTGGCCACCGAATCGTAGACCGTGCTCTCGTGGCTCAGCACGCCGGCGAGGTTGTGCTCCCGGTGCGAGGGGTCGAGGTCGTGGTAGACCGCGTCCCTGCGCATGGTCACGGCGCGCACCTGCATGAGGCCGACGGGATCCTTCCTGGGCCCGTAGAATCCCGTGTATTCCGAGAACGGTCCGTCGCTGGTCTCGCGCGCGGGATCGAGCACGCCCTCGATCGCGATCTCGGCCCATGCCGGAACCGGGATGTCGACGGACTCGCCGTCGACGACCTCGAGGGCCTCGCCGAGAAGCGCGCCCATGACCCCGTACTCGTCGCTGTCGATCGACTGCTTCGACAGCGCGCCGAGAACGACGGCCGGGTGGTGCCCGATGAACAGCGCCGCCTCCATCGGTTTCCCGAGCTCCCTGTACTTCCGGTAGATGTAGCCGGCGTGGTGGGCGGGGTTGAACATGCAGGCGATCTCCCGGGGGCCCTTGATCTCGTGGCGGTAGACCCCGGCGTTGAGCACGCCGGTCTCGGGGTCGCGGACCACGAGCACGCCGATCGAGATGTACCTGCCGGAGTTCTTCTGCGCATGCGTGACCACCGGGAGCCGGCCGACGTCGACGTCGTCGCCCTCGAACACGACCTGCCGGACCGGCGCGTCGGCGCGGCCGACGGCCACCGGATCGAGCGGGCTGGCGGCGCGCTTGCGGAACGTGTCGAGAATCGCGCTCTTCGGCTCGTCGGGATCGACGCCGAGCGCGAGGCCGAGAAGCTCGTAGCTGCCGAACAGGTTGGTCACGAGCGGCATGTCCGAACCGGCGACGTTCTCGAAGCGGATCACCGGATACCGGTCGCGGGCCGCGAATTTCTGCTGGATGACGCACGGCTCGTAGACCGTGTCCACGAGCCGCGAGACGGTCGCGAAACGCTCCGGTCCGCGCTGGCGGATTTCCGCGAGAAACTGGTGCAGATCCCTGTTCATTCCCGTGCTCCCTTCACCCGCGCCCCCGCCTTCCCCGCCGGCCCCGGCGGGACGCCGGGCGCGTCGCCGCCCGCCGGCGCGGTCCGCATGGCGGGGTGCCCGCCCATTGTCGATACGCGGCCGCCGTCGCGTCAAGAAGGCCGCGCGCAACCGCCGGGAAACGTCCCGGTCCGCGCGGGCCGGACGGGACCGCGTCCGGCGTCAGGGCCCGGCGTCCGGTTCCGCCACCGCGACGACCCTGTCCCCGGGGCGCCATCCCGAGAGAACCTCCCTGAGGTCGCTCTCGGCGAGCGCCACGCACCCTTCCGTCGGCGGATACCCGTTCCCGGCGACGTGGACGAAGACGGCGCTGCCCGCGCCCGGCACGACCGGGTCGCGGTTGTGGTCGGTGGCGACCACGACGTCGTAGAGCCCGTCGTCCCGCCACAGGCGCTCGCACCGCGCGGGATGCGGCAGGACGACGCGGCGGTTGTAGTCACCGTGTTCCGGATCGTCGCACCACCCGAAGCGCGGCCCGAGCGGCGAGACCGGAAGCGCCGTGACCGGACGCCGGACCCTGTCGGGCCGGTAGAAGACCTCCGCCAGGCGCATCTCGCCCTCGGGGGTCGCTCCGTCGCCTTCCCTCTTCCGCCGCCGGATTCCGGCGCGGCCGACCGCGCAGGCGTAGCGGCGGTCCCCCCACGTCGCGCCGGCCCCCGAAACCACGAGTTCCATCGCGTTCCCCCGCTCTCCCGGCGGCGAACCGGCCGACCTTGCATCTCCGGGACTTGCCTGCAGGGTAGCACCCGCGGATGCTGGGCGGCGAACCGGGAGCGTCGGGAATGCAGAAGGACGAAAGCCGCCTCCCGCCCGGCGGCGCGAGGATTCTCCTCGCCGACGGCGACGACCTGTTCCGCGGCGCCGTCGGCGAGCAGCTGCGCGGGGAATTCGCCGTCGAGGAGGCCGGCACCGGAACCGCGGCGCTCGCCGCGTGCCGCGCCGCGGAGCCCGACCTCGCGATTCTCGACGCGGGACTCGCCGGGATCGACGGGCGGGAGGTCTGCCGCCGGATCCGGCTCGAGGGCGGCAGGTGCCCGATCATCATGCTGGAGGCCGGTGACGGCGGCCCGGTCCCGGACTTCGGCGCCAGCGACCGCCTCGCCAAGCCGTTCCGCATCGGCGAGCTTCTGGACAGGGTCCGGGCGCATCTCGGCCGGCACGACGCGGACCCCGTCTTCGTCGTCGGCCCGTGGTCGTTCCGTCCCGCGGCGAGGACGCTCGCGGACCTCGGCGGCGGCGGGACCGTTCCCCTCACCGAGATGGAATCGGCCATTCTCCGCCATCTCCTGCAGGCCGGGGACCGGGCGGTCGGGCGCGAGGAGCTTCTGGACGAGGTGTGGGGATACGATCCCGGCGTGACCACGCACACCCTCGAGACCCACGTCTACAGGCTGCGCCGGAAGATCGAGCCCGACCCCTCGCGGCCGGGGATCCTGCGCTCCGACCGCGGCGGCTACAGACTCGTGCCCTGACCGCGATGCCGCCCGCGGCGGAAATCCGCTATACTGCGCTCCCCCGGACGGCGAACGGATCTGGCGAAGGATGACGGAAAGCGACTTTCTCGTCCGGTTCTGGGGCGTCCGCGGATCCATCGCCTGCCCGGGGCCGGAAACGGTGGCCTACGGCGGCAACACCTCGTGCGTCGCCGTCCATTGCGGCCCGCATCCGCTGGTGTTCGACGCCGGCACCGGGATCCGGAAACTCGGCGAGCGGCTGGCCGCGAGCGGCGCCGCGGACATCGACCTGTTCCTGACCCACACCCATCTCGACCACGTCGAGGGGCTGCCGTTCTTCCGCCCGATCCATCTGCCCGGCCGCCGGACGAGGATCTGGTCGGGCCATCTCGGCGGCGGCGCCACCACCGAGGGGGCGGTGCGGCACCTGATGAGTCCGCCGATCTTCCCGCTCTCGCTCGAGATGCTCGGCGGCGAGATCGACTTCCGGGACTTCGCGGCCGGCGACGTCCTGACCCCCCTGCCCGGCGTCGCGATCCGCACCGCGCCGCTCAACCACCCCCAGAACGCCACCGGCTACCGCGTCGAGTACGGCGGCCGGTCGGTCTGCTACGTGACCGACACCGAGCACGACCCCGGAAGGCCGGACGAGAACGTGCTCGCCCTGATCGAGGGAGCCGGCCTCGTGATCTACGACGCCATGTTCGTCGACGACGAGCATCCGCGCCACGCCGGCTGGGGCCACTCCACCTGGCAGGAGGGCGTGCGGCTGTGCCGGCGGGCCGGCGCGGAAAGGCTCGCGATCTTCCACCATCTGCCCGAGCGCGCCGACGCCGATCTCGACCGCATCGCCGAGGAGGCGGCGCAGGCCTTCCCCGGCGCCGTGGTGGCGCGCGAGGGCCTGACGCTCGCGCCGTGACGGCGGCGCGCCCGGGGCCGGCCGTCCGGCTGCGCAGGCTCCGCATGGGCCTCGCGACGGTTCTCGGGCTGGCGCGGCTCGGCTGGTTCATCCCCCACCGCCACGCCGCCGAGGCCGAGGCCCCGCAACGCTATCCCGGGATCGAGGGGCTGTTCGCCGACGCCCGCGGGCGTTTCGCGCGGACGCTCGCCGACATCGACGCCTGCGCCACGGCGCTCGAGGCGATCGGGCTGGAGCCCCCTCCGCAGCCGAGATGGGAGCAGGGCTGGTTTCCGCGGCTCGACGCCGCCGCCTGCTACGCCATGGTCCGCGCCCGCCGGCCGGCGCGGATCGTCGAGATCGGTTCCGGACACTCGACCCGTTTTCTCGCGCGGGCGGCCGCCGACGGCGGCCTCGGCACGCGGATCACGGCGATCGACCCGGAGCCGCGGGCGGACCTTTCCGGCCTCGGGGTCGAGCAGCTGCGGATCCCCTTGCAGCGCGCCGGGGACGCGCCGTTCGCGGAGCTCGGCTCCGGCGACATCCTGTCGGTCGACTCGAGCCACGTGCTCATGCCCGGCAGCGACGTCGACCATGTCCTCAACCGCATCTGGCCCGCGCTTCCCGCCGGCGTCGCCGTGCATTTCCACGACATCCTGCTTCCCGACGGCTACCCGCGGAAATGGGCCTGGCGCGCCTACAACGAGCAGCTCGGGGTCGCCGCGCTGCTTTCCGGCAACGCCGCCGCCCTCGCGTTCTCCAGCCGCTACGTCACGACGCGGATGGCCGACGACTTCGCGCGCTGCGCCGCGTCCCGGCTGCCGATCGTGCCCGGGGCCCTCGAGACCGGGCTCTGGCTCGAGAAGCGCTGAGGCCCCGGCGATGCCCTCCCCCGGCCGCCTCGCGGCGCTCCTGCGGGGCCTGTTCCCCGGCCGCGCCGAGCTGCCGGCGCGCGTGCAGGCGGCGATCGCCGCGCAGCAGGACGCCAGCGAGCGCCTGATCGGCTGGTTCCAGCTCGCCGTGGTCGCGGCGTTCGGCACGCTCTACGCGCTGTCGCCGAAGACCTTCGCCGACGAGGCCGAGTTCGCCCCCGTGCCGTGGGCGCTCGGAACCTATCTCGTCTTCACCGTGGTCCGGCTCGTCCTCGCCCACCGCGGGCGGATCGGCGCCACCGTGCTGTACCTGTCGGTGATCTTCGACATGGGCCTTCTGCTCGGCCTGATCTGGAGCTTCCATCTGCAGTACATGCAGCCGCCGGCCTTCTATCTCAAGTCGCCGACGCTGCTCTACGTGTTCATCTTCATCGCGCTGCGCGCGCTGCGCTTCGAGGCGCGCTACGTCGTCGCCGCGGGGCTGTTCGCCGCCGCCGGCTGGTGCGGCTTCGCCTGGTACGCCGCGACCGCCAACGCCGGCGGCATGGTGACCCGGGACTACGTCCAGTACATGACCAGCAACTCGATCCTGATCGGCGCCGAGTTCGACAAGGTGATCTCGATTCTCGTCGTCACGGCGATTCTCGCGGTCGCCATCGGCCGCGCCCGCGGCCTGCTGGTGCGCTCGGTCGCCGAGGGCCAGGCGGCGCGGGATCTCTCGCGCTTCTTCTCGCCCGAGATCGCCGAGCGGATCACGGCGTCGGAGGAGGCGGTGTCGGCGGGGTCGGGGCAGGTCCGCGACGCGGCCGTTCTGTTCTGCGACATCCGCGGGTTCACGGACTTCTCGCACACCCACGAGCCCGACCGGATCATCGCCATGCTGACGGAGTACCAGCGGCGGATGGTGCCGGTCCTGCAGCGCCACGGCGGCGCGATCGACAAGTTCATGGGCGACGGGATCATGGCCACGTTCGGGGCGGCGCTGCCGAGCGGCACCTGCGCCGCCGACGCCTGCCGCGCCGTCGACGCGGTCGCGGCCGAGGCCGCGGGATGGAACGCCGAACGCGCGGCCCGCGGCGAGCCGGAACTCCGCGTCGGCGCCGCGACCGCCGCGGGCCGCGTCGTGTTCGGCGCGGTCGGCGACGAGAACCGGCTCGAGTACACGGTCATCGGCGACGCGGTGAACCTCGCGGCCAAGCTCGAGAAGGCGACCAAGACCGAGCGGTGCCGGGGGCTCACCACCCGCGAGACCTACGAGACCGCCCGCGCGCAGGGCTACCGGCCCCCGGACGGGGAGCGCGAGACGCTGCCCGGGCGGCGCGTCGAGGGCCTCGACGACCCGGTCGATCTCGTGGCGCTCGTCCGGTAGGCCGCGCGGACCCGTGATGCATTCCGGCGCGCGCTTTGCTATGACGGAACCCATGGATCCGGAAGGCGCCGCGACATGACCTCCCACAGGTCCGAACGCATGACCGTGGCCGGCTGCGGGATCGAGATCCTGTCGGCGGGCGACGGGCCGCCGCTCCTGTTCCTGCACGGCGCCGGCGGCGCGTCGCGGTGGATGCCGTACATGGAGCGCCTCGCGGAGCGCTACCGCCTCTACGTCCCGAGCCATCCGGGGTTCGGCCGGTCCGACACGCCCGGCTGGCTCGACGGCATGGGCGACCTTGCCTACTTCTACCTGGATTTTCTCGAGGAGCTCGGGGAGGACCGGCTCCATCTCGTGGGCAACTCGCTCGGCGGCTGGCTCGCGCTCGAGATCGCGGTGCGGTCTTCCGCCCGCCTCGCGACGCTGACCCTGGTGTCGGCGGCGGGCATCCATCTCGAGGGCGTGCCCAAGGGGGACATCTTTCTCTGGGACGACGCCGAGCGCGCCCGCAACACGTTCTTCGACCCGTCGCTGGCCGAGGCGCGGCTCGCGGCCGCCGAACGGGCGGACGAGGAGGAAAGCGAGATCGCGCTTCGCAACCACTTCGCGACGGCGAAGCTCGCCTGGCATCCGCGCTTCTACAATCCCGAACTCCAGAAATGGCTGCACCGCGTCCCGGTCCCGACGCTCGTCCTGTGGGGCGCCGACGACCGGATCTTCCCCGTCGCCTACGGCGAGGCCATGCAGAGGATGATTCCCGGCGCCGCGCTCTCGGTGCTCCCCGAATGCGGACATCTGCCGCACCAGGAGAAGCCCGACGAGTTCGTCGCCGCCGTCGCCGCCCATGCCGGGGAGATCGCGCCGTGAAGTTCCACTTCTTCCACCTCATGCCCTACAGCGCGATCGATCCGGACTTTCTCTCGAGCCACAAGTCGGCGTGGATCGATCTTCCCAACGCGCTCTACGACCCGCGGAAGGGCGCCCGGCTCTACCACCGGTATCTCGACGAGCTCGAGCTCGCCGACTCCCTCGGCTTCGACGGCGTGTGCGTGAACGAGCACCACCAGACGGCCTACGGGATGATGCCGACGCCGAACATCCTCGCCGGCGCCCTGTCGCGGCGCCTCAAGCGGGCCTCGATCGGCGTCATCGGCCGGGCCCTGCCGATCGTCTCCAACCCCCTGACCATCGCGGAGGAGTTCGCGATGATCGACAACCTGATGGAGGGGCGGTTCATCGCCGGCTTCGTCCGCGGCATCGGCTGCGAGTACCACGCCTCGATGACCAACCCCGGGTTCAGCCACGAACGGTTCCGGGAAGCCCACGACCTCATCGTCCGCGCCTGGACGGAACCGGGGCCGTTCGAGTTCTACGGCAAGCACTACCACTTCCAGTACGTGAACCTCTGGCCCCGCCCCTACAGCCGGCCGCATCCGCCGATCTGGATTCCCTCGCAGGGGTCGACGGAAACCGTCGAGTTCGCGGCCCATCCCGACCGCCGCTACACCTTCGTGATCACCTTCAGCCCCGTCGAATCGGTGCGCCGGAACCTCGCCGCCTACCGCGAGCAGTGCGAGGTCTACGGCTACGCCTGCCCGCCGGAGCAGCTCGGCTGGGCGATGCCGGCCTACGTGGCCGAGACCGACGAGATCGCGCGGCGCGAGGGCGGTCCGCACGCCGAAGCCCTGTTCAACGTCTTCATCAAGTCGCCCGCGCAGTACAAGCTGCCGCCCGGCTACTCGTCGCTCCGCAGCTACCGCGCGGTCATGGAGTCCAAGTACAGGGTGCGCGAGAGCCATCTCGACGCCGACTCGCTGATCGAGAAGGGCATGTTCCTCTGCGGCAGCCCCTCGACGCTCGTCGAGAGAATCGAGGCGTGGCAGGCCGACATGGGATTCGGCAACCTCGTCCCGATGCTCCAGTTCGGCACGCTGCCGCCCGAACTGACCGAGAAGAACCTTCGCCTGTTCGCGGAGGAGGTGATCCCGAAACTCCGGCGTCTCGGCGCCTCCGCGCAGCCCGCGGCCGCCGAGTAGCCCCGGCCGGATCAGTCGCCGGGGCCGACCGTCCCGCTCCGGAGCCTCTTGATGCGCGACCGCCTCTCCTTGTCGGCCCGCCGGCGGGCCGCCGCCGCCTTGCCGGGCCGCGTCGGCTTCCGCGGCGCCGGCGGGCGCAGCGCGCGCTCGATCATGCCTGCGAGGCGGGCCCGCGCGTCCCTGCGGTTGGCCGCCTGGGTGCGATGACGCGACGCCGTGATGACGATGTCGCCGCCGCGGGTCAGCCGCGGACCGGCGAGACGCTCGAGCCGCCGCTTCTGCTCGCCGGTGAGCGACGGCGAGCGGCGCACGTTGAAGCGCAGCTGCACCGCCGTCGAGACCTTGTCGACGTTCTGCCCGCCGGGGCCGCCGGCGCGGATGAAGGTCTCCTCGATCTCGTCGGGCGAGACCGGGAGGCCGGCGTCGATCGTGGTCATGGTTCCGCTCCCGGAGCCGCCCCGGAGGGCCGACGGGCGCACCCATACCGCGTTTCCGGGGCCGCGTCACCGGAACCGCGCCGGTCCGCCGCCGCGGCGCCGTGACCGCCGGCCCGCCGCCTCCGGCCGAAGGCCGCGCGCTCGCCTTCGTCCTGCTCGCGCTGGTCGCGCTGTTCTGGGCGTCCAACACCGCGGTGGCGCGGGCGACGACCGAGGACGTGCCCCCGATGGCGCTCGCCTTCTGGCGCCTGCTGCTGTCGGCGGCGGCGTTCGCGCCGTTCGCGCTCGGCGACGCGTGGCGCCGGCGCGGGCTCGTCCGCGCGCATCTCGGGAGCCTGAACCTGCTCGCGGCCCTCCAGATGACCGCGTTCAACGTCTTCGTCTACGCCGGGCTGCACTACACCGAGGCGGTCAACGCCAGCCTTCTCCAGGGCTCGCTGCCGCTCTGCATCCTGCTGTCGGGCCTGGTCTTCGCGGGAGCGGCGGTCTCGGCGCGCCAGTGGGCGGGCATGGCGCTCGGGCTCGCGGGGCTCGCGACGATCGTGGCGCGCGGCGACCCCGGACTTCTTCTCGGGCTCTCGGTCAACGCCGGCGACCCGCTGGTCTTTCTCGGCGTGTTCTGCTCGGCGACCTACGCCGTGCTGCTGTTCCGCCGGCCCGCGGAACTGCCGATGACGACCTTCGTGTTCCTGATGCTGGCGTTCGGCTGCCTCCAGACCTTGCCCTTCTACGCCGTCGAGCATCTGTGGGTGCGCCGGCTGCCGGTGACGCCCGAGACCGTGGCGACGGTGCTGTTCATCGCGCTCGTCCCGTCGGCGCTCGCGCAGTGGTGCTTCGCGGAGGGCGTCCGCCGCGTGGGCGCCGCCGCCGCGGGGCACATGATCTACCTGACGCCGGTCTTCGGGATCCTGATGGCGGTCGGGCTGCTGGGCGAGAGCTTCCGGGCGTTCCACGCCGTCGGGATCCTGCTGATCGCCGGCGGCATCGGCCTCGCGACGGCCGGCACCCGCCGGGCGCGCTAGGCCCGGGGAACGGCGACCCCGACCATGCAGTCGCGGGTCACCAGACCGGCGAGCCGCTCGGCCGGCCACCCTTCCGTGCCGGCGGGCCGCATGGGCAGCACCAGGTACCGCATGTCGGCGTTGGAATCGTGGACCCGCACGCCCACGGAGTCGGGAATCGCGGTGCCGAACTCGGCGAGCACGGCGCGCGGCTCGACGACCGCCCTGCTCCGGTAGCTCCTGGACTTGTACCAGTCCGGCGGCAGGCCGAGGATGGTGCGCGGATAGCACGAGCACAGCGTGCAGACGATCATGTTGTGGAGCTCGGGCGTGTTCTCGACCACGATCAGTTCGGCGTCGCCCATGCTCAGCCCCATCTCCCCGACCGCGGCCGTGCCGTTGTCGAGAAGCCGTTCCCGGAACGCGGGATCGGTCCAGGCGCGCGCCACCACCCGGGCGCCGTCGGCCGGATCCCTGCTGTCGAGGAACTCGAGGTTCCGGCGCACGTCCTCGGCGCTGACGACCCCCTTCTCGATCAGCAGCTCCTTCAGCGCCTCCGCCATGAGTTCGTAGTGCCCGGTCTCGTTCACGTCCGGCGCGGCACCGTCGTGATCGTGGCCGTGTCCTCCGCGGTCATCCATCCTTCCGGTCTCCGGTCGCTTCGAGCCAGTGGTCGTAGATCTCGAGATCGAGCGTGTCCCCGGCCGGGCCCCGGTAGTCGTCCCACAGCTCCGCCTGCCGGAACCGGACCCTGTAGAGATCGCGCTCCGGCAGGCCGTCGAAGCCGTAGGCCAGTTCCTCCGGATTGCGGAAGCGGCCGCAGTGGCGCTCGATCACCCCGGTCTTCCCCTTCACGTAGGACGGCGTCCGCCGGTGCCCCGGCGGCTCGGCGGCGCGCACGCGCACGCGGTCGCCGACGGCGAACGCGGTCACGCCGCGGTCTCCACCCGGTTCCGGATCTCGCCCATGCGGCTCTCGACCTCGGACCGCGTGAGCAGGCCCTTCTCCTCCAGGAGGTTGACCATGGCCTCCGACCAGCGCTCGAAATAGTCCTGCGCGTAGACCTCCCCGGGCAGATCCTCGAGGGCGCGCCGCAACTCGTCGATGCGCATCGTGTCGTCCTCGCGGAGCGCGCCGGCGAGCGCCGTGATGGTCTTGGCCCAAGGCTCCGCCTCGTGCTCGCGGATCTCCACCGGCCCGGCGTCCATGCCGCCCATGTCGTGCTGACGCGGTGTCATCGGCCCTCCTCCGCCGAACCCGATTGTGGCCCGCGCGGCACGCCGCTTCAAGCCCGCCGCCGGCGCAGTTCGGCGATTCTCCCGGCGACCTCGCCAGCCGTCACCACCCCCTTCTCGACCAGCACGTCGTGCATGGCCTGGGTGCCGAGCTCGAAATACCCGAGCGCGTGGTAGCGCTCGCGCCCGAGATCCTCGCGGGCGCGGCGCGCCTCGTGCAGGCTGACGAGTCCGGCCCCGCGGTCGCCGAGCGCGCCGCGCAGCGCCGTCGACAGCAGCGCCCACGCGGGGGTTTCCGCCTCGTCGAGCGGAACCGGCCCCCAGTCCTCGCCGCCGATGTCGTTGACTCTTTTCATTCCCCGCCCCCGGCGGTACAGTCCGCGCGGCGGCGGACGCGCGACGGTCGCGACGATGCGCGGCGTCGAGTCTAGCACGGGGAACGGCATCATGCGCGACCAGTCGCTGCGCGGGCATCTCGCCAATCTCGAGCAACGGGGCGAACTGGTCCGGATCGACCGCGAGACCGATCCCCACGCCAACGTCTCGGCGATCGGCTGGAAGGCCTACGACCGCCTCGGAAAGTCCACGCGCTTCACCAATCTCGGGGGCTTCCCCGGCTGGCACGTGGTCAGCCAGATCGTCGCCGACAGGCGGAAATGGGCGATCGCGCTCGGCCTCGGGGAGGACGAGCTGGTGCCGACGCTGGTCGATCGCATCGGGAAGCGCGTCGCGCCGGTCGAGGTCGGCGCCTCCGAGGCGCCGGTGAAGGAGGTCGTGCGGCTCGGCAAGGACGCCGATCTCACGCGGCTGCCGGCGCTCTGGCACGCGGAGAACGATCCCGGCCCCTACATCGCCTCGGGCATGGCGGTCATCCGGGACCCCGACACCGGCATCCGCAACATGTCAATCCACCGCCAGCAGATCACGGGGCCCGACGCCACCGGCTTCCTGATCTGCCCGCGCCACGCGCTGCGCATCTACCGGAAGTACCAGGCGCGCAGCGAGGCGATGCCGGTGGCGATGGTGGTGGGGGCCCACCCGGCGTTCTACTACGCCGCCGCGTTCACCTCGGCCTACGGGCTGGACGAGCTGGAGATCGCGGGCTCGCTGCTCGACGACCCGGTCCGCCTGGTGCGATGCGAGACCGTCGACCTCGAGGTTCCGGCGGAGGCCGAGCTCGTCATCGAGGGGGAGGTTCTCCCCGAGGGCATGGTCGACGAGGGGCCGTTCGGCGAGGCCACCGGAACCTACGCCATGGAGGGCGCGACGGAGATCTTCCGGGTGCGCGCGATCACCCACCGGCGCGAGCCGGTCTTCTACGCGATGCAGTGCGGCGCGCCGATGACCGACACCCAGTCGATCACCGCCACCTGCATCGAGACGGTGGTCACCGACCACATCGCCAACGTGGAGGGCGGGCTCGACCTGCGGGACGTGCGCTGCCTCGGCATAGCGGGGCTGATGGCGCTCGTGGTCAAGCTGCACCCGCGCGTCGAGGGCCAGGCCAAGACCGCGCTGATGGCGGCGCTGTCGAGCCCCTACCTGCATCCCAAGGTCGCGATCGCCGTGGACGACGACATCGACGCCGGAGACCTGCGCCAGGTGTTCTGGTCGCTGACGACGCGCGTCGACGCCGGCCGCGACGTGGTCAAGATCCCGAACACCCGGATCTGGTCGCTGGACAACGTCTCCGACATCGTGCCCGGCATGAGCCCGATGTACCGGATCGGAACCAAGGTGATCATCGACGCCACGAGGCCGGCGAACGCCGGCGAACGCTTCGCGCCGGCCATGCCGTTCGCCCACGACTCGGTGGCGCTGGAGGACTTTCTTCCGGAGGCGGCGGTCTGAAGGGCCGTCCCGGCGGCGCTTCCCCGTCGGGGAGCCTCGCCGGTCCCGTTTTTCCGCCGGCCGGGACGCGAGGGCGACCGCGCGCGCCGTGCCCCGTTCGCCGGTCGGGGGCCGGCCCGGGAACCCGGTGGCGCAAGCGTGTCCGGCCGGCCGACGGAACCGGCCGCAACCGACCCGCCGAAGGCCGGACGCTGCGGGCAGTGGCGGAAAGCGATCTTCCGGCATGGGCGGGACACGACCCCGCCGGGGACGGAAGGTTCCGTCGGAGAACCCGTTCGCCTCGACGTGACCGTCGCCTCTCCCCGCGCACCGGCGGGCGGTCGAACCGGGCCTCCGGCTCCGGCATGCCCGCCCTGCCGCCCCGCCTGGGATTCCGGCGGGAAAATCCGCTACGCTCACGGCAGCCAATCAAGGAAGCGAAAGGAATCCGGGGACGCTCGCCACGCCGATGTCATGCGAGTGCCGTCCGGGGAAGACCCGCCCGTGCATCAATACAGGCTTCCGGTCGGCATCCAGACCTTTCGCAGAATCCGCGAGGGCGGCTACTACTACGTCGACAAGACCGATCACGCGCAACGGCTGGTCGATCAGGGGGGCATCCACCATTTCCTTTCCCGGCCACGGCGGTTCGGCAAGAGCCTGTTCGTCGACACCCTGAAGGAACTTTACGAGGGCAGCGAGGAGCTCTTCCAGGGCCTTGCCGTCCACAAGCGCTGGAACTGGTCCGCCCGGCACCCGGTGGTGCGTCTCAGCTTCGCGCGGGGCGATTTCAAGGAGCCGGGCTATCTGGATGAAGACGTCACGGCGCAACTCGCGGTCGTCGAGCTGGACGCAGGACTCGAGCCGGAGCATGCAAGCGCCCCGCTGCGCTTCGCCCGCCTGATAAGGCTGCTCGCCGAGCAAGCGGGCCGGAAGGTCGTCGTGCTGGTCGACGAGTACGACAAGCCGGTCCTCGATGCCCTGGTGGCGGCCCCGGACATCGCGCGCGCGAACCGCGACTATCTGCGGGGACTCTACGCGACGCTGAAGGACAGCGAAGCCTGCATCGAGTTCAGCTTCCTGACCGGCGTGAGCAAGTTCAGCCGGACAAGCCTGTTTTCCGGGCTCAACAACCTCGTCGACCTCACCCTGGATCCAGACCATTCGGCGATCTGCGGCTACACCGAGGCCGATCTGGACGCGGTGTTCGCGCCGGAACTTGACGGCCTCGACCGCGACAGGATCCGCGAATGGTACAACGGCTACTCGTGGCTTGGCGAGCACAGGGTCTACAACCCCTTCGGCATTCTGCTGCTGTTCCGCAACCGGAAATTCAGGGCGTGGTGGTTCGAGACCGCCACGCCGACATTCCTCGTCGACACGCTGCGATCGCGCGGGGTGTTTCCCGTGGACCTCGAAAGGATGCACGCGGGCGACGAACTGCTGTCCGCGTTCGACGTCGACGAAATCGAGCCGGAGGCCCTGCTGTTCCAGACCGGTTACCTCACCATCACGGGCGAGGGAACCGGCGCCGGCGAGGGCGAATACCGTCTGGGCTATCCGAACCGCGAAGTCCGCGAGAGCCTGAACCGGAGACTGCTGCGGCATCTGGTGCCGGGGCGGGAAACCGGGCGGATGGAACTGCGGCGCCGGCTTCGAGAGCTTCTGGAATCGTCCGATCTCGACGGCCTGGAGGAACTGCTGCGGGCGGTGTTCGCCGGCATCCCGCACCAATGGCACACCACGAGCGACATCGCCCGGCACGAGGCGTGGTTCGCGAGCGTGTTCTATTCGTGTTTCCTGGGTTCCGGGCTCGACGTGCGGGTCGAGGACGCGACGAACCGCGGACGGATCGACATGGCGGTCGTCACGGCCAACCACGTGCACGTCTTCGAGTTGAAAGTGCTGGGCCCGGCCTCGGAGGGCGATGCGATGCAGCAGCTTCGCGACCGGGGCCACGCGGAGAAGTACCGGGGCCAGGGACGACGGGTCCATCTCGTCGGAGTCGAGCTCGACCCCCGGAAACGCAACGTCGCGAGATTCGAGACCGCGTCGGCGTGATTCCCGGGGAGGCGGCGGCGCGGACCGGACCGCGGGGGACCGCTCCGGCCGGTGTCGCGGGCCCGCGCCGGCGGCTGTCGCGCCGAACCCGGAAGAGCCTCGCGTCGGGATGCCGGCACGCGGCCCCTCTCGACCGCCGCATCGGCAACGGGCGAACGGAGGCCGTCCCCCTGACGCCCGTCCCCGCTGGCGGGGCAACCCGGTCGGCCACCGGATCGGGCGGGCCGCTACAGGACGACAGTCTCGGAAAGCGGCGCACCGTCGCGGACGCGGTCGATCGAGAACCGGGTCAGGTCGATCGTCCGGTACCCGCCGTGCACGACGAGTTCCGAGACCGCCCGGCCGGCGGCGGCCGCATGCTGCAGGCCGTGGCCGCTGAACCCGTTGCAGTACAGCAGCCCGTCGACGTCGGGGTCGGGGCCGAGAATGGCGTTCTGGTCGAAGGTGTTGAAGTCGTAGTGACCGGCCCAGGCGGTCGACAGCCTGACGGCCTCGAACGCCGGCACGCGGTGCGCGAGCAGCGGCCACACGACCTCCGTCCAGCTGTCGTACTCGACCTCGAAATCCAGCGGGTCGCTGTCCGGATCCCGGTCTTCCGGCGGCGAGACCGTGCCCAGGTAGCGGCCGCTCTCGGGCCGGAAGGCCGCGCCGGAGGGGTCGACGACAAGCGGCGCGTGGCCGAGATCCTCCCGGCAGTCGAACACGTAGACGAAGCGCTTTCTCGGCGCCACGGGCAGATGCAGCCCGGCCGTCGCCGCGAGCGCTCCGGCCCGGGCGCCGGCGGCGAGCACCGTCGTGCCGGCCCGCACCGTGCCGTGTCCCGCCGCCCCGAACCCGACGACCCGTCCGTCCTCGCGGTCGAGACGGCCGACCTCGCCGTCGAGAAAGGAGACGCCGAGCGACCGCGCCTTGCGGCGGAACCCCGCGAGAAGCGCGTGGGGATCGACCCAGCCCTCGTTGGCGTGGCCGAAGACCGCGCCGCCGAGGCCGTCCGGATTGACCCAGGGAAAGCGTTCGCGGAGGCCGTCGACATCGAGCAGCGTCACCTCGGCGCCGAGCCCGCGCTGGAGTTCCCACCGCTTCCGGAGCCCTTCGGCGCCGGCCTCGTCGGCGAGCGTCAGATAGCCCTGCTCGCGGAATCCGGGCTCGCACGGATCGCCGTCCACGGCCAGAAGCCCCGGGGCGGCACGGGCGAACTCCGCGCCGAACATCGACATCCGGACGTTCTCCGGGGTCGAGAACTGCTGGCGGATGCCGCCCAGCGACCGGGTCGCGGCGCCGGTCTGGTAGGTCGGGTCGCGCTCGACCACCACCACCGACCCGTCGAAACCGTCCGAGACGGCGAGAAAGTACGCGGCCGCGCATCCCATGATCCCGCCGCCCGCGACGGCCACGTCCCAGTTCGTCGTCACGGCGCTTCCGGCCCCCGCTGCCGGATCCCGGCATGGCGCCCTGCCGGGATCCGGATGAAACTCGCCGTCGGCAAGCGCCCCGCCGCCCCGGCCGGACCGCGCGGGTCTCCGGAGCCTCCGGGCGGTCGTCCTCCGCCGGATGCGCCGAAGACTGGACGCTGGCCGTCCCGCGATCAAGCGGCGCGGCAGGCGGACGTCCGGCGGCGCGCCCCGCCCGCCGGCTTTCGCGGGGCGCCCGGGAGGAACCGGGAACCTCCCCCTGGCGGGCGACGGGACCGACGAGGCCGTCGCCGGCGCCTCCCCGCCCCGGGCCGGCGAAAGATCCCGGAACTCCGCACGTTCCGCGGAACACGTCCTTCCTTCCCGAATAGTACCGGAATGGAACCAAAATCGGGGTGCCGCTCCGACGGCCGGGGACGAACGGGAAAGATTTCCCGCCGTTCCCGACGGAAAGGCCCCTCGGGCGACTCTATCGGGGTTTCGCCGGTGGACTCCGGCTGCGCCCGGGTGCTAGACTGGACGGCAACGGGGCGCCGTCGGCGACGGCGTGCCCGGCCCGGGGGGAGTCCATGTCCCAGCGCATGCTGAAATTCGTCGACCGAAGCCAGCGCATGCCGGAGAAACGCCCGGCGGAGGCGCGGCGCGAGGATTTCGGCGAGATCTACCGGCGCTACGACCCCGCGGCGGCGGCCGGGCAGGCCGCCCGCTGCTCGCAATGCGGCGTGCCCTTCTGCCAGGTCCACTGCCCGGTCCACAACAACATCCCGGACTGGCTCATGCTGACCGCCGAGGGCCGGCTCGAGGAAGCCTACGAGGTGTCGGCCGCCACCAACAACATGCCCGAGATCTGCGGCCGCATCTGCCCCCAGGACCGTCTCTGCGAGGGCAACTGCGTGATCGAGCAGGCCGGCCACGGAACCGTGACCATCGGCGCCGTGGAGAAGTACATCACCGACACGGCGTTCGAGAGGGGCTGGGTGCGGCCGGTCTCGCCGCCGTTCGAGCGCGGGCAGTCGGTCGGCATCGTCGGCGGCGGGCCGGCGGGGCTCGCCGCCGCCGAGGAGCTGCGCAGGCTGGGCTACCGGACGCACGTCTACGACCGTCACGACCGCATCGGCGGGCTGCTGGTCTACGGCATCCCGAACTTCAAGCTCGAGAAGGACGTGGTCGGGCGGCGGGTCGACCTGCTCCGGCGGGGCGGGGTCGTCTTCCATCCGCGCACCGAGATCGGGCGCGACCTGTCCTTCGCCGAGCTGCGCGAGCGCCACGACGCGGTGCTGGTCGCCACCGGCGTCTACAGGGCGCGGGACATCCGGGTGCCGGGGTCGGGGCTCGCCGGCATCGTGCCCGCGCTCGACTACCTCGTCGCCTCCAACCGCAAGGGGCTCGGCGACGCGGTGCCGGCCTTCGACGACGGCACGCTGGACGCGGCGGGACGCCGGGTCGTCGTCATCGGCGGCGGCGACACCGCGATGGACTGCGTGCGCACCGCCGTGCGCCAGGGCGCGGAGTCGGTCAAGTGCCTCTACCGCCGCGACCGCGCCAACATGCCCGGCTCGCGCCGCGAGGTGCGCTACGCCGAGGAGGAGGGCGTGCAGTTCTCGTGGCTCGCGGCCCCGGAGGCGTTTCTCGGCGAGGGACGCCTCGCCGGCGTGCGGGCGCGGCGGATCCATCTCGGGGTGCCCGACTCCTCGGGCCGCCAGACCCCCGAGCCGATCCCCGGATCGAGCTTCACCGAGGACGCCGATCTCGCGATCAAGGCTCTCGGCTTCGATCCGGAGGATCTGCCGGCGCTGTTCGACGCGCCGGAACTCGGAACCACCGACTGGGGGACGCTGGCGGTCGACCGCCGCACCCTGGCGACCGGCCTCGACGGCGTGTACGCCGCCGGCGACATCGTGCGCGGCGCCTCGCTCGTGGTCTGGGCGATCCGCGACGGCCGCGACGCGGCGGCCTCGATCCACGCCCGTCTCGAGAGCGAGGCCTCGGCGGCGGAGAAGGCCGCATGAGGAAGGGACCGGCCATGACCGAGCACGATCTCGACCGCCACCGCCGGAACGCGGCGCTCCTCGAGGAGAGGGCCGCGCTCGCGCCCGCGGAACGGGACGCCTGCGGCGTCGGCCTCGTGGCGGCGATCGACGGCAAGCCCGACCGCCGCGTCGTCGAGGCCGGAATCGAGGCGCTGAAGGCGCTCTGGCACCGCGGCGCGCTCGACGCCGACGGCAAGACCGGAGACGGCGCGGGCATCATGGTGGAGATCCCGAAGGACTTCTTCCGCGACCACATCGGGCGCACCGGCCACGTCGTCGGGGACGGCCCGATCGCGGTCGGGATGACGTTCCTGCCGCGCACCGACTTCGAGGCCCAGGAACGCTGCCGGCGCACCGTCGAGAGCGAGATCCTGAAGCTCGGCCACACCATCTACGGCTGGCGCCAGGTGCCGATCGACCCGCAGGCGCTCGGCGAGAAGGCCGCCCGGACCCGCCCCGAGATCGAGCAGATCATGATCGAGGGCCCCTCCGGCATCGACCTCGAGGAGTTCGAGCGCAATCTCTACGTCATCCGGCGGCGGATCGAGAACCTGACGCGCGAGGACAACATCACCGATTTCTACATGTGCTCCCTGAGCTGCAGGTCGCTGATCTACAAGGGCATGTTTCTCGCCGAGCAGCTCTCGGTGTTCTACCCCGACCTGCTCGACGAGCGCTTCCGGTCCCGTTTCGCCCTCTACCACCAGCGCTATTCCACCAACACCTTCCCGACCTGGCGGCTCGCCCAGCCGTTCCGCACGCTCGCGCACAACGGCGAGATCAACACGCTGTCGGGCAACGTCAACTGGATGGCGAGCCACGAGACCCGGCTGGCGAGCGCCGCGCTCGGCGACCGCGTGGCCGACATCCGCCCCGTCGTCGCGCCCGGGAACTCCGATTCGGCGTCCATGGACAACGTCTTCGAACTGCTGGTGCGGGCCGGCCGGTCGGCGCCGATGGCCAAGTGCCTCATGATCCCGGGCGCGCGCGGCCCGCGGACCGACCCCGGCCCCGACCTCGAGAACTTCCACCGCTACTGCGATTCGGTGCTCGAGCCCTGGGACGGTCCGGCCGCGGTCGCCGCCACCGACGGCCGCTGGGTTCTCGGCGCCATGGACCGCAACGGCCTCCGGCCCATGCGCTACACCGTCACCGAGGACGGCCTCCTCGTCCTGGGATCGGAATCGGGCATGATCCCGCTCCGCGACGTCGAGATCGTCGAGAAGGGCCGTCTCGGCCCGGGCCAGATGATCGCGCTCGACCTCGACGCCGGCGCGCTCTACCGCGACGCCGGGATCAAGGAGATGCTGGCGTCGTCCGCGCCCTTCGGCGAGAGAATCGCCGGGCTCCGGCCGGTCGACCGCCTCCTCGAGGCCGGCGGGCCCGGCGGGCCGTCTCTGTCCGCGGACGGGCTGCGCCAGCGCCAGATCGCCGCCGGGCACACCCTCGAGGAGATCGAGCTCCTGCTCCAGCCAATGGTCGAGGACGCCAAGGAGGCGACCGGCTCGATGGGGGACGACACGCCGCTCGCGGTGCTGTCGGAGGGCTATCGCGGGCTCCACCACTTCTTCCGGCAGTCGTTCAGCCAGGTCACCAACCCGCCCATCGATTCGCTCAGGGAATACCGGGTCATGAGCCTGAGAACCCGGCTCGGCTGCCTCGGCAACGTGCTCGACCACGACGAGGCCGGCACCGAGCTCCTGCAGATCGAGAGTCCGGTGCTGTCGAACGGCGCGTTCCGGGCGCTGCGCGCGATCATGGGCGACGAAGCGGTGGAGATCGACTGCACGTTCCGCCGAGACCGCGGCGAGACGGCGCTCCGCCGGGCGCTCTACCGCATCCAGAAGACCGCCGAGACCGCGGTGCGCAGGGGCGTCCGCCACCTCGTGCTCACCGACGAGCACGTCACGCCCGAGCGCGTCGGCATCCCGATGATCCTCGCCGCCGGAGCGGTCCACTCCCACCTCGTGTCCGAGGCGCTGCGCACCTACGCGTCGGTCAACGTGCGCAGCGCCGAATGCCTCGACGTCCACTACTTCGCCGTGCTGATCGGCGTCGGGGCGAGCACGGTCAACGCCTATCTCGCCGAGGAGACCATCGCCGACCGCCACCGCCGGGGGCTGTTCGGCGACCGCGGTCTCGCCGACGCCGTCGCCCGCTACCGCGGCTCGGTCGACCAGGGCCTGCTCAAGATCATGTCGAAGATGGGGATCTCGGTGCTCTCGAGCTACCGCGGCGCGTGCAAGTTCGAGGCCGTCGGCCTCAGCCGCTGGCTGGTCAACAGCTACTTCCCCGGGATGACGTCGCGCATCTCCGGCATCGGGCTCGCCGGGCTCCAGCGCAAGGTGGTCGAGCTCCACGACCGGGCCTTCCGGCAGGGCGTGGCGACGCTGCCGGTGGGCGGACTCTACCGCTTCCGCAAGAGCGGCGAGCGCCACGGCTTCGAGGGCGCCCAGATCCACATGCTCCAGGACGCGGTCGCGACCGAGTCCTACGCCCGCTACCGCGCCTATTCGGAGGCCGTGCATTCCTCGCCGCCGATCAACCTGCGCGATCTCATGGAGTTCGATTCCAAGCGGCCGCCGGTGCCGATCGAGGAGGTGGAGTCGATCACCGAGATCCGCAAGCGGCTGGTGTCGCCCGGAATCTCGCTCGGCGCGCTCAGCCCCGAGGCGCACGAGACGCTCTCGATCGCGATGAACCGGATCGGCGCCAAGTCGGATTCCGGCGAGGGCGGCGAGGATCCGGCCCGCTACAGCCCCCGCCCCAACGGCGACAACGCCTCGAGCGCGATCAAGCAGATCGCGTCCGGCCGCTTCGGCGTGACCGCGGAATACCTGAACAACTGCCGGGAGATCGAGATCAAGATCGCCCAGGGGGCCAAGCCCGGAGAGGGCGGCCAGCTGCCCGGCATCAAGGTGTCGTCGATGATCGCGAGGCTGCGCCACTCGACCGAGGGCGTCACGCTGATCTCGCCGCCGCCGCATCACGACATCTACTCGATCGAGGATCTGGCCCAGCTCATCTACGACCTCAAGCAGATCAACCCCGACGCCAAGGTCTGCGTCAAGCTTGTCGCCCAGACCGGCATCGGCACCATCGCCGCCGGCGTCGCCAAGGCCCACGCCGACGCCATCCTCGTCTCCGGCCATTCGGGCGGCACCGGCGCGAGTCCGCAGTCGTCGATCAAGTACGCCGGCCTGCCCTGGGAGATGGGGCTCTCGGAAGTCCACCAGGTGCTGACCCTCAACCAGCTGCGCCACCGCGTGGTGCTGCGCGTCGACGGCGGCTTCCGGACCGGGCGCGACGTGGTGGTGGCCGCGCTGCTCGGCGCCGAGGAGTTCGGGATCGGCACCGGATCGCTGATCGCGATGGGCTGCATCATGGTCCGCCAGTGCCATTCCAACACCTGCCCCGTGGGGGTGTGCACCCAGGACGGCAGGCTTCGCGGGAAGTTCACGGGAACGCCGGAGAAGGTGGTCAACCTGTTCAGCTTCGTCGCCGAGGAGGTGCGGGAGCTGCTCGCCGGGCTCGGCGCGCGCTCGCTCGAGGCGGTCATCGGCCACACCGAGCTCCTGATGCAGGTCAGCCGCGGCAGCCCGCATCTCGACGATCTCGACCTCAACCCGCTGCTCGTGCAGGCGGACCCCGGCAGCCACGCCCACTACTGCACCATCGAGGGGCGCAACGAGGTTCCGGAGACGCTGGACGCGCGCATGATCGAGGACGTCGGCCAGGCGCTCGAGACGGGCGAGAAGATGCAGCTCCAGTACAACGTCCGCAACACGCAGCGGGCCATCGGCACCCGGTTCTCGTCGCTGATCACCCGGCGGTTCGGGATGCACGGCCTGCAGCCCGGGCACATCACGGTCCGGCTGCGCGGCACGGCCGGCCAGTCGCTCGGCGCCTTCCTGGTCCAGGGCCTCAAGCTCGAGGTCTTCGGCGACGCCAACGACTACGTGGGCAAGGGGCTGTCAGGCGGCACGATCGTCATCCGCCCGCCGCGGGCGGCGCCGCGCAAGTCCAACGAGAACACGATCGTCGGCAACACCGTTCTCTACGGCGCCACCGGCGGCAAGCTGTTCGCCGCGGGCCAGGCCGGAGAGCGGTTCGCGGTGCGCAATTCGGGCGCCCACGCGGTGGTCGAGGGCTGCGGCTCGAACGGGTGCGAGTACATGACCAACGGGCTCGCGGTGATCCTGGGCCCGGTCGGGGACAATTTCGCGGCCGGCATGACCGGCGGCATGGCCTTCGTCTACGACCCGGACGACGCCTTCGATGCCAGCGTCAACCGCGACACCGTCCTGGTCCAGCGCGTCGCGACGGCGCACTGGGAGGGCGTCCTGCGCTCGGCGGTCGAGGAGCACCGGCGCGAGACCCAGTCGGCCTTCGCCGAGCGCATGCTCAACCACTGGAACACCGAGGCCGGCAGGTTCTGGCAGGTCGTTCCGCTGGAGATGGCGGACCGCTACGAGCACCCGGTCTCGGAACCGCCGCCCGCCGGCATGCGCGCCTGAGGGACGCCGCTCAGGCGGCGCCGGCGGCCTCGCGGAACAGCCCGAGCTTCTGCTGGACCGGCTGGTCGGTGAACGAGAACAGGAACGCGTCGCCGTCGGCCTCGTGGCTGTGCGGATACCACGCCGGCACCACGAAGGTGTCCCTGGCCTTCCACTCGAAGGTCCGGTCGCCGATGCGCGTGCGGCCCGAGCCCTCGGCCACCGAGTACACCCAGGCCGCGGTGGTCCGGCGGGATTCGCCGGCGAAGCCGGCCGGCAGCTTCTGCATGCAGGTGCCGATGGTCGGCATCACCGGGCCGCCGGTGGCGGGGTTGATGTACTCGAGCTTGAAGCCGTCCCGCGGGTCGGGGTCGCCGCCGCGCGACATCCGCTCGAGGGCCTCGCGCGTCTTCGCGTAGGGGTAGTGGAAGACGGGCGAGTTGCGGGTGTCGTGCCGCTCGCCGGCCGGCATCATGTTGGCGCCGTAGCGGAACATGTTGTCCCCCGTCGGGCGGCCTTCGGGGAACTCGGCCTCGGGGTAGGGCTCCACGAACACCGGCCCGAGATAGCGCACCAGCGGGATGTCGAGCCCGTCGAGCCAGACCACCGGCTCGTCGCCGTCGTGGCCGTGGTCGTGCCACCGCCAGGAGGGGGTGAGGATGAGGTCGCCGACCTCCATGTAGGCCTTCTCGCCGTCGATGGCGGTGTAGGCCCCGGTGCCCTCGACGATGAAGCGGAGCGCCGCCGGCGAATGGCGGTGCGCCGGAGCGACCTCGCCCGGCATGATCAGCTGCAGGCCGGCATAGAGCGCCTCGGTGATGCAGGACCGGCCCTCGAGGGTCGGGTTCTCGAGCACCATGACGCGGCGCTCGGCCTCCTCGGCCGAGATGATGCCGGCGGATTCCATGACGAACGGCCGGCACTCCTCGTAGTCCCACAGGTGGGGCGTCGCGTCGGTCACCGGCTCCTTCGCCAGCAGCTGGTGCAGAACCTCCCACAGCGGGGTCATGTTCGCGGTCGCCATGCGCGCGTAGAAGTCGGCGCGGGCGTTGGTCATCTCGGGCCTGTCGTCCAGAGCTCTGTCCATCGTCCCCTCCCTCGGCGGCCGGCACGGCACCGGCCGGGCCATTGTAGCCGCCCGCGGCGGCACGTCGAGCGTCCGCGGCCTCAGAAGCCGCGATGCGCGAGAAACCACTCCGCGAAGGCGGGAACGCCGGCGTCGACGGACGTCTTCGGCGCGTAGCCGAGATCCCGTTCCGCGGGTCCGATGTCGCCCCAGGTCTCGCGCATGTCGCCGGGCTGCATGGGTTCCATGGTCTTCCCGGCCTCGCGCCCGAGCGCGTCCTCGAGCAGCGCGATGACGCGCCCGAGCGGCTCGGACTCGCCCCGGGCGAGGTTGTAGACCCGATGCGGGACCGGCGCCGCGGGGGGCGGCCGGTCGAGCGCGGAGAGCACGCCGGAGACGATGTCGTCGACGAAGGTGAAGTCCCGCCGCATGTCGCCGCGGTTGAAGACCCGGATCGGGCGCCCGGCCATGATCGCCTCGGCGAACACGTAGGGCACCATGTCGGGCCGCCCCCACGGCCCGTAGACCGTGAAGAAGCGGAACCCGGTCTGGGGCAGGCCGTGGAGATGGCTGTAGCTCCGGGCCATCTCCTCGCCCGCCGCCTTGGTCGCGCCGTAGAGCGAGATCGGCCGGCCCGAGCGGTCGTCGACGGAGAGCGGGAGCGCCCGCGCGTCGCCGTAGACCGCGCTCGAGGAGGCGTAGACGAGGTGCTCGAAGCCGTCCCGGCGCCGGCAGAACTCGATGATCTCGAGATGGCCGGCGACGTTGGAGCGGATGTAGGCGAAGGGATTCTCGAGGGAGTAGCGCACCCCGGGCTGCGCCGCGAGGTGGACGGCGCGCCGCGGCGCGGGCGCCGGCCCGAGGGCCCCCTCGAGGGCGCCCGGCTCGCCGAGATCGACGCGGCGGAAGGAGAAGCCGGGGCGCCGTTCGAGCTCGGCGAGACGGGCGCGCTTGAGCGCGACGCTGTAGTAGGGGTCGAGGCTGTCGACGCCGATCACCTCGTCGCCGCGATCGAGCAGCCTCAGCGCGGTGTGGAAGCCGATGAATCCGGCGGCGCCGGTGACGAGAACCGTCACGGACGCGCGGCCGCGGTGCCGGCGAACGCCGGAACGACCCTTTCGCCGAAAAGCCGCACCGACCGTTCGGCGTCCTCGAACGCCATGTCGTTGAAGTTGACCTGGAGCGAGGCGTCGTCGAACCCGCCGACGCTCTCGTCGTATTCGCGGATGGCCTCGACGAGCCGGTCGGGGGTGCCGACCCAGGCGGCGTTCTTCTCGACCTGGCTCTCGAAGGTCTCGCGGCTCAGCGCCTCGATCATCCGGTCGTAGCCCTTGTAGGCGTCGGACCGCGCGCCCTCGACCCAGGCGCTCGCGGCGTCGACCAGGGACTTGAGGTAGCGCTCGAGCGGCCCGCGGGCGACCCGCTCCGCCTCCTCCTCGGTCTCCGCGCAGTACATGTGGAAGGCCAGCATGACGCGGCCCTCGCCGGGGTGGCCGGCGGCCTTCCAGGCCTCGCGGTAGACGCCGACGAGCTCCGCCATCTGCGCGCCGCCGATGGGGATCGCCATGATGCGGTTGCCGGAGCGTCCGGCCTTCTCGAAGGATTCGGGCGTGGTGAAGGCCGCGGTCCAGAACGGCGGCCGCGGCAGCGAGGTCGGCCGCGGCAGCGACGTGACGTTGCGGAAGGCGTGGAACCGGCCCTCGTGGGAGACGTTCTCGCCGGTGAGCAGCAGGTGGACCTGCTCGACGCCCTCGTCGAAGCGGGCCACGCTCTCGTCGAGGTCGACGCCGAAGCGCTCGTACTCGTGGGGCAGGAAGGCGCGGGCGAACCCGATCTCGGCGCGGCCGCCGCTGATGGCGTCGAGCATGCCGATCTCGCCGGCGAGCTTGAGCGGGTTGTTGAACACCGGCAGCACGGCGCCGGTGACGATGCGGGCCCTCTCGGAGCGCTGGGCGAGCGCGGAGAGGAACACGACCGGGTTGGGGCTGTAGCCGCCGTAGGGGTGGAAGTAGTGCTCGACGGTGCGGAGATGGGTGTAGCCGTAGCGGTCGGCGAGCCCCGCGAGGCGAAGGCACTCGTCGAAATACGCGGCGCCGGATTTCTGGTGGGGCCCCACGTCGGGGAAGAACTGCATTCCGAATTCCATGTCGGCCTCCCTGCTCCCGCCGGCCCGCGCCGGTTCCGCCCGGCCACTTTACGGCACCCGGTGTTCCGTGTACAGAACGTTTTTCCGGACCCGGAGGCCGCGCGGACCACGCCATGCGATCCGAAGACCTGAAACGGCGCGCGCGCGTCTACGCGCTCGGCGACGCGCCGGGGCACCTGCTCCGCCGGTGCCAGCAGCGCGCCGTCGACCTGTTCGCCGAGGAGGTCGGCGAGGACGGGCCCACGCCCCGGCAGTTCGCCGTCCTGCTCTGCGTCTACCAGAACCCGGGCGCGAGCCAGAACGACCTCGTGCGGGCCACCGGCATCGACCGCAGCACGCTCGCCGGGATCGTCCGGCGCCTCGCCGGGCGCGGGCTGCTCTCGCGCCGCCGCACCGAAGCCGACCGGCGCGCCAACGCCGTCGGGATCACCGCCGCCGGGGAGCGCGCGCTGCTCTCGGCGCTCGACGCGGTCGAGCGCGCGCAGTCCCGCATTCTCGCGCCCGTCGCCCCCGGGCGCCGGCCCGAGGCCATGGCCCTGCTCGCGCGGCTCGCCGACGGGCGCGGCCCGCGCTGACGCCGGCATCGCAACCCGCCAACCCCGGAGGACAGGATCCATGCTGGAACTTCACACCGCTGCCACGGCGAACGGGCTGCGCCCCCGCATCATGCTGGAGGAATGCGGTCTCGACCACGAGCTGCACGTCGTCGATCTCGAGGCCGGCGACCACCTCAAGCCCGACTACCTCGCGCTCAACCCGATGGGGCTCGTGCCCGCGCTGGTGGTGCGCGACGACGGCGACGCGCCGGCGGTGATCACGCAGTCGATGAACATCCTCGTCGCGCTGGCCCGCCGCACGGGCAGGTTCCTGCCCGAGCGGCTCGACCGGGATCCGGAGTTCTGGAGCGACTGCTGGGGAATCGCCACCGACCTCACGGGCACGCTCATGTCGGTGCTCGTCATCGGCCGCGGGAAGGAGCCGCACGCGCCGACGATGGAGATGTTCGGAAAGCGCCTCAACCGCTATCTCCGGACCTGGAACGGCCGTTTCGCCGAGCGCCGCTACTGCGCGGGCGACGAGGTGACGATCGCCGACTTCGCGCTCTATCCGGTGATCCTGCGCTGCCGCGCCGTGGTGCCGGCCTATGCCGAGGGCTGTCCGGACATCGACCGCTGGCACGACGAGATGAGCGCGCGGCCCGCGCTGGCGCGCGCGCTCGACCTGGGCGCCGCCCGAACCGCGGCCCGGCCGTGAAGGAGGACCACGAACGATGTACATCGCCATTCCCGACCTGATCTCGAATTCCTACTTCCCGGCCCAGGCCGCGGTCGAGCTCGGCTTCTTCGAGAAGGAGGGCATCCACGCCGACTACGAGCTCATTTACCCGGTCGCCGCCTGCTTCGAGGCAATGCGCGACGGCCGCTCCGGTCTCGTCGCGGGATCCGCGCATTCCACGCTGTCGGCGTTCCCCGAATGGCGGGGCGCGCGCGTGCTCTGCGCGCTGTCGCAGGGCATGTACTGGTTTCTCGTCGCGCGGGCCGATCTCGGCATCGCGCCCGGGGACGCCGGCGCGCTCAGGGGACTCAGGATCGGGGCGGCGCCCTGGGTCGACATCGGCCTCGTCCGCCTCCTCCGCGAATGCGGCCTCGACGCCGACCGCGACGTCCGCATCGGCCCGGTTCCGGCCGCCGAGGGCGGCGGCGTGTCGTTCGGCGTCACCGCCGCCAAGGCGCTGGAGGACGGCGAGATCGACGCCTTCTGGGCCAACGGCATGGGCGCCGAGGTCGCGGTGACGCGCGGCGTCGGAACCGTGGTCCTCGACCCGAGGCGCGGCCTCGGACCGGCGGAATCCTTCAACTACACCCAGCCCGCCCTGGTCGCGACCGAGAGCCTGATCGAGAGGGATCCCGGGATCGTGGCGGGCGCGGTGCGCGCCATCGTCAAGGTGCAGGCGGCGCTGAAGGAGGACATCGACCTCGCCACCTGGGTCGCGGGCAGGACCTTCCCCGAGACGGAGGCCAGGCTGATCGCGCAGGTGGTCGAGCGCGACCTTCCCTTCTACTCGCCGGCGGTCACCGAGACGTTCGTGGACGGCATGAACCGGTTCGCCCGCGAGGTCGGGGTTCTCGAGGGGACGCCGTCCTACGAGGACGTCGTCGCCACGCAGTTCTCAGATCTCTGGACGGGCTGACGGCGGGGCGCCCGCGGCGCGACGCCCGCGCGAGACCATGAACACGCCGGCGAGCACGAGAACCGTGCCGACGGCGTGGTGCGCCAACGGGCGCTCGCCGAAGAACGCCATGCCGAGCGCCGCGCCGAACAGCGGATGCAGGCACATGAAGGCGGAGGCCCGGTTGGGGCCGATCCCGAGGGTGCCCCTGTTCCAGCAGGCCCAGGCGGCGACGGTGCTGAACAGCGCGACGTAGGCGAGGCTCGCGAAGGTCCGCCAGGTCCAGGAGATTGTCTCGCCGAGGGCGGTCTCGACCGCGAGCGCCGGCGCGAGCCAGACCGCGCCGCCGGCGCAAAGCGCCACGAGCAGCGTCCACGGCGAGACCCTCGAGGCGGCGCGCCGAAGAAGCACCATGTAGAGCGCCCAGCACGCGACCGCGCCGAGCATGAAGAGATCGCCCCAGCCGAACTCGAGCGCGAGCAGCGCGGAGGGATCGCCCCGCGTCGCCACCGCGGCGATGCCGGCGAAGCAGGCGACGATGCCGAGCGCCTGCCACCGGTCGACGAGATCCCGGAGCAGGAGCCAGGAGAAGAGCGCCGCCGCCACCGGAACGCCGGCGTTGATCAGCGCGGCGTTGACCACCGTGGTATGCAGGATCGAGAAGTACACCAGGGTGTTGCCCGCGACGAACAGCCCCGACAGCGTCGCGAGGACGCCGATCCGGCCGCGCAGCTCGGGCCAGTCGCGCGCCAGCGCCGGCAGGACGAACGGCGCGACCGCCGCCGCCGCCGCGACGTGGCGCCAGAACGACAGCGCCACCGGCGGCGCGTCGGGATTGGCCCAGCGCCCGACCGCGAAGTTCCCGCCCCAGCACAGGACGGCGAAGGCGAGAAGAGCCCGGGGGCCGGCGACCGTCCCGGGGACGCGCGCCACGGCGCGCGCTCAGCGCCGCGGTTCCGGGAGATGTCCGGGGAATCTCTCGCGGATGCGCGCGTCGCGCTCGGCCGAGGAGCGCACCACCCTCGGGAAGGTGTCCCGGCGGGCGAACGGCCGGCAGGCGTCGATCACCATCCGCGAGTTCCTGCGGTCGGTCTCGTCGTCGTAGCACATGGGATCGAGATGGGTGCTCCAGCAGCCGTTGACGACGTCGGCGTCCTCGCGCGGGTCGCAGCGGGTGCACATCGCCCACACCACCTCGTTCATGTTGGCGGGGTCGATGTCGTCGTCGACGACCACCGTCCAGCGGTTGGCGTAGGCGCCGCCGTGGCACTGCGAGGCCACGAGCCCGGCCTGCCTGGAGTGGCCGCCGTATTTCTGGCTGATGGCGACGGTGAGCCACATGCGGCTGCCGCCGGCCTCGTGGGCGTGCACGCCCTTGATCTCCGGCACGCCGGCGGCCTCGAGCTGGTTCCACACCGCGGCCGCGCGGTAGGCCCCCATGTAGTAGGTGTTGTCGTTGGGCGGCATGCCGGGGACGGCGCCGGTGACGACCGGATCGTCGCGGTGCATCAGGGTCTCGATGCGGATCACGGGCTCCGGCCGGCGGCCGCCGGCGTAGTAGCCGGTCCACTCCCCGAGCGGCCCCTCCATGCGCAGGTCGCCGGGCGCGATGAAGCCCTCGAAGGCGATCTCGGCGCCGGCGGGGACCGGGAGGCCGGTCCTCGGCATGTTGACGACCTCGACGGGCTCGCCGAGCATGCCGCCGACCACCTCGAACTCGTTCTTGCCGTAGGGCACCTCGAAGCCGGCGATCATGTACATCAGCGGATGGACGCCGGCGACCACGGCGACCGGGCAGGGCTCGCCGCGGGCGTGGTGCTTCTCCATGATGAGGCGGCCGTGCTTGCCGGGCGACATCATGACGGTGGCGACGCGCGGCTCGTGGCTCTGGATGCGGTAGGTTCCGTAGTTGGTCCAGCCGGTGTCGGGGTCGCGCATCACGACCATGCAGCCGGTGCCGATGTAGTCGCCGCCGTCGTGCTCGTGCCATTTCGGGGCGGGCACGGACCGGATGTCCGCCGCCTCGCCCTCGAAGACGTTCTCGACCAGCGGCCCGCCGTTGACCTCGACCGGCGCATGGTTCGGCGCGTCGCCCAGATAGTGGCGCCACCATCCGACGAGATCGGCCTCCGTCGCGTCCGGCGGCAGGCCGAGCGCGACCGCGCAGCGCGCCCGCGACATGACGATGTTGGCGAGCACGCGGTGCCCTTTCGGAAAGCCGGGCACGTCGTCGAACAGCAGCGCCGGATTGCCGAGATCGCGCATGTGGAGATCGACGAGGCCGCCGATGTCCTCCTCCACGCCCGCCCCCGAGACGCGCTCGAGCTCGCCGATCGCATCGACCTCGTCGATGAAGTTCCGCAGATCCCTGTTGGCCAAGACCGTCTCTCCCGTTCTTGCCGCCCGCCTACCGCGGCGGGCCCTCGGTGAGGGTGTAGCGGCGGAGCAGGCGCTCCTCCTCCGCCGGAAAGTCCGTGCGCGCGTGGTTGAGGCAGCGGTTGTCCCAGATCAGGACGTCTCCGGGCGCCCACCGGTGCGCGTGGACGAACTCGGGCCGCTCGACGTGGTCGAACAGCGTCTCCAGGAGCGCGTCGCTCCCGGCGCGGTCCATGCCGATCACGCGGCGCGTCATCAGCCGGCTGAGATAGAGCGACCTGCGGCCGGTGACCGGGTGGATCCTGACGAGATCGTGGGTGGCCGACGAGCTGTCGGGGCCGTCCTCGTCGACGGTCTCGTCGCGGAACGTTCCGTCGTAGTCGTAGACGTTGCGCACCCTGAGGCCGGAGAGGCGCTCCCGGACGCCGTCGTCGAGCGCGTCGTAGGCGGCCGCCAGGTTGGCGAACAGCGTGTCGCCCCCGCGCGAGGGCACGCGCACGGCGTGAAGGCACGTCGCCATGTAGGGGACGTCGCGGTGCGCGCCGTCGGAGTGGAACTGCATCTCGCCGTCCGGCAGCGAGCCGACGGGCACGCCGCCCCGGCGGATGTTGCTCACGAGCATGACCCCGCGCTTGCGCACCCCGTCGCCGCCCGCGCCCGAACGGACGCGGTGGCCGTCGTCGACGGGCCCGAACACGGACGCGAACCGCGCCTGTTCGGACGCAGAGATCCGCTGTCCTCGGACGCAGAGAAGGGAATGCCGCGCGAAGGCGTCGCGGAGGCTTTCGGCCGCCGGACCGTCGATGGCGCGACGAAGGTCGATTCCCTGCACGAGCGCGCCGACGACGGGGCCGAGCGGGGAGAAGGCCGGAACGGCGGGCATCGGCCGTCTCCGTGTTTGGCGATCGCCGCCATTATGGGGTACGAAGGGCGTTCAGGCCACAGGGAGCGCGCGATGACCCGGTACAGACTGCTGAACCGCGCCGGCGGGAACGGCGAGGCGCGGCCCGGCGTTCTCGTCGGGGACGCGGTGATCGACCTCGCGGACGCCGGCATCGCGGGCTCGACGCTCGATCTGCTCCGGGACTGGGAAACGTCCGACGCGGCGCTTGCCGAGATCGCCGGGCGCGCGTCGTCGCTGCCGTCCCGGCCGCTCGCCGAGGTCGCGCTGCTGGCGCCGATCCTGTATCCGCCCGCGATCTACGCCGCGGCCGCGAACTACGTCGACCACCAGAAGGAGATGTCGGGCGGCGACGCGCTCGACAAGAACGCGACCCGTCCCTACTTCTTCCTCAAGTCCGGCCCGCACACGGTGATCGGCCCCGGCGCCGGGATCCGGCTTCCCGGATTCTCGGACTTCGTCGACTGGGAAGCCGAGCTCGCGGTCGTGATCGGACGGCCGGCGCGCAACGTCGCCGCCGCGGACGCCCTCGACCACGTCGCCGGCTACGCGATCTTCAACGACGTCTCGGCGCGCGACGCCAAGCCCGTCGGCCGGCCCTTCAACACGGACTGGTTCGCCCACAAGAACTTCGAAGGCTCGGGCCCGCTCGGGCCGTGGATCACGCCGGCCGGGGACGTGGCCGACCCGCACGACCTTGCCATCCGGCTCTGGGTCAACGACGACCTCAAGCAGGATTCGAGCACACGTCACATGTTCTTCGACATCGGGGAGCAGATCGCCTACATCAGCGGGCGGCTCACGATGCGGCCCGGGGACGTCGTCGCCACCGGCACGCCGGCCGGCGTGGGCGCGCCCCTCGGCGAGCGCCTGAAGGCGGGGGACACGGTCACGATCGAGATCGAGGGCCTCGGAAGACTCGTCAATCCGGTCGTCGGATGACCTTTCCGCGGCGGCGGCCGCGTCAGGTGACGGCGGCGCTCCTGTCCGAGTAGTTGAGGGTCACGTTCAGGCTGCCCTCGTTCATCGACCAGTTCCAGATCTCGAACTCCCGGAGGCCCGCGGCGTGGAGCGGGTCGCCCATGGCGATCTCCCGGGCCCGCTCGAAGGATTCGGCGCGCACGACGATCATGCCGGTGCGCGGCTTGCCGGCCTCCTCCGCCTCCATCGGTCCGGCGGCGAACAGGACACCCCGCTTCTCCAGCTCGACCTGGCGCTCGAGATGTTTCGGCAGCAGCTTCGCGATCTCCTCCTCCGGCCCGCAGGCGCGCGTGAAGACGACGTAGAGATCCAGGCGGAGCATGTCCCTGGTCAGGGGCGATGCCGGGGCGACGGTCATTGCGGCACTCCTTGGTTTCGGTGACGGTTGGCGCGATAATGGCCGGTGCCGGAACGGAAGCAAGCGCGCCGATTCCCATGAGCCTCTACGCCGTCCAGAAGCTTCTCTACCAGCTCAACCGCGACCCCGGGGTCCGGGCCCGCTTCGAGGCCGACCGCGAGGACGTGCTCGCCGGCTTCGACCTGACCGAGGAGGAGCTCGGCGCCGTCCGCGACGCCGACATCGGCCTTCTCTACGTGCTTGGCGTCAACGGCCAGCTGCTGATGCATTACGGCGCCCTCGTCGGCCTGGAATGGGACGAGTACCTGCAGGCGATGCGCGACGGCGTGGCCCGGCACGGGCCGGTGCGGGCCGGCATCTACACGCTCGCGGGAGACTGAACGGTGCCGCTCGTCTTCGCGGGGGTGTGCAGCCACGCGCCCGGAATCACCGGCCGCGCCGAGCGCGCCGACCCGGTCCTGCGCGACGGCCTCCGCGCGGCCTACGGCCGCATGCGCGCGGCGATCGAGGACTCCGGCGCCGACGCGCTGGTGGTGATCGGGGCGGAGCACTTCGCCAACTTCTTCATGGACAACATGCCCGCCTTCTGCATGGGGATGGCCGACCGCTACGAGGGGCCGATCGAGGACGAGGACTGGCTCGGCATACGCCATGCCGAGATCCCGGGGAGCCCCGACCTCTCGAAACGGCTGGTCTCCCGCGTCATGGACGACGCCGACCTCTCCTATTCCGAGGAATGGAAGTTCGACCACGGCATCATGGTGCCGCTCCACTTTCTCACGCCCCGCTACGACCTGCCGGTCGTCCCTGTCAACATCAACTGCCAGGGCCCGCCGCTCGCGCCGCTCCACAGGGTCTGGAACTTCGGCAAGGCGCTGCGCGCCGCCTGCGACTCGGTTCCGGAACGGATCGCCGTCGTCGGCACCGGCGGCATCTCCCACTGGCCGGCGACGCCGGATTCGGGAAGGATCAACGAGGCTTGGGACCGGGAGTTTCTCGACCATCTGGTCAGCAACAGGCGGGACAGTCTCCTCGCCTACACCGACGAGGACGTCTACCGCGACGGCGGACAGGGCGGCTTCGAGATCCGCACGTTCATCGCCGTGGCCGGCGCCACCGAGGGCGCCGCCGGAGAGGTGTGGTACTATGCGCCGGTCCCGATCTACGCCGTCGGCTGCACCGTCGCCGTCATGGGAGTGCGCTGAAATGACCCTCCGGAACACGCCGCCGTTCCGGGCGGAGCATGTCGGAAGCTTTCTCCGCCCGCCGGAACTCGCGGAGGCGCGCCGCAAGGCGGAAGCCGGGGAGATTCCGGCCGCGGCAGCCCGTGCCGTCGAGGACGCCTGCGTGCGGGACGTCGTCGCGATGCAGGAGGAACTCGGCTTCCCGGCGGTGTCCGACGGCGAGTTCCGCCGCGACTTCTGGCACCTCGACTTCATGTGGGGGATGAACGGCGTCGAACGCTGGGACGCCGCCCGCTTCCCCAACTTCTCCAACAACCAGCAGGGACCGATGGCGCGGGTCGCGGACCGCGTCTCCAATCCCGGCGGCGTTTTCGCCGGCATGTTCGACTTCGTCCGCCGGGCGACCTCGCGCGTCGCGAAACAGACCATCCCGGGCCCCGCGATGATCCACCTCCGCGCCGGCCGCGAGGCGGTGGACCGGAATGTCTATCCGGACATGGACGAGTTCTGGGCCGACTGGGTCGCCGCCTACCGCGCCGAGGTCGCGGCGCTTCACGCCGCCGGCTGCCGCTACCTGCAGATCGACGACGTCAGCATCGCCTACCTGTGCGACGACAGGATGCGGGCGGCCTTCCGGGAACGCGGGGACGATCCCGACCGCCTCGCGTCGTTCTACACCGGGCTGATCAACGACGTCGTCCGCGACCGGCCCGCCGACATGGCCGTGACCGTCCACACCTGCCGGGGCAACTTCCAGTCGAGCTGGATGGCCGAGGGCGGCTACCAGCCGGTCGCCGACGTCGCGCTCGGCGGCCTCGAGGTCGACGGCATCTTCATGGAATTCGACAGCGCCCGCGCGGGCGGTTTCGAGCCGCTCGCCCGCGTCCGCGAGGGGCAGGTCGTGGTGCTCGGCCTGATCACCACGAAGACCCCGGAACTCGAGACCCGGGACGCCGTCAAGCGCCGCATCGACGAGGCCGCGAGATTCATGCCGCTCGACGATCTCTGCCTGAGTCCGCAGTGCGGCTTCGCGAGCACGCATCACGGCAACGCCGTGACGCCGGACGACCAGAAGCGCAAGCTGTCCCTTGTCGTGGAGGTCGCCGAGGAGGTCTGGGGCTGAACGCCCGGCCGCCGGTCAGACCGGCTCGTCGATCACCTCGTTCGCGAGCACGCCGATCCCCGAGACCTCGACCTCGACCCTGTCCCCCGGAACGAGCCAGACCGGAGGGTCGAGGCGCGCGCCGGCGCCGGTCGGCGTGCCGGTCGAGATGATGTCGCCGCGGCGCAGCGCCATGAACGTCGAGACGTAGCTGACCAGATAGGCGAAATCGAACATCAGGCGCGCCGTCGTGTCGTCCTGGCGCAGTTCGCCGTTGACGTGGGTCCGGACGCGGAGGTCGCCGTAGCCGCCGAACTCGTTGGCGGTCGCCATCCACGGCCCGATCGCGCCCGTGCGGTCGAAGTTCTTGCCCTGGGTGATGTTGAACTTCGCGTGGCGGAGCCAGTCCCGTATCGTCCCCTCGTTGAGGCAGGTCAGGGCGCCGACGTGATCGAGCGCGTTCTCGCGGGCGATGCGGCGTCCTCCCCGCCCGACGACGATCGCGATCTCGCCCTCGTAGTCGAGCTGCTCCGACTCGGGCGGGCGCACGATCGGCTGGCCGTGCCCGACGAACGACTCCCGGGTCCGGAAGAACATGCTCGGATAGGCCGCCGGCGCGGAACCGTCCCTGTATTCCTCGTTGCGGTCGCTGTAGTTGACGCCGACGCAGAGAATGCGCGCCGGCCCCGAAACCGGAATCCCGAGCACGGCGTCGTCGACGGCGCAGCGGATCGCGCCGTCCGCGACAACGTCCTCGGCCTTCGCGCGAAGCGCCGGATCGAGCAGATCCTCGGGCGCGCGCGCGCCCGCGACGCGACCGGAGAGGTCGACGATGCCGCCGTCCCTGACGGCGCCGAAGGACGCCTCGCCGGCGATCCGGTAGGACACGATCTTCATGAGGCCACCCGCGTTCCCGAAGGCCGCCCGGGCGGGCGGCGGAGCGGCACCATAGCACCGCCGCCGCGCCGCGTGCACCGGCGCGGCTTGTCACGGGCTGCAGGCTGTCGTATTGCGGACTCGATGCCGGCACGGCCCCCCCCCCCGCGGACACGGGCCGGACGGCGAAGCGAGCGGCATCGGGCGATCCGTCCATGAACCTTCCCGCCGGCGCGTTCACCACCAGGCGCGGCATCCGTTTCTCGGATTCCGACCCGGCCGGCATCGTCTTCCACGCCGAGTTCTTCCGCATGTTCAACGACGTCTTCGAGGACTGGCTGGTCAGCGGCCTCGGGATCGATTTCGCCCGGCAGTTTCTCGTCGAGGAGAGGATGTTCCCGCTCCTGCACGTGTCCGCGGACTTCAAGGAGGCGCGCAGGATGGGGCAGACGATCGACTTCACGCTGGTCCTGACGAGGCTCGGCCGGTCGTCGATGGCTTTCGACATCGTGGGCCACGACGACGGCCTCGAGATCCTCCGGGGATCGTTCGTGCATTGCGTGGCGTCGAAGAGAACCGGCAGGTCGGTCGAGATTCCCCCCGAGATCCGGGAGCCGATGGAAGCCTATCTGGAGACCTGCCGCGACGGGGGGTGACGGTCAGCGGGCGCGCTCGAAATGCGCGCAGATCCCCCCGAGATCCGCGGTGCCGATCATCTCGCCGGTGACCCCGCAGCGGTGCCCGAATCCGGAACCCTCGTCCGCCAGATACCTGCAATCCGGGCAGGGTCCGAACTCCGCGAGGCCGTGGCGGGCCTGCACGGCGTCGACCAGCCGCTCGAGATGGCTGACGAAAGAGGCCCTCTCGTCCTCCGAACAGGGAAGAACCGCCTCCGAGACCGAGACCAGGGGATCCTGTTCCAGAATCTCGCGGCCGAACGGGGTCAGCGCCAGCTCCACGGCCCGCCGGTCCTCGGTCCGGCGCCGTTTCTCGATCAGGCCCCGCTCCTCCAGCGTGGTCAGGGTCTGGGACACGGTGCCCCTGGTGCAGTTCATGAAGGCCGCAAGCGCGCCGGGCGAGACGCTGTGACGATTGGCCCTGGAAAGATAGCGCAGCGCGCTCCACTGCGCGGGGTTGAGCCCCCCGGAGAACTGCAGCGAATGGGCGATGCGGCCCAGACGGTCCACGAGTTCCACGATTCGCGCGGCTTCAGGCATCCGACCTCCGCGGGGGATTGTCCACGAGACGCGGCACGCGGCGCGACCCTAGCAGATCCCGCCCCGCCGCTCCAACCTGACATGGGATCCCCGCGCGGAAAGTGAACACCGGGCGGTTCCCCAAGCGCGGAGCGCGCGCCTCCGCTATACTCCGGCGACGCTGCGCTCTCGGAGGGATGCCATGCTGTTCCATCATGCGTCGAAAAACCGCCCCGCCGATCTCGGCCCCTACCCGCTGGAGATCCTGGCCCGCGACGAAACGGTCGTCGCGCGCGAGGCGGCGCGCCCGCGCGCCGTTTCCGGAGCGCCGCCGAGCCCCGACGGCCCGCTCGGCGCCGCCGCCCGGCACTACCGCGACCTGTTCGGCAGGTTCGTGTCCGAGGAGCCGGCCGAGAAGCGGGCCCCGGTGCCGAAAGATCCCGACCGGCGGGCGTTCGACGTCAAGGGCTGCGCGTATTTCATGGACGCGAGCCAGGTCGGCATCTGCCGGATTCCGGAAAACGCCTGGCTGGAGGACGCGGAAAGACTCGACGGCCACGACCACGCGATCGTCCTGCTGATCGAGCATCCGCGCCAGCCCGAGGCAGGCAACCTCGCGAGACGGTGGACCGAGGGCGCGGTCGAGGCCTGCGCGGAGATGCGCGCCATCGAGATCGCGGCCTGCCTTGCCGGCCACGTCCGCCAGATGGGCTTCGACACCCGCATCCACGTCGCCGGCGACGAATGCGTGGACCGCGAGCGGCTCGCGGTGCTTGCGGGGCTGTGCGTGCGCGACGGGGAAGACCTCGCCAACCCCTACATCGAGGGAGAGTTCACGCTGGCGGCGATCTCGACGCCCTACGAGCTCGCCTGCGACGCGCCGCTCGCCGCGAGCGCGGAGAACGGGCGCAACCGGGCCTACTGGAAGGGGATCAACGGCGCCATGTCGGGCCGCGAGCGCGCGCGCCGCGCGAGGCGCCGGTCGCACCAGAGCCGCTACCCGATGGAGCAGGTCAGGCGCGTCGACCGTCCGACGACGCTGATCCTGGACGACGAGGTGCCGCGCGTGCCGAAACGGGGCGCGTTCTTCGAGCGCGCGCTGCAGGGCGATCTCGGCGAGAAGTCGCAGCGCGAGCGCTCGCGCTTCGCCTTCAAGCACCCGCTTTCGATGAGCCAGCTGCGGGTCATCCGCTCCATGGTGCCGCATCAGGACGGCGAGCCCACTTCGGGCGTCGACCGCGGCGACTACGCGGATCCGGCCGCCAACGCCAGGGCGATCAAGGCCCTGGCGTACTTCCTGGGCGCGGATCTGGCGGGAATCTGCGAAGTCCCGCGCTACGCGTGGCATTCCCACAAGGAGGACGGGACGCCGATCGAGATGTACCACCGCTACGCGGTCGTGATGCTGATCGACCAGGGCTACGACACCATGGAAGGCGCAAGCGGCGACGACTGGATCTCCGGGGCGCAGTCCATGCGCGGCTATCTGCGCGGCGCCGAGATCGCCGGGGTCATGGGCGAGATGCTGAGAAGCCTCGGCTTTCCCGCGCGCTCGCAGACCAACGCCGACAGCGACGTCCTGCACATCCCGCTCGTTCTGTGGGCCGGGCTCGGCGAGATGAGCCGCATCGGCGAGCTGGTGCTCAACCCCTTCGTCGGGCCGCGCTTCAAGTCGGTGGTGCTGACCACGGACATGCCGCTGGAGGCCGACAAGCCGATCGACTTCGGTCTCCAGTACTTCTGCAGCCACTGCCACAAGTGCGACCGCGAATGCCCGTGCGACGCCATCCCGCACGGCGACAAGGTCATGTTCAACGGCTACGAGATCTGGAAACCCGACGTCGAGCGCTGCACCCGCTACCGGCTGACCAATTCCAAGGGATCCGCCTGCGGCCGCTGCATGAAGACCTGCCCGCTGAACAAGGTCGTCGATCTCGACGGAGGACTGTTCCCGCGCATGGCGAGCTGGATGGGCGTCAACGCGATGTTCCTGAAGCCCCTCCTGGTTCCCGCCGCGACCTGGCTCGACGACAGGCTCGGCAACGGCAGACGCAATCCGCTCAAGAAATGGTGGTTCGACCACGAGATCGTCGACGGCGCGACGATCGACGCGCCGGGGACCAACCAGCGCGACATCGACCCCGGCAAGAAGGTCGACAAGACCGGCCAGAAGATCGCCTACTACCACGCCAGCATGATGCCGGCGCCGGACCAGCCCGGCCCCTTCGCGGTCGACCGCAAGGCCGCGCTGCGGGCCGCCGAGCTGGTCGAGACCCCCGACGAGGCCCGCGCGCGGGCCGCCCGCGGCGGTCCGGCGCCCGGGCACTACGCGCCGACCCCGCCCGTCAGCGACAAGGCCGTCGAGGAACGGACGGCAAACCCCTTCCACGGCGACGACTGACGGCGGGGCGCTACCGCTCGAGGGTGCTGGCGGCGAAGAGTTCCCCGATCCCGAGCCGTCGCGGCGTCAGGCCCTGCTCGTGCGAGTACGCCGCGACGGTTTCCAGAACCCTGCGGTTGGCGGCGACGCCGTGCCGCACCAGGGGCGTCGCGAGCGCCGTCTCGGCCTCGGCCGGCAGCAACCCGGCGTCGATGTGGTGGCGGACATGCTCGAGCCGCTGCCGGTCGGCGAACGCGGCCGCCTCATCGAAGGCCTTGAGGAGGCTGAGCATCACCCACGGATGCCTCTCGGCGACCTCGCGCCTGACCACCATGGCGTGATTGATCGGATAGAGGCCGGTCTTGCCGAAGTACCGCCTGCCCTCGGCCCGGGGGTCGGGGAACAGCGGCCCGAAATCCGGATGGTTGTGCAGGTCCGCGCGGCTGCGGTCGACCAGGTTGCCGCCCGGAAGGTAGAGCAGCGTCGCGTCGAGTTCCCCCGCGAGCAGCATCTCGCCCATGTCGGTGCTCCCCGGGATGCCGTGCACCGTCACGCCCGGGGGCGGCCGGAAACCCGTCGAGCCGCCATGGCTGGTCTCCGGAGTCCGCTCCATCCAGAACTCCATGTCCTTCGGCGCGACGCCGAAGTCGTGCTCGAGAATGCCGCGCGACCACAGCGCCGCGGTCTGCTGGTACTCCGGCACGCCGACGCGCTTGCCCCGCAGATCCTGCGGCCGCTCGATGCCGGCGCCCCTGCGGACCAGGATCCAGTTCTGGAAGAAGAACCGCGTGGTGAAGACCGGCAGCCCGACGAAGCGGTCGTCCCCGCGCGCCGTCGCCATCAGCAGCGACGAGACCGACATCTCGGAAACGTCGAACTCGGCGAACTTGAGCTGGCGCCAGAAGAGTTCCGACGGGTGCAGCTCGAGCAGGGTCATGTCGACGCCTTCGGCGGCGACGGATCCGTCGAGGACCGGACGGGTTCGCAGATTCGGCGTCAGCGCGACGCTCAGGCGGATCCCGCCCCCGCTCCGCCGGCCGGCGGCTTCCGGGCCCAGTCGCGGCATTCTCACCGAAGGTCTCTCCCCCGCTCCGCCCGGTTGCGTCCCGCAATCCCCGGGATCAGGCGGCGACCGCCTGCGCCTCGATCGCCCCGAGCCAGGCTTCGGGGTCGAAACCCTGCGGACCCGGCGCGCCGTTGAAGGCGATCCGTCCGTCGCGGTCGACGACGAACAGCCGGATCGGAGCCGAGACGTAGGCGCTCTCGACGGCGTTGCCGATGCCGTCGAGCAGCATGGGCAGGCGGATGTCCTGGTTGATCTGGCAGGCCGACGCGATGGCGGCGCGCTCGTCCTCGTCCGAGGGCGTCGCGTAGACGATGTCGTCGTAGAGGTTCTGCGGGGTCTGCCACCCGTCGGACGGATGCGCCTCCCGGATGTAGACGAGGAAGAACTCGACGGCGTTCCGGTGAAGTTCGTGGATCTCGTTCAGACGCCCGGTCTGGCCGCGGAAGGGCGGTCAGGTGTAGGAGCCGAACGCGAGCGCGACCGGCCTCCCCCTGAGCCTGGAAAGCGTGACGAACTCCCCCGTCCGGCGACGCCGGCGGTCGAGGCGTTCGGCCGTGAAGTCCGGCGCCGTGTCCCCGACCCCGGGAACCCGCGGCTCGCGCGCCTTCTCCCGCGCCATCATGGCGTCGAACTCGGCCTCGGTCATGTCCGAGACCTCGAGCCATTCCCTCCTGCGCTCGGAAAACGGCAGGCCGCTCGAGGAGAAGTCCTTGTAGTGCGCGTAGCGCTCGTTCGGCATCAGCGTCGCCCTCCGCGGTCCGCCTCCGGCCGGTTTCCGGCGGTCAGCGGGATTCGAGGAAGCGGATCAGCTTGACGACGTCGGCCGCCTCGATTCTTCCGAGCGGGCCGTCGGCGTAGCTCGACACCGCGACCTTGCCGCCGGCCCCGAGGACGAACTCGGACGGCTGGATGATCTGGCGGCGCTCCTCCCACCAGGAACCGAGGGCGTCGGCGACATCCCTCGTCACGCCGTGGCCGATCGGGAAGTTGACCTCGTCGGCCACCTCCCTGGCCTTGTCCAGGGGATCGACGCTCGCGGCGACGACGGAGGCGCCGAGCTCGCGGAGCTCGTCGCGGTGTTCGGCGAAGCCGGCCAACTGCCGGCGGCAGAACGGTCACCAGTGGCCGCGGTAGAACAGAACGACCTTGTACTTGCCGTCGAGCCCGCCGGGCAGATCGAGCGTTCCGCCGTCGACGAGGTCAAGGGTCACCTCGGGAAACGAGGCTCCGGCACCGAGCTTGTCGGCCATGCGCTTGCACCCTCTCGCCGTGAACGCGCCCGTTCTACCATCCGGCCGGCCCGGCCGCAAGACCGCTTCCCCGCCGTTCACGCCGCGGGCAGACCGTCGGCGCCGAATTCGAGGAGGGGAGCGTCCGACCTCAGCCACGCCTCGACCAGATCCGCCGACGCCGCCACTCCGGCGGGCGTTCCCAGCGCGCAGGCCCAGACCGTCGCGACGCGCCACCCGGCGGCGGCGAGTTCCGCCCGCACGGCCCGGTCGCGTTTCACGTTGGCGTCGAACTTGGCCTGCCAGTACTCCGGCCGCGTGGCCGGCGTCGATGCGTGGCGGCAGTCCGCGTGCCGGTGCCAGAAGCAGCCATGCACGAAGACGACGGCGCCGAACCTGCGGAAGACGAGGTCGGGCCGGCCTCGAAGCCCCTTGCCGTGAAGCCCGTAGCGCAGCCCGCGCGCGTGGAGCGCGTGCCGAAGCGCCCTCTCCGGCCCCGTGTCCTTGGCCCTGATGGCGGACATGATCCGCGATCGGGTCTCCCGGTCGACGATGTCGGTCACGGGCGCCCGGACCGGACGGCCGCGGCCGGCTCGATGCAGCGCGGATCGTCGTGGCGCGCGCTGTTGACCCTCGTGCCGACCCGCGTCGCCGCCATTTCCCGCGCCGGGAACGGCCCCAGGGCGATCTCCCTCCCCGCGAGCCAGTCGTCCACGGCGCCGGGGTCGAGGATCGCCGGCATGCGGTGATGGACCGGCGCGACCAGCGCGTTCGCCTCCGTCGTCAGGACGGCGCAGGTCTCCAGGGGCGGACCGGGATCGAGGCCGGCCAGCAGGCCGGCCCGTCCGGGCGACGGCGTCCAGCGTTCCCACAGGCCGGCAAGGGCGAAGGGCCGGCGGTCCGTCATGGCGAACAGGTAGGGCTGCCGGCCCGTCCCCTCGCGTCGCCACTCGAAAAAGCCGTCCGCGGGAATCGCGCAGCGCCGGGACTCGAAGGCCGCGCGGAAGGACGGCTTCCCGCGCGCGGTCTCGGCGCGGGCGTTGATCAGCCCGCGGCCGGTTTCCGGACCTTCGGCCCAGGCGGGAACGAGTCCCCAGCGAAGCATCGCCGGCGCCGGCGCCGCCCTGCCGCGGCGCAGCGCGACCACGTCCTGTCCGGGCGCGACGTTGTAGCGCGGCCGGAGGTTGAGCGGCGGCCCCTCGAGCGGGCCGAACAGGGTGGCCAGGCCGTCCCAGGAAAAGCCCTGCGTGAACCGTCCGCACATGACGCGCCTGCCGGGACGGGCTACCGGACGGCCGCCGTCCCGGATCCGGTTGCAACCGGATCCGGACGGCATATTATGTTGCGAATCGTTCTCAACCGGATTCCGGCGGCGGCACGCGCATGTACGTCTGCATCTGCAACGCGATTCGGGAAGCGGAAATCCGCGAGGCGGCACGCCTCGGCGCCGGAACCGCGCGGGAAGCCTACGCGCAACTCGACTGCACGCCGCTCTGCACCCAGTGCGCCGTGCATCTGCAGGAGATCCTCGACGAGGAGAACCGGCGGACCGCGCCGGTCTAGCCGCCGGTCCCCATGAAGGACTGCAGGTAGTTCTGGATCCCGATCTTCCCGATCAGCTCGAGCTGCGTTTCGAGCCAGTCGATGTGCTGTTCCTCGTTCTCCATGATCGCCACGAAGATGCCGCGCGACACGTAGTCCCCGACCTTCTCGCAATGCGCGACCGCGGCGGAGAGATCCGCGTGCGATTCGCGCTCGAGAGCGAGATCCCCCTCGAACGCCTCCGCCACGTTCTCGCCGATGCGCAGACGGCCGAGCGTCTGGAGGTTGGGCAGCCCCTCGAGCACGAGGATGCGGCCGATCAGCGTGTCGGCATGCTTCATCTCGTCCACGGACTCGCGGTACTCGATGTCGTCGAGCCTGTCGAGGCCCCAGTTCCCGAACATCCTGGCGTGCAGGAAATACTGGTTGATCGCGGTCAACTCGTTCTTCAGCACCGTGTTCAGGTGCCTGATGACGTCCTTGTCGCCCTGCATGGCGGGCCTCCTTTCCGTTTCGCCGTCTCCGGCCGGCTACGCGCCCGGCCGCGGAACCAGCACCGGCCCGAGAACGGCCCCGGCCAGGACATGCACGTGCAGGTGCATCACTTCCTGCTGCGCGTCCGCGCCGTGATTGGCCAGCAGCCGGTAGCCGGTCGCGTCGACGCCGAGAATCCGCGCGGTCTCGCCGATCGCGGCCACGTATCCGGCCTGTTCGGCCGCCGGAGCGTTGGCCGAGAAGTCGTCCCAGGACACGTAGGGCCCCTTGGGGATCACCAGCACGTGCACGGGCGCCTGCGGCCGGATGTCCCTGAACGCGAGCGCGTGCTCCGTCTCGTGCACCTTGTCGCAGGGGATCTCGCCCCGCAGGATCCTCGCGAACAGGTTGTCGTGGTCGTAGCCCGTCATGACCGCCTCCGCGCGGCTTTCTCGTCGTGGCCGGACACGCCCTCCCGGCGCGCCAGTTCGGCCGCGACCTCTTCCGGGGCGATCCCGGCCTCCGCCCAGGCCACCAGCAGGTGATAGAGGAGATCGGCGCTTTCGGCGACCAGCGCGTCGCGATCCCGCGCCATCGCCGCGATCACGGTTTCCACCGCCTCCTCCCCGAGCTTGCGGGCGATCCGCTCGACCCCGTCCTCGAGGAGCCGCGCCGTGTAGGATGCGGAAGGATCGCCGCCGATGCGCGAGACGACGGTCGCGTGCAGACGCGCAAGCGCACCGTCGATGTCCGTGGCGCCAGTCATGAACCCGCAGATCCCGTCCGCCGGAACCCCCGGCGATGCGTGCCGGAGACGCTCCCCGAACGGGAATCACCGTAGCACCCCGCGACCGGACCGGCAAGATTCGCGGGCCGGACGGCCAGGACTATCCCACGCTGGCCGGACCTCCGCTCCCGGCGGGCCGGGGCGCTCCCATCCAGGCCGTCACCACGGTCTGCGGGTTCCGCGGGCGTCCCCGATCGGCCGGATCCGGCCCCGATCCTGTCATCCGGGCGTCGAATGGGTTCTGGGCCGCAGCGTGGGATCGCCCTGGCCGGACGGCAGGACTGTCCCGCACTGGCCGGGCATCCGCCCCGGGCGGGCCGGTCCTGTCCGTGCCGTCCCGACGGTCCGTCGGCTTCGGGGGCGCCGCCGACCAGCCGGATCCGGTCCGGCTCCCGTCATCCGGGCGGCCGGGCCGGTCCGGAACCGCGGCGCGGGATCGCCCCGGTGCCCCGGGATGGCCGGGTCGCGCAGGCGGCGGCGATGCGGGGAGGCGCTACGGAGTCCCGTCGGTTTCGGGCCCCGCTGGCCGGTTCCCGCAATCCGCATCCGACCTGTACAGCGTGAAGCCGCCGTCGGCCTTGCGGTAGTGGATCGCGGCGGGCACCGCCCTGCGCCACGCCCACGGCGAGTAGCTCGGGCAACCGTGGCGGTCGACGCCGCGCGGCACCATGTAGCGGTTCTCCGCCAGACGGATGGCGCCCGGCGGCGGATCCGGCGGCGGCGCGATCGCGGCGCCGCCCCCGCCCGCCGTGCCGCCGTGACAGGCGGCAAGCGCGGCCAGCGACACCAGTGCCGGCATGCCGGCGAGGCGCATCGCCGACCCGCCTCAGAAACCCGCGCCCAGCCTGGCCGCCACCGCGAGCTCGGGGTCCGCCGAGGCGTCGTGACCGGGCCAGGCGCGCACGTAGCCGCCGAGCGACAGCGAGACGCCCCGGCGCCCGCCGGTGCCGTAGACGAACTGGAGCCGGGCTTCCCGCCCGCTCGGCGTCAGGTCGATCATGCGCGTCTCGCGGCGCACCACGCCGTCCGCAACCTCCTCGACCGGAACCGCCACGCGAACCGCCGCACCGCGCGCCCGGAACGGCGACGACGCGGTCACGACCAGCCGGTCCGACGGCAGCCACAATCCCTCGAGCTCGCCGCCGATCACGAACGACTCCGCGCGCGACCCCTGCCATCGAGAGACCACGGAGCGCCCGTCCCGCGCCGCGGCTCCGGTCCGCCCGAGACTCGCGCCGGCGAACAGGGTCAGGTTCTCCCCCGCCCGTCCCGACGCGCTCACGTCGACGAAACGGGTCGACGCGCCGGAAACGCCGCCGAAGGCGCCCGCCGGCCGGATGCCCAGCAGCGAGCCGTCCTCCCGCAGGGCGCCGTAGCGGGCGCCCAGGACCAGGTCGCCGCCAAGGCGGCGGGTCACGCCGAGCGAGGCCAGCGACGCGCGCGACGACCCCAGCCGCCCGTCGCCCTCCCGGCCCGCGAAATCGAGCGAGGTCGCGCCGTCGAGCCGCCAGTCGACGCCGAGGGCGGGGCCCGCTCCCGCGAACGCCGCGAACGGGCCGACGCCGTCGCGCAGCATCGTGCGGCCGACGCGCTCGGCGACGAAACCGTTCGAGGATCCGGTCGCGGCCTGCCCGCGCCCGAACCCGATCTCCAGGTCCGCCGCCGGGCGAAGCTGCAGGCGCCATGTCCCAACGTCGCCGTTCCGCGGATCCGGATCCCGGCCGCCCGGTTCGTCGGCCACGGCGAACGCCACCGACGCCCCGCCGCCCGGCAGCGACACGCGCGACGAGCGGCCGAGCGACGACAGGAAGCCGTCCAGCGCGCCCGTCGCCGAAACGCTCCGCCGCGGACGGAACGCCGCCGAGAGATCCTGCAGGAAGGGAAACATCTGCTCGTCGTGGACCACGACGTCGGAAAGGGCCGCGGCGGCGCGTCCCGCGCCGAAACCCGGCGGGAGATCGACGAAGCTGCCGGCCACCGGCACCATGCCCCGGCCCTCGACGGACAGGCTCGTGAAACCGACCGGGCTCATCGCGGCGCCGAGATCGAGCTTTCCCCGGCCGAAGGTCGCGGCATCGGCGAACACGCCGGTCCTGTCCGCCGTCGAGAGCAGTCTCTCGACGATCTCGTCGCCCGACTTGTTGGGAAACGCGCCCCACACCACCGCCGCCGCGCCGGCGACATGCGGCGCCGCGAACGAGGTTCCCGTCGCAAGCTCGTGTCCGCCGCCGGCACGCGTCGTCCACACGTCTTCCCCCGGCGCGAAGACGCAGTACCGGCTCACCGAACCGCAGGTGTTGCTGTGCGCGGCGCTCCCGGTGCCGTCCCGGTTGAGCGATCCGACCGCGATCCCGAAACCGGCGATGCCGGGATCGGCCACGAGGGTCGCCGGTATCCCCGAGGGTCCGACGCCGTCGTCGGACCCTCCGTTGTCCTGGCACTCCGACCCTCCGTCCCCGCAGTTCCCGAGGGAGGCGACCATGATCCGGCCCGCCTTGGCGGCATCCTGCATGGCGGCCGTGGCCACAGGCGAGGAATGAACGTTCACGAAGTTGAAACTCATGTTCACGATGTGGGAACTCGCCGCGGGATCGGAGCGGAAGTCCCCGTAGGTTCTCGTCAGGCCCGCCGCGGACGCGAAACCCGCCGCGGTGTCATCGCCGGTGAGGCCGGCGGCGATGCTGACCAGATTCGCGTTGTACGCGACGCCGTGCATCCCCTGGCCGTCGCGCCGCGCGGCGATGACGCCGGCGACAGGGGTGCCGTGTTCGGCTGACAACTGGTCCGTGGAAAGAGCGAAGCTGGCGCCGTCCAGTTCCGGGTGGCTGAAATCGACGCCGTCGTCCAGCACCGCCACCGTGATGCCGCCGCCTCCCGGCTCCCCTGTGACGCGTGCCGCGTATCCCTCGCTGGCCCGGATCAGGGAATGACGGCTGAGGGGAAACCGATACTCGAGCGTTTCCCACGACCCAGAGTCCGACGGGTTGGCGGGTTCCAGATCCTCGCCGGAGCCCGGCCGACGCACGTCGTTCGGCGGCGCAACCGGCGAATCGGGGTCGACCGGAGGAGACGTTGCCGGTGGATCGGGGTCGGCCGGAGGAGACATCACCGGCCGGTCCTGTTCGTCCGTCGAGATCCCGCCTCCCCCGCCACCGCCGCAGCCTCCCAGCAGAACCGCCAGGGCGACGACCGCCGCGACATGATTCGCTCTCATGAGGTTTCCTTTCGCCCCGTCCCCCGCTTCCGGATGCGGGCCCGGGCATTTCGCCGGAAGGCCGGAAGCCACGGCAACGTGTGCGCCGCACCGTACCGGCATGCACGCGGGCGTCAACGTCCGGCGCAGGACCGTTCCGCGCTGGCCGGACATCCGCTCCGGGCGGGTCGGGCCGGCCCCGTCCGTGCCGTCGCGGCGGTCCGCGGACTCCGAGGACGCCGCCAAGCGGCCGGATCCGGTCCGGATCCCGTCATCCGAGCGGCCGGGTCGGCCTCGAACCGCAGTGCGGGATCGTCCTGGCCGAACCGTCGGGCGGGAGGCCTTCCGGGCCGCCGTCAGCCACGCGCGTGGATCCGGCGCCCGGCGGCATAGGTCGCCCGCACGGCGCGGTCGTCGGCAAGCACGATCTGCGCGAACAGGACATCGCGCAGGCTTTCGGCGCGGGCCACCCGCTGGCGCAGCATCGGCGTCGACGCCGGATCGAGAACCGCCAGGTCGGCTTCGAGTCCCGGCGCAACCCGCCCGATCCTGTCCTCGAGCCCGAGCGCCCTGGCCGCTCCCCCCGTCGACATCCAGAACGCCTCTTCCGGCGTCAGCGCGACGCCGGCGGCCTGCGCGACCTCGTAGGCCGCCTTCATGGTGGCGAAAGGCGACAGCGACGACCCGCCGCCGACATCGCTGCCCAGAAGCACCTCGACCCCCGCCTTCCGGGCCTCGGCGAGACGGAACAGACCGCTTCCCATGAAGAGATTGGAGGTCGGGCAATGCACGAACCGCGACCGGGTCTCGGCGGCCAGCGCCAGATCGTGCCCGTCGAGATGGACGGCGTGGCCGAGCAGCGTGCGGGGACCGAGGAGCCCGAACCCTCCATAGACGTCGAGATAGGATCTTGCCCCGGGAAACAGCTCGCCGACCCAGCGCACCTCCTCCGCGCTCTCCGCCAGATGGGTCTGCAGATAGACGTCGGGGAACTCGCGCATCAGCGCAGCGCTGGCCTCGAGCTGCTCCGGCGTGCTCGTCGGCGCGAACCGCGGCGTCACCGCGTAGAGGCACCGCCCGCGCCCGTGCCACGTCTCGATCAGTCGCCGGCTGTCCTCGTGCCCCGACGCCGCCGTGTCGCGGAGCCCCTCCGGGGCGTTCCGGTCCATCAGGATCTTGCCCGCGATCATGCGGAGTCCGCGCGTCTCCGCCTCCTCGAAGAACGCAGCCGCCGATTCGCGATGCACGGTGCAGTACGTCGCCGCCGTCGTGGTGCCGACGGCGGCGAGAAGGTCGAGAAACAGCCGCGCGGCGCCGCGGGCCAGCTCGGGGTCGCCGAACCGCGCCTCCTCGGGAAACGTGTACGTCTCGAGCCACTCCAGGAGCCGGGTGCCGAAGGACGCGATCACGCCGACCTGCGGATAGTGGACGTGGGCGTCGACGAAACCCGGCAGGATGATGTCCCGGCCATAGTCGTGCAGCTCGGCGCCGGAGGCGAACCGCCGCGGAAGGTCCGCGCGCGGCCCGACCCAGGCGATCGTTCCGTCCGCGACCGCGACCGCCCCGTCCTCGATCCACGCGACGGCGCCGGGCTCGCGCGCGGGATCGTCGTCGAACGACAGGATGCTGCCGGCGAGAACGAGGCGGTTCCCGGCCATCGGCCGTCGCGTCAGGCCGCCGCGCGGCGGCGCATGTCGTCCGCCGCCGCGAGCACCGCTTCCGGGGTCGCGGGAGCGTCGAGCCGCGGCAGCAGCCGGTGCCCTCCGAGACTGGCGACGGCGTCGCGGATCGCGAGCCACGCCGCGATCGCCAGCATGAGCGGGGGTTCGCCGACCGCCTTGGAGCGGAAGACCGTGGGCACCCGGTTGGGCGCATCCTCGAGGATGTGGGTGACGAAACGTTCCGGGACGTCGCGGCTTCCGGGAATCTTGTAGGTCGAGGGGCCGTGGGTCAGCAGCCGGCCGCGGTCGTCCCAGACCAGCTCCTCCGAGGTCAGCCAGCCGAGGCCCTGGACGAACCCGCCCTCGATCTGCCCGAGATCCACGGCCGGATTCAGCGACGTCCCGCAGTCCTGGAGAATGTCGGCGCCGAGCACGCGCGTCTCGCCGGTGAGCGTGTCGATCGCCGCCTCGGCGACGCACGCGCCGTAGGTGAAGTAGTAGAACGGGTTGCCGGTCATGGTCTCGGGATCCCAGTCGATGCCGGGCGTGCGGTAGTAGCCGGCGGCCGACAGCGACACCCGCTCCTTCCACGCCAGTTCCGCGACTTCGGCGAAGGACAGGCTCTCGTTGCCGGCGTAGACGCGGTTCTGGCGGAAGACGACGGCCTTCGGGGAGGCATCGAGGCGCCGCGCCGCCACCGCGGCCATCCGCCCCCGGATCTCGCGCGCCGCGTTCGCCGCCGCCATGCCGTTGAGGTCGGAGCCCGCCGAGGCGGCGGTCGCCGAGGTGTTGGGCACCTTGTCGGTGCGCGTGGCCGACACGCCGACATGGCGCAGGTCGATCCCGAAGGTCGAGGCGACGACCTGCGCGACCTTGACGAACAGCCCCTGCCCCATCTCGGTCCCGCCGTGATTGAGATGGACGCTGCCGTCGGTGTAGACATGCACGAGCGCGCCGGCCTGGTTGAGCGTCGGCACGTTGAAGGAGATGCCGAACTTCACCGGCATCAGCGCGATTCCCTTCCTGAACGTCCCGTTCCCGCGGTTGAACGCCGCCGCCGCGCGGCGGCGGCCGCGGTAGTCCGCCGCGCGGGTCAGGCGGGCGACGATCTCGGGCATGATGTTGTCGCGCACCTTCTGGCCGTAGGGCGTGACGTTGCGCACCCGCTTGCCGTACCAGTTGGCGGCCCGGACGCGGTCGACGCTCCTGCCGAGACGGCACGCGACGTGCTCGAGCGCGGTTTCCATCGCGAGCATGCCCTGCGGTCCGCCGAACCCGCGGAACGCGGTGTTCGACACGGTGTTCGTCCTGCACGGCCAGCCCCGGAACAGCGCGTTCGGGATGTAGTAGGCGTTGTCGAGATGGCACAGCGTGCGCCCCAGCACGCCGGGGGTGAGATCGGCGAGATTGCCGGCGCGGGCCGCGCAGTCGAAGACCGCTCCGGCGATGCGGCCGTCGCCGTCGAAGCCGACGCGGTAGCGGAACAGGAAATCGTGCCGCTTGCCGGTCGCCAGCATGTCGTCGTCGCGCTGCAGCCTGAGCTTCACCGGCCGCCCCGCGCAGCGGGCCAGAAGCGCCGCGATGGCCGCGATCCCGGTGGCCTGGCTCTCCTTGCCGCCGAAGGCCCCGCCCATGCGCCGCACCTCGACGGCGACGGTCCCGAGCGGCTGGCCGAGCACGCGGGCGACGCCGTGCTGCACCTCGGTCGGGTGCTGGGTCGAGGACCACACCGTCATCTCGCCGCCCTCGCCGGGAACCGCGAGCGCCGCCTGGCCCTCGAGATAGAAGTGGTCCTGGCCGCCGCAGCGGACCTCGCCGGAAACCTCGAGCGGCGCCGCGGCGATCGCCGCCTCCGCGTCGCCGCGCACGATTTTCGGAGGCGGGCAGACGAACAGCCGGCGCTCCCAGGCCTCCTCCACCGAAAGCACCGGCTCGAGCTCGCGCCACGAGACCCCGACGAGCCTCGCCGCGGCGAGCGCGCGCTCGCGGCCGTCGGCGGCGACGGCGCACACCGGCTGGCCGGCGCAGGTCGCGACCCCGTCGGCAAGCGCCGGCTCGCCGGCAAGCACCGGCGCGACGTCGTTGACGCCGGGAACGTCGGCCGCGGTCACGACCGCGGAAACCCCGGGCGCGGCCCGCGCGGCGGCGGTGTCGATCGACAGGATCCGGGCGCGGGCGTGCGGGCTCAGCACCAGCGCCGCCTCCTGGCCGCCGCGGGGCATCGGCATGTCGTCGACGAACAGCGCCTCGCCGGTGACGTGCCGGTACGCGCTGTCATGGGGCGCGGCGGCATGCGCGGCCCCCTCGCCGGCACCGGGCGTGGAAGCGCTCACGGCCCCTCCTCCCCGGCCCTCAGGGCCAGGAGACCGGCCTCCGGGCCCTTGCCGGCGAGATCGCGCCACAGCCGCACCGGCAGGTTCGCGGCGACGCGCCGCCGGTAGTCCGCGCTTCCGCGGTGGTCGCCGATCGGATCGAAATCCTCCGCCAGCGCCTCGCCGGCACGCCGGGCCGCCTCCTCCGACCACACCGCGCCGCGAAGCGCCTCTTCCGCCGCCCGCGCCCGCGCGGGCACCGCCGCCATGCCCCCGTAGGCGATTCGGGCCCCGGACACGCGGCGGCCGTCGAGCGAGAGGCGGAACGCGCCGATCACCGTCGAGATGTCCTGGTCGTGGCGCTTCGAGACCTTGTAGACGCGGAACTCCTCGCCGGGCCCCGGCTCGGGGATCCGCACCGCCCGGATGACCTCCCCGGGCCCGAGAGCCGTCCGGCGGTAGCCGAGAAAGAACTCCTCGGCCGGCATCTCGCGCTCGCCTTCCGACGAGGAGAGCGCCAGCACGGCGTCGAGCGCGATCAGGCACGGCAGCGTGTCGCCGATCGGCGAGGCGTTGCCGACGTTGCCGCCGATCGTCCCGAGATTGCGGATCTGGCGCGAGCCCAGCCTCCGCAGGAGCCGGCCGAAAGAGGGGTGGAGCTCCTCGATCGCCGGCAGGGCTTCGGCGTAGGTCGCGGCGGCGCCGACGACGAGCGCCCCGCCGACGCGCGCGACGCCGCGCAGCTCGCGCACGCGCGCGACGTGGAGAACCCTTCGCGGCCGCTCGCGGGTCTTGCTCACCGAGAGGCCGAGATCGGTGCCCCCGGCGAGAAGCATGGCGCCGGGATGCTCGGCCCGAAGGGCGAGCAGCGTCGAAAGACTCTCCGGCGCCAGGAAGGCCTCGCCGCCGAAACGCTGCTCGGGCGTCGGCGCGGGCGGCGTTCGCGGCTCGTGGAACCGGCCGGTGCGGCGCGCCGCCGCGACGATCGGCCGGTAGCCGGTGCAGCGGCAGAGATTGCCGGCAAGCGCCTCGTGGATCACGTCGTCGGTCAGCGTCTCGCCGCCGTGGCCGAGCGCGACCAGCGCCGCGACGAAGCCCGGCGTGCAGAAGCCGCACTGCGTGCCGCCGCCCTCGGCCATCGCCAGCTGGACCGGCGCGGCGCGGCCGCCGTTCGCGGCCGCGATTCCCTCGACGGTGAGAATCTCGGTGCCGTCGGCCTGGCCGATCTGCATGAGGCAGGCGTTGACGGCCTCGTGGCGGGGGCCCGTCTCGCCGGGCACGACGCGCACCACCGTGCAGGCGCCGCAGTCGCCCTCGGCGCAGCCCTCCTTGGCGGCGGTCAGGCCGGCCTGGTCGCGAAGATGGTCGAGCAGGGTCGTCGCCGGCGGCGCGGCGGCCTCGTGAAGGGCGCCGTTGAGCACGAAACGGGTCGCCGCGGTCCCGTTTCCGTTCACCGCACCGTTCCGGCGCTGGGCGTCGTGTCATCCCGCATCGCTCCGGAAGGCTACCAGCCCGCCGGACCGGGTGGCAACACGCCGGGCCGGACCCGCGGCGCGGTCGGGAGCGTCGCGGGGGAAGGGCCGGGCCCGCCGTGCCGGAGAGCGCCGGGCCCGGCGTCACCACCGCTCGACCGCCGGACGCAGGTCCATCTCGAACGTCCAGCAGTCCCGGGGCTGCGCGTGGAGGGTCCAGTAGGCTTCCGCGACGTGGTCGGGATCCAGCAGGCCGTCCCCGGGAAGAGCCGCGGTCTCTTCCGGGAATCTCTCCCGCACCGCGGGGGAATCGATCATGCCGTCGACGACGACGTGGCCGACATGGATTCCGCGGGGACCGAGTTCCCGCGCCATCGACTGCGCGAGCGCCCGAAGCGCGTGCTTGGCGCCCGCGAAGGACGCGAAGCCGCTGCCGCCGCGCACGCTCGCGGTCGCGCCGGTGAAGACGATGGTGCCCCGGCCGCGCGGAACCATCCGTCGCGCGGCCTCGCGGCCGACCAGGAAGCCCGCGAACGCCGCGCTCTCCCAGACCTGGCGGTAGATCCTCGCCGTCATCTCCAGAACCGGGCTCCGGTGCTGGGCGCCGACGTTGAACACGCAGACCTCGACCGGCGCGATCTCCCGCTCGACCCGGTCGAACAGCGTCGCCACCGCCTCCTCGTCGCGGGCGTCGCAGGCGATGCCCCGCGCCCGCCCGCCGGACGCCGCGATCTCCGCGGCCAGCGCGTCGAGCGGCCCGGTCTTCCGCCGGACCGGAACGGCCGCGAGCCCCGCGGCGGCGAATCTCCGGGCGACGGCTCCCCCGAGCGCGTCGCCCGCGCCGACCACCACCGCCGCCCCGCCGGCCATCCCCCCTTCCTCAGAACGGAACCACGACCGGCTCCATGGGAGCGTCGCAGTTGAGGAGATTGACGCGCTTGCACACGATCCGGAACCCTTCCCCGTCGCGGCGCAGCGTGTGGACGTAGTCGCCGGCGAAGAACCGCTGGACGTCCGCCCGCAGGTCCGCCATCACGAAAGCCGAGCGCACGACGGTCGTGCCGCCGTTCCGTTCGTCGATCGCGACGTTGCCGATCACGCGCCGCGACCGCACCGGCGGCTGGTCGGCGTGGTTGGCGGGATGGCGCAGGCGCCGCACCCGCACCTCCAGAAGCTGGCGCCCCTCGTGGGCGATCGAGGCTTCGCCGACCGGATCGGTCTGGCCGGGCGCCGCCGGAATCCAGTAGATCCCGTCGGCGGCGAACAGGTCGAGCCATTCCTCGAAACGCCGCTCGTCGAGCAGGCGCGCCTCCTCGAACAGGAAGGCCTCGCAGGCGCGGAGATGGTCCTCGCCGTCCGGCACGCCGTCAGTTCGCGCGGTTGGACAGCACGGCGACGACCTCGTCGACGGTCATGACGTCCCCGAACTGCTGGATCACGTTCTCCAGCGCCGAACGGTGCTCCTCGTCCGACAGCGCCGCGTTGCAGTCCTCGACCATGACCACGGAGTAGTCGAGCATCATGGCGTCCCGGCAGGTGCTCTCGCAGCAGATGTTGGTCTTGGTTCCGCCCACCAGGACGTTTCTCACGCCGTGGCTCGAGAGCACGCTCTGCAGGATCGACGACCCCGGCGTCAGCGGCGAATAGCGGCTTTTCCGGACATGCAGGTCGTCGGCGGAAACCTCGAGATCCCGCCAGATCCGCTCGCCGTGGCCGTCCGGACGCAGCGCCTCGACGGTGCGCTCGCGCACGTCCTCGGCCACGAAGTTCCGGATGAACGACTCCCAGCCGGTCCTGCCGTTGGCGGAGGCCGTGGCGCTGGTGACCCACACCACGAGCCCGCCCAGCCGGCGGACCTCGGCGGCGAGCCGGTTGATCGCCCCGCAGACGCCGCGCGCGGCCGGCACCTCGGCCGGCGCGCCGGGTTCGCAGAACATGTTCTGCATGTCGACGACGACGAACGCCGTGGCCGCCGGGTCGAGGGCCTGGAACAGGTGATACCGTCCGCGGCGCGCGAGAACCCGGTCGCGGATCCCGTCGCGGACGGTCGTCCCGTGCATGGGGAACGGCGCCGCCGCGACGCTACTCCGCCGCCTCGGACACCGCCGCGGCCGGCTCGAGCGCGATGTCGTAGACGATTTCGTGGAAAGGCGCCTCGAGCCCGACCCGCTCGGCATCCTCCCGCGAGTCGTTCACCTTCCAGTCGACGACGAGGGAGTTCTTGACGCCGAACACCGCGTCGTCGTCCAGGTACTCGTCGCCCTCGTCGAAGATCTCCGTCGTCAGCCGCTGGTGGCCGGGAGCCTCGACGCGGACATGGAGATGCGCCGGCCGCCACACGTTGCGCCGCGCGCGGTTCATCATCGCGGCGACCGGACCGTCGAGCGGAATCGTGTAGGGCAGCGGCTTGGTGGTCGTGAAGGAGAACCGTCCGTCGGCGCCGGTGGTCATCCGGCACCGCAGGTTGTAGCCCTTCTCCGGTTCCTGCATGTCGTAGAGGCCGTCCGGGCCGTTCTGCCAGAAATTCAGCTCGGCGCCCCGCAAGGGCGCGCCGCCCGCCCCGCGGACTACGCCGTGCACGTAGGTCCGGTCGCCGTCCCTGTTGCGCTCGCCGATCAGGTCGCCGCCCACCTCGAGTTCCGGAACGGGTCCGAGATGTTCGGTCTCGTCGACGAAGAACGGGCCGAGAACCGAGTTCTCGGTCGCGCCCGCGGCGCGCCGGTTGTTGATGGTGTCCACGAGGGACGACACGCCGAGCACGTCGGACGTGAGAATGAACTCGCTGCGCTCGTCGGTCGAGATCTCCGCGCATTTGTGGAGGTACGCGATCGCGGCGGCCCATTCCTCCTCGGTCAGCTGGACCTCGCGGACGAACGCGTGCAGATGCCGGATCATCGCGTCCACGATCTCCTTGAAACGCGGATCGGGATTGTCCGACCAGGCGGAGAGAACCGCATCGGTGGTGTTCTGTTCGGTCAGGTCGCGCATGACGGATTTCCTCCTCTGCTCCCGGCGCGGATGATAGGGTCGGCATCCGCGCAAGACAAGATCCGGCGGCGGCGGCGCGCTACCCCGCGCCGGGGTCCGCGAGCGCGGCGGCGAAGTCCCCGAGCCCGGTCTGCCTGTCGCGGCGGAGGCGCTCGGCCGTCAGGATCGCCTCGACCTCGGCGACGCCGCTTTCGAGGTCGTCGTTCACGACGACGTAGTCGTATTCCGGCCAGTGGCTCATCTCGTCCGCGGCCTTGGCCATGCGCGCGGCCACGACCTCCTCCGCATCCTGCGCGCGGCGCTGCAGGCGGCGCCGGAGCTCGTCCGTGGACGGCGGCAGGATCAGGACGCTGGCCACGTCCGCGGGCATTCTCTCCCGGAGCTGGCAGGCGCCCTGCCAGTCGATGTCGAACAGCACGTCGCGGCCCTCCCCGAGCGCCGCCTCCACCGGCGCCCGCGGCGTGCCGTAGCGGTTTCCGAAAACGTCCGCATGCTCGAGAAGCTCCCCGCGCGCGACCATCTCCCCGAACCTCGCGTCGTCGACGAAGAAATAGTCCCGTCCCTCGTCCTCGGCCGGCCGCCTGGGGCGGGTGGTCACCGAAACCGACATCGAGAGGCCGCCGACCCGGCGGAGCAGCTCGCGGACGATCGTCGTCTTCCCGGCGCCGGACGGCGACGACAGCACCAGCAGCAGTCCCCTGCGCGCCACTCGCTTCATGCCCGCGCTCTCACTCGATGTTCTGGACCTGCTCGCGCAGCCGCTCGATCGCCGCCTTGAGGTCGATTCCCGCGCGGGTCAGGTCGAGGCTCGAGGATTTCGAGCACAGCGTGTTGGCCTCGCGGTTCAGCTCCTGGCACAGGAAATCCAGCCGGCGGCCGACGGCGCCGCCCTCCCCGAGCAGGGCGCGGACGGCCGCGACATGGGCGTCGAGGCGGTCGATCTCCTCGCGGACGTCGCCGCGCGCGACGATCGCGGCGACCTCCTGGGCGAAGCGGTCCTCGGACATCTCCGCGCCGCCGGCCAGCACCTCGCCGATGCGCGCGCGCAGCCGGGACGCGCGCTCCTCGACGCCCCGCGGCGCGAGCTCCGACGCGCGCGCCGCCAGTTCGGAGATCTCGTCGACCAGCGCGCCCGCGACGCGTTCCAGCTCGGCGCCCTCCTCCTCGCGGCAGCGCTGCAGGGCTTCCACGACGCGGACGAATCCGGCGGCGATCTCGTCGTCGTCCGCCCCGTTCCCGCCGTCGGGGGCCGCCCTGACGACGCCGTTGACGCCGAGCAGCGCTTCGACCGCGACGTCGCCGCCGCCGCGGCATTCCCGCACCAGCGCGATCAGGCTCTCCAGGAGCCCGCGGTCGACGCGGTGGGACGCGACGGCGTCCGCGTTCCGGATCCTGAGATCCATGCCGAAGCTCCCGCGCGAGAACCGTTCCGCCGCGGTCCGGCGCAGCGCGCCCTCGATCCGGCCGAGGCCGGGCGGCAGCGAGAAACGGAAGTCGCGCCCGCGCGCGTTGACGCTCCGCGCCTCCCACACCCAGCCGCCGGCGGGCGTCGAGCCCTCGACCCTCGCGAAACCCGTCATGCTGCGGATCGTCACGCCGCGGACCTCCGGCGCGGCCCGCGGGCGGAAAGCGCCCGGGAGGTCACCGCGGCTCCCCGGTCCCGCCGTCCCGGCGCAGGCGTCTCAGCTTCGCGACGTTCCGGTTGTGTTCCTCCAGCGTGCGGACGAACACGTGCCCGCCCCTGCCGTCGGCGACGAAATAGATCTCGTCCGTGTGCCGGGGCCTGACCGCGGCCTCGAGCGCGGCGCGGCCGGGATTGGCGATCGGCCCCGGCGGCAGGCCGCGACGGCGGTAGGTGTTGTAGGGGGAATCGGTCCCGAGGTCGGCGCGGCCGAGCGCCCGGCCCAGGGGTCCGCGCCCCCCGGTGACGGCGTAGGCGACGGTCGGGTCCGACTGCAGCCGCATGCCGCGCCGCAGCCGGTTGTGGAACACCGCCGACACCCGCGCGCGCTCGTCCTCGCGGCCGGTCTCCTTCTCGATGATGGACGCGAGGACCAGCGCCTCGCGCGGCGAGCCGAGGGCGCCCTCGGGATCGCGCCGGCGCCAGGCCTCGGCGAGCGCCCTCTCCATCGCCGCGGCCATGCGCGCGAGCACCGCCGCGCGGGTGTCGCCGCGGGAGTAGAAGTAGGTCTCCGGCAGCAGCGCCCCCTCGGCGAAGCCCTCCCCGGTCCCGCCCCGCAGGCCGCCGGTCCGCTCCACCATCGCCACCACCTCCGCGGTGGTGAGCCCCTCCGGCACCGTCAGGCGCCGCTGCACGAACCCGCCCTCGGCCAGGTGGCCGGCCACCTCCCCCAGCGTCATGCCCGGCGCGAACGCGAACTCTCCCGCCCGCAGCCGGCGGGCGTTGCCGGTGACGCGGACGGCGACCGCGAACGCCAGCGGATGGGCGACGACGCCGGCCCGCGCGAGTTCGCGGGCGATCGCGCCGGGATCCGCGCCGGCGGGGACGACGACCGCGGTCCTCTCGCGCAGCGGCCCGGGCACGAGGTGGATCCACGCGGCCAGCGCGCCCGCGGCGGCGGCGGCGGCGCACAGGCAGAGGGCGAGGCGCCGCATGCCCCCTCAGGAGAGCTGTCTGAATATGACCGACGCGTTGGTGCCGCCGAACCCGAACGAGTTGGAGAGCGCGGCCCTGACCGGGCGCTCGCGGGCCTCGAGCGGGACGAGGTCCATGTCGCAGCCGTCGGACGGGTTCTCGAGATTCAGCGTGGGCGGCACGACGCCGTCCTCGACGGCCTTGATGGAGAAGATCGCCTCCACCGCGCCGGCGGCGCCCAGAAGATGGCCGATCGCCGACTTGGTCGACGACATCGACAGCTCGGCGGCGTGGCCGCCGAACAGCCGCTTCACGGCGCCGTGCTCGATCTCGTCGCCGACCGGCGTCGAGGTGCCGTGCGCGTTGACGTAGTCGACGTCCTCGACGTTCATGCGGGCGTTGCGGAGCGCGCTCTGCATCGACCGGAAGCCGCCGTTGCCGTCCTCCGGCGGCGACGTGACGTGATGCGCGTCGCCCGACAGCCCGTACCCCGCGACCTCGGCATGGATCGCCGCGCCCCGCGCCTTCGCGTGCCCGTACTCCTCCAGCACCACGACACCCGCCCCCTCGCCCATCACGAAGCCGTCGCGGTCCCGGTCCCACGGGCGCGAGGCGCGTTCGGGCTCGTCGTTGAAACGCGACGACAGCGCGCGGGCGGCGGCGAATCCGGCGACGCCTAGCCGGCAGATCGCGGCCTCCGAGCCTCCGGCCACCATCACGTCGGCATCGCCGAAGGCGATCAGCCGGGCGGCGTCGCCGATGGCGTGGGCGCCGGTGGAGCAGGCGGTGACGGGCGCGTGGTTCGGGCCCTTGAACCCGTGCCGGATCGACACCTGGCCGGACGCCAAGTTGATCAGGCTCGAGGGGATGAAGAAGGGCGAGATCCGGCGCGGCCCCTTCCTCTCGAGAAGCAGCGCCGCCTCGGCGATCGTCGACAGGCCGCCGATGCCCGAACCGATCATCACGCCGGTGCGGACGGCGCCCTCCCCGTCGCCGGCTTCCCATCCGGAAGCGGCGATGGCCTCGTCGGCGGCCGCCATCGCGTAGACGATGAAGTCGTCGACCTTGCGCTGGTCCTTGGCCGGCAGCACGGCGTCGGGGTCGAACGCGCCGGGCCCGCCGCCGCGCGGAACCTCGCAGGCGATGGTCACGGACAGGCCGTCGGGGTCGAAGGACGAGATCCTCCCGGCCCCCGATTCGCCTTCGAGAAGCCGCTTCCAGACATGATCGACGCCGCTTCCCAGGGGCGTGACAGCCCCCAGTCCGGTCACGACGACTCTTCTGGATTCCATTGAGCGCGCCTCCGTCCCGACGGCCCGCCGCGACGCGGTCCGGAAGCTACTCGGCGTAGTCCTCGATGAACGCGATGGCGTCCTGGACGGTGACGATCTTCTCGGCCGCCTCGTCCGGGATCTCGCAGTGGAACTCCTCCTCGAAGGCCATCACCAGCTCGACCGTGTCGAGGCTGTCCGCGCCGAGATCGTCGACGAAGTTCGCGTTGCCCGTCACCTTGCTTTCGTCGACGCCGAGGCGCTCGACGACGATCTTCCTGACACGTTCTGCGGTATCGCTCATCTTCTCTGTTCCCGAAATTGGCCGGCCGCCGCCCGAGGGCGGCGCGGGCGGGTTTTGGATTTCGTCCGCACCGGAAGCGGCGCGGACGGACGCGCCACGGCGACATCCTCCTATACCATGATCATGCCGCCATTCACATGGAGCGTCTGGCCGGTGACGTAGGCCGCCTCCTCGGAGGCCAGGAAGGCGACGCAGGCCCCGACGTCCCCGGGCGCGCCGAGGCGGCCCGCCGGTATCCGCGCCACCAGCCGCTCGCGCCGCTCGCCGGCGATCGCCTCGGTCATCGCGGTGTCGATGAAGCCCGGCGCGACGCAGTTGACGGTGATGCCGCGCGCCGCGACCTCGGCCGCGAGCGCCTTCGACATGCCGACGAGGCCGGCCTTCGACGCGGCGTAGTTGGCCTGGCCGGGGTTGCCGGAGACGCCGACCACCGAGGTGACGCTGACGATCCTGCCCCAGCGCGCGCGCAGCATGCCGCGCAGCGCGGCCCGGGACAGCCGGAACGCCGCCGTCAGGTTGACGTCGAGCACCTCCCGCCATTCCTCGTCCGTCATGCGCATGCCCAGGTTGTCGCGCGCCAGCCCGGCGTTGTTGACGAGGATGTCGACGCCGCCCATCGCGTCGCGGGCGGCCTCGAACAGCTCGCCGGCGCCCTCCGGGAGACCGCCCGCGACCACGTGCACGGCGCCGCCGATTTCCGCGGCCGCGGCGTCGAGCGCCTCGCGGTTGCGGCCGCAGAGACAGAGTTCGGCGCCGCGCCCGGCGAGCATGCGCGCGACCGCGCCGCCGATCGCGCCCGAGGCGCCGGTGACCAGCGCGCGCCTGCCCGAAAGCTCGAACATCGTCCTATCCTCCCGTCGCGCGCAACGCCCCGAGCGCGGCCTCGACGTCGGCCGGGGTCTCCACGTTCAGCGCCGTCATGTCCGGGTCGACGCGCCGCGCGAGCCCCGACAGCACCTTGCCGGCCCCGATCTCGACCAGCGTGCGGACCCCCGCGTCGCGCATGGTCAGGACGGTCTCCCGCCACCGCACCATCGCCGTGACCTGCTCGACGAGAAGCCCGCGGATCTCGTCGACCTCCTCGACCGGCGCGGCGGTGACGTTGGCGACCACCGGCACGGCCGGGCGGGCCATCGGCGTCCCATCGAGCGCCGTCCGCATGGTCTCCGCCGCCGGCGCCATCATGCGGCAGTGGAACGGGGCGCTGACCGGAAGCCGGACGCAACGGCGGACGCCCTCGTCGCGGGCGATCGCGATCGCCCGGCCGATCGCGCCCGCGGCGCCGGAGAGCACGACCTGGCCCGGGGCGTTGTCGTTGGCGACGTCGCAGACCTCGCCCTCCGCCGCGCGTTCGGCGATCTCGCGCGCGAGGCCGACGCCGGCGCCGAGCAGGGCGGCCATCGCGCCCTCCCCGGCGGGCACCGCCTCCTGCATCGCCTCTCCCCTCGCCCGCAGCAGCCGCGCCGCGTCGGCGATCCCGAAGGTTCCGGCCGCGGCGAGCGCGGCGTACTCGCCGAGCGAATGCCCGGCGACGAACGCGCAGTCCCTGGCGAGCTCGAGGCCCCCCTCGGTCTCGAGAACGCGGAGAACGGCCATGCCGACGGCCATCAGCGCCGGCTGGGCGTTCTCGGTCAGCGTGAGCTCGTCCTGCGGCCCCTCGGCGATCAGCCGGGACAGGTCGCGGCCGAGGGCGTCGTCGACGGCGCCGAGAACCTCGCGGGCGGCGGGGAACGCGGCAACCACGCCGCCGACCATGCCGACGGCCTGGGATCCCTGTCCGGGAAAAACGAGCGCGCACGTCATCCGAGATCCTGGTCCGCGACGGGAAACGGCCCGAAGTCATAGAACGTGGGTCGGGCGAGTCAAGGAATCGGCGCCTCCGGGCCGGCCTTCCGCCCGGGCCGCGGACCGGGCCGTCGCGCGCGAACCGCGGCGCCCGAAACCGCCCGAGCGCGGCCCGGATCGCCCGCGACCGGGGCGCGCGGGACAGTCCCGGATGCCGGACATCCGCCCGGCAAGACCTCTTGCGCCGCCCTCCCGAAAGCGTGTAGAGTGCGCGCTCCCGCGAAACAGGATGCAGGGTGGCCGGGCGCGGTGCGCGGCCCGCCCGCGATTCGCGTCTCAGGAGTGATGAAGTGCCGTACTACGAATGCGTGTACATCGCGCGCTCGGACATCGCCGGAAGCCAGGTCGAGGCGCTGACCGCCGATCTGGCCCGGATCGTCGACGACAACGGCGGCAAGGTCACCAAGACCGAGTACTGGGGCCTCAAGTCCCTCGCCTACCGCATCAAGAAGAACCGCAAGGGACACTATTCCCTGCTCAACGTCGACGCGCCGGCGCCCGCGCTCGCGGAGATGGAACGCCACATGCGCCTCAACGAGGACGTCATCCGCCACATGAGCGTGAAGGTCGACGAGCTCGAGGAGGGACCGTCGATCATGATGCAGGGCAAGAGCGGCCGGAGCCGGCGCCGCGACCGCGGGGACAGGCGTCCCGAAGCCGCCGCCGGGGACAGGGACGGCGGCAGGAACGAGGGCTCCAGGGCCGCCGAGGACGGAAGCGGCAAGGCGGCCGGAGCCGGCGGCGAGGACCGGCGCCCCGAGGCGTCCGGCGACGGAAACGGCGGGGAGAAGCAGCCTTCCGGGACGGCCGGCGGGGCCGCGGAGGGCGGCGGAACGGCCGCGGCCGAGACGGCGAAGGAGTCCGCGGCCGAGACGGCGAAGGAGTCCGCGGAATGAGCCGGCGACCGTTTTTCCGGCGGCCGAAGAGCTGCCCGTTCTCGGGAGCCAACGCCCCGAAGATCGACTACAAGAACGTCAAGCTGCTGCAGCGCTTCACGTCGGAACGCGGCAAGATCGTGCCCAGCCGCATCACCGCGGTCTCGGCCAAGAAGCAGCGCGAACTGGCCCGGGCCATCAAGCGCGCCAGGAATCTCGCCCTGTTGCCGTTCTCCATCAACTGAAAGCGGCGGCGCGTGCCCCGGCCGTTCGTGATTTCCCTCGGGGCCGGCGTCGCGACGGCCCTGCTCTACCTGTCGGCCACGGGATGGGCGGCGGGCCTGATGGTGCTGCCGGGCTACTTCTCGATGGTGCCGGTGGCCGCGACCGGATTCGGGCTCGGGCTCGCGCCGGCGGCGACGGCGGCCGCCGCGGCGGCGGTGATCGTCGCGCTGGCGCAGGAGTTCGGCGGCCTGCTCACGCTGTTCCTCCTGACCGCCGCCGCGCCCGTGCTGCTGACGGTCGGCCTCTCGCTGAGGAGCCGCCACGCTCCCGACGGAACCGTCGTCTGGTACCCGATCGGCCGCCTGCTCGGCAACCTGACGGCCCTGGCGCTGCTCGCGCTCGCCGGCGCGCTGGCGCTTCACGGCGGCTCCGCGGACGGGTTCCAGGCGGGGGTCCGCGGCATGCTCTCGCCGCTCGAGCCGTTCGTCGGCCCCGCGGGGCTGGACCGCCTGGCCTATCTGGTTCCCGGCTTCGTGGGGGCGAGCTGGACCATGATGACCGCCGTCAACTGCGCGGTCGGCTACGTCGCGGTGCGCCGCTGGGGCACGCCCCTGCGGCCCGGCGTCGCGTTCAGCGGGATCGACGTTCCGGTCTGGCTTCTCGGCGCGCTGGCGGCGGGCGCGGCGCTGTCCCTCGCCGGAGGCGCGTGGGCCTTCGTCGGCGTCAACGCGATGATCGTCGCCGGCCTGCCGTACTTTCTGTGCGGCCTCGCGGTTCTGCACAGGATCACGGCCGGCCTGCCCGCGCGGTTTCTCATGCTCGGCGGGTTCTACGTGCTGACGCTGGTCAGCCTGTGGCCGGCGTTCGCGGCCGTCGTGCTCGGGGCGGCGGAACGCTGGCTGCGCCTGCGCGAGCGGGCGGGCGCGCGGGGCGCGAACGAAAGGAACGACTGATGGAAGTGATACTGCTCGAACGGATCGAGAAGCTCGGACAGATGGGCGACGTCGTGAGCGTCAAGCCGGGCTACGCGCGCAACTACCTGCTGCCGCGGAGGAAGGCGTTGCGTGCGACCGACGGGAACCGGGCGCACTTCAAGGAGAGGCAGGCCCAGCTCGAGGCCGAGAACCTCCAGCTGCGCGAGGAGGCCGAACGGGTGGGCGAACGCGCCGACGGCCTCTCGGTCGTGCTCGTGCGCCAGGCCAGCGACAACGACCACCTCTACGGATCGGTGACCACCCGGGACATCGCCGACGCGGTCTGCGAGGCGGGCGTCACCATCGACCGCCGCCAGGTCCAGCTCGACCGCCCCATCAAGACCGTGGGGCTGCACCCCGTGCGCGTCCGCCTGCATCCAGAGGTCGCGGCCGAAGTGGTCGTCAACGTGGCGAGGTCGGAGGAGGAAGCCGGGCTGCAGGCGCGCGGAGAGAGCGCCCGGCCCGGCGACGCCGAGGACGACGTCGAGGACTACGCGGCGCAGGCGTTCGACGGCACGGCGGAAGACGACCGGACCGCGGAGGAAGAGGTTGTGGCGGAGGAAGAGACCTCGGCGGAGGCGCCGCGCGACCCGCCGCCCGCGCCGGACGGCGACGTTCCGGCGGGGGAATCCGCCTGAAGCCCGGGACGCGGGACGGCCGGGGTCAGCTGTCCTCGGCCTCCATCTCGCGGGCGGCCTCGGCCAGGAGCCTGGCCATCTCCTTGCGAAGCCGCGCCTCGTCCATGGCGACGCCGTGACTCTCGAAGTCCCCGAGAAGCTTGCGGACGACGTCGGCGTCGCCCGGTTCCTCGAAATCGGAAGCGACGACCTCCTTCGCGTAGTCCCGCGCCCTGTCGTCGGGCATGTTGAACCGCCGCGCCGCCCACAGGCCAAGCAGGCGGTTGCGCCTGGCGATCACGCGGAAACGCGTCTCCTGGTCCCGCTTGTACTTGGTCTCGAAACTCCTCTCGCGTTCGTCGAACGTTGGCATTCCGGCATGACTCCCTCGATGCGCCGCACGGGCGGCGCCATTGTCCGCCCGGCGCGGCGCCCCTGTCAACACCGGCGCGGCCGCGGCGCCCCTGGCGGTCTTCCGTGTGCACCGTGATCGCCCTCAGGCGGCCGGACCACGACTGGCCCGTCCTGCTCGCCGCCAACCGCGACGAGATGCGGGAGCGGCCCTGGGCTCCGCCGGCGCGCCACTGGCCCGACCGCGCCAACGTCGTCGCCGGGATCGACCGCCTCGCGGGCGGCACGTGGCTCGGCCTCAACGACGAGGGCGTGGTTGCCGGAGTCCTCAACCGGCGGGATTCCCTGGGACCGGATCCGCGGCTGCGCTCGCGCGGGGAGCTGGTTCTGGAGGCTCTCGACCACGCGGACGCCGCCGACGCCGCCGACGCCCTGTCGCAGCTCGACGGAACCGGCTACCGCTCGTTCAACCTCGTCGTCGCCGACAACCGCGACGGATTCTGGCTCAGGAGCCCGGGCGCCGGCCCCGTCGAGGTCCGCGCCCTGCCCGAGGGCCTGTCGATGCTGACGTCGCAGGATCTCGACGATCCGGCTTCGGCGAGAATCGCGCGTTTCCGGCCGCGTTTCGCCGCCGCCCCGGCCCCCCGGCCGGACGCGGAGGACTGGCGGAGCTGGCAGCGTCTCCTGGCCAGCACCGACCACGCGCCGGAGGCGGACGCGCGGGAGGCCATGTGCATGCCCGCGGAACGCGGCTTCGGCACCGTGTCGAGCGCCCTGATCGCGCTTCCGGCGGCGCGTCTTCCCGGCCGGACGCCGCTCTGGCTCTTCGCTCCGGGGGCGCCCTCCGACACGCCCTTCGCGCCGGTGGCGACCGGCCCGCATTGACTGGCGGGGAGATTCCCCCTATCTGGTTTCCGGCGTCCCTTCGCCACTCTCCCCCTCCCCCCGAGCAGGAAGGCAGTCATGGCCCGACGCAAGCGGATCTACGAAGGCAAGGCCAAGGTTCTTTTCGAAGGGCCCGAGCCCGGCACCATCGTGCAGTACTTCAAGGACGACGCGTCCGCCTTCAACGCCAAGAAGCAGGGCGTGATCACCGGCAAGGGCGTTCTCAACAACCGGATCTCGGAGCACCTGATGCTGCGCCTGAAGGAGGTCGGCATCCCGACCCATTTCATGCGGCGCCTGAACATGCGCGAGCAGCTGGTGCGCGAGGTGGAGATCATCCCGGTCGAGGTCGTGGTGCGCAACGTCGCGGCGGGGTCGATCGCCAAGCGGTTCAACCTCAAGGAGGGCGAGCCGTTGCCGCGGGCGATCGTCGAGTTCTATCTCAAGGCCGACGATCTCGACGATCCCCTGGTCACCGACGAGCACATCTCGGCCTTCGGCTGGGCGTCGACGCGCGAGATGGACGAGGTCATGCATCTCGCCCTCAGGGCGAACGACTTCCTGTCGGGCCTGTTTCTCGCCGTCGGCATCCGCCTGATCGACTTCAAGCTCGAGTTCGGCCGCCTGTGGAACGGCGACGACGAGATGCGCATCGTCGTCGCCGACGAGATCAGCCCCGACAACTGCCGCCTCTGGGACATCGCGACCAACGAGATCATGGACAAGGACCGGTTCCGGCGCGACCTCGGCGACGTCGAGGAGGCCTACCAGGAGGTGGCGCGGAGGCTCGGCATCCTGCCCGAGCGCGGAACCCCGGGGGACCACGCCGGCCCGAAGGCGATGCAGTAGCCGCGGCGGCCGGGCCGGAGCCGGCCGCTACTCGATGAGTCCCGGCAGGAACAGCGACAGTCCCGGAACCGCGACGATCAGCGCGACCCGGACGATGTCGGCCGCGATGAACGGCAGCACGCCGCGGAATATCCTTGTCAGCTCGACGTCGGGCAGCGTCGACTTGAGCACGAACACGTTCAGGCCGATGGGCGGGGTGATGAGGCTGATCTCGATCACCACCACCACCACGATGCCGAACCAGACGAGATCGAGCCCCATGGCCTGCATCACGGGATAGAAGACCGGCACGGTCAGCAGCATCATCGAGATGCTCTCGAGGATGCAGCCGAGCAGTATGTAGACGACGATGCAGATGACCACCACCGTCAGGGGCGGCACCTCCATGCCCGCGAACCAGTCGGCGATCTCGTTGGGCGCCCGCGCCACGTTGATGAAGTTGGCGAACAGCAGCGACCCCACGAGCAGCGCCAGCAGCACCGCCGTCGTGCGGCCGCTCTCGGCCAGCGCCTCGAAGGCGATCGCCCAGGTGAGGCGCCGCCGCGCCAGCGCGATCGCGAACGCCCCGAAGGCGCCGATGCCGGCGGCCTCGGTCGGGGTGAAGACGCCGCCGTAGATTCCGCCCATCACCACAGCGAACAGGACGAGCATGCCCCAGATGCCCCTGAGCGCGGCGAAGCGCGCGCGCCACGGCAGCGGCTCGCCCGGGGGGCCGAGCGCCGGATTGATCCGGGTCATGACGCCGACGGCGCAGGCGTAGAGCACGATCCCGAGCACGCCGGGCACGATGCCCGCCGCGAACAGCAGCCCGATGTCGGTCTCCGTCATGATGCCGTAGAAGACGAGCGCGACGCTTGGGGGGATGAGAATGCCGAGCGTCCCTCCGGCCGCGATGGAGCCCGTGGCCAGACGCTCGTCGTACCCGAATTTCCGCATCGGCGGGATCGCGACCTTCGACATGGTGGCGACGGTCGCGAGGCTCGATCCGCACACGGCGCTGAACCCGCCGCAGGCCACGACCGTCGCCATCGCGAGTCCGCCCCGCCGGTGGCCGAGCCACGCGTTCGAGGCCTCGTAGAGGTCGTGCGAGATCCCCGAGCGGGCGACGAACGCGCCCATCAGGATGAACAGCGGCAGCACCGAGAAGTCGTAGACCATGACCATGTCGGTGGCGACGTTGCCGATGTTGCGCAGCGCCGGGCCGAAGCCGACGAGGATGCCGAAGCCGGCGGTCCCGACGATGGCCATCCCGAACGCGATCGGCACCTGCAGCAGCAGCAGGGCGAACAGCGCCGCGAAGCCGACGAGGACGAGATCCACGGCCTAGCCGGTCTCGGCCGCCGGCTTCGGATCGGCGCCGAGCAGGTGGCACGCGGCGAGAACCCCGAACAGCAGCGAGGAAAGGAACGTGAGTCCGCTCATCACGAACACGCAGGGCGCGACGCTGACCTGCAGGAACATCAGGACCGCGTTGGTGTCCAGCAGAACGCCGGCCTGGATCCAGACCTGCCGGGCCCAGACGAAAGCGGCCGCCGCGAGCACGAGATTGAGAACCACGTTCTGGACGCGCCGCGTCTTTCCGCCGAGCAGGTTGCCGAGAAGCCCGATCGTGATGTGCTCGCGGCGGATGCAGACCAGGGGAAGCCCGACATAGACCACGAATCCCATCGCGATCTCGGTCAGCTCGTTGCTGCCGCTGATCGGGGAATCGAGGCCCTGCCGGCCGACCACGTCGAGGAACGTCAGCAGCATCATGGCGAACATGAGAGCCGCCAGCACCGCGCCGAGCGAGCGGTCCAGCGCGCCCGCCAGACGCTCGAGCAGACGGTCCGCCCGGGTCCGGCCCGCGGAACCCGGCATCCGCTCCACGCGACCGCCGCCCCGGACGCGGGACGTCAGGAGCCGTAGGCGGCCACCTCGCCGCGGAACATCCGGACCGCGGCCGCGCCGTCGACGCCGAGCTTGCCGGCCTTTTCCACCCATCCGGTCTCGAACGCGCCGATCAGCTCCCTGACCCTCGCGAGAATGCCGCCCGCGAGCTCGTACTCGACGATCCCGTCGGCCCTGAGCCTCGGCACCGCGGCGGATTCCTGCGCGTCCCACGCCTTGCCGATGCGGCGCGCGTAGGCCTCGCCCGACAGCGCCGTGATTCTCTCCCGGTCGGCCTTCGAGATCCGGTTCCAGACCTTCCCGTTCATCGCCATCACGAAGCTGGTGTTGTAGAGGCCGCCCGGGAAGCGGGTGATGTACTTGACGAACTTGTTGATCTTGAAGTTGTAGATCGCCTCGTCGGTGAACGACGTCCCGTCGTAGACGCCCCGCGCGAGCCCGTCCCGCAGCGCCGTCACCGGTCCCGCCACCGGCACCGCCCCGAAGCGCTTCAGCGCCTCGGACACGAAGAACGTCGTCGAGCGGAACTTGACGCCCTTGAAGTCGTCCATGGTCCGGATGTCGCGCTTGTTGTTGTAGAGATGGCCCGCCGGATGGACATGCACGGCCAGGGTGTGGACGTCCTTGTGCATGCCCGCCGGTTCCAGAAACCTCTTGAACACGCGCCAGTAGGCGACCGAATTGGCCTCGGTGTTGCGCGTGAGGAAGGGCAGTTCCGCGATCTCGCTCAGCGGATGCACGCCCGGAGTGTAGCCGTGGGGCACCCAGATCACGTCGGAAATCCCGTCGACCGCCAGCTGGTACTGCCGCGGCGGGGCGCCCAGCGCCTTGGCGGTGGGCTGGATCCGGACCCGGCCCTCGGTCGCCTTCTCGATGTCCTTGAAATACACGTGCATGACGCGGCTCTGGGTGAAGTGCCCGGCCGGGATCCACTGGCTGTAGCGAAGCGACTGCGCGTCCGCCCCGCCGGCGAGCGCCCCGCCGGCGAGCGCGGCGGCGCAGAGCGCGAGAGATCGAAAGGCCATCGGTCGTCCCCTGTATCCGTTGAACGCGGAACTATGGGGAAGGCCGCCGCGCCGGTCAAGGTCGGCGGCGGATGCGATTCGCGCCCCGACGGGCTAAACATCCGCGCATGAAGGTGCATGTCCACGTCATGCTCAAGACCGGCGTTCTCGACCCGCAGGGAAAGGCCGTGGAGCGCGCGCTGCACGGCCTCGGCTTTCCGGAGGTGGCGGAGGTCCGCCAGGGCAAGCGTTTCGAGATCGAGCTGCCCGGGACCGACCCCGCCGCGGCGCGCCGCTCCGCGGCCGCGATGTGCGAGCGGCTGCTCGCCAACCCGGTGATCGAGGACTACGAGATCGACGTCGAGGCATGAAGGCCGCGGTCATCGTGTTCCCGGGCTCGAACTGCGACCGCGACGCCCGCGTCGCGCTGCGCCGGAGCACGGGGCGGGAGCCGGCGATGCACTGGCACCGCGACCCCGAGCTGCCGAAGGTCGGGCTGGTCGTCGTCCCCGGCGGTTTCTCCTACGGCGACTACCTGCGCGCGGGAGCGATGGCGGCGCATTCGCCGGCGATGCGCGAGGTGGCCGCCCGCGCCCGCGCGGGCGTGCCGGTCCTCGGGATCTGCAACGGTTTCCAGATCCTGATCGAGTGCGGCCTGCTGCCCGGCGCCCTGATGCGCAACGCCGGCCTCAGATTCGTCTGCCGCGACGTCTTCGCGCGGGTCGAGACCGTCGACAGCGTCTTCACCCGCGGCTACCGCCCGAACCAGGCGCTCCGCCTCCCCGTCGCCCACAACGAGGGCAACTACCACGCCGACGGCGCCGTGCTCGACGAGATCGAGGGCGAGGGGCGGGTCGCCTTCCGCTACTGCGGCGCCGACGGCGCGGACGACGGCGCCGGCAACCCCAACGGCTCGGCCCGCGGCATCGCCGGCGTCCTCGGAGCCGGACGCAACGTGCTCGGCATGATGCCGCATCCGGAGCGGCGGATCGATCCGCTGCTCGGCGGCACCGACGGGCTGGCGATGTTCGACGCCCTCGCCGGCCTGCTGGAGCGGGCCGCCTGAAGATGGCCGGGACCGCCGCCGACCACGGCCTGACGCCGGAGGAGAGCGCGCGCATCGCGGCGGTCCTGGGACGCGAGCCCAACCCGACCGAGCTCGGGATCTTCTCCGTCATGTGGTCGGAGCACTGCTCCTACAAGTCGTCGCGCGTCTGGCTGCGGAAGCTGCCGACCGAGGCGCCGTGGGTGATCGAGGGGCCGGGCGAGAACGCGGGCGCGATCGACATCGGCGACGGCCTCGCCTGCGTCTTCAAGATCGAGAGCCACAACCATCCGTCGTTCATCGAGCCGCGCGAGGGCGCCGCCACCGGCGTCGGCGGCATCCTGCGGGACGTGTTCACGATGGGCGCCCGGCCGGTCGCCAACCTCAACGCGCTGCGCTTCGGATCCCCGGACCATCCGCTCACGCGCCATTTCGTGAACGGCGTGGTCGAGGGCATCGGGGGCTACGGCAACTGCGTCGGCGTCCCGACGGTCGGGGGCGAGATGGGCTTCGACCCGGGCTACGACGGGAACATCCTCGTCAACGCGATGACCGTGGGCATCGCCGAGAGCGGCGCGATCTTCCGCTCGGCGGCCGCGGGGCCCGGAAACGCCGTCGTCTACGTCGGATCGAGAACCGGCCGCGACGGAATCCACGGCGCCACCATGGCCTCGGCCGAATTCGGCGGGGACGCCGGCGAGAAGCGGCCGACCGTGCAGGTGGGCGACCCCTTCACGGAAAAGCTCCTTCTCGAGGCCTGCCTCGAGCTGATGGCGACCGGCAGCGTGGTCGCGATCCAGGACATGGGGGCGGCCGGGCTGACGTCGGCGTCGGTGGAGATGTCCGACAAGGGCGGCGTCGGCATCGCGCTCGACCTCGACCACGTCCCGGTCCGCGAGCCGGGCATGACCGCCTGCGAGATCATGCTCTCGGAAAGCCAGGAACGCATGCTGATGGTTCTCGAGCCCGACCGCGAGCCGCTGGCCCGCGCCGTCTTCGCGAAGTGGGAGCTGGATTTCGCGGTCATCGGAACCGTGACCGACACCGGCCGGCTGGTGCTGAGGAAGGGCGGCGCGACCGCGGCCGACGTTCCGGTGGCGCCGCTTGTCGCTGAGGCCCCCGAATACGCCCGCCCGCACCGGCGCCCGGCGCCGCGCGCGCCGCTCGCCGACCCCCTCGCCGGAATCGGTATCCCGGCGCCGGAGGCGCTCGAGCGGCTGGTGTCCTCGCCGGATCTCTGCTCGCGGCGCTGGGTCTGGGAACAGTACGACCACACCGTGATGGGCGACACCGTGGAGGGCCCCGGCGGCGACGCCGCGGTGGTCCGGATCCACGGAACCGGCCGCGGGCTCGCGGTGACCGTCGACTGCACACCGCGCTACTGCGCCGCCGACCCCGCCGAAGGGGGGCGCCAGGCCGTGGCGGAGGCCTGGCGCAACCTCACGGCGGCGGGCGCGCGGCCGCTTGCGGTCACCAACAACCTCAATTTCGGGAACCCCGAACGGCCCGAGATCATGGGGCAGTTCGCCGGATGCGTCGAGGGCATGGCCGAAGCCTGCAGGGCGCTCGACTTCCCGGTCGTTTCCGGCAACGTCTCGCTCTACAACGAGACCGCGGGCAAGGCCGTCCCCCCGACCCCCGTGATCGGCGGCGTGGGCGTGGTCGACGACCTCCGCACTGGCCTCTGCCGCCCGGCGATCGACGCGCCGGGCCGAACGCTCGCGGTGATCGGCGCCACCGCCGGGCATCTCGGATGCTCGATGCTCCGCCGCGTCGTCGCCGGCCGCGACGACGGCCCCCCGCCGCCGGTGGATCTCGCGGCCGAGAGAAGGAACGGCGATCTCGTGCGGAGACTCGTCGCCGGCGGGGTCGCGACCGCCTGCCACGACGTCTCGGACGGCGGCATCCTGGTCGCGGTCGCGGAGATGGCCATGGCCGGCGGCATCGGCGCCGGGATCGCGGTTCCCGACGGATCTCCGCCGCCGATGGCCTGGCTGTTCGGCGAGGACCAGGCCCGCTACGTGGTCGCGACCGCCGAACCCGAGCGCCTTCTCGCCGCCGCGGACGCCGCGGGGGTTCCGGCGGCGGCGGTCGGCCGGACCGGCGGTGACCGGTTGACCGTCGAGGGGCATGGCTCTATATCCTTGGGCGAGCTGCGCGACGGGCACGAGGGCTGGCTTCCGGCCTACATGGCTTCGGGCCTGCCCGGCGCCGCGCCATCGACGAAAGCCACGCCGACAGGGTGACGCGCCATGCCGATGAACGCCGGGGAGATCGAACGCCTGATCAGGGAGAGCCTGCCGGATGCCGAGGTGACGATCCAGGATCTCGCCGGCGACGGCGACCACTACTCGGCGCTTGTCGTGTCCGGCGCCTTCAGGGGCAAGACCCGCGTGCAGCAGCACCAGATGGTGTACCGGGCTCTCGAGGGGCGCATGGGCGGCGAGCTTCACGCCCTGGCGCTCCAGACCGGCGCCCCGCAGACCGACGGCTGACGCGGCTTTCGCCAGGAGGAGACCGGCCATGAACGACAACCCAGTGTTCGAGCGCATCAGGACGGAAATCGACGACCACCCGGTCGTCCTCTTCATGAAGGGCACCCCGGTGTTTCCGCAGTGCGGATTCTCCTCGGTCTGCGTGCAGGTGCTGACCAATCTCGGCATTCCCTTCAAGGGGGTCGACGTGCTCGCGGACCCCGAGGTCCGCGAGGGCATCAAGAGCTTCTCGGACTGGCCGACGATTCCGCAGCTCTACGTCAAGGGCGAGTTCGTCGGCGGCTGCGACATCGTCCGCGAGATGTACGAATCCGGCGAGCTGACCGAGTACTTCAGCACCAACGGCTTCGACATCCAGCTTGCCAACCCCGAATAGGGCGGCGTCCGGCCTTCGGCGCGCCGCCGCCGTCCTCGCCGCGGGTCTCGCGGCGACGGCGTGCGACCAGAACGGCAACTTCTCCCAGTTCGAGGGCTTCGACGCCTGGTTCACGGCCAACCCCCCGGCGAGCCGGCCGCCGGCCACTGCCGACCGGGAGCTTCTGCACCGCCACCGCCCGCGCCTGTTCGTCGGGCGCGACGCCCCGCCCCCCATCCGCTTCTACGAGGACTACATCGCGCACGGCAGGCTCGTGGACGGCAACGGCCGGCCGGTCTCCGGCCGGGTGACGCGGGAGATCCTCAACGCCCACCGGAACGATCCGCTGGCGGTCTTCGAGCACCGGGACTCCGGGGCCCCGTCCCGGCCGGCGCTCTACGGGCGCGTCGACCGCGAGCGCTTCGTCCTGGCCGGACGCGAACGCCGTTTCACGTTCCTGACCTGGAACGCGGTGTTCCGGGTGTCCGGCATCGGCGCCGGCATCGACCGGCTGCAGGGCCTGCTGCTCGCGGCCGCCGGGGATCTCGACGACTGGCACCAGCTCGACCACTACACGGCGGTCACGCTCGCCCTCGACGAGGGGAACCGTCCGGTCGCCGTGTCGTTCCAGCAGCACAACTACCGCCGGACCGGCGTGTTCGGCGCCGACCTGCCGTGGCCCGAGGACGGGCGGGTGGCCGTCGACGTCGCGCTCCGCTCGAACGAGTTCTACCGTCACGCACCGGGGCGCACGCGGCGCCGGGCCGTGGGGTTTCTGTCCGGGAGCAACGTCGCCTATCTGGTGACCGGGGCCGACCGTCCCTTCCGCGTCGCGGACGACATCACCGATCCGGAGCGCGAGGTCGACTACGAGCTCCGTTTTCTGCCGCCGTCCGACGCCTTCTACACCTTCAAGGGCTATCTCGGCGAACGGCGCCTTCTGCCCGGGAGGTCGGGGCCTCCGGGAGCCGACTACAACACCCTGCCGCGTTTCAAGCAGCTGCACCGGCAGATGGCGCTCTTCCACTGGCGGGACGGAGACTCCGACTACGTGAGGTGGTTCCGCGCCGGAACCGACGGGCTGAGACGGCTGGAAGAGCGCTTCTCCCGCCTGATTGAACCCCGGGCGGAATCGGAGTAGACGGACGGGTGGCGAACCCGGAAGGAGAACTCGCATGACGGCACGGCCGACGACCGGCAGGAAGGTGCCGGACTTCACGCTTCCGTCGGACGGAGGCGGACAGATCCGCCTTTCGGAACTGCGGGGCAGGAAGGTGGTGCTCTACTTCTATCCGAAGGACGACACCACGGGATGCACCAGGGAGGCCTGCGCCTTCCGCGAGGCCGCGGCCGCCTTCAGGGAGACCAACGCCGAGATCCTCGGCGTCTCCAGGGACAGCGTGGCCAGGCACGACAGGTTCAAGGCCAAGCACGACCTCCCGTTCACGCTGCTTTCGGACGAGGACGCGAAGACCTGCGGGATCTGGGGCACGTGGGTCGAGAAGTCCATGTACGGGCGGAAGTACATGGGCATCGACCGTTCGACCTTCCTGATCGACGAAACCGGCACGCTTCGACGCGAATGGCGCAAGGTCAGGATTCCGGGCCATGTCGAGCAGGTTCTGGAGGCCGCGCGGGAACTCTGACGGCGCGTTTCCGCCGCCGGGCCGACCGGGTTCGCGCGCCCGCGGGCGGCCGGTTCCGAACGGGCGCACGCGCTCGCCCGCCGTCACCGCGGCTCGACCCGCCCGCGGGTCGTCCGCGTGGCGCCCCGCCACGGCCGGCGGTCGATGTCCCCGCCTGCCGGTGACGCCGGATGTCGACCGCGGGAAACCGGCCCGCTGCCGGCGCACCGGTCGGCAATCCCTTGACATCGGACCAACAACGCGCATGATCCTTGTCGTTACGGAGGGGAGGAAGTGTTCCCGCTCCGCATGGGCGGGGAAAGGACAGCGTTCCCATGGGCGACAAGCCGGGCTTCCTTGACACTGCGGACTTTCCCTTCGCGGCGGAGCTCGAGGCCGGCGCGCCGGTGATCAGGGGCGAGCTCGACGCGTTGCTGGAGGACGACCCTTTTTCGCCCTGGCCGGAAAGGGAGCTGTACGGCCAGGGCTGGGATGTCTTCGGCTTCTACTTCTTCGGGAACAAGATCGCTGACAACTGCTCGAAGTGTCCGCGGACGACGGATTTCGTCGAGGAAGTGCCCAACCTCACCACGGCCGGTTTCTCCCGCCTGGCGCCCAACACCCGCATCGTTCCCCATGTCGGCTACACCGACACGGTTCTGAGGTGTCATCTCGGACTGATCGCACCGCCCGACTGCGCGCTCAGGGTTGGCGGGGAAACAAGGCGCTGGAAGGAGAACACGTGCCTGATTTTCGACGACACGGTCGAGCACGAGGCGTGGAACGAGTCCGGGGAGGACCGGGTCGTTCTTCTCCTGGACTTCAGGAAGTAGGCGTCGTCGGATGTTCGAGGACGCGAAAGAGGCGATGAACGCCCACGCCATGCGCGCGTATCCGGAACCCGCGTGCGGCGCGATCTGCAACCCCGAGGCGCCCGCCTATTTTCCTGTGGACGATGTCGCCGACCGCTCGCGCGCGGGTTTCCGCATCGAGAGGCAGGCGCTGGAGCCGCTGGAGGAGGCGCACGGCGCCTTGCAGGCGCTCGTGATTTCCCATCCGTCGGCGGTCGGCGAGGAGGCCGAGATACTCCTGTTCACGCCGAGCTCGTCGGAAATGCGCGCGCAACTCGCCCTTGCCGTGCCGTTCGGCGTCGCGGTGTGCGACGGAAAAAAGGCCTATCCGCCGTTCTGGTTCGGCGACCAATGTCCCATACCGCCCCTGACGGCCCGGCCGTTCCGGCACGGGGTGACGGATTGCTACTCGCTCATCCGGGACTGGTACCGGCAGAACCGGAACGTTTCGCTGCCGGAATTCCCGCGCGACTGGAACTGGTGGGCGGAGGGTCTGGATCTGTACGGCACCGGGTTCGAACAAGCCGGCTTTCACGCCATCGATGCGGCGGACGCCCGTGAAGGGGACTCGGTCCTGTTCCGCATGCGGTCCGACGTGCCCAACCACGGTGGCGTGGTGCTGGACGACGGGTGGATGCTGCATCATCCGGCGTCACTGGTTCCCTACGACATCTTCCGGGTGAGTCTTCGCCAGCCCATGGACCGCTGGAAGCGTCACGCGACCCACTGGCTGAGACGTGAACCCGACGCCTGAACCCGGCTTCCCCGGCGGATACCGGTCCAGGTCGTTGCGGCAGCTTGCCGCACTGCCGTTTCCGGAGATCGCGCACCGGATACGCCACCGGCGCGCGCCGAGCGGGTCGCGGGCTTGGCGCTGCAGCTTTGTCGGTTTGGTGGCCAGGTCGAAGGGCGGAGTCCCGGCAGGTTCCGGCTGAACGCGGTTTCCGGCGATGGTCGCCGGATCGCCGGGGAGCGCGCGGAAACCGTGCGCCCGCATTCCGTCCGGTTTGGTGGCGGCTTCCGCCGCGCGGCCGGCGAGGGCCTTGCCGGCGCGACGGCAGAGGAACGGGCGGCATCGGCGGGGCCGGGTCGTCCTCGTGGAACAGGATGGGCGCGAGCTTCCGGCGCATGTGCCACCGGATCCGTGAAATCCCTCATGTCCCGACGCTCGGCGAAATCGGACCTGGGCGGTCACGGACCGCCATTCAGGCGCTCTCGGCCACCTGCCTCGCTCTCCCGTCCCCGGTTGTCGAACGGGCGAGACTCAGCTTGCGCTGCCCGCGGTGGCCGCGGAGCCCGCCGTGGAAACGGACGACGGGGAGCTTGAACACCCGAACGAACTGGCACTGCCGACGGAGCCGGCGCTGCCGGCCGACTTGCCACCCGCCACCATGGCCAGCGACTCGTCCGACAGCACGACATTCGGGTCGGGCGGCAGGACCACATGGAAGGTCTCCGCCGTGTTGGCCACCACACGGGCCTCGATGCCCGGCGGCAACGCGATCCCAAGCTCCGACAGAAAGTCCGCGACTTCGCCGTCCTCGATCCGCAGCCGCAATGCCGCGTCGTCTCTGTAGCGCTCGGCGAGACTTCCAAAAGCGGGAGCGCGAAGCTTCACCTTCTCGATCTGTTCCGGCGTGATTGTCGGTGGTTGCATCTTGGGTCTCCTTTCGTCATCGGCAGTGAGCAGGCGAGACTCAGCTTGCGCTGCCCGCGGTGCCCGCGGTGCCCGCCGTGGAAACGGACGAGGCGAGACACGCACACGCCAGCGTTCCGGCCGTTCCGACACTGGCGGCGCTGCCGGCCGACTTGCCGCCCGCCACCGCGGACAGCGATTCGTCCGACAGCTTGGCATTGGGATCGGGCGGCAGAACCACATGATAGGTGTCGGCCGTGTTGGCCACCACACGGGCCTCGATGCCCGGCGGCAACGCGATCCCGATCTCCGACAGAAAGTCCGCGACTTCGCCGTCCTCGACCTGCGACCGCAATGCCGCGTCATCCCTGTACCGCGCGGCGAGCGCCTCGTAGGCAGGAACGCGAAGCTTCAGTTTCTCGACCTCTTCCGGCGTGATTGTCAGTGGTTGCATCGGTTGGATCTCCTTGCGCCTCTTTCAGGGGGCACGGACGCGTCCGTGCCCCCGATGCCTGCACCTTCTCTCTCTGCCGGCCCGGACGGGCTGGTCCGGGTCGGCCGCGTTCCGGTCTCACCGCATCGGGGCGGGGAGAACGATGTGCAGAAGGTGCTCGGTGTTGAACAGCAGCTTGACCTTCGCATCCCCCGGAATGTCGAACCCTTCGCGCTTGAGCACCTCGGTGGGGCTGGCGTCCATCTCCGCCTTGAAATCGGGGTCGCCGTAGTACTTCGCCACCACGTCGGCGTAGATCTGCTGGTTGCGCGCTACCTGCTCCGGGGTCAGGTTCTCCATCAACGCGTCAAGATCGGAACTCGTCTCGGCCATCTCCTCGCTCTCCTGTTCCTGGTTGTGAAACCGGCGGCACTCAGCTCACGCTGCCCGCCGAGCCGGCGGAACTCGCGCTGCTGACCGTGCCGTAGGTCGTGCTGGCGGTGCCGACGGAGCCGACGGTGCCGGCGGTGCCCGCGCTGCCGGCCGACTTGCCGCCCGCCACCGCGGCCAGCGACTCGTCCGCCAGCATCACATTCGGGTCCGGCGGCAGGACCACGTGGAAGGTCTCCGCCGTGTTGACCACGATCCGCGCGCTGACGCCCGAAGGCACCGAAACGCCTATGTCCGGCAGCACGTCCTCCACGTCGCCGCCGTCGATCCGCGACCGCAGGTCCGGATCGGCCCGGTACCGCTCGGCGAGCTTGTCGAGAAGGGGAACGCGGAGCTTGGCACTCTCGAACTTTTCCAAATCTAACGTCTTGGCTTCCATTGGTCGATCCTCCCGTTGTCCCGAACCCGGGTCGCTGCACGAAAACCGCCGGTCAGCTCGCGCTGCCCGCGGAGGCCGCGGAACCCGCCGTGCTGATGGTGCCGGCGGTGGTGGTGAGCGTGCCTATCGTCCCTACGGTTCCCGCGCTGCCCGCGCTGCTCGCCGACTTGCCGCCTGCCACCATCGACAGCGCCTCGTCCGACAGGCTGGCGTTCGGGTCGGGCGGCAGGACCACGTGGACGGTGTCGGACGTGTTGGCCACGATCCGGGCCTCGGTGCCGGGCGGCAGGTCGAGCCCGAGCTCCGACAGCGCGTCCGTCACGTCGCCGCCGTCGATCCGCGACTTGAAATCCGAATCGCTCCGATACCGCTTGGCCAGGTCGTCATAGGTGGCAACGCGGTTGCGCACGTGCTCGATGTGCTTTTCCGTGATGACTAAAGGCTGCATGGTCGTTTCTCCTTCTGTCCTCGATGCGGGGAGCCGGATCCGTCCGCACGGACCTCGGCGTTCGTCGAATCCGCGACGCAGGCGTGTCGAGGCGGAGCGGCCTTCCGTCGCGGGGTCTTCGTTCTCTTCGCCGGAATCTCCTCCACCGCGTTTCCGCGCCCGACGATGCCGCGGAAAAGCCGCTGCTGCTCCGGATCGGAAGCCAGAACCGACTGGATCCGGTGCGAGATCTTCCACGCGGTCTTGACCGAAACGTCCAGTTCCCGCGCCATCTGCCTGCTCGGAACCTTCTTCTCGGCGTTCATGATCACCGCGAGGGCAAGAAACCAGGTCTGCAACGGCAGATGGGTGTGATGGAACGCCGTGCCCACCGTCACGCTGAACGAACGCTGGCAGGACCGGCATTGATGGCGTGGCATGTTGCGGCGCTTCTCTTCGTGCGGTCCCGTGTCCCTGCTCCCGCAATAGGGGCAGACAACGCCCTCCGGCCAGCGCACCCCCTCGAGGCAGGAAACGGCGGTTTCCCGGTCCGGCCAGCGGCCCCTGATCTCGTCGATGTCCACGGCGGCTTCCATGACGCCCCTATACTGATCGCCAAAAAAGCCCCTGTCAAGCCCTAAAGGTGAACATTTTTCGGTATCCGATTCGCCCGCCCAACCCGGATTTCCCGGTTCCTGATTCACAGCTATATCAACAAGTTGCGGAGACACGGCGCCGGACGGAACGAGGGGGATCCTGAACACTTCCGGAAATTTTTTCGGGGCGCCGCCCTGCTGGCGGAGGTTCCGGCCCGCCCCGGGCCGGTGCCCCGCGGCATTCCCCCGCGGCAACAGCGCCATCCCGGCGACGGACCCGGTCGTCATCCCGAACCGGGGTCGGCGGCAAGGCGCGCGAAACGGACCGCGAGCGCCGGCAGGCCGTCAATGCCGGAGAGGTTGTGCCGGTCGTCCAGCCAGCTCGCGGCGAACCAGTTTCCGTGACGGTCGCGGTCGCGGCGAAGACGGGTCGCCGCGCATCGGTCGGCGCACAACGGAACCGCGTTCGCGGGATCGAGCCACTTCGCCAGGCGGGGCCGCGCCGAGGGCGCATAGCCCCGTCCCGGCCCGTGCCGGGACGGGGCCGTCTCGCCGAGGGCAAGCGCGGCGGCGCGCCAGCCGGCAAGCCCGGAGACGAAATCGCCGCCCGAACGCGCCCAGACCTCTTCAGCGGACGCGCGCCGCCAGACCTCGAAGGCGAGCGGACGCAGGCCCTCGTCCTGCGCCAGAGCCAGCACCAGACCGCCGACGCCGACCGCGTATCCGGCCCCGGCGTCGAGAGCCGGGCCGGGTTGGTCCGCGAAACCCCGCGCCACGCCGCGCAGGGTCTCGCCGGCCAGGGACGCAAGGTCGCCGCGGTCCAGAGCGCGGGACAGGTCGCGGAGCGCCAGCGCCAGGCCGACGCGGCCCGAGAGGACGTCGAAGCCGAGCGGTCCCAGGAAACGGCAGCCGGTGAACACGTCGTGGATCAGGCCGATCCAGGTCGGCGCGCCGCGTTCGTCATCGACCGTCCGGCGCACCAGGCTGGAGGCGATCTCGTCAGCCCAGGCCAGCAGATCCCCGGCCTCCGCCGGTGCCAGCGGCCCGCCGGCCGGCCGGCGTCTGGCGGGGTTGTCGAGACGCAGCCCGAACCCCGAGCGAAGCCACGCCGTGCGTTCGTCCTCGGGAACCTCGGCGAGCCGGCGAAAGCGGTCCCGGGTTCCCGAGACGGCGTCCCGAGGGAAGAACGCGCCTTCCCGCTCGCCCTCGACCCCGCACAGGGCGCGGTCTCCGAGCCGGGTCTGGAACAGGGGGATGTCCAGGCGGCGGAGATCCCGGACCGCAGCCTCGCGAAGCTCGCCGGTCAGGTCGCTGCGAGCGGGAAGCACGGCGTGAAGCGCGATCTCGCGCCAGGCGCCGTCGGACAGATGGCGCGGCGCGAAGGAATGCCGGATCGCCCGGTAGCAGGTCCAGGTGTCGATGCGGATGTTGCGGATCGTCGCGTCCGCGGCCCGTTGCAGCGCCGCGACGGCATGTCGCTGGAGCGGCGGGGCGGCGAGGGCGCGGGCGACCCGGAGATAGCCGTCCTCGAAGGCATCGAAGTGGTCCGCGGCATCCGCTGCGCCGCCTGCCTTGTAGCGCGGGGCGAATCGCTCCTCCCGCCACGAGAGCAGCCGCTCGCCGGCGGCGTCCGGAATCGGCGTGCGATGCTCGCCGGGCCGGCTCAGGCAGCCGATGTCGGTCGGATCCTCGCCGTCGCGGGTCGGGAGCAACAGCGGCAGTATGCCGACCTGGAACGGAGCCGCCTCCAGCAGCGCCACCCCTTCGGGGGCCAGGGGACGCACGGCGTCGAGCCAGGTTGGGGGAGGCTGGACAACGGTCTCGAAATCGATGAAACGGGGCGTCGCGCCTTCGGCGATCAGGTTGTCGAACCAGAAATCGGTGGCCCCCAGAGCCTGCAGGAGCGCCAGCCAGCCGCCGAGAGCCCGGTAGAACGCGTCGGCCTCGCCGGAGTCGGCGATCGGCTCCGCATGGTGCATCCGCTCCCAAGCGTAGCCGTCCCGGACCAGGACCGAGGGCGGAGCCAGACGAGGGTCGTCGATCCGGCCCGCGATCTCCGCCACCGCCCGGGCGACCCGCAGATCCTTGGGCTTGTAGACCACGGCGCCGCGCTCGAAATGCAGGATCGCGACCGAGCGCCCGCCGCGATGCGGATCGCCAAGCCCCGCCTCGATCCGGAGAAGCGCGCCGGGATCGGCGCCGCCGAAGAAGCGCCGCACCAGCAGCGCGCGGTCGGCGGCGGCCCGGTTGCCGATCTCCGCGAAATCGGCGATCCAGTCGGCCATCGTCCGGCCGAACGCGTAGGCAAGCGCGGGGCTTCGCCGGAAGCGCTCCTCCCAGCTCGGCCGCGAGCCGAGACGGCGCTCGACATGCCAGCTCGGCTCGATCGCCTGGCCGAGGCGTCCGGCCAGATAGTCGAGCGGCCCCTCGAGCGCATCGGGGCCGTGGACCAGTTCCGCCGGCCACGCCCTTTCCACCTCGCTTTTGGCCCATCGGCGCATTTCCGCGAACGGAAACTCCCCCTCCGAGAGCCGCTCGAAGATCGCGCCGAAGGCGCGCGCCCAGTCGGGGGCGGGGCCGGCCAGGCGCACATCGGCCAGGCGGTCGAGCCAGGCGTCCGGGGAAAGGCCGAGGGACTCCGCATGGGCGGCGAGTCTTTCCGGGGAGCCGAAAGCCTCGACCGCCCCGTTCCGTCGCCGCTCCAGGGAGCCGGCATCCGTCGCGGCGGGCTCGAACGCGGCGGCGTTGATCCGCTCCGGCGGAGGCGCTGCTCGGGCGACGATCTCCCCGAGGCTCAGGGCGGGCACGGCCGGCCGCCGAGAATGAATTCGCCGACGGTGCCTTCGATGACGGGATCAAGACCTGTCAGATGCGCGAACAGCGCCGAATTCGCGGCGCCGATTCCGCAGGGGGAGAGCCCGAGCTCGGTCGCTGCCAGGTACAGGGTCTGGTAGAGCACCCCGGTGTTGCGGAGGATCACCGCGTAGGAGATGGACTTGTATTTCCACATCACCCGGGGGAAACGGGCGGCGATGGCAAGCACGACCTGGGGATCGGCCTGCCAGGCGGTGGCGGTCTTCGCGTCGGTGAACACCGCCTCGACCTCGGGGCTTCGTCCCGCGAGCCGGACCAGTTCGTGGGTGGCCGCATCGTAGTGATAGAGGCCGGATTCCAGCCCGCTGCAGCGAGCGACGACGGGGTAGATCTCGAGCTCGTAGCTCGCGCCGCCGTTCGGGTAGGGACGCTTGGTGATCTCGAAATCGGCGGTGCGGCCGACGAAGTCGCCGATTGTGACCACCTCCGAGGACCGGATCCGCGCCGCGCGGTCGAGCAGGGCGCCGAGCTCGCGCAGAGTGATCGGGTGGTCCTCGTCATAGGCGCGCTCCGAACGCCGCCGTTCCAGCACCGCGGCGAACGATTCGCGCGAGCCGTCGTTCGGCGCGCGGGCGAGCGCGATGCGCTCCCCCGGCCAGGGCGGGCGCAGGGCCGGCGGCGGCTCGATCTGGTCGATGAACGGGAACATGGCCCCCATCGGGTCGCGGTGCCAGCCGACCCGATGGTGCATGTGGAAGATCAGGTCGTGGAACTCCCACTGCCTGAGCACCTCGCGGCGCGGATCACCGGCCTCGCGTTCCGTTTCGAGAAAACCCGCCGCGTGCAGGAAACGGCGGACCACCGGAACCTCGAGCGTCGCCAGGTCGCCGAAAGCGAGGCGAGCGCCGGACAAGGGCGATTCCAGCAGCCACGCGCCGCCGTCCCGCCGCAGACAGGCGAAACGGTCGAGCGGGATCTCCGGCGGCGGCGGCTCCGGGGTCAGGCCGGGCGCGAACCACGACCACTGCGGCTGCACCACCGCGCGCTCCTTCGCCCCGTCGATGAGGGGGAACTCGATGAAACCCCAGCTGCACATCCTCTGCAGCCACAGGACGTAGGCGGCGGCGCGCTGGGCTTCCGACGCCGCGATCACCTCGTCGCGGAGGTCGGCCAGCGTCGCGCCGTCGGCGAGCCGGGCGTTGGCGGCATCGAACTCCGGCGCATGGCTGCCGATCACCGGAGGCTTGCCGCCAAGACCCTCGACGGTGTACGAAGCCCCGTCCTCCGATCTTCCGATCCTGCAGTCGCTGCGGAAACGGAGCTGCAGCGCCGGCTCGCCGACAAGGTCGAAGAAGCTCATTGCCCGGTATCCTTCGCGGCGGAAGCGAACAGCGGCCCGGCCGGCAATCCCCGCCGCCGGAGCGCGAGGACGCCGCGTGCGCGCCCGCGCCGGGCCCCGCGGGCTTCGGACGCGCTCCCGTCGCCGGCCTGGAACGCGAGACGGGCGCGTCCCCGATTTCCGGTTTCCCGAAAGGCGCGGATCCCCGGCGCCGCGCCCTCGCCGCGCCTGCCGGGTCGCCGGACGGGGTTCCGCGGGGCGGGGTCGCTTTTCGCCGCGGTTCTGCGGGAGCCGGCGGGAACGGCCCTCCGGAAAGGGTCGCCGGCGGTCCGGCGCACGCGAGACCGCTTGACCCGGCCTTCCTCGGGCATTGCGGCGGCGTCCGCGATGACGGACCCGGTCAAATGAAGACCGCGACCGGGTTGAGATCGGTCTCGGCGGTGGGCGCATCCAGCCATCCGAGATCGACCGGCACGTCGTACAGCCGGCCCGCGCCGGTGCGCCGCCAGAAGTGGCGGAGACCCGGCACGATCGTCTTGGCCACCGGCATGCCGATGTCCGGCCGTGTCTGGTCGAGCACCAGGAACTCCATCCCCTTGCCCTCGACCAGGGACCGGCAAAGCTCCACGTCGTCCCGGACGTCGGCGGTCTCCGGCACCCGGTAGTCCGACCTGCCACGCACCGTCGCCCCGGCGGCGGGGGCCAGCCAGGGATTGTCCGCGAGCTTGATGGTCCGCCACCACCACAGCGATTCGGGGTCGTCCCAGAGATACCCCGTCCCGTCGGCGGCGACATCCCGGACGCCACCGAAATACTGGTTGAGCTCGCACACCGCCCGCAAGGCCGCGATATGGGGATCGAAATGGGCGCCGGCCGAGAACAGGATGTCCTCGGCCTCCTTGTCGGTGCGGTGCGAGACCGCGGCGAAGACGGGAATGCCCAGATCGTTGGTGAGATCCAGCAGCCACACCTCGCGGTGGTGGGCGGCGTAATGTTCGCGCGTCCCGGAGAGAAAGGGATCGTCGAAGCTGTCGAGATCGACCTCGGGACGGACGAGCCGGTTGTACCACCAGCAGGCGAAGGCGTCGCGCTCGACCAGCTCGAGGAATCCCTGCAGGATCGCCTCCTCCAGCGTGTTGCCGGCGGCGCAGCCGTTCGAATCCGGCCCGCAGTAGACCACCCCGTTCTCCGTCGGGGACGAGAAATAGAGCATCGAGGTCGGCAGATAGCGGTGCCGGCCCTCCGTGAGCGACCACACCGGCGTCCAGTCCATCTCGACCTCGGGGTCGAAACGCTCCGGAACGTAGTTGAAACGCGAGCCGAGCGCGTTGAACGCCTCGGCGTTCTCGTACTGGAGATCGCTGTAGAGCTGGGCGTCGTTGGGATGGATCGCCTCGCCCGGGGCGAAATCGGAAAAGCGGGCGCGACGGCGGATCTCGTCGCCGTGATAGACGCCGGAATACCGCTCGATCGCCTCGCAGAGCGCGCTCGCCGCGGCCTGGATGTCGGTGCTGCCCTTGCCCGCGCTCTTGGTCCGTATGCTGTTGCGCAGCAGGTACAGGGAATCGCTCTTGAGCGCGAGATTGCTCCCGGCCCAGTAGACATGCAGCCAGGGATCGGCATGGTCGGTGACGCGAACGAGCTGCGTCACCACGCCGCTGACCGGACTCACCAGATGCTGGTATCGCTGCACCGTCTCTTCCGGCGGCACCGAGCGCATCCCGCCGCTGTTGCGCACCGGTTTCGGACTCGAACCCAGAACCACCGGCGCCGCCGGCCGGTCCGGGCGGTGAAGCCCCTCCCGGCCGCAGGCAGGGCATTGCGGCCGCCGCATGACCGGGTGATGGCCGCCGGTGCCGGCGAAATCCGCCGCGACCACGTGCTCGTGGAGCGGCGCCTGGTCGGAAAGGACGATCCATTTGGCGATTTCGGTCGCCGCGAGCCCGCACATCGCGTTCTCGAACGGGAGAACGCCGGCGCGGGGGGGAAGCGCGGCGTCCTCCCCGCCGACGGCGCGCAGGAAGTTCTCGATCTCGCGGTTGCCGCGGATCCGGTGCGCGAGGCAGGCCCAGCACGGACCACCCTCCAGGGGTCGGAAAACGGGGCCGAAAAGCGGCCATGCGCCGCGCATCTTGACCGGAACCCAGGCGGTGCCGGAAGCGAGATGGTCCCGATTGACCCCGGCGTTGCTCTCGTTGAGGTAGTCGGCGGTGACGACGACGACGAGCGCGGGATCGGTTTCGGTCACGGCAAGACCCATTTCCCGGAGCGCCGCGGCCAGACGGCCGTCGTCGCCGGTCACCGTCACCCGCGAGGCGCGAAGCCGCTCCTCAGCCCATCTGGGCGACACGCCGAGCGTGCACCAGAACGCGGCCGCGGCACTGTCCATGTCGAAGTCGGCCGAGACGATGTATCCCTTCCTGGCCATCGAAACCATCGTCGTCTGGACCGCAAGGGCCGGATGCGTGTCGGCAAGAGCGGCAACGATCTCGTCTCGCGGGCGGACGCCGTCGATCAGGGGCACGAGATCGGCGTAGAGCTTGCCGTAGAGAGCGGCGCTGGCGGTCTCGGAAACCAGCAGCACCGCCTCGTCTCCGGCCGGGCGAGGATCGAGATGCGGCGCCAGCATCGGCACCTCGACGATGCCGCGGTCGGCATCGGTGGCCTGGAACAGCGCCGCGGACTGGCCGAAGGCCCCCGCGGCCGGCTTCTGCAGCCGGTCGTCAACTTTCATCGCCGTCCTGTCCTTTTCAAAACGGGAAGCCTCCGAGACCCGCGTCCCTGCCGGCCCGGTCCGGGCCGGCCGCGTTCCGGTCTCACCGCATCGGGGCGGGGAGAACGATGTGCAGAAGGTGCTCGGTGTTGAACAGCAGCTTGACCTTCGCATCCCCCGGAATGTCGAACCCCTCGCGCTTGAGCACCTCGGTGGGGCTGGCGTCCGTCTCCGCCTTGAAATCGGGGTCGCCGTAGTACTTCGCCACCACGTCGGCGTAGATCTGCTGGTTGCGCGCAACCTGCTCCGGGGTCAGGTTCTCCATCAACGCGTCAAGATCGGAACTCGTCTCGGCCATCTCCTCGCTCTCCTGTTCCTGGTTGTGAAACCGGCAGCACTCAGCTCGCGCTGCCCGCCGAGCCGACGGAACCCGCGCTGCTGACCGTGCCGTAGGTCGTGCTGGCGGTGCCGACGGAGCCGATGGTGCCGGCGTCGGGTCATGACTCCGAGCCGTTCGCCGCCCGCAGGGGCGGAGAGACGGCCGCGGCGAAAACCGGCACGCCGGGCGAGCCCGCAACTACTCCTCCTCGTTCGGGTCGGACGGCAGAACCACATGGAAGGTCTCCGCCGTGTTGACCACGATCCGCGCGCTGACGCCCGCAGGCATCGAGATGCCGAGCTCCGGCAGCAGATCCGCCACGTCGCCGCCGTCGATCCGCGACCGCAGGTCCGGATCGACCCGGTACCGCTCGGCAACCTCGTCGAAAAGGGGGAGGCGGAGCTTGACGTTTTCGAACTGCTCGAACTCGAACGCCACGGCTTCCATCGGTTGATCCTCCCGTTGTCCCGAACCCGGTTCCGCTGCGCGAAACCGCCGGTCAGCTCGCGCTGCCCGCGGAGGCCGCGGAACCCGCCGTGCTGATGGTGCCGGCGGTGGTGGTGAGCGTGCCTATCGTCCCTACGGTTCCCGCGCTGCCCGCGCTGCTCGCCGACTTGCCGCCCGCCACCATCGACAGCGCCTCGTCCGACAGGCTGGCGTTCGGGTCGGGCGGCAGGACCACGTGGATGGTGTCGGACGTGTTGGCCACGATCCGGGCCTCGGTGCCGGGCGGCAGGTCGAGCCCGAGCTCCGACAGCGCGTCCGTCACGTCGCCGCCGTCGATCCGCGACCTGAAGTCCGAATCGCTTCGATACCGCTCGGCCATGCCGTCATAGAGGGCGACGCGGCTGCGCACGTGCTCGACTTGCTTTTCCGTGATGACTAAAGGCTGCATGGTCGTTTCTCCTTCCGTTCGCGACGCGGGGAACCGGACCCGTCCGCGCGGACCCCGGCGTTCGTCGAGGCCGCGACGCGACGAGAGCCCCCGCCCGGGAATCCCGCAAGCGGCTCAAGCGAATTCGTCGGGCCTCCGTTCGTGCGTCATCATGTCCATTCGTGCATCATTATGTAGGTCCACCCGTTGTCTTCCCAGTCCGGGGGGAGGATGCCGGCCGAGCTGCCGCCCGACACCGCGGCCAGCGCCTCGTCCGACAGTCTGGCGTTCGGGTCGGGCGGCAGGACCACGTGGACGGTTTCAGGCGTGTTGGCCACGATCCGGGCCTCGGTGCCGGGCGGCAGCTCGAGCCCGAGCTCCGACAGCGCGTCCGTCACGTCGCCCCCGTCGATCCGCGACCTGAAATCCGAATCGCTCCGATACCGCCCGGCCATGCCGTCATAGAGGGCGACGCGGCTGCGCAGGCGCTCGACTTGCTTTTCCGTGACGACTGAAGGCTGCATGGTCGTTTCTCCTTCCGTTCTCGATGCGGGGGCCGGAACCCGCCCGCGCGGGCCCCGGCGTTCGCCGAGGCCGCGACGCGGCGAGAGCCACCGCCCGGGAATCCCGCAAGCGCCTCAAACGAATTCGTTGAGCCTCCAGCCGTGTATCATCGCCCAGTAGGCGTCTTCCCAGTGGACGTCCGGGGAGTTGCCGGCCGAGCTTCCGCCCGACACCGCGGCCAGCGCCTCGTCGGACAGTTTCGCGTTCGGGTCGGACGGCAGAACCATGTGGACGGTGTCGGCCGTGTCGGCCACGATTCGAACCTCGAGACCGGACGGCGGCTCGAGCCCGAGCTCCGACAGCGCATCCGTCACGTCGCCCCCGTCGATCCGCGACCTGAAGTCCGGCTCGTTTCGATACCGTTCGCCCAACGCCTCGTAGGCGGCAACGCGGCCGCGCACGTCTTCAAGTTCCTCTTCCGTGACGACTGAAGGTTGCATGGTCGTTTCTCCTTCGTCCTCTTCGCCGGAACCGCTTCCTTCGCGTTTCAGCGCCCGACGATGCCGCGGAAAAGCCGCCGTCGCTCCGGACCGGAAGCCGGAACCGGCCGGATCCGGCGCCGGAGCTTCCGCGAGGTCTCGACCGGAACATCCGGCTCCCGCGCCATCCCGAGGCGGGAGCCGGCGGTTCTCCGGTCCGGCCAGCGGCTCCCAGTTTCGTCAATGTCCATGACGGCATCCATGACCATCGGACACTGACAGCCAACGGCGTCCCTGTCAAGCCCTAAAGGTGAACATTTTTCGGCACCCGATTCGCCCGCTTGACCCGGCTCCCCCGCGCGGGAAAGCGGGGCGCGAATCGCGGCCGTTCCGATCGGCCCCGAAGCAGGGAAGTCGCAAGCGCCGAGGCGGGTTGCCGCCGGACGGGAGGGCGTGACCGGCGACCCTCCGCGGAACGGCGCCGCTTTCTTCATGCAGGGGTTCGACCGCCCAGGAAGGGAAAGGCACTCTCTCCCGACCGAACCCGTTTGCACGACACGCCGCGCGGAACTCGCGGAAGGAGGGAGAAGTACCGGTCCGTGCCGCCGGGACCGGAATCCGGGCCGGCGGTAGCCCGTTGGCCCCTCGCGACGTCGCGCGGAATCCCGCTTCGAACCAGCCGTCCGCGGCGAACCCGGGCCGGGCCGCAGGAACGCAGGAACGGAAGACTCGCCGTCCCGGTCTTGCAGGTTCCCGAGGAGCGCAAGGAACCTCGCAAGTTCCGCTCGGCGCGGCTCCCGGCGCCGTTCCCGAATCTCTTCCCGCGACAGCGCCGGCAGGCTCCCGGCCGCAACGGCTTCGAACGGATCGACCTTCCCGACCGGAACGCCGCGCCCGGCTCGCGAATCCGGCGGCACCATGCCCGACGCCGGCGATCCGTTGCCGTCCCGCAGCCCGGGACGATTCCGCGCCCGGTTCCGTCGGCGATTCGGACTTCCGGCGAAGCCGATTGCATCTCGGTCCGGCTTGTCGCCGCCGATTCGGTTGAAGACGGCGGCATGGGCCGCCGAGCGGACGACAGCCCGTTCACCGGGAGGCGCGCCCGACGGCTTCCCGCTTACCGGCGTCGCGGCTCGCCTCGCGGAGGCGCATGGCGGCGCCGCATCCGCGCCTGGCCGACGACCCCCGTGCCACGCGAATCCTCCGGGTCGCCCGCGAGCCCGCCGACACGCGGCGCGACGGCACGGGCGGAACCGCGGACGTGGCGGTCGAGGTCGACCGCCACGTCCGGGACGACACGGTCTTCGGCAAGGACGCGTGCCTCCCGCGGACCGGCTTCGCGCCCGGCGCAGGGACGCCTTCGCCGAGATCCGGTCGCCGCGGCGCGCGGCCGCTTCGCCGCCGACATCCGGCGCCTCCGGGCCCGTCTCCCGCCCGGGCCGAAAGCCGCGAACCGGACTGTCCCGTGTCGACCGCGATCCCCGAAACCGCCCGGACCGTCCGCGAATCGGGGAGCGCGGAACAGGAACATTTTTTTGTCGTGACCGAGTGCCGGTAGCGGGCGCGAATCCGCCTGCCATGCGATCAATATCCGCTTCCCGAAGCACGAACTGACCCCCGGATCGACGAAATACGCCCTGGAGCGCGGAACCGTCCCGTTGACCGCGGGAACGGTCGCGTGATAGCGTCTCGTCGACGAGACGCCGGGGGAACCGGCCGAACGGATTCCGGTCCGGGCGGAACGCCCCCGCAGGAAGGAGCGCCCAGAATGCATGTCCCCCCACACTTGCCCCCGAGTGTCGCCCGTTCTGTCCCCTCCGGTCGCCTGGCGCCGGCGGTCCGGGCGGCCTGCCTCCTGCTGGCGCTTTCCTGCCTCGCCCCTCCCCTCGCGGCCCAGACGCCCGATCCTGTCCTCGTCGGCAACCTGAGCAAAGCTATCAAGTCCAATCCGCGGATCGGCGTGGCGGGGGCGTTGTACGCCCAGCAGTTTCGCACGGGCCCGTGGTCCGGCGGCTACGACATCTCCGACGTGACTCTGGAATTTGACAGGGGCGCCTCGGGGGAAGCCGGAACGACCACGGTGACGATCAGAAACGACAGATCGGGCGATCCTGGCGGCACCGTCATTGCCACGATGGAGATGCTCCAACCTTCCGCAGGCGAGCAGAGCTTCACGCCCGACTCGCCCTTCCACCTCGATCCCGGAACCAGGTACTGGGTCGTGGCGGAGCATGAGACCGAGGACGGTCCGGAATGGAACACGGTGTTCATCTCCGACGGCCTTGACGCGGGTTCGGCCGCAGGTTGGCAAATTGACGTGCCATACGAGGAACGTCGCACGGGCGGCGGCTGGTTGCCGGAACCAAACCCCGTCAATGCGCGTGCGTTCAAGATCCGGCTCAGGGGAACGGAGAGGGCACTTCCCCCGGTCATCACCGTCGCGGCGGGCGGAAGCGTGACCGAGGGCGCGCCCGCGATCTTCACGCTGACCCGCACCGAGGATCCCGCCGCCGAGCTGGCGGTCGAGGTCACGGTGTCGGAAACCGGCGACATGGTCGCCCCGGGCGACGAGGGAACCGGAACGGTGACGTTCGCCGCGGGCGCGGCCACCGCGACGCTGGAGGTGCCGACCGTGGACGATTCGGCGGCCGAGCCGGACAGCACGGTGACCGTCGCCGTCGTGGACGGCAACGACTACGACCCGGGCACGCCCGCCGCGGCCGAGGTCTTGGCGGAGGACAACGACCCGGTCGTCACCGTCGCGGCGGGCGGAGACGTGACCGAGGGCGCGGCCGCGAACTTCACGCTGACCCGCACCAGGGACACCGCCGCCACGCTGGCGGTCGAGGTCACGGTGTCGGAAACCGGCGACATGGTCGCCGCGGGCGACAAGGGAACGAGGACGGTGACGTTCGCCGCGGGCGCGGCCACCGCGACGCTGGCGGTGCCGACCGTGGACGACTCCGCGGACGAGCCCGACAGCACGGTGACCGTCACCGTCGCGGACGGCAGCGACTACGACCCGGGCACTCCTTCCGAGGCCGCGGTCGTGGCGGCGGACAACGACGGACTTCCGGTCGTCACCGTCGCGGGCGACGGAAACGTGACCGAGGGCGCACCCGCGAACTTCACGCTGCACCGCACCAAGGATCCCGCCGCCGAGCTGGCGGTCGAGGTCGCGGTGTCGGAAACCGGCGACATGGTCGCCGCGGGCGATGAGGGAACCAGGACGGTGACATTCGCCGCGGGCGCGGCCACCGCGACGCTGGCGGTGCCGACCGTGGACGATTCGGAGATCGAGCCGGACAGCACGGTGACCGTCGCCGTCGCGGACGGCGGAGCCTACGACCCGGGCACGGACTCCGAGGCCGCGGTCGTGGCGGCGGACAACGACGCTCTTCCGGTCGTCACCGTCGCGGCCGGCGGAGACGTGACCGAGGGCGCGGACGCGAACTTCACGCTGGCCCGCGACGGGGACATCTCCGCCGCGCTGGCGGTCGAGGTCGCGGTGTCGGAAACCGGTGACATGGTCGCCGCGGGCGATGAGGGAACCAGGACGGTGACGTTCGCCGCGGGATCGGCCACCGCGACGCTGGCGGTGCCGACCGTGGACGATGCCGCGGCCGAGCCGGACAGCACGGTGACCGTCGCCGTCGCGGACGGCGGAGCCTACGACCCGGGCACGGACTCCGAGGCCGCGGTCGTGGTGGCGGACAACGACGTACCCGCGCCTTCCTCCGAGGCCGCCAGGCGGACGAAGGGGCTGACCTACAACCTCTCCACCATCGGGCGCGTGGCCACCGCGACCCTCGTCAACCGGGTCTGGGACCGTGCCGAGCGCCTGGATCCCGGGGACGTCCCGTCGTTCGCGACGGTGGGCGGACGCGTCGTCGACGCCGGCGCGTTCGCCGACGCGCGGCGGGTGTCCGGGGCGATCGCCGGGCTTCTCGGGGCCGGCGGCGCGCCCGGAAGCGCGCGGGGCGCGGCGGCGGACTTCCACGCCCCGGACGCCGGCGGATACCGGGATCTGAAGCGGGGGCTTCCGCCCGACGCCCGCAGCCTCCTGGGGCGGACCCGGTTCGAGCTGCGGCCGGGCGGCGGGGGTTCCGGCGCGACCGGATCTCTCGCGGTCTGGGGACGCGGCGACTTCACCGCCTTCGAGAGCAGGGTCGAGGACGACGACATCGCGGACTTCTCCACCGAGGGCGACGTGTTTTCCGGCCATGTCGGCGTCGACTACAGGGCCGGTCCGGAGTTCCTGGTCGGAATCGCGGCGGGGCATTCCAGGGGCGAGGCGAACTACGCCTTCGCCGATCGCCCCAACATCCGGCACGACATGGAAACCGCGCTCTCGAGCGTCCATCCCTATCTGCACTGGATGCCGTCGCGCGACCTTCGCGTCTGGGGCACGGTGGGCTACGGCACCGGCACGGCGACCATCGTCGAGGACGCGGTCCGGACGGAGACCGACCTCGCGATGCGGACGGTCGGAGGCGGGGCGCGAAGCGAGATCTCCCGCCTCGACGGGATCGAGGTGGCGGTCAAGGCGGACGCGTTCTTCACCGAGATCGAGTCCGACGCGGCGGACGGCGGCGGGACGCTCACCGGGACGACGGCCGACGCCAGCCGGCTACGGGTCGCCGTGGAAGGCGTCCGCAGGTGGGCTCTCGAGGAGGGGGACAGTCTCTCCGGGACGCTCGATCTCGGCGTGCGCGTGGACGGCGGGGACGCCGGAACCGGCACCGGGGCGGACGTCGCCGGCGAACTGCGCTACGCCGGTCCCCGGGACGGTCTCGAGGTGGCGTTGCGGGGCGGCGCGCTTCTCGTCCACGAGGCCGACGGCATCGAGGAGTGGGGCGTCGGACTGCAGGTGGTCTACGATCCCGGCGTCCCCGGCAAGGGCGTCCGGCTCGCGCTCGGTCCCGCCTGGAACGCCCCGCGGTCGGGCGCGGCCGAGGCGATGTGGAACGCCGGCCCGGGGTCCGGCGGCCGGAGCGGGGTGTCGCCGGACCGGGGCGGCGAGCTCGTCGCCCGTCTGGGCTACGGCACGGTCGCGCTGGACGGCCGGGCGCTGGCGACGGCGTTCGGGGAGACCGGCGGCGACGGCGACGGCACCCGCCTGCGCCTGGGAACGGAACTGCGGCCGGCGGGCGCCGGCCGCCGGTTCGGCCTCGGGATCCACTGGGAGAGGCGGGATCTCCGGGCCGGCCCGGAACATGCGCTCGGGATGAAGCTCGGCCTCGAATTCTAGGCGTCCGCGCCGCGGGCCGGCAGCCGACGGCGGCGCGGCCCGTTTCCCGGGGAGCGGGACCGCGGTCGCCGGGGTCCGGATCGTACCGCGCTGGCCGGGCATCCTCTCCAGGCGGGTCGGGGCGGGCCCGTCCGCGCCGTCACGGCGGTCCGGAACCGCAACGCGGGATCACCCCGCCCGCGGTCCAGGGCGATCCCACGCTGGCCGAACATCCGCTGTAGGCGGGACGGGGCGCTCCCGTCCGGGTCATCACCGCGGTCTGCGGGCTCCGAGGGCGTCACCGATCGGACGGATCCCGTCATCCGGGCGACCGAGTCGGTCCGGAACCGCAGCGTGGGATCACCCTGGCCCGCGGTCTTCCACGGGTTCGAAACCGCGGGAATCCGTGTTACGTTGCCGTCGGCAGGGAGAACTCTTCCGAGGCTGTCCGACTTCCCGGTTCCGGCCGCTCGCGCCGGTTTCGGGCGCCGGCGCCTCTTGCCGTCGCGGGAAATCCGGGTCGGGGTTCTGCCTGCAGCGCGCTTCCGCCGCATCGCGGCCAGGTCTTCGAACGAGAAAATCCGATGCCGAAACAGGCCACCGGGGACCGTGCGCAAGGCGCCGGGTTTCCCCGACTTCCGGCTCCGGTCTCGCTGCCGGACATCGACCGCGAGATCGTCGAGTTCTGGAAAACCGACGGAACGTTCGAGGCGTCGGTGGAACAGCGGCCCCGGGAGCGCGAGTACGTGTTCTACGACGGCCCGCCCTTCGCCAACGGGCTGCCGCATTACGGCCACCTCCTGACCGGTTTCGTCAAGGACGTCATCCCCCGCTTCCAGACCATGAAAGGGCGTCGCGTCGAGCGGCGTTTCGGATGGGACACGCACGGCCTCCCCGCCGAACTCGCGGCCGAGGAGGCGGTGGGAATCTCGGGCCGCAAGGCGATCATCGAGTTCGGCGTCTCCCGCTTCAACGACGCCTGCCGCGAGTCGGTCCTGAAATTCACCTCCGAATGGGAGGAGTACGTCACGCGCCAGGCCCGGTGGGTGGATTTCGAGGACGCCTACAGGACGCTCGACCGCGACTACATGGAAAGCTGCCTGTGGGCCTTCAAGCGGCTCCACGACCGCGGCCTGGTCTACAGGGGATACCGCGTCGTCCCCTACAGCTGGGCGGTGCAGTCGCCGCTGTCGAACTTCGAGACCCGTCTCGACGATTCCTACCGGATGCGCACCGACCCCGCGGTCACGGTGGCCTTTCCGCTGCTCTCCCCGGTCGCCGGCCATGACGGCGCGAGCCTGCTGGTCTGGACGACCACGCCCTGGACCCTGCCCTCGAACCTCGCCGCGGCGGTCGGGGCGGACATCGAGTACGAGATCGTCGAGGCGGGCGGCGAACGCCACATCCTGTCCGCCAGGGCCCGGGCCCGCTACGGGAAGCGGTTCGCCGACGCCGAACCGGTCGGAACCGTCAGGGGAAGGGAGCTGGTCGGCGCGTCCTACGAGCCGCCCTTTCCGTATTTCCGCGGGCGGAAGAACGCCTTCCGCGTGCTCGCGGCCGGTTTCGTCGACGACGAGGACGGCACCGGCATCGTGCACATGGCGCCGGGCTTCGGCGAGGACGATCTCGAGGCCTGCCGCGACGCCGGCATCGAGATCGCTGTGCCGGTGGACGAGGCCGGCCGCTTCACCGAGCCGGTGTCCGACTACGCCGGCATGCAGGTGTTCGAGGCCAACGCGCCGATCATCGCCCGGCTCAAGGAGGAAGGCCGGCTCGTCCGGCACGACACCATCGACCACAACTACCCGCATTGCTGGCGCACCGACGAACCCCTGATCTACCGCGCCGTCGAGAGCTGGTATCTCGAGGTCAGCGCGTTCCGCGAGGCGATGGCCGCCCACAACCGGACGGTCAACTGGATCCCCGGCCACGTCCGGGACGGGCTGTTCGGGAACTGGCTCGAGAACGCCGCCGACTGGAACATCAGCCGCAGCCGTTTCTGGGGAACGCCGATCCCGGTGTGGACGAGCGACGACCCGCGGCACCCCCGGATCGACGTGTACGGCTCCATCGCCGAGCTCGAACGCGATTTCGGCGTCAGGATCCGGGATCTGCACCGCCCGTTCATCGACGGGTTGACACGGCCCAATCCGGACGACCCGACGGGGAGGTCCACGATGCGCCGCGTCGAGGACGTGTTCGACTGCTGGTTCGAATCGGGGGCCATGCCGTTCGCCGCGGTCCACTACCCGTTCGAGAACAAGGAATGGTTCGAGGCCCATTTCCCGGCGGACTTCATCGTCGAGTACGTCGCCCAGACGCGGGGCTGGTTCTACACGCTCGTGGTCCTTGCCGTGATGCTGTTCGACAGGCCCCCCTTCATGAACGCCATCTGCCACGGCGTGGTGCTCGACGAGAACCGCCAGAAGCTGTCCAAGCGCCTGCGCAACTATCCCGATCCCCTGGAATTCTTCGACGGGTACGGCGCCGACACGATGCGCTGGTTCCTGGCGTCGTCCACCGTCCTCAGCGGCGGCGACATCGTCATCCCGCGCCTGGCCGAGACCATCGCGCAGGTCCGGCGCGAGGCCATCTCGCCGCTTCTCAACGCCTACGACTTTTTCGCGCTCTACGCCAATCTGGAGGACTTCGCGCCCGAACTCGTCGATTCGGGGGAGCATCCGCTCGACCGCTACATCCTGGCCAGGCTCGGCGGCCTTGCCGACGACGTCGGCGAGGCGCTCGGCGGCTACGACATCCCGGGCGCCTGCAGGGCGGCTGCCGGATTCATGGACGTTCTCACCAACTGGTACATCCGCCGCAGCCGCGGCCGTTTCTGGGAGGCCGGGCACTCGGAATCCAAGCGCGGCGCCTTCGACACGCTCTACACCGTCCTGGCGCGGAGCTGCGAGATCCTGGCCCCGCTCCTGCCGATCGTCACGGAAAAGCTCTACCGCGGACTGACCGGCGCGCGTTCAGTCCACCTCGCCGACTGGCCGACGCCGCGGGCGTTTCCCGACGACCGGGGGATCGCCCGCGAGATGGATCTCGTCCGCGACGCCTGCTCGGCCGGCCTCGGCGTGCGGGAACGGTTCCGGCTGCGCGTCCGCCTGCCTCTCAAGCGCGCCGTCATCGCCCATCCCGACGTCCGCTCGCTCGAACCCCATGCGGAAACGATCTCGGAGGAACTCAACGTCCGGGAACTCGAGTTCACCACCGACCTGTCGTCGTTCGGATCGTTGCAGCTGAAGGTCGATCCGCGCATCGGCAAGCGCCTCGGCCCCAGGATGAAGGACGTGCTCGCGGCCGCGCGCGCCGGCGACTACGAGCTGGGCGACGACGGCGGCGCCACGGTCGCCGGCGAGCGCCTCGCCGAGACGGAATACGAGCTGCGGATGATCTGCCGGGACGAGGCGGCTCCGTTCGGGAGAACGGGCGCGATCATCGTCGACGTGTCCGTCGACCGCGAGCAGGAAAGGGAAGGCACGGCCCGGGATCTGGTGCGGCTGATCCAGAACGTCCGCAAGGACTCCGGCCTTCACGTGTCGGACAGGATCGTCCTGGGGATCGACGGCCCCGAGGAGGTGCTGGAATCGGCCCGCAGGCACGCGGAACTGATCTCGTCCCAGACCCTTGCCGTCGCGCTCGAGTTCGCGATCGGGGACGGAGCGTCGGAGAACCACGACCTGCGCGGCGAAACCGTCAGGCTGTCGGTGCGGCGCGCCGACCCCGCGGCCTGACCTCCGGCGCGCCGCCGCCCGGTTGCCGGGTCAGGAGGTCCGGTCGGGGCAGAGCGCGGCGCCGGCCACGGGCCCCGGGCGCCGGTCCTGCACCAGCACCGCGCAGCCCTCGCCCTCGCCGAGCGAGAAATCCGGAACCGCGATCGAGCCCGGCACCCCCTCCCAGCGGCCGATGCGTCGCATCTCGGTGACCACGTTGTGGTTGACCAGATCCTTGCCCTTGTTCTCGCCCGCCCGGACCCGGGTCAGGCGCTTCCGGACGAACCGGACGAGCCAGACGTCGCCGGGCGGCGCGTCCCCCGAAAGGGCGACGCGCACGCCGGCGTCGCCGTCGATGACGGGGCGGACGCCGACCGTGCCGTCGCCGTGGGTTCCCGACGTCTCGATCGCGGACTGAACGCCTTCGCGGTCCGTCCCGACCGCCTCCGCGCGCCCGTCGATCACCATCTGCGGCGTGTAGACGTTGCCGCGGCCGCGGATGCGCCGGTTGTAGGCGACCTGGCGCGCGGTGTGGGCGGGGCTCGAGAACACGTCGCGCCACTTTCCGGCGGAGCCGTACACGAGACTGTCCCAGTAGTCGACGTGAAACTCCAGCGCGAGAACGTCGTCCCGCTCCGCGAGCTCGCCGAGATACCGCTCGGCGGGGGGACAGGAATAGCAGCTCTGCGAGGTGAACAGCTCGACCACCGCGCGGTGCCCGACGCCCTCGGCCGGAGCCGTCGAGGCGGCGGCCGCTACGGCCGCCGCGGCCGCGAACGCCGCAAGTCGTGACAGCATCGCTCCCTCCTTCCGGGGCCGCGCGTCGGCGCCGGCCCGGCCTATCTCTCCTTCTGCACGCGGTTGGCGAGAACGCCGATGCCCTCGATCTCGACCTCGCAGATGTCGCCCGCCTTGAGGAAGACCGGCGGCTTGCGCACGAACCCGACGCCCGCCGGCGTGCCGGTGACGATGATGTCCCCGGGAAGCAGCGTCATGGCGCGCGCGGCCTCGTACACCAGCGTCCTGACGTCGAAGATCATCTCCCGGGTGTTCGAGTCCTGCAGCACCTTGCCGTTGACGCGGCACTGGATGCCGAGGCCCTTGGCGCCCGTCGGCAGTTCCTCGGGCGTCACCATCTCCGGGCCGAACGCCCCGGTCGCGTCGAAGTTCTTGCCCACGGTCCACTGCGAAGCCTTCATCTGGTAGTCGCGGATCGATCCCTCGTTGAAGATCGAGTAGCCGGCGACGTGGTCGAGCGCGTCCCTTTTCCTGACGTTGCGCGCCCGGCGCCCGATGACGGCGACGAGTTCCGCCTCGTAGTCGTAGCGCCTGGAGGCCTTGGGCGCGACCAGCGGCCTGCGGTGGCCGACCATGGAGGTCGGGAAACGCGCGAACAGCACCGGATAGGACGGGGCCTCGAGCCCGGCCTCGGCGGCGTGGTCCCTGTAGTTCAGGCCGACGCAGATGATCTTCTGCGGGTCGGGAACCGGCGGCAGGTAGTTGACCCGTCCCTTGACGAGCGCCGACTCCGGCGCCTTGCCGGCCGCGCGCCAGGCTCGCCGGAGGGCCCCCTTGCCGCCGGCGATCAGCGACTTGAGATCCCTGGGCAGACTCCCGTCGGCGACCTCGAGGTCGACGAGACCCGCGTCGGTTCTGACGCCGATCGCGGGATTTCCCTTCTTCTGAAACGACGCGAACCGCATGATGCTGCTCCTGTTCCGGTGCACGAAAGACCGTTGCCGCGGAGTCCTGGACGGACGCGCCGTCGCGACGGCAAGCGGCTCCCATAATGGAGGCGAATCCCGCCGATGTAAAACCGCCGCGCGCTGGCGGACCGGACCATCCCGCGCCGGCCGGGCATCCGCCGCCGACGGGGAGGGGCGGTCCCGTCCGTGCCGTCGCGGCGGTCCGCGGGCTCCGAAGGTGCCGCCGACCGGCCGGATCCGGTTCGGGATCCGTCATCCGGGCGACCGGGCCGGCCAGGAACCGCAGCGCGGGATCGTCCCGGTCGCGCGACGGGAATTCCTTGAGTTCGCGGCCGTCTTCGCTAGAATGGCCGGGCGGGTCGCCCGGCGTGTTTGCCTGCGACGGTGCCTCGCGGCAAGGGCGCGGTTCCAGCGCCGGCATCGGGCCGGCCGGAGGCGCGGCCCGGGAAGGGCCGGTCCGTGGATCGACGCAAGCTTCCGATCGGCATCCAGACCTTCCGCAGGATCCGCGAGGAGGGCCACTACTACGTCGACAAGACCGGCTACGCCAAGAGGCTGGTCGACGAAGGCACCCACCACTTCCTGTCGCGGCCGCGGCGGTTCGGCAAGAGCCTGTTCGTCGACACGCTGAAGGAGCTGTTCGAGGGCAGCGAGGCGCTGTTCGAGGGACTCGCCGTCCACGGCCAGTGGGACTGGTCGGTGCGGCATCCGGTCGTGCGCCTGGACTTCAGCGGCGGCAATTTCGAGCAGCCGGGCTATCTCGACCGCAACATCGCGGCCCAGCTCGATGCCGTTGAAAGGCGATCGGGCCTGCAATCCGGATATTCCGATGCACCCGAGCGCTTCGCCTACCTTCTCGAGGCGCTTCACGAGCGGACGGGACAGAGGGTGGTCGTGCTGGTGGACGAGTACGACAAGCCCGTCCTCGATGCCCTGGAGCACCCGGAACGGGCGCGGGCGAACCGCAACTACCTGCGCGGACTCTACGGAAACATCAAGCGCAGGGACGCGGACATCGAGTTCAGCTTCATCACCGGGGTGAGCAAGTTCACCCGGACGAGCCTGTTCTCGGGGATGAACAATCTCAGGGACGTCACGCTCGATTCACGCTACTCGGCGATCTGCGGCTACACCGAGGCCGATCTGGACGAGACGTTCGCGCCGGAGCTCGACGGGCTCGACCGCGAGGCGATCCGCGAGTGGTACAACGGCTACTCGTGGCTCGGCGAGGACAAGGTCTACAACCCCTTCGGGATCCTGCAGCTGTTCGACAAGCGGCGGTTCGAGGCGTGGTGGTTCGAGACCGGCACGCCGACCTTTCTCGTCGACCTGCTGAAGTCGCGCGGAATCCCCGCGACGGATCTCGACGGAATGCTCGCCGACCAGGATCTTCTGTCGTCGTTCGACGTCGACGACATCCCGCACCAGGCGCTGCTGTTCCAGACCGGCTATCTCACCATAGCCGGCGTCGACGCCCGGGGCGGGTCCGCCGTCTACCGGCTCGGCTACCCCAACAGGGAGGTGCGCCAGGCCCTGAACAGGCATCTGCTGCGGGCCTGGGCCCCGGAGATGGCGGACGTCGCCCGGACGGGGAATCTCGGCCGGCTGCTGGCGGACGCCGACCTTGCCGGCCTCGAGGCGTTGCTGCGGGCGTTCCTATCGAGCGTTCCGTGCCACTGGCACGCGAAGACGCCGATCGCCCGCTACGAGGGGCACTACGCGACCGCGGTCTACTCGCTTCTCTCGGGGTGGGGCCTCGACGCGCGGGTGGAGGACGCGACGAGCCATGGGCGGATCGACCTGGCGGTGACGGCGGGCGAGCACGCGTACCTGTTCGAGTTCAAGGTGCTGGGTTCGGCCTCCGGGGGCGCGGCGATGCGGCAGCTGCGCGAGAAGGGCTACGCGGACAAGCACAGGGGTCCGGGGCGGACGGTGCATCTCGTCGGGGTCGAGTTCGACCCGGAGAAGCGCAACGTCGCGACGTTCGAGACCGCGCGGGCGTGACCTCCGGGCATGTCCCCGGAAGCCGATCCCCGGCCCGCCGTACGCACGGCCCGGATTCGGTCCCCGCGTCCCGCCGGGATCGCGGGCACCATGTCGAACCGTCAGCAGCGCGTTCTCGTTCGCCGTGCGCCGACCGGAACGATGCGGTCCCGTTCCCCGGTCGCGGGCACCCGGATGCCGCGTCCTCCTCCGGCTTTCCCGCCCCGTCCGCAGGGGGAACGCCCCGTCGCACAGGCGTCGAGCGCACCCTCGACCGCGGAGGACTCGCGGGACCGCAAGACCCGTCCGCCCGGCGGGAAAACGCCGATCGACGGCCTCCGCGGCGCAGGCCCCCGCGACACGGCAACCCGCGCGGGTCCGGGCGCCTCGTTCGCGTCCCGCAACCCCGGGGCGCATCCACGGTCCGTTTCCTGTCCGGCAACCGGCGAACCGGACCATTCCGGAGGGTCCGTTCGGGAGCGCGTTCTTCCCTCCGCATGCCGGCTTGACGGAGCCGCCCCCGACCGCGCGGCGGGCAATCGCGGCCTTTCCCGCCTCCCCGCGATCCCGACATGCACCCCCGGGACGGTCCCGTCAGGGCCGTCACCGCGGGCTCCGAGGGCGCCACCGATCCGCCGGATCCGGCCCGGATCCCGTCATCCGGGCGACTGGGCCGGTCCGGAACCGCAGCGCAGGACCGCGCTGCGCGGGCGGGCCGCGGAGCGTTCGGATATGCTGGCGGGCGGCGGATACGGAGGAGGCCGGATCCCGATGACCGACGAAGACACCGACGCCGCGGGCGCCGTCGGCGACGGCCCCGCCTACGCCGATCTGTGGGCGCGGCCCGGTTTCCTGATCCGGCGGCTGCACCAGATCCACGTCGCGCTCTTCCTGGAGGAGTGCCGGGCCCACAGGATCACCCCGGTGCAGTACGCTGTTCTCAGCGTCCTCCACCGGGGCGCGGCCCTCGACCAGGTCTCGGTCGCGGGCGAGGTCGGGATCGACCGCAACAACGCCGGGGACGTCGTCCGACGGCTCGAGCGGCGCGGACTCGTCGAGCGCTTCGCCGACCCGGGCGACCGGCGCAGCCGGCTCGCCCGCATCACGCCGCAGGGCCGGCGTTTCGTGAAGGACGCCCACGCGGCGATGGAACGCGCGCAACGGCGCCTGACCGGGAACCTTTCCGGCGCCGAGGCGGCGCGCCTGACGGAACTGATGCGCAAGATCATGGCCGGCAACGACGGCACCCGCCGGGCGAGGCCGCCCTCGCGCAGGCCGGGCCGCTGATCCCGCCTATTCGGCCGCGAGGCCGGAGGCGCCGAGCCGGATGCTCTCCAAGTTGTTGCGCCGGGTGGCGAACTTGCCGGGCTTCTCGTAGACGCCCTCGGGGATCTCGAAATACCCCTCGGCCCGCTGCCCGTCGGTCGTCGGCTCCATCGAGATCGAATCGAACGGGCAGACGTCGAGACAGAGCTCGCAGCCGATGCAGGTCTCGGGATGGAACTCGATCCGGCCGGCGGGATGCTGCGACAGTGCCTCGTAGAAGCACATCTGCACGCAGATGTTGCAGGTCGGGTTCCGGCAGGTGTCGTGGTCGACAGCGGCGTGGACGCGCGCCTTCCGGAACTGGTCGGCGTAGTCCCTGACCGAGGCGTCGGTGGCGATGCCCCGCATGGACGCCAGATCCGGATAGCCGTGCTCGTCCATGAAACGGTCGAGTCCGCCGATGATGCCCGGCAGCCACTTCATCCCCTTGATCATCAGGACGGATCCGACCTCGACGATGTCCGAGCCGGTCATCAGGAACTCGACGACGTCCCGATGGTCGAAAACGCCGTTGGAGCCGGCGATGGGGATCCCGACCTCGCGGTAGATGCTGTGGATGTAGCGCAGCGTCAGCGGCTTCGTCCAGGTGCCCCCTATGCCGGCGGGGCCGCCGAGGCGAGGCTCGCCGGTCTCGATGTCGACGGCGAATCCGGTGTAGCGGTTGGTCGCGGTGACCGCCGCCGCGCCGGCGTCCTTGACCGCCCTGGCGATCTCGACCGGCGTGGTCTGGTCGGGCGTGAGCTTGACCATGACCGGAATCTCCACGGCCTCGCAGACCTGCCGCGTCACCTCGTGGGCGACCTCGGCCACCTGGCCGATCATGCTGCCGCCGTGAACCCCCGGCATCATCGCGGGGTGCGGACAGCCGAAGTTGAGCTCGACCATGGGCAAGCCGCAGTCCTCGACGACCCGGCAGATGTCCTTCCAGCCGTCGATGTCCTTCGCGCCGGCGCTTCCGATCAGGTGGGCGTCCCGTTCGCGAGCGTAGGCGGCGAGCTCCTCGAGATGGGGAATCCAGTCCTTGTAGTAGGTGCTCGAGTAGCCCGACCGGCTGTAGAACTTGAAGTCGCGCGGCACCTTGCCGTCTATGACGTCGCCACGGTCGTTCATGATGCAGTATTTCGAGTTCATGGTGAGCACGGCCATGTCCTCGATGTCCGTCAGCGTCTTGACGATCGCCCCGGCGGCGCCGTGGTCGAAGGCCTGCTTGATCAGGTCCGGGCTGTTGGTCGTCTCGAGCGACGCGATGACGACCGGGTTCTTGAAGCGGACGCCGCAGAATTCCGTTGTCAGATCGGCCATTTCTCCTCCTCCGTCCTGTCGGACGCTTTCCGTTCCGCGGGCGGCGGACCCGCCGCCGCGCGGTCTTGCCGCTCCCCGGCCGCCTGCCGCGACGCCCGCATCCGCTCTCTCAGCGCCACGGTTTCCGCCGCGTCCGCGGAACGGCCGTCGCCGCCGAGGACCACGCCGTAGGCGTCGCGCGCGACGCGCTCCGAAACCACTCCGTCGCGCCAGTCGCGCACGACGCGCTCCGGATCGCGCGCCAGGGGATCGCCGTACCCGCCGCCGCCAGGCGACCGGGTGACGAAACGCACCGGCCCGGTCGGGCGCAGCCCGAACTTCGGGGCGTCCTCGACGCTGCCGTCGGGATGGCGCAGCTGCATCTCGCCGCCGGCGCCGCCGCCGCCGCCGTTGATTCCGTAGCCGGTCTCGTAGCCGAGGCCCTCGCCGCGGAACGAGTGGACGGCGGGGGTCCGGATCTCGACCTCGTAGTCGCAGCCGCTGCCGCCGCGCCATTCGCCCGGGCCGGCGGCGTCGCAGCGGAACTCCTGGCGGTGGAACCGCACCGGATAGAGCTGTTCGTAGGCCTCGACGTTCGGCATGGTGAGCCCGCCCAGGGTGCAGACGTGCCCGATCTGGTTGAAGCCGTCCCGGCCGTCGACGGCGCCGCTGCCGGCCGATGCGGCGCCGTGGTAGAAGACGTAGGGCAGGCCGCTCTCCTCGCGCCCCACCGACAGCCCGAAGACGTTCTTGGCCCAGCCGGCGCAGCCGCGGGCGGGATCGGCCCCGGCCAGCGCCTTCCAGACCGCGTGAATGATCTCGTGGGCGCAGAACACCGTGCACATGGTCGTCGGGGCGCCCTCGCGGGCGTTGACGATCGTGCCCTCGGGCGCGATCACCTCGACGCAGCGGAAGGCGCCCTCGTTGTGCGGCAGCCCGGGGTCGAGAAACGACGCCAGCGCCGTGAACACGGCGGAGCAGGTGTTGCCGAGCGAGGAGTTCTTGAATCCCCTGATCTGGGGATCGGTGCCGGTGAAGTCCACCGTCACCGAGTCGCCCGCGATGGTCAGCGCGACCCGCACCACCACGTCGCGGGTCTCGAAGCAGTCGTTGTCCGACCGGTCCTCGCCGGCGTAGACGCCGTCGGGCAGGCGCGCGATCTCGCGCCGCACCGAGCGGTCGGCGTGGTCGAGAACCCCGGCGAAGTAGCCGAACGCCTCGTCGGTGCCGAGCTCCTCGACGAGCGCCGCCACCCGCTCCGTCCCGATCCGGGTCGACCCCAGCATCGCCCGTAGGTCGCCGTCGAGCAGATGGGGGGTGCGGGTGTTCAGGAGGAGCAGCTTCCAGAGATCCTCCCGGGTCTTTCCGGCCTCGACGAGCTTGAGCACGGGCAGGCGGATGCCCTCCTCGTAGACCTCGGTCGCCGCCGGATTGTAGGCGCCGGCGGCGCCGCCGCCGATGTCCGACTGGTGGGCGCGGTTGCAGGTGAGCGCGACCATGCGCCCGTCGACGAAAACCGGCCGTGAGACGACCCAGTCGGGCAGGTGGTTGCCGCCCGCCGCCCACGGGTCGTTGAGCAGGAACACGTCCCCGTCGGCGATGTCGCCCTCGAAATCGCGGAGGATGGCGCGGGCGCCGAAACCGCCGCTTCCGGTGTGGATCGGAATGCCGTCGGCCTGGCTGACCACCTCCCCGGAGGGGCCCGCGATGAAGCAGGAGAAATCGTGCGCCTGGCTGAAGATCGGGCTCCGCGCCGTGCGCAGCATGACCCAGCCCATCTGGTGCGAGATGTGGTCGAGGCGGTTCTGGGTCAGGGCGAGGATCACGGGATCCAGGGCCGGGGACCGCGGCGCGGGATTCACGACGCCGTCTCCCGCCGGTCGCGGGTGATCACGTAGTTGTCGAGCCGGTCCACGAAGACCCGGTCGCCGGGGCCCACGACGACGGTCGTGGTCTCCTCCTCGATCACCGCCGGTCCGTCGAAACCCTGCCCGTGGCGCAGCTCCGAGCCGAGATAGACCGGGGTCTCCAGGAAACCGCCCGCCTCCTCGGCGTAGACCGGGCGGAAGCCGGCCGGCGCCGCGGGACGCCCGGTTCGGGGAAACTCCGGCTCGGCGAGCGGCGGCAGGCGGCCGATGCCGACGATCCGGAGCTTGGCGACGTTGACGCGTCCGGCCGGGTTGACGTGGCCGAACTGGCGGTCGTACTCGGCCTCGAACCGCCCGCGGACCGCGTCCGCGCCGGTCTCGCCGTCGACGGCCACGCGCACGTCCCACTGCTGGCCCTCGTAGTGAAGATCGATCTCGCGACCGAAGGCCATGTCGCCGGGCGCGAACCCCTCCTCGAGAAGAGCGGAGCGCGCCCGCTCCTCGAGCGCCGCGTAGCCTTCGGCGAGAAGCGGCGCGACGTCGTCGTCGAGCCAGCGCATGACAACCTGCACGAAATCCCTCCGCACGTCGGCATGCTGCATGCCGATGGCGCAGAAGGCGCCCGCCTGGCGCGGCGCGTAGACCGCCCGGGCGCCGAGCCTGCGCCCGACGCTGGCGCCGTGCATCGGCCCCGCCCCGCCGCAGGCGATCAGCATGAAGCGGCCGGGATTGTAGCCGCGCTGGATGCTGATGCGCTCGACCGCGTGCAGGAGGTTCTGCTCGACGACCCGGACGATCCCCGCCGCCGCCTCGACGCGAGGGATCCCGAGCGGTTCCGCGATGCCGCGGTCGATCGCGTCCTCGGCCCTGCCGAGATCGAGCGTCACGGCCCCTCCGGCGTAGGGCCCCGGCCGCAGCCGGCCGAGCACCACGTGCGCGTCGGTCACCGTCGGGCGGGTGCCGCCGAGGCCGTAGGCCGCGGGGCCCGGGCGCGCGCCGGCGCCCCGGGGGCCGGCGTAGAGCATGCCGGCCCGGTCGACGCCGGCGATCGTGCCGCCGCCGGCGCCGACGGTGTGAATGTCCACCGAGGGCGTGACCAGGTCGTAGTCGTTGACGGAGAGCGCGTCGGTGATCGCCACCCGTCCCCGGTGCATCAGCATCACGTCGCAGCTGGTGCCGCCGATCTCCATGCTGACGAGATTGCCCTCGCCGACGGCTTCGGCGAGCCGCTGCATCGCGCCGACGCCCGCCGACGGCCCCGAGAGCAGGAGGTTGACGGGGCGGCGGATGAGCTGGTCGAGAGAGGCCGCGCCGCCGTTGCTCTGCAGCATCAGGAGCCTGGTGCCGAGGCCCATCTCCGCGAGCCGTTCCTGGAGGGCGCGCAGATAGGTCGCGACCCGGGGCATGACGTAGGCGTTCACGACCGTGGTCGAGGCGCGCTCGTACTCTCCCATGACCGGCACGATCGCGGACGACACGGAGACCGAGCCGCACACGTTCTCTGCGCGCACGATCTCCGCGGCGGCGCGTTCGTGAGCGGAGCTGACGAAGCTGTTGAGAAGGCAGATCGCCACCGATTCGACGCCCTCGTCGCGGAAGACCCGGCAGGCCTCCCGGACGTCGCCGGAATCGAGCGGCTCGACCTCGTTCCCAGCGGCGTCGATCCGCCCGCCGACCGGCAGCCTCAGATAGCGCGGCACCAGCACCGGCGGATAGGGCGTGCGGTGGTCCCAGGGATCCTTGCGCAGGCCGCGGCGCGCCTCGAGGCTGTCGCGGAAGCCCCTGGTCGCGAGAAGGCCGACGCGCGCGCCCCGGCCCTCGAGCAGCGTGTTGGTGGCGACCGTGGAGCCGTGCAGGAAGAACTGGCAGTCGCCGAGGAACGCGGCGCGGTCGAGACCGAGCGCCGCGGCCGCGCGGTCGAGGGCCGAGATCACCCCCTCGCCGGGATCGGCGGGCACGGACGGCACCTTGAAGACGTCGGTGCGCCCGGCGCCGTCCGCCACCACCAGGTCGGTGAAAGTGCCGCCGACGTCCACGCCGATCCGCCAGGGGGGCGTTTCGACAGCCGGCGTCATGGTCGGTTCGCCCGCATGGCATCCTCCGGAATTGCGGAGCATACTCCCTTTCTTCCCCGGCCGTCAACCCCTCCGCGCCAAGACATCGCCCGCCTCCCGTGCCAGACTGGCGTCCCCGGAAACGGCGGGAGACGGCCCATGTTCGCGGCAACCGGTCCGGGCGGCGGCGCCCGGATCCTCCGGCTCGCGCTGGCCGCGGCCCTGCTCGCCCCGGTTTCCGGGGCGGCGGCGCAGACCGGCCGCGTTCCGGTCGATCTCGAGCTCGCCTTCGTGGTCGACGGCTCGGGATCGATCGACGACGAGGAGTTCCGGCTCCAGCGCCGGGGCTACGCCGAGGCGCTTGCCAACCCGCGGGTTCTCGAGGCGATCTCCGGAGGCTTTCTGCGGGCGGTCGCCGTGACCTACATCGAGTTCGCCGGAAGCGGCTGCGTCTGGCAGCGAGTCGGCTGGACCGCGATCCGCGACGCGGCGACGGCCAGGGCCTTCGGAGACCGCGTTCTCGCGGCGCCGAGAGAGCGCTGCGCGGGCGGCAACGCCATCGGCGAAGCCGTCGCCGCCGCGGCCGAAAGCGCGCTCGGCAACGGCTACGACGGGACGCGCAGGGTCATCGACGTGTCCGGCGACGGCCCCGACACCGTCGGCGCCGTTCCCGTCGAGATCGCCCGGGCGGCCGCGCTCGCCCGCGGGTTCACGATCAACGGCCTCGTCATCGAGCGCCCGTCCATGCCGGATCTGCCGCGGTACTACAGGAGCAGCATCGCCGGCGGCCCGGGCTCGTTCGTGATCGAGGCCGGGAACCGCCGGACCTTCGCCGACGCCATCCTCAGGAAGATGATCCTCGAGATCGCGGGCCGCGCCGCGGAGGCCGCGTCCCTTCCCTGATCCGGCCGGGGCGCGTGTCCGCTCCCGTGGCGGCGCCCGGGGCGTTGCCGGCAGGCGCGTCCCGCGCGCGCGGTTCCCGCGGCAACCCGGGCTACCGGCCCCTGAACTCCGGCTTGCGGCGCCCGGCGAAGGCGTCGATCCCCTCCATGTAGTCCTCCGTCCAGCGCAGTTTCTCGTAGGCGTTGCCCTCGATCTCCAGGGCCGTCTTGAGCGGCGAATCGAGGGACGCGTTGAGAACCTTCTTGAGCGACGCGAGAGCGATGGGCGCCTGCGCGTTCAGCTTCGCCGCGCAGTCGGCCACCGTTTCGGCCAGGGCGCCGGCGTCGGCGGCCACCTCGGTCAGCAGCCCCCAGTCGCGCGCCTGCGGCGCGGGGATGCGCTTGCCCATCAGGACCATGTCCTTGGCGCGGGTCAGCCCGGCGATGCGGGCGACCCGCACGCTGCCGCCGGAACCCGGCATCTGGCCGAGCGAGATCTCCGGCAGCCCGACCAGCGTGTCCTCGGTCGCGAAACGGAAGTCGCAGGCCAGCGCGAGCTCGAAACCGACGCCGAACGCGTATTTCTCCATCGCGCATATGACGGGCTTCCCGATGCGCTCGGGCGCCCCGATGTTCCAGTGCAGGTCCGACATCCCGTTCTTGGGAATGTCGGGGAACGCCTTGACGTCGCCGCCGGACGTGAACACGCCGTTGGCCCCGCGGACGACCACGACGCCGATGTCGGGATCCTCGTCCATCGCCTCGACGATCTCGCGGATCTGCCGGCGCCCCGCGTAGGACACGATGTTCAGCGGCGGGCGGTCGAGCACCAGATGGCCGACCCGCCTTTCGGCGTCGATCTCCACGCGGAGGCCGTCGAGCGTCTTCAGGACGGCCGCGCTCCGCGACGCGTATCTTGTTGCGGTCATGTTCGCGTTCCCCGTGTTGGAATCGGGCTCAGAGCGTGCTTTCGAACCCGTCGAGAGTCTCGTGGTCGCCCTCGCGCAGCAGGCGCCGCAGCAGCTTTCCCGAAGCCGAGCGCGGGATGGTCCGGACGAAGACGTAGGCGCGCGGACGCTTGAACCGGGCCAGGGCGCTTTCGAGGCACCAGGCGTCCAGCGCCTCGGCCGCGCAGGCGGCCGAGGCCGGCTCCACGAACGCCACCACCTTCGCCCCCATGCGTTCGTCGGGCAGGCCGACCACCGCCGCCTGCTCGACGAGCGGGGACTTCGCCAGGACGTCCTCGACCTCCTCGGGGTGGATGTTCTCGCCGCCGGAGTTGATCATGTCGTCGACCCGGCCGACCACGTGGAGTTCCCCGTCCTCGTCGAAACGGCCGAGATCGCCGGTGAAGTACCAGCCGTCGCGGATCGCCCTGGCGTCGGCGTCCGGACGCCGCCAGTAGCCGGCGAACGCCTCGGGCCCGTCCATCGGCGCGATGATCTCGCCGGAACGGCCGTTCTCCACGACGTCCCCCGGCCGGCTGCGGCCGTCCGGATCGGCCTCGACGACGCGGACGATCTGGCCGATGCCGGCCCGGCCGGCGCAACCCGGCTTCTCGGCCACGTGGCCGCAGACGGTGAACGTGAAGATCTCGCTCGAGCCGTAGAAGTTCGCGAACCGGTCGGGAGCGAACTCGCGCGCGCACAGTTCCGTCAGCGCCGTCGTCATGGACATGCCGGCATAGGCCAGGTTGCGCGCCGAGGACAGGTCGTGGTCTCCGCGTTCGGGATGGTGCAGCATGTCGTGGAACATCGTCGGCACCAGGAACAGCGTGTCGATCCGTTCCCGCTCGATCAGCGCCATCGCGGTCTTCGCGTCCCAGGCGGGGAGACAGACCAGCGCGCCGCTGAGAAGTGCCGACATCAGCATCGACCGCACGCCCATGGTGTGGAACATCGGCATCGCGCCGAGCGTCGACGAGCGGTAGCGGTAGTTCAGGAGCGCGATGCAGTGGGTCGCCGCCAGCCGCTCGGCACGGTGCGACCGCGGCACCCCTTTCGGGCGGCCGGTCGTGCCGGAGGTGTAGAGCATCAGGCAGGGCTCCCGCTCGTCGACGCCGCCGGGCCCGTCCACCGGGTCGGCAGAGGAGAGCGCGTCGAAACCGCCGTCGTCGACGTCGAGCGCGACCGTGGCGGAGCCCTTCCCCAGCGCCTCGGCGACGGCCGCCCGCGACCGCTCCTCGAACACCGCCGCGGCCGGCTCGGCGTCGTCGAGCACGTAGGCGATCTCCTCGCCGCCGGCCCGCCAGTTGAACGGGGTGAAGACGGCGCCGAGCATCTGGCAGGCCCAGTAGAGGGTCGCCGTCTCGCGGCGGTTCGACAGCACCGCCAGCAGCCGGTCGCCGGGGCCGAGGCCCCGCCGCCGCAAGCCGCCGGCGACGGCCGAGATCTCCGCCAGCCACTCCCCGTAGGCGCGGCGCCGGTCGCCGTCGACGACGGCGAGGGCCCGCGGATCGCGCTCCACGCCGCGGGCGAGGACGGCGCCGAGATTCACCCCTCTCCCCCGCCCGCGTCGAGAACGGCGCGCACGATCTGCTCGTAGCCGGTGCAGCGGCAGATGTGCCCCGACAGCATGTCGCGGACCTGTTCGCGCGTCGGCGCGGGGTTCTCCTCGAGAAACCGCGTCGCCGACATCAGGATTCCCGCGGTGCAGAACCCGCACTGCAGCGCGCCGTGCCGGTTGAAGGCCCGCTGGAGCGCGCCCAGCTCCCCGTCCTCCCCGGCCAGCCCCTCCACCGTGCGGATCTCGCCGCCGTCGCACTGCACGGCGTAGCGCAGGCAGCTCCGCGTGACCGCCCCGTCCACATGCACCGTGCAGGCGCCGCACACGCCGTGCTCGCACCCGACGCGGGTGCCGTAGAGCCCGAGCTCGTGGCGCAGGAAATCCGCCAGCAGCATGCGCGGCGCGGCGCGGCCCGAACGCCTCCTGCCGTTGACGGTCACCGCCACCCGCGCCCTTTCGTCCGCGCCCACCCGGAGCGTCATCCCGCGTCCCCCCCGCCGGCGGCCCGGGCGAAGGCCCGCGCGACGGTCCGCTCGCCGAGCACGCGGACCAGCTGCCGGCGGTAGGCGGGACCGGCCTGCAGATCCGTCATCGGATCGGCGGCCCCGGCGGCGGCGGCGGCGACCTCGCGCGCGGTCCCGGCCGTGGCCGGCAGCCCGGCGCATCCCGCGGTGTCGGCCAGGAACGGCCGGTCCTCGACGCCCCCGAGCCCGAGGGAAAGGCTCCGGATGCGGCCGCCCCCGTCGAGCTCCACCGCCGCCGCGGCCGCCACGATCGCGAAGTCGCCCCGGCGCCGCGCCACCTCCTCGAACGCGAAGCCGGCGCCGGCGGCCGGCCGCGGCCAGCTCAGGGCCGTCACCATCTCGTCGTCGCGCCGGTCCGTGGCGAGGATCCCCAGGAAGAAGTCCCCGGCCGGCACCGCGCGCGCGCCGCCGCGCGATCGCAGCCTCACCTCGCCGCCGAGGGTCACCAGGCACAGCGGAATCTCGGCGCTCGGGTCGGCATGGGCGACGGATCCCCCGAGCGTGCCCCGCGCCCGCGTCTGGTAGTGCCCGACATGGGGCAGCGCGTCGGCGAGAAGCGGCACGGCGGCGGCGAGCTCCGCCGACCCCATGGCGTCCGCCTGGCGCAGCAGCGCGCCGGTGGCGACGGCGCCGCTCCCGGGTTCGAGCCCGGCGAGCCCGCCGAGGCGGCCGACATCGACGACCGCCTCCGGACGGGCGAGCCTCATGTTCAGCATCGCGCCCAGCGACAGGCCGCCCGCCAGCACGCTCGCCTCGCCGCCGAACTCGGCGAGGAGATCGAGCGCCTCGTCGAGCGTGTCGGGCCGGCAGTAGGCGAAGGGGGCGGGCTTCACCGCCGCGCCTCCCCGGCCAGCGCCCACAGCCTCGCGGGCGTGAGCGGAAGCTCGACGTCGAAGCGCCCGAGCGCGTCCGCCGCGGCGTTGGCGACCGCCGTCGGCGCGAGCATCGAGGAGCCGTCGCCCATCCCCTTGGCCCCGAGCCGGGTGCGGGGCGACGGCGTGGTCACGTGCCCGACCGAGACCTCGGGCATCTCCGGGGCGGTGATGCAGAGATAGTCGGCGAAGGTTCCGGTCAGCGGGTTCCCGTCGGCGTCGTGGACCAGTTCCTCCAGAAGCGCGCCGCCGAGACCGTGCGCGAAGCCTCCGTGGATCTGGCCCTCCACCACGATCCCGTTGAGGACGGTGCCGACGTCGTGGACGGTGACGTACTTCCGGATCTCGAGCCGGCCGGTCGCGGGGTCGATCTCGACCGCCGCGAGATCGAACACGCAGCCGAAGGTCACCGCGCTCGCGACCCGGTCGGCGTCGTCGGGCGCGCCGAGCGACGCGGGGTTGACGATCGAGGTCTCGAACAGGCCCGGGCCCGCGCCGTCGGGAAGCCCCGCCGGGTGCCAGTGGGTCCGGGCCGCCACGCGCCGGAACGGCAGCGCCCTGCCGGGGACGCCGACCACGCGCGCCTCGCCGTTCGCGAGCTCGACGTCCTCGGGCGCGACCTCCAGCGTCTCGGCCGCGATCAGCCTGACCTTGCGCGCCACCCGCTCGGCGCTTTCGGCAAGGGCGTCGGTCACGACCGACGAGAAGCGGTTGGCGTAGTTTCCGGAAGCGAGCGACCAGGCGCCGGTCAGGGTGTCCATCTCGGTGACGACGTCGATGTCGTCGGGATGCAGGCCGAGCGCGTCGGCGACGATCTGCGCCGCGACCGTCTGGTGCCCCTGGCCGGCCGGCGTCGACACGGTCCTCGCGGTGACCGAGCCGGAGGGGTCGACGGAGACCGTCGCCGTCCCGAGCCCGCCGGAGCGGCCGCCCGCGCGGGCCCGCTCCTCGGCGGTCTGGGCGAGCGTGACGTAGGCCATGTTCGAGCCCGACGGCTCGACGCCCGCGGCCATGCCGATCCCGTAGAGCCGGCCCTCGCCGCGGACGCGGGCGCGCTCCGCCTTCAGCGCCTCGTAGCCGGCGAGCTCGAGCGCGCGGTCGAGCCCCGCCCCGTAGTCGCCCGCGTCGTAGACCGCTCCCGCCGGCGCCTCGTAGGGGAACTCCTCCGGGGCGACGAAGTTGCGCCGCCGGATCTCGGCGGGGTCGATCCCGAGCTCCCGCGCCCCGGCCTCCATGACGCGCTCAAGCGCGTAGTAGAACTGCGGGCCGCCGTAGCCGCGGTTGAGGCCGACCGGCGTCGTGTTGGTGACCGCGAGGCGGTTCTCGACCGCGATGTCGCGCACCCGGTAGCAGCCGTTGGAGGCCGCGTGCATGCGGTACACCGACGCCGGCTCCGGCGCCCGGACATACGCGCCCGCGTTCACGAGGTTGTCGAAGCGCAGCCCGAGAAGCTCGCCGTCGGCGGCGAAGGCGGCCTCCACCGAATCCCGCCGGTCGGCGGCCGACGACGAGCCGGCCAGATGCTCGAGGCGGTCCTCGATCCACTTGACCGGGCATCCGAGAAGCCGCGAGCAGGCGGCGAGCAGGATCATGCAGGGGAACATCGCCTGCTTGATCCCGAAACTGCCGCCGGAATGCGGCGCCGTGATCAGGCGCAGGCGGTTTCCGGGCACGCCGAGCGCGCCGGTCATCAGGGCGTGCAGGATGAACGGTCCCTGGAAGTTCGACCAGATCGTGTAGCGGTCGGGCCGGCGCTCGAACTGGGCGATCGCGCCGCAGGTCTCCATGGGGGTCGACGAATAGCGCGGATAGCGCCAGTCGAGCCGCACCACCCTGTCGGCGCGGGCGAACGCGGCGTCGGGATCGCCGTAGCGGAACGAGCGGCGGTGAACGAGATTCGAGCCGACCGCCTCGTGCAAGAGCGCCGCGTCGCCGTCGAGCGCCCGCTCCGGATCCACGACCGCGGGCAGGGGCTCGTAGACGACGTCGACGAGCTCCATCGCGTCCTCGGCCGCGTAGCGGTCCTCCGCCACCACGACGGCGACCGGCTCGCCGACGTAGCGGACCTTGTCGACCGCGGCGGGGCGGAACTCGATCGGCACGCGCACGGCGCTCGGGATCGGGCCCGTCGCTTCCGCGACCTCGCGTCCGGTGACGACGCCGACGACGCCCGGCGCCGCACGGGCGCGCGCGGCCTCGACCGAGGCGATGCGCGCATGCGCGTGGCCGGAGCGCAGGATCGCGGCGTGCCGGATCCCCGGCACCGGCTCCATGTCGTCGATGAAACGGGCCTCGCCCGCGAGCAGGGCGGCGTCCTCCTTGCGGGGATGGCGCGCGCCGACCCAGCCCTTCCCGGCCGCCGTCATGCCGTGCGGCCGGGCCCGGCAGCGGGGGACCGGGCGCAGGTCATTCCGCGGCGATGCGGGCGTCCGCTTCGGGAACGATCCCGAACAGCCGGTTGGCGTTGCGGCCCAGGATGTTCCGCTTGGCCTCCTCGTCGAGGAAGGGCAGATCCCATATCACGCTCGGCGAATCGAAGTCCCAGTGGGGCCAGTCGGACGCGTAGAGCAGCTGGGTCTCGGCGTTGATGGCCTCGAAGGTCGCGCGCAGAAGCCGCTGGTCGTGGGCCTCCATCGGCTGGCAGGTGAAATGCATCTCGCGGATGTACTCGCTCGGCGGGCGCCGCAGAAGCGGCGCCTCGGAGGAGCGCATGAAGTACTCGCTGTCCAGCCGCTGCATCATGAAGGGAAGCCAGGCGAGGCCGCTCTCGATCCAGATGACGGGCAGCCTCGGGAAACGCTCCGGAAGGCCCTCGAGCACCCAGTTGGTCAGATGCACCATGTTGCAGAGCACGAACGAGATGGCGTGGACGCCGATGAAGCGGTCGATCTGGCGGGTCCACTCGTCGTGCCAGGTCGGGCCGGCGTGGAAGCCGAGCGGCAGGCCGGTCTCCTCGATCGCGGCGTAGACCTTCATGTACCGGTTGTGATGCACCGGCTTGTGGCGGACCGACGTGACGTTGAAGCCCACCACGCCGGGCTTGCCGGCGAACTCCTCCACGGTCCTGAGCGAGGCGTCGGCGTCGCAGAACGGCAGGTAGATCATCGTCGTCACGCGGCCGTCGCCGGTCAGCACCTCCTCGGTCAGCCAGCGGTTGTAGGCGAAGGCGAGCTGCACCTCCATCCGCGGGTTCGGGTGCAGGCCGAGCTGCAGCATCGGCGTCGGGAACATGACCTGGTGGTCGATGCCCATCGCGTCCATGGACCGTTGCGCCATGACCACGTCGGGGTGGACGCCTCCGTCGCCGGCGTCCTCGAGGCGGAGCCCGCCGGCGTGCTGGATGCGGCCGGAGACGTTCTGGAAGTTGAGTCCCGGCTCCGCGTTGAGAAGCCCGCCCGGGTTGGTGCCGTCGGGGCGCTCGAACGACTGCGCGAGATGGCGCATCACCGGATCCTCGATGCGCTCGACGACCCGCGCCCAGGAGGCGTTCTCGAAGTGGTGGGCGTCGACGTCGATGACGAGCACCTCGTCGAGACCGCGCTCCCGCTTCTGCCGTTCGGCGCGCGCCAGCACGTCCGAGGTCGACGTGGCGCGGTCGAATTCCTTGATGCCGAGCTCCTCGACTCCGTCCCCGCGGCCGCTCATGGTCGATTCCCCCCGATCGCCGGTCCGGCAGTGTAGCATGCCCCGGCGCCGCGCGCGCAACGCCGCGGCGCCGGGGCCGCGTCCCGGCCCGGGAGCCGCGATGACGGAAGACACGACCCCCGACGCGCCGGACCCCCGTTCCTACGCCGCGCTGCGCCAGCCCGCCTCGCGCGTCTACCTCCTCGTCGCGGCGCTCGCGATGATGGCCGACAGCGTCGAGCACGTGATCAGCTACTGGATGATCTTCCAGCGCTTCCAGTCGCCGTCGCTCGCGGGTTTCGCGGTGATCTCCCACTGGCTTCCCTTCCTGCTCGGATCGATGTGGGCGGGGGCGCTCGCCGACCGGCACGATCCGCGGCGGATCATCCAGGCGGCGATGGCGCTGTTCATGCTGGGATCGCTCGGCTGGGGCGTCCTGTTCGCGACCGACAGCCTCGAGAAATGGCACGCCGTCATCCTGCTCGTCGTCCACGGCTTCGCCGGCGTCCTGTGGGCGCCGGCCGGCCAGCTGCTGGTCCACGACATCGTCGGCAACCGCCAGCTCCAGAGCGCGATCCGCCTGCTCGCGACGTCGCGCACCCTCGGCCTTCTGCTCGGTCCGGCGGTGGGCGGCGCGATGCTGCTCGCCATCGGCGCGACCGCGGGCATTCTGGTCAACGTGCTGATCTATCTCCCGCTCACGCTCTGGCTGATCCGCAACCCCGCGAGGATCAGCCGCGCCGCGCCGGCCGCGGCGATGACCGGGTTCGGCGAGATGGTCGACACGCTGCGCCGGATCTCGGGCCTCCCGACGGTGTTCTTCATGTCCGTGCTCGCGGGCCTCGCCGCCTTCTTCGTCGGCAACGCGCACGAGCCGCAGATGCCGGAGTTCGCGCACCTCCTCGGCCACGGCGGGGAGGGCCTGCACTACAGCCTGCTCCTCGCGGCCAACGCCGCGGGCGCGCTCGCCGCCGGGCTGGTGCTGGAGGCGGGCAACATGCTCCCGGCGCGGACGCGCACCTCCTTCGCGCTGGCGTTTCTGTGGGCCGTCGCGATCCTGCTCTTCGCGCTTTCGCGGAACTACCTGCTGTCCCTCGCGCTGCTGCTCTGCGCGGGGTTTCTCGATCTCGCGTTCAACGCGATGACGCGGACGCTGGCGCAGCTGCACGCGCCCGCGGAGATCCGCGGGCGCGCCGTCGGCCTGTTCAACGTCGGCAGCCTCGGCTGCCGCACGTTCTCCGGGTTCTTCGTCGGGTTCGGCGGCGGGCTGATCGGCATCCAGTGGTCGCTCGCGGCGAGCGCGGCGGCGGCGCTGTGCTGCATGCTGCTCGTCTGCCTGTGGGCCGCGCGGCGCGCCGGCCGCGACGGACGGAACCCGTGACCGGCGCCGCCGTCGTCGAAGCCGTCTCCGGGAACGACCGCGAGGCCTGCCTCGCCGTCCGCGTCGAGGTGTTCTGCCTCGAGCAGGGGGTGAGCCGCGAACTCGAGCTCGACGGCCTCGACGGGATCTGCCGGCACTACCTCGCCCGGGACGGCGGGACGGCCGTCGGCACCGCCCGCACGAGGCCGCTCGGCGACGGCGTCGTCAAGTGCGAGCGCATGGCGGTGCTCGCGCCCTTCCGGGGCCGCGGCATCGGCCGCGCGATGCTGGAGCGGGCCCTTCGGGACGCGCGTCGCGACGGCGGCGCGACCGCGATCCTTCACGCCCAGACCCGCGCGGCGCCGTTCTACGAGAGGATGGGCTTCGGGCGCGAGGGCGACGTCTTCGAGGAAGCCGGCATCGCGCATGTCCGCATGACCCTGGCCCTGTGACCGCACGCCCCCGCACCGTTCCCGCGCCCTCTCCCGCGCCGGCGACGGAGCGCTCCCGGGGAAGGTCCGTCGTCCGCCCGGTCGCCGATGCCGCCGTCTTCAACCGGATCGGCGGCGAAGAGTCCGATCGAAGCGCAACCGGCCTCTCCGGGAGTCCGAATCGCCGACGAAACCGGGCGCGGGATCGTCCAGTGCGCCGAGTGCGCGTGCTTGAAAGACTGCAGCGGATGCGCCATGCACCGGGGGTGGACCGGACGGTCGAAACCGTGTCGGCCGCCGACGCCGGAACCGGGCCTTGCCGGTGGCGGCGCGCGCCCGGGCGCCGCGGCTGCCGGAGACGGCGGGGAATGCCGGGCCGGAGGCTCTTCGCGCGCCGCATGCCCGGCATCTCGAGGGAAGGCTCCGGGAACTTCGGATGCGGGCGGACGGCGGCATCGCGCGGGGGATCCGCGTGACGACCGCGGGCCGGCGGGTGGCGGTGGTGCACGTCGTCGCGAACAGGTCGCGCAGGACGCCGGGGCGCGCACTCGCGACCGCCCGAACACGGATGAGGCAGGTGCTCGCATGACGAGGCTGGAGAACCTGAAGGCGCGCTTCATGGAGGATCCCGGGTTCCGGGAGGAATACGCGCGCATCGACGAGGAACACGCGCTCATCGAGGCGCTGGTCCGCGCCCGCACGGCGGCGAAGCTCACGCAGGCGCAGCTTGCCCGGCGGCTCGGCACGACCCGGTCCGCGGTCGCGCGGCTGGAAGGCGGCCGGGTGTCGCCGTCCTTCGCGACCCTTCGCCGCTACGCCGAAGCGACCGGCACGCGGCTGACCGTGGACCTTGTCCCGGCCGACGGCTGACGCACGGGACAGGCCTGGCAGCCGGCCTGGGGGAACGCGGCGGCGGGGGTCGATGCGGAACGGTCGGGCCTGCGACCGCCGGCACGGCGGCGGGCGGTGACGGGGCGCGCGACGCGGTGCATGCCTGCCATCGAACCGCCGTTGCGCGGACGTGAACGGAGTATGCGTCCGAGGCCCGCCTGATCGCCGGTGCGCGGGACGGACCGGCCCTTGCCGCGCTGCTCCGCTCCCGCAACGCTCCGACGGCCCGCTTCTCGGCGGGGTCGAGGCCGCCGGCGATGTGCGCGCCTTTTCACCTCGAATCGCCGGCGAAACCGGGCGCGGGGCAACCCTGGGGGGATTCGCGGCGAGGCTTTGCACGGGGGCGGAATTCGACTATACACCCTCGCGGAACGGGCACGCGGCCGCGCAGGCGTCCGCAGCGGACCGGACGCCTCGCCGGGACGCCGGATCTCCCGGACGGGCCGGCGCCGTTCCGCAGGAACGGTCCAGAGTCCGCGCTTCCCGCGGAACCGCAACCCGGAACGGCAAGAGGGTTTGGACGATGGCGGAATCGGGCGGCATGGAAGGGGCCGACGGCCTCGGCGGAACCGGAGAGGGGGAGAACCGCCGGGATTTCCTCCAGATCGCGACCGGCGTCTTCGGGATCGCGGGCCTCGGCGCCGTCGCCTGGCCGTTCATCCACCAGATGAACCCGGCCGCCGACACGCTCGCCCTGGCCTCGGTCGAGATCGACCTGTCGGGCATCGAGGAAGGACAGGCCATCAAGGTCAAGTGGCGCGGCAAGCCGGTGTTCGTCCGCCACCGCACCAGGGCGGAGATCGAGGCCGCCGAGGCGGTCGCCGAAAGCGACCTGATCGACCCCGAGAAGGATTCGGACCGCGTCCAGAGGCCGCAATGGCTGATTCTGGTGGGCGTCTGCACCCATCTCGGCTGCATTCCCCTCGGCACCGGTTCGGGCGAGGCGCGCGGCGACTTCGACGGCTGGTTCTGCCCCTGCCACGGCTCGCACTACGACACGTCGGGGCGGATCCGCAAGGGTCCGGCGCCCGAGAACCTCGAGGTTCCGGAGTACACGTTCCTCGACGGCAACGTCGTGCGGATCGGCTGAGGAGCGCGGACATGGCGCAGCCCGGCAAGCCGGCGTGGCTCGGCAACCCGCTGGTCAGGTGGATCGACCACCGCCTGCCGGTGTTCACCTTCATGAGCCACGAGCTCTACGAGTACCCGACCCCGAAGAACCTGAACTACTGGTGGAACTTCGGGTCGCTCGCCGGCGTCGTGCTGGTGATCATGATCGTGAGCGGCATCACGCTCGCGATGCACTACACGCCGCACACCGACCACGCCTTCGATTCGGTCGAGCGCATCATGCGCGACGTCAACTACGGGTGGCTCATCCGCTACATCCACATGAACGGCGCGTCGGCGTTCTTCATCGTGGTCTACATCCACCTCTTCCGGGGGCTGTACTTCGGATCCTACAAGGCGCCCCGCGAGCTGCTGTGGATTCTGGGCGTGGTCATCCTGCTGCTCATGATGGCGACGGCGTTCATGGGCTACGTTCTGCCGTGGGGGCAGATGAGCTTCTGGGGCGCGACGGTCATCACCAACCTGTTCTCCGCGATCCCGTGGGGCATCGGCGACTGGGTCGTCACCCTGCTCTGGGGCGGCTTCTCGGTGGACAACCCGACGCTCAACCGGTTCTACAGCCTCCACTACCTGCTGCCCTTCGTGCTGGTCGGGGTGGTGGCGCTCCACGTCTGGGCGCTGCACGTGCACGGCTCGAACAACCCGGTGGGAATCGACACCAAGGGGGACCAGGACGTCATCCCGTTCCACCCCTACTACACGATCAAGGACATGTTCGGTCTCGGCGTGTTCCTGACGGTGTTCGCCGGCTTCCTGTTCTTCGCGCCGAACTTCTTCGGCGAGCCCGAGAACTACCTGCCGGCGAACCCGCTCGCGACGCCCCCGCACATCGTGCCGGAATGGTACTTCCTGCCCTTCTACGCGATTCTCAGGGCGGTGCCCGACAACTTCATCGGCGCCTGGGTGACCGACTGGCTGGGCTTCGTCGTCTTCGACGCCAAGCTCGCCGGCGTGCTGGCGATGTTCGGGGCGATCGGCGTGCTGTTCCTGCTGCCGTGGCTCGACCGCTCGCCCGTCCGGTCCTCGCGCTTCCGTCCGCTGTTCAGGCAGTTCTTCTGGCTCTTTCTCGTCGACTGCGCGGTTCTCGGCTGGGTCGGCGCCAATCCGGCGGAAGGGCATTTCATCGTCATCGGCCGGATCGCGACGGCGTTCTACTTCCTGTATTTCCTCGTGATCATTCCGCTGCTCGGGGCGTTCGAGAAGCCGAAGCCCGTGCCCTCCAGCATCTCCGAGCCCGTGCTCGGCGACGGCGCGGCGCCGGAGAACCCGCGATGAGGAGGCTGGCGGCATCGCTCGCGGCCGGCGCGGCGGCGGCCGCGCTCGCGCTGTCCGCGGCGCTCCCGGCCGGCGCCGCCGACGCGCCGGAAGTCGCTGCCCAGCGCTGGTCGTGGACCGGCCTGTTCGGCACCTTCGACAGGGCCGCGCTGCAGCGCGGCTTCGTCGTCTACAAGGACGTGTGCTCCGCCTGCCACGGCCTGCGGCTCGTGGCCTACCGCAACCTCGCCGAGATCGGGTTTTCGGAAGACGCCATCAAGGCGGTCGCGGCGACCGTCGAGATCGAGGACGGTCCCGACGACGAGGGCGAGTACTACACGCGGCCCGGGCGGCCGTCCGACCGCTTCAAGTCGCCGGCCCCGAACGACGAGGCGGCGCGCGCGCTCAACAACGGCGCGCTGCCGCCCGACCTGTCGCTTCTGACCAAGGCCCTCCCCGGCGGTCCCGACTACATCCACGCGGTGATGACCGGCTTCGAGGACGCGCCTCCGGGAATGACGGTTCCCGAGGGCATGCACTACAACCGGAACTACGCCGGCAACATGATCGCGATGGCGCCGCCGCTGACGGAGGACGGGGTCGAGTACGCCGACGGGACGAAGGCGACCGTCGCCCAGCAGGCGCACGACGTGACGACGTTTCTCGCGTGGGCGGCCGAGCCCGAGCTCGAGGAGCGCAAGCGCATGGGCGTCAAGGTGATCCTGTTCCTGCTGCTCATGACCGGGCTTCTCTACGTCGCGAAGCGGCGCATCTGGCGCGACGTCCGCTGAACTCCGGGCACGGGAACGGACCGGCATGTACAGCCACGTCACCGTGGGATCGAACGATCTCGAACGGGCCGCCGCGTTCTACGATCAGGCGCTCGCCACGCTGGGAATCGAGCGCCGCATGACGGTCGACGGCGCGCTTCTCGGCTACCGGCGCGAAGGGCGCGACCTCTTTTTCGTCGCCAGGCCGTTCGACCGCCGGCCCGCAACCGTCGGCAACGGCGTGCACGCGGCGTTTCTCGCGAGATCCCGCGACCAGGTCGACGCGTTCCATGCGGCCGCGATGGCGGGCGGCGGCACCGACGAGGGGGCGCCCGGGCTCCGGCCGCACTACCACGAGCACTACTACGGCGCCTATGTCCGCGACCCGGAAGGCAACAAGCTGCAGGCGGTCTGCCACGCGGATCCGGCGGCCTCCTGAGGCGCGCGGAACCGGACCGGCGGGCCTTTCGGGAACGACGGGGCGGCGACCGTTTGGCGGGCGTTCCGCGGCGGAGGCGGGCCCTCTACCCGTCCTCGATCCTGCCGGCCCTGTTGTCGACGAACACCCGGGTCTCGAAGAACGTCAGCTCCGGTCTCGAGCCCATCCGTTCCTCCATGGAATCGAGCCAGGCCTCGGAGTGGAACGCCTCGGCGGCCTCCCGGGTCTCCCAGGCGTAGAACCCGCCGCCGAGCCCGTCGCCGTCGTGATGGAGAAAATGCTTGCTCCGCAGCCCGGGAATCCCCTGGAACCGCGGCGCCGCCTCGCGGGAAAGCCCGGCCGCCGTTTCGCGGTCGGTGCCTTCCGGCAGCCTGTAGGTCACGAGCACCGTGATCATCGTCGCCCTCCTTTTCCGGACCTCACCCCGCCGCCGGCTCCGGCAGGCCGAACAGGCGCGCGGCGTTGCGGCCCAGGATGTTGCGCTTGGCCTCCTCGTCGAGAAACGGCAGGTCGTAGACGCTGGCCGGGGAATCGAAGTCCCAGTGCGGCCAGTCGGAGGCGTAGAGCAGCTGCGTCTCGGCACGCATCGCCCGGAAACCCGCCTCCAGCAGTTCCATGTCGGTCCGTTCCATCGGCTGGGTCGTGTAGTACATCTCCCGCATGTACTCGCTCGGCAGCCTCCTGAGCCCCGGGGCCTCCGACGAGCGCATGAGATACTCGTTGTCCAGACGCTGCATGAGGAACGGCACCCAGGCGACGCCGCTTTCGGTCCAGATCACGTCGAGCTTCGGGAAGCGCTCGCGAAGCCCGTGCAGCACCCAGTTGGTCAGATGCACCATGTTGCACAGCGTGAACGACAGGGCGTGCATCGAGATGAACGTGTCGAGCTGCTTGAGGTAGTCGTCCTGCCAGTTGTTGCCGGCGTGGAAGCAGAGCGGCTTGCCCATCTCCTCCAGCATCGCGTAGGTGCGCATGTAGCTGTCGTGATGCACCGACTTGTAGCGCACCGACGTCACCATGAAGCCGAGCACGTCGGGATGGCCGCCGAACTCCGCGATCATCCGTTCGCACGCGGCGGGCTCGCAGAACGGCAGGTAGAGAAGCGTCTTGAGCCGGCTCTCCTGCGGGATGATGCGCTCCATCACGAACCGGTTGTAGGCGAAGGCGAGCTGGACCTCGACCCGCGGCTGCGGATGCAGGCCGAGCTGGAGCAGGTTTCCGGGGAACAGCACCTGCCAGTCGATGCCGAGAGCGTCCATCACGCGGCGCACGAGCGTGACGTCGCGATGCACCGAGTCGTCGTCCACGGTCTCGGCCAGCGCCGTCTGGTGGGGAATGCGCCCGCCCATGTCCTGGTAGCGCAGGCCGCCGACGTGATTCGACAGGCCCGCCGCAGTCCCGGCGCGGCTCTGGAACTGGATTCCGAGATCGCGGATCACCGGATCCTCGATGTAGGTCACGACCTCCTTCCAGGAACCCATCTCCGAGTGGTGGGCGTCGACGTCGACGATGAGCCAGTCCTTGAACCCCCGCTGCCGGGCGTACCGGTCGGCGCGTTCGAGGATCTCCCGGGTGTCGGTGCGGATGTCGATTTCCCTGCGCAGTTCGCGCGGGCGAACGGCAACGGTGTCCATGGCGCCACCTCCTGTCCTCATCCGATTGGATCGGACGGGATCTGTCAACACCCCCGTTCGGCGGCACCGCCCTTGAACCGCCGGTCCGGTTCCGGTATCGGTCACCCGAACCCCAGCAAGCGGACCGGTGCCGTGAACGACGCGAACCGCAAACCGGCGCGGCCCGGCGGCATCCGGGCCGACTTCCTGCTTCCGCCCCGCGAAACCCTGCACCGCATGATCGAGGGCTGGGTCGCGGAGGACGAGGGGGTCCAGGATCTCACGACCAGCATCCTGATACCGCCGGACGCCGCCGCCGATTTCTCCATGAACACGCGGCAGGAGATCGTGGTCGCCGGCATCGAGGTCTCCGCGGAGGTGTTTCGCCACATGGCGCCCGACGCCCGGGTCGAGGTTCTCGCGGCCGACGGCGCGCGGATCGGGCCCGGCACCCGGATGATGGGGGTCGCCGGCAACGCGCGCACCCTCCTGACCGTCGAGCGCACCGCGCTCAACATCCTCCAGTTCATGTGCGGCATCGCCACGCTCGTCGCCGAATACGCCCGTCTCGTCGCCCACACCGACACACAGCTCATCGACACCCGCAAGACGGTGCCGGGGATGCGCCTTCTCTCCAAGTACGCCGCCTGCGTCGGCGGCGCCCGCCCCCACCGCCTCGGGCTGCACGACGGAGTCATCGTCAAGGACAACCACATCGCCGTCCACGGCTCGATCGCGCGCGCGGTCGCGCAGGCCCGCGCCCTGACGCCCGCGCTCACCAAGATCGAGGTCGAGTGCGACACGCTCGAGCAGGTCGAGGAGGCCGCCGCCGCGGGCGCGGACATGATCATGTTCGACAACATGTCCGCGGAAACGATGAGGGAGGGCATCCGCATCATCGACGGGCGCGCCCGCACCGAGGCTTCCGGCGGCATCACGCTCGACACCGTCAGGGAAAAGGCCGAGGCCGGGGTCGACGTCCTTTCGATCGGACGCATGACACAGTCGGCGCCGGCCGTCGACATCGGCCTGGACATCGCGGTCACGACTCCGTCCTGATGGCGGGCACGCTGTTTCTCGTCGTCGGACCGAGCGGCGCCGGAAAGGACACGTTGATCGCGGGCGCCCGCCGGCGCCTTTTCGGCGATCCGGACTTCGTCTTCCCCCGACGCGTGACCACGCGCCCCGCCGACGCCGGCGGCGAGGACCACGAGGAGATCTCGCCGCAGGGGTTCGAGGAGCGCCGCAGGAACGACGGCTTCCTGCTGCACTGGAACGCCCACGGACTGCGCTACGGCATTCCCGGGAGATGCGCCCGGGATCTCGAGGCCGGACGGCACGTCGTGGCGAACGTCTCGCGCACGATCGTGGCCGAAGCCGCCTCCGGCCGCGCGCCCGTGGTCGTCGTCGAGGTCGTCGCGCCCCCGGAGGTTCTCCGCGCCCGTCTCGTCGCCCGCGGCCGGGAGACGGGAGGCGCCATCGGCCGGCGCCTGGTCCGCGATCCCGGCGCCCCGCCCGCTTCCGTCGAGCGCCGCGTGATCGAGAACACCGCCTCCGTCGAGGAGGGCGTGGACCGGCTCGTGGCGGTGCTGAGGTCCGCGTCCGCCTCCCCTTCCCTCCTCCTGCGGCGCAAGATCGGGGGATCGGAGCTCGATCGCGGGCAGTACCGCCGCGTGCTGGCCGACATCGTCGACGGAAGGTTCGGCGAGCGGGAGGTCGCCGACTTTCTGGTCGCGATCACGGAAACGCTGACCCGCGACGAGACCGCGGCGCTCGCCCGCGCCCGGTCGGAGTTCATGTTCCGCCTGGACTGGGGTTCCGGGATCGTCGCCGACAAGCATTCCCTGGGCGGCATTCCCGGAAACCGGATATCGATGATCGTCGTCCCGGTCGTCGCCGCCCACGGTCTGACGATTCCGAAGACGTCGTCCCGGGCGATCACCTCCCCCGCCGGGACGGCCGACACGATGGAGGTTCTCGCGCGCGTCGACCTCGACGCGGACGAGACGCGCGGGGTCGTCCGGCGGACCAACGGCTGCCTGGTCTCCAACGCGAGGCTCCGGCACTCCCGCATCGACGGCCTGATGAACGGCATGACCCGGCCGCTGCGCCTCGATTCGCTCGGATGGTCGGTCGCCTCGATCCTCGCCCAGAAACTGGCCGCCGGCGCCACGCATTGCGTGATCGACGTGCCGGTCGGCCCGGCCGCCAAGGTGCGCACCGGGGACGCGGCGGCCGGGCTGCGGGAACTGTTCCTGCATGTCGGCGAGTCCCTCGGGCTCGAGCTCGACGTCCGCCTGACGGACGGCAGCCGGCCCGTCGGCCGCGGCGTCGGGCCGGCGCTCGAGGCCCGGGACGTCGTCGCCGTGCTCCGGAACCGCGCCGACGCCCCGGCGGACCTCCGGGACAAGGCCCTGGCGTTCTCCGCGGCCGCGCTTGCCTTCGACCCGTCGGTCGACGGCGGAAACGCCCTGTCCATCGCCCGCGGCCTGCTGTCCTCGGGCGCCGCATGGGAGACTTTCGAGCGCATGGCCGCGGCGCAGGGAAAGCCCCCGGAAACCGTTCCCGAACCCTCCCACGCCGCGGAGATCGCGGCCGGCACCGACGGCGTCGTGGCCGGAATCGACTGCTTCGGGATCGCCGGCATCGCGCGGGACGCCGGAGCCCCGACCGACAAGAGCGCGGGCCTCGACCTGCTGGCGCGGATCGGCGACCGCGTCGAGCGCGGCACGCCGCTCTACCGGATCCAGGCGCGCTCCGGGGACCGGCTCGAGGCCGCCGTCGCCCGGGCGAGGGAGAGCCACGGGTTCTCCTTGCGCGCCGGCTGACCGCCCCCGGCGGAGGCGCGCCGGCCCCCGGGGAGGGCGAGGGCCGGAGCGGGTCAGAACTTCACGAGATCCCCGCCCTTGAGCCGCAGCCGCTCGCGCGCTTCGGCGGGCGTCGCCACCTCGAGGGAGAGATCCTCGACGATGCGCCTGATCTTGGCGACCTGGTCGGCGTTGCTTTCGGCCAGCCGCCCCTTGCCGAGATAGAGCGAGTCCTCGAGCCCGACGCGGACGTTGCCGCCCATGATCGCGCCCGTGGTCACGAAACTCATCTGGTGGCGCCCGGCCGCGAGGATCGACCATTCGTAGCTGTCCTCGCCGAAGAGCTTGTTCGCGATCCGGCGCATGTGGGCGAGGTTCTCGATGTCGGCGCCTATGCCGCCGAGAATGCCGAAGATGGTCTGCACGAAAACCGGCGGCTCGATCAGGCCGCGGTCGAGGAAATGCGCCAGGTTGTAGAGATGGCCCATGTCGTAGCACTCGTACTCGAAGCGCACGCCGTGGTTCTCGCCGAGCTCCCTGAGAACCCACTCGATGTCCTTGAACGTGTTCCGGAAGATGAAGTCCCTGGTCATCTCCAGGTAGGCGGGCTCCCACTCGTGCTTCCAGTCCATGGTCTTCTCGAGGATCGGGAACAGCCCGAAGTTCATCGACCCCATGTTGAGCGAGGTCATCTCGGGGCTCGCGCGGAGGGCGGCGGCGCAGCGCTCCTCCAAGGTCATGCCGTGGCCGCCGCCGGTGGTGATGTTCACGACGGCGTCGGTCTGCTGCTTGATCCGCGGCAGGAACTCCATGAACACGGCCGGATCCGGCGTGGGACGGCCGTCGTCCGGGTCGCGGGCGTGAAGATGCAGGATCGACGCCCCGGCCTCCGCCGCGGCGACGGCGTCCTCGGCGATCTCGTCGGACGTGACCGGCAGGTGCGGCGACATGGTCGGGGTGTGGATCGACCCCGTGACCGCGCAGGTGATGATGACTTTTCCGTCCTTGGCCATGTCCGTTCCTCTCCCCTTGGCCGCCGGCGCGTCACAGCGCCCGGTATCCGCCGTCGGCCATGACGATGCCGCCGGTGACGTACCGCGAAAGATCCGACGCCAGAAAGACCGCCGGGCCGACAATGTCCTCCGGCTGGCCGGCGCGCCCGAGCGGCGTGCGCTCGACGAACACCTCGACCACTTCCGGATGGTTCGCCCGCGCGCGTTCGTTGAGCGGCGTCTCGACGAGCCCCGGCCCGATCGCGTTCACGCGGACCCCGTCCCTGCCGAGCTCGGCCGCCAGCGCCCGCGTGAAACCCAGAACGCCGTGCTTGGACGTCGTGTAGGCCAGCGAATTGGGCGTGCGCACGTGGGCGAAGGACTGGATCGACCCGATGTTGACGACGCGCCCCCGCGTCGCCCGGAGCTGGTCCAGAAAGGCGCGGGTGACGTTGAACATGCCGTCGAGATTGACCGAGAGAACGTCGTCCCAGTCCCTGGCGACCGTGCCGGGATCGTCGACGAACGGGGTGCGGCGGTTGATCCCGGCGTTGTTGACGAGGACCGTGACGCTGCCGAACTCGTCCGCGATCCTTCGCGCGACGGCGGCGCAGGCGCCGCGGTCGCGGACGTCGAGAACCAGGTCGCGGGCCCGGCGTCCGGTCCCGACGATCTCGCCGCGGACCGCGGCGGCGGCGTCGCCGTCCGCGTCGAGAACCAGCACTTCGGCGCCTTCCCTCGCGTATCCCTTCGCGATGGCGCGCCCGATCCCGGAACCGCCGCCGGTGACCGCGGCCCGGTGTCCGTCGAGCAGTCCGCCCATCCGATCCTCCGTCCCCGTCCGGCGCGGCCGCTATCCGTCCACCACCGCCACGGCGCGCGTCCAGCCGCCGGACGCGCCCTTGATCTTGGCGGGGAAGCATATCACGTCGAAGCCCGAGGACGGCAGCAGGTCGAGGTTGCCCATCTTCTCGATCTGGCAGTAGCCCCTCTCGCGGCCGGCCTTGTGCCCCTCCCAGATGATCGCGGGATCCCGGGTTCTCTTCCAGCGTTCCAGGGTGTGCGGAAACGGCGCGTCCCAGGTCCAGGCGTCGGTTCCGACCACCCTGACGCCGCGTTCGGTGAGCCACAGCGTCGCGTCCCGGCCGAATCCGCAGCCCCTGGCCAGATAGTCGTCCTTGCCGTAGCGCGCGCCCGCGGAGGTGTTGACGACCACGATGTTGAGCGGCTGCAGGTCGTGGCCGATGCGCGCCAGCTCCGCCTCCATGTCGGCGGGCGTCACGAGGTATCCGTCGTCGAATTCCCGGAAGTCGAACTTGACGCCCGGCTGGTAGCACCATTCGAGCGGCACCTCGTCGATGGTGATCGCCCGGTCGCCGCCGTCCATCGTCGGGTGATAGTGCCACGGCGCGTCCACGTGGGTTCCGTTGTGGGTCGTGAGCTCGATCTCCTCGATCGCCCAGCCCTGGCCGTCGGGAAGCTGCTCCGGCTCGAGGCCGGGAAACAGCGCGCAGATGTCCTTCGCGGTCCCGTCGTGGGCGTGATAGACGATCCTCGGCAGCATGAAATCGGGATCCGACCGGATTCCCGCCTCGAGCGGGACGGATATGTCGATCAGACGGCGCGGCATGTTTCCCTCCGAACCTGGACGACGGCAAGCCCGCGACGGTCGCGCGATCCGGAGCCGGCGGCGGACCGGATTCGCCTGCGCCGGTTCCGTCGCGGGAGACCCGTCGAACCCGCGGGCGGGCCGCCGGGCCGGCTTGCGTGTCGCGGGAGCCCCTTCGTGAACCGCCGTCGGACCCGCGGACCGCAAAGCGACGGCTGCGGGATTCATGCGCCACCGGCAGCGCTTTGGCAACACGCGGCGGGATGCCCGTCCGGGCGCGGAGCCGCGGTCGCGGCGCCCCCGCTTTTTCCGCGACGTCCGGAAAACCCCGAGATCGCGGGCCGCGGCCCCGCCCCCTCGGGAACGGCCCGCAGGACGCGGGTGCAGTCCCTTCGCGGGACGCAGGCACGGGAAGGGCGCCCCGCCATCCGCGAGGGGGATCGAACGCGGGCGGACGCGGTCGGCGGTTCCGGTCCGGTTCGGCGGACCGGGCCGCACGGGCGCGGCTCCCGGAATCCGGCATCGCCTCGCCCGTCGCGCCTGCGGAAAAGCGGGCGACGCCGGAACCGAGGCGTTCCGCTCGCGTCAACCGTCCGGTTCCCTCCCGGCGCTCAGGGGGTTTGCGTCGACGGTCCGGCCCGCCTAGTATTTCGGCCGGGACGACCGCAGCGCGGTTGCAGAACAGGGAACGCGACCATGATCACCAAATCGTCACCGATCCTGGCGGGCTTGGCCGCCGCGGCGCTCGTGGCCGCGGGAGCGCCGGCCGGTGCCCAGAACTTCGCCGGAAAGACGATCGAGCTGATCGTTCCGGCAGGCGCCGGCGGCGGCTTGAGCCGGCAGGCCCAACGCTTCGCCAAGACGTTCGCCGACCACGTGCCGGGCAACCCGACCATCAAGATCAGGAACATGGCCGGCGGCGGCGGCCAGAGGGGCATCAACTTCGTGTTCAACCGGGCGAAGAAGGACGGCACCCAGATGCTGTGGGGCCCCATGAACTTCCCGGGCCTCCTCCTTGGCCTCAAGGGCGTCAAGTACGTCCCCTCCGAATTCAACGTCGTCGGCGTGCTCGGCATCGCCTTCCAGACGGTCGTGCGCTCCGACCTTGCCGGCGGACTCGGAAGCCGCGAGGACATCGTCAAGGCCGGGGACTTCGTCGTCGGAGGACGCATTCCCGGAGGGGCGCTCGGGCTGTTCTCCCGCATGTCGTTCGACATGCTGGGCATCCCCTACCGCTTCGTCGTCGGCTACAAGAACCAGCCGAAGCTGAAGGCGGCGCTGATGCAGAACGAGATCCAGGCGATCTCGACCGGCGACATCGGCTACTGGGTCTTCTACAAGAAGGATCTGGTCAAGGACGGCAGCGCGGTCGATCTCTACTACCACTCTCCGTTCGACAAGGACACGGGCATGCCGAGGGACATGAGCGCCGACTACGGCGAGCTGCCGAATTTCGTGTCGTTCTACCGGAAGGTCACCGGCAAGACGCCGTCCGGGCCGAAATTCGAGGCCTACAAGTGGTTCGCGGGCCTCCAGACCTGGTCCATGTGGACGATGCTCCCTCCGGGAACGCCCGACGACGTGGTCGCCGCGATGCGCAAGGCCTACGTCGCCAACTGGAACGACCAGCGCACGGTCAAGAACTTCATGAAAGCCTCCAAGAGCCGGCCGATCTGGATGGCCGGCGAGGAGGCCAGCACCCTCCTGACCGGCTTCAGGAACATCGACCCGGAGGCGCGGGCCTACCTGAAATCCATCATCCGCTGAACCCTCCGCCCCCGCCGGCCCGCGCCGGCGGGGGCGGGACGGCGGCCCCCGGCGGGCCGCCCCCGGCACCGGCCGGAGCGGGGGGCAGACGCCCATGTTCGACGCGCTGATCGCCGGCCTCGATTCGATCTTCGAGATCCGGGTGCTGGCGTTCCTGGCGCTCGGGATCTTCATCGGCATCTGGTTCGGCGCGGTGCCCGGCCTCGGCGGCGTGATCGGCATGCTGCTGCTGCTGCCGTTCACCTTCGAGATGGAGCCGCTGACCGCGATCGCGCTGCTGCTCGGCCTGTTCGCGGTCACCACCACGAGCGACACCATCGCGTCGGTGATGCTCGGCATCCCGGGCACCGCGGCGTCGCAGGCGACGATCCTGGACGGCTATCCGCTCGCGAGGCGCGGCGAGGCGCCGCGCGCCTTCGGCGCCGCCTTCGCGGTGTCCGCCTACGGCGGCGTGTTCGGCGCGGTCGCGCTCGCGGTCTCGCTGCCGATCGTCCAGCCGCTGATCCTCGCGTTCGGATCGCCCGAGATCTTCGCGCTGGCCCTGCTCGGCCTCGCGATGGTCGGGGCCCTGAGCGGAGGCTCGATGGTCAAGGGTCTCGCCTCGGCGGCCATGGGGCTGCTCCTGGCAACCGTCGGCACGGCGCAGACCGTGGCCGAGGAGCGCTACACCTTCGGCACCGAGTTTCTCGTCGACAACCTCCCCCTGATCCCGGTGGTGCTCGGCATCTTCGCGATACCGGAGCTGATGGAGCTCGCCACCCGCAACGTCTCGATCGCCCGCGAGACCGGAGACGCGGAGACGCGGAGCCGGATCTCCGACGGCGTGCGCGACGCCCTGCGCCACGGATGGCTCGCGACCCGCTGCGCGGCGATCGGAACCTATGTCGGCATGCTGCCCGGCCTCGGGGCCGCGATCGTCGACTGGGTCGCCTACGGCCACGCCGTGCAGTCGGCGAAGGACAAGAGCCGGTTCGGCGACGGCGACATCCGCGGCGTGATCGCGCCGGAGGCCGCCAACAACGCGACCAAGGGCGGCGCGCTCATCCCGGCCGTGGCGTTCGCGATTCCCGGCAGCCTCGGAACCGCGATCCTGCTGAGCGCGCTCATACTCCAGGACATCCGCCCCGGCCCGGACATGCTGTCGACCGACCTGCACATCACCTTCTCGATGGTGTGGATGATCGTGATCGCCAACCTGGTCGCCGCCGGCCTTCTCATGGTCTGGAGCCGGCAGGTCGCGCGCCTCGCCTTCGTTCCCGGGCACGTGCTCGTGCCCGGCGTCATCGTGTTCGTGCTCATGGGTTCGTGGCTCGGCGGCCAGTCGACGATCGAGGCCTGGATCACGTGCCTGCTGTTCGGGGTCGTCGGCTACATGATGAAGGCCGGCGGCTGGGCCCGGCCGCCCCTCATACTCGGCCTCATTCTCGGAACGATCGTCGAGAACAGGTTCCTTCTGAGCATGCGCACCCATGACGGCGTCAGCTGGCTCGCCAACCCGATCGTGATCGTCGTTCTCGTTCTCGGCGTCGTGACCGTCGTGCTCTCGACGCGCGGCAGGCTCGGCGGGAACGCGAGCGCGCGGACACCGCAGGCGGGCGAGGGCCGGGCCAGGAACCCCGTGATGTCGCTGCCGGTCTCGGTCCTGTTCCTCGCCGTGTTCGCCGCCGCCGGCTGGACGGCTTCGGGCTGGGAGCGGGAGGTCGGCCAGTTTCCGCTCGTCATGGCGATCCCCGGCGTCCTGCTGGCCGCGGCGGCGGCGGTCCGGGACGTCCGGCTGCTGGCCGCCGGCGAGGGCCCCGAGGGAGAGCCGCTGTTCCGGGGCTACGCCCGCCAGGCCGTGCTCGGCCGGTCGGCGCGCTTTCTCGCGTGGCTCGCCGTCACCGTCGCCGCGTCGCTCGTCGTCGGCCAGAAGCTCGCCCTGCCGGTGTTCGTCCTCGCCTACCTGGTTTCGTGGGGACGGTTCCACCCGGCCGTGGCCGCGGGCTACGCCGCGATCGTCTGGCTCCTGATGGTCGCGTTCTACGACCGGATCATCGGCCTGTTCTTCCACGAGCCGCTGATCGCCCCGCTGATCGCCGGCAGCCTTCCGGGGTGGCTGCCGGAGTGGCTGATCCTGTAGACGGGGAGGCCGCCCCGGCGCGAAGCCGCGCCGGGCGCGGGCTACGTGTTGATCGAGCCGCCGCAGACCGACAGCGTCTGGCCCGCGACGAAGTCGCTCTCGGCGGACGCGAGGAACACCAGGCTCCCCACGAGATCCTCCGGATAGGCATCGCGCTTGAGCGACCGGGCGGCGATGACGGCGTCGCGCATCTCGTCCACGTGCGCGGTGTTCTCCATGATCGAGTCGCTGAGAATCAGGCCGGGCGCGAGCGTGTTGACGGTGATTCCGTGCCGTCCGAGATCGCGGCACAGCGCGCGGGTCAGCCCGAGCATCGCGCCCTTGGACGTCACGTAGTGCGCCATGTGCGGAATGCCGCGATAGGCGGTGCCCGAAGCGATGTTGACGATCTTGCCGGAGCCGGCGCGGATCATGTGGGGCGCGACGTGCTTCACCATCAGGAACGGGCCGCGGACGTTGACGGCCATGACCCGGTCCCAGAGGTCGACGTCGATCTCCCACGGCTCCACCGGCTCGAGCGTCGAGAAGACCGCGGCGTTGTTGACCAGCACGTCGATCTTGCCGCAGCGCTCCGTCACCTCCGCGACGAGGTCCGCGACGTCGGCCTCGTCGCTGACGTCGAAGGTGACCGCGAAGGCGCGGTCCGCGCCGCAGGCGTCGCGGATCGCGGCCGCGACTTCCGAACCGTCGGCGATGTCGGCGACGGCCACCGTCGCCCCCTCCCGCGCGAGCCCCTCGCAGTAGGCCTTGCCGATGCCTTTCGCGCCGCCCGTGACGATCACGCTCCTGCCGTCGAGCCTTCCCATGGCGTCCTCCCCGGTTTGCGTCCCGCGGGCCACGGTATAGCATTGCCGCGACGGTTCGACACGCCGGACGGCCGCGACCGGCGGCGGCGCAAACCCCGGAGCCCGACGCGATGACATCCTTCACGACCCCGCCGACGATCGAGAGAAACCCCAACGACAAGGTGCCGCTGGTCGCGCTGGTGCGTTTCCGGACGGACGCGCCGGCCGCGACGACGCTCGCCGTCAGCGACGGCCGCTCGACGCGCACCGTCGTCTTCGGACCGGAGCGCGACCCCGGGGAGGGCCTTCCCGTCATCGGCATGCGCGCCGACACCGAACACCGCGTCACGGTCTCCGCCGGGGACGCCGCGCCGGTCGCGCTCGCCTACCGCACGCCGCCGCTTCCCGCCGACAGCGCCGAGTGGCCGACGATCTCGGTCAGCCGGGCGGATCCCGGCGCGATGGAGCCGGGCTTCACCCTTCTCAGCGTGCGGCGCAGGGTCTGCGCCCGCATGGCGTTCATGACTCCGGCCCAGCAGCGCTTCACCACCCGGTGGGGGATGCTCCTGATCCTCGACGAGGAGGGCGAGCCGGTCTGGTACTACCTGTCGGACGCCCGGATCTCCGGCGTCTGCCAGCTCGCCAACGGCAACCTGTTCTTCCAGCACGTGGACTTCCGCTCCATCGAGATGGACATGACCGGCAAGGTGATCCGCGCCTTCTACGCGAGCGGCCGCCCCCAGGGGCCGGTGGAAGGCGCGATTCCGGTGCGGGCCGCGAGTCTGCACCACCAGCCCCACCAGATGCCGAACGGCAATTTCCTCGCGATGACGGCCAACGCGCGGATGATCGAGAACTACTACACCAGCGAGACCGACCCCGGCGCCCCGCGCGCGACGCAGCCGGTGGTGGGGGACAACCTGGTCGAGTTCACGCCCGAGGGCGAGGTGGTCTGGAACTGGGACACGTTCGATCACCTGGACGTCAACCGGTGGTGCTACCACCTCCTGGAGCCCTACTGGCACAACCGCGGCTTTCCCGACCATCTCGACTGGACCCACGGCAACGGCATCACCCACGACCCCTCGGACGACAGCATCATCGTTTCGCTGCGCCACCAGGACGCCATCATCAAGATCGACAAGGCGTCGGGCGAGATCCGGTGGATTCTGGGCGACCACGCGAACTGGAGGAGCCCGCAGCGGGAAAAGCTTCTCGAGCCGGCCCACGAGCTGCGCTGGCACTATCACGGGCACAATCCGAGAGTCACCGTGGACGGCACGATCGTCATGTACGACAACGGCCTGTGCCGCGCGCAGCCCTACGCGCCGCAGGCCGCGCCGCACGAGTGCTTCGCCCGCGCGATCGAGTACGAGGTCGACGAGAGCCGGCGAACCGTCCGGGAGGTCTGGACGTCGTCCGACGACGACGATCCCGAGCGGGTGATTTCGTGGGCCATGGGGGACGCCCACCGCCTGCCGAACGACAACATGCTGATCATCGATTCGACCTGCCTGCCGACGCGCGAGCGGCTGACGCGGACCTGCAACGTCAGGGATCTGACCTGGAACGAGAAGGTGCGCGGGGAATGGCATCCCAACGACATGCCGTTCTGGACCCGGGTCCGGGAGATGAAGCGCGACGAGTCCCGGGAGGTCGTGTGCGAGATCCGTCTCGAGGATCCCAACGAGCTGGTCAGCTGGCAGACCTTCGGAGGCGCCCGCGTTCCGTCTCTCCACCCGCCGGGAGTCGAACGCTGAGAGCCGACGCTTCAACCGGACGGCAACGGGCGGGCCGGGGACAAGACCGGCGGCCTTCCGGCACCACGGCGCCGGCGGGCGCGCCGCAAACCCGACCGCCTTCCCCGGCCAGGGCCTTCCCAAGCGATCCCGGTGGCCAGGGCGCCGGGATCACGTCAAATCGCCCGGGACAGGAGCCCCGCACGCGATGCTGACCGGGCTCTCCATCCGCAACTACAAGCGCTTCGAGCACGCCGAGATCGAACTCGGAAGCCCCGTGGTGTTCGTCGGACCGAACAACTCGGGGAAAACCTCGGCGATGCAGGCGCTCGCGCTCTGGGACGTCGGGCTCAAGCGCTGGAACGAGAAGCGGTCGGGAAAGGCCACGCCGAAGAAACGCCCGGGCGTCACCGTCAACCGCCGCGATCTCGTCGCCGTTCCGGTCCCGTCCGCCAACCTCCTGTGGAGGGAGCTGCACGTCCGGGACGTGCGCAAGGTCGACGGACACCAGCGGACCAGCAACGTCCTGATCGAGATCGTTGTCGAGGGCGTGACCAAAGGGCGGTCCTGGACCTGCGGCCTGGAGTTCGACTACGCGAACGAGGAATCGTTCTACTGCCGACCGCTTCGACTCGCCGGAGGCGACCGGATGCCGGTGCCCGAGGAGGCAGGGGCCGTGCAGGTCGCTTTCCTGCCTCCGATGTCGGGCCTCGCGGCGACGGAGACGCGCCTCGACGACGGCGCCGTCAGCGTGCGCATCGGGGAGGGGCGCACCGCCGAGGTGCTGCGCAATCTCTGTCACCGGATCCACGAAGGAAACAGGAAGCAGTGGCAGGAACTCGTGGAACGGATCCGGAGCCTGTTCGGAGCCGAACTCGACCCGCCGCGCTATGTCGCCGAACGGGGCGAGATCGTGATGACGTACCGCGAGCGCGGGGTGAGGCTCGACCTGTCGTCGACGGGCCGGGGCTTGCAGCAGACCCTGCTTCTGCTGGCGTACCTGCACGCGAACCCCGGCACCACTCTCCTCCTCGACGAGCCCGACGCGCACCTGGAGATTCTCCGGCAGCGCCAGATCTACAGGCTCGCCTCCGAGGTGGCCTCGGAAAGCGGCAGCCAGATCGTTGCCGCCAGCCACTCTGAGATCCTGCTGAACGAGGCGGCCGGCAGCGACCTGGTCGTCGCCTTCGTCGGCCCCCGGCCGCATCGCATCGACAACCGCGGAAGCCAGGTGCTGAAGGCGCTCGGGGACATCCCGTTCGACCACCACTACCAGGCGGAGCAAACCGGCTGGGTGCTTTATCTGGAGGGATCCACGGATCTCGCGATACTGCGGGCACTGGCCCGCCGCCTCGGCCGCGAGGAGGCCGCCCGCGCGCTGGACCGGCCGTTCGTCCACTATGTCGGCAACGCGCCTCGGGTGGTCCGGCACCACTTTCACGGCCTCCGGGAGGCCCTTCCCGATCTCCGCGGGGTCGCGCTCTTCGACCGTCTGGAAGCGGGCCGGCCGGAAATCGAGCCCGTCGAATGCCTCATGTGGGCGCGACGGGAGATCGAGAACTATCTCTGCTCCGAAGCCTCCCTCGAAGCGTACGCGACGGCGGCGGCCGACGAGAACTCGGTCGGCCCCCTGTTCGTGCCGACCGAAACCGAGGCCCTGAGCGCGATGCGCGAGGCCGTGCGGGAGATTCAATCCGCGTTGGAAAAGCTGGGAAAGGGTTCCCCGTGGAGCCCCGACACCAAGGTCAGCGACGACTTCCTGCGTCCGGTCTTCCGCGCGTACTTCGGCAAGCTCGGCCTCCCCGACCTGATGAACAAGAGGAACTTCCACGAACTGGCGGAGCATGTTCCGGAAACCGGGATCGATCCCGAGATCCGCGACAAGCTGGACAGGATCGCGGGAGTCGCGGCGAACGCGGAGAGCCTGGAGACCTCGTGACGCGGGCGGGGCGCGCCCTGTCCACGGCGGCCCCCGGCCCCGGCGCCCTCCCCGGTCGAGGGCGGACCGGCGACCGCGACGGCGCCGGTTACCATCGGCGCGGCAACGCGCTACACTGCGCGCCGGCTCCGGCACGGACGGAATCCCGCCGGAGCCGGGGAACGCCGGGGAGAACCGCTTCACATGCTCGAACTCTATCATCACGGCTCGTCCGTCTGCGCCGCCAAGGTCCGCTTTTTCCTCGAGGAGAAAGGGCTCGAGTGGCAGGGGCACTACATCGACATCCTGAAGGGCGACCAGTTCGCGCCCGAGTATCTCAAGGTCAATCCCAAGGCGGTGGTCCCGGCGCTGGTTCACGACGGGACGGTCGTCACGGAATCGACGAACATCTGCGAGTATCTTGACGACGTCTTCGCCGACCACCCGATCCGCCCGGCGGATCCGCTCGACCGCGCGGAGGTCCGCTACTGGACGAAGGCCGTGGACGAGGAGCTGCACCCCGCCTGCGGCGCGCTGACCTTCATGTCGTCCCACCGCCACACGATCCGGGGGCTGGGCGAGAAGGGCCTCCAGGAATTCCTCGATTCGACGCCGCCGTTCTCGGTGACCTCGAACTGGCACGAGCGCAAGAAGGAGCTGGTGCGTCTCGGCTTCGAGGCACCGGGCGCGCGCCAGCAGGTCGAGCTCTACGACCGGTATCTTCGCAAGATGGAAGAGGCGCTGGAGACCCGCGCCTGGCTCGCCGGCGACGCCTTCACGTTCGCGGACATCGCGATCACCCCCTACGTCATGCGCCTCGACATGCTCTCGATGCAGGGCCTGTGGCGGAACGGCCGCCTGCCGCGGGTGGAGCGCTGGCTCGGCGCCATCAAGGCGCGCCCGGCCTTCGAGGCCGCGATCTGGCGCTGGATGCCGGAGAGCCTGACGGAGGATCTTCGCGTCAACGGCGCGCGCAGCTGGCCGGAAGTGGCCGACATGCTCGGAATAGAGGGAGACGGACCGTGACCAGACAGGTGGATCCGGATCGCCCGATCGGCGGCACCAGCATCTTCGACAGCACGCAGACGCGCCGCGGCTACCGGCTGAACAAGTTCGCCATGTCTCTCGTCAGGGAGGAGAACCGCCGGGCGTTCAAGGAGGACGAGGACGCCTACATGCGCGGGTGCGGGCTGACCGACGAGGAACGCCGCCTGGTCCGCGAACGCGACTGGCGCAGGATCATCGGCGAACACGGCGGCAACATCTACATGATCATGAAGATCGGCACGGTGACCGGCCACGGCCTGTACCAGATCGGCGCGCACCAGCGGGGCGAGAGCTACGAGGAGTTCCTCGCCACCCGCAACGCCTCGGGCGCGCGGTAGGGGGATCCGGACATGGCTCGAATCGTCGCCGGCATCGGCACCTCGCACGTTCCCTCCATCGGCGTCGCCTACGACCAGGGCCGCGCCGGGGAGCCGGACTGGAAACCGCTGTTCGACGGCTACGTCCCCGTCAAGAGGTGGCTCGCCGAAGAGGCCCGGCCCGACATCGCCGTCGTGGTCTACAACGACCACGGGGCGGAGTTCTTCTTCGACAAGTACCCGACCTTCGCCGTGGGCGCGGCGGACGTCTACCCCGTCGGCGACGAGGGGTGGGGGCGGCGGCCGCTTCCGGACTTTCCGGGGGACGCGGACTTTTCTTGGCACCTGTGCAACTCGCTGGTCTACGACGAGTTCGACATCACGGTGTGCCAGGAGATGTCGGTGGAGCACGGCTTCATGGTGCCGATGCACCTGTGCTTCGACCACGACCCCGTCTGGCCGGTGAAATGCGTTCCCGTCGCGGTGAACGTCATCCAGCATCCGCTGCCCACGGCGATGCGCTGCTGGAAACTCGGCCAGGCGATCCGCCGGGCGGTCGACTCCTACCCGGAGGACATCCGCGTCGCCGTTCTCGGCACCGGGGGCATGTCGCACCAGCTCAACGGAACCCGGTTCGGGCATCTCAACACCGCGTTCGACAGCGACTTCCTGGACCGCATCGAGAGCGATCCGCTCGCGCTCGCCGGACTCACCCACCAGCGGATCATGGAGGAGGCCGGCGCCGAGGCGGTCGAGCTCATCATGTGGCTCGTGATGCGCGGCGCCATGCAGGATCCGGTCCGGCGCGTGCATCGCAGCTACTACGCCCCGATGACCACCGGGATGGGGCTGATCGCGCTGGCCGAGGCGGGCTGACCGGTGGCCGCGCCGCAGCCCGCGGAACGCACGCAGGTCGCGATCGTCGGCGGCGGCCCCTCGGGACTCCTTCTGTCGCACCTGCTTTCGCTGTCCGGCATCGACAGCATCGTGCTGGAGCGCAGAAGCCGCGCCCACGTGCTTTCGCGCATTCGCGCCGGAGTGCTGGAAACCGGCTCGGTGGACCTTCTGAAGAGGGTGGGGATCGGCGACCGCCTCGAGCGCGAGGGCAAGCCCCATGACGGCACCTACATCGTGTGGGCCGGGGAGCGGCGGCTTCTCATCGACACGATGCGGTTCACGGGCAAGCCGATGGTCGCCTACGGCCAGACCGCGATCACCGAGGATCTCTACGCCGCGCGCGACGGGGCCGGCGGCGCGATCGTCGACGAGGCGGAGGACGTGACGCCGACGGACGTCGCCACGGACAGGCCCAGCGTCACCTACCGCAAGGACGGCCGCGAACGGCGGGTGGACTGCGACTTCGTGGCCGGATGCGACGGATATCACGGCGTCTGCAGGAGCGCCATCCCGGCCGGCATCCGGACGGTCTACGAAATGGCCTACCCGTTCGGATGGCTCGGCATCATGTCGGAGACGCCGCCCCTGCCGGAGATCGTCTACGCGAACCACGAGCGGGGATTCGCGCTTGCCTCCATGCGCACCGAGCGCCTGAGCAGGTACTACGTGCAGTGCGACCTCGACGACAGCGTCGAGGACTGGCCGGACGACCGGTTCTGGGAGGAGCTCAAGGCCCGCTATCCGGCGGACATCGCCGACGCCATCGAGACCGGGCCGTCGATCGAGAAATCCGTGGCGCCGCTGCGCAGCTTCGTCTGCGAGCCGATGCGCCACGGCCGGCTCTTCCTCGCGGGCGACGCCGCCCACATCGTGCCGCCGACCGGGGCCAAGGGCCTCAACCTGGCGTTTTCGGACGTGTTCTACCTGTCGCGGGCCTTCGAGCGGCACTACGGCGGGAACGACGACCGCTATCTGGACAGCTATTCCGACATGGCCCTTCGCCGCATCTGGCACGCCGAGCGGCTGTCATGGTACCTGACCCGGCTTCTGCACCGGTTTCCGGGCGACAACCCGTTCGACCAGCGGATGCGCGAGGCCGAACTGGACTATCTCGCGGTTTCCGAGCACGCCCTCGGAGCGCTCGCGGAGCAGTACGCGGGCCTGCCGTTCGAAGCCTGAGGCAAACGACGCGTCCCCTGGCCCGCCGACGCCTGACCAACGCGTTCCGCGCACGGCCGTCGGTGGCCGATCGCCCGCGCGACAGTTCCGCGATCCGCCGGTCGCTTCCGCATCCCTCGAACCCTGCCATGTCGCCCGCCCCTCGCCAGGGATCGGAAAACTGCGTTCGCCTCCCGACGGGCGGTCGCGAATCGCGCCCGCAACGGCCCGGTTCCCGAAAAATCGACTTCCCGACGCCGCTCGAGCGGCGAAGCGGGGCCCGACCGCCGAAGGCTCCGGTGGCGTTCGATCCGCGAAACTCCCCGGGCCGGGCTTCGGCGAGAGCCCCGAGCCGGAGTCTCGCGGAATGCGGAAAGATCACGATTTCCTTGTCTCCGCACCTGGCATCCCGTACCTCACGGTCACGATTCGAGGAGGGTGGACAATGGCGCAGAGGGATCCGGGGAAGACGCGTCGCAAGGGACTGACGCTCCTTCAGGTCGCGGATATGTTCGACGACGAGGCAAAGGCGGAGGCGTGGATTGCCGAGCGCCGTTGGCCGAACGGCCCGCACTGCCCCGACTGCGGTTCCTTCCACGTCCAGTCGGGCATCAAGCACAAGACGATGACGCACCGTTACCGGGACTGCGACGGTCGCCCGATGTTCACGCTGCGCAAGGGCACGGTCACGGAGGGATCGAAGTCCCCGTACCGTGCGTGGGCGATCGCGATCTGCCTCTACACGACCAACCTCAAAGGTGTCTCCAGCATGAAGCTGCACCGCGAGCTCGGCATCAGCCCGAAGGCGGCGCGGTTCATGCTGCAGCGGCTGCGCAAGGCCGCGAAGATGGATGCAGGACTGTTCCCCGCCCGGTCAAGGCCGACGGGGCGCATGCGAGCGGCAAGCGCGCAAACATGCCGAACGCCAGGCGCCGGGAGCCGGCCGCCGCCGAAGCCGGGCGCGGCGCGGTCGGCAAGACGGCCGTCGTCGGCGTCAGGAATCGCGGGACGAAGGAGGTCCGGGCAAAGATCGTCCGGCACACCGGCAAGCCGACTTTCCGAGGCTTCGTCGACGGGCCGCCTCGTCGAGGGCACGGGAGGAAAACGCCTCACCAGACGAGAACCGGCGGCGCCCAACGGCCTGCCGAGCGGAACACGAGGAACATGAACGCGGTGTTGTCGTCTCCGCAGGCTCGTCCGCACGCGGGGCCGAAAATCCCGGCTGCCGATGTGCTCCCTCCCGCTGATGTTCTCGACACTCTCGCGTCCGCCACAAAGGTGGACGCAGTGATTCTCGACCCGTGGTACAACCGGGGGGTTGGCGGTTGCCGCGAGGACTACAACGAGTGGCTGGCGGCGGTGCTGGAAGCGTCGTGCCGGATATCCGATCATGTGTTCGTGTGGGGCTTCCCCGAAATTCTGGCCCACCAGATCGCGAGAATTCCGACCGGCTTCAACCTGGCCGCCTGGCTGACGTGGTTCTACAAGAACTGCCCTTCCGTGATTCGCGGATGGCGCTCAGCACAGAACACGTGCCTTCACCTTGCCGCCGACTCAGCCACCGTCTATCCGCAGCACTTCCTGAACGAAGCTCAGAAGAAGCGATGGCGCTCTGGCAAGATGCGCTTTGTTCCCGGCCCGCCGTCGGTGCTGGAAGCACCCCTCAACATCGGGTTCGTAGGGCGCGCCGAGCAGACCGGCCACCCGGCGCAGAAACCGCTTGCCGTCATAGAACCCCTGCTGCTCATGGCGACGAAGGAACACGACACCGTGCTGGATCCGATGTGCGGCTCCGGCACAACGGGAGAAGCCTGCCTGCGCCTGAACCGGAACGCGATCCTCTGCGACCACTCGGCCGAGTACCTTGCCGTCACGCGGGCCCGGTTGGACAGGTACGCCAACGGAGGATAGGAAGGCCGTCGTTCGCGGCCCTTGCCTCCAACGCTCCGTACGGGCGCGCATCGAGGTGTTCCTCCTGGACAACCTCGGCAAGATCGTCACGCGAGAGCAACCGCTTGAGGTGGCCACCGACCCCAAGACGGGGCTGCCGCACCGGGTTCAGCTGAAGCAGTCGCCCCCGTTCACGGCGACGTACTGCCCGGTCATGAAATCGCTGTCCGGCGACGCCAGGAAAATCATCGCCCCGGTCAGATCGTCCGGCACCTGCTCGCGCTTCAGCGAGCGCGACGCGACGACCAGCTCCTTGTGGCGGTCCTCCTCGCGGCCCCAGGCCAGAACCGATTCGCTCATGGTCAGGCCGGGCGCCAGCGTGTTGACGCAGACGTTGTCGTCGCCGAGCTCCCGCGCCAGCACCCTCGTCAGCGCAAACACCGCGCCCTTCGAGGTGACGTAATGGGACATGTCGGGAATGGCCTTGAGAATCGTGTCGGAACCGATGTTGACGATCTTGCCGTACTTGCGGCGGCGGAAGTCGCGCACCGCGGCGCGGCACATCAGCAGCATCCCCCGCACGTTGACCGCCTGCACGCGGTCCCACAGCTCCATGTCGATCTCGTCGAAGGGCTGCGGCTTCAGGGCGCCGAACACGGCGGCGTTGTTGACCAGGATGTCCAGCCGGCCGAATTTCCCGACGACGGCGTCGACGAGCCCGAGCGTCGCCGCCTCGTCGCTGACGTCGCACTGGAACGCGGCGACCCCGGCGCCCGGCACGGCGCCCGACACGGCCTCCGCGACCGCGGATCCGTCCAGCACGTCGACGACCGCGACGTTGGCGCCCTCCTCCGCAAGCGCCCGCGCGTAGGCCGCGCCGATCCCCTGCGCGGCGCCGGTGACGATCGCCGTCTTCCCTTCGAGTCTTCCCATGGCGCTTCTCTCCCGTCCGACGTCCCGGAAATGCCACGCGCCGCCGGGAAATGCAAAGTTCCGCCGCCTCCAACCGGCGGCAGGACCGGCCCGCGCATGCTCGCGAACCGCGCGCGGATGCGGACCGGGACCGCGGCCGGGACGCCGTGCCCGCGGCGCCCCGGCGGACCGGACCGGCGGACGGAAGGTCTTGACCGCCGTGCCGCCCGTGGCACACTCCGGCGCGCATCGAGGGAACGGAGATCTCCATGACAGGCTGCATCGTGGGCTGGGCCCACAGCAAGTTCGGCAGGCACGAAGGCGTGGACGTCGAGACCCTGGTCACCGACGTCGCCGGCGGCGCGCTCGAGGATGCGGGCGTCGCGCCGGCCGACATCGACGAGATCTACCTCGGCCATTTCAACGGCGGCTTCGTCGAGCAGGATTTCCCCGCTTCCCTGGTTCTCCAGCTTCATCCGGATCTGCGCTTCAAGCCGGTGACGCGGGTCGAGAACGCCTGCGCGACCGGAAGCGCCGCGATCTTCCAGGGCCTGAACGCCATCGCCGCCGGCAAGGCGCGCCTCGTGCTGTGCGTCGGCGTCGAGAAGATGACCGAGGTCGCGGGCGAGGCGGTGGGCGGGCTTCTCTCCAGGGCCTGCTACATCAGGGAGGAAGGCGGCGCGCACGGCTCCTTCGTCGACGTCTTCGCCCGGATCGCCGAGAGCTACTTCCAGAAGCACGGCGACCAGACCGACGCGCTCGCGCGCATCGCCGCCAAGAACCACGCGAACGGCGCGGTCAACCCGCTTGCCCATTTCCAGAAGGATCTCGGCTACGAGTTCTGCCGTCGGCCGTCCGACAAGAATCCCGTCATCTCCGGACCGCTCAAGCGCTCGGACTGCTCGCCGGTCACCGACGGCGCCGCGGCCGTCGTTCTCGCCGACGTCGGGACGGCCATGGCGATGAACAAGGCCGTGCTGTTCCGCGCCGCGGCCCAGGTCAACGACTACCTGCCGATGTCGCGCCGCGACGTGACCCGGTTCGAGGGCCCGGCGAAGGCCTGGCGGGACGCCTACCGGCAGGCCGGCGTCACGGTCGACGACCTCGACGTCGCGGAGGTCCACGACTGCTTCACCATCGCCGAACTGCTGATCTACGAGGCCATGGGACTCGCCGAGGAAGGCGGCGGCGCGGACGCGGTCGCCGAAGGCCGCGCCGAGAAGGGCGGCAGGCTGCCCGTCAACCCCTCCGGCGGCCTCAAGTCCAAGGGCCATCCGATCGGGGCGACCGGCGTTTCCATGCACGTCATGGCCGCGATGCAGACGCGCGGCGAGGCCGGGGCGCTCCAGATCCCGGACGCCGGGCTCGCCGGAGTCTTCAACATGGGCGGTTCCGCGGTGGCGAACTACGCGTCCGTTCTCGAGGCCGTGCGCTGACCGGCGCCCGCGGGGACGTGAACCTCGCGCACCTCCTGGTCCGGTCGGCGGAGCGCCGGCCCGACTCCCCCGCCCTTGCCCTCGGCGCGAACGTCGCCGCGACCTACCGCGAGCACGCCGAGCGCTCGGCGCGGCTGGCCGGGGCGCTTCGCGCCACGCTCGGCCTCGAGCGCGGCGACATCGTCGCGCTCGCCATGGCCAACAGCCCCGCCTGTTCGGAGATCCTGTTCGCCGCATGGCATGCGGGGTGCGTCGCGCTGCCGATGAACGCCCGGCTGCACCCGCGGGAGTTCGCATGGATCCTGAACGACGCCGGGGCGCGGGTCTGCTTCGTCGGCGACGAGCTGGCGGAGGGCTTCGCCGGGATCGCGGACGCCGTCCCGGCGCGCATCGTCCGCTGCGGCGCCGGCGTCCCGGACAGCCTCCTCGCGGCGCCGGCGCCGGCGGTCGAGGAGGTCCGGTCCGAAACGCTGGCGTGGCTGTTCTACACCTCGGGCACCACCGGCCGCCCCAAGGGCGCGATGCTGAGCCACGGCAACCTGCGCGCCATGAACGCGGCCTATTTCGCGAGCGTCGACGGCATCGAGCCGGAAGACTGCATCGTCCACGCGGCGCCGATGAGCCACGGCTCCGGCCTCTACCTGCTGCCGCATGTCGAACGCGGCGCCTGCCAGGTCGTTCCCGCCTCCCGCGGCTTCGACCCGCAGGAGTGCCTCGACCTGATCGCCCGCTGGCCCGGCGCCACGTTCTTTCTCGCGCCCACCATGCTGGTCCGGATGATCCGCGCCCCGGGCATCGCCGAAGCCGACCTCGAGAACCTCAAGACCGTCGTCTACGGCGGCGCTCCCATGTATCTCGAGGACGTTCTCCGCGCGCTCGACGTGCTCGGCCCCCGCCTCGTCCAGATCTACGGCCAGGGCGAGGCCCCGATGACCATCACGTCGCTGTCCCGGGAGCACCATGCCGACTCCCGCCACCCGCGTCACCGCGAGCGCCTGTCCTCGGTCGGCCGCGCCCAGGCCGGCGTCGAGGTGCGCGTCGTCGACGAACGGGGCGGCGACCTCGGCCCCGGAGAGGCGGGGGAGATCGCGGTGCGCGGGAACGTGGTCATGCAGGGGTATTTCCGGAACGACGGCGCGACCGCCGAGACGCTGCGGGAGGGCTGGCTCCGCACCGGCGACATCGGCGCGCTCGACGAGGACGGCTTCCTCACCCTCATGGACCGTTCCAGGGACATGATCATCTCGGGCGGATCCAACGTCTATCCCCGCGAGGTCGAGGAGGTGCTGCTCCGCCACGACGGCGTGATCGAGGCCTCCGTCGTCGGCAGGCCCCACCGGGAATGGGGCGAGGAGGTCGTCGCGTTCGTCGTCGCCGGGCCCGGCGCCGCGGTGCGGGAAGCCGAGCTCGACCGGCTCTGCCTCGAGCACATCGCGCGCTTCAAGCGTCCGAGAGCCTACCGTTTCCTGAAGGAGCTGCCGAAGAACGACTACGGAAAGGTGCTGAAGACCGAACTGCGGGCCTCTCTCGCCTGAGAGGCGGCGCTCAGGCCGCCGCTCCGCGCGCCTCGAGATCGGCGGCCTGGGCCGCGGTCATGCCCCATCGGGGTGGGTTCTCGAGGTACTTCTCCTCTTCCGGGGTGTTCGCGCGCCCGAGAACGGCGTTGCGGTGCGGGAACCGGCCGAACCGCCGGATGACGTCGCGATGCGCGACGGCGGACTCGGTCGAGCGTTCGTCTCCCAGCGCGGAAAACAGCTCGACCGACCGGTCCTGATCGGCCGGATTCTCGCTGTGCTCGAACGGCAGGTAGGCGAAGACCCTGGGAAAACGGCCGTAGCCCCGGTCGTGGCCGCGCCTGAGCGCCAGGGCGGCGAGGCCGAGGGCCTTCTCGTCGCAGGCGTAGGCGCGCGGCGTGCCCCGGTGGAGATTGCGGGAGAACTGGTCGAGCACGACGATGAGCGCGAGACACTCGGCGGGATCCTCGCGGAAGGAGTCGAGCTCGCCCCGCGCCGCGCGCTCGTGCACCTCCGAGAAGTCCCGCGCCAGGGGGGCGTCGAATTCGGGCGTCGTCTTGAACCACTCCGGACGGCGCTCGATCCCGGCGCGGATGTCGGTGGTGCCGAACCAGAACTCCAGGACGCTCGCGGCGGTCGGATCCATGGACATGCCCCGGAAAGTCGCTGCCGTGCGGGGAAGTTCCCGCGCCCGCCAAACTATCAGGCGCCGCAGGCCGTTCAACCCCGGCCGCGGCGCGCGGCCTCTCCTTTACCGCCCGCGCCCGATCTGGGACAATGCCCTCCGGCGACGGTCGCTCCGCCGCCGGGATTCCCGCCGCAATTCGGAGGAACGGATGCTGGAACTCTATTTCTGGACGACGGACAACGGCTACAAGGCGCGGCAGATGGTCGAGGAGAGCGGGGTCGAGCACGTCATCCGGCCGGTCGACCTGACCAGACGCGAGCAGCACGATCCGGAGTTCATGAAGATCAGCCCGGCGCACAAGATCCCCGCGATCGTCGATTCCGACGGGCCCGGCGGACAGCGGATCACGCTCTGCGAGTCCGGCGCCATCCTCAAGTACCTCGCGGAGAAGGCGGCACCCGCGCTCTATCCGGACGATCCTCTCAAGCGGATCGCGGTCGACCAGTGGTTCATCTTCGGTTCGGCGACCTTCACCACCCTCGCCCAGCAGTACGGGCTGTTCTTCCTCCGCTTCGGCGAGGAGGTGCCGCCGGCGAAGAGGCACTACGAGGCCACGCTGCGGGATCTCCTCGGCGTGCTCGACCGCCGGCTCGGGGAGACCGAGCACCTCGCGGGGGATTTCTCGATCGCCGACATCACCTGCTATCCCGACGTCCACATCCACGGCGTCGACGGAATCGGCCTCGACGGGTTCCCCAACGTGCGGCGGTGGCACGACGCCATAGAGGCGCGCCCCGCGACCCGGCGCGCCTGGGGTCCGCACGAGGCGGCCGGCTGACCCCGGATCCCGCCTCCCCGCAGGGAACCGCCGAGATGAAGATCGACGTCTTCAACCACGTCTTTCCGCCCGAGTTCTTCGAGCGGGTCGAAGGGCTGATGCCCGACGCCGCCGTCAAGCGGTGGAAGGCCATCCGGACCATCCACGACATGGACGCGCGGGAGCGCATGCTCGAGGAGTTCGACGACTACCGGCAGATCATCTCCATGTCGCAGCCGCCCGTCGACGCCATCGCCGGTCCGGAGGAGAGCCCGGGGCTCACCCGCATGGCCAACGACGGGATGGCGCGCATCTGCCGCGAGCGCGCCGACCGCATGCCGTGGTTCATCGCGTCGCTTCCGATGAACAACACCGAGGCCTCGCTCGCCGAGATCGACCGCGCCATCGACGAGCTCGGCGCGGTCGGCTTCCAGCTGTTCTCCAACGTGAACAACCGGGCGCTCGACCAGCCGGAGTTCCGCGACGTCTTCGCGAAGATCGCCGAACGCGGAAAGGTGATCTGGCTGCATCCGACCCGTCCGCCCACCCATCCCGACTACCTGACCGAGGACCGCTCCTTCCACGAGATCTTCTGGGGCTTCGGCTGGGCCTACGAGACGAGCGCGGCCATGGCCCGGATCGTGTGCTCGGGAATGTTCGACGAGATCCCCGGTCTCAGGATCATCTGCCATCACTGGGGCGCCTACGCGCCCCACGCCGAGGGGCGGTTCTCGCCCAGCTGGGAGAGCCGCAACGCCGACATGGGCGGCGGACGGTCGTTCCGCGACGTGCTCAGGAAGCCGCTGGTGGAGTACTTCAAGGACTACTTCGGTGACACCGCGATGTTCGGCGCCCAGGCGGCGAGCCAGGCCGGGCTCGATTTCTTCGGTGCCGGCCACTCGTTCTTCGCGACCGACTGCCCCTACGACGAGGAGGGCGGCGCGCGCCTCATCCGCTCGACCATCGAGGTCATCGGCAATCTCCGTTGCAGCGACGAGGACCGCCGGGCGATGTTCGAGGGGAACTCTCGGCGCGAACTCGGTCTTTAGGGCCGCGCCGGGCGGAGGCGGGCGGGGGATGGCTGACGCTTTCGGCGCCTTTCTGCCCGGTCCGCCCGCGGCCGTTTCCGGCGCTCCGGAAGGGGCGCTTTCGGGAACCGCGTTCGCCGCCAAGGACGTCTTCGACGTGGCCGGCTTCCGCACCGGCAACGGCCAGCCCGTCTGGCGCGAGACCCATCCCCCCGCAACCGCCCACGCCGCCGCGGTGGCGCTCGCTCTCGACGCGGGCGCGTCGCTTGCCGGCAAGACGGTGTGCGACGAGATGTGCTACAGCCTCGCCGGCGACAACTCCCACTACGGCAGCCCGGTCAATCCGGCCGCCCCGGACCATTCCGTCGGCGGGTCGTCGTCGGGGTCGGCGGCGGCGGTGGCCGGCGGTCTCGTGGATTTCGCGCTGGGAACGGATTGCGGCGGCTCGGTGCGCTGCCCCGCGAGCTTCGCCGGCCTCCTCGGCATCAGGCCGACCCACGGCCGGGTTGCCGGCGACGGGGTGGTGCCGCTCGCCGCCTCGTTCGACGTGGTGGGCTGGTTCGCCCGCGACGCCGCGCTGTTCGCCTCGGTCGGCGGAGCGCTTCTGGGAGGCGACGCCAGACCGCTGTCTCCCGAACGGCTCCTTTTCGCCGAAGACGCCTTCGCGCGGCTGCCGGAAGACGAACGCCGCGCATGCGAAGCCGCCGCGAACCTCCTCGCCCGGAGACTCGGTCTCGAAACCGAAGCCGCGACGATCGCCGAAGACGGGCTGGACCGGTGGTTCGAGGCCTTCCGCCACCTGCAGGCCCTCGAGATCTGGAAAACCCACGGCGAATGGATCGAGCGCCACCGCCCGAGGTTCGGACCCGGCGTGAAGGAGCGCTTCGCCTTCGCCGCCGCGCTCGACGGACGGCACCGCGACGAACACCAGCCGACGCGCGACGCCGCCCGCGCGCGGCTCGCCGGCCTCCTCGGGGACGGCGGTTCGCTGATTCTGCTGCCCACCGCGCCCTGCAGTCCGAAACGCGGCGCCGGCGCCGCCGAAGTGGACGCCTTCCGGTCCCGAACCATGGGCCTGACATGCCCCGCGGGCCTTTCGGGCTTTCCCCAGATCTCGCTTCCCCTGGCGTCGCGCGAGACCCCTCTCGGAATCTCGCTGCTCGGCCCGCCGGGGACCGACGAGGCGCTTCTCGCGCTGTGCGCGGCGATCCGTCGCGACGGGGCCTGACCCATGTCCGCCGCCGTCCCGAACGCCCGGCCCGGTCGCGGTTCCGGCTCGCCGCCGCCCGGCGGCGAGGGCATCGGCCGCGCCGTCCCGCGCAGGGAGGACGAGCGGTTCCTGCGCGGACAGGGCCGCTTCGTGGCCGACCTCGCTCTTCCGGGCCAGCGTCAGGCGGCGTTCGTCCGCTCCCCGCACGGCCACGCCGAAATCGAGTCCGTCGACGTCGCCGAAGCCGCCGGCATGCCCGGCGTCGTCGCCTGCCTCACGGGCGAGGACATGGCGGCCGACGGCGTTCGCCCCATGCCCTGCATGTGGATCATGCAGGATTCGGACGGCGGAACCATGCCGGTCCCCCCGCGCTGGCCGCTCGCACGCGGCCGCGTGCGCCATGTCGGGGAACCCGTGGCGCTGGTCGTGGCGGCGACCGAGGAACAGGCCCGGGACGCGGCCGCGGCCGTGCGGGTGTCCTACGCGCCGCTTCCCGCGGTCACCGACGCCCCGGCGGCGCTCGCCGACGACGCGCCGCGGATCCATGCCGAGGTTCCCGGCAACCGCCTGTTCACCTGGGGCCGGGGAGACGCCGGCAGGGCCCGGGCCGCGATCGAGGCGGCCGAACACGTGGTCGAGATCGAGCTTCGCAACAACCGTCTAGCCTGCGGGGCGCTCGAGGCGCGCGCCTGCCTCGCGTCCCACGACGCGGCGTCGGGCGTCACGACGCTTCACGACGCCACGCAGGCGCCGCACCTGGTCCGCCGGTCGGTGTGCGAGGCGCTGGCGCTGCGGACGCAGGAGCTCCGCGTGATCGCGCCGGACGTCGGCGGCGGCTTCGGAACGAAGGGCAAGCACTATCCCGAGGAGACGGTTCTGGTGTGGGCCGCCCGGCGTCTCGAAGTCCCGGTGCGGTGGATCTCCGGCCGCTCCGAGGCGTTCTGCACGGATACCCAGGCGCGCGACCACGCCACCAGGGCGACCCTGGGCATGGACCGGGACGGCCGGTTCGTCGGGCTCGAGGTCAGCACGGTCGCGAATGTTGGGGCCTACGTCTCGACCTTCGGCGCCGCGATCCCCGGCGCGATCTACTCGGCGTTGCTGGCGGGCGTCTACGGCACCCCGGCGGTCCGCGTGAACGTCACCGGCGCCCTCACCAACACGGTGCCGGTCGACGCCTACCGGGGCGCCGGGCGTCCGGAGGCCTGCTACGTTCTCGAGCGCCTCGCGGACCGGGCGGCGCGGGCCAGCGGCCTCGACCGGGCCGAGATCCGGCGCAGGAACCTGGTTCCCGCCGACGCCATGCCCTACAGCACCCCGGTCGGCCCGGTCTACGACTCCGGAAACTTCCCGGGAATCCTCGACACGCTTCTCGAGGCCGGAGACTGGAAGGGCTTCGCGGCGCGGCGCGACGAGGCCGCGGCCCGCGGCATGCTCCGCGGCGTCGGCCTGTGCATGTTCGTGGAAACCTCGGGCGTCGCGCCCTCGCGCCTGGCGGGCGCGCTCGGCGCCCGGGTCGGTTTCTTCGAGAGCGCGGAGATCCGCGTGGCCGGCGACGGCGGCGTCCAGGTGCTGGCCGGAACGCACAATCACGGGCAGGGCCACGAGACGACCTACGCGCAGATCCTCGCGGACCGGCTCGGCGTGCCGCTGTCCTCGGTCGAAGTCGTCGAGGGCGACACCGGCGTCGTGCCGATGGGCACCGGCACCTTCGGCTCGCGGTCCATCGCCGTCGGCGGATCGGCGATCTCCTCGGCCGCGGAAAAGATCGTCGCCAAGGGGCGGCTGGTCGCCTCGGGCCTGCTCGAGGCGGATCCCGGGGACGTCGTTTTCGCCGACGGCGCCTTCCTGGTCGCCGGCACCGACCGGCAGGTGACCTTCTCCAAGGTCGCCGAAGCCGCCAATCTCGGCCACGCTCTCCCCGACGGCGTCGAGCCCGGCCTCAGCGAGAGCGCGTTCTACGATCCGCCGAACTTCGCCTATTCCAACGGCGGCCATCTCTGCGAACTCGAGATCGACCCCGAGACCGGCGCGATCGAGATCCGGAACTATCTCACCGTCGACGACATCGGGACGGTGATCAATCCCGTGATCGTGCACGGCCAGATCCACGGCGGGCTGGCGCAGGGCATCGGACAGGCCATCGCGGAACGCTGCGTCTACGATCAGGGATCGGGGCAGCTACTGTCGGGATCGTTCTCGGACTACTGCGTGCCGCGGGCCGACGACCTGGTGAATTTCGAGGGGCTGCTCGACGAATCCAGTCCCTGCACCCACAACCCGCTGGGCGCCAAGGGATGCGGCGAGTCGGGGTCGATCGGCGCGCCCGCGGCCGTCGTCAGCGCCGCCCTCGACGCGCTCGCGCCGTTCGGCGTCGAGGATCTCGACATGCCCCTGACCCCGAACGCGGTCTGGAACGCGCTCTCCCGGCACGCCGCGAAATAGCCCCGGCCGGACGACGCCGCGGACGGCGCGTCAATCCAGCGGCTTCCTTTGGATGGAGAATGGTGCCCAGGGGCGGAATCGAACCACCGACACCCGCATTTTCAGTGCGATGCTCTACCAACTGAGCTACCTGGGCATCCGCATGCGCCCCGCGGGGCGCGAACGGCCGTCATCATACGGTCTGCGGCCCAGAGAGGCAAGCGCCGGCCTTACGGGCGCACAGCTCGTTTTCTCCGGCAACCGGTGAACCGGCCTGTCCGACGGGTCGTTCGGGAGCGCATTTCCCCCTCTGCGTGCCGGTTCGGACCTGATGGATGCGCCCTCGACCGCACGGCAGGCGGATCCGAACCGGATCCGGCCGACTGGCGGCGCCCTCGAAGCCCGCAGACCGCCGTGACGGTACGGACGGAAACCCCGACCCGGCCTGGGGCGGATGCCCGGCCGGCGTGGAACAGTCCTGCCGCGGGCAATGGAACGGTTGGCGATTCGTTCTCATGACCAGTATTCTTGTCCACGAGAAAGGGACTGAGGGACATGGCAGACATGATCGTTGACGGACGGGACCGGGGAAGTGCGGCTTTGCACTTGGGATCGGCGGAAGAGGTTTACGCGAAATGGCCTGCTCCCGACGTGATCGTTTCCGACGGCGCTTACGGGGTCGGGGGCTTTCCGGGGGATCCGCGAACCCCGGACGGTCTGCGGGACTGGTACGGACCGCATGTCGACGCTTGGGCGCAGAAAGCACACCCCGCCACGACCCTGTGGTTCTGGAACACCGAGATCGGCTGGGCGACGGTGCACCCGCTGCTGGACCGGGGCGGTTGGGAATATGTGCAGGCGATCATCTGGAACAAGGGAATCGCTCACGTTGCGGGAAACGTCAACGGAGACACGATTCGACGTTTGCCAACGGTGACCGAGATCTGCGTCTTCTATCGTCGGCGCCTGGAGTTCGCGGTCGGCGAACGAACGCTGTCCGCTCAGCAGTGGTTGCGCTCCGAGTGGGTCAGGACCGGCCTGCCGCTCCACGCGGCCAACGCTGCCTGCGAAGTGCGCAACGCCGCCACCCGCAAGTACCTCACGCAGGACTGGTTGTGGTACTTCCCGCCCGCCGAGGCGATGGAACGCTTGGTGGCGTACGCCAACGGGCACGGTGATCCCGACGGTCGCCCCTACTATTCGCTCGACGGCCGAAGGCCCGTCACCGGCGTGGAATGGGCGAGACTGCGCCATCCCTGGAATCATCGGCACGGGGTGACCAATGTCTGGTCACATCCCCCGCTGAACGGTTCCGAACGCTATCGTGGCGGTGGCAGGCGTTCCGCGCCAAGGGTGCACAGGCCGGGCCGAAATGCGGCCACGCACCTGAACCAGAAGCCGGTTCTGTTCATGCGCCGGATTCTCGAGGCGGTTTCCCGCGAGGGCGATGCCGTATGGGAGCCGTTCGGAGGTCTCTGTTCAGCCTCTGTCGCCGCGATCCAGCTCGGCCGCAGGGCGTTCGCCGCAGAACCCGACCCGGATTTCGGAGCGCTCGCGAAGGAGAGACTCGACGGAACTCTCGCCGATCACCTGATCGAGGCGGCATGAAGTCCTCACGTCCCGCGCGCCGGCAAGGCACCGGCGACCGCCCGGGCTTTCAGGCTCCGCAGCAGTCGACCGGCCAACCCGTGCGTCATCAGTTCGCGACGAGGGACGCGAAGGGGATTCTCGTACGCGGTGTCACGGAAGCGCTTGGCGCCATTCCCGTCCATTTTCGCACCACCACCAGGATCGACGGCCTCCACGCCGGCGACCTGTTCAGCCTGAACGCGGTCATGGGCAACACGATCGAGGTGCAGGTTGTCGACACGCTCAATCGACTGCGGCATGTCTGGGATCCGGACGGTTCCCTGCAGGGTCACGCTTTCGTTCGATCCGCGCAGACGTTTCCCGATGTGCGACTGGTCGATTCAGGGGCAAGTCCCGTCCTCGGCATCGAACTCAAGGGCTGGTACCTGCTCTCCAGGGAGGGGGAGCCAAGCTTTCGCTATGCGGTGTCACCGGACGCCTGCGCTCCGCAAGACCTGCTTGCTGTGGTTCCCTGGCATCTCGAACATGTCCTGTCGGGGCCCCCGGTCGTGCACGCGCCTTATATCGAGCAGGCGCGGTACGTTGCCCAATATCGCGATTGGTGGTGGGAAAACGGCAGGAGAACGAGAGACGGTCCTTCCGAACGGAAAGTGAATCGCCCCGCCGATCCGGTGAGTCCTTATCCGTCGCCGAAATCAAGGATCGTTTCCCAACCGGTTCGTGATCCCGGGAAGAACTTCGGGAGAGTGGCTCGGATCGACCAGTTGATGAGCAAGTACACCGAAACCATGATCACGCAGGAAATAGCCGGCATTCCGGCCGAGCACTGGATCGCTTTCTTCCGGAGACATGCCGAGGCAAGAGATTCCCGCAGGATCGTCAAGGAACTGGAGCAGGCTCTCGAGCGACTCGGGTTGGAGCGGAAGGCAGCGGAAGAGGTCGTCAAGGCAGTCCGGCGCATCGTGGATGAGTTTCCACAGGGCACGTCCTGAGTGTCTGAATCATGGTTGCATCAAGCAGTTGCGGGGACTTCGCATCGGACGAGGCGGCGTGCGGGAACCCCGATCAGGGCCGTCCGGAACCGTCGTGCCCGCCCGCCGGTTCCCCGGCCTCCAGCGGCCCGACATCCTCGTCATCCGGACTCGCCGCGATGGCGTAGGCTCCACTGAACCAGCGCCCGAGATCGATGTCGGCGCACCGTCTCGAGCAGAAGGGCCGGTGCTTCGGCGAACCCGGACGCTCGCAGACCGGACAGACGCCCGTCGGCATGCGGTTCCCCCTCCTATCCGGGAGCGAACTCGTACCGGTGAGTCTCGAACTCCGCCTCGGCGTGGATCTCGATGCGCCGCGCCATGCCGACCGCCAGGCCGCGAAGGGCGTCCGCGTAGCGGCCGCCGAGCACCGCCGCGACTTCCGGGGCGACATGCACCATGACGCCGCCCGCCGGCAGCGTCCCGTGCCGAAGCGCGCGCAGAACCTCGGCGCCGGCGGCGTCCGCGGACATCGTGCGCCCGCCGCCCCGGCAGGCCGGGCAGGGCTGCGTCATCAGTTGCGAGAGCGCGCGGCGGCGGCGGCGGCGCACCAGCTCCACGAGTCCCGATCTCGTGCGCCCGAGCACGCGGGTCGGATTGCGGTCGCGCGCCGCGGCCGTTTCGAGAACGCCCACGATTTCGTTCCAGTGATCGGCCTTCTCCATGCCGATGAAATCGATCACGATCAGGCCCGAGAGATTCCGCAGCCGGATCTGGCGGAACGCTTCCGCCGCCGCCTCGCGGTTGACCTCGAAGGCGGACCGTTCGGGGTCGCGGCCGCTCCCGGACGAGCCCGAGTTCACGTCGATGGCGGTCAGGGCCTCGGTGCTCTCGATCACCAGGCCCGCGCCCGAGGGAAGCCTCACGCGCCGTTCGCCGGCCTCCTCGATCTGCGCCGCTATGCCCGCGCTCTCGAACAGGTCGCCGCCGGACGCGCGCAGCTCCACGCGCTCCCGCGCCCGCACGGCTTCGCCGTGGCGGCGCACCGCGTCGGCGACCTTGCCGTCGTCGACGACCACGCGGTCGACGCGGTCGGGCGCGTGGTCGCGCAGGATCCTTGCCAGCGGATCGCTCTCGGAATGGAGACAGGCCGGGGCGCGGGCCGTTTCCGACGCCGCGCGGACGGTTTTCCACTCCGTCCGGAGCTCCCGGAGGTCGCCTTCCAGTTCCTCGCGGGAAGCTCCGGCCGCGGCGGTGCGCAGGACGATCCCCTCCTCGGGCCCGCGGATCTCGTCCACGAGGCCGGTCAGCCGTTCGCGCTCGGCGCCGTCGAGGATCCTGCGCGACACCGAGACTCCGCCCCCGCCGGGCAGGTAGGCCAGACGGCGCGCCGGCAGCGACAGGCGCCGCGACAGCTGGGCGCCCTTGCGCCCGGCCGGATCCTTGACCGCCATCACGAGCACGGCCTCGCCCTCGTGCGGGGACGTTCCGCCGCCGTTCCGTCCCTCGTCGAGAACGAGAAAGCCCGACCGCTCGAGGCCGATGTCGACGAACGCGGCGCCCATGGCGTGCATGACGCGCTCGACGCGGCCGAGATAGATGTTGCCGACGACGCTGGCGTCACCGTGGCGGTCGACCGAGACCTCGACAACGGCGCCGTCGTCGACCAGAGCCGAGCGGATTTCCGCCGGCGCGACGCTTATGAAGAGCTCTCTCGGCACCGGACCGTCGGCTCCGGTTGCGGAACCCGGTCTTTTCCGAACCCCAGCCCCCCGAGAAGACACGCCGTCTCGTAGAGGGGCAGCCCCACGACATTGGGATAGGAGCCGTTGACGAACCGCACGAAGGCGCCCGCCCTGCCCTGCACGGAATAGCCTCCGGCCTTGCCGCGCCACTCGCCGCCGGTCACGTAGCTCTCGATCTCCGGGGCTTCCAGACGCTTGAACGCGACCACGGTCCGGACCAGCCGCCGGGCCCGGCGGCCGTCCGGGGCGACGACCGTCACGCCGCCGTACACGCCGTGTCTCCGGCCCGACAGCATGCCGAGAAAGCGCCTTGCCTGGTCCGCGTCGGCGGGCTTGTCCAGGATGCGGCGCCCCAGCGCCACGACCGTGTCCGCCGCCAGCACGAAGGCGTCCGGGGCCGCGGGCACGACCGCGTCCGCCTTGGCGTCGGCAAGCCGGCGGGCGAGCGGCCCGGCCAGCTCCCCCTTGCCGGGGGTCTCGTCGATCTCGGAGGGAATGACGGCGTCGGGAACGATCCCGATCTGGGCCAGAAGCGCGCGGCGACGCGATGACGCAGACGCGAGCACCAGGCGTCCGGAAGCCATGGCCCTACTTGAAACGGAACGTGATCCGACCCTTGGTGAGATCGTAGGGCGTCATTTCGACGTTCACCCTGTCGCCCGCAAGAACGCGAATGCGGTTCTTGCGCATCTTGCCGGAAGTGTGGGCCAGCACTTCGTGCTCGTTGTCGAGTTTCACCCGGAACATCGCGTTGGGCAGCAGCTCCACCACCTGTCCGGAAAACTCCATGAAATCTTCCTTGGCCAAATTGTCTCTCCACCTGCTGTCGCGGACGGACCGGGCGGACCCGCTACTCGGCGGCTTCGACCCGGTCCGCCACGTGCTTGCCGCCGTCCCATCCCCGGGACCGGATCGTGCGCTCGGCGAACTCGATCGGCTCCGGCTCCAGCGTCGTCGCCATGGTGTCGTTCCAGCGGTTGAGGAAGCCGAACAGCGAGATGACGCCCACGATCTCGACGATCTGGTAGTCGGTGTAGTGCTCGCGCAGATCCTCGAAATCCGCGTCGCCGACCATGTTCGGCACCGACGCCGCAGCCTGGGCGAAACGGAGCGCGGACCTCTCGGCCTCGCTGAACAGGTCGCTTTTCTCGAAGTCCCAGATCGCGGCGATCTTCGCGTCCTCGACCCCCGCGCGGCTGGTTCCGCCGCCGGTGTGGGCCGCGCAGTACATGCAGCCGGCCGCGAGGCTGGCGGCGTTGGCGATCATGTACTTGAGCGACGCCGGAACGGACCGCTCCGTCTGGCTGTTGACGGCCTTGCTGAGGGCCACGAAACCCTCCAGCAGCTCGGGCTTGCGCGCCATGACGCGCTGCGAGTTCGGCACGAAACCGAGCCGTTCGACCACGGGCCCGAACAGCGCCTTGAGATCCCCGAGTTCCCCGTCGTCGAGTTCCTGCACGCGACTCATGGCCTCCCCCTTTTCCGTTCGGGCCGCCCCCCGGGCGGCGCCGCGCATCCGGTCCGGTATTCCTGCGCCCGTTCGGCATAGGAGTCAAACGACCATTCGAAGCCGGCGATCTCCTCCTCGGACAGCGCGCGCATGAAACGCGCCGGGCGTCCGGCCCACAGCTCTCCCGACCTGACGGTCTTGCCCGGCGTGAGCAGGGCGCCCGCCGCGAGCATGGCGCCGGTTTCCACCGTGCTGCCGTCGAGCGCGACGGCCCCCATGCCGACGAAGGCGCCGCTGTGGATGTTGCAGGCGTGCAGCAGCGCCATGTGGCCGATCGTGACGTTGTCGCCGATGTAGGTTCCCTGGTAGCGCGTGTGGACGTGGACGACGGTGCCGTCCTGGATGTTGACGCGCTCGCCGACGCGAATGGGCCGGTCGTCGCCGCGCAGGACGGCGTTGAACCAGACCGAGGAGCCGGCCCCGATCTCGACGTCGCCGATCACGCAGGCGCCGGGAGCGATGAACGCGTCGTCGGCGATTCTCGGCCGCTTGTCGAGATAGGGAAGCACGGTGCCCCGATGCCGGATCACGGTCGCGCCCCCTCCTGCCGCGCGGCCGTCACGGGTGCAGCGGCCGATGCCCGAGACCGGCGGTCTCGGGCAGGCCGAACATCAGGTTCATGTTCTGCAGCGCCTGTCCCGACGCGCCCTTGACGAGATTGTCGAGCACCGAGACCAGGATCGCCCGCCCCGGCAGGCGGTCGGCGAAAACGCCGATCAGGGCCAGGTTGGAACCCCGGACGTGACGGGTCGCCGGCAAAACCCCCTCCGGCACGGTCCGCACGAAGGGCTCGCCGTCGTAGGCTCCGGCAAGCGTCTCCCGGAGCGCCGCGACCTCGACGCCGGGCGCGAGCCTGACGTAGACCGTCGACAGGATGCCCCGGTTCATCGGAATCAGGTGCGGCGTGAAACTCACCGTCACCCCCTGCCCCGCCGCGGCCGACAGTTCCTGCTCGATCTCCGGAGCGTGGCGGTGGCGCCCCACGCCGTAGGCGTGAACGCCCTCGGCAACCTCCGCGAACAGGCTGGCTTCCCTGAGCGCGCGCCCCGCGCCGCTCACCCCCGACTTGGAATCGACGATGATGCCGTCGGCGGGGTCGATCGCTCCCGCCTCGAGCAGCGGCGCAAGCGGCAGGATGGCGGACGTCGGATAGCATCCGGGACACGCCACCAGCCTCGCCGACGCGATCGCCGCGCGCGCCCGCTCGGTCAGCCCGTAGACCGCCTCGCCCTGCAGACCCGGCGCGAGATGCGCGTGCCCGTACCACTCGGCGAAGACGGCGGGATCCCGCAGCCTGAAGTCCGCGGACAGGTCCAGGATCCTGAGATGGCCCGGCAGGGCGGCGACGACCTCCTGCGTCGTTCCGTGCGGCAGGCAGCAGAACACGGCGTCGACGGCCGACCAGTCCTGGTCCTCGATGCGCGTCAGGGGCGGAACGCCGAGACCCGAGAACTGCGGAAAGACCTCGGAAATGTCCTTTCCCGCATGCCGGTCCGCCGTCGCCGCCGCGATCTCGACCTGCGGATGGGCGGTCAGGAGCCGCAGCAGCTCGGATCCGGTGTAGCCGGTCGCGCCGAGAAGGGCGATGCGAACGATGTTCTTCCGTGCCACGATGCCATGCCCCGGTGAAGCGTCCCGGCGTCGCCGCGCCGCCGGTCCGCGCGGAAGGAAGGCCCCGCGCCGAAAGCCGCGGGCGGTCGCGCCGCGCCTACCGCTTCGAGAACTGGAAGCTGCGCCGCGCCTTGCGCTTGCCGTACTTCTTGCGCTCGACGATGCGGGAATCCCGGGTCAGGAACTTGCCCTTCTTGAGGGCGGGGCGAAGGTCCGGCTCGATCAGCGTGAGCGCCTTGGAGATCCCGTGGCGCACGGCGCCCGCCTGGCCCGACAGCCCTCCGCCCTTGACCGTGCACCAGACGTCGAAGATCGCGCCGCGGTTGACGGCCTGGAAGGGCTGGCCGATGATCATCTGCAGCACCGGCCGGGCGAAGTATTCGGGACCGGGCCTGCCGTTGACCACGACCTGCCCCGAGCCGCGCTTGAGCCACACGCGGGCCACCGCGTTCTTGCGCTTGCCGGTCGCGTAGACCCGGCCGAGCGCGTCGAGCCGAGGCCGCTCGGGCTCCTCGGCGGCAACGCCCTCCTCCCGGGGCGGAGACGCCTCCGCGTCGGCCGCCGCCCGGGCCGCCGCCAGCGCCTCGCCGAGAACGGTTTGCCGCTCCTCGGTTTGCCGCTCCTCGGTTTCCTGCTCGCTTCCCTGCATCTCAGAGCGTCCTCTTGTTCTTCCGGTTCAGCGCCGCCAGGTCCAGCGGCTCCGGATTCTGGGCCTCGTGAGGATGTTCCGGACCGGCGTAGACGCGAAGCTTGGTGATCTGGCGGCGGCCGAGCTTGGTCTTGGGAAGCATCCGCTCCACCGCCTTCATGACGATTCTTTCCGGCTTGCCGTCCGCCAGCAGCTTCTCCGGCGTGGTTCTCCTGATCCCTCCCGGGTATCCGGTGTGGCGGTAGTAGACCTTGTCCGTCATCTTCCTGCCGGTCAGCGCGACCTTCCCGGCGTTGACGACCACCACGCCGTCCCCGCAGTCGACGTGCGGAGTGAAAATCGCCTTGTGCTTGCCGCGAAGCAGGCGCGCGCACAGCGCGGCGAGCCGGCCGAGAACGATGTCCTCGGCGTCGACCAGATGCCACTTCATGGCGACGTCTTCCGCTTTCGCGGAGTAGGTCTTCATCGCGGGCTGTCCGAAAAAATGCGCCGCCGATGCGGCACGGCCGCAGGAACATGCCAGAATCCGGCCCGCTGTCAAGGCTTGCCGCGAACAAAATTTCCGCCGGCCCGCTCCCGCCGATGCTATACTCGCGGCCGGCAAGCGGGGAGTCGGGAGCCATGGACAGCCATTCCGTCACCGACGCGGCGCTCGAGCGGAGCGACGCCGACGGCGTCGCGACGCTGACGCTCAACCGGCCCGAGGCGCGCAACGCCCTGTCGATGTCCCTGATCGCGGCGCTGCAGGCGGAACTCGACGCCATCGCCGGAGACCCCGGGATCCGGGTCGTGACGATCGCCGCCGAAGGCCCCGCCTTCTGCGCCGGCCACGATCTCCGCGAACTGCGCCGGCTGTCCGGCCGGGAGGCTTGCGAGGATCTGTTCTCGCGCTGCTCGAAGCTGATGCTGACGATCATGGAGCTGCCGCAGCCGGTGGTCGCGAAAGTCCACGCCACGGCCACGGCCGCCGGATGCCAGCTCGTGGCGACCTGCGACCTCGCCGTCGCGGCCCGGTCCGCGCGCTTCGCCACGCCCGGGGTGAACATCGGCCTGTTCTGCTCGACCCCGATGGTCGCGGCGAGCCGCAACCTGCCGCGCAAGAAGATCCTGGAGATGCTGCTGCTCGGCGAGACGCTCGACGCCGGGGAGGCCGCCGCGGCGGGGCTGGTCAACAAGGCCGTGGACGACGCCGACCTCGACGGCGAGGTCGCGGCGTGGTGCGGGACGATCGCCTCCAAGTCGCCCCTGACGCTTCGCGTCGGCAAGAAGGCCTTCTACCGCCAGCTCGAGCTGCCGGTCGAGGAGGCCTACCGGTACGCCGGCAGGGTGATGGCCGAGAACATGATGGCGCGCGACGCCGGCGAGGGCATCGACGCCTTCATCGAGAAGCGCCCGCCGGAATGGACCGGCGCGTGAAACCGCCCGCGGGCGCCGGGCCGGGGCGCCCGGAGCCACCCGAAGGGGATCCCGGCCCGTTCCGGATCTTCCGTCCTCTCATGGTCGGACCGAAGCGTGGGTGAAGAGATCGCCGGTGTCCTGACTTCCGGCTCCCGAATCGTCGGCACGTATCCCGCTCCCGTGAACCGTCGGTCCCGCGAAGGCGAGCCGACGGGACATGACGCGCATCGCTTCCGGGTTGTTGTCCACCAGAACCGCCTCCCGACCGTTGCGGACCGCCGCCTCGCCCGTGGTTCCGCTGCCCGCGAAGAAATCCAGCACGCGGTCTCCGGGTTCGCTGTGGACGCGGACCACCCGGTTCAGGATGGCGACAGGCTTCTGGGTCGGATATCCCGTCCTCTCCCTTCCGTTCGGGCTCACGACGGTGTGCCACCACACATCGGTGGGCGTCTTGCCGCGCCTGGCCTTCTCGGATCCCACGAGGCCGGGCGCCATGTAGGGGATGCGGTCAATGTCGTCGTAGCGGTAGATGTAGTTGCCGGGATCCTTCGCGTACCAGAGGATGTTGTCGTGCTTGGCCGACCAACGCTTCCTGGATCTGGCACCGTAGTCGTATGCCCAGATTATCTCGTTGATGAACGAGTCGCGGCCGAAGATCGAGTCGAGCAGAACCTTGCAGTAGTGCGACTCGCGGCAGTCGATGTGCAGGAAGAAGGAGCCGGAGGGCGCGAGGAGTCGGTACGCCTCCCGGAGTCGCGGTTCCATGAATCCCGGGAAGTCGTCGAAGGAGTCGTCGAACGAGGACTCGCCGAGGACGCTGGTTCTGTACCGTCTCCCCTGGAACCCGGTCCGGTCTCCGTCCTCGTCCCGAACCGTCCGCAGGCGTTTCCGGGACTGGACTCTTCCGGTGTTGAACGGCGGGTCGATGTAGATCAGGTTGAAGGAGCCGGTCTCGAACTCCGGGGTGACAGTCAGGCAATCGCCGAAGTGGATTTCCAGTGAAGCCATCCCCACGCCTCCGAACCCGTCCCGCTGCCCGCCACCAGGTTCCGGTATCGGACCGCCCCGCGTGCCGCCGGCGGTCATCCGGCACTTCCCCGCGTTCTTTCGGCAGCGGCGATTCGAGGGCCCGCGGAGACCCCTTCCAGGCGTCATCCGCGGTCCCGGCGCGGCACCGCCGGCGTCCCGGATCCGGACGTTTCCGAAGTCTCGTCGGCGACCCACCGCAGGAAGCCGGACGCTCCGTCAACGACCGGAAACGCCACCACGCAGGGACGGTCGTAGCCGTGAAGGCTCTCGACCATGGCGACAAGGTCCGCGACGAGCCCGGCCCGGGTCTTGGCGATCAGGACGGCCTCCCGGTCCTCCCGGATCCGCCCCTCCCACCGGTAGACGGAAACCATCGGATCGAGAACGTTCGCGCAGGCCGCGAGACGCGCCTCCACCAGGGCGCGGCCGATGGCGCGCGCCTCCTCCGCGCCGGAAGCGGTGATGTAGACCAGCCTGATCTCTTCGGACATGTCCGCATCCGGGCCTTCGTTCGGCGTCAGGACAGGCCGCGTTCCTTCGCGACGCGGTCGTAGGCCGCGTTGATCGTCGCCATCTTGCGGTTGGCGGCCTGCACGAACTCCTCGGGCATTCCCTTGGCCATGAGCCGGTCCGGATGGTTGTCCTTCAGCAACGCGCGGTACGCCGCCTTCACCTCGTCGTCGCTGGCGTCGGCGGGGACGCCGAGAATCTCGTAGGCGTCGCCCTCTCCGCCGCCGCCGTCGGCGTCGAACCTGAGCTCGACGCGTCGCACGCGGTCCCGGCTGAAGCCGAAGATCCTTCCGATCTCGGCGATCTGCTCGCGCTCGGCCGAATGGTAGACCCCGTCCGCGTGACAGATCAGGATCAGGATCCCGAGCATGTCCTCGAGCATCGCCTCGTCGCGCCCGAGCAGTTGCGCGATCTGGCGGGCGTAGGGCTCGAAACCGCGCGCGTCGCGCTTGGCCAGGTTGAACACCTCCCCGACCGTCCCGCGTTCCTCCTCCGGGACGTCGAGCGTGTCGAGCAGCTGGTGCAGAACCTGGATCTCGTCGCGCGTGACCCGTCCGTCCGCCTTCGCGAGTTTCGCCGCGAGCGTGACGAAGGCGATGGAGAACGCGATCTGCCTGGTGTCCGCGTCGTCGACCTCGTTCCGGCCGGATTTCCTGTCGAACATCATGTGGCCGGCGCCGGCGCCGACGAGCGCGCCGAGCGGCCCGCCGATGGCAAGGCCCACCGTCCCGCCGATGATCTTGCCCCAGACGCCCACGCGCTCCTCCGGCCGGGACGGCTCCCCGTTCTCCCGCGACGGCCGCCAGGCGCCGCCTGCGCTGGTCGCGCCGGCCGCCCCGCCATCGTCTTGACAAGACTAGGCGATCGGGGCTTGGATGTGAAACTCGCCGACACGGTGCCACCGCCACGGGATCCGCGGATGTCCGAGCAACTTCACGGCCTGATCGCGCAGGCCGCGCCGCTGTTCGCGGGCGAGGCCGAAGTCGTGAGAACCTACTGGGACTGGGAGGGCCGGACGGTGGAGACAGACCTCCGCTGGCTCGAGCTCCAGTGCTTCAAGGAACTCAAGGGTTCCGGCGTCGGGGAACTCGACAACATGGGCGTGATCGAGGGCCCCCTGAAGGAGATCGGCGAGGCCCTTCCCCGGCTCGACCGCGGCGTCGACCGCCACCACGTCCGCCATCTGATGGAGGAGCTCCACGAGGAGTTCAGCCACTTCTGCGCCTTCGCCGACGCCTACGACGCGATCCGGCCCGAAGGCGCGCCGCCCCTCGACCCGCGCGCGTCGGACGGCTGGACGGAGGACAGGACGCTCACGGAGGCGCGTTACGCGATCCTTGCCGAGCACGGGGCCATCGGGCTGCGCGCCTCCAAATTCTCGGAGGGCGGCTACTGCACGCTTTTCCGCGAGGGCATGCGGGCGGGCGGCAGGGGCGGCCCCCACGCCGCGTCCGACGACCTGATCGCGAAGGCCTGCGCGCTGGTCTACGAGGACGAGTTCGGCCACATGCTCCAGGGCATCTCGGGACTCGACGACGAGGGGCTGTCGGACGGGGAGTGGAAGGAGCTCACGGAGCTCGTGGTCCGTCTTCTGCGCCTGCGCATCCCCATGCGCAACGGGCAGTTCTCCTACCCGCTCCCGGAAGAGCGCATCACCGCCATATACGCCGGCGACATCGAGCCCGAACCCTTCGACTTCGAGGCCGCCGAGGCGCGAGGCGCGGCTCACCGGTAGAAGGGATCGAGTCCTCCGGCGTGGTCGGTGACGTCGACCACGTCCCCGACGGCGCCGATTTCCTCCAGGATGGCGGAGCGCACGCCCTGCTGCAGGGTGACCGCCGACGCCGAACACCCTTGGCATCCGCCTTCCATGCGCACGTAGGCCACGCGATCGACCAGCCCGAGAAGCGAGATGCGGCCGCCATGGGCGGCAACGGCCGGATTGACCCGCTCGTCCAGGAACCGCCGGACCGCGGCCGCGTCCGGAGCCTCGAGGCTCGCCGCGAGCAGGACCGGATCCGGAACCGCGGGCGGCGGCGCCTCGCCGCTCCACGCGACCTCCGTCACGCCGGGCAGGTGATGGGTGAGGATGTTCGAGATCAGGTCTTTCCTGCCCGCGCCGCCTCCGGTCAGCTCCAGTTCGAGAACCCCGGAATCCAGGCCGCGGAACCGGATGGCGCCGCCGTAGCTCCCGACCGCCGGACGGATGCGGTCGTCGAGAAGCGCCAGCGCCTCCATGACGTCGGGTCCGGCGAGCACGGGGTCTCCGGATCCGTAATGGGCGACGATCGCGCCGAGCACCGGCGGCTTGAGGACGTGCCACTGCGCGTCGCCGGCCCGGCGCACGGTGATGTCGTCGCGCTCCAGCGCGACTCCCTCGACGCCGGCGACGCGCAGAAGGCGGCGGGCCAGCGGCGAGACCTCGGCGGCCTCGGCTTCGGCGAGGCCGGCGCGGCCCTCGGGAAGCACGGGCTCCGCCGGAACGAAGCCCATGAGCCTCGGGTCTTCGCGCGTTCGGGTCTCTACGAACACCGTCCGGCGCCGCCGGGACCGTAGCGGCCCCTCACGTAGTCCTCGACGAGCTCGATGAAGTCGTCGGCGATCCCGGATCCGCGCAGCGTCGTCGCCTTCCGGCCGTCCACGAAGACCGGGGCGGCCGGGGATTCGCCGATTCCGGGCAGGCTGATCCCGACGTCGGCATGCCGGGATTCGCCGGGCCCGTTGACGATGCACCCCATGACCGCGACGTTCAGCGTCTCGACTCCCGGATAGACGGTCCGCCATTCCCGCATCCGCTCGCGCAGGTGTCCCTGGATCCGGTCCGCCAGTTCCCGGAAGAACGTCGACGTCGTGCGTCCGCAGCCCGGGCAGGAAGCCACGAGCGGATGGAACGAGCGCAGTCCCATGGTCTGGAGCAGTTCCTGGGCGACCGCGACCTCGCGGGTGCGGTCGCCGCCGGGCTCCGGCGTCAGGGACACCCGCACGGTGTCGCCGATTCCCTCCTGGAGCAGCACCCCCATGGCGGCCGCGGACGCGACGATGCCCTTGCTTCCCATTCCCGCTTCCGTGAGACCGACATGGAGGGCGTAGTCGCAGCGGGCGGCGAGATCCCGGTAGACCGCGATCAGTTCGCGGACCGACGACACCTTGGCCGAGATCACGATGCGCTCGCGCGGCATGCCGAGCTCCTCGGCGCGTTCCGCCGACAGCAGGCCCGACCGGACCATGGCCTCGCGGGTGATCGCCGCCGCGTCCCTCGCCCGCCCCGAGGCGGCGTTCTCGTCCATGAGCCCCGTCAGCAGATCCCGGTCCAGGGATCCCCAGTTGACGCCGATCCGCACCGGCTTGCCGTTGCGGTTGGCGATCTCGATCAGGGCCGCGAACCGGCTGTCCCGGCTGTCGCCGAACCCGACGTTCCCGGGATTCACGCGGTACTTGGCGAGCGCCTCCGCGCAGGCCGGGTGATCGGCGAGAAGCGCGTGCCCGATGTAGTGGAAGTCCCCGACCAGGGGCACGTCGACGCCGAGCTGCGCCAGGCGGTCGCGGATCCCGGGGACCGCCCGCGCCGCCTCGTCGCGGTCGACGGTGATGCGCACGATCTCGGAGCCGGCGCGCGCGAGGCTCGCGACCTGCCGCGCCGTGGCCTCGACGTCGGCGGTGTCGGTGTCGGTCATCGACTGGACGACGATCGGCGCGTCGCCGCCGATGACGACGTCGCCGACCGGAACGGGAACGCTCCGCCGGCGCGCCGGCTCGGCCGCGCCGGAAGCCTCCCCGCCGGCCCCGCCCACGGCTCAGGCCCTCCCGGACACCCGCTCCACCGGCGGCGGCGCCGGCTCGGCGGACTCGAAGGCCGCCAGCATCTCGTCGTAGCTCCGGAGAACCGGAAACCGGGGAAACTCCGAGGCCAGGCCGTCCGGGGGACGGAACAGGAAGCCGGCGTCGGCGGCGTCGAGCATCGCGATGTCGTTGTAGGAATCCCCGGCGGCGCACACCATATGGTTGAGGTTCCGGAACGCCGCCACGGCCGCGCGCTTGTGGTCCGCCATGCGCAGCCGGTAGTCCGCGATCCGTCCGCCGTCGCCGATCAGGAGATCGTGGCACAGAAGCGTGGGCAGGCCGAGCTTCTCCACCAGGGGCCCCGCGAATTCCCTGAAGGTGTCCGAAAGGATGACGACCGGGTGGCGTCCGCGCAGCTCGTCGAGAAACCGTCTCGCGCCGGGAAGCGGGTCGAGCGCGTCGATCACCGGCCGGAGCGCCTCCATTCCGAGGCCGTGGCGGTCGAGCACCTCGAGACGGTGCCGCATGAGAACGTCGTAGTCCGGCTCGTCCCGGGTGGTTCGCCTGAGTTCGCCGACGCCGCTGCGCTCGGCCAGCTCGACCCAGATCTCGGGCGTCAGCACGCCTTCCATGTCCAGGCAGACGAGTTTCACGGCAGGCGTTCCGGCTGTTCCGCTTCCGACGCGGAGGCATACCAGCCATCGCCCGGCGCCGCAAACCGCGCGCCCGGATCCGGCGGGTGCCGCCGGCGGCGCGCCGGAGGTTCCGGGCGCCGGCGGCGGCGCCGGCCCCTTTCCCGCGCCCTTTTCCGCGCCGGCCGGCTTGCGAAACGGCCATCGCCGTGATAGGGTGCCGCATCGTCGCAAGCAGGCCGCGGGCCGGAACTGGGGGATCACGACAATGCGCAAGCTTCTTGCCGCCGCTGCCGTCGCAGCGGTCGCGTCCACGGGCGCCAGCGCTCAAACCGTCAAGCTCGGAATCCTCATGGGATACACGGGACCGCTCGAATCGCTCATACCCGACATGAGCGCGGCGGCCGAACTCGCCATCAGGGAGGTCAGCGACTCCGGGGCCTTGCTGGGCGGGGCGAAAGTCGCGGCCGTCAAGGGCGATTCGACCTGCATCGACAACGCCGCGGCGACCTCGGCGGCCGAACGCCTCGTGACCTCGGACAAGGTGGACGGGATCGTCGGCGGGGACTGCTCGGGCGTCACCGGCGCCGTTCTCCAGAACGTCGCCCGCCCCCACGGCGTCGTCATGGTCTCGCCGTCGGCGACCAGCCCCGGACTCTCCACGGCGGCGGACGACGGGCTGTTCTTCCGCACCGCGCCGTCGGACGCGCGCCAGGGCGTGGTCATGACCGACGTCATCATGGACCGGGGCTACAGGAAGGTCGCGCTGACCTACAGCAACACCGACTACGGCAAGGGCCTGGCCAACAGCTTCAAGTCGGCGTTCGAGAAGGCCGGCGGCACGGTCACCATCAACGCCTCGCACGAGGACGACAAGGCGGACTACGCGTCGGAGGTCGCGTCCCTCGCGGCGGCGGGCGGCGACGTGCTGGTGGTCGCCGGCTACATCGACAAGGGCGGTCTCGGGATCATCCGCGGCGCGCTCGACAAGGACGCCTTCGACCGGTTCGTCCTTCCCGACGGCATGATCGGCGAATCGATCGTCAAGAACGTCGGCCCCGACCTCGACGGCTCGTTCGGCCAGCATCCGGGAACCGACAGCGAGGGCGCCGGCATCATCGACGAGATGGTCAAGAGGCACGGCACCAAGCCCGGCCCCTTCGTGGCGGAATCCTACGACGCCGCGGCCCTGATCCTGCTCGCCATGCAGGCCGCCAAGTCCACCGACTCCAAGGTCTACAAGGACCGGATCCTCGAGGTCGCGAACGCGCCGGGCGAGAAGATCCTGCCCGGCGAGCTGGGCAAGGCCCTCAAGATCCTCGCCGCCGGCGGGGACGTCGACTACGTCGGCGGGTCGGCGGTCGAGCTGATCGGCCCCGGGGAGTCGAAGGGCAACTACCGCGAGATCGAGGTCCGGAACGGGAAGATCGAGACCGTCCGCTACCGCTAGCGGCCGGGCTCCGGCGGACGGCCCCCGGGGCCGCCCGCTCCGTCTCCGAAATGATCAGGATCGACGGCGTTCACAAGCATTTCGGCGGCGTCCGGGCGGTCGACGGCGCGTCCTTCGAGATCGCGGCCGGCACGGTCACCGGCCTCATCGGCCCCAACGGCGCCGGCAAGACGACGCTGTTCAACGTCATCGCCGGAATGCACCGGCCGACCTCCGGGAACGTCTACCTCGCCGGCGAGAACATCACCGGCCTCAGCCCGCACACGCTGTTCCGCAAGGGGTTGCTGCGCACCTTCCAGATCGCCCGCGAGTTCGCGACCCTGACCGTCCGCGAGAACCTGATGATGGTGCCCGACGCGCAGTCGGGAGAGAGCCTCCTCGCCGCGTGGTTCCGCCCCGCCCGGGTCGCGCGCGAGGAGCGCGCCATCGCCGGGCGCGCCCGGGAGGTGATGGAGTTCCTGACCATCGACCATCTCGCGGACGAGCCCGCCGGCAATCTCTCCGGCGGGCAGAAGAAGCTTCTCGAGCTCGGCCGCACGATGATGGTGGACGCGCGGGTCGTGTTCCTCGACGAGGTCGGGGCCGGGGTCAACCCGACCCTTCTCAACACCATCGGCGAGTCGATCCTGGCCCTCAACCGGGAGCGCGGCTACACCTTCTGCATGATCGAGCACAACATGGATTTCATCTCGCGCCTGTGCGACCCCGTCGTCGTCATGGCCGAGGGCAGGGTTCTCGCCGAGGGCGGCGCCGAGGAGGTCATGTCCAACCCCGAGGTCGTGATGAAGTACCTCGGGGGCGGGTTCTCGGAACAGCCGCCGGCATGAGCCTGCTCGTCGGCGAGAACCTGACCGGCGGCTACGGCGGCGTCGACATCCTCAACGACTGCACGATCGCCGCCGAGGCCGGCCAGATCTCGGTCATCGTCGGCCCCAACGGCGCCGGCAAGTCGACCGCCATGAAGGCGATCTTCGGCATGATCGACCTCAAGCGGGGCACGGTCCGCATGGACGGCGAGGACATCACGCGGCTGTCGCCCCAGAACAGGGTGACGCGCGGCATGGCCTTCGTGCCGCAGACCGCGAACGTCTTCACGACCATGACGGTCGAGGAGAATCTCGAGATGGGCGCCTTCGTGCGGCGCGACGACATCCGCGGCACGCTCGAGGAGGTCTACGGGCTGTTTCCCGTGCTCAAGGAGAAGCGCCGCCAGGCCGCCGGCGAGCTGTCCGGAGGCCAGCGCCAGCAGGTGGCGATCGGACGCGCGCTGATGACCCTGCCCAGGGTGCTCATGCTCGACGAGCCGACGGCCGGCGTCTCGCCGGCGGTCCGCAACGAGATCGTCTTCAAGATCATCGAGATCGTGCACACCGGAGTCTCGGTTCTCATGGTCGAGCAGAACGCGCGCCAGGCGCTCGCGATCGCCGACACCGGATACGTCCTCGTCAACGGCCGGAATCTCCACACCGACGGCGGCACGGAACTGCTCGCCGACCCCGAGGTCCGCAGATCCTTTCTCGGGGACTGACGGTGGATTTCCTCAACGCCTTTCTGGTTCTCTTCAACTTCGTGATCTTTCCGGCCGCCGCCTACGGCAGCCAGCTCGCCCTGGGGGCGCTCGGAATCACCCTGGTCTACGGCATCCTGCGGTTCTCGAACTTCGCCCACGGCGACACCATGGCCTTCGGAACCATGGCCGCGATCCTCCTGACCTGGCTGCTGCAGGACCACGGCATCGGGTTCGGGCCCCTGCCCACCGCGCTCGTCGTCCTGCCCTTCGCGACCGTCGCCACCGCCTGCCTCCTGCTCGCCACCGACCGCTTCGTCTACCGCTTCTACCGGCGCAGCAAGAGCGATCCCGTGATCTTCACGATCGTTTCCGTCGGGGTGATGCTGCTTCTCAACGGCATCGTCCGCATCGTCATCGGACCGGACCACCAGCGCTTCGCCGACGGCGCCCGCCACGTCGTGAAGGCCCGCGAGTTCAAGAGAGCCACCGGCCTTCCCGAAGGCCTGTCCGTCAATGTCCCCCAGACGCTCACCATCGTCACCGCGGTCGCCGTCGTCCTGGCCCTGTTCTGGTTCCTCGCGCGGACGCGCACGGGCAAGTCGATGCGCGCGCTGTCCGACAACGAGGATCTCGCCCTTCTCTGCGGCATCGGTTCCGAACGCGTGGTGGCCGTCACCTGGATGATCACCGCGGCCCTCGCCACCACCGCCGGGGTGCTCTACGGGCTCGACAAGGGTTTCGTGCCCTTCACCTACTTCCAGCTTCTGCTGCCCATGTTCGCGGCGGCGATCGTCGGCGGTCTCGGCAACCCTCTCGGCGCCATCGTCGGCGGTTTCCTCGTGGCCTGCTCCGAGATCGGCATCACCTACGCGTTCAAGAAGGTTCTCGCCTACCTCCTTCCCGACAGCCTGGCTCCGGACGGGCTCGTGCAGCTGCTGTCCACCGACTACAAGCTGGCGGTGTCCTTCGCGATCCTGATCGTCGTGCTGCTCTTCAGGCCCACGGGCATCCTCAACAAGGGACGGGCGTGATGCCGTCCGGCGCGACCCCGGCAAGGAACGCCGCGCTGTTCGCGGGCCTCCTCGGGCTGCTGGCCGCCGTCGGCATGATCCAGAGCTGGACGGTCGCGCTGACGATTCTCAACCTGTCCCTGATCTCGGCCATCATGAGTCTCGGCCTCAACGTCCAGTGGGGCTACACCGGGCTGTTCAACTTCGGGACCATGGGTTTCGTCGCCCTCGGCGGGCTGGCGGCCGTTCTCGTCTCGGCGCCGCCGGTTCCCGAGGCGTGGCAGGCCGGCGGGCTGCGCGTCCTCGCCGGACTGCTGACGGGCGCGGGAACGATCGTCGCGGCGGTCGCGCTGTGGAAGCGGATGGCGCCGGGACGGCTCCGCTGGACGGCCATGGTCGCGACGCTGGCCGCCGGCCTGGTCGCGTACCGCCTGGTCTTCGACCCCGCGGTCGCCGCGATCGAGGCCGTCAACCCCGCGTCGACGGGGTTTCTCGGCGGACTCGGGCTTCCGGTCATGATCTCCTGGCCGGTCGGCGGGCTGCTCGCGGCCGCCGCCGCCTGGATCGTCGGCAAGACGGCGCTCGGCCTGCGCTCGGACTATCTGGGAATCGCCACCTTCGGGATCGCGGAGATCGTCATCTTCGTCATCAAGAACGAGGACTGGCTGTCGCGGGGCGTCAAGAACGTGGTGGGGCTTCCGCGCCCGGTGGCCTACGAGGTCGACCTCCAGGCGTCCGCGGACTTCGTCGAATGGGCGCGGAGGCTCGGCATGGATCCGGTCGACCTCTCCTCCGTCCACGTCAAGCTGTCCTACGCGATCCTGTTCGCGGTCGTTCTCCTGATCGTCCTCTGGCTCGCCCAGAAGGCGGTCCATTCGCCCTGGGGGCGCATGATGCGCGCCATCCGCGACAACGAGGTGGCGGCGGAGGCCATGGGCAAGGACGTCACCGCCCGCCATCTCCAGGTCTTCGTCCTGGGATCGGCGATCTGCGGAATCGCCGGCGCGATGCTGACGACCCTCGACGGCCAGCTCACCCCCGGCTCCTACCAGCCGCTCCGCTTCACCTTCCTGATCTGGGTCATGGTCATCGTCGGCGGGTCCGGCAACAATCTCGGCGCCGTGCTCGGCGGCATGCTGATCTGGTTCCTGTGGGTCGAGGTGGAGCCGATGGGGCTGTGGCTGATGAACGCGCTGACCGCGGACATGCCCGAGGGAAGCGGACTGCGCAGGCATCTCGTCGACTCGGCGGCCTACATGCGGCCGGTCGTCATGGGAGCCATCCTGCTGCTCGTTCTCAGATTCTGGCCGCGGGGGCTGATCCCGGGCCGGTAGCCCGGATCTCCCGCGCCGGGAGGGGCGGACCGGGAAACCGCGGCCCGCGCCGCCTCCGGAAAGCCGGCCTTCGTCGAGGGGATTTCCCGACCGGGTGGCGCGCCGCGCAGCTCCCGCGGTCCCGCCGGAAGCCGCCGCGGGCGCGCCGGGCGCGGAAACGCCGCGGAGATCCCCCGTCACGCGCCGTCATGCCGGGCGGCACATCCCGGACGCCGGTCCGGCTCCCGGCGCCGGAGAACCGGGGCGGCGGCGGCGAACCGCCGTCAGGGATCGATGCCGACGAGACCGCGCGCGAATGCCGAGGCGTCGAACGGCCTCAGGTCGTCCTCCCCCTCGCCCACCCCGACGGCATGGACGGGAAGCCCGAACCTCTCGGCCAGCGCGACCAGCACGCCGCCGCGCGCCGAGCCGTCGAGCTTGGTGACGACGAGGCCGGTCACCGCGCACATGTCGCGGAACGTCTCGACCTGGGAATGGGCGTTCTGGCCGGTCGTCGCGTCCAGCACCAGCAGACAGTCGTGCGGAGCGGTCCCGTCCTGCTTCCCGATGGCCCGCACGACCTTCTGCAGCTGGCGCATGAGATCGTCCCGGTTCTGCAGGCGGCCGGCCGTGTCGACGAGCAGGACGTCCGAGCCCGCGTCCCGCGCCGCGTCGACGGCCTCGAAGGCGAGACTGGCGGGATCCGAGCCCGGCTCCCGGGCCACGACCGGAACGCCGGCGCGGTCGCCCCAGATCCGCAGCTGGTCGATCGCGGCCGCGCGGAAGGTGTCGCCGGCCGCCAGCATCACCGAGCGGCCCTCGCCGCCGAGCAGCCGCGCCAGCTTTCCGATGGTCGTGGTCTTTCCCGAACCGTTGACGCCGACGACCAGCACCACGTGCGGACGGTTCGCCGGATCGATCCGCAACGGCACGGCCACCGGACCGAGAATCCCGGAGATCTCGGAAGCGAGCGCCTCGCGGACGTCGTCGGGCGACACCTCCCCGGAGAGACCGCGCCGCGACAGCATGCCCGACAGGCGGCCGGCGGCCTCGACGCCGAGATCGGACATGATCAGCAGTTCCTCGAGCTCCTCGACGGCCGCGGCGTCGAGGCGGCGGCGCGAAAGGATCGCCCCGATGCCCTCGGACAGCCGCGACGACGAGCGCCGCAGGCCGGCACGCAGCCGGTCGAGCCAGCCCCGCCCCTCGCCGCTCACGCCGCCCGGCGCGCGACGAGCCGGTCGCCCTCCCTGCCGACGACCCGCGCGCGAACCACCGCGCCCGGCCGCGGGCGGCCCCCGACGCGCACCGCCGCGAAATGCGGGGAACGCCCCTCGCCGTCCTTCTCGACGAGCACGTCGAGCGTCTTTCCGACGCAGGATTCGAGGAACCGGCCGGCCCGGCGCCGCCCGAGCGCGCGCAGCTCGGCGGCCCGCGCCCTGCGGATCCGTCCCTCGACCTGCGGCATCCTGGCCGCCGGCGTCCCGGGACGGGGCGAGTAGGGAAAGACGTGAAGCCAGGTCAGACCGCAGCTCTCGACCAGGGAAAGCGAGTTGCGGAACGCGTCGTCGGTTTCGGTCGGGAAGCCGGCGATCAGGTCGGCGCCGAGGACCGCGTCCGGCCGGAGGGCGCGCAGCCGCGCCGCCAGCTCCTCCATGCCGGCACGGTCGTGGCGCCGCTTCATGCGCTTGAGGACCGTGTCGTCGCCCGACTGCGCGCTGAGATGGAAATGCGGCATGAGCCGGGGCTCCTCCGCGACGACCGACAGAAGCTCGTCGTCGATTTCCGCCGGATCGAGCGAACTGAGCCGCAGCCGCGGCAGCTCCGGAACCAGCGCCAGCAGCCGCCGGACCAGGGCGCCGAGCCGCGGCCGCCCGGGCAGGTCGCCGCCGTAGCCGGTGAGGTCGACCCCCGTCAGCACGACCTCGCGGAACCCTCCGGCCGCCAGCCCGCGGACCCGCTCGACGACCGCGCCCGCCGGCGTCGAGCGGCTGTTTCCGCGCGCGAACGGAATGATGCAGAAGGTGCAGCGGTGGTCGCACCCCTGCTGGATCTCGACGAAAGCGCGGGCCCGGCCCTCGAAGCCGGCGGCAAGATGGGAGGCGGTCTCGCGCACCGTCATGATGTCCCCGACCTCCACCGGCGGGCCGCTTTCCCGCCACGTCCCGGGGCGCAGCTTCTCGGCGTTGCCGACCACCCTGTCCACCTCGTCCATGGCCGCGTAGCGCCCGGGCGCGAGCTGCGCGGCGCATCCGGTGACCACGATCCGCGCCCCGGGCCGCTCGCGGCGGACGCGGCGGATCGCCTGGCGCACCTGGCGCTCGGCCTCGGCCGTCACCGCGCAGCTGTTGACGATGACCGTGTCGGAAAGACCCTCCGCGTGCCGGCGCATCACCTCCGACTCGAAGGCGTTCAGCCGGCACCCGAACGTCAGGATCCGGGGTCCGCTCACGCCCCTTCCCCGACGTCGAGGAAACCGCGGAAGGCCACCGCGGCGGGGCCGGTCATCTCGACGGCGTCGCGCCAGGCGATCTCGAGGCCGCCTCCGTCCATCTCGACGGCGACCTCGCGTCCGCAGAGGCCCCGGCGATGGCCGTTGGCGACCGCGGCGCAGGCCGCGGTGCCGCAGGCCGGCGTCATGCCCGCCCCCCGTTCCCAGACCCGGAGGCGCATGCGGCCGGCGGACCCGATCTCGGCGACGCCGACGTTGACCCGCTCGGGGAACATCGGATGGCGCTCGAGAACCGGGCCCGCCTCGGACAGCGGGACCGCCTCCGCGTCGTCGACGAAAAACGTCACGTGGGGATTGCCCATGCTGGCGGCCGCGGGATCGCGCAGGCCGCCGTGGTCGAGCGGCAGATGCAGGGTGTCGGCCTCCCGGGCGAGCGGGATGCGGTCCCACTCGAAGCGCGGCCGGCCCATGTCGACCGCGATCATGCCGTCCCGGGCCCGGGACGCGGTCAGGACTCCGGACGCGGTGCGGATGCGCACCCTGTCCCTCGCGGTCTCGTCCAGAAGGAGGGCGCCGACGCAGCGCGCCGCGTTCCCGCAGGCTTCCGCGACGCCGCCGTCGGCGTTGCGGATGCGCATCAGCGCCTCCGCGCCCCCGGGATCCTCCTCGAGCGTGACCACCTGGTCGCATCCCACGCCGGTGCGGCGGTCGGCGACCGCCGCGGCCCGCTTGCCGTCCAGCGCGACGCCGGCGGCGGAGCGGCCGGGCCGGGCGTCGAGAACGACGAAATCGTTGCCCAGCCCGTGCATCTTGGTGAACGCCAGGCTCATGGTGCCCATGGTGCCATCCGCCGCGCGGTCTTCCGGCCGCCCGGCAACGCGGCGGACGAACGCCTCAGAACAGGAGGAACAGCAGGACGGCCGCCACCACCGCGATCAGGCCGCCGACCCAGATCCTCGGGCTGAGGCCGCCGGCCCCCTCCCCCGGAACGGCCGCCGCCTCGGGCGCGGTCTCCGTCTCCGGGGCGGGAATCCCGATGTCCTCCTCCGGCGCGCCGGCGGCCATCTCCTCGGCGAACTTCTCGAAGAACTCGCCGGTGAGCTTCTTGGCCGTGGAATCGATGAGCCGGGATCCGATCTGGGCGAGCTTGCCGCCGACCTGGGCGGTCGCGGTGTAGCTCAGCACGGTCTCGGCGCCGTCCTCGGCCAGGCTGATCTCGGCGCCGCCCTTGGCGAAGCCGGCGACGCCGCCCTGTCCCTCGCCGGAGATGCGGTAGCCGCTCGGCGGCACCACGTCGCTCAGCGTCACCGTCCCCGTGAACGTCGCCGAAACCGGACCGACCCTGGACTTCACGACGGCCGACATCTCGGTGTCCGACTCCCTGTTCAGCTCCTGGCACCCGGGAATGCACCGGGCCAGCACCTCGGGGTCGTTGAGCGCCTCCCACACCCGTTCGCGGGGAGCGGCGATCCGACGTTCTCCGGTCATTTCCATGCGAGGTCTCCGACACGGTGCGCGGGCCGGAATATAGGGGCCGGACCCCGGGAATGCAACGGCGCGCGACCCGAACGGGGCCCGTCTTCCGTCCCTCGGGCCGTCCGGGAGCGCGTTTCGCCGTCCGCGCGCCGGACAGCCGTCGCCGCCACGCCGCGCGGGGGCCGGGATCCCGGGTTTTCCGGGCTTGACCGGGAAACGGTCGCGTGTACCGTTGGCCGTCCGCCACGGGGCGTTTCGGCCAAGGCGTGCGGAAAGGCCCGCAGGATCCGGCGGAACGCCGCCGGAAACGCTTTGGTGCGGTCCGGAACCGCCCGACCGGGTGCGCTCCCGGACGGAGAGCCGGCAAAAGGAAGCGGAAAAACATGTCGATCCCCCCCCCCCCGGAAATCGCGCGCCCCGGTCGCGTCGGGGCCCGACCCGGTTTCCGGAAGACGGCGGAACCGCGGCGCCGTGACGGCCCGGAACGGCACCGAGACGCTTCGCCGCCTGGCGCGGGCGGCCTGCGTCCTGCTGGCGCTTGCCGGTCTGGCGCCGGTCTCGGCCCAGGCCCAGACCGTCACCTACATCAGCAACGTGAACCAGCCTCAATCTGCCGGCCGCGGCATCGGGGTGCAGAAACGGGCGCAAACGTTTCGCACGGGAAGCCGGAGCGGCGGCTACCCGCTTCAGGATGTCGTGCTGCGCTTCCAGAGCGTCGGCACCGGAACGCTCACGGTGACGATCGGGGAAAGCGTTGAAAGCGTTGTCGGCGGAAACAACGTCGAGGTTCCCTCCGGCGACGTTCTCTACACGCTGGCCAACCCGGCTTTCCTGGCAGAAGGTCTGAACACCTTCACGGCCCCGCCGGGGGCCACTCTCCAGCCCGACACCGTGTACCACATCGTGGCGGAATCAAGCGGCGGCACGGAAACGTCCTGGCGCAGATCTCTTCGGAGCCACGGCGCGGACAGCGGGCAGGCGGACGGCTGGAACATCTCTTTTCCGGCTCTGAGGAAGTCTGTTGGCCAGTGGAATTTTGTGTCTAGAAGTTATGCGTTCATGGCCCAGGTCAGGGGAGCGGCGACGCCATCGCTTCCGGCGGTGGCGGTGACCGCGGGGACGACTCCGGTGACGGAAGGGACATCGGCAACGTTCACGGTGACGCGCACGGCGGTGACGGCGGGCGCGCTGACGGTCCGCTACGGGGTGTCGGAGAGCGGCGACATGGTGGCGTCGGACGACGAGGGCGCGAAGAGCGTCGCTTTCGGGGACGGCGACACCGAGATGACGGTCACGGTGCCGACGGTCGGGGACGCCGTCCACGAGGCCGACAGCGCGGTGACGGTGACGCTGGAGCCGGACGCGGCCTACAGCCTGGGGACCGCGACGGCGGAGGTCACGGTCGAGGACGACGACAACGCGGCGCCGACGGGGGCGCCGACGATCGACGACACGACGCCGGTGCGCGGCCAGACGCTGACGGCGGACGCCTCGGGCATCGCCGATGCGGACGGGACGGCGGGCGCGACCTTCACATGGCGGTGGATCCGGGTGGCGTCGGGCGGCGGCGAGACGGAGGTCGGGACCGGGCGGTCGTACACGGTGGTCGACGCGGACAGGGGGTCGACGCTGAAGGTGGAGGCGACGTTCACCGACGACGACGGCACCGAAGAGACCATAGAGAGCGAGGAGACGGCGGCGGTGGAGCTTCCCGCCGTGGTCACGCCGTCTTCGGACGGCGATGTCACGGAGGGCGACCCCGCCGTGTTCACCTTGATGCGCACGGGTTCCACGGCGGGAACGCTGCGCGTGAAATTCGACATCGACCCCTCCGGCGGGGACTTCGGCCTCGCCGCCGGGGACGGGACGGCCTTCCCGGTGGGCGTCAGAACCGAGGACGAGGCGGTCTTCCCGGCGGGCAGCTCCACGGTGCGGGTGAGCCTGTCCACGGTGGATGACAACGCCCACGAGGCGGACGGCACGGTGTTTCTCACCGTGTTGCTGTCGGACGACGAATTCTACGCCCTGGGAGACGTTGACTTCGCGGAGCTGAAGCTCCGGGACAACGACAACGCGGATCCGACGGGCGCGGTGACGATCGACGACACGACACCCGTGGTCGGCGAGACGCTGGCGGCGGACGCCTCGGGCGTCGACGATCCCGACGGCCTGACGAACCGGAGCTTCGCCTGGCAGTGGATCCGGGTGGCGTCGGGCGGGACGGCGACGCCGATCGGCGGGGCGACCGCGGCGAGCTACACGGTGGTCGCCGCCGACGTGGGCGCGACGCTGAAGGCGGAGGCGACCTTCACCGACGACGACGGGACCGAAGAGACCGTCGAGAGCGCGGAGACGGCGACCGTCAACGCTTCGGAGACGCTTCCGGAGCTCTCGATCGCCGACGCGAGCGCGGCCGAGGGTGACTCGGGCGACGCGACGATGACGTTCACGGTGACGCTGGACAGCGCGGCGACCCAAACCGTGACCGTGGACTGGGAGACGACCGACGGCACCGCGACCGCCGGGACGGACTACGCGGCGGGGAACGGAACCCTGACCTTCGGCGCCGGGGACTCCAGCAAGACGGTCTCCGTGACCGTGGCGGGCGACAGCGTCGACGAGCCGAACGAGACCTTCACGGTGACGCTGTCGGGCGCGTCGGGGGCGACCGTCGGGGACGGCGCGGCGACCGGGACGATCACGGACGACGACGCGACGCCGAAGGTGACGCTGGTCCTGACCCCGGACACGATCGCGGAGAACGGCGGGGCGAGCACGGTGACGGCGCGTCTGGACCATCCGTCGAGCCGGGCGACGACGGTGACGGTAACGGCGACGCCGGTGCCGCCGGCGGCGGCGGGCGACTACGCGCTGAGCGCCAACAGGGAACTGACGATCGCGGCGGGCGAGACGGCCAGCAGCGGCGTCGTGACGGTCACCCCCGTGAACGACCAGTTGGACCAGCCCAACAAGAGGGTGACGGTGTCGGCCGCGGCGACGAACGCCCTGGGGATCACGGCGCCGCAGGACGTGACGCTGACGATCAGGGACGACGAGAACGCGGCGCCGACGGGTGCGCCGATGATCTCCGACACGACGCCGGAGGCGGGCGACACGCTGACGGCGGACGCGTCGGGCATCGTCGATTCGGACGGGCTGGCGGGCGCGACCTTCCGCTACCTGTGGTTCCGGGTGAGGGGCGGCGAGACGCAGGTCGGGACCGGGGAGTCGTACACGGTGCTCGACGCGGACGTGGGTCGGCGCCTGAAGGTGGTGGTGAAGTACATCGACGACGGCGGGACCACGGAGACGGTCGAGAGCGTGCTGACGGGAACGGTCACCGAACCCTCCGTGCCGCCGCGGTTGACGCTGCACCTGGATCCGGCCTCGGTCACGGAGGCCGGCGGGACGAGCACGGTGACGGCGAGCCTGGATCGCGGAGCGGGCCGGGAAACGGTCCTGAGGGTGCGGGCGGATGCGGTGCCGCCGGCGACGGCATCCGACTTCACGCTGGGTTCGAACCTCGTCCTGAGGATCCAGGCCGGTCGGACGGAGAGCACGGGTCAGGTGACGGTCACCGCCGTGGACAACGCCGAGGACGGGCCCGACGGGATGGTGAGCGTGTCGGCGATCCACTCCGGACCCGGCTCCGGGGTCGACGGGCCGGAGCCGGTGACGCTGACGATCGAGGACGACGACGACCCGCCGCCGGGTCTGTCGATCAGGGACGCGAGCGTCGACGAGGGCGACTCGGGCAGCGCGGCGATGAGGTTCACGGTGACGCTGAGTCCGGCGGCGACGGGGACGGTGACGGTGGACTGGGCGACCGCCGACGGCACGGCGACCGCCGGAGCGGACTACACGGCGGGGAGCGGCAGCCTGACGTTCGACGACGGGGACGCCAGCAAGGAGGTGTCCGTTCCGGTGACGGGCGACAACGTGGACGAGGCGGCCGGCGAGACCTTCACGGTGACGCTGTCGGGCGCCGCGGGCGCGACGATCGGGGACGCCGAGGCGACGGGGACGATCAGGGACGACGATGACACGCCGACGGTGACGCTGCACCTGTCTCCGGACACGATCGCGGAGGCCGGAGGCGTGAGCACGGTGACGGCGAGCCTGGACCACCCGTCGGGCAAGGTGACGACGGTGTTCGTGTCGGTGACGCCGGTGGCGCCGGCGGTGGCGGGCGACTACCTGGTCCCGGACACGTTCCTGTCGATCCCGGCGGGCGAAACGGAGAGCCAGGGCACGGTGACGATCACCGCGGTGGACAACGCCGTGGACGCGCCCGACAAGACGGTGACCGTGTCGTCGAGCCTGGTGTCCAACTCTCTCGGCGCCAACGACCCGGAGCCGGTGACGCTGACGATCGAGGACGACGACGATGCCGCGACGCTTCCGGAGCTCTCGATCGGCGACGCGAGCGCGGCCGAGGGCGATTCGGGCGGCAAGACGCTGGAGTTCGCGGTGACGCTGGACAGCGCGGCGACGCAAGCCGTGACGGTGGACTGGGCGACCTCCGACGGCACCGCGACCGCCGGGACGGACTACACGGCGGGGAACGGAACCCTGACCTTCGGCGCCGGGGACTCCAGCCGGACGGTCTCCGTGACCGTGGCGGGCGACGAGGCGGACGAGCCGGACGAGACGTTCGAAGTGACGCTGACGAACCCGTCGGGCGCGACCCTCGGGGACGCTACGGCGACGGGGACGATCACCAACGACGACGACGACCCGACGGTGACGCTGGTCCTGACCCCGGACACGATCACGGAGGACGGCGGGGCGAGCGCGCTGAGCGCGACCCTGGACCACGCGTCGGGCCGGGACACGGTCGTGACGGTCTCGGTCTCGCCGGTGGGGCCGGCCACGGCGTCCGACTACAGTCTTTCCCCGAACGTGGAAACCTTGGAGCTGTTGATTCCGGCGGGCGATACCGAAAGCGACGGCACGGTGACCATCACCGCCGTGGACAACGCCGTGCACGCGCCCGACAAGACGGTGACGGTGTCGGCCACGGCGGCGAACGATGCGGGGGTCACGGCGCCGCAGGACGTGACGCTGACGATCACCGACGACGACAACGCGGCGCCGACGGGCGCGGTGACGATCGACGACACGACGCCCATGGTGGGCGAGACGCTGACGGCGGATCCGTCGGGCATCGACGACCCCGACGGTCTGACGAGCCCGAGCTTCGCCTGGCAGTGGCTCCGGGTGTCGAGCGGGACGGCGGCGCCGATCGGCGGGGCGACCGCGGCGACCTACACGGTGGTTGCCGGTGATGTCGGCGCGACGCTGAAGGTGCGGGCGACCTTCACCGACGACGACGGGACCGAGGAGACCGTCGAGAGCGCGGAGACGGCGGCGGTGGGGAAGGCGCTGCCGACGGTCACGGTGACGCCGGTGACGACTCCGGTGACGGAGGGGGCGCAGGCGACATTCAGGCTGGCGCGGACCGGCGACACGGCCGCGTCGCTGCAGTTGACCCACCGCATTTCGGAAACGGGGGACATGTGCCTGATTCCTTGCAAGGGGGCAACCTCGACGACAACCCTCCCGGCCGGCCAGGCCTCGGCGGATCTGGCCGTGTTCACCGTCGACGACAGCGCCCACGAGGCGGACAGCGTGGTGACGGTGACGCTGGCGGCGAACGCGGCCTACGAGCTGGGGACCGACTCCGCGGCGCAGGTGACGGTCGAGGACGACGACGACTCGCCGGCGACCGGCTCGGTCAAGGTCGCGGGCACGGCGACGGAAGGCGGGACGCTGACGGCGGACACGTCGGGCATCTCCGACGAGGACGGTCTGGACAACGCGGGCTACGCCTGGCAGTGGGTGCGGACGCCGTCCGGCGGCGGCGACGCGGACATCCCCGGCGCGACCTCGCGGACCTACGTGCCGGTGTACGCGGACGCGGGCGCGACGCTGAAGGTCCGGGTGACGGTCACCGACGACGAGGGCCACGAGGCGACCTTCACGAGCGTCCCGACGGCGGCGGTGTCGGCGCTGCCGCGGCCGGAGGTGACGGTGGCCTCGGACGGCGACGTGGCGGAGGGCAGCCCCGCGGTGTTCACGCTGACGCGGACGGGCGCCACGACGGAGACGCTGGACGTGGCCTACGAGGTCACCGCCGCCGGAACCTTCGGCGCTGCGACGGGGGCGGGCACGACGACCTTCCCGGCCAACGGCGCCACGGTGCGGGTGAGCGTGCACACGACGGGCGACGGCGCCCACGAGGCGCACGGCTCGGTAACGGTGACGCTGACGGCGGACACGGGCGCCGACCCCGCCTACCTGCTCGGCGACCCGGCGGCGGCGACGGCGACGGTCCGGGACGACGACAACGCGGACCCCACGGGCGTGCCGACCATCGACGACACGACCCCGGTGGTGGGCGAGACGCTGACGGCGGACCCGTCGGGCATCGGCGACCCGGACGGGCTCACGAACCCGAGCTTCGCCTGGCGGTGGATCCGGGTGTCGGGCGGGACGGAGACGCCGATCGGCGGCGCGACCGCGGCGGCGTACACGGTGGCCGACGCGGACGTGGGCGCGGCGCTGAAGGCGGAGGCGGGCTTCACCGACGACGACGGGACCGCGGAAACGGTCGCAAGCGCGGAGACGGCGCCGGTGGCTCCGGCGTTGCCGGCGGTCACGGTGGCGTCGGACGGCGACGTGACGGAGGGCGGCTCCGCGGTGTTCGCGCTGACGCGCACGGGCGACACGACGGAGACGCTGGACGTGGACTACGAGGTGACCGCCACCGGAGACTTCGGGGTCACGGCCTTCGAGGCCACTCTCGCCTTCCTGGCGAACAATGCCACGGTGCGGGTGAGCGTGCCCACGACGGACGACGGCGCCCACGAGGCGCACGGCTCGGTGACGCTGACCCTGACGGCGGGTGCGGCCTACGAGCTGGGAACCGATGCCTCGGCGACGGCGACGGTTCTGGACGACGACGACTCCCCGGCGACCGGGGCGGTGACGGTCACGGGCACGGCGACGGAAGGCGGGACGCTGACGGCGGACACGTCGGGCATCGCCGACGGGGACGGCCTGGACGGCGCGGGCTACGCCTGGCAGTGGGTGCGGACGCCGTCGGGCGGCGGCGACACGGACATCCCCGGCGCCACCGGCGCGACCTACGTGCCGGTTCTCGCGGACGCGGGCGCGACGCTCAAGGTCCGGGTGACGGTCACCGACGACGAGGGTCACGAGGCGACCTTCACGAGCGCGCCGACGGCGGCGGTGACGGCGCTGCCGCGTCCCGAGATCGCGGTGGCGTCGGACGGCGACGTGACGGAGGGCGGCCCGGCCGTGTTCACGGTGACGCGCACGGGAGTGACCGAGGGCGCGCTGACGGTCCGCTACCGGGTGTCGGAGAGCGGCGACATGGTGGCGTCGGGCGAGGAGGGCGCCAAGAGCGCCGCCTTCGGGGACGGCGACACCGAGGCGACGGTGACGGTGCCGACGGTCGGGGACGCCGTCCACGAGGCGGACAGCGCGGTGACGGTGACGCTGACGGCGGATCCGGCCTACAGCCTGGGGGCCTCCGTCGCGGCGGAGGCGACGGTCGCGGACGACGACAACGCGGACCCGACGGGCAAGCCGACGATCGACGACACGACGCCCGTGGTCGGCGAGACGCTGACGGCGGATCCGTCGGGCATCGGCGATCCGGACGGGCTGACGGGCCCGAGCTTCGCCTGGCAGTGGATCCGGACGTCGGGCGGAACGGACACGCGGATCGTCGGCGCGACCGCGGCGACCTACACCGTGGTTGCCGCCGACGAGGGCGCGACGCTGAAGGTGGAGGCAAGCTTCACCGACGACGACGGAACCGCGGAGACCGTCGCGAGCGCGGCGACATCGGCGGTCGAGGCGATGCCGCTCGTCACCGTCGCGGCCGGCGCAAGCGTGACCGAGGGCGCGGCCGCGGCTTTCACGCTGAGCCGCACCGGGAGCGTCGCCGCCGAGCTGGCGGTCCGGGTCACGGTGTCGGAAACGGGCGACATGGTCGCCGCCGCCAACGAGGGGACGAGGACGGTGACGTTCGGCGCGGACTCGGCCACCGCGACGGTGGAGGTGCCGACCCGGGGCGATTCCACGGACGAGCCGGACAGCACGGTGACCGTCACCGTCGAGGACGGCGGCGACTACGACCCGGGCACGCCTTCGGAGGCCGATGTCACGGTGTCGGACGACGACGTTCCGGTGGTCACCATCGCGTCCGACGGCGACGTGACCGAGGGCGCGCCGGCGAGTTTCACGCTGACCCGCAACGGGCACCTCGCCGTCGCGCTGGCGGTCGAGGTCATGGTCTCGGAAACGGGCAAGATGGTCGCCTCGGGCGACGAGGGGACGCAGACGGTGACGTTCGGCGCGGACTCGGCCACCGCGACGGTGGAGGTACCGACCCAGGCCGATGCCGTGGACGAGCCGGACAGCACGGTGACCGTCGCGGTGGCGGACGGCAGCGACTACGACCCGGGCACGCCTTCGGAGGCCGACGTCGCGGTGTCGGACGACGACACGGCGTCGCTCGCGATCGATTCGCCGCAGGCGGACGAGAAGGACGCGGGCGCGACGTCGACGCTGACATTCACGGTGACGCTGGATCCGGTCTCGGACCGGCGGGTCACGGTCGGGTACGCGGATTCGGGGGGCGGCACGGCAGCCTCCGGGACCGACCACGAGGCGGTGGCGGGCGGCACGCTGACGTTCGCGCCCGGGGACAGCACGAAGACGATCGCGGTCACGGTGACCGGCGACGACGCCTTCGAGGACGACGAGACGGTCGTGATCCGGCTTTCGGGCGCGACCGGCGGCGCGACGATCGGGACCGCCGAGGGCACGGGCACGATCGTCGACGACGAGGTTCCCGGGTTCTCGATCGACTCGCCGAGCGTCGTCGAGGGCGATTCGGGGACGGCGGACCTGGTGTTCACGGTGACGCTGGAGCCGGCCTGGGACAGCGAGGTCTCGGTCGCCTGGGCGGATTCGGGCGGCGGCACGGCGACCTCCGGCGCCGACCACGCGGCGGTGGCGGGCGGCACGCTGACGTTCGCGCCCCGGGAAAGCACGAAGACGGTCACGGTCGGGGTGAACGGCGACGGGATCGACGAGCTCGACGAGACGGTCGGGATCGCGCTTTCGGGCGCGACCGGCGGCGCCGAGATCCTGCAGGGGACGGGCGTGGGCACGATCAGGGACGACGACGAGGCGACGCTCGCGATCGATTCGCCGCGCGTGGACGAGGGCGACGCGGGCGCGACGTCGACGCTGACGTTCACGGTGACGCTGGATCCGGTCTCGGACCGGCGGGTGACGGTCGACTGGGCGGATTCGGGCGGCGGCACGGCAGCCTCCGGGACCGACCACGAGGCGGTGGCGGGCAGCACGCTGACGTTCGAACCCGGCGACAGCGAGAGGACGGTCGCGGTCACGGTGACCGGCGACGACGTCGGCGAGGGCAACGAGACGGTCGTGATCGCGCTTTCGGGCGCGACCGGCGGCGCGGCGATCGGGACCGCCGAGGGCACGGGCACGATCGTCGACAACGAGACCCCGCAGTTCTCGATCGACTCGCCGCGCGTCGCGGAGGGCGATTCCGGGACGGCGGAGCTGGAGTTCACGGTGACGCTGGATCCGGTCTCGGACAGCCGGACCACGGTCGCCTGGGCGGATTCGGGCGGCGGCACGGCAGCCTCCGGGACCGACCACGAGGCGGTGGCGGGCGGCACGCTGACGTTCGAACCCGGGGACAGCGAGAGGACGGTCACGGTCGCGGTGACCGGCGACCGGATCGACGAGGAGGACGAGACGGTCGTGATCGCGCTCTCGAACCCGACCGGCGGCGCGACGGTCGCGACCGCCACCGGCACGGGCACGATCGCGGACGACGACATCCCGTCGCTCGCGATCGATTCGCCGCGGGTGGACGAGGGCGATTCCGGGACGTCGGACCTGGTGTTCACGGTGACGCTGGATCCGGTCTCGCGCCAGCAGGTCACGGTCGCCTGGGCGGATTCGGGCGGCGGCACGGCGACCTCCGGGACCGACCACGAGGCGGTGGCGGGCGGCACGCTGGCGTTCGCGCCCGGCGAGAGCGCGAAGACGGTCACGGTCAGGGTGACCGGCGACGACGCCGTCGAGGGCGACGAGACGGTCGTGATCGCGCTCTCGAACCCGACCGGCGGCGCGACGGTCGGGACCGCCGCGGGCACGGGCACGATCGTCGACGACGAGGCTCCCGAGCTCGCGATCGACTCGCCGCGCGTCGCCGAGGGCGATTCCGGGACGTCGGACCTGGTGTTCACGGTGACGCTGACACCGGCCTGGGACCGGCGGGTCACGGTCGCTTGGGCGGATTCGGGCGGCGGCACGGCGACCTCCGGGACCGACCACGAGGCGGTGGCGGGCGGCACGCTGGCGTTCGATCCCGGGGACACCGCGAGGACGGTCACGGTCGCGGTGAACGGCGACGGGATCGACGAGGAGGACGAGACGGTGGAGATCGCGCTCTCGAACCCGACGGGCGGCGCGACGATCGGGACCGCCACCGGCGCGGGGACGATCGCGGACGACGAGGAGGCGGCGCTCTTGATCGGCTCGCCCGAGGTCGCGGAGGGCGATTCGGGGACGTCGGAGCTGGTGTTCGCGGTGACGCTGGCGCCGGTCTCGGACCGGCGGGTCACGGTCGACTGGGCGGATTCGGGAGGCGGCACGGCGACCTCCGGAGAGGACTACGAGGCGGTCGCGGGCGGCACGCTGGCGTTCGCGCCCGGCGAGAGCGGCAAGACGGTGACCGTCGCGGCGAGGGGCGACGGGATCGACGAGAACGACGAGACGGTGGAGATCGCGCTTTCGGGCGCGACCGGCGGCGCGGCGATCGGGACCGGCACCGGCACGGGCACGATCAGGGACGACGACGAGGCGGCGCTCTCGATCGACTCGCCGGAGGTCGCGGAGGGCGATTCGGGGACCACGGACCTGGTGTTCACGGTGACGCTCGATCCCGCGTCGGACCGGGAGGTCGTCGTCGACTTCGCCGTGGGGGGCACGGCGGAGGCCGGAAGGGACCACGACGCCCCCGAGGCCGGTTCGGTCGCGTTCGCTCCGGGGGAGACCGTGCAGACGCTCTCGTTCGGGGTCGCGGGCGACGGGGTTTTCGAACTGGACGAGACGGTCGTGGTCACGCTCTCGGACCCGACCGGCGGGGCGCTGCTCCGCAGGCACCGCGGGACGGGCGTGATCCGGAACGACGACGCGCGCGAGACGTCCGGTCCGGCGGTCTGGGTCGGGTCGACGAGCGTCGTCGAGGGCGACGGGGGCCCCGCGGAACTCCGGTTCCCGGTGACGCTGTCGGAAGCCGCGGACGGTCCGGTGAGCGTCGACTACACCGTGACGGGCGCGACGGGGCTCGATGTCCCCGACGGGGGCGTCGCGGGCCCGGCGGTGACCGTCGCCGAGCGGGACATGCGCGCGACGACCGGCACACTGGTGTTCGCGCCGGGGGAGACCGCGAAGACGATCGTGGCGACGGTCGAGGGCGACGAGGAGGCCGAGAGCGACGGGCTCGTGGTCGTCACGCTGGACAGCGTCACGAGCGCCGCCGGGCACGAGATCGGGACGGGACGGGGCCTCGGGATCGTCCGCGACGACGACCGCCGGCTGTCGGTGGAGGCCGCGGGCGAGGCCGGGACCGTCACGTTCACGGTCGCGCTGGACCCGCCGACGGGGCCGGGCGACGACCTGGTGACGGTCGACCACGAGACGTTCGTCGACGGACGCGACGGCGTTTCCGGGCTGCTGACGTTCCAGCACGGGGAGACCCGGAGGACGGTCGAGGTCGAGGTCGGGGCCGCCGCCGAGGTGGCGGAGCTCGAGCTGACGGGCTCGACCAACGTCCTGCTGCCGGAGCCCCGGAGAACGGAGCACTGGCTCGGCGCCCGGCCGGTGCTGTCGGTGTCCGCGCCCGCGCCGGGGTCGGTGAAGAGGCCCGCCGTCGGGGAGACGGCGACCGTCGCGTTCACGGTGGGCTTGGACCGGCCGTGGCCCGCGCGCGAACCCCTCGGGGTCGGCTACGTGAAGGCCGCCCGCGACGGGGAGGGGGAGAGGGAGGAATCCGGCACCCTGACGTTCGAGCGCGCCGCCACCGAAATGACGGTCGATGTCGCGGTCGACGGGGAGACCGAGGCCGCGGTTGTCAGGCTCAATCTCGAGGACGAGGACGCGGCCCGGGTCTCCGGCGACAGAGACGGGTGGGAGGCGAGATACGATCTGGGCGCGGGGCGGAGCGAGAGGCGCGCGCTGGCGCTGAAATACGTTCTCGCCGCCACCGGCCGGACGGTGGCGGCGAACATCGTCGAGCTGGTCTGGGACCGCGCGGAAAGCCACCGCTCCGGGGACGCCGGTTCGCGCGCGACGGTGGGCGGGCAGCCCCTGACGCCGGGCGCGCCCGCGGCCGGCGTCCTTGCCGGCCTCCTGGGGGTCGGCGGCGTCGGCGGTGTTTCCGGCGACGCCGCGCCCGGCGGCGCGGAGCGCCGCCATGGTCCCGGCGCCGGTTCCGCCGACGGCTTCCGCAGGCTGGCGCTGCCCGACGACCGCGACCTGCTGGGACGGACGGCGTTCGCGCTGTCGCCCGGCGGGGACGGCGGCGCCGCGGGCGGTCCCGTCCTGTGGGGCCGTGGCACGTTCACCGCGGTCAGGAGCGGCGGGCTGGACGAGGACGACGACCGGATCGGCGCGTTCTCGAGCGAGGGCGGGATCGCGGCCGCGCATCTCGGTCTCGACCACCGCTTCCGGGACGACCTGCTTGCCGGGGTCGCGGTGAGCCGCACGGTCGGCGACGTCGACTACGCCTTCGGCGGCGGCGGCGGCGACGGCGGCGGCGCCGTGGAGACGACCCTGACGAGCGCGCACCCCTACGTGCACTGGATGTCGCCAACGGGTCTCGGCGTCTGGGGGACGGCCGGCTACGGCAGGGGTTCGACGGAGATCGCGGACCGGGACGGCTCGGTCGGGACCGACATCGAGATGCGCACGGTCGCCGCCGGGGTCCGGGACGATCTCGCGTCGGTCGGCGGGGTCGGTCTCGCGGTGAAGGCCGACGCGTTCCACGCGACGGTGTCCGCGGACGGCGTGGAGGGCGAGCTTCTGGAGGTCGACGCCGCGGCGTCCCGGGTGCGTCTGGCCCTCGAGGGGGGTTCCCGCCGCGCGCTTGCGGACGGCGGCGAGCTCGCCGGCGTTTTCGAGCTCGGCGCGCGTCTCGACGACGGGGACGCCGAGCGGGGCGCGGGCGCCGACCTCGCGCTGGGCTTCGGCTACGTCCTGCCGCATGCCGGTCTCGAGGTGCGGGGCCGCGGCAGCGCGCTTCTGGCCCACGAGGAGAGCGGCTTCCGGGAATGGGGTCTCGGCCTCGGGCTGGACTGGGATCCGGGGGTCCGGGGCCGCGGCCTGCGGCTCCGGCTCGCGCCGTCCTGGGGCGCGCCGGCGCGCGACGCCGCCGAGGCGATGTGGAACGCCGACCCCGGCGCCGCGGGACGCGGCGCCGGGGTCGGCGGCGCGTCCCTCGACGCCCGCCTGGGCTACGGGTGGGGCGTGCTCCGGGACCGCGCCGTGACGACGGTGTTCGGCGAGCTGGGGTGGTCCGGAGACGACGACCGTTTCCGCCTCGGCGTGGAGTTCCGGCTGCGCGGGACCGCGGGACCGGGCCTCGAGCTCTACGGCGAGCGGCGCGGGGACCGGCCGGACGGCCTGGTCGCGCTCAAGGGCGGCGTCGCCTTCTAGGAGCCTGTCCGAGTAATAGCAAGACGCCAAAAATTCCGGGATGTGATCTTTTTTGTGCTTTACGTGTTCACTTTTCATCTGCCAAATATCGTTTGGCAACGGCATTTTTAGGAATACTCGGACAGACTTCTAGTGTCCTGTCAACCATCAAGTGTCGGATAAAGGCGTTTCAGCCTCACGCGGGCGTCGTCCGTGGTGAACTGCCAGTTGACCTTGGCCTGGATGCGGTCCCGTGACGCCTGCCAGGCCGCGACCTCGTCGCGCAGGATCTCGAGCGAGGCGATGCGGCGATTGAGGCACTGACGGGTCAGGACGTTGGGTTCGACTTCGGCGACGTTGAGCCAACTGCCGTGCCTGGGCGTGTGGACGAACTCGAAGCGGTCCCACAAAGCCTTGGCCCGAGCCGGCGCAAAGGCCTCGTGCAGGGCGCCGGGGCGGTGGGTGTTGAGGTTGTCCATCACCAGCGTGATTGTCGTGGCGCCGGAGTGGCGCTCGGCGATGTCGTTGAGGAAGTGCGCCCAGTCGGTCCTGGTTCTGCGCGCCGTGACCTTGGTCATGCGCCGCCCGGCCAGGGGTTCGGTCGCCATGAACACGTTGCAGGTTCCGCAGCGTCGGCACTCGAAGTCTTCGCGCGCTGGCCGACCCGGCGCCACCGCAACCGGTTCGCGCGTCTCGCCGATCAGTTGCCGGGGCGTCTCGTCCATGCACACAACGGGAAAGGCCGCATCGCAGGGACGCCGGCAGGCATCAAGAACCCTCTCCATCGCGGCCGCGAACTCCGCGTTGCCCTGTGGGGGAATCACCCAGCCGACGCGTCGCCACGGCTTGATCGCGTTTTTTTTAGAACCCGACGCACCGTCTCGTGCGACACGCTGTCGATGTGGCCGAGTTCCACAACACGGTCCGCCAGCAGCCGGAGCGACCATTGCGAATGGCCCTGCGGCGGCTCGGCGCAGCTCAGAGCCACCAGGCGCGCCTCGAACTCGCCGTCGGCCTTGCGCGCGTGGCTGGGACGGCGACCCTGCCGGCCGCCGAGCGCCGCTTCCATGCCCTCCTCGACGAACCGCTTCTTGACCCGATCCACCTTGCGCGCGCTGACGCGCAGAACCTCGGCAACGGCTTCCCCGCGCGCCCGGCGCTCGTTGAACTCGCCCTCGTCGCAGTTGAGCAGGATCAGCGCGTTGATCACCTTCTGCGATCGATGCGATCCCTTGCGCGTGATCCCCGCGAGCTCGTCCCGCTCCGCCTTCTCCAAGGTCATCACGTAGCGTTTCATGTCCACCTCCTCGCCGTTGCCGAACGACGGGAAAGCTACCATGAAACATACGACATATCAAATATGACATGACACTAGGAGCTTGCGCGACAGAACGCTTTTGAGCCTGAAATGGCATTGATGACCACCATACATAGTTGAAAAACTTGCATACTCCATCGATATGTAGTATCGAAATTTTCCGCGGCGCAGGCTCCCGGGTGGCGCCGCGGGAAAGCCCGCAGGCGGGCTTCGGCGGTCCCGCGGCCCGGACAGCGGTTCGACCCGAGAACGCGGCCGACCTCCGAGTTCGGCCACGCCGCGAAAGCGCCGGCGCGGCGCCCGAACACGCCATCCGGCTCACGGACGCCATCCGCTTCCGAGCGGAAAAGGCGATCCCCCCTCCCGGCGCCCCGGATCCGTCCGTTCGTGCCCCCGCACGCACGGAGGAAACGGACCCGGGCCGCCCGTCGCCGGAAAACGGGCTCCGGAGACGCGGGACGCGACGTTTCGCTTCACGCCGCTTGCCGTGTATAGTCCGCTTGGCGGCCCTTCGCGGCGCGGAATCCGCGCGGCGCCGCGCCGCAACCCTCGACAACCGGTTCCGGCACGCGCTCCCGCCCCCGCGGGAGAGTCCGGGGACGGCAACCAACGGCGAGAGGCATGGATTTCAGGAGCGTTCTGGCCATCGTGGCCGACGGCGGAACCCTCGATTCGCGGCAGGCGGAATCGGCGTTCGACACGATCATGTCGGGCAACGCGACGCCGGCGCAGATCGGGGCGTTTCTCGCGAGCCTGCGCATGCGCGGCGAGACGGTCGGGGAGATCGCCGCCGCGGCGCGCGTGATGCGCGCCAAGGCGCTCCGCGTCGCCGCGCCCGCCGACGCCATCGACGTCGTCGGAACCGGCGGCGACGGCAGCGGAACGCTCAACATCTCGACCGCGTCGGCGATCACGGTCGCGGGCTGCGGCGTCCCCGTCGCGAAGCACGGCAACCGCGCCCTGTCCTCGCGGGCGGGCGCGGCGGACGTTCTCGGCGCGCTCGGGGTCAACATCGACGCCGACCCGCCCCTGATCGAGAGATCGATCGCCGAAGCCGGAATCGGGTTCATGATGGCGCCTCGCCATCATGGCGCCACGCGCCATGTCGCCGGCCCGCGCGTGGAACTCGCCTTCCGCACGGTGTTCAACATGCTGGGGCCGCTTTCGAATCCCGCGATGGTGGACAGGCTCCTGGTCGGCGTGTTCGCCCGGGAATGGGTCGAGCCGGTCGCCCGCGTGCTCGGCGAGCTGGGCGCCCGGCGCGCCTGGGTCGTCCACGGCGCCGGCGGCCTGGACGAGCTGTCGACCAACGGCCCCGCGGCCGTCGCGGAACTCCGCGACGGCAGGGTTTCGGCCTTCGAGGTCGCGCCGGGCGACGCCGGGCTGCCGGTCAGCCCGCTCGACGGGCTGCGGGGCGGCGACGCGGAGTTCAACGCCGACGCCCTGCGCCGGCTGCTCGACGGCGAGACCGGCGCGTTCCGCGACACCGTCCTGCTGACCTCGGCCGCGGCGCTGGTCGTCGCCGACAGGGCGCGAACCCTGAAGGAAGGGGTCGGGATCGCCGCCGGCTCCATCGACGGGGGCGCCGCCCGCGGCGCGCTGGAGCGCATGGTCGCGATTTCCAACGAGCCTCCCCCGGACCCGCCCGAGGAAGGGCAGGAAGATGCATGACGCCCTCGCCCGGATCTGCGCCGACAAGGCCGGTCACGTCGCCGCCCGCAAGGCCGAGATGCCGGCGTCCGCCGTCGAGGCGGCCGCCCGCGAGGCCTCCCCGGCGCGAGGCTTCCACGCCGCCCTGAGAAGCGAATCCGGCCGAGGACGGCACGGCCTGATCACGGAGATCAAGAAAGCCTCCCCCAGCAAGGGGCTGATCCGCCGGGACTTCGATCCGGCGCGGCTTGCCGGGGCCTACGAGCGCGGGGGCGCCACCTGCCTGTCGGTGCTGACCGACGGGCCGTATTTCCAGGGCGCGGACAGCCATCTTCGGGCGGCCCGGGAACGCGTGTCGCTTCCCGTCCTGCGCAAGGATTTCATGATCGACCCCTACCAGGTCGCGGAAGCCCGGATGCTGGGGGCGGACTGCATTCTCGTCGTTCTCGCCGCGGTCGACGACGGGCTCGCGGCCGAGATCGAGGCCGCGGCCTTCGAGTGGAGCATGGACGTGCTCGTCGAGATCCACGACGGCGACGAGCTGGAACGCGCCGCGAAGCTCCGGTCGCCCCTGCTCGGCATCAACAACCGCGACCTCAGAACCCTGGAAACGGACATCCGGACCACCGTGGAACTCGCGCCCCGCGCGCGCGACGCCGGCCGCCTGGTCGTCAGCGAGAGCGGCCTCTCCGACGCGTCCGACCTGAAGGCCATGCGCGACGCCGGCGCCAGCGCGTTCCTGATCGGCGAAGCCCTGATGCGCCGGCCGGACGTCGAGGCCGCCACCAGACTGCTGCGGGCCGGCCGCGGTCCCGGAAAGGAGACGGCCCGATGCCGCGGCTGACGCATGTCGGCGCCGACGGCGGAGCGCGCATGGTCGACGTCTCCGGCAAGGAGGTCACCGCGCGCACGGCCACCGCGCGCGGCCGGGTGCTGATGCGGCCGGAGACCCTGGAGCTGGTGGCGAGCGGCGCGGCACGGAAGGGCGACGTGCTGGCGGTGGCCAGGCTTGCCGGCATCATGGCGGCCAAGAGAACGTCCGACCTGATCCCGCTGTGCCATCCGCTGGCGCTCGACCGGGTCGATCTGGTGCTGACCTGCGACTCCGAACGCGCCGCCGTCGACATCGAGGCGACCTGCGGCCTCAGGGCCCGCACCGGCGTCGAGATGGAGGCGCTGACGGCGGTTTCCGTGGCCGCCCTCACCGTCTACGACATGTGCAAGGCGGTCGACCGGGGCATGCGCGTCACCGACATCCGCCTGGTCCGGAAGTCCGGCGGGAGATCGGGAGAGTTCGCGGCGCCCCCGGGCGGCGACTGAAATGTCCGGACTTCTGCCGGTGGCCGAAGCGCAGCGGCGCATCCTGGACGCCGTGCCGCTGGTGGCGGCGGAACAGATCCCCGTCGCGCGCGGGCTCGGCCGCGTGCTGGCTGCCGACCTCCGGGCGCGGCGGAGCCAGCCGCCGGCGGCCGTCTCCGCGATGGACGGCTACGCCGTCCGCGCCGAGGACGTCGCCGCGCTTCCGTCCGAACTCAGGATCGTCGGATACGCGCCGGCCGGGCACTCGCATGACGGCCGGCTGCGGCCCGGCGAAGCCGTCCGGATCTTCACCGGGGCCCCGCTGCCGGACGGGGCGGACGCGATCGTGATCCAGGAAAACGCGGAGCGGGACGGGGAGCGCGTGCGCGTGGTCGCGGGGGAGGCCGCGAAGGGGAGCCATGTCCGGCCCGCGGGGCTCGACTTCAGGGAGGGCGACGTCCTGCTGGAAGCCGGCCGCGTCCTGACCGCGCGGGACGTCGGCCTCGCGGCCGCGATGAACATCCCGTGGCTGATGGTCCGCCGCAGGCCGCGGATCTCGGTCCTCGCCACCGGCGACGAGATCGTGATGCCGGGCGACCCGGTCGGGCGCAACCAGATCGTGAGCTCGAACGCCCTCGCGCTCTGCGCCTTCGCCGCCGCCCAGGGGGCCGACGCCACGGACATCGGCATCGCGCCGGACGACGCCGGGGAACTGCGCGCGATCGCGGAGAACGCGCGCGGCAGCGACCTTCTCGTGACCACCGGGGGCGCGTCGGTCGGGGACCACGATCTCGTGCGGGAGGTGCTCGGCGACGCGGGGCTCGCGGTCGATTTCTGGCGAATCGCCATGCGCCCCGGAAAGCCGCTCATGTTCGGCGCCTTCCGGGACAGCCACCTGATCGGACTGCCCGGCAACCCGGTCTCGTCGCTGGTCTGCGCGATCGTCTTTCTCGCTCCGGCGATCCGCAGGATGACGGGCGTTCCGGACGTGCTGCCGCGACGCCGCGACGCCCGCCTGGACGGGACTCTCGGAACCAACGACGAGCGCGAGGACTACCTGCGGGCGACGCTGTCGCGGTCCGGCGGCGCCGCGCCCGCGGTCACGCCGTTCTCCCGTCAGGACAGCTCCATGTTCGCCACGATGGCCCGCGCCGACGCGCTGGTCGTCCGCCCTCCGTTCGCTCCCCCCGCGCGGCCCGGAGATCCGGTCGAGATCATCGGCCTGGAAGGCGGCGTTCTCAGCGTCTGAGGGGAGCGGCGCGCGAAGGGTCCGTCCGGCCCTGGGGCCCGGGCGGCCGCCGAAAACGGCGACGGGAACGATTCTTGACATTTCGCAGAACGAATCGAGAATACCCTTTCGTGACGCGCGCCGTCCGGCGCGATGCCGATACATGCGGAGACAGAGAGATGCTGACGAGGAGACAACTTGACCTGCTGGACTTCATCGACGAGAGGATCAACGCGACCGGGGTGTGCCCGTCCTTCGACGAAATGAAGGAGGCCATGGACCTCAAGTCGAAGTCCGCGATCCACCGGCTGATCATTTCCCTCGAGGAGCGGGGCTACATCCGCCGTCTGCGCTACCGGGCGCGCGCGCTCGAGGTTCTCCGCAGGCCGCGGACCGGAGACGAGGCGGCGGGCAGCTTCACGCCCAGGGTCATCGACGGCTCGGGCGCGCACGGCGAGTGGGCCGCCGGGACCGAAGCGCAGGCCCGGGCGGTGCCGGTGCCGTTCTACGGAAAGATCGCGGCCGGAATGCCGATCGAGGCCCTGCGCGACCAGTCGCGCACCTTCGAGACGCCCGCCGACCTCCTCGGGCAGGGGAACCACTACGCCCTGGAGATCGAGGGCGATTCGATGATCGAGGCCGGCATCCTCGACGGCGACGTGGCGCTGATCAGGCAGACCGACACGGCCGAGAACGGGGACATCGTGGTCGCCCTCGTGCAGGACCGCGAGGCGACGCTGAAGAGATTCAGGCGGCGCGGCGCCTCGATCGCCCTGGAACCGGCGAACAAGAACCACGAGACGCGGATCTTCGGACCCGACCAGGTCCGCGTCCAGGGCCGTCTCGTCGGGCTGGTCCGCAAGTACTGAACCGCGGAGCCGGCGCCCGGCGGCGCGTTGCCGGACGGCAGTTCCCGATGCGGGTCGTGACGCGTTTCGCCCCGTCGCCGACGGGGTTCCTGCACATCGGCGTGGCCAGAACCGCCCTGTTCAACTGGCTTTGCGCCCGCCACGCCGGCGGCAGGTTCTTTCTGCGCATAGAGGACACCGACCGCAGGCGGTCCACGTCCGAGGCGGTCGAGGCGATCCTCGACGGCCTGTCGTGGCTCGGGCTTCGCTGGGACGGGGAGCCTGTCTACCAGCACGCCAGAAAAGCGCGGCACGTCGAGGTCGCCCGGACGCTTCTCGAAACGGGTCACGCGTACCGCTGCTACTGCACGCCCGGGGAACTCGCCGCCATGCGGGAGAAGGCGAGGTCGGAGGGAAGGTCCGTGCGGTACGACGGCACCTGGCGGGACCGCCCCGAATCCGACGCTCCCGCGGGCGTCGATCCCGTCGTCAGGTTCCGCGCCCCGACCGAGGGCGCGACGGTCGTGGAGGACGCGGTCCAGGGAGCCGTCACCATCGACAACCCGGTGCTCGACGACCTGGTCATGCTCCGCGCCGACGGCACGCCCACCTACACGCTGTCGGCGGTGACCGACGACCACGACATGGGCGTCACGCACGTGATCCGGGGCGACGACCATCTGAACAACGCCGCCCGCCAGTCGCAGATCATCCGGGCCCTCGGATGGGATCTCCCGGTCTACGCGCACATCCCGCTGATCCACGGCCCCGACGGCGCCAAGCTCTCCAAGCGCCACGGGGCGCTGGGCGTCGACGCCTACCGCGACATGGGCATGCTTCCCGAGGCGTTGCTCAACTATCTCTGCCGGCTCGGCTGGAGCCACGGGGACGACGAGTTCTTCTCCATGGACCAGGCGGTGGAATGGTTCGACCTCGCGGACGTCAACAGGGGCGCCGCCCGCTTCGACCTCGACAAGCTCGCGCACCTGAACGGGCTGCACCTTTCGGCGCGCGACGACCGCGTCCTCGCCGACGAGACGTTCCCGATGATCGAGAACCGGATCGGCGGGCCGCTTTCCGGGCCGGCGAGGGAACGCGTGGCCGCGGGAGTGCCCTCCGCCAAGATCCGCGCGAGAACCCTCTCGGAACTGGCCGAATCCCTGGCGTTCTACGCGCGGCTCCGCCCGCTCGTCCCGGACCCCAAGGCGGAAAGGCTCCTCCAGGGGGCGGCGCCGGGAATCCTCGGCGAGCTCCGTGCCGCGCTCGGAGGCGTCCCGGGATGGCGCGAAGCCGGCCTCGAGGCCGCCGTGCGGGCTTTCGCGGAGGAGCGGAGCCTCAAGCTCGGCGCGGTCGCCCAGCCTCTCAGGGCCGCCCTGACCGGCAGCGACGCCTCGCCGGGGATCTTCGAGGTCATGGCCATTCTCGGCCGCGAGGAGACGCTGGGGCGCATCGAGGACGCCGTCGGGGCGCCGGGGCGATCGCCGGCCGACTCCCGCCCATCCCCTTGATTCCGAACGGTTTCCGACTGCCAGAAATCGCGGGAAGTCGCGGACCGCCGCCTCCCGGCTCCCCCGCGCCGGCGACGCGCGGCGGCTCCGGAACGCCGCCCGAGGCCGCGGCCGCGGCTTTGATGCGCCCTCGCAAAAGGTGTAGGTTCGGACAGGGACAATCGACGAGGCGCCCCGTTCGGGCGGTTCCCGGGGCACGACGAGGCACCATGCGGGGAGGCATGCCGCCATGAACACGGCCAAGGCGAACGACCGGGGGGAGACGGTCACCCTCCTGGACCACGCGACCGGCAAGGAAATGGTCATGCCGCTCCTGTCGGGAACCGCCGGTCCGAAGGTGATCGACATCCGCGGGCTCTACTCGGAACTCGACTACTTCACCTTCGACCCCGGCTTCATGGCGACGGGAAGCTGCGATTCCCGGATCACCTACATCGACGGCGACGCCGGCGTTCTCCTGCACCGCGGGTACGCGATCGAGGATCTCGCCGAACACTGCGATTTCAGCGAAATCGCCTATCTCCTGCTCAAGGGGGAACTGCCCGACGCCGCGGAAAAGGAGAGGTTCGTCCACGACATCACCTACCACACGATGGTGCACGAACAGCTGCACAAGTTCTACGACGGCTTCCGCAGGGACGCCCACCCGATGGCGATTCTCTGCGGCGTGGTCGGGGCCCTGTCGGCGTTCTACCACGACTCGACGGACATCTCGGATCCGCACCAGCGCATGGTCGCGTCCTACCGCCTGATCGCGAAAATGCCGACCATCGCCGCCTGGGCCTTCAAGTACGCCCTCGGCCAGCCCTTCATCTACCCCAGGAACGACCTCGACTACGCCGAGGACTTCCTGCACATGATGTTCGCGACGCCCTGCGAGGCCTGCGACGTGAGCCCGGTGATCGCGCGCGCCATGGACCGCATCCTGACGCTACATGCCGATCACGAGCAGAACGCCTCGACGTCCACCGTCCGGCTCGCCGGCTCGTCCGGCGCCAATCCTTTCGCCTGCATCGCGGCGGGCATCGCCAGCCTGTGGGGGCCCGCCCACGGAGGCGCCAACGAGGCCGTCCTCAACATGCTGCGCCAGATCGGCGACGTCGGCAGGATTCCCGAATACATCGGCAAGGCGAAGGACCGCGACGACCCGTTCCGCCTGATGGGCTTCGGCCACCGCGTCTACAAGAACTTCGACCCCCGCGCGACGATCATGCGCAAGACCTGCCACGAGGTTCTGGACGAGCTCGGCAGCCAGGACGAGCCGCTTCTCGAGCTGGCCATGGAACTCGAGCGCATCGCGCTCGAGGACGAGTATTTCGTCGAGCGCAAGCTCTACCCCAACGTCGATTTCTACTCGGGGATCATCTTCCGCGCGATCGGCGTCCCCGAAGCCATGTTCACGGCTCTCTTCGCGGTCGCGCGGACCGTCGGCTGGGTCGCGCACTGGAACGAGATGATCGAGGATCCCGACCAGAAGATCGGGCGCCCCCGCCAGCTCTATCTCGGGCCCGGGAAGCGCGACTTCGTCCCCCTGGAGAACCGCTGACCAGGGCGGTCCGGGAGGGACAGCGGCTCACTCCCTCTCGATCAGCTCGATCCTGTAGCCGTCCGGATCCTCGACGAAGGCGATCACCGTCGTGCCGTGCTTCATCGGCCCCGGCGGCCTCGGAACGCTGACGCCTTCGGCTTCCATCCGCGCGCAGGCCGCGCGGATGTCGGGCACGGCGACGGCGAGATGGCCGAACCCCGAACCGTGCGTGTAGGGTTCCTCCTGGTCCCAGTTGTGGGTCAGCTCGAGGACCGTGCCGCTGTCCTCGTCCTCGTAGCCCATGAAGGTGTTGGTGAACCTGCCCCCGGGGAAGTCCTTCCGCCGCAGAACCTTCATGCCGAGATGCCGCGAATAGAAGTCGACGGACCTCTCGAGATCCCTGACGCGGATCATGGCGTGCAGAAGCCGGAACCGGCTGGTGTCGAGAGTCATTCCCTTCCTCCGTCCGTCGCGGCGGGTTCCCTTCCCCGGACCGCGGTTCCGCGCAGATGGGCCAGAACGACCTTCGCCGCGGCCGAGCTCGGCGACCCCTCGGCCGGCCGCAGCATGTCGAGCGCCCCGCGGGCGGCCGCCACCTGGTCGCCGCCGAGGGCCGGCCGGTCCAGGAACTCCGCCAGGGCCGCGGCGATCCGGCGCCCCCGGCACCTCTCCTGGAGAAGTTCGGGTATCGCCTCGCGCTCGAGCAGTATGTTGACAAGATTGACATGGCGCAACCGCGCCGTCCGCAGCATGCGGAAGGCCGCGACGGTGAGGCCGTTCATCCGGTAGGCGATCACGTGGGGCACCCCCGCCCCGGCCAGCTCGAGCGACACGGTGCCCGATGCCGCCATCGCGACGTCGCTCGCCGCCATCGCGTCCCGCCTGTCCGACGGAGAGGTCGCGACGACCGCGCGCCCGGGCCACCGCGCCAGGCGTTTCCCCAGCGCCCCTTCGAGATGCGGCAGGGTCGGGAAGCAGAACACCGCCTCCGGCCTCTTCAGCAGCAGCCGTTCGGCGGCATCCCGAAACGCCGGCAGCACGCGGTCCACCTCTCCGCGCCTGCTGCCGGGAAGGACGCAGACCACCGTCGCGTCCGGGGAGATCCCGTGTCCGGCCCGGAACCCCTGGCCGTCGCCGGAACCCTCCGGGGTCTCGACGACCGGATGGCCGACGAACGTGCAGGGCAGCCCCTCCCTCTCGAAATACGGCGGCTCGAACGGCAGCAGCACCATGAGATGGTCCAGCATCGCGGCGAAGGCGCGCGCCCGGCCGGGCTTCCAGGCCCAGACCGTCGGCGCCACGTAATGCACCAGGGGAATCCCGCTGCCGGCGAGCAGCTTCCAGACCCGGTAGCAGAAGCCCGGGGAATCGACGGAGACCACGATGTCCGGCCGGTCGTCGAGAATCCGCTCCGCGGTCCTCCTGATCCGCCGCCGGATCAGCTTGATCCTCGGCAGGATCTCCGCCAGCCCCATCACGGCGATGTCGGAAACCGGAAAGAGGCTGTTCAGGCCCCGGGCGGCCATCTCGCCGCCGCCGACTCCCGCGAACCTGATCCGGCCCCCGGTCCGTTCCGACAGCGCCGCCATCAGTCTCGCCCCCAGCATGTCGCCGGACGGCTCTCCGGCGATCAGCCACACCAGCGGATCCGGGATCCCGAACAGGAACAGCCCGCGTTCGTCGGCCGCCGCGACCGCGGCCTCCCGCTCGACGACGAGCGTCCCGCCGGCTTCCACCGCGATTCCGCGAAGCCCGGCGGCCGCGGCGTTCCTCACGGTGGCGACGCCGATCGCCGGCAGGTCGGCACGGCGTTCCTGGCCGGGCTTGGCGCACTTCACCAGGACGCCGCCCGGCGCGTCCGGATCCACGAACGGCGCGCAGCGCGCGACGAGCGCGTCCGTGCCCTCCAGCCCCTCCAGCCCGATCACCGTGCCGTTCTGCACCACCGCCGCCTGCCCGACGTCCAGCGCTCCCAGCGTCCGCGCCGCCTCCAGTCCGCGCGCGATGTCCTCCCTGCCGGCGGAGTCGGGCGCGACCGCGCCGAGCGTCCCCGGCGTCGCGAGCAGTTCCTCGAGGATCTCGTCGACGCCGACGACGCGGAATCCCTCGGTTTCCTCGAGTTCGCGGACCACCGCCGCGAGAAGATGGTTGTCGCCCAGGATCCGCGTTCCGACACGGGCCAGAAACCGCGCCGAACGGGGATCCCGAAGCAGTTCCGCGACGCCGGGACGGGGGATCCTGCCGACGAGAACCAGTTCCGCGAGACCGAGCCGGCGGGCGGCGGCGATCGCCTCTCCGAAGGATCCGGTTCCCACCCACTCCACCGGCGCGCCTTCGAGAGCGCCGGGATCGGCGCAGTTCTCGAACGCGAGGACATGGAAGTCGCGCCCGCTCTGGCGGCAGGCCGCGACCAGGCGGGCCGGCAGTCCGCCGGCGCCCGCGACGATGCCCAGTCTTGGCGCCATCCCGCCGGCCCGAGGATCCCCCGCCCCGTTTCCGTCGCCGGTTCGCCCGCCGGCGCCCGGGCCGGCGTCGCGCCCGCCCTCAGCCGGGGACGCGGAGACCGGCGGCGGAACTAGGCGGCCGCCTCCGGACTGTCGTCGGGCTGGCAGAGGGCGCGGCCGGAATCGGAGCGGATGAAGTCCACGATCTCCATCACGGCCGGCTGGTGGCTGTAGCCCTCCGTCACGTCGTCGAGTCGCTCGGCCATCGTGCCCTCCTTGGCGAACATGAGGCGGTAGGCCCGCCGCAGCGACGTTATGGCCTCCCTGGAGAACCCCCGCCGCTTCATCCCGACCACGTTGAGCCCGCCGAGACGGGCGCGGTTGCCCTTGACGGAGCCGTAGGGGATGACGCTGTTCTCGACCCCGGACATCCCGCCCACCATCGCGTGCCTGCCGATCCGGCAGTACTGGTGAACGGCGGACAGGCCCCCGAGGATGACGAAGTCCTCGACCGCCACGTGCCCGGCAAGCGTCGCGTTGTTGGCCATGATCACGTGATCGCCCACGAGACAGTCGTGGGCGACGTGGGCGCCGACCATCAGGAGGCAGTTGTTCCCGACCCTGGTGACCATGCCGCCGCCTTCGGTGCCCGGATTGATCGTGACGTGCTCCCGGATGACGTTGTTCGCCCCGATCTCGAGACGCGACGGCTCGCCCCGGTACTTCATGTCCTGCGGCGGATGGCCGATCGAGGCGAACGGGTGGATCCGGCAGTTCGGCCCCATCTCCGTGCGGCCCGCCACGACCACGTGCGACAGCAGTTCGCATCCGTCGCCCAGAACGACGTCCGGACCGACGACGCAGTACGGCCCGACGGAGACGCCGGTGCCGAGACCGGCGGCGGAATCGACGATCGCCGTGGGGTGGATGCCGGCCGTCATACGTCCATGATCATGGCCGAATAGTTCGCCTCGGCCACGATCTCTCCGTCGACCTTGGCCTGCGCGCCGCATTTCCACACGTTCTTGCGGCGGTGCAGCTTGCGGGCGTGGACGAAGAGCTGGTCGCCCGGCCTGACGGGCCGGCGGAACCTGGCGCTGTCGATCGACATGAAGTACACCACCTTCCCCTTGGCGTCGGTCCCGAGCGTGTGCATCACGAACACGGCCGCCGTCTGGGCCATGGCCTCGATGATCAGCACCCCGGGCATGACCGGTTCCCCGGGGAAATGCCCCATGAAGTAGTTCTCGTTGACCGTCACGTTCTTGATGCAGATCGCGCTGACGTCGGCGACCACCTCCACGATGCGGTCGATCAGCAGAAACGGATACCGGTGCGGGATCATCTCCATGATCCTCCGCACGTCCATCGTGGCGCTCCCCGCCTCGGACCCGTTCATTCTCGAGTGCCCTCTTTTCCCGCCAGCCTCGACAGCGTCACGGCTTGCCGGAAAAACTGCATGATCGGGACCGCGGGCGTCCCCATGACCGTGCCGCCCGGCGGCACGTCGCGCACGACGCCGGAATGCCCGGCCACCCTGGCGCCGTCGCCCACGGAAAGATGCCCGGAAATCGCCGTCATGCCCCCCACCATCACCCGGTCGCCGAGCCTGCTGCTGCCGGCCACGCCAGCCATGCCCGCGATCGCGCAATGGCGTCCGAGGCGCACGTTGTGCCCGATCTGGACCAGATTATCAATCCGGCTCCCCCTTCCGATGACCGTGTCCGGACCGGCGCCGCGGTCCACGGCGCTGTTGGCGCCGATCTCGACGCCGTCCTCGATCACCACCCGGCCGAGCTGGGGGATCGTCACCGTCTCCTCCGGCGCGAACGCGATCCCGAATCCCGGCTCGCCGATCCGCGCCCCCGCGCAGAGAACCACCCGGTTGCCGACCAGCGAGCAGCGGACCGAGACCAGCGGCCCGATGCGGCACCCGTCCCCGATCCTGACCCCTTCGCCGATGTAGGCGTTGGGGCCGATGACGCAGTTCTCCCCGATCTCCGCCCCGGGACCGATCACGGCGCCGACCCCGATCACGGTGCCGGCGCCGACGGCCGCGTCCGGGTGAACCGCCTCGCCGGGCCCGGTCGGGACGTACATGCGGTCCCAGTCCGGATGGAACGCCGCGGCGACCCGGGCGTAGGCGAGATAGGGCCGGTCCGTCACCAGCACCGCGGTTTCCGCCGGGGCCTGCGCGGCGTAGCGGCTCTCGACGATGCAGCACCCGGCGCGGGTGGCGCGGAACTGGTCCGCGTAGCGCTTGTTGTCGAGGAAGCTCACGTCCTCGCCGGTCGCGGCGTCGAGCGGCGCGACATTGGCGAACCGGCGTTCGGGGTCGTCCGACGCGCCCGCCGCCGCCCCGGAGACGCGCGCCAGCTCGCGGAGGGAAAGCGGATCCCCCGGCGGGAAGAAACGGGTGTCCGGCACCGCTACCGCGCCTCCCGACCGGCTTCCTCTTTCTCCTCCAGCCGCAGCTCGACCGCGGGCAGCCTGTCGTCGAGGCGCTTGACGAGTTCCGGCGTCAGGTCGAGAGAGGCCACGGCATCGAACACCACGCCCTTTTCAAGCACGATGTCGATCTTGAGGGTCTCGCGAAGTTCCCGCGTCGTCGCGACCAGGTTCGTCATGATCACGTCCCGGGCCCTTCTGAACGCCCGGTCGAGCTGGCGCTTGCGTTCGCGGATGGCCGTCTGGGTCTTCAGGCCCTCGTCCTGGAACTCCCCCCGGCGCCTGGCGAACTCCTCGGACGAAAGGAGCGTCTGCTGGCCGGCGAGTTTCCTGCCCTTCTCGCGCAGCTGCCGTTCCTGCTCCCGGACCCGCTCCTCGAACCTCTTGCGGACGGCGTTCATCTCCCCGCGCACCTTCCGCGCGGCCACGGCCTCGCTGAAAACCCGCTTGACGTCGACGATCCCGATCCGCAGTCCGGTTCCGGACTGCGCCTGCGCCCCGCCGTGGACCGCGGCGAGAAGGACGATCGCGACCGCCGGCCACAGCCGCCCCGGCGCGGACATCAGAACCTCGTCCCTATGCCGAACCGGAAGGTCTCCGTCTTGTCGAACTCCTCCTTCGCCACGGGCCGCGACCAGCTCAGCGTCATCGGGCCGAGCGGGGTGCTGAGCGACAGGCCGAACCCCGTCGAGACGCGCAGCGAGCTCTCGTGCAGCAGCTCGCTCTCCTCCGTCGACCGACTCTCGCGCAGGAACTCGGTGATCGACCCGATTCCGCCGACCGTCCCGAAATCGGTGTACAAGCGGCCCGAGACGCCCAGCTCGTTGGGAAGCCCGACCGGGAAGATCAGCTGCACCGTGCCGCGGTAGAACCAGTCGCCGCCGAGCGCGTCCTCGCCGTCCCGCGGACCGACGCCCCGGGGCTCGAAGCCGCGAAGCGAGGCTCCGCCCAGGAAGTACCGCTCCGACAGCCGGGTGGGGTCTCCGAAGCTGTGGATGTGCCCGCCCTCGAGCACGGCGCCCAGGATCCAGTTCTCCGCCAGCGGCCGGTAGTAGTCGACCCTGATCTCGTTGCGCAGGTAGCGCCGGTCGCCGCCGATGCCCGCGCCGACGTTCCTCACTCTCGCGGAATGGCCTTCGGTCGGGTCGATGCGGCTGTTGCGGAGGTCGTGGAGCAGCGTGTGGCCGATCGACGAGACCGTGGTCTTGCCCTCCTCGCCCCGCACGGCCAGGGAGGCGGTGTCGCCGACGTCGTCGACGTCGGACTCCTCCAGCCGGTAGGTCCACCGCTGCGACAGATGCTCCGCGAGCCGGTAGCCGACGCGCAGGGCGACCCCGGTGCTGTCGAGGTCGTAGGAGCTCTCGTCCTGGAGATCCTGGCTCGAGCGGTAGAGATCGAAGCCGGCCGAGAGATCCCTGCCCAGAAAATAGGGCTCGGTGAAGCTCAGTGTGGCCTGGTCCCGGTCGGCGCCGATCTCGAGACTCAGCCCGAGCTCCTGCCCCCGCCCGAGAAGATTCCGCTCGCGGACGCCGAGATCCGTCACCACGCCGCCGTCGGTGGTGTAGCCCACCCCGATGGAGAGATCGCCCGTCGCCCGCTCCCGGACGGCGATCTTGACGACGGCGCGGTCGGGCGCGCTTCCGCGCTCGTTGGTCATGTCGACCTTGTCGAAGAACCCGAGATCGACGATGCGCTGGCGGCTGCGCCGCAGCCTGGACGTGCTGAACAGATCCCCCTCGACCAGCAGCATCTCCCGCCGGATCACCCCGTCCTCGGTGCGGACGTTTCCGGTGATCTCGATTCTCTCCACGACCACCCGCGGGCTCTCGCTGACGACGAACCGGATGCCGATCGACCGGTTCCGACGGTCCCGCTGCACGCGCGGCTCGACCTCGACGTGGGCGTAGCCCAGATCCCCGAGCGCGTCGGTCAGCTCCCCGATGGACTCGTCGATCTCCTCGGCGTCGTACCAGTCGCCGGACCGGGTCGTGAGCGCGTCCTCGAGCGCCTCGACGTCGACCCCCTCGAGGGAGGTCTCGACGCCGACCTCCCCGAAGCGGTAGCGCTCGCCCTCGCTGAGCGCGAAGGTGACGAAGAAGGCGTCCTTCTCCGGCGTCAGCTCCCCGACGGCCGTGATGACGCGGAAGTCCGCGTAGCCCTCCGAGAGGTAGTGCCGGCGCAGCAGCTCTCGGTCGAAGGTCAGCCGGTCGGGGTCGTAGGTGTCGCCCGCGGCGAGGAACCGGTACCAGGCGCTCTCCTTGGTCTGGATGATGCCGCGGAGATCGTCGTCGTCGAAGGCCCGGTTTCCGATGAAGGCGATGCTGCGGATCTCCGTCAGCCCGCCCTCGTTGATCTCGAACACCAGATCGAGGCGGTTCTGCGGAAGCAGGATGACCTTCGGCTCGACCCTTGCGGTGAACCGCCCGCTGCGCCGGTAGACGTCGGCGATCCGCTGCACGTCGCGCTGCACGCGGGGACGGGTGAAGACGACGCGGGGACGCAGCTCGACCTCGCCCTGCAGATCCTCGTCGGAGATCCTCCTGTTCCCCTCGAAGGCGATGCGGTTGATGATCGGGTTCTCGACCACCCGCACCGCGATGCCGGGGCCGTCGCGCTCCACCACCACGTCGGCGAACAGCCCGCTGTCGAAAAGCGCCTTGAGCGCCCTGTCGAGTTCCTCGTCGGTCGGCGCGCGGCCGGGCTCGAGCCGCATGTACTGGCGCACGGTGGCGGCCTCGATGCGCTGGTTGCCCTCGACGCGGACCTCGACCGCGCCGGTCTGCGGGCGCGCGTCGGGGACGAACGCGACGAGAAGAGCCGCGGCAAGCGCGAACCGCGCGCCAAATCCCGTGAAACAGCGCATGCTCGCAATCCCGGAATGCGCGGTCACGTCGCCCAGCCGACCAGGAAGTCGACGACCCGCAGCTGGACAAGATCGTTCCACGTCGCGAAGACCATCAGCGCCAGCACCAGAGCCATGCCGATCCGGAGCCCGCACGCCTGCGCCCGCGCCCCGAGGGGCCGTCCGCGCAGGGCCTCGATGGCGTAGAACAGCAGGTGCCCCCCGTCGAGCAACGGGATGGGCAGCAGGTTGATCAGTCCCAGATTGATAGACAGCACCGCCACGAAGGTCAATATGCCGAACAGGCCGAGCTGCCACACGTCGCCCGAGATCTTCGCGATCCGGAGCGGCCCGCCGAGTTCCTCCAGCGTCCGGCGGCCGTCGACGAGCTGGCCGAAGGTGACGAGAATGTCGCCCGTCAGCGCCGCCGTCTCGACGGTGGCGCGCCACAGCGCCGCGAGCGGGCCGTCGCGCCGCCTGGCGGTCTCCGCACCGGCGCTCGCGACGCCGAGCCTTCCCACCCGCACCGGATTGCCGAAACGGTCGATCCGGTCCACGGAGTCGGGAACCGCGGTCAGAACGATCTCCCGGCCGTCCCGGATCACCTCGAACTCCAGCTCGGTGGCCGGGCGGAGGCGCACCGCGTGCGCGACCTCCTCGAAGCGCTCGACGCGGGTGCCGTCGACCCTGGAGATCAGGTCCCCCGGCCGGAAACCGGCCCGTTCCGCGGCGCTGCCCGCCACGACCTCGCCGACGCGCGGCGGCGTGAACGTCAGGCCCACGGTCGCGAACAGGCAGGCGAACACGGCGATCGCCAGCAGGAAGTTCGCCAGCGGCCCCGCCGCGGCCACGCAGGCGCGCTGGCCGACGCTCTTGGCCTCGAACGAATCCTCCGCGGGCCCGGCCTCCCCTTCGCGCGCCGCGCGCGCCCGGGGGTGCATCTCCCCGCGCATCCTGACGAACCCGCCCAGGGGAAGGACGCAGATCTTCCAGCGCGTTCCGCGGCGGTCCGTCCAGCCGGCGAGCTCGCGGCCGAAGCCGACCGCGAACTCCTCCACGCGGACGCCGCAACGGCGCGCGACGAGGTAGTGGCCCATCTCGTGCACGAAAACCACGACGGTGAACACCACCAGGAACGGCATCACGAAGTTCCAGAGCGTCGCGAGAACGTCCATCGCGCCCCCTTCCCGTCAGGCCGCCGACCCGGTCCGCCCGGGCGCCGCGACGATCTCCGCGGCGACCCTGCGGGCGCCGCCGTCGACCGCCGCCACGTCGTCGAGCGAGCCGACCGCCGCGCCCTCCATGCCGGCCACGGTCTCCTCGACCACCCGCGCGATGTCGAGGAACCCGGCGGCGCCCGAGAGAAACGCCGCGACCGCGACCTCGTTCGCCGCGTTCAGGGCGATCCGGTGGAACGCGCCCGCGCGCAGGGTCTCGCGGGCCAGCCGCAGGGCGGGGAACCGGACCGGGTCCGGTTTCTCGAAGGTGAGCTGCGCCACCTCGTCCAGCCTCAGCCGCGCGCTCGGCGAGGGAATCCGCTCGGGCCAGCCCAGGGTGTGGGCGATCGGCGTGCGCATGTCGGGCGTGCCCAGCTGGGCCAGCACCGAACCGTCCACGTGGCAGACCATGCCGTGGACGATGGACTGCGGATGCACGAGGACGTCGATCCGGCGTTCCGGAACGCCGAACAGGTAGTGCGCCTCGATCAGCTCCAGCCCCTTGTTCATCATGGTCGCGGAATCGACCGAGATCTTGGCGCCCATGTCCCAGTTCGGATGGGCGACGGCCTCGGCCGGCCCGGCGCGCCGCATCCGCTCCTCGGAAGCGCGCAGGAACGGCCCGCCCGACGTCGTGAGCACGATCCTCTCGACGCTCCGGGGGCGTTCGGGGTCGACGACCTGGAAGATGGCGTTGTGTTCGGAATCCACCGGCAGAAGCCTAGCGCCGCTGCGGTCGACGGCGGCCAGCATCAGGTCTCCGGCGCACACCAGGCTTTCCTTGTTCGCCAGCGCGACGATGGCGCCCTGGCGGATCGCCTCGAGGGTGGGCGCGAGGCCGGCCGCGCCGACGATCGCGGCCATGATCCAGTCGGCCGGCCGCGCCGCCGCCTCGGCCAGCGCCCCGGGGCCCGCGGCGGCCTCCACGTCCGTGCCCGCCAGCGCGCGCTTCAGCTCGCCGTGAAGCGACCCGTCGCCGATGACCGCGCAAGCGGCGCCGAGGGACCGGGCCTGCTCCGCCAGCAGCGCGACGTTGCGGTGCGCGGTCAGCGCCTCGACCCGGTAGGACTCCGGATCGCGCCCGACCAGGTCGAGCGTGCTGCGGCCGACCGAGCCGGTCGACCCCAGGACCGAGACGCGCCGCGGTCCGGCGCGCCCGTCTCCGGCGGACGCCACCGCTCAGCCCGCGCCGGCCGCCAGCAGCGCCGCCGCCGGCCCGGTCAGCAGCAGGCCGTCGGCGCGGTCGAGCACGCCGCCATGGCCGGGAACGAGGCGACCCGTGTCCTTCGCCCCGTAACGGCGCTTGGCGGCCGAGACCGCGAGGTCGCCGGCCTGCGCCAGCAGCGCGAACGCCGCCGCGACCCCGGCGGCCGGGGCGGGATCCCCGAGGCCGGTGATCCGCGCCCACAGCCAGCCGCATGCCGCGGCGCAGAGGATCCCCCCGCACAGGCCCGCCCAGGTCTTGCCGGGGCTGATCCGGGGAGCCAGCCGGGGTCCGCCGAGCGTCCTGCCGCAGGCATAGGCCCCGGCGTCGGTGCTCCACACGACGCACAGGAGGCCGAGCACCAGTTCGCGCCCCGCCGGCGGCGTCCCGCGCAGCCAGAGAAAGACGATGCCGAACAGGACGAGCGCCAGCGCGCCGAGGGCGAAGACGGCGGAATCGCCCGAGATTCCGCCGCCGCGCGGGCGCAGGACGCCCGCGGCGGTGACGGCCGCGACGGCCGTGGCCGCGAGCGGCGTCGCGAGGTGGACCGCGGCGCAGCCCGCCAGCGCGCCCGCTGCCAGGGTCCACCCCTGGCCCCGGCGGGCGCCGCACAGGCGCGTCCATTCCCGGACCATCGCCATCGCCGCGGTCAGCACGAGAAGCTCGTGCCACGGCGAACCGAAATGGACCGCGGCAAGAACCGGAGGGGCCAGAACGCAGGCCGAAACCAGGCGCAGGAGAAGATTGCGGCGCGCTCCGTCAGGCGGAAATCGCGCCATAGCGCCTGTTCCTGCCCGCGAACTCCTCGAGACACGCCCCCAGATGCGCGCGCGAGAAGTCGGGCCAGAGCACGTCCATGAACACGAACTCCGCATAGGCGATCTGCCAGAGCAGGAAGTTGCTGATGCGCTGCTCGCCGCCGGTGCGGATGACCAGGTCGGGGTCGGGCACCGATGACGTGAACAGGTGGCCGCCGACCGTCCGCTCGTCGATCTCCGCGGGGTCGATCTCGCCGGCCGCGGCCCTGGAGGCGATCCGCCGGACCGCCGAGGTGATCTCCTGCCGGCCGCCGTAGCTCAGCGCGACGATGACGTCGAGGCGGGTGTTCCCGGCGGTGCGCCGCTCCGCCTCGTCGAGCAGGGACACGATGTCGGGGTCGAGCCGGCCGCGGTCGCCGATGAACAGGAGCCGCACGCCCTCGGCCCCGAGCTTCCTGGACTCCTCGCCGATGTAGGTGCGCAGGAACTCCATGAGAGCCCCCACCTCCGACCGCGGGCGGTTCCAGTTCTCCATCGAGAACCCGTACAGGGTCAGGTGGCGGACGCCGAATTCCGCCGACGCCCGCACGGTCCGCCGCACCGCTTCCGCGCCCTGGCGGTGTCCGGCCGCGCGCGGCATTCCCCGGGCCTGCGCCCAGCGGCCGTTGCCGTCCATGATGACGGCGACGTGCCCGGGCGTGTTGCCGGGAAAGCGCGACGGGCTGCCGCGAACCGGTGCGAGCGTTGCCATCGTTCCCCTCTTCTCCGTCCGGCCCGTGCCGCGGGCGGCGGCCCCGCCAGCGGAGCGGCGCCGGATCAGACCTGCATGATCTCGGCTTCCCGGGCCTCAAGCAGCTCCTCGATCTCCCGGACCACGGAATCCGTGAGCTCCTGAATCTCCCCGGCCCACGCGCGCTGCTCGTCCCGGGACATGTCGCCGTCCCTTTCCGCCCTCTTGAGGGAATCGATCCCGTCGCGGCGGACGTTGCGCACGGCCACCTTCGCCTGCTCGGCGTAGTTCGCGGCGACCTTCGCCATCTCGATGCGCCGCTCCTCGGAGAGCTGCGGGATCGGAACCCTGACGACGGCGCCCTCGGTCTGGGGGTTGAGCCCGAGATCCGCCTCGCGAATCGCCTTCTCGACGGCGGCCACGAGCGACCTGTCCCAGACCTGGACGGTGAGCAGGCGCGCATCCGGGGCCCCGATCGTGCCGACCTGGTTCATCGGCAGCCGCGAGCCGTAGGCGTCGACGACGACGGGCTCGAGCAGCGCCGGGGAGGCGCGCCCGGTCCTGAGGCCGCCGAATTCCGACTTGAGAACCTCGACCGCGCCGTTCATCCGCCTCTCGAGATCCTTCATGTCCGGGTCAGGCACCGGATTTCTCCCCGTGTCGCGCGTCGCCGATCATCGTGTAGACGCCCTCGCCCCGGACGACCGCGGCGAACGCGTCCGGATTGTGTATCGAGAACACCACGATGGGAATCCGGTTCTCGCGGGCCAGCGATATCGCCGACGCGTCCATCACGCGCAGATCCTTCGACAGAACCTCGAGATAGTCCAGCCGGTCGTAGCGCTCGGCATCGGCGAACCGGTGCGGATCGGCGGAGTACACCCCGTCCACCTGGGTTCCCTTGAAGATGCCGTCGCAGTTCATCTCGGTGGCGCGGAGCGCGGCGGCGGTGTCGGTGGTGAAGTAGGGGTTTCCGGTGCCGGCGGCGAAGATGACGACGCGGCCCTTCTCCATGTGCCGGGCGGCGCGGCGGCGGATGTAGGGCTCGCAGATGGTGTGCATCGGGATCGCCGACTGCACCCGGGTCGAGACGCCGGCCCGTTCGAGCGCCCCCTGCAGGGCGAGGGCGTTCACGACCGTCGCCAGCATCCCCATGTAGTCGGCGGTTCCGCGCTCCAGCCCGGAAGCCGCGCCGGACACGCCGCGGAAGATGTTGCCGCCGCCGATCACGACGCAGACCTCGGTGCCGAGGCCGGCCACGGCGGCGATCTCGCGGGCGATCCGGTCGACGGCCTCGGCGTCGATGCCGAACGCCTGGCCGGCCATCAGCGCCTCGCCCGAGAGCTTGAGAAGAACCCGGGCGAACCGGGGCCTGCCCGGCTCCGCCTCCGCGGATGTCGGCGCCGGAGCCGGCACTAGCCGCCTCCGGCCGCCGCCACTTCGGCCGCGAAATCGGTTTCGGCCCTCTCCACCCCCTCGCCGAGGCGGTAGCGGACGAAACCGGTCACGGCCACGTCCGCCCCGAGTTCCCCGGCCGCGGCCGCCACTGTCGCGGACACCCTGGATTCCCCGTCGATGACGTAGGTCTGCTCCATCAGGCAGACCTCCTCGAAGTACTTCCTGAGGCGGCCCTGGACCATGCGCTCGGCGATCTCCGCGGGCTTGCCCTCGGCCCGGGCCTGCTCGCGCAGAACCTCGCGCTCGCGGTCCACGCTCGCGGCGTCCACGTCGTCCCGCGACACCCATTGCGGGCCCGCGGCCGCGACATGCATCGCGAGCTTCCTGCCGAACCCGTCGAGCGCGTCCGGATCCGCTTCCGACTCGAGGCCGACCAGAACGCCGATCCGCCCGATCCCGGGCCCGGCGGCGTTGTGGACGTAGCTCGACACCACGCCCCTGCCGACCCTGAGCGCCCGGGATCTCCGCAGCACCAGGTTCTCCCCGACCTCCCCGACCAGTTCGGTCACGTGGTCGGCCACCGGCCTGCCGTCGCCCATCGGCGCCGCGGCCACGGCTCCGACGCTGCCGTCGGTGGCAAGCGCGACCCGCGAGACCTCGCCGAGCAGTTCCAGGAAAGCGGCGTTGCGCGCAACGAAATCGGTCTCGGAATTGAGCTCGACGACGACGCCGGCGGAACCGTCGGTCGCCACCGCCACCAGGCCTTCCGCGGCCGTGCGCCCCGCCTTCTTGGCGGCGGTCGCGAGCCCTTTCGCGCGCAGCCGGTCGACCGCCGCCTCGATCTCGCCGCCGGTCTCCTTCAGGGCGTTCTTGCAGTCCATCATCCCGGCGCCGGACCTCCCGCGCAGTTCCTTGACCAGGGCGGCGGTGATCTCAGTCATGTCGCGTCTCTCCCGCAGGCCGTCCGGTGGCGCGGGCCTGTCCGTTCATTCCCGTTCCCCGCTCTCGTTCCCGCCGTCGGCGGCCGCTGCGGCCTCGGAATCCCCGCTCTCCGCCGCGGCCCCTTCCGCCGCCCCGCCGCCGGCGGCCGCGTCTCCGGCCTCCCCGCTTTCCGCGGTCTCCGTCGCGGTCCCCTCCACCGCGGTCGCCTCCGGCGCGCCCCCGTCGGCGGCGTCCCCTTCCGTCGCCGCCCCGGCCTCGGGCAGCCCGGCTTCCGCGGGAGGCGTCTCGACCGCCCCGACGTCGGCCCCGGCGCCTATGGCTTCCTGCTCGAGACCGTCGAGGACGGCGGCCGCCACCAGATCGCAGTAGAGCGCGATGGACCGGATGGCGTCGTCGTTCCCCGGTATCGGATAGGTCACGCCGTCCGGGTTGGAGTTGCTGTCGATCACGGCGACCAGGGGGATGCCGAGCTTGAGCCCCTCGGCCATCGCGATCGCCTCCTTGTTCGTGTCGACCACGAAGATCGCGTCCGGGAGGCCGCCCATGTCCTTGATGCCTCCGAGAGACCGCTCGAGCTTGTCGCGTTCGCGCGTGAGATTGAGGCGTTCCTTCTTGGTCAGCCCCTCGATGGTCTCGGCCGATTCCAGCCGCTCGTCGAGTTCCCAGAGGCGCTTGATCGACGCCGTGATGGTCTTCCAGTTGGTGAGCATGCCGCCGAGCCAGCGGTGATTGACGTAGTACTGGCCGCAGCGGGTGGCCGCGGTCGCGATCAGGTCGCTCGCCTGGCGCTTGGTTCCGACGAACAGCACCCGCCCGCCCTTGGCCGTCACGCTGCGGACGAACCCGAGGGCGGCATGGAGCATCGGCACCGTCTGCCGCAGGTCGATGACGTGCACGCCGTTGCGCACCCCGTAGATGTAGGGCGCCATCTTGGGGTTCCATCGGCGCGTCTGGTGCCCGAAATGCACGCCGGCCTCGAGGAGCTGGCGCATCGTGAAGTCCGGCATTGCCATGCTGGAGTCCTTTTCCGGTTGTGCCTCCGCGGGAAAACGCTCGGAAACCCCGGAAACCGGGCCCCGAGACCGGATTGCCGGGCGGCGCCCGGCACGATCCCGCGTGCGTGATCGGCGGTTGATACATCAGCCGCGCGTTTTCCGCAACAGCCGGCGGGGCCTGCGGCAGGCGTGTCCCGCCCTCGCCGCCGCAACGCCGCCGGTCCGCCGGCAGCGGCATCCGGCGCCTCCGGACCGGCATCCCGCCCCGACCGAAGGCCGCGAACCCGCGAAACGGGCCGTCGCGCGTCAGCCGCAACGCCCGAAACCGCCCGACCGACCGCAGTCAGCGAGCGTGGGATCGTCCCGGGGCCTGCGGCGCCCCCGTCCGCGCCGTCGCGGCGGTCCGCGGGCTCCGGGGGCGCCGCCGGGCGGCCGGATCCGGCCCGGATGCCGCCATCCGGGCGGCCGGGCCGCGGCCGGGATCGCCCCGGGGCCTACAGCTCGAGCACCTCGGACAGCCCCGGCAGGTGCTCGACGGCGGAGCGGAAGCGGTCGGTGACGGCGATGCCGGACGCCAGCCGGAGCTCCACCTCCTTGCCCTGCCCGGTCCTGACCACCAGGGCCAGGCTGCTGCGGCCGGAGGCCGTTTCGGCAACCGCCCGGGCGATGCCGTCGAAGGCGGAGACGCTGTCGACGACCAGCTTGACGTCGCCCCGGTCCTCGGCCAGCAGCTCCTCGAGCGGCCGCACCCCGCGCGCGAAAAGCCGCTTTTCGCCCTCCCCGTCCGAAACCCCGACGACGACGTGGAGATGCCGTCCGGACTCGATGACGTCCCGCCTCTCCCGCAGCACCTCGCCCGGCACCAGAACCTCGAGACTGTCGGAGGGATCCGAAAGCCGGACGAAGGCGTAGCGGTCGCCCCTGGCGGAGTTCCGCTCGTGGACCGCGGTCACCGTGCCGGCGAGACCGAGCTGGGCGCCGTCGGCGGCGTGCCGGAGGCCGGCGAGCGGGGTCACCCCGAGGCGCCTGAACCGGCTCCGGTAGCGGTCCAGCGGATGCGCCGACAGGTAGAAGCCGACCGCGGCGTACTCGTGTTCCAGCCGTTCCAGGGCCGGCCAGTCGGGACAGTCCGGAAGGCGCAGGTCGAGATCCCCGGGACTGTCGTCGAACAGGCCGGCCTGGCCGCTCTCCCGCTCCGACTGCGCGCCCAGGGCGAAGCGCGCGATGCCCTGCGCCGCGTCGTGGAAACGGCGGCGGTTGGCGTCGAGGCAGTCGAAGGCGCCCGCCCGCGCGAGATTCTCCAGCTGCGGCTTGGTGACCGCCTCCGGGGAGATGCGCGAGGCGAACGCCGTGACCGTCCCGTACGGCCCCTCGCGGTCGCGTTCGGCGACCATGTCGGCCATCGCCTTCGGGCTCGCGCTCTTGATGGCGCCGAGGGCGTAGCGCACCGCGTGCTCCCCGCTCTCGAGGCGCTCCACGGAGAACTCCGCCCTCGACCGGTTGATGTCGGGCGGCAGCAGGGCGATCCCCAGCCTGCCCAGCTCCTGGCGGAAAACGCCGAGCTTCTCGGGAGATCCCGAATCGAGCGTCATCGAGGCGGCGAAGAACTCGACCGGATAGTGCGCCTTGAGCCAGGCCGTCTGGTAGGCCACCAGGGCGTAGGCGGCGCCGTGGGACTTGTTGAAGCCGTAGCCGGCGAACTTGTCGACGAGATCGAAGATGTGCAGCGCCCGGTCCCTCTCGACGCCCCGCGCGACCGCGCCGTCGACGAAGTTCTGCCGCTGCGCCGCCATCTCCTCCCGGATCTTCTTGCCCATGGCGCGGCGCAGGACGTCCGCGCCCCCGAGCGAGAACCCCGCCAGGATCTTGGCGATCTCCATGACCTGTTCCTGGTAGATGATGACCCCGAACGTCTCCTCGAGAACGGGTTGCAGGTCGGGATGCAGGTAGTCCGGCGTCTCCGCGCCGTGCTTGCAGGCGATGTAGCGCGGGATGTTGTCCATCGGGCCCGGCCGGTACAGCGAGACCAGGGCGACGATGTCCTCGAAGCAGTCCGGCTTCATCTGCCGCAGCATGTCGCGCATCCCGCCGCTTTCCAGCTGGAACACGCCGACCGTGTCGCCGCGCCCCAGCATCTCGTAGGTTCCGCGGTCGTCGAGCGGCAGATCCCCCAGATCCACGCGCTCGCCCCGCTCGGCGGCGAGGCGGCGGGCGGTGTCGAGCACCGTCAGGGTCTTGAGGCCGAGAAAGTCGAACTTCACGAGGCCCGCCGCCTCCGCCGACTTCATCGAGAACTGCGTCGCCGGCTGCGGCGCGCGCTGGTCCCGGTAGAGGGGAACCAGCTCGGTCAGCGGCCGGTCGGCGATGATGACGCCGGCCGCGTGGGTCGAGGCGTGGCGGTAGAGCCCCTCGAGCTTGAGGGAGACGTCCATCAGCCGCGCCACCGACTCGTCGTTGTCGCGCATCTCCCGCAGCAGCGGCTCGCCGTCGATCGCCTCCTGCAGGGTGGGCTGCTGCGCCGGATTCTGGGGAACCAGCTTGCAGATCCTGTCGACCTGCCCGTAGGGCATGCCGAACACCCGTCCGACGTCGCGCAGGACCGCCCGCGCCTGCAGCGTCCCGAAGGTGATGATGTTCGCCACCCGGTCGTCGCCGTAGCGGCCGCGCACGTAGCGAATCACCTCGTCGCGCCGGTCCTGGCAGAAGTCGATGTCGAAATCCGGCATCGACACGCGCTCGGGATTGAGAAACCGCTCGAACAGCAGGCCGAGGCGAAGCGGATCGAGGTCGGTGATCCCGAGCGCCCACGACACCACCGACCCGGCTCCGGAGCCGCGCCCCGGACCGACGGGAATGCCGTTCTCCCTGGCCCAGCGGATGAAGTCGGCGACGATCAGGAAATAGCCGGGAAACCCCATGTCGACGATCACGCCGAGCTCGTATTCGAGGCGCTCCCGGTAGGGCGCGGCGGCCGCCTCCCGGGACTCCGCCGCGCCGTCGCCGAAAACGCGCCTTTCCAGCCGCTCCCGAAGCCCCCGCCGCGCCAGGTCGCCGAGCAGCGAGGCCTCGTCGGCGCCGCCGCCGTCGGCGAACGGCGGCAGTATGGGGCCGCGCCGCGGCGGCATGTAGGCGCAGCGGCGCGCGACGGTCACGGTGTTGGCGACGGCCTCGGGAAGATCGGCGAACAGCGCCCGCATCTCCCCGCCGGAACGGAAGTGGTGGTTCTCCGTCACGCGGCGGCGGTTCTCCTCGGCCACCAGCGTCTTGTCGGCGATGCACAGCAGCGCGTCGTGCGCCAGGTGCATGTCGGGGGTGGCGAAGTAGACGTCGTTGGTGGCGACCAGCGGCAGGTCCGCGGCCCCGGCGACGGCGACCAGCCCGTCCTCGACCAGTCTCTCGGCGTCGAGGCCGTGGCGCTGCAGCTCGACGTAGAAGCGTCCCGGGAACATGCCGGCAAGCCGCTCGGCGAGCTCGCGCGCCGCCCGGTCCTGCCCGGCGGCGAGCAGCCGCGCGAGCGGGCCGTCGGGCCCGCCGGACAGGCAGATCAGCCCGTCTCCGCGCGACGACAGCCAGTCGAGCGCGCACGAGGGCTCGTTCTGGTCGCCGGAAAGGAACGCGTGCGAGGACGTCTCGACGAGATTGCGGTAGCCGGTCTCGTTCTGCGCCAGCAGGACGAGGCGGTCCGGGCGGTCGCCCCCCGAGCGGCGCGCGCCCTCCCTCCCGCCGCAGTCGACGTCGAGCTGGCAGCCGACGATCGGCTGGATCCCGGCCTCCGACGCCGCCATCGCGAACTCCATCGCGGCGAACATGTTGTTGGTGTCGGTCACCGCCACCGCGGGCATGCGGTGCCGGCGGCACAGCTCGAGAAGCTCCGCCGTGCGGATCGCGCCCTCGAGCAGCGAGTAGGCGGAATGCACCCGGAGATGGATGAAGTCCGGATCGGGCATGGGGGAGTCTACGCCGGATCCGGCGGCGCCGCGCCGGATCCGGCGCGGGGGGCCGCGCGCCCCTCACGCATCGGCGAGCACCCCGTGCCGCAGGACCAGCCGCCGGTCCATGCGGACGGCGAGGTCGGGGTTGTGCGTCGCGACCAGCGCCCCGACCCCGGCGCCGCGGACGAGGTCGACGAGCAGTCCGAACATGCGGTCGGCGGTTTCCTGGTCGAGATTGCCGGTCGGTTCGTCGGCGATCAGGATGCCCGGGCGGTTGGCGAACGCCCGGGCGATGGCCACGCGCTGCTGCTGGCCGCCGGAAAGCTGCGCCGGACGGTGCCGCCCCCGGTCCTCCAGCCCGGTCATCTCCAGCAGCCGTTCGGCCCGGCGCCGGGCCCCGGCCCGGTCGGCGCCCGCGATCATCTGGGGCAGGACGAGGTTCTCGAGCGCGGTGAACTCGGGGAGCAGGTGGTGGAACTGGTAGACGAAGCCGATCGATTCGCGCCTGAGCGCGGTGCGGGCGTCGTCGGCAAGCGCCGAGCAGGCCCGCCCGTTGACCAGCACCTCGCCGGAATCGGGACGCTCGAGAAGGCCGGCGACATGGAGAAACGTCGATTTCCCGGCGCCGGAGGGCCCCGTGAGGGCCACCGTCTCGCCGGCCGCGAGCGAGAGGGAGGCGCCGCGCAGCACCTCCAGCCTGTCGTTCCCCTGACGGAAGGTGCGCACGATCTCCCGGAGCTCGAGAACGGTCTCACTCATAGCGGAGCGCTTCCACGGGGTCGAGCCGCGCCGCCCGCCACGCCGGATAGAGCGTCGCGAGCAGCGACAGGACGAGCGACATCGCGACCACCCCGGCGACGTCCCGGGCGTGCAGGACCGACGGCAGCCGCGACAGGAAGTAGATCTCGGCGGCGAAGAGCTCGGTTCCCGTCAGCGACTGGAGCCACTGCCGGACGGTCTCGACGTTGTCGGCGAACGCCACCCCCAGCAGGAACCCGGCGGCCGTTCCGAGGACGCCGACGGAGGCGCCCGCGAGCAGGAAGATGCGCAGGACCATGCCGCGCGTCGCGCCCATCGTGCGCAGGATGGCGATGTCCCTGCCCTTGTCCTTGACCAGCATGATCAGCCCGGAGACGATGTTGAACGCCGCCACCAAGATGATCAGCGTCAGGATCAGGAACATGACGTTGCGCTCGACCTCGATGGCGTTGAAGAAGCCCGCGTTGGCGCGCTGCCAGTCGACGACCCTGAGCGGCCTTCCCCCGGCCTCGGGAAGCAGTTGCCGGACGGCGTCGACGCGCCCGGGGTCGTCGAGAAAGATCTCGAGGCCGGTGACCCCCCCGCCGGTCCCGAAATAGGTCTGCGCCGCCGCCAGCGGCATGAAGACGAAGGCGGAATCGTACTCGTACATGCCGACCTCGAAGACCGCGGCCACCGTGTAGCGCTTGACCCGGGGCACCGAGCCGAAGGCGGTGACGGCGCTTCGGGGCGACAGCAGGCGCAGGCTGTCGCCCGCGCCGATCCCGAACCTGCGGGCGAGGCGCGTGCCCACCGCCACCGCTCTCCCGCCCTCGAAGCCCGCGACCGACCCCTCCCGCAGGCCGTCCCCGATGACGGCGCGGAAGTCGCCGGGCCGGATGCCGCGGACGGCGGCGCCGGCGGCGACGCCGTTGGCGGTCGCGAGAACCTGCCCCTCGACCGTCGGCGCGACGCGGCGGACGCCCTCGATGGCGGCGACGGCGCGCCCGAGGGCGTCGAAGCCGGAGAGCGGCCGGCCGTCGGCGGCGGACGCCAGCAGATGGCCGTTCAGGCCCAGGATCCGCTCCATCAGCTCGGCCCGGAAGCCGTTCATCACCGACATCACCACGATCAGCGTGGCCACGCCGAGCGCGATCCCGGCCAGCGAGAACCCCGCGATCACCGAGACGAAACCCCGTTCCCGCCGCGCCCGCAGGTAGCGGAACGCGACCATGGCCTCGAAAGCGCCGAAGATCATCCCGCGAGCCGGGCGACGGCGGATTCCGCGGACAGCTCCCGGCGTTCGCCGCTCGCGCGGTCCTTCAGCTCGACGACGCCGCCCGCGAGCCCGCGCGGGCCGACGACGACCTGGCGGGGCAGCCCGATCAGGTCCATGTCGGCGAACTTGGCGCCCGCCCGCCCCTCGCGGTCGTCGTGCAGCACGTCGAGCCCGGCGGCGCGCAGGCCGTCGTGGATCGCCGCGCAGGCCGCGTCGCATGCGCCGTCGCCGGGCTTGAGGTTGACCAGCCCGACGTCGAACGGCGCCACGGCCGGCGGCCAGACGATCCCGCGTCCGTCGTGGAACGCCTCGATCAGCGCCCCCACGAGACGCGAGACGCCGATGCCGTAGGATCCCATCTCGAGGAAGATCCGCTCCCCGTCGGGCCCGGACACGGCCGCGTTCATGGCCTCCGAGTACTTGGTGCCGAAATAGAAGATGTGCCCGACCTCGATCCCGCGCGCGGTCACGAGACCGTCGCCGAGCCCGGCGGAGGCGGCCGCGTCGTGGCGCTCGTCGGTGGCCGCGTAGAGGCCGGTCCAGCGGTCGACCGTCGGCTGGAGGTCGGCCTCGTAGTCGACCGCGCCGTCGGGCACGTCGAGCTCGAGAAGCCGGCGGTCGCAGAACACCTCGCTCTCGCCGGTGTCGGCGAGAACGATGAACTCGTGGCTGAGGTCGCCCCCGATGGGGCCGGTGTCCGCCGCCATGGGGACGCTCCTGAGCCCCATGCGCGCGAAGGTCCGGAGATAGGCCACGAACATCCTGTTGTAGGCGGCGCGGGCGGCGGCCGCGTCGAGGTCGAAGGAGTAGGCGTCCTTCATCAGGAACTCGCGGCCGCGCATGACGCCGAAGCGGGGCCGGAGCTCGTCGCGGAACTTCCACTGCACGTGGTAGAGCAGCTTCGGCAGTTCCCGGTAGCTGCGGACATGGGCGCGGACGATCTCGGTGACCTGCTCCTCGTTGGTCGGGCCGTAGAGCATCTCGCGGTCGTGGCGGTCGGAGACGCGCAGCATCTCCTGGCCGTAGTCGTCGTAGCGCCCGCTCTCGCGCCACAGGCCGGCGGGCTGGATCGTCGGCATCAGCATTTCCTGGCAGCCGGCGCGGTCCTGCTCCTCGCGCACGATCGCCTCGACCTTGCGCAGCACCCTGAGGCCCAGCGGCAGCCACGAGTAGATGCCGGCGCTCGACTGGCGGATCATGCCGGCGCGCAGCATCAGCCGGTGCGAGACGATCTCGGCGTCGGCCGGATCCTCCTTCAGCGTGGGCAGGAAAAAACGCGACATGCGCATGGCGGCCTCGTCGGTTGTGGAGCGCGCCCGGGAGCGGTCCGCGGTTCAGCGCCGGGGCGCGACCCTGCGCTCGCGGACGCCGGCGTAGGCGCTGAGCGGCCGGATCAGGCTGTTGTCCGCGTTCTGCTCGAGAACGTGCGCGGCCCAGCCCGTGACCCGGCTCATCACGAAGATCGGGGTGTAGAGATCGATGTCGAAGCCCATCAGCCAGTAGGCCGGCCCGGCCAGGAAGTCCAGGTTGGGATGGATGCCCTTCTCCCGGACCATGATGTCCTGGAGCACGTCCGAGATCCCGAGCCAGCGCCGCTCGCCGCTCCAGTCGGTCAGCTCCTCGAGCATGGCGCGCATGGCGGGAACCCGGGAATCGCCGCGCTTGTAGACGCGGTGGCCGAAGCCCATGACCAGCTCCCCGTTCGCGAGGCGCTCCCGCAGCCACGCCTCCGCCCTTTCGGGCCTGCCGATCTCGAGCAGGTTGCGCATGACCGCCTCGTTGGCGCCGCCGTGCAGCGGCCCCTTGAGGGAGCCGATGGCGCCGGTCACCGCGCTGTAGATGTCCGAGCGCGACGACGCGATCACGCGCGCCGTGAAGGTCGAGGCGTTGAAGCCGTGCTCGGCGTACAGGATCAGGGAGGCGTCGAAGGCGCGGACCACCTTCTTCGGCGGCACCTTGCCGAAGCACATGTGGAAGAAGTTCTCGGAGAACGACAGGTCCGGGCGCGGACGCCTGCGCGCCAGGCCGTTGCGGAAACGGTGGGCGGCGGCGATCATCGTCGGGATCTTGGCGAGAAGGTCCATCGCCCGGTCGAGATCGCGCTCCGGGGCCCCGCCGCCCCAGGCGACCTCGGAGGTGCCGAGATGGCTGACCGCGGTGCGCAGCGCGTCCATCGGGTGGGCGCGCTTCGGAAACAGCCGGATCGCCTCGACCTGCGGGCGCGAGAGCTCCCGCCGGCGGCGCTCGTCGGCGACGAACGCGCGGAGCCGGCCGCGCCCGGGCAGCTCGCCGTGGAGGATCAGGTGGGCGACCTCCTCGAAACGGCAGTTGGCGGCGAGATCCTGCACGGCGTAGCCGCGGTAGGTCAGCGAGTTGGTCTCCGGCATCACCCTGGAGACCGCGGTGGTGTCGACGGTGACGCCGGCGAGGCCCTTGCGGACCGCCGGCGGCTCCGGGGGCTTCGCGCGGCCCCGCTTGCGGGCCGGGGTGGCTGGCATGGCGACGCCCTTTCAGATCCCGAAGTCGTGGATGTTCCGGTCGAAGCGGTTGTACTTCTCGTAGCGGACGAGCTCGTAGAGCCGCCGGCGCGTCTGCATGCGCCCGAGAAGCCCCTTCTGGGTGCCCTCGTCGCGAAGCGTGCCGAGGCCGTCCTCGACGGCCTTCATGGCGAGCCTCAGCGACGTGACCGGATAGATGGCGATGTTGAAGCCGAGCTCGCCGAGCTCCCCCGCCGTCAGCAGCGGCGTCTTCCCGAACTCCGTGATGTTGGCGAGAAGCGGCACGTCCCCGAGATCCCGGCGGGCGCGCTCGTACTCGGAGCGGTCCTGCAGCGCCTCCGGGAAGATCGCGTCGGCGCCGGCGTCCACGTAGGCGCGGGCGCGGTCGAGCGCGGCGTCGAGCCCCTCGGGGGCGCGGGCGTCGGTGCGCGCCATCAGCAGGAAGTCCGGGTCGCGCCGGGCGTCGGCGGCGGCCCGGATCCTGCGCGCCATCTCCGCGACGGGAACGAGGGACTTGTTGTCGAGATGGCCGCAGCGCTTGGGGTTGACCTGGTCCTCGATATGGCAGCCCGCGATGCCCGCGTCCTCGATCTCCTGGACGGTTCTGGCCGCGTTCAGCGGCTCGCCGAAGCCGGTGTCGACGTCGATCAGGGCGGGCAGCTCGGTCACCCGCGCGATCTGGCGGCCCCGCTGGACGACCTCGGGCATGGCGGTCAGCCCGATGTCGGGCAGCGCGAGGTCCGCCGAAAGCGCCGCGCCCGAGACGTAGACGCCGTCGAACCCCTGCTCCTCGACGAGCAGCGACACGATCGGGGCGTGGGCCCCGGGGAACATGAGCAGGCGCCCCGACGCGAGATCCTTCCTGAGGCGCCGGCGCTTCTCCGCGGCGCTGCGCCTCGCGAACAGCATCAGAAGATCCCCCGGTCGTCGCGCTCCGCGCGGGCGGGTCCGGCGAGATCCGCGGCGACGTTGAGCCGGCCGAGCTCGCCCGCCCCGAGATCGGGCAGACGGCACGCGGCGTCGAGAAACCGCTCCTGCTCGGCCTCCGAGACCACGCCCTCGGCGAGCGCGCGGAACTTCCGGACGTAGTCCTCCCGCGCGAAGGGCCGCGCCCCCGCGGGATGGGCGTCGGCGACCGCGATCTCGTCCTCGAGGACCGAGCCGTCCCTCATGGTGACGACGACCCGCCCCCCGAAGGCGCGGCGGCGCGGATCGGGGTCGTGGTAGCGCCCGGTCCACGCCGGATCCTCCACGGTCGAGATCCGGCGCCACAGCCGCACCGTGTCCGCGCGGCGCGCGCGCTCGGGCGCGTAGGACCGCGCGTGGTGCCAGGCGCGGTCCTGGAGCGCGACCGCGAAGATGTACATGATCGAATGGTCGAGGGTCTCGCGGCTCGCGCCCGGATCCGTCTTCTGGGGGTCGCCGGCGCCGGTGCCGATCACGTTGTGGGTGTGGTGGCTGGTGTGGATGACGACGCTCTCGACGGCGTCCGTGTCGGCGATCCGCCCGCCCATCCTGCGCGCGAGGTCGATCAGGGCCTGGCTCTGGTATTCCGCCGAGTGCTCCTTGGTGTAGGTCTCGAGAACCGCGCGCTTGGGCTCGCCGGGCTCCGGCAGCGGCACCGTGTAGCGGCTGTCGCGCCCGTCGAGCATCCAGGCGATCACGCCGTCCTCGCCCTCGTAGGCCGGCGACGGCGCGCCCTCGCCGCGCATGCAGCGGTCGACCGCCTCCACGGCCAGCTTTCCGGCATGGGCGGGGGCGTAGGCCTTCCAGCTCGAGATCTCGCCCTTGCGGGACTGGCGGGTGGTGCAGGTGACGTGCAGCGCCTGCTGGACCGCCTGGTAGACGCAGGGCGTCCCGAGGCCGAGCAGCGTCCCGATCCCGGCCGCGGCCGAGGGGCCGAGATGGGCGATGTGGTCGATCTTGCGGGCGTGCAGGCAGATCCCCTTCGTCAGGTCGACCTGGATCTCGTAGCCCGTCGCGATGCCGCGGACGAGATCGCGTCCGCTGCGCCCCTTCTGCTGCGCGACCGCCAGAACCGGCGGGATGTTGTCGCCCGGGTGCGAGTAGTCGGCGGCGAGAAACGTGTCGTGGTAGTCGAGCTCGCGGACCGCGGTGCCGTTGGCCCAGGCCGCCCACTCCGCCGAGAAGCGCCGCTCCGGCGGCAGCCCGAGGATCGCGGCGCCGCCCTCGCGGGGATGGCAGAGCGCCATCGCGCGCGCGTTCGCCGGGGGCGGGCGGTCGAGAGCCGCCACCGCCACCGCGGCGTTGTCGATCACGCGGTTCGCGATCATCTCCGCGACGTCCCCGTCGACGTCCGCCGGGTCCGACGCCACCGCCGCGATCTTCCACGCCAGCTGCTCCTCGCGCGGCAGGTTCTCGTCCGAGCGATGCACCCTGACGACATGGTCTTTCACGGTATCGCGCCTCCGCAGCGACGGCGCGCCATCATAGCCGCCGGACCGGCGCGGTCAACGAAACGCGCGGCGCGGCGCGTTGCCCGCGCGCCGCTTCGGCGGTAGTGTCTCCGGGGGTCCGCGGTCGCCGCCCCGCGCGGGCGGGCGGGCGCTTCATCGGGGTCCGCTCATGGTCCACGACGGCAGCAATCTCCGGACCGGCGGCGGGATTCTCGTCGACTGCCTGCGCCTGCACGGCGTCGACACCGTCTTCTGCGTTCCCGGAGAGAGCTATCTCGCGACGCTCGACGCGTTCCACGACCACCGGGACGCCATCGACCTCGTCGTCTGCCGGCAGGAAGGCGGCGTCGCCTACATGGCGGAGGCCTGGGGCAAGATGACCGGGCGGCCCGGCATCGCGTTCGCCACCCGCGGCCCCGGCGGCACCAACGCCTCCATCGGGATCCACGTCGCGCACCAGGACTCGACCCCGCTGATCCTGTTTCTCGGCCAAGTCGCCCGCGGCATGGCCGAACGCGAGGCGTTCCAGGAAATCGACTTCCGCCGCATGTTCGGCGTCATGACGAAGTGGGTCGCCCAGATCGACGACGCCGCGCGCATCCCCGAGATGGTCAGCCGCGCCTTCCACGTCGCCACCTCGGGCCGGCCGGGGCCGGTGGTTCTCGCGCTTCCCGAGGACATGCAGACCGAGCGCGCCGACGCCGCGGACGGCCAGCCCTTCCACGTCCTGCAGCCCCATCCCGGCGCCGCGGAGATGGAGCGCTTCCGCGCGCTCCTCGCGGCCGCCCGGCGCCCGCTCGCGCTTGCCGGCGGCGGCGGCTGGTCCGCCGGGGCCTGCGAGGATCTCCGGGCCTTCGCCGAGGCCAGCGACCTGCCGGTCGCCACCGCCTTCCGCCGCCAGGATCTCATGGACAACCGCCACCCGAACTACGCCGGCGTCGTCGGGCTCGGCGCCGACCCCCGCCTCCGGGCGCGCATCGACGACGCCGACCTGCTGGTGGTGCTGGGCGCGCAGCTCGGCGAGATCGTCAGCGACGGCTACCGCTCGTTCTCGTTTCCGAAGCCGCGCCAGACCCTCGTCCACGTGGCCGCGGGCATCGACGATCTCGGCAAGGTCCACCAGGCCGATCTCGCGGTCAACGCCGGCATGGCCCCGTTCTGCGCGGCCGCGCGGGCGCTCGAGCCGGTGGCGCCGCGCTGGTCCGGCGAGACCGCGGCCGCGCACGCCGACTACGTCGCGTTCTCGACCCCGGGCGCGGCCTCCGGACCCGTCGACTACGCCCGCATCGTCTCGTGGCTCAGCGACACCCTTCCCGAGGACGCCGTCCTCGCCAACGGCGCGGGCAACTACACGGTGTGGATCCACCGCTACTTCCGCTACAAGCGCTACGGCACGCAGCTCGCCCCGCAGGCCGGCGCCATGGGCTACGGCGTCCCCGCGGGCGTGGCGGCCGCCATCCGCCACCGCGACCGCACGGTGGTCTCGATCAGCGGCGACGGGTGCTTCCAGATGAACGGGCAGGAGATCGCCACCGCCGTGCAGCACGGCGCCGGGGCGATCTTCCTGGTGGTCAGCAACGGAACCTACGGCACCATCCGCATGCACCAGGAACGCCACTACCCGGGGCGCGTCTCGGGCACCGACCTCGTCAACCCCGATTTCGCCGCTCTCGCGAGAGCCCACGGCATTCCCGGCGCGACGGTGCGGAGAACGGAGGAGTTCGCCCCGGCCTTCGAGGAGGCGCGCGCCGCCGGCGGCCCGGCCCTGATCGAGATCGCGCTGCCGGCCGAGAACGCGCTGCCGACGGCCACGCTCTCGGAGATCCGCGACGCCGCGCTCGCCGGCGCGGCCTGATTCCGGTCCGCGCCGGCGTCAGAGCGCGATCCGGGGCACCCCGCCGCCCGCCGCCATGCCGAGCGTCTCGTCGACCAGCCGGTCGGCACCGTCGAACTCCGCGAACTCCAGCAGCCCGCGCGCCTTGGCGACGATCTCCCCGCGCGACAGCGCGGCCTCCGGATCGCCCCGGCACGCGGTGCGGGCCGCGGTGACGGATCCCTCCCCGACGACCGTGACCTCGCCGCCCCAGTCGCCGGGGTACGACCGCTCGTAGGCCTCGCCGACGCGCAGCGTCGTCCGCGCGCGGAGATCCGCGGTCCGCGCGCGGGCCCGCGGGCCGAACGACCCGAACCCGGGCGCGCCGTCGAGAAGCGACACCGCGACGCAGTGCTGCAGGGAGAACTTCGCCTCGTACTCGCTGGCCGGCGCCGGCCGGTCGCAGACGTCGATCGCGGCCCGGTAGGTCGAGATCTCGACGCGCGCGACGGACTCCGGGTCGACCCGGCCCGCGAGATCGAGGGCCGCGTCGACGACCGGATGGGTGTGGCGGCAGGACGGCCAGGGCTTGATCGAGGTCCGGTGCACCTGCCACGGGCCGTCGGGGTCGCGCAGCACGGCCTCCGGGTCCGGATCCGGGCAGGCGCCGGCGTAGAGCCCGCGCGGACCCTCGAGGATCGCCGGCGGTCCGGTGAAGCCGAGCGCCGCGAGCTCCGCCGCCACCACGCCGGCCTCGGCGCCGCGCCCCGCATGGAGGTGCTTGCTCATCGCGCCGGTCTCGAGGAATTCCCACAGCCCGGCGGACTGCGTTCCGGCGTTGCCCAGCGCGTGCGCGGTGTCCTCGCCGGACAGGCCGAGAAGGCGCGCCGCCGTCATCGCGCCGCCGAAGGTTCCGCAGGTTCCGGTGCTGTGCCAGACCCTGTAGTGCTCCCGGCCCACGGACATGCCGACCCTGCAGCAGGCCTCGTAGCCGGCGAGCACGGCCTCGAGAAACGCGCGCCCGCCGGCGCCGGTCCCGGGCGCCAGCGCGAGCGCCGCCGGAACCGTCACGCAGGCCGGATGCACGACCGACGCCTTGTGCAGGTCGTCGACCTCCAGGATATGGATCAGCCCGCCCATCACCAGGGCGCGGCGGCCGGCGTCGCGGCGGCGTCCGTCGAGGTAGGAAAGCAGCTTCCGGCCGGGTTCCGTCCGGCGGCCCGCGAGCATGTTCGCGACGCCGTCGAGAACGAACAGCGCCATGACGTCGAGATCGGCCTGCCGGACGGGCTTGTTCCGGACAAGCTCCGCCAGCCCGCGGGAGAGGCCGCCCGCGGCCTCCGGCCGGCGGCCGGGTTCGGCGCCGGCGTTCACGGCCGCTACTCCGCCGCCATCCGGCGGTCGGGGAAACGGTCGCCGACGTCGATGCCGTAGAGCCGGCGCGCGTTCTCCCCGAGGATGTTGCGCTTCTGCCCCTCGGACAGGAACGGCAGGTCGTAGATCACGCTCGGCAGGTCCATGTCCCAGTGCGGGTAGTCCGAGCACCAGCACAGCTGGGTCTCGGCGTTGATCATCCTGAAGGTCATCTCGAGCACGTCCAGGTCGTGCGGCATCTCCATCGGCTGGGACGAGTAGTACATCTCCCGCATGTACTCGCTGGGCAGCCGCTTGAGCAGCGGCGCCTCGGACGAGCGCATGCGGTAGTCGTTGTCGAGCCGCTGCATCAGCCACGGCACCCAGGCGAGGCCGGATTCGATCCACATCACGTCGAGCTTCGGAAAGCGCTCGGGCAGGCCGTTGACGATCCAGTTCGACAGATGCACGGCGTTGAAGACGGTGAAGCCGAGCGCGTGGGTGACGAGGAAGCGGTTGGTGTTGCCGAGCAGCTGGTCGTTCCAGCTGTAGGAGCCGTGGAACGCCAGCGGCTTGCCCATCTCCTCGATCAGCGCGTAGGTCTTCATGTAGCCGTTGTCGTAGACCGGCTTGTAGCGGGTCGAGACCACCATGAAGCCGCAGACCCCCTCCGCGTCCCCGAAGTCCCGCACCATCCTGTAGGTGGCCTCCGGGTCGTTGAAGGGCAGGTAGAGCATCGTCCTCAGGCGCTTCTCCTCCTTGAGGATCTTCTCCACCAGCCACCGGTTGTAGGCCCGCGCCATCCCGGCCTCGTACTCCGGAACCGGGTGCAGCCCGAGAAGCAGCATCGGCGTCGGGAACAGCATCGCGTAGTCGACGCCCATGGCGTCCATCCATTTGAGCGAGAGGTGGACGTCGCGGTGCGTGCCGTCCTCCGGCGTCTCCTCCATCTTGCGCAGGGGATAGCGGGTGATGCGTCCCGCGACGTCCTGGGCGCCCGGGCTGCCCATCATGAAGGGGTTGTTGGCGCCGGTGCCGGCGCCCGTGTAGACCTGCCCGGTGCGGCGGAGAACGGGATCCTCGATGAACTCGACGATGTCGCGGATCGACTCGTTCTCGTAGTGGTGGCAGTCGCAGTCGATGATCAGGATGTCGTCGAGGCCGCGCCGGTCGCGCTGGCGCGCGGCATTGACCAGAAGCTTCGAGGTGTCGAACTCCTCGACGGACATCTTGTGGACGTGGTCGGTGGGAATCTCCATGTCGCCTCTCCTCCCCCGCGCGGTCCGCGCGTCAGCCGCTCGACCAGGCCTGCCACATGCCGAGCTCGAACAGCTCGATGTTGACCGCCTTCAGCATCGCGGTCGTCATGATCATCACCGCCGTGACCGGCATCGCGCGGCCGTCCACGATCGGGGCCGGGCGCTCGCCCTGCTGGTGGCGCACCGCGTAGAGCCGGGTCAGGATCGTGATCCCCTCGGCGACCATCTCCGCCGGCGGGGGCTCGCCCTCGCCGAGGCCGGAGATCCTCTCGGCCAGCGCCTTCAGCCTCGCGGTCTCCTCGGAGACGTCCGCGAGCGGGCTGCCGGTCTCCGCGGCGACGCGCTCGGTCGCCTGGCCGTGAAACGGCGACGGGGCGTCAGACGACGACATAGACCCCGCCGTCCCGCTCGAGGACGTCGTGCTTGCGCAGCCGGAACTTGCGGTCGGCGACCATGTCCCCGGTCCGCAGGTCGAACTCCCAGCCGTGCCACGGGCACACGATGTGCATCTCGTCGTGGTTGAAGGTCATCCCCCGGTAGGTCCTGTCCTCGGCGATGATCTCCTCGACCTTGGCCATCAGCAGCCCCTCGCAGGCCGGCCCGCCCTGGTGGGGGCAGACGTTGCGGTAGGCGTGCAGCTCGCCGGCGACCCGGTAGACGCCGATCTCGTAGTTGCCGTTCGGCACGATCCTGCGCTCGCCGTCGGGAAGATCCTCGGCCCTGGCCACGAACAGCTCTCTCTGCGCCATGCTCTTCCTCTTCCCCCGCGGCGTCAGTTGGTGGCGACCACCCCGAGCCCGCCGGACGCCGCCGCGCGCGCCCCGCGCTTCCTGCCCGGGGCCGGCGCGACGTGCCGGTTGACCCGGTCCTGAAGCCTCGTCATGCCCGTGTTGGCGACCGCCGCCAGGGCGAAGATGATCAGGATGATCGCGTACATCGGCGCGATGCTGAACTGCTCGTAGTAGACCCCCAGGCGGTAGCCTAGGCCGCCGTCGGCGAACTTGAGCTCGGCCACCAGGACGCCGATGACGGTGATCGCGACGCCGAGCCGGAGCCCCGTGATCACCGGATTGAGCATCGCCGGAACGTAGATCTTGGTGATCATCCCGAGACGGCCCAGATTGAAGCTCCTGCCCACCCTGATCAGCACCGGGTTGATCAGGATCATGCCGAGCGTGGTCGTGAACACGACCGGAAAGAACGCCGAGAGCGCGCCCTTGGCCATCTTCGACTCGATCCCGGTTCCGAACATCAGGAACAGGATCGGCAGGAAGATGATCTTCGGCGTCGAGCCGATCGCGTTGAGGTAGGGCTCGAGCGCGCCGCGGAGCAGCGGGGTCGAGCCCATCCAGATGCCGAGCAGCAGCCCGACGGCCGAACCGGCGGCGAAGCCCACCGCGTGCTCGGCGAAGGTGATGCCGAGGTCGCGGTAGAAGCCCGCGGAAACCAGCTCCCCGGCGACCGCGGCGGCGATCGTCCAGACATGGGGGATGACGTCGCCGTAGAGGATCCCGGCGGTGCCGAGAGCGGCCAAAACCTCCCACGCGGCCACCAGCCCGATCACGGTGACCAGCCGTATGCGCTCGACCGAGGCCCCGCCGTCCGCCGCGCGGGGGCCGGTCATGCCGGCCTGAGCCATTTCTCGAGCCTTCCGAAGCCCCAGTAGAAGCACACGCTGACCACGATGACGCTCAGTATGCTCGCGTAGGTGCCCGGCGTGTCGAAACGGAAGTACATCTCCGAGACGATCCGGCCGAGACCGCCGAAATCGACGAGATACTCGATCGCGACGATGTTGACCAGCGTGTACATGACTCCGATGCGGATCCCGGTGAAGATCGTCGGCACCGCGCCCGGCAGCTGGATCTTCCAGAACATGTCGCGGGCGGAGAGGTTGAAGCTCCGGCCGACGTCGACCAGGGTGCGCGACACGCCGAGCAGCCCCTGGCGCGTCTGTATGACGATCGGGATCGCCCCCGGAATGAAGCCCATGGCGATCAGGGTCAGGTGGGTGCGCCCGAAGATCACCAGGAACAGCGGGTAGAGCAGCACCGTCGGCGCCGCGAACGCGGCCGCGAGCCAGCCCTCGTAGGCCAGCCCGTAGCGCGCGTTGCGGTAGAGGAAGTACCCGAAGGGGACGCCGACGAGGATGGCGAGCCCGGTGGCCGCCGCCGTCATGCCGAGCGTGACCAGGAAGTTCCCGAACAGGTCCATCTCCGCCTGGACCGGCGGGAACGCCATGATCGCGTCCGACGGCCGCGGCACGACCAGCTCCATGACCAGCCCCGACGACACCGCCAGCTCGAGAACCAGCGCCAGCGCCAGCACCCCGAGCAGGCCCGCCGCGGCCGGCGACCGGAGCGCGTTGCCCATGACGCCGGCCGCCCGCCCGCCGTCAGGACGGCTCGTTGCCGAGCGGATGGACCAGCTCGCGGAGCTGCCGGTCGGTCAGCAGCTTGTCGATGCGCTTGTACTTGAGGGCGAGCTCGTTGACCGTGCCGATCCTGCCGATGGGAAGGAAGGTCGACTCGTCGAGCGGTATGAATTTCGCGATCTCTCCGAGATCGGCGTGGTTCAGCTTCCAGCGCTTGGCGTAGGCCCGCAGCTGCTTGTCGCTGGTGTAGGAGATCACCTGCCCTTCCTGCATCGCGGCGATGAAGCGCCTGGCGACGTCGCGGTTGGCGTCGAGCCAGTCCGAGTTGGCGGCGATCACCCGGATCGTCAGCCCCTCGAGATCCGCGGCCTGGGTGCCGGTGCCGACGACGCGGATCCGCTTCTCGCGGAGAAGGCCGGCGTTCAGCGGGAACACCGACCAGCCGGTGGCGACCTGGCCCGACATCAGCTGCGTGCGCGAGCCCGACGGCCCGCCGGTCGAGACCAGCTTGGCCTTGAGGCCGAGCCGGTCCTTGAGGAAGAGCGTCGCGAGATGGGTCGTCGATCCGGGCCGCGAGTAGGCGAGCCCGTCGTCGGCCCCGAGATCCTCGAGCTTGCGGATCGGGCTGTCGGACCGGACGTACCAGTAGAGATCCCCCGCGCCGCGCTTGGTGCTGCCGAGCACGCGCACCGGCGCCCCCTTGGCGTAGGCGCCGACGACCGACAGGAAGCCGACGCCGAAGACCACGTCCTGGCTGCCGGTGACGACGGTCTGCAGCGACGCCGCGCCGCCCGAGCCGTGGATCATCGACACGTCGAGACCGTACTTGTCGAAGATGCCGTTCTCCTTCGCGGCGTAGGCGTGCTCGGTCTCGAACACGACCTTGGTGCTGACGATGAGCCGCAGCTTGTCGGCGCCGAGCGCCGGTCCGGCCGAGAGCGCCGCGGCCGCCGCGGCGAGCGCCAGGGTCTTGAGGGTTCCGTTCATGGGTTCGTTCCTTCCGTTTGCGCGCGGGTCGCGCGGGCCGCCCCGCGCCGCCGGCGGCGGGCGCGGTTTCAGCCCGCCGCGATCTCCGCTTCCGCCTCGATCATGCCCCGCGACGCCTCTTCGCGCAAAAGCGTCCAGAGCCGGCCCACGTAGGTTCCGAACTCCGGCGTCGCGACGACCTCCGAACTTCGCGGCCGGGGCAGCTCGATCGGGACCACCTCCTTGATCGCGCCGGGGCGGAAGGTCATGACGACGACGCGGTCGGAGAGCTGGACCGCCTCGGTGATGTTGTGGGTGATGAGCAGCATGGTCTGGTTCAGCGCGGCCCAGATCTCGAGCATCTTGTCGCCGAGCAGCATGCGGGTCTGCTCGTCGAGCGCGCCGAAGGGCTCGTCGAGCAGCATGATCCGGGGCTCGTAGGCGAGCGTGCGCGCGACGGCGGTGCGCTGCTTCATGCCGCCGGACAGCTGGGCCGGATAGTGGTTCTCGAAGCCCTCGAGGCCGACGAGGCGGATGAACCGGCGGGCCGTCTCCGCGCGCGCCGCCCGGCCCACGCCCTCGACCTCGAGGGGGAAGGAGACGTTGTCGAGCGTCGTGCGCCACGGAAAGGTCGATTCCTCCTGGAACACGACCCCGACGTCCTTGTGCGCGCCGTCGACGGCGCGGCCGTCGATCCGGACCGAGCCCTCGTAGTCGGGGATGAGGCCGCCGACGATGTTGAACAGCGTCGACTTGCCGCAGCCCGAGGGGCCGATGACCGAGACGAACTCCCCCTCGGAAACCGTCAGGTCGACGCCGTCGAGCGCGCGGACGGGCGCGTCTCCGGCGGCGTCGTAGGTCTTCGAGACGCCCTCGATCTCGAGAATCCCGGCCATGGCCCGCCCGTCAGCTCGCGGTCCCGGTCGACGCCTCGCCGCTCGCGCGCGTCACCATCGGCGCCGAGTAGCCGGGCTCGACGACGACGTCGACGAGGCAGGGCCTGCCGCCGTCGACGGTCTCGAGGCCCTCGGCGAGCGCGGCCGCGAGGTCGCCGACCCTGGTCACCGGGCCGCGGGCCTCGACGCCCTGCGCCCGCGCGTAGCCGGCGAGGTCGACCGCGGGCTCGTCGATGCGCTGGCCGATCCAGCGGTTCCCGACGGGGCGGCCGCGCTGGACGGCCATCGCCTCCTGGTGCACCTCGTCGTTGAAGTTGGAGCGGTTGTTGGACACCACGAAGAGCGCCGGGATGCCGTAATGGGCCGCGGTCCACAGCGCCGACCCGCCCTGCAGGAAATCCCCGTCCCCGAGGATGGCGACCGCCGTGCGGCCGCTGCCCATGAGCGCGAGCGCGGCGCCGATCGCGTTGCCGGGGCCGGCGGCGAGACCGCCGCCGCCGTCGTTGCCGAGATAGTCGAGGGGATGGCGGAACTCCCACGCGTCCGAGGCCCAGCCGAGCGGCACCCGGGTGAGCGTCAGCTCCCGCCCGCCCCGCGCCTCCGCCAGCGCCGCCGCGATGTCGTGCGGGGCGATCGGGTCGCCGGGCGCCTTGCCCGCCGCCGCCGGCGGCGCGAGGCCGGGCCTCGGCGTCCCGTCCCAGCGCGACCCGCCGCCGAGGCGGGCCCGCATCGCCTCGAGAAGCTGCGCCGCGAAGACGTCGGGGTCGGCGAGCACCGGGACGTCGGCGGCCGGCAGCCCGAAATGGTCCGCGCTCCAGCCGTTGTGGGCATAGGAATCAAGGGTGCAGGTCACGACCTTTCCGGGCACGCCGCCGCGCGGCGCCAGCGGCTTGAACGAGCCCGCGAGATCGACCCAGTCGAACGCCACCACGGCGTCGGCCGCCATCAGCTCCTCCTGGCCGGCCTCGCCGATCCAGTTCCTCGGCGCGCCGACGTGGAGCGCGTGGCCCGAGGGGAACGCGACGCGGGTCTTGAGGTCGGTGACGACGCCGGCGCCGAGAAGCTCGGCGAGCGCGACACGGCGGTTCCAGTTCTCCGTCCGGGCGCTCATGCGCCCGAACATCAGCGTCGTCCTCGGACTCGCGGCGAGCAGGTCCGCCACCGCCTCGACGGTCTCCGCGGCGGCGGGCGGGGGCGCCGCCGGCCGGAACCGCGCCACGTCCGGAATCGCGGCCTCTCCGTCCTCGAGCCGCGTCTCCTGCAGCCCCGCGTCGAGGCAGACGTAGACCGGCCCCTTCGGATCCTGGCGCGCCATGAGGTTGGCGCGCAGCATGGCCTCGACGATGCCCTCGGCCGACCGCGGCTCGTCGTCGAACTTGACGTAGCCGCGGAGCAGCGCGCCCTGGTCCTTGGCGGTGTGGATCCAGTCGATCCAGGGGCGGCGCAGCCGCGTGTCCGCCGGCCCCGTGGCCCCCATGACGAGCACCGGCGCGCGGTCGCACCAGGCGTTGAACACGCCCATCAGGCCGTGCATCAGGCCGACGTTCGAATGCAGCGCCGCGGCCATCGGCTCGTCGGTCACCTTGGCGTAGCCGTGCGCGATCGACACCGCGTGGTCCTCGTGCAGGCACAGGAGGATCTGGGGGTCGGCGTTGCCGAGATAGTTGACCAGCGAATCGTGGAACCCGCGGTAGCTCGCGCCCGGGTTGAGCGCGACGTAGCGGACCCCGAGACGCCGCAGCATCTCCGCCGCGACGTCGCTGACCCACTCCATCGGCCTGTTGCCGCCCGCCGCCGGGCGGTCCGTCCCGCCGATTCCGTCCATCGCCGCCTCCCCGCGCCGGCGGGACACTACCGAACCGGCGCGGCCCTGTCCACGCGCCGCCGCGGCGGCGCGGGACGCTCTCGCGCCCGGTTCCGTCGGCGCTTCGGGATCCCGGCGAAGCCGGCGGCGTTTCGGTCCGGTTTCGCCGCCGATGCGGTTGAAGACGGCGGCATGGTCCCGGCTTCGGGGCCGGCCATCCGGGCGGGGGCGGCACGACTGCGCGACGGCGCCATGCGCAAGGCCTTTGCGAAACGCGCCGCCAGGGCGAGCCCGCCCTCGCCAAGCGCACCCTCAAGGCGCCGGAGCCGACCGCCGGGCCGTGGTTCGAACGGGACGGCGGGCGCGCCGGCCTCGGCTGCCGGATCCGGCCCCCCCCCCGGCACCAGATCCTTCATCGTGAACCGCCGGCGTCGCCCGCGTCGGAAACGGTCGCGCGGCGCGGGCGGGGCGATTGCAAGCCGTCCGGCGGTGCGCTACGGATTTCCGCGGGCACTCCGGCCCCGGAACGGGACTCAATGGCCGTTGCCCGGCAAGTGTTTCGGGCGGACGGTGAAACGACTATGACGGGAGGGGCGCCGCATGGCGCAGGCAAGGCCCGGGAAACGGCGAGGCGAGACAACGGCGAAGCCGGACGGCGGCGCGACGACCGGTCACGAGGCCGAGTTGTGGGCGATGGCCGACGCCCTGCGCGGCTCGATGGATGCCGCCGAATACAAGCATGTCGTGCTCGGCCTCATCTTTCTGAAATACGTCTCCGACGCCTTCGAGGAACGCCACGCGGCGGTGCTCGCCGAATTGGGCGCGGAAGCCGCCGAGGAGCGTGACGAGTATCTCGCGGAGACCATCTTCTGGGTTCCGCCGGAAGCCCGTTGGGACCGTCTCAAAGCCGCGGCCCGGCAGCCGGCCATCGGTCAGGTCGTCGACGGCGCCATGGCGGCGATCGAGCGCGACAACCCCGCTCTGGAAAGCGCGCTCCCGAAGGACTATGCCCGGCCCGCGCTGGACAAGCAGCGGCTTGGACAACTCATCGACATGATCGGCAACATCCGGGTGGGCGATGAAGAGGCCCGCTCGCGGGACGTGCTCGGCCGCGTTTACGAATACTTCCTGTCGCGGTTCGCCAGCGCGGAGGGCAAGAAGGGAGGCGAGTTCTACACGCCGCGCTGCGTGGTCCGGCTGCTGATCGAGATGCTGGCGCCGTACCGGGGCCGGGTCTACGACCCGTGCTGCGGCTCGTCCGGGATGTTCGTGCAGTCGGTCGAGTTCATCCGGGCGCACGCGACCGGCAACGGCAACGGGGGCAAGGCGAAGGGCGACATCTCGATCTGGGGCCAGGAGTCCAACTACACGACATGGCGGCTGGCGAAGATGAACCTTGCCATCCGCGGCATCGAGGGCCGGATCGCCCACGGCGACAGCTTCCACAACGACCGCCATCCGGATCTCAAGGCCGACTTCATCCTCGCCAATCCGCCGTTCAACGTCTCGGACTGGGGCGGGGAGCGGCTCGCCGACGACAAGCGCTGGAAGCACGGCGTCCCGCCGAAGGGCAATGCCAACTTCGCCTGGGTGCAGCACATGGTCCACCATCTGGCACCGGGGGGAACGGCCGGCTTCGTGCTCGCGAACGGCTCCATGTCGTCGGCCCAGTCGGGCGAAGGCGACATCAGGAAGAGCCTGGTCGAGTCCGGGCTCGTGGACTGCATGGTGGCCCTGCCGGGCCAGCTCTTCTATTCAACGCAGATCCCGGCCTGCCTGTGGTTCCTGGCGCGGGACCGGAGCAACGGCAGGTTCCGCGACCGGCGGGACGAGATCCTCTTCATCGACGCCCGCGCGCTCGGGCGCATGGCGGATCGCACCCATCGCGAGTTGACGGACGAGGACATACGGCGCATCGCGGACACCTACCACCGCTGGCGCTCGGACGGGGATGGCAGCGGTTACGCCGATGTCCCCGGCTTCTGCCGGAGCGCACCGCTGGACGAAATACGCAAGCACGGTCATGTGCTCACGCCCGGCCGCTATGTCGGCGCACCACCGCCCGAGGAGGACGGCGAGCCGTTCGAGGACAAGATGAAACGGCTTGTCGCGGAACTGCGCGACCAGCGGGCCGAGGGCGCACGGCTCGACGCGGCGATCGAAGCAAACCTGACGGAACTCGGGTTCTGGAACGAGCAGCGGAATGTCGGTCGATAAGCCCGGAATCGAGCTCTTCGAACGCGCGATCCAGCGCCTCGAGGAAGGGCTGGCGCGTTACGAGGCGGACACGAGCGACGACCAGATCCGGGACGGACTGATCCAGCGCTTCGAGTTCACCTACGAGCAGGCACACAGGATTCTGAAACGCTATCTGGAACACGCTTCGGCGAACCCCGAGCAATTCGACGGGATGACGTTCCAGGATCTGATCCGCACGGCGAACGAACAGGGGTTGCTGATGGGAGACTGGCCGGACTGGCGGGATTTCCGCGAACTGCGCAGCCGGACAAGCCACACCTACGACCTGGAGACCGCGCTGGCGGTGGTCGACGAGATTCCGCGCTTTATCGAAGAGGCGGTGCATCTCCGCGACAAGTTGCGGGAACGTCTGGCATGAGCGACGCGGCGACGCACCTTGACCTTCGGCCCGACCACCGGGCCATCGTGCGGGAGATCCTCCAACGACACGTGCCGGATCGGAAAGTGCTGGCCTTCGGATCCCGCGCGACCTGGACCGCGAAGGACTATTCCGATCTCGATCTAGCCATCCTGGGCGACGAGCCCCTGTCGCTGCGCGAAACTTCCGCTCTGGCCGAAGATTTCGGAGAGTCTGACCTGCCCTTCAAGGTCGATCTGGTCGATTGCGCGAGGATCGACGAGGCATTCCGCTCAATCATTCGCCGCGACGGGGTGGCGGTGCAGGTTCCGAAAACCGGGCGTCCAGTACCGGTATCGTCTTGTCGGCCACCGCCGACCCGCGGGAAGTCGGCGACGAGGAACGAGTGGAACCGCGCGATTCTGGATGACGTGATCGACCTCACGCTCAGCAGCGTCGACAAGAAAACTAAATCGGATGAAAAAAGAGTTATTCTCTGCAATTACATGGATGTATACAATAACAGTTTCATTCATGCCGACATGGATTTTATGACAGCGACGGCGACCGAACGGGAAATCACCAAGTGTTCACTGTTCGCTGAGGATGTCATAATAACCAAGGATTCCGAGAAGCATGACGATATCGGTGTGCCCGCGTTGGTGCGACAGGACATCAAAAATCTTGTATGTGGCTATCACTTGGCAATTCTTCGCCCTCGGTTATCCAAAATTGATGGAACGTATCTGTTCTACGCACTGAAGATCGACGAGACCCAGCGACAGTTTCACTCGTACGCGAATGGGGTGACGCGATTCGGATTGCGGAAAGCGGATATCGGCCTTGTGGAGATCCCTCTTCCACCCCTGGCCGACCAGAAATCCATCGCCCACGTTCTCAGCACGCTGGACGACAGGGTCGAGCTGAACCGGCGGATGAACGAGACGCTGGAAGCGACGGCACGGACAATCTTCAAGGACTGGTTCGTCGATTTCGGCCCCGTGCGTGCGAAGATGGAGGGTCTCGCTCCATACTTGGCCTCGGAGTTCTGGAACCTGTTCCCCGACACTCTGGACGACGAGGGGAAACCCCTTGGGTGGAAATGCGGAACTTTCGGAGAATACTTCCGATTGACCATGGGCCAATCGCCTCCGGGAAGCACCTACAACGATCACGGAGAAGGACTGCCCTTTTTCCAAGGGCGGAAGGATTTCGGGTTGCGGTATCCCGAAAATCGCCGGTACTGCACGGCACCCGCCAGAATCGCGGCTTCCGACGACACCCTTGTGAGCGTTCGGGCACCGGTTGGCGACATCAACATGGCGTGGGAGAAATGCTGTGCCGGACGGGGGATAGCGGTTCTGCGTCACAAATCAGGCGCACGCTCTTTTACCTATTACTCGGCGCAGGCGATGAAACAGGAGTTGGAGCAGTACGAACAGACGGGAACGGTTTTCGACGCGATCAACCAGAAATCGTTCCGGTCACTGCGTTCTCTGGAGCCGCTTCCGGAGATCGTCGAGCTTTTTGAACAGGTTGTCGGGCCTTTGGATGATCGCATCAGGAATAATGTCTCCGAGAACCGAACGCTCGTCCAAGCTCGCGACCTTCTCCTCCCGAAGCTCATGTCCGGCGAAATTCTCCTCTGTGATGCCGAGCGGCTGGCGGAAGAGATCGCGTGACCGAGGCACCGCTCACCGGCACCGACCGGAAAGAGACCCTTTCTCCCGTCCGTGCCAAGGCTCTGGCGGCGCGCGCGGGCTATTCGGTTTCCGCGCCGCGACCTGACCGGGACAGCGCGGATTCGCGGATTCAGGCGGGAGGTGCGTACCGCTCCGCACTCGACCTGCAACTGGAGGCCACGGCCGGCATCAGCGAGCCGCGGGACGGCTTCATTCCGTTTCGGCTGTCCGTCAAGAATTACAACGATCTTCGGGTCGAGACACAGACACCGCGGTTGCTCGTGGTGCTGGAACTTCCGAGAGACGAGGTGCAGTGGATGAGCGTTACAATGGAAGAGCTCGTTCTGCGCCGTCGCGCCTACTGGTTGAGCCTGGAACAGGCCCATGATGAAATCACGGATCAACAGACCGTCAGCGTTCGCATCCCCGAACGGAACGTGCTCAATGTCGAGACCCTGCAGGAACTGATGGATCGGTCCAGGACGGGAGAGATCTGATGCAAGTCAGCATTCACGACCGCGAGGCGCTGCTGGCGATTTCGCCGACGGCGCTGTCCGCTTATGCCCGTATCGCCGGTTGGAGCCAAAAGGAATCGCACCGTGAGCACTCGGATGTCTACATCGGCGACGCGCTGCCGGAAATCATCGTGCCGCGCACGACGCGCCTCGGGGACTACGCGAGTGCGGTGGCGGCACTGATCGAGACCTTCGCGCAGGTTGCCCGTGAGGACACGCTGACCGTATACCGCTCGCTGGTGACAGCGGATCGTGACGTCATTCGCGTTCGAGCGGCGGGGAGCGGCGACGGCAGCCTGGGGTTGAACGACGGCGCGAACGTTGTCGCGGGTGCCCGTGACATGGTGCTGTCGGCGGCATGCTCGCTTCACGACCCGAGGCCGGTGTACCGAGCCGGAGCGAATCGGGAAGCGACAGAACTGTTGCGGCTGATGCGGCTCGGGCAGACGGACCAGGGCAGCTTCGTTGTCACGGTGTTGACGCCGGTCATGCCACCGCTCATGCCGGCGCTGTTAGAGGATCCGGATGACCGCAATGCACCGATCGCGCGTCGCATGACGCGACGACTTGTCGAAGCGCTGACCGCGGCGCATTCGGCAGTGGAACGGGCGGGTTCCGGCGATGACGGCGCCTTCGGAGACACCGTGGCCAGCGGGGTGAGCGCCAATCTCTGCGAGGCGCTGGTCCGGATCATCGAACCGTTCCCGGCGCTGGACATCAAAGTCTCGTGGGCTCGGACGCGGCCAACGACAACGTCGGGGACCGTTCGTTTCGGCCAGTCGGACGCGGCGCTACTGCGCGAGGCTGCGCGCTTGCTTCGCGAGCGCGCTCCGAAACCCGACATGCGTCTCCATGGCTTTGTCCGTATCCTGGAACGCGGAGAGAAGGAGGTCGACGGAACCATCAGGCTCCGCACCGAAATCGACGGACAACGGCAGTCGGTGACGGCGGTCCTGGAGCAGGCGGATTACGAGTGCGCGGTTCAGGCCCACGGGGATCGGGTGCCGGTGGTGCTCCTGGGCGATCTCGAGCGTGCCGGCCAGAGATGGAAGTTGCTCAATGCCCGCATAGAGGATGTCTTGCGCGATGACGGGCAGGAACCGGAAGACGGTTGACGGGGCCGTGCCACGATCCCGTGTTTCCGAATCCCATGTCGAAGGCGCCGCGCTCGACGGGCTTACCGGTTCGGGTTGGAGATCGCTCACGACTCCGACGGAGCCGGAACATGATCCGATCGCGATTCTGGCGCGGCTCGATTCCGATGGCGCGCCGCACCGCAATCCGGACGGCAGGGAAGTCGGCTCCCCTCATCTGCATCTCTACCGGGAGAGATGCGACGACAAGCGGGCCTTTGCCGTTTCGCCCGACACATTCCCGAATCTCGACGATCCGCGGCTGATGCTCGACGACTTCATGCGGTTCTGCAACATCAGCGAACCGCCGTTCATCCGGTGAAGGCCGTTCACATGATCCAGGATGTACAGGCGTTGGTGGAACGTTACTCAGCCTGGCTGAAGGAGAAGACGAGCCTCCGCGAGGCGGGCGATTGCGTCGAGATCACCACGCCGTACCTGGACCGGCACAACGACTACCTCCAGATTTACGCCAAGCGCGCCAATGACGGTTTCGTGTTGACGGATGACGGGTATGTTCTCGACGACCTGGAGCTGTCCGGGTGCAGAATCGACAGTCCGAAGCGCCAGGCCCTGCTTGAAACGACGCTGAACGGATTCAGTGTGCGGGCGAATGGCCGCGCGCTTGAAGTCAAGGCGTCATCGGACAATTTTGCCTTGAGGAAACACAACCTCGTGCAGGCGATGCTGGCGGTCAACGATCTCTTCTATCTGGCATCGTCCAACGTCGAGGTCCTGTTTCGCGACGATGTGACCGAGTGGCTTGACGTTTCCGATGTCCGCTACACGCCGGGCGTCAAATTCACGGGCAGGAGCGGCTACGATCATCGTTTCGATTTTGTCATACCGAAATCGAGAGTCCGGCCCGAACGCGTGCTTCGAGCGATCAACCGTCCCAGTCGCGACACGGCACAGACGATGGCGTTTTCCTGGGTGGACACCAAGGAGGTGCGTTCTTCCGGGGCCCGCGCCTACGCAATTCTGAACGACTCCGGAGCAAGGGTTTCCGAGGCCGTGCTCGACGCGATGCGCAATTACGAGGTGCGTCCGGTATTGTGGTCAACCCGCGATGAAGCGCGCGACGAGTTGGCTGCATGACCGGCTTCACCGAGTCCGATGTCGAAGACGCCGCCCTCGAACGGCCTGAAGCCCTCGGCTGGCGCATCGCCCGCGGTCCCGACCTCGCTCCGGATTCACCGGGTGCCGAACGGGCGGATTGCGGCGGGGTCGTGCTGGAGCGGCGGCTCCGCGGCGCCTTCGCGCGACTCAATCCCGATCTCCCGGCCACGACCCTCGAGGACGCCTTCCGCAAGCTGCTTCGACCGGACGACGCAACGACGGAAGCGCGCACCCGCGCGATGCACCGGCGGCTGGCGAACGGCGCGACGGTCGAATGCCGCGCCGGCGACGGCACAGTTCGGGGCGCCCAAGCGAAAATCTCCGACTTCGACGATCCGGACGGCAACGGCTGGCTGGCCGTGGACCAGCTCGTTCCGTGGCGCAAGTTCCTGACGATCCTCCCGAAGGACATCGCCCAAGCCTTCGGCGGCCTCGTCCAACCGCTTTTCGCGCGCGCAGACGCGAACGCGCGCGCGTCCCACGTTCTTGCAGCACTGCGCGACACGCTGCCATCGGAACTGATTTCCGGCGAGGTGCGGATGGACGGCATTTCAGGTCTTCGGGAGACGGCAAGGTGAATCAGGCCATTTCGGGAAGCTCCGCCCCGGCACGGATCGAGAGCCTGAAGGTGCAGAACTTCCGCGCGCTGCGCAGACTCGAGATCAAGGACTTGACTCCGATGACGGTGCTGCTCGGCCCCAACGGAAGCGGCAAGTCCACGGTGTTCGACGTGTTCGCCTTCCTCGCGGAGTGTTTCGAATCCGGGCTTCGACGGGCCTGGGACAGACGCGGGCGCGCCAAGGAAATCAAGACCCGCGGCAACGAGGGGGCGGTGACGATCGAGCTCAAATACCGCGAGCGACCGAGAACACCGCTGATCACCTACCATCTGGCCGTCGACGAGCTCGCCGGCGCGCCGATGGTCGTCCGCGAGCGGCTACGGTGGAAACGAGGTTCCTACGGCGCTCCGTTCAGCTTCCTGGACTACCAGAAGGGCGAAGGCCAGGCGATCAGCGGCGACGAACCGGAAAGGCAAGACACCCGGATGGAGTTTCCGCTCCGGTCTCCCGATCTGCTGGCCGTCAACGCGCTCGGTCAGTTCAAGGAACACCCCCGCGTGGCGGCACTGCGCGACTTCATCATGGGCTGGCATGTGTCCTATCTTTCCGCCGAGAGCACGCGCGGACAGCCCGAAGCGGGACCGCAAGAGCGACTGAGCAAGACCGGCGACAATCTCGCCAACGTCATCCAGTATCTGGAAGAGAGCCATCCGGCGCGGCTTGAGCGGATTTTCGGCACATTGGGCGCGCGCGTTCCGCACGTCGAACACGTCCTGGCCAATCCCATGCCCGACGGTCGGTTGCTGTTGCAGATCAAGGACGCGACGTTCAGCCAACCGGTCCTGGCCCGGTTCGCTTCCGACGGCACCATGAAGATGCTGGCCTATCTCGTGTTGCTGCACGACCCGGCCCCGCCTCCGTTCATCGGCATCGAAGAACCGGAAAACTTCCTGCATCCTCGTCTTCTGCACGAGCTGGCGGAGGAGTGCCGGGGAGCGAGCGAGGCGACGCAGATCTTTGTCACCACCCATTCCCCGTTCTTCCTCGACGCTTTGCGCCCTCATGAGGTGCGGGTTCTGTGGCGCGATGAATCCGGCTACACGCGATGCCATTCCCTGGACCGCAACGACAAGGTCAGGGCATTCATGGATGCCGGCGCCCATCTGGGCGACCTCTGGATGGAAGGGCATTTCGGGGTCGGAGATCCGCTCACCGGAGGCGGAGTGCCAACGCGGGAAGGAGTCGGCTCCTGACATGCGCGCCTCCCATCTGGAGTTCTACGTGGAAGAATTTTCCATGAAGGTGTTTCTTGATACCTGGTTGACAGAATTTTTGCCGGAGGGCTGCACGTTCGAGATTTTCCCTTACCGGGGCAAGCCCGCGTTGCTGCGAAAGCTCCCGCAGCGCCTTGATGCCCATGCGGCACGGAAGCAGATCGAGCATCGGATCGTGATCCTCGTGGACCGCGACAGTGACAAATGCGATGAGCTCAAGTGCATGCTGGAAGAAATCTGCAAGAACGCCGGCCTTCGGTCGAAACGGGCTTCCGGAGACTCCGATTGGCAAGTCGTCACCAGGATCGCGATAGAGGAATTGGAGGCGTGGTACTTCGGCGACTGGCATGCGGTACGCGCGGCCTATCCGCGCGTACCGGAAAACATCCCAAGGCGGCAGGGCTATCGCGACCCTGACGCGATCCAAGGCGGAACCTGGGAGGCGTTCGAGCGAATCCTGAAGAGACACGGATACTTCAGGACGGGTTTGCGCAAGAGCGAAGCGGCCCGGGCCATTGCCCCCCATATCGACCCGAACCGAAACCGGTCCCGCAGTTTTGCGGTGTTCCGTGACGCCGTCGAGGAGGCCGCTTCGTGAAAGTGACCGAGTCCGACGTCGAAGACGCCACCCTCGAATGGCTTGAAGCCCTCGGCTGGCGCATCGCCCACGGTCCCGGCATCACCCCGGATTCACCGGGTGCCGAACGCGCGGATTACGGCGAGGTCGTGCTGGAGCGGCGGCTCCGAGACGCCTTGGCGCGACTCAATCCCGGCCTCCCGGCTTCGGCCCTCGATGACGCCTTCCGCAAGTTGCTTCGACCGGACGGCACGACGACGGAAACGCGCAACCGCGCCGTGCACCGACTGCTGGTGAACGACGCGACGGTCGAATACCGCGCCGGCGACGGCCCGACCCGGGGCGCCCAAGCGAAAATCATCGACTTCGACGATCCGGACGGCAACGACTGGTTGGCCGTGAACCAATTCACCGTCGTGGAGAACAGGCACGAGCGGCGGCCGGACGTGGTCCTGTTCGTCAACGGGCTGCCGCTCGGCGTCATCGAACTCAAGAACCCGGCAGACGAGAACGCCACGATCTGGACCGCGTGGCAACAGCTCCAGACCTACAAGGCGGAGCTTCCGTCGCTGTTCGCCTTCAACGCAACGCTCGCGGTCTCGGACGGGGTGGAAGCGCGGGTCGGCACGCTGACCGCAGGGCGGGAGTGGTTCAAGCCGTGGCGGACGATCGCCGGCGAAACCTTGGCCGATGCGCACTTGCCGCAGTTGCGGGTCTTGCTCGAAGGCGTGTTCGACAAGCGCCGGTTCCTCGCCCTTCTGCGCGATTTCATGGTGTTCGAGGACGACGGCAGCGGCGAGCTGGCCAAGAAGATGGCCGGCTACCACCAGTTCCACGCCGTGGAGACCGCCGCGGCCGAGACGCTGCGGGCGGCGGCGCTGCAACAGGCCGCGACAGACAGCACCTCGCGCGGCCGGGAAGAGGCGGGCCGCAAGTCGGGCGGCGAGCCCGGCGACCGGCGCATCGGCGTGGTCTGGCACACCCAAGGGTCGGGCAAGAGCCTGACCATGGCCTTCTACGCCGGGCGCGTCATCCGGGAGCCCGCGATGGAAAACCCGACGGTGGTGGTGATCACCGACCGCAACGATCTCGACGACCAGCTCTTCGGCGCCTTCGCCCACTGCCAAGACTTGTTGCGGCAACCGCCGGTCCAAGCCGAGAGCCGAACCGATCTGCGCGCCAAGCTCGCGGTCGAGGCGGGCGGCGTGGTTTTCACCACCATCCAGAAATTCTTCCCCGACGAGAAAGGCGACCGGCACCCCTTGCTTTCGGAACGCCGCAACATCGTGGTCATCGCCGACGAGGCGCACCGCAGCCAGTACGACTTCATCGACGGCTTCGCCCGCCACATGCGTGACGCGCTTCCCAACGCCTCCTTCGTCGGCTTCACCGCCACCCCGATCGAGCTTGAAGACGCCAACACCCGGATCGTGTTCGGCGACTACATCAGCGTCTACGACATCCGGCGTTCGGTCGAGGACCGCGCGACGGTGCCGATCTACTACGAGAGCCGGCTCGCGAGCCTCGTTCTCGACGAAGGCGAGAAGCTCCGCATCGATCCCGATTTCGAGGAGGTGACCGAGGGCGAGGAGATCGAAGGCAAGGAAAAGCTCAAGACCAAGTGGACGCGGCTCGAAGCCGTCGTCGGCGCGGAGAGGCGCCTGTCTCTCGTCGCCGAGGACATCGTCGAGCATTTCGGGCGCCGACTGGAAGCCATGGACGGCAAGGCGATGGTTGTCTGCATGAGCCGGCGCATCTGCGTGGAGCTGTATCGCGAGCTGGGGCGGCTGCGCCCCGACTGGCACAGCGACGACGATGACAGCGGACGGATCAAGATCCTGATGACCGGCGCCGCTTCCGATCCTCCGGACTGGCAGCCCCATATCCGCAACAAGTCCCGGCGCGAGGCGTTGGCGAAGCGGTTCCGCAACGCCGACGATCGACTGCGAATCGTGCTGGTGCGCGACATGTGGCTGACCGGCTTCAACGCGCCGAGCCTGCATACCATGTATGTCGACAAGCCGATGCGCGGCCATGGGCTGATGCAGGCGATCACCCGCGTCAACCGCGTGTTCAGGGACAAGCCGGGCGGTCTCGTGGTCGACTATCTGGGCCTGGCTCATGAGCTCGATCGGGCGCTCGCGACCTACACTGGAAGCGGCGGCAAGGGAGAGGGCGTGCTGAAACAGGCGGTGGCGGTGGCGGTGATGCTCGAGAAGTACGAGATCTGCCGTGATCTGTTCCACGGGTTCGACTACTCCCGGTGGATCGACGGTGGGCCGACGGAACGCGTCGGCCTGCTGCCGGCCGCGCAGGAACACGTTCTCGCGCAGGAGAACGGCAAGGCCCGCTGCCTCCAGATGGTGCGGGAGCTCTCCCTGGCTTTCGCACTCGCGGTCCCGCACAAGGACGCGACCGCCATCCGTGACGACCTGGCGTTCTTCCAAGCCGTCCGATCGGTTCTGGCCAAGCGCGCCGGGAACGGGGAGCGTCCCGGGGAAGAACTCGACCACGCCGTCCGCCAGATCGTCTCGCGGGCCGTGGCGTCGGAGGGCGTGATCGACATCTTCGCTGCCGCCGGTCTGGAGAAACCGGACATCTCAATCCTGTCGGAGGAATTTCTTGCCGAGGTGCAAGGCATGAAACAGCGCAATCTCGCGGTCGAGCTGTTGCAGAAGCTGCTGAGGAAAGAGCTTGTCGTGCGCCGGCGGAAGAACGTCGTTCAGGCGCGGTCCTTCGCCGAGATGCTGGAGCGGACGCTGCAGCGCTACGGCAACCGGACGGTCGAAGCCGCGCAGGTAATCGAGGAGCTGATCCAGCTTGCCCGCGCCCTGCGCGAAGCCAATGCCCGCGGCGAGACACTGGGGCTGTCGGAGGACGAGCTCGCCTTCTACGACGCGCTCGCAACCAACGACAGCGCCATCCAAGTGCTCGGTGACGAGAGCCTGTGCGGCATCGCCCGCGAACTCGTCGTGACCGTGCGCGGCAACGTCACCATCGACTGGACGCTGCGCGAGAATGTCCGCGCCGACCTTCGCAGGCTCATCAGGCGCGTTCTGCGCAAGCACGGCTATCCGCCCGACAGGCAGGAGAAGGCGACCCGGACGGTGCTCGAACAGGCGGAAACGCTGTCGGCCGGTTGGCCGAACGATGCCAAGGAGACGGCGTCTTCCGGTTCGGGAACGGGATTCGATCGATAGCAGGGAGCCGAAAGCCGCGGGCCCGCAAAACCGGGCCGCCGCGCATCAACCGCGACACCCGAAACCACCCCGACACGCCCCGGACCGTCCGCGATCGGGGAGCGCGGGATGGTCCCGGCGTCAGCGGTCGAGCGTCCGCACCTCCGTGTTCATCTCGAGATCGTTCCGCCGCCGCTGGGCGATGATCTCGCCGGTCACGAAGTGGTCGCCCTCGACTGCGCGCTGTGCCATGACCTCGAGCTCGTCGTTCCACTCGCCGAGCGAATAGCCGTGCCACGGCATCCTGGGCCGGAGCTCCGGCAGCCCGAGCTCCCGCCAGATCCCGAGCGCGTTCTCCATGTATTCCTTCTTGGGAAGCGACAGCGGCGGAAACGCCTCCTTGAGCGTCGCGTCGAACAGCACCGACGCGTCCTCGCCGCCGTTGCGCGCGCTGCGCGGGCCGTGGCCCTGGTCCCGGTGCTTGAGGATCTCGACGTCGAGCGCCGGATTGGCGCGGTAGGCCATGGCCCAGAAGATCGCGTCCGAATCCGTCGGGTCGATGTCCCCGTCGACCGCGATGACGTACTTGCCCGCCGCCCGGTGCAGCGAGGCCGCGCCGTAGAGCGCGCGCCAGATCTCGGTCCGCGCCATGCCCGCCTCGCACACCACCACGATCAGCTTGCGGATGTTGGTCAGCGGCTCGTGCATCGAGACCCTGACGACGCCCTTGATGCCGAGATGGTCCCGGAGATGGCGCGTGAACATGGGCTCGTAGGCCAGGCGCTTGATGAGCGACGATTCGGAAGGGGTGACCTGGCTGATGATCGACGTCAGCACCGCGTCCTTCCTGCGGGTGATGCAGGTGACGTCCATGTAGGCGTTGTACTCCTGCAGGTTGACGTGGCCGTGGGACTCGCCGAACGGGGCCTCGGGCTCGAGGTACTCGGTGTCGATGAGTCCCTCCACGACGATCTCCGCCTCGGCGGGAACCAGCAGATCCACGGTGCGCGCCCGCACCACGTTGATGGGCGCGCCGGCGAGGGCGCCGGCGACGGCGAGCTCGTCCACGGTCTCGGGCAGCTTGACCGCCGAGGTGAAGGTCACCGCGGGCGGCGCGCCGAGAACCACGGCGGCGGGCATCCGCTCGCCGCGGGCGCGGCACTTCTCCCAGTGCGCGTAGATGCCGGGGCGGAGCTCCAGCGACGGGTTCATCCCCATCCGGCGGGGCCCCTTGATCTGCCCCCGGTAGTTGCCCATGTTCTGGATCCCGGTGTCGGGATCCTTGGTGATGTACTGCGAGAGCGTCGCGTAGGGGCCGTTGTCCCAGCCCGGCGTCGAGATCGGCACCGGAATGCCGTCGAGCCCGCGGCCCGGCGCGTCGAGCGCGTCGCCCTCGATCACGACCTCCTGGCACGGCGCGTCCCGCAGCGCGACCGGCGCGACCGGGTTCGAGATCGCCCGGTTCCAGGTCTCCTCGATCTCGTCGAGCTCGCACCCGATCCCGGTGCGGTAGATGTCGCGGTTGGCCGCCAGCACGCCGACGGCGACCGGAATGTCGTAGCGCCGCCCCTTCGAGTCGACCACGTTGGTGAACAGGAAGGCCCGGCGCTCGGACTCCTCGAGCCCGCCCCGGAACTGCCAGCGCACCAGCGGGTGCATCTCGGTGTCCTTGTTGATCTCGCGGTCGACGGTGACCAGGAGGCCCCGCTCGTCGAGCGCCCTGAGATGGTCGTGGAGATCCGGATACCCGCGCTCCGCCGCGCCGCCTTCCGCCATGGAGTCCTCCCCCGCGCCGACTGTCAGCCGTCGGCGTCCCTGACCTGCGAGGCGTCCTCGAGAACGTCCCAGTCCAGATCCTCGTCCGTCTCGCTGCCGGCGCCCGGGTTGCCGGCGTCGAGGGTCCGCACCTCGGTGTTGATGGGGACGTCGCCGCGCCGGTGCTGGGCGATGATCTGGCCGGTCGTCCAGTACTCGCCGCGCACGGCGCGCCGCGCCATCGCCTCGAGACCGCTGTTCCACTCGCCGAGGTCGTACCCGAACCACGGCGCCTTGGGGACGAGCTTCGGCAGCCCGAGCTCCTCCCAGATGCGCCGGGCGCGCTCCATGAACTCGCGCTTCGGCAGGGACACCGGCGGAAAGCTCTCCTTGAGCGTGGCGTCGACCAGGACCGCGCTGTCCTCGGAATCGAGCAGGCTGCGCGGGCCGTGCCCCTCGTGCTTGTGCTTGAGGATCTCGACGTCGTTGTGGGGCTTGCACCGGTACGACATGGCCCAGAACACGGCGTCGGTGTCGTCGGGGTCGATGTCCTCGTTGACCGCGATGATCCACTTGCCCTCGGCCTGGCGCAGCGAGGCCACGCCGTAGAGCGCGCGCCAGATCTCGGTGCGCGGAACGCCGCGCTCGACGACCACGACCATCAGCTTGTGAAGCGACGTCAGCGGCTCGTGGGTGGCGACGTGCCGGATCCCCTTGATGCCGAGATGGTCGCGCAGATGCTCGATCTGCCGCGCCTCGTAGGCCGGGCGCTTGATGGTGCTCGATTCGGAGGGCGTGACCTGGCTGACCCACGACGTCATCACCGCCTTCCGGCGCCGCGTGATGGCGGTCACGTCGAGATAGGCGTTGTACTCCTGCAGGTTGACGTGGCCGTGGGACTCGCCGAACGGCGCCTCGGGCTCGAGCAGTTCCGTGCTGACGAACCCCTCGATGACGATCTCGGCCTCCGCCGGCACCACCAGATCGACAGTCTTGCACGCGACCACGTTCAGCGGCGCGCCGGCGAGGCCGCCCGACACCGCGAGCTCGTCGGCGCTCTCGGGCACCTTCTGCACCGCCGTGAACGAGACCACCGGCGGCGCCCCGACGACGACGGCGACCGGCATCGGCTTGCCGAGCTTCTTCCATTCGAGCCAGTGCATGTAGCCGCCCGTGCGCAGTTCCGTCGACGGGTTCATCCCGAGCCGTGCCGGCGCCTTCACCATGGCGCGGTAGTTGCCCATGTTCTGGACGCCGGTGACCGGATCCCTGGTGATGAAATGGGACGACGAGAAATACGGCGCGTTGTCCCAGCCCGGGGTCGAGATCGGCACCGGGATGGCGTCGAGCCCGAAGCCGTTGACCAGTTCCTCGCCCTCGCGCACCACTTCCCGGCACGGCGCCTCGGCCGGCTCGACGACGCGCGGCGGGACCGGGTTGGCGATGGCGCGGATCCACGTGTCCTTGATCTCGCCGAGCTCGCAGCCGATCCCGGTGCGGTAGATGGCGCGGTTGCCGGCGAGGCCGCCGACGAGAACGGGGATGTCGAACCGGCGGCCCGTCGCGTCCGTGACGTTGGTGAACAGGAAGGCCTTGCGGTCCTTCTCCGCGATGCCCCCGCGGAACTGCCAGCGCACCAGCGGATGCATCTCGGTGTCCTTGTCGATCTCGCGGTCGATCTCGACCAGGAGATCCTGCCGCCGCAGCTCCTCGATGTGCTCGTGCAGATCCGTGTAGCCGCGCGCGCGCGCGGCCGTTTCCGCGAAACCGGTCACCGTCGCTCCCCCTCCCCTTCGCCCCCGTCCGTCCGGCCGTCCGCGACCGAGCGGACCGGCGTGTTGGGCTTCAATCCGGCGCGCCGGCGCTGGGCGCTCCGACGGCCGTTCTCGAGATACCGGCCGCTCGCCGCGCGCTCGGCCAGCCGGTCCCATTCCGGCGTCCAGTCGCCGAGCCCGTAGCCGTGCCACGGCGCCTCCGGCGCCAGCGGCGGCAGGCCGAGCTCGTCCCAGATCTCCCGCGCCCGTTCCATGTAGCGTCGCGCGGGCAGCGCGAGGGGCGGGGCGTCCCGCTTGAGCGTCGCGTCGACGAGCAGCGTCGATTCCTCCCCGCCCTTCCCCGGACCGTGCCCGGCGGCGCGGTGGCGGAGAATCTCGACGTCGCGCCCGGGGTCGGCCCGGTAGGCCAGCGACCAGAACACTGCGTCGGCGTTCTCGGGGAGAATGTCCTCGTTTACCGCGATCACGTACTTTCCGCAATCCGCCCGCAGGCTGGCCGCGCCGCGGAGCGCCCGCCAGACCTCGGTTCTCGGGACGCCCGGCGCCATGCGCAGGAAGATGACCCGGCGCAGGTTGGTCAGCGGCTCGTGCATCCAGACCTGGAGGATCCCCCGGACGCCGAGATGGTCGCGGATGTGCGCGAGGAACATCGGCTCGTAGGCGACGCGCTTGATGACGCTCGATTCGGAGGGCGTGACCTGGCTCAGGATCGAGCAGAACACCGGCCGTCGCCTGCGGGTGACGGCGGTGACGTCGAGGATCATGTTGAAGTCCTCGAGGGCGACGTGGCCGTGGGACTCGCCGAACGGCGCCTCGGGCTCCAGATGCTCGACGTCGATCAGCCCCTCGATGACGATCTCCGACTGCGCCGGCACGCGGAGACCGACCGTCCGGCAGGCGACGACCGGGATCGGGGCGCCGGCGAGCGCCCCCGCCACCGACAGCTCGTCGACGTCGCGCCGGACCTTCTGGGGTCCGGTGTAGGCCACCGCGGGCGGGCAGCCGACGACGATCGCGCAGGGCATCCGCTCGCCGCGGGCGCGGTGCTTCTCCCAATGGAGATAGCCGCCGGCGCCGCCCTCGCGCGTCGCCATGCGCACCGCGAGGCGGTCCGGCGCCTTGAGGCCGGCCCGGTAGGTTCCAAGATTCTGCACGCCGGTGTCCGGGTCGCGGGTCACCACCATGCCCGCGGTCACGTAGGGCGCGCTGTCGAAGCCCGGCGTCGAGACCGGCACCGGCAGCGCGTCGAGCCCGTTCCCCTCGCCGGCCAGAGCCGCCCCCTCGACCACGACCTCCTGGCACGCCGCGCCGGCGACCTCGACCGGCTCCACGGGCTCGGCCAGCGCGCGGGTCCACAGCGCCCCGACCTCGTCGAGCGGGACGCCGATCCCGATGCGGTAGACCTCGCGGCTGGCGGCGAGGGCGCCGACGACGACGGGCATGTCGTAGCGGCGCCCGAGGCCGTCGGTGACGTTGGAGAACAGGAACGCCTTGCGGTTCCCGTCGGGCACGCCGCCGCGGTACTGCCAGCGAACCAGAGGGTGGAGTTCGGCGTCCTTGTCGACGGGCCGGTCGACGCGAAGGAGGAGTCCCGCCTCGTCGAGCGCCGCGAGATGGTCCTGCAGGTCGGGAATCGCCAGCGACCCTGCCGGTCTGGAGGACGTCATGGGCGGTCACCGGTTGGTCGCTGGAAGACGCCGCGGCGGGCCGCCTCCCGAGCCGGGCGTCGAGGGCCGGGAGACTAGACGAGGCGCCGGGGCCTTTCAAACGCGGGACGGTCCGGGCCGCATTCGGGCGGTTCCGGGCGTTGCGGTCGGTCCGCGACAGTCCGGTTCGCGGCTTCCGGCTCGGGCGGGAGGCGCCGGGGGTCGATGCCGCCGGAACCCGACGATACCTGCGCGCCCGGCTCCGGAACCGGCCGCGGAACGGCCGTGGACGACCCCGATCGGGACCGTCAAGTCACGCCCGAATCGTCGTCAGGTGTCGCCGGATCTTGCAGTTCATGCCCCGATCCTTTCCCCGAGCGCCGGCTCGAGGTCGCCAGGATTCATGCGCCCCCGCCCGACCGCCGTAGACAACAGCCCCTTGACCCAAGTTGGCACTTTTTCCGTTCGGAGGGGTCGGCCCCGGCGTGTTTCCCGACGCCGGGACACCATATGCAGCCTCCGTTCCGTTTGAAGACACAACATATGGTGAATCACCGCCTGAAAGCCCGATGTAGTGCCAGGAATTTATGGAAAATTCCGGTTCGGCCTTGCACGCGCCGCCGAAAACGCCGAATCTCCCGCATCCCCGCCACGCCACCGGGCACGACATGTACATCAGAGCCACCAAGACCCACACCGCCGACGGCAGGCCGGCCTACGGCCATCGCCTCGTGCGCTCCGAACGCGAGGGCGACAAGGTCCGCCAGAAAACCCTCCTCAACCTCGGCACCGACTACGACGTGCCCCGGGAACACTGGAGGGAGGTCGCCGAACTCGCGGAGACGCTGCTGCACGGCCAGCCGCCGCTGCTCGAACCCGCGCCCGGCATCCGCGCCGCGGCCGAAAGCATCGTCGCCAGGCTCCGCGCCAGGGGCCTCCGCGCCGACGCCGGGGCGCAGCCAGGCGACGGAGCCGACGTCGCCACCGTCGACCTCGACACCCTCGAGCACGAGAACCCGCGCTCGGCGGGCTGCGAGCGGCTGTGCCTCAAGGCCCTCGACGATCTCGACTTCGCCGCCATTCTCCACCGCCTCGGGGTCAAGGGCCGCGACGGCCGCATCGCCCGGGCGCTGGTCGTCGCCAGGATGGCCCACCCCGCCAGCGAGCGCGAGACCAGCCGCTGGCTCCGGCACGACAGCGCGACGGCCGAGCTTCTCGAACTCGAGGGCGACGACAAGGCCCTGTCTCGCAAGACGCTGTACCGCGTGGGCGACCTGCTGTGGCGCCGGCGCGCGCTCATCCAGAAGGGGCTGTTCGAGCGCGAGCGCGACCTTCTCGGCATCCCCGACGTCATCGTGCTCCACGACCTCACCAACGTTCACTACCACGGCCGCCACGACGGCAGGCTCCGCCGCTTCGGCCGCTCGAAACAGAAGCGTGACGACTGTCCGCTGGTCACCCTCGCGCTGGCGCTGGACAGCGCCGGCTTCCCGCGCAGCGCCGAGATCCTGCCCGGCAACGCCTCCGAGCCCGACACCCTGCGGGACGCGCTGGAGCGGCTCGAGGCGGAGTGCGGATCGGGCGGCGCCAGGCCCACGGTGGTCATCGACGCGGGCATCGCCAGCGAGGCCAACATCGCGTGGCTGAACGCGCGGGGGTGCAACTGGATCGCGGTCAGCCGGGGCGGCAGGCCGCCGCCCCCGGAGGGCGCTCCCGGGGCGGTGCTGGTCACCGTCGCGGAGCACGAGGTCCGGGCCTGGCGCCTTGCCGAGAAGGACGGCGAGGCAAGGCTGTACGTCGTCAGCGAGGGCAGGAAGGCGACCGAGGACTCCATCCTCGCGAGGAAGCGGAGCCGCTTCGAGGCGGCGCTCGACGCTCTCCACCGGGGGCTCTCGGTCAAGGGCCGCCTCAAGCGCCACGACAGGATCCTGGAGAGCGTGGGGCGGCTCAAGGAACGCTTCGCGGGGGTCTCCGGCCACTACGAGATCCGCGTCGAGAAGGCACCGACGGGCGCCAACGCCAAGGCCCTGCGCTACAGCCGCAGGAAAGCCCACGCCGACGCCGACGAAAGGGCCGGAGCCTACGTGCTGCGCACCAGCCACACCGACTGGGACATCGAGACGGTGCTGCGGACCTACTGGCGGATCACCGACATCGAGGCGACCTTCCGGAGCCTGAAGTCGGAACTCGGGCTGCGGCCGGTCCACCATCGGCTGGACCGCCGCATCGCGGCCCACCTGATGATCGCGGTGTTCGCCTTCCACGGGGTGCAGCTGATCCGCACCCGGCTCGCGGCGCGGGGCATCACCAGATCCTGGACCGCGATCCGGGAGAGCATGCGGACCTGGGTGCGCGTCACCACCCGGCTCGCGCAGACCGACGGCACGCTGGTCGTCAACCGCCAGGACACGCGCCCCGCCGCCGAGGTCGCCGAAACCGCTCTCGCCGCGGGCGTGAAGCCCGCCCTGGACCGCCGGAGGATCCGGATCCCGAACTGACGGAAACGCACAAAATGTAGGGCCATGCTGGAATCGGCGTTCGAGAATTGCACGCTGTTCCAGCGTGTTGGGAAACAGGGGATTCCAAAAAGTGCCAACTTGGGTTGACTCGCACGCGTCCGGGACGGCGGAACCGCTTCGCCTCCATCGCCGTCGCCACGCGGCCCGCCATCTTTCCGAGACGAGTGCAGTCAAGATCGCAACGTCAACGTGTTGGTCGGCAAGATCCGCGACAGAAGTGCGTCCCCGCACGCTCCCCGGCGTATGGCCGTCGACCCGTCACCTTCGATCCGGCCGATGTCGAGCCTGTCGGGACGATCGCTTCCTGCCGTGATTGCCGGGGCCGCTTCATCGGTGTCGCGGTCGGCTCCGCCACGGCAACGCCGGAACGAAAGCGCGTCGCCCTGTGTCCGAAGGTCGCCCGTGATCGCGTCAGCCGGTATTTCCCGGTCAGCCAATCCCGCTTGCTGGCCCCGTTTGGCACGCGCGATCCTTCGGGCCGGAAACATCTCTGAAATTCACGTCACAAGATCTTCCACAATTTTTTCTATGTAGTTCCGGAGCCAGGATTCGGGTTCGGAATGAGCCAGAAGAACCCTTCGCATGTCGGAGCCTCCCCACGCTTCCGCGGCCTGCGCCGCAGCGTCTCTCGTTCCGACGTCATCGGCGGCAAGCGCCGTCCGCACGATTTCGACACGCCATGCGACCGTTCCCGGCCGCTGCTGGCGACCCAGGCAGCGGAGCACCGATGCCGCAAAAGCCGGATGCGAGGCATCGAGCATGAGGGCCTTCACCCATCGGAGCGCCCATGCCCGGTCCGTTGATTGCAACACCTCCCCGATGGTCTTGTCGGCAGGATGATCCAGACCGTCCTCAAGGGGTTCCGCCTCGAACAGTGTCAGCAGTTCCGCCTCAAGTCTCTTCTCTCTTCGCGGATTCTTCTCCAAAAGGGATTCACCCTCCGTGCAAGTGACTGCCTTGTCGAAATGAAGCATCAACGTCCCCGGTGCCAACAACGTGCACGTTCCCGCCCGCGACCGCCCCGGTCCCGATGGATACGCAAGACTCCAAGCCGGAACGCTAGCAGGCGGGGGAACCGTCCGCAAAACTGCCGGGCCGGGATCCGGGACTGTCCCACGCTCCCGGGTCGACGGGGCGAGGATCCCGCAGATCCCGGGAGCGTTCTGCCCGCCCGTCACGATATGGTCCGCGCCGCGGGTTGACTTGACGAGGCGCACGGTGTTGCGGCTGGCGTCGCGAATGCGCTTTCCGTCGAGCGCGACCGCGCGGCCGAGGGTCGGCGGCGGCATCGCGAAGCGTTGCAGCGTCCCCTTGATCCGCTCGGGGGCGACGGAGACGGGAACCCGATGCGGAATCGACTTCGAGACCGGCACGAAGCGGCCGGTCTTCGGGTTCCTCCGAGCGACGGGCGCTCCCCGCTCCCCCGCGACAGCCTGCTCGCGCACTCGGCGGCGGCGGCCGGCCCGCGCGTGTTCGCGAGCCTTTTGCGGGAGCGCGGCTGCCAGAGGCGATGTCGCCTCGCGCGTCACCGCGACCGCCCGGCAGCGGTCACTTGAACAATGGCGGGAATGAAGTAGAATGGTTCTGCACGGGCGATCTTCTCTGAAACCAACGAGGAACCGGAAATCGAGGGTGATGTCGTTGTGGGTTGTGGAGAACAATGCGCTAGGCGTGTTGGGTATGTTCAGGCATCGGAAACGACAGGATTCTGCACAATACTTGGAAGATGGGTTAACTCATGAAAGCGAACGAAGCGAATTTTCTTGGATTCCTGAGAAAATCATCCCAGTTCATGATCCCGATCTACCAGCGCACTTATAGCTGGAAGGAACGAGAATGCCGTCAACTCTGGGAGGACATCCGGCGAACTGGAGCCAATCAGGCCATTCCGACCCACTTCATGGGCTCCATCGTTTACATTCAGGATGGGCTGCATCAGGTCTCCAAGCCATCGGGCCTGCTTGTCATCGACGGTCAGCAGCGTCTCACGACCGTCATGCTCATTCTCGAAGCGCTTGCGAGGCATGTCGGTGACGACGAACCGGTGGACGGGTTTTCGGCAAAGAAGCTGCGCAACTACTATCTTCTCAACCCGTTGGAGGAGGGGGAACGCGGTTTCAAGCTCCTGCTGACACAGACAGACAAGAAGAGCCTGCTCGCCCTCATGCAGCAGAAACCCGAGCCGGCCGAGTCCTCTCTCCGCATCAGGCGGAACTTTGCGTTCTTCGAGGAGCGGGTGGGTGCGCTTGAAACGAGCGAGCTCGAGAAGCTGTGCAAGGGGCTCGAGAAGCTGACAGTCGTCGACGTCGCCCTGACACGCGACCAGGACAATCCGCAGCTCATCTTCGAGAGCATGAATTCGACCGGTCGCGAGCTTGGCCAAGCTGATCTAATCCGCAACTTTGTTCTTATGGGACTGGAGCCCGGCCATCAGACACGCCTTTACGAGGAGCGCTGGCGACCGATGGAGGTCGCTTTCGGTCAGGAGGCCTACGGCACCCACTTCGACGGTTTCATGCGACATTACCTGACGTTCAGGACCGGTGAGATTCCCAAGCTCCGGGCAGTCTATGAAGCGTTCAAGGACCATGCCCGCAGGGAGGAGAAAGAGGCTGGCAAGGACGTGGATGCCCTCGTCGCGGACATTCACACCTTCGCCGAATACTACTGCGCCATGGCGTTGGACAAGGAACCCGACGACGACCTGGCATCAGCTTTTCGGGACATCCGGGAACTGAAAGTGGACGTGGCGTTTCCGTTCCTGCTGGAACTCTACGACGACTACGCGCATGGGCGAATTCCGAAGGATGACTTCCACCAAGCTGTCTTGCTGGTCGAAGCCTATGTGTTCCGCCGTGCGGTCTGCGCCATCCCCACCAACTCGCACAACAAGACCTTTGCCACGCTCGGACGCGCGCTCAAGAAAGACCGATACCTGGAAAGCATGCAGGCGCATCTTCTAAACCTGCCTTCCTACAGACGGTTTCCCGAAGACCACGAATTCAAACGTGATCTGTCGGGGCGAGATCTCTACAATTTCCCGCGTCGCAGCTACTGGCTCCGCCGTTTGGAGAACCACTGCCGTAAGGAACGCGTGCAAGTGGACGAATACACCATCGAACACATCTTGCCGCAGAACGAGAATCTCCCGGAGGCCTGGCGCGACGCACTCGGCCCGGAGTGGAAGGAAGTGCGGAAGAGATACCTGCACAGCCTCGGCAACCTGACGCTGACCGGCTACAACTCCGAGTACAGTGACCGTCCCTTCTTCGAAAAGCGGGACATTCAAGGTGGCTTCAGGCAGAGCCCGCTCAGGTTGAACGAGGGGCTCGGCGAGTTGGACACCTGGAATATGGACACGATCCTGGATCGCGCTGAACGGCTTGCGTCACAGGCCGCACAAGTCTGGGCACGGCCTTCGCTAAGCGAGGAGACACTGTCGTCCTATCGCGGTGAGACTGAAGCACCCGCAGGCCACACACTCGGCGACCATCCGCAACTGGCTCCTGGCAGCCCCATGCGGCCGGTGTTCGACGCGTTCCGGGAGAAGGTGCTGGCACTCGACCCCAGCATCAGTGAGGAGATCCTGAAGCATTATGTTGCGTTCAAGGCCGAAACCAATTTCGTGGACGTGATACCACGAAAGAGCCGACTGCGTTTGTTCCTCAACCTGCGTTTTCATGAACTCCGAGATCCCAAGGGTCTGGCCAGGGACGTCACCAACCTTGGTAGGTTGGGAAACGGTGACGCGGAAGTCGAACTGGACGCACTGGAGGGACTTCCGTACGTATTGGGGCTCGTACGCCAAGCCTTTGAGGACCAGATCGGCAACGACGCGGGAGAGGGGTGACCGGATGCACCCTTCACGATCTGGAGGTCGAAGACGGACCGGACCGGGGAAGGGGCCGTTGTCGCGATCGTTTCTCTGTCTCTCAATCATCGAGGACGTTCCAGTCCCGCTTTAGGGCGGTGGCGATGACGTAGCGCGGGCCGGCGAAGTCGCGGGCGCCCTGCCTCGAGCGGAATCCTCCCGGGATCTTCCGGCTCGGCTTGCCCGTTCGGAGCTCGCGCCCGGCCTCGTTGCCGGTGAAGGGGACGCGCGGATCCGTCGGTGCCCGAGGGCGGTTTCGCCCGTTCCGTTGCGCCGCGCGACGGTGCGCCCGCGGGCGACCCGGAAGACCGCGCGACACGGGAGCGGTCGACCAGGCTCGGATGCGGACGTCGTTCGCGATCGGGTGCGGGCGCCGGAACCGTCGCTCCGCCGACCGGCCGAACCGAAAGCCGCGAACCCGCGAACGGGGTTGTCGCGCACCGACCGCAACGCCCGAACGCGGCCCGGACCGTCCGCGATCGGGAAGCGCGGGACAGGCCCGTGCTTCCGGCGGCCGGCGGCGTTGGCGGGCGCGTCGGCGCCTGATATGCTGGCGTCGGGACAATCCACAGGGAGACAAGCAGAGATGACGACGAAACTCCGCCGCCTCGCGGCCGCGTCGGCTTTCGCCGCGGCCGCCACGCTCGCCGCTCCGGCCGGCGCCGACGCCGTGTCGGACTTCTACCGGGGCAAGACCGTCACCGTCATGGTGCCCTCGAGCCTCGGCGCCACGCTCGGGCTCTACGGCCGGCTCGTGGTCGAGCACCTCGGCCGCCACATTCCCGGAAACCCGTCCGTGATCATCCAGTCGCGGCCCGGCGGCGGCGGCACCAAGGGCGCGGCCTACGCCTACAACGCGGCGCCCAGGGACGGCACGTTCATCGCCGAGATCCTCGCGCCGTCCGCGATCGCGCCGCTGCTCCGCGACCTGAAGTTCGACCCCTCGAGCTTCCAGTGGCTGGGGTCGATCACGGCGCGCCCCGCGGTTCTCTCGGTCTGGCACACCGCGCCGGTGTCGACCGTCGCCGACGCGCGCCGGAAGGAAGCCATCTTCGGCTCCACCGGCCTCGGCTCCGAGACCTTCATGGCCCCGACCCTGCTCAACCACGTCGCCGGCACCAAGCTCAAGGTCGTCAAGGGCTACAAGGGCGGCGCCCAGATCAACAAGGCCATCGAGTCCGGCGAGGTCCACGGCCGCATGAACTACTGGTCGGGCTGGACCGCCGGCAAGCCGCAGTGGCTGGCCGCGAACAGGCTGCGCCACATCGTGCGCTACGGCGGCGACATTCCGGAGCTCGCGGACGTGCCGACGCTGACGGAACTCGCCGCCACGCAGGAGCAGAAGGACATGGTGGCCTTCCTCGAGACGGCGCCCCGGCTCGGCATGGGGTTCTGGGTCGCGCCGGGGGTGCCCGCGGACCGCGTGGCGGCGCTGCGCCGCGCCTTCGATTCGATGGTGCGCGATCCCGCGTTCCTCGCCGACGCCGGCAAGCGCAAGGCGCCGGTCGCCCCGATCTCGGGCGAGGACATCCAGGAACTGGTGGCCAAGGCCTACCGGACGCCGTCGGCGACCATCGCCAAGCTCAAGTCGGTGTTCGGCTTCAAGTAGCGCCGCGAACGCCGCCGGCGGGCCGGGCGGGCCCGCCGGCGCGCTCCGCGGCGCTGGTGCGCCCACCAGGATTCGAACCTGGGACCCACTGATTAAAAGTCAGTTGCTCTACCGCCTGAGCTATGGGCGCCGCACGCCGGCGCAACATAGGAACGTGCCCCCGGCCGGTCAACCGGCGGGGTCCGCGATTCTTGCCCGCGGCCGCGCCGGGGACTAGCTTGCGGCGGTTCCGCGACGGGGCCGGATCGGCCTTTTCGCCAGACAGGAAAGGCTGCGCCCTTGGCAGAGGATCGGACGCCCGAACCGCCCCGCTCCCCGGACATCCTGCCGGTCTCGATCGAGGACGAGATGCGCAGGTCGTATCTCGACTACGCGATGAGCGTGATCGTGAGCCGCGCCCTGCCCGACCTGCGCGACGGCCTCAAGCCGGTCCACCGGCGCATCCTGCACGCGATGAACGAGCAGGGCTACGACTGGAACCGGCCCTACCGGAAGTCGGCGCGGGTGGTCGGCGACGTCATGGGCCGCTACCACCCGCACGGCGATTCGGCGATCTACGACGCCATGGTCCGGATGGCGCAGGATTTCTCGATGCGCCTGCCGCTGCTCGACGGGCAGGGGAATTTCGGTTCCATGGACGGCGACCCGCCCGCGGCCATGCGCTACACCGAGGTCCGCCTCGAGCGCGCGGCGAGGGAGCTCCTCGACGACATCGACGAGGAGACCGTCGACTTCGCTCCCAACTACGACGAGACCGCGAGGGAGCCGGCCGTCCTTCCCGCGAAGTTCCCCAACCTGCTCGTCAACGGCGCCGACGGCATCGCCGTCGGCATGGCGACCAGGATCCCTCCCCACAATCTCGGCGAGATCGTCGACGCCTGCTGCGCCATGATCGACAACCCCGGGATCACGGTCTCCGAGCTCGTCCGGATCGTGCCGGGGCCGGACTTCCCGACCGGCGGCATCATCATGGGCCGCGCCGCGGTCGCGGCGGCCTACGAGACGGGGCGCGGCTCCGTGAGAATGCGCGGCCGCACCGTGATCGAGAAGCGCGCGGGCGACCGCGAGGCCATCGTCGTCACCGAGATCCCCTTCCAGGAGAACAAGGCGAAGCTGATCGAGGGAATCGCCGACCTCGTGCGCGAGAAGAAGGTCGAGAACGTCTCGGACCTCCGCGACGAATCCGACCGCGACGGCGTGCGCGTCGTCATCGAGATCAGGCGCGGCGCCTCCGCGGAGGTCGTGCGCAACCAGCTCCACAAGCACTCGCGCCTCCAGACCTCGTTTCCGATGAACATGCTGGCGATCGACGGCGGCAAGCCCCTGCAGCTCGGTCTGCGGCGGATCCTCGAGGCCTTCCTCGAGTTCCGCAGGGAGGTCGTCCGGCGCCGCACCGCCCACCGGCTGGGCAAGGCGCGCGACCGCGCCCACGTGCTCGTCGGGCTGGCGATCGCGGTCGCGAACATCGACGAGATCATCGCCATCATCCGAGCCGCGGGCGATCCGGCCGAGGCGCGCGCCCGCCTGACGGCGGAAACCTGGCCGGCTGCCGGCGTCGAACCGCTGGTCCTGCTGATCGACGATCCGGCGCACCGGGTGATCAACGGGCGCTACCGGCTCTCGGAGGCCCAGGCGCGGGCCATTCTCGAGCTGCGGCTGCAGCGCCTCACCGGCCTCGAGCAGGACAAGATCGCCGGGGAGCTGGGCGAGCTCGCGGAGCGGATCGGCGAGTTCCTGGAGATCCTCGCCTCGCCCGAGCGCATCCTCGGGGTCGTGCGCGAGGAGCTTCTCGCGGTCCGCGAGCGCTTCGCGACGCCGCGGCGCACGACGATCGAGGACGGCTACGCCGAGACCGAGGACGAGGATCTGATCCCGCGCGAGAACATGGTGGTCACGGTCAGCCACACCGGCTACATCAAGCGCGTGCCGCTGTCGACGTACCGCGCCCAGCGGCGCGGCGGCAAGGGACGGGCGGGCATGTCGACCCGCGACGAGGACTTCGTGACCCAGGTGTCGGTGTGCGACACCCACACGACGGTGCTGTTCTTCTCGACCCGCGGCATCGTCTACCAGCTGAAGGTGCACCGCCTGCCCGCCGGCAGCCCGCAGGCGCGCGGCAAGGCGCTCGTCAACCTGCTGCCGCTCCGGAAAGGAGAGACCGTCGCCGCCGTCATGCCGAAGCCCGCGGACGCGGACGACGACCGGCTGTTCATGATGTTCGCGACCGAGAGCGGGCAGGTGCGCCGCAACCGGGTCTCGGACTTCGCGAGCATCATGTCGAAGGGCAAGATCGCGATGAAGCTCGAAGAGGGCGACAGCCTGATCGGCGTGCGGATCTGCCGGGAGAACCAGGACATCATGCTCGCCGCCAGCAACGGCAGATGCATCCGTTTCCCGGTCGCGGACATCCGCGTGTTCAGGAGCCGCGACTCGACGGGCGTGCGCGGGATGCGGCTCGCCGGGAACGACCGGCTGGTGTCGATGACGGTGCTGGACCATGTCGAGCTCGACACCGGGACGCGCGACGGCTATCTCCGGGCGTCGCGGGCGGAACGGCGCGCCGAGGGCGGGAACGGGGAGGACGGCGGCGGGAACGGGACGGCGGTCGACGGGAAGACCCACGCCCGCCTCGCCGGATCCGAGCAGTTCATCCTGACGGCCACCGAGAACGGCTTCGGCAAGCGGACCTCGGCCTACGAGTACCGCGTCACGCGGCGCGGCGGGCGGGGCATCGTCAACATCGTCACCGAGGGCCGCAACGGAGCGGTGGTGGCGTCGTTCCCGGTCGCCGGCGGCGACCAGATCATGCTGGTCACGGACGGCGGGCAGATCATCCGCAGCCCGGTCCGCGACATCCGGATCGCGGGCCGGAACACGAGCGGCGTGACCCTGTTCGACACGTCCGAGGGCGAGAAGGTCGTGTCGGTGGCCCATCTCGCGGAGAACGGGGCCGGGGAGATCCCGGACGGGGGTCTCCCGGGAGCGGAGGCCCCGGACGACGGGAAGACGGCGGACGCGACCGTTCCGGCCTGACGGCCGGCAACCGCGCCGGACGCCGTCGCGCAGCCAGGACAGGAATATGGCAGAGACAAGGACCGCGATCTATCCCGGAACCTTCGATCCGGTCACCAACGGGCATGTCGACATCATCTGCCGGGCGGCGCGGCTGTTCGACCGGCTGGTCGTGGCGATCGCGGTGAACACCGCCAAGCGGCCGGTGTTCACCGGCGAGGAGCGGCGCGGGCTCGTGCGCCGCGAGATCGACGCGGTCGGCGGCGACCTGTCCGGGCGCATCGAGGTGGCGCTGGTGGACGGCCTGCTCGTCGACTTCGCGAAATCCTCCGGCGCCGGATTCATCGTCCGGGGCCTGAGGGCGGTGTCGGATTTCGACTACGAGTTCCAGCTCGCCAGCATGAACGCCAAGATGGCGCCCGACATCGAGACGGTGTGCCTGATGGCGTCCGACAGGCACCAGTTCATCGCGTCGAGCCTGGTCAAGGAGATCGCGCGGCTGGACGGCGACGTCACGCCGTTCGTGTCGCCCCCGATCGCCGCCCGCCTCGTCGAGAGGCTCGCCGGGCGCGACTGAGGGCGCGGCTCAGAACGGGATGTCGTCGTCGTCGAGACCGCCGCCGGACGACGGTCCGGGCCCGGAAGGCCCGGCCGCATCCCCGCCCGGGGGCCCGGGCGGCGGGTCGGGCTCCGGCGGCGGCGCGGGACCGTCGGCCGCGTAGCCCATGCTGGAGCTCGCGCCTCCGCCGTCTCGGCGGTCGAGCATCTGAAGCGAGCTGTTGTAGCCTCTCAGGACGACTTCGGTCATGTAGCGTTCGGCGCCCTGCTGGTCGGTCCATTTGCGGGTCTGGAGCTGTCCCTCGAGATAGACCTTCGATCCCTTGCGGAGATACTGCTGGGCGACCTTGCCGAGACCCTCGGCGAAGATCACCACCCGGTGCCATTCGGTCCGCTCCTGGCGCTCTCCGCTGTTGCGGTCGCGCCAGCTCTCGGACGTGGCGACGGCGAGATGGACGATCGGCTTGCCGTCGTTGGTGTGCCGCACGTCCGGGTCGCGCCCCAGATTGCCGACCAGAATGACCTTGTTGACGCTGCCCGCCATGCCGAACCCCCGATGCCGCGTTTCGCGGCATCATAGCGGCGCGGTCCGCCGCCGGCACGGGGTCGCCCGGCGGGCCGGCGAATCGGCTGGGGAAAAGGTCGGGAAAAGCGGGCGCGGCGGTCCTCAGCCCGGCGTCCTCTGCCCGGCCCCCGTCATCTCGTTGATCGTGCGGCCGTCGAGCCACGACCGCAGGTTCTCGACGGCGCCGCCGTACCAGCCGCGGTAGTTCTCGACCGTCGCGTACCCGAGATGCGGCGTGACCACGGTGTTCGGCAGGTTCCTGAGGGGATGGTCCGGCGGCAGCGGCTCGACGTCGAAGACGTCCAGGCCGGCGCCGGCGATCCGGCGGTCGCGGAGCGCCGCGACCAGCGCCGCCTCGTCGACGATGGGGCCGCGGGACGTGTTGACCAGAAACGCCGTCGGTTTCATGAGCGCGAGATCCGGCGCCTGCAGAAGGCCGCGGGTGCGGTCGCTCAGCAGGAGATGGATGGTCAGGAAATCCGATTCGGCGAGAATCTCCCCCCTGCCCGCCAGGCGCGCGCCGACCTCGTCGCAGCGCGCCCGCGTGAGGTTCTCGGACCAGGCGACGACGCGCATGCCGAGCGCGAGGCCGACCCGCGCGACGTCGGAGCCGATGCGCCCGAGGCCCATCACGCCGAGAACCTTGCCGCGCAGGCCGACGCCGACCGTCCTCTGCCATCCTCCGGCCCGGATCCCGCGGTCCTCCACGGAGACGTGCCGCGCCAGATCGTGAATCAGGCCCCAGGCGAGCTCGGACGTCGGGTAGCCCAGCGACGGGGTGCCGGTGCACAGGACGCCGTTGTCGTCCGCGGCCGCGAGATCGATCGCGAGATTGCGCATGCCGCTGCTGACCAGGTGCTCGAGCTTCGGCAGCCTCTCGAACAGCGACCGCGGGAACGGCGTGCGCTCGCGCATCACCATGACGATCTCGAAGTCGCGGAGCCGTTCGGCGACCGCGCCCTCGTCCGCGAGATGGTCGCCGAACACCGTGATCTCGACGTCGCCGTCGAGCGGGGACCAGTCGGCCATGTCCAGGGCGATGCCCTGGTAGTCGTCCAGGATCGCGAGCTTCTTCATCCGGCTCCCCTCGGCGACCTCCGGAGTCGCGTTGGCCCGAGGCACCGCGTATTATCAATTTCTCCCGACCACGTCATCCGCGCCCGGTTCCGACAGATGCTCCCGAAAATCCTCATCCGCGGCGCCCGCGAGAACAATCTCCGGAACATCGACGTCGACATGCCCCGGGACTCGCTGGTGGTCGTCACCGGCATCTCGGGTTCCGGAAAGTCCACCCTCGCGTTCGACACCGTCTACGCCGAGGGGCAGCGCCGGTACGTCGAGAGCCTGTCGGCCTACGCCCGGCAGTTTCTCCAGATGATGGAGAAGCCCGACGTCGATTCGATCGAGGGCCTCTCCCCCGCCATATCGATCGAGCAGAAGACGACCTCCCGGAACCCGCGCTCCACCGTCGGGACCGTCACCGAGATCTACGACTACCTGCGCCTTCTCTACGCCCGCGCCGGAACCCCCTTCTCGCCCGCCACGGGGCTTCCGATCGAGAGCCAGACCGTGTCCCAGATGGCGGACAGGGTGCTGGAGATGGACGAGGGCACGCGCCTCCACCTGCTCGCGCCGATCGTGCGCGGACGCAAGGGCGAATACCGCAAGGAGTTCTCCGAGCTGCGCAGGAAGGGGTTCGCGCGGCTCCGGATCGACGGCACGGAACACGACATCGAGGACGTTCCCGCGCTCGACAAGAACGTCAAGCACGACATCGAGGTCGTCGTGGACCGGCTGGTGGTCCGCGACGGTCTCGGGAACCGGCTGCCCGATTCGCTCGAGACCGCGCTCGGCCTCGCCGACGGCATCGCCGTGGCCGAGAACGCCGACACCGGCGAGCGCACGGTCTTCTCCGCGAAGTTCGCCTGCCCGGTCTCGGGCTTCACCATCGACGAGATCGAGCCCCGGCTGTTCTCCTTCAACAACCCGCACGGCGCCTGCCCGGCCTGCGACGGGCTCGGCACCCGGATGTACTTCGACCCCGAACTGGTGGTGCCCGATCCCGGCAAGACGCTCTCCGAGGGGGCCATCGCGCCGTGGGCCGACTCGTCGTCGAGCTACTACGAGCAGACCCTGGCGTCGCTCGCGCGGGCGTTCGGGTTCTCCCTGGAGACCCCGTTCCGGAAGCTTCCCGGGAAGAGCCGCGACCTCCTTCTCCGCGGCTCGGGGGACCGGCCGGTGAAGATCGTCTACGCCGACGACCGGCGGTCCTACACCATCGACCGCCCGTTCGAGGGGGTGCTGCCGAACCTCGAGCGACGCTTCCGCGAGACCGATTCGAGCTGGGTCCGCGACGAGCTCCAGAAGTACCAGACGGTCTCCGAGTGCGAGGCCTGCGACGGCGCCCGCCTGAGGCCCGAGGCGCTGGCCGTGAAGATCGACGGCCTCAGCATCAGCGAGGTGACGGAGTTCGCGATCGGCGAGGCGCGCGCGTGGTTCGCCTCGCTGGGGGACCGCCTCGGCGCGAGGCAGGCCCGGATCGCGGCGGGCATCCTCAAGGAGATCAACGAACGGCTGGGATTCCTCGACGACGTCGGGCTGAACTACCTGACGCTGTCGCGCATGTCGGGCACTCTCTCGGGCGGCGAGAGCCAGCGCATCCGCCTCGCGTCCCAGATCGGCTCGGGCCTGACCGGCGTGCTCTACGTGCTCGACGAGCCGTCGATCGGCCTGCACCAGCGCGACAACGCCCGCCTTCTCGCGACCCTGCGCCGGCTGCGCGATCTCGGCAACACCGTGATCGTGGTCGAGCACGACGAGGAGGCCATCCTCGCCGCCGACTGGCTCGTCGACCTCGGGCCCGGAGCCGGCGTCCACGGCGGCGAGGTCGTCGCGGAAGGGCCCCCCGACGCGGTCAAGGCCTCCGCCGACAGCCTCACGGCCAGGTATCTCCGCCGCGAGCTCGAGATCGAGGTGCCGGCCCTGCGGCGGCCCGTGGACGACGCCCGCCGGCTCAGGATCGCCGGCGCCGGCGCCAACAACCTCAGGGACGTCGACGTCGACGTTCCCCTCGGCGTGCTCACCTGCGTCACCGGCGTCTCCGGGAGCGGCAAGTCGAGCCTCGTGGTCGAGACGCTCTACAAGGCGGCGGCGCGCCGCGTCAACGGCGCGCGGGTCGTGCCGGGCGCGCACCGGGAGCTTCTCGGCCTCGAGCTCGTCGACAAGATCGTGGACATCGACCAGTCGCCGATCGGCCGGACGCCGCGCTCGAATCCCGCGACCTACACCGGCACGTTCACGCCGATCCGCGAGTGGTTCGCGGGCCTGCCGGAGGCCAGGGCGCGCGGCTACAAGGTCGGGCGCTTCTCCTTCAACGTGAAGGGCGGGCGCTGCGAGGCCTGCCAGGGCGACGGCGTGATCAAGATCGAGATGCACTTCCTGCCCGACGTCTACGTCCAGTGCGACGTCTGCGACGGCCGCCGCTACAACCGCGAGACCCTGGAGGTCGCGTTCCGGGGCAGGTCGATCGCGGACGTGCTCGACATGACGGTCGACGAGGGCGTCGAGTTCTTCTCGGCCGTGCCGTCGATCCGCGACCGGCTGGAGGTTCTGCGCCGCGTCGGCCTCGGCTACGTCAGGATCGGCCAGCAGGCGACGACGCTTTCCGGCGGCGAGGCCCAGAGGGTCAAGCTCTCGAAGGAGCTCTCGCGGCGCGCCACCGGGCGCACCGTCTACATTCTCGACGAACCCACGACCGGGCTCCATTTCGACGACATCCGCAAGCTGCTCGACGTTCTCCACGCCCTCGTCGACCAGGGCAACACGGTCATCGTCATCGAGCACAACCTCGACGTGATCAAGACCGCGGACTGGCTGATAGACCTCGGGCCCGAGGGGGGAGACGGCGGCGGCACGGTCGTGGCCGCGGGCACGCCCGAGGACGTCGCCGCGGCGGAAGCGAGCCACACCGGCAGGTACCTCGCCGCCTGCCTGCGGCAGCCGGCCCCGAAGCGGACCCGCGCCAAACCCGCCGAGAACCGGCGCCGGGCCGCCGCGTAGGACCGGCAGGCTGCGCCCCTCGCGCGACAGTCGGGAAACGGCGCCCGCGCCCGAGACCCGCGGCAGGCTCCTGACGAGGGAGGACTTCTCGTCGGGCCGCCACGTCGAGATGATCGCGGCGACCGGACTGCTCGACCACGTGGAGCTCAACACCCGGGAGCACCGGCTTCGCAGGCGCGACGAGATGATCGCGGCCTCTCCCGGACCGACGGTCTGGGTCTTCGGCTACGGATCCCTGGTCTGGAACCCCGCCTTCGAGTACGACGAGCGGAGGACCGGCACCCTCCACGGCTACCACCGGCGGTTCTGCTTCTGGTCGACCGTCGGGCGCGGCACGCCGGAGGCGCCGGGAATGATGCTGGCCCTCGACCGCGGCGGAGCGTGCCGGGGCGTGGTTCTCGGGGTGCGGCGCGAACGCGCCCGCGAGGAGCTGACCAGCGTGTTCATGCGCGAGCTCACCGGGCGGACCTACCATGCCCGCCTGCTGCGCGTGGCGACGGACCGGGGGCCGGTGCGGGCGGTCTCGTTCGTCGCCAACCGGCAGGCCCGCAACTACGCCGGACGCCTCCCGCCGGAGGAGGTCGCCCGCCACATCGCGCGGGGACGCGGCCATCTCGGCCCCTGTGCGGACTACCTCTACAACACCACGCGGCATCTCGACGGGCTCGGCATCCGGGACCGGACGCTCCACGAGCTCTGCCGGCTGGCGGGGCTCGCCGTCCCGTGAGCGCGCCGCCGGTGCACGTCGTCGGCGGGGGCCTCGCCGGCTCGGAGGCCGCATGGCAGATCGCCCGCGCGGGCGTGCCCGCCGTTCTCCACGAGATGCGCCCGAAGCGCATGACGGAGGCGCACCGGACCGACCGGCTGGGCGAACTCGTGTGCTCGAACTCGTTCCGTTCCGACGACGCCGACCACAACGCCGTCGGACTCCTGCACGAGGAGATGCGGCGCGCGGACTCGCTCGTCATGGCGGCCGCGGATCTCCACCGCGTGCCCGCGGGCGGCGCGCTGGCGGTCGACCGGGAGGACTTCGCGGCGCACGTCACCGAAGCCGTCGCCGGGGAACCCCTGATCGCCCTCGAGCGGGGCGAGGTTCCGGATCCGGCGCGGCGGGGCTGGGACAACGTCGTCGTCGCGACCGGCCCCCTGACCTCGCCGCGGCTCGCCGCGGCCATCGCCGGGATGACCGGCGAGGACTCCCTCGCCTTCTTCGACGCCATCGCGCCGATCGTGCACGCCGACTCGATCGATCTCGGCAAGGCGTGGTTCCAGTCGCGCTACGACAAGCCGGGTCCGGGCGGCACCGGTTCGGACTACGTCAACTGCCCGCTCGAGCGGCACGAGTACCGGGCCTTCGTCGAGGCCCTCAGGTCGGCGGACACCGCCGAATTCCGCGAGTGGGAACGCGACACGCCGTATTTCGAGGGGTGCCTGCCGGTCGAGGTCATGGCCGCCCGCGGCGAGGACACGCTCCGCTTCGGCCCCATGAAGCCGGTCGGGCTGACCGACCCGCGGACCGGCAGGGGCGCCTACGCCGTGGTCCAGCTCCGCCGCGACAACAAGCCCGGCACGCTCTACAACATGGTCGGCTTCCAGACCAAGCTGCGCCACGGGGAGCAGAAGCGGGTCTTTTCCATGATCCCGGGGCTCGAGAACGCGTCCTTCGCGCGGCTCGGCGGAATCCACCGCAACACGTTCCTCAACGCCCCGCGGCTGCTGGACGGGGAACTCCGGCTCGAAGCCGACCCCCGCCTGCGTTTCGCCGGCCAGATCACCGGCGTCGAGGGCTACGTCGAGAGCGCGGCCATCGGCCTGCTCGCCGGCCGGTTCGCCGCCGCCGACGCCAAGAGAGAAGGGTTCGCGCCGCCGCCGCCGACCACCGCGCTCGGCGCGCTTCTCGCGCACGTCACGGCGGACGCGGAAGCCGGCACCTACCAGCCCATGAACGTGAATTTCGGGCTGTTCCCGCCGCTGGAGGAACGCTGCCGCGGACGGGCGCGGAAGAACGGCTACTGCCGCCGGGCGCTCGCGGCTTTCGACCGCTGGCGGGACTCCCGCACGGGCCCGCGCGCGACGGCCGGGTGAGCGGGCGGAGGGTCCGTGCGCGGCCCGCTCGTGCCGGCCGCCGCCGCAGCCTGTCCCGCGGGGGATCGCCTCTTCCGGGAAGCCCGGAACGCCCGCGACGGGAACGCGCTTGAAGGCGCGGTCCCGGCGGCGCCCCCGGAGCCCGCGGACCGCCGTGACGGCACGGACGGAACCGCCGAATGTACAGAACGGCGCGGGGCGGGCATTATCGCCCGCGAGACGGCGGGCGCCGACGCCGGCGCCCGCCGGCCCGCCGCAACGGGATCCGCATGCCGGCCGCCTACGAGACCATGCACGAGATCATCGTCGACGCGTGGCGCAGCTGCGACCGGCAGGTCTGGAACTACATCGCCGGAGCCGCGGAGACCGAGACGACGCTGCACCGCAACCGCGACAGCCTCGACCGTCTCGCGCTGCGTCCCCGCGTGCTCCGAGACGTGCGCGAGATCGACACGTCGGCGACGTTTCTCGGACATCCCCTCCGCATCCCCTGCCTGCTCGCGCCGATCGGCTCGCTCGAGACGCTGACCCCGGGCGGCGGCGCCGACGTCGCCCGCGCGGCGGCGGAATTCGGCACCATCAACCTCGTCAGCACGGTGACCCGGCCCGGCCTCGAGGAGATCGCCGAGGCCGCGGACCATCCGAAGATCTTCCAGATCTACGTCCGCGGCGACGAGAGCTGGACCGACGAGCTGATCGACCGGGCGCGGCGCGCCGGATACGCGGCGCTCGCGCTGACGGTCGACTCCGCGTACTACGGCCGTCGCGAGCGCCAGATGATCGTCGGCTGGCGGCCGCCGAGCATCCGCCGCTACGGCGCCGACGCCCGGATCCACCAGGCCGGCCTCACCTGGGAGCGGATGGACCGCATGCGCGAGCGCGGCGGCCTGCCGTTCATCCTCAAGGGGATACAGACCGCCGAGGACGCGGAGACCGCCCTGGAGCATGGCGTCGACGTCGTCTACGTCTCCAATCACGGAGGCCGTCAGCTCGATCACGGGGACGGCGCGGTCGCGATCCTCGGGGAAGTGGTCGCGGCGGTCGGCGGCCGGGCGCCGGTGGTCGTCGACGGCGGGATCATGCGCGGAACGGACGTGCTCAAGGCGCTCGCGCTCGGCGCCGACGCCGTGGGGCTCGGGCGCTACCAGGCGTGGGCGCTCGCCGCCGGCGGCGGGAAGGCGCTGGTGCGCGCGCTCGAGATCATGGAGGCCGAGATCCGGAACGCCATGGGCCTGATCGGCGTCTCGTCGCTCGGGGAACTCGACGCGTCCTTCGTCAAGGAGGCGCGGACGGCGCGGCATGCCGGCGAACTGTCCGCCTTCCCGTTCCTTCCAGAGGAGATCCGCCGGACGCGCGGGCCGGCGGCCGGTCAGGCAGGAAGGGAGACGTCGTCGTGACCACGCTCGTCACCGGTGCCGGACTCGTCGGCACGTCCTACGCGATCGAGGCCGCCGCGCGCGGCGAGAGATGCGTGTTCCTGGATCCGTTCCCGCGCGGCGAGTTCCTCGCCCGCCGCCTCGGCGGCATCGACCACGGGACCGTCGACGGCGACGCGCGAAGCCTCCCGGCGCTGATCGACGCCATCGAGGCGCACGAGCCCGACGTTCTCCTCCACACCGCCGGCCTCATCGGCAGGAGGGTCGCCGAACCCCTGCACCTCGGATACGGCCTCAACGTCGGCGGCGCCATGGCGGTGGCCGAGGCCGTCCGCCTGACCGGCGTTCCGCGCCTCGTGCACCTGTCCACCTTCGGCGCCTACGACTGGCGCCGGAGCGCGGGAACAGACAGGATCGACGAGACGTTCCCTCTCGGCAGCGGCGCGGCCTACTCCAACTCGAAGGCGGCCCAGGAACTGATCCTCGAGGCCTACCGGATTCAGTGCGGCTTCGAACTGGTGGTCCTGAGGCCGGGCAACGTCTTCGGCATGGGGCATTTCTGGGGCGGATCCGGCGGCGGCGAGAAGATCCACGCCCTCGTCGAGGCCGGGGTGCGCGGCACCGTCGCCCGCGTTCCCGAGGAGCAGACGATGGCGTTCGAGTACGTCTACGCCAACGACATGGGCCGCGCCCTCGATCTCGCCGCCACCCGGAAAGGCCTGCCCGCACGCGCCGTCTACAACGTCTCCTACGGCGAGGCGATCGCGTTCGAGCGCCTGGTCGAGGCGGTCAAGCGGACGTTCCCCGCCCTCGAGATCGAGATCGTGCCGGGCACGCCCCCCGCCTCCCGGACGGTCCCGCTCGACATCGCGCGCGCGCGGGCGGAACTGGGATGGGAGCCGTCCTACACGCTCGAGGAGGCCATGGCCGACTACGCCGGAGAGTTCCGCAGGTGGAACTCCCGACCCTCCTGAGCGCGCTCAGCGGCCGGCGTCCAGCAGCGCTCCGGCGAGCCGCTCGATGCGCCCGCGCCAGGCCAGCGGCGCGAGCCATCTTTCGGGAATCGCCCGCGCGCCCCAGAGAGCGCCCGCGAGCTGGCCCGTCACCGCGCCCACGGTGTCGGCGTCGCCGCCGAGATTGACCGCGGTCACGAGCGCCTCCTCGAACGACCCGCCGCCGGCCACCGACCAGAGCGCGGCCTCGAGAGTGCGGACGGCACCCTCGCCCGACCGGATCCCGTCCCGCGAAAGACCGCGCCAGGCGCCGGCCGCGAGGGCGTCGACGGCGGGAGCCCTCCTCCGGTTCCGGGGGCGCAGCACCCGGGACCGGGGCAGGCCCGAAACCGCCTCGGCAAGCATCTCGGCGAGGAGCGCGCAGGCCTCGACCGCCTCGGCGGCGCCGTGGGTGGTCCGGCTCTGGAGCCGCGCCGCGTCGCCCGCCGCCGCCGGGTCGCGCGCCCAGCGCAGCGCGACCGGCGCGAGCCGCATCAGCGACCCGTTGCCGGCGCCGGCGCCGCCGGCGAGGGGATCGCCGGTCCGGCGATAGCGTTCCAGGGCGCTCCGGGTGGTGTCGCCGACATCGAAACACCGCCCCGTCACCGAGTTGGCGCCGTCCCGCCACCAGCCGACGAAACGGTCCATCAGGTCGCGCGGCTCGACCCCGCCGCGGGCGAGGACCGATTCGGCGAGGCAGAGCGCCAGGCTGGTGTCGTCGCTCCACTGCCCCGGCAGCAGCGCCTGCGCGCCGCCGCCCGTCATCTCCGTGACGGTGGGAAAGGATCCGCGTTCGCGTCCCTCGACGGGCACGCCCAGGGCGTCGCCGACGGCCAGGCCCAGAAACGCCCCGACCGCGCGGTCCCGGCAGACCGCCGTCACGGCGCCGCCGCCCGCTTGCGTCGCCGGCCGGGATGCCATGCCGCGGAACCCGGGACGCCGGCGTCCGGCCGCGCGCCGGTCAGCCGGGCAGGCCGGTGACGCGGATTCCCGCGGCCCGGGCGCCGTGGCGCCTGTTCATCCAGATCAGCAGGGACGTCAGCGCCTCGGCGGCCACGGCGTTGTCGAGCGGCCCGGCCTCGACGCCGCGCATGCCCGCGGCTTCCGCGAGCCGCACGACCTCGGCCCTCGCCCGCGGGTCGTCCCCGCACACCAGCACGTCGCAGTCGATCCGGGCTCCGGGATCCTCGAGGCTGTCCGCGGACACGTTCTGGAACGCCGAGACCACCCGCACCCCGTCGCCGAGCGCGTCCCGGGCGATCCGCGCCGCCGACCCCTCCGGCGGCATGGCCGCCCGCATGACCCGGCCGGGCCTCAGCGGCACGGTGACGTCGACCAGGATCTTTCCGGCAAGCGCCGGGCGCACGCGCTCCAGCGTCTCCTTCTGGGCGGCGAACGGCACCGTCAGCACCGCGATGTCGCAGAGCCCGGCCGCCTCCAGGTTCCCGGCGCCCTCGGCGCCGATCCTCCGGGCCGCCGCCGCCGCCCGCGCGGCGTCCCGCGAACCGACGACCGTCCGGTATCCGGCCCGGACCCAGCGCGCGGCGAGACCGGTCCCCTCGGCCCCGGTGCCGCCGATGACCGCGAGAACCGGAAGCGTCACGCCGCCTCGCCGTGGGCGTGGCGGGTCGCGGGGGTCTGGCGGAGCGGCGCGAGCCCGGCGGCGCGGCCCGCCGCCGCCCGGCGCTCGTCCGGAACCTCCCCGTACAGGGTCGACCGCTGCCTCGGCTCCCGCCCGGCCGCGCGGATCAGCGCCTCCATGGATCCGGGCGCGAGCTCCTGTCCGTGCGACGCGCCGGCCGCCCTCGAGATCGACTCGTTCATCAGCGTGCCCCCGAGATCGTTGACCCCCGCCGCGAGGCAGGCGGCCGCGCCCTCCGGCCCGAGCTTCGCCCAGGACGCCTGGATGTTGGGGATCGCCGGGTGCAGGACGAGCCTCGCGACGCCGTGGACGAGGACGGTCTCGCGGAAGGTCGGCCCCCTGCGGGCCCGGCCGCGGAGATAGACCGGCGCCTCGAAATGCACGAACGGCAGCGGCACCATCTCGGTGAAGCCTCCCGTCCGCTCCTGGAGATCCCTGATGAGCAGAAGATGGCGGGCCTGGTGGCGCGGCTCCTCGAGATGGCCGAACATCATCGTGGCCGTGGTGCGCAGCCCGAGGCCGTGGGCGCGGCCGACGACCGACAGCCATTCGCCGGTGGAGAGCTTGTCCGGACACAGCTCGGCGCGGACCTCGTCGTCGAGGATCTCGGCGGCCGTCCCCGGCAGCGAGCCGAGACCCGCGTCCCGGAGGCGCGCGAGGAACGCGGCCACGGGCACGCCGAGCGTCGCCGCGCCCTGCGCGACCTCGAGCGGGGAGAAGGCGTGGACGTGGATCCCGGGCGCGGCGGCCTTCGCGGCCTCCAGGATCCCGAGATAGGCGCGCCCGGTGTAGCCGGGGTGGATGCCGCCCTGCAGGCAGACCTCGGTGGCGCCGCGCTCCCAGGCCTCGCGGACGCGCCGGCCGACCTCCTCCAGGGAAAGGTCGTAGGGCGCGCCGCGCAGGTTCGCGCTCAGCCGCCCCTTCGAGAACGCGCAAAACCCGCACCGGTAGCCGCAGACGTTGGTGTAGTTGATGTTGCGGTTCACGACGAAGGTCACCGCGTCGCCCGCGACGTCGCGGCGCACGGCGTCGGCGGCGGCCACCACCGCCTCGAACCCCGCGCCGCGGGCCGTGAGCATGGCCGCGACCTCGTCCTCGTCGAGGCGCAGGCCCCGGACGGCGCGGTCGGCCGACCGCGCCAGCGCCCGCGCGCCGCCGCCCGCGGCCGCGGGCGGGCGCGGCCGGACCGCGCCGCCCGGCGACCACGGATCCTCGCGCGCGAGGCCCTCGCCGTCCATGGCCCGCAGCACCGCGGGGCGGACGCCGTCGTCGAGCCAGCCGTCGTCGCGCACGTAGCGCGGATAGACCGGCAGGCGGCCGGCCAGCACCTTGCCCCTGCCGGCGGTGCCCTCGGCGAGGCGCTCCAGCGCGGGCCACGGCGCTTCCGGATTCACGTGGTCGGGGGTCACCGGGGAGACCCCTCCCCAGTCGTTGATTCCGGCGTCGAGGAGCGCCGGAAACCCCTCGCCGCTCAGGTTGGGCGGCGCCTGGATCGACATCTCCGGGCCGAACAGCAGGCGCGCCGTCGCGACCGTCCAGAGCAGCTCCTCGGGACCGGGCTCGGGAGCCCGCGCCATGCGGGTTCCCGGCTTGGCCCTGAAGTTCTGGACGATGATCTCCTGGACGTGCCCGTGGCTCCGGTGAAGTTCCAGGATCCGTTCCAGCGCCGCCACGCGCTCCTCGCGGCTCTCGCCGATCCCGATCAGGATGCCGGTGGTCGTCGGAACCCGCGCCTCGCCGGCGGCCCGGAGGGTTTCGAGGCGGGCCCGGGGATCCTTGTCGGGCGAGCCGTGATGCGGACCCCCGCGCCGCGCCAGGGCGGGGGCGGTGCCCTCCAGCATCAGCCCCATGGAGGCCGACGCCGGACGCAGCGCCTCGATGTCGGAGCGCGTCATCACGCCGGGGTTGAGATGGGGCAGCAGGCCCGTCTCCTCGAGCACCCGCCGCGCCATGGCGCCCAGGTAGGACAGCGTGCTCGCGTGGCCGAGCTCCGCGAGCTCGTCCCGGGCGGCGCGGTAGCGCAGTTCCGGCTTGTCGCCGAGCGTGAACAGCGCTTCCGTGCAGCCGGCCTCCGCCCCCCGGCGCGCGAGGGCGAGAACCTCGCTCTCGCGCAGATAGGCGCGCTCGCCCCTTCGCGGCGGCGCCGCGAAGGTGCAGTAGCCGCAGGCGTCGCGGCACAGCCGCGTCAGCGGGATGAAGACCTTGCGGCTGTAGGTGACGCGGTCGCCGAAGCCGGCGTCGCGGACCTCCGCGGCCGCGGCCATCAGCTCCGCGAGCGGAGCCGGACCGCCGGACCGCCCCGAGGGGTCAGTAGCCAACGACGACCTCTCCGCTGTTGGGGCTGATCACCTGCCCCGAGACCATGTCGGCCTCGGCGCTGGCGAGCCAGGCCACGGCGTAGGAGATGTCGAGGGGCTCGCAGAACCTGCCGAGCGGCATCCGGGCGGACCGTTCGGCGATCTTCTCGGGCGGGTTCGAGGCCCGGGTCATGCCGGTGACGACGAAGCCGGGCGCGACCGCGTTGACCCTGACGTTCCAGGGCGCCAGCTCCCGCGCCCAGGACTTGGTCAGGCCCGAGAGCGCCGACTTCGCCGCCGCGTAGTGGCTGGCGAGGTCGCTTCCGCCCATGGCGTAGATCGAGGAGATGTTGACGATCCTGCCGTCCTTGCGCGCCTTCATGCCGGGCAGAACGGCCTGGGCCGCGAAGAACGCGCCGCGCACGTGCACCTCGAACATCTCGTCGAAGACCTCGACGGTCACGTCCTCGACGCGCCGCCGCGCGCCGCCGACGCCGGCGTTGTTGACCAGGACGTCCACCGGGCCCGCCGCCGCGACAGCGCCGGTGAAGGCCGGAACGTCGCGGATGTCGCAGACGATCACGTCCGCCGCGCGGCCGTGGCCGCGGACCATCTCCGCGGTCTCCCCGGCGCCGTCGGCCTTGACGTCGTGGACCACGACATCGGCGCCGCGCTCGGCCATGAGCACGGCATGGCTGCGCCCCATCCCGCCGCCGGCGCCGGTGACCAGCGCCCGCCTGCCCTCCAGTGAAGCCAAGTTGCCCTCCCCGCCGCCGACAGGACGACACCCCGTGTATAATGGCCTGCGCGGACGGTTGCCGCAACGCGAGGATCCCATGCCCGGCTACTCCCCCGAACGGCACCGCCTGATGACGTTCCACGACCTCGCGGCGGCCTTCGGCGACGGCTCGGATTCGCCGCGGGCCCTCCTCGAGCGCTGCCTCGGGAGGATCGCGGAGATCGAGGACGACGTCATGGCGTGGGAGGTCGTGGACCGCGACGGCGCGCGCGCGGCGGCCGACGAATCGACCCGGCGACACCGCGAGGGACGCCCGCTGTCGCCGGTCGACGGCCTGCCGGTCGGCGTCAAGGACCTGATCGAGACCTTCGACATGCCGACCGAGTTCGGCAGCGCGCTGTTCAAGGGGCACCGGCCGCTCCGCGACGCCGCCGCCGTAGACGCCCTGCGCCGGGGCGGCGCGGTCGTCGTCGGCAAGACCGTGACGGTCGCCTTCGGCGGCGGGGATCCCGCGCGCACCCGCAACCCGCACGACACGCGCCGGACGCCGGGCGGCTCGTCGTCCGGCACGGCCGCCGCCGTGGGCGCCGGAACGATACCGGTCGGGCTCGGCACCCACGCCCGCGGCTCGACGATCCGGCCGGCGAGCTTCTGCGGCGCGTTCGCGCTGAAGGCCACCTACGGGGCCATCAACCGCCAGGGCACGTTCTCCGCCGCCGACAGCATGGACCATCTCGGCGTTTTCGGCGGATCTCTGTCCGACATCTGGATCGCCGCCCGCCACATGGCCCGCCTCGCCGGCGGCGACCCCGGCCATCCCGGGCTGTTCGGCGGTCCCGCGCCGCCCCCCGCGGCCAGGCCGCTGCGCCTCGTCCGGCTCGAGACCGCGGGCTGGGCGCAGACCGGAGAGGCCTCGAAAGACGCCTTCGAGGAGTTCGTCGGCACGCTCGGGGCCGCCGGGATCGAGGTCTTCGGGCGCGGCGACGACCCCGCGATCGACGCCTACGAGGAGGTCTTCGCCGGCATGCCGGAACTGTGGCGCTCTCTCTACCGCTTCGAGTTCCGGTGGCCGCTCCGGCAGTACCGCGAACGGTTCCCGGACCGCATCCCGCCGCGCCTTCTGGCGGGGCTGGAGGAGGCCGAGGGCCTCGGCCAGGCCGAGTACCGCGAGGCGCTGAACCGGCGGTCGCGGATCCGCGACCTCCACCGCCAGCTCGCCCAGCGCGCCGACGCCTTCGTCACGCTGTCCTCCCCCGGCCCGGGCCCGGTCGGCACCGACCAGGGCAGCGCCGTGTACAACGAGGGCTCGTCCGTCCTCGGGGCGCCGGCGCTCTCGCTGCCGCTGCTGGCCGTCGACGGCGTCCCCCTCGGCGTGCAGCTCATGGGCCAGTTCGACGGCGACGAGCGCCTCGTCGCCGCCGGCCGCTGGATCGCCGAAGAGCGTTCCGGACAGTAGAACAGTATCCGAAACCGCCGGGAGCGCCGCCGCCATGTCCACGCCGTCCGTCCATCCGGACCTCGCCCGCCACCAGGAGGCGATGAAGCCCCGGGTCTACACGCTCGCCGAACGCATCCACTGCGCGTTCGGCTACTCGATCGTCAACTGCACCCTGATCGAGGGCGACGACGGCTGCATCCTGGTCGACACCATGACCAGCGTCGACACCGCCGAGGCGGCGGCGGCCGAGTTCCGCAAGATCACGCGGAAGCCGATCAGGACGATCATCTACACGCATTTCCACGCCGACCACGTGAGCGGCGCCGCGGCGTTCGTGGACGAGAGCGACGTCGCCGCGGGCCGGGTCGAGATCATCGCCCAGGAGGAGCTCGTCGATCACGTCATGCGGGACGTCGGCCTGATCGCGCCGGTGCTCGGGCGCCGGGCCATGTACCAGTTCGGCATGCGGCTCGAGGTCGGCGAGAGCGGCACGGTCGGCGCCGGCCTCGGCCCGCCGCAGCGCCCCGGCAGGCGCTCCTTCATCGCGCCGACCAGGACGTTCGGCGACAGCTGCCGCGGCCGGACCGCGGGCGTCGAGTTCGAGATCCGCCACGTTCCCTCGGAGACCGAGGACCAGTGCGCCGTGTGGCTCCCCGGCTTCCGGGCGCTGCTGTCGGCGGACGCGGTCTACGAGTCGTTTCCCAACGTCTACGCGCTCCGCGGCACGCGCTTCCGCAACCCCCTGGTCTGGGCGCAGGGCATCGACCGCCTGCGCGCGTTCGAGGCCGACATCCTCGTTCCGCACCACGGCCGGCCGGTCGAGGGCCGGGAGCGGATCGCGGAACTCCTGACCGACTACCGGGACGCCATCCAGCACCTCCACGACCAGACGCTGCGCCACATGAACAAGGGGTTCGCGCCGGACGAGATCATGGACGCCGTCGCGATGCCGGAACGCCTGCGCGGCCATCCGTGGCTCGGGGAGTTCTACGGATCCTACCGGCACGCCATTCCCGCGATCTACGCCGGATATCTCGGCTGGTACCAGGGCGACCCGGTCGAGCTGGACGCGCCGCCGCGGGCCGAGCGCGCGGCCCGCTACGTGGAGCTGATGGGCGGGCGCGGCCGCGTGCTCGACAGCGCGCGGCGGGCCCTCGCCGACGGCGACCCCCAATGGGCGGCCGAAATCGCGACCTGGCCGGTGCGCGCCGACCCGGGCGACGGCGAGGCGCGGGCGCTCAAGGCCGAGGCGCTGCGCGAATGGGCCTACGGGCAGAAGAACGCCACCTGGCGCAACTGGGGCCTGACGGCCGCGCTCGAACTCGAGGGCCGGCTCGACATGCCGGGCGGCGGCATGGTTCTCGGGTCGCCGGAACAGGTCCGCGGCTTTCCGCTGCATGCGGTCATGCGCGTGCTGACCGTGCGCCTCAGGGCGGAGGACTGCGGCGACACGCATCTCTGCGTCGCGTTCGAGAGCGTCGATTCCGGGGAGACCTGCGCGCTCGAGATCCGCCGCGACGTCTGCCAGTTCCACGAGGAGCCGCCGCGGTCCCGCGACGCCACCGTGAAGTTCGACCGCGCCTTCCTGCTCGGGTGGGTTTTCGGGAGAACCACGCTGCAGGAGGCCGTGAAGGACGGCACCGTCGGCATCGAGGGGGACGAGGCCGCGGTCTCGGCCTTCCTCGACTGCTTCGAGCCTTTCAACCAGGCCGGCGACATGGCGATCGCCGCGCGCTGACCGCCGCCGCGGACGCCCGCCGCCGGGCGGAACGGGAACCCGCGGGCAGGAACGGCCGACGCGCGGCCCCGCGGGTTGCGGGAACCTTCCCGTAACGCGACGAAGCGTCGGCACCTCTCCTTGTTCGCTTGTTCCTCCGGAGCCGCCGCGCACTCGTCACCCGGCTCTTCCCTCTCGATCCCGGTCAGGGCCTGGAGTTCTCGCAGGTGGCAGGCTCCGTGGGGCACGCCATCGAGAGCGAGGCAGGGGGCGCAAGCGTCGTGGACGACGATGCCCTCGAGCACCTCGTCGGAACGGCCGCGCCCGGCGGCGGCGCGCGGGACGGCAAGCAATCACGATTCGCCCACGCGGGCTGTCCTGCTACACTGGCGACGTCATGTCGCTCTACGCCATCATGCTGGACAGGCCGGCCCCGCCCCATGGGACGCGATTCCTCTGCACCGGCCGGATCATCTCGTTTTGACGACCGCTTGGCCTTCGTCGGCACGGAGAACATCGTGACGGCAAAGATCGCCGAACAGGTCGGAATCGGCCCGGATGGGGCGGCGGGGACTGCAATCCGATCCAGATGGATTTCTTCGCCGGCCATGCAAGCTCGTCCCTTGCCGAACGGGTATCGAAGCGGCGTGGCCGATCAGACTGAGAGAGTGACGCCTCTTCATCCTCCACGGTCCATCTCGGGCGACGGTAGGAACGGGAACGGGCGCGACCTGCACGAGCGACTGTCAGCAGTGGAGGCGCGCCTTCGGCATTTCGCGACCAAAGAAGACATCCGGCGGATCGAGGGGCTGATTTCGCGGCGCGAGGCGTCAATGCTGCCGTGGGTGATCGGGATTCTTGGCGTGGCGTTCTTGAGCATGGTGGTGGCCCTGCTCTGCTCCGTCATCGCCGATCCCGGTCAGTTGGGTATGTGATCGCAGCTGCCCAGGTCTGATTTCGCCGAGCGTCGGGAGGCGTGGGCCTGGATGATGCTGGCTGGCGTCGGCGGATTTCGGAGGCGCGGTTCCGGCGCGGGAGCGTTCGGCGGAATCCCGACAGGGCACGGGCGCACGCGACCGGCGCCGGATCCGCCGCCCGCGATTCGCCCCGCCCGGCGGGAAGTCGCTCCGGACCGGACCGCGGGATCCGTCGGACGGACGGAAACCGGCTCCGCCCGGGGTGCGCCGATTCGTCCGATTCGCCCGGAAACGACCTATATTGCGGCATCCTTGGCGTTTTCGGACTCGACGGCCGCGGGGAGTCATGGAACGGGTGGAATTCGAGGAAGGCCCCGTGCGCGAGCCTCGGGATCTCGTTCTCGAACTCGAGGGCTTCGGCGGGCCCATCGACCTGCTGCTCGCGCTTGCGCGCCGGCAGAAGGTCGATCTGGCCCGCATCTCGATCCTGGAACTCGTGGACCAGTACCTGGCGTTCATCGCGGCGCAGCGGAAGCTGCGCCTGGAGATCGCGGCGGACTATCTGGTGATGGCGGCGTGGCTGGCCTACCTGAAGTCGCGCCTGCTGCTGCCCGAACCCGAGGACGAGCGCGAGGACGCGGCGCCAGAACTCGCCGCCGCCCTCTCCTACCGGCTCCGGCGTCTCGACGCGATGCGGACCGCCGGCGGGAACCTGCTCGCCATGCCGCGCCTCGGACGGGACGTGTTCGCGCGCGGGCTCCCCGAAGACATGGAAACGGTCCGCGTCCCGGTCTACGAGGCCACGCTGTTCGATCTCCTCAAGGCCTACGGCGATAACCGCCGACGGGCCACGGCGGCGTCGGAGCTCACGATCGAGGCTTCCGGGCTGCACTCGCTCGGCGACGCCATGGAGCGTCTGGCGCGCGTCGTGGGCGAGGTCACCAACTGGACGACGCTGTCGTCGTTCCTGCCCGAGGGGCTGACGGACGGGCTGGTCCTGCGCTCCGCCGTGGCGTCGACCTTCGCCGCGAGTCTCGAGTTCGCGCGCACCGGCGCCATCCGGATGCGCCAGTCCCGTCCGTTCGGCCCGATCATGATTCGCAACGGGGAACCGGAAAATGCCTGAGATCACCCAGGAGGCCCGCATCGCCGAGGCCCTGCTGTTCGCGTCCTCCGAACCGCTGAGCGAGGAGTTCCTCGCCGAACGCCTTCCCGAGGGCTGCGACGTCCGCGGGGTGCTGGACGAGATCGCGGCGCTCTACGAGGGACGGGGGGTCAATCTCGTGCGAACGGCCGGCAAGTGGCTCATGCGCACCGCGGAGGATCTGTCGTCCCATCTCGCGATCGAGCGCCGCATCCGCCGCAAGCCGTCGAACGCCGCGGTCGAGACCCTCGCCATCATCGCCTACCACCAGCCGGTCACGCGAAGCGAGGTCGAGGAGATCCGCGGCGTGTCCGTGAGCAGGGGGTCTTTCGACCTCCTTCTCGAATGCGGCTGGATCAGGCCGGTGGGCCGCCGCCGCACGCCGGGGCGGCCGACCACCTGGGGCACGACGCCAGCCTTCCTGCAGGAGTTCGGCCTGGATTCCGTGGCCGACCTGCCCGGCGTCGAGGAGCTGAAGGCGGCGGGCCTCATCGACACGCGCCCGGCGAGTGCCGTGGTCGCGGAAAACCCCGGCCGCGCGGCGGACCCGGAAGACGGCGGCGAGGCCGGGGACGGCGCGGAGGCGTCGCCCGCGGCGAACGTGCGGAAGATGAGGGTCGCGGAGTCCGTCGAGGCGCCGGAGCCCGTCGCCGCGGTGTCCTGAACCCGGCGCGCCGTTCCGCGGCTTGCGCCTGCGGGTCTCCCGCAATAGCCTGCCGCGGCCATGACCTCGGACAGCGAAACCGACGGACTCTCGGTCCGCGGACTCACGCACCGGTTCGGATCCCGCTGCGTGCTGGACGGGGTCGGAATGCACATCGCGCCGGGCGAGATTCTCTGCCTGCTCGGGCCGTCCGGCTGCGGCAAGACCACCACGCTGCGCCTCGTCGCCGGCCTCGAGCGGCTCCAGTCGGGACGGATCTCGTGGAACGGCCGGGTGCTCGCCGACAGCATGGTCGCGGTGCCGCCGGAAGAGCGCGGCGTGAGCCTGCTGTTCCAGGACTTCGCGCTGTTCCCGCATCTCACGGTCGCCGAGAACGTCGCCTTCGGTCTCGTCGGCCTCGACAGGACGGCGCGGCAAGCCAGGGTCCGCGAGGTTCTCGGCCAGGTCGGCATGCTCGACTACGCGGACAGCTACCCGCACCGGCTGTCCGGGGGCGAGCAGCAACGCGTCGCGCTCGCCCGGGCGCGGGCGCCGCGGCCGCGCATCATCCTGCTCGACGAGCCGTTCTCCAATCTCGACACCCAGCGCCGCAACCAGCTCCGCGACCTCTGCCTCCACGTTCTCAAGCGCAGCCGGTCGGCCTCGATCGTGGTGACCCACAACGCCGAGGAGGCCATGTTCATGGCGGACAAGGTCGCCGTGATGCGCGACGGCGCCATCGTCCAGAGCGGCTCGCCGGAGGATCTCTATTTCCGGCCGCGGAACGCGTTCGTCGCCGGGCTTTTCGGCGAGTTGAACGAGATCCCGGGACGGGTGACCCGGGGACGGGTCGAGACTCCGCTGGGAGCCGTCGACGCTCCGCGCCTCGAGGACGGCGCCGCGGTCAGCGTGCTCGTGCGTCCCGAGGCCGTCCGGATCGTGAGCGACGTCGACACCGGCCCGGTGGGTAGCGTGATGACGGCGCGGCTGCTCGGGCGGACGAGCCTGCTCCATCTGTCGGCGGGCGGTGACCTTCATCTCCACGCGCGCATCCCCGGCCGCATGCTGCCGTCGGAGGGAACCGTCGTGGGCCTCAGGCTCGACAGGGAGAACGTCTTCGTGTTTCCGGCCGGAGGCGCCTGAAACCGGATCCGGAACCGCCGCGCTTCGGGGACGGCCAGGGCTCGTCTCCTGTCGTGACCGGGTGCCGGCGGCAGGCGCGGAACCGCCTGCCGCGATCGAGGACGGCTCCATCGGGAGCGCCGGGAATATCCGCCCTCCGCGGCAACCCCGCGCCCCCTCCGGATGAGGGATCTGCAAATGGCACGGGATCCCGGGCGGTCGCGAATTCCTGATCCGCGGATGGTGCATTCCGAATCTGCGGATATTGTATTCCGAATCTGTAGACATTACATTCCGAATTCGCGGATGACGGATTCCGAATCTGCGGATGATGGATTCCGAATCTGCGGATGATGGATTCCGTTTCCGCGAACACGGATTCCGAATCCAGTCATGGATCGGACCGAAAGGGAGACCCATGCCGGGCCCGATGGCCGACGGAACGAGGCGTTTCCTGGCGAGGCACGCCGAAACATCGATTCGCACGGCGCTGCAGGACACCCGGATCGTTGCCATCCTGGGGCCTCGCCGATCCGGCAAGACGACCCTCGCCAAACGCGTTGCCGACGGCCGGCCTTTCATCTCGCTGGAGGACGAACTGGACAGGCGGCGAGCCCGGGAAGATCCGGCGCTGTTCGTGCGCTCGCTGGACAGCGCCGTGATCGACGAGATCCAGCTGGCGCCGGACCTGGTCCGCGCGCTCAAGAGCGCGGTTGACCGGGATCCCCGTCCGGGGCGTTTCCTGATCACGGGTTCGGTCGATCTGTTCGGGAGCCCGATCGCTCCGGACTCCCTGGCCGGCCGCGTCGAGACCGTTCGGCTCCTGCCGTTCTCGCAGGCGGAGATTGCCGGCACGGGACCCCCGGACTTCCTCGACCGCGCCTTCGCGGGGGACTTTCCGGCGTTCAGGGAGACGGGATCCACGCCTCGTCTCGTAGAACGGGTGGTTTCCGGCGGCTTTCCCGAAGCTCTTGCCCGCACCGACCCGGCGCGACGCCGGGCATGGCTGCGGGCCTGCGCGAACCCGCTCGCCGAGCGGGACGTTGCCGCCGTCGCACCGGTCGCGAAACGCGACGAGATGAACGCCCTGCTCGGTCATGCGGCCGCATCGGCAAGCGGGCCGGCGAACATGTCCGCCCTCGGACGGGCGCTCCGCATCGACGGCAAGACTGTCGACCGGTGGCTTTCCCTGCTCGAGCACCTGTTCGTGATCCGCCGCGTTCCGGCATGGCGTCATGTCGCCCTGAAACGGCTGGCCAGGGCGCCGAAACTGCATTTTCTCGATTCCGGCCTGCTTGCGGCGCGCCTGCGAACCGGCGCGGAAGACCTCGAAAGGGAGCGTCGAAAACTCGGCCCTCCGCTCGAATCCTTCGTTTACGGGGAACTCGCCAAGGCCGTCGCTCTCTCCGGCGGCGAGGCGACCGTCAGCCACTACCGCGACAGGGAGGGAACCGGGGTCGATTTCGTTCTGGAACGCACGCCCGGCGCCGTTGTCGGAATCGAGGTCAGGGCGCATGCGACCCTTCGTTCCCGAGACCTCTCGGGGCTGGAACGACTCGGCGAAACCGTTGGCGACGGCTTCGCCTGCGGCATCGTTCTTCACGACGGCGAGCGCGTTCAGAAGGTTGGAGACAGGATTTTCGCGATGCCCTTCAAGATGCTCTGGGAAGACCCGGACCGGGCCGCGCGCGGCGACAACGCCGAAAGCGGGGGAACGGGCAACGCGATGCCGGCCCTTGCCGTCCGGCCGCGCCGCCGGCCGGGATGCAGGTGACGGTCAAGGGGAACGCCCCGGGACGCGCGGGAGCCTCGCGTCCATCGACCGGGAGCGGGACGCGACCGGACGCTTCGAGGACGATGACGGCAAGGGTGCGGCATGAGCGGTCCCGCTCGCTCAGAGATCCCGGCCGCGAAAGGAAACTGTTCCGGGAACGGTCTGCGCGATTGCGCGGAACCGGTTTTTCTGCGAACATGCACCGTCCTTGAAAACGTCCCGGGAGCCCCTTCATGGGAGCCTTCAGCGTCTGGCACTGGCTGATCATCCTGCTCGTCGTCCTCCTCCTGTTCGGCGGGGGCCGCAAGCTCTCGCGGCTGATGGGCGATGCCGCGCGCGGCATCACGGCTTTCAGGAAAGGGCTGAGCGAGGAGGCCAAGACGGACGACCAGCCGGAACGCCCGGCCCCCGACGCGCTGGGCCCCCGGGCCGAGAGCGTCGCCGCCGAAACCGCCAAGAAGGACGAAGCCGCCAAGAGCTGACGGCGGTCGCGTCGGGAACGAAGGAGACGCGCCGTCATGCTGGACATCGGCGGCTGGGAGTTCCTCCTCATTGCCGTGCTCGGAATCGTCGTCATCGGTCCGAAGGAGCTCCCCGGCGTCGTCCGGACGGTGTCGGGGTTCGTGCGCAAGGCCCGGGAGATGGCGAGGGAGTTCCACTCGGGACTCGAGGACATCGCCCGCGAGACGGAACTCCAGAACATCGCCGACGAGATGAAGGCCGGGATGTCCCCGGGCGCGGCGGGCGGCGACCTGTGGCAGGAGGTCGGGAACGCCATCGACCCGCGCGGGGAGATCCGGGACTCCCTTGACGGCGCGGCTCCCGGGGAGGCCGCGGATCTCCCCGGAGACGAGACCGACGACGAACGGATGGCGCGCGCCGGCCACGACGGCGACGACGGATCCGGCGACGCCGGCGCGCCCGACGCCGGAGAGGGGGCCGGCGACGCGGCCGCCGGGGACGCGGAACGGGCTCCCGGGAACCCGGCATGAGCGAGCAGGATCTCGACGACCGGCGGATGCCGCTGCTCGACCACCTGGTCGAGCTGCGCACCCGGCTGCTCTGGTCCTTCGCGATCTTCGTCGCGCTCTTCCTCGCGAGCTTCTTCCTGGCCCAGGACATCTACGACTTCTTCGTGCGGCCGCTGGCCGACGCCCTCGAGGGCCGGGAGGACGCGCGCCTGATCTTCACGGCGCTCTACGAGCCGTTTCTCGCGCAGATCAAGGTCGCGTTCTACACCGCGCTGTTCGTCGGCTTTCCCCTGATCTCGATGCAGTTGTGGCTGTTCGTCGCCCCCGGCCTGTACCGGCGCGAGAAGCGCGCGCTGCTGCCGTTTCTCGCGGCCACGCCGGTGCTGTTCTTTCTCGGGGGCGCGCTGGTCTACTTCTTCGTGATGCCGCTGGCCTGGGACTTTTTCCTGAGCTTCCAGACGCCCGGTTCGGAGCACGCGCTGCCGGTCGAGGTCGAGCCCAAGGTCGACCAGTACCTCTCGCTCGTGCTGAGACTGATCTTCGCGTTCGGCCTGGCCTTCGAGCTGCCGGTGCTGCTGATACTGCTGGCGCGCGTCGGCATCGTGACGGCCGACGGCCTCGCGGCGAAACGGCGCTACGCGATCGTCGGCGCGTTCGTTCTGGCGGCGATCCTCACGCCTCCGGACGTCGTCAGCCAGATCGGCCTCGCGATCCCGGTCATCCTGCTGTACGAGGTCTCGATCATCGGCGCCCGCATGATCGAGCGTCGGCGTGCCGCCGAGCACGACGACGCCGGCGTCGACGAGAGCGGCGGCGAAGCCGAGACCGGCGCGGCCTGAACCGGGGCGGGACGGGAACCGTGCTCGACATCAGGTGGATCCGCGAGAACCCCGGGGATCTCGACCGCGGACTCGCCCGGCGCGGGGTGCCGGCGCTGGCCTCCGAGATCGTCGCGCTCGACGCGGAGAACCGGCGCGTGACGACCGAGCTGCAGCAGCTTCAGGCGCGCCGCAACGCGCTGTCCAGGAAGACCGGAGCCCTCAAGGCGAAAGGCGGGGACGTGTCCGGGGTCGTCGGGGAGGTCGCCGAGCTGAAGAACCGGACGGCGCTGCTCGAGGACAGCCTCGCGGAAATCGCCGGGAGGATCTCGGAAGTCCTCGCCGGCCTTCCCAACCTGCCTGGCGATGACGTTCCCGACGGCGCCGACGAGAGCGCGAACGTGACCCTGCGCGAATGGGGCGAGAGGCCGGAATTCGGCTTCGGGATCCGCGACCACGTCGATCTCGCGGAAGGCGCCGGACTTCTCGATCTCGAACGCGCCGCCGCCCTCGCGGGATCGCGGTTCGCCCTGACCCGCGGCGCTCTCGCGCGCATGGAACGCGCTCTCGCGTCGTTCATGCTCGACGTTCACGCCGACGAGTTCGGCTACACCGAGATCAGCCCGCCGCTCCTGGTCCGGGACGAGGCCGTTTTCGGCACCGGGCAGCTGCCCAAGTTCGGCGACGACCTGTTCCGGACCGACACCGGGCACTGGCTCGTGCCGACGGCCGAGGTGCCGCTCACCAATCTCGTCGCCGGGCGGATCCTCGACGAGGGCGACCTGCCGCTCCGCTTCGTCGCGCACACGCCGTGCTTCCGCTCCGAGGCCGGGGCGGCCGGCCGCGACACCCGCGGCATGCTGCGCCAGCACCAGTTCCACAAGGTCGAGCTGGTCAGCGTGTGCGTTCCCGAACGGTCGCCCGACGAGCACGAGCGCATGACCGGCTGCGCGGAGGAGATCCTCAGGCGCCTGGAACTGCCCTACCGCGTGGTCGTCCTCTCGACCGGGGATCTCGGCTTCTCGGCTCGCAAGACCTACGACCTCGAGGTCTGGCTTCCCGGCCAGGACACGTACCGCGAGATCTCCAGCTGCTCCGACTGCGGGGACTTCCAGGCGCGGCGGATGAAGGCGCGGTTCCGCCCCGAAGGCCGCGGGGGGACCGCGTTCGTCCACACGCTCAACGGATCGGGGCTGGCGATCGGCCGCACCGTCGTCGCGATCCTCGAGAACTTCCAGGAAGCCGACGGAACGGTCCGCGTTCCGGACGCCCTGAGACCCTACATGGGCGGCCTCGAACGGCTGCCCGCGGCAGCCGCCTGACGTGCCCGCCGGACCCCGCGGCGCTTCCGGAAACGGCCTCTCGAAAAGGGCGCCCGACGCCCGCATGCGGCTGATCATGCATCTCCGCGGCGACGGCGTCGTCGACCCGCGGGTGCTCGACGCCATGGAACGCGTTCCCCGCGAGGAATTCGTGCCCGGGGAGCTCCGGGAGCACGCCCACGACAACCGCGCCCTGCCGATCGGCCGCGGCCAGACGATCAGCCAGCCCTCGGTGGTTGGCTTCATGACCCAGGCGCTGGACGTCGAGGCGCACATGCGGGTTCTCGAGATCGGCACCGGTTCCGGATACCAGGCCGCCGTGCTGGCCAGGCTCTGCACCCGCGTCTACACCGTGGAACGCAGCCTGGCGCTCCTGCGCCGGACGCAGAAGCTGTTCGAGCGGCTCGCCGTCGGCAACGTCACCACGCGCCTCGGCGACGGCACCGGGGGGTGGCCCGAGCAGGCGCCGTTCGACCGCGTTCTCGTCACCGCGGCGGCCGACGGGGCGGTGCCCGCGGCGCTGTTCCGGCAGCTCCGGCCCGGGGGCGTCCTGGTGGCGCCCGTCGACGAGGCGGGGCGGGGCCAGCACATCTTCCGGTACGACCTCGACGCGGACGGCAACCCGGAGGAGACGCGGATGTGGCCGGTGCGTTTCGTGCCGCTGGTCCCCGGCGCGGTCGACAGGATCTGAGCTGCCGCCGATCCGCGACGCGCGCCGGCGTTCACGACCGGAACTCCTTGGTGTAGACTGTCCCGGAAGCGGAACAGGCGGTGACATGAGCCTTTCGAGGATCCTGTCCGCGCTCGCCGCGGCCGGAACGCTTCTCCTGACGGACGGTCCGCCGGGGATCGGGACTCCGGCCTCGGCGGAACCGCTGTCCTCCGTCGTCGAGGTGACGGCGAGCGTGCCCGCCGACGCCCGGACCGCGCCGACGCTCGGAACCGAACGGAGCGGAAGCGGCGTCGTCATCGACGACGACGGGCTCGTCGCGACCATCGGCTACCTGATTCTCGAGGCCGGATCGGTGACGGTCGGCGTCGCGGACGGGAGGGTCGTACCCGCCGAGGTCGTCGCGTACGACCACGGTTCCGGCTTCGGCGTCCTCAGGACCCTGGTTCCGCCGGGCGTTCCGGCGATCGAGATCGGGGCCTCCGGCGAGCTGGCGGCCGGCGACGGCGTGCTGGTGGCGCCCCATGGCGGGCGCGAGCGGAGCCTGCCGGCCCTGGTGACGGACCGCCGGGACTTCGCGGGTTACTGGGAGTACCTGCTCGAGAACGCCATCTTCACCGCTCCGCCCCACCCGCAGTTCGGCGGCGCCGCGCTGATCAACGGCTCGGGGCAACTCGTCGGCGTGGGATCCCTGCTGGTTCCCGACGCGGCGAGGGGGGAGGGAGGGAGCGTTCCAGGCAACATGTTCGTTCCCGTGGACGCGCTGACGGCCGTTCTCGGCGAACTGATCTCGCGGGGGCGTTCGAGGCGCGGCAACCGCCCCTGGCTGGGGCTCCATTCCGAGATCCTGCGCGGGCGCCTGTTCGTCGCGCGTGTCATGCGAAGCGGACCGGCCCTGGGCGGCGGGCGTGCGTGCCGGAGACCTCGTGCTCGGAGTGGGGGAATCCCCGGTCGCGGATCTCGCCGACTTCTACCGCAAGGTCTGGGCGTACGGGGAACCGGGCGTCGAGGTGCCGCTCCAGGTTCTCCAGGGGAACGCGCCGCGGCGGCTGACGATACGCTCGAGGGACCGCTACGACTGGCTGAAACTGCGCCCGGACCATTGAGAGCGGCGCCGTCCGGCAGGCGGCTTCACGCAGGGCGCGCGCCGGATTCTCGGGACTCGCCGTCGGCCCGCGTCCGCTCTCCGTTCCCGGGAGCCCCGAAACGTCCGACGGGCGGGTCGCGGACCCACCGGGTCTGCGTGGTCGACGACAAGGGCGGGGTGCTGGACGAACGGGCCCATGATGGAGCCGGTCCGGCGGAGATGGCAACCTGGATCCTCGCCGCGGCGGACGCTGAACCGCGCACGGTTGGGATCGCCATCGAGGTTCCGCCCGTCGTCGAGACCCTGATGGAGCGCGGCTTCGCGGTCCACGCCGTCAATCCGAAGCGGCCTGACCGCTTCCGCGACCGCTTCTCGCCGGCCGGCGCCAAGGACGACCACCGCGACGCCCGCGTGCTCGCCGATGCCCTGCGGGCCAGGCGTTCCGGCGTCCGGATCCGGAGGCTCCGGAGATCGTCGAGCTACGCGAGCGGTCGCGGATCACCAGCAACCTGACCCGCGACAGAACCCGGTGCGCGACCCGGGCCCGCCAGCAGTTCCGGTGCCACTGTCCGCAGTTCCCCGAGGTCGGGAGCGACCTCTCCAAGGCCCGGATCCGCGAGCTCCGGCGTCTGGCGCCGACGCTCGCCAAGGCGCGGCACGTCCGGGTCTCCGCCGTCGCCGCGCTCCCGAACGGCACTGGGTGCGCCGGATCGACGCCGAAACCGTGCTCCGGATCCTGCGCGAGCCGGCGATCTCCGTCGTGCCCGGCACCACCGAGACCGCGGCCACCCATGTCAGGGGCGTCTTCTCGCAGCTTGCCTTCGTCGAACAGCAGTTCGCGGAGGCGCGCCGGGAACTCGACCGCCTGACCGCCGCGTTGCCCCCGCCGGCGGCCTCCGCAGAGGAGGGGGAAGAGCCGGGAACGAGGCCGCAGCGTGACGCGGAGATCCCGACTCGCTTCCCGGCGTCGGCAGGATCGTCCTCGCGGCGCTGCCTGCGGAAGCGCGCGCCCCTCTGCGCCGAGGAGCCTCCCACGCCCTGCGCTGCCTGTCAGGCGTCGCTCCCGTGACCAAGAGGTCCGGCAAGTCGCCGGTCGCCGTCCGTCACCGAGCCGCGGGGGCAATGCGGCGCGACCCCGTCGGCAAGACGGAACACGCCGCGCTGCGGGCCCGAGGCCACGGCCACGCGCGCGCTGCGAAGCGTCGCCGACCGCCTGCTCGCCGTTGCCTGCACGATGCCGGAGAACCGGACCCTCTTCGATCCGGACATCGGGGGCCGGGCCCGTACCGCCTGACCCGCGGACCGCGCGTACCGCGCGTACCCGCGCACGTTCCGAACCCTTTCAAAATGGTGGGGAGGCCCCCCCCCACGTGACGTTGACTTGGCAAAAGGCAAAGAATATTCCTTACCGTCTCGCACGGGACGGAGGGAACGCCGATCATGACGATCATCCACGAAGTCGCCACGATGACCGCCAAGGGCCAGATCACCCTGCCCAAGCCGATCCGTCAGGCGCTGGGGGCCGATGTCGGCTCCAAGGTGGCATTCGAACTCCGCAAGGACGGACAGGTCGTCGTCAGCCGCGCCGACGCCGAACATGAAGATCCGGAGATCGGCGCGTTCCTCGACCTGCTTTCCGGCGATATCCGGGCCGGCCGGCATGTTCGGGCGATCCCGGACGATCTGGCACGGGACATGCTGGACCACGCGGAGCGTGACGCGCGAGCGGACGAGGACATCGACGGCGACGTCGATCTCTGATGCAGCGCCACGGGTGGACACTGCTGTTCCACGATTGCCTCGTCGACCAGTTGCACAAGCTCCGCCGCGCAGCGCAAGGTGCGCAACGAAACGATCCGGCGGGGTTCGCGTCCAATGCGAACGTCAAGCTGTTTCGGGCATTGAGCCGGCTGATGCTGGAGGTCATTCCGTCTGATCCGTCCCGGGACGAGTATCGCCAAGGCAGCACATTGGGTCCGCGTTACCGCCATTGGCGGCGCGTCAGAACGGGTGGACGGTTCAGATTGTTCTTCCGCTACGATTCCAGGGCGAAGGTGATCGTCTACGCTTGGGTCAATGACCGGACCACGCTGCGCTCCTCGGGAAGCAGGACCGATCCGTACACGGTCTTCACCAAGATGCTCTCGCGGGGAAATCCGCCCGACGACTGGGCCTCGCTGATGGCAGGCTCGGTGCAGGATTGGCAGGCGGGGAAATGATCCCGGAGCCCGCAGTCGGGCGACCGGGCCGGTCCGGGACCGTGGCGCAGGATCACCCCGCGGAGCGCTCCCCGGCTTCTTGAATTCCCGCGGAAACGCTGGCACGCTGAATCGGCTCCGCGCCGACGCGCCACGGAAGCTTCGTTCCGGGAGCGGCGCGCCGGAGCGAGGTTCCCGCACCGGAGACAGCGTCTTGGCGCACCAGTTCGACGTGCCGGTTCTGGTCGTGGGCGGCGGTCCCGTCGGCATGTCGCTCGCCGCCGAGCTCGGCTACCAGAACGTCGCCTGCCTCGTGGTCGAGAGAAGGGACGGCACTGTCTCCCACCCCAAGATGAACATGATCTCCACCCGGACGATGGAGTTCTGCCGTCGCTGGGGCGTGGCGGACAGGATACGCGGCGCCGGCTGGCCTTCGGATCACCCGCTGAACATCGCCTACGTGACCAGCCTGTCCGGATACCGCATCTCCGGCTTCGACTACCCGTCCTACGACGACCGCCCGCCCTGGCGCCACACGCCGGAAGGCCACCAGCGCTGCTCGCAGCTCTTCTTCGACCCCGTCATCCAGCAGCGGGCCGAAGCCTTCGATTGCGTGAAGACGCGCTACCGCACGCTGTTCCGGTCTTTCGAGCAGGACGCCGACGGCGTCACGGCGGTGATCGAGGACCGGGACACCGGGCGCCGGGAGAGCGTCAGGGCGCGGTACATGGTCGCCTGCGACGGCGCCGACAGCGTCGTGCGGGAGATGCTCGACATCGATCTGGTGGGCGAGGCGCCGCTGTCGTTCGACATCAACCTGTTCTTCGAGAGCCGGGACGTGATGCGGTTCCACGAGCGGCACAAGGCGATGATGTACTGGCTCTACGGCCCCGACGGATTCTGGGGCCAGTTCATCTCGGTCGACGGGCGCGGCCTGTGGCGGCTGTCGATGATCACCCCCGAGCTGGTCACCGATCCCGGAGGTTTCGACGCGCATTTCCACGTCCGCCGCGCGCTCGGCCTTGCCGGGATCGACTACGACCTCAAGTCGGTCCTGCCGTGGGAACGCCATCGGCGGGTCGCGAACCGCTACGGAGAGGGACGCGTCTTCCTCGCGGGCGACGCCGTGCACCAGTACTCCCCCACGGGCGGGCTCGGCATGAACACCGGCATCCAGGAGGCGGTCGACATCGCCTGGAAACTCGCCGCCGTGCTCGGGGGCTGGGGCGGCGACGCCCTGCTCGACAGCTACTTCGCGGAACGTCATCCGGTGGCTGTCCGCAACAACGAGGCGGCGACGTCGAACTTCCGGAAGCTGGTCGAGCTGCCGACGGGCCCGGAGATCGACGACCCGTCGCCCGAAGGCGAGGCGCTTCGCGAGCGCGCCAGGCACGTCATCGAGCATGGCGGCTACAACGAGGAATACGAGCAGGAAGGCGTCACCGTCGGCTACCGCTACGACGCCTCTCCGATCTGCCTCGACGACGGGACGGACGTTCCGCCGCTGACGGTCGTGGAATACGACCAGACGGCGCGCCCCGGCGCCCGCGCCCCGCACGCCTGGCTGCCGGACGGCCGGTCGACGCTCGACCTGTTCGGTCGCGGCTTCGTGCTGCTCGGACTCGGCCCCGACGCGCCGGAGGCGCCGGCGCTGGCCGCCGCCGCCCGGGACCGCGGCGTGCCCCTGACCCCGGCCCGCGTGCCGTCCCGGGATGTCGAGGAGGTCTACGGGGCCCGGCTCTGCCTCGTCCGTCCCGACGGACACGTCGCCTGGCGGGGAGACGGCGAGCCCGACGACTGCGCCGCCGTGGTCGACGCGGTGCGCGGATGCGGCGGAGTCGCGGGCGTCCGGACCAACGCCGAAGCCGCGGCCGGCGCGGGCTGATCCTCCGGCCCGCCGCCCGGCCGGTTCAGGCGTCGGCGAGCATCATGTCGGCCGCCTTCTCCGCGATCATCATGGTCGGCGAATTGGTGTTGCCCGAAGTGATCGCCGGCATGACCGAGGCGTCGGCGACGCGAAGGCCCCCGAGACCCCGCAGCCGGAGACGGTCGTCCACGACCGCGAGGTCGTCCCCGCCCATCCGGCAGGTGCCGACGGGGTGGAAGATTGTCGTCGCGATGTCGCCGGCCGCGCGCGCGAGATCCTCGTCGCTCGAGACATGCGCGCCCGGCAGATGCTCTTCCGGGTGGTGCCTGCGCATCGCCGGCGCGCCGACGATGCGCCGCGTGAGTCTGAGCGCGTCCGCGGCGATCCGCCGGTCGTTCTCGGCGCTCAGGTAGTTGGGGCGGATCTCGGGGGCGGCATCCGGGTCGGGGCCCGCGAGGCGCACGTGGCCACGGCTCTCCGGACGGAGATTGCAGACCGAGGCGGTGATCGCGGGAAACGGATGCAGCGGCTCCCCGAACCGGTCGAGCGAGAGGGGCTGCACGTGATACTGGAGGTCCGGGGTCTCGCGGCTCGGGTCGGACCTGGTGAAGACCCCGAGCTGGCTCGGCGCCATCGTCATCGGCCCCCGCTTGAACAGGACGTACTCCAGGGCCATGCCGGCCTTGCCGAGAAACGAGTTCGCGCGCTCGTTCAGGGTCTTCGCGCCCCGCACCCTGTACACGGCGCGGATCTGGAGGTGGTCCTGGAGGTTCTCCCCGACCCCCGGGAGCTCGTGGACGACCGGAACCCCGCGCTCGCGCAGCACCGGGCCGGGGCCGATGCCCGACAGCTGCAGGAGATGGGGGGAGCCGACGGCTCCCGACGCCAGAACGACCTCGCGCGCCGCCAGCGCGCGGGCCTCGACGCCGTCGAGCAGGAACTCCACGCCCGTCACCCGGCCACCGGCCACCGTCAGGCGGCGCGCCCGGGCCCCGACGAGAACCGTGAGGTTGGGCCGGCGGGACACCGGATGCAGAAAGGCGTGCGCGGCGCTCAGCCGGACGCCCCGCTTCTGGTTGACCTCGAAATACCCGACGCCCTCGTTGTCGCCGCGGTTGAAGTCGTCCGTCGCCGGAATTCCGGTCTGGATGCAGGCTTGGCGAAACGACTCCAGGATCTCCCAGGACAGGCGCTGGCGCTCGACCCGCCATTCGCCGCCGGAGCCGTGCATCCCGTCCCCGCCGTCGACGTGGTCCTCCGACTTCCGGAAATACGGCAGCACGTCCTCCCAGCCCCATCCGCGGTTCCCCATCTGGCGCCACCGGTCGTAGTCCAGGGCCTGCCCGCGCATGTAGATCATGCCGTTGATCGCCGAGCACCCCCCGAGCGTCCGGCCCCGCGGATACGCCAGCGCCCGGCCGTTGAGCCCCGGCTCCGGCTCGGTGGAAAGGCACCAGTCGGTGCGGGGGTTGTTCATCGTGTAGAGGTAGCCGACGGGAATCCGGATCCAGAAGTAGTCGTCCCTGCCGCCGGCCTCGAGCAGCAGGACGTTGCGGCGGGAAACGGCGCTCAGGCGGTTGGCGAGAACGCAGCCCGCGCTGCCGGCGCCGACGACCACGTAGTCGAAGCCGTCGAACGTCCTCGGACCGGCGTCCGTCACCGGCCCTTTCCGGACAGCCCGCCCGCGATCAGCGCGTCCAGGGTCTCGTCGGGCCGTTCCACCATCATCATGTGTCCGGCGTCGTCGATGCGTTCGGTGCGCGAACCCGGAATCGCGGCGGCGAGCTCGGCCGCCGCGGCAGGCGGCGTCATGCGGTCCTTCCCGCCGACCACGAACAGCACCGGGCAGGAAACGCGCGCCGCGGCCTCCTCCGCCGAGCCGTAGCCGTCGCACGCCGCGAGATCCGCGGCCAGCGCGTCCGCCGCCCCGCGGGCCAGAAGGGAGCGTCCCGACCCCTGGAGCCACAGCCCGGGCAGCCGGCTCGCCCCGAAACGGGACGGAATGCCGTAGCCCCACGCCACGATCATGTCCAGGGCCGAGGGCCGGCCGGCCGCGGCGGCGGCCAGCAGGTCGGGGTGGACCGGCATTCTCGCCCCCACCCCCGCGAGCGCGAGCGCCGAAACCGCCGCCCCGCCGCGGCCGGCGGCCGCGAGCGCCGCGAGCGCCCCCATGGAATGCCCCACCAGCGCGGCCCTGCCGGCGCCCGACCCGGCGACGAGCGCGAGCAGCCAGTCGGCCATCTCCTCGACGGTCCCGAGCGGCGGGCCCTCGGAGCCGCCGTGACCCGGCAGGTCCGCCGCCAGGACGGCGTGACCGTGCCACGCGAACCACCGGGTCTGGAGCGCCCACACGGAATGGTCCATGCCGGCGCCGTGCACGAACGCGACCGCGGGCAGAGACGGGTCGAACGCCCGGCCTCCGGTGGCAGCGAAGACCCGCCGCCCGGCGACCTCGAACTCCATCAGCCCCGGGTCTTGCGCCCGGCGCGCGCGAGCGCCTGGTCGAGGTCGGCGACCAGATCCCCGACGTCCTCGAGCCCCACCGAGAGCCGCACCAGATCCTCGCCGATGCCCGCCGCCTCGAGCGCGGCGGCGTCCATCTGCTGGTGGGTGGTGCTGGCGGGGTGGATGACCAGCGATTTCGCGTCGCCGACGTTGGCGAGATGGGAGAACAGCGACAGGCTCTCGATGAAGGCGCGCCCGGCCTCGCGCCCGCCCCTGATGCCGAAGGAGAGGATCGCGCCCGGACCGTCCGGCAGCAGCCGGCGGGCGAGCTCGCGGTCGGGGTGGTCCTCGCGCTCGGGCCACGCCACCCAGGAGACCCCGTCGTGGGCGCCGAGGAACGCGACCACGGCGCGGGCGTTCTCGACGTGGCGCGGCATGCGCACGTGCAGCGTCTCGACGCCCTGGAGGAGGTGGAAGGCGTTGGTCGGACTCATGGTCGCGCCGAAGTCCCGCAGGCCCTCCGCCCTGGCGCGCATGACGAAGGCGGCGGGACCGAACTCCTCGGCGAAGTCCAGGCCGTGATAGCCGTCGTAGGGCTCGGTCAGCGTCGGGAACCTGCCCGAGGCCTCCCAGTCGAAGCGCCCGGAATCGACCAGGATCCCGCCGATCGAGGTGCCGTGGCCGCCGAGGAACTTGGTCGCCGAATGCATCACGATGTCGGCCCCGTGCTCGAACGGCCGGCACAGATGCGGGGTGGCGAAGGTGTTGTCGATCATCAGCGGCACGCCGCGGGCGTGCGCCGCGTCGGCGACGCGCGCGATGTCCATGACCTCGAGGCCGGGGTTGCCGATGGTCTCGCCGAACACCAGCCGGGTGTCGGGCGTGATCGCGGCCGCGAAGCCGTCGACGTCGCGGGGGTCGACGAACGTCGTCGAGATCCCGAAACGCGGCAGCGTGTGATGGAAGAGGTTGTGGCTGCCGCCGTAGACCGCCGACGACGACACGACGTGCCCGCCCTGCCCGGTCAGGGTCGCGACGGCCAGGTGAAGCGCCGCCTGGCCGGACGCCGTGGCGACCGCCCCCGCCCCGCCCTCGAGCGCGCTGACGCGTTCCTCGAGCACGGCGCAGGTCGGGTTCGAGATGCGCGAGTAGATGTGGCCGGCGCGCTCGAGATTGAACAGCGCCGCGGCGTGGTCGACATCGCGGAAGACGTAGGACGTGGTCTGGTAGATGGGCACGGCGCGGGCGCCGGTGGCGGGATCCGGCCGCTGGCCGGCGTGGAGCCCGAGCGTGCCGGGCCTGAACGTCCCGGGACCGGTCACGGTCCGCGCTCCGGCGCCGCCCGCGGCGCCATCAGGCGCCGAGATAGTACTGCTTGACCATGTCGTTCTCGGCGAGTTCCTCGGCCGTCTCCGCGGCGAAGGCGATCTCGCCGTGCACGATGATGTAGCCGCGGTCGGCGATCTTGATCGCCTGGTTGAAGTTCTGCTCCGCCATCAGCACGGTCAGGTTGCGCTGGTCCTTGAGCTCGCGGATCTTCGCGATCATGCGGCTGACGAGGATCGGGGCGAGCCCGACCGACGGCTCGTCGACCAGCAGCACGCGCGGCTCGGACATCAGCGCCCGCGCCACGGCCAGCATCTGCTGCTCGCCGCCGGACATCGCGCCCGCGAGCTGGCGGCGCCGCTCGGCGAGCACGGGAAAGGCCTCGAACGAGAACTCCAGGTTGGCGGCGATGCGCCGGCGCGCCGAACCGCGGAAGGCGCCGAGCATCAGGTTCTCCTCGACCGTCAGCCGCGGGAACAGGCGCCGCCCCTCGGGGACCATGGCCACGCCGAGATCGACGATCTCCTGCGGCGCCAGACCGACGAGATCGACGAACCCGCCGTCCTCGTGCTCGAGCCGGATCGATCCCGCCCCCGGCCTGACCAGCCCCATGACGCACTTGATCAGGGTCGACTTGCCGTTGCCGTTGGTGCCGAGCAGCGCGACGGTCTCGCCGTGGCCGACGGAGACCGAGACGCCGTGCAGCACCCGGACCGAGCCGTAGCCGGCCTCGACGTCCCTGATGACGATGCTACTCACCGAGATAGGCCCTCTCGACCTTGGGGTCGTCGACGATCTCCGCGGGCCCGCCCTCGGCGATCTTGCGGCCGGCGTCGAGCACCACGATGCGCTCGGAGAACCGCATGACGGCGCGCATGATGTGCTCGATCATGATGATCGTGATCCCGCGCTCGTTGAGGCGGAAGAGGATCTCGAGAATGTCGTCGACCTCGGTCGAGGACAGGCCGGCCATCGCCTCGTCCGAGATCAGGAGCCGCGGCTCCGCGGCCATCGCGCGCGCGAGCTCGAGCTTGCGCATGTCGATCTGGGTCAGGCTCCCGGAATTGGCGTCGGCGCGGCCGGCGAGGCCGATCGTCTCGATGATCTCCATCGCCCGGTCGCGGATCGCGCGGCCGCGCAGCCCGGTCGCGTACTCGAGCGGGATCGCGAGGTTCTCCGCGACCGTCATCGAGGAGAACGGCTTGGGGATCTGGAACGAGCGCGAGATCCCGAGCCGCGTCCGCTGGTGGGGCTTCATGCCGTCGAGCCTGCGGCCGTCGAAGAGGATCTCGCCGCCGTCGTTGGCGAGCGCCCCCGAGATGCAGTTGATCATCGTCGTCTTGCCCGACCCGTTGGGGCCGATCAGGCCGAAGCGCTCGCCCTCGTCGACATGGAGGTCGACGGCGTCGAGCGCGACGAAGCCGCCGAAGGTCTTGGTGACCTGGCGGGCGTCGACAAGGCGCCCGCCGCTCACCTGCGGCGCCTCCGCCACTTGCGCACGAGACCGACGATCCCCTCGGGCGCCGCGATGACGAAGAAGATCAGGAGCGCGCCGACGATCAGGAGGTTGAGCTCCGACGAGATCGTCACCCGCGCGACCTCCTGGCTGGTGCCGAGAACGAGCGCGCCGACGAGCGGCCCGATCCAGGTCGTGGTGCCGCCGACCATCGGCATCGCGATCGCGTTGACCGCGTAGATCAGGTTGAACGCCGAGACCGGCTCGACGAAGCTGACGTAGTACGCGAACGGCGCCCCCGCGACGCCCATGAAGAAGCCGGACACCGTGGTGGAGACCAGCTTGAGGCGGAGGGTGGGCACGCCGGCGCATTCGGCGGCGAGCTCGTCGTCGCGGATCGCCGCGAAGCCGCGCCCGATCCTCGAGCGCTCGATCCAGCGCGCGGCGGCGACCGCCAGGATGGCCAGGATCAGCATCAGGAAGAACAGGTACTCCGTGTAGTCGCCGAACAGCGGGTGCTCGCGCGGCCGCAGGACGTAGGCGCCCGAGGCGCCTCCGACGAATTCCCAGTTCGTCATCAGGGTCTCGAGCACGACGGCGAGCGCGAGCGTCGCGATCGCGAAGAAGACGCCGCGCAGCCGGAGCGTGAGATAGCCGGCGCCGAAGCCCATCAGGCCGCAGACGACGCCGGCGACGGGGATCGCGACCAGCGGATCCGCCTTGAAGAGGTTGTAGAGCACGACCGAGGTGTAGGTGCCGATCGCGAAAAACCCGGCGGAGCCGAAATTCACGTAGCCCATGTAGCCGCCCATGATGTTCCAGGCGGTCGCCAGCACCACGTACTGCAGCACCACGTAGCCGGCGAAGAACAGGAAGCTGTTGACCCCGAGCACGTCGGTGAGCGTCGCGACGGCGCCGAGGGCGGCGATCGCCGCGGCCCACAGCCAGAAGGATCCGAGGACCACCACGCTCAGCGTCCGAACAGGCCCTGGGGGCGGAAGGCGAGCGCCAGAAGGAGGATCCCGAACGCGACCGCCGGCGCCCAGGACGGGCCGTAGAAGGTCGAGACGAAGCTTTCGGCGACGCCGAGAACCATGGCGGCGACCAGCGTTCCGGGGACCGATCCGAGCCCCGCGAGCACCGCGATCGCGAACACCTGGCCGATGTAGAGCCGCCCGATCGACGGCTCGATCGGGATGATGACGATGAGGAGCGCGCCGGCGACCGACGTCGTCGCGATGCCGATGCCGAAGCCGAGCTGCTTGACGCGCACCGGATCGGCCGCCATCAGCTGGAGCGCCACGCGGTCCTGGGCGACGGCCATGATGGCGCGGCCGTTGAAGGTCCGCGAGAGATACAGGTAGACCACCGCGAACATCGCGAGCGCGACGCAGAACGGCACGAACATCCGGGTCGGGATGCCGATCTTCCAGATCTCCCAGTTGGCGCCGATGTAGAAGGCCTCGACCGACCGGAAGTCGACGCCGTAGACGAGGATCAGGCCGACCTCGATGACGAACATGACCCCGAAGAAGAACGCCAGGCCGCGGAGCGCCTCGTCGTCCTTCTTCTCGAAGCTCTCGAAATAGATGCGGTAGACCCCGACCCCGACGAAGTAGAACACCGGCGCGCAGACGACGCCGACGAGAATCGGGTCGAGCCCCCACAGCGTGTTGCACATGTAGGCGATGTAGGAGCCGAGAATCACGAAGGCCGGATGCGAGATGTTGACGATGTCGAGCTGGCCGAAGGCCACCGTCAGGCCGAGGCTGACGGCGGCGTAGAAGCCTCCCAGCATCACACCCGCGACGATCGCGTTCAGGAACAGGTCGATCGTGAACAGGGTTCGCCCTCCGGAAGGCCTGCCGAAAGCCGGTTGGGAAGGGAGGCCGGCGCGCGGCCCGTCGCCGGAACCGCGCGCCGGCCCCGGGGCCGGTCCGCCGCCGCTACCGGGCGTACGGGTAGTTGATGCTGCCGGACATCCACTCCCTGGGGTAGAGGACGACGCGGGTGCCCGCCTTGGTGAAGGTCTCGAGATCGTTGTTCTCGATCCCCTGGTACTGGACCATGAGGGCGCGGGTCCTGGCCCACTCGCCGTTCGGCGCGAAAGTGACCTTGCCGACGACCGTGTCGAAGGCGTTCGCGCCCATGTAGGCGCCGACCTTCGCGTGGTCCACGCTCCCGGCGCCCGCGATCGCCTGCTCGAGCACCTGCAGGTAGGCGTAGGCGTAGGGCGGCAGGTAGTAGCCGAGCGGATCGACGCCCTTGCCCTCGGCCCGCTTCTGGTACTTGGCGAGGAAGGCCTCGACCCCCTCGAACTTCAGCGTCGGCTCCGGCACCCAGAAATCGTAGTTGACGATGCCGTTGAGCCGGGGTCCGAGCGCCTGCATGATCGAGGCGTACTGCAGCCCCACCATGCCGCCCCCGAACATCTTGGTCTTGAGGCCGATCTCGCTGGCGGCCTTGACCATGCCCGCGGAATCCGGCGGGTAGGAGCCGACGTAGACGATGTCCGGCTTGCGGGCCTGGATGGCGCGCACGATCGGCGTGTAGTCCGCGGTCCGCGGCGGATAGGTCTGGTCGTAGACGATCCGGAGCCCGAGGCGCTTGGCGTGGATGCGCGCGCCCTTGACGGCGTTGCGGGCGAATTCCGCGTCGGCGCCCACGAGCGCGATGGTCTCGGGTTTCGGGGACTGCGCCATGGCCAGGTCGAAGAAGCCGCGGGACCAGTCGGTCAGCGGTTCCGGGCCGGCCGGCATGATCTGGAAGTAGTTCCGGTACTTGAACTTCTCGTTGACGGCGAGGCCGAACAGCGCCGGAAACACGAGCCCGCGCTGCATGACGATCGGCATCGCCGGGGCGATCAGGTTGGTGCCGTAGCCGGACACCACGAAATCGACCTTGTCCACGTCGAGAAGCTTGGTGTAGATGCCGGGCACCGTCGCCGGGTTGGTCTGGTCGTCGTAGTAGACCAGTTCCACCTTGCGGCCGAGGATGCCGCCCCGGGCGTTGACGTCGTCGCGCCAGATCTCCATCGCGATCAGCGCGGCCTTGCCCGCGCCGGCGAGGCCGCCGGTCAGCGCCATGCCGAAGCCGATCCTGAGCGTGTCCTGCGCCTGCGCCGGCGCGAGCGCGGCCGCCCCGGCGGCCATGGCCAGCGCGGCGGCGCCCCGCCGGAGCCACGCGCGGCGTCCGAGTCCTTCACGTTCCATCATGGGAATTTCCTTCCTCGTTCGCGTGTCCGCGGGGACGTCGCCACCTCGCGCGGCCCCCTTGTCGCCGGATCATGGCAAATCCGCCGACGCCATACAACCTCCGCCTGCGCGTTTCCCGGGGCGATCCCGCGATGACGGCCGGCGCGGGACGGTCCCGCCGCGTTTCCGGACCGGCGCCTACGGCCCTCCCGGGACGCCCGTTCCGGCGGCGAGCGCCTCGTGCAGGCCGCCGTCGACGGCGGCGGCGAGGTCGCCCGCCTCCCGGACCCGTTCGCCCGCCGGCGAGGCGGGGCCGCGGCGCACGCAGGCATCGCAGGGCACGAAACCGACGAATGGCAGCACCTTGAGATCGAGGACCGCCCGAAGCGCGCGCCTCTCCTTCGCCGAGACCGGTTTCACCGTCGCGCCGTCGGCGAACATCCTCGCGGCCAGCGCGTCGTCCCCTCCAGAATCGCGCCCGAGCGTGCGGGCGAGCGCCTCGAGATACGCCGCCCCGCGCCCGTGGTGCCGGCGGACGCAGCAGCGGGGGTAGTTGAGAAGCCGCGCCTCCTGCGGCACGGTGGCGACGCCGGTCCGGCAGATCTCCGCGACCTCGCGCGCCGTCGCGCCGTCGCGGCAGACGTGCCAGCGCCGGACTCCGGACATCCTCGCGAGAACGGCCTCCGAGAGCCAGTCCGGCAGGCGGCCGAGCCGGCCGGTGTGCCACTGCGACCCCTCGATCGTCTCGAGCCCGCACTCGGCGGCGACCGCGAGCAAGCCGGCGGTCCGCTCGTCGTCGCGGCCCAGCATCTGGACCGGCTTGATCCCGGCCCGCACCAGGAGGAACTCCATCCAGTCCAGGGCCGCGGCCGCGGTGGGGCCGGGTCCGGCCGGCGCCTCGACGCGGAGCCGGGCGAGCGCGCGGCGCAGCCCGGCGATGTCGGCGGACGCCATCGCGCCTCCCGTCCGGCGGCGGCGCGGGATTTCGCGGCGGCGCCGTTTTCTGCTACGCTTCGCGACGCATGATAGGAGCCGTTCCCCGAGCGGGGAAGACGCCGCCCCGCCGGGGCCGGCGGCGGGAACGACGGAAGGGCCGGCCGCGATGGAAGTCATCCCGCTCGGCGGCGCGCTCGGCGCCGAGATCCGCGGCCTCGACCTCTCGGAGCCGCTCGGCGGCGACGACGTCGCCGCCGTCGAACGGGCCTGGGACGCCCACATCGTGCTGGTGTTCCGGGGCCAGACGCTTGACGAGCGCCAGCAGATCGCGTTCGCCGCGCGCTTCGGCGAGGTCGCGGCGCGCTCGCGGCCGCCGGAACGGCGGCCCGAGGGCGCGGACTACAACGACGCGGTGATGATGGTCTCCAACGCCAGGGAGAACGGCCGCTACGTCGGCTCGCTTCCCGACGGCGAGATGTGGTTCCACCACGACATGTGCTACGACCCGGCGCCGAGCCGGGGCACGTTCCTCCACGCCCTGGAGCTACCCTCGCGCGGCGGCGACACGCTGTTCGCCAACATGTACGCCGCCCACGACGCGCTGCCGGCCGGAGTCCGCGAGCGGCTCCGCGGCCTCCGGGCGCTCCAGGTCTACGACTACGCGATGCGCGAGCGGGTCGACCTTTCGGGCGGCGTCGCGGGGTACAGGCACCACGTGCAGCCGGTGACGATCACCCACCCGCGCACCAGGCGGCGGGCGCTCTACGTCAACCCGCTGATGACGGCGCGCATCGAGGGCATGCCCGAGGACGAGAGCCGGGAGCTGCTCGACGAGCTGTTCGGGTTCGCCCGCGACCCCGCGGTCGTCCACGCCCATGTCTGGGAGCCGGGCGACCTGGTGATGTGGGACAACTGGTGCTCGTGCCACGCGCGGACGGACTTCCCCGCCGGCGAGACCCGCACGCTCCGGCGCTGCGTGATCAAGGGCCGGCCGCTGCACGAGTAGAACTCCCGGAGGAACGCCCGATGACGATCGAGATCCGCAGGCTCGCCCCCGCGATCGGCGCCGAGATTCTCGGCGTCGACCTCGCCCGCGACCAGAGCGCCGCCACGATCGCGGAAATCAACGCGCTGTGGCTCGAGCACGTGATCGTGCTGTTCCGGAACCAGACCCTGACGCCGGCGCGCCAGGTCGCGGTCACGGGCTGGTTCGGCGAGGTCGGGGCCCTGGCGCGGCCCCGCGAGTTCCGCACCAGCGGGCACGACGCCCTGCCCGACGGGATGATGCTGATCTCCAACGTGCGCGAGAACGGCAAGCCGATCGGCAACCTGCCCGACGGCGAGATGATGTTCCACCACGACATGATCCACGCCGCCGAGCCGCACAAGGGGACCATGCTCTACGCCGTCGAGATCCCGCCGCGGGGCGGCAACACGCTGTTCGCGAACGGCTACGCCGCCTACGACACCCTGCCCGACGGCATCCGCGGACCGCTCGAGGGGCGGCGCGCGCGGCACCGCTACAGCTACGGGACCATGCGCAGGGGGGACGGCGAGGGCGTGCCGGCCTCGGCGGAGGCCAGCCATCCGGTGTTCCGCACCCACGACGAGACCGGCCGCAAGGCGGTCTACGTCAACCGGCTCATGACCGAGGGCGTGGTCAGCATGGATCCCGGAGAGTCGGAGCGCCTGCTCGGGGCGGTGTTCGACCACGCCGAACGCCCGGAATTCGTCTACGAGCACGAATGGGCGGTCGGCGACCTGCTGCTCTGGGACAACCGCTGCTCGATGCACGCGCGCCGCGACTTCCCCGGCGGCGAGCGCCGCCTGCTCCGGCGCACCACCGTCGCCGGCGGCGGCGCGCCGGCCTGAGACGATGGGCAGGATCCTCTCGGACCGCCAGATCGCCGCCTGGCGCGAGGACGGCTGCGTGTTTCCGCTGCGCGCCCACGACGCGGCCGGGGCCGGCGCCAACCTCGCGCGCTACCAGGCGCTCGAGAACGCGATCGGCGGGGAGCCGCAGTCGCGCTACAAGATCAAGGCGCACCTCCCGTTCCCGTGGCTGTGGGACATCGTCCGGGACGAGGCGATCCTCGACGCGGTGGAGGACCTGATCGGCCCCGACATCCTCTGCTGGGGGTCGTCGTTCTTCACCAAGAAGGCGCGCGATCCGCGCTTCGTGTCGTGGCACCAGGATTCGACCTACTACGGCCTCTCGGAACCGGAAACCGCGACGGTCTGGTACGCGTTCACCGAATCGGCCCCGCGCTCGGGCTGCATGCGGTTCGTCCCCGGGAGCCACCGCGGCGGGATCCTCGACCACGAGGAGACCCGGGACGCCGACAACCTGCTGATGCGCGGCCAGACCGTGCGCGGCGTCGACGAGGCCGCCGCCGTCGACGTCGTCCTCCGGCCGGGCGAGTTCTCGGTCCACCACGAATCGGTGGTGCACGGCTCCCGGCCCAACCGCTCCGGCGCGCCCCGGATCGGGCTGTCGATCCACTACGTCGCCCCCGACGTCCGCCAGGCCCGGCTCAGCCGCGCGACGGCCACGCTGGTCCGGGGCCGCGACCCCCACGGCCACTGGCGGCCGGATCCGGAGCCGCGGGAGGATTTCGATCCGGTCTGTCTCGCGGCGCTCGACGCGACCTACGCCGAATACCGCTCGGGCGCGGGCAAGGCTGGCTGACGCAGGGAGAACGGAACATGCCCAACGTCCTGACCGACGAGCAGGTCGCGCGCTGGCGCCGCGACGGCGCGATCTGGCCGATCGACCTGATGACGCCCGCGGAGGCGGGCGAATGCGCGCGCCGCTTCGAGGCGCTCGAGGCCTCGATCGACGGCGAGGTCCAGGACCGCTTCCGCATCAAGGCGCATCTGCCGTTCCCCTGGCTCTGGGACCTGATTCTCCGGCCCCGCCTCGCCGACGTGGCCGAGGATCTCCTCGGCCCCGACGTGGTGTGCTGGGGGTCGTCGTTCTTCACCAAGAAGGCGCGCGACCCGCGCTTCGTGTCGTGGCACCAGGACACCACCTACTACGGACTCGAGCCGCCCGAATCGGTGACCGCGTGGATCGCGTTCACCCGCTCGGATTCCGAAAGCGGCTGCATGCGGTTCCTCCCCGGCTCGCACGCGGCCGCGAAGGTCCTGCGCCACGAGGAGACCTGGGATTCGGCGAACCTGCTGGCGCGCGGCCAGACCATCCAGGGCGTCGATCCGGCGACGGCGCGGGAGATGCCCCTCGAGGCCGGGCAGATGTCGGTCCACCACAACATGACCGTCCATTCGTCGGAGCCGAACCGTTCCGACCGCGCGCGCATCGGCTTCGCCGTCCATCTCGTGCCGGCCCGTGTCCGGCAGACCCAGTTCGAGGGCGCGCTCGGGATCCGGCTGCGCGGCGAGGACCGCGACGGCAACTGGATCGAGGATCCGCGGCCGGAGCGCGAGATGTCGCCCGAATCCCTCGCCGCCGTGGACGCCTACTGGCAGCGCTACAGGAACGCGATGCCCGCCCGCGACTGATTCCCCTCCGCCCCCGCCGGCCCGCGGCGCGGCCGGCACGCCAACCGACAGGTGCCGACATGACCGCAAAGCCCGGAACGGCCTTCGATCCGATGGAGATCGCGCCGCAGGTCCGCAATCCCTACCCGCCTCCCCACGACCGCGTCCTCGACGGCCGCTCGCGCCGCCCGCTGGGCGACCCGCGCGGCCTGACGAAGTTCGGGGTCAACCTGACGGAACTCGCGCCCGGCGCGGTGTCGGCGCTCCGCCACTGGCACACCGCGGAGGACGAGTTCGTCTACGTCCTCGAGGGCGAGCCGACGCTGGTCACCGACGCCGGCGAGGAGACGCTGCGCCCCGGCCTGTGCGCCTGCTTTCCGGCGAACAGCGGCGACGGCCACCGGCTCGAGAACCGTTCGGACTCGGTGGTGCGCTATCTCGAGGTCGGCAACCGCTCGGACGGGGAGGAGGTCCGCTATCCGGACGCGGGAATGGTCATGGAGAAGGCGGCCGACGGCACCCGCAGCTTCCGCCGGACGGACGGAAGCCCCTGGTGATCCGGCGCGGCCTGGAGGCCGTCGCCCGCCGCGCCGTCTGGTTCATGGCCGGCGGGCTGGTGATCGGCTTCGCCCTGCCGCCCGTCGCCGAACTGTTCCGGCCCGCGATCGTCGTCGCGATGGTCGCGCTGCTGACCGTCGCCATGGTCCGCCTCGACGTCGACCGCCTGAAGGCCTACGCCCGGCGCCCGGCGCCGCTGGCGGCGGCGACGGCGGTGGGCCTGGTCCTGGCGCCGCTCGCGATGTGGGCCGCGCTCGGGCCGGTCGACGCCCCGCCCGGCCTCGAGCAGGGGCTGATCCTGATGGCGGCGGCGCCGATGGTCAGCTCGGCGATCGCGCTCGCCCTCATACTCGAGCTCGACGCCGCGCTCGCCGTCGCCGTCATGGTCGCGACCTACGCCTGCACCCCGGCGACCCTTCCGGCGCTGTCGCTGTGGCTCGCCGGCCTCGATCTCGGCGTCGGCTTCGCCGAGCTCTCGGCGCGCCTGTTCGCGCTGATCGCCGCGCCCGCGGCGCTCGCCTTCGCGCTCCGGCGCTGGGTTCTCGGGCCGCGGCGGCGGGTGGCGCTCGCGCGGGCGATCGACGGCCTCGGCGCGCTGTTCATGCTCGTCTTCTGCGCCGGCATCATGGCCGGCATGCAGGCCTTCGCCGCGGAGCGGCCCGGCTACGTGGCGCTGACGCTCGCGGCCGCGTTCGCCGCCAACCTCGCCTGCCAGGCGCTGGGGACCGTCCTCTTTCTCGGGCTCGGCCGGCGCCAGGCGCTGACCATCGGGCTGGTGACCGGCAACACCAATCTCGGGCTGGTGATGGTGACGCTCGCCGACAAGGCGTCGCCGGAGCTGACGGCGTATTTCGTGCTCGGGCAGGTGCCCATGTACTTCCTGCCGGTGGTCGCGCTGCCGGTCTACCGCCGGATCATCGCCGGCGGTCCGTCCTGACCGTGCTCGCGGCGCTCGACCTGGTCGGCCGCCGGGCGACCTGGTTCCTCGCGGGGGGCGTGTTCCTGGGGATCGCGTGGCAGCCCCTGGCGGCGGCGCTCGCGCCGTGGCTCGAGGCCCTGATCGTCCTCAACCTGTCGCTCTCGATGATGCGCATCGAGCCCGCCCGCCTCCTCGCCCATCTCCGCAAGCCGGCCCCGGCCGCGGCGCTGTTCGCGTTCTCGATGGTCGCCGCCCCGGTCGCGCTGTGGGCGCTGGCCGGGGCGGCGGGGCTTCCGGACGCGCTCGGCGCCGGCGTCGTGTTCCACGCCCTGACGACGCCGATCATGTCGGCGCCGGCGCTGTGCCTGCTGTTCGGACTCGACGCCGCGCTCGCGCTCGTGGTCACCGTCGCCTCCTACGCCCTCGTGCCGTTCACGCTGCCGCCTCTTGCGCTCTGGCTTCTCGGCATCGAGCTCGATCTCGGCGTGGCGGAACTGGCGTGGCGGCTCGGGCGCGTCGTCGCCGCCAGCTTCGCGATCGCCGCCGTCGCGAGAAGCCTCGCGGCCGGCCGCAGGCTGGTCGCGGAACACGGCCCGCGCATCGACGGCGTGCTCGTGATCGGGATGGTCGGCGTCGCGGTGTCGCTGATGTCGGGCCTTCCCGGCTACGCCGTCGCGCATCCGGGGGCGGCGGCGGCGGCCGTCGCGGCGGCGTTCGCGACCAACGTCGCGCTGCAGTTCGCGGCCGCGGCGGCGTTCTGGCGCTTCGGGCGGGCGGCCGCCGTGACCGCGGCGCTGGTCACCGGCAACACCAACGTCGCGCTGGTGTTCGCGGCGGTGTCGGAGAGCGCGTCCTACGACCTTCTGGCGTATTTCGCGGTCGGGCAGTTCCCGATCTACCTGCTGCCGCTGGTCGCGGTGCCGATCTACCGCCGCGCGGTCGCGGACGACACGAAGCCGGCGCAACCGTAACGGGCGATCCCTCGCCCGGAGATGCAACCTCCGCTCCGCAAGCCCGTCAGGTCCGCGTCGGCAAGATCCGCGTCCTCTCTTCGCCCGTGCCGTCGATCAGCATCCAGCACAAAACCTCGATGTCCTCGAGTTCGATCGGCGGCAGCAAGGGGGGCGGCTCGACCGGCTCAAGACCCGTTTCCAGGATTCTCTCGACGAGAAACCGCGACCGCTCGGCACCCTTGCGTTCCTCGGTCTCGAACCATCCCCGCAGCATGACCTCCTCTCGACGCGGCCAAGGCGATTCCAGTATGTCGAGTGCTCGAGTCACGCGACCCTCGTCCATGCCGACAGGCGGGTTCGTCCTGATGAATTCGGCAACCCGGACGTTGAGCGGGCGTATGCGCGGCTGGAGGTTGGCAGGGTCGGTCTCGCGCATCCACTCGGACCAGATATCCTGCCGGGCGACGTTCCAGAAATCGTAGACCCGATCCCGCAGATTGTCGGGACACCATGTCGGGGTCTCGGGCTCGCACTCGATCAATTTCAGGCACGTGCCGGTCTCCCGGACCACGGCGTTTTCCGTTCCGGAAACCGACCAGTCCTCGTTGGCAGACACGAACCGCAGGTAAGTGCGGCTCCCCGCCACCGCACAGAAAAACACGCCGCTCCTGTCCCCCTTCGCCATTCCCGATCCGGTCTTCCAGGAGAGGCGCACGATTCGATCCCGGTCCTGAGCCAAGGCATTGCGCAGGGTCTGCCGGTACTCTTCCCCGGTCTGGGCCGCGCTGACCGGACCGCCATGCAGATAGAGGGTGGGATCCTCCGCCAACAGCTTCTCGATCTCGTCCCGCGTCTCGGTGAACACCTGCATGCCCTGCACCGATCCTTCGATGGGTGCGGCAACGCCCACGCTTGCGGCTGCCATTGCCAGCTTGTCGAGAATGCGTTGCTCGAGGTTCAGCAACTGGTCAAGACGATCAGCCGGAAAGATCGTTCGTATGAAAACGCGGCTGTGGGGACTGCCGATCCGATCGATGCGACCATGCCTCTGCACCAGGCGCATCGGGTTCCAGGGCAGGTCGAAATTGATGATGTGCCGGCATTGCTGGAGGTTGACGCCTTCCGCCAGGACATCCGTGGAAACCATAAGATCGTAGAGATCGGTCTCGTGGCCCGGCGGGGCCTCCATGGAGACGGGTGCGAAGCCGAGAATCGCCTGTTGTCGCGACCCTTCTGCCAGATCGTCCGAACCGCTGACCGCGACCATCCGGTCGAGATAGCCGGCAAGCTCCGGGCGACAATCGATCTCGGTCCGGAGAAAATCCCGGATCCACTCGACCGTGTCCGCGAAGAAGGAGAACACCAACACCTTCCGCCTCTGGATCTCGTCGATGCCGCTCTCGGCTTCGTCCGCCGCCTGAGTCGCAATCGCGACCAATTCCTCGGCAAGCGCCCGGAGCTTGGGATCGCGGTCCGGGAGGATCGCGGAAGCCTGGTCGGCCAGCGCCTGCAACAGGCCACGATCGCGTTCCACCGCGTCACGAAGACCCTTCACGTCGTAAAGCGCGGTATCCCTTCGGTGCCTGGTCTCGGCGAGAACGTCCTCGAACGCCGCCTCGTCGTCAGCGGACAGCTCTTTCATGAATTCGGTCGTGACGACGTAGCCCGCTTCAAGCGCCCCGAGAAATGTCTCGTGCTGCGCCACCATTCTTTTCACGGTCCGGCCGAAGGCGAAAACGGAAGACTCGAAACGTTTCAACAACCCCGAACGCAGCAGTCCGACCAGAGCCCGTGCATGGACCTTTTCATAGGCATTGTCCTCTGTCTCGACGTCGGCACGAAGCCACTCATCCGGCGTGTAGCGGGCGAAGACGATTGCCTCGTCACTGTCCGGATCCAGAGCCTGTTCCAGATGATCAAAGAGGTCCGGAGACAGGTCGTCGAAGTTGTAGCGGACGCTGATCGCCTGCGGCTGCGGGAACACGATCGGAACCGGTTTCCCATCGGAGCCGACGATATGGTCACCACGATAATGCTTCCTCACGAACTGGCGCGTGCGCTTGACCGTCGTGGCATCGATGATCGGATACAGCACGTCGGGACTGAGGCTGGACGGGTCTTCGCGCATGGCGCGTTCGAAGCGCTCACGAACGGAAAGGATTCCAAGCTCGGCCAGCTGCGAATCCTGGCGCACGAAGAATCGCGCGAGGTGATAGATATCCCAGAGAGAGTTGTTCACCGGTGTCGCGGTCAGCAACAGCACGTCGCGACGTCGGCCGAACAGCAGCCGACGCAACACGGCCGCACGAGTGGACGCATCGGGATTCCTGTAGTTGTGCGCCTCGTCGACGACCACAAGTTGGTATTCATCCAGTGACCGTTGCAGCTTCTCCTGGTTGGCGTGCGGTCGCCGAGCGTCGCGCAATTGAATGTCGTTGGCCAATTCCTCGAAGGACAGGATTTCGGCAAACAACTGGAACCTGTTCAGGAATTTCTTCCATGTGGTGTCACGCAACGCTGCAGGGCAAACCAGCAATGCCCGTTGGCGCCTGTCACGATAGATCTCCATCACTTCGCCGGCGATGAAGGTCTTGCCCAGCCCAACCTCGTCGGCGACGATGGCGCCGCCTCGGTCCCGTATCAGACGAAGCGCCCGAGCGACCCCGTGCTTCTGAAAGCTGGTGAGAGGCAGATCCGGATCATTCCTCGCGTCTTCCTCGACTTCCTCGCCATAGAGTTGCCACAGCACCCGGATGAAGATCTCCCAGGGCGTGCAGGACTGGAGGACTTCGTCGAACAGGGCAGCCAGATCGTACGGTTCCGCCTCGTCCCACAAGTCATCGAACCAACGCTGTCCCTGCGCAACAACGCGCCGGTCGCGGCAGCCAAGGTTGAGTTCCAGATTTCGGGTCAGCCCGGCTCCGGTGAGATTCGAGGAACCGACGATGATCCCTTCGCCTTCGCCGGGCACTGTCTCGGCCAGAGTGAAGATATAGGCCTTGGCATGCAGGAACGCCTTTTCGTAGCGTCGCACATCCATGTTGCCCCTGCGCAGAGCGGCGCTCAGCTTGCGTAGCGCCACATCGCTCGGCCGGGAAAAGGGCAGACGGTCACGTTCACGACGCAAGGCGTCGTCCATGCGGTCCAGTCCGGCCAGCATCTGCCGTTGCTCGAACGCGCGCGGGCTCTCGCCGAGCTGCCGCCTTTCATCCGGCCCTCCCGACGCCAGGTCGGCGCCCAGCAGCAGCCGTACCGCTGGGACATCCTCGAGGTGGTCGGCAACCCGGGCGAAGCCGGTCGGGCTGAAAAACGCGGTGGCGATACGAACTGCGTCCGGCGATTGGCCGGACTCCCCCGGTCCGTCGGTGGCGACGCCCAGCGCCCTGCCCAGCGCCCGGGCCAAGGTGTTGTCGTTTCGGTTGTCGATGAAATCGGGCTTGGCCGCCATTCATCGCCTCCCGGTCCAGTCTCGATGGTGGCGCCGCACGGCGTCGAGACGCTTGTGGTAGTCCCAGTCCTCGTGGAACGTCTCGAAGACGTGACCCAGTTGCGTTTCGTTGAGGCCGTAGAGATGCGCCGCGACAGCATCGAGTTCATGGATCATGTCGTCTTTCTCGTCCGGTGCCAGAGGGCCGCATTCGACACCGACATGTCGCGCCCAGGCGGAAAACCTGTCGTCCGGACATGCCAGCCGTCCGGCAAGCTCCACGACCCTCTGCCAGCATGCGTCGCCGCGACAAGGGCGTGGAATCGGGAAACGGTTGATGATGTAGAAATTGACGTGGGATTCGACGAAACGCCGCGCATACCAGTCGAGGGGCACCGACGACAGCAGGCCGAGCAGAAAGGCCTCATCCTGTTGGTCGCCTCGCGGCCAGAGAAAATAGGGACCGCTGTTGGCAATGAAGACCTTCGGTGGAACGAGACACGCCAGAACCGTCCGCTGATTGGTTCGGTTTGTCACGTCCCGAAACGCCAGCCTGGGAGCAAAACAGGGCAATGTGGATCGGTCTTGCAAATGGTCGGGTCCGAACTCGCGGTGGGCACTGTCACGGGGAGCCCGCTTCCGTTTTTTCAGGAGGCGTTCGATGACTGGTTCCGGATCGGCATGGGCGTAGTATTTCCCGGTGTCCGGAGTCCACAGATCGAAAGATTTTCCCTTGTAGACCGGCCAGTAGCCTTCCGGACATTCCACGCTTTCCAGATCCATGAGCGGCTTGTCGTTCGTCGAATCAAGTTCTCTGTCCGGCCGCGCTCTCCAACGCCCGTTCTCGCCGAGATCCAGCCTTGGCGCCTCGCGCAACCGCTCGAACACCCCAACCGAAGCCTCGGCCGGCAACAGCGGCAGTGACGCCGTGCCGGTCCAGGCGAGCACGTCCCGCCTCCCGAACGCGATCGCCGGACCAGCGATGCCGCTCTTGAATGCGTCCAGGGAAGCGAAAGGCCCCCTCAATTTGACGGACTTCTCCCCCGGCGTTCCACGGGCAACGGTTACGAGACCGATCGTGTATCTTTGCTCGACCTCATCGAAGACCCAGCCGCCACGGTTGAGCAGCATGTCGACCCCGACCGTTTCCGACCCGTCGAACAGGGTTTTCCGAAGTTCCGCCGAGCCTTTGGCGTTGAGTGCGTTCCGCGGCAGCACGACCCCGATACGGCCGCCGTCCGATGCCGTGAGGCGCCAGAGCCGCCAGCAGAAGGCCTTGTAGAGATCGGGGTCGCCGGTCCCCATGCCGGGATACGCCCCTCCTACCAGCGCCTTGCGCGCGCGGGCCGTCTCGCTCAGCTCTTCCTCGTAGACCGCAACAAGATCTGAACGCTGTTCGCGCAATGCCGCTTTTTTCGCTTCCTGCACACGTTGCGGCAGAGCGCGCAGACCCGGGAAGTGACGTGCCCAGAACGCGTCCTCCTCGACCGTCAATTCCTGCCAGGGAGGATTGCCGATCATCACGTCGAAGCCCGGTCGACGGCGCAGGAACACTTCCGGAAATGCAACCGGGAAATGAAGCGCGTGAAGACCCTCGAGATCGCGACGCGCAACGGGAACCGCGTCATGATCTTCCAGGCCATCCTTGTGCCGGTCCCAATCCTCGAACGGGAAGCTGACCACCTTCTTGTCCGTCGAGATTGGCCCGGCGGCGATCAAGTCGCATAACGCCTTGGTGTTGCCGACGGCATCCTCGGCCTCTTGCTGCGCCCGGCGGGCTGCGGAAATGTCCTGCAACGTCGCGTCGTTGGAATTGGCAAGGCGGCGCAGTGGAGCCGACGCTTCTCCCAGCAGGCTTTCTGCGTCGAGATCGAACAACGTGTCGCTCATCGCCTCGAACTTCTGGCGGACGGCATCGACATGTCCGATGCCGACCAACGAATTCCCGCGGACGAGAGTGCGATCGAGAAACGAAAGCGGCAGTCCGGGAACGAACGTGTGAATCCAGACCGACAGTCTCGCGAGTTGCACCGACAGGGCGTTGAGATCCACCCCGTAGATGCATCGTCGAGCGATCAGCCGCCGCAGCAGCTGGCCGTCCTCGATTGTCGCGGCTTCCGCCAGCTTGCCCAGTTCCCGCATTGCGGCTTCACGCAGGCCGGACAGTTCCCGCCGCACGCCCGGCAGGTCGTGCGTGGCCAGGTAATCCGCCATGCCCTTCTCGATGCGGTCTATGGCAGCGATCAGGAAATGGCCCGAGCCCATGGCAATGTCGGCGACACGGAAATCGAAAAAGGCTTCCGCCGCATCGGCGTCGTTCAGTTTCCCGATGCGCACGAAGTGATCTGACAGCGCCGGTTCAAGCGCGCGGTCAAGCAAATGGTCGACGGCGAAGTCCTTGGTGTAATAGCTGCCGGACGACTTGCGAGCGCCCGAGCGATCGTGCAGGTAGACTTGCTCGGCCCTGACCGTAACCGGAGCGCCGTTTTCGGCGGGAACATAAACAGAATGCCCCCCCCCCGGCGCCAGATTTGTCTATGGCGAGGTCGACGTCAGCCACCGCCAGTTCCGATTCCAGCAGGCCCTCGTAGATCGTCCCGAACTCTCGCACGCCCAGCGACCGGAAATCGACCGGACCGGGTTGTCCCTCCTTTGTCTCGATCACCAGAAGCGCGCGCAATGCCGCCTCGAAAACGCTATCGGGCAAGACAATGTCCGCCAGTTCGGCTCCGACGGACGACACATTGCCGTCGTCGGAGAAAAGGCCGCCGTCATAGGCCGGAACGCCCCACTGACGATTGCCGTCCGCGATTGCCCGCCAAAGAAGCGACACCTCCCGCCAATGGGCATCGCCGTCCGCGATCGGGGTGTCGTCGGCGACGCAGTCCGCAAGTTCCCGCGCCTTCTGCTTCAACGAGCGGCGCCGATAGGCCTCGTTCAATCTGTAGGGCAACAGGTCGCGGTCTTCGGCATAGGCTGTGAAGAGCAACCGAAACAGCACCGTCAACGCCATCTCGTAGGTGCGTTCCAGTTCCTTCGGCCTCGGAAGATCGATTGCTCGAGCCACGGCAATGCCCTTGGCCAGGGTCGGCACCACCTCGTCGTAAATCCGTTCACGCAGCTTCTCGGCCAGGTTACCGGCGAACCGCTGGGAATATTCGATAATGGTGCTCAAACTGCCCTGTGGCTCCAGCGCCTCGGCGGAGTACAACAACCACAGATAGGCGGCACGATCGTTCGACAACAACGAGGTCTGGCACTCGATGTAGGTTTCGGTTCTCCCTCGCCGGCCGACGCCCATGTCAACTGCCGTGGAATAGACACGCAGCCGCGTCCCCTGCACGACGATCACCCAGGGGAGGTTCTCGACATCCGCCTTGGCGAACGCGTAGCTGATGGGTGACAAGCTGTTGAAGCGCGTGGCGCCGACCTCCGGAGATTCGGTCTCGCGCAGCACCACAGCCAGTGCGGTTTTCCGATCACCGCTTCGCAGCAACCCCGTGAGATTGTCCAGACGCTCGATCCGAAATCCGAGCGCGAGAAGAAGATCGCGGCCCCGCTTGCCCAAAGCTCCGCCTGCCTTGCGCCGCGCCCGGTTCCAGTCGTCCCGCGCAGGAGTCCCGTGCCGCAGCTCATGCTCGGCCACCAATCCCCTGTTGTCGATACCCGGCAAGGCCGTTTCCAGAGATGGCAGGGCCTGCGCGAGAAACCGCAACGCGGCATGCCGATCCGGCAGATCGAGCACCTCTCGGCAGAGGCGCTCCACCAACCCGCGATCCACCGTCGGATTGGCGGGCGGCTGTTCACCCGATGCGCCGCATAGCCCCGCCCCGTCCGGATGCAACACGATCAACAGCACAGGTGCTGGCCGACCTGCCTTGCGCGCCTTCCAGCAATCGAGCAACGCCGACCGCTTCTGGGCGACATTGGCACGCGCCACCGCAACCTCGATCGCGTAATCCCCCTTGCCGATGAACAGACTGGTGGCCCGGATGGCGTGCCCCGTCTCCAGCTTCCAGGGCCGCGGCACGACATTCGCGAGAAATTCCCCGTATCCGGTCATGGCGCTGCGGCTCAATTCTTCCGCGAACGGTCAAGCATGACGATCAGCCTAGAGCAGGAAGAGAAACGAAGCGGTCTTGGAGGCAGGCTTCGGTCACGCCCGGCCCTGAAACGGAAACGGCGGGCGCGGGGCCCGCCGTCCCGAAGGCCGTTCCGGCGTCCCCTACTCGGCGGCGATCGCCATCCCGCCGCGTTCGGCCGCGACCTCGCGGTCGATCATCGCCCGCGCGGCGATCGAGCCGGCGTCCTGGACGGTGTCGATGGTGGGCCGGTCGTCCCAGTTCTCCTGCTGCTTGTTGAACACCTCCCAGTCCTGGTGGAAGGCCGTGAAGATCTGCTTGTAGGACATTTCCGTCATCTCTTCGGTGATCGGCTTTCCGGCGATCTGGTAGGCGTTCGACCAGAAGTAGTGGGTGGTGGTCTCGGTCTCCGGCGTGACGAAGTTGAGATTGTGGAAGCCGAACCCGCCTTCCGGCACCTCGCGGTCGATCTCGGTGAACCCGAACTCCTGCCCCCCGGCGGCGTCGGGCGCGGCGCCGGTGAACAGCCGCACGGCGCCCGGCATCCGGAACTCGATGATCTGCCAGCGGTCGACGATGTCGTCCTCGGTCCAGCCGCCCATCTTCTGGTAGGTCGGAGCCGGGTTCTTGCCCACGGTCCAGCGCGCGACGGTCACCGAGTCGTCGTCCTTGAGCGTGCGGACCCTCGCCGCCTCGGCCACCGCGACGTTGCCGATCGTCGAGCGGTGCACGAATCCGAGATGGGACAGGTCCAGCAGGTTGTCGATGATCAGGCGGTAGTCGGACTTGACGTAGAAGTACGTGCCCTTGTCGCCCCAGTCGTCGGCGGTCTTCCACGGATAGGGGACGATCTCGTCCTCGTCGGCGAGCGCCGGGTCGCCCATCCAGATCCAGATCCAGTTGTACCGCTCGACGACCGGATAGGTCCGGACCTGCGCCCCCGGGGGGACCGTGCTCTGGCCGGGCACGTGGATGCACGCGCCGCCGGCGTCGAACCGGAGGCCGTGGTAGTAGCACTCGAGCACGTCGCCGACGATCTTGCCCTTCGACAGCGGCATGCGGCGGTGGCAGCAACGGTCCTCGAAGGCGATCGGCGTGCCGTCCTCGGCGCGCCAGAAGACGATCTTCTCGTTGCAGACGGTGCGCGTCATCGGGGTGCGGTCGATCTCCCCGGGCTCGGCGCAGACGTACCAAGCGTTTTTCACGAACATGGGTCCGGTCCTCCAGTTGGATTGGCGTCAGGTTTTCAGGCGTTCCTCTCCGCGCAGGGCGGCCGCCCCCGTCATTCCCCGGCCTGGCGGAGTTCCTCCGCGTTGGTCTCGAAACCGGAACTCGCTCCCAGCACCGACCACGGATGCTTCAGATCCTCCTGCCACAGCAGGCTTTCCATGAAGATGTTGAGGGGCTGGTCCTGGACGGTGAGCTCGTAGACCGCCTCGTCGTAGGACGCGTGGTTGTGCACGCCCCAGCCCGGAGCCGACAGCATGAGGTCGCCGGCCTTCCATTCGTAGACCTTGCCCTCCACCGTCGAGCGCCCGCTGCCGCTGAAGTAGTAGTTGATCGCCGACGACACGTGGCGGTGCGGCCGGTCGACGATCTTCGGCGGGCGCACCGTCATGGTCGCGAAGAAGTTCGGCGTCGTGCCGTTGAACCGGGTCGTCATCGGGTTGAACAGCAGGTAGAGGCGGCGGCCGCGGTATTTCGGGCCGAGCGCGGTGAGCTTGTCGAGCTCCCGCTTGACGTCCTTCCACGGCCAGTGGAGCGCCCGGGATTCGACCGACGCCGGGTTGATCAGCGTCTCGTAGGGCATCAGCCAGGCGCCGTCGTCGTTGAGCTGGAAGGTGCCGTAGGGGCTCCTGCCGGCCGGATCGTCCCCGGCGGCGCGCTCCCGTTCCGCCTCCTCGCGCGCCCGCTCCTCCGCCTGGCCGACGAGTTCCATCATCGGCGGCGGTTCCTCGTCGACGATGTGCACGTTCATCTTCTCGAGCAGCGGCGCGTTCGAGTAGGTCAGGCGGGCGTGGAGATCCCTCGAATCGTTGACGTGCCAGTAGGTTCCCATCGACGGGAAGTTGTAGACGTCGTGCTCGGAGAAGCCGATCTTCTTTCCGTTGACCAGGGAATGGCCCTCGCCGCGGATGCAGAAATTGACCTGCGTCGAGTTGTGGCGGATCGGCGAGGTCTGCTCGCCGGGCTTGAGCACCTCGAGCGTAACCCGCACGCCCGGGTTGAGGCCCGGCCCGACGCCGAGTTCCCGCCACCGCGGATGGACGATCAGCGACTGGCGGCGTCCGTTCTCCGGCCGCGGCAGTTCGGCCAGCCGTTCGATCTCCTCGTCGATCTCCTCTTTGGAGATGACGATCGGCTCCCAGAGGTCGAGAGCCTCGGGATTCCTGTGTCCCGTGCGATCGATGAACTTCGGGTTGCCGCTCATGGCGCGCCTCCTCCGCCCGACGGCCCGGTCCGGCGCCGACCGCCTCCGAGCGCGCATAGTAGGGTCGCGGAAAGCGCCTCGTCAAGGGCGGGCAGGCTTATCCCCAAGATGATCCCACGCTGCGGTTCCCGACCGGCTTAGTCGCCCGGATGACGGGATCCGAACCAGATCCGGCCGATTGCAGTCACCCTCGGAGCCCGCAAACCGCCCCGGCCTGGAGCGGATGCTCGGCCAGCGTGGGACTGTCCTGGACGAGGTAGTGGTGACGATTGACCGTCGCGTCCCGCTGCACGCGTTCGCGCGACTCCGCGAGGCGAACCGTCACGTCGGCAACCGAGAAGCCGTTGGGCGCACTCTCGAAGAAGGATCTGTCGTTCGTTCGGTGGCCCATGCCGCCATATTCAACCAAATCGGCAGCGAAAAATTAGAACGAGACGCAACCGACTTCGCCGGGATCCCGAATCGCCGACGGAACCGAGCGTGGGATCGTCTTGCGAGGGCGGCATCGAGATCGGTCCTTCTGACCACCAGAGGTAGTCCCCGGAAACCACGCCATCGCGCCAGCATGGTATCCAACCGCCTTCCGCTGTCTCCTGCGCTTGCGGCCGCTCCGCTTCGTCCGTCCTCGTTCGAAGCATCCAGTGCACGAGGGTTCGAATCCTGCATGATCGGATTTAGTTGCCTCTTGCGCTGCGGTAGACTTCGATGGTCGTGACGCGCCTCTCTTTGAGCTTCCGCACGTCCTTGTTCGTTCCAGCGCCAGCGGTCGCGCGCTTGATAGAGGGCCGAAGACGCAAATCAGTGGTTCCTCTGCAAGCATGTAGAACCAGTCTACGATCGGACGCATCGAATCGAGCAGGTCTGCCGTGCCTGCAGACCCATCACGATATTCCTTGTGCGTCGCCGGCCATGCCCGAGGCCAACTTCTCGATCCGATCCACGCAATCCCGGATCGCCGACTCTCGGACGACCACGCGCTGTCCTGGCCGGTAAGCAGTGTCACCGCTGCGGGCGATATAGTCTTGATCCACGATGCCTTGCGTGTGGGCAAGAAGATGGCGCTGCTGGAAGGCGCGCGTCAGGATGGTCAAGTCGGTGGGCTCAAGATGGTCGCTATATCGTCTGCCGGTGGCGGCGTGCCAAAGGTCGCTGCCGTCCTTGAGGTTCTGGAAAGCGTTGCGGCGGACCGGCGACGAAACCGGAAGCTTGGCATAGAGCGCTTCGGCATAGCGCTGAAAGGCGGTGACGGCGTTTTGAAGCCCGTTCTCGACGATGAGCCGCACCGTCGTTTCGGCTGTATTTCGGTTGGGGATCGTGGTTCGCACCACGGCAAGGGCGTCGAGGGAGTTCCGTATGCCGGTCAGCGAAAGGTCAAATAACAACTCAGCGGAATTGTTGCCGCATGCCGGGCAAAAGAACGCGGAGCCGATGACCGCATAACGGCAGGCGCATTCGGGACAGATGATCTTGAGTTGCATCGGCTCGGCCGCAGCGGGTGGCAAGGGAACGTGCCGGGGACGGCTGTCCACCCTCATCGTCATGCTGATAAAGTTGTCGCGAGGCTGGCGCCGGTTCCAGCGGTCGGCATCACGCCTCATGGCGCGGCCGAGACGCTGGTCGATATGGGACGTTACCACTTTATTGATGTGATCACGCTGATCTTCAGTCCACCACTTGTCGGAAGCGGCGGCATGGCCACAGAAGGGACAGAAGACTTCTTCATCATGTACCTTTTCGCGCCAGTCCTCCTCGTAAACCTTGAACTGGAACAGGCATTCGTCAGAGGGGCATTCCCGATCGAAATAGCCTTCGACGTCAGACAGAATGGAGACTGAAAACTGCTGGCGGCCGTCGAGACGTCGAAGCTCGCGAATCGTCTCCTCGAACACCATGGTCTCCGACAATCGGTCTAGTGTCCTGTCAATCATCAAGTGTCGGATAAAGGCGTTTCAGCCTCACGCGGGCGTCGTCCGTGGTGAACTGCCAGTTGACCTTGGCCTGGATGCGGTCCCGGGACGCCTGCCAGGCCGCGACCTCTTCGCGCAGGATCTCGAGCGAGGCGATGCGGCGGTTGAGGCACTGACGGGTCAGGACGTTGAGTTCGACTTCGGCGACGTTGAGCCAACTGCCGTGCCTGGGCGTGTGGACGAACTCGAAGCGGTCCCACAGGGCCTTGGCCCGAGCCGGCGCAAAGGCCTCGTACAGGGCGCTGGGACGGTGGGTGTTGAGGTTGTCCATCACCAGCGTGATTGTCGTGGCGCCGGAGTGGCGCTCGGCGATGTCGTTGAGGAAGTGCGCCCGGTCGGTCCTGGTTCTGCGCGCCGTGACCTTGGTCATGCGCCGCCCGGCCAGGGGCTCGGTCGCCATGAACACGTTGCAGGTTCCGCAGCGTCGGTACTCGAAGTCTTCGCGCGCTGGCCGACCTGGCGCCGCCGCAACCGGTTCGCGCGTCTCGCTGATCAGTTGCCGGGGCGTCTCGTCCATGCACACCACCGGAAAGGCGGCATCGCAAGGACGCCGGTAGATGTCGAGAACCCTCTCCATCGCGGCCGCGAAGTCCGCGTTCCCTTGTGGGGGAATCACCCAGCCGACGCGTCGCCACGGCTTGATCGTGTTTTTTTCAGAACCCGGCGCACCGTCTCGTGGGACACGCTGTCGATGTGGCCGAGCTCCGCGACGCGGTCCGCCAGCAGCCGGAGCGACCACTGCGAGTGGCCCTGCGGCGGTTCGGCGCAGCTCAGCGCCACCAGGCGCGCCTCGAACTCGCCGTCGGCCTTGCGCGCGTAGCTGGGACGGCGACCCTGCCGGCCGCCGAGCGCCGCCTCCATGCCCTCCTCGACGAAACGCTTCTTGACCCGATCCACCTTGCGCGCACTGATGCGCAGAACCTCGGCAACGGCTTCCCCGCGCGCCCGGCGCCCGTTGAACTCGCCCTCGTCGCAGTTGAGCAGGATCAGCGCGTTGATCACCTTCTGCGATCGATGCGAACCCCTGCGCGTGATCCCCGCGAGCTCGTCCCGCTCCGCCTTCTCCAAGGTCACCACGTAACGCTTCATGTCCGCCTCCTCGCCGTTGTTGAACGACGGGAAAGCTATCATGAAAAATGCGACATATCAAATATGACATGACACTAGGAGTCTGTCCGAGCATTCCTAAAAATGCCGTTGCCAAACGATATTTGGCAGATGAAAAGTGAACACGCAAAGCACAAAAAGAGAGCACATCCCGGAATTTTTGGCGTCTTGCTATTACTCGGACAGGTTCCTAGCGGCGGCGAGTCGAGCGCTTGAGAATGTTGCCCTGCGAATCCATCACCCCGACTGTCGTCCCCTTGGTGGCGTCCAGCGCTGCTCGGGTCGCCTCGGCATCGGCGCCGGCGATATAGACGGGCTTCTTGAAACCTCGAAGTTGCCGGAGTCCGTCGCGCACGGTGTCGGCCGTTTCGACCTCGATGGCGCGGCGAGATGTGTTCACATCCGGCCCCTGTCCGCGATTGTAGCGGGTGCGGTTCCTGCCCGCGAGACGGGATGCGATCTTATCGTGATTCGAAGGCATATTGGTTGCTCCTTGAGAGGCGCCCGACTATGGTCAGCAATCGGGCAGATCGTCAAGATTGTTACGGGTGGTCCAATCTGGATCGGTGCGGAGGTACTTGCCGTACGGTCCCCGGACCACGCGGATGTTGACGCGGCCGACGACAGCGGAGTGAACGTAACAGTTGTAGGCGAGGCTCTCGATATCGTTGATCACGTCGGCCTTCTGGCGCGGCGACCAGTGCGGCGACCAGTACTGGCCGGGATTGCATAGGGCCAGGATGTCGCCGTCACGGCCCTTGCGGCTACGGGTCACTTGGCGATCTTCCATGACCGTCCGTTCCTTTCTGTTGACGGTAACGTCGGCCGAATCGAACGTCAATCCGCGGATACGCTGATCAGCATATACTATGCCAGCACGACGAATGCAACCCCTCGATCGACCGTTCGACCGTCTGCGTGATCGGCGCGGACGGCGCTAGCCGAACAGAGAGGGACCGTGCTCGGTCCCGAGATAGTCGAGCTTCGCCAGCCGCACACGGGCGGCGTCCCCAGAAACCCGGAAGGCGTCAGCCACAATGGCGATCAAAGCCTGCCCGCGTACGCCGTCGGCACTCGCCGGCCCGAAAATCCCGTGTTGTTCTTGGTAGTCGGCAACGACCCGGGCCAGGCGAGATCGAGGCATGAGCAACGCCCCGCACACATAGCCTGCTTGCCTCGTCTTCTACAGTGGTTTCAGGAAATGTCCGCTGATTCCGCCGGTTGCATGACACGCCGAAGGGCTTGGCACCACACTCGGCGCCATGACCCGTTGCGGGGTGTTCCGAGGCGCTTCAGGCGCCGGTCGTCGCGGCCTCCTCCTTCTCCGCGGCGATCCGTCGCACGGTTCCGGGCAAGCGCACGCCGACGCACCGTGCGATCCGGCCGGCGACGCCGACCGTCCTGCTGCGAACCGCGAAGCTTTTGCCCTGGTGCTCGATGCGGGTTTCCGTCAACGCCTCGAGATCCCGCAGCACGTCCGCCCACTCGGCCGCGATGCCGGCGTCTTCCATGCGGCGCTGAAGATCCTTCTGCAGCACCAGGGCGAGGAACGAGCAGAAGACATGGCCGCAGATCGTGGCGTCGGTCCTGTGGAAGACCGGGCGGGTCTCGAGCAGGCTCTTGGCGGTCCGGAACACCTGCTCCACCATCCACAGCTGCTTGTATCTCAGGGCGATGTCCACGGCTGTCAGGGAGGTGTTGGTTCTCAGCACCCAGATGCCGTCGAAGCGTTTCTCGTCGCGCGCCTTGTCGCGATCGATCGTGACCGAACCCCTCTCGATCCTCAGGTAGCGCCTGAAGCCCCTGTTGGAGACGAGGCTCCCGGGGCCCTTCCCGTTCAGCCTGCTCTCCAGACTGGCCAGGATCCGGTCGCGCGTCGCGGCGTCCTTGCGCGCCTCGGCCGGATTGCGGCACACGACGTAGCGACGCGCCCCGTCTCCGCCCGGCGGAACCGTGACGTCCTTGACCTCCAGCTCCATCGGGTCCGGGCGCTGGCGGACAACCTCGACGGTCTCGAACGGCGCGCTGTCGGCGAGAACCGTGTCCCGGATCTCCTTCGTCCGACGCGGGCGGGCGCCGAGGATGTACTGCCAGCCCCGCGCCTCGACCGCGGCGATCATGTCCCCGGAGATCATCCCGGCGTCGGCCACAAGGCACACCGAGCGGACCCCGAAGCGCTTCTGCAGGCGGGCCGCCACCAGGTCCAGCGTCGTCACGTCGGCGGTGTTGCCGGGCCACATCTCGCTGCACACCGGCATCCCGTCGCCGTCGAGCACCATCCCCAGAACCATCTGCCTGCAGTCGCCGCGACGGTCCTTGCTCTTGCCGTGCCGGCCCAGGCTCTCGCCGCCCTCGCCGGTGAAGTACAACGACGTGGTGTCGAAGAACACGAGATCGAGATCGGTGAACAGGTCGCGCCGCCGGTGGAACAGGGTCTCCTCGATCCGGTCCTTGACGCGCCGCTCGAAGCGCTCGCCGGCCTCGCCGTCGCCAAGCGTCTCGCCGAGCCAGCCCATCGCTCTGTAGAGCTGGTGCAGTTCCAGCGCCTCCGCGCCTTCGATCTTCCGGCCCCGCCGCCACTTCAGGGCGCTGCGGTCCGAGCCGGAGACCATGAGGCGGTGCAGGACGGTGAAGAACACGGCGCGCTCGACGTCGAAGCCGAAGTTCCGTCCCGCAAGCAGGGAGCGCACCGCCCCGCGGCATCCGCTCTCGCGCCACAGGCGCTCGAAGACCAGGGAGGGGCCGATGACCACGACTTCCGCGTCCGGCCCGTTCCCCGCGTCGTGCTCGGACAGGACGACGAGGGACTCGGCGAAGCGGGCGGCGGAGGCCGCCAGCCTGTCGACGGCTCCGGAAGGGGCGAGCCTGTCGAGCCTTCCGATGGTGGCGATGACGGTCTGCCGGACCTTTTTGCCCTCGCGGCGGTTCTCGACGATCTGGAGGTACTTGTACTTGCCGGCGGGCTTGAGGCGAAAGAACATGGCGGACTCCCCGTGTGCACCACGCCATGATACGGGCGCACGGGAAAAGATCAACGCCTGAAGTCGTTCCGGAATCCGAATCACCAGATTTATTGCACTACATTTTCCCGGAGCTCCGGCGCTCGCCGGAACCAACCCTTTTGTTTCGCTGACTCTTTCCCGGAGCGGTTCTCGAATATCCCGGCCGGACTGTAGAAGACGAGGCAGAAGGATCTTCAGCGCCGCATGGAAGACGCCGGCATCGCGGCCGAGTGGGCGGACGTGCTGCGGGATCTCGAGGCGTTGACGGAAACCCGCATCGAGCACCAGGGCAAAAGCTTCGCGGTTCGCAGCAGGACGGTCGGCGTCGCCGGCCGGATCGCACGGTGCGTCGGCGTGCGCTTGCCCGGAACCGTGCGACGGATCGCCGCGGAGAAGGAGGAGGCCGCGACGACCGGCGCCTGAAGCGCCTCGGAACACCCCGCAACGGGTCATGGCGCCGAGTGTGGTGCCAAGCCCTTCGGCGTGTCATGCAACCGGCGGAATCAGCGGACATTTCCTGAAACCACTGTAGAAGACGAGTCTAACAGCGCCGGCATGAGCGGTGGCATGACCGGCGTCAACACCGTGACAACAAAGCTGCCCTGGTCCGTCTGCCCGAGCCGCATCAACCGCAACAGTTCTGTCGCTTCCCGATTCGCTCCGGCTCGGTACACCGGCCTCGGGTCGTGAAGCGAGCATGCCGCCGACAGCACCATGTCACGGGCACCCGCGACAACGTTCGCGCCGTCGTTCAACCCCAGGCTGCCGTCGCCGCTCCCCGCCGCTCGAACGCGAATGACGTCACGATCCGCTGTCACCAGCGAGCGGTATACGGTCAGCGTGTCCTCACGGGCAACCTGCGCGAAGGTCTCGATCAGTGCCGCCACCGCACTCGCGTAGTCCCCGAGGCGCGTCGTGCGCGGCACGATGATTTCCGGCAGCGCGTCGCCGATGTAGACATCCGAGTGCTCACGGTACGATTCCTGTTGGCTCCAACCGGCGATACGGGCATAAGCGGACAGCGCCGTCGGCGAAATCGCCAACAGCGCCTCGCGGTCGTGAATGCTGACTTGCATCAGATCTCTCCCGTCCTGGACCGATCCATCAGTTCCTGCAGGGTCTCGACATTGAGCACGTTCCGTTCGGGGATGCGAACGCTGACGGTCTGTTGATCCGTGATTTCATCATGGGCCTGTTCCAGGCTCAACCAGTAGGCGCGACGGCGCAGAACGAGCTCTTCCATTGTAACGCTCATCCACTGCACCTCGTCTCTCGGAAGTTCCAGCACCACGAGCAACCGCGGTGTCTGTGTCTCGACCCGAAGATCGTTGTAATTCTTGACGGACAGCCGAAACGGAATGAAGCCGTCCCGCGGCTCGCTGATGCCGGCCGTGGCCTCCAGTTGCAGGTCGAGTGCGGAGCGGTACGCACCTCCCGCCTGAATCCGCGAATCCGCGCTGTCCCGGTCAGGTCGCGGCGCGGAAACCGAATAGCCCGCGCGCGCCGCCAGAGCCTTGGCACGGACGGGAGAAAGGGTCTCTTTCCGGTCGGTGCCGGTGAGCGGTGCCTCGGTCACGCGATCTCTTCCGCCAGCCGCTCGGCATCACAGAGGAGAATTTCGCCGGACATGAGCTTCGGGAGGAGAAGGTCGCGAGCTTGGACGAGCGTTCGGTTCTCGGAGACATTATTCCTGATGCGATCATCCAAAGGCCCGACAACCTGTTCAAAAAGCTCGACGATCTCCGGAAGCGGCTCCAGAGAACGCAGTGACCGGAACGATTTCTGGTTGATCGCGTCGAAAACCGTTCCCGTCTGTTCGTACTGCTCCAACTCCTGTTTCATCGCCTGCGCCGAGTAATAGGTAAAAGAGCGTGCGCCTGATTTGTGACGCAGAACCGCTATCCCCCGTCCGGCACAGCATTTCTCCCACGCCATGTTGATGTCGCCAACCGGTGCCCGAACGCTCACAAGGGTGTCGTCGGAAGCCGCGATTCTGGCGGGTGCCGTGCAGTACCGGCGATTTTCGGGATACCGCAACCCGAAATCCTTCCGCCCTTGGAAAAAGGGCAGTCCTTCTCCGTGATCGTTGTAGGTGCTTCCCGGAGGCGATTGGCCCATGGTCAATCGGAAGTATTCTCCGAAAGTTCCGCATTTCCACCCAAGGGGTTTCCCCTCGTCGTCCAGAGTGTCGGGGAACAGGTTCCAGAGTTCCGGGGAGAGGTAGGGTTCGCGCCCCTCCGTCTTGGCTCGGGTGGGGCCGAAATCGACGAACCAGTCCTTGAAGATCGTCCGCGCCAGCACCTCCAGCGTCTCGTTGATGCGCCGGTTCAGCTCGATCCTGTCGTCCAGCGTGCCGAGGATGCGGGCGATGGCGCGTTGCTCGGGGAGGGGCGGGACCGGTACGGCCAAGTGCCTCAAGGAAGCCGTCGGAACTCGCTGCCTTCCTGAAGTTCCGGTCATTTGCCCGATCGCGTAATTGCGGACCTTCTCCCATCGTGTCAGGTAATAGGCGAAATCGTTGTCCGTGATCCGGGAACGACCGCGAATGACGATGAATTCCGTCGAGCCGTGTGCAACGTTGCCGGAACCTGTCGCCTTGTAGCGGGCAATCTTGCCGTTCTCCAGACAGGGCGTGATGCGGGCCATCAGCGTGTCGCCACTCCGGAATCTCGAACCGCCTCCCTTGAATTCGCGTTGCTTTCCTGAGAACGCGGAGCGAGATCCCGGGTTTATTGTCGCCATGTCAACGAACGGGTACGTCGCTCCCTGATCCAGGGGCACCTCGGGGTTGATGCGTACCGCCTTGCCAAACGGAAGATCCCGCCACTCCTCTGGCACGACCACGGGTGCCGCCGTCCCGTCGGCAGTTCCGTCGGGACGGGAACCAGGCAACAGCACCGTATAGTTCGCCTCGATCTCGCGGTGGAACCGCGTCGGCAGGTGCGCCCAGTCGCGGGCTTCGACCAGGAAGGGAATTCTCGAATTCCGCACCGCCTCCTCGAAATCCGCCAGTCGCCCGATTTGAAGCTCCTTCAGGCCCGGCCCGCGCAGCACCAGGTCGAGGTCGCTTCCGTCGTGGCTCCTCCCGTTCACGCGGCTGCCATAGGCCCAGACCTCGGCCTCTGGCAGGTGTTCCCGCAGCAGCGCCTCGAGCATCCCGCGGTGCCCGGGATCAAGATGGAGACGGTCAGCCATCGTCCGCCGCCTCGATCATGGCGGCCAGCGCCTTCGCGTCGGCCACGAACGCCGGCAGCAGCTTCAGCGTGGCCTCGGCGAAGCCATCGCCGTAGTCGTGCGCCGTGTCGATGCGGTTGTCCCGGTACGCAAGCCAGCGCTCGACCGCTGCGGCGTCGATCAGCCCGTGTCGGGCGGCGTGGCGGAACAGATCCCTGAAGGCGAGGAGATCCGCCTGCCGGTTGCTCGCGAAGAAGGCGGCGAGCCGTTTTCTCAGGAGCTTGCCGCTCTGTTCCAGAACCAGCTCGAACTCCTTGACGCAGGCGGCGCGGTAGAGATCGTGGGTGAAGTCGCCCGTCTCCCGGAGTTCGCCGATCTTGCCGAAGGCCTGTTCCAGCGTCCCGATGCAGCGGCGCAGAAACGTCGTGTCGATGCTCACGGCGCACTCTTCCCGAAGCCCAGCGCCTCGAGGTTCGCCTCGATGGCCTTGTCCAGCTTCGCGCCCTCGGCCTGCTGTTCGCGCAGTTCCGCGGCGAGCCGTTTCATCCTGTCCTCGAATGGCTCGCCGTCGTCCTCGGGCGGCGGTGCGCCGACATAGCGGCCGGGCGTGAGCACGTGGCCGTGCCTGCGCACCTCGTCGAGCGATGCGCTCCGGCAGAAGCCCGGCACGTCGGCGTAGGCGCCGGCGTCGCTCTCGCCGCGCCAGGCGTGATAGGCGTCGACGACCCGGGCGATGTCCTCGTCCGTCAGCTCGCGATGGGTGCGGTCCGCCATGCGCCCGAGCGCGCGGGCGTCGACGAACAGGATCTCGCCCCGCCGGTCGCGGAACCCGCCGTTCTTGCGGTCCCGCGCAAGGAACCACAGACAGACCGGAATCTGGGTCGAGTAGAAGAGCTGGCCGGGCAGCGCCACCATGCAGTCCACGAGACCCGCCTCGATCAGGTTCTCGCGGATCTTTCCCTCGCCCGACTGGGCCGACGACATGGAGCCGTTCGCGAGCACGAAGCCGGCGAAGCCGCGCGGCGCCAGATGGTGGACCATGTGCTGCACCCAGGCGAAGTTGGCATTGCCCTTCGGCGGGACGCCGTACCGCCAGCGCCTGTCGTCGGCGAGCCTGTCGCCGCCCCAGTCCGAGACGTTGAACGGCGGATTGGCGAGGATGAAGTCGGCCTTGAGGTCCGGCAGGTCGTCCTTGTGGAAGCTGCCCTCGTTGTTCCAGCGGACATCGGCATCGATCCCGCGCACCGCAAGGTTCATCCTGGCGAGCCGCCAGGTCGTGTAGTTGCTCTCCTGTCCGTAGACCGCGATGTCACCGATGCGCCCGCCATGCTCCTCGACGAATCTCTCGGACTGGACGAACATGCCGCCGGAACCGCAGCACGGGTCGTAGACGCGGCCCTTGTAGGGCCTCAGCATCTCGACGAGCAACCGGACGACCGAACGCGGCGTGTAGAACTCGCCTCCGCGCTTGCCCTCGGCGCCGGCGAAGCCGCCAAGGAAGTATTCGTAAACCCGCCCGAGAATGTCGCGGGAGCGGTCGGCTTCCTCGGCCATGCCGATGCCGCTCACCAGATCGATCAGTTCGCCGAGCACCGCCTTGTTGAGCGCCGGACGGGCGTAGTCCTTGGGCAGAACGCCCTTGAGCGAGGCATTCGTGGCCTCGATGGCCAGCATGGCGTCGTCGATGTCCCTGCCGATCGCCGATTGCCTGGCCCTTGCCTGCAGACGCGACCACCGGGCTTCCCCGGGAACCCAGAAGACGTTCTCGGCGAGATACTCCTCCGGATCCTCCGGATCGGCCAGTTCTTCCGCGAGCAGACCCGTCCGCGTGGCTTCGAAGGCGTCGGAGATGTACTTGAGGAAGATCAGGCCGAGGACGACATGCTTGTAGTCGGACGGTTCCATGCTGCCGCGCAGCTTGTCCGCCGCCGCCCAGAGCCGCGCCTCGAACCCGATGTTGGCGCCGTTGCCGTTCGCCGACCTTGCCATGTCGTCCTCGACCGTTGCCTTCGGATGGAGACGCGATCGGCCCGGCCGCCCCGTGAAGGCCGCGTCGCGCCCGGCCGACACGGCCCGAACGGGCGAATGTCCCGCGGTTCGGCACGTTGCCGTTACAGCGTAGCCCCCGCTGCCGGACGGATCAACATGATGGCTGGTCTCATTGGGGTGCGGACGGCCCCATGTCGCTCGACTGCCCCTCCCGGCGACGGGAGCGGGGTCGCGACCGGGCCGGGCGTCCGGGAGGCGCCTCCCCCTTCATCCCCGTCAGGCAGGATCCCCGACCCCGCGATCCGCATGGATGGCATGTCCGCGGGCCGCGGCCGCCGGGCCGGAACCTTCCGCGCCGCGGTCGGCGGAGCGGCGGCGCCCCGTCCCGGGCGGCGTCAGTCGAAGCTGCGCTTCATCAGGCGTTCGGCGTTCCCCCTGAAGAGCTTTCCGGCGACATTGTCGTCGAGCTCCATTCTCTCCAGAGATTCGAACGTCTCGCGCACCGGGGCGAACGGCGCGTCGGTCGAGAACACCACGCGGTCGGGGCCGAAGAACTCCAGGCCGGCCCCGAAGGCGAGATGCGATCCGAACATCGCGGTGTCGCCGTGGAACATCCTGAAGTATTCCGCGTGGGGGCGTTCCAGCGAAGCGAGCACGCCGGAGTAGTCCTCGTCCGAGGTGCGGGCGCCGAGCACCTCGAGGCCGGGTCCGACGCGCCCCTCGAAATACGGGATCATGCCGCCGAGATGATGGGTCAGGATCTTGATGTCCGGATGGCGGTCGAACAGGCCCCACAGCACCAGGCGCACCATCGCGGCCGAGGTCTCGTAGGGCCAGCCGAGCGCCCACCAGATCTCGTAGCGGGACCGTTCCTCGGCCGCGTAGTCGGCCATCGCCGCCGTGCGCGCTGGATGCATCCAGATCGGCAGGTCGTGCTCGGCCATGGCCGCGAACACCGGCGCGAACTCGGCGCGGTCGAGCGGCTTGCCGCCCACGTTGGTGAAGATCTGCACGCCGACCGCCCCGAGATCGCGGATCGCGCGGTGCAGCTCCTCCATGGTCTCGTCCATCGAGTGCATGGCGAGCGCGGCGACGAAGCCCGGAAAGCGGTCGCGGTGGCGCTCGACGAGCTCGGCCATCGCGTCGTTGGCGACGCGGGCGAGCTCGACGCCCTGTTCGGGCGTGGTGACGTCCTCGATCGGCGGGTTGGGCAGCGACACGATCTGGCGGTACTCCCCGAACGGATCCATCGCCCGGAACCGGGCGTCGAGGTCGTGGAGCTCGCGCACCGACCGCATGCGCTTGCCGATGTTGTCGAGACCGGGCGCGATCCGGCTCATCCGCTCGTGGAACCCCGCCGGAAACACGTGCGTGTAGATGTCGATGCGCATGACCGTCCCCCCGTGCCTGTCCGCGGGCATTGTGGGACCGCGCGTCGCGGCGTTCAACGCCCGCGCCGGGGCCCGCGCGAAGGAGGCCGTCACACGAAGAAGGTCGTCACGCCGATCGCGAGCAGGAACAGGAGCGCGACGCGCCGGAAGATCTCGTCGGACGCGCGGCTGAACAGCCACTGGCCGAACCACATGCCGGCCATCAGCGACGGCGCCGTGAGAAGCGCGAGCCACAGCACCGCCCACCCCAGAAGGCCCTCGAGCCAGTACATGGCGATGGCGACGATCTGGGTGAACTGGAAGTACAGGATGATCGTCCCGCGGTTCTGGGCCGCGCCGTGGGGACCGGCGAGGAGGAACGTCACCACCGGGGGCCCGCCGATCATGGCGGCGCCGGAGACCACCCCGCCGACGGCGCCGACGGCGGCCGTGACCGCACGGTTGACGCGCCCGGTGTAGCGCCAGCCGCGGAGCATGAGGAACGCGAACAGGACGATCAGGAGCGAAATGCCGCGCCGCAGGTGCTCGGGATCCATGGACACCAGGAGCCAGGCGCCCGCGGGCACCGCGACCGCTCCCGACAGCGACAGCGGCCACGTGCGGCCCCAGTCCGCGGAGCGGAGGGCGCCCGGCAGGAGCTGGAGGCCGGTCGCGATGTGCGTCAGCACCACCGCCGGCACCGCGACCAGCGGCCCCGCGACCGCCGCGGTCACCGGCACGATCGTGAGCGCCGAGCCGAAACCCGCGAAGCCGCGCATCACCCCCGCGACGAACGCGGTCGCGCAGATGACCGCGGCCTCGATCCAGGTGGCGTCGAGGGCGGCCGTCACGGGCGGTCTCGCGGGGGCGGGGAGCGGGCTCGGCGGACGGCCGCGTCGCCGGGGGCCGCTGCGCCCCCGCCGACGGGTCAGCCGAGCGCGATCTCCGTGCCGCGGCCCCGATCGCGGGCGAGCCGGAAGGCGGTCATCGCGAGCGCCATCTCCGACGAGCCGGTGCCGTTGTTGTTCTTGTGGTAGGTGATCTGGTCCGCCGACGTCCGGCCCGGATGCCGTCCGGTCGCGAGATCGCCGAGCTCGTGCACGTCCTCGATCCGGATCAGCCCCTCCCGGATCGGCCCGTACAGGTCGCCCTGCTCCTCGGAGACCATGGACTCCTTGAGGTTGGTGACGATGACGTCGGCCCGCCGGGCGGTGGCGTCGTCGATCTCGCGCCGCGGCCGGGGCAGGAACCCGCCCTCGACGAGCTGCCTGTTGCCGCCGATGATCCCGGTGACGTGCTGGCCGGCCTCCAGCCGGTCGCCGTCGAACAGCTCGACGTTGGTGCTGGTGGCGCACAGCACCACGTCGACGTCCTCGATCACCGCCTCGGGCGCGTCCACGGGCGCGATGTCCAGATCGAGCCGCCCGCTCCAGGTCTCGGCGAATTTCCGGCGGTTGGCGGGATCGCGCCCGTAGACCTTCACCGAGCGGATGCCGCTCCGTTCGGTCTTGAGCGCCCACAGCTGGTTGGCCGCCTGCCCGGCGGTCCCGAACAGCCCCGCCGAGGAGGCGTCCTCGCGCACCAGGTGCCGGAACCCGATGCCGCTCGTGGCCGCCGTGCGGAAGGCCATCAGGCTGGTGGGGCCGATGGTGCGCTCGTCGATCTCGCCGAGCAGCACGGCGAGCAGCTCGCCCGTGGACGAGTCGTGGAGCACGTGCACCGGGGGCGCGCGGTGGGCGTAGCGCTGGTTCGCGCCCTCCTGCACGACCAGCTCGGCGCGCACCTGGGCCCCCATGACGCCGAGCGCGTGCACGCCGCCGGGGAAGTTCGAGACCCGCACCCCCGCCGGCGAGTGGACGCGTCGGCGGGGCGCGTTGATCACCGGAAACTCCGTCGATTCGCGGTAGCCCAGCTCGATCGCGTCGATCGCCTCCTTCATTCCGACAAGCCCCTGCAGGTCGTCGGGCCCGAGCAGAAGAACCCCCATCATTTCCTCCCGTTCGCCGATCGTTCCTCCTCCAGGGCGCGCGCGAGCGCGCCGTAGGCCGCCGTGTCGAGTTCGCCGGCCCGCGCCCGCTCCGGGATCCCGCAGCGCTCGAGCGCGTCGCGCGGCCGCGCGAAGAGCGTTCCGAGGGCGGTCCTCAGCATCTTCCGCCGCTGGCCGAACGCCGCGGCGGCGACCTCGCCGAACAGCTCCGGATCGGCCCTGCCGAGGGTGGCGTCCCTCGGCGCGAGCGCGACCACGGACGAGCGGACCCGGGGCGGCGGCACGAAGACCTGCGGCGGCAGGTCGAACAGCCGCGTCGCCTCGCAGCGCCACTGGACGGCGACCGAGAGCCGGCCGTAGGCCGCGGTTCCCGGGGCGGCCAGCATCCTGTCGGCGACCTCCTTCTGGAACGTAAGCACGAGGCGGTCGAAAAGCGCCAGCGAATCCAGCCATCGCCCGAGAAGGGCGGTCGCGACGTTGTAGGGAAGGTTGGCGACGGCCCTGAGCGCCCGCGGCCCCGGGGCGAGCCGCGCCGGATCCACGGCGAGCGCGTCGCCCTCGACGACCTCGAGCCGTCCGCCGGAGGCGGCGGCGATCTCGCCGAGCGCCGGGAGGAAGCGGCGGTCCTTCTCGACGGCGACCACCCGTTCGGCGCCCGCCTCGAGAAGGGCGCGGGTCAGCCCGCCAGGCCCCGGCCCGATCTCGAGGACCGTCACGTCCGCGAACGGCGCTGCCGCCCGCGCGATGCGGCGGGCGACGTTGAGATCGAGCAGGAAATGCTGGCCGAGCGAACGGCGGGCCGACAGCCCGTGCGCCGCGATCGTGTCGCGAAGCGGCGGGAGGCCGGCCAGGGACGCCGCGGGGCTCAACCGCCGGTCCGTTCCGCGCCGCCGCCCGGCGCGCGGCCCGCCCGCCGCCGGCATTCGGAGATCTCGCGCGCGGTCCGTATCGCCGCGACGAGACTCGAGGGGTTGGCGATGCCGGTGCCGGCGATGTCGCGGGCCGTGCCGTGATCCGGCGACGTGCGGACGAACGGAAGACCGAGCGTGACGTTCACGCCCTCGTCGAAATCCAGCGTCTTCAGCGGGACCAGCGCCTGGTCGTGGTACATGCAAACCGCGACGTCGTAGCGCGCGCGCGCGCCGGCGTGGAACATCGAATCGGCCGCGAGCGGGCCCGCGATCTCCATCCCCTCGGCGCGCATCCGCGCGACGGCCGGCGCGATCACGTCGGCTTCCTCGCGGCCCATCAGCCCGCCCTCCCCCGCGTGGGGGTTGAGCCCGGCGACCGCGATCCGCGGCTCCGCGATCCCGAAATCCGTCCGCATCGACCGCCATGCCGCGCGCAGCGCGTGCGCGACCGCGTCCGCGGTGAGGGCCCGGACCGCCTCGGCGAGCGGGAGGTGGACGGTGACCGGCACCACTTTCAGGCGCGGCCCGGCGAGAAGCATGACCGGGGGCCGGGCGAGTCCGGCCCGCCGGCCGAGATGCTCGGTGTGCCCCGCCGCGCCGCGGCCGGCGGCGCCGAAACTCGCCTTCGCCGCCGGGTTGGTCACCATCGCCGCGGCGCGCCCGGCCACGGTCTCGTCCATGGCGCGGTCGACCGCCTCGACCGTGCTCGCGCTCCAGCGCCCGCCGTCGCCGCCCGGCCGGCAGTCGACCTTGCCCTCCAGCGGCAGGACGGGCAGGGCGCCGTCGAAGACGGCGGCCGTCTCGTCCGCCGACCCGATGCTCCGGACCGGGCACTCGAGGCCGGTCTCCAGGCCGAGCCGGCGCAGCCGCTCGGGATCGTCGAGCATGAAGAACCGCGGCAGGCCGTCGCGGTGGTCGCGCCAGGCCTTGAGGGCGATCTCCCCGCCGATGCCGGCCGGATCCCCCATGGTCACGGCGATCGGCGGTTCCGCGGGCACGGTTCAGACCCGCACGTCGATCACCGCCGACAGCCTGAGGTTCCTGAGGTGCCGGCGCGCCATGAGCGAAAGCCGCCGCTGCATCAGGCGGTTGGCGACGGCCTGGCGGTCGGGCGGCGCGGCCTGCCGCCTCTCCCGCGCGCACACCATCACCGTCGCGACGCCCTCCGGCGTGCGCGCCGGAGCGCTGGCGGCGCCGGCCGGGAGATCGCCGACCAGCGCGCGCAGCGCCGGCGCGAGATCGCCTTCGCGGACGTCCCGGAGCTCGGAGATCCGGGCGCCGGCCTCCCGGGCGAGCCGGTCGAGATCGCCGCAGCCGGCGGCGTTCCGGACGATGCCGCGCACGCGTTCCGTCCGTTCCCCGGCCTCCGCGTCGCCGGCCCCGGGCGGAAGCGGCAGGACGAGCCGGCTCAGCGAGACGAGATCCCCGCCGGCCGCCCCGGCGATCGCGCGCCGGCCGACGAGGCGCAGGATGCGCCATCCGTCGGGAGTCCGGATCGGCTCCGAGACCTCGCCGTCGGCCATGCCGGCGACCGCGTCGCCGACCGCGCCGCCGAGCGCGGACCGGTCGATCCAGCCGAGATTTCCGCCCACGGCCGCACTCGCGCTCTGCGAGAACTGCCGGGCCAGCGCCGCGAAGCGCGCGCCGCCCCGGATCTCCTCGACCAGCCGCTCCGCGGCGGCGCGGATCCCGGCGTCCTCGGCCGGCCGGTCGACCTGGAGCACGATCTCCTCGAGATGGTATTCGGCCCGGCCGCGGCGCGCCGCGGCGTGGTCGATCTCCTCCTGGATCTCGTCCTCGCCGATGGCGATCCGCGGAACGAAGCGGCGCCGCACCAGCTTCGCCCAGGCGATCTCGGCGCGCATCTGGCCGGCGAGCGTGCTCCTGGGAACGTTGCTGCGCGAGAGAAGCGCGTCGAGCCGGCCTTCCGCGAGATTCCGGCGTCTCTCGAAATCCGCGATCTCGCGGTCGACCTCGCGCCGGCTCACCGCCACTCCGCCGCGTTCGGCCTCCTGGAGCTTGAGCTGCTCCTCGACAAGCGTCCGGAGCACCGACCCCCGGAGCCGTCGGCGGACGTTCCCGGTGTCCTGCCGGCCGGCGAAGAGGATGACGAGGCCGAGGCGCGATTCGAGGTCGTGGAGGGTGATGACGGAGTCGTTGACGACAGCGGCGATGCGGTGGCTGGTCTGGGCGAACCCGGGGACCGCGGCCGGCAGGGCCAGCGCGCAGCACAGCAGGACGCGGATGACGGTGTCGCGACGGAGCATCACACCTGTCGCCTGGAAGGTCGGGACCGGAACGTCCCTCTATAGCCCAGATTCGGTTCCGCGGGAACCTTGGGCGCGTGCAACCGGCCAGGCCCTGTCCCGCGCCCGGACCGGCCCGATCACCCGGATGACGGGATCCGGGCCGGACCCGGCCGGCCGGTGGCGCCCCCGGATCCGGCGGACCGCGGTGACGGCCCGGACGGGACCGCCTGGAGCGAATGGCCGGCCAGCGCGGGATGGTCCCGCTTCGGCAGTTTGCCGCAGTTCAGTACACACGCCATACCCGCCACGCCAGAACAACGTTACCGCACGCTCCGGACGAAGAAGACAGGCATGCCTCAGGTAAACTTTCGCACGTCCAGCGAGCGCCTGGCCGTCATCGACCGGGCTGCCGCGATCCGGGGCGTCAGTCGCACCGAATTCGTGCTTCGCTCGAGCGAGGCGGCGGCACTCGAGATCCTGAACGAGCGCCCCGTTATCACCCTCGACGACGATGCCTGGGACGATTTCGTCGCCGCGCTCGACGCGCCGGTGGAGATCGACCCCGCCGTCAAGGCGCGTTACGCGCGCCGGCCCCGGCGGGACCGACAGGACCGCCGGAGCTGATCGTTTCCCGCCACGACGTCCCGCGGTTCTCCTCCGGCGTCCTCGCCCGCGCCTCCCGGCTCCGGCGCAAGGCCCGGCTGGACGAAGCCAGGGGCGGAGCGCGCACCTGTGTCGTCCGCGACGGCGACCGTGTGGCCGGGTTCCGCAGCCTCGCCGCCGGTTCCGCAGACAGGCGCCGGGCGCCCTTCCGAGACGGCATCCGGCCCGCCGTTGCCGCAAGGAGGGGGCGGCATCCCGCAGTGTCCGGAAACCCGCGCGCGGCACCCCGGGAGCCGGGAGATCCCGATGCCGTCGCGCCGGGAACGCCGGGGAAGGGAGTGATCCGCAACCGGAGACGGCCGGCGCCGCGACGCGTCCCCGGCCGGGAAGGGCCCGCGGGAGCGCGCGGCCCGTCCGCCCGGAGGGAATCCCGCGCGGCCGGGGGATCCCCGGCGCGGGCGGGCGCCGCTCCGCCGGGCCGGGTCGCCTATCGCGTCCAGATGGAGATTTCGGCCAGATAGTTCCGCGTCGACCGGTCGAGCGGGTAGAAGAGCTTCCCGTTGCGGCCGAACCAGCGGCTGTAGACCCGCTCGTAGCGCCCCTTGAACTCCGCGACCTGGACGAACATGTCGATCAGCGTCCGGTTGACCAGATCCCGCCAGCGGCTGTCGTCCTGGGGAAGGACGCAGGCAAGGGTCTCGGTCGCCAGCGGGCGGGTTCTCGGCAGCAGCACGACGCTGCGCCGGGGCTCGCTCCGTTCGGCCAGCCCGAGCAGCACCACCCCGACATTGGCGACGCCGTCGACCTCGCTCTTCTCCAGCCCGCGGATCGCCGCGCCCATGTCGGGATATTCGCGGAGGGTGGCGGCCGGCAGGCGGTCCCGGAGCACGTCCACGGTGGTCGTGTTCATGACGACGCCGATCTTCAGGAGCCCGATGTCGAGGATCTCGCCGGTCTTCCCGCGGTACACCATCACCCGCGTGCCGTCGCGGAAGAAGGGGAGCGAGAAATCCACCAGGGTCTCCCGGTCCCAGGTCGGCGTCGTGATTCCGCAGACGATGTCGAGCTCGCCCTTGGCGACGCGCTCGAGGCGGTCGCTCGGCGTGACCTCGGAGAGGTCGACCCTGACGGGCCGCTTCACCTCCTTCTCGGCGAAGGCGCGGATCTCCTCGAGCAGGTCGACGGAAAACCCCTCGAACCCGCCGGAGGCCGTCCTCTGCGCGAAGGGCGCCGCGTTGGCCCTCGTCCCGGCGCGGATCACCCCGTCGCGGGCGACCCGGTCGAGGACGCTCGTCGCCGCGACCGGCCCGGAACCGCCGGCCGCCGCCACGGCCGCCGCCACGGCCGCGGCCGCCGGCAGCGCGCGCAGGCGCATCTTGTCTCGCCGCCTCAAACCCGGTTCCTCCCCTCGGTCGCCGGTCCGGCCGCCGCCTCGCCCGGCTCGCGGGCGCCCGCGCGGCCGGAAGCCGCTCCGGCCGCGCGGCGGCGCCTCCGCGGATGCTTGCAATTTGACCTTCGGATCGCAATTGTCAACAATGGAGCGGAGCCGACGGTGCCGCCAGGGCGAGGACGGCGACGATGGCGCCTGCGTTTCGGCGAGGCCAACGGAGAGACGATCGCCGTGCCCTGCAGCCTTAGCGACGCCGCGGACGCCGGCGCGCCCGCGCCCGGGGCCGCGGTGCCGGACATGTCCGACAGCTACGACGCCTACATCTCCTCGGGGCTCTACGACCGCCGCTATCCGGCGCCGAACCGGCGCACGCTCCGGAGGCTCCTGCGCCTGATGCCGGCCGGGGGGCGCTTCATGGATTTCGGCGCCGGGACCGGACGCTACACGTCGTCGCTGCTGGAGAGCACCGGGGCCACCGGCGTGGCCTACGACGTGTGCCCGGCGGCGTGCCGCATGCTGGCCGGGCGCCTGCGGCGTTTCGTCGACGACGGGCGGCTGGACGTCCGGAACGGGGGGCTCGACGAGATGGTCGCCGCGTTCCGGCACGGATTCGATCTCGTCTTCCTCGCGTTCGGCGTCGTCGCCCACGTGTCGGGGCGGACGCAGCGCGTGAGCCTGCTGGGCGCGATACGCGAGATGCTCGGGCCGGAAGGCGCCTTGGTTCTCAGCCTGCCCAACGCCAGGCGGCGGTTCCACGCGGAACAGCGCCGGGCGGCGCCGCTGGTGCGGGAGGGAACCCTGGAGCCGGGCGACATTCTCTACGAACGCCGGTCGCGCGCCGGAACCATCGAGATGTTCTACCACCTGTTCTCGCCGCCCGAGGCCCGGTCGGAGCTGGCGGGCGCCGGCTTCCAGGTCGCGAGCATGGAGCCGGAAAGCCTGCTCCCGGAGACCGCGGTGGTGAGGAACCGGCTGCTGGGCTGCCTGGACGACCTGGCCTGCGAGGCCGTGCCCGCGGCCGGCGGGTACGGCTTTCTCATCGTGGCCCGGCCGTGAGCGGCGTCCGTTCGCCGACCGCGGCCGGCGGGCGCCGCCGGGCCTCCGGCGCCGGCCTCCTGCTGCTGGCGGCCGCCGCCTGGATGGCGGCCGCGGCGCCGGCGGCGGCGGACCGCCTGGACGAGATCCGCGCGCGGGGCCACGTGGTCGTCGGCGTGAAGGGGGACTACCACCCCTTCGGCGTGCGCGACGACGCCGGCCGGCTGGTGGGCTACGACGTCGACGTGGCGCGCGGCCTGGCGGAAGCGGTGGGCGTGCCGGCCCGGCTGGTTCCGGTGACGACCGCGAACCGGCTGCAGAAGCTCGCGCGGGGCGACGTGGACGTGGTGGTCGCGACCCTGGGCGACAATCTCAGCCGCCGCCGGCTCGTCACCATGGTCGAGCCCCAGTACTACGGCGACGGCGCCAACGTCCTGATGCGGACGGACTCCGGCATCGCCAGCTGGGAGGGCCTGCGCGGCCGGACGCTGTGCAGCGTGCAGGGCTCGCTGTGGAACCGTCTGGCCAGCGAGCGCCTGCTGGTGGAGACGGTCTCCCTCAACACGACGCGCGAGGCGGCGCTGGCCCTGCGCAACGGCCACTGCGTCGGCTGGCTGTACGACGAGGTCAATCTCCTGAGCGCGCTGGCGACGGGGGAATGGAACGGCTTCGGCGTGACGCTGCCGACGCGCTTCGTCGCGCCGTGGGCGGTCGCCGTGGCCAAGGAGGAGGCCGGGGGGCGCCTGGACCGCCTGCTGGGCGACAGGATCGCGTTCTGGCACCGCAACGGCCATCTCCAGGAGCTGGAGAGGAAGTGGAAGCTGCCGCCGTCGCCCTATCTCCGCCGCGCCCGCGAGATCTGGCAGCGGAGGGACGGCGCCGGCAATCTCGTCTGCCGCCGCGACGGGTCCGGCAGCTGGCCGCTCGAGTGCCGCGAACGCGCGCTCGTCGCGAGCCAGGAAGTCGGCGGCCTCGCCGCGATGTCCATGGCGTTCAAGGAATCGACCGGGCTCGATCTCAGCCCGGTCTACGACCCCCTCGACCGGAGCAGGTTTCTCCGCGGCCTGCTGCTGACGGTCGCGCTCTCGGTCTCGACCGTGATCGGGAGCATCGTGCTCGGGGCGCTGTTCGGGTGGGTGATGCACTGGCGGATCCCCGTCGCGGCCCCGTTCCTGCACGCCTTCTGCGCCGTGCTCCGGATGACGCCCCCGCTGCTGCAGCTCTACGTCGTCTTCTTCGGCATCGGGGGCATCCTGTTCGCCTACGGGTTCACGCTCGACGCGTTCTCGCTCGCGGCCGTCGTGCTGTCGCTCTACGCCGCGTCGAGCAACGCGGTGTCGTTCTCGCTCGCGGCGGACGTGGCGACCCGCGACGGGCGCCCGCTCGGCTTCTCCCTCTCCGAGTTCCGCCGGGCGTTCGACCTGTGCCAGGCCGCGATCGCGGGCAATTCGGTCAACATCGTCAAGGCGACCGGCATGGCGAGCACCCTGGCCCTGCCCGAGCTGGTGCACGCCAGCGTCGCGATCATCGCCGAGAAGGGCAACGACGGCGTGATCATGAACATGCTCCTGGTCTGCTACTTCGTCCTGGTCTTCGCCACCATCTGGCTGCTCCGCGGCTGGGAGCGCAGGGCGCAGCGGTCGTAGCGATGCCCGACGTCGTCGACATCCTGATCACCTGGACGCCCTACCTCGCGGTCGGCTTCGGCTGGAACATGCTGGTGTCGCTGGTCGCGATGGCGATCGGCACCGCGCTCGGCGCGGGGCTCGCGCTGATGCGCGGCGGCGGCGCGCGCCGGCTGAGCCAGGGAGGAAACGCGCTGACGGTGCTCGCCGCCAGCGCGCCGACCTTCGTGATGCTGTTCTATCTCGCCTACATCGTGCCGTCGAGCTTCCATCTCTTCGGCGCCGTGGTGCCGGTTCCGGTGTGGCTGAAGGCCTCGCTCGCGCTCTCGATCGCGGTCGCGGGATTCGTGTCCGACAACGCCCTCGCGGCGGTGCGCCATCTCAGGCACGGGCGGATCGCCGAGGCGATGCTGTTCCTGCCGTCCTGGACCAACTACTTCCTGGTCATCGTCATGGCCTCCGCGACCGCCTCGGTCATCGGCGTGCCCGAGCTGGTCTTCCGGGTGGACACCGTGATCGCGGCGCTGGGCCAGCCCCGGCTCTCGTTCTGGGTCTACCTCTACGCGATGGGCTGGTTCCTCGCGTTCGCGGGCGTCGTCACGCTCGTGATGCGCATCGCGCACGTGACCCGCGGCGACCGGAGCGCGAGCCTGTCCCGGCATCTCATCCTGATCGTCACCGCGTCGGTCGGCGTCGCGATCGTCGGCGTGACGGTGGCGATGGGCCTGCTGGCGCGGAACGCGCTGATCGACCAGGCCGAGAACCAGGCGCGGCTGGTCGCCGGCCTGATCGCGCGCGAGGCCAACAGGGCGGGGCTGGTCGCCGCCGAGATCCACCAGGTCGTCGCGTCGGAGAACGAGGCCCAGGCGATGGCGCTGGCCCACATCTCCGACGTGCTGGCCGGCGACAGCCGGGCGCTCGCCGTCGAGCTCGCGGAGATCACCGCCAACAGCGCCGTCGACGACGTCTGGGTGCTGGACGGGAACGGCGTTCCGAAGGCGCGCGCGATCGACGGGCTGGGCTATACCGGCCCCGGGATCCCGCTCGACGAGATCGACGGCGCGGTGCTGCGCGCGCTGGTCTCGGGGCGGCGCCATTCCGTCTTCTTCCGGTCCATGCCGAGGGACGGGCTGGAGGCCCCGATGCGCTACATCGGCGTCCGCAGCCGGGAGGGGCGGTCGGTTCTCGTCGGCAGCCGCGCCGACAGGACCACCAACCTGGGCGCGGCGGTCGGCCTCGTGGCGGCCCTGGACTCGCTGGCGGCCCAGCGCGGCATCCGGGCCATCTGGGTGGTCGACGATTCGTTCAACGTCGCCGCGGCGGTGGCCGCCAACCTGCCCCGGGGCGCCGAGCGCCCGGAGTTCGGGCCGGCCGACAGGTCGCTCGCGGGCCGGGTGGTCCGGGGGGCCGCGCAGTCGTTCCTGAGCGACAGCGCGCTGCACGTCGCGGCGCCGATCCTGGACCGGGGCGGCGTCGCCACCGGAGTCGCCGTCATCCACATGCCGCGCGACCGCCTGGACCGGCTCCTGGAGGACTACGTCGCGCTCGGGCTGGCGGCGGCCCTGGCGGCCTTCCTGATCGGCGCGGTGACCGCGACCCTGTCGGCGCGCAGGATCACGCGGCCCGTCGCCGCGCTGACCCGGGCGGCCGTCGAGATGGACCGCGGCGACTTCGCGCCGGACGCGCTGGATCCCTTCGGGGACCGCCGCGACGAGCTCGGGGGGCTGATCCGCACGTTCCAGACCATGGCCCGCGAGGTCCAGGCGCGGCGCGAGCACCTGGAGGCGCTGGTCGCCGAGCGCACGCAGGATCTCGAGCGGAAGAACGCGCTGCTCGACGAGGCCAACCGCCGGATGGAGGAGGAGCTCGCGGCGGCGCACTCGCTGCAGCACGCGATCCTGCCCAAGAATCTCCCGATGGACGCCGCGTACTCCGGGGACGCGGTGATGACGCCGGCGCGCGAGATGGCGGGCGACTTCTACGACTACTTCACGCTGCCGGACGGCCGGCTGGGGCTGGTGATCGCCGACGTTGCGGGCAAGGGCGTGGCGGCGGCGTTCTTCATGGCGATCACGAGAACGGTGATGCGCAGCACGGCGCAGGAGATCGAGGGAGCCAGCGAGTGCATCCGCGCGGTCAACGACAGGATCTCCTCGGAGAACCCGCACGACCTGTTCGTGACACTGTTCTACGGCATCCTGGATCCGGCGACGGGGGAGCTCACCTACGCCAACGCGGGCCACAACGCGCCGTTTCTCATCCGGCGCAACTCCGACATCGAGACGCTGCCGCTGACCGACGGCGTCGCGGTCGGCATCATGCCGGAACTGGAGTACGAGGAGAGAACCCTCAATCTCGGCCTCGGGGACACGCTGTTCATGTACACCGACGGCATTTCGGAGGCGATGAACGCCAAGGGCGAGATGTTCAACGAGAGCCGCCTCGAGAGCGTCCTGTCGGTCGGCCCGGGCTCCTCGGTCGACACCGTGATCGGAAACGTCACCGTGGCGGTCGGGGAGTTCGTCGGCGAGGCCGAGCAGTCGGACGACATCACGTGCCTGGTGCTGCGCTACAACGGCAAGGGCGCCTGAGAAGCCCGTGTCCGCCCGCGCCGCCGCTCCGGCGGCGGAAGCCGTCCGCCGCCCGGTCGGGGCGAACCGCGGGCGCGCCGGCCGCCGTCGGCGGGACGGTCGGCAGGCCCGCCGGCGCGACCCCGTGCCGGCGCCGTCGGAGACTCCCGACGACCCGCCCGGAACGTTGCCGCGACATCCCCGACCGAGGCGGCGACCCCGGTCCGCTCGAGGCCGCCGACGCGCTTGAGGCGCCGTGCGACCGGACACCGCCCGGCAGCGCCGTCGCGGCCGACCCCGGGGACCGCGCCGCCGTCTGCGGCGGGCTCCCGTAAGCCTCCCGGGCCGGACAGTGCTCAGCGGCCAGCCACCCCTCGTGGGCCTGTTAGCGCTCCTGCTTGTCATCGCGGCCATAATCTGCGTCGCTTGGTTCCTTGAGGATCGCGGCCCTGCAGGCGCAGTCGTCCTGATAGCCGGGTTCGCGCTCCTGCTGTTCTTCGGCGTGGACTGGTCCGAGCCCCCCTTTTTCCTCGTGCTCCCCGGCGTCTTCGTCGGCGTGTGCATGATCGGCGTAGTCGTCGTGGCATTCGTGGACGGCGTGCGTGACCGGCGCGAGGCGCGCCGCAACCGCCTCCGGGCCCGCGAGCAGGGATATCCCGGCATTCCCGACGTGTTCGCCTTCCACCGATCCTTCACCGCCAGTGAGCATCCGCATATCGCGTACTTCGCCGACGTCCTGGAGCCGGCCTGCGAGGCGTTTCACTCGCGGAAGGGCGAGGCGGACCGCTGGCGGAAGTACCGCGAGATGTCCCGCGCCCTGGGATCGAACGTGCCGGCGAGCAGCCCTTCCGGGAACACCATGGGGTGGCCCGAGGCCATGGACAGGCTGATCGAGCTGCGGGACGGCGCGACCGTGGGCGACGTCATGGACCACCTGCTCGCAATGCGCCGGTTCCGCCTTCCCGACGCCATCGAGTCCCGCGAACGCGAATTGCGCGAGTTCGATCCGAAGGCCGCGGGAACAATGCCCCGGGCGCTCAGGGAGCTCCGCGGTCTCCGGTCCGTTCCGTACCGGGAGATCGTCGCCCTGTGCCGCGATCCGTCAGGCCCGTGTTCCACCGAGGTTTCGGGAAAGAGACGTTGATTCCGCCGGGTGCATGACATGCCGAAGGGTTTGCGCCATGTTCCGGCGCCATGGCCCGTCGCGGGGCCTCCCGGGCGAACGCGAGCCGGCGGCGCGGAGTCGCTCGCCGGCGTCCGCTCGCGCGGAGACGCTCGAGGCTCCCGTCCCCGACCTTCACGACCTCCAGCCCCGTCGTGAACGCCAGGGCCCTTTCCTGTCCGGCGACGGGTGAACCGGGCCTGTCCGGCGGGTCGTTCGGGATCCGTTTCGCCGTCCGAGCGCCGGTTCGGCCCCGGGAAGCCGGTCCCGGTCGCGCGGCAGGCGGATCCGCACCCGCCGCCGGCGCCCGGTCACGACAGGAACACGACGAAAGAATTTTCCCGAAACGGGCTTGACACGGCGCCGGTCGCTGAAAAAATGAACGGGCATTGTTGATGCCAGAGGGCTTCCGGATGGCGGGTTTCCGCGATCACCGCCCACGGCCACCGGCAGGTGCGGCGCCGGCGCGGCGCACCGCGGGCATCGTGCGGCGTCGCCTCGGCCGCCCCTGCGGCAGCGCCGGACGCGCGAGGCATTGCGCGACACCGCGATCGCCGCCGGGGCCGCCTCCGGCCCGTGCCGGTCCGGGAAACCGTCCCGCCCTTTCCCCCGTCGTCCGCGGACGACTTCGCCGCCGACGGCGAATGTGATGGCGCCGCCGGACCGGACGCTTCAGCCGCGGTGCACGAGAGGTTCGTGGACCGTCGCGAAGACAGGCCGCTCACCGGAGCGGTGTCCGTCCGGCGGGTTGGTGAAGGGGCTCCGGCCGCTCCGGAGGCGTTCGGCGGGCGGCGGTCCGGCCATCCTGGCCGGCACGGCCGCCGCCGCCGCCGTCACGCCGGGGCCGGATCCTCCGCGCCACGGCGCTTCGTCCCGCCCTCCCGCTCCCGCATCCGCGCGCGGAGAGGGGGGCACCTCCTCCTTCCTGTACGCCCCCCCCCCCATGGGGTGAAGAAGGGCCTGCCCGCCCCCGAAGCGGGGCTGACCGGGCGGGAATCCCGCGCACGGCATCGCGGGCTTCCGGGCGGACCGGGCGCCTCCGCGTGGATGCCGCTTGTCGGGCTTGCCTTCGTGCTTGGCGCCGCCTCGGCGAACGCGCAATCCGGTCTGTCCATCGCCGTGGACGAACCCGAGCAGGGGAACACCGTGAACGAGGGAGACTTGGGGGACAACGGGCGGCCACCGAGAATCGTTTTCTTCGTGGAGCGGAGCGACACCTCGCGGGATGAAACGTTCGACTTCACCTTGGGGGGCACGGCCACGGCGGGCGCGGACTACAGGAAACCGATCAACACCGATTTGTCGGACGTCGCCATCGTGGACGGGGAGGTCAAGGGGAAGGTGACGCTTCCGGCGGGCTGGCCAGTCAGGGCGATCTCGGTCCAGCTTCTGGACGACGACCTGGTCGAGCCGGACGAGACGGTGACGCTGACGGTGGGCGCGGCCACGGCCACGGTGACCGTCGAGGACGACGACGAAGGCCCCGTCCGGATTTCGATCAGCACTTCGGACGGGTACGAGAACCACCCCGACAACGGCAACGTGCCCGCCACGTTCACGGTGGCGCTGGACCCGCCGGCGGGCGTCCCGGTGACGGTCGATTACGAGACGACCGAGTTAGGGCTCCTGCAGAACGCCGCGCAAAGCGGCGAGGACTACCGGCCGGCGAGCGGCACCCTCACCTTCGCGCCCGGCGAGACGGAGAAAACGGTCGAGGTCGCGATCCTCGATGACAGTATCGTCGAGGACAAGCAATTCTTTTACCTCTTCATACGCAACGAGTCCGCATCCTCGCCGGAGGTGGACGTGGAAATAGATGGTGTTTCCGTCACCGGCTGGGTTTTCTGGATTTTCAGCGAGGACCGCTACACGCTGTCGGTCGATTCGCCAAGCGTGAGCGAGGGGCAACCGACCGAAAGCGCGGATCTCCCCCTCGTCGCGAGACTGAGCAATCCGTTGCAGGGCTGGCGGGTGATGGTCGGCTACACCCTGGGCGGCACCGCCGACGCCGGTGCCGACTACACGGGACCGGCCTCCGGCACGCTCGTGTTCACGCCGGGCCAAACCGAAAAGACGATCCCGGCCACGGTCAGCGGCGACGACGATGTCGAGGACGACGAAACGGTGACGGTCACGGCCACCGTGCGCGATCCCATCGACCGTCACGTCACCTCCGGCGGGGACGAGGCGACCGGCACCGGCACGATCCGGAACGACGACCACAGGCTCACGATCGGCGCGCCGACCGTCACCGAGGGCGACAGCGGCACGACGGAACTCGAATTCGCGGTGACGCTGGCCCCGCCGTCGCACCAGACCATCGAGATCGGCTACGGCGTCACCGGCGGCACGGCGGACGCCGGAACCGACTTCGCGGCGGTTCCCGCCGACAGCAAGGTCGCGTTCGCGCCCGGCGAGACGGAGAGGACGGTCAGCGTGACGGTCAACGGCGACACCGAGGCCGAGAAGGACGAGACGGTGGAGGTCACGTTCACGAACCTCACCGCCACCGCGGCGATCCCGTCGGCGACCGGCACCGGCACGATCCGGAACGACGAGCCGACGGTGTCGCGAAACGGGACGGGGCCCGTGAGGGAGGGATTCGACGGCCTGGTCCGGGTCAGGCGGGTCGACACCTCGTCCAGGGAAACGCTCCAGCTCGTCTTCGGGGGCTCGGCGACGGCGGGCGACGACTACGTGGCCACCCTGGACCGGCGGCGGCCCGGCCATGTCGACAGCGTGACTTTCGATGCGGGTGAGGATGAGCGGCAGTTGACGCTGATCATGAAGGACGACGACGTGGACGAGGAGGACGAAACGGTGGTGGTGTCGATAGGCACCTCCTCGGTCACGCTGACCATCGCCGACCAGGACGACCCGCCGGAGGTGTCGGTCGAGGCGCCGGAAGCGGCGGTGACCGAGGGCGACGGCGACCTCGTGTTCCCGGTGGCGCTGAGCAGGAGGAGTTCGCGGGAGATCGCCGTGTCCTACGCCCTCGGCGGCACGGCGACGGAAGGCGAGGACTACGCGACGGACCCGGGCGGCGGCACGGTGACCTTCGCGCCGGGGGAGACCCGGAAGACGATCACCCTGGCGACCGTCGACGACCCGTTGAACGAGCCGGATTCGGAGACGGTGGAAGTCGCGCTGACGGAGGCGCCTTCCGGCCTGGCGGTGCTGGACGCGGACTCCGACTCGGCCACGGCAACCGTCACCGACGACGAGCCGACGTCGCGGGTGCATCTCGTGAACATCCTGGGCGAGCCCGACGGCCGCTTCCCGGTCGACGCCACGGTCACCGAGGGCGACGGCTTCAGCCTGCGCTATTCGGTGCGTCTGGAGCCGGGCAATTCGCGGCCGGTGACGGTCATGTACGTCCTGGGCGGCACGGCGACGGCGGGCGCGGACTACACGGACCCGGGCGGCGGCGCGGTGACGTTCGCGCCGGGGGAGACCCGGAAGCCGATCGCGCTGGCCGTGACGGACGACGACCTGGTCGAGTGGGAGGAGAGGGTGTCGGTGACCCTGTCGCTGTCGTCGTCGGAGCGCGCGAAGGACGTGCGGCCCAGCTCCGACGTCAACAGGCCGACGGTGATCCGCAGGACGATCCGGGACAACGACCTGACGTTCTCGGTCGAGGCGCCGGGATCGGCGGTGGCCGAAAACGCGGGAGCGGAAGTGGTGTTCACGGTGACGCTGAGCGCCGGGATCCTGCGGACGGTGACCGTGCCGTACAGGCTGTCGGGCACGGCGACGGCGGGCGCGGACTACACGGATCCGGGCGGCGGCGCGGTGACCTTCGCGCCGGGGGAGACCCGGAAGACGGTCGCGCTGGCCGTGACGGACGACAACATCGACGAGCCGGACGAGGCGGTGGAGCTGGCGATCGGCGGGGTTTCAGCCAGCGCGACCATCGCCGACCGGGACGACCCGCCTGTGGTGTCGGTCGAGGCGCCGGAATCGGCGGTTATCGAGGGCAACGGGAGCCTGGTGTTTCCGGTGAGGCTGTCCCATCCGAGTTCGCGGCGGATCACCGTGCCCTACACCCTGGGCGGCACCGCGGACGCGGTGACGGACTACACGGCCCCCCCCCCAGGGACGGTGGTTTTCGAGCCGGGCGACGAGGACGGGGCCATCACGCTGCTGACCGTCGACGACTTCGTGCACGAGCCGGACGAGACGGTGGAGGCGACGCTGGCGGCGCCGGCCTCCGGTCTGGCGACGCTGGGCGCGGCCACCGCCGAGGGGATCATCCGGGACGACGAGCCGACGGTGTCGCCGGTCGGGACGGGGACCGTGAGGGAGGGGTTTGACACCTACGTCGAGATCGACCGGATCGACACCTCGTCCAGGGAAACCTTCGACGCCTCCTTCGGGGGCACGGCGACGAAAAACGGCGACTACCACGCCCGGAATCACGACACCAGCCGCCAGAGCGAGCGCGTGACTTTCGAGGCGGGCCAGAGCCGGCGGCGGTTGTGGTTGCGCACGCATCCCGACGACGTGGACGAGGAGGATGAAACGGTGGTGGTGGCGATAGGCACCTCCTCGGCCACGGTGACCATCCAGGACCAGGACGACCCGCCGGAGGCGTCGGTCGAGGCGCCGGGAGCGGCGGTCATCGAGGGCGCCGGCGACCTGGCGTTCCCGGTGGTGCTGAGCAGGATGAGTTCGCGGGAGATCACCGTGTCCTACACCCTGGGCGGCACGGCAACGGAAGGCGAGGACTACGGCACGGACCCGGGCGGCGGTTCGGTGACCTTCGCGCCGGGAGAGACCCGGAAGACGGTCGCCCTGGCGACGGTGGACAACGCGGTGGGCGAGCTGCAGGAGACGGTGGTGGTGACACTGTCGATACCGCGGTCGTCCTCGGGCCTGGTGACGCTGGGCGCCTCTTCGGCGGAAGGGGCGATCTGGAACAACGAACACGTGTACCTCTACGTCGATGAGCGGCAGGTGGTCGTGAACGAGGGGGGCCCCGGCACGGAGTCGACGGTCGCGTTCGGCCTGGTGCTGGAGGGCGCCGTCCGGGACGGCGTCACCTACGCCTGGGACTACGCCCTGACCGGCACTGCGACCCACGGCGGGGGCGCGGCGGGAGGCGACTACTCCGTGCGGTCCCCCCATGCGCGGTCCGGCACCATCAGCGTTCCCGCAGGCGCCGCCGTGGCGCCGATCGAGGTCACCGTCCTCGGGGACAGCGAGACCGAGGAGGACGAAACCCTGGTGCTCACGCTTTCCAGCCCGCGGAACGCGAGGATCCTGGAGGGGCGCGGCGTCAGCACGGCCACCATCCGGAACGACGACCACAGGTTCTCGATCGACTCGCCGACCGTCACCGAGGGCGATTCCGGCACGACGGACCTCGTCTTCACGGTGACGCTGGATCCGCCGTCGTCGTTTCACGAAACGAGGATCGGCTACGCCACCAGCGACGGGGAGGGCCGGAAGGCGGCGGAGGAGGGAGGGCTTCCGAGCCGGGGCGGCGACGACTACGAACCGGCGAGCGGCACGCTCGTGTTTCCCGCCGGCGCCTCGACCCGGACGATCACGGTGACGGTCAACGGGGACGGGACGTTCGAGTTCGACGACAGAATGAAGGTGGAGTTGTCGGATCCGAACGGCCCGAAGGGGGGCTCGTTCACGGTTTCGCGCGCGGGGGTCGGGACGATCGGGAACGACGACATCATCACCTACACGATTCGCGACGATTCGGTGAGCGTGCTGGAGGGCAGCAGACTGGCAAGAAACACGGTTTCCCCCGGTGGCCCGTGGGACACGCAGGAGTTCATCTATTTCCGCGTGGATTTGAGCCAAGGCGTGTACGTTGGCGGGAATGCTGTTTGCCTTGCGGAGGAAGGCACGGCGGGGGGAGGATTGGAAGGTGACCGCGCCCGTAGCGACAACGATTACCTTGTAGATGAAAGAAATGCCAAAATTCCAAACCTTGCATATACATATGATTTCCCTCTTGATGGGGAAATTGCCCCGAACTCGTTCTTCTGCCGGATCACAGTCTGGGGCGACGACGAGATCGAGCCTGACGAAACGCTGAAGGTCTACTTCTATTCTCCGAGCCTCGGACTCGGAACCCGCGACCAGCCCATCTTCATGGGCACCGCCACGATCCTGAACGACGACCACGCGCTCTCGGTTGACACGCCGAGCGTGGACGAGGGCGACGAGGGCGAGACCGGGCTCGAGTTCGCGGTGACGCTGGATCCCCCGTCGACCGGGACGGTGACGGTGGACTACGCGGTGGGCGACGGTTCGGCGACGGCTGTCGGCGAACGCGGCGCCGCCGGTGGCCACGACTTTCTGCCAATGGCACCGGGCACGCTCACGTTCGAGGCTGGCGAGACCGAGAAGAAGATCACGGTTCAGGTGGGCGGCGACAAGACCGACGAGCCGGACGAGACCGTGCTGGTGACGCTCTCGGACCCGGTGGGCCCGGGCGCCCCGGATCAGCAGCCGGTGTATTCCAGAGCGAACTCGATGTCGACGATCACGGTCCCGGAGGATCCGGCCGCAGGCACGATCCTCAACGACGACCCGACGCCGACGGTGTCGGTCGAAGCGCCAGAGGCCGCAGTGACGGAAGGCGAGACGCTGGTGTTTCCGCTGACGCTGAGCAACCCGAGCGCCGAGGACATCACGGTGCACTACGCCTTGGCCGGCTCGGCAACGGCGGGGGACGACTACGAAGGCCCGGCCTCGGGCACCGCGACCTTCGCGCCGGGCGACTCGGGGTCGGCGCAGTCGGTCGCGTTGAAGACGCTGGACGACACGGTGGGCGAGCGGGACGAGACGGTCGAGGTCACGCTTTCGCTGCCGGATCCGGACCCGGGCCGGGTGACGCTGGACAACGAGGCCACAACGGCCACGGGCACGATTCTGGACAACGACCGGCCGCTCGTGACTGTCGCCTCCGACGGCAGCGTGACGGAGGGCGATGACGCGGTGTTCGTCCTGACGCGGGAGAGAGTGGTGTCGGGCGAGCTGGCGGTGACCTTCGAGGTGACGGACGACGACGCGGTGCTCGGCGGCGAGCCGCCGACCGGAGCCACCTTCGCGGCCGATGCGGCCACGGTGCGCGTGACGCTGGAGACCGAGGACGACCAGCGCGACGAACCGGACGCCACGCTGACGCTGACGCTGACCGACGGCGACGGCTACGACTTGGGCACGTCGTTCGAGGCCGAGATCACGATCGAGGACAACGACGACACGCCCGAGGTGACGCTGGCCCTGACGCCGTCCTCGATCACGGAGGCGGGGGGCGAGAGCGTGGTGACGGCGACCCTGGACCGTCCGTCGAGCGCGGCGACGACCGTGACGGTCTCGGCGGCGCCGGTGTCGCCGGCGGTGCCGGGCGACTACGCGCTGAGCGCGAACACGGCGCTGACGATCGCGGCCGGCGAGACCGCGAGCAAGGGCGTCGTGACGATCGCCGCCGTGGACAACGCCGTGGACGCGCTGGACAGGGAGGTGGCGGTCTCGGCCACGGCGACGAACAGCCAGGGGATCACGGCCCCGCAGGCGGTGGCGCTGACGATCGCCGACGACGACGCGCCGGAGCTGGCGGTCGGCGACGCGAGCGTGGCCGAGGGCGACGCGGGCGAGAGTCCGACGCTGACGTTCACGGTGACGCTGAGCCCGGCGGCGACGCTTCCGGTGACGGCGGACTGGAAGACCGTCGACGGAACCGCGCAGGCCGGGACGGACTACGCGGCGGGGAGCGGCAGTCTGAGGTTCGACACCGGCGAGAACAGCAAGACGATCTCGGTGACGGTGACGGGCGACGACGCGGACGAGCCGAACGAGACCCTCACCGTGACGCTGTCGAACGCGCCGGGCGCGACCCTCGCGAAGGCGACGGCCACCGGGACGATCACGGACGACGACGGCCCGCCGGCGGTGACGCTGGTCCTGACGCCGTCCTTGATCGGCGAGAACGGCGGAGTCAGCACGGTGACGGCCACCCTGGACCGTGCGTCGAGCGCGGAGACGACGGTGACGGTGTCGGCGGCGCCGGTGTCGCCGGCGGTGCCGGGCGACTACGCGCTGAGCACGAACACGGCGCTGACGATTCCGGCCCACTCCCTGACGAGCACGGGCGTCGTGACGATCGCCGCCGTGGACAACGCCGTGGACGCGCTGGACAGGGAGGTGACGGTCTCGGCGACAGCGGCGAACAGCCAGGGGATCACGGCCCCGCAGGCGGTGGCGCTGACGATCGCCGACGACGACGCGCCGGAGCTGTCGGTCGGCGACGCCAGCGCGGCCGAGGGGGCTTCGGGCGAGAGTCCGACGCTGACGTTCACGGTGACGCTGACGCCGGCGGCGACGCTGCCGGTGACGGCGGACTGGAAGACCGCCGACGGGACCGCGACCGCCGGGACGGACTACACGGCGGGGAGCGGCAGCCTGAGGTTCGGCACCGGCGAGGAGAGGAAGACGGTCACGGTGACGGTGACGGGCGACGACGCGGACGAGCCGAACGAGACCCTCACCGTGACGCTGTCGAACGCGCCGGGCGCCACGCTCGCGAAGGCCGCGGGAACCGGGACGATCACGGACGACGACGGCCCGCCGGCGGTGACGCTGGTCCTGACCCCGGCTTCGATCGGGGAGAACGGCGGGGAGAGCGCGGTGACGGCGACGCTGGACCGCCCGTCGAGCGCGGCGACGACGGTGACGGTGTCGGTTGCGCCGGTGTCGCCGACGGTGGCGAGCGACTACACGCTGAGTCCGGATCCGGTGCTGACGATTCCCGCCGACTCCCTGACGAGCACGGGCACGGTGACGATCACCGCCGTCGACAACGACGTGGACGCCCTGGACGGGGAGGTGACGGTCTCGGCCGCGGCGACGAACAGCCAGGGGGTCACGGCCCCGCAGGCGGTGAAGCTGACGATCGCCGACGATGACGCGCCGGCGCTGTCGATTGGCGACGCGAGCGTGACCGAGGGCGACGAGGGCCAGAGCGCGACGCTGACGTTCACGGTGACGCTGACGCCGGCGGCGACGCTTCCGGTGACGGCGGACTGGAAGACGTCCGACGGGACCGCGACCGCGGGGACGGACTACACGGCGGGGAGCGGCAGCCTGAGGTTCGACACCGGCGAGGACAGCAAGACCGTCACCGTGGCGGTGACGGGCGACGACGCGGACGAGCCGAACGAGACGTTCACCGTGACGCTGTCGAACGCGCCGGGCGCGACGCTCGCGAAGGCGACGGCCACCGGGACGATCACCGACGACGACGGCCCGCCGGCGGTGACGCTGGTCCTGACGCCGGCCTCGATCGGGGAGAACGGCGGAGTCAGCACGGTGACGGCCACCCTGGACCGTGCGTCGAGCGCGGCGACGACCGTGACGGTCTCGGCGGCGCCGGTGGCCCCGGCGGTGCCGGGCGACTACGCGCTGAGCGCGAACACGGCGCTGACGATTCCGGCCCACTCCCTGACGAGCACGGGCGTCGTGACGATCGCCGCCGTGGACAACGAGGTGGACGCGCTGGACAGGGAGGTGACGGTCTTGGCGACGGCGGCGAACATCCAGGGGATCACGGCCCCGCAGGCGGTGACGCTGACGATCGCCGACGACGACGCGCCGGAGCTTTCGGTCGGCGACGCCGGCGTGGCCGAGGGCGACGAGGGCCAGAGCGCGACGCTGACGTTCACCGTGACGCTGACGCCGTCGGCGACGCTTCCGGTGACGGCGGACTGGAAGACGTCCGACGGGACCGCGACCGCCGGGACGGACTACACGGCGGGGAGCGGCAGCCTCAGGTTCGACACCGGCGAGGACAGCAAGACGGTCACCGTGACGGTGACGGGGGACGACGCGGACGAGCCGAACGAGACCCTCACGGTGACACTGTCGAACGCGCCGGGCGCGACGCTCGCGAAGGCGGCAGCCACCGGGACGATCACGGACGACGACGACGCGCCCGCGGTGACGCTGGTCCTGACGCCGGACACGATCGGCGAGAACGGCGGGGAGAGCGCGGTGACGGCGACGCTGGACCGCCCGTCGAGCGCGGCGACGACGGTGACGGTGTCGGTCGCGCCGGTGTCGCCGACGGTGGCGGGCGACTACATGCTCGGCGCGAACCCGGCGCTGACGATCGCGGCGGGCGAGACGGCGAGCACGGGCGTCGTGACGATCACCGCTGTGGACAACGACGTGGACGCCCTGGACAGGGAGGTGACGGTCTCGGCCACGGCGACGAACAGCCAGGGGATCAAGGCCCCGCGGGACGCGACGCTGACGATCGCGGACGACGACGCGCCGGAGCTTTCGGTCGGCGACGCGAGCGTGACCGAGGGCGCCGCGGGCACCAGCGCGACGATGGCTTTCACGGTGACGCTGAGCCCGGCGGCGACGCTGCCGGTGACGGTGGACTGGAGGACCGCCGACGGGACGGCGACTGCCGGGACGGACTACACGGCGGGGAGCGGCAGCCTGAGGTTCGACACCGGCGAGGACAGCAAGACGATCACGGTGGCGGTGACGGGAGACGACGCGGACGAGCCGAACGAGACCCTCACCGTGACGCTGTCGAACGCGCCGGGCGCCACGCTCGCGAAGGCCGCGGGAACCGGGACGATCACGGACGACGACGACGCGCCCGCGGTGACGCTGGTCCTGACCCCGGCCTCGGTCACGGAGGCCGGGGGCAGAAGCACGGTGACGGCCGTCCTGGACCGCCCGTCGAGCGCGGCGACGACGGTGACGGTGTCGGCGGCGCCGGTGTCGCCGACGGTGGCGGGCGACTACATGCTCGGTGCGAACACGGCGCTGACGATCGCGGCGGGCGAGACGGCGAGCACGGGCGTCGTGACGATCACCGCTGTGGACAACGACGTGGACGCCCTGGACAGGGAGGTGACGGTCTCGGCCACGGCGACGAACAGCCAGGGGATCAAGGCCCCGCGGGACGCGACGCTGACGATCGCGGACGACGACGCGCCGGAGCTTTCGGTCGGCGACGCGAGCGTGACCGAGGGCGCCGCGGGCGGGGGCGCGACGCTGACCTTCACGGTGACGCTGAGCCCGGCGGCGACGCTGCCGGTGACGGTGGACTGGAGGACCGCCGACGGGACGGCGACTGCCGGGACGGACTACACGGCGGGGAGCGGCAGCCTGAGGTTCGACACCGGCGAGGACAGCAAGACGATCACGGTGGCGGTGACGGGAGACGACGCGGACGAGCCGAACGAGACCCTCACCGTGACGCTGTCGAACGCGCCGGGCGCCACGCTCGCGAAGGCCGCGGGAACCGGGACGATCACGGACGACGACGACGCGCCGGCGGTGACGCTGGTCCTGACGCCGTCCTCGATCACGGAGGCGGGGGGCGAGAGCGTGGTGACGGCGACTCTGGACCGTCCGTCGAGCGCGGCGACGACCGTGACGGTCTCGGCGGAGCCGGTGGCCCCGGCGGTGCCGGGCGACTACACGCTGGTCGGAAGCCAGTTGACGATTCCGGCTCACTCCCTGACGAGCACGGGCGAGGTGACGATCGCCGCCGTGGACAACGACGTGGACGCCCTGGACAGGGAGGTGACGGTCTCGGCGACGGCGGCGAACAGCCAGGGGATCACGGCCCCGGAGGACGCGACGCTGACGATCGCGGACGACGACGCGCCGGAGCTGGCGGTCGGCGACGCGAGCGTGGCCGAGGGCGACGCGGGCGGGGGCGCGACGCTGACCTTCACGGTGACGCTGAGCCCGGCGGCGACGCTTCCGGTGACGGCGGACTGGAAGACGTCCGACGGGACGGCGGAGGCCGGGACGGACTACACGGCGGGGAGCGGCAGCCTGAGATTCGACACGGGAGAGGACAGCAAGACGATCACGGTGGCGGTGACGGGGGACGACGCGGACGAGCCGAACGAGACCCTCACCGTGACGCTGTCGAACGCGCCGGGCGCCACGCTCGCGAAGGTTGCGGGAACCGGGACGATCAGGGACGACGACGACGCGCCCGAGGTGACGCTGGTCCTGACCCCGTCCTCGATCGGCGAGAACGGCGGAGTCAGCACGGTGACGGCCACCCTGGACCGTGCGTCGAGCGCGGCGACGACCGTGACGGTCTCGGCGGAGCCGGTGGCCCCGGCGGTGCCGGGCGACTACGCGCTGAGCGCGAACACGGCGCTGACGATTCCGGCCCACTCCCTGACGAGCACGGGCGTCGTGACGATCACCGCCGTCGACAACGATGTGGACGCGCTGGACAGGGAGGTGACGGTCTCGGCGACGGCGGCGAACAGCCAGGGGGTCACGGCTCCGGACAGCGTGACGTTGACGATCACGGACGACGACGTGCCGGAGCTTTCGATCGGCGACGCCAGCGCGGCCGAGGGGGCTTCGGGCACCAGCGCGACGCTGACGTTCACGGTGACGCTGAGCCCGGCGGCGACGCTTCCGGTGACGGCGGACTGGAAGACCGTCGACGGAACCGCGCAGGCCGGGACGGACTACACGGCGGGGAGCGGCAGCCTGAGGTTCGACACCGGCGAGGACAGCAAGACGGTCACCGTGACGGTGGCGGGCGACGACGCGGACGAGCCGAACGAGACCTTCACGGTGACCCTGTCGAACGCGCCGGGCGCGACGCTCGCGAAGGCAGCGGCCACCGGGACGATCACCGACGACGACGGCCCGCCGGCGGTGACGCTGGTGCTGACGCCGGCCTCGATCGGGGAGAACGGCGGAGTCAGCACGGTGACGGCCACCCTGGACCGTCCGTCGAGCGCGGCGACGACGGTGACGGTGTCGGCGGCGCCGGTGTCGCCGGCGGTGCCGGGCGACTACGCGCTGGTCGGGAGCCAGTTGACGATTCCGGCTCACTCCCTGACGAGCACGGGCGTCGTGACGATCGCCGCCGTGGACAACGATGTGGACGCGCTGGACAGGGAGGTGACGGTCTCGGCGACGGCGACGAACAGCCAGGGGGTCACGGCTCCGGACAGCGTGACGTTGACGATCACGGACGACGACGCGCCGGAGCTTTCGATCGGCGACGCCAGCGCGGCCGAGGGGGCTTCGGGCACCAGCGCGACGCTGACGTTCACGGTGACGCTGAGCCCGGCGGCGACGCTGCCGGTGACGGCGGACTGGAAGACCGTCGACGGAACCGCGCAGGCCGGGACGGACTACACGGCGGGGAGCGGCAGCCTGAGGTTCGACACCGGCGAGGACAGCAAGACGGTCACCGTGACGGTGACGGGGGACGACGCGGACGAGCCGAACGAGACCTTCACGGTAACCCTGTCGAACGCGCCGGGCGCGACGCTCGCGAAGGCGACGGCCACCGGGACGATCACGGACGACGACGGCGCGCCCGAGGTGACGCTGATCCTGACGCCGTCCTCGATCACGGAGGCGGGGGGCGAGAGCGTGGTGACGGCGACCCTGGACCGCCCGTCGAGCGCGGCGACGACCGTGACGGTCTCCGCGGAGCCGGTGGCCCCGGCGGTGCCGGGCGACTACGCGCTGAGCGCGAACACGGCGCTGACGATTCCGGCCCACTCCCTGACGAGCACGGGCGTCGTGACGATCACCGCCGTCGACAACGACGTGGACGCGCTGGACAGGGAGGTGACGGTCTCGGCCACGGCGACGAACAGCCAGGGGGTCACGGCTCCGGACAGCGTGACGTTGACGATCACGGACGACGACGCGCCGGCGCTGTCGGTCGGCGACGCGAGCGCGACCGAGGGCGACGCAGGCGGGAGCGCAACGCTGACGTTCACCGTGACGCTGACGCCGGCGGCGACGCTGCCGGTGACGGCGGACTGGAAGACGTCCGACGGGACCGCGACCGCCGGGACGGACTACACGGCGGGGAGCGGCAGCCTGAGCTTCGGCGCCGGAGAGGAGAGGAAGACGGTCACGGTGACGGTGACGGGGGACGACGCGGACGAGCCGAACGAGACCTTCACGGTGACGCTGTCGAACGCGCCGGGAGCGACGTTCTCGAAGGCGACGGGAACCGGGACGATCACGGACGACGACGACGCGCCCGCGGTGACGCTGGTCCTGACGCCGGACACGATCGGCGAGAACGGAGGCAAGAGCACGGTGACGGCGACCTTGGACCGCCCGTCGAGCGCGGCGACGACCGTGACGGTCTCGGTGGCGCCTGTCGTCCCGGCGATGGCGGCCGACTACGCGTTGAGCGCGAACACGGTGCTGACGATTCCGGCCCATTCCCTGACGAGCCAGGGGCTGGTGACGATCACGGCCGCGGACAACACCGTGCACGAGGGGGACAAGGCGGTGACGGTGTCGGGCGCCGCAGCGAATGCGCAGGGGGCGACCGGACCGCGGGACGTGACGCTGACGATCGCCGAGGACGATGCGGCGCCGGTGGTGACGGTGGCGGCGGAGACGGCCGCGGTCACGGAAGGCGAGGACGCGGTGTTCGTCCTGACCCGGGCGAGCGCCGACGTCACCACGCCGCTAGTCGTGGATTTCACGCTCGCCGACCCGGACGCGGCGCTGGCCGGGGAGGCGCCGGCCATGGCCACGATCCCGGCCGGCGAGACCGCGGTCAGGGTGGTGCTGGCAACCGACGACGATGCGACCCACGAGCCCGACGCGACGCTGACCCTGACGCTGACCGACGGCGATCTCTACGATCCGGGTGCGGCGTCGTCGGCGATGGTGACGGTGCGCGACAACGAGCCGCCGGGCCAGGACTCGGCGCTGGATGCGGCGGTGACGGTGGCGGCGGACGGAGCCGTGGTCACGGAGGGCGAGAGCACGGTCTTCACGCTGACGCGGGTCGGTGTGGTGACGGAGGCGCTGGTGGTGACCCTCGATGTGGCGGGAGGAGATGGGGTGCTGGCGGGCGCGCCGCCGACCGAGGCCGCCTTCGGGGCCGGAGAGGCGACGACGCGGATGACGCTGGCGACCGACGACGACGAGGTCGACGAGCCGCACGCCACGCTGACGATGACGGTGATCGACGGCGACGGCTACTACCCGGGTGCGCCCTTCGAGGACGAGGTCACGGTGCGGGACAACGACGACACGCCCATGGTGACGCTGGTGCTGACGCCGGCTTCGATCGGGGAGAACGGCGGAGTCAGCACGGTGACGGCCACCCTGGACCGCCCGTCGAGCGCGGCGACGACGGTGACGGTGTCGGTCGCGCCGGTGTCGCCGGCGGTGCCGGGCGACTACGCGCTGAGCGCGAACACGGCGCTGACGATTCCGGCCCACTCCCTGACGAGCACGGGCACGGTGACGATCGCCGCCGTTGACAACGACATCGACGCGCTGGACAGGGAGGTGACGGTCTCGGCCACGGCGACGAACAGCCAGGGGGTCACGGCCCCGCAGGCGGCGACGCTGACGATCGCCGACGACGACGCGCCGGAGCTGTCGGTCGGCGACGTGAGCGTGGACGAGGGCGCTTCGGGCGAGAGTCCGACGCTGACCTTCACGGTGACGCTGACGCCGTCGGCGACGCTTCCGGTGACGGCGGACTGGAAGACGTCCGACGGGACCGCGACCGCCGGGACGGACTACACGGCGGGGAGCGGCAGCCTGAGGTTCGACACCGGCGAGGACAGCAAGACGATCACGGTGGCGGTGACGGGAGACGACGCGGACGAGCCGAACGAGACCCTCACCGTGACGCTGTCGAACGCGCCGGGCGCGACGCTCGCGAAGGCGACGGCCACCGGGACGATCACCGACGACGACGGCCCGCCGGCGGTGACGCTGGTGCTGACGCCGGCCTCGATCGGGGAGAACGGCGGAGTCAGCACGGTGACGGCCACCCTGGACCGTCCGTCGAGCGCGGCGACGACGGTGACGGTGTCGGCGGCGCCGGTGTCGCCGGCGGTGCCGGGCGACTACGCGCTGAGCGCGAACACGGCGCTGACGATTCCGGCCCACTCCCTGACGAGCACGGGCACGGTGACGATCGCCGCCGTTGACAACGACATCGACGCGCTGGACAGGGAGGTGACGGTCTCGGCCACGGCGACGAACAGCCAGGGGGTCACGGCCCCGCAGGCGGCGACGCTGACGATCGCCGACGACGACGCGCCGGAGCTGTCGGTCGGCGACGTGAGCGTGGACGAGGGCGCTTCGGGCGAGAGTCCGACGCTGACCTTCACGGTGACGCTGACGCCGTCGGCGACGCTTCCGGTGACGGCGGACTGGAAGACGTCCGACGGGACCGCGACCGCCGGGACGGACTACACGGCGGGGAGCGGCAGCCTGAGGTTCGACACCGGCGAGGACAGCAAGACGATCACGGTGGCGGTGACGGGAGACGACGCGGACGAGCCGAACGAGACCCTCACCGTGACGCTGTCGAACGCGCCGGGCGCGACGCTCGCGAAGGCGACGGCCACCGGGACGATCACCGACGACGACGGCCCGCCGGCGGTGACGCTGGTGCTGACGCCGGCCTCGATCGGGGAGAACGGCGGAGTCAGCACGGTGACGGCCACCCTGGACCGTCCGTCGAGCGCGGCGACGACGGTGACGGTGTCGGCGGCGCCGGTGTCGCCGGCGGTGCCGGGCGACTACGCGCTGAGCGCGAACACGGCGCTGACGATTCCGGCCCACTCCCTGACGAGCACGGGCACGGTGACGATCGCCGCCGTGGACAACGAGGTGGACGCGCTGGACAGGGAGGTGACGGTCTTGGCGACGGCGGCGAACATCCAGGGAATCACGGCCCCGCAGGCGGTGACGCTGACGATCGCCGACGACGACGCGCCGGAGCTGTCGGTGGGCGACGCGAGCGTGGCCGAGGGCGACGCGGGCGGGGGCGCGACGCTGACCTTCACGGTGACGCTGACGCCGGCGGCGACGCTTCCGGTGACGGCGGACTGGAAGACGTCCGACGGGACGGCGGAGGCCGGGACGGACTACACGGCGGGGAGCGGCAGCCTCAGGTTCGACACCGGCGAGGACAGCAAGACGATCACGGTGGCGGTGACGGGGGACGACGCGGACGAGCCGAACGAGACCCTCACCGTGACGCTGTCGAACGCGCCGGGCGCCACGCTCGTGAAGGCCGCGGGAACCGGGACGATCACGGACGACGACGACGCGCCCGCGGTGACGCTGGTCCTGACGCCGTCCTCGATCACGGAGGCGGGGGGCGAGAGCGTGGTGACGGCGACTCTGGACCGTCCGTCGAGCGCGGCGACGACGGTGACGGTGTCGGTCGCGCCGGTGTCGCCGGCGGCGGCGAACGACTACATGCTGAGCGCGAACACGACGCTGACGATCGCAACCGGCGAAACCGCGAGCACGGGCGTCGTGACGATCGCCGCCGTGGACAACGAGGTGGACGCGCTGGACAGGGAGGTGACGGTCTCGGCGACGGCGGCGAACAGCCAGGGGGTCACGGCCCCACAGGCGGTGAAGCTGACGATCACCGACGACGACGCGCCGGAGCTGTCGGTCGGCGACGCGAGCGTGATCGAGAGCGACGCGGGCGCCAGCGCGACGATGGCCTTCACGGTGACGCTGATCCCGGCGGCGACGTTGCCGGTGACGGCGGACTGGAAGACCACCGACGGGACCGCGGAGGCCGGGACGGACTACACGGCCGGGAGCGGCAGCCTGAGGTTCGACACCGGAGAGGACAGCAAGACCGTCGCGGTGACGGTGACGGGCGACGACGCGGACGAGCCGAACGAGACCTTCGCCGTGACCCTGTCGAACGCGCCGGGCGCGACGCTCGCGAAGGCCGCGGGAACCGGGACGATCACCGACGACGACGGCCCGCCGGCGGTGACGCTGGTGCTGACGCCGGCCTCGATCGGGGAGAACGGCGGAGTCAGCACGGTGACGGCCACCCTGGACCGCCCGTCGAGCGCGGCGACGACGGTGACGGTGTCGGCGGCGCCGGTGTCGCCGGCGGTGCCGGGCGACTACGCGCTGAGCGCGAACACGGCGCTGACGATTCCGGCCCACTCCCTGACGAGCACGGGCGTCGTGACGATCGCCGCCGTGGACAACGAGGTGGACGCGCTGGACAGGGAGGTGACGGTTTCGGCGACGGCGGCGAACATCCAGGGAATCACGGCCCCGCAGGCGGTGACGCTGACGATCGCGGACGACGACGCGCCGGAGCTTTCGGTCGGCGACGCCAGCGTGGCCGAGGGCGACGCGGGCGCCAGCGCGACGCTGGCCTTCACGGTGACGCTGACGCCGGCGGCGACGCTGCCGGTGACGGCGGACTGGAAGACGTCCGACGGGACCGCGCGGGCCGGAACGGACTACGCGGCGGGGAACGGCAGCCTGAGCTTCGACACCGGCGAGGACAGCAAGACGATCTCGGTGGCGGTGACGGGGGACGACGCGGACGAGCCGAACGAGACCCTCACCGTGACGCTGTCGAACGCGCCGGGCGCCACGCTCGCGAAGGCCGCGGGAACCGGGACGATCACGGACGACGACGACGCGCCCGCGGTGACGCTGGTCCTGACCCCGGCCTCGATCGGGGAGAACGGCGGAGTCAGCACGGTGACGGCCACCCTGGACCGTGCGTCGAGCGCGGCGACGACCGTGACGGTCTCGGCGGCGCCGGTGGCTCCGGCGGTGCCAGGCGACTACACGCTGGTCGGGAGCCAGTTGACGATTCCGGCTCACTCCCTGACGAGCACGGGCGTCGTGACGATCGCCGCCGTGGACAACGACGTGGACGCGCTGGACAGGGAGGTGACGGTCTCGGCCGCGGCGACGAACACGCAAGGGATCACGGCCCCGCAGGCGGTGACGCTGACGATCACCGACGATGACGCGCCGGAGCTGTCGGTCGCCGACGCGAGCGTGACCGAGGGCGACGAGGGCCAGAGCGCGACGCTGACCTTCACGGTGACGCTGACGCCGGCGGCGACGCTGCCGGTGACGGCGGACTGGAAGACGTCCGACGGGACCGCACGGGCCGGAACGGACTACGCGGCGGGGAACGGCAGCCTGAGCTTCGGCGCCGGAGAGGACAGCAAGACGATCTCGGTGACGGTGACGGGCGACGACGCGGACGAGCCGAACGAGACCTTCACCGTGACTCTGTCGAACGCGCCGGGCACGATCCTCGGGAAGGCGGCAGCCACCGGGACGATCACGGACGACGACGACGCGCCCGCGGTGACGCTGGTCCTGACGCCGGACACGATCGGCGAGAACGGCGGAGTCAGCACGGTGACGGCGACGCTGGACCGCCCGTCGAGCGCGGCGACGACCGTGACGGTCTCGGCGGAGCCGGTGGCCCCGGCGGTGCCGGGCGACTACACGCTGAGCGCGAACACGACGCTGACGATTCCCGCCGACTCCCTGACGAGCACGGGCGTCGTGACGATCGCCGCCGTCGACAACGACGTGGACGCCCTGGACGGGGAGGTGACGGTCTCGGCCGCGGCGACGAACATGCAAGGGGTCACGACCCCGCAGGCGGTGAAGCTGACGATCGCCGACGACGACGCGCCGGAGCTTTCGGTCGGCGACGCGAGCGTGACCGAGGGCGACGCGGGCGCCAGCGCGACGATGGCCTTCACGGTGACGCTGAGCCCGGCGGCGACGCTGCCGGTGACGGCGGACTGGAAGACGTCCGACGGGACCGCGCGGGCCGGAACGGACTACACGGCGGCGAACGGCAGCCTGAGCTTCGGCGTCGGAGAGGACACCAAGACGATCTCGGTGACGGTGACGGGCGACGACGCGGACGAGCCGAACGAGACCTTCACGGTGACGCTGTCGAACGCGCCGGGCGCCACGCTCGCGAAGGCCGCGGGAACCGGGACGATCACGGACGACGACGACGCGCCCGCGGTGACGCTGGTCCTGACCCCGGCCTCGGTCGCGGAGGCGGGGGGCGAGAGCGTGGTGACGGCGACCCTGGACCGCCCGTCGAGCGCGGCGACGACGGTGACGGTGGCGGCCACGCCGGTGTCGCCGACGGTGCCGGGCGACTACGCGCTGAGCGCGAACATGGCGCTGACGATTCCGGCCCACTCCCTGACGAGCACGGGTGTCGTGACGATCACCGCCGTCGACAACGACGTGGACGCCCTGGACAGGGAGGTGACGGTCTCGGCGACGGCGACGAACAGCCAGGGGGTCACGGCTCCGGACAGCGTGACGTTGACGATCACGGACGACGACGCGCCGGCGCTGTCGGTCGGCGACGCGAGCGTGACCGAGGGCGACGAGGGCCAGAGCGCGACGCTGACCTTCACGGTGACGCTGACGCCGGCGGCGACGCTGCCGGTGACGGCGGACTGGAAGACCGCCGACGGGACGGCGGAGGCCGGGACCGACTACACGGCGGGGAGCGGCAGCCTGAGGTTCGACACCGGAGAGGAGAGCAAGACCGTCACGGTGACGGTGACGGGCGACGACGCGGACGAGCCGAACGAGACCTTCACGGTGACGCTGTCGAACCAGTCGGGCGCTACGCTCACGGACGCCACGGCGACAGGGACGATCACGGACGACGACGACGCGCCCGCGGTGACGCTGGCCCTGACCCCGGTCTCGATCGGTGAGAACGGCGGAAAGAGCACGGTGACGGCCATCCTGGACCGCCCGTCGAGCGCCGCGACGACGGTGACGGTGTCGGTCGCGCCGGTGTCGCCGGCGGTGCCGGGCGACTACACGCTGAGCGCGAACACGACGCTGACGATTCCCGCCGACTCCCTGACGAGCACAGGTGTTGTGACGATCGCCGCCGTCGACAACGACTTGGACGCCCTGGACAGGGAGGTGACGGTCTCGGCCACGGCGACGAACAGCCAGGGGATCAAGGCCCCGCGGGACGCGACGCTGACCATCGCCGATGACGACGCGCCGGAGCTTTCGGTCGGCGACGCGAGCGTGACCGAGGGCGCTGCGGGCATCAGCGCGACGATGGCTTTCACGGTGACGCTGAGCCCGGCGGCGACGCTGCCGGTGACGGTGGACTGGAGGACCGCCGACGGGACGGCGACTGCCGGGACGGACTACACGGCGGGGAGCGGCAGGCTGAGATTCGACACCGGAGAGGACAGCAAGACCGTCACGGTGACGGTGACGGGCGACGACGCGGACGAGCCGAACGAGACCTTCTCGGTGATCCTGTCGAACCAGTCAGGCGCGACGCTCGGGGATGGCACGGCAATCGGGACGATCACGGACGACGACGGTCCGCCTGCGGTGACGCTGAAGCTGGGTCCGGCCTCGATCGGCGAGAACGGCGGAAAGAGCACGGTGACGGCGATGCTGGACCGCCCGTCGAGCGCGGCGACGACGGTGACGGTGTCGGTCGCGCCGGTGTCGCCGGCGACGGCGGGCGACTACACGCTGAGCGCGAACCCGGCGCTGACGATTCCGGCCGACTCCCTGACGAGCACGGGCGTCGTGACGATCACCGCCGTCGACAACGACGTGGACGCCCCGGACAGGGAGGTGACGGTCTCGGGCACTGCGACGAATGCGCGGGGCGTCACGGCCCCGGACAGCGTGACGCTGACGATCACCGACGACGACGCGCCGGAGCTGTCGATCGGCGACGCGAGCGTGACCGAGGGCGCTTCGGGCGAGAGTCCGACGCTGACCTTCACGGTGTCATTGGTCCCGGCGGCGACGCTTCCGGTGGTGGCGGACTGGAAGACGTCCGACGGGACCGCGGAAGCCGGCACGGACTACACGGCCGGGAACGGCAACCTCAGGTTCGACACCGGCGAGGACAGCAAGACCGTCACGGTGACGGTGACGGGCGACGACGCGGACGAGCCGAACGAGACCTTCACCGTGACGCTGTCGAACGCACCTGGCGCGACGCTTTCGAAGGCGACGGGAACCGGCACGATCACCGACGACGACGATGCGCCCGAGGTGATGCTGGTCCTGACGCCGGCCTCGATCGGCGAGAACGGCGGGGAGAGCGCGGTGACGGCGACGCTGGACCGCCCGTCGAGCGCGGCGACGACGGTGACGGTGTCGGTCGCGCCGGTGTCGCCGGCGGTGTCGGGCGACTACACGCTCGGCGCGAACACGGTGCTGACGATTCCGGCCCATTCCCTGACGAGCCAGGGGCTGGTGACGATCACGGCCGCGGACAACACCGTGCACGAGGGGGACAAGGCGGTGACGGTGTCGGGCGCCGCAGCGAATGCGCAGGGGGCGACCGGACCGCGGGACGTGACGCTGACGATCGCCGAGGACGATGCGGCGCCGGTGGTGACGGTGGCGGCGGAGACGGCCGCGGTCACGGAAGGCGAGGACGCGGTGTTCGTCCTGACCCGGGCGAGCGCCGACGTCACCACGCCGCTGGCCGTGGATTTCACGCTCGCCGACCCGGACGCGGCGCTGGCCGGGGAGGCGCCGGCCACGGCCACGATCCCGGCCGGCGAGACCACGTCTAGGGTGACACTGGCAACCGACGACGACGCGACCCACGAGCCCGACGCGACGCTGACCCTGACGCTGACCGACGGCGACCTCTACGATCCGGGTGCGGTATCGTCGGCGACGGTGACTGTGCGCGACAACGAGCCGCCGGGCCAGGACTCGGCGCTGGATGCGGCGGTGACGGTGGCGGCGGACAGAGCCGTGGTCACGGAGGGCGAGAGCGCGGTCTTCACGCTGACTCGGGTCGGCGAGGTGACGGAGGCGTTGGTGGTGACCCTCGAGGTAGCGGGGGGCGATGGGGTGCTGGCGGGCGCGCCGCCGACCGAGGCCGCCTTCGGGGCCGGAGCGGCGACGACGCGGGTGACGCTGGCGACCGGCGACGACGAGGTCGACGAGCCGCACGCCGAGCTGACGCTGACGGTGATCGACGGCGACGGCTACTACCCGGGTGCGTCCTTCGAGGACGAGGTCACGGTGCGGGACGACGACGATGCGCCGACGGTGACGCTGGTCCTAACCCCGGCCTCGATCGCGGAGGCCGGGGGCGAGAGCACGGTGACGGCGACACTGGACGTTGCGTCGAGCGAGGAGACGACGGTGACGGTGTCGGTCGCGCCGGTGTCGCCGACGCTCGCGGGCGACTACGCGCTGGGTCCGAATGCGGTGCTGACGGTCGCGGCGGGGGAGACGGACAGCACGGGTGTCGTGACGATCACCGCCGTCGACAACGACGTGGACGCCCTGGACAAGACGGTCACGGTCTCGGCGACGGCGGCGAACAGCCAGGGGGTCACGGCCCCGCAGGCGGTGAAGCTGACGATCGCCGACGACGACGCGCCGGAGCTGTCGATCGGCGACGCGAGCGCGGACGAGGGCGCTTCGGGCGAGAGTCCGACGCTGACCTTCACGGTGTCATTGGTTCCGGCGGCGACGCTGCCGGTGACGGTGGACTGGAAGACCGCCGACGGGACGGCGACCGCCGGAACGGACTACACGGCCGGGAGCGGCAGCCTGACGTTCAACACCGGCGAGAACAGCAAGACGATCACGGTGACGGTGGCGGGCGACGACGCGGACGAGCCCAACGAGACGTTCACGGCGACGCTGTCGAACGCGCCGGGCGCGACGGTCACGGATGGCACGGCGACCGGGACGATCAGGGATGATGACGGTCCGCCGACGGTGACATTGGTCCTGACCCCGGCCTCGGTCACGGAGGCCGGGGGCGAGAGCACGGTGACGGCCGTCCTGGACCGCCCGTCGAGCGCCGCGACGACCGTGTTGGTGTCGGTCGCGCCGGTGTCGCCGGCGGCGGCGGGCGACTACACGCTGAGTCCGGATCCGGTGCTGACGATTCCCGCCGACTCCCTGACGAGCACGGGCACGGTGACGATCACCGCCGTGGACAACGACGCGGACGCGCTGGACAGGGAGTTAACGGTCTCGGCGACGGCGGCGAACAGCCAGGGGATCACGGCCCCGCAGGCGGTGACGCTAACGATCACCGATGACGACGCGCCGGAGCTGACGATCGCCGACGCGAGCGTGGACGAGGGCGCTTCGGGCGAGAGCGCGATGCTGACCTTCACGGTGACTCTGATCCCGCCGGCGACGCTGCCGGTGACGGCGGACTGGAAGACGTTCGACGGGACCGCGCGGGCCGGGACGGACTACACGGCGGGGAACGGCAGCCTCAGGTTCGACACCGGCGAGAACAGCAAGACGATCACGGTGACGGTGGCGGGCGACGACGCGGACGAGCCGAACGAGACCTTCACCGTGACGCTGTCGAACGCGCCGGCCGCGACCCTCGGGAAGGAGACGGCCACCGGGACGATCTGGGACGATGACGACGCGCCCGCGGTGACGCTGGTCCTGACCCCGGCCTTGATCACGGAGGCCGGGGGCGAGAGCACGGTGACGGCGACGCTGGATCGCCCGTCGAGCGCGGCGACGACGGTGACGGTGTCGGTCGCGCCGGTGTCGCCGGCGGCGGCGGGCGACTACACGCTGAGCGGGAACGCGGCGCTGACGATTCCGGCCGGCGAGACCGCAAGCACGGGCGCCGTGACGATCGCCGCCGTTGACAACGACGTGGATGCCCTGGACAGGGAGGTGACGGTCTCGGCGACGGCGGCGAACAGCCAGGGGATCACGGCTCCGCAGGCGGTGACGCTGACGATCGCCGACGACGACGCGCCGGAGCTGTCGGTCGGCGACGCGAGCGTGGACGAGGGGGACGAGGGCCAGAGCGCGACCCTGACCTTCACGGTGTCATTGGTCCCGGCGGCGACGCTGCCGGTGACGGCGGACTGGAAGACGTCCGACGGGACGGCGGAGGCCGGGACGGACTACGCGGCGGGGAGCGGCAGCCTGAGATTCGACACCGGCGAGAACAGCAAGACGATCTCGGTGACGGTGGCGGGCGACGACGCGGACGAGCCGAACGAGACCCTCACCGTGACGCTGTCGAACGCGCCGGGCGCGATCCTCGGGAAGGCGACGGGCACCGGGACGATCACGGACGACGACGATGCGCCGACAGTGACGCTGGTCCTGACGCCGGACACGATCGGGGAGAACGGCGGGAAGAGCGTGGTGACGGCCACCTTGGACCGCCCGTCGAGCGCCGAGACGACCGTGACGGTCTCGGCGGAGCCTGTGGATCCGGCGGTGCCGGGCGACTACGCGCTGAGCGCGAACCCGGCGCTGACGATTCCGGCCGGCGAGACCGCGAGCACGGGCGTCGTGACGATCGCCGCCGTCGACAACGACGTGGACGCCCTGGACAGGGAGGTGACGGTTTCGGCCACGGTGGCGAACGTCCAAGGGGTCACGGCCCCGGAAAACGTGACGCTGACGATCGCCGACGACGACGCGCCGGAGCTGTCGGTCGCCGACGCCAGCGTGGACGAGGGCGCTTCGGGCGAGAGCGCGATGCTGACCTTCACGGTGACTCTGATCCCGCCGGCGACGCTGCCGGTGACGGCGGACTGGAAGACCGCCGACGGGACCGCGCAGGCCGGGACGGACTACACGACGGGGAGCGGCAGCCTGAGCTTCGGCGCCGGAGAGGACAGCAAGACCGTCACGGTGACGGTGACGGGCGACGACGCGGACGAGCCGAACGAGACGTTCACGGTGACGCTGTCGAATGCGCCGGGCGCCACGCTCGCGAAGGCGACGGGAACCGGAACGATCACGGACGACGACGGCCCGCCGGCGGTGACGCTGGTCCTGACCCCGGCCTCGATCGCGGAGGCCGGGGGCGAGAGCGCGGTGACCGCGACCCTGGACCGCCCGTCGAGCGCGGCGACGACGGTGACGGTGTCGGTCGCGCCGGTGGATCCGGCGGTGCCGGGCGACTACACGCTGAGCGCGAACGCGGAGCTGACGATTCCGGCCGACTCCCTGACGAGCACCGGCGAGGTGACGATCACCGCCGTGGACAACGACGTGGACGCCCTGGACAGGGAGGTGACGGTCTCGGCCACGGCGGCGAACAGCCAGGGGATCACGGCCCCTCGGGACGCGACGCTGACGATCGCCGACGACGACGCGCCGGAGCTGTCGGTCGGCGACGCGAGCGTGACCGAGGGCGACGCGGGCGAGAGTCCGACGCTGACCTTCACGGTGACGCTGAAGCCGGCGGCGACGCTGCCGGTGACGGCGGACTGGAAGACCGCCGACGGGACGGCGGAGGCCGGGACGGACTACGCGGCCGGGAGCGGAACCCTGACGTTCAATTCCGGCGAGGAGAGCAAGACCGTGACCGTGACGGTGACGGGGGACGACGCGGACGAGCCGAACGAGACCGTCACGGTGACGCTGTCGAACGCGCCGGGCGCGACCCTCGGGAAGGCCACGGGGACCGGGACGATCACGGACGACGACGGTCCGCCGGCGGTGACGCTGGTCCTGACGCCGGCCTCGATCGGGGAGAACGGCGGAAAGAGCGTGGTGACGGCGACGCTGGACCGCCCGTCGAGCGCCGAGACGACCGTGACGGTGTCGGCCGCGCCGATGTCGCCGGCGGTGCCGGGCGACTACACGCTGAGTCCGGATCCGGTGCTGACGATTCCCGCCGACTCCCTGACGAGCACGGGCACGGTGACGATCGCCGCCGTCGACAACGACGTGGACGCCCTGGACAGGGAGGTGACGGTCTCGGCCACGGCGGCGAACGTCCAGGGGGTCACGGCCCCGGACAGCGTGACGCTGACGATCGCCGACGACGACGCGCCGGAGCTTTCGGTCGGCGACGCGAGCGTGGACGAGGGCGCTTCGGGCGAGAGTCCGACGCTGACTTTCACCGTGACGCTGACGCCGGCGGCGACGCTTCCGGTGACGGCGGACTGGAAGACGTCCGACGGGACGGCGACCGCCGGGACGGACTACACGGCGGGGAGCGGCAGCCTCAGGTTCGACACCGGAGAGGACAGCAAGACCGTCGCGGTGACGGTGACGGGCGACGACGCGGACGAGCCGAACGAGACCTTCACCGTGACGCTGTCGAACGCGCCGGGCGCGACGTTCTCGAAGGCTGCGGCGACCGGGACGATCACGGACGACGACGACGCGCCCGCGGTGACGCTGGTGCTGACGCCGGACTCGGTCGCGGAGAACGGCGGAGTCAGCACGGTGACGGCGACCCTGGATCGTCCGTCGAACGCGGCGACGACGGTGACGGTCTCGGCGGAGCCGGTGGCCCCGGCGGTGGCGAACGACTACACGCTGGTCGGGAGCCAGTTGACGATTCCGGCCCACTCCCTGACGAGTGCGGGCACGGTGACGATCGCCGCCGTGGACAACGAGGTGGACGCGCTGGACAGGGAGGTGACGGTCTCGGCGACGGCGGCGAACAGCCAGGGGATCACGGCCCCGCAGGCGGTGACGCTGACGATCGCCGACGACGACGCGCCGGAGCTGTCGGTCGGAGACGCGAGCGTGGCCGAGGGCGACGCTGGCGCCAGCGCGACCCTGGCCTTCACGGTGACGCTGATCCCGGCGGCGACGCTGCCGGTGACGGCGGACTGGAAGACGTCCGACGGGACCGCGACCGCGGGGACGGACTACACGGCGGGGAGCGGCAGCCTGAGATTCGACACCGGCGAGGAGAGCAAGACGATCACCGTGACGGTGACGGGGGACGACGCGGACGAGCCGAACGAAACCCTCACCGTGACGCTGTCGAACGCGCCGGGCGCGACCCTCGCGAAGGCGACGGCCACCGGGACGATCACGGACGACGACGGCCCGCCGGCGGTGACGCTGGTCCTGACCCCGGCCTCGATCGGCGAGAACGGCGGAGTCAGCACGGTGACGGCCACCCTGGACCGCCCGTCGAGCGCGGCGACGACCGTGACGGTCTCGGCGGCGCCGACGTCGCCGGCGGTGCCGGGCGACTACGCGCTGAGCGCGAACACGGCGCTGACGATTCCGGCGGGCCAGACCGCGAGCACGGGCGTCGTGACGATCGCCGCCGTCGACAACGACGTGGACGCCCTGGACAGGACGGTCACGGTTTCTGCCACGGCGGCGAACGCCCAGGGGGTCACGGCCCCGCGGGACGCGACGCTGACGATCACCGACGACGACCTGCCGACGGTGACGGTGTCGCCGGAGTCGGGCGCCGTGACGGAAGGCGCGGACGCGACGTTCGTCCTGACGCGGGCGGGAGTGCTGTCGGACGAGCTGGAGGTGGCCTTCACGGTGGCGGGCGGCGGTGCGGTGCTGGGCGCTGCGCCTCCGACCGAAGCCACCTTCGACGCCGGTGCCGACACCGTGCGCGTGGCCCTGAAAACCGCGGACGACCGGCGTGACGAACCCGATGCCACACTGACGCTGACGCTGACCGACGGCGCCGGCTACGACCTGGGCGCGCCGTCCGAGGCCGAGGTCACGGTCGAGGACAACGACGCGACGCCGACCCTGACGCTGAACCTGTCTTCGGACTCGATCAGCGAGAACGGCGGGACGGGCACGGTGACGGCGGCCCTGGGCCACCCGTCGAGCGAGGAGACGACGGTGACGGTGACGGCGGAGGCGGTGTCGCCGGCGGTGGCGACCGACTACACGCTGGTCGGCGGCCGGTTGACGATCGCGGCCGGCGAGACGGCGAGCACGGGCGAGGTGACGATCGCCGCCGCGGACAACGCCGTGCACGAAGGGAACAAGCGGGTGACGGTGTCGGGCACGGCGACGAACGCCCAGGGGGTCGGCGGTCCGGACAGCGTGACGCTGACGATCACCGACGACGACGCGGCGCCGGGTCTGTCGATCGCGGACGCGAGCGTGGCCGAGGGGGATTCGGGCAACGCGACGATGACGTTCACGGTGAGGCTGACGCCGCCGGCGGCGGCGCCGGTGACGGTGGACTGGGCTACGTCCGACGGGACGGCGACCGCCGGGACGGACTACACGGCGGGGAGCGGGAGCCTGGCGTTCGGCGCCGGGGATGGCAGCAGGACGTTCACGGTGACGGTGGCGGGCGACGAGGCGGACGAGCCGGACGAGACGTTCACGGTGACGCTGTCGAACGAGACGGGCGCGACGCTCGGGGATGGCACGGGGACGGGGACGATCATCGACGACGACCTGCCTCTCGTCACGGTGACGGCGGAGGCGGACACGGTCGCGGAAGGCGCGGACGCGGTCTTCGTCCTGGCGCGGGCGGGGGATCTGTCGGCGACGCTGGACGTGACGTTCGCAGTGGCGGACAGCGGCGCCGTGCTGGGCGGCGGCCCGCCGACCGAGGCCGCCTTCGACGCCGACGCCGACACCGTGCGGGTGGCGCTGGCGACCGACGACGACGAGGTCGACGAGCCGAACGCCACGCTGACGCTGGCGCTGACCGACGGCGACGGCTACGACCTCGGCACGCCGTCCGCGGCCGGGGTGACGGTCGAGGACAACGACGACGATCCTCCGGACAGGGTGGAAGAGTCCGGTATCGTCGTCACGGTTGCGCGGGTTCGCGACACGGTCACGGAAGGCGAGAACGTGGCGTTCATGCTGACCCGGGAAGACACGGACATGACCGGGCCGCTGGTCGTGAGATTCACGCTTGCCGATCCCGCCGGGGTGCTGGCCCGGGGTCAGGAGATTCCGACCACGGCGACCATTCCGGCCGGTCGGACCACGGTCACGGTGATCCTGGCGACCGAGGACGACGAGGTCGACGAGTCCGATGCCACGCTGACGCTGACGCTGGATGACGGCGCCGGCTACGACCTGGGCACGTCGTTCGAGGCCGCGGTGACGTGCGAGGACAACGACAACGGCGATGCGCCCACGGTGACGGTGGCGGCGGATGCGGACACGGTCACGGAAGGCGAGGAGGCGGTGTTCGTCCTGACGCGGACGGGAGTGCTGTCGGAAGCGCTGGAAGTGTCCTTCACGCTTGATGACGAGAGCGGTGTGCTGGCATCGGAGGAGCCGCCCGCCAGCGCGACCTTCGAGGCCGGTGCGGCCACGGCGCGCGTGTCGCTGGCGACCGAGGACGACCTGGTCGCCGAGCCGGATGCCAGGGCGGTGCTGACGTTGCGGTCCGGCGCCGCTTACGGGCTGGGGGATCCGTCCGCGGCGACGGTCGTGGTGCGGGACGACGACGGCCTTCAGGTGGTGACGGTCAGGGCGGTGTCCGGGCGGGCCCCGGAAGCGGAGGCTTCCGCCGGGGCGCTGGCCGCGGTTGCGGGAAGGGAGGCCGCGGAGTCCGGACCGGGACGCTCGGGGGAACCGTCGGCGACGGTCGCGGAAGGCGGGCAGGCGGTGTTCGAGCTGAGGCGGACAGGGGGGGACGTGTCGGCGGCGTTGACGGTGGAGCTGGAGGTTTCGGAGCGGGACGGTGACATGGTTCCGGCCGCGCTGGAAGGGGTCCGCCGCGCGAGGTTCGCGCCGGGCGAACGGGACTCGCTGTTCGTTGTGGAGACCGACGACGACGGCGTGGCCGAGCCGGACGGCGAGCTGACGGTGGCGGTTCGGCGCAACGGCGGTTTCTACGAGGTCGGCCAGCCGGGCACCGCGACGGTGAGGCTTGCGGATGCTGGCGGCGCGAGCGTCCTCGCGCAGGGCCGCCGCGCGGGTGCGGCGGCGCTTCTGCGCCGTCATGTGGAGCGGTTCTCGCGGCTGGCCTCGGATGTGGCGCTGGGCCGCCTGGCCGGGGGCTCCAGGGTCTCGACGGCGGACTTGAGAGCCGATGACGAGGGGGTGAGCGCGAACGGCGAGGTCGCGGTGGCTCTGCCGTCGGGGTGGGACGGTTGGGGGAACCTGCGGTATTCGGATCTGGGCGGCGCCGCGGATGGCGGGGTGTGGGACGTGTACGCGGGAGCGGACCGTCTCAGCGCGGACGGTCGGACGGTCTATGGCGTCCTGACCGGATACGAGCCTGGCCGGGTGACGTCGGGAGGCGTGCGGCTGGAGGCCGGTCATGTGCAGTTCGGGGTGTACGGGGCGCACCGGCTGAGCGAGACCCTGACGGTTGACGGCGCCCTTGGCTGGGGACGCGGCAAGGGCAGGCTGTCGCGGGTCGAGGGGGCGTATCCGGCGACGGCCTCGTACCGCTCGAAGCGGATCGCGGTGCGTGGAGTCCTGACGGGGGACTTCGGGTGGAGCGGCGGCGGGTTGCGGGTGGAGCCGCAGACAGCCCTGCTCTACGCGGAGGAGGATCTGGATGCGTTCACCGACGGCATGGGTGGCGAGGCGCCGGGGGAACGTCTGTGGCTGGCGCGGCTCGGGTTCGGTCCGAAGGTGACCTGGAGCCTGGAGGAGAGCGCCACGCACGGGAAGCTGCGCGTGAACCTGGATGCCCACAACCTGGAATCGGCTGAAGACCGGACGGAGGAGGTCTCGGCTTCGCTGGAGCTGGGGCACCGCCGACGGATCGACGGATGGGGTTCGCTCGACCTGTCCGTCGGCGTCGACGGCCTGGGGCTGGGCTGGTTCTCCTCGGTCTCCGTCGGGTTGAGATACGAAGCGAGTTTCTGAACGAGACGGAATCCGCATCCCGGGGACGTGCCGGCGCGCCAGGCCCGGCCCGGGGAGATGCTCCCGACCGTCGCCTATCCTTCGCTCTCGTACTCGACGCCCTCGGCGTCGAGGCACCGGCGGATGACGCTTGCGTGCACCGCGAGGCCGGTGTTGAGGAACTGGTGCTCCACCCGCCCCGGCGCTCCGCCCGGCACCCGCGGATGGAATCCGGTCGCGTGGTGCATGGTGTGGGACTGGATCCCCCACACCACCGCGTCGGCGTCGAACACCGGCCCGCCCATCTGCCCGACGAGGCTCGGCGTCGAGGTCTCGATGAACGGGCTCGGGTCGCCGTCCCCGCTCCCCGGCGCCCGGGTGCTGACCACCCTCGTGAACATCCCCTCCAGGGGAAACATCGGCAGCGGCACCGACCCCGGGGGCAGGGTGAACGTCTTCGCCTTCTCGTCGTAGACCGGCTCGATGCGGTGCAGGGGGAAGCCGAGCTTGCACAGGCTCCTCCCCGGCGCGTAGCCCCGCGAGGGATCCTTGAGCACCGGGAACCGGGCGACGCTCGCCGGATCGAACGGCTCGATGCGTCCGAAGGCGAGGTTCGCCCCGGCCACGGTCCCGGCCTCGACCAGGCGGGCGCCGTCCACGCCCCACCAGACCGAATGGTTGCGAACCGAGTCGTCGGCCGGTCTGTGGAACGTGCGCACCCTCTTCCTGCGGAAACGCTTGTCCGCCGCGATGTCGCGCTGGAACTCGACGACGTTCTCCCGGTGGCCCAGATGGCGCCGGGCGCTCTCCTGGTGCCTGCGCACGATGTCGAGCAGGTGGCCCGCGGTGAGGATCCACCCGTCGCGGTTGAGCGCCACGTAGGCGCCGATGGCGCTGCCGCACTCGCCTTTCGCGGTGCGGCTGGAGATGACCACCGGCCGGGTGAAGCCCGCGGCAACGGAAACGGCCTCGCTGAACACCTCCGCCCCTCCGCCGGTTCCCGGACCGGAATCCGCGGAATCGTCCTGTCTTCCGAGCCACCTCCAGGATTCCGCATCCGGGGGGAACCCTTCGCCGTGGCCGGCGAGTTTCCCCGGCGGTCGGGGCCGTCCCGCGATTCCGCCGGGTTTCCCGGAACCCCGGCAGGGAGAGCGGCCCGATGGCGCCAGGACAGACACCACACTACACTGTACCAAGCCCGGCATCGCGTTCAAGCCGACCTGTTTCCGTGGCCCGAGGAAGATCCCGGGCCGCCCGGCGAGAGGTCTCGGCGCCTCGCGGCGGTTCCCGGGTCCGCGCATGTCGGGAGCCCTCTCCGCCGTTTCCGCGGCCCGCCCGGCTGGGGATCGCGCGGTGCCGGAGCGCGTTCGCCGAGGCGGTGGCCGGCCGGGCGCGAATCGGAACCATTCGGTCGCTCCCGGTCCCCTGGCCCGTTCCGTCCGCAACGGACGGAACCCGCGTGATGGTAGGGAGCCTGGTGCCGCAGTCACGAGACAGAGCCTGAAAATGGTACAGGAACCGGAACGGCCTCGAAACCCCGGCGCGTCCCGATCCGATGCAACCGTTCCGGAAACCGCGCCTCCGGGAACCCGCCGGCTCCAGCCCGCGTCACCCGGTCTCTCGCCTCCCGACGCCCGGCGAAACCGGACCCGGGCGGTTACGGAAGAAACTTGAACACGGCGATGGCCACGCCGGCAATGCCGATCATGAACGTCAGCATCTGACGGAAGTGTTTTTCCGTCCGGTCGACCAGTTCCTTGCGCTGTTCGGCCAGTTCCTTGCGCATGTCGCCGACAGCCACGTCGATCCGCGCTTCCAGCCTGTCCTCCGAGGCCTGGATCCGCGCTTCCAGCCTGTTCTCCGAGGACTTGATCTCGGCGGCGACCTGCGCGGCGACCCTTTCCTCCGAACTCTTCATCTCCTTGCGGAGACTGTCCATGTCCCCGCGAAGGTGCTCCACGTCCTTGCGGAGAAGGGCGAGATCCTCCTTCGTGGCGACACTGCCCACCAGCCCGTCACGCAGCGTCACGGCGATGCCTTCATGCACCGTCACGGCGATGCCTTCGGCTTGCTCCCTCTCGAAGCCGTATCTGTCGCTGAGCCGTTTCGCGACGGTTACCGTGTCGAATGCCGCCATGGTCATGCCGCGTCTCCCCCGGGCCCCGATCCAGGAGCCCGCACCGCCGAAGAACCGGTTGGTGCATGCTAACGCGATGCACGGATCTTTCAACCGCGTGCGGCATCGGTTCCAGAACTGTCCCGCGTCGGCCGGACATCCGCTCCAGGCGGGCCGGGCCGTCACGGCGGTCCGCGGGTTCCGGGGACGCCGCCGATCGGCCGGGTCCGGCCCGGATCACCCCGGGGCGGGAGGCGGGAAGGCGGCTTCCGGCCCTCGCCGAGGCTGCGGCGGATCCCCGTGAATCCCTCCGTCGTGTCCGGCCCGCGAGGCTCTCCGCGCCGGGTTCCGGCGGGAGTTGTCCGGGAGTCCCGCAAGCGGCTCCCGCGGGCCCGCGCTGCCCGCGGAGAGGCGGACGGGGTCGCCGGCCCGCCCGCGCCGCGGGGAAGCGTCCGCGAGGCTCCGGTCAGCCGTCGTCGTCGCCCGTCGATCCCGAGAACTCGATCTCGCCGAGCGTTTTCAGGCCCACCCGCAGGAAGATCGTGTCCTGCGGCCGGCGCACGCGGTCGCTGGTGAACCGGCGCGAGTAGTCGAGATGGAACGCGAAGCACTCGTCCTCGTAGGCGAGATACGCGCCGTGACGCAGCGAGCGGCCCTCGCCCGTGAGGTCGTGGTGGACGTTGATCCCGCCCCGCCAGCGCCGCGCGAAACGCGAGGACAGCCGGGCGCGGATCTCCTCGTGCTGCTGCAGCAGGTCGTCCCGGTCCACAGCGTCCCGGAGATCCTGGCTCCTCGACAGAAGGTAGGTCGCGTCGAGGCGGAGCAGCGGCACGCCGGCCGAGATCCGGATCTCGCTGTGTCGCGCCGACCAGTCGGAACTGTCGAGGCGGAACCGGTAGAGGGCGTCGAGATGGTCGCCAGGCGAGATCCGGACGCGGCCGACGACGTCGGAAAGCCGGCCGTGCAGCCCGGTTCCGGGCGCGAACCCGTCGTCCTCGCCGAAGCGGTGGCTCTGCCCCAGGAAGAACGAGCTGTGTCCTTCCCCGGTTCCGTGGATGCCGCCGTGCAGGCCGTAGCTGAGCCGCGGGCGGCCCTCGACGCGGTCGACCCCGGTGTGGCGGTTCGGCGAGAACAGGTTGGCGTCGTCGAACGCGACTCCGACACTGTCCTCGTTGGGGATGCCCCGCGTGTCCGGCGCGTCGGGCGCGAGAACGAGGGACGCCGCCGGCTCGAGGGTCTGGACGAACCCGCCCCGGGACCGCGACAGCGGCAGCCGCAGGTCGATGCCGGCCTGCGGGAACAGCCGGACCCGCTGGCGGCTCTTTCCGGTGGCCGAATCGTTGGTCCAGTAGGCGTCCGTCTGGAGCGATCCGAACAGCCGGTAGATCTCGCCGCGGGAGCCGACATGCGGAAGCTCCCACCGCGTTCTGGCGGAAGCCCGCCGGGTGTCCGTTCCCTCCGTCCGGTAGAGCGCGAGGAGGTCGGCGTCGATCTCCCACGTCTGTCCCGCCGGCCCCGGCTCGCCGACGAAGGCGTACTCGAGCATCGGCGCGACCAGCGGGATCTCTCCGGAGACGTCTCCGGCGCGCAGCCCCTGGAAATAGATCGCCGTGGCGGCCGCGTAGTCCGATCCGAGAAACCCCTCGATGCGCAGGCGGTTCTCGAGCCTGTCCTCGGTGACGAACTCGTACTTGCGCAGGAACGTGTCGTCCGACGCGAGACGGAGGTCGGCGCTCGCCCGCCAGTTCCGGTTCAGGTGCAGGCGCGCCCGGGAGCGGGTGAAGCCCCGGAGCTCGCCGACGTCGCCGCTGTCGCGTTCGGGATCGTGGTAGAGGCTGCCCGCGATGTCGTATTCGGCGTCGGGCAGGAGATGCCGGAACCGCACCTCCGCCCCGGTCCCTTCCCGGGTCGTCAGCACGGGGGTGAGCGTCAGGTCCATGTTGGGCGCGAGATCCAGGTGGACCGGCGCCTTCACGATCGCTCCGAGCGTGTCGTCGCTGCCGTAGGAGGGCAGCAGCAGCCCGCTGCGGCGCTCCACCGACGGGTCGGGCTGGGACAGCCAGGGAAGGTAGAACACGGGAAGCCCGAGGAACTCGAGAAAGGCGTCCTCGTAGACGACGTCCCGCGTCCTCTGGTTGTGCGTCGCCTTCTCCGCCTTCACCTGCCACAGCGGTTCGCGGTCCGGGCCGTCGCCGCAGATCCGGCACGGCGAGTACACCGCCTTGCGGAATTCCGTGATCTCGCCGCCGGTGCGCCGGGCGCCGGCCGCGGCGATGCGGCCGCCGCCGCCGCCGAAACGCGCGCCGACGTTCTCGACCACGGCGTTGGCGAAGGCGCGGTCGAGCGTCACGCTGTCGGCGAACAGCACGTCGCCCTCCGGCTCGTGGAGACTGACGTTGCCGGAGGCCGTGACGGTGTCGGCGTTGCGGTCGTAGACCACCCGGTCGGCGAGCAGGATCCGGCCGGCCTGGACGACGCGCACGTTGCCCTCGGCGACGGTCTTCCCGGCCTCGCGGTGGTCCAGCACCCGGTCGGCCTCGAACAGCGCGGGCCCGTCCGCCCCGGACTGCGCGTGCGCCGGCGCCTGGACCGCGAGCAGGACCGCGGCCGCCGCGATCCGCAGCCCGCGCAACTCAGCCGTCCTCGAGGTGGAGGAGCGCGGCGACGCCGACCGAAAGGCCGATCAGCACCGGCGTCCAGGCGGCCATCATGACCGGGATCCTGGCCGACCAGCCGAGGGCGTGGACGACGTCGGTCAGGAAGTAGAGCAGGAAACCGGTGCCGAGACTGGCCATCACCACCAGCGTGCCGCCGCGCGGCCGCGAGGGTTTCATGGAGAACGTCGCCGCCAGCAGCACCACGGCGGCGAGCAGCGGCGGCAGCGCGATCTGCGAGTGCCAGTGCAGCTTGTGGCGCAGGCCCGAGAAGCCGGCGGTCTCGAGAACGCGGATGAAGGCGGGCAGCGCCCAGAACGATATCGTCTCGGGCGGCGCGAAGCTGTCGCTGATGTTCTCGCGGGTGAGATCGGTGGGCAGGTGGACGACTCCCGGCCGGACCGGCGCGGTGTCGGGCGCGGTGACCGCCGGATCCGCGATGCGCCAGCGCCCGGTCTCGAGCACCGCCACATCGGCGTCGATCCGGTGCTCGAAGCGGTCGCCGGCGTCCATCCGGAAGACCGTGACGTTCCGCAGCCGGACGTCCTCGATCGAGATCGACCGGGCGTGCAGGATGTAGCTGCCGCCGTCGAGAGGCTGGCGGAACCAGAGGCCGTTTCTCGCGACCGACGCGAGGCTCGCGTTGCCCCGCAGGTGCTTGGCCTCGAGCGCCTCGTAGTTGAGGAGCGCGGCCGCCGACAGCGGGTTGAGGAGGGCGACCTTCGCGACGCCGATGGCCACCGCGAGCGCCACCAGCGGCGTGAGGATGCGCCAGGTCGAGACTCCCGCGGCGCTCATCACGATGAGCTCGTGGTGGCGGTCGAGGCGCCACAGCATCGCGGCGGTGGCGAGAAGCGCCGCGAAGGGGATCGCCTTCTCGAGCATGAACGGCGCCTTGAGAAGGGCCATCTGCGCGATCACGAGCGGGCCGGCGCCGTTGTCGCGGCCCGCCGTCCGCCGCAGGAGCTCGACCGCGTCGACCAGCACGATGACGGCGAGAAGCCCCAGCGCGAAGCAGGAGAACCACAGCAGGAACTGGCGCCCGAGATAGACCGAGAGCGCGTCGAACGGGTTCATGGGGGCGCCTCGGCGGCGACGCGGCGCCGCCGGATCCGGCCCGGCCCGGCGAGGACGACCGCGAACAGCGCGATGGCCGCGACCGGCAGCGCGACGATCAGCGCCTCGAGCTCGGGCGTGGTCGTGCCCACGCTCCTCGCGCCGAAGAACGCGATCTGGATCGCGGCCACCGCGGCCGACGCGATCATGATGCGGGGGGTCTGCCCGTGCCGGCGGAAGCCGCCCGACAGCAGCGCCGCAAGCGCCGCGAGGGCGTAGCAAGGATGGAGAAGCGGCATGCTCAGGCGCGACAGGCCCTCCATCCTGAGACGCCGGTAGCCGGGAGTCTCCGCCGCCCTGGAGGCCGGGAGGAACAGCTCGTGCAGGTAGCGCTCGCGCGGCCCGCGCGCGTGGGCCGTGCTCTCGGGCTTGAGCGACGCCAGGTCGAGCACGTAGCGGTCGAAGTGGAACAGCGAGAGCCGGCCGTCCCGGCGGCTCACCTCCTGGCGGCTGCCCTGGACCATCACGACCTGGGAGCCGCTTCCGCCCGAGACGATCGTGCCCTCGGCGGCCATGATGGTGACGGGGGTTTCGGGGTCGCGCTCGTCGTGCACGACGATGCCGCGGAAACTGCCGCGGTCGCTGCGCTCGCGAACGAACACCGTGATGCCGTCGATCACCGCGTTGAACACGCCCTCCTGCACGAACAGCTGCGACAGGTCGGCCCGGAAGGCGCGCTGGAGATCCTTGAACTCCCGGAACGCGGTGGGCACAAGGTAGAGCGTGTTCAGGTAGCCCAGCACGGTCAGCAGGACGGCGAGAACGATCGCGGGGCGCGCGATGAAGCCGGGGCCGAGGCCGCTCGCGCTCAGGATCACGATCTCGCGGTCGTTGATCATCTTGTTGTAGACGAACAGCACCGCGACGAACAGGGCGATCGGCGCGACGACCGCCAGCAGCATCGGCAGCAGCAGCATGGTGAAGCTGGCGAAGGCGGCGGGCGACAGGCCCTGGTTGACGATGATGTCGACGAACCGGAGCGACCGGGTCAGCCAAACCACGCAGGTCAGCACGGCGATCGTCGTCAGCGTCGCCCACAGCAGCTGGCGGAACAGGTAGCCTTGGAGTCTTCCCATCGGGCCATTATAATCCGGGTCGGCGGCCTTGCCATTTCCGCGCGCGTCGGAGGCCCGGAATCCCCTTCGCGGCCGGCTCGTCGGCGCGTCGCCGCCGCCCCGCGAAACCGCCGCCGACGCAGGGAGTCCCGCAGATGAGAATCAGGTTGACCTCGCCCTCCGCGCCGAAGAGGGAGCCGGTCGTCGCCGGCGTGCTCGCCGGGCGCGCGCCGCTCGCGACGGCGCGGCGGCTCGACGAGGCCACGGGCGGCGCCGTCGCCGCGGCCATGGACGGCGGCCGCTTCACGGGCGAGACCGGCCAGTCCCTCGTCCTCCACGCGCCTTCCGGCACCGACGCGACCCATGTCGTGCTGCTCGGTCTCGGCGATCCCGCCCGGTTCGACCGCCTCGCGGCCGAGGCGTTCGGCGGCGCCGCCTACCGGCAGGTCTGCGGCTTCGGCAACCGGAGCGCGACGATCGCGGCGGATCCGGTCGATGGGGCGCCGGACGACGTCGCGGCCCATGTGGCCCTCGGCGCCCGCCTCGCGTCCTACCGGTTCGACAAGTACCGGACCCGGGAGAAGCCGGAAGCCCGCCCGAGCCTGCGCGAGATCGCGGTCTCGACCGAGACGGCGGCGGCGGCGCGCCGCGCCTGGCGGCCGCTCGACAAGGTCGCGGACGGCGTGTTCCTCACCCGCGACCTGGTCTCGGAACCGGCCAACGTGATCTACCCGGAGACGCTCGCGCGCCATGCGCGGTCCCTCGACGGGCTCGGCGTCAAGGTCGAGATTCTCGGCGAGAAGGCGATGGAGCGGCTCGGGATGGGCGCGCTTCTCGGGGTCGCGCAGGGCTCGTCGCGCACCCCCCGGCTGGCGGTCATGCGCTGGAACGGGGCGTCCAAGGACAGCCGCCCGATCGCCTTCGTGGGCAAGGGGGTGACGTTCGACACCGGCGGCATCTCGATCAAGCCCTCCGCGAACATGGAGGACATGAAGTGGGACATGGGCGGCGCCGGCGTCGTGCTCGGCCTGATGAAGGCGCTCGCCGGCCGCAAGGCGAGGGTCAACGCCGTCGGGGTGGCCGGGCTCGTCGAGAACATGCCGTCCGGCACCGCCCAGCGGCCGGGCGACGTGGTGCGCACCATGTCGGGCCAGACGGTGGAGGTGATCAACACCGACGCCGAGGGCCGGCTCGTGCTCGCCGACGCCATCTGGTACTGCCAGAAGCGCTTCAAGCCCCACACGGTGATCGACCTCGCGACGCTGACCGGCGCCATCGTCGTGGCGCTCGGCAACCACAACGCCGGGCTGTTCGCCAACGACGACGAGACCGCCGACCGGCTGGTCGCGGCCTCCCGCGAGGTCGGCGAGCCGGTGTGGCGGATGCCGCTCGGCGACGCCTACGACAAGCAGATCGAATCCGACATCGCCGACATGAAGAACGTGGGCCCGCGCTGGGGCGGCGCGGTCACCGCGAGCCAGTTCCTCCAGCGGTTCGTCGCCGACGGCGTCAAGTGGGCCCATCTCGACATCGCCGGCGTGACGTGGTCCGGCAAGGACGCCCCGACCGTGCCCAAGGGCGGCACCGGCTTCGGGGTCCGGCTGCTCGACCGCCTGGTGGCGGAGCACCACGAGGGCTGACCCGTTGACCGAGGTCGGCTTCTACCATCTCACGCGCTCGCCGCTGGAGCGGGCGCTGCCGCGGATCGCGCGGAAGATCCTCGACAGCGGCGCCCGCGCGGTGGTCCGCACCGTCTCGGACGCGCGCGCCGAGGATCTCAGCGCCGCGTTGTGGACCGCCGATCCGGGCTCGTTCCTGCCCCACGGAACGGCGCGCGACGGCGATCCCGGGGAACAGCCCCTGTGGATCACCGCCGAGGAGGAGAATCCGAACGGCGCCGGGATCCTGGTGCTCGTCGACGGCGCCGACGTCGCGGATCCCGAGGCCTTCGAGCGCTGCCTCGACCTGTTCGACGGCCGCGACGAGACGTCGGTCGCGGCGGCGCGGCGGCGCTGGGCGCGCTGGCGCGACGCCGGCCACGGGCTGACCTACTGGCAGCAGTCCGGAGACGGCGGCTGGCGTAAAAAGGGGGCCTGACCGCGTCCCGCGGCCCGCTCTCCGGCGGTTGCCGGGTTCCGCCGCAGGGTCTATAAGGCAGCGGTTTCGCTTCGGGAGTGGACGCCACATGGCCATCGAACGCACGCTTTCCATCATCAAGCCGGACGCCACCCGCCGCAACGTCACGGGGGCCATCACGACCCGGCTCGAGGAGGCGGGACTGCGGGTCGTCGCCCAGAAACGCATGCGCATCGACCGCGCCCAGGCCGAGCGGTTCTACGAGGTGCACCGCGAGCGGGCCTTCTTCGACGACCTGTGCGCGTTCATGACGTCGGGCCCGATCGTGGTCCAGGTTCTTGAGGGGGAGGGCGCGATCTCGAGGAACCGGGACGTGATGGGCGCCACCAACCCGGCCAACGCCGGGGAGGGGACGATCCGCAGGGATTTCGGGGAGTCCGTCGAGGCGAACTCGGTTCACGGCTCGGACGGGCCCGAGACCGCGGAAAGGGAGATCGCCTTCTTCTTCGCCGGCACCGACATCGTCGGCTGACGCGGCATCCCCGGCACGGCCCCGGCGCCCGGGGCGCCGGGCGGGGTTCCGGCCGGCGCGTCCGCCTCGGCGGCGGCGTTCGGGACGGAACCGGCGGTCCGGGACCGGAGGACGGCGAGCGGCGGGAGCGCGGATCCGGGAAGGCGCCGCGAAGGCGGGATCCCGGGGATCAGAGAAGCGTCAGCGCCATCAGGGCGAGGACCGCCAGCACCGCCGCGGTGGAGGCGAACAGGAACTTCGCGAAACCGTCCCACCCCCTGGCGCTGCGCTCGATTTCCTTTTCCATGTCGAGGGCCATCTTCTCCCGCTCCCTGCAAGCCGTCCGGTCAGGATACCGCGCCGCGCCGCCGCCGTGAAGGGCGGGGATCTGGCTCCGGGATGGTCCCGCGCCCGGTTCCGCCGGCGCTTCGGATCCCGGCGAAGCCGGTCGCGTTTCGGGCCGCTTGCGGAATTCCCCGAACGCGGCATCATGCGGGCGACTCGACGAATGCGGATGCCGTCGTTCGACAGGCGGCGAATCGGGATTGCGCGACGGTCGCGTCGTTCCGCCGTCGCGGGCCGAAGGTGTTGCACGACGGAACGACGGCTCGGCGCGTGGCCCCGGCACATGCGGCGAAGCCGCGGGACGTCCTGGCCGCGCCCGATCCCGGATGAGGGCCGCGGGAGGACACGACCCTGCCGGGATTCTCCGTGTTCCATCGGGCCGGCCGGCCCCGGCCCGCGGAACCGCCGGCCCGCGATGCGGGACAGCCCCCTGCACTGTAATGGCAGCGTGAACCCGGCGCGGCGACCGGAACAACCGGCTACGAAGTCCACCGCCTCGCGCGCGGGATGGGAGCGGGCGGTGTGCTCGAACAGTTTGGCCTGAAGCGGCAGCGCGGACGGTCCATTCTTGCCGGCCTCCTCGAGGCCGTTGCGCTCCCTGCCGTCCCCGTCAATGCCGCGTTCATCGTCGCGGCCCCTGGCGCCTTCGCGTCGAAGTCGAGCTCGGCGGCCTGTCTGCCCCGGTCTCGCCCAGCGCCGCGCGGGATGCTGGCTCTCCGGCGTGTATCCGAGGCCCCGCCTTTCATCGCCGCTCGATCTCACCGCGTCATGTCGAGTACGCATCCATTCCACCAGTGTGTCGCGCAGTGTGTCGCGACACGCTCGCGATATCGAGGCGGCCCGTCGGCAGGGGTTTTCCTGATGCCGTAGCCGGGCTTCCCGATCTCTCCGGCAAGTTGGCTGTGGCAAAGCACGCCCGGCGCTTCTCCGAGACGTAGAGGCCCTCGTTGGCCATCGTCCTCCACTTGCCGTCATCGCCAAGCAGCATGTTGGCGATCACTGAAAGCGACGCGTTCGTCGCTGCTGACGAAGGCGGCCATGACCCGTTTCACAAAGCCTGCGGGGCCGCGGACGAAATCCGCAGCATCGGCGTGTCCGACAAGCCGGAGCCGTAGGGCTTTGACCGGCGAGTCATGACAGCATAACCTGATTGACGAATGGTCCGCAGAAGAACTCCCGACCGAACGGAAGATGCCGACATGAGCACCAGAATCACTGTCCGGAACATCGACCCCCGGGACAAGTCCTGGCTCCAGCGCATGGCGCGGCGGACCGGCATGTCGATGGCAGAGCTTGTCCGCCGCCTGATCCATGAAAAGCGCAAGAAGAGCGAGCGTCGGCCGAAGCCCTCCGAGGCGTTCACGCGGCATTTCGGGGAGGGTCACGGCGTTGACCTCCCGCCCCCGGCTCGTTACGGCTACAAACCGCTGTTATTCTCCGGCGAGGGCGGGGAATGACCGCACCGTTCGCTTTGCTCGCGGACACGAATGTCGTCTCCGGAACAATGCGGTCGAAACCGGATCCCCGGGTTACCGCCTGTCTCGACTCGATCGCCGACGACGGCTTGGGCCTCGCGTTCATCACGGTCCGGGAGGGTCTCGACGGTATCGGCCGTCTGGCTCACGGGCGTCGCCGGTGCGGCCTTGCCGAGCACTTTAAGGATCTTCTTGACGAGCTGTTCGAGGATCGCGTCGTCGAGTGGGATCTCGCTGACGCTCCGGGGTGCGTGCGGGTCGTGCTGGATAAGCGTCGGCGCAACGAGGCGCCCGCCGACCATGTGCCGGACGCCTTATCTCGCTGCGGCGGCGGCCACGCGCGGACTCGCTGTCGTGACGCGGAACGTGGGCGAGTTTCGCAACACCGGTATCGAGACCGTCGATCCTTGGACGGCGAGGCTGCAATGAACATCGCTCGCGACCCATCGCCGCACGCTCAACATGGTCCGGTCCGGGAAGTCGATTGCCGTTGCGACGGCCAATCCGGCCGCATCTCCGTGACGGCGCAACAGCGTGATCGACCGCATGCCGATTGACGTCAACCAGACCCCGGAACAGGCCGCTCGCGACCGGATCGACAATCGCCTCCGGACGGCGGGCTGGCGGGTGCAGGACAAGGACACGCTGGACTTCAGCGCGGGGCTTGGGATCGCGGTGCGCGAATACCAGACCGACATCGGACCCGCCGACTACGTTCTCTTCGTCGACAGGCAGGCCGTCGGCGTCGTCGAGGCGAAGCCGGACGCCTGGGGCGCCAGGCTCACGACAGTCGAAGAGCAGTCCGAGGGTTACGCCGGAGCGAAGCTGAGGTGGATTTCGAACGACGAACCTCTGCCCTTTCTCTACGAGAGCACCGGGCAGATCACGCGCTTCACGAACGGGCGCGATCCCAAACCCCGCTCCCGCGAAGTCTTCGCCTTCCACCGTCCGGAGACCCTCAAGGCATGGACGCTCGCCCTCTGGTCCTTCCGATCGGGTATCGCCACCCTTCCGCCGTTGAACCCCAGCGACCTCCGTGAGTGCCAGATCAATGCGATCACCAATCTCGAAGCCTCGTTGAGGGCCGACAGACCGCGCGCGCTCGTCCAGATGGCGACCGGCGCCGGCAAGACCTTCACCGCCATCACGCAGGTCTACCGTCTGTTGAAGCACGCCGACGCCCGTCGCGTCCTCTTTCTCGTCGACACCAGGAACTTGGGTGAACAGGCCGAACAGGAGTTCATGGCGTTCATCCCCAACGACGACAACCGCAAGTTCACGGAGCTTTACAACGTCCAGCGGCTCACCTCGCCTCACCTTTCCGGCGACAGCCAGGTCGTCATTTCCACGATCCAGCGCATGTACGCCACCCTGAAGGGCGAGGAACTGCCTGAAGGCGCGGATGAAGAGTGTTCCGAGGAACAGACATGGAAACGCAAGGAACCGCTTCCCGTCGTCTACAATCTCGACCTACCTCCAGAGAGTTTCGACGTGATCGTCATAGATGAGTGTCACAGGTCGATCTACAATCTCTGGCGCCAAGTGATCGAGTACTTCGACGCCTACCTGATCGGGCTCACCGCCACCCCGGACAACCGCACCTACGGGTTTTTCCGGAAAAACGTGGTCAGCGAGTACAGCCACGAGCGTGCGGTTGCCGACAAGGTCAACGTGGGCAACGAGATATACCTCATCAAGACCCGGATCACCCAGAGCGGCGAAACGCTGGGAGCTGAGCAGCTTGTCGAGAAACGCGAACGCGAAACCCGTGCCCGCCGCTGGGAAGTGCAGGATGAAGAGGAGGGGTACACGGCTTCCCAGCTCGACCGCTCGGTCGTGAATCCCGACCAGATCCGGACCGTCGTCCGCACGTTCCGGGACAGGTGGCCGGAGATTTTTCCCGGACGCGACGAACTGCCCAAGACCTTGGTCTTCGCCAAGAACGACAGCCACGCCGACGACATCGTTCAGAACGTCCGGCAGGAATTCGGCGAGGGCAACGAGTTCTGCCGCAAGATCACCAATGCCGCGAAGAACCCCAAGTCCTCTCTCGCGGCCTTTCGCAACGACTACAATCCGCGCATCGCCGTCACCGTGGATCTGATCGCCACGGGCACCAACGTGAAGCCGCTCGAATGCCTGCTGTTTATGCGCGACGTGAAATCGCGCAACTACTTCGAGCAGATGAAGGGACGCGGAACCCGTGTCGTCGCGCCGGACGATCTTCAGAAGGTCACGCCGTCCGCCCGGGCCAAGACCCATTACGTCATCGTCGATGCGGTCGGCGTCACCCGGTCGCTGAAGACCGCCAGCCAGCCGCTCGACAGTAAGCCATCGATCCCGTTCAAGGATCTCGCCATGGCTCTGATGATGGGTGACCGGTCCGAGGAAACGGTGAGCTCGCTGGCCGCCCGCCTCTCGCGCTTGGACAACAAGCTCGGGGCGGACGACCAGACCACGATCGCGGAGACGGCCGGCAAGCCCCTGACCGCAATCGTCCGCGACCTGTTCGATGCCATCGACCCTGACAAGGTCGAGGCCGACGCGAAGACCGCAGGCCACGCCGAACCTGACGACACTGCCATGCGGGTTGCTCGCGAGGATCGGATCAGGCGGGCCGCCAGCATATTTACCGGCACGCTCGTCAATTTGATGGAAACCATCCGCCACAACAACGAACAGACCGTCGACCATGACAACCTGGACACGCTCTTGGGTGTCGGGTGGGACGGGGACATGGGGGAGAACGCGAGGACGATCGCACGGCAATTCGAGGAGTATCTCAAGCAGAGCCGTGACGAGATCGAGGCGCTGACCATCTACTTCAACCAGCCCGCGCGACGGTCCGGGGTGACCTACGCCATGGTCAAGGACGTGCTGGCGAAGCTGAAGCATGACCGTCCCAGACTTGCCCCGTTGACCGTCTGGCGCGCCTACGCGCATCTCGACGACTACAAGGGCGACAATCCGGCCAGCGACCTCACCGCGCTGGTCGCGCTCATTCGCCGTGTCTGCGGTCTAGACGAAACGCTGACCCGCCATTCCGACCGGGTGCGGCGGAATTTCCAGAACTGGATCCTGAAGCGGCACGCCGGGGCGGGGGAGAAGTTCTCGGAAGAGCAGATGGACTGGTTGCGCATGATCCGGGACCACCTTGCCACCTCCATCGCCATAGAGCGTGACGATCTGGAGCTGGCTCCCTTCGACGCGCATGGCGGTCTGGGACGTATGTACGCGCTGTTCGGCGACCGGATGGATGGAGTGATGTCCGAGATGAACGAGGCGCTCGCGGCATGACGGAGCGCCTTTGGGAGGTTCCTGCAACGTGGGAGTGGTCTGTCATCGGCGCATTGGGCCATGTCGTGTCGGGAGGAACACCGTCGACGAAAATTCCGGAGTACTGGGGAGGTGATGTCATCTGGTTCTCACCGTCAGACCTGACCGGATACGGGCAGAAATTCATCTCGCGAGGCGCAAAAACCCTTACAGAAGAGGGCCTTTCCAAGTCATCTGCCAAACTTGTGCCTCCTGGTAGCGTCATGTTTTCCTTACGTGCGCCCATTGGCTATGTCGCCATAAACTCCGAACCATCGGCTACCAGTGGAGGCTTCAAGTCTATCGTCCTGCACAAGGAAATATTCAACGAATACATCTACCACTACCTGCGATCTGCAAAGCAAATTGCTGAAGAGCGTTCGAATGGCACTACATTCAAGGTGCTCTCTAGTTCTTCCTTCAGCACACTACCAGTCCCTATCGCCCCGGCGAATGAACAACGCCGCATCGTCGAGAGGATCGAGACGCTGTTCAAGGAGATCGACCGGGGTATCGGGAGCCTTCGGGTCACGAAAAGCGCCATCACCCTCTACCGCCAGTCACTCCTCAAGTCGGCTTTCGAAGGCCGGCTTACTGCCGAGTGGCGAGTGCAGAATCCGGACAAGCTTGAAAGCCCGAATACCCTCCTTGCACGGGTTCGAGAGGAACGTGAAGCCCGCTACCAAGCTACCCTCGAGGAATGGAAACGAGCGATTGCCGAATGGACGAGAGCCGGTAAGCAGGGCAGGAAGCCCGCCAAGCCGAAGCGACTCAAAAAGTATCCCCTCCATTGCTTCGCTTGGCAGTCTGGGTTTCCCGAGCTTCCGTACGGTTGGGCATGGTCGCACCTTGGCTTCTGTTCGACAGGGGCCGCAGTACGGAACAGCAGCGAAGTCCAGTGCTCAAGGCGAAGTCCCTGTTGTCCGTATGGGCAATATCCAGAATGGTAGAATTGAGTGGAAGAATCTCTCCTATACATCAGACAAGGACGAGATAGATCGATATTCTTTGCATTCCGGTGACGTCATCTTTAACCGTACTAATAGCCCCGAACTGGTTGGAAAGACTGCTATATACCGAGGGGAACGGCCTGCTTTGTTCGCGGGCTATCTCGTGCGTGTAAACCATATCGACCAAGTTGTGTCGGGTGCTTACGTTGCTTACTACCTTAATTCACCTCGTGCTCGGGAACACGGAAACTCAGTGAAGACCGATGGAGTAAATCAGTCCAATATTAATGGCACAAAGCTCCAAGAGTATCCGTTTCCCATATGCTCTCCCGCCGAGCAGGCCGAAATCGTACGAATTCTTGATGCCCGCCTTGGCGCTGCCGAGATACTAGAGACAGAAATCGACTCCAACCTTGTTCGCGCCGAAGCACTTCGCCAGTCAATTCTGAAGAAGGCGTTTGCCGGCGAACTCGTTCGCCAAGACCTGACCGATGAACCTGCCTCCTCCCTTCTGGCCCGTATTCATGTCGAACGAGTCACGGCGCCTGCAAGGAGGCGGCTGAAGCGGGTAGTCGTGGAAGCATGAGCAATTTTCAAAGAGACGAATCGACCGGCGATTCCCGTGTCGGTCGGGCGTTCGAAGAGCGGGCCCGGAAGGTTCTTGCCAAACATGACCTGTGCCCGGAAGCAGGTCACAGGGTTCCGTGCGGCTTGAACACGGTGAAAAGAGCCATGCCTTCGATCCGGGATCCGGGATTCCCAAGGCGACCTTGGAGTATAGGTCGCATACTTGGACTTCCGGCGGGAATGCTTTGAGATCCGAGATGAAGGACTGAATCGAGGCGATGTTCTGTTTTTACATGGCGCCGGGGGACTACAGGAAGATTTTCTTCTCCGGGCCAAGCCTGCACTTCGGCCGGGACAAAAGTCTGTTGAGCTGCTTCCCGCGAGTGCAGGCACGTATGGTCCCGCCGGACGTGGATTTCCGGGAACTGAACAGCGACTGCGACAAACCGATCGTTTGCGAGGCTCGAGCATGAACACCACCCCGATCGTTTCGAAGGTCTGGAGCTTCTGCACCACGTTGCGTGACGACGGCGTCGGATACGGCGATTATCTTGAACAACTGACCTATCTGATCTTCCTCAAGATGGCCGATGAATATGCTAGGCCACCCTACAATCGCGATGTCGGCATCCCCGAGGGCTACGACTGGACGAGCCTCACCGCTCGCCGCGGCGCGGATCTCGAAGCGCATTACGTTATGCTTCTCCGCAAGCTTGGCGAACAGAGAGGAATGTTGGGTCAGGTATTCGCCAAGGCGCAGAACAAGATTACCGATCCGGCCAAGCTGTTCCGCCTGATCGACATGGTGGACGGCACCGATTGGGTGGTGCTTGGGGCGGACGTTAAGGGCGATATCTACGAGGGACTGCTCGAGCGGAACGCCGAGGACACCAAGTCCGGTGCAGGACAGTACTTCACGCCCCGCGCCCTCATCCGCGCAATGGTGGCGTGCATGCGTCCGGAACCGGGCAGAACCATTGCCGACCCGGCCCTGCGGAACCGGCGGGTTCTTCCTTGCTGCGCACGACTTCCTGACCGACCCACGGAATTACGCTCTCGACAAGGATCGGAAGGCGTTCCTGAAGCATGCAACGTTCCATGGCAACGAGATTGTGGCGAACACGCGTCGACTTTGCCTGATGAACATGCTGTTGCACGGGATCGGAGAGATAACGGGAGAGATGGCAGTCTCATCCGCCGATGCCTTGATCTCCCCACCCATGAAGACATTCGACTACGTCCTCGCCAATCCGCCGTTCGGTAAGAAAAGCTCGATGAGTTTTACCAATACCGCTGGCGAGCAGGAGACCGATGACCTGACCTACAACCGGCAGGACTTCTGGGCAACAACATCGAATAAGCAGCTGAATTTCGTCCAGCACATCCGGACCATGCTGAAGACGACAGGACGTGCTGCCGTCGTGGTGCCCGACAACGTGCTGTTTGAGAGCGGAGCCGGCGAGACGATCCGGCGGAAACTGCTGCGCACCACCGACTTGCACACGATTCTGAGGCTACCCACGGGCATCTTCTACGCTCAGGGTGTAAAGACGAACGTCATTTTTTTCGACAACCGACCGGCTAGCCCGGATCCCCAGACGTCGAAGGTCTGGTACTACGACTACCGCACCAACGTGCATCACACGCTCAAGCAGAAGCCATTGACCCATGCCCATCTCGAGGACTTTGTAGCCTGCTATAACCCCGAGGATCGCACTGTCCGGCAGGAGACTTGGAGCGAAGAAACCCCGGAAGGCAGATGGCGTGCATACTCGTGCGATGACCTTTTTCAACGCGACAAGGCAAGCCTCGATGTGTTCTGGCTGAAGGACGCGTCAATAACCGATCTGGACAACCTGCCGGAGCCGGACGCGCTCGCGGCCGAGATTCTGGAGAACCTTCGCTCGGCACTGAGCAGCTTCCAGGCGGTGAGTGGTGGTTAGCCGTTGTGTAGTCTCGTACGAGATGATGCCCCTCAGGACGAGCTGATCCCCGGCATCGTGCGTTACTCTGACACATGGCGCTTGCATCCTGTCGGTCTCCCTAGACCCAGCGGGACCGACTGTGTGAGCGTCGTCGACCTCGTCACGGACGCACTTGATGGCGGTGCTCATCAGTTGCTGGCTATCATTAGTCTCGAGGCTGACACCGAGCCGCAACTCAGAGCCGATACATTCCAAGGCCATGAACCGGCGATCTCGGCACTGATCGGGATTGTGCCGGAGCCGGTTTGCAGGAATCCCGCATCACCCAGCGCAGCGTGCTACCTGCCCCAGGATGCGGACGTTCAGTCAGCTGCTTGGCAGGCTACCGGGAAGGCCGGCAATTCGTGACAGTCAACGTCGCAAAATTGGGCGAACCGCAAATGCATGTGAGCTTCCAGAGTTGGACCAAGCAGCGCGACCTGGTGTCTGTCGGCACCAACGCCGGCGCTGAAGTATTGCCGTTTCAGACGTGGCATCACTTCAAGGAAGCCTTCGCGCCCGAACTCGTCGCCCGAGCGGTCAGGGAAAGCGAGCTGGAAGTGCGCCGCTGTTGCGATCCGTTCGGAGGGTCGGGGACTTCGGCGCTTGCCTGCCAGTTCCTGGGGGTGCATCCGGTCACGATGGAGGTAAACCCGTTTCTGGCGGATCTCGTTATCGCTAAGCTCTGTGACTACGATCTCGATCGTCTCATAGACGACGCGGGACTGGTCATTCGGCGCGTTCAGGCCGATTGCGAAGCCCGGCCGCCACCGTTCCTTCCGGCGACATTCGTCGAACCCGAAAAGGGCGAACGATGGCTGTTCAACCGATGTGTCGCGGACCGTATATTCCAGTATCTGGGGGCGATCGACGGCTTGGACGATCTGTCACATCGAAGGCTCCTTCGCGTCCTTCTCGGTGGCTGCTTGGTGCAGCTCAGCAATGTCGTGGTCAACGGGAAAGGCCGTCGATACCGCAGGAACTGGCGGAAACGGACGCTGGACGCTGGCGACGTCGATCGGGCGTTTTCGGCCGCGGTATACGGGGCGATCAGCGAGATCGGCCGTTACTCGCCACGGTTGTGCGCGGACTTCAGTGTTGCGGTAGGGGATTGCCGGAAGATCCTGCCCACGGAGACGAAGGTAGAACTCTGCGTGTGCTCTCCGCCATACCCGAACTCGTTCGACTATACCGACATCTATAATGTTGAACTGTGGATGCTCGGCTACCTAAAGGATCGCGGCGACAACGCGCGATTGCGGCAGAGCACGCTTTGCAGCCACGTGCAGGTGGATCGCGCCTATCCAGCGGCACCCACGGGATCGGAGACGCTGAGCGCCGCGCTCGGCAGGCTTCGGGATGAAGGACGCCGACTGTGGAATCGCCGGATTCCCGACATGGTGGCGGGATATTTCTCCGATATGGTGGATGTGTTGCGGGGTATAGCCGAATCCCTCGTTGTCGGAGGCACCGCGTGGATCGTGGTCGGCGACAGTCGCTATGCCGAGATTTCGATAGAGAGTGCACGCATCCTAGAAGAACTGATGCCCCAAACCGGCTTAAAGGTCGAGTCCATTGAGCCCTGTAGGTCGATGCGGAGTTCTGCACAACAGGGCGGTCAGTACATGCTGTCGGAAGAGCTGTTGATCCTGAGGAAATACGGCGGGTAGCGGTCAGGCGAGCCCGGCGTCGCGATAGGCCTCGGAAGAGTTGTAGAGGAACCAGCGCGACAGGTGGACAGATAGATTTCGGGCGAGTGACGAGACATGCGAAAAGCACTGTTCGCCCGTATCGGAGTTACGCATGTCGAAGCATATGAGCAACCCAAGCTGGGCATGCCGCTCGTTTCGGTATGCGGCAACCTGCCTGATGCCCTTTGCGATCCATCGCGAAATCGCATCGGCCCGTGTCGGACGTCCGTTGTATCGGAACGACCGCAGGATCTTCAGCTCGATGACGGCAAGACGGGTAATGGTGAGGTAATCGTTGGGATCGGGACGTTCTATTTCCAGATCGAGCCGGCCAGCCTTGGATGGTTGTTCATGGCGAATATCGCAGTCGAAGAAATGGGCGTGAAGTCCGGTCTTGAGATGCGACTGAATGACCGCCTCGGCGTTGCGGGAGGGCCAGTATCGACCGGAATCTTGCCAGACCGATGAGGCGCTGGGCACTTCGGCGTCGGGCGTGATGAAGGAACTCTCATAGATGCGTTCAACGACCCGATTGATGCTGTCGGGGGAGACTTCAGTGTCCGATATTGCGTGCACAAGGCAGGCATCCTCGTTCGACAAACCGTGAGGATAGAAGCGGATCTCGGGGGTGGGTAGTCGAGGGTCGAAGACAACCGTGGGGCTGTCTCCGAGACCGATACGCGTGCAGATCGTGTCGAACACTAGGGCATCATCGTCGGAGACGTCATCGATATAGTGACCCGTTCGAACGGCTTCGTTGACGAACCAGATCCTGCCGGCGACCTCGGTGCGGCCGTTGTCCAGCATGGGTATGCGAGGTTGAGTTACGAAGTCCGGTCGACGGGGAGAGAGGATGAACACGGCCAGGGAGTCCCTCCTTGCGTCTTCAGCCAAAAGCCTGCGCTTGAGAAGCTTCGCGACATTTCGGCGAAACCGCATGCTGGCGGGCAGTTCCTGGTCAGCGCCGATACCGGTGTGCGAACGGGCGGTGGCGACAAGGTCAGCATTGGCCCAGGGACCGAGACTAGCGGGCACCGTGCAACCTCCGGTGCAGATGCGCCACATAGAGGTGAAGCTTCTCGCCCGGAGTCGTTCGGCTGCCGGACGGAAGAAGATTCCTGAAGTGCTCGGCGGCGCTCGCGGTCCAGTTCCTGTCGGACCATTCCGCAAAGTCTATGACGTTGCCTTCCGTCACTTGGGGATCGGAATAGGTGGCATCCTCTTGCATCGCAGTATCGAGATCGTCGTCGCTCAGCGATGACAGGGCCAGCAGGAGCTCGCCGATATAGGCGTGGGTCAGCCGCTCGTCTTCCGAGATGGTCCGCAGACATTCGAGGACCGGGTCGGCGAGGCGGTAGTTGAGGTCATAGGAGCCTGCCAGACGCCATCGGCCCGGCGCTTCCTCTTCATGGCGAAGCTGGGTGAGGTGCACCAGACCCATGCCGGTGAGCCTGTCGAGATCCTTTTGCAGGGCCGGGTAGAAGGGGCCGCCGCGCCGCTTCAGCAACCTGCCATCATGCGCATTGAGTTCCCAGACGGGTGCCAAAACATTCGCCAAGTATGCCGCCGCATGAAATCGAAGAATAGGTATCGGTGTCATGCCGGCATGATTCGCGGCGTCGAGCAACATTACGATTCGAACGCGACGACGAACGGAGGCGGCGTGCGGATTGCCTGCGGGAGTTTGCGAAAACATAGCCGGTCAGCCCGGGTTGTTGCGGAAAGCACTGAACATTTTCCGGTGCGCGTCCCGGTACTCACGCTCGGCGTGCAGGATCGCGCGGGTTGGCTTTGCGATCTCAAAGAGATCGACCAGCCGGGTCATATCCCCGTCATCCGGGGCGACCGCGCCGGCCAGAGTGGAGATCAGGGATCCTTCAACGAGATTGGAGGTGACGACCAGGCGGTTGTCACCATCCGCCGAGCCGAACCGGATCAGGATTTCGGCCGCGTGCTTGGCAAACACCACGTCGAGAGACGATTCCGGAGTGTCGATGACCAAGCTGCCGAAACCGGACTGCGAGGCTGCCTTGATCAGCGCCATGCGGAATGCGAGATCGATGAACTCGCGCTGCGATTCCGAGACGTCCGAAGGTCCGGTCCGGCGCACTTTTTCCTGGAAGTCTGATCCGGTCATGTCGAGGGCATAGGATGGGAACTCTATGATCTGGCCGCCTTGGCCCACGCGCGCTCTGTGGGACGAGCGCGTAATGCTCACGTCCTCTTCCAGGAACCCCCGAGCGTATTCCGCAAAGGCCCGTTCCACGCGTTCCGAGGCGTTGATGACGTTCATGGCGTTTTCTTCGACGAAAGAGCGGAAGGCCTCGCGCAGGTTGGTCAGTTTGTCGTTCAACGCGTCAACCCGTGTCCGCAGGATCGCCAGTTGATCGTGCCGCTGACGGATCTTGCGTTCGGACTGCGGCAATTGGTCGACGATCTGGTTGATGCGAAGCTCACGGTCCGCAATGCGGCTGCCGAGTTGGACGCGTTGTCGTCTATGTTCCGAGTGGGTCGCTTCCGCTTGATCGAGTGCGGACTTGGCGCCGGCCAGCAGGCGGTCGACGTCCTTGAGTGCGCGTTCTGTTTCCGCCACCCGGCGGTCGGCGACCGATGCGGAGGGCACGATGTTCTGCGTAGAGTTGAGGTCGGAATTGCAGACCACGCAATGCTGATCGTTCAGCCGCGAAAGAAAGCCGGCCGCCGCCCCAGGAGCGGTCGCACCGCAAGCCAGACACTCGTTCTCGCTCATCAAGTGCGCCAAGATGTATTTCGCCGTGTCGGCTTGACTGGGAAATCGGGCGTCTAGGGCGAGAAGCTTGGCGCGCTCGAACGTGCGCAGTCGCGCTTCCCTGTCCTGCTCCGCAGAAAGGAAATCGAGACGGGCCTTTTGACGGAGCGCATCCAGTTCGAGAGTGGTACTGTCGAGATTCCCCAGCCTCTCCTCGTCGATCGCTTGCTGCTGCTCTAGATCCCTGAGCTCGGCGCGGAGGGCCTCCCCGCTTTGCGCCTGCTGTTCGGCTCGGGTGAGGGATCGCTGCTCACGCGTCAGGGCAGCATGAAGATTACGCATGCGACTGTCGATCTCGAGTATGTCGCGTTCCTTTTCCGTCCAGGTCTTGGCTGAGTCGGGTGGCAGGAACAGCATGCGGAGAATCTGACGTTGCGCTGTCTGGTCCCACACCAGGGCACGGCGATCTTCAAAATAAAAAACGATGAAACGCAGCATCAGGACGAAATCGCCGAAGGAACCGAGGTTGGCAAGCTTGACTAGGGTGCTCTGGTAGCCTTCTTCGTCGGTAGGGAGAGTCCGGTCGTCAAGGGTCAGACGAACCAGTTCGAGTGTGTTCAGCTTTCGCTCAATGCAAAGAGTGTGCGATCCAAAGGAGACCGAGAGGCGGGCGACGGCGTTCTCTGCCCTGTCGGCGACGCGGTGGGCGAAAAATCCGTGCTCGGTTGGGGGAAGGGGATGTGTCTGGAGCCTTCGGGAGCCGAGCTCTTCCTGGCCGGAGAGCGAAGAGATGTCGTGGGGGCCAGTGAGAAGTCGGTAGATCAGGGTAACGAACGTGGTTTTTCCGAGACCATTTGCACCGACAATGAGGGTGAGACCGGGATGGAAATCGATGCGGGGTCCGGGCGCACGCTCATCCGAGCCGGGGAAGAGGCCGAAATCGTCGATCTGCATCTGGTGAAGGGTGGGGAAGTGGACCATTGGCTGGTTGGCGATCAGATTGCGTTGTCGGTGAAAGCGAAACGGGATTGGAGAAGGGGGAGCCCCACTCTGTTTATCCAGCATCCTTTTGCAACGACCACGGTCCGAGCGCCGTGGTCACCGTGAACTACAGCATATCAGACCCAATGCTGTTGGCGACCCTCCCGCTGCGTCGTGCATGGAGTCCCGCGCCAGATGCGCGTAGCGCACCGTCGTCTCGACAGGCGCTTGACCCGTCTGCCACAGTGGTTTCGGGAAATACCGGTTGATTCCGTTGGTTGCATAACTCGCCAAAGGGTTTGGCACGACGTTTCGGCGCCATGACCCGTTGCAGGGCTTCTCGATACGCTTCAGGCGCCGATCGTCGCGGTATCCTCCTCCCCCATGGCGATCCGTTGCGCGGTCCTGGGCAAACGCACGCCGATGCACCGTGCGATCCGGCCGGCTTGCGGTTTCGGATCTGAAACTCTCCCCGGTCACCGTCGGACCTGGATAGACTCGGGAAGTGTAAGCGCATCCGCACGGTGTTCCAAGTAGTCCAGATATCTCATCTGAATGACCAATGCTTCGCCTTCAAGATCTGATTGCAAGAGAACATTCAAATCTCTCTGAGCCGCTGGAATTGACCGCCAAGGCACGTTGGCGTCCGGAAGGGCGGCGAGGCGTTTACGTATAGCGTCGTCAGCGGCAGTTCGGCACTCAATTGCGAGCAAGTCAGGCCGCTCGAAATAGATGAGCCGGGTGGCGATTCGGCGGTGCCTTTGGTCAGCGAATTGTCGTGCCAATGAGACACGCTCCTCCCAGGAAGCAGCGTGAAACTCGTGCATCAGGTCTTTGTCGTGGCGAGACGGAAAGGGATGCCCATAGATTTGTTCCTCAAGATGCGGCGAAGGCGGATAGTCCGGTTCTGCGGACTGCGCCGCGTTTCGAAGCCGTTCCAGAAAATCTTTGTCTTTGCGGATTCGCTCGACACGTTCCAGGATCTCAGCTTCGCCCTCGAAAGGGGTGAGATGTGCTTGGGTCGCTTCGTACAACGCCCACAATGTAGGGGCCGCGTTCGTTCGAACCGTCACGGTCGGCCGCGTAGCGTCTCTGCACAGATCGACTAACTCGCCATCCGACATTTCCCGAAGCGCGTCCAGATCGGTGCTGACATCGAGACAGTAGTGCCGTGCCTGCCGACCGGCATGTCTCCCGATTCGGGTTACGACGCGAGTGCGATGATGATTGCCGATTGTCTCTGAGACCACAAAGGCGTCTTCCTCGGTAACGAAGGCTTCAACCGCGGCCTTTTGGCTGAATCTCAGGAACTGGGACCAGATGTCGGGGGCGCGGTTCTTGATGAGCTTGCAGAGTGCCAGCGTTGCGGAAACATCTGCCATGGCGCTATGCGACATCATCTGCGCGGCAATGCCATTCGCCTTGGCAAGGGGCTTGAGCTTGAAGATTGCACGACCGTCGTTGTCGGTCGCGGGCGTTACGACATGCGACCTGAAGGCCGCGGTCATGCGGCAGAGACTGAGAACGTCCGCGCGGGCATTGCCTTGCGTATTCGTCAAGTATGGGTCGTAGAGGCACAGATAGAATGCCTGGCGCAGGAGCTCTTCATCGAATGGCAGGGAGTTAAACCCGAGAAACAGGGTGGGGCTCCAAGATTCGAGGGTGTGTCGCACCTCTGCGACCATCTCGTAGTGCGAGGGCAGGGAGGCGTCAAGGAGCTGCTCTATCCGAAGCCCGGTAACGTGCATCGCCTCTGGCGAGGGGACGACATGAGGCATCAGGCGGCAACGGCTCTCAATCCGGTCCTTGACGTTCAGGTCCGAGTCCGTGAGGACGGCTGCGAACTGCACGATCTGATCGAAGCGCTTCGTTAACCCTGTGGTCTCGACATCGTAGATGACAAAACTCACTCGGCCCTCTCCGAACGAGTGCAGTCGGTACCGCATGGCGGCATCGCTCACCCTGAAACGCTTGGCGAGAGCGGCGACGGCGTTGTCATCCTCAAGGTCAACCGGATGACGTTCGAGCGCCGATGTCAGGAGGCGTGTGGGCATCAGCAATTCGGCGGCGAAAGCGTTCGCTTCCATTTCAATTGGATCCACGCCCTTGGCGGCGAGCGCGTCGCGCCGAAGTGAACCGCGGTCGACATGCACGGCGCGCTCGAGTTCACGACGGTGCAGGCGAACGTGGGCTAGTTCATGCGCGAGAGAAAATCGTTGCCGATTGGGCGTGTGCAGCGCGTTGATGCCGATGATCGGCACGTCGTCGCGGATGTGTGCGAGCCCGGAGAGCTCATCGTCCAAGGGAGCGTACTCCACGCGTACGCCGAGCGACTTCGCGATGCGCCCGACCGGAACGGGTATGGCCTCGATGGCATACTGGTCGAGCAGAGCCTGCGCCTCCCGACGAGCCTTGTTCCTGTCGGCCTTTTGGCTCATGGCGAACGCTTTTTCAGCCGGTCCTCTGCGAATGCGGACGCGAGCAGGGTTTCGACCGCTGACTGCTGCTGCGGGCTCAACGTCGAGCCGCTGACCTTGATATCCGGCAGCGGTTCCGGTGGTGCCCAGGCTTCGGGCACGAGATCCAGAACGGATTTGAGCTTCAGCGCGTTCACAAGGGCGAAGAGCTGATGCACCATGATACGCTGACGGCCATTTTCGAGATTGGCGAGTGAGGCTCTAGAGAGACCGAGCTTTTCCGCGACGGCGCTCTGCGTGAGCCCGAGCTCTCGGCGCCGGTCTGCGACGGCCCTGCCGAGGCGACGGTAGAGTTCCATATCTGCCATCTCCGCAAACTAGACCGTGATTGGCCGTCAGTCAAGCTGACGCAATATGTGTATGTGACAAACTTTAGGAAATTTTCAGGTTGCGGGGTTGACGGTTGCAGCTGCCGTCCCTATCTCTGCATGAGATCGGCGGGGATGGTCTCCGTCGCGCAGATGGCGCAAAGGGCGCCCAAGGAGTTGAACGAGATGAGCAAGATTCTGGAGGAAAAAGAGGTGGTTGCCTGCCGAGACGCGCTGCAGGCCGAACCGATGATCGCGATCCGGGTGAAGCTGGATCGTGCCGAGGGGCGAGTCGTCGAGCTCGAACAGGGGGCCCGCGTGGCCAAGATCCTGGAAATCGTTGCCGCCGAGCGCGGCTGCGACATCAACGATCTGGTCCTGGTCCGCGAGGGGGAAAATGAAGCGCTGGCATCCAGCGTGATGGTCGACACCGGCTACCCCCACAAGCGCCCTCACCACGTCCATTATCTGGAGGGGGTCAAGGTGACGGTCTACTACCAGGCCAGCCAGGACAACCGTGAGTTCAAGCGGTTCGAGGCCGTCAAGGATGTGCTCGCCTGGGCGATCGCGGCGTTCAAGGTCGACGCGAGCTTGGCAACCGAGCTCGTGCTGGTGCGACATGGCGAGAAAGATGAACTGCCGGAACGCGAGCATATCGGGCATTTGGCCGGGAAGGACGGCGACTTGGCGCTCGATCTGGTGCGCGGCGACATCGCTAACGGAAGGCGCTCATGATTGAGGATCCCGGCATCGCCCGCGTTGCAGCCGACCTGGAGCAAGGCGACTTTCTCAGCGGCTGCGACGCGGGGCGCTGGCGAATCGTTTCCTGCGAGTTCCCGATCCTGGATTTCGCGATTTCCGCCATCGAGCCGGACGGCACCGCCAGCGAGTACGGATTCCGGGCCGATCTGTCGAATTACGCAGCACAGGCGCCGATGGTTCGGATCTGGGACCACGAACGGGACGTCCCCCTTCCCGATGACCGACGGCCCAAGGGAGGCGTGCGGGTCGAGAAGACGTTCCAGCGTTGGGGAGGGGGGACCGTCTATCGCCCCTGGGACCGGAAGACCGCTTCCCACAACAACAACGCTGCCACCTTCCCGCACCTTGCGTGGAACCCCGAGCGACGTCTTGTATTCATATTCGAGGATCTCCATGGCATTCTCAATAGCAACGCTCGCGCGCAGAATCTTCGGGCCTCCGCCTAAGATCCTGTGTAGCGCCGGGGTTTGGCGCGCGGGCGTCGCGGAACTGAGGCGGCGTGCCGGCGGCCAGCGCGAGAGCGGCGCCTTTCTGTTGGGCTCCAACGGAAAGGCGCGACGGATCGAGGAGTTCGTCTTCTATGACGACATCGATCCGAATGCGCTGAGGACCGGCCTCGTCATTATCGATGGTCGCCGGCTTGGCGACCTCTGGGCGCATTGTCGTGGAACCGGGCGTATCGTTGTCGCGGACGTGCATGTTCATCCATGCGGTTTCGGGCAGAGCGCTTCCGACCGTGCAAATCCGGTCATACCGGAAGTCGGTCACATAGCGCTGATTCTTCCGCACTTCGCGGCACGGGCAACCGGCCCCAAGGGTATCGGAGTGTACGAGTACCTCGGATCGCGCCAATGGCGGGACCGCAGTTTCGACTGGCCGTCGCCGCTGCATGTCGGATGGTGGCCATGACCTTAGACCGAGAGATTGCGAGGCTCGCCAAGATACTCGTCGACGGCGACAGGATTTCTTTCGATGAAGCCCAAGCCAGGCTGCGGGCGCTCACGCTTGAGATCATTGTCGGACCCGGGGCGACGTCGCCGGCTTCCCATGCGGCTATCCTGACGGCCGTGTCGGTAGCGAGCAGAACCTTCGTCGGCGGTGTTCGGGTGACAGGGGCCGTGGACAAGCGCCTGAATTCCGCCCTTCCATTGCGTGCGGCAAACCTCGCCGAGGCTACCCGCCAAGTCGGCGCGTCGGACTTTGATCAGGCTGCTTCGCGCAGGATTGTGGTCGGCATGAGCGGGACGTCCACGGAGGCTTGGTGCGTCTCGCCGTGGTGGAACGGCTGGAGAGCGGGAACAGAAAAACCGGGCGAAGTGCGCTGGGACGCCGGGGACAATCCTCTGCCGGGCATAGCCGCTGGCGCGCTGGCCGTCGGGGTCGCCTTCGAAGCTGCTAGGGAGCGTTCGGTCGACTTGCAAGGCGAGGTCGACCTCTGGCCTGTCGGTACAGGCCGGAAAGCGCCGCGTTTCGATGACGTGTTCCTGCCCGGGGCACTCTGGCTGGTCGGAGTGGGCAACTTGGGACAGGCTTTCCTCTGGGCGCTTTCGGCGCTGCCCTTCACGGAGCCCCGCGACGTCTCTCTCGTCCTTCAGGACCGGGATACGGTCACCGAAGAGAACTGGGCTACTTCGGTGCTGGTGAAGGACGGAACCCATGGGGCACTCAAGACGAAGATTGCGGAGCGCTGGGCGTCTGCGAAGGGCTTCGATGTCAGAAGGATCGATCGCCGTCTCTCCGCACGCGACCGAATCGATAATGACGATCCGCGCCTCGCGCTCTCGGGAGTCGACAAGGTCGAAGCGCGCAGGCTCATGGCCAAGATAGGCTTCGACTGTATCGTCGATGCGGGGCTGGGCCGCACTGCCTCCGATTTCGACCGGTATCGCGTGACTGTCTTCGACCCCAACCGCCCAATCGACAAGCACTTCGCCGGGGAGGAGGACGCGCTCGCGGGACAGGGCCTTCCGGCGGGCGATCCCTATCGGCGCCTTGAAGCCGAGATAGGGCCGTGCGGGGCAGCGGAGATCGGCGGAGCCAGTGTCGCCGCGCCCTATGTCAGCGCGCTTGCGGCAGCGGTCGCTATTTCCCGCGTTATCGCCATCACTTCCGGTTGCGAATGCCCCGCCAATGAAGTCGGAAAACTCTCGCTCATGGCCGACCGCAAGATTGCGCCGCCGATCACTGTGAAGGGCCGCGGCATTAGCCAATCGGGGAAACCCCTCCTTGGAGCCCCTTGGATCTCATTGAATTGATGTTCATCAGGTCAATCCTCTTCATCGCGCTTCCGCCTCCGCGAATCAATCGCTCGTTCGATTAAGCAGGGCCGGGAGAGAATCAGCACTTCGACAAACCGCCGCCGGCATGCCGGGCACTGCATCAGGGCGGTGGATCCTGGTGCCGTCCGACGGGCAAATGAGCGGGAATCACGGTCAAGCGCGTAGGAATCTGCACCCGCCGGGCGCGCGCGACGCGACAATCTGGCCGCGCGGCGTCGGGAAGTCGGGAACCGCCCCGGACGCGGCGCGGCCCCCCGGCTCAGGCCGTCGAGACGAGGATCGCCTCCGGATCGGCGGGCGCGTCGATCCGCACCCTCCCGTTCTCGACGTGCACGCGCTTCTCCGCGATCAGCCTGACCGCCAGCGGGTAGCAGCGGTGCTCGGCCGCGAGCACCCGTTCGGCCAGGCTGGCGGCGTTGTCGCCGTCGAGCACCGGCACCGCGGCCTGCACGATGATCGGGCCGGCGTCCGTCTCCGGCCTGACGAAATGCACCGTGCAGCCGGCCAGCCGCGCCCCGTCCGCAAGCGCGCGCTCGTGGCAGCGCAGCCCCCTGTAGGCCGGCAGCAGCGACGGGTGGATGTTGACCAGGCGGTCCCTCCAGCGCTCCACGAAACCCGCCCCGAGAAGGCGCATGAAGCCGGCGAGGCACACCAGCTCCGCGCCGGCGGCGCGGAGCCGGGCGTCGAGCGCGTCCTCGAACCCCTCCCGGCTCGCGAACGCCCGGTGGTCGACCGCCTCGGCCGGGATCCCGGCCGCCGCCGCGCGGTCGAGGCCGGGGGCGCCGGGGACGCTCGACAGCACGAGCGCGATCTCCGCGGGCCACGACGGATCCCGCGCCGCGTCGGCGAGCGCCTGGAGGTTGGATCCCCGCCCGGAGATCAGGACGGCCGTCCTCAGACGCGCCATTCCGTCTCCGGCGGAACGACCCGCCGGCCGCTCCCGTCCCGGGCGCGGACCTCCCCGACGATCCACGCCCGCTCGCCCTCGGCCTCGAGAATCCCGACCGCGCGGTCCGCGTCGCCCGCGGCGGTGACCGCGACCATGCCGATCCCGCAGTTGAAGACCCGCGCCATCTCGTCGGCCGGGACGCCTCCGGCCCCGGCCAGCCAGGCGAAGACGGGCGGGGGCCTCCAGCCGTCCGGAAGGAGGAAGGCGGCGAGCCCCTCGGGCAGCACGCGCGGGACGTTCTCGACCAGCCCGCCGCCGGTGACGTGCGCGAAGCCCTTCGCCAGCCCCGCGGCGTGGAGCGCGAGGCAGGACCGCGCGTAGATCCGCGTCGGCTCGAGCAGCACCTCGCGCCAGGTCCGCCCGGGCGCGAAGGGCGGGCGGTCGCCGCCGCCGATGCCGTTCTCCTCCAGGATCCTGCGCACCAGCGAGAAGCCGTTCGCGTGGAGTCCGCTCGAGGCGAGTCCGACCAGCGCGTCCCCCTCCGCGATGTCGGAACCGCGCGGCAGCAGGGCGGCCCGCTCGACGGCGCCCACGGCGAACCCCGCGAGGTCGTAGTCCCGGCCGGCGTACATGCCGGGCATCTCGGCGGTCTCGCCGCCGATCAGCGCGCAGCCGGCCAGGCGGCAGCCCCGGGCGATCCCGGCGACCACCGTCTCGGCGACGCCGGGGTCGAGCCGGCCGGTCGCGAAGTAGTCCAGGAGGAACAGCGGCTCGGCGCCCTGGACCACGAGATCGTTGACGCACATGGCGACGAGGTCGATGCCGACCCCGAAATGGCCGTCCTCCTCGACCGCGATCCGGAGCTTGGTCCCGACGCCGTCGGCCGCCGCCACCAGGACGGGATCGTCGAACCCGGCGGCCCGGAGGTCGAACAGGCCGCCGAAGCCGCCGAGCGCGCCGAGCGCGCCGGGGCGTTTCGTGCCCTCGGCGAGCGGCGCGATGCGTCCGACCAGCCCGGCTCCGGCGGAGACGTCGACGCCGGAATCCCGGTAGGTGAGCGTCCTGTCAGCCATGCCCGCCGAATCCCGGAACGAAGGATGGTGGAGTAGAATGGAACGATGACCCCGAACGCCACGGCCCGCCCCCGCACCATACCCCATCGCGCAGCGCTCCTGAAGCCGTGCGCGGCCGCGGCGCTGTGCCTGGTGGCGGCGCCCGCGGCCGCGCTTCCGGGCGGCGTCTACGCGGTCGCCGGCGTCGCCGTCGACGAGACCGCGGCCACGGCGGCCGAGGCCCGCGAGGCCGCCATCGCCGACGCCCACGTCCGCGCCTTCCGGCGCCTCGCGCGCCGGCTCGTGCCGGGGGACCGGCTCGCGGAGGTGCCGGAGCTGCCGGCCGGGCGGGTCGCGCCGCTCGTGCGCGGCTTCGGGATCGACGACGAGAAGGCCTCGGACGTCCGCTACATCGCGAGCATGACCTTCCGCTTCCGGCGCGACGGCGTGCGCCGCCTGCTGCGGGAGCGCGGGATCCGCTTCGCGGAGACCGCGTCGAGGCCGGTTCTCGTCCTGCCGGTCCACGGCGACGCCGGCGCGCTGAGACTGTGGGAACGCCCCGCCCCCTGGCTCGACGCCTGGCGGCGCCTGCCGCCGTCGGACGGGCTGGTCCCGATGATCCTGCCCGAAGGAAGCCTCGCCGACGTCCGCGACCTCGGCGCCGAGCGGGCCGTCGCGGGCGATCTCCGGCGCCTCCGCCCCGTCGCGGAGCGCCACGGCGCCGCGTGGACGGCGGTCGCGGTCCTGCGGCTGCGCACCGATCTCGGCGCCCGGCGGCGGACGGTCGAGGTCGCGATCCACCGGTTCGGCGGGGACCAGCCGCGCGAGCCCCTGGTCGTGAGGCTCGACCCCGGCGGCGATCCGGCCCCGGCGTTCGACGCCGCGGCCCGGGCGGCGGCCGGGGCGCTGGAGGAGGACTGGAAGCGGCGCAACCTGCTCCGCTTCGGCCGGCCCGGCCGGATCGTGGCGCGGCTCGCGCTCGAACGCCTCGCGGACTGGGTCGCGGTCCGGGAGCGCCTGCGCTCGGTCGCGCCGCTCAGGCGGCTGCAGCTGGTCGCGGTCTCGCGCCGCGAGGCGGCGGTGCGCATGGAGTTCTACGGCACGGTCGAGCAGCTTCGCCTCGCGCTCGCGCAGCGCGACCTCGCGCTCGAGGCGCGGGCGGATTCCTGGAGGCTCGGCCGCCGGGACGGCGCGCGGCGGTGAACCTCCCGAACCTCATCACGCTCGGTCGCCTGCTGAGCGTGCCGCTGGTCGTCTACCTGCTGATGCAGGCGGCGTATCTCTACGCCTTCGCGCTGTTCGCGGCCGCCGCCGCGTCGGACGCCCTGGACGGCTACCTGGCGAAGCGCCGCGGCCAGACCACCCCCCTCGGCGCGCTTCTCGATCCCCTCGCCGACAAGGCGCTGCTGGTCGGCGTCTACGTGACGCTCGGTTTCCAGGGCATCCTGCCCCAGTGGCTCGTGGTGCTCGTCGTGTTCCGCGATTTCCTCATCGTCGTCGGCGCGGCGCTGTCGGTGCTGCTGCGCCTCGAGGCGCGGATGCGGCCGCTCGTCGTCAGCAAGCTGAACACCGCCGTCCAGATCGCGCTCGCCGTCTGGATTCTCGGCGAACGCGGCCTCGGGTTCGACGTGCCGTGGCTCGAGAGCGCGCTGGTCCACGTCGCTGCGGCGACGACGGCGGTGTCCGGGGCCGGCTATCTCGTCCACTGGACCCGCGGGCTCGCCGGCGCCGGGAACGGCGGGCCGGCGGGGGGCCGATGAGCCGGCAGTTCGCGCTCGACCTGCGCCATCGCGCGGCGGCCGGGCGCGAGGACTTCCTGGTCTCGGGCTGCAATTCCGAGGCGGTGGCGTGGATCGACCGCTGGCCCGACTGGCCGGGGCCCGCGCTGGTGCTGGCCGGGCCGCCCGGAAGCGGCAAGAGCCATCTCGCCGAGGTGTGGCGGACCCGCTCGGGCGCGCGGCTCCTCGGGTCCGGCCCGGCCTTCGGGCCCGGAGGTCCCGGTCCCGGCGCCCGCGTCGTCGTCGACGACGCCGACCTCCGGGACGACGAGGAGGTGCTCCATCTCCACAACGCCGTCGCCGGGCGGGGCGGCTCGCTGCTGGTCGCGGCGCGCGAGCCGCCGGCGCGCTGGCGGGGCCGGCTGCCCGACCTGGTGTCGCGGCTCGCCGCGGCGACGACGGTCCGCATCGGGGAACCCGACGACGCGCTGCTCGCGGCGGTGGTGGTCAAGATGCTCGCCGACCAGAGGCTCGACGTCCCCGCGAACGTCCTGAACTACCTGCTGGCGCGCATGGAGCGCTCGTTCGAGGCCGCCGGGGCGCTGGCGGCGGAGATCAACCGCCTGTCGCTCGCGACCGGCCGCGGGGCGACGGTGCCGCTCGCACGCGAGGCCCTGGAACGCCTCGGCGCGCGCGCCGGGGTCAGTCGCGGGCCTCCGGATCCCGCCTGACCGAGGCGAGGACCGGCCGGGAGCCCCGGATCACGACCGCGATCTCGCCGCGCTTGAGCCGCAGCGCGTCGGCGCCGAAGATCTCCCGGCGCCAGCCGCGGAGGGCGGGCACGTCGGCGTCGTCGTCCTCGGCGATCGCGGCGATGTCGGCGGCGGAGGCGACGAGCTTCGGGGCGACGCCGTGGGCGTCGCATTTCATCCGGAGCGCCATCTTGAGGAGATCCGCCACCGGCCCGCCCGCCGGCGGCGGTGCGCGGTCGTCCGCCGGCCACGACGCGGGGTCGCCCGCGCGCACCCGGGCGACGATCGCGACCATGCTGTCGGCGGCGTCCGCGGAGACGCGCCCGACGCCGCGCAGCGACCGGAGTTCCGGAGCCGCGCCCGGAGCCGCGGCCGCGACCTCCGTCAGCACGCGGTCGCCGACGACGCGGTTGCGGGGAACGTTCCGGTCCCGGGCCTCGCGCTCGCGCCACGCGGCGAGCTCGCGCAGGATCGCGAGGCCGAGCGGCTTGCGGCTTCTCGGCTTGAGGCGCTTCCACGCCGTCTCGGGGTCGTTGCGGTAGGTCGCCGGATCGCCGAGCACGGCCATCTCCTCGTCGAGCCACGCCCCCCGCCCCCCGGCGTCGATGCGCGCCGAGAGGCTGGCGTGGACGTCGCGGAGATGGGTCACGTCGCCGAGCGCGTAGTCGAGCTGCTTCCGGCCGAGCGGGCGCCGCGTCCAGTCGGTGAACTGGTGCGCCTTGTCGACGGCGTGGCCCGTGACGTCGCGGACCAGCTTGTCGTAGCCCGTCGAGTCGCCGTAGCCGCAGGCCATGGCGGCGACCTGGGTGTCGAAGAGCGGCGCCGGAACCTCGCCCGAGAGATGGTGGAAGATCTCGAGATCCTGCCGCGCCGAATGGAAGACCTTGAGCACGCCGCGGTCCGCCATCAGCTCGAACAGCGGCGCGAGGTCGATGCCCTCGGCCAGCGCGTCGACGGCGCGGGCCTCCTCGGGCGTCGCCGCCTGGACGAGGCAGAGCACCGGCCAGTAGGTGCGGTCGCGCATGAACTCGGTGTCGACGGCGACGGCGGGGAACGCGGCCGCGCGCGCGCAGAACGCCGCCAGGTCGCCGGTGGTCGAGATCAGGGGGGACATGGCCCGGACGACACCTTGAAGGGGGGAGGCGATGCGGATAGAAACGGGGCCTCGCGGCCCGTCCCGGCCGCCGCATTATGCCGGAAAGAGGCGCGCCGTGCATCCGTACCGCACCCACACCTGCGGCGAGCTGCGCGCCGCCGATGCCGGCGCCCCGGCCCGCCTGTCGGGATGGGTCCACCGCAGGCGCGACCACGGCAATCTCCTGTTCGTGGATCTCAGGGACCACTACGGCCTGACCCAGTGCGTGATCGAGACCTCGGCGCCGGGCTTCCGGGAGGTCGCGGCGTTGCGCCTCGAGACCGTGGTCCGCGTCACCGGCCGCGTCGAGCGGCGCTCGGACGAGACGCGCAACGAGACCCTCGCGACCGGCGAGGTCGAGCTCCGGATCGACGCCTGCGAGGTGCTGGGGCCGAGCGCGCCGCTTCCGCTCGAGGTCAACAGCGACCGCGACTACGGCGAGGAGGTGAGGCTGCGCCACCGCTTTCTCGACCTCCGCCGCGACCGGGTCCACCGGAACATCATGCTGCGCTGCAACGTCATCGCGAGCGTCCGCCGCCGCATGGCCGGAATGGGCTTCACCGAGTTCCAGACGCCGATTCTCGCCTCGGGCTCGCCCGAGGGCGCCCGCGACTTCCTGGTGCCGAGCCGGCTCCATCCCGGGCGGTTCTACGCCCTGCCGCAGGCGCCGCAGCAGTTCAAGCAGCTGGTGATGGTCGCGGGCTTCGACCGCTATTTCCAGATCGCGCCGTGCTTCCGCGACGAGGACGCGCGGGCGGATCGCTCGCCGGGCGAGTTCTACCAGCTCGACATCGAGATGTCCTTCGCCACCGAGGACGACGTCTTCGACGTGGTCGAGACGCTGCTGCACGGCGTGTTCGAGGAGTTCGCCGACGGCCGCGGGGTCTCGCCCCGCCCGTTTCCGCGCATCGGCTACGCCGACGCCATGGCGCGCTACGGCACCGACAAGCCGGATCTCCGCAACCCGGTCGAGATGCGCGACGTGACCGACGTCTTCCGCGGTTCGGACTTCAGGGTGTTCGCCGGCATGATCGCCGCCGACGAGGAGGTCCGGGTGCGGGCGTTGCCGGCCCCGGGCGGGGGGTCGCGGGCCTTCTGCGACCGCATGGACGCGTGGGCCCGGGAGGAGGGGCAGCCGGGGCTCGGCTACGCGTTCTACCGCGACGGCGGGGCGGCGGGGCCGATCGCCCGCAATCTCGGCGAGGAGCGGCTCGCGCTCCTGGCCGCGGCCCTGCAGGAACCTCCCGGGGACGGCGACGCGGTGTTCTTCGTCTGCGGCCGGCCGGGGGAGTCCGCGGCGTTCGCCGCGCGGGCGCGCGACGAGCTCGGCGCGCGCCTCGGTCTCGTCGACCGGGACCGGTTCGCGTTCTGCTGGATCGTGGACTACCCCATGTACGAGCGCGACGGGGCGACCGGCCGCATCGGGTTCAGCCACAACCCCTTCTCCATGCCCCAGGGCGGGCTCGAGGCGCTCGAGACCGCGGATCCGCTGGAGATCCTCGCCCACCAGTACGACATCGTCTGCAACGGCGTGGAGCTTTCCAGCGGCGCCATCCGCAACCACCGGCCCGACGTCATGCGCCGGGCTTTCGAGATCGCGGGCTATTCCGGGGAGGAGGTGGAGGCCGAGTTCGGCGGGATGCTCGCCGCTCTCGGCTTCGGCGCGCCGCCGCACGGCGGCTCCGCGCCCGGCCTCGACCGCATCGTGATGCTGCTCGCCGACGAGTCCAACATCCGGGAGGTCACGCTGTTCCCGATGAACCAGCAGGCCGAGGACCTGATGATGAACGCGCCGGCGCCGGTTCCCGGGGAGCGCCTGCGGGAGCTGTCGATCCGCCTCGACCTGCCGGAGTGACGCCGCCGGGCGGGCGCGTCAGCCGCCCGCGAGCCGTTCCTCGAGCAGGTGGCGCTGGATCTTGCCCGACGTGCTGCGCGGGATGTCGTCGAACGCGATGAAGCGGACCTCCCGGGGCAGCTTGTAGCTCGCGATCCGGCCCCGGCACATGTCGACGACGTCGTCGGCGGTCAGGGTCTCGTCGCGGCGCGCGGCGAACACCACCGGCACCTCGCCCCAGCGGTCGTCGGGCCGGCGCACCACGGCGGCGTCGGCGATGCGGGGGTCCGCCAGGACATGCTGCTCGATCTCGGCGGGATAGATGTTCTCGCCGCCCGACTTGATCAGGTACTTGACGCGGTCCACGAAATCCACGGTTCCGTCGGGGTTGCGCCGGAACACGTCCCCCATGTGGAACCAGCCGTTGCGGAACGCCTGCCGGTTGGCCTCGTCGTTGGCCCAGTAGCCGGAGAACACGGTGGGGCCGCGGATCGCGAGCTCCCCGGGCTCGCCGTCGGCGACGTCGTTGTCGTCGGCGCCCACGAGCCGCACCTCGCAGAACGCCGAGATCCGCTTCGACAGCCGCTCCGGCTCCTCGCCGATCCCGACGAAGTTCGCGGTCGCCGGCGGCAGCCCGGTCTCGGTCGAGCCGAAGGTGTTGACGAAGGGCGCGTTCAGGAACGTCGTCGCCTCGCTGAGGGTCCGGCGCGGAACCAGGTCGGCCATCGCGCCGATCATGGAGACCGGCTTGAACCTCGCGCCCGCCCCGCGCAGGCGCTCCAGGAAGTCGTCGATCATCCCCGGCAGGACCATCAGGTAGTGCACCCGGAAGCTCTCGATCGCGCGGATGATGTCGTCGGGCCGGTACCCGTCGACGACCACGACCTGGCCGCCGAGCAGCAGCGTCGCCAGCGCGAAGTCGTTGGCGCCCATGTGGAAGAGCGGCGACCAGGCGACGAAGGTGTCGCGGTCCGGAACCTTGAGTTCGGAGGCGTAGACCAGGGCCCGCGCGATCATCGCGCGGTGGCTGATGAGCGCGCCCTTGGGAAGGCCGGTGGTGCCGCTGGTGAAGATGATGACCTGGCCGTCCTCGACGTCGACCGCGGCCTCGGGGCGGTCCCCGGGCGCGTCCGCGATCGCGGCCTCGAGGGGATCCCCGATCGCGAGGTCGACGGGAAAGCCCGCGTCCGCGAGACCCGGCCCGTACTCGGGGGCGGCGATCACGAGGCCCGGGCCGGTGAGCGCGAGGCAGTGCGCGAGCTCCTCCGGCGCGGAGCGCCAGTTGAGGTTGACCGAGATCGCCCCGATCTTGGCGGCCGCGATCTCGACCTCGATGTAGGCCACGCAGTTGCGGGCGAGAAGCGCGACCCGGTCGCCGCGGCCGATCCCGCGCGCGCGCATCGCGTGGGCGAGGCGGTTGGCGCGGAGGTCGAGCTCCCGGTAGGTGACCCGGCGACCGTCGCCGATCAGCGCGGTGCGTTCGGCGTGGCGCGCGGCCGCGGCGGCGAACAGGCTGCCGAACGGGCTGTTGCCGGCCCGCCGGACTTCGGGCGGCGGCGCGTGGGGGGCGGTTCCGGTCATGGCGGTCTCCTACGTCTCGACGAGCGCGAGCGCGCGCACCGGGCTTCCCGACCCCCTGCGGATCTTGAGCGGCGGCGTGATCAGGAGCGCTCCCCGGGGCGGCAGCTTGTCGAGATTGGTCAGCGCCGGCAGGCCGAAGCGGCCGTTGCCGTGCATGTGGTGGTGGCACGGGTAGGGCACCGCGAAGTGCTGCGCCTGCCCGGCGTCGGTGCCGACGGCCTCGCAGCCGAAGCCGACGACGTCGCGCTCCTCGACCAGCCACGGCACGAGATCCCCGTGGGGCCCCGGCGTGCGCGCCCCCTCCCCGGACATGTTGAGGTAGGCGACCGGGTCGCGCCGGAGCGACCAGTCGGTGCGCATCAGCAGCCACGACCGCGGCGGGATGGTCCCGTGCGCGTCCTCCCATTCGGCGACGCGCTCGACCGTCAGCAGGTAGTCCGGGTCGGCCGCGGCCTCCGCCGAGCAGTCGATCACGCAGGCATGGGCGAGGAACATCTCCGGCGGGATGGTGTCGGTGGCGTTGGCGGGCAGGTCCCGGCCCGAGATCCAGTGGATCGGCGCGTCGAAATGCGTGCCCGTGTGCTCGCCGCAGGAGAAGTTGTTCCAGTAGGTCGCCGGGCCGCGGTGGTCGTAGCGCGAGATCTCCTCCATCCGGAACGGCCAGGACTGGCCGAGCTCGGGCGGAAGCACGATGGTCGGGACGTTGCGGTCGAGCGTCATCGTGAGATCGACGACCCGGACGCCGCCGCCGGCGATGCCGGCGAGGAGTTCGGCGAGGAGGCCGGGCCTTGCGCCGGCGCCGCCCGTCACGGGACCGGTCCCCGGGGCGCGACGGCGCGCTCGATCTCCTTCGGGTTCTCGGCGAGGCGCGCGGCGACGTCCTCGGCGACGGCGCCCACGTGGACGTCCTCGACGCCGTCCCGCAGCGCCCTGACGACGCTCCGCGCGACCGTCGCCGGCGGCACCTTGGGCGGCGGGGCGAGCTGGTACCACTCGTCCTCGATCGGGCCGACGAAGGCGTTGACGACGCGCACGCCGCCGGCCGCGAGCTCGGAGCGCAGGCACTGCGACAGCGACAGCGCCGCCGCCTGGGACGCCGAGTAGGTGCCGAGCGCGGGATTGTTCACCGTGGCGTAGGCCGAGAGCACGTTGACCCAGGCCGTCGCGCCGTGAGGCCCGTCCGCGCCGCGCGCGCGCATCGCCGGCCCGAAATGCCCCGCGAGCCGCAGCAGCCCGTGGTAGTGGATCTCCATCTCGTCGTGAGCGGTGTTGACGTCGCAGCGGTCGAGCGCCCCGCCCATGCGCACGTGGTGGGCGTTGCTGACCATGATCTCGACCTTGTCGCCGATCGTCGCCGCGAGCTCCCGGACGCTGTCGGTGTCGGTGACGTCGAGCGCGAGCACGGTCGCGCCGTCGAGCGCGCGGAGCCGCTCGAGCTCGGCGCTCGCGCGCCACGGCTGCGCGCAGCCGGCGAACACGCGCCGCGCGCCGGCGGCGAGCAGCGCGCGGGCGAGCTCGAGGCCGAGCGGCGTCTTGCCGTCGACGACCAGCGCCCGCCGGCCCCGGGGATCGAAAGCCATCTCGCGCAACTGCAGGTCGTCCTCCTGGTTCGGCGCCGGCTCCTCCGGCCGCGCGACCACGACGGCGTCCCCGCCGCGGTCGAGCGCCAGCGCGAGCCGGACCCGTCCGCCCCGCGCGCAGTCCTCGGCGAGATGGACGACGATCGAGGGGCCGGCGTCGGCGGCGACCACGCCGAGCCGCCACGGCAGGCGGTCGCGGAAGAACAGGTCGTTCGAGTGCCGCAGCGTGGTCTCGGCGAGAAGCGTACCGCCGTCGGCGACGTCCCGCCACTCCAGGCCGTCGTCGAGGCAGCTGCTGCAGATCTGGCGCGGCGGGTACTGGACGGCTCCGCACCGGGAGCAGGTCTGGAGCGCGAATCTGCCGGCGGCGGCCATGGCCGCGAGCCCCCGGGCCTCCCGCGAGCGGTTGCCGGGCGGGCGCGTCGGCAGGCGGGTGCGCCGGACCGGATCCTTGCGCCCGGGCGGCGGCAGCGGCGTCGTCATGCCCGGCCCGCGGCGAGGATCGCGGCCGAGGTGCACAGGCCGCGGTCGTAGTTGATCATGCCGAAGCACGACACCAGCCCGTGCCGGGCGCCGTCGACGGCCTTGCCGAGGGTCCGGCCGGTGAGCTGGCGCACGGTCTCGACGAGGCCGATGAAGCCGCCGCCGGCGCCCGCCTGCCCGGCCGACAGCTGGCCGCCGCAGGTGTTGAGCGGGAAGTCCCCCTCGACGGCGAGGTCGCGCCCGCGGACGAACGCCGCGGCCTCGCCCTTGGCGCAGAAGCCGAGATCCTCGAGCTGCATGAAGCAGACCACCGGATAGTCGTCGTAGACCTGCACCAGGTCCATGTCGCCGGGGCCGACGCCCGCGGCGTCGTAGAACTCGTCGATGTCCGCCGCCCAGCCTCCGCGGATCTGCACGGGGTCGTCGGGAAAGGCGTTGTGGCGCTCGATGGTCGACAGGACGGCGGCGTGGGGGAGCCCGAGGGACGCGGCGCGCTCGACGGTCGTGACGAGGCAGGCCTCGGCGCCGGCGCAGGGCATGACGCAGTCGAACAGGCGCAGGGGCTCGGCGATGACGCGGGCGCAGAGGTACTGCTCCATGGTCAGCGGCCGCTTCATCATCGCGTGCGGCAGCGCGAGCGCGTTGCGGCGCTGGTCGATGCAGAGCTTGCCGAAATCCTCCCGTTTCGCGCCGAACTCGCGCATGTAGCGGTCGGTGAGAAAGGCGAAGCTCGCGTTGGGGCCGCCCGAGCCGTAGGGGTAGACGGCGTCGTTGGCGAACTGGCTGAAGCTCGCGACGGTGCGCCGGAAGCTGTCGACGTGGTTGGTGTCGGCGCCGATGCAGGCGACGACCTCGGCGTCGCCGGACTGCACGGCCCGGGCCGCGCGCCGCAGCGCGACGACCCCGCTCGCCCCGCCCATGGGGATGTGGTCGAGCCAGCGCGGCGAGGTTCCGAGGTGCTGCATCAGCCCGACGGCGGTGTCGGGCGCGAGCGTGAAGCTCGACACGCAGAAGCCGTCGACGTCGGCCTTGTCGAGGCCGGAGGCGTCGAGAAGGGCGGCGAGCGCGCGGCCGCAGTGCCAGTGGCCGCTGCGCAGGGAGTAGCGCGTGTAGGGGACGGTCGCCGGCGCGCAGACGGCGACGCCCTCGTAGCCGGCGCGGCGCCGGGCCAAGCTAGAGGCCCTTCGGGTTGGCCAGGAACTCCTCGACGACCTCCGGCGGCGGCCGCGCGAAATCCGAGGTGCGGCTCACCCGGAGCCCGGTCTTCCGCCGCAGCTTGACGGCCGTCTCGGCCATCTTGACGAGGATGGGGATGCCGTTGATCACCGGGGCGCCGTCGATGTTGTGGTCGTGGACCCGGGAGAACAGCAGCATCGGGATGCCGCCGCCGGGGATGAGAACGTCGACGCCCCGCGCCACCAGCGGCCTGCCCTGTTCCTCGAACAGCCCGACGACCTCCCCGAGACCGCCTTCCCGGTCGAAGGCGGAGAGGATCCGGCCGGGCTCGAAGGTCATGGCGTGGACCCCGGTGACGCGCCGGCCGAGGCCGTACTTCCCGATCTGGTGGTGGAACCACGAGATGTAGCGGGGATTGATGGTGACGATGCCGATCTGGTGGCCGAGCTGGCAGGCGTAGAGCATGGACGCCTCGCCGAGGGCGTGCACCGGGATGTCGACGGCCGCTCGCGCCTCGTAGAGGCCGGCGTCCTGGAAGTGGCCGATGGCGAAGGCGTCGTAGCCCTCGCGTTCGGCGGTCACGGCGTTGCAGATCATTTCGCGCGCGCAGCGGAATTCGGAGAGCGCGTGGGCGTAGGAGTCGTGCGGGGTGATGCCGAGGACGTCGACGGTGGTGCCGGGGTCGACGATGTCGTCGATGTGGCGCCCGAGATGCTTCCAGTAGGTGCCCGCGTGCTCCTCGTCGACGTAGCTCTGGTAGGCGATGCGGATCGGCTCCATGACGTGCCTCCCGGGCGCTGCAGGGGACGGGGAAGCGTAGGCGAGCGGGCCGCCGCTGGCAAGAACGCGCGGCGGGATCCTGCCGGGCGCAGCGTTTCCCGTCGCTGGCCGACCGGCGGTTCGGGAGGCGGTCTGCGCCGGCGCCGAGGCGGCGGAGGAATCGGGGGTGTGCGGACCGGGGCGGCGTGCGTCAGGCGCGAAGCCGGGGCGGACCGGAAGATTCGCTTCATGCCTTGATGCGCGTCTTGCCCTGGGACGCTTTCGTCGCCGAAGGGGCGGATGATCAGGGTGCTCCGGGAGGTCGAGAAACAGCGCGTGGAGAATGCCGCCGGGACGGGGGCATGGCGGGCGACGGCGCGCCGCGCAGGGGGGCATCGGTGGCGGCAAGCTGGATCGCCGGGGCTCGCGGTGGCAGGCGTTATGAGGCGCCAACCTCGTTCCCGGCGGCCGGGCGGGAGTGCCGATCCTCGGCATGTCGCGGGCGCGGCTCGCCGCAGCCGCAGAATTCACGCGGCATCACTTTTCATTCACCGGAAACCGGCGGCATCCCAGATCCCCACGGCGGTGCCGTCGTGGCGCCAGCATCGGCGCTCCGACAATTCCTGAATCACGAGGAACTTGCAAGACTCCCGGTCGGCGAAGCGCGGCCCGGGGCGTCCGCGGGTCGAACGCGACGGGAACTTTCGGCGGTCGGCCCCCTCGCCTGTCCGCCCGGGCGGCGTCGGCAAGCCGGTTTTCCGGGAGCCGGGGCCGGTGCGGGCCCGATTCGCGCCCGCCCGTCGGGTGGCGGACATGGTTCTCCGCTTCCCGGCGAGGGGCGGGCGACACGGCAGGGCGCGGGGGAACGCGGAAGCGGCGTTCAGGTCAGGAGGCGCATCAACTGGTGGACGGTCAGCGCCAGGATGCCGAACATCAGGTGGCAACGGACCTTGGCATGGCCGCGCACGCGGACGTGGCGGCCGCCGAAGTCGTCCTCGGCATGGCGTTGACGCGCCCGCCGTTCGAGCGCTCGTTGCAGCGCGCGTCTTTCGGGTCGCGCTGGCCGACGCTTTCCCGCACCGCGGCCTCGCGCGCCATCCGCTCCTTGGCAACCCTGCTGCGGGGGTTGGGGTCGATGATCGGGACGTGGCCCGGCAGGTGGCCGGTCCGCCCGATCCCGGCCGTGTCGCAGGCGGCGTCCATGAGGTCGTGCAGGTTGGTCACGCGTTCGCCGGTCATGGTCGCCAGCGGGATCGCGACCTGGCTGTCGTGGATCGAGGCGGAGGTCAGGATGCGGCTGACCGGGATGCCGCCGTCGGCGGCGTCGATGTGCAGCTTGCAGCCGGTCCAGGAGGTCCTGTGGCCCCTGGCGTTCCGCTTGGTGCCGACGTTGCAGGCTTTCGGCAGGTCGGCGAGCATCTGCGGCAGTGTCATCCCGAGCCGGCGCTCCACGCGGCGCCGCTCCCCGGGCCGTTCCTCGCCCTTGCGCGGGCGGCCGCGCCGGCGCTTCGGTCTCGGGGCCTTGGGCTGCGGCCTCTCGCGCGCCTCGATCGCCGTCGCGTCGCGCGAGACGTGCCCGATCACGCGGTCGCCGAGGGCTTGCCTGACCGCCGCCTCGTGCAGGCGCGCCGGCAGCGCGCGCTCGGAGAACTCGGCGAAGGCCCGCGAGAAGGTCGCCTCGCTCGGGATCTCGCGGCGCCGGGACCAGCCGCACAGCCGGCGCAGCGTCCTGTCGACCTGGAGACGCCCGCTCGGGGCACGCGTCGTCGGCAGGCTGGGAACCGCCTTGGCGGCGAACGCGCGGGCCAGTGCCGCGCGGTCCTCGGCCGGCCGGGCAGGCCGTCGAAACGGGGAAGAAGGCTCTCGACGCGCGCGAACCCGGGAACCGCCGCGAGGTGCCGATGCCTCTCGCCAAGCGGTCCGAGCTCTTCGTCGAGCCACGGGAACAGGTCGGCTTGAACGTGATGCCGGGACTGGTACAATGTCCGCATTGGCGCCATGGGGTCGCTCTCTCTCTGTCGAGTCTTCGGAAACCCGACAGAATCACGGAGCGGCCCCGATTGCCAGGAAATTCGCCGGTCGCGGCAAAAAAATCCCCTCGAACGCGGAATTTTGAAAGCAGCTCCTGGACAACGAATTATGGACAATACCGAATCCTCCACAAGGCTGATATCGTTGATATTGACGAGCGTCCTCCTCAATGCGGGAGCCCAGTTGTTGCTGAAAAAGGGAATGACTGTCCTTGGCCCCATAGCTGTGACATTCAAGGACATTGGATCAATTTCTTGGGAAGTCGGCACAAACCACTATGTTGTAACCGCGATATTATTCTACATATTGAGCATTGGACTCTGGATGGTCGTTCTGTCACGAGCGGAAGTAAGTTTTGCCTATCCTTTCTTGAGCGTTGGATATGTTGTTGTAGCTGTTGCCGGTTATCTGTTTTTCCATGAATCGGTGAACATGTATCGAATAATCGGCATATTTTTGATTTGTACTGGCCTGGTTCTCATTTCGAAAAGCAATTAGAGACCATGGCCCATGTCATCATAGGTGGAGCTGGATTCGTAGGTCGATTTCTGGCGCGCAAGCTGATTGAAAGAGGCGAAAGGGTTATATGCTGTGATATGCATGACATGCAGGACAACCATCTGGATCAGGCCGAATTTCGCCTGTTGGATATCACGGACGAGTCTTCAATCGAAAATCTTCCGTTGACACCATTTGATACAGTTTATCATCTTGCCGCCAGACAATATCATTCCTCCGTGCCTCGTTTTCGACGACAGAGATTTTTTGACGAAGTCAATACCGCGGGCACCAGATTCGTCCTGGAACACATGGTTCGGGCAAAATGCAAGAAGATGATTTTCTTCAGTACCGACATGATCTACGGGAATCCGATATCCTTCCCCGTAAGAACCGATCATGTACAATGTCCCAATGGAGAGTACGGAAACAGCAAGAAGAAATCGGAGCTTTTGATTCGGGAATATCGAAGACGCAACATGAACATCACCATCTTCAGGCCTCGATTGATCATCGGACCGGGCAGACTCGGCGTATTGGAGAAACTGTTTTCGAATATCAGGAAAAACCTGCCCGTGCCAATCATTGGTGACGGCAAGAATTGTTATCAGATGGTTTCCGTGCATGACTGTGTTTCCGCCATAATCTGCGCATTGGACAAAAACGTGCCGAACTCCGAATACAACCTTGGCTCGGAAGACCCGCCATGCGTATACGATCTCCTGCTCGATTTGATTCAATCGAAGGGATCTTCGTCGAAGATTCTGAAAATCCCAGGTCTGCTTGTCAAAAATGTCCTGACCATGCTCGACTGGTCCGGCCTGACCATACTGTACCCTGAGCAATTCGCCGTTGCCGACAAGACTTTGGTACTCGACATCTCCCACACCAGGGACCAACTGAACTGGCAGCCCAGGTACACGGATTCTCAAATGCTCGCCGCCGCTTACGATCAATACATTGAACCGCGCCGGGAATCCCGGAGACCATTTGGTTTGAGGCACGCGGCAAGCGCCGTGTGCTCGCTTTGGCGATAGTATGCCGTTTCGGCCTCGGCCGGAGGCCGGTCCCCAATCGGCGCGAGGAGTCGGCGGTGGTTGAACCAGTCGACCCACTCGAGGGTTGCGAACTCTACCGCCTCGACGCCCCGCCACGGGCCGCGGGGTCGAATCACCTCGGTCTTGTACAGCCCGATGATGGACTCCGCGAGGACGTTGTCGTACGAATCGCCGACGCTCCCGACCGATTGCTCGATGCCGGCCTCGGCTAGGCGTTCGGTGTAACGGATGGACAGGTATTGCGACCCTCTGTCGCCATGGTGGATGAGGGCGTCGTGAGAGTCCGCCACACGGGCGTACAGGGCCTGTTCGAGCGCGTCGAGCGCAAGGTCGGTGCGAAGCGAGTTCGACACCCGCCAGCCCACGATGCGCCGGGCATAGGCGTCGATGACGAACGCGACGTAGACGAATCCCGCCCAGGTCGCGACATACGTCAGGTCCGCGAGCCACAAGGTGTTCGGGCGTGGGGCCTGGAACACTCGGTTGACCCGGTCCGCGGGGCACGCGAGCGTCGCCGCGGGCGTGGTCGTTTTCACCCGCGAGCCTCGCACCACACCGCGAAGACCCAGCTCGCGCATCAACCGCGCGACCGTGCAGCGCGCCACCGTGACGCCCTCGCGGCGAAGCTGGCGCCACACCTTGCGAACCCCGTATACCCGGTAGTTCTCCTCCCACACCCGGACGATGCAGTGCTGGCAAAACGGCGCGCTTCGCTCGCCTTTCCGGGCGGACTGAACAGTCGCCACGATCCGGGGCTTTCCCGTGAAGAGGATCCGTCCCGCAACCTGCGTGACGGCCCGGTGGCAGACCGTCGCCGCCTCTCCCGGCCGAGCGGCGTTCGCCCCTTCGCGTTTCATGATGCCTCGCGTCGTGGAAGGCGGGCGCCCGCCCGAGCGAACCGGTCCGCGGACACGGGAAACGTCATGCCGAAGGCCGTTTCCGGGGCCTCGCGCTACCTCTCTGTCTTCAGTTCAGATGCCGGATCTCCAGCCCGCCCCAACGCTCTCTCAGGTACTCGGCGACGAGCCTGCGGTGGCAACGGTGCGGCTGGTCCTCGCTGCAAAGCAGGCAGCCGTTGTCGATGATCTCCCTCGACAGGTCGGATTCGATCCGTCGCGCCTTCAGCAGGCCGATGAAGCGGGTCTCGTAGGCATCCCAGCGAATTCGCCCCTGTCGGTAGTCGCTTAGCAATTCGTCCGTGGGAGCGAGGCTTGGAACGTGGATGTAGTCCATCCCGCAAAGCTCCCGCGCGAACCAGGCGAGATCGTCTTTCTTGGCGAAACCGGCAAGCTGCGATCCGGTGCGGAGTCTCACGTCCACGATTCGCGTGGCGCCCGAGTCGCGGAGAAGTTCGAAAAACCGCCGGGCTGGCTTCTTGGTGAAGCCTATGGTCCACACCTTCATCGGTCTTTCCGCTCCGTCGCGTCGGCGGTCTCCGCCAGGGCATGTCCGATCCGCCGGGCTTGGCGCGCAATCGCTTCCGCAACGAGTTCGTCGCGTGATCCGTGCCGGCGGAACAGATCCTCGCCGGCCTCGAGACCGAGTTCGGCAAGCAGTCGGGTCATAGCGCTCGCGTGCGGCTCGATCCGTCCGTCGGACAGGACGTGCGCGACCTCGACGCCCCGCTTGTCGAGTTCGTGTCCGACGAGAAGCGTCCGATGGCAGTGAAGCGGCTCCCTCTCGGCGCACATCAACGCGATGCGGTGCTTCTCCGCGCCGCCCACCACTCGCTGCAGACCGCCGCGGAATTCCGCCGTGCGCGCGACGCGATCGTAACGGACGCGGCCTCGTTCGTAACAGGACCGGTCGTCGGGCCGCCCGCCCAGTTCCCGGCCGAGATGCACGTATTCGATGCCGGAAGTCCTCAATGCCTCGGCGAGCCTCTCGCGGTTGAAGTGGGGGTGGAAGCGGCTGAACGGTGCGGAACGCACGTCCGCGACGGCGGTCACGCCGTTTCCCGTCAGGAGATCGAGGAAGACTCCCAGTGCATGGTTGGAGTGGCCGATCGTGAGGATCGCGCCTGCATCCCCGTCCATGTCGCCACCGCCCTCCGGGTTCGACGATCGCCGCCGCGAGCCTAAACGGGGGAGTCCCGATGCCACTCCCCGAGACCGGCCGCGAGGCGGCGTTCGCCAATCTGGCAGATTCCGTCAAGCCTCGCAGGGCATCGCCGCCCGCGTGCGGGGTCGGCGATCCGGAACGCATGTCCGATCGATGGTGTGGAGCCGGCCGCCTCCTTTTCGGCCACCGGCTCCCGACCGGAAACGCACCGGCCTGCCAGCTTTCGGGAATCGGCCGTGCGGACGGTTCGTCCGGTTCCTGTCGTGGAAGCTCGCCCGGGTCGGCGAGAATCCGGCCGGTGTCCCTGTCGTGCGGCACGCGCGGCGAGTTCATGATCCCGCGGCTCGCGTTCCATGCGGGGACGTCGCGGGCGGTATCCGCTATCGGCCCGCCGCCCACATCACGAGACGGAGCTCGCTCTCGTCGAGCACGCTGTATTCCGGAGGGCGGGCGGACAGGCGCTCGCATTCCTCGCGGATGATCGGCACGCCGTCGCCGCGGCGATCCATCATGCGGGAACGGTCCAGATCGCCCGGCGCCGGGCAGCGCGCCAGCAGGGACGCGACGAGCTCGTTCCGGCAGACCTGTCTCAGGTGCAGGCTGTCGGGCGTCAGGGTGCCCGCAAGCGCGCCCGGAACGTGGAGTTCGAGCCGGTCCGCGAACAGGTGCAGGCGTATCCGGCAACCGGCCACCGAGTAGTCGCGATGAGCGACGGCGTTCACGAGCGCCTCGAAGACAGCGCGCTCGCTGAACCGCGGACGATCCGACCTTGCCGCCGCTTCTGTCGCCCGCACCTGCATGTTCCTTCGCACGAAGCGCATCGCTTCCGCAACCTGTTCGTCAAGCGGCCCCCCGATGTCGCGCGAAACCGTCCGACGGTCGCTGTCCGCCCGTTCTCCCGCATGGCGGACCGCCCGGATGCACGCGTGTGCCAGCCAGCGTTGCGGCTCGGGCGTGCACAGAAGCACTCCGGCGATCGTCAGCCCCTCGGTTCCGTCGTCGTCGTCCGCCATGACGTGAAGTTTGCGCAACGTGTCCGCCGTGGGATCAGTCCGCGTAAATTTCCGTGCAAGCGCATAGTGCAAGTCCGACCGTGCGGTTGCGGGGACAACGGTCTCGTCGAAGCGTATGAGCCGACTGTAGCTGCGTTCCTGAATCACCCGGAGGAGAGTGTCCAGAGTCATTTCCCGCTTGGATCCGCCGACCCTTCGGAAATACCCGTTGGGACTCCTGTGCACGAGCAGGCCGCGCGGGACGTCGACCCGGATGACCGGCACCGGCCGACCGGCGGAATTCTCCAGGGTGAGTTTGCGTATGTCCGCATCAAGTGCCGGCTTCACCGAGTCGTTGCAGATCTCCCGGACCCAGCCCTCGACGACATCCAGATCCTCCAATGCGATGCCGGGCACCTCGAGGCTTCGGTCGTCGACCCCCAGGACCACCGTTCCGCCTTTTCCGTTCGCCAGTGCGGCCATCTCGTCCGCGAAGTCGCCGCGGTCGGGAGTCCCGACTCTCCGGTCGGCGACTTCGACGAGCCTGAAATCCGGGGTCCGGTTCCCGCCGAGCCGGAGGCGGTCGGGCAAGTTCACGTCAGCCATCGCGTTCCCCGTCCGGATTGTTCGTCCCGCCCGAAAGACGCGCGAACCCCGGCGCCGCGCGAGGCGCGTCGGGATCGGGCGCGAGGGCATAAGATGGCCCGGCGCGTTTGCCGGTCGCCCCGCCGGCGGCCGGGTCGGGAACCGCGAGCGTCAGGTTTTCCACTTTCGCCGCGTCGGATCCGGAACCCGGCTGCGTCATCGCTCTCCCCGCCGTCGGACCCGTCGGGCCCTTCGCCCGGCGGCCGGCCCCGCGGCCGCGGAACCTCCTGCGCCGACCGGGACCTTTCCCCGGCAGTCAGGATACCTCACGCAGCCGAGAAACGCGCCGTGCCGCCCTTTCCGCGGCACCAGCCAGCCGCTGCCGCAGGACGGGCAGGCGGGGTGCTCGGCGCCGCAGCCGCATTTCATCGTCGCGGGGTCGGTCCCGTCGACCGCCGGAAGGTCGGTTCCGCAGGACGGGCAGGCCGGAAGGTATCCGTCGCACAGGGGACGGTGCTCGCAGGCGAAATAGGCGAACCCCGCCCCGGACGTCCTCGCGAGCATCCTGCCGCCGCATTCGTCGCATCCGCGCGCGGCGATTCCCGGCCCTCCGCTGTCCCCGGACAGGATCGCGACGTCCTCCCGGTTCCTCTCGAGCTCGCGCGCGAACGCGGAGGGCCGGTCGCGGTCGGCCAGGATCGTCACCGAGCGCCGGGCGCGGGTCAGCGCGACGTAGAACAGTCTCCGCTCCTCGGCATGCCCGAACTCCTCGGCTTCCGGCAGCACCATGTCCAGAAGCGGGTCGTCGACGATCTCCGACGGGAAACCCATACGGCCCGAGACCGCCCCGAGAATCACGACATGGTCGGCCTCCAGCCCCTTCGCCCCGTGGGCGGTCCGGAAGCGCAGGTCCAGCCCGGGATGGCGGGCGCGGAGGTCGCGCAGGTTCTTCGGGCACGCGGCCCGGTAGCGGCCGAGCAGCAGGACGCTCTGCCGTCCGGAAGCGGCGCCGGCGTCCCCGCCGACGCGCTTCAGCGCGTCCTCCAGCGCCTTCCCGGATCCGGCCGGCTCGTGGTACGCGATCCCGATGGCCGGCGACGGGGACTTGCCCGCGGGGACGACGTCCTTCGGGATCTGCGCGGGGTTCCGGAGAACGAAGTCCCTCGCCGGCAGGGCGATCCTGTCGACGTTCCGGAACGTCCGGGCGAGGGCCACGGTCGCGTGGACGCCCGTTTCGCCGTCGAACGCGCCCCCGAACTCCTCGCCGAAATGCCGCATCAGGCGGATCTCGGAACCCGCGAACCGGTAGATCGACTGCCAGTCGTCGCCGACGGCGAAGACGCGGGCGTCCCCGTGCTGGCGCCCGAGCGCGAGAAGAAGCTTCGCCCGGCTCTCGGAGACGTCCTGGAACTCGTCCACCAGAAGGTGGCGGTAGGGACTCCTGTAGCGGCCCGAGCGGACATGGTCCGTCGCGCGCAGGATCATGTCCTCGAAGTCGATCCGGCCGTCGAGCCTCCGCCGGTAGGCGTCGAGGACGGCCTCGAAGATCTCGAGAAACGCCAGGTTCCGGTCCGCGTCCCGGGTGGCCCGGCCCTTCTTCCGGCACGCCTCGACCGTCGTCGACGCGCCCTTGAACAGGCGGAGGAACGTCGCCAGCGTCTGGGTGAAGCCGTCGATCTGCCCCAGCCTCGAGAGCGCCTCGAACATGCGCGCGGGCGGGATCGGCCGCGGCGTCGCGTGGGGCGCGATCTTCTCGGCCAGGGCCGTCGTCAGCCGCCCCTCGACCCGTTCCTGGCTGGACGTCTCGACCAGCGTCGTGCCGTGTTTCCGGTGCACGCCGCGCTTCCACTCCATGTCCTCCAGATAGGCGTCGCGGTCGACGAAGGGGGCGGTCGTCAGCCGTTCCCGGCCGTCCGGCCCGGTTTCCCGGCGGACGCCGAAATGCTCGATGTAGACGCCGCTTTCCGTCAGGCGGAAGTCCGGCCTGTAGGCTCTCCGGCCGCTTCCGGGCGGCTCGCGCCCGTAGACGGGCTCGTACTCGTAGGCGATGCCGTTGAGGAAGAGCCAGTTGGCGATTTCCAGTTCCTCGAAGCTCCGGACGCGCTCGCCCTGGAGGGTGCGGAGATCGTGGGCCTCGACGTGGCGGTAGTACTCGTTCATCGTCTCGAAGTCCCACAGGCTCCTGTACGGCCGGGCCAGTTCCTGGAACCAGCGGCGCAGAAGGTCGTCGAGACCCGGCGTCCCGGCCACCTCTTCGAGGAGGAGGTCCCCGATCAGCGCCCGGAACCGGACCTCGTCCTCGGCGTGGGGCGCGAGAGCTGGCCCCCCGCCCTCGACCTCCCTGACGATCCCGTACCCGAGGGCGTGGAACGTCTTCGCGGCGACCGGCGAGCCGACGCGCTCGGCGACGCGCTCCGCCATCTCCCCGGCGATGCCCTTGTTCAGCGCCACGAGAAGGATCTCGTCGGGCCTGCGGATGCCGCGTTCGACCAGATAGGCGGTCTTGGCCACGAGAACGGTCGTCTTTCCGGAGCCCGCGCCCGCGAGCACCAGCGTCGCGTCCTCGTCCTCGACGACGGCGCGCCGCTGTTCCGGCGTCAGCGGACGGGATCCGGCGCCGTCGAGGAACCGCGACACGCGTTCCAGCTCGTCCTCGACGAACCTCCGGACCGCGGCGCGCCGGAGGTCGCCGGGAGAGCGGGCGAACCGGCGGATGCGGTCGAGTTCCCCGCGCAGTTCCGGGGAGACGAGAGTTTCCGGAAGCGGGTCGGGAAGGCGGGCCAGAAGCGACCGGCACCGCCGCAGGTACGGTTCGAGAAGGCAGGCCGCCGGGTAGCGCCGGGGCGCGCGCAGGCGGTCGACGGCCCTGCCGAGCTCCCGGATCTCGCGGGCCTCGCCGGCGACGGTCCGCGAGTGGTGGTCTCTCCAGGCGGCTCCGGCGCGTTCGGCGAACTCCGCCGCCTCGGCGGCCTTCAGCCCGACGACCCGAAGGGACGTCCCGTCACGCCGCCGCACGCGAAGCGACGGAACGCCGAGCGTTCTCCCGGACCGGGGTTCCTCAGCGATGTCCCCGAAGGCCAGCGTGACGGAATTTCGGGAATGGACGACGATTCCCTCCGGCACGAGGCTCGCGCCCGAATGGCGGAACCCCGCGAGACCGAGGAGAAGGCCGGCCAGACCGCTCCGGTGCGCTCGGACGATTCCGCCGTCGTTCATGCGCCCTCGATGCCGGGTGCGTTCCCGTCGCCCCGGAGACCCGCCCGGAACGCCGGCGCGAGGCGACGCGGTTCGGGTGCCGGTCGCCAGTGTCGCAGGTTCCCGCCGTTTTCCAAGGGCTCCGGAACTGTCCCGCCGGCTCCGGACCGTGCGCGGGCGAGGACGCCGGAAGCGGGAGCCCCGGGCGTTTCCGGTCCATTCCGGCGCGGCCCGTTTCCTGTCGTGACCGGGTGCCGGCGGCGAGCGCGGAACCGCCTGCCGCGCGGTTGAGACCTCCGTCAGGTCCGGACCGGCACGCGGAGGGGAAAACGCGAAAACGCGTTCCCGAACGACCCGCCGGACAGGCCCGGTCCGCCGGTTGCCGGACAGGAAACGAGCCGTGCCGGCTTGCAATTGCAGAATGTGTCGATATGTTTCCGTCTCATCGACACGTCGCAGCGACAGGTCGACGGAAGCGGGATGCATCGACATGACCTTCGACCCCTGTCGTCCCTTCAACGATCTTCCGAACCTGCCGCCGGCTTCGGAAATCGAGACAAGGGACGTTCTTCGCAGCTGCATCGCCGCGCGCGCGGCACTGGCGGAGCTCAGCGTCTCCGCAAGGTTCGTCCCGAACCAGGCGATGCTGATCAACTCGATCCCCCTGCTCGAAGCGCAGGCGAGTTGCGAGATCGAGAACATCGTCACGACGACCGACCGGCTGTTCCGCCATGCCGGCGACACGGCGGGACGGGCGGATCCCGCCACCAGGGAAGCCCTGCGCTGCCGCACCGCCTTGCAGCGCGGTTTCGAGATGCTGCAGCGACGTCCGGTCTCGACCGTCATGGCGGTCGAGATCTGCCGGACGGTCAAGGGTGCGGAGCTGGACATTCGCGACACGCCGGGCACGACCCTGAAGAACGACGCAACCGGCGAGGTCGTCTACACGCCGCCGGAGGGAGAGGGCGTTCTCCGGACCAAGCTGGCCAACTGGGAACGTTACATTCACGAGGCCGAGGAAGTCGACCCGCTAATCCGGCTTGCGGTCATGCACTACCAGTTCGAGGCGATCCATCCGTTCATCGACGGAAACGGCCGCACCGGACGCGTGCTGAACCTGCTCTATCTCGTCGACAAGAACCTGCTGGACATTCCTGTTCTCTATCTCAGTCGGCACGCCATCCGGAACAGGACGCTGTACTACCGGCATCTGCTTGAAGTGACGACCCGGCAGGCTTGGGAAACGTGGATACTCTTCATGCTTGAGGCCGTCAGAACGGCAGCCGAATGGACCACGGAGAAGATCCATGCGGTTCGCGAACTTCTCGACGAGACAGCCGCCGGAATTCGACGGAAGATGCCGAAGATCTATTCCCGCGAACTGGCGGAACTGATCTTCGTGTATCCCTGTTGCCGAATCAGCGATGCGGTTGCAGCGGACATCGCCAAGCGCCAGACGTCCGCCGTCTACCTGAACGCCCTCGCGGCCGAAGGTATCCTCAAGCAAATCAAGGTGGGGCGCGAGAACTTCTACATCAACCTGCCGCTCCTGGCGCTTCTGACCGAGCGCGAGTGACCATGCGCAAGGCGGCGATGGCATGACGGCGCCTGCATGGCCTGACCGTTGCGCCCGATCGATGCCTGGAGGCACGCCGACGTTCGCGACCGGGGACGGCGAGCGCTCGCCGTGGCAAGGCAGGCCGCCGCCTTGCGGACGCGCAACTCGCGTTTCCATGGAAATGGGGAATACGGCATGAACAGGCGATTGACAGCCATTGTCGAGCGTGAGGGAGCGGGGTGCGTCGCGCTGTGTCCCGAAGTGGACGTGGCCAGCCAGGGAGACGACGTTGCGGAGGCGCGGGCGAATCTCGAGGAAGCGCTGACCCTCTTTTTCGAGGTCGCTTCGCCGGAAGAGACAGCGCGCCGCGCGAAACGGGAGTTTGCGTCACCGAGGTCGAGATAGCCGCTGGCCAGGCTGCGTCCGGTCTCCGGTCGGGACGTGCGCCGGACGCTCCGGACGCACGGATTTTCCGGAGTCCGTCGGCGCGGCGGCCACGTCGTCATGCGGATGTCCGGTGCCGGGGCCCGGCCACCCCGCGCAACGAGAGAACGGGCGCCCGCCGGTCGCGGTCCGCGGGACGGGAGCGGATCCGGCGCGCTTCCGGCGCTTCCGGAGCGGCGCTGCGGCGGCGCGCCGGGTTCGCTTGCCGGATCGCCGAATCTTCCTCACGGCAAAAATTGTTCCCGTCGATTCGGGCGGAATCTTGAAACCCGCCGCGATTCGTCTAACATGCGTCGCGGCCCGTTCGTCCGTCGCGGTCGGCCCGCCGGATCCGTGCCGACCGATCAGAGGAGAATCGCGATGCGACTCTTGCCTATCGCCTGTGCCTGCGCGGGTTTGCTGGCCGCCGCCTGCGAGTCTCCGCAGACCTCGGACTCCGCCGCGACCGGGACGGAGAACCCGCCCGCGGCCGCCGTCGGCGGGGCCGGGACCGGGGATGGGAGCGCCTCGGCGGCGCCGACCGTCGAGCGGCTCGGGGGCCTCACCGTCGGCAGCGCGGAGGACTTCGTCGTCAACGTCCGCGACCGGGTGCTGTTCGGCTTCGACAGTTTCGCCCTCTCCGAGGAGGCCAGGCGGATCGTCGCCAACCAGGCCGCCTGGCTCCGGAAGCACCCCGGCGTCAACGTGACCCTGGAAGGCCACGCCGACGAGCGCGGCACCCGCGAGTACAACCTGGCGCTCGGCGAACGGCGCGCCAATTCGGTCCGCGACCACATGGTCGAGCTCGGGATCGCGCCGGGCCGCATCTCGACCATCAGCTACGGCAAGGAACGGCCGGTCGATTTCGCCTCCAACGAGGACGCCTGGCGCCGGAACCGGCGGGTGGTGACCGTGGTCGCGGGCGGCTCGAGCTGACGGGGCCGCCGGGAGGCGGGCGGTGCGGACGGCGATCCGGACCCGGCACGGAGGGAAGCCGGATGCGGCCCGGCGGCCGGCCGGCTTCCTGCTGGCGCTGGCCGCGGCCGCGTGGCTCTGGCCCGCGACGGCGGCGGCGCAGACCGGCGACTTCCGCGACGTCCTGAACCGGCTGGAACGGCTGCAGCGCGAGCTCGGCGATCTCCAGCGCCATGTCTACCGCGGCGAGGCGCCCCCCGCGGCGGCTCCGCCCGCCGACTCCGCCGCGGCCAAGGGGGTCTCGATCCGGCTCACGCAGTTCGGGAACGAGATCCGGAGACTGACGGGCCGCATCGAGGAGCTGGAGCACCGTCTCCGCGGCATCGGCGAACGCGTCGCCGCCGTCGAGAAGGGCGCCGCCGAGGCGCTGGCGGCGGCGGAAGGGCCGCCGCCGGAGCCGGAGGCCGCCGCGGGCGGCGGCGAGCCGGCGCCCGGCAGGCCCGAGGGCACGCTCGGCGTCATTTCCGGCGGCGAGGCCTCTCCGGACGGGGCGGCGGGCGGCGCCCAGGCCGCCGCGGCGCCGCGGGTTCCGTCCGACGAGCCGCCCGGCGAGCGCTACGTCCGCGCGCTCGACCTGCTGCTGGACAAGGGGGACTACGCGGCCGCCGAGAAGGCCCTGCGGGAGTTCATCGAGCTGCACCCCGGGCACAGGCTCGCCGCCAACGCCTACTACTGGCTCGGCGAGACCCATTTCGTCCGCGGCAACTACCGCGACGCCGCGCTGACCTTCGGCAAGGGCTTCCCGATCCATTCGCGGAGCCCCAAGGCCCCGGATCTCCTGTACAAGCTGGGCGTGTCCCTGGCCCGGCTCGAGCGGCGCCGGGAGGCCTGCACCGCCTTCGAGACGCTGGCGAAGAGGTTTCCCGAAGCCGGCGTCCGCCTCGCGGGCCGCATCGAACGCGAGCGAAGCCTCAGCAAGTGCCGGTGAGCGGACCGCTCGGCGTCCGCGAATTCGGTGCGCTTGTCGCGCGGCTCGGGCCGTTCGGCCCGTCGCCGCGGATCGCCGCGGCGGTCTCGGGCGGCGCGGACAGCATGGCGTTGCTGCTGCTCGCCGCGCGCTGGGCGCCCGGGGCAGGCGCCCGCCTCGTGGCGCTCACCGTCGATCACGGCCTGCGCGCGGAATCGGCTGCCGAGGCCGCCCGCGTCGCGGCGTGGTGCGCCGCCCGCGGCATCGCGCACCGCGTGCTCGAATGGAGGGGCGCGAAGCCCGCGGCCGGCCTCCAGGAGGCCGCCCGGACGGCGCGCTACGGGCTTCTGGCCGGCTGGTGCCGCCGCGGCGGGATCGTGCATCTGCTTACGGGCCACAACGCGGGCGACCAGGCGGAGACCTTTCTCATGCGCCTGCGTCGCGGGAGCGGCGTCGCGGGACTCGCCGGCATGCCGGCGGTCGCGGTGCGCGACGGCGTCCGTGTTCTCCGACCGCTGCTCGGCGTCCGCCGCGAGAGGCTGGAGGCGGCTCTCGAGGCCGCCGGAGAGGCCTGGATCGAGGATCCGTCGAATCGCGATCCCGCCTTCGAGCGCGTGCGGGTGCGCGCCGACGCCGCCCGGCTGGAGGCGGCCGGGATCGCGTCCCGGGACGTGCTTCGGGCGGTGCGCGCGCTCGGGGAGCTGCGCGCCCGGAACGAGCGCGGGACCGCCCGGATCGCCGCGCGCGCGGTCGCGCTGTTTCCGGAGGGCCACGCGGAGGTCGACGGCGGCGCGTTCGCCGAGGCGGCGCCGGCGGTCCGCCGCCGTCTCCTGGCGGCGCTGCTCGGAACGGTCGGCGGACGGGTCCGCGGGCCGCGCGGCCTCGCGCTCGACCGGCTTGCCGACGGCTTCGCGGACGGTCTTCCGGCCGTCGGGCGGACGCTCGGCGGCTGCCTCGTCGAGCCGCGCGAGGGCGGGTTCCGCGTCTGCCGCGAGCCGGGGGTGATCCGCGACCGCCTGGCGCCCGGCGCCGGCGGCGTCTTCCGCTGGGACCGGCGTTTCGAGGTGCGCCTGCGCGATCCGCCGCCACGGGCCGAGGTCGCGCCGCTCGGCGCGGAGGGCTGGCGGACGGTCGCCGGCGAGGCCGCGGCCCGGCTTCCGGCGCCGGTGCGTTTCGGCCTGCCCGCGCTGTGGGCGGGCGGGCGGGTGGTCGAGATCCCTTTCGGGATCCTCCCCCGGCGCGGAGGCGCCCCGGCGATGTCGGCGCGGTTCCGGCCCCCCCTGCCGCTTTGCGGTCCGCCGTTCAGGGTTGCATAATGGTGCCGTCGCCTTATCTAGTGCAGTGACTGGAGCGATTCCGGCGGAGGATGCCGGCGGTCGCCCCGGGCCGCAATCCGGAGACCTCGTCCGTGGGCAATTTCGGCAGGAACCTTGCCTTGTGGGTCATCATCGGGCTTCTGCTCGTGGCCCTGTTCAACCTGTTCCAGCAGCCGTCGGGGCGCTCGGGCGGCTCGGCGATGGCGTTTTCCGAGTTCCTGGTCGACGTCGAGAGCGGCCAGGTCCGCGAGGTGACCATCAAGGGCAGCGAGATCTCGGGCGTCCGCAAGGACGGCCGCGCCTTCTCGACCTACGCGCCGCAGGATCCGGGCCTCGTCGAGAGGCTCCGTTCCGGCGGCGTCCTGATCCGCGCGGTGCCTTCCGACGACGGATCGCCGTCGCTGCTCAACATCCTGATCTCGTGGTTCCCGATGCTGCTCCTGATCGGCGTGTGGATCTTCTTCATGCGCCAGATGCAGTCCGGCGGCGGCAAGGCCATGGGGTTCGGAAAGTCGCGGGCGCGGCTTCTCAACGAGCGCTCCGGCCGCGTCACCTTTGAGGACGTCGCTGGCATCGAGGAGGCCAAGCAGGAGCTCGAGGAGGTCGTCGAGTTCCTGCGCGATCCGCGCAAGTTCCAGCGCCTCGGCGGGGAGATCCCGAAGGGGGTGCTTCTGGTCGGCCCTCCGGGCACCGGCAAGACGCTTCTCGCGCGCGCCATCGCCGGCGAGGCCAACGTGCCGTTCTTCACGATTTCCGGATCCGATTTCGTCGAGATGTTCGTCGGCGTCGGCGCGAGCCGCGTGCGCGACATGTTCGAGCAGGGCAAGAAGAACGCGCCCTGTATCGTCTTCATCGACGAGATCGACGCCGTCGGCCGCCACCGCGGCGCCGGCCTCGGCGGCGGCAACGACGAGCGCGAGCAGACGCTCAACCAGCTTCTCGTCGAGATGGACGGGTTCGAGGCCAACGAGGGCGTGATCCTGATCGCCGCGACCAACCGTCCGGACGTGCTCGACCCGGCGCTGCTGCGCCCGGGGCGTTTCGACCGCCAGGTGACGGTCCCCAATCCGGACATCGTGGGCCGCGAGCGGATCCTCGGGGTGCACATGGCGAAGGTGCCGCTCGGACCCGACGTCGACGCCAAGGTCATCGCGCGCGGCACGCCGGGGTTCTCCGGCGCGGATCTCGCCAACCTCGTCAACGAGGCGGCCCTGCTCGCGGCGCGGCGCAACCGCCGCATGGTGACGATGGCGGATTTCGAGGACGCCAAGGACAAGGTGCTCATGGGCGCCGAACGGCGGTCGATGGTCATGACCGAGGACGAGAAGGCGCTCACCGCCTATCACGAGGCCGGACACGCGCTCGTCGCCCTCGCGGTGCCCAGGCACGACCCCCTTCACAAGGTCACCATCATTCCGCGGGGCCGCGCGCTCGGCGTCACCATGTCGCTGCCCGAGCGCGACCGCTACGGATTCTCCAGGGTCGAGCTGACCTCGAAGCTCGCGATGATGTTCGGCGGCCGGGTCGCCGAGGAGCTGGTCTTCGGGCTCGAGAACGTCACCACCGGCGCCGGGGACGACATCCGCCAGGCGACCGAGCTGGCGCGCCGGATGGTCACCGAATTCGGGTTCTCGGAGGAACTCGGGCCGCTGCGCTACACCGACAACGAGCAGGAGGTGTTCCTCGGGCACTCGGTCACGCAGCGCAAGAACGTCTCCGACAGGACGGCCGAGAGGATCGACGCCGAGATCCGCAGGCTGATCGACGAGGCCGAGAAAAAGGCCCGCGAGGTGCTGACCGAGCGCCGCGACGACCTCGAGACGCTCGCCCGGGCGCTGCTCGAGCACGAGAACCTTTCCGGCGACGAGGTCCAGGCCGTGCTGCGCGGCGAGGAGATCGAGCGGCCCTCGGCCGAGGAGCCGCCGGCGGGTGCGGAACGGAAGTCGTCGGTGCCCGCGTCGGGGGGCCGCAGGTCCGGCGAGGGCGCGGCGCCCGGGGGCCTGGAGCCCGAACCGCAGCCGGGAACCTGATTCCCGCGGCAGGACCGCCGCCCGGAACCGGACAGGCCTGCGCGCGATGCCGGATGCGGTGCTTCACCCGCTCGTGACCGCCGGAACGGCCGCCGGCGCGCGGACGCTGGCGGGCGGCTGGGCCGCGTTCCGCGAGGTCGAGGATCTCGCGGACGCCGGCGGATCGCCGCCCCGGCGCATGGACGCCGGCGAGGCCGAGGCCCGCCACCCCGAACGCATGGCCGCGCTCGCGTCCCCGCGCCCGCCCTTCGCGGGCGTCGGTCTCGGGCGCCCGCGTCTGGTCGCGGTCGTGAACGTCACCCCGGACAGCTTTTCCGACGGCGGCGACTGCGCCGACCCCGGACGCGCCGTCGAGCGCGTCGGCGAGCTGGCGTCCGCGGGCGCGAGCCTGGTCGACATCGGCGGCGAGTCGACCCGTCCCGGAGCGTCCGGGGTTCCGGTGCGCGAGGAGCTGCGGCGGGTTCTTCCGGTGGTCGAGGCCGCGGCGCGCCTCGGGCTTCCGGTGTCGGTCGACACCCGCCGGGCCGAGGTCATGCGCGAGGCGGTCGCCGCCGGCGCCTCCGTCGTCAACGACGTCTCCGCGCTCGCGGGCGACGACGGCGCGCTCGAGGCGGTCGCCGGCTCGTCGGCGTCGGTGGTGCTCGTGCACATGCAGGGAACCCCGGCGACGATGCAGGCCGCGCCGCGCTACCGGCTCGCTTCCGCCGACGTCTTCGGATGGCTCGGGAAAAGGGTCGCCGCCTGCGCGGCCGCGGGCATCGACCGCGGCCGCATCTGCGTCGACCCCGGCATCGGCTTCGGCAAGACCGACGCCCACAACGTGGAGATCCTCGACCGCGCGGCGCTGTTCCACGGCCTGGGGTGCGCCGTCATGTTCGGGGTCTCGCGCAAGAGCTTCATCGGCCGCCTGGCGGGCGTGGCGCGGCCGGCGGACCGGCTTGCCGGAACGGTCATGGCGACGGCGGTCGCGCTCTCGCGCGGCATCCAGCTGCACCGCGTGCACGATGTCGCGGAGATGCGCCAGGCCCTGGACGTCTGGCAGGCGCTGGCCGACGGAAGGCGCCGCCGGGAGGGAGGGGACGGATGAAACTGTTCGGCACCGACGGGCTTCGCGGACGGGCGAATTCGGCCCCGATGACCGCGGAGACCGTGCTGCGGCTCGGCATGGCCGCGGGGCGGGTCTTCACCCGGGGCCCGCACCGCCACCAGGTGGTGATTGGCAAGGACACGCGCCTTTCCGGATACATGTTCGAGGCGGCGTTGATCTCCGGCTTCACCGCGGTCGGCATGGACGTCGTCCTGCTCGGCCCGATCCCCACGCCCGCGGTCGCCATGCTGACGCGCAGCCTGCGCGCCGACCTCGGGGTCATGATCTCGGCTTCCCACAACCCGTTCGAGGACAACGGAATCAAGCTGTTCGGCCCCGACGGCCACAAGCTGTCGGACCGTGTCGAGCGCCGGATCGAGGGGATGGTCTCCGCCGGCGGGCCGGACGGCCTGGCCGCGCCCGCCGGCTTCGGCCATGCCCGCCGGCTGAACGACGTCCGGGGGCGCTACATCGAGTTCGTCAAGTCGACCTTCCCGCGGGAACGGCGGCTCGACGGCCTGAAGATCGCCCTCGACTGCGCCCACGGCGCCGCCTACAGGGTCGCCCCGGCGGTGCTGTGGGAACTCGGCGCGGACGTCGAGACCCGCGGCGTCGCGCCGGACGGGTTCAACATCAACCGGGAGTGCGGAAGCACCTGCCCGGAAGCCCTGACCCGGCTGGTCCGCGACAGCGGCGCGGACGTCGGGATCTCGCTCGACGGCGACGGCGACCGCGTCGTCGTCGCCGACCACGAGGGGACGGTGCTCGACGGCGACCAGCTCCTCGCGGCGATCGCCCGCTCGTGGCATGCCGACGGGCGGCTCTCCGGCGGCGCGGTGGTCGCGAGCGTGATGTCCAACCTCGGTCTCGAGAGACACCTGCGGGGCCTCGGGATCGGGCTCGTGCGCGCGCAGGTCGGCGACCGCCACGTCGTCGAGCGCATGCGCGCCCACGGATGCAACCTGGGCGGCGAGCAGTCCGGCCACATCGTGCTCGCGGACCATTCGACGACCGGGGACGGGCTGCTGGCGGCGCTCCAGATCCTGGCGGTCGTGGTCGCCGAGGACCGCCCCCTCCGCGACGTCGGCAGGTGCTTCGAGCCGATGCCGCAGGTTCTGGAGAACGTCGGCGCCGGCGCCGGCCGGCCGCTCGCCGCCGCCGCCGTCGTCGCGGCGGTGCGCGACGGCGAGCGGCGCCTCGGCGACGCCGGGCGGCTGGTGATCCGGGAATCGGGGACCGAGCCGCTGATCCGCGTGATGGCGGAAGGGGAGGATCCCGAAACCGTGAGGGCGGTCGCCGGCGACGTCGTGCGGGCGATCTCGGAAGCGGCCGGGGCGGACGGGGAATGACGGGGCGCGTGCTCGCGGTCGCGGGGTCGGATTCCGGCGGCGGCGCCGGAATCCAGGCCGACGTGAAAACGGTCACGGCGCTCGGCGGCTACGCCGCGACCGCGGTCACGGCGCTGACCGTCCAGGACACCCGCGACGTCCACGCCGTCCTTCCCGTCGACCCCGGGTTCATCCGCATGCAGATCGAGGCGGTGCTCGCGGACATCGGCGCGGACTGCGTCAAGACGGGCATGCTGCACGGTTCCGAGGTCGTCGAGACGGTCTGCGACGCCGTCGAGGCCTCGGGCCTGCCCCTCGTCGCCGATCCGGTGATGGTCGCCAAGGGCGGGGCGCGGCTTCTCGAGGCCGACGCCGTGGAGGCGGTGCGCCGGCGGCTGCTGCCGGCGGCGTCCGTCGTCACGCCGAACATCCCGGAGGCCGAGACGCTGCTCGACGCGCGCATTGGCGGCGTGGACGACATGAAGGAGGCCGCGCGGGCGCTGGCGGCGCTCGGCGCCGGCGCGGCGCTCGTGAAAGGGGGCCATCTGGAGGGGGACCGCGTGGTCGACGTGCTGTTCGACGGCGGGACGCTCCACGTCTTCGCGGCCGAACGCGTCGACACCGTCCACACCCACGGCACCGGCTGCACGATGGCGTCCGCCATCGCCGCCGGACTCGCCGCCGGTCTCCCGCTTCCCGCCGCCGCGGGACGGGCCCAGGCCTACGTGATCGAGGCGATCCGCCGGGCGCCCGGCCTCGGGAGCGGGCACGGCCCGCTCGCGCACGGCCATACCGCGGCGCCCTTCGACGGCGGCCGCGGAGATGGCTGAGTTCCCGATCTACCAGGTCGACGCCTTCGCCGACGAGGTGTTTTCCGGCAATCCGGCGGCCGTGTGCCCGCTGCCGGAATGGCTCGCCGACGACGTGCTGCAGGCGATCGCCGCCGAGAACAACCTCTCCGAGACCGCGTTCCTCGTCGCGGACGGCGCCGGCGGCCACGGGTTGCGCTGGTTCACGCCGACCGTCGAGGTCGATCTGTGCGGCCACGCGACGCTGGCCTCGGCGTTCGTGATCCTCGAGGGGACCGCCGGGGATTCGGTGTCGTTCCGCACCCGGAGCGGGACGCTGACGGTGGAGCGGCGGTCGGACCTGCTGTGGCTGGACCTTCCCGCCCACGGGGCGCGGGGGGCGGAGACGCCCGAGGCTCTCGCCGCGGGGCTCGGCGCGGTTCCGGCGGCGACTCTCGAGGGGCCGAACTACATGGCGGTGTTCGGGCGCGAGGACGAGGTCGCGGCGCTCGAGCCGGATTTCCGGCGTCTTGCCGAACTCGGTCCGCGGGGCGTCATCGCCACCGCGCCGGGCGCGGAATGCGATTTCGTGTCGCGCTACTTCGCGCCGGCGCACGGCGTCGACGAGGATCCGGTGACGGGGTCGGCGCATTGCATGCTGATTCCCCACTGGTCGGCCCGGCTCGGCACCGAGCGGCTCGTCGCGCGCCAGATCTCGGCGCGGGGCGGCACGCTCCGCTGCGAGAACCGGGGCGGCCGCGTCGGCATCGGCGGCCGGGCGGTCCTCTATCTCAGGGGGACGATCAGGATCTGAGGGGTTTTCCGCATCGCGGCGGGCCGCCGGAACGGCGTCCGGCGATGACGCGCTCGCGGTCGTTCTCGCCGATCATGCCCGCCAGCACCCGGCGGTAGCCCTGCACCGCCTCGGCGCCGGCCTCGCGGTAGGCCCGCGCGATCCTCTCGCGCTGGGATTCCGAGAGCAGCCTCTCGAGGGCGACGCCCTCGGCCGTGGGTTCGAGCAGCTTGCGCCGCCGGTCGCTTCTGCCCTGCCGCTCGGCCACGAAGCCGTCGCGCACCAGTTCGCCGACGGCCCGCGACAGGCTCTGCTTGGTGATCCTCAGGATCGACCGCAGCTCGGACACGCTGATTCCCGGATCGCCGCAGACGAAGTGGAGCACGCGGTGGTGGGTGCGGCCGAGCCCGCGCGCGGCGAGAATGTCGTCGGCGCCGCGCGCGAAGTCCCGGTAGGCGAAGTACAGCAGCTCCACCCCCTGGCGGAGGTCGTCGTCCCGCAGGAACAGGGGGTTCGCTGTCGGTTTCGCGCCCGTCATGTTGAACTGTATGCCCGCAAATGCTAGCGTGGGCAAGCTGTGCGGAGGCTCGTCGCGGAAAGGGTGCGGATGCTGGATTTCCACGATCAGGACGGCCGGATCTGGCTGGATGGCGCGCTGGTGCCGTGGCGCGAGGCGCGGCTGCACGTGCTGTCGCACGCGCTTCACTACGCGAGCTGCGTGTTCGAGGGCGAGCGCGTCTACGACGGCGAGGTCTTCAGGCTTCGCGAGCACACGCAAAGGCTCTTCGATTCCGCGGCCGCGCTCGGCTTCGAGATCCCGTTTCCGCTCGAGAGGATCGAGAGCGCGACGCTCGAGACCGTGGCGGCGCAGGGCTACGCCAACGCCTACGTGCGCCCGGTCGCGTGGCGTGGCAGCGAGATGATGGGGGTCTCGGCGCAGAAGACCAGGATCCACGTGGCCATCGCGGTGTGGGAATGGCCGTCCTATTTCCCGCCCGAGGCGCGCACGCGCGGCATCGGGCTGAAGACCGCGAAATGGCGCCGTCCGGCGCCGGACACCGCGCCCGTCCACGCCAAGGCCGCCGGCCTCTACATGATCTGCACGCTGAGCAAGCACGCCGCCGAGGCGGAGGGCTACGACGACGCGCTCATGCTCGACTGGCGCGGCCTGGTCGCCGAGAGCACGGGGGCCAACGTCTTCTTCGCCCGCGACGGCAGGCTGCACACGCCGACGCCGGACTGCTTTCTCGACGGAATCACGCGCCGGGCGGTGATCGGCCTTGCCGCGGCCCGCGGCATCGAGGTGATCGAGCGCCATGTCCGGCCGGAGGAGCTGCTCGAGGCCGACGAGATCTTCGTGACCGGCACCGCCGCCGAGGTGACCCCGGTCGGCCGCATCGACGACCGCCGGTTCGAGGTCGGCGCGATCAGCCGCGCGCTTCTCGAGGACTACGAGGCGCTGGTGCGCGCCAGAACCGACGCGGCCGCCTAGCGTCGCGTCCCGGAGGCGCGTGGGCAGGGCCGCCGGGCTTCGGGGAGGGCGGACCCGGCGGCTGCGGTCCGCGCCAGGGGGGCGGCCCCGGCGCCGCGACGGCCGGACGGAGTCCCGGGGACGGCCCCTTCGCGGCGCGACGGCCTCGTCGTGCATCCACCGGGGCGGCCCGGGCGCCCGGAGCGACGGGGAGGCAGCCGAGTGACCGACACCGGCGAGACTCTTCCGGGCGGCCGGACCGTCGTGTACGAGGCGCCCGACGGCGACGCGCGGGTGGACGTGCGTCTGGAGCGGGAGACCGTCTGGCTGTCGCGACGGGGCATGGCGGCCGTGTTCGGCACCACGCCCGAGAACATCCTGATCCATCTGCGCAACGTGTTTTCCGGCGAGGAGCTGGAGGCCGCGGCGGCGACCAGGGATTTCCCGGTCGTTCGGACGGAGGGCGGACGGCGGGCCGGACGCCGCATCCGGCACTACAGCCTGGATGCGGTCGTTTCCGTCGGCCACCGGGTGAATCCGGAGCGGGGCGCGCACTTCCGTCAATGGGCCGCCCGCACCCTGCGGAGCGGGATGCCGCCGGACGATGCCGGCGAAGCCGTTCCCGAACTGATCGCGAGGTATGCCGACACCTGGCGCCTGCTCCTGGAATACGACGAGGATCGACTGGGGACGCCGTCCGGCACGGAGCCGGTTGCCGGCGCGCTCGATCCCGATCGCGCGATCGGGGCGATCGAGGCGTTCAGGCGCGAACTCTCGGCAAGAGGCGAGGCGTCGGCGCTCTTCGGCAACCGGCGGGACGACGCCTTGGAAGCGATTCTCGGAAACGTCGAGCAGACCATGTCCGGTGAACCGCTCTATCGCAGCCGGGAGGAGAAGGCGGCGCACCTGCTCTACTTCATCGTGAAGGACCATCCCTTCACGGACGGCAACAAGCGGATCGGCGCCCTTCTGTTCCTGCTCTACCTGGCGCAGGAGGGCGTTTCGCACCGGCTCGATCCCCGTGCACTGACCGCGCTCACCCTGTTGATCGCCGAGAGCAGGCCGGCCAGCAAGGATCTGATGATCCGTCTCGTCGTGAGTCTCCTGACGGCTTCCGCCGAGTGACCGCCCTCGCCCGGTCCGGCGTCGGGGCCTCCGCCCCCGAACGGCCCGAGGGGCCGGGCCGGAGCGTTGCCCGCGGCCGGATCCCGCTCCCGATGGGCCGGGCGCGAAGCGCGCGGACCATGGGCCGGTCGGGGTTGGAGTTGTCGTAGACCACCGCCTCGTCAGACCCCGCAATGGCGGCAGGCAGGTTGGCCAGCGACCGGTGGAAGCGCCGTCTCGCGTCCGGTTCCGGAACATCGTGACCGCCGAGCGCGACACGGTTGCGGATGCGGTCGAGCGCCTGTTCAGGCGCATCGACAGACATGTAGTGGAGCACGGTCCGGTAGCCCATCGCCCGCGCGGTCTCCATGTGGCGGAGAACGCCGTGACCGGCGAGCGTGGTTTCCAGCAGATGGCTTCTGCCCGCGTGCAGTGCGTCCCGGCGTCGTCGCAACGCTTCGCGCGCCGCCTGTCCGGGACTGTCCGGCGGGACGCTTCGCGCGACCGCATCGGGATCGATCATCTCCACGCCCGGAACCACGTGGTGCGTGTCAGGGTGGACTTGCCGCTCCCGTTCGGGCCGGCGACAACGTGGAGCGTCGGCATCGCGGGGAGCGTCGGCTGGGCCGATCAGGCGGATTTCCGGTTCGGCGGTCGGATCACCCGGTCACCGTCCTTGGTCCGCGCGATGTAGGCACCGTCCGACCGGACTCCGTAAAGCGTTCCCCCGGCCTCGAGCTGGGCCGCGAGATCCGCCTTTATCTGTTCCCGCCAGTCCTTGGGACGACCCGGTATGTCGGGCGGCGACTCTTTCGTTTTCTCGGGCTTCAGCATGGCGCCGACTGTACTTCCAATTCCCTTTGCATTCAATGCGCCTGATGCGCCATCACGGGATGTCCGCCATGGTGGGGCCTATCGACAGGCGTGAAGAGGCCCGTGATCCGCTCGGGGAATTCCTCGCGCAACCCGCCGACCGGTCGCCTTCCCGTTCCGGCCTCGTCGATCCAACCTGTCTCACCGGCCGCCTCGCAGCCGAACCCGACACGGCCAAGTCTTGCGTATGCCATGCAGGAACCCCATGCGCCTTCGCCTCTCCCGTCCTGTCGCCTCCCTTTTCCGTTGAGGGCGGGATGCTGCACGGTCATCGAGCGACGGCATGCCGGTCCGCGCGAAACCGAACGTCCGGCCGGGTTCTCCCGGATCCCGGCCGGCGGCGCGACCGGGCCCGGCGATCGCTGCCGTCTTCCGCCGTCGGGCGGCCTTCGGCCCGGGAGCCTCCGCCCCGGGACGTTTCCGGGCCCGGCATGGCGCCGGAAACCGCCAGGCATCCGGAATCCCGCGTGTCGTGTCCGTGCGACGCGGCCTTCAGCCTTTCCGCGGCGCGGGATCCGGGACGCCGCCGGGCCCGGCGGCGTTTTCCGGGGACTGGCTCACCCATGTCGGTCCGGAAGCCCGGTCCTCGAGCTTCCAGAAGGGCGCGCCGGTCTTGAGCCAGTCGATCAGGAACTGGCAGCTTTCCAGCGCCGCCGCGCGGTGCGCCGAGGCGGTGACGACGAGAACGATCCGGTCGCCGGGCTCGAGGCGCCCGTGGCGGTGCACGACGAGAACGTCGAGCAGCGGCCATCTGGCCCGGGCCTCGGCCTCGGCCTTCGCGAGCTGCCTTTCCGTCATTCCCGGGTAGTGCTCCAGGGTCATCGCGCGGACCGTCTCCCCGTCGGCGACGTCGCGCACGAGACCGACGAAGCTCGCGACCCCGCCGATGTCCGCGCGCCCGTCCGCGATCCCGGCGATCTCGGCGCCGACGTCGAAGTCCCCTTCCTGGACCCGGATCATCCGTCTCAGCCTCCCGTCATCGGCGGGAAGAACGCGACCTCGTCGCCGTCGGCCACCGGCGCGCCGGGCGGCGCGATTTCCTGGTTGACCGCCGCGCGCACCACGGCGGCGTTCTCGAACGCGCGCGCGTAGCCGCCGCCGCGGGCCTTGAGATGTTCCATCAGCGCGGCCACGTCGCCGACGTCCCCGGGCAGTTCGACGTCCTCCTCCGCGGTTCCGATCCGCGAGCGCACCCATCCGAAGTACAGGATCCGCATCAACCCATCTCGCTGAACGGCAGGAAGTCCGCCATGTGGCCCGGCGGCGCCGACGTCAGTTCCTCGGGAAGCTCGACGAGTCCGTCGGCCTCCACCATCGACGTCAGGATTCCGGCGCCGTCCCGGGCGAACTTGTGCGCCCGCGGCGGGCCGTCCGCCTCGCGCTCGAGCCGCACCCGCCACCATTCCCGCCGGCCCCGCTTCTTGCGTATCGGGAAGGCCGCGCGCACGCGGAAGCTCCTCGGCTCGACGTCGGCGCATCCGCCGAGCCGCAGGAGCGCGGGTCGCGCGAAGAGCATGAACGTCACCAGCACCGCAACCGGATTCCCGGGCAGGCCGATGAAGGGAACCGTTCCGACCTGCCCGAAGGCGATCGGGCGTCCGGGCCGGATGGCGAGGCGCCACATGTGGATGCTCCCGGTCGCCTCGATCGCGGCCCGCACGTGGTCCTGGTCGCCGGTCGACATGCCCGCCGACGTGATCAGGACGTCGTGCGTCGCGGCGGCTCCGGCCAGCGCGTCGCGGACGGTCCCGAAGTCGTCCGGCAGGATGCCGAGATCCGTCACCTCGCAGCCGAGCCGCCCGACGGCCGCGCGCAGGGCGTGGCGGTTGGCGTCGTAGACGCAGCCGGGCGGCAGGGCCTCGCCGGCCTCGCGGAGCTCGTCGCCGGTCGAGAACAGGGCGGCCCGCAGGCGGCGGCGGACCGGAATCCGCGCCCGCCCCGTCGATGCCGCGAGCCCCACGTCCTGGGGGCGCAGCCTGGCCCCGGCCGCGAGGATGCGCGCGCCTGTGGCGATGTCCTCGCCGGCGCGCCGGCGGTTGGCGCCTTCGCGGATGCCGGGCGGAACGGCCACGTGCCCCCCGTCCTCGCGGCAGTCCTCCTGCATGAGGACCGTGTCGGCGCCGGCCGGCATGGGGGCGCCCGTGAAGATGCGGGCGGCCTCCCCCGCGCCGACCGCCGCGGCGGCCGTCTCCCCGGCGGCGACGCGGCCGCAAAGCCGCAGCCGCGTCTCGGCGCCGGGCAACAGGTCCGCGAAACGCACCGCGTAGCCGTCGACCGCGGCGTTGTCGTGCGGCGGCACCGGGAGCGGGGACACGATGTCGGCCGCGAGAATCCGCCCGTCGGCCTTGTCGAGTCCGACCTCCTCGACCCCGGCGACGGCGTCGAGCCGTTCCGACAGCAGCCGAAGCGCTTCGTCGGTCCGCATCAGCGCGCCGCCGAAGGCGAAGCAGTCGTCCGACAGCTGGGCCATGTCAGGACGCCTCCCCCGCGACCCGGCCGGGACGGCAGCGCGCGACGACGAAGTCGGCGACGGCCGCCGCGTCGTCGAGATCGAGCGCCGGAAGCGAGGAGATCCGGGCGGGGAGGTCGGTGGCGACCGCGACGACGGTGGGGTTGCCCTCGTGGACCGGCGGCTTGCCGCACGCGCTGCGCCAGACCTCGATCTTGTCGTGCGGTCCGTCCTTGTATCCCTCCACGAGCACGATGTCCGCGGGCGCGAGCAGGCCGAGGATCTCCTCGAGCGCGGCCTCCGGACCGCCGCGGTGCTCGCGGACGACCGCGAGCCGCCGCGGCGAGGACACGGCGACCTCGGCGGCGCCCGCGCGCCGGTGCTCGTAGGAATCCTTGCCCGGGACGTCGATGTCGAAGTCGCGGTGGGCGTGCTTGACGGTGGCCACCCGGTAGCCCCTTTCGGAGAGGATCGGAAGAAGCCGGACGATCAGCGAGGTCTTTCCGCTGCCGCTCCATCCCGCGATGCCGATGACGCTTCCGTGGCGGGTCATCGCCCGCCGCCCCCGCTTTCGGCGAGCATGTGGCGGAACCCCGCCCGCAGGTAGCCGAAGCCGGTGGCCGCGGTGACCGCGGCGGCGAGCCAGAGGCCGGCCTCCCCGACGGCCCGGACCGGGAATTCCGTCGGCACCGGAGGATGGGCGGCGTCGCCGACGACGAGGAAGCCGAGGGCCAGCATCTGGACCGTCGTCTTCCACTTGGCCAGGCGGCTGACGGGCAGTCCGACGTCGATGCCGGCGAGGTACTCGCGCAGCCCGGACACCAGGATCTCGCGGCACAGGATGACGGCGGCCGGAACCAGCGCGAGGCCGTCGATCTGGCCGAAGCCGGCCATCATCAGCAGCGCGGCCCCGATCAGGAGCTTGTCCGCGACCGGGTCGAGAAAGCGCCCGAACTCGGAATGCCGGTCGTTGCGGCGCGCCAGATGGCCGTCGAGGAAGTCGGTGACCGCGGCGCCCGCGAAGACCGCGAGCGCCAGCCACTGGCCCGCGGCGCTCTGCAGGAAAAAGGCCGCGGCGAAGACCGGCACCGCGGCCACGCGCAGCAGCGTCAGCGTGTTGGGGAGAGAGAGGCCCATCGGGCGGGGATCACCTCTTCCGTTTGGCGCCATTCTATTCGTTCGCGTGGAAGTAGTCATATATCCTTCTGGCCATCGCCTTGCTGATGCCCTCGACCGCCTCGAGATCGGCGAGGCCCGCGCGCGCGACGCTCGTCGCGGAACCGAAGTGATGCAGAAGCGCCCGCTTGCGCACCGCGCCGATGCCGGAGATCCCGTCGATGGGCGAGCGGCGGATGTTCCTCTGCCGCCGTCCGCGGTGCCCGCCGATGGCGAAGCGGTGGGCCTCGTCGCGCAGGCGCTGGAGGAAGTAGAGCGCGGGGTCGTTCGCGGGCAGCGTGAACGGCTCGCGGCCGGCGGCGTGGAAGCGCTCGCGCCCGGCGTTCCTGTCCGGGCCCTTGGACACGGCGACGACCGCGAGATCGTCGATCCCGATCTCGGCGAGGGTCTCGCGCGCCGCCGACAGCTGGCCCGGGCCGCCGTCGACGACGACCAGGTCGGGCCAGGCGCCGGATGCGCGGTCGGGATCCTCGCGCAGCGCCCGCGAGAACCGCCGGGCCAGAACCTCCCGCATCATCGCGTAGTCGTCGCCCGGCGCGGCGTCCCGGGCGCGGATGCCGAAACGCCGGTAGGCGTTCCTCTCGAAGCCGCCCGGGCCGGAGACGATCATCGCCCCGAGCGCGTCCGTTCCCGAGATGTGGCTGTTGTCGTAGACCTCGATGCGCCGCGGCGGGCCGTCGAGGTCGAACAGCTCGGCCACGCGCTCCAGAAGCCGCCTCTGGGCCGCGCTTTCCGACAGCCGCCGCGACAGCGCCTCGGCGGCGTTGGCCGAGGCGTTGCGGATCACGTTCCGGCGCCGGCCGCGCTGGGGCCGGACCAGCGAGACCCGCCGGTCCGCGCGCACCGACAGCGCGTCCCGGACGAGATCCCGGTCGGGCAGGTCGTGGCTGACGAGAACCAGCGCCGGCGGCGTGCGGTCGGTGTAGAACTGGCCCACGAAGGCCTGGAGAACCTCCTCGACGGGCACCGAGCGGGCGTGGTTCGGGAAGTACGTGCGGTTGCCGTAGTTCTGCCCGGCCCGGTAGAAGAAGACCTGCACGCAGGTCTGGCCGCCCTCCTGCCGGGCGGCGACGACGTCGGCCTCGCCGATGCGCTCGACGTTGATGTCCTGGCGCGCCTGCACCTGGGTCAGCGCGCGGATGCGGTCGCGGTAGACGGCCGCGGTCTCGAAGTCGAGCGCGTCGCTCGCCGCCGTCATCTTCCTCGAGAACGCCTGCTGGAGGTCGCGGCTGCGTCCGCGCAGGAAGTCGCGGGCCTGGCCCACGATCTCGCGGTAGTCGGGCTCGGCGACCAGGCCCACGCAGGGCGCCGCGCAGCGCTTGATCTGGTACTGGAGGCAGGGCCGGGTGCGGTTGGCGAACACGCTGTCGGCGCAGCTCCTGAGCGGGAACACCTTCTGGAGGACGTTCAGCGTCTGGTTGACCGCGCCGACGGTGGCGAACGGCCCGAAATACTCCCCCTTGCGCGCGCGCGCGCCGCGGTGCTTGACGAGCTGCGGCCACGGCGTGTCGGTTCGCAGGAGGATGAACGGCATCGACTTGTCGTCGCGCAGGATGATGTTGTAGCGCGGCTTGAGGCTCTTGATCAGGTTGCTCTCGAGCAGCAGCGCTTCGACCTCGGTGTGGGTCGTGACGATCTCGAGGTCGCGGACCTGCGAGACCATCCGGCGGATCCGTTCGGGCTGGCGCGCGGGGCGCGCGTAGGCCGCCACGCGCTTGCGCAGCTGGCGCGCCTTGCCGACGTAGAGCGCCTCGCCGTCGGTTCCGGTCATGCGGTAGACGCCCGGGCCCGCCGGCAGGGCGTCGAGCCGGGAGGCGATCAGCGCCGCCCCCGAGAGCGGGGCGCCGGAACCGGCGGGGCGGTCCCCCTCAGCCATGGCGGGCCGGCGTCGCGGAAGCGGCGGCGGTCCCGGTCGGCGCCGTGGTCCGCGTCATCTCCCGCGCTCGATCTCCACGCCCACGCTCGCGGCGTCGGAAAAGACGTCGAGCTTGTCCACGCGCACCCTGACCGCCGAGACCTCCGGCCGCTCGAGGCACGCGGCGGCGACGCGCTCGGCGAGCGTCTCCACCAGGTTGACGTGCCCCGCCGCGGCGAGCCGGCGCAGGTCGGAGATCACCTCCTCGTAGCACACGACGTTGGTCAGCCGGTCGTCGACCGGCTCGTCGGGCTCGCGCACCGAAAGCTCGAGATTGACGCGCACCCGTTGCGTCCCGTCCCGCTCGTGGCGGTGGACCCCGATCAGGCAGTCGAGCACCAGGTCGCTGACGTGGACCTTGCGGATCCGGGGCGCGGGGGCCGGAAAGCCGGCCGCGAGCGGCCTCGCCGGTTCGGGCGTCATCGCGTCATTCCTTCGCCGGGCCGCCGCCGGGAAAGTGCCAGCCGAGATGCTGCCCGCCGTCGAGCAGGATGAGCTGGCCGGTCATGGACGGCGAGTCGAGAGCGTAGCGCACGCCGCGCGCGATTTCCTCCTCCGCCGCGCCGCGCCCGAGCGGCATCGCGGCCGCCTGGCGGGCGAACTGCGCGCCGCTCTGGCGCGGGCTCGGCAGGGTGGGGCCGGGCCCGATCGCGTTGACGCGGATCCGCGGCGCGAGCGCCAGCGCGAGGCTCTGCGTGAGCGCCCAGAGCCCGGCCTTGCTCGCGGTGTAGGACAGGAACCCCGGCGGCAGGTTGACGACCCGCTGGTCGACGATGTTGACGATGTTGCCCTCGTCCTCCGCCGGCAGGTTCCCGGCCATCGTCCGCGACAGCAGCAGCGGCGCCCACAGGTTGGCCGTCATATGCCGGTCCCAGCTTTCCCGGGTGACGCTCCCGATGTCGTCGCGCTCGAACACGGACGCGTTGTTGACCAGGCAGCGGACGGGCCCGGCCTCCCGGGCCGCGCGCGCCATCATCTCCTCGCACGCCGCGTCGTCGCGCAGATCCGCCGGAACCACGTAGGCGCGGCCGTCCGCCGACGCGATCTCGCCGGCGAGCGCGTCCGCCTCCGGCCGGGAGTCCAGGCAGTGGATGCCGACGGTCCAGCCGTCGCGGGCGAGGCGGAGGGCGATGGCGCGCCCGATCCGCCGCGCCGCGCCGGTGACCAGGGCGTTGCCTCTCGAGCCGACGGTCATCCGGCGAGAGTGCCGCATCGCCGTCCGGGCTTCAAGAGGATCCTGTGACGGCGCGCGCCGCGGTTTCGCCCCAGCCGAGAAACGCCGCCGCCGCGAAGAGGCCGTACAGGACCGCGAACGCCCCGCCCCAGGTGCGGCCGATGCGGCGGCCCGAGAGCAGGAACGCCATCAGCAGAAGCGTCGCGCCGAGCATCGCCCAGAGGTCGAAGCCGACGATCCGGTCCGAGAACGGCAGCGGCGCGAACAGCACGGTCACGCCGGCGATGCCGAACAGGTTGAAGATGTTGCTGCCGATGACGTTGCCCACGCACAGCTCCGGGCGGCCGCGGCAGGCGGCGGCGATCGCGGTCGCGAGCTCGGGCAGGGACGTGCCGACCGCGACCAGGGTGAGGCCGATGACCTCCTCCGGGACGCCGAGGCCCCGCGCGGCCGCGGCCGCGCCGGAGACCAGCCATTCCGCGCCGACGACCACGCCGCCGATTCCGGCCGCGACGAGAGCGGCCAGAAGTCCGGACGACAGCCTCCCGGCGCCGGCCCGCCGGTCCTCCCCGCGCCGCGCCGCGGCCGCGGATCCGGCGTCGCGGCGGACCGTCGCCGCGACGTAGCCGCCGAGCGCCGCGAGCATGAGCGCGCCGTGCCACCGCACGAGGCCTCCGGCCAGGCCGAGTCCGACGAAGACGACGGTCGCCGCCAGCATGCACAGCGCGTCGCGGCGGACTGTCCGGGGCGCGACGGAGACCGGGAAGATCAGGGCGCCGACGCCGAGGATGAGCAGGACGTTGGCGACGTTGCTGCCGATCACGTTGCCGACGGCGATGCCCGGCACCCCCGAGAGGGCGGCGTCGACGCAGACGACCATCTCGGGAAGCGAGGTTCCGAACCCGACGACGGCGATGCCGACGACCAGCGGCGACACCCCGAGGCGGGCGGCGAGCGCGACCGATCCGCGCACCACCGTCTCGCCGCCGGAGACCAGCAGCGCGATGCCGACGACGGCCAGGACGTAGGTCACGGGAAGAGGCGCCCGGTCCGCGGGCCGGACGTCGCCGAATGCATCGAATCTGGTGCCCGAGTTCCGCGAAGCGCGGCGCTTCGCTCCGTTCGGGAGCATATCCGGTTTGACGATTCGGGATGAATCGGGGGAATCGCGCTAGCCTGCGGCCCGACGCAGCGACGGACTCGCGGAGGATGCCGGCGATCCCGCCCGCGCGGCCATGCCCCGGCATGGCGCGGGCGCGGCGTCGGCGCGGCCTGTTCATGCACGACCCGACCCTTCTCGCCGAGATCCTGATCTTCCTGGTCGCGGCGGTGGCCGTCGCCTCGGTCCTCCAGCGGCTGCGTTCGAGCCTCGTGGTCGGGTACCTGGTCGCCGGCGTCGTCATCGGACCCGAGGTTCTCGGGCTGGTCTCGGAGACGCCGACGGTGCGGGGCCTCGCCGAGCTGGGCGTGGTGTTCCTGCTGTTCACGATCGGTCTCGAGTTGAGCGTCGAGCGGCTCCGCGTCATCAGGAACCAGATCTTCGGGCTGGGAACCGCCCAGGTCGCGCTGACGGGGGCGACGGTCGGCGGGATCGCTCTCGCCGCCGGCTTCCCGTTCGCGTTCGCCGTCGTCGTCGGCGCCGGTCTCGCGCTGTCGTCGACGGCGATCGTCGCGCAGCTGCTGTCGGAACGCGGCCAGACCACCACGCGGCACGGCCGCCTGGCCTTCGCGATCCTGCTCCTGCAGGATCTCGCGGTCGTGCCGTTGCTCGCGCTGGTCGCGGCGCTCGCCGCCGACGGCCGGGAGACCGGCGCGTCGGTCCTTCTGTCCCTCGGCACGGCCGTGCTCGCGCTGGCCGGCGTCGCCGTGGCGGGGCGGCTGGTGCTGCGCCCGCTTCTGCGCCTGTTCGCGGTGGGCCACCGCCCAGAGCTGTTCGCGGCGGTGACGCTCGTGGTGCTGCTCGGGATGAGCTGGCTGACGGCGTCGCTGGGGCTGTCGCTGGCGATCGGCGGGTTTCTCGCCGGCGTCCTGCTGGCCGAGACCGAGTACCGCCACCAGGTGGCCGCCGACATCAAGCCGTTCCTCGGCCTGCTGCTCGGCCTGTTCTTCATGACCGTCGGCCTCGGCCTCAGTCTCCGGACCATCGTCGACCACGCGCCGACCGTGCTGGCGCTGGTGCTCGGGCTGTTCGTCCTCAAGGGCGCGATCATCCACGGGCTGTGCCGGGTTTCGGGAATCTCGTCCGGCATGTCGGCGGGCACGGCGTTCCTGCTCGGCGGCGCCGGCGAGTTCGGCTTCGTGATCTTCGCGATGGCCTTCGACCACGGCATTCTCGGCCCCCGGGACAGCTCCGTCCTGGCCGCCGTCATCGTCGCGAGCATGGCGCTCACGCCGCTCGCGTTCTCGATCGGCAGGCGGCTCCGCGCCCGTCTCGACACCCGTCCCGCCGACGACGGAGAGCAGATGCATTCGGAGACCGTGGATCTCACGAACCACGTGGTGATCGCGGGTTTCGGCCGCGTCGGGCTGTCGCTGAGCCGGACGCTGGCCGCCGCCGAGATCCCCTACGTCGCGATCGAGTTCCAGCCGGCCCGGGTCGAGGCCGCCCGCGCCGGCGGGCTGCCGGTGTACTTCGGGGACGCCGGCCGGCTGGAGGTCCTGGAGGCGGCGGGCATCGCGCGCGCCCGCGCGGCGGTCATCATTCTCGACGACGCGGACGCCACCGAACGCACGGTGCACCTGCTGCACGGGCGGCATCCGCATCTCGCCGTGCACGCCCGGGCGCGGGACAACGACCACATGCGCCGGCTCGCCGCCGCGGGCGCGAGGGACGTGGTCCACGAGACCTACGAGATGAGTCTCCAGATCGGCGAGACGGTGCTCAGGGAGTACGGAACCGGGGAGGACCGCATCCACGGCATCATCGACGCGCACCGCAGGCACGAGTACGCGCTGCTGTCGGAGGGGATCCTGCCGGCGGAGCGGCCCGGCGACGGCGGCCGCGGGGCCTGAGGTCCGGGCGCGCCGCCGCTCACACAGAGGGATTTCCGGGCTCGAGTCCGAAGGCCACCCGCCCGTAGATCGGGCCCGAGATGTCCCAGCTGTTGATGTAGTGCGCGCCGATGGCGCGGATGTCCGACCAGAAGCGCCGCATGTCGTTGCCGTCGAACAGCCCGCTCGCGCCGGTGGCGTGGTGCAGCCGGTCGGCGGCGCGGGTGCAGAGCGTCGACACGTAGGCCATGTCGCGCCGGTTCCTCGCGCGCTGCCCGAGGCCGAGCGCGCCCTCGGCGTGCATGGCCTCCATGGTCTCCCGGGTGGCGCGCCGCAGCAGCAGCCGCGCGCAGTCGCGTTCGGCGCTCGCCTCGGCGACCCTGAGCTGCATGGTCGTCAGCTCGGCATGACGGAAGCCTCGGGAGGCGCGGCCGCGGACGCGCGTCGTGAAGCCGTCGATCATGGCGTCGAGAACGCCGACCGCCGGCGCCACCAGCGAGAACGGCACCGTCGCGATCCGGGGCATGCGGAAGATCGCGCCCTCGTGGAGCCGTCCGCCGGGGCCGGTGCCGGCGTTGAACGCCGCGAGCGCCTCGACCCGGTGCTCGGGCACCAGCGCCTTGTCGATGACGATGTCCTTGCTGCCCGTGCCCTTGAGGCCGGACACGTGCCAGGTGTCGACGATCCCGAAATCGGACCGGGGCACCAGAAGGTAGGCCTGTTCCGCGGCGGCGCCGCCGACGGCGGGCACCGCGCTCTGGACGAAGACCCAGGCCGCGTGGTCGCAGCCGCTCGAGAACTGCCACCGGCCGGAAAGTTCCAGGCCCCCCGCGACGCGCTCGACGCGGCCCGACGGCGCCAGCCCGGAACACACGAGCGCGTCCGGATCGTCGCCCCAGATGTCCTCCTGCGCCTCCTCGGGCATCATTCCCATCGTGATCATGTGGTCGCAGAAGATGCCGAACACCCAGGCCGTGGAGCCGCAGCCGCGCCCGAGCCGGGAGACGGTCTCGATGACGTGGTCGAGGCCGAGCTCGTGCCCGCCGTAGCGCGCCGGCCGAGCGATCCCGAACAGGCCGGCGTCGCGGAGATCCCCGATCGACCGGTCGGGCACGCGGCGGAGAGCCTCGGCCTCTTCCGCGCGCCCGGCGAGCACGGGCGCGAGCGCGTCGGCCTTCTCGAGGAACTCCCGCGCCAGCGAGTCCTCCGCGGAAGCGGCGTCGGTCACGGGCTCTCTCCCCCTCGTTCCGGCCGCCGCGCCGGAGCGGCGCGCCCCCGGGCGCCGGCGCGGCATGCCGGGACCGGACGTTCCGCGGGCCGGCCGCCGGCGTTCAACGGCCGGCCTCCGGCCCGTTCCCGAGCGTCCGGCGGAGCGCGTCGAGAAGACTGATGACCGCGTATTCCCGCAGCCGGGAGGGGTCGCCCGGAAGCGCGATCCGGCTGGCCGCCGCTCCCTCGGGGGTCGCGACGCCCATGAAGACGGCGCCCGGCGGCGCCGCCTCGCCCGCCGCCGGGCCGAGCGCGGCAAGGCCGATGTCGGCGCCGAGAGCGCGCCGCACGCCGTCCGCGTCCTCGCGGGCCCGCTCCTCCCCCGCCGCCGCCGTGCCCGGCGGCGGGCCGACCCGGCCGCCGACGAAGGTCTCGAGACCGGGGTCGGCGGCGCTGAGGCGGGCCGCGGCGAGGCCGCCGGTGAGGCTTTCCGAGACCGCCAGGGTGCGGCCGGCCCGGCGCAGCCGTTCGAGGACGACGGTTTCCATCGTCTGGCCGTCGACGCCGAAGATCCGGTCGCCCAGGATCCCGCGGAGCCGTTTCTCCTCGTCCGCGAGGACGGCCGCGGCGGCGGCCTCGCCGGACGCCTTCGAGGTGATCCGCACCTTGATGCCGTCGGCGCCGCTCGCGAGAAAGGCGAGGGTCGGATTGCCGCTCCGGTCGAGCGCCCCGACGCGCTCCGCCAGCAGTTCCGCGAGGGCCGATTCGCCGAGCCCCCAGGTGCGGAGCACGCGGCTCCGGATGACGGCGTTCTCCCCGGACCGCCGCCGCAGATCGGGAAGAACCGTGCCGTTCATCATCTCGCGCATCTCGGACGGGACGCCGGGAAGCGCGTAGAGCACCTTGCCGCCCACCGGGCAGACGAGTCCGGGCGCGGTTCCGGGCATCTCGGGGACGACCGACGCGCCGACCGGAACGTCCGCCTGGCGGAGGTTGTTCCCGCTCATCGGCCTGCCGCGCCCGGCGAACCGGTCGACGATTCTCCGCTCGACCGCTGGGTCGCGCTCGAGACCGACGCCCATGACCTCGGCGACGACCTCGCGGGTGATGTCGTCCTGCGTCGGGCCGAGCCCGCCGCAGCAGATGACGGCCTCGGCCCTCCCGAGCGCGAGACGGATGCTGGCGGCCATGCGGTCGAAATTGTCGCCGACCCTGACCTGGTGATGGCAGTCGACGCCGACGAGGGCCAGCCGCTCGCCGATCCAGGCCGAGTTGGTGTCGACGACCTGGCCGAGAAGCAGTTCGGTGCCGACGGCGATCACTTCGCAGCGCACGGACGGGCCTTTCGAGACGGCGGACGGACCGTCACCTTACCGCTTCGCCGGACGGCGCGGAAGAAGACGTGTCCGGGAACCCAGGGTGATCCCACGCTGCGGTCCCGGACCGACTCGGTCGCCCGGATGACGGGATCCGAGCCGGAGCCGACCGATCGGGGACGCCCTCGGAGCCTGCAGACCGCGGTGACGGCCCGGACGGGAGCGCCCTGTCCCGCCTGCAGCGGATGTTCGGCCAGCGTGGGATCACCCTGTCCGGGAACCGGGCGGGCCGCTCGAATCTCGGCGCGGCACGCTCGCCGGACCGGAGGCGGGGTTCGGGGGGCGCGGCGGCGTCACGCCGCCGGATCCGGATTCCCGGGAATCCCTTTCCCGCGGTTCCCGGGCCGGGCTTTCCCGCGGGAGGTGCGGGGGAAGCGGTCGCGGCCGGAACAGAGCGGTTGCAGGCTGTCGGCATGGTCCGTCCCGTGGCGCGACCGGGGCAGGATACGGTCCGCCTCCTTGACGCGGAACGGGAAACGCGTTTCGTGGCCGACGCATGCGCCTTCCCGCTCGTCATGCAACCGGTGCCGGCGTGTCCGGCAGCTGGCCCGGGTCGGTGCGTCCAGGCGGCCTGTCCGGGACCGTCACGCCGGCCCGCAGGCTGCGGTCCCCGGCGATCCGCCCGGACCGCCAGCGGCGACCGGTCGGTCCCGGCCGTCGGCGTTGCAGGCGGGCCGCGCACCGGTCGGGATCCGGATCAGGCGGAGGGATCCCGCATGCCCGCGGCCATGCGCAGAGGCCGGCACTCCTGACCCGGCGGCAGGCCGCCGATCAGGTCCGAAAGGCCGCGCCCGCTGGCGGGATGACGCCATTCCGGCGCGATTTCGCGGAGCGGCAGAAGGACGAACGCCCGTTCCGTCATGCGCGGATGCGGCAGCAGCGGCGGCTTGCCGGCGGCGCGGACCAGGCCGCGATAGGCGAGGAGATCGAGATCGAGCGTCCTCGCCGCGCCGGGAACGGACCGCACGCGTCCGAACGCTGCCTCGATGTCGTGCAGGAGCGCCAGCAGATCCTCGGGGCTTCGGGTCGTGCCGACGGCGGCGACGCCGTTGACGAAATCCGGCTGCGGGGACCGCGGCACCGGCGCGCTGACATGCCAGCTCGACCGGGCCTCGACGACCATCCCTCCGGCCTCGAGGGCGTCGAGCGCCGCGGCGCAGATTCCCTCCGGCGGTCCGGTCCCGGGATGCGGAAGATTGGAACCGATGCCGACCAGGATCACGGGATCCTCCGGCAGGGGAGGGATCCCCGCCGCCCGGAAGGCGCGAAACGGGAACCGGCGGGGCGAGTCTTGCCTTTGCGGGGCGGCGCCGTATGATGGATCCGTGGCGAAACGCTCTCCGAACAACCGGCGAACGGTTTCGTCGCCGCGGCGGAGACCAGGAGAGGATCATGCATTTCGACCCCGGCGAGCGGCTGGCGCTCTTCATCGACGGACCGAATCTCTACTCGGCGGCCCGCACTCTCGGATTCGACATCGACTACAAGAATCTTCTGGAGCTGTTCCGCTCGAAGGGACGCGTCGTCCGCGCCTTCTACTACACCGCCGTGGCCGAAGACCAGGACTACTCGCCGATCCGCCCTCTCGTGGACTGGCTGGACTACAACGGCTACACGGTTGTCACCAAGCGGATCAAGGAGCATGTCGACGAGATGGGCCGCCGCAAGGTCAAGGGCAACATGGACATCGAGCTCGCCGTCGACATGCTGGAGATGGCGCAGCACGTCGATCATGCCGTGCTGCTTTCCGGCGACGGCGATTTCCGGCGGCTGGTGGAAGCGGTGCAGCGCCGCGGCGTCAGGGTGAGCGTGGTCAGTTCCTTCCGTTCCCATCCGCCGATCGCGGCGGACGAGCTGCGCCGGCAGGCCGACGTTTTCGTGGAGCTGCAGGACATCGCCGCCGAGGTGGCGCGCGAACCGCGACGGCCTCCGGCCTCCGAGGGCGATCCGCAACGCGACCCGCGCGAGAGCGCGCGGGTGGCGACTCCGGGCAACCCCGATCCGGCGGAAGCCCTCGAAGACGCCTGACGTTGGTCGGCCGCTCCGGCGGGCCGCGTCTTCCGCGGCCCGACTGCCCGCTCTGCCCGCGGCTTTCCGGATTCCGGGCGGACAACGCCGCGCGGTTTCCGGACTGGCACAACGGGCCGGTGCCCTCGTTCGGCCCGCTTTCCGCGGAACTCCTGATCGTCGGTCTCGCGCCGGGGCTTCGGGGGGCCAACCGGACCGGCAGGCCGTTCACCGGCGATCATGCCGGCGATCTGCTCTATCCCGCGCTCGCGCGATTCGGCTTCCTGACCGGCGTCTACGACCGGAGGGCCGATGACGGGGCGTCGCCGGTCAACTGCCGGATCGCGAACGCCGTGCGGTGCGTGCCGCCGGAGAACCGGCCGACCGGCGCGGAGACGCGGGCCTGCCGCCCGTTCCTGCAGGACGAGATCGCGACGATGAAGCGGCTGCGCGTGATACTCGCCCTGGGCCGGGTCGCGCACGAGAACACCCTGTCGGCGGTCGGCGCGCGACGGGCGGACTTTCCCTTCTCGCACGGAGCCGAGCACGAGCTCGCGAACGGCGTCGTGCTTGCCGACAGCTACCATTGCTCCCGCTACAACACCAGCACGGGCGTTCTGACGGCCGGGATGTTCGAAGCGGTCTTCCGCGCGATCGGCCGGCGTCTCGCCGTCGCCGGATAGGACGGCGCGGCCTATTCCCCGCCGCGGAGCAGCCGTGCCTTCCGGCGTTCCCAGTCCCGCGCCTTTTCCGTTTCGCGCTTGTCGTGCCGCTGCTTGCCGCGGCACAGGCCGAGCTCGAGCTTGGCGATGCCGCGGCCGTTGAAGTAGAGGTTGAGCGGTACCAGGGTCATCCCCCGCCGTTCGGCGGCGCCGACGAGTCTCGAGATCTCGCGTTTCCTCAGGAGCAGTTTCCGCCGGCGTTCCGGATCGTGGTTCCTGTCGCCGGCCTGCCTGTAGGTCGGGATGTGGGCGTTGAGCAGCCAGATCTCGCCCTGCTCCGGCTTCGCGTAGGCCTCGGCGATGTTGGCGCGGCCCTCGCGCAGCGCCTTGACCTCGCTTCCCGTCAGGACGAGGCCCGCCTCCACGGAATCCTCGACGTGGTAGGCGTGGCGGGCCTTGCGGTTGCGGGCGACGAACCGGCGGGCGTCGGCGCCGGACATGCCGGTCAGTCGAGCAGGGCCGGCGTGCCGCATCGCCTTCTCGACCTTGGCGCGGGACTCCGGGCCGATCGGGACCAGGGGCAGCCTCAGCTCGTCGGCGCACCTGCCGAGCAGGCTCGCGGCGTACTTGACCGGGGCGGGGTTCGATTCGCAGAACAGGTCCGCGTGCAGGGGCGCCAGGCGCTCGTTGATCCGTTGCGCCCGCGCGACGTCCCCGGCCCGCCAGGCGCCGTGCATCTCCGACATCAGCCCGGGCGCGACGTTGGCCGTGACGGAGATGCAGCCGTCGCCGCCCTGGGCGAGGAACCCGAGCTGCGTGACGTCCTCTCCCGAGAGCTGGCAGAACCCCTCTCCGCAGGCGCTGCGCTGCTCGGTCGCGCGGCTCACGTCGGCCGTCGCGTCCTTGACGCCGACGACGTTCCCGAGTTCGGCGCAGCGCGCCATGGTTTCCACCGACATGTCGATCACCGAGCGGCCGGGGATGTTGTAGACGACGAGCGGCAGTCCGACCTCGTCCAGCGCCTCGAAATGGCGAAACAGCCCTTCCTGGGTGGGCTTGTTGTAGTAGGGGGTGACGATCAGCGCGGCGTCGGCCCCGGACCGCTTCGCGTGCCGCGTGAGTTCCAGCGCCTCGGCCGTCGAATTCGACCCCGCTCCGGCGATGACGGGAACCCGCCGGTCGGCGACCTCGATGCAGAGTTCCACGACCCGCTTGTGCTCGGCGTGGTCGAGCGTCGGGGACTCGCCGGTGGTGCCGACGGGCACCAGGCCCTGCGTGCCCTCGCCGATCTGCCAGTCGACGAGCGAGCGAAAGGCGTCCTCGTCGACGCTGCCGTCGCGGAACGGCGTGATGAGGGCGCAGATGGAACCGCTGAACATCGCGTCCTCCCGTCAACCGCTGCAACGGACCCACCCTACATCCGCGGCGGTTCCCGGGCAAGCCGGCGGACGCAGGCCGCGTTCCCCGGCGTTGGGGACGGCCTCGGCGCCGGAGGGGCCGCGACGGCCCTCGGGTCAGGCGGCGCGTTTCCCGATGAAGCCGGCGAGCGCGGAGACGAAGGGTTCCGGCTTCTCGACGTGGGGCAGATGGCCGGCCCCGTCGATGACCGTGACCTCGGAGTCCGGGAGGAGGCGGCCGAACTCCTCGGCGTAGGCGACGTCCACGATGCGGTCCGCCTCGCCCCAGACCACGAGGGCGGGGACGGTGATCCGGTGCAGCCACTTCCGGAGCGACGGGTTGAAGAGCCGCGGCTGCCATCCGAGTCGTGCCGTCGACACCCTGTTGCGGAGCCGGATGTCGGTTTCCTCCTCGCTCAGCTCGGCCCCGATGATCCGTTCGGCGAAGCTCTGGTCGACGAACAGTTCGCGGGCGAGGTCGTCCGGATCCATCATGAAGATGTCGGCGATCGGCTTGCCCTTGATGCGGATGCCGGCGGCGCCGACCAGGGTCAGGCTGCGGAGTCTCGTCGCGTTGCGCACGGCGATTTCCATGGCCAGCCATCCGCCGAGCGAGTTGCCCACGAGATGGACGTTCTCGAGCCCGCGCTCCTCCAGGAAATCGAGATAGAACATGGCGAGATCGGACATGTCGTCCAGCCATTCGGGTTCGTCGGACCGGCCGTAGGACGGGTGGTCGGGCACGTGGAGGTCGAACGACTCCGAAAGCGTCCCGAACGCCGGTATCCATCCGGGAACCCCGCTCGCGCCATGCAGGAAAAGCATGGGATCGCCCGTGCCGCCGCGACGGAGAAAGACGTTGCAGTCCCTGACCGCGATGGTGGTTTCCTCGCACTGGGCCATGTCGCCGCGGATCCTTCCGGTTTCTCCCGGCGCGCCGCCGAACCGTCCGTCCGCGCCGTTGTCACGCCAGCATAGCCCACCGGGGAGCTCCGATCCATTTCGTGCGAACGGCTCCGGTTCGAAGCGCCTCCAGGCCCGTTTCGGCCCTCTGCCTGGCCGCGAGCGCCGCCACCCGCGCGTCATCGTCGCTCATGGCGTCCCTCCATGCGGATCAATTCGATGCGCCCGTCGTAGCGCCGAAAATCGCCCGGGTTGAACGTCAGCAACCGCGACTCCCCGTGGGCCAGCATCGTCGCCACGATGTTGGCATCGTGGATCTGTTTCCCCGCGACGGGAACCTCTCGACACAACGCCGTGAGCGTCCGCGTCACTCTCGGGCCATCCTCCAGAATCTCGAACGCGGTCTCGAGCACCGAGACGTGCTGCAGAGCCGTGTCGATCGCGAGCGGCGGCGACCAGCCTTGCGGGCGGGTGACCGTGGCCAGGTATTCCCGCAGAACCTGCCGGCTTATGCGAAGCGCCTCTCCGCCGTCCGCAACTTCCTGCATCCATCGCCGAGCGGGAACGTGGCGCGGAGCCGCCTCGAAGCGCGCCCGGACCAGGACATTGGTGTCAAGGAACATGCGCGATGCTTCAGAGGCCGTTCCCGGTCTCGTCCTGCGGCCCGCCGGTCAGACGCCCGCACTCGTCATAGATCTGCTCCCGGCTGCCGGTGAAGCCCGGAGGCCAGGAACCGCCGGAGATTGCGGGCCAGACCTCGTCGAGTTCGAATCCCCTTTTCCCGGGCGCTGTCCCGGTCATGTCGGGCAAAGATTCCGCACGTTCGAACACCAGGGTTTCCGCCTCGAGATCCACGGCCCGCGTCTTCCACCCGGCCGCGTACCAGGATAGTGCATGGCTGTGTCCGGCGCCCCGTTTCTGGTTCGACCACCAAGGACGGTGGAGGCGCGCCGAAACCGGCAACTCGAAGCCGAGGATGGCTTCCAGTTCCGCGAACGAAACGCGCCAGTCGGATCCGCTCCTCGTCGCCAGGTGACGATAGAGCGGAGCGTACTTGCCGCGTGAGGCGGCCGCCTGAACGAGCAACTCCCGATGCGGGGCCATGGTCCGGCACCTCCGAAAACCCGTTTCCAGTTCTGACTTGCTTGAATATGGGCCACCAACCGGCACAGGTCAAACGGCAGCCCCCGGTTCCTCGCGCATGAAGCGGCATCCGGAACCGGGCGTGGATCCGGCGGCCATTCGCCTCCGGTGCCGGGGCGGGAACGCAGGTTCGACTCGGCCGGTGCCGCTCCCGAAGCGGGTTCCGGCGGCCGCGCCGTTCGGCGAGGCCGTTGTGATCGCCGGTCGCCATGCCCGTCTCCGTCCGGGCCCCGGCACGGGAAACGGACACCGTCAAGAGAACGCGGCGTTTCCCGAATCCTCGCGATCCCGACGTGCCCCGGCACCTGTCGAGCGACTCGCGCGGAGGCGGGGAGGGGGCCATGGAGTTGGCGAAGAGGGGGGAGGACACGGCATGGCCATGCCCGCGTTCGACACGATGGAGGCCGCGAAGCGCCTGGAGAAGGAGCACAACGTCCCGGAGACGCGGGCCGAGGGCATCGTCGCCGTGATGCGCGACGGCGTCGCGGGCAACCTGGAGACGAAGGAAGACGTGCAGGGTCTCGGGGAGGACGTGCGGAGTCTCAAGGAAGGCATGCAGGCCCTCGACGGGAGGATGCATGCTCCCGGGGAAAGAACGATTTCGAGGATGGAGGCCGCCCTCTCCGGTCAAAGCGGGAAGATCCTCGAGAAGATGGACGACCGGTTCCGGGACATGGACAAGCGGTTCGACCGGTTGACGGCGGCAACCCTCCTTGCTCCCGGCGCGGCGACGGGCGTGATCGGCGCGGCGATCGCCCCGCAGAAGCCCCGGCCCCGACGCTCCGGTTTCCGCCGGAGCCGGGCCGTTCCATGCCGCTCTTCGGGAGCGGCTTTTTCATGCGGGGCGGAAGACCCCGGGATCCGCCATGACCCGCCTCCGGAGAACGGGCCCGGCGACATGGTCGCGCCTGCAACCGGTTTCGGCGGGCCGCGCTTTCGCGCTTTCCGGGGTGCGGCCCGGGATCGCCCCGGGGACACTCCTGCCCGGGATTGCCGGCCACGGGGTTTGGTGATAGCGTCCGTGGTCGTGCGGACGCTGCCGGGAATCCGGGATTCCGCCCCTCCGGGCGGCGCGCCCGGCCCGTCGTTCCCGCGAGGCCGGGCGAGGGGACCGGAACGCCGTCCGCCGCGCCTTGCGGGGCTTCTGCGGTCGAGGGGGTGCGGTTCCGGCCCATGAGAAGGCTCCTGTACGGCCTTGCCGCCCTCGCGGTCACCGTGCCCCTGCTTTTCCTGGCGCTTCCGCGCCTGATCGATTCGGCGGCCCTCAAGCCGCGGATCGTTTCAGAGTTCCGGAAGGCGACCGGGGCGACGCTCGCGCTCGACGGGGATCTGGTTCTCGATTTCCTGCCCGTTCCGCGCCTCGCCGCGTCCGACGTCAGGATCCGCGAGGACGGCGCGGTTTCCGACCTGGTCGCGCTGAAGGCGTTCCGCGCGCGCGTGGAGCTCCTGCCGCTGTTTCTCGGCAGGCTCGAGATCTCGGAGATCGAGGTCTTCGAGCCCCGTCTCGAGATCGACCGCGCTTCCGGGGATCCTTCCGGCGGACGCACCGGGGAGCCGGCGGGTTTTCCGGAGGCCGCGGACGCGGTCCGCATCGACCGGCTTCGCATCGTGGACGGCGCGGTCAGCTACCGCGACGCCGCCGGGGCGTCGGAGCTGGCGGACGGGATCTCCCTGGAGGTCTCGGCCGGCTCGTTCGCGGGCCCGTTCGTTCTCGCCGGCTCCATGAGGGTGCGCGAACGGGATGTCGCGGTCGACGGGCGCGTGGGGCGCCGCGTCGGGGGAGGCAGTCTCCCGGTCTCGCTCAGGGCGGTTCTCGCCGGCGGCGCCGCCGCGCTTTCGGTGCAGGGACGGGCGGAGCTTTCCGGCACGGCGCCGAGACTGGAGGCGCGGGCACGCGTCGAGGGGACGAGCCTCGCCGCCCTCGCCGCGGTCTTCGGGGAGGAGACGGAGGTGCGGGCGGGCCTCGACGGTTCCTTCGGCCTCTCGGCGGACATGTCCGCCGACGAACGCGGGATCGGGCTCGCGGGCCTGTCCGTCAGGGTCGGCCGCGCGACGGCTTCGGGCCACGCGACCTACCTGTTCGGCCCCGGCGGCGGGCTCGAGGTCGCTCTCGGTGCGGACAGGATCGACGGCAGCGCCCTGTTCGAGGGTGCGCGCCCGTCACGGGACCGCGATTCCCGGGAGAATTCCGGGGCGGACTCCGCCGTGCGCTTTCCGACCGACTTCGAGGCGGACGTCAGGCTGACGGTCGGCGAGATCGTGCTCGGAAAGCGGTCCGCCCGCGATCTCCGCGCCGAGATGTCCCTCCGGGACGGCGAGCTCTCTCTTGGGGGGTTCTCCGTGCATCTGCCGGGCGGCGCGCTGCTGGAACTGACCGGCAGCGCCGCGACGCGCGACGGCGGGCTTTCCTATCGCGGCGAGGCGTCGTTCCGGACCGACGAGCTCAAGCCCCTGCTGGCGTGGCTGGGCGCCGACCCGGGGCCGACGGCGCGCAACCGGCTGCGGACGCTGTGGGCGAGCGCCGGGATCTCCGGCGACGTTTCGGAACTGCTGCTGACCGATGTCCGCGGACGGCTCGACGCGTCCCGGTTCCGGGGAGGCGCGACCTTCGCCCTGGGCCGCCGGCCGTCCTTCGGCGCGAGTCTCGGCCTCGACCAGATCGATCTCGAGGGGTACCTGCCGGATCCGGGCGAGCGGCCGATGCCCGGAAACGCCGATGGCGACGGCGCCGCCCCGAAGACGGTTCTGCCCGCCGCGCTCGGGGACTTCGACGCCGGGTTCGCGTTGAGGATCGGGATCCTGCGCCATCGCGGCGCGGTGGCGCGCGGCGTTCGGCTGGACGGGACGTTGCGCGAAGGCGTGATGACGATCCGGAAGGCGAGCGTCCGCGATCTCGGCGGCGCCGGCGTCCGGCTCGAGGGGGTGCTCTCCGGCCTGCCCGAGACCCCGAAGATCGCGGCGAGGCTGACCGCGGAGGCGGACGGTTCGGGCGGCGTTCTCGAATTGCTCGGCTTCGGCCCCGGAGACGCGCCCGGACCGTTTCGCCTCGCCGCGGACATCGAGTCGGCCGCGGAGGGAATCGCGGTCGACGCCGGCCTGGAACTCGCGGGCGGCACCCTCTCCGCCTCGGGAACCGTGCCTCCGCTCGCCTCTCTTCTGGGGGAAGGCGCCGGGGGCGCGGGCACGCTCCGGGTCAAGGCGCGCCATCCGGATCTCGCGCGGCTTGCGGGCCGGCTCGATCTGGGCCCGATCGACGGGCGGACCGGCGAGGCCGGCCTGGATCTTGTCCTCGAGAGCGGCGCCGAAGGCGTCGGCATCCGGTCGGAAACCACGCTTCTCGGCGGCAGCCTCCGCCTGGCGGGCCGCGTCCGCGGGCCGCTGCGGGATCCCGAATTCGACGTCGCCGCGGATCTCCGCCATCCCGACCTCGGGCTTCTGGTCGAAAGCCTCGTCCCCGGCTGGAAGGCGGGAGATCCCGGCGCCGCGTCTCTCGGCGCGGCGTTTCGCGGAAACGCCGACGGCTTCGAGATCGAGGAGATGAGCGGCCGCATCGGCGGCGTCGAGATCGCCGGAGAGGGTTCCTACCGTTCGGCCTCGCCCCGACCGCGGGCGGAGCTGACGCTGTCGGCGGGAGTGATCGTCCTCGGGGAGGCCGCGGAAGCCGGCGGCGGGAGCGACGCCGGGAACGCGCGGTGGTCGCGCGAGGTCTTTCGCCACGGCCTGCCGGGCGGGTTCGACGCCCGGATCCGTCTCGACGCCGAGGCGCTGCTCCACGGTTCCCTCCGTCTCGACCGGCCCCGCGTTGTCGCCGGGATCGCGGACGGGGCGCTGTCGATCGAGAGCGCGACCGGAACGATGTCGGGCGGGGAATTCCGGCTGTCCGGCGTCGTCGAGGGCGGCGACGTTCCGGCCGCGAGAATCTCGGCGGCGCTCGGCGGGGCCGGCCTCTCCGGGCCGTTTCCGGAGCCGGAGGAGTTCGGGGTGTCCGGGCGCGCGCTCGACCTGACGCTGGATCTGGAGGCGCGCGGGCGGTCCGAGGCCGAGATCGTCCGGTCGCTCTCGGGATCCGGGGAGCTGTCGGTCAGGGACGGGCTGATCGCCGGATTCGATCTCGGCGGAATCGCCGGCATGCTGGAGGATCCCGACGGTCCGGCCGTTCCGGAAGCCGCGATCGAGACCGCGCTCGGGAGCGGAACGACGGCGTTCTCCTCTCTCGGGGGAAGTTTCGCCGTCCGGAACGGCGTCTTCCGCTTCGACGGCCTCGGGCTGGAGGCGCCCGCCGCCACGGCCCGGGTGGCGGGCGTCCTCGACCTGCCGCTGTGGCGCGCCGATCTGGAGTCCGAATTCCGGTTGCGGCGTCCCGCCGGGGCTCCGGCGTTCACGATGCGGCTGCGCGGCCCGCCGGACGGGCTCCGCCGGGTTCCGGACTTCAAGGATCTGCAGGTCTGGGCGCTCGCCCGCGGCCTGGACGGCATGTTGCGGACGCCGGAACCCGAGCCGTCTCCGCCCCGGACGCCGGCGGATCCGCCGCCGGCGTCCGGGGCGGAGCCGGAGACGGGGAGTCCCCCGGCGGAGGAGGAGTCCCGGGAGGATCCGGAGACCGGGGAGAAGGAGGACGGGGGCGGGCGGTTCGACCCCGGATCCCTGGTCGACGGCCTGCTCGAGGGCGTCCGCTGAACGGCGGCGGTTCCTTCCGTCCGCCGCGGTCCCGGCCCGACCCGCGGGCCGGGGCCGATTCGGGATCCGTCTGGAAAACGGGCCCCCGGAATGGTAATCAACATGCAGGCCAATTACGCAAGGACACGTGATATGACGCAATCCTCAGGCAACCGGGCTCCGGTTGCGAAATCGATGACCAAGAACGATCTCGTGGCGGCGCTGGCCGAATCCACGGGGGTTCCCCCCAGGGGCGTGCGTTCCGTGCTGGACGAACTCGCCGTCCTGGTTGAGCACCATGTCGGCGATGGCGGCGTCGGCACGTTCACGCTCCCCGGCCTGCTGAAGATCAAGGCGGTGAACAAGCCCGCCAGGCCGGCGCGCACGATGAGGAGCCCGTTCTCCGGGGAGATGATCACCGTTGCCGCGAAGCCGGCGTCGAGGGGCGTCAAGCTCCAGGCGCTGAGCGGCCTGAAACGCATGGTCGGATAGCGATCCCGCCGGCTCGGATCCGCGTCCGGAGGGACCGGTCGGGTCTGCCGGCCCCTCCGCCCCGCCGGGTCCGGGAACCGGAGGGGCGCGCTTGCCGCCGCCGGCCGGAGCGGGCGGCGGCCGGAGGAGGGGAATCTATGGCGGGCAGGATCGAGGCGCGGCTTTCGGAAACGGGCGTCGCGCTGCCGCGGGCGGCCAGCCCGAAGGTGGCGCGCATCCTCAACTGGAAGATCTCGGGTCCGCTCCTGTTCGTTTCGGGGCAGGTGCCGCGAATCGACGGGGAGATCTCCTTCGTCGGCAAGGTCGGACGCGAGTTCTCCCTGGAGGAGGGGCAGCGGGCGGCGCGCTGCAGCGCCCTCATGGTGCTGGCCTCGGCGAAGGACGCCCTCGGCGACCTCGACCGCATCGAGGAGATCGTCCGGGTCAAGGGCTACGTCAACGTCGATCCCGAGTTCACCGAGGTGTCGGCCGTCCTCAACGGCGCGTCGGATCTCTTCAACGAGCTGTTCGGCGAACCCGGTCGCCACGCGCGCACCGCGATCGGGGTGGCCTCGATGCCGTTCGGCGTGGCGATCGAGGTCGAGGCGATCTTTCAGTTCGCCTGAAGCGGGTCGAAGCCGGTTTCCGGATAGAGGCCGGCCTCGCGGGCGCGGGAACGCAGCAGCGCGTAGACGAGATCGACCGTCGGGGTCGCCACGCCCGCCATCCGCCCGAGCTCGACGACGGCGCCCGCGATCCCGTCGACCTCCATGGGACGGCCCTGCTCGAGATCCTGGAGCATCGAGGTCTTGTGGCCCGCGACCCTGCGGCTGGCCTCGATCCTGCCCGTGATGTCCTGCCCGAAGACGACGCCCAGGGCCTCGCCGACGGCCCGGGTCTCCTCCATGACCGTGACCGCGAGCCGCCGGAGATCCTCGCGCTCGATCAGCGGGCCGAGCCGCGACCCGGTCAGGACGGCCATGGCGCTGAACGAGACGTTGCCCCACATCTTGGTCCACGTCTCCTCGCGGATCCGGTCCGGCAGCGGCGCCGCCAGCCCCGCCGCCTCGAGAACGGACGCCACGGCGCGAAGGCGTTCCGAGCGCGAGCCGTCGGGCTCGCCGAGAGCGAAGGTCCGGTTGCCGAGATTGCGGACGACGCCGGGGCGCGCGACCTCGTTGCTCGACGTGATCACGCATCCGATCACCCGCTCGAGTCCGATCGCCGCGGCGATCCGCCCCTCGGGGTCGACGGTTTTCAGCGCGCGGCCGTCGAACGGGCCGCCGTGGGCGTGGAAATACCAGAACGGGATGCCGTTCTGGGCCGAGACGACAACGGTTCCGGGACCGGTCAGCGGCCGCATCCCCTCGGCCGCGGCGGCCAGTGCGTGGACCTTGACCGCGAGGAAGACGACATCCTGGACGCCGAGATCCCCGGGGCTGTCGGTGGCCGGCACCGGGACCGCGAACTCGTCGTCGCCGGAGACGACCGCCAGCCCGCCGGCGCGGACCGCGTCGAGATGGGCGCCCCGGACCACCAGCGACACGTCGACGCCCGACCGGGCGACCATGCCGCCGACGAAGCCGCCGACGGCGCCGGCGCCGAACACGCAGAACCTCACGCCGTCATCCCGTCGCCCGGCCCGCCGGAAACCGCCGCCGCATGGCTATCGCGGCCTGAATCCGGCGAAGAAGTCGTTGCCCTTGTCGTCGATGACGACGAAGGCCGGAAAATCCTCGACCTCGATGCGCCAGATCGCCTCCATGCCGAGTTCCGGATACTCGACGCACTCGACCTTGCGGATGCAGTCCTGCGCCAGCCTGGCTCCGGGGCCGCCGATGGAGCCGAGATAGAAGCCGCCGTGCTTCCTGCACGAGGCCGTCACCTGCGGGGACCGGTTGCCCTTCGCCAGCATGACGTGGCTTCCGCCGCGCTCCTGGAAATGCTCGACGTAGGAATCCATCCGCCCGGCCGTGGTCGGGCCGAAGGATCCCGACGCGTAGCCCTCCGGGGTCTTCGCCGGGCCGGCGTAGTAGATGGCGTGGTTGCGGAAATGGTCCGGCATCGGCTCGCCGGCGTCGAGCCGCTCCTTGATCCGCGCGTGCGCCGCGTCCCGCGCCACGATCATCGGCCCCGTCAGCGACAGGCGGGTCCGGATCCCGCACCCGCCGAGCGTGCGGCGGATCTCGTCCATCGGCCGCTCGAGGTCGATCCGAACCACGCCGCCGGCGAGTTCCGCGGGCTCGACCTCCGGCAGGAACCGGGCGGGATTGGTCTCGAGCCGTTCGAGGAACACGCCCTCGCGGGTGATCTTGCCGAGCGCCTGGCGGTCGGCGGCGCAGGAAACGCCGAGGCCGATCGGGACGCTGGCGCCGTGGCGCGGCAGCCGGATCACGCGCACGTCGTGGCAGAAGTACTTGCCGCCGAACTGGGCGCCGATTCCGGTCCGTCTCGCGAGGTCGAGAATCCGCCTCTCCATCTCCAGGTCGCGGTATCCGGTTCCCTCGTCGCCGCCCCGGGTCGGGAGCGAATCGAGATAGCGGGTGGTGGCCAGCTTGACCGTCTTCAGCGTGTATTCCGCCGAGGTGCCGCCGATGACGACGGCGAGATGGTAGGGCGGGCACGCCGCCGTTCCGATGGAGCGGATCCGTTCGTCGAGGAACGGCAGCAGGCTGTCGGGGTTCAGGATCGCCGGCGTCTGCTGGTAGAGGAAGGACTTGTTGGCCGAGCCCCCGCCCTTGGCGATGAACAGGAAGTCGTAGGCGTCGCCGGCGGCGGCGTGGATCTCGATCTGCGCCGGCAGGTTGGTGCCGGTGTTGGTCTCCTCGAACATCGAGAGCGGGGAGACGTTGGAGTATCTGAGATTGCGCTCGCGGTAGGTTCTGGCGATGCCGTCCGACAGCGCCGCCGCGTCGTTTCCGTCGGTGCGGACGTTGTGCCCCTTCCTGGCCATGACGATCGCGGTTCCGGTGTCTTGGCACATGGGCAGGACGCCGCCGGCGGCGACGTTGGCGTTCTTGAGGAGGTCGAGCGCGACGAAACGGTCGTTGTCGGAGGCTTCGGGGTCGTCGAGAATATCCCTCAGCTGCTGCAGGTGCCCCGGCCGCAGGAAATGCGCGATGTCGGAAAACGCCGCCGCCGAAAGCGCCTCGAGCGCCTCCGGCGCGACCTTGAGGATCTCCTCGCCCTCGAAGTCGGCGACCGGCAAGGGATCCGGGGTGAGCCTGCGGTAGTCGGTCCCGTCCGGCCCGAGCGGGAGCATGTCGCGGTAGCCGCCGTCGGCCATGACGGATCAGGCGTGCGGCCGCACGGGCGCAGCGAGGCGGCGGGCGGACGTCATGTCAGCTTTCCTTCCTGCGGAAGGCGTCGAGGGCGATGACCCGGCTCGCGGCCTCGGGCGCGGCGGGCTCGTCGGGCGCCGGCCCGCTGTTCCCGCCGGCCTCCCCGGGCGGCGCCGCGTCCCCGCCGTCGCCCTCGAAGTTCAGCGTGAAGCCGACGGCGGGGTCGGTGAACGCGGTGACCGCGTCGTAGGGGATCCGGAGAGGCTCGTTGCGTCCGGAGAAGCTGAGCGTCACCTCGAAGGCGTCGTCGTGGGCCGCGAGCCCCCAGAACTGGTGCTGGAGAACGATGGTCATCTCCTCCGGGTACCGCGCCGTCAGGAAATCCGCGATCCGGACGCCCGGATGGCCGGTGCGGAAGGTGATGTAGAGGTGATGGTCGCCGGGCAGGCCGTGCTCGGCCACGCGGGCCAGGGCCTCGCGCGGAATGCCGCGCATCGCCCGCGCCACGAGACCGGAATAGTTCATCAGGTCGTCAGGCATGGCCGACGGGATCCCGCGTTGTCCGCACGCTCTCGCGACGGCGGAGCATACAGGCGCGGGCCGGCGGGGCCAAGCGCGCCCGCGGCCGGAAACGAACCATCCCGCGTCGGCCGAGCATCCGCTCCTGGCGGGGCGGTCCCGTCCGTGCCGTCACGGCGGTCTGCGGGCTCCGGGGGTGCCGCCGATCGGCCGGAGCCGGTTCGGGATCGTCCCGTCGCGCGGCGGGAATTCCTTGAGTTGGCGGCCATCTCCGCTAGAATGGCCGGGCGGGTCGCCTGGCGCGTCCGCCCGCGACGGCGGCCCGCGGCAGGGGCGCGGTTCCGGCGCCCGCGTCGGGCTGGCCGGAGGCGCGACCCGGGAAGGGCCGGTCCATGGATCGACGCAAGCTTCCGATCGGCATCCAGACCTTTCGCGAGATCCGCGAGGAGGGCCACTACTACGTCGACAAGACCGGCTACGCCAAGAGGCTGGTCGACGAGGGAAAGCACCATTTCCTGTCGCGGCCGCGACGGTTCGGCAAGAGCCTGTTCGTCGACACGCTGAAGGAGCTGTTCGAGGGCAGCGAGGCGCTGTTCGAGGGACTCGCCGTCCACGGCCAGTGGGACTGGTCGGTGCGGCATCCGGTGGTGCGCCTGAGCTTCGCCCGCGGCGATTTCGAGCAGCCGGGCTTTCTCGACCGGAACGTCGCCGCGCAACTGGACGAAATCGAGGAAGACGCGGGTCTGGTGGCCCGATACCCCGATGCGCCGGAGCGTCTCGCGCACCTGATCAGAACGCTTCACAGGCAGGCGGGCCAAAGGGTGGTCTTCCTGGTGGACGAGTATGACAAGCCGGTTCTCGACGCCCTGGGGGATCCGGAACGGGCGCGCGCGAACCGCAACTATCTGCGCGGGCTCTACTCGACCCTCAAGGACAGGGACGCCCACATCAAGTTCAGCTTCATCACCGGGGTGAGCAAGTTCGTCGGGACGAGCCTGTTCTCGGGGATGAACAATCTCAGGGACGTCACGCTCGATTCACGCTACTCGGCGATCTGCGGCTACACGGAGGCCGATCTGGACAGGACGTTCGCGCCGGAGCTCGACGGGCTCGACCGCGAGGAGATCCGCGAATGGTACAACGGCTACTCGTGGCTCGGCGAGGACAGGGTCTACAATCCCTTCGGGATCCTGCAGCTGTTCGACAAGCGGCGGTTCGGGGCGTGGTGGTTCGAGACCGGCACGCCGGCCTTTCTCGTCGACCTGCTGAAGTCGCGCGGAATCCCTTCGACGGATCTCGACGGAATGTTCGCCGACCGGGATCTTCTGTCCTCGTTCGACGTCGACGACATCCCGCACCAGGCGCTGCTGTTCCAGACCGGCTATCTCACCATAGCCGACGTCGACTCCCGGGACGGATCCGCCGCCTACCGGCTCGGCTACCCCAACAGGGAGGTGCGCCAGGCCCTGAACAGGCATCTGCTGCGGGCCTGGGCCCCGGAGATGGCGGACGTAGCCCGGGCGGGGAATCTCGGCCGGCTGCTGGCGAACGCCGATCTCGCCGGCCTCGAGGCGCTGCTGCGGGCGTTCTTCGCGAGCGTTCCGTACCACTGGCACGCGAAGACGCCGATCGCCGGTTACGAAGGGCACTACGCGACGGCAGTCTACTCGCTTCTCTCGGGATGGGGTCTCGACGCGCGGGTGGAGGACGCCACGAGCCACGGGCGGATCGACCTGGCGGTGACGGCGGGCGGGCACGCGTACCTGTTCGAGTTCAAGGTGCTGGGTTCGGCCTCCGAGGGAGCGGCGATGCGGCAGCTGCGCGAGAGGGGCTACGCGGACGAGTACAGGGGTCCGGGGCGGACGGTGCATCTTGTCGGGGTCGAGTTCGACCCGGAGAAGCGCAACATCGCGACGTTCGAGACCGCGCGGGCGTGACTTCCGGGCACGTCCCCGGAAGGCGGAGCCCCGGCCCGCCGTCCGCATGACCCGCGGTCCGGTTCCCCCGCCCTGCCGGGACCGCGGGCGGCGTGCCGAACCGTCGGCGACGCGTTCCCGTTTCGCCGCGCGCCGACCGGAACGGCACGGTCCCGTTCCTCGGTCGCGGGTGCCCGGATGCCATGTCCCCCTCCGGTTTCCCCGCGCCCGTCCGCAAGGGGAACGCCCCGTCGCGCAGGCGTCGGGCGGAACCCCGGCCGTCGTCGACGGCCCGCGGGGCGCGTTGCGACGGCCGTCACCCTCGCGCGGCGCATGAAACGCGGCCGTTGCCGGCACCCGGTTCACGACAGGAAACGGTCCTTGGGGGACAGGGCGGTCCCGTTCGTGCCGTCGCCGCGGTCCGCGGGCTCCGAGGGTGCCGCCGATCGGCCGGATCCGGTTCGGGATCGTCCCGGTCGCGCGACGGGAGTTCCTTGAGTTCGCGGCCGTCTATGCCAGAATGGCCGGGCGGGTCTCCTGGCGCGTCCGCCTGCGACGGCGGCCCGCGGCAAGGGCGCGGTTCCAGTGCCCGCATCGGGCCGGCCGGAGGCGCGGCCCGGGAAAGGCCGGTCCATGGATCGACGCAAGCTGCCGATCGGCATCCAGACCTTCCGCAGGATCCGCGAGGAGGGCCACTACTACGTCGACAAGACCGGCTACGCCAAAAGGCTGGTCGACGAAGGCACCCACCATTTCCTGTCGCGGCCGCGGCGGTTCGGCAAGAGCCTGTTCGTCGACACGCTGAAGGAGCTGTTCGAGGGCAGCGAGGCGCTGTTCGAGGGACTCGCCGTCCACGGCCAGTGGGACTGGTCGGTGCGGCATCCGGTCGTGCGCCTGAGTTTCGGGCGCGGCGATTTCGAGCAGCCGGGCTTTCTCGACCGCAACGTCGCGACCCAGCTCGATGCCGTTGAAAGGCGATCGGGCCTGAAGTCCGGATATTCCGATGCATCCGAGCGTTTCGCCTACCTGCTCGAGGCGCTTCACGAGCGGACGGGACGGAGGGTCGTCGTGCTGGTGGACGAGTACGACAAGCCCGTTCTCGACGCTCTGGGGGATCCGGAACGGGCGCGCGCGAACCGCAACTATCTGCGCGGGCTCTACTCGACCCTCAAGGACAGCGACGCCCACGTCAAGTTCAGCTTCATCACCGGGGTGAGCAAGTTCACCCGGACGAGCCTGTTCTCGGGGATGAACAACCTCAGGGACGTCACTCTCAGTCCGCGCTACTCCGCGATCTGCGGCTACACCGAGGCCGATCTGGACAGGACGTTCGCGCCGGAGCTCGACGGGCTCGACCGCCAGGCGATCCGCGAGTGGTACAACGGCTACTCGTGGCTCGGCGAGGACAGGGTCTACAACCCCTTCGGAATCCTGCAGCTGTTCGACGAACGGCGGTTCCGGGCGTGGTGGTTCGAGACCGGCACGCCAGCCTTTCTCGTCGACCTGCTGAAGTCGCGCGGAATCCCCTCGACGGATCTCGACGGAATGGTCGTCGACGACGACTTGCTGTCGTCGTTCGACGTCGACGACATCCCGCACCAGGCGCTGCTGTTCCAGACCGGCTATCTGACCATAACCGACGTCGACGCCCGGGACGGATCCGCCGCCTACCGGCTCGGCTACCCCAACAGGGAAGTGCGCCAGGCCCTGAACAGGCATCTTCTGCGGGCCTGGGCCCCGGAGATGGCGGACGTCGCCCGGGCGGGGAATCTCGGCCGGCTGCTGGCGGACGCCGATCTTGCCGGCCTCGAGGCGCTGCTGCGGGCGTTCTTCGCGAGCGTTCCGTACCACTGGCACGCGAAGACGCCGATCGCCCGCTACGAGGGGCACTACGCGACCGTGATCTGCTCGCTTCTCTCGGGGTGGGGTCTCGACGCGCGGGTGGAGGACGCGACGAGCCACGGGCGGATCGACCTGGCGGTGACGGCGGGCGGGCACGCGTACCTGTTCGAGTTCAAGGTGCTGGGTTCGGCCTCCGGGGGCGCGGCGATGCGGCAGCTGCGCGAGAAGGGCTACGCGGACAAGTACAGGGCTCCGGGGCGGACGGTGCATCTCGTCGGGGTCGAGTTCGACCCGGAGAAGCGCAACATCGTGACGTTCGAGACCGCGCGGGCGTGACGTTCGGGTGCGTCTCCGGAAGCGGATCCCCGGCCTGCCGTCCGCATGACCCGCGGTCCGGTCCTCCCGCCCTGCCGGGATCGCGGCGGCGTGCCGAACCGTCGGCGACGCGTTCCCGTTTCGCCGCGTGCCGACCGGAACGACACGGTCCCGTTCGCCGGCCGCGGGTGCCCGGATGCTCCGTCCTCCCCGGCTTCCCTGCGCTCGTCCGCAAGGGGGCGGAAGCGTGACGGCGCGCGCGGATCGTCGGCAACGGAACGGGACGGAAATCCCCGAAGGGGAAGCTGGGGGCTTCTGTTGCCCGGTGCCCCCAAAACCGCGCTTTCCTGGATGTCAGGCAGCGAGAGCCAACTCGTTGTCATTGGCATTTGTAAAGGCGGCCCGCTAACGGCGGTGCCATACCGGGCGAAAGGCAGGTCTTTAGACGCGTGTCGATCCTGGTTCGCCCCCTCTGGAACTCCGCGGCCGTTTCCTTGCCCGGAGAGTCTGGTGGAGGCGCCGGGTACTGCCCCCGGGTCCACTGCGCTTATTCCACAAGCCGTTTATCGCCATAGTCGGCAAGCCGACACGAGGAATGTAGTCGTTTCGCCCCCCGCCGTAAACCCCCGCGCCGGACCCCGTCTTCGTCATGGCCGCCGCACCGCGACGGCCCGTCGGGGAAAGGCTGTTCATTGTCGCTGCACGCGTCGGGGACGAGTGGGGGAAAGGCCCGTTTTCTCCGGTCCCCGGATGCTGCCCGGTCTTGAAGTCCCGGCATGGAAGCCCGACGATGAGTGCCGGAATCCCCGGGGTCTTCGGGACGCGAACGTCCCGGGGAACCGGCCGGTTCCGTGCCGGGCCGCCGCGCTGCGCGTCATCCCGGGTCCGCGAAACCGGGGGCGGGCATGAAGCAGTATCTCGACCTTCTCCGCCACGTCCGCCACCGCGGCGTCCTCCGGGACGACCGCACCGGAACCGGAACGCTCGGCGTGTTCGGCTGCCAGATGCGCTTCGATCTCCGGGACGGCTTTCCCCTGGTCACCACCAAGCGCATCCACTTCAAGTCGGTGGTCCACGAGCTGCTGTGGTTCCTGAACGGCGACACCAACGTCCGCTACCTCGACGACAACGGCGTCACGATCTGGGACGAGTGGGCGGACGGCAACGGCGACCTCGGCCCCGTCTACGGCGCCCAGTGGCGCTCGTGGGACTGCGGCGACGGCAGGACCGTCGACCAGATCTCCGGGGTCGTCGAGGCCGTGAAGGCGCACAGCACGTCGCGCCGTCTCGTCGTCAGCGCATGGAACGTCGGGCAGCTCGACCGCATGGCGCTGCCGCCGTGCCACTGCCTGTTCCAGTTCCACGTGGCGGAGGGCCGCCTGTCCTGCCAGCTCTACCAGCGGAGCGCCGACGTGTTCCTTGGCGTGCCGTTCAACATCGCGTCCTACGCCCTGCTGACGATGATGGTGGCGCAGGTCGCGGGACTGGAGCCCGGCGAGTTCGTCCACACCCTGGGAGACGCGCATCTCTACGCGAACCATCTCGAGCAGGCGGACCGGCAGCTCGAGCGGAAGCCCCACGCCCTGCCCGAGATGCGTCTCAACCCCGATGTCCGCGACGTCTTCGGGTTCCGCTACGAGGACTTCACGCTCGAGAGCTACCGGTTCCATCCCCACATTCCCGCGGCCGTCGCGGTCTGAGAGGCGCGGTCTTGCGCGTCGCGATCGTCGTCGCCGTGTCGAGAAACGGCGTCATCGGCCGGGACGGCGGCCTGCCCTGGAAGCTCGCGAGCGATCTCCGCCGGTTCCGGAAGCTGACGACGGGCAGGCCCGTCGTGATGGGGCGCCGCACCCACGAATCGATCGGCCGGCCCCTGCCCGGCCGCACCAACATCGTCATCACGCGGAACGGGCGGGATCCGCCCCCCGGGGTCAGGATCGCCCGCGACCTCGCGTCCGCTCTCGTGCTGGCCCGGAGCGCCGCCGGCGGCGCCGACGAGGCGTTCGTGATCGGCGGCGCCCGGGTCTACCGCGAGGCGCTGGCGGTGGCGGATGTCGTCCACATGACCGAGGTCCATGCGGAGGTCGCGGGCGGGGTCACGTTTCCGCTGCCGCTCGGCGACGGGTGGCGGGAGGTGTCCCGCGAGCGCCATGCGGCGGGCGAGGGCGACGACCACGCGCATTCGTTCGTCACCCACGAGCGCGTCCGTCCGTCCGCGCGTCCCTGAGACCCCGGCCGCCGGCGGCGTCCCGGATCAGAGGATCTCGGAGAAGAACTCGCGCGTCATCCGGTAGGACTGCCGGGTGAGCTTCTCGTCGTAGCGCTGGAACTCGTTGAACTTTCCGACGTCGCAGAACGAGTGGCTCGCGTGGCCGTAGACCACGAGCTGCCAGTCCGCGCCCGCCTCGGTCAGCTCCGCCTCGAGCTCCTCGATCAGGCCGCGCGGGGTCACCGGGTCGGCCGAGCCGTGGAAGATCAGGACGCGCCCCCGGAAATCCGCCTTCGCGCCGGGGTCGACCGGGTTGGGCAGCGTCACGTGGAAGACGACGACCCCTCCGTGGTCGCTTCCGGCTCGGGCCTGCTCGAGCGCGAACCCGCCGCCGATGCAGTAGCCGACGAGACCGCGCCTGCCGGGGGCGGTCAGGCCGCGCTCCATGGCCGCCGCCGTCATCGCCGCGTCCGCCGCCGCGCCGCAGCCGAGAACGAACGGCAGGTCGGCCCGCACCGCGCGCGAGATCCTCATCAGCTCGTCGAAGTCCTTCTCCCTCTCGCCGTAGCCCGCCCCGAACATGTCGGCGACCATGACCACGTGGTCCGCGCCGGCGAGGTCCGCGGCCATGTCGACGGAATGGCGGCAGACCCCGAGCCAGTCGGGCTGCATGAGGATCGCCGGGCGCCTCGCGGACACGGAGTCGTCGAAGACCAGCATGCCCTCGAACGGGCGGCCGTCATGCTCGTAGGCCACGGGAATCTCGGCCATGCCCGTTTCCTCCCCTGTCGCCGCGCCGGATCAGCGCTGGGTCAGCTTGAGCTCGATGCGGCGGTTGCGACGGTAGGCCTTCACCGTGTCGCCCTCGTCGAGAGGATAGTTCGCCCCGAACCCCGCCGCCACCAGGCGGTTCGCCGGGATGCCGCGCTCGATCAGCGCGCGCACCACCGAGATCGCCCGCGCCGTCGACAGCTCCCAGTTCGACGGGAACTGCGGCGTCCTGATCGGCGCCCGGTCGGTGTGGCCGTCGATGCGCAGCACCCAGTCGATGCTCTCCGGGATGCGGCCCGTCACCTCCCTGAGCGTGTCCGCGAGCCCGTCGATCCGCCGCCGCGCCGTCGGGTTGAAGTCCGCGGCCCCCGAGGGGAACAGGATCTCCGACTGGAACACGAAACGGTCGCCGACGATGCGGACGCTTTCCTCGCTTCCCAGAACCTCGCGCAGCCTGCCGAAGAACTCCGACCGGTAGCGCGCGAGCTCGGTCACCCTCGACACCAGCGCCTCGCGAAGCCGCTTGCCGAGATCGTCCAGCCGGATCCGCTGCTCCTCCCGCGTCGTCTCCGAGGCCTCGAGCGCGGCGTTGAGCCGCGCGAATTCCCGGCGGAGATCGGCGAGCTCGCGCGAGACCGCCCGCACGCGTTCCCGGACGGCCGCGCCGGCCTTCCGCTCCTCGGCGAGTCGGCGCCGGCCCTCCCCGGCCTCCCTCTCGGCCCGGCCGGAGCGTTCCCGCGCGGCCGCGAGCGAAGCGTCGAGCTCCCGGGAGCGCGCCCTCATCCGGGACACGGTCTCCTCGTATTTCGCGAGGTTCTCGCGGAGGCGGGCCATCTGGAGGGCGAGTCTCTCGATCTGGCGCTGCGACGCCGTCCGCGCCGCCCGCTCCTCGGCGAGCTCGGCGCGGGCGGCCTCGACCGCGCCCGTCCTCTCGGCGAGATCCCGTTCCGTGGCGCCGCGCCGCGCCTTTTCCGCGGCGAGCAGCGTCTCCAGCTCGCGCGAGCTCGCGAGCAGCCGCGCGACGATGTCGTCTCGGTCGGCGAGCTCCTGGCCGAGTCCGGCGATCCGCGCCTCCAGATCCCTGCGCAACCGGACCGCCCTGGCCTGCTCGAGCTCCAGCTGCTCGGACAGCGCGGCGACCTGCCGGTTCAGGCTGTCGAGCGCCCGGTCGCGGCCCAGAAGGAGTTCGCTGAGAAAGAACTGCGCCACCGTGAAGATCATCACGAGAAAGATGATGACGACCAGAAGCGCGGCCAGGGCGTCCACGAAACCCGGCCACATGTCGGGCATCTGCCGCTGGCGCTCCGCGGTGCGCGCCATGCCGCGCTGGCCTCCGGCCTAGTTCCGCGGCCGTTCGGCCGCCGCGGCGAGCGTGCGCGACAGGATGCGGATCTCGTTCCTGATGTCCTCGACCGTCTCGCGCCGACCGCGGTCCTGGTCGTCGAGGAGCCGCGCCAGCCGGCCGTCGATGCTGGACAGGTGTTTCCGGACCTCTGCGGCGTCGTCCTCCAGGGCCGGCCGCGCGAGAAGCGCCGCGATCTGCTCGAGGACGGCCTTCGTCTCGAGCTGCGCGTCGGCGAGCCGCGACAGCAGCGGCTGCTGGCGCCCGACCGTCTCGGCCACCGCGCCGACGCTTTCGACGAGATCGCCCGCGCCCGCGCGGGCCTCCTCGCCGCGGCGGACCGCGCGCTCGAGATTCTCGAGATTGCTCGCGGTCTGCTCGAGAAGGCCCTGGATGTAGGCGGGAGCCGGCTGGCCGTCCGCGTTCCGCGGCTCCCCGGCGCCGGCCTGCCCGGACATCCAGTCCTCGAGCTCGTTGAAGAAGCGGTTCTGGGCCTGGCCCGCCTGGAGATCCAGGAACCCGAGAACCAGCGAGCCGGCGAGACCGAACAGCGACGACGAGAACGCCGTCGCCATGCCCGCCATTGGCGACTGGAGGCCGGTCTTGAGACTCGTGAACACGTTCTCGAGATTGCCCCCCTCCTCGATCCGCAGGCTGGCGATGACGTCGCCGACGGAGCCGATGGTCTTGAGGAGGCCCCAGAACGTGCCGAGCAGGCCGAGAAAGATCAGCAGCCCGATCAGGTAGCGCGAGATCTCCCGCGCCTCGGCCAGCCGCGAGAAGACGCCGTCGAGCAGGGAGCGCGCCGCGGCCGGCGACGGGCGGAACGGGCCGTCCAGCTCGCCGGCGAGCACGGCCATCGGGGCCAGCATCCCGGGCGCCGGCGTTCCGTCGACGGAGAGGCCGCCGCCCTGCCGGGCGCGGAAGTTCTCGAGCCAGGCGACGCCGCCGCCGAGCGCGGCGACGATGCGGAAGACGTAGACGATGCCGAGAAGCAGGACTCCGAGAATGACCCCGTTGAAGCCGGGATTGGCCATGAACCCGTCGCGCAGCCCGGCCTGGAGCAGCGCCAGGCCGGCCGCCAGCGCGCCGAGAAAGGCGGCCATCCGGATCAGGTAGCGTCGGGGATGGGTCATCGGCGGTTCCCGTTCTCCGGCTCCGCCGCGCGGCGGAGCGTCCGGCCGGCGGGAGCGCCTTCGAAGGATCCCGTCTGGAGTCCGCGGACGCCGCCGCCGGGTCGCGGGAGGGCGCGACGGGGACGCGCGGCCGGCGGCGGCGCCTCCGCGTTCCGCGCGTCAGTCGGCGAGTCCGAGGCCACTGTCCCTGAGGGCGCCGTTCAGGAGCTCCCGGAGGTCGCCATGCAGGCGCTGACTGGTAGCAAGAATCGACCGGCGGTGCAACATGTCGGGGCCGCCGCCGATCTCGCTGACCATGCCCCCGGCCTCGCGGACGAGAACGATCCCGGCGGCCACGTCCCGCGGCGGGAGGCCGACCTCCCAGAAGCCCTCGAGACGCCCGGCCGCGACGTAGGCGAGATCGAGCGAGGCCGCGCCGAAGCGCCGGATGCCGGCGGCGCGTTCCATGGCCGCCCGGAGCATCGCCGCGAAGGAGCGCCGGCCCGGGCGGGCGCCGGAGGGGATGCCGGTCGCGAGCACGGCGTCGGAGAGGCTTCCCCGTTCGGAAGTCCGCATCCGGTGGCGGTTCACGTAGGCGCCGGCGCCGCGCTCGGCCCAGAACAGCTCGTTGCGCAGGGGCTCGAGAACCAGCCCGGCCACCAGCTCGCCCTCGCGCTCGGCGGCGATCGAGATCGCGAAGTGCGGGATGCCGTGCAGGAAATTCGTCGTGCCGCCGATGGGGTCGACGATCCAGCGCTCGCTCTCGCTCCCGCCGGCGACGGCGCCCGACTCCTCGGGCAGGAACCCGAAGCCCGGGCGCGCCTTGCGGAGCTCGTCGCGCAGGATGCTTCCGGTGCGCCGGTCGGCCTCGCTGGCGAAGCCGCCGGGCCCCTTGCGCGAGACCTGCAGCTGCTCGACCTCGCCGTAGTCCCGGATCAGCGGCGTCGCGGCCCGGCGCGCCGCCTTCTCCATGACGTTGATCAGGGCGGTCGGGCGGGACATGGACGTTCTCCTGCCGCGTCGCGGCGGGCGCGGACTCAGTCCTTGGCGCGCTCGACGTAGGAGGCGTCCCCGGTGCTGACGACGATCCGCGCGCCCGCCTCGATGTGCGGCGGAACCATGACGCGCATGCCGTTCCCGACGACCGCCGGCTTGTAGGACGACGAGGCGGTCTGGCCCCTGACCACGGGGTCGGCCTCGACGACCTCCATGACCACGTGCTGCGGCGGGCGGATCCCGGCGACCGCGCCGTCGATCATCTCCGCCGTGACGGTCATGCCTTCCTGCAGGAACGCCGCCGCGTCGCCGACGGCCTGGCGCGCGAACGCGAACTGCTCGTAGGTTTCGCCGTCCATGAAGGTCATCGCGTCGTCGTCGGCGTAGAGGAACGTGCATTCCCGCTCCTCGACCATCAGCTTCTCGACGGTTTCGGAGGTGCGGAAGCGCCCGTTGGTCTTGGCGCCGCTGCGCACGTCGCGCATCTCGACCTGGATGAAGGCGTTGCCCTTGCCGGGAAGCAGGAGCTCGGTCTTCAGCACGTTCCACTGGCGGCCGTCATGCTCGATGACGTTGCCCGGGCGGATGGTGTTGGCCTGGATCTTCATGGGACGTGCGTTCCGGATCGCGTCCGCGCGGCACCCGCGCGCCGGGCAACCTATCAGGCCGCCCGGGGCCGGGCAACGCGGCGCCGGTCATCCGCCGCGCGCGGCCTCCCGGAGCCGCGCCGGCACCGTCACCTCGCCCCGCATGATCATGCGGGCGGTGCGGACGATTCCCGCCGCCGCGATGCCGGGGTCGCCGCCCGCGCCGTCGCGCGTCAGCGCGAGGTCGAGGCTGCCCGCCGGGTGCTCGATCGAGAACGTCGTCCGCGATCCGGGCCCGGGCGCCGCCGCGAGCGGGTGGACGACCGTGCCCGCGGCGAGCGCGGCGTGGGCGAGCGCGATCGCCCCGGTGATGGCGTGGGTCTCGTGCGGCCGGTCGGGAACGAAGTAGCGCGACGCGATCGCGCCGCCGCGGCGCGGCGGCGCCGCGAGGATGATCTTGGGCACGACCTGGCCCGAGACGTCGCCGAGTCCCATGCGCCGTCCGGCCTCCCGGCGCATCGGTTCGACGCGCTCGAGGAGCGCGCCGTCGGCGCCGAGCTCGGCGGCCGTCTCGTGGCCGGTCCTGCCGACGTCGGCGGCGCGCAGGACCATGACCGGCATCGCGGCGTCGACGAGCGTTACGGCGACGCCGTCGATCTCCTCCCGCCGGCTTCCGCTCGGGAACAGCGCGCCCGTGCGCGAGCCGACCGTCTTCAGGAAGTTCAGCAGGATCGGCGCGCCGGTGCCGGGCACGCCGTCGACCGTCGCGTCGCCCTCGTAGGCGACGCGCCGCCCCGGGGTCCGGACCACGGCCTCCACCAGCCCGCCGGTGTTGACCTGGCGGATGCGCACCCGGGTCTCGCCGTCCCCGGCGGCGACCAGCCCGGTCTCGATGGCGTAGGGGCCGACGCCGGCGAGCATGTTGCCGCAGGTGGGGCCGTAGTCCACGGCCGGGCGGTCGACCGCGACCTGCGCGAACAGGTAGTCGACGTCGCAGTCGCCGCGCTCCGAGGGCGACACGATCGCGGTCTTGCTGGTGACCGAGGTGGTGCCGCCGACGCCGTCGATCTGGCGCGGGTCGGGGGAGCCGAACGCCGCGAGCAGGATGCCGTCCCACAGCGCGCGCTCCCCGGGCAGGTCCGCGAGGTTGAAGTAGAGTCCGCGCGACGTGCCGCCGCGCATGAGCACCGCGGGGATGGATGCCTGCATCGCTCAGTCTCCGCCGTCGCCGCCCGCCGTCTCCCGGTAGACGTGCGCGCGGCCCGTGAAATCGGTCAGGGTCCAGGTTCCGTCGCCGCGGTCCGTCGCGTCCGCGACCGGCACCTTGCCGTGGCCGCCGGGGATCTCGACCACGTAGGACGGCTGGCAGAGCCCCGAGATCCGGCCCCTGAGGGCGCGGACGAGCGCGAGACCCTCCGCCAGGCCCAGCCGGAACCGCGCGGTTCCGGCGGCGCGGTCGGGATGGTGGAGATGATAGGGCTTCACGCCGGTCTCCACCAGCCGCCGCATCAATTCCGCGAGCGTGTCGGCGTCGTCGTTGACGCCCCGGAGCAGCACCGACTGCGCGAGCAGCGGGAGGCCGGCGTCGGCGAGCCGCCGGCAGGCGGTCCGGACCTCGTCCGAGAGCTCGCGGGGATGGTTGCAGTGCAGCACGATCCACGGCCGGCCCGACGCCCGCAGGGCGTCGGCGAGGCCGTCGGTCACGCGCAAGGGCGCGGCGACGGGCGCCCGGGTGTGGACGCGCGTCACCGCCACGTGGCCGATGGCGGCGACGCGCCCGAGCAGCGCGGCGAGCCGGCGGTCCGAGAGCGACAGCGGATCCCCTCCGGAGAGGATGACCTCGCGGATCGCCGGCCGCGCCGCGACGTAGGCGAGAGCAGCGTCGAGGTCGTCCGCGTCCGGCGCGTCCGCGGCCCGGCCCACGCGGTCGCGGCGGAAGCAGTACCGGCAGTAGGCGGGGCAGGAGAGAGTGGGCATCAGCAGCACGCGGTCCGGGTAGCGGTGCACGAGCCCCCGGACCGGCGACCGCGCGAGGTCGCCGGTCGGATCGTCGGTCTCCTCGCCGTCGGTCTCGAGCTCCTCGGCCGACGGCACGAACTGGCGGGCGATGGGGTCGTCGGCGTCGCCGGGGTCGATGAGCCCCGCGAGATGGGAGGTGAGCGCGATGCTGTAGCGGGCGCCGACGGCGTCGAGAGCCGCGACCCGGTCCGGCGCGGCGAGTCCCGCGGCCGCAAGATCGCGGCCGCTGCGCAGGGTCGGCGGGGTCATGGCGGGCCTCCCGGTCCGGGATGACGGCGACAGCCGGCATCGGGCATTATCGCGGCATGGATAGCAGCGAACGGGAATCGGGCAAGCCGTGGTGGGAGCCGTCGCGATTCGCGGCGCGGCGGCCGGCGCTGGAGCGGCGGGCGGAGCTGCTCCGCGCGCTCCGGGGGTTCTTCGCGGCGCGGGGCTATGTCGAGGTCGAGACGCCGGCGTTGCAGGCGTCCCCGGGCATGGAACGCTACATGGCCGCCTTCGAGACCGCGTTCGTGCCGCCCGCGGGCGCGGCGCGGCGCATGTATCTCCAGGTCTCGCCGGAATTCGCGATGAAGAAACTGCTGGTCGCGGGCATGGAGCGGATCTGGCAGCTCGCGCGCGCGTTCCGGAACGGCGAGACGTCCGCGCGCCACCATCCGGAGTTCTCGATGCTCGAATGGTACCGGACCGGCGCCGGCTGGCGCGACGCCGCCGCCGAGGCCGCGGAGCTCGTGCGCGCGCTCGCCGGCCCGTCGGTGTCGCGCGGCGGCGGGGTCTGCGACCTGTCGGGGCCGTGGACCTGGCTCACGGTCGCGGAGGCCTTCCGCGAGCACGCGGGGATCGATCTCGACGGGCTGACGGACGATCCGGAGCGGCCGTCGCCGGATCCGCTCCGCGAGGCCGCCGCCGCCGCTGGCGTCCGCGTCGCCGCCGACGACGGCTGGGAGGACGTGTTCTTCAGGGTCATGCTCGAGCGCGTCGAGCCGCGCCTCGGCCGCGGAACGCCCGCCGTCCTGCATTCCTGGCCGCTGCCGCTCGCGGCGCTCGCGCGGCGGGATCCGGCGGATCCGTCGCTCGCCGAACGCTTCGAGATCTTCGTCGGCGGCATGGAGCTGGCCAACGGGTACGGCGAGCTCGCGGACGCGGCCGAGCACGGGCGGCGCGTCGCCGAGACCGGCCGGCAGCGCCGCCGCGACGGTCGTGCGGCGTGGCCCGAGGACGGGGATCTGCAGCGCGCTCTCGAGGCGGGGATGCCGGAGTGCGCGGGCGTGGCGCTCGGGTTCGACCGGCTGGTGATGCTGGCGACCGGGGCGGAGCGCATCGAGGACGTGCTCTGGGCGCCGGTCGACGCGCCGCGCGGGCGCCGGGCGACGGCGGATCCGCGGCCAGCGAGGACGGGCCGGAGGGGAGGGAGAGGCGGGCGGCCGTCGGGAGCCGCGACGCGGAGACCACCAGCGGGAAGGTGATCCGCCGTCAACGGCCGGGGCGGGACGCCGATGCGCGACCATGGCGGAGCACCCGCCCGCGGGCGTCCGGACAGGGACGGTGATCCGAAAGAGAGTGACGGTTCCTCGGGGCCGGTGACGCCCGTTCGCGAAACGGCGTCCCCAGGAGGCGGCTGCGCCGAGCCTTTGCCGCCGCCCGTGATGGCGATCGGGGGCTTCCGCGGCGCCGCGAGCGGTGGCGGCGAGGTCGCGGGAGCGGCCGGCGACGGGATCCCTGCGGCCGATGCGGGGGAGGTTCGTCGGGACCGGGACGTCCGTCACGGGTGCCGCCGGCCCGTCGCCGCGGAACGGTCACTCCCCGCGCGCCGCTTCGGCGAGTCGAAGCAGGAGGTCGCCGTCGATGCCGAGCGTCCCGCCCAGCTCCAGGACGCGACCGCGCGAGATCCTCTCCCGGCGACAGGCCTCGACGGCGAGATGGGCGATCCCGCCGCGGAGTTCGCGGTCCCGGCGCCGGCGCGGCTCGCGTTCGCCGACCTCGTCGAACATGCCGAGGGCCTTCAGGTACCCGTGTCCGAGCCCCTCCTGTTCCAGGAGATCCCGGGATTCCCGGCGGGGGACGTGCCGAAGGCTCGTCAGACGGTGGAGGGCGGCCTGGTAGCTCACGCCGAAGCGGTGCGCGACCGTCGCGACGTCCTTGCAGGTGACGCGCCGGGAACCCGCCGGCGAACGGATCTCCGACTCGAAAGAATCCCCGCCGGCGGCGTCGAAGACGGTCCGCTCCCGGCGGCCCGGAAGACCCTTGCCGCGGTTTCGCAACGCGTCGCGGACGCCGTCCTTCGGCATGAGGAAGACCGCGGCGAACGCGTTCGCGCGCCGCTCGACCGTCCGCGGCACGCCCGGATAAAGCCGCTCGCGGAGCGCCTCGCCGTCGAGACCGTCCGGCAGCGGCCAGGACAGTCCCGCCGCCGCCCGCTCGAGAACGTGCGAGACCGTGCCCGCGCTCCCCCCGTTGCGGTCGCGATCTGCGCCCGCGTCTGCCCCAGCCCGTGACGGTGCCGGAGAATCTTCCGGCATGCCGGGCACCACGCCAGGGCGGCGGACCCAGGTGCCGTCCGACGATCAAATGCCAGGAATCTCGGTCAAGTGCGGCAGGAATCACGGTCAAGTGTCGTAGGAATTTGCATCCATCGCCAGAAACAGAATGGAAAGAGTCGTTGGGGCGCCATCTGTCCATCTCCCTTCATTCGTCGTCTTCTAGCGCGAGTGGGATCTGCTCGTTCACCTTGGGAAACGCGCGGCGCAGGGCACGTTGGAACCCGTCCCAGGTCGTAGACGCCTTCATAAGAGCGATTACGGCGTGCAGGTGCTCGCGTAGCCGCGGATGCCCGAAGTCCGGCGTGAACCACTGGAAGTACTTGTTGCGTCGGTTGCCGCTGGGGAGCTTGGGAGTGCGGGCCTGCAACTCTTGGAGCACGCCAGGGGCCAGCCTCGAATACACGATGTCATTGGTGTAGCGTCCAATGACGGATGGACGCTTTACCCCGTCCGGGCCGGGCCAGCCTTTCAGCCGGAATATCTCGGCATAGAACTCGTAGGGGAAGGTCCGAGTCCAAGGCTGAAGCTCTTTGGCGATGAACTTTTCGAGGATCGTTGCCAGCGCTTTCTCTTGGCGGATGCGCTGATAGCCGGTCGCTTCGTCCACCAAGGCGATGATGCCGACCGTCGCCAACCCCTGAACCAGCGTCATCGCCCGTTCGGTGATTGCGGCCTGTCGTGCTGTGGTGGCCCCGTCCCGTTGTGCCTCGATGATCGCGTTGCAGAGCGCTACCAAGAGCGGGGCGGGATAACCGTAGACCGATGGTCCCAAAGGCGACTTGAACAAAACCGGCGATTTGAGCGTCAAGGCTAACTCATTGGAAATGTACGGTTGCAGCCACTTCTGACTGGCAAATCGGGGGATTTCGGCGCTAAGGTCCGACTGCCCCCTTGGGCCGCCCCGCGTCACATTGACGCCGGCGAACAAGCCGCGCTGGCTCAATACCCTCGTTTCGTCCTCCAGGACGTAACAGTCAATCTTGATCCCGGCTATGACAAGCGGCCTGTCCGGCGCGCCCGCGATGACCTTCAGTGCCTTCTTGCTCATTGCGCTAATCCCAGGCCGCGGTTGATGGTCAGGTTGAAGGCTGCCAGGGGATCGGTGTTCCGTAGGCTGTAACAGTGGCAGAACTCATCCACGTAGCGCTGCAAGTGGCGACGGCTGACGCTGTGGAACGGGCCGAACATCCCACGCTTCAGCAGCGCCCAAAAGCCCTTGATGGTGTCGGTGTGGATATTGCCGTCCACGTACCTGATGGCGTACTTCATGACGGCGTGGGGTAGAATCTTCGACATGCCCAAGTATGATGCCTCGTACTTATAGGTAATCAGGCTGGCCTTGGGCGTATCCACGCGATCGCGGACGAAGACGCGCATGTGGTGGCCCTTCATCTTGCCCTTCTTCACGGAATTGGCCGTCACCTTCCCGTCGCGCTCGGCAGCGCCGACCACGGGAGCCTTCTTGGTGCCGCGACCGGGCTTGTGCTTGCCGTCCTTGCCGTCGCCCTTCGTGCCTTTACGGGGCTTCCCGCCGAGGTAGGTCTCGTCCATTTCGACGATGCTGGTGAGCATGTGGCGGTGTTCAGCTTGCGACATGGCCTTGCGAATCTGCATCGTGATCCGCCAGGCAGTGTTCTTGTTCACCTCGATGTCGCGGGACAGTTGCAGCGCCGACAGACCCTTCTTGGCGTTCAGCTTGAGAGTGATCGCTAGGAACCACTTTTGCAGCGGCAGATGGGTATGGTGGAAGATCGTGCCGACCGTGACGCTAAAACCGGTCTTGCAGTTGTAGCAGCGGTGACGGTGCTGGTTGGGCGCGGTGTTGTCCGATCCGCAGTAGGGGCAGCGCGGGCCATCCGGCCAGCGCGCGGCTTCCAGGTGCTTGATGCAGCTCTCTTGAGTGGGAAACCGCTGGAAAATCTGCATGATGTTCATAGCGTTCCGTTCCTGTGAGAACCGGTTTGATCTCTTCGCAAGAATCAATATGGCCCACACATGGAGGAATGTAAAGACCTTATTCTAGGAAATTCTGAAAAAATTAAAGAGCAGATGCCACTTCGGCGGCTGACGAGACTGGGCCGATGCCCGAAGTGCCGGCGGAACACCCTCGTTCTCGGGCCAAGCGGCCGGGTCGGTCCAGATCGCCCCGAGCGGCCCCACTAGTTCAGCGATCCAGTCCGCCACCTGGCGGGTCCGGTAGCGGTGGCTTTCCAGATGGAACGGCGGTTCGATGAGATGCCGACGCCGTTCGGGCCTCGCATGCATGCTGCGCGACGCCTCGGCTATCAGCGCCGGGCGCTGCTCGTGTTCGTCGACGAGCAGAACGAAGCTCTCCGCCGAGTCGCAGTTCTCCCCGCAGAAGCGGTGAGGCGCTGCTCGATGCGTCCGCGGACCTTGTCGATCTCTTCGCGGAAGCGGTCGGCCGCGTCGCGTCCCCGGTCGATGGTGGCAAGGATCCCGCAGGTCTCGGGAGCGCTCTTCCCGTCCGTCACGAGATGGTTGGCGCCGAGGCGCACAAAACCGGAGCGGCTCGTCGTTTCGGCTTTACCAAGCCTGCGGCCGATCCAACGCCGACGGCGATTAGCCGTCGTCGAGAATGGCTTTCAGCGTCTTGTCCGGAGGCGTTTTCTCAACCGGAGAGGCAGACTCCGGTGGAACGAACAGGGGGTTGCCGGGCGACCAGAACTCCAGGCTTTCGGCGTGCTTCTCGTAGTATGCCGGGTCCGTCGTGATCCGCAGGGGTGTGGTCATGCCGGGTGCCAACAGGCTGTATTCGCGGTGTCCCATCGGCCGGATCTCGATATCGGGTGCCATGAGGCCGGTCGATGCGACGATTCGATCGAGATCCTCCATCGTCACGATCGACTGCGGACGTTCCGGCATGACGAGGTCGCTGTCCATGATCGCGTCGATATCGAACCCCCCGTTCCGGTGTTCATCCGTCTCGCGTTCGATGGCCTCGACGAGATCTGCGCGCTCGGGCGCGTCGCGACTTTCTCCGGCAAGAACATTCTGCGTTATCTTCCTGGGCAGCCGGGCAAGGATGGGCTGCAAGCGCCCCACCACGGACTCGAACAGGCCGATGCGTTTCCGGAGGGATCGATAGATGTCGGTCTCGATCGTTCCCTCGTAGTGCAGGTTGACGATGCGAATCGTGTTGTTTTCCTGGCCCAGCCGATCGATGCGCCCGATGCGTTGCTCGACACGCATGGGGTTCCACGGCATGTCGTAATTGACCAGTGCGCCGCAGAACTGAAAGTTCAGACCCTCGGCGGCGGCGTCGGTGCACAACAGAACGTCGGCTTCCTTGTCCCTGAACCGACGCTTCGCATCGTCCCTGCCGATCTTGGCCCAGTCGCTGCCGGTCCCGGGCACCTCACCGCCGCGCCCGGAGAAGCAGAGCAGTTTCCATTCGGCGTCCTCGAGCAGCGCCTCGCGAAGGAAGTCCATGCTGTCGGTGTACTGGGTGAACACCATTGCCTGGTCGTAGCCGTCCTGGCGTAGCTCGCGCAGAACGCTCCTGAGACGGCCAAGCTTGCTGTCCGGCGGTAGCCGGCCGATGGCGTCAAGCAGGCCGTCGATTTCGGCTTTCTGCTCGTGGGCGAGTGCGCTCCGTTCGAGTCCGGCTGCCTCTTCGGCATCGATCATCTCGTCCGCCGCTTCGTCGTCCGGCAAATCCTCGTCGAGGCCGAAGAGTTTCGCGTGCCCGCCCGCGTCAATCGCGTCGCGGCGTTTGCGCAGCGTTTCGTGCAACGCCCCGAAGCTGCTGGCAAGCCTGCGGCGATAGACCGTCATGACGAACCCGACAGCCGAGCGTTCCCTGTCACTGGCCCGGCTGTAAGTGCCGGCGATGTAGTCCTCGACAGCGTCGTGGATGCTCCGTTCCTCGCCTGTCATCTCCAGAAAGCGATCCTGGACCTGGCGCTCCGCAATCGGCGTCGTCGTCATCCCCATGCTGAAGTAGCGTTTCAGCAGTCCACGGGTGTTTCGCGAGACCAGCCAGCGCATCGGCGTTCCCGCCCGCATGATCTTGACAGCTGCCCTGCGTTCTTCAGTCTCCAGCTTCCGGCGTGGAACAGTCGCGTCGTCGCGCAATGCGCGGAGGATCTTCTTGGCCTTCAGAGAAGAGAGGCCGGTGACGCGTTGCGTCTCGGGCGCATCTAACCTGCCGCAAGCGTTTTCGGCCGACCGGAACAGCGAGGCCATCCGCTCCATGGCCGGAGGCAAAGGATCCTGTTGTTCGATGTCGTCGAAGAATTCGAGAAACGCTCGCGAGCTCCATTCGTGCGGCAGGCCGAGCAGGTCAAGAAGATCCCAGACTTCTACGGGATGCACCTGCATCGGCGTCGCGGTCAGAAGGACCAGCCCCTGCGTGCGATCCTTCAGGCCCCGCATGAGCTTGAGCAGGGTGTTTGGACCGCCTTCGCTCTGGCTGCCCGCGCCGCGGCGCCTGGCGTGGTGCGCCTCGTCGAGCACCACCAGATCCCAAGGCTCGGCCCGTTCGAGAAGTTCCGCGGCGCGGTCGCTGCGGCGCATCAGCTGGCTCGACGCGATCACCGCGGGTTCGCGATGCCAGTCCTCGCGCCCGGCATCGCGCTCGTTGCGGTTCCGCAACGCTGGCGACGGATACCACGTCAGCTTGCCTTTGTCGTAGATCGGCCAGTTGAGGTTGAACTTCTCCCGCAACTCGATCTGCCATTGTCCGAGCACGGCCTTGGGCGCCAGGATCAGCACCCGTCGGGCGCGCTTGGCGAGCCACGCCTGACGCAACAGCAGCCCGGCCTGAACGGTCTTTCCCAGCCCCACCTCGTCCGCGACAAGGAGCCGGGGCGGCCAGTTCCCGTAAAGGCGTTCGAACGCCCTCGCCTGGTGCGGCCAGGGACTGACGGCCGCAGTCGCCTCGCCGACCCGCTCGCCACCGGAGGAGCGCGATGGCGCCTCCCGGATGAACGCCCAGATCCGGTCGCGCAAATCGTCTTCCGGCCCCGGTTCAAGGCGTGTCGGCTTGCCTGTCTTCGGCATGAAACCCAGCAGTTCGCGACGCACTGCCTCCGGCACGTCCAGCACGATCAGGTGCCGGGACTTCCCCGCCCAGATGCTTGCAAAACTCTCCTCTTCTCCATCGACCCGCGCCGGTTCGGCTCCCCAGCTCGTGCAGACGCTGATGCTCTCCCAGTTGCCTTGCCAGCCGGCTCCGGTCTCGTTCAGGCTCCCGGTCCATGCCAGCCTGTCCCCGTTGCGATCCTCGACGATCCCGGTCTTCTCGTGAAAGAGGGCGCTCTCCGGGATCGGTGTGCCGTCGGCGTCGCAAGGGACCGCGATCTTTACCTCCAGAAACCCGTGTGCAACCATCCAGGCCAGCAGTTCCAGCGCGTCGGCTGCTTCCGGATCCGGCGGAGCGAGGGGCAGGCCGGTCAGACGATGTTCGACGCGGTCGCGGAGTTCCTCGCCCTTGGCAATCGCCTCGATCTCGGGTCGGTCCAGGGTGCAGCCGACGACAAGGCGCATGCGGCCGTCGTTGCGCACCAGACCTTCGATTCCCCGCGCCGCAAGCGCGAGAGCTCCGGCGTTGAAGTACCCGGTCAGCCGGTCGTAACGCTTGGCGTCCTCAAGCGCGGGAACATAGAAACGTCGGACCAGATCGCCATCCCCGGTGGTGTACTTGAAGCGCCATGAGTGGTCCCGCAGCATGGTCAGGATTCGTCGTCGCGCCAGAGCCTGAGCTGCTCCGGTTCGTCGACCCGCTTGCCGTAGGCCAGGCGTCTCAGATTCTCGAGAACCTCGAAGTCGCTTCCGAAGGCCGCCGTCTCGCCCTCCAGATCGACGCCCGTGAAGGCCCGGGAAACCGGCAAGACCTCAAGCACCGCCTTGAAGGCGGCAATGAAACGGGGATCCTGGTCGATCATGGCGCCTGCCAGCAGTTCCCTGGCGGCTTCCAGCGAACGCATGCGCGCCAGATTCGCGACGTGGTGGATGGAATCGATCATCCCGCGCGAGCCGTCGGCGGGGCCCAGCGCTCCTTTCGCTGCCCGGTGCGCACTGTCCCACAGGACAATGTCGCTGCTCTTCTTGCCTGCAAGCCTCCCCACGACATTGCCGTCGAGATCTGTGCCCACGGCGCGGGCGAGTCGCAACGCCTCGTCGTAGGAAAACACGGGCGCCTTGAAGGCATCCCAGGCGAGCACGAAGAATGCGGTGGCCGGATCGAGGTCGGCATCGGCCTTGAGATCGGTCAACTGCTCCAGACGCCACCGCTTGACCTCGCGTCGCGCGGCGTCGAGCGCATCCTCGGGCGTTGCAGCGTATGGATCCCATTCCTCCTCGAACAGCTCCTGCTGCCGCCGCCGTCGACGTTCCTGCGGCAACTCGCGCGGCGTGCCGCGCTTGAGCGGCCAGTGGCGGGAGAACTCCTCCAGAGCCGGGCCGAACGAGGCGAGATAGAGATCGACCCCGGAGATTCCCGCCTGTTGGAACTCCTCGATCCGCCGGCGAACCGCCTTCGCCACGCCCGGTTCCACATCTTCCCAGTAGACGCCGTCACCGGAGGCGGCCTCGAGGACGCGTGGGCGGCACACCAGAAAGACCGTGCTGTTGGCTGCGGCCTTGTTCCGAATGTGTAGGCTTCCCCCGGCTTCCGTGTTGATCGGCCACGACGCCGTGATGACGAAACCCGCTTCCATCAACCCCTTGGTCAGCGCGTCCCATGCCCCCGTCGCCTTGTGCGTGAACATGAGCGTCATGATGCCGTCGGGTTTCAGCACCCGGTGGCACTCGGTGAAGATCGAGGCCATGCGTTTCTGGTAATCCCGGCCCGCCAGCGCCCTGGCGTCCTTTTCGCCTCGAAAGCGCGCGACATTCGCGACGGCCTCGTTGTCCTTGTCGGCCAGATTGCGCCGGAACAGATCGGGGAAGACGTGACCGGCCGTGCGCTTGAGCCAGACATAGAAGAAGTCCGACAGTTCGGCGTACATGACGTTGTCGTAGTAGGGCGGGTCCATGACCACGGCGTCAATGCTGCTGTCCTTGATATGGTCGAGGCTGTCTGCCGGCTTGCAGGTGACCGTGATCGGCGGCGGCGTATACTCCGCCGCTCCCGCGACGACGAACAGGTCGTCGTTGTCGCCGACTGCACCGGGACGCACGAGCGCAACCAGCTCGTCGATGCACTTGGCGGTCTGGGCAATGGCCCAGTCGTGGCCGACTCCGGCGATCAACGGAGTCATCTCCCCGTAGGACCACTTGAACGAGAAATCATGACGGTCGAATGAGCCAATCAGAACTTCGCGGTTGGCTTGCCAACGAGTCATGCGAGAGTTGTAGTTCAGCAGCTTGTCCAGCGAGAGCGCCAGATACCCGTACGCTGCGCGGCGAACTTCGGTCAGTTCCCCGTTCGCCCGATCGGTTTCCAGCATCTCGCGGAAAACCTCGACGCTGGTCCCATGGCAGAGAAGCTGGCGCGGCGAGAACAGGTCGCGCCAGAGCGGCATGCCGTACTGGATGGGGCGATCGTCGTTGCTGACTTCGGGGAACGTCTCGCTCGGCACCATGCCGAGCGCATCCCACTCCGGTAGCTTTTCGGCGAGCCGGGCCGCGATGTCGTCACTGTTGTCGTCCTCGGGTCGCGGCGCTCGATAGCCGCGCTCCCACCTGTCCTTGCCGCGCCTGCCGGATTTGAGAATCTTCCCCGGCACACGCTTTTTGTAGACGACGGCGTAAAGCTGTTGCCCCATGTCTCCGGCTTGCGCCTGGCGCTTGATCTCGTCGCCGTCGATGACGCGTCCGCAATCCGGATACGGACAGGCTCCGTTGCCTTTGGACACCGTTCCCGGCGACTGCTCTCGCGTACTCTTCACGATCTCGAACGAACAGGCCCGGCCTTCGGAGCCTGGACCCGAAGCCAAGACCGGTTGCAACCGCACTCCCGTTCCGCCCGGCGCCAGCCTCCAGTTCGGGGAGAGCGGGACAAGGCCGGTGCAGTAGGGGCAGGCGATCGTGCGCGCCCAGATGAAATTGGTCGATATGGCGTCCGGTTCAGGTTCCTCGGGAAAGCAAGGTGCAAGTCGACCTTCCCTCATGTGAACGAACCGTCTCGCCAATGCAGAAAATTCGGGTCCGAGGTCGTGCCCGTATCGTAAGGACCACTCCACGGTTGCACGCATAATCAATGCTGAAACCGGGTTCAGATCGTTTGCAACAACCCTGGCGCCGACGCGGACTGCTTCGAAGGGAATGCTGCCTCCACCGGCAGTCGGATCCAAAGCAGCGCAGTCTTTCGGGGATGCACCCAGAGCCGCAGTAACCCACTTAACATCGGCCTCATCGGGAACATGACCAAATGCTCGGGCATAGCTGTACGCCTGACCTTCGAAACGTCTGCCACGCCGACGTGCGGCATCGATCCTTTTGCGCGTGGTGACCGGATCGCCATGGATGCCCAGCACATGCAGAAACTTCTCGCGATCTGCGTCCGCCGGAAGCAGGGAAGCCAGAACGGCGGCGCGCGACGCAACCAGCGGCCGCCGTGCCCACCAGACATGCAGACGATTCGGGGCGGGGAAAGGCGTCATAGGCGTCCGTTCACGGACGCTTTCGATGCCAAGAACCGTGATCGGCAGCCAACGCTCGATCAAGCGGGTGTCGCGCATCGGCGTGTCAGGCGTAGATTCCGATGCGATCGTCGCCGGTGTGGCGGGACGGCTCGACCATCACGTGCACTTCTCCGCCATCCGGCCGGCCCCCGGCGCTGCACCATGGCCAGCGAAGCCACTCCGCCGTAATCGCCGTCCAGTTCGAGTTCGCCCTTCCACCACCCCCATGGATCCACCGGGGCCGCAATTTGCGGATGGCCACCCAAGAGTGGACTTCACGATCGATGCCAAGCGCCGTGAGGGGCATATGGCGCAACTGTTCCTCGAACAGGCGTACCAAGAAGTCGCGTGACGAACATGCGGAGCCATTTGAGTGCTAGCCCGGAAACGGTCCGCCGTGACCTGAAGACGAAGCCAATCCGTGGAAAACGCGGTCAGAGCTGGATGGGCGACTTGCAGTTCGGCATTGTCCGCTGCGTGCCTGGGCAGGAGACCATGGAGCGCAAACAAGGCCGGCGCGAAGACCACCGGGTTGAAGCTTCCCGGCAACACGACGCTTACGCCGCTGGTTTCGGGATCGATCCGCATCGGGCTTCTCCGATTACCGTTTCGGCTCGGTCAGCATGATGCGCAACGCGGTCAGCACCCTGCGGGGGCGCTTGCGGTGCATCGCCATTCCCAGCCAGTAGGCCGCCTCCTCGCGTCCCATCGACTCGATCCCCTCGGACACCGCTCTCATGTTCTCGCGGCTGCGCATCGGCGCGAGAGCGCGGAAGATGAGGCCCAGCATCAGGGCGAGATCCTCCGTCAGCGCATAGCCCCGCCTCGTGGCGTCGGCAGACCGTCCAAGCCTGACGCCGGCTCGCGAGAGCCTCCTCAGCACCAGATGCTCCACCAGCTCGAGATTGCGTCCTCGAAGTCCGGCAACGCGCAACGCACAGGTCACGTGCGGTGAAGCGGGCGCGGGCAGTTGCCAGATCTCGTACCCGGCGTCCACCGGCCCATGGCGCCGTACCCGCAACTCGTAGCGCGGCGCGGAGTCCGGCGTCTCGACACTGGACATGCGTTCCAGCCGCGCCATTTACGCCATGACCTTTGCGGTGACATGTGCAGCGCCGCTCGAGAACTGGCTGAGCCGTTCGGTCAGCTTCTCAGCAGTGTTGTCGTTCAGTGCCAGTCCGTCGTCGAAGGTCAACTCGAACCCGGCCTGGATATCCTTGGAACCGGCGTCCCGAAGTTGCGGCTCCAGGAATTCGCGGACCGGCTGCGCATCCTCCACCGAACCCCGGAACACCAGTTCGAGCGTTCCTTGGTCGCGGGTCTCGTACTGGCCGGTGAAGGTCACGATCTTCCTGGCACCGGAGACCGCGCCCACCGAACCAAGAAGCCTGAACGCGTCGCCCTCCTCGAACATGCGGATACTCAGCGAGGCAATGGCCTCGACTTCCTTCGAGCGGGCTTTCTCCCAGAGCTCTACGAGTGCTTCCCGGAGAACTCCCTCGGCCGCGAACGGACCGGTCGCGGGATCGGGGCCGTTAGTACCGTCCGACCCCCCCCCCCCTCAGGGGGTGGCGGTGGGGGAGGTGGCGGCTGCCTTGGCCAGATGCCCTTTTTCTTGGCATAGGCCATCGTGAAAAGCATCGACTGCTCGTCGATGTCGATCCTGGCCGCCGCGTCGTCCGGACCGAACAGCAGGTCTCCGTGCCGGTACACGTACTCGCCCTGCTCGATGCCCTGCCTCACGCCGCGAACGAAAATGTCGTCGCCCACCAGGATCGGCAGGGCCGGATCGCGCCGGAACTCGTCCCGCAACGCCAGAACCGAGAGTTCCCCCTTCCTGAGCGGTGTCCGGTCGCGTACGGAGGCGGGCGAATCCGGCTTGTCCTCCGACAAACGCATCTTGTTCAGGTCGCGCAGCGTCCGCACGATCTGCCGCTGCCCCGCCCCCGGCCGGTCGGAAGCGGAGTGCGTGTCGATTGCCGTGTGCGCCAGATCGATGTCGCTTGCGTCGATGCGGTTGCGCGACGGGTAGAACACGTGCCGATAGCACTGCTGGATGGCGAGCGCGAGTTCCTGCTCCGACCGCTGCTCCATCTCGCGCACCTTGGCCTGCTGGTGCTCGGCGAGTTCGACGAGACGCTCCGGCTTCTTCATTTCTTGTAACGCCAGTCGACGGAAGGCGTTGCGGCGCATGTCCTCCTTGCGAACTTCGTCCGCGGCCACGAAGATCAGGTTGTTGCGAAGCGTGCGCAAGGCGGATCCCTCGGCGCCCTTCCTCAAGTACATGCGTTCGATCAATTCGGGTACGCGTTCGACGGAGGGCCCGATGGCCACGGCCTCGCATCCCAGGATCACCAGTTTCGGGCGTCCGTCCGCCACGTCATCGGCGATGTCGAACGGACCGCCGGGAAACGGCACGGCGTAGAGCACCCGGCCGCCGAACACTTCGCGGATCCGATCGTTCAACTCCGCTCGCGCTTCGCTGGCGTCGACATGCTCTTCCACCCGCCGGATCATCTGGCGCAGATTCGCCTCGGCGAGAAAGCGCATCTGCGCGCCGGGGCGGTCGTCGAGGTAGGCGGACTCGGCAAGGAACTTCACGCGCGCGTCCTCGACGAAACTGATGTCCAGCGCCGGACCCAGCACCGAGTAGCGCAGCCGTTCCGGAGAGATCCCCTTGAGCGGTTCGTTGAATGCAAGCGTGTGCATGAAGATGGTGCGGGCGACATAGGAAGCGTATGGCGGAAGTCCCCCGTAATGCCGGGTGTCGATCTCCTCGGCCAACGCCGCCGCGCCAGCCGGCCCTGCCGACACGTCTCGGGAAACGGCGGGCGAGAACGCCGACTGTTCGAGGCGGGTCACGATCTCCTGGCGGATCGGCTCGTGGCCCGGATCGATGTGATGCAGATGGATCGCCGTCGCGTCGGCGGGCCTGACTGTCCATAGATGGGCCACGGTGCGTGCCAGAAGCCGCAGCATTCCCCGCACTCGCTGAAAGTTGCCGAGCGTTGCCGTCTTCGCGGTCAGGGTCTCCAGGACTTCGGGGTGCAGGGGATAGCCGGAACGGAACTCCTCGAGGGTCTTCGGCCGGGAGGCGAACTCGGGCAAGTCGCCCCTGTGGGCGTTCCACTGCGCGCGGCAGGCGTCCGCGACGGTCTCCGCCGCCGTCGGGTCGATGAATTCGAACAGGCGCCGGAGAAGCACCTGAGCCGTCTCATCGTCTTCCGTTGGATTGAGCAATGTCGCCTTGCGCGCGGACACGCTCTCCGCTTCCGCCATGCCGTCCGCGATGAACTGGTTTTCGTCACGATAGGCATCGTTGGCACGCCCGTCCTTGCCGATCGCCAGCGTGTAGACGAGAACCGCGTTGGGCGTGCCCTCCACGGCCTTGAACAGCGAGGTCAGGAAAGCCGTCAGCTGGTCGCGGGCGCCCCCGAGTTTTCCGACCTTGCGAAGGTACACCGACAGTTCGTCCAGCAGGATGAGCGTCGGTTCGCCCCCGAACAGCTCGCGCAGCGTCTCGGCACCCGGAGCGACTCCGCTCTCGTCGCTCTTGCGCACTCGTTCGTATCCGTCGCTTCCGGCGAGGGCCGAAGCGATCTCGCCCCACGGGGTGTAGGCGAGATGTCCTCCTTCCATCCGGCGTCCGTTGGCCGGGTCGGCGTTCTCGCCGTCGAAGGCAGCGATGCGCACGGGAGCACTCGGGATCAGCCCGGGGTCGACAAACTCCTCGATGCGCGGGACGTCGCCGCCGCTGCGCGCGGCGTGGCACAACGCGATCAGCCCGTGCGATTTTCCTCCGCCATAGGACGTGTCGAGACGGAAGATCGACGCGGCCTCGCCGCCCGCGCCGCTCAGCCGGCCGCAGACATTCGCCAGAAGATTCTTGAGGCCCCTTGTAGGGTAGGTGTTGGCGAAGAAGCGGACCGGATTGGCATAATCGTCCGTTCCCTTGCCAACCACCACCCGCGCCAGATCCGCCGCGAAGTCGGCCTCCGTCACGGCACCCGTCAGGATGTCGCTGCGCGGACGGCAGGATTCGAATATCGTCGGCACCGTCATCGTTCGCCCGCTGCTTGCCCGTTTCCCCGGACGGAGGCCACTGCGTTCACCGCCGTCCGTCGGTCGGTTCCAGCCCTTCCGAACCACCGCTCAACGCCGGTATTCAAGCCTGCATGTCCCCGTTCGACAACCGGCCGGCCGGCCGTTCCGCCCTCGGCCCTGGAGGAGTCCGTCACTTCTCCCATCGTCATGACCTTGGCGGCAGTTCGGTGGAAAATGCGCCGGAAAGCTGTCTTGGAAACCGTCGGATGATTTCAGCATGAAGCGTCTTCATCAATGCAGACCATCAATGCAGACCGGCATGATGGAGGATCATCATGCCTTGTGGCGAGACCGCCTGCAAGCGGCATGCCGTGGCACGGCGGGACGATCCCGCGAACCCCGATTGCGGACGGTCCGGACCGTGTTCGGGCGGTTTCGGGTGTCGGGGTTGATACGCGACACCCCGGTTCGCGGCTTTCGGTTCGGGCAGGAGACCGGTCAGGATGCGCCGGATGTCAATGCCGGCGGACCGGCGGCGAGGCGGCCGCACGCCGTGACGGACCCGCCGGCTGCCGCACCGGACTCCACGGGGAGGCTCCCCGACATGACCGCGCGGATCCTGCCCGGCGAACCGGGCTTCCGCTTCGTGCCGACCCACGGCGTCGAGACCGAGGTGCGGCAGAGGCCGCATCGTCATCAAGGGGCTCGCCAGCGACCTCCCGGCCGAGCTGATCGCGCTGGATCTCGGCGACGCGCTCGCGATCTGCGGCAAGCTCGATCAGCGCGATGTCTCGGGCCGGATCGATGCCGACGCTTCCGGGACGGCTCGGGGCTCCCGGCTTCCACGGGGAGCGAGACGGGAACCGGCAACGATCCGACCGGAATCGCCGACATGCGGGACGATGCTTTCCCCTTGGTCCGGGCCGCGGAGCGTGAGTCGGGATTCCTCGTCTGCCGGCGGGCTCTTCCCGTTCGTCACCGATCGAGCGCCGATGTCATCCTGCGCGCCCACTTCCCGGCGGCGCGAAGGTCGTCGTCGGTCATCCGCGGCAGGTCGCGGAAGACGATCCGGGACACGCGCTTCGAGGCTCCCTCGGGAGAGCGCTCATGTCCGATCACCCAGCGAAAGATGCCGCCGATCGCCAGGCCGGCGGCGTCATGGGCGGAGATCTCCTCCATGGGAATGAAGGCTTCCTCGCTTTCATGCGACGCGCCCGCCGTCACGTCGACCAACCGGGCCACGAAAGCGTCCTCCTCGATGGCAACCACGTACCCCTCCCATTCCTGCAACGCGCACAGAGTGGTCATGCGTGGCGCGGGTGCCGTCGGCGGCAGGCTCGCAACGGGGAGGACCGCCCGGTTGATCCAGGTGTGAGTGTCGAGAGATTCCGGCCGGTTCCCGATTGCCCCGGCGTCGGCGCCCGGACCGGTTCCCGGACCGCGATCCGCCAGCGCCCGTCTGATCGCGGCCTCGACGCTCGCCAGAAGAGCCTCTTCCCCGGTTTCGGCGCTTCCGCTTCCAGCCGTCGTGCCGAGGCTCCAGTCCGTCGTCGCCCGGCCGGTCTTTCCCGTGAACATCTTTCCCTCTCGCTCCCCTTGCCGGGACATGGCGCGGTCGACGATGCCGTTGCCGTGCTGGATCGACGTCCCGGAACCGTCTTCCGGGGAGCCCGTTAACCGCAAGCGGCCCTTCGTGCCATTGCCGCCGATCGCGCGGCGATCGTCGACCCCGGCCTCGCCGGCCGCCGCGATCCCGCCCGTCGCGGCCGTTCCCGGAACCAGCCGCCTACATGTTCGGGTAGTTCGGCCCGCCTCCGCCCTCCGGCGTCACCCAGCGGATGTTCCGGGTGGGATCCTTGATGTCGCAGGTCTTGCAGTGCACGCAGTTCTGGGCGTTGATCTGCAACCGTGGGTTGGCACCGTCGGCGTCGCGCAGGATCTCGTACACCCCGGCCGGGCAGTAGCGCTCCTCGGGCGCGTTGTAGCGCTCGAGATTGACCGCCACCGGCACCTTGTCGTCCCGGAGCGTGAGATGGGGCGGCTGGTTCTCCTCGTGGTTGGTGTTCGAGAGCGCCACCGACGACAGCCTGTCGAAGGAGACGACGCCGTCGGGCCTGGGGTAGTCGATCGCGGGCGCCCGCGCCGCCTCCCGCAGGCTCGCGTGATCCTCGCCGTGGCGGAGGGTCCAGGGCGCGCGCCCGCGCAGCAGGTAGGTGTCGACGGCGGCATGGGCGAGGCCCGCCCACAGGCCGCGGCGAAACGCGGGGCGGATGTTGCGCACCCGGCGGAGCTCGTCCCAGATCCAGCTCGATCTCAGGGCGGGCTCGTAGCCGGAGGCCTCGGCGGCGCCGTCGGCGAGCGCGTCGAAGACCGCCTCGGCGGCGAGCATGCCGGATTTCATGGCGGTGTGGCTGCCCTTGATCTTGGGCACGTTGACGAATCCCGCGGCGCAGCCGACGACGACGCCGCCGGGAAAGACCAGCTTCGGGATCGACTGGAAGCCGCCCTCGTTGATCGCGCGCGCGCCGTAGGCGACGCGGCGGCCGCCCTCCAGGGTCGGCCTGATCGCGGGATGGGTCTTGAAACGCTGGAATTCCCCGAACGGGTCGAGATGCGGGTTCTCGTAGTCGAGCCCGACGACGAAGCCGACGGCGACCTGGCCGTCCTCGAGATGGTAGAGGAACGAGCCTCCGTAGGTCGCGCGGTCGAGCGGCCACCCGACGGTGTGGACGACGCGCCCCGGGCTGTGCCGGGCGGGGTCGACCTCCCAGAGCTCCTTGAGGCCGATGCCGTAGGTCTGGGGCTCCGCGCCGTCGCGAAGGCCGAACCGCGCGGAGAGCTCCCCGGTCAGCGAGCCTCGGCACCCCTCGGCGAGGACCGTCTGGCGGGCCCGGAGCTCGATTCCCGGCTGGAAATTCGCCGTCGGCTCGCCGTCGCGACCGATCCCCATCGCCCCCGTGGCGACGCCGGCGACGCGGCCGTCCCCGTCCTGCAGGATCTCGGCGGCGGCGAACCCGGGGTAGATCTCGACCCCCGCTGCCTCGGCCTGCTCCCCGAGCCACCGGCAGAGATTGCCGAGGCTGATCACGTAGTTGCCGCGGTTGTCCATCTGCGGCGGCGTCGGCAGGTGCACCGATCCCGACCTGGTGAGGAACAGGAACCGGTCCTCGGCGGCCGGGGTCGCGAGCGGCGCGCCCCGCTCCTTCCAGTCGGGGAGCAGTTCCGCGAGCGCGCGGGGCTCGAACACCGCGCCCGACAGGATGTGGGCGCCGACCTCGGACCCCTTCTCGAGAACGCAGACCGAAAGGTCCGTCCCGCGCTCCTCGGCGAGCTGGCGCAGGCGGATCGCCGTCGCCAGCCCGGCCGGACCGGCGCCGACGACGACGACGTCGTACTCCATGAATTCCCGTTCCATCGTCCGCTCCGGCCGTCCGGAACCGCGGCCGACGGTGCGGCCGCGGCGGCTTTCCTGTATAACACGGGACGTTCCCTCCGCGGTAGAAGAGGCTCTCGCCGATGACCACGGAACCGGCCCCGGAAACCGCGGCCCGCCTCGAGGCGAGGGCGATTCTCGCCTGGTATCTCGACGCCGGCGTCGACGAGGCGGTCGCGGACGAGCCCGTGAACAGGTTCGAGGCCCCGGAACCCCCGCGCCCGGCAACTCCCCTGCGCCCGGCGGTGCCCCCGCCGCGGCCCGCCGCGGCCGGGAAGCGCGGGGAGGCGCCGGTGAGGCTCGAGCCGCAGGACCGGATCGTCCGCGGCGCGCACGAGCTCGCGGCCGCGGCCGCGACGCTGGAGGAGCTCAGGGCCGCCTTCGAGGCGTTCGACGGCTGCCCGCTCAAGGAGACGGCGACGAACTTCGTGTTTTCCGACGGCAACCCGGAGGCCGGGCTCATGTTCGTCGGCGAGGCGCCCGGCGGCGAGGAGGACCGGCAGGGGGTGCCGTTCGTGGGTCCGGCCGGCCAGCTTCTCGACCTGATGCTGAAGGCGATCGGTCTCGACCGCGATCGGGTCTACATCACCAACATCGTTCCGTGGCGACCGCCGGGCAACCGCAACCCGAGCCCCGCCGAGCTTGCGGCGTGCCTGCCGTTCACCAAGCGCCACGTGGAACTGGCCGCGCCGCGGGTTCTGGTGCCTGCCGGCGCGGTGTCGGCCAAGGCCCTGCTCGACACGAAGGAGGGCATTCTGCGCCTGCGCGGCAGCAAGAAGATCTACAAGACGTCGTCGGGACTGCCGATTCCGGCGCGCCCGATCCTCCACCCGGCCTATTTGCTGCGCAGCCCGGCGCGCAAGCGCGAGACCTGGCGCGATCTGCGCGGGATCCGGCGGGATCTGGAGGAGACCGCGGTCTGACCGGCGCCTCGCGGCCGGAGGATCGGGGACACGGCTCGATGACAGGCAGGTTCGCCAGGATCGCGCGGCGGATCGGCGGCCTTGCGGCGCTCGCGGCGGCCGCGGCCGTCGCCGGGCCCGTCGGCGCCGCGCAGCCGACGGCGGACGCGATGGCGGATGCCGCGGTTCCGGAGGTGCTGTCGCCCGCGGACCGCGAGCGTTACCGGCGGATCTTCGCGCTCCAGAAGGAAGGCGAATGGGGGGCTGCCGACAAGCTTGTCGCGAGGCTCGGGAACCGGATCCTGATCGGGCACGTGCAGGCGCAGCGTTACCTGCATCCGACGAGGTACCGCTCGAAATACCGCGAGCTCGCGGCGTGGCTCGAGCGTCACGCCGATCTTCCCGACGCCAGGCGCATCCACAGGCTGGCGCTGCGCCGCAAGCCGGCCCGCGCGCGCGCGCCGCGCAGGCCGGCGCGCGCGGGACCGGTCGCCGTCGTCGGGCCGGCGATCGTCGAGAACGCCGGCTACCGTCCGGCCCGCAGGGCCGAGCGCAGGGCGATCCGGCACGTCCGGAGCCTGGTCCACAGGCAGCGCCTGACGGTGGCGACGCGCTGGATCCGGGACAACCGCGGATCCCTGGGAGCCTCGGGATCGGAGCTTGCCCGCGCTCTCGTCGCCTCCGGATGGTTCTTCTACGGCAATGCCGCCAAGGCCTACGGGATGGCGCACGGCGTGGCGCACGGGAGGATCGGGGACCGGCTGCCCTACAGCCACTGGATCGCCGGGCTCTCGGCGTTCCGGCTGGGCAGGCACGAGTCCGCGATGGAGCATTTCTCGGCGGTCGCGCGCTCCGGACTTCTCGGAACCTGGGACCGGACGGCCGGGGCGTTCTGGGCGGCCCGCGCCGCGGTCAGGGGCGGCAGGCCCGAGGAGGCCGGCCGGTTCCTGCGTCTCGCGGCCGCGGCGCCGCGGACCTTCTACGGGATTCTCGCCCGGCGATGGCTGGGGGAAAAACCGCTGCTCGACCGGGAACGCCCGTCGCTGACCCAGGCGAGGCTGGAGCGCGCGCTCTCGATTCCGGCCGGCCGGCGCGCGATCGCGCTCGTGGAGGCGGGCAACCGCGCGCGGGCGGATCTCGATCTCCGCCAGTTCGTGTCCGGACGGGATCCGGAGCTCGCCGCGGCCCTGCTCGCGCTCGCCGACCGCCTTTCCCTGCCGGCCACGGCCTTCCGCACCGCCTCGGTTCTCGACGGCGGTCCCGGGGGCGCGCCCGCCGCCGCCCTCTATCCGGTGCCGGCGTGGAAGCCGAGCGTCGGCTTCAAGGTCGACCCGGCCCTGATCTACGCGTTCATGCGCCAGGAATCCGCCTTCAACACGCGGGCGGTCAGCCACGCCGGCGCCCGCGGGCTGATGCAGCTGATGCCCGCGACCGCGGGCTTCATCTCGGGCCGGAGGTTCCAGGGCCATCGCCGGCACATGCTCTACGAGCCGACGCTCAACATGACGCTCGGCCAGAAGTACCTCCTGTACCTGCTCGAGGACAGGAACATCGGGGGCGACGTGCTGCTGGCCGCGGCCGCCTACAACGGCGGGCCGGGCAATCTCAGGCGATGGCGCAGGCACGCCCGGAAGGTCCGGGCGACCGATCCCCTGATGTTCATCGAGAGCATGCCGTCGCGCGAGACCAGGATCTTCGTCGAGCGCGTGCTCTCGAACCTGTGGATGTACCGGGAGCGGCTCGGCGAGCCGGCGCCGACGCTCGACGCGCTTGCCGCCGGGGAGCGGCCGATCTACGTCGTCGCCAACGGAACCTGAAGGAGGAGCCCGCGAATGCCCGGCATCGACCCCGACATCCCCTTCGTCGCCGTCAACATCGCGCTGATGACGGTGTCGGACACGCGCACGCGGGCCGACGACCGGTCCGGCGACGTGCTCGAGGAACGGGTCGCGGCGGCGGGCCACGTCGTCGCCGACCGGACGATCGTCCGGGACGACCGCGCGGCCATCGCCGCGCGGCTCCGCGCCTGGATCGCGGATCCGGAGGTCGACGCGGTGATCTCGACGGGCGGGACCGGGGTCACCGGGCGCGACGTCACGCCGGAGGCGTTCCGGGAGGTCTGCGACAAGGAGATACCCGGTTTCGGGGAGCTGTTCCGGATGCTGTCCCACGACAAGATCGGAACGTCCACGATCCAGTCCCGCGCGACCGCGGGGGTGGCCGGCGGCACCTACCTGTTCGCGCTGCCGGGGTCGCCCGGCGCCTGCCGCGACGCCTGGGACGGAATCCTGGTCCACCAGCTCGACATCCGCTTCCGGCCCTGCAATTTCGTCGAGCTCATGCCGCGCCTCACCGAGGGCGGGGAATAGCGGCCGGACGCCGCCGCCAGCGCCGGAGCGCCGCGCCGTCGTCGACGTCGTCGAGCGTCTCCAGCATCCGCACCCGGACGCCGGGCCGCGCGTTCGCGACCGTGTCCGCGAGCGCGTGTGGGCCCGACCAGCGCACGCCGCGGAACAGCCCTCCGACGCGGGCGCCGCGCGCCGCGCCCGCGAGCCAGTAGCCGCCGTCCCCGGACGGGCCGAACGCCAGATCGCCGTGACGCAGCGCCTCGAAGGCGGCCGCGACGTGGCGGCGCGAGAGGTCCGGGACGTCGCTGCCGACGACGACCACGGGGTTCATGCCGAAGCGCGCCATGCAGCGCGCCATGCGCGCGCCGAGGTCGCCGCCTCCCTGCGCGAGGCGCCCGACGCCGGGCGGCCAGATCCGCGCGTCGGACGCCGAATCGTCGGGCGTGACGCCGATCCACGTGGTCCAGCGCCGGTCCGCGGCGAGGCGGCGCGCCACCGCGTCCAGGGTCGTCCGGTAGAACCGCAGCGCCGCGCCCGGCCCGACATCGGCGGCGAGCCGCGTCTTGACCGCGCCCAGCCTCGGCCGGCGCGCGAAGATCACGACGTGCCTCACCGGTAGATCCTCTCGACCAGCCGCGGCGGAACGCCGGCGAGGTAGAGGGCGAGGCAGAGCAGGTTCCGGGTCGGGCGCAGCCACCAGCCGTCGCGCCGGTAGCGTTCGGCCGAGGTGACGGCGGCCGCGTCGAGGATCTCGATCCGCCCGCGGCCGATGCGCCGCGCGAGGTCGACGTCCTCGAAAAGCGGCAGCGGACGGAACCCTCCGATCCGGTCGTAGAGCTCCGCCGAGATCAGCAGCCCCTGGTCGCCGTAGGGCAGGCCGAGAACCCGGCCCCGCCATGCCGCCAGCCTCTCGACGCGCCGCGCCTGGGGAGCGTCGTCGTCGAACCGCAGGCGGAACGCGGCGGCGCGGCCGCCGCTGCCCGGACGGTCGATGAACCGGCGCGCGGCCGCCTGCCAGCCGGGGGCCGGGCACGTGTCGACGTGAAGAAACAGGAGCCAGGGGGCGTTCGCCGCTGCGCGGCCGGTCCGCATCTGCGTTCCCCGGCCGCGCGGCCCGGAAACCACGCGTGCGCCGCGGGCGGCGGCGCGTTCGCGCGAGCGGTCCGCGGAGCCGCCGTCCGAGACGACGATCTCGCAGGCGAGCCCGTCCCCCTCGAGCGCGTCGATCGCGGGGCCGACGAGCTCCTCGGCGTCGAGGACCGGCATGACGACGGACAGCCGGGGGGCTTCGGGCATGCGTCGGGGGGCGACCTGGCCGGGAGCCGCGCTTCAGCGCGGCCGGGCGGCAACGGGGCGGGATCCGGTCATGGCGTCCTTGATGCGGGATTCGCGCATCAAGCGCAGCGTCCGGGGCGTCTGGTCAGGAAGCAGGCGGATCCGTCGCGGGACTCCTGCACGGCCGGGGAGTCCTCGAAGCCGCTGCCGCGGCTTCAGCACCGGTCCGGCTTCTCGTTCGGGATGTTCGCGTTCGCCCGCGAAGGCCGGGGTAGCGGCGGGTTTCCCACATGAAGTGTCCCGCCGTCCGGATCCTTCGTCCGGAAGAGGAGAGGACATGGATGGAAAGACGCTTCCGTTCGGCGTCCGGGCCCTTCGCGGGATCCGCGGAAGGGGATCCCGCCATGTCGGCAAGACGGTTCGCGCAAGGAGACTGGCCGACGATGCGAAGCGCGGTTTCGTCGTGTCCACCGGCTCACGCGGGTGTGGCATCCAGATCAGTTGCATTTCGCTGTCCGCCTCGGTCCATGACAGTCATCAGGTAGCGATTCTGGTGGCGATCATGAGCAGTGAATACATGACCAATCCGCACGACCTCACGGACGCAGCCTGCGACACGATCGGGATCGGCTGGACTGGCTACCTGTCGGTCCAGATCTCGATCATCGACGTCAATCCCTCAAGAGACCTTCAAAGCATGTTCTGCTTCCTCGCGAAGCAGTTCTATCATCGACTTTTCCGGAAGCGCGTCCAGTAGAACCACGCCACCTCGCCGGTTGAGATTTGTCATCCAAGTGCGAAATACTTCTCGCTTGAATAAATCTGCTCGCTCTTTCTTTTCATATCCCTTATCATCCTTCTCCTGCCAGCATTCACGCATCACGGAAAAGATTCTCGAGAGCACCTCCCTGTTCATGGACACCGATGGGCGTTCGATCAGTGCCGAGCGGATATCTTGCCGGTGCAACACGATCTCCAAAAATAGTTCGGGGTCGGCCGGACAGGTCTTGTGGGCAATGTGGCCTAGCCACCACAGCCGGGATACTCCATGATCTCTGACTAGTGCGCGACCATCTCGAGCAAAAAAATGATTAAGTATATTTCTTTCCATCCTTTCAGGGTTCTCTATCGAATCTGATGCGAGCCACCTTGCCGCAACATAATGAGGGCATTCATAGTGGCTGACCCAAACCCAGAAACGTTCATCGGCAGCTTGTCGCAGAGTCAGTTGGTTTAGAACGCCGTACAAACGCAGGGAATTGGCTGCGTCAGTTTGCGACCGGTTTGGTGATGAGACACTAAGTACTTCGCGTAGGGGTGTCACTTCGATCGAGGTTTCGCGCAACCACCCTGCTGGGGTTTCAAGAGGCTGCTCATCGAGGTTGGGGCTGGAATACCAACTGCAATGTAAGTGAACTTTTCTACGTAGTTCATCAACTCCTCTGTTCGTTAGGTATTGAAGGCGAGTCATATCTTTTCCTTGAACTCATTAGACATAAAGGGTATGGTTGCAAACGGATGATCAAGAAGTTTCTGTGCGTCTGCAATCCGGTCTTCACCACTACCAAGCAAGGGACAACCCGCCTTTTTCAGGCACTGATTTAGCGCACGATACCAGCGATAATCATCGTATCCACCACCCTCTCCATCTTGGTCTGCTTCTTGTAATACATATAGCAAAGCGGGTAAATATACCGAATTCATGATATAGGAAGCGCCTTCCGTCCCATTTAAAGTATTGCGAGATTTTCTGAAAATCGCAAAATCTCTTGGTGACATAAAAATAATTATTCTTTGATCATCAAGACTACAACTCCATCTTCCGTGAGGAATAGCGTCGCTCTCTTCGAGTCTAAAAACCGAACGTACTGGCATTTCTTCAGCGGTATCTATCCAGTATTCCTTTGGTTCGTCTTCTGCTAGGACCGCTCCTATAGGGATATTGAAAGTTGCGTCACGATAATCAGAACGCCATCCTGGTACGGAAAGAGCCGGTAGGCATCTCGTAGCAGTAATCAAACCACGAATTTCCGTCAGACCTGCCAACCCTCCATCGCGAAAATCAAGTGTGATTTGGCCCTCTTGAGAACAACGTGCTAACCGCTGGTGTGTAGTTGCCGAGCGAACTAGTAACACATATTGTGCGTGGGCAAGGCTTATTAGATTCAACAATGTTAGATCGCTGAGTTGAAAATCAGCTTCGACTTTTAAGGTCGTGGTTTCCTCAATTCTTTGAATTCTGTATTCAACCTGAAACTCGGCATTCGAATAATCTGAACTTCCGGGTCGCAGCACCGGGTAAGGATATACCTTGTTAGGGTCAAACTTCATTTCTCTTGCTTCACGCCAACAGCAGAAATAACCCAGGCGCGGTCGCCGATCATCTGCTTCGTCTCAACCTCGAATTCAACACGTTGTCCTCGTCTGAGGCTTACACTATTTACATTAAACAAACCTCCTTCAGTCGCATATGTTCGAATATCACGGCGTTCGACAAACGCCGAATCTCCCGCTTCCGAGAGAACAATTCGAGCCTTTCCGGTTTCCTTGGCCTTTAAACTTATACGGAAACGGTCTTTATTTCTTTTAACGGGAATTATCCTCACATCTTCTATGCGGTAACGCTTTCTTGATTTTCTATTGGGTTCCGGCCCCGGCCCCGGCCCCGGCCCCGGCCCTGGCCCCGGTCCTGGCCCCGGTCCTGGCCCCGGTCCTGGCCCTGGTCCTGGCCCAGGACCGTCTTCGTCGTCTTCATCGCCTGGTATTGGCCACGACAAGCGCTTGCGAGGCTTAAGTCTAACCACGGAAGCTCCCTCAAATGTCGATTCCCTATCGTCATCACTAGAAGGTTCCGGACTTTCAAATGGTTCTTCACAATCAATATCAGGAAGAAGTTTCGCTAACTCCTCTATCTCTGTAGGCTCAACTGATTTTAATGGGATGGCGCACTTTTTTATTTCATCGCGTATCCATTTCGTAATCTGATCTATTGCTTTGCGCCCACGCTTGCGATCTTGCTCCTGAAGTCGTTCGGGCTCAAATTGGTCGTGCTGTGGATTTTCCATTTGGCGTAGCAATTCATTACCCTCATCTCCTTCAAATCGACAAATCGCAATGAAATCATTATAACCATGAAACCGGACTAATCTTGGATATTGCGATGCGGTAATCAACATGCCACTTTTCCGCATGAGCCCCACTTTTCTGGGCAGACCCTCGGCTACTCTGATCCACAGCTTGCAATGCCCCAAGATGAGGTCTTGTGTTTCAACGGTAGGCTCTTTCTGAAGAAGTTCCCGGAAATGTTGGGCATCCGTGATGTCGGAGACATCTTCGTCGTGACCCTTGATGGAAGACTTGAGATGGTCAAACCATTCGTCGATATTTTTGGATGAAATATCGATAAGGCCCTTGTCCTCCATATTGCCACTGGGTTCAATATGAACATGCAAGTGGTTGTCCATAATCGCTCCAAAAAAATTAGAAACTACACTGCGGGCAATTCGTCTTTGCCAGTCTCGTTCATCGCGAAAACCAGCAATCCAGAGAGATGTTCCCAGGCGGTTTTCGATTTTCCCGCTATCGGTTTTTGAGAAAAATTTTGGAATATCCTCACCTTCAAGGTGTTGGCAACCATCGACGAGGCCAAAAAAACCCGTGCCCTGCCTTTTTTCACCATCGGTGTTGTGTGACATCAATACTGATTTGCCCTGAAAGCGCTCGTGATTTCCTGTACTGTCTTTGAATCTGGTCCAATAGAATACCGAGCGAAGCCGGGAAACCGCGAACGGTGCATATTTCCCGATGCCATGGGATCCTCCAGCCCCTTCCGTGCTTTTCACGCTGGTGCCCTGTATCTTGACCAACGCGCTCCAATGCTTGTCCCGGAGTCCGGTGGTGTTCCAGTCTGCCACTCTCAGAAACGTCAAATCGGGTTCCATCAGTAACCGTCGGGCTTCTTCGAGGGCCTCCTTCGCTTTTTTGTCGTCTTTGGCCTCATCGAGACATTGGTATATCGTTTCTAAAAGGTCCCTCCCATTAATTTCTGAACCTCTAATCCGACGGATCTCAAATTCAATATCAACAGGGCTTTTGACGTCGGATCGAGCATCCAGCGAGTTCTGAATCACTTCACGTGCCAAACTTGCTACAGGAGCGCCAGAAAAATGAGCAATGCCCGGAGCGTTGTAGCCGTCCTCTTGGCCCCCGCCCGTAGGTGGGAAATGCCAGCCAATTTTATTCATCCTTGTTTTCCCGTTCCTCTAGCGCCTTTGCACAAATCTCTCCGACCTTCTGAGCTAGTTTTACGCATACAGCGTTGCCGAGCAGTCGGTATCTCTCTTGTTCAGGTATATCTGGAAATTCGATGTCGTCAAACCCCTGCAGTTGTGCTATCTCCATAACGCTCAGTCTCCTGATTCCCCATTCGTCGCGAATAAATGGCACGTTATGGCCACCAATCCCCATATTTGCCGTCAAAGTGGGGCACAGCCCGTTTTTCTTTTCTCTGACGTAGGAGCGACGCAGTTGGTATATGTTGTTTTCCGATTGGCCACCGGCCATCTCGTTGCTGATCATGCGAAAATAACGATTGTCGGTTGGAAGGTAGGCATTTGGCTCCCCCTTTTCGCGACGATTGATGAGGTCTCCGATGGGGCGGGGCTTGACCGTTGTCTGGGATGGGGGTGAAAACGGGTTTCGGGGAAAATGGCGCTGGGATGCGGCAACCATAAACAGGCGTTCTCGATCCTGTGGCAGTTCCGTGAAGTCCTTGACGTTGGCTTTCCAGCACGATGATTCCCGAAACCAATATCCGGCCTTGCGCAATGCTCTGCGGATCTCGTCAAACCATTCCCCGTCAGCCCCAGTGACGAGGTGTGGAACGTTCTCGAGGATCACCAACCATGGACGCTGTTCAGGAGACCATTCGCTTATCAGAACCGGGATCCTGAAAAACAGTTTCCCGCGTGGATCGTCAAATCCTTTTCTGGTGCCTGCTTGCGAAAAGCTTTGACACGGGAATCCACCAGCCAAGACCTTTACGGGGGCGAGGCGGTCCTTGGCGACGGACAGATCCTCAATGCTTTTGCGATGCAGGGGCACGTCGGGAAAACGGCTTGCGAATGTGGTGCAGGCAAACTGATCGTTGTCGTTCGCCCATCGGATATCGAAACCCGCATTCGCTAAGCCGGATGCGAAGCCTCCCATCCCGCTGAACAAGCAGCCTGCGGTGAGGAAAGTGTTGGAAGCCTTGTCTGAAGGTCGGGTGAGCGTGTCAGGCATCTAAGACCAAATTACGGAGGGGGGGGGCAGGGGAGATTGTACGGATCCTAGCATCACGTTCAAGCCGATCCGTTTCCCGCGGCTCGAGGAAAATCCCGGACCGCTTGGCGGAGACATCGGCGTCCCGCGACGGTCCCCGTTTCCGCGGCTCGCCCGGGCGACAGGTCAAGGATCACGCGCCCCGAGCGGGCGTTTCGAGGTCGGCCGGACGTTGCGTCGGCTACGTGGCCGGTCCCGGCGCGGAGACTCCGGCGAGACAACCTTCCCGTGGGCCTGCGCCGGGTTCTCCGGGCGCGCGTTGCCGACACGCCTGCACGAGGCGGCGGTCGGGCGGACCCTTGGCGACCGCCCGGTCGGGCACGTTTCTCGCGACGCGACGGCGGTCGAGGCGTGCGGGAAGCCGTGCCCTGAGGCCCAGAAGCCGAAACGCCGGCGCGGTCGTCCGCGTGGCGGAACAGGCTTCCGACGCGCTCGTCGTGCGCCACGCCCACGAGCCAGTAGCCACCATCCCCGGACGGGCCGAACGCCAGATCGCCGTGACGCAGTGCCTCGAAGGCCGTCGCGACGTGGCGGCGCGAGAGGTCCGGGACGTCGTTGCCGACGACGACCACAGGGTTCATGTCGAAGCGCGCCATGCAGCGCGACATGCGTGCGCCGAGGTCGTCGCTTCTCTGCGCGAGGCACCCGAAGCTGGGGGCCAGATCCGTGCGTCGAACGCCGAATCGTCGGGCGTGGAGCCGATCCACGGGGTCCAGCGCCTGTCCGTGGCGAGGCGGTGCGCCACCGCGTCCAAGGTCGTCCAGTAGAACCCCAGGCGGAACGCCGCTGCCCCCGGCCGTGCGGTCCGGAAACCACGCGTGCGCCGCGGGTGGCGGCGCGTTCACGGGGCCGACGAGCTCCTCGGCGTCGACGACCGGCATGACGACGGACAGCCGGGGAGCTTCGGGCATGCGTCGGGGCGATTTGGCCGGGAGCCGCGTCTCAGCGCGGCCGGGCGGCAACGGGGCGGGATCCGGTCATGGCGTCCTCTTCCCGGACCGTTCGGCGTCCCGGGCGATGCCGACGCTTCGCGGGGCGCCGGAATCGGGCATCCCGACGAACGCTCCGGGGAATCGCCGCAGCTCGTTCACGCATCCGGAATCCCGAATCGGGAGGGCGCCCGGGAGGTCCGGTAAAGGCCTCGGGAAAATCGCGCGGGCCGTTGCCCTCGACCGGAAGCCGTCCGGTTCTCGAAGCCTCCGTCGGTTGTCCCATGCTCAGCGGACTTCAAGGTTGTGAGAGACCGCTGCCTTGAGATCCCCGGATCCATAGGTGACGCACCTCGCCTCCTCGCCGGCCGTCTCCAGGCGATGAACGAGCAGGCTCGAGGCGTCAAGGACATCGTGGGCCGCTTTCAGGCATTCGAAACTGTGCGTGGTGGCGACGATCTGCGTATCGAACCGCCTGGCTGCCGTGTCCATGGCCTTCCAGGCCCTGGGCAGCGTGGAGTGATGGAGGCCGTTCTCGATCCCGTCCACCAGGACGATGCCGTTCGGCGCCGCGGAGATCGCCAGGACCGCCCGCGCGATTCGCGTCATGCCTTCGCCCATCGCCGGCAACGGGACCGGTTCCGGAAGTCCGATGTCTCCCGGGATCATCGGGAGGCCGCCTGCGGAACCGTCCTCGAGGTTCCGGAGTCCGGGCTCGACGAGCCGCAGCGCCTCCACGACAGGATCGCCCCGCTTTCGCCTCCGACGCCGCCCGAGGCGGGCGGCGACTTCCCGGGGGTTGCCGCCGCGTGACGAGAGGAACACGGCCCCGAAAGGGGGCCGGACGTCCGGAGCCTCGGCCTGCAATCCGCCTGCCGTCACGTGCATGCGGCTCTCGACCGTTTTCCCGGAGCCCATCCTGAAGGAGAGCAGGAGACCCGTCGGGTTCGAGGGTTCGGCCGTCGCCGCCGACATGCGCCGGGAATCCCCGGGAGGGATCCTCGCGGTGCCGGAACTGTCGATCGAAATGCTCAGTTCCATCGGTCCGAGGTCGTGCAGCCCCGTGATTCTTGCCGTCTTCTCCGCATCGAGACCGGTGAACATCGGTTTCCAGACCGTTTCCGGCACCGCCGTCGCGCTCGTCGCTGGGTCGAATTCCCGAATCACGCCGGAATCCGCGGCCATTCGGGGGTTTCCGGCGCCGCACAGAAGGAACAGGGCTTCGAGCAGGGTCGTCTTGCCGGAGCCGTTTCGTCCGGTGAAGAGATTGATCCGGCCCAGCCGCTCGATCTCGAGATCCCCGAAGGCCCGGTAGTTCCGGATCCTCAGGCGACGGAACCCCGTTCCTGTTCGCGACGTGTTCATTGCCGACTGGATCCGCCCGGTTTCCTCGGCTGCCGCCGGGGATTGTAGCACTTCACGCCCGACCGCCCCGATCCCGGGCCGCCCGGCGGGAAACATCGGCGTCCCGCTGAATCCCGATCCTGTCCGGCCGGGGACGGCTGAAGCCGCCCGGGCGGACCCGGGCGGCTTCGAAGGCTCCTTCTGCACGGCTGTGGCGACGCGACGGTGCAGGCGCCTTTCGACCGGCAACCCGACGGTACCGAACGCACCTCCCGCGCTTGGCAGACGAGACGCCGCACATGTGGGCGCCCCGGCCGGACATGTCAAGCCGTCATGCGAGGCCGTGCCGGGTTCGCGACGCCGCGCGATCGAACGCGCATCGGCGGGACCGCCGACGGCATTCCGGATCCGGCGGCACGGGAGGCCCGGCCGCGTTCTCGCGCCCCCGGTCGCGGGACGCCGTTTCGGACGCGACGCCCGCCTTGCGCGGCATCCGGTTCCGGTTCGCCCGTCGGGACGCCGGCGCCGATGCCGGCGATCGGTCGATGTCTTCGCCGGCAATGCGGCGCCCCGAAAAGATTCCCGGCGGTTGCGGAATTTCTCCGGCCCGGCGGGTATCATCGCGCGGCATCCGGCGCGTTCCCCGACGGCGAGCCCCGCCGTCTCTGGAACCGCCGGACCGGAACGGCGGTGGAGAGGACCATGCGCGAGGCCTCCGCCTCGGAACCCCCGCGCCGCCCGGACGGCGGGCCGTCGGCGGCGCCGGGCGCGTCGTGACGCGGGGCGGGGCCGGATCCCGGAAGGGCCGGGGAGCGGTCACCAACCGCAGCGGGCGGTTCGAGACGCTCCGCGTCGAGCCGTTCGACGACGGCTGGGAGGACGAGCCGCTGCCGCCGCCGCGGACGACCGTGCAGCGCGACGCCGCGCGCCGGGTGCTCTCGCGCAACGACTCCCCGGACGTCCCCTTCGAGGTTTCCGTCAACCCCTATCGCGGCTGCGAGCACGGTTGCATCTACTGCTACGCGCGCCCCACCCATGCCTATCTGGGCCTCTCTCCCGGCCTCGATTTCGAGACCAGGCTGTTCTTCAAGCCCGACGCGGCGAGGCTGCTCGAGAACGAGTTGCGCGCTCCCGGCTACCGCCCGGCGGTCATCGCGCTCGGCGCCAACACCGACCCCTACCAGCCGGTGGAGCGCACGCACGAGGTCACGCGCCGGATTCTCGAGGTGCTGTCCGCCTGCGACCATCCGGCCACGGTCGTCACCAAGTCCAATCTCGTGCTTCGCGACCTCGACATCCTCTCGGCCATGGCGCGGAGGAATCTCGTGCAGGTCATGGTTTCCGTCACCACGCTGGACCGCGGGCTCGCCAGGACCATGGAACCCCGGGCGCCGACGCCGGCCCGGCGGCTCGACGCGATCCGGGGGCTGTCCGAGGCCGGCGTTCCGGCCGGCGTGCTGGCGGCGCCGATGATACCGGCGCTGAACGATCCCGAACTCGAGGCGATCCTCAAGGCCGCGGCCGACGCCGGCGCCAGGTCGGCCGGCTACGTCCTTGTGCGCCTGCCTCTCGAACTGAAGGAGCTGTTCGGCGAGTGGCTCGAGGCGCACAGGCCTCTCCGGGCCCGGCGCGTGCTGAACGCGATCCGGGACACCAGGGGCGGCGATCTCAACAGCTCGGACTTCGGCGAGCGCATGCGCGGAACCGGCCCCTACGCCGACATGATCGCGCAGCGGTACCGGAGCGCATGCCGGCGGTTCGGGCTCGACGAACGCGGCGCCAGTCTGGATCTCTCCCGTTTCCGGCCACCGAAGCGCGCCGGCGACCAGCTCGACCTGTTCGCCCCGTGAAGGCGCGGCCGCCGGTTCGCGCCGCGCGCCGCGCGGCGGCACGGTCGCCGGTCGGCGGCGGGTGAGGCGCGGGGCGTTGCCGGACCTGTCGATCGAGCGCCGTTTCCGTTCTCCCGTGGCCGGCGTGGACGAGGCCGGCCGCGGCCCCTGGGCGGGCCCGGTGGTCGCGGCCGCCGTGGTCCTGCCTCCGGATCTTCCCGGACGGCTCGCCGACGGGATCGACGACTCCAAGAGACTCGCCGTGCGGCGCCGCGAGGAACTGTTCGCTCTTCTCGCGGACTGCGCCGACGTCGCGATCGGCGCCGCGAGCGTGGCCGAGATCGAGCGCCGCAACATTCTCGGGGCCACCCATCTCGCGATGCGCCGCGCGGTCGCGAGGCTGGCCCGCCCGCCCGCCATGGCGCTCGTCGACGGCAACAGCGTGCCGTCCGGCCTGTCCTGTCCGGGCCGGGCCGTCGTGCGGGGAGACGGGCTGAGCCTGTCCATCGCCGCGGCGTCGGTGGCGGCGAAGGTCACGCGCGACGGCATCATGGCCCGCCTCTCGCTCCGCTATCCGGCTTTCGGGTGGGACCGCAACGCGGGCTACGGAACCCGGGCGCACCGCGAGGCTCTCGAGGCGGCCGGCGTCACCGGCCATCATCGGCGCGGCTTCGCGCCGGTCGCGAAGCTCGTCGCGGCGGCGCGCGCGGATTCCTGCGCACCTGACCGCGATTCCCGCGACACTTGACCGGGATCCGGAGCGGTCGCGGAAGCACGTGTCCTGCGGCTTTGCTACAGCGTTCCTTTGGCGAAGCCGGGAGCCTGGTGCCGCAGTCACGAGAAAGAGCCTGAGAATGGTACAGGGAAGACGCCGGAAGCGCTGACGGTTCTGGTGGTTGAGGGCGGTTGCGGGGACGGGATTCGAACCCGTGGCCTTCAGCTTGAGAGCTTGGCGGATCCGGTCGCCGGCGGCGAGGCGGGTCGGGGTTGCGCGGGCGATGCCGCGTCCGGCGCGGCAGTCGGCGTCGCGAATGCCGCCGCGCATGCGCGGCCGGGCTTGGCGCAAGCGACCGGGACGGCTTCTGCGGTCGCCGATGCCCGGCTTCGCGCCGTGCGCTCCGGCGAAGCCGGGAGCCTGCCGACGCGGTCGCGGGAAGGGACGCGGGAATGGTGCGGGATCCCGTCATCCGGACGACCGGGCTGGTCCGGGACCGCGGCGCGGGATCGTCCCGGTCGCGCGACGGGAATTCCTTGAGTTCGCGGCCGTCTGTGCCAGAATGGCCGGGCGGGTCGCCTGGGCGCGTTCGCCTACACGGCGGTCCGCGGCAAGGGCGCGGTTCCGGGCCCGCATCGGGCCGGCCGGAGGCGTGGCCAGGGAAAGGCCGGTCCATGGATCGACGCAAGCTCCCGATCGGCATCCAGACCTTCCGCAGGATCCGCGAGGAAGGCCACTACTACGTCGACAAGACCGGCTACGCCAGGAGACTGGTCGACGAAGGCATCCACCATTTCCTGTCGCGGCCGCGACGGTTCGGCAAGAGCCTGTTCGTCGACACGCTGAAGGAGCTGTTCGAGGGCAGCGAGACGCTGTTCGAGGGACTCGCCGTCCACGGCCAGTGGGACTGGTCGGTGCGGCATCCGGTGGTGCGTTTGAGCTTCGGCCGGGGCAATTTCAGAAAGCCGGGCTATCTCGACGAGGACGTCGCGACGCAGCTTGAACTGCTTGAGGAGCAAGGAGGAATCGAGCCGAGACGGGCGAGCGCCCCCTTGCGTTTCTCCCGCCTGCTTCGAATGCTTCACGAGCGGACGGGACGGAGGGTCGTTGTGCTGGTGGACGAGTACGACAAGCCGGTTCTCGACGCCCTGGGGGATCCGGAACTGGCGCGGGCGAACCGCGACGATCTGCGGGGGCTCTACTCGGCCCTCAAGGACAGCGATGCCCACATCGAGTTCAGCTTCATCACCGGGGTGAGCAAGTTCGTCGGGACGAGCCTGTTCTCGGGGATGAACAATCTCAGGGACGTCACGCTCGATTCACGCTACTCGGCGATCTGCGGCTACACGGAGGCGGATCTGGACGGGACGTTCGCGCCGGAGCTCGACGGGCTCGACCGCGAGGAGATCCGCGAGTGGTACAACGGCTACTCGTGGCTCGGCGAGGACAAGGTGTACAATCCCTTCGGGATCCTGCAACTGTTCGACAAGCGGCGGTTCGGGGCGTGGTGGTTCGAGACCGGCACGCCGACCTTTCTCGTCGACCTGCTGAAGTCGCGCGGAATCCCCTCGACGGATCTTGACGGAATGGTTGTCGACGACGGCTTGCTGTCTTCCTTCGACATCGACAAGATCCCGCACCAGGCGCTGCTGTTCCAGACCGGCTATCTCACCATAGCCGACGTCGACGCCCGGGGCGGATCCGCCGCCTACCGCCTCGGCTACCCCAACAGGGAGGTGCGCCAGGCCCTGAACAGGCATCTGCTGCGGGCTTGGGCCCCGGAGATGGCGGACGTCGCCGGGGCGGGAGATCTCGGCCGGCTGCTGGCGAACGCCGATCTTGCCGGCCTCGAGGCGCTGCTGCGGGCGTTCTTCGCGAGCGTTCCGTACCACTGGTACGCGAAGACGCCGATCGCCGGCTACGAAGGGCACTACGCGACCGCGGTCTACTCGCTTTTCTCGGGATGGGGCCTCGACGCGCGGGTGGAGGACGCGACGAGCCGGGGGCGGATCGACCTGGCGGTGACGGCGGGCGAGCACGCGTACCTGTTCGAGTTCAAGGTGCTGGGTTCGGCCTCCGGGGGCGCGGCGATGCGGCAGCTGCGCGAGAAGGGCTACGCGGACAAGTACAAGGGGCGGGGGCTGACGGTGCATCTCGTCGGGGTCGAGTTCGACCCGGAGAAGCGCAACGTCGCGACGTTCGAGACCGCGCGGGCGTGACTTCCGGGTACGTTCCCGGAAACGGAGCCCCGGCCCGCCGTCCGCACGACCCGCGGTCCGGTTCCCCCGCCCTGCCGGGATCGCGGGTGGCGTGCCGGACCGTCGGCGACGCGTCGATTCTCTTCACCGCGTCTCCGCCTCCTCGCATCGACTGCGGCCGCGATGCCCGGCTTCGCGCCGCGCGCTGCGGCGAAGCCGGGAGCCTGCCGACGCGGTCGCGGGAAGGGCCGCGGGAATGGTGCGGGATCCCGTCATCCGGGCGACCGGGCCGGTCGCGCGACGGGAATTCCTTGAGTTCGCGGCCGTCTCCTCCAGTATGGCCGGGCGGGTCGCCTGGCGCGTGCGCCTGCGGTAGCGACGTGCGGCAAGGGCGCGGTTCCGGCGCCGGCGTCGGGCCGGCCGGGGGCGCGGCCCGGGAAAGGCAGGTCCATGGATCGACGCAAGCTTCCGATCGGCATCCAGACCTTCCGCGAGATCCGCGAGGAGGGCCACTACTACGTCGACAAGACCGGCTACGCCAAAAGGCTGGTCGACGAGGGAAAGCACCATTTCCTGTCGCGGCCGCGGCGGTTCGGCAAGAGCCTGTTCGTCGACACGCTGAAGGAGCTGTTCGAGGGCGGCGAGGCGCTGTTCGAGGGCCTCGCCGTCCACGGCCAGTGGGACTGGTCGGTGCGTCATCCGGTGGTGCGTATGAGCTTCGCCCGCGGCAATTTCAAGCGGACGGGCTATCTCGACCGGAACGTCGCCGCTCAGCTGGACGAAATCGAGGAAGGCGCGGGTCTGGTGGCCCGATACTCCGATGCGCCGGAGCGCTTCGCGCACCTGATCCGGACACTTCACGAGCGGACGGGACAGAGGGTCGTCGTGCTGGTGGACGAGTACGACAAGCCGATCCTCGACGCCCTGGAGGATCCGGAACGGGCGCGGGAGAACCGTGACGATCTGCGCGGGCTCTACTCGACCCTCAAGGACAGCGACGCCCACATCGCGTTCAGCTTCATCACCGGGGTGAGCAAGTTCGTCGGGACGAGCCTGTTCTCGGGGATGAACAATCTCAGGGACGTCACGCTCGATTCGCGCCACTCCGCGATCTGCGGCTACACGGAGGCCGATCTGGACAGGACGTTCGCGCCGGAACTCGACGGGCTCGACCGCAAGGAGATCCGCGAGTGGTACAACGGCTACTCGTGGCTCGGCGAGGACAGGGTCTACAATCCCTTCGGGATCCTGCAGCTGTTCGACAAGCGGGAGTTCGAGGCGTGGTGGTTCGAGACCGGCACGCCGACCTTTCTCGTCGACCTGCTGAAGTCGCGCGGAATCCCCTCGACGGATCTCGACGGAATGGTCGTGGACCGGGCGCGGCTGTCCTCGTTCGACGTCGACGACATCCCGCACCAGGCGCTGCTGTTCCAGACCGGCTATCTCACCATAGCCGATGTCGACGCCCGTAGCCGACCCGCCACCTACCGGCTCGGCTACCCCAACAGGGAGGTGCGCCAGGCCCTGAACAGGCACCTGCTGCGGGCCTGGGCTCCGGACATGGAGGAGGTCGCCGGGACGGGAGATCTCGGCCGGCTGCTGGCGGACGCCGATCTCGCCGGCCTCGAGGCGTTGCTGCGGGCGTTCTTCGCGAGCGTTCCGTACCACTGGCACGCGAAGACGCCGATCGCCGACTACGAGGGGCACTACGCGACCGTGGTCTATTCGCTTCTCTCGGGGTGGGGTCCCGCCGCGCGGGTGGAGGACGCGACGAGCCACGGGCGGATCGACCTGGCGGTGACGGCGGGCGGGCACGTGTACCTGTTCGAGTTCAAGGTGCTGGGCTCGGCCTCCGAGGGCGCGGCGATGCGGCAGCTGCGCGAGAAGGGCTACGCGGACAAGTACAAGGGGCAAGGGCGGACGGTGCATCTCGTCGGGGTCGAGTTCGACCCGGAGAAGCGCAACGTCGCGACGTTCGAGACCGCGCGGGCGTGACCTCCGGGCGCGTCCCCGGAAGCTGATCCCCGGCCGCCGTTCAACGGTCGAACGCCCGGCAACCGCGGTCAGGCGCGGCGGGAATCCGCGGGCGCGCCGGCCTCAGCCGCGTCGTCCGCCCGCACCAGCCGGGCCACCTTCTTCATCACCGTCGGCAGGGCCCGGTTCTCCAGCCGGTCGGGCGGGCACCAGACTCCCGGGATGCCGCCGGCGTCCGGCACCCGTCCCCGCAGCACCGCGAGCTCGAGACGGAAATGCGTGAAGGCGTGGCGCACCCGCCCCGGCACCGGCCGCCAGTCGGCGGACACCGGGGCGGCTTCGGCCGGATCCCGCCACGGCGCCTCGCGCCACGGCGTCGAGGGAAATTCCATCATGCCGCCGAGAAGGCCGCGCTCCGGCCGCCGCCGCAGGAGAACCGCGCCGTCGGGGGCCGCGATCCAGAACGCGACGCCGTGCCGCCGCGGACGCTCGGCCCGGGGCGCCTTGCGCGGAAGGTCCGCCGCGAGACCGCGCGCGAGCGCGCGGCAGCCGCCGGCGAGCGGGCAGTCCCCGCAGCGCGGGCGGCGCGGCGTGCAGACGGTCGCGCCGAGATCCATCATCGCCTGCGCGTGGTCGCCGGGGCGCTCCCGCGGGGTCAGCGTCGCGGCGAGGTCGCGCAGTTCCCGCCGCGCCGCCGGCAGCGGCGTCCCGACGGCGAAAAGGCGCGCCACCACGCGCTCGACGTTGGCGTCGACGGGGGTGGCCCTGACGCCGAAGGCGATGGCGGCGACGGCGGCCGCGGTGTAGGGCCCGATTCCGGGCAGACGGAGGAGCCCGGCCTCGGTCCGGGGGAAGCGTCCCCCGTGCTCCCCGGCGATCTCGCGCGCGCAGGCGTGGAGGTTGCGCGCCCGCGCGTAGTAGCCGAGTCCCGCCCAGCCTCGGAGGACGTCGTCGAGGTCGGCGGCCGCGAGATCCCCGACCGTCGGCCAGCGCGCCGCGAATTCCTCGAAGCGCGCCGCGACCGCGGCCGCCGTGGTCTGCTGGAGCATGATCTCGCTGAGCCAGACGCGGTAGGGATCCGGCGTCTCCTCCCCGGCGACGCGCCAGGGCAGGCTGCGGCGGTGGCGGTCGTACCAGGCGAGAACCGCGGCGGCGGTCCCGCCGCCGGCGGCCGAACCGGGCATCAGCGCCTCCGGCCGCGCCGCCCCGCGCGGCGGCTTGCATCCGCGGACCGCCGCCGGCATACCTGCGGCGGACGCGGGACGGCTTCGCGGGGAAACCGTTTCATGGGAACCATCCGGCAGGGAGGCGACGGCGGCAAGCGCGGCTCCCGCCGGCCGGCGAAGAACGATCCGGCCCTGCGCAAGGCGCGCGGGCTCCTGCACATCGGCACCGCGCTCCCGGACGCGGCCGGGGGCGTGTTCCGCAGGCGCGGCTTCCTCCAGGCGCGGCTGGTGACGGACTGGCGCGACATCGTCGGCGAGTCTATCGCGAGCGGGACGCTGCCGGAACGGGTGACGTTTCCGCGCGGCGCCAAGCGGGACGGCGTCCTCCGGATCCGCGTCGGCTCCGGCGCGCTCGCGCTCGAGCTCCAGCATCTCGCGCCGCAGATCCTCGAGCGGGTCAACACCCATCTCGGCGAAAGGACCGTCGCCCGGCTCAGCTTCCGGCAGGGGCGGGTGCCGCCGCGGCCGGAACCCTCCGTCGCGCCCCGGCCGGAACTGTCCCCCGGCCAGGAGCGCGCGCTCGAGACCGGGCTCGGCGGGATCGGGAGCGAGACGCTGCGCCGGGCGCTGCGGCGGCTCGGGCGCTCCGTCGCCGCGCGCGCGAACCGTCCCGCCGGCACCGCCCCGGCGGGAGAATCGGCAACCGGGGTTGCCGGGCGTCACAAGATGTGGTAGTGGATCGGTCATGAGGTCGAACATGTGGAAGATCGTCGCCGTTCTCCTGGTCTTCGCCGCGCCGTCGCCGGCGGCGGCCCAGACCGCCGGCGCGGCGGTCGCGCCGCCGCCCGCGGGCGGGTTCGTGGATCTCGGCGTCGGCGACGCCGACTACGCGCTCGGCGATCCGGAGGCCCGGGTGGTGATCGTGGAGTACGCGTCGCTGACCTGTCCGCATTGCGCCGACTTCCACGCCGAGGTTCTGCCCGCGCTCCGCAGGGACTTCGTCGACACCGGCAGGGTCCGCTACGTCTACCGGGACTTTCCGCTCGACCGCGCGGCGCTGGCGGGCGCGATGGTCGCGCGCTGCAGCGGACGCGACAGGTTCTTCGGGTTCATCGACGCCATGTACGCGTCGCAGCGCCAGTGGAGCTCGGCGCCCGACCCGATCTCCGCGCTCCGCACCCTCGCCCGCCAGGGCGGCATGTCGGACCGGGAGTTCGGCGACTGCCTCCGGGACCGGGCCGTCGCCGACGGCGTGCTGCAGGGGCGGCTCGACGCCTCCGAGAGGTTCGGCGTCAGCGGGACGCCGACGGTGTTCGTCAACGGGTTCCGCTACGCGTCGGGCCTCTCCGGGGCCCAGTACCGCGCGATTCTGGAATCCCTGCTCGCGAAGCCGTAGTTCCGCGCGGGCGGACGGTCCGCGCCGCCAGAGGAGGGTCCGGCACGTGCAGTTCGCCAGGATGCAGCTGACCGGTTTCAAGTCCTTCGTCGAGCCGACCGAGCTGGCCATCGAGCGGGGGCTGACCGGGGTCGTCGGACCCAACGGCTGCGGCAAGTCGAACCTGGTCGAGGCCCTGCGCTGGGTGATGGGCGAGACGTCCGCCAGGCGCGTCCGCGGTTCGGAGATGGACGACGTCATCTTCGCGGGCACCGACCGCCGGCCGGCCCGCAATGTCGCCGAGGTCGCCCTGACGCTGGACAACGCCGACCGGAGCGCTCCGGCGCAGTTCAACGACCTCGACGAGATCGGCGTCGTCCGGCGCATCGAGCGCGGCGCCGGCTCCGCCTACCGGGTCAACGGCTCCGAGACCCGCGCCCGCGACGTCCAGACCCTGTTCGCGGACGCCTCTTCCGGGGCCCGCTCGACGGCGCTGGTCAGCCAGGGGCAGATCGGGGCCCTCGTCGCCGCCAGACCCGCCGACCGCCGCCTGCTGCTCGAGGAGGCCTCGGGAATCACCGGCCTGCATGCCCGCCGCCACGAGGCGGAGCTGCGCCTTCGCGCCGCCGAGGCCAATCTCGAGCGGCTGCAGGACGTCATCGGGTCTCTCGAGGACCGGCACCGCCACCTCAGGCGCCAGGCCCGGCAGGCCTCCCGCTACCGCAGCCTGTCCGACCGCATCCGCAGGCAGGAGGCGGTTCTCCTGCACCTGCAGTGGACCGCGGCGCAGGCCGGGAGGGCGCGCGCCGCCGAGGATCTCGCCGCCGTCGAGGAGACGGTCGCGGAGCTTGCGCGGGCCGTGGCCGGGGCGACGACCGCCGCGGCGGAAGCCGCGGCCGCGATTCCCGGCTTCCGCGAGGTCGAGGCGGAGAAGGCGGCGGCGCTCCGGCGCCTGACCGCCGCCCGCGACGCCCTCGACGCGGAGGAGCGGCGCATCGAGGCGCGCCGCGGGGAGACCGTCGCGCGCCTCGCCCAGATCGACAGCGACGCCGAGCGCGAACGGGACCACGGCCGCGACGCCGGGCGGGGGATCGCGCGCCTCGACGCCGAGAGCGACGGGATCGGGGCCGCCCGCGCCCGCGAGGCCGAGGAGGCCGTCCGGGCCCGGGCGCTGCTCGATGAGCGCGGCCGCGAGGTCGCCGCCTGCCAGCGGGAGGTCGACGGCCTGGTGCGCGACCTCGCCGCGTGGGAGACCCGCCAGGGCGGCCTCGAGCGCCGGCTCTCGGAGATCGCCGCCCGCCGCGGAAGACTGTCCGAACGGTGCCGCGAGATGGCCGCGGAGCGGGACGAGGCCGAAAAGGCGGCGGCGAGCGGCGGCGAGCTGGAACGGGCCAGGGCCGCCGCGGCCGGGGCGCGCAGCGCGCTCGACGGGGCCCGCGCCGCGCTCGAGCGGGCGGCGGCGCGGACGGCGGCGGCGCGCGCCGCCGAGAGCGACGCGCGCGGGGTCCGCCACGAGGCGGAATCGGGGTTCGCGCGGCTGCGGGCCGAGAGGGACGCGCTCGCGGGGCTGCTGGCCGACGGCGGCCGGGACCGCTGGCGGCCGGTGATCGACGGCCTCGATGTCGACGCAGGCTACGAGGCCGCGCTCGGCGCAGCGCTCGGGGACGACCTGAACGCGTCCACCGACGCCGACGCGCCGGTCCGCTGGCGCGGTCTGGCGCCGGCCGCGGCCGCGGCCGGGCTGCCGCCGGGCGTCGAGCGCCTCGCCGACCGTGTCCGGGGGCCGGACGCGCTGGACCGGAGGCTGTCGCAGATCGGTGTCGTCGACGGCGACGACGCGGGACGGCGCCTGCAGGGCCGGCTCGCCCAGGGGCAGCGGCTGGTGTCGCGGGCCGGCGCGCTGTGGCGCTGGGACGGCTTCTCGATCTCGGCCGGCACGCCCACCGCCGCCGCCGTCCGGCTCGCCCAGCGCAACCGTCTGGGCGAGGTCGGGAATCTTCTCGGGAAGGCGGAACGGCGCGCCGGGGAGGCCGGCCGGACCCACGGGGCGGCCGCCGCCGCGCTCGAGGCCGCGGAGGAGGACGAACGCCGGTCCCGGGAAGCGGTCGCGGGCGCCGACCTCGCCTTCCGCGCGGCGAACGACGCGGTGTCGGCCTGCGCCGAGCGGTCCGCCGACGCCAGGTCGCGCGCCGCCGCGCTCGCCGAGGCCGTCGCGCGCGCGGACGGCGATCTCGCCGAGCTCGACGAGCAGGAAGCCGCGGCGCGCGAGGAGCTGGCGGGGCTCGGGAACGGCGACGAGCGGCGGCGTCGGGTCGGGGAACGCCGGGGGGCGCTGGCGCGCCTGGCGGCGGAGCAGGCCGACGCGCGCAGCGCGCGCGACCGGCTCGAGCAGGCCTCCGAGACCCGGAGGCTCCGCCTCGAGGCGATCGTCGCCGAGCGCCGGTCGTGGGAGGCGCGGGCCGCGAACGCCGGGGAGCAGCTGGAACGGCTCGCCGAACGGCGCTCCGGCGAGGCCTCGGAACTGGAGAGGCTCGAGGCGCGGCCCGCCGGAATCGCCGCCGAACGGTCGGCGCTGCTCGACCGGGTCGAGGAGGCCGACCGCGCGCGCGCCGCGGCCGCCGACCGCCTGGCCGAGGCCGAGACCCTGCAGGCCGAGACCGGGCGGCGGCTCAGGGAGCGCGAGGCCGGCCTCGTGACCGCCCGGGAGGACCGCGTGCGCCGCGAGGCGGCGGTCGGGCAGCAGGACCAGATCCTGGCGACCATCGCCGAGCGCAGCCTCGAGCGCGTCGGCTGCGCGCCCGAGCAGGCGCGGGAGGCCGCGGGCCTCGGCGGGGACGCGGTCCCGCCGTCGCGCGAGGACGCCGAGAGACGGCTCGAGCGGCTCAACCGCGAGCGCGAGGGCATGGGCGCGATCAACCTGCGCGCCGAGGGGGAGGCGGCCGATCTCGACGAGCGGATCCGCGAGACCGAGAGCGAGCGCGCCGATCTCGTCGCCGCCGTCGCCAAGCTCCGCCGCGGGATCTCGGATCTCGACCGCGAGGGCCGGGAACGGCTGCTGGCGGCGTTCGAGGACGCCGACCGGAACTTCCGCGAGGTCTTCGCGAGGCTGTTCGGCGGCGGCCGCGCCCATCTGCGCCTGACCGATTCCGACGACCCCCTCGAGGCCGGGCTCGAGGTCTTCGCGAGCCCGCCCGGCAAGAGGCTGCGGTCGATGAGCCTGCTGTCGGGCGGGGAGCAGGCGCTGACCGCGCTTTCGCTGCTGTTCGCCGTGTTCCTTGTCAACCCCGCCCCGGTCTGCGTGCTCGACGAGGTCGACGCCCCGCTCGACGACAGCAACGTCGACCGCTTCTGCTCCCTGCTCGAGGAGATGGCGGAGCGCCTGGAGACCAGGTTCCTGCTGGTGACCCACCACCGGCTGACCATGGCGCGGATGGACCGGCTCTACGGCGTGACCATGACCGAGCCCGGCGTGTCCCGGCTGGTCTCGGTCGACCTGCGGACGGCGGGGCGCCTGCGGGACGCCGCCTGACCGCGGCGCCCGCCCGGCCGCAGCGGGTTTCCGGAACCGGCGTTCCGCGCGGAACGCGCCGCGCCGTGGTATCATGCGGGCCCCACCGCCGGGAGGCCGCGCCGTGCCCGTGATCAACCGCATCGCCGAGTTCCAGGACGAGATGACCTCCTGGAGGCGGCATCTCCACGCCCATCCGGAGACCGCCTTCGAGGAGCACCGGACCGCCGACTACGTCTCGCTCCGGCTGCACGAGTTCGGGATCGAGGTGCATCGCGGGCTGGCCGGAACCGGCGTCGTCGGGACTCTCGCGGGGAGGCGGGCCGGGGGCCCGGCCATCGGGCTCCGCGCCGACATGGACGCGCTCGACATCGATGAGGCGAACGAGGTCGCGCACCGCTCGCGCAACCCGGGCAAGATGCACGCCTGCGGCCACGACGGGCACACGGCGATGCTTCTCGGCGCCGCCAAGTACCTCGCGGAGACCCGGAACTTCGCCGGCACGGTGCACTTCATCTTCCAGCCCGCCGAGGAGAACGAGGGCGGCGCGCGCGTCATGGTCGAGGACGGGCTGTTCGAGCGGTTTCCGGTCGAATCGGTGTACGGCCTGCACAACATCCCCGGCATCCCGGTGGGCGAGTTCGCCGTGCGGCCCGGGCCGATCATGGCGGCCTTCGACCTGTTCGAGATCTCTCTGTCGGGGACGGGCACGCACGCCGCGATGCCGCATCTCGGCCGCGACGCCGTCGTCGCCGGCGCCCATCTCGTCGCGGCGCTCCAGACCGTCGGAAGCCGCACCATCGACCCGTTCGAGACGGCCGTGGTGTCGGTGACCCAGATGCATGCCGGCAGCACCTGGAACGTGATTCCCGAGGACGTCGTGCTGCGCGGCACCGCGCGCGCCTTCACCGAGGGGATGCAGGCCCATGTCGAGGCCGAGATCGGCCGCATCGCCGCCGGCGTGGCGCAGGCCTTCGCGGTCGACGCCGGCGTCCGCTACGAGCGCCGCTATCCGGCCACGGTGAACGCGCCAGGGGAGACGGAGTTCGCCGCCGGGGTCGCGCGCGGGATCGTCGGGGACGGGAACGTCTCGCTCGACCGGGATCCGATGATGGGCGCCGAGGACTTCGCGTTCATGCTGAGGGAGAGGCCGGGCGTCTACATGTGGATCGGCAACGGCCCGCGCGACGGCGGACGCATGCTCCACAACCCGCGCTACGACTTCAACGACGAGCTGCTTCCGCTCGGCGCGAGCTACTGGTCGCGCCTCGTCGAGACCCGCCTCGGCGCCGGCGGCTGAGCGGCCGCCGTCTTGCCGTCCGCCCCGCGCCGGCTGTTGTCCGGGATCCGCCCCGTCCGCAGGAGACGACCGCGATGACGACCGACGCCTTCGCCGGCGCGCGCCTTGCGCGCTCGCCGGTGTACGGAACCCGGGGCATGGTGGTTTCCGGGCACTCGCTGGCCTCCACCGCGGGGCTGCGGACCCTCGACCGCGGCGGCTCGGTGGCCGACGCGGCGATCTCCGCCTCGGCGGCGCTCGCGGTCACGATCCAGCAGGCGACGTCTCTCGGCGGCGACGCGTTCTTTCTCCACCACGAGGCGGCCTCGGGAAGGACCGTCGGCCTCAACGCCTCCGGCCACGCCCCCGACGGCGCGACGCCCGAACGCTACCGGGACGGGATTCCCGACCGCGGCCCCGCCGCCGTCAGCGTTCCCGGAATGGTCCGCGGCTGGGAGCGGCTCCACGAGAGGCACGGCGCGCTGCCGTGGGCGGAACTGTTCGGGGACGCGATCGAGCTCGCCGAGGGGCATCCGGCCTCGCGCGTTCTCGCGGCGGGCCTCGACCTGTTCCGCGACGACGTGCTCGCCGACGACGGCTGCCGGGCCCTCTATTTCCCGGGCGGCGAGCCAGTCCGGGCCGGAGACGTCCTGCGCCAGCCGGCGCTTGCCCGGACGCTCCGCGAGATCGCGGCCGGCGGCAGCGCCGCCTTCTACGAGGGCGCCGTCGCCGAGACCCTCGGCGGCTACATCGCCGACCGCGGCGGGCTGCTCGACGCCGGGCAGTTCGCCGGCTACGAGCCCGAGTGGGTCGCGCCGCTGTCGACCGGATACCGCGGCCACGTCGTCGAGGTCATGCCCCCCAATTCCTACGGCATGCTGATGCTGATGCAGCTCAACGGCCTGTCGGCGCTCGGGTCCGCCGACCTCGCCGGAAGCGACGCCGAGCGGCTGGACTACCTGATCCGCGCGATGCAGGCGGCGTTCGAGACCGGCCAGCCGTGGATCGCGGACCCGCGCGGGACGGACATTCCCGTCGACCGCCTTCTCGGGGAGGAGACCGCCCGCGCGCTCCGGGACCGCGTCGTCGTCGGCGCGCCTCCGGCGACCTTCGCCAACCGGGGCGGAACGTCCTGCATCGCGATCGCCGACGGCCGGGGCAACGCGATGTCGGTCGTCCAGAGCGTGTTCCACGTCTTCGGAAGCGCGTTTCTCGATCCCGGCACCGGCATCCTGATGAACAACCGGATGACCGGGTTCCGCACCGATCCCGGGGACCGGCGCTGCGTGGCGCCCCGGATGCGCCCGCCCCACACCCTGAATCCGGTGATCGTGCTGAAGGACGGCAGGCCGAGGTACCTGATGGCGACGCCGGGAGGGCCGGGCCAGACCCTGTCGCTGGTGCAGATCCTCTCGAACCTCGTGGACCGCGGCATGGAACTGACCGCCGCCATCGAGGCGCCGCGCTGGAGCGTCAGTCTCGACGGCGAGTTCCTGCTCGAGGAAGGCTATCCGGAGGCGGTCGCCGCCGAGCTCGCGCGGCGCGGCCACAGGGTCGCGCACGGGTCCGGATCGTCGTATTTCGGGTCGGCCAAGGTGGTCGAGATCCGCGGCGACGGCGTCCTCCTCGGCGGCGCCGACACGCGGCGGGAGGCCTACGCGGCCGGGCGCTGACCGGCCGGCGGGAGGGTGCGATGGACGCCGCCGACCTGATCGTGGTCAACGGCAAGGTCGTCACGGTCGATCCGGCCGGCCGGATCGCCGAGGCGGTCGCCTGCCGCGGCGGCAGGATCCTCGCCGTCGGCTCGACCCGCGAGATCCGGGCGCTTGCCGGCGACGGCGCGGAGGTCGTCGACGCCGGCGGCAGGGCCGTCGTTCCCGGACTGGTCGACGGCCACGCGCACATGGACCGCGAGGGGCTCAAGGGCGTCTTCCCGTCGCTCGAGGGCTGCCGGTCGGTCCGCGACGTGCTCGACCGCGTCCGGACCCTGGCGGAGGCCGCCGCGCCCGGGGAATGGATCGTGACCATGCCGGTCGGGGATCCTCCCCACTACTGGAACGTGCCCGGATGCCTCGAGGAGAACCGGTTTCCCACCCGGCACGAGCTGGACGAGGCGGCCCCCGACAATCCGGTCTACATCCGCTCCATATGGGGGTTCTGGCGCCACGAGCTGCCGCTCCACTCGGTCGCGAGCACCCGGGCGCTCGAGCTCGCCGGCATCGGCCGCGACACCGAGCCCCCGACCCCCTCGGTGGTGTTCGAGCGCGACGGTTCCGGAGACCTCACCGGCGTGATCCGCGAGACGGTCTTCATGCCGGTGGCGGAGCTCGGCTGTTTCCGCATGGCGCCGGGCTTCACCCGCGGAGACCGCGCCGCCGGCCTCGTGAAGGCGATGGGGATCTACAACGCCACCGCCACCACGAGCGTGTTCGAGGAGCACGGCGCCGCCGGCGAGCTCGTCGACGCCTACCGGGCCGTCCGCGCCGCGGGAACCGCGACCGTGCGGGCCCGCCTCGTCGCCAGCCCCTCCTGGGGCGGCGTCGGCGATCCCGCGGCGGCGCTCGCCGGCCTGGCCGGCGAGCTCGGCGGCCGGGGCCGGGGCGACGACTGGCTGCGGATCGCCGGGCTGTTCACCGACGTCGGCACCGACGCCGACGCCCGCTTCCGCGCGACCGCGGCGCCCTACACCGGATGGTCCGGATTCAACTACGACACCGGGATCCCGGAGGACCGGATGGTGGACTTCATGGCCGAGGCCGCGCGCCGCGACATCCGCCTCGCGGTGATCGGGCCGCGGTTCCTCGACCTGTTCGAGAAGGCCGACAGGAAGGCGCCGGTCGCGGGCAGGCGCTGGGTCGTCGGCCATCTCGACGTCATGGACGAGCGCCGGATCCGCCAGGCCGCCGATCTCGGCGTGGTCATGACGACCCACACCAACCGCTACGTCCACAAGCACGGCCACGCCCTCAGGAAGGAGCTCGGCCGCGAGCGCGAGAACGACATCGTGCCGCTGCGCCGCCTGCTCGACGCCGGGGTTCCGGTCGGTCTCGCGACCGACAACGTGCCGACCTCGCTGTTCCATCCGCTGTGGCACGCCGTCGCGCGCCGGAGCCGGGTCTCGGGGGACCGCATCGCGCCGGACCAGGCGCTGTCGCGCGAGGAGGCGCTGCGATGCGCCACCATGGGGGGCGCGTTCCTGACCTTCGACGAGGACCGCAAGGGCTCGCTCGAGGCGGGCAAGCTCGCCGACCTGGCGGTGCTTTCCGCCGATCCCCTGACCTGCGCCGAGGACGGGATCAGGGACATCGTCGCCGAGACCACGATCGTGGACGGAAAGGTCGTCCACGTCCGGGGCGGCGGGGCATGAGGACCGGGGAGCTCGACACCCCGGCGCTGCTCGTCGATCTCGACGTCCTCGAGAGCAACGTCGCCCGCATGCGGGACATGGCCGCGGAGGCGGGCCTGCGCTGCCGGCCCCACTCCAAGACCCACAAGTCCCCCGTCGTCGCGCGCATGCAGACCGAAGCCGGCGCCGCGGGCGTGTGCTGCGCGAAGCTCGCCGAGGCGGAGGTCATGGCCGCCGCCGGGATCGGCAACCTCCTGGTCACGACGCCGGTCGTGGGCGAAGGCAAGATCGGGCGCCTGCTGCATCTCCGCCGCTCCGTTCCGGTCGCCGTCGTCGCGGACCATCCCGCCAACGTCGCCATGCTCGGCGAGGGCGCGCGAAGGGCGGGGATCCGGCTCGACGTTCTCGTCGAGGTCGACGTCGGCCAGGGGCGGTGCGGCGTCCGCCCGGGCCGCGAGGCCGCGGAACTCGCCCGCGCCGTCGACCGCGAGCCCTGGCTCGCGTTCGCGGGGCTGCAGGGATACCAGGGCCATGTCCAGATGACGGAGGACGCCCGCGAGCGCGGCGCGGCCGCCGGGCGCGGCCTCGCGCTTCTGGACCGGTCCGTCGCCGCCGTCCGCGAGGCCGGTCTCGAGGCCGCGGTGCGGACGGGCGGCGGCACGGGCACGGCGCCGTTCGATCTCGCGCACGGCGCGTTGACGGAGATCCAGCCCGGCAGCTACGTGTTCATGGATTCACGCTACGGGGGGATCGGCTGGCCCGGCGGCGGAACGCCGCCGTTCGGGCAGGCGCTCCACGTCCTCGCGGGCGTCGTGAGCCGGCCCGCGCCCGACCGCGCGGTCGTCGACGCGGGGCTCAAGGCGGCAAGTTCCGACCACGGACCGCCCCGGCTCGCGGATCCCGCCTCCGGCGTGTTCGAGTTCGGCGGCGACGAGCACGGCATCGTGCGCATGGCCGACGGCGGCGAGGTGCCGCTGGCGCTCGGCGACAGGGTCCGCCTGGTGCCGAGCCACTGCGACACCACGGTCAATCTCCACGACCGGTTCACGGTCGTCCGGGGCGACGTCGTCGTCGACGCGTGGCCGGTCGCCGGGCGGGGCCGGCTCCAGTAGGGGCGTCAGCTCTCCCGCTCTTCCGACAGCTTGAAGGGCTCGAAGGTCGGCTTGTAGCTCTTCTTGTCGAGGAACTGGCTGAGTCCGGAGTTGTAGGAGTCCTCCGCGTCGCCGACCTTTATGGCCGTGCCCTTTTCCGCGAGGTAGTCGTAGGACTGCCCGAAATCCATCGACCGGACGTTGCGCACGGCCTGCTTGGTCGCCCGCAGCACGCGCGGGCTCTTGGCCATCAGCTTGTTGGCGAGCTCGGTGACCCTGGCCTCGAGCTCCGCCGCCGGAACGGCGAAGTTGACCATGCCGATGCGCTCGGCCTCCCTGCCGTCGAACGGCTCGCCGAGACAGCAGTAGTACAGCGCGTGGCGCGGCAGCACGGCGTCGGCGACCGCCTTGCTGACCAGCGCGCCCGGCAGGATGCCCCAGTTGACCTCGGACAGGCTGAAGGTGGCGTCCTCGGCGGCGACCGCGAAATCCGTCGCCAGAAGCTGCATGAAGGCGCCGCCGACACAGTACCCCTCGACCATGGCGATGGTCGGCTTGTCGTAGCCGTAGAGGAGCTCCCAGCGCCACCGGTTGGCGGCGCGCTGGGCCTTCTTGCGGGCCAGGGGGTTGTTCTCGTTGGCGCGGAAGAAGAGCTTGAGATCCTGCCCCGCCGAGAAGTTGCCGCCGGCGCCGGCGATCACCACCACCCTGGCCTCGGGATCGACCTCGAGCGCCGTGAGCACGGCCTCCATCTCCTCGTGGAGCCGCGGGCTCATGGCGTTGCGCTTTTCCGGCCGGTTGAGCCGGACCCAGGCGATGCCGTCCGCCAGGGTCACGTCCACGCATTCGAGACTGTCGTGCATCCGCCCCTCCCCGTGTGTGTCGGTGTGTCGCCGGCCGGCGGCGGTCCCCGCCGCGTCCGCCGCCCGAGTCTGCTACGAACGGGCGGTCCGATGCAAGCGCCGCCGCGGCGGCCGGGAATCCCGGCGCGGGTCGAGACGGAGATCGACCGCGCGCACGCCCCCGCCCCTGGCGAGGACGACGAGGGGGTTGATCTCGATTCCGGCGAGGCCGGCGTGGAACTCCGCGTAGGTCTCGCCGAGCGCGGCGGCCGCGGCGGCGACGGCGTCGACGTCCCGTTCCGGCCGGCCGCGCACGGAGCCGAACAGCGCCCGGCAGCGCAGCTCGCCGATCATCCCGGCCGCCTCGGCGGCGTCCACGGGGAGCTGGCGGAAGACCACGTCGTCCACGGCCTCCACCAGGACGCCGCCGAGGCCGAGCCCCAGGACCGGCCCGAACTGCGGGTCGTCGTGGACGCCGAGGACGACCTCGAGGCCGTCGGTCATCTCCTGGACCAGAAAGCCGTCGATCCGCGCGCCCGGGCGCGCGGCCTCGAGCCGGTCCGCCATCGCGCGCGCCGCCCGGCGCGCGCCGTCGCCGTCGGCGACGCCGAGAGCGACGCCGCCGACCTCTGTTTTGTGCACGGCCTGCGGCGAGACGATCTTGACGGCCACCGGGAAGCCGACCTCCGCGGCCGCCTCGCCGACGGCGTCGGCGGAGGGGGCCAGCGCCGAGCGCGGCTCCCGGAGGCCGCGCCCGGCGAGCCGGCGCGCGACCTCGTCCGGGCCGGCGGCCGGACCGGGCCTCGGGACGAAGGGCGCCGCGCCGCGCCCGCGGGCCTCGGCGTGGCGCCACAGCGCGCGGAGCGTCTTCGCCGCCTCGGGCAGGCGCTGGAGAAACGGGATTCCCGCCGCGCGCTGGAAGGCGCGGCCGGCGTCGCCGACGTTCTGCGACATGCGGCCGTGGGCGACGACCGGCTTGTCGGTGGAGTCCAGGATCTCGCGGAAGTGCCGGGGGTCGCCTTCCGTCCCCTCGGCCAGCGGCAGCTGGCCCTGGACCGAGACCATGTCGACGTTGGGGTCGGCGGCGACGATCCGGCACACCCGCGAGAACGTCCCGTGGCGGCGCGCCAGGCCGGCGCCGGCGTCGAGCGGGTTGCTGGCGGGCATCCCGGCGTCCACGAGTTCCGCGAGTCCCGCCCGGGTCTCCGGGGAGAACTCGGGAAGCTCGAGGCCGAGACCGTCGGCGTAGTCGCCGAACAGCCCCCTGGCGCCGCCGGAGTAGCCGACCATCGCGACCCGCGGCCCCGCGGGCAGGCGCCCGCCGCAGAACGCGAGCGCGGCCTCGACCATCTCGTCGAGCGTGTCGACGCGGGCGATGCCGTGCCTGCGGCAGAACGCGTCGAACACGCGGTCGTCGCCGGCGAGCGCTCCGGTGTGGCTGAGCGCGGCCGCCCGGCCGGCGGCCGAGCGGCCGAGCTTGAGGACGATCACGGGCTTGCCGGCGTCGAGCGCGCGCCGCGCCGCCGCCGTCAGCGCGTCGGCGCGGCGCACGCCCTCGAGCATGCAGGCGACGACGCGGGTTCCGGGGTCGTCCACGAGGAAGTCGAGGTAGTCCGCGGCGTCGAGGCCGAGCTCGTTGCCGCTGGAGACGGCGTAGGAGTAGCCGAGGCCGCGGACCGCGCCCTGCTCGAGCCAGAACTGGAAGGTTCCGCCCGACTGGAAGATCACGCCGACGGGCCCCGGGGCCAGGCCGCGGACGCGGGGCGTGGGGTAGAGCAGCAGCCGCTCTGGGAGCGAGAGCGCGCCCATGCAGTTGGGCCCGGCGACCGTCAGCCCGGTGTCCTCGCACAGCTTCCGCAGCCGGCGGGCGCGGCGCGCCCCGGCCTCGTCGCCGCCCTCGCCGAAACGGGCCGCGTAGACGAGCGCGCAGCGGAGGCCTGCCGCGGCGCCCTCGGCGAGAACCCCGGGCACGGCCTCGGCGGGGACGACGACGACCGCGAGGTCGACGCGCTCGGGCAGCGACGCGAAGTCGGGGTAGACCCTGCGGCCCCAGAGCGCGTCGCGGCGCGGGTTGACCAGGTACACGCGCGCCGGGAAGTTCTCGTGGGCGAGGTTCTCGTACACGCCCCGGGACCATCCGCCGCCGCCCGATTCGGACGCGCCGACGATGGCGACGGTCCGGGGCCTGAAGAGGGACTCGGCGGATCCTGGCATCGACGGTCTCCGGTCCGGCGGATCCCGCGGGGGATCCGCGGCACCCGAGTGTTTCCGCCCGCCGCGGGCCGGTCAAGCGCGCCGCGCGGGCCGTTTGCCGCGATTCGCGGGTTCGGCTAGGTTCGGGGCCTCACCGCGAAAGACCGGAATGCGCGTTCCCCCCTCCAGCACGACGGGCCCCGTCCGTGGCCGGCGGCCGCCGGGCAGGGCGGCGCGGCGCGTCTCTCCGGCGGCGGCCGGAGCCCTCGCGCTCTGCGGCGTGCTGGTCGCGCTGTCGGTCGCGGCCGCCCTGCGGGACGCGCCGGCGCCTCCGGAGTCCCCCGCCGGGCCGCCGGCGTCCGCGGACGGCGGGGTTCCGCCCGCGGCGCCGGTCATTCCCGCGGCCGCCTTCGGCGATTTCCCGCCGCCGGATCCCCCGCTCGAGGTCCGCACCGTCCGCGTCCGCCGCGGGGACACCATGGCCGTCATCCTGCGCCGCGCCGGCGTCGGCGGCCGGCAGGTCCACGAGGCCTCCGAGGCGCTCGGCAGGGTTCTCGACCTGCGGCGCATCAGGCCCGGCGAGACCGTCCGCCTCGAGCGGTCCGCCGACGACGGTCTCCGGCGGATGGTCGTCGAGCGGGGACGCACCGAGTACGTGGTCGCCCGCGCGCCGGGCGGCGGGGGGTTCGAGACGCTGACCCGCGAGCGGGCCCTCGCGAGGGAGCTCCGCCACGCGCGGGGGACGATCCGCAGCAGCCTCTACGTTTCCGCGACGCGGGCGCGGGTTCCGGCCGCCGTCGTCCACGAGATGATCAGGCTGTACAGCTGGTCGGTCGATTTCCAGCGCGAGATCCGCGCGGGCGACACGTTCGAGGTCGTCTACGAGCGTTTCCGCGACCCGGCGGGCGGCGCCGGGGAGCTCGGGAACGTCCTGTTCGCCCGGCTGGTCCTGTCCGGCGATTCCCGGCCGCTGTTCCGGTTCGAGACCGCGCCGGGGGTCGTGGACCACTTCGACGCCGAGGGGCGGAGCCTCCGCCGCGCGCTGCTGCGCACGCCGATCGACGGCGCCCGGCTGTCGTCCCGCTACGGAAAGCGCAGGCATCCGGTTCTCGGCTACAACGCGATGCACCGGGGCGTCGACTTCGCCGCGCCGCGGGGCACGCCCTTCTACGCCGCGGGCGACGGCGTCGTCACCCATCGCGGCCGCAACGGCGCCTACGGCAACTACATCCGCATCCGCCACAACGGCGTCTACTCGACGGCCTACGCCCATCTCAGCAGGTACCGGCGCGGCGTCGTCAAGGGCTCCCGCGTCCGCCAGGGCCAGGTCATCGGCTACGTCGGCAGCACCGGACGCTCCACCGGCCCCCATCTGCACTACGAGATCCTGGTCGACGGCCGGCGGGTCAACCCGATGTCGCTCGAGATGCCGCCGGGGGTCTCTCTCGAGGGGGAGGCGCTGGCGCGGTTCGGGACCGCGCGCGACCTCGTCCTGAGCGAGGCGGCGCGGCTCGGGACGTTCGCGGCCGCCGGCCGGGAGTGATCCGGCTCACGCCGCGGCCGGGGCGGTTTCGGGGGACAGCGCGAGGCCGCCGTCCCCGGCGCTCGCGCGCACGGTTCCGCCGTCGCCGACCCGGCCTTCCAGAAGCATCGTCGCGAGCGGGTTCTGCAGGCCGGTCTGGATGACGCGCTTGAGCGGCCGCGCGCCGTAGGCGGGGTCGAAGCCCTCCGACGCCAGCCACGCCGCCGCCGCCTCGTCGACCTCGAGCGCGATCTTGCGTTCGGCGAGCGTCTCCCGGAGCCGCGCGAGCTGGATCGCCACGATGTCGGCCATCTGCTCGCGGCCGAGCCTGCGGAACAGCAGGATCTCGTCGAGGCGGTTGAGGAACTCCGGCCGGAAGGCGGCGCGCACGATCTCCATCACGGATTCCCGCACCGCGTCCACGTCCTCGCCCTCCTGCTGGACGGAGAGAATCTCGCTTCCCAGGTTGGAGGTCAGGATCAGCAGCGTGTTGCGGAAATCGACCGTCCGGCCGTGGCCGTCGGTCAGCCGGCCCTCGTCGAGCACCTGGAGCAGGACGTTGAACACGTCCGGATGGGCCTTCTCGATCTCGTCGAAGAGCACCACCTGGTAGGGACGCCTGCGCACGGCCTCGGTCAGCGCGCCGCCCTCCTCGTAGCCGACGTAGCCCGGAGGCGCGCCGATGAGCCGCGCGACCGAGTGCTTCTCCATGTACTCCGACATGTCGAGGCGCTGCAGGGCGGTCTCGTCGTCGAACAGGAAGGCCGCGAGCGCCTTGGTCAGCTCGGTCTTGCCGACGCCGGTCGGCCCGAGGAACAGGAACGAGCCGAGGGGCCGGTGCGGATCCTGGAGCCCCGCGCGCGCGCGCCGCACGGCGTTGCTGACGGCGAGGATGGCCTCTTCCTGGCCGATCACGCGCCGGCCGAGAACCTCCTCCATCCTCAGCAGCTTGTCGCGCTCGCCCTCGAGCATCCTGTCGACGGGAATTCCCGTCCAGCGCGAGACCACGGTCGCGATGTGGCTGTCGGCGACCTCCTCGTCGAGCATGCGCTCGCCGTTGCCGGCGGAGGCCTCCAGCCGCTTCTCGAGCTCGGGAATGGCGCCGTAGGTGAGTTCGCCGGCGCGCTCGAGGTCGCCGTCGCGCCGCGCCCGCTCGAGCGCGCCGCGCGCGTTGTCGAGTTCCTCCTTGGTCCTCTGCGCCTCCGCGAGGAGGTTCTTCTCCGACTGCCAGACGTCGGTCATTTCCCGCGACCTGCGCTCGAGCGCGTCGAGTTCGCCCTCGAGCTTCCCGAGGCGCTCGCGGGACGCGTGGTCGGTCTCCTTCCGGAGCGCCTCGCGCTCGATCTTCAGCTGGATGACGCGCCGGTCGAGCTCGTCGATCTCCTCGGGCTTGGAATCGACCTCCATGCGCAGCCGCGACGACGCCTCGTCCATGAGGTCGATCGCCTTGTCCGGCAGGAAGCGGTCCGTGATGTAGCGGTTGGACAGCGTCGCCGCGGCGACGAGGGCGCCGTCGGTGATCCGCACGCCGTGGAAGATCTCGTACTTCTCCTTGATCCCGCGCAGGATCGAGATGGTGTCCTCGACCGACGGCTCGCCGACGAGCACGGTCTGGAACCGGCGCGCGAGGGCAGCGTCCTTCTCGACGTGCTTGCGGTACTCGTCGAGCGTGGTCGCGCCGATGCAGTGGAGCTCGCCGCGGGCGAGCATCGGCTTGAGCATGTTCGACGCGTCCATCGCCCCCTCGGCCGCGCCCGCGCCGACCAGCGTGTGCATCTCGTCGATGAACAGGACGACGTTGCCGCCCTCCGACCGGACCTCCTCGAGAACCGCCTTGAGCCGCTCCTCGAACTCGCCCCGGTACTTGGCGCCCGCGACCAGCGCCCCGAGATCGAGGGCCAGCAGGCGCTTGCCGCGCAGGCTCTCGGGCACGTCGCCGTTGACGATGCGCTGCGCGAGGCCCTCGACGATGGCGGTCTTGCCGACGCCGGGCTCGCCGATCAGCACCGGGTTGTTCTTGGTCCGCCGCGAGAGAACCTGCATGGCGCGGCGGATCTCCTCGTCGCGGCCGGTCACCGGGTCGACGCTGCCCTGCCGGGCGCGTTCGGTCAGGTCGAGGGCGTATCTCTTCAGGGCGTCGTAGCCGTCCTCGGCGGTCGCGCTGTCCGCCTTGCGGCCCTTGCGCATGTTCTCGACGGCCTGGTCCAGCGACTGCGGCGTGACGCCGGCGCCCGCGAGCGCGGCGGCGGCGGGGGTGCCGTCGGCCAGCGCGACCGCCGCCAGCAGGCGTTCGGCGGTGACGAAGCGGTCCCCGGCCTCGTCCGCGATCCTGCGCGCGTTCCGCAGAAGATGCGCGAGTTCGGGGGAGGGATGGACCTCGGCGGCGCCCTCGACCCGGGGGATCCTCTCGAGCGCGGCGTCGACCAGCTCGCGCGCCCTTTCGGGGCTGCCGCCGGCGGCGGAGACCAGGTTCGCCGACAGCCCGTCGCCGTCGTCGAGCAGCGCCTTGAGAAGGTGCTCGGGCCCGAAATACTGGTGCCCCGGCGTCCGCTGGGCCAGATCGTGGGCGGCCTGCAGGAGACCGCGGGCCTTTTCGGTGTGGGATTCGGGATTCATGGTCTGCCGCTCCGCCGTCGAACCCGGCCGCGGCGCACGCCGGCTCGCCGGGCGCCGCCTGCGTCAGATATGGGAGCGGATGTTCCGATTGCAAGGCGCGGGGCGCGCCTTGCGTCAGGCGGTGGCCGCGCTCTCGTCCTCCTCCTGCCCGGAGGCGGCGGCGCTGCCGTCGACCACGAAAACCGCCGGCTGGGGCTCACGCGCCGGGTCGCGGGGCGGGGGCGCCCCGTCCGGTCCGCGCCGTTCGCCGCCGGCGGACATGTCCGGCTGCTCGTTCTGCCCCGGCGCCCGGGCGTTGCGCCCCTTGGCGGGGATGCCGGCGGCGGCGGCGCCGAGAATCCGGTAGTAGTGCTCGGCGTGCTGGTAGTAGCTTTCCGCGGCGATGCGGTCGCCGGACGACGAGGCGTCGCGGGCGAGCGCCAGGTACTTGTCGACGACCTGCTGCGCGTTGCCGCGGACCTTCACGTCCGGACCGTTGCTGTCGAAGGACTGGTTGCGGGGATTCGCCGGCCTGCGGCCGTTGTTTCTGCCCCTCATGCGCCTGGGGTTGTAGGAGCCCTGTTTCATGGTTCTTCCCGTGTCGTTGCGTCGGTCTCGGTTGCTGTTTCCGGCGGCCCGTCCGCGCGATCCGCGAAACCGCCCGCAGGCCCGCCCCGCCGTTGCCGGGCGGCGGCCGCTCGTCCTGAATCCCCTGTTCGCGTGGCGGAACGACTACCAGCGTTTCTTCCGCCGGTCCAGCCCGGCGCAACCTCCCGGCCCGGGCGCGCGGTTCCGGATCCTCGCCGGAAGGCGGCGGCGCGGCATCCCCGTTTCCGGCAAAGCCGGGGCCGGGTCGGAAGCCGGTGCCGACGGCATTCGCCGCCACGACCGTCGCAAGGATAGGCGAAACCGCTTCCGGAAGCAACCGCGGCGGGATCCGGCGACACGGGCCCGTCCCGCGCTCCCCGATCGCGGACGGTCCGGGCCGCGTTCGGGTGTTGCGCCGCGCGCCGGTGCGCTCGCGGGCGACCCGGAAGGTCCGCGCGGCACGGGGCGGTCCATCGGGCACGGATGCGGGGCCGCGACGCGACGTTGCCCGATGCGCACGGGATGTCGTGCACCCGCGGGACCGCTTCCGGAGAGGACTGCCGCCTCGGTTTCGCGGGACGCCTCGTGCGTCTCGAGACGGAGGCGGGGTCTCTGCCACGTTTCGGGGACGCGACGCTGGCGGCGGCGGAGGTCGGCCTGTCCCTGGCGCTCGGGAGCGGAGGACGTTGACCGCGGGGCTGGGGCCGGAGCGGACGTTGACGCCGGCCACGGGCAGGCTGCGCCTGCCGAGCACGATCGACGAGAGCGGCTGCGTCGGCTTCGAGGAAATCGCGGTCGGCGGCTCCGATTTCCCGAGCCTGGACCGCGGAACCCCGGGTCTGCGCCACACCCCGGCCGACGACGCGTCGCTCGGCGCCGGCCTGGCCGTGGCGCGGGACGGTTTCGGCGACAACCGGGCGGTCGTCGGCCTGCGGGCCGGTTTCGCGTTCCAGGAAACCGCGCCTCCGATAACCAGCCGGCGCCGGCCCGCATCACCCGGTCCGCCGCCTCCCGACGCTCGGCGAAACCGGACCCGGGCAGTTGCGTTACGTCACGATTCAGGCACCGGACCCGGAGCGCGGGCGATTTCGCACGGGCGCCAGTTCCTGGTCCAGTGCTCGTCCGACTGCACATGGTGAGGGCGAACGCTCTTGCAGACAGCGTTCCGGAATGCGGAGGCGGGAAATCCGTCGGCCAGTCTCAACACCACGCCTTCCCGCTCGCCTCCCAGTGCCGAGGGTTCACCATGGGCGCGCTCCACGAATGCGCGTATCTCCGCAACCGAGTGGAAACGTCCCCGGAAAAGGATTGGAACCGCCGGAATTCCGCGTCGCTCCGCGTAGGCTTCCAGCTCGGCAAGCGGCGCGAACGCGCCGCTCCCGTCCCGGAGGGCGAACGCATGGAAAGTCCGATCCTCCGGCACGGGTCCGTAGGCGATGCTGTGCACGCCGTAAATGTCCTCGCCGTAGAGATAGACGTCGGGCTCGGTGACCTTCCATGCGTGGTGCTTTTTCACCATCGCCATCCATTTCGCTTCGCTCGGCCTTGCGGCCCCTCGCACGTAGACTTCACCGGCATGGAGAAGCGTGTTGCTGCCGTCCAGTTTTTCCGTGACGGCGACAACCGTGTCCACGAAGTGCTGCGGACTCGGGTGCACGCCGTCTTCCCGACCCATGGACGGGGAGTAGGGCCAATACGGAGTCTTGGGGTACTTCGAGTTCCAGGTTCCGGGGTGCCCTGTCATATCCCTCACCCCTGCTGGACTCTGCTACGGCAAGTGTTGCGGACAGGGATCTTTCACGACCACCCCCAACTCCTTGTCAACCCCTCGTGCTTTTTCCGGTCGCTGTCAACGGCGTTGACGACGGCGGCACTTGCAACCGCGGCAACCTGCGGTTCGACGGGCCGAGACCGTTGTCGGGCGGTTCCATGAATTCCCGGCGCGGCGCGCGGCCGCCTCGCCGCCGATCCGACGGCCTCGACCTCCGGCGCCTCCCACCCGAACCGAAAGCCGCGAACCGGACTGTCGCGCACCAGCCGCAACGCCCGGAACCGCCCGAACCGTCCGCAATCGGGGCACGCGGGACGGGTCTGTCCGTGCCTGACGGGCGCTTCCCGGCGATCCCGGGCCCGTTGCCCGGCGCCGCAATTTCTGCGGCGCAGGCTCCCGGGTCCGGCGGTTCTCAGGGGCCGGGGTGCGGGCCGCCACCGGCGCGGCCGCGGGGACGGGGCGAGCGGGGAGGGGGTATCCGGCCGTCGGGAGTCGACATCCGCCCGAGACGGCGGAAAGGCCCCGCGCTTCCCGGCGCCCGCTTCCGCTGTACTTTCGCCCGCACGGCGGTAGTCTGTGCCGCGAAGAAACGGATTTCGCAGCAGGGGAGTCGGATCATGAGAAAGATGTCGGGAGCGGTTGCCGCCGTCGCCGCCGTCGCCGCCGTGGCGGTGCCCGCGGCCGCGAAGGAGGTCACGATCACCAGCGCGAGCTGCTTTCCCATCGGCAGCCCGCCGTCTCGGGTCTACGAGAGTCTGGTCAAGGATCTGAACGCGCGCGGAGGCGGCGTGCTGAAGATCGACATGAAAGGCGGCGCGCCGGCCATCGGCAGCCCCTTCACGCTGACGCAGAAGATGTCGCGCGGCGCCTACGACATGGTCGGCTGCACCGAAGCGTATTTCGGGAACGTGCTGCCGGAGGCTCCGGTGTTCCGGTTCTCGGAATACACCTACGCCGAGCTGCGCAGGAACGGGGGGCTGGACTACGCGACGAGGCTGCTTGCGGACAAGAACATCCACTACGTGGCGCGGCACGACGACAACGGGCCGTTTCACCTGTGGATGAACAAGCGGGTGACCAAGCCGGATCTGACCGGGCTTCACATCCGGGTGTCCCCGGTCTACACGGCGTTCATCAAGGCCCTCGGGGGAACGACCCAGACCTCCAACATCGCGCAGGTCTACACCTACATGGAGAACGGCACGGTCCAGGGGTTCGGCTGGCCGTCCCTCGGATGGGTGCCGACCTGGGCCGAGGTCACCAAGTACCGGCTCGATCCGGGGTTCTACAGCTCGTCCCTGCACACGCTGGTGAATCTCCGGAAGTGGAAGGCGCTGCCCCAGCCCGCCAGGGATCTGATCACCAAGGTCGGTCTCGAGTACGAGGGGAAGTCGGAGCCCATGAATCCGGCGTTCGGCAAGAAACTCGAGAAGATCGACAAGTGGTACGCCGAAAAGGGCATCGAGATTCTCTCCTTCGCCGGCGCCGACCGGGAGAAATGGCTGAAGACCGCCTTCGACGCCGGCTGGAAGGAAGTGCTCGACCGCAGCCCCGAGCACGGGCCGAAGCTCAAGAGCCTCTTCACGAGGCAGTAGGGGCGTTCCGCGAGGACGGGCGCGGCGGGTGCCGCCGCGCCCGGACGCCGTGATGCGGAGCGCGGCCGATCGCCTCGATGCCGCGCTGGGCCGGTTCTACCGGCTGGTCGCGGGGACCGTCGCCGTGTCGATCGGGCTGTTCGCGGTGTTCATCCCGCTCAATCTGCTGCTCATCCGGCTCGGGTTCGGCGGCTGGTGGTGGCTGTACGAGGGCGTCGAGTACGCTCTCTACGCCGGCATCTTTCTGGGGGCCCCGTGGGTTCTGCGTCTCGGGGCCCACATCCGCGTGGACATCTTCGTCGACAGCCTTCCGGAGGCGGCCGCGGGGGTTCTGGACCGGCTCCTGAACCTGGCGGGAGCGGCGCTGTGCCTGTTGCTGTGCGTGTACGGGACGCGGTCGGCGATCGCCGAGTTCGCCGACAACATCCTGCCGGACAAGGATCTGCGGATTCCGACCGGGTACCTGATGGTCCTGTTCGCCTTCGCGTTCCTGATGCTCGCGGTCGAGTTCCTGCTGCGCATGCGGCGCGCGCAGGCGGAGGAGCCGGCGCCGGACGCGCGGGCGGGGCTCTGACATGGAGTGGTATCTCGCGCTTCTGCTTCTGCTCGGCACGGTCTGCGTCGCGATGTTCGTCGGCATGCCGGTCGCGTTCGCGTTCTTCGCGGCCAACGTGCTGGGCACGTGGCTGTTCCTGAGCGGCGACATCGGCCTCGTGCTGATGCCGATGGAGTTCCACAACGCCATCAAGTTCACGCTCACGCCGATTCCGCTGTTCCTGCTGATGGGGGAGATCCTTCTCCAGACCGGCGTCGCCTTCAAGGCGATCAGCGCCATCGACCGCATGATCGCCCGCGTTCCGGGGCGGCTGTCGGTGGTGTCGATCGTCGGCGGCACGGTTTTCTCGTCGCTTTCCGGATCGACGATCGCCAACACCGCGATCCTGGGTTCGGTGCTGCTCCCCGACATGACGAGCCGCGGCTACCGGCCGACGATCGCAATGGGCCCGATCATGGCGGTCGGCGGCATCGCGATGCTGATTCCTCCTTCCGCCCTGGCCGTCCTGCTCGCGAGCCTGGCCGAGCAGTCGGTGGCCCAGCTCCTGATCGCGGGAATCGTGCCCGGCATCCTGATGGCGGCGCTGTTCTTCGGATACGTGATGGTGCGCTGCGTCCTCGACCCGTCGCTGGCGCCGAGCTACGCGCCCGACGAGAGCATGCTCGACCGGCCCGTCGCCGTCGCCGTCAACTGGAAAGGCCGGACCGTGCGCCGCTGGGTCTACGGCGGGAGCCTCGTGCGCCCGCTGAACCGCCTGCTGCCGTTCGCGCTCTACATCCTGCCGCTGTTCATCATCTTCGTCGTGGTGGTGGGCAGCATCTTCTTCAAGATCGCGGCGCCGACGGAGGCGGCCGCGCTGGGCTGCCTGGCGGCGCTTGCCGCTTGCTACTTCTTCAGGCTCTTCAGGAGCACGGTCACGGTGAGCGGCATCGACGGCGCGGATTTCGACTGGCGCGCGGTCGGCAAGGCCCTGGTGGAGACCGCCAAGATCAACACCATGATCCTGTTCATCATCGCCGGCTCGCTCGTGTTCAGCCAGGCGCTGGCGAACTCGGGCGCGACCGACGGGCTGCTCCGGCAGGTGACGGCCCTGGATCTCACCCCGCTGACCGTCGTCATCGTGATGATGCTGGTTCTGCTGTTCCTCGGCGCGTTCATGGACCAGGTGAGCATGCTGCTGCTCACCCTGCCGTTCTTCCTTCTCGGCACGCAGTCGCTGCAGGCGGCCTTCGGCATCGACGTGATCTGGTTGATGGTGCTCATGCTGATCACCATGGAGATCAGCCTGCTCACGCCGCCGTTCGGGCTTCTGCTCTACGTGATGAAGGGCGTGGCGCCGTTCAACGTCTCGCTCGGGCAGGTCGTCGTCGCGGCGCTGCCGTTCATCACCATCGAGCTCGCGGTTCTGGTCCTGCTGATCGCCGTGCCCGAGGTCGCGGTCTGGCTTCCGAGGCAGCTCGGCTGACGGACCCGCCGTCTACTCCCCGGGCGGGTCTTCGGCGAGCGCCCGGTCCAGCCGGCCGAGCCAGGCGGCCTTCCGTTCCGGGGGCGCGAAGCTCGCCTCGAGGCTGTTGCGCGCCAGCTGCGCGGCCTCCGTCTCCCCCAGCCCGAGACGCTCGTGGACGGCGGCGAAGTTGTCGAGCAGGTAGCCGCCGAAATACGCCGGATCGTCGGAGTTGAGCGTCACCTTGAGACGCCGCCGCAGCATCTCGCGGACCGGGTGTCCGGACATGTCGTCGAACACCCGCAGCCGCACGTTGGAAAGAGGGCACACCGTGAGCGGCATCCGCATGCCGGCGAGGCGGGCGAGCAGCCCGGGGTCGTCCATGACCCGCACCCCGTGGTCGATCCGCTCGGCGCCGAGAACGTCGATGGCGCCGGCGATGTGGGAGGCCGGCCCCTCCTCGCCGGCATGGGCGACCCGGCGATACCCCCGTTCGCCGGCCGCGGCGAAGACCCGGGCGAATTTCTCCGGCGGGTGGCCGACTTCCGAACTGTCCAGACCGACGGCCAGGATCCGGTCGCGGTGGGGTTCCGCCGCGTCCAGCGTGCCGAACGCGCTCTCTTCGGACAGGTGCCTGAGAAAGCACATGATGAGGGACGACGACTGTCCCCACTCGCGCCGCGCGGTCTCCATGGCCGCCAGGAACCCGTCCATGAACGTCCGGAATTCCACGCCGCGTCCGGTGTGGGTCTGCGGATCGAACATGATCTCCGCGTGGACCACGCCCTCGTCCCGGCATTTCAGCAGATAGGCGTGCATCAGGTCGTGGAAGTCCTCCTCCTCCACGAGGGCGCGGGCGCCGAGATAGTAGAGATCCAGGAAGCTCTGCAGGTCGCTGAAGTCGTAGGCCCGCCGCGCGTCGTCGACCGACGCGTAGGGCAGTTCCACCCCGTTGCGCTCGGCGAGCGCCATCATCATCTCCGGCTCGAGCGTGCCCTCGATGTGGAGGTGCAGTTCCGCCTTTGGGAGGGCCCGGACGAATTCCCTGAAATCCGGCATGGGATCCGCTTTCCCTTCGCGCGTTTCCGGCCGTCGCCGACGGCGCACTGTAGCCCGGGCCCCGCGCGGTCTCCAGAGCCGCCGGCCCCGCGGTTCCCGGGCCGCGCCCGGTTCCGCCGGCGATTCGGGATCCCGGCGAAGCCGGCTGCGTTCCGGTCCGGCTCTTCGCCGCGGACTCGGCCGAAGGCGGCGGCACGGGCCGTCGGGCGGACGGCAGGCCTTCCCCGAGAGCGCGGCTTCCCGCCCGGAACCGCGGGCACCGGGCGGTCGCGAACCTTGAGCCCGTCGTCCGCAAGACCGGCTTCGACGCAATCTCCCCGGCAACCCGGCGCAAGGACGCGTTCGCTGCGATCCCGTCTTCCCGGTCGCCGCGGCGCTCCCGACGGCGCGGAAGCGTCCGAACGTCCGCCGCGGAACCGTGCCTTCGAACCGCCGGACGGCCCGCCGCGCCGGGACCGTTCACCCGCCATGGGCTTGTGCGGCCCGCCCTCGAGACGGGCCTACGCCTTGCGCGAAGTCCGGACGAGCGCCGGCTTCAGCTTCCGGGGCGGGATCGTCACCACCTCGCCGAAGTCGGAAGCCTCCCACGGGGTGCGCGACGCCCGGTGCAGCGCCCACGCCCGTGCGATCGACACCCGGGAACCGTCGGGCAACGCCGACCTACCGACCGCCGCGCTCCCCAGCCCGGCGTGCAGCCTGCGCACCACGTCCGCATGCAACGGCTTTCCGGCCGGCAGCGTGACGTGGAACGGGGACGCGGGAAACTCCTCCAGCGCGGGGCGCGACGGCGCCACCCGCACCCGCGGATCCGGACCCAGATGGCGCTCCAGCCACTCCCGGCCCGGATGGTCCCCGGGCAGCTCCAGGCGCACCACCAGATCGTGCATCGGACCGGCCAGCACGCGCTCGACCGCCTTCAGCAGACGTTCCGCGGACAGCCCGTTCCCCCGCATCGTCACCACGTACCGCGGCACCGTGAAGATCCGCCCCGTCGTGTCTGTGCGGAACCGGGGGTAGGCGATCAGGTGGGTCAGCTTCGCCAGCTGCAGCTCCCGGCTCCGTTCCTTCTCCGCCTGGCCCGTCTCCCGGGAACCCTGGTGCCAGGCGAACGCGTCCCGCACCGGCACCATCAGCCCGCCCAGCGTGTAGGCCCGGTAGCCGTACTCGCTGTCCTCCCCTCCCCATTGCGTGAACGACTCGTCGAATCCTCCCATCAGATCGTGGAAACCGCGACGGATCCCGCAGTTGCCGCCCCCCATCGGGAAGAACGGGGCGTCCGTCCTCGACGTCCAGTCGTCGGTTCTGAGCATGGTGGCTTCGATCCACCTGAGGGGCTGCAAGTCCACTTCCCGCTTGGCGAACAGTTCCTCCAGCGTCCCCGGCCGGTTCCGGATCGTGTCGGGGTCCGGACCGTCCGCCGCCACGTGGGCCCACGGACCCAGCGTCACCGCGTCCGGGACCGCGTGATGCCAGCGCGCATGCGCCGCCAGCCAGCCCGCCTCCGGCATCATGTCGCCGTCGAGAAACACCAGCACGTCGTGCGCCGCCGCGCGCGCGCCGGTGTTGCGCGCCCGCGCCAGCCCGAAGCCGAGATCCTCCTGCCGCACCACCTTCGCGTCCAGCGGCGTCGGCGGCAGCCGCGCCAGCGGCTCCGGCGAGCCGTCGTCGACCACCACCACCTCGAAGAGCTCCCGCGGATAGGTCTGGCCCTCCAGCGCCGCCAGCGTCCGCGCCAGCTCCTCCGGCTGCGCGCAGTACGGCACGATCACGCTCGCCGGCAGCTCCGGCGCGAACGCCCCGGGCTCCGGCACCTCCACCCGCCGCCAGTCGTTGTACCGGACGAGCTGCGGCGAAGGCGCGCCGCGCCGCGCTCCGTCCGTCATCGGGGCCGTGGCACGAACGACCAGGGCATGTACGAATCGGCCATGTCCGCGATGCCGACCCGGTCGATGTTCCGGCCGCGCCAGACCCTGCGGGCTCTCTCGAGGAACCACTCGTCCCCCTCGTCCCAGGTGTGACCGCCGCCGTGCCGGACCAGCACGAACCCGGCGCCGTGGGTCCGGTAGACCCGGCGGCGGCCGTCCCGGAGGATTCTCTCGTGCAGACCCAGATCCACCCAGTGGGGGATGCACGGAAACCCGCCAACCCGGTCGAAAGCCTCCCGCGACACCAGCAGGGCGCCGCCGGCGCCCCTCAGGCCGTACCCCTCGGAGCGCTCCCGGCGAAGCTGGACGGTCACGTTCGACGCCGCCAGATGCACGAACTCCGTCGTCTTTCCCACCAGCTCCGCCTGCGAGTATTCCCGCGCCAGCACCAGATCCCACAGATGCTCGCGGCCGTACGCGTCGTCGTCGTCCATCCTCGCCAGGAGCGACCCGCCCGCCGCCGCCGCGAGGTCGTTCAGCGCCGCGCCGAACGGCCGTTCAGAACCGATGCGCACCACGGTCGCGGGCACCGGCAGGTCGGCAAGGCGCCGGTCGACATCGGCGAAGCCGTCGCCGTGCAGGCCCAGAACCAGTTCCGTCCGGGGGTAGGTCTGCCGCGCCACCCCCGCCAGCGCGTGCGGCAGCAGCGCCGGGCGCCTGGTCGCCAGCAGCACCGACACCAGGGGCGGCGGCGGCGGCGCGACCCCCGCATGCGCGCAGAGCTGGCGGGCCCGGGCGCGCAGCGAATGCTCCCGCAGCGCCGCCCTCCGGAGCCGGATGCTGCGCGCCTCGCGCGCCGCCGGGTCGGTTTCCGGCGGCGCGCCGGCCATCAGGCCGTGGAGCTCGGCGCCCAGCAGCGCCTCCATGTGCGGTGCCTCGTCCGCGAGATGCACGACCGCTCCCAGCGCGGCCAGGCGGACCAGGACGGCCGCGCGCGCGGTCGCGTCGGGATGGAAGGCCGCGACGTCCTCCACGTGATGCAGGGAGCGGATGCGGTTCCGGTCGGTGGCACGGACGACGCGGTCGGCCCGGACCCCGGCCGGCAGCCGTTCCCGCGGCCCCAGCGCCCCCACCCCTCGGTGCCTGGCCCGGTGGCAGCCGACCGGGTTGTGCCACAGCGGGTCGAGGGCGGGAACCGACAGCAGCGGCGGCGCCTCGGCGAGGACGACCGCCGGGACCGCGGCGCCCGCCGCCCCGGCCGCGGTGTCGGCCACCGCCACGTCGACATGCCGCCCGGCCGTCGTCGGCGCCACCCGCCCCGCCGCCTCGAACACGGCCCGCGACCGGGCGCCCAGCGCGGCGATCTCCACGCCCGGCGGACACCCGGCCCGGGGCCGGGAAGCCGCCGCCTTCCCGAACCGGACATCGCGGAAGCCCCCGAGCGCCCGCCGCAGGACCGCGTCCCCGAACCGGCGGGCGAACCGCCACGCCGCGCCGGGACCATCGACCCGCCGCCACTCGGCCCTGATCGCGTGAATCATGACCGCGTCAGGCCATCGCTTGGAAGCGGCATCGACCGGGGCGGCGCGCGGGAATCCGGCCCGGAGCCGGCCCGGTCCGGCCTTCGGGAGAGGGTTCCGTGCAGCCCGACCCGCGGATCGCGTCCGCGCATCCCGGGAATCGCGCGTCCCCGTGCGCGCTCCGACGTTTTCGGGATTGCGGGAACTCCCCCCCCCCCCCAGCCGCGGAAGCGGTTCCGACCCGTCGCGGCCGGCGGGAAATCCCCGGGAAACGTCCGCCGGGCGCATGCCGTCGCGGGCGGGCGGAGAGCCGGGCGCCTGTCGTCGCAAGAGGCGGAGAATCGCGTTCGCCGCTTCGCGCAGGCCCGCCCCGGGAGGACGCCCGCGCCGGCCCGGCGGCGGCGGAAGCGGCTTCACGAGCGCCCGCCCGGCGCCAGTCGACGCGCTGTCGCGTTGCCCCGTGTCCTGATCATGCTGGTTGCGGGCGGTTCCGGTCCGGGACATGACGGCCTTTCATTGTGCCCAATCTCTACCGGTGACGGGATGTCATGTCGAGACCGCCCGGGCCGGTTCCGCGCCCGCGCGGGCCGTTGCCAATCCGGCGCTTCGCTGTATCCTCCGGGAACCGGGTTCCGGCCGCGCATCGACGGGCCGCGGCGTGGGCGCATGTTCCGGAGGCGGCCGTGGCTGGTCTCGACGCACTGGTTCGCGAGGCGCGGGCCTGGCCTTACCAGGAAGCGCGCAAGATCGTCGACCGTCTCGGGGGCCGTCCTCCCGGCGGGGGATCCGTCCTGTTCGAGACCGGCTACGGCCCGTCCGGGCTGCCGCACATCGGCACGTTCGGGGAGGTCGTGCGCACCGCCATGGTCCGCAGGGCCTTCGAGGACATGATGCCGGGCGTCGAGACCAGGCTGTTCGCGTTTTCCGACGACATGGACGGCATGCGCGCCGTTCCGGACAACGTCCCGCATCCGGAACGGCTCGAGGAGCATGTCGGCAAGCCCCTGACCGACGTTCCGGACCCGTTCGGGACGCACGAGAGCTTCGGCGAGCACAACAACGCGCTTCTGCGCGCGTTTCTCGACAGGTTCGGCTTCGGCTACGAGTTCCGGAGCGCGACCGAATGCTACCGGTCGGGCCTGTTCGACGAGACGCTTCTCGCCGTGCTGCGCCGTCACGACGAGATCGTTTCCGTGATCGCGCCGACCCTGGGCCGCGAGCGGCGCGAGACCTACAGCCCGTTCCTTCCGGTGTGCCCCCGGACCGGCCGGGTGCTGCTGGCGCGGATTCTCGGCACCGATCCCGGGGCGGGGACGGTGACCTACGAGGGCGACGGCGGCGAGGCCGTCGAGACTCCCGTCACCGGCGGCCGGTGCAAGCTGCAGTGGAAGGCCGACTGGGCCATGCGCTGGACCGCGCTCGGCGTGGACTACGAGATGTCCGGCAAGGATCTCCTCGATTCGGTCCGGCTGTCGGGCCGCATCTGCGCGATTCTCGGCGGCGTGCCGCCGGTCGGGTTCACCTACGAGCTGTTTCTCGACGAGAACGGCGAGAAGATCTCGAAGTCGCGGGGCAACGGCCTGACGGTCGGGGAATGGCTGGAATACGCGCCCCCGGCCAGCCTCGGCCTGTTCATGTACAACTCGCCGCGAAAGGCGAAGCGGCTTCATTTCGACGTCATTCCCCGCCATGTCGACGACTATCTCCGCCACGCGGAAAGCTTCGCCGGCCAGCAGTGGCGGGAGCGGCTCGAGAACCCTTTCTGGCACCTGCGCGAGGTGCTGGTGCGCCCGGGGGCGGAGGAGGGCGGCGCGCGCCCCGCGAGAACGGAGATTCTGGGCGGCGCCGAATTCGACGCCGCGGCCGAGGCGGCCCGCCAGGGCAGCCCGGTCGGCTTCGGGCTTCTGCTGAACCTGGCGGCCGTCTGCAACACGGAGGATCCGTCGGTGCTGTGGGGCTTCGTCGCGCGCCACGCCCCGGGAACGGACCCCGCGAGCCACCCGGCCCTGGACGCGCTGATCGGGCACGCCGTCGCGTACTACCGCGACTTCGTCAAGCCGGAAAAGACCTACCGCCCGCCCGAGGAGGCCGAACGCGGGGCGCTGGCGGCGCTGCTGTCCGGGCTGGACGGCCTCCCGGAGGACGCTGGCGTGGAGACGATCCAGTCCGTCGTCTACGAGGTCGGCAAGGCGCAGGGCTACGGGAATCTGCGCGAGTGGTTCGCGATGCTCTACGAGGTGCTTCTGGGCCAGAGCCGGGGGCCGCGCTTCGGATCGTTCGTCGCGCTCTACGGCATCCGCGAGACGGCCTCGCTGATCCGCCGCGTTCTCGACGGGGAATCGATCGCCGCGGCGTGATTCCCGGCGTCCCCGGGCGACGGGGACGGCCGGCCCGGCCGTTCGACCGGCCGCGCCCTGCGCGACCACGGCGGGACCGGCGAAGTCCGCGGGCGTTCGGGCGGCCCCGTTCCGGCATCCGGCCCGGATCCAGCCTCGCGGAACAGCCGGGCGGCGGATCCGCGAACCGGCTGCGGCGGCCCGGGCAGGCTCCTAGTTCACCGGTCCGCTCGGCCGTTCCCGGGACAGTTCGGGATGCGCCGCGGTCGGCCCCGACTGGTGGTGCGCCATCTTCCACACGCGGCCCTCGCGAACGAAGACGTTGGTCGCCACCAGGTATCTTTGCTCGATCTCCTCGAAACACAGCACGCTCGCGGCGTCGCCGTAGACGAAGGCCTCCGGCGCGTGGCAGCGGATCCGCGGCGATTCGGGGTTGCCGATGATCGCCCGCCAGGTCTCCATGACCTTTTCCCTGCCGGTGACCGGGCCCCACCCCGGATGCAGGCAGGTCACCGGCGCCGTCGTCGACCAGAGCTCCTCCATGGCGTCGAGATTCCGGTCGAGGAACGCCTGGTAGAAGATCTCGTTCGCGAAGAGGACGGCTTCGGTCACGACGGGCCGCGTCGGTCGGAACGGAGGGGACGGAGCCTCCCGGGCCGTTCCCCGGCGCGCCGGTTCGCGAGCACGAGGCCCAGGGCCAGAAGCGCGCCGGCGGCGTTGAGGGCGAACGCGTCGTCGAACGAGTCGGCCGGAACCAGCAGGGCGGCGCCGGCGGCGACGAAGAGCAGGCGCGTGACCGCTCCCGTCCCGGCGAACAGCCAGCCCGCGAGGCCGGTGCACACCGCCCAGATGCCGGCGGCCGCGGCCGCGGTCACGAGCAGCACGTCACGCGGGTCGCCGATCATCAGGAGGGCCGGCGACAGCACGAACAGGAACGGGATGAGATAGGCCGACCATCCGAACCCCACCGCCGCGTAGCCGGTCTTCATGGGTTCCGAGCCCGCGACCGTCGCGGCGGCGAAGGCGGCGATGGCCACCGGCGGCGTGATCATCGACAGCATCCCGAAATACAGCGCGAACATGTGGGCCGCGATGGGTTCCACCCCGACCTCGACGAGCGACGGCGCGACCAGGGTCGCCAGCAGGAGGTAGACCCCGAGCGTGGGCATGCCCATGCCGAGGACGATCGAGACCGCGGCCGCCATCAGGAGCAGGAGGAACAGGCTGCCCGCCGCCATCTCGATCAGCGCCTGGGTCAGGGCGAAGCCGAGCCCGGTGATGTTGAGCACGCCGATGACGACCCCGGCCATCGCCCCGATCATGACGATCTGGGCGACGGCGGAGCCGGTGCTCGACAGCGCCCTGATCACCGCCAGCGGCGCCATCCGCTTGCCCCGGTATCCCATGAGCGTTCCCACCGCGACGACTGCGACCGCGGCCGCCAGCGCGGAGGTGTCGGGCCGGAGGTTGAGCCTGAACAGCGCCGCGACGAGAACGGCGAAGGGGACGAGGAACGCCCATCCCGCCCTGAGCGTCGCCAGCCGGGCGGGGATCCGGTCCGGGTCGATCCGCGTGATGCCGTTGCGCGCCGCGTAGAGATCGGCCTGGATGAACAGTGTCGCGTAGTAGAGAACGGCGGGGACGACGGCCGCGATCACGACCTCGCTGTAGGGGATCTGGAGGAACTCGGCCATCACGAAGGCGGCGGCGCCCATGATCGGCGGCATCAGCTGGCCGCCGGTCGAGGCGACCGCCTCTATGGCCCCGGCGGCGTGCGGCGAGTATCCGCCCTCCTTCATCATGGGGATGGTGATGACTCCGGTGGAGACCACGTTGGAGACCGCGCTCCCGGAGATCGAGCCGAACAGGCTCGAGGCGGTTATGGCGATCTTCGACGAGCCGCCGCGGTAGCGGCCCATCAGCGAGACCGAGATGTCGGTGAAGAATCTCGAGCCGCCGGACGCCTCGAGAAGATGGCCGAAGAACACGAAGGTGATGACGATCGTCGTCGACACCGCCAGGGGGATGCCGACGAGGCCGTTGGGATCGAGGGCGACGTAGAGGAACATGCGGTCCACGTCGACGTTGCGGCCCTCGAACTGTCCGGGAACCAGATGGCCGAACAGCCCGAACAGGATGAAGAGCAGCATGAACACGAACAGCACGCGGCCGGAGGTCCGCCGCAGGCCCTCCGCGACGAGGGCGACGATGGCGACCGCGGCCGCCACCGCCTCCGGCAGCCGCGCGTGCAGGTTGTCGAAGATCGTCGCGTATTCCCAGGCGACGTAGCCGCAGACCGCCGCGGACGAGGCCGCCGCCGCCCAGTCGTGCCAGGGGACGCGGCCGCGTTCGGTTCCGCGGGCGGCGGGAAAGGCCACGAAGACCAGAACCAGCGCGACTCCGAGCATCGCCACCAGGCGTTGCTCGATGAACGCCGTCACGCCGAGAAGCTGGTAGAGGTCGAGCGCCTCGGCGATCGATCCCAGCGTCAGGGCTGCGCCGAGGACGGCCGCGACGGATCCCGCCCGCATCGGGGCAGGCTCTCCGGGGCGCCGCCGCGGAGAGGGCTAGAGGCCCTTTTCCCGGTAGAATCTCTCGGCGCCGGCGTGGTAGGGGATGCCGACGTCGAGATGCAGCTTGTCCTCCTGCATGTACCTGAAGGACTTGTGCGAGGCGACCAGCTTCGCCTTGTTGCCGTGGATCGCCCTGGCGACCTTGTAGACGACGTCGTCGGGCGTCGCCGCGGCCGCCATCAGCAGGAACGGCGCCTCGAAGATGTTGGTGGGGCCCGTCACGCCGGGATGGGCCGGGCTCGGCCCGATGGTGACGATGTGGGAGCCGGGCGCGATCTTCTGCATCGCCTTCTCCGCCGCCGGCGTCTTCGGCAGCGACAGCACCCGGATCCCGACCTTGGCGTGGGCCTGGGCGGTCTTGCCCGAGGTCAGGGAGAACGACACGGCGTCGATCTTGCCGGCCATGAAGTCGTCCACCTGGCGCACGCCGTTCGGCACCGGGACGCCGACCACGTCCTCGAAGGCCAGGCCCGCCGTGGCGAGCTTCGCGGCGGCCGTCATCTGGACGATCCGCTGCTTGGGATAGCCGCTGCCGAGTCGCTTGCCCTTGATGTCCGCGATCGTCCGGATCGGCGAATCCTTGCGCACGAAGAAGCCGAGCTGCAGCGGGAACAGGGCCGCCGCCACGCGCACGTCGCCCTGCTTGCCGGGCTTGCGGAACATGGCCTTGCCCTCGACCGCGAACGCGGCCGGGATGCTGAGCGAGATCGAGAAGTCGAGCTCTCCCTTGTTGACCATCGGCAGCGTGACCACCGGACCTCCCTGCGGGATGACGCGGACCTTGAGATCCGCGGTCTCGATGGCGACCTTGGCGATGCCGGCGGCGGTTGCGTAGGCCAGCGATCCCTGCGGATTGCTGCCGATGCCGAAGGTCTGGGCGGAGGCCGCGGCCGTGGCCAGGGAGGCCGCGAGCGCGGCGGGCAGGGCAAGGCGTTTCATGGAAGGATCCCCCTCGTTTCTTGGCGACCGCCGTTTCCGGCCGCGCGGACGCTCCCGTCCGCGGGCCGCCGAACGGTCCGCCCGGAGTGGTGGGCGCGGCTGGGATTGAACCAGCGACCCCTACGATGTCAACGTAGTGCTCTCCCGCTGAGCTACGCGCCCGACCGGACGGCACCCTAGAGGCCCGGCGCGCCCGAGGCAACCTTCCGCAGGGTGATCCCACGCTGCGGTCCAGAACCCATTCGATCGCCCGGATGACAGGATTCGGCCGATCGGGGATGCCCTTGGAACCCGCAGGCGGCGGTGACGGCCCGGACGGGATCGCCCCGGCCCGCCCGGAGCGGATGTCCTGCCAGCGTGGGATAGTCCTGCAACCTTCCGCCGCGGCGGGTGACAACGGCGCGCGCATGGGGTAAACGTCCCGGCGTTTTCCGTCTCGAGGCGGCGGTGGAGCTCCGCGGCGCGGGCCGTCGCCGGGAACGCCGCCGCGGCGGCGACCGAGCGACTTCCGGGAACCCGCCCGCATGTCCGTCCATCCGTTCCGTCCCGGAGAAGGGCCCGCGGCCGCCGGCCGCGACGACCCTCCGTCCCGGCCGCGGTCGCACGAGGTTCTTGGTCCGCGGAAGGCGACGGTGCCCCTGGTTTTCACCTCGCCGCACAGCGGCAACCGCTACCCGGAAGAGTTCGTCCGCGAGTCGCGCCTGAGTCGGGAGGCCCTGCGGCGCTCCGAGGACGCTTTCGTCGACGAGCTGTTCGCGTCGGCGCCGGACCACGGCGCCCCTCTCCTTCGCGCGCTGTTCCCGCGCGCCTACGTCGACGTCAACCGCGAGCCCTTCGAGCTCGACCAGAACATGTTCGAGGACCGCCTGCCGGCGCATGCCAACGTCCGGTCGAAACGGGTCGCCGCGGGCCTCGGAACCATCGCCAGGACGGTGGCGGGCGGCCAGGAGATCCACTCCCGCAAGCTGCGCCTCGAGGAGGCGCTCGAACGGATCCGCCTGCACTACCACCCCTACCACCGCACGCTCCGGCGCCTCGTCGCCAGCAGGCGTCGGCGGTTCGGCCTGTGCATCCTGGTCGATTGCCACTCGATGCCGTCGGCCGGCGGGGCGCGGGGCCCGGGCGGCCCCGACTTCGTCATCGGCGACTGCTACGGCGAGGCCTGCGCGCCCTGCGTCACCGACGTCATCGAGAGGACGGTGTCGGGGTTCGGCTACGCCGTGGCCCGCAACCGGCCGTTCGCCGGGGGCTTCACCACGGAACACTACGGAGACCCGCGGAACGGGATCCACGCCGTCCAGATCGAGATCGGCCGCGGGCTCTACATGGACGAGTTCCGGATCGCCAGGACGGCGGGGTTCTCCCGCGTCGCGGCGCAGATGGACGAGCTGGTCTCCGCGCTCGCGCAGCTGGCGGCGCCGGCGCTGGCCGCCGAATGAGCGTTCCGACGGCCGCCGCGACCGTCCGCGACGCAGTCGAGGCCGACCTGCCGCGGATCGCGGAGATCTACGGGCACTACGTCCTGAACTCGATCGCGACCTTCGAGGAGGAGGCGCCCGGCCTCCCGGAGATGTCGGCGCGTTTCCGGGGTCTCGGCTCGGCGGGCTTCCCGTGGCTGGTGGCGGAGACCCCGGACGGGATCGCGGGCTACGCCTACGCGGCGCCCTGGCGCGACCGTTCCGCGTACCGCTACGTCGCGGAGGATTCGGTCTACGTCGCGCCGGGCCGTTTCCGGCAGGGGGTCGGCACGGCGCTGCTCGGGGAGCTGATCTCCCGCTGCACGGCCGCGGGCATGCGCCAGATGATCGCCGTCGTCGGCGGCTCGGACAACGTCGCCTCGATCGGGCTGCACGGCCGCCTCGGCTTCCGGGTGGCGGGGGTGCTGGCGTCGTTCGGCTGGAAATTCGGGAACTGGGCGGACGCCGTGCTCATGACCCGCGCCCTCGGAGAGGGGGATTCGACGCTGCCGGAACCCGGCGGGGACGCCGCCGGGGCGACGCTCAGCGGAACCGGTCGCCCAGCCCCCTGATCGCGCCGTCGACGAGTTCCGTCTGCCGCCGCTCGTCGACATGCCCGGCGATGAGGCTGCGGGTGGCCGCGACCGCCGCCTCCACCGCGAGCGCGCGAACCTCGCGCAGCGCCTCGGCCTCGGCCTGCGCGATCCTGTCCATCGCCGCCCGTTCCCGGCGCGCCATCACCGCCTCGAACTTCTCCCGTTCCTCGCGGGCCTGCCGTTCGGCCTCCTCCCGGGCATGGGCGATGCCGTCCTCCACGTTCTTCTTGGCCTCGCGCTGCCTGCGCTGGTACTCCGCCATCTGCTGCTCGGTCTCCCGGCGCAGGTCGGACGCCTCGTCGAGGCTGGCGCGGACGGTCTCGATGCGCGCGTCGAGAATCCCGAGAAGAGCCTTCCTGCCCGGCCGGTAGACGCCCGCCACCAGCAGCACGAAGCCGACCGCGACCCAGAGGGTGGGATCGTGCCAGTCCATCAGCCGCGTTCCCCGAGAACCCGCCGGACGGCCGCCTGCGCCTCCTCGGCCGTCACCTCGACGCCGACGAGGCGGAACGTGGCGGCCTGCGCGGCCTCCGCGGCGACGGCGCGGATGTCGGCCGCGGCCCGTTCCCGCGCCGCGTCGATCCGGGATTCGGCGGCGACGGCCTCGGTCCTGATGCGCGCCTCCAGCTCCTCCAGCCGGCGGGCGTTCTCGTCGGCGTGCCTCTGGCGGACCTCCCGGTGGGCGGCCTGCGCCCGCGCCCCCGCCTCGGCGACGGCTTCCTCGTAGGCCCGGCGGGCCTTGTCGGCCTCCCGCTTAGACTTCTCCGCCTTGCGGATGTCCTCGTCGATGCGTTCCTGGCGATCCGTCAGCACCGTCGTCATCCGGGGCAGGGCGAGCTTCCACAGGACCAGGTAGAGCACCCCGAAGGTCGCCACCAGCCAGAACGCCTGGCTGAGGTACGTCCCCATCTGCTCGATCTGCGGCATGGCGCGCCCCGTCCGGCCCCGGGCGTCAGAAGACGAAGAGGATGAGGAACGCGATGACCAGCGCGTAGAGCGCGATCGCCTCGACCAGCGCGAAGCCGATCCACGTCATCTGCGTGACGTGCGGCGCCGCCGCCGGGTTGCGGCCGACGGCCGAGATGAACGACGAGAAGATGCTGCCGATGCCGATGCCGGCGCCGATCACGCCGACGGCGGCGAGTCCGGCGCCGACGAGTTTCGCTGCTGAAGCTTCCATTGTCCTCTTTTCCTTGTGTCCAGAAGTCCCTTGTGTCCAGAAGTCGGGAACGCGGCCCCGAGGCCGCTCCGCGTCAGTGCAGGTGGAGCGCGTCCGATATGTAGAGGCAGGTGAGAACCGTGAACACGTACGCCTGCAGGAACGCGATCAGGATCTCGAGCCCGGTCAGCGCCGTCGCGAAGGCCAGCGGGAACACCCCCGCCGCGCCGAGGGCGGGGACGAAGCCCGCGAACACCTTCAGCATGGTGTGCCCGGCCGTCATGTTGGCGAACAGCCGCACCGCGAGGCTGATCGGCCGCGACAGGTAGGAGATGATCTCGATCGGGATCATCAGGGGCCACAGGACCACCGAGACGCCGGGCGGCACGAAGAAACCGAAGAACCGGAAGCCGTGCCGGGCGAATCCCAGGATCGTCACGCCGACGAAAACCGCGATCGCCATGACGAAGGTCACGATGATGTGGCTGGTGAAGGTGAAGCTGTAGGGAATCATCCCGAGCATGTTGCCGAACAGGATGAACATGAACAGGGAGAAGACGAGGGGGAAGTAGCGTCGTCCCTCGCTGCCGACCGTGTCGCGCAGGAGGTTGGCGCAGAACTCGTAGCACATCTCGGCGAGCGCCTGGCCGCGGCCCGGCACCAGCCTCAGCTTCCGGCCGCAGAGCGTCGTCAGCGCGACGGCGAGCGCGCCGGCGAGCACCATCATCAGCGCCGAGTTGGTGAACGCCAGGTCGTAGCCACCCACCTCGAGGGGCACCAGGGTCCTGATCTCGAACTGCTCGAGCGGGCTGTGCCCGCCGCCGCCGCCTGCCAAGTCCCGCGACTCCTTCTATTCGCCGTCCGGCCGCCAGCCCACCGCGCCGCCGCGCCCCGTGGCCGTCCGGTACACGTTCAGCATGCCCGCGGCGGCGCCGAGGAAGAAGCCCGCCAGCGACAGCAGCGGCAGCGTTCCCAGCCAGTCGTCCAGCAGATAGCCGAGGCCGACGCCGATCGCCAGCGCGGCGACCAGCTCGACGCCGATCCGCATCGCGAGCCCGAAGCCGCCGTGGGCGCCGCCGCGTCCCGCCGCCGCCCCGTCCCGCTCGCGGAACCGGCGCAACCGTTCGTCCAGATCGCTCCGGGGCCGCGGTGTTTCCGATTCCGCCATGGGGAGATGACTTGCAGGTTCGCCAGCGCGGGCGGAACCGCCCGCAACCGGCCGGACCATATGGCCGGCCGCGGGCGCTGTCAACAGCCCGCGCGCGGCGTTCCAGGGTGATCCCACGCTGCGGCTCCGAACCGGATTCGGCCGATTGGCGGCGCCCTCGAAGCCCGCGGACCGCCGTGACGGCACGGGCGGAACTGCCTCGACTTACCTGGGGCGGATGCCCGGCCAGCGTGGGACGGACCTGCCATGTCAGCAAGTCCGCGTTGACTTGGGAGCAACCGGCCGGATACGCTAGTCTGCGTATCAGCATTCACGTCACGGAAACCCATGAGCACCACCTTCGGCGGCGCAATCGCTCAGGCTCGCAAGGGCAGGGGCCTGAGTCAGAAGGAACTGGCCTCCCTCATCAATCGCGAGGATGGAACAGCGATATCGCCACAGTATCTGAACGACATTGAGCATGATCGGCGTAACCCGTCATCCGACCACTTGGTCGGACAGTTTGCCGACGTGCTCGGAATCGACCATGACTATCTCTACTATCTGGCCGACCGGTTACCCCAGGACATCCGAACATCCGGGCTCTCCCAGAAGCAGGTGTCAGAGTTGATGATGGCCTTCCGTGGCAAGTCCTCGAATCGGCGGGGGCGGTAACGTGGTCAGGATGGTTTCCGACCGCACCGGGCGCTTTCCGGAACGCCCGCATTACCGCCCCGAAGAACTGGACAGCGAATGTGAGGAGATCATCACGCAGTTTCTACGAGACATTCATGGTGAAGCCGGTTTCCCGGTCACGACGGACGATCTCACCAAGCTGATCGAGCGCGATGCCGATGATCTCGACCTGTATGCCGATCTGTCGCATCTGGGCCCTGACGTCGAAGGCGTGACGGAGTTTCATCACGACCGCAAGCCGATCGTGCGCGTTTCGGCTGAACTCTCCAACGACCCGCGTCGCGAGAACCGGCTCCGTACAACGCTGACCCACGAATACGGCCACGTCCATTTTCACGCGTATCTTTGGGCTTTGCCCCGTTCTGGACCGGATCTGCTTGTTCCGCGCGCCGTGACCGAGCCAACCCACTGCAAGCGTGAAAACGTGCTGAACGCGCCGCAGACCGACTGGATGGAGTGGCAAGCTCGTCTTCTACAGTCCGGCCGGGATATTCGAGAACCGCTCCGGGAAAGAGTCAGCGAAACAAAAGGGTTGGTTCCGGCGAGCGCCGGAGCTCCGGGAAAATGTAGTGCAATAAATCTGGTGATTCGGATTCCGGAACGACTTCAGGCGTTGATCTTTTCCCGTGCGCCCGTATCATGGCGTGGTGCACACGGGGAGTCCGCCATGTTCTTTCGCCTCAAGCCCGCCGGCAAGTACAAGTACCTCCAGATCGTCGAGAACCGCCGCGAGGGCAAAAAGGTCCGGCAGACCGTCATCGCCACCATCGGAAGGCTCGACAGGCTCGCCCCTTCCGGAGCCGTCGACAGGCTGGCGGCCTCCGCCGCCCGCTTCGCCGAGTCCCTCGTCGTCCTGTCCGAGCACGACGCGGGGAACGGGCCGGACGCGGAAGTCGTGGTCATCGGCCCCTCCCTGGTCTTCGAGCGCCTGTGGCGCGAGAGCGGATGCCGCGGGGCGGTGCGCTCCCTGCTTGCGGGACGGAACTTCGGCTTCGACGTCGAGCGCGCCGTGTTCTTCACCGTCCTGCACCGCCTCATGGTCTCCGGCTCGGACCGCAGCGCCCTGAAGTGGCGGCGGGGCCGGAAGATCGAAGGCGCGGAGGCGCTGGAACTGCACCAGCTCCACGGAGCGATGGGCTGGCTCGGCGAGACGCTTGGCGACGGCGAGGCCGGCGAGCGCTTCGAGCGGCGCGTCAAGGACCGGATCGAGGAGACCCTGTTCCACCGGCGGCGCGACCTGTTCACCGATCTCGATCTCGTGTTCTTCGACACCACGTCGTTGCACTTCACCGGCGAGGGCGGCGAGAGCCTGGGCCGGCACGGCAAGAGCAAGGACCGTCGCGGCGACTGCAGGCAGATGGTTCTGGGGATGGTGCTCGACGGCGACGGGATGCCGGTGTGCAGCGAGATGTGGCCCGGCAACACCGCCGACGTGACGACGCTGGACCTGGTGGCGGCCCGCCTGCAGAAGCGCTTCGGGGTCCGCTCGGTGTGCCTTGTGGCCGACGCCGGGATGATCTCCGGGGACATGATCGCCGCGGTCGAGGCGCGGGGCTGGCAGTACATCCTCGGCGCCCGCCCGCGTCGGACGAAGGAGATCCGGGACACGGTTCTCGCCGACAGCGCGCCGTTCGAGACCGTCGAGGTTGTCCGCCAGCGCCCGGACCCGATGGAGCTGGAGGTCAAGGACGTCACGGTTCCGCCGGGCGGAGACGGGGCGCGTCGCTACGTCGTGTGCCGCAATCCGGCCGAGGCGCGCAAGGACGCCGCGACGCGCGACCGGATCCTGGCCAGTCTGGAGAGCAGGCTGAACGGGAAGGGCCCCGGGAGCCTCGTCTCCAACAGGGGCTTCAGGCGCTACCTGAGGATCGAGAGGGGTTCGGTCACGATCGATCGCGACAAGGCGCGCGACGAGAAACGCTTCGACGGCATCTGGGTGCTGAGAACCAACACCTCCCTGACAGCCGTGGACATCGCCCTGAGATACAAGCAGCTGTGGATGGTGGAGCAGGTGTTCCGGACCGCCAAGAGCCTGCTCGAGACCCGCCCGGTCTTCCACAGGACCGACGCCACGATCTGCGGCCATGTCTTCTGCTCGTTCCTCGCCCTGGTGCTGCAGAAGGATCTTCAGCGCCGCATGGAAGACGCCGGCATCGCGGCCGAGTGGGCGGACGTGCTGCGGGATCTCGAGGCGTTGACGGAAACCCGCATCGAGCACCAGGGCAAAAGCTTCGCGGTTCGCAGCAGGACGGTCGGCGTCGCCGGCCGGATCGCACGGTGCGTCGGCGTGCGCTTGCCCGGAACCGTGCGACGGATCGCCGCGGAGAAGGAGGAGGCCGCGACGACCGGCGCCTGAAGCGCCTCGGAACACCCCGCAACGGGTCATGGCGCCGAGTGTGGTGCCAAGCCCTTCGGCGTGTCATGCAACCGGCGGAATCAGCGGACATTTCCTGAAACCACTGTAGAAGACGAGTCTGCAGCACCAGGGCGAGGAACGAGCAGAAGACATGGCCGCAGATCGTGGCGTCGGTCCTGTGGAAGACCGGGCGGGTCTCGAGCAGGCTCTTGGCGGTCCGGAACACCTGCTCCACCATCCACAGCTGCTTGTATCTCAGGGCGATGTCCACGGCTGTCAGGGAGGTGTTGGTTCTCAGCACCCAGATGCCGTCGAAGCGTTTCTCGTCGCGCGCCTTGTCGCGATCGATCGTGACCGAACCCCTCTCGATCCTCAGGTAGCGCCTGAAGCCCCTGTTGGAGACGAGGCTCCCGGGGCCCTTCCCGTTCAGCCTGCTCTCCAGACTGGCCAGGATCCGGTCGCGCGTCGCGGCGTCCTTGCGCGCCTCGGCCGGATTGCGGCACACGACGTAGCGACGCGCCCCGTCTCCGCCCGGCGGAACCGTGACGTCCTTGACCTCCAGCTCCATCGGGTCCGGGCGCTGGCGGACAACCTCGACGGTCTCGAACGGCGCGCTGTCGGCGAGAACCGTGTCCCGGATCTCCTTCGTCCGACGCGGGCGGGCGCCGAGGATGTACTGCCAGCCCCGCGCCTCGACCGCGGCGATCATGTCCCCGGAGATCATCCCGGCGTCGGCCACAAGGCACACCGAGCGGACCCCGAAGCGCTTCTGCAGGCGGGCCGCCACCAGGTCCAGCGTCGTCACGTCGGCGGTGTTGCCGGGCCACATCTCGCTGCACACCGGCATCCCGTCGCCGTCGAGCACCATCCCCAGAACCATCTGCCTGCAGTCGCCGCGACGGTCCTTGCTCTTGCCGTGCCGGCCCAGGCTCTCGCCGCCCTCGCCGGTGAAGTGCAACGACGTGGTGTCGAAGAACACGAGATCGAGATCGGTGAACAGGTCGCGCCGCCGGTGGAACAGGGTCTCCTCGATCCGGTCCTTGACGCGCCGCTCGAAGCGCTCGCCGGCCTCGCCGTCGCCAAGCGTCTCGCCGAGCCAGCCCATCGCTCCGTGGAGCTGGTGCAGTTCCAGCGCCTCCGCGCCTTCGATCTTCCGGCCCCGCCGCCACTTCAGGGCGCTGCGGTCCGAGCCGGAGACCATGAGGCGGTGCAGGACGGTGAAGAACACGGCGCGCTCGACGTCGAAGCCGAAGTTCCGTCCCGCAAGCAGGGAGCGCACCGCCCCGCGGCATCCGCTCTCGCGCCACAGGCGCTCGAAGACCAGGGAGGGGCCGATGACCACGACTTCCGCGTCCGGCCCGTTCCCCGCGTCGTGCTCGGACAGGACGACGAGGGACTCGGCGAAGCGGGCGGCGGAGGCCGCCAGCCTGTCGACGGCTCCGGAAGGGGCGAGCCTGTCGAGCCTTCCGATGGTGGCGATGACGGTCTGCCGGACCTTTTTGCCCTCGCGGCGGTTCTCGACGATCTGGAGGTACTTGTACTTGCCGGCGGGCTTGAGGCGAAAGAACATGGCGGACTCCCCGTGTGCACCACGCCATGATACGGGCGCACGGGAAAAGATCAACGCCTGAAGTCGTTCCGGAATCCGAATCACCAGATTTATTGCACTACATTTTCCCGGAGCTCCGGCGCTCGCCGGAACCAACCCTTTTGTTTCGCTGACTCTTTCCCGGAGCGGTTCTCGAATATCCCGGCCGGACTGTAGAAGACGAGTTAGAGGATCCGGATGACCGCAATGCGCCGATCGCGCGTCGCATGACGCGACGACTTGTCGAAGCGCTGACCGCGGCGCATTCGGCAGTGGAACGGGCGGGTTCCGGCGATGACGGCGCCTTCGGAGACACCGTGGCCAGCGGGGTGAGCGCCAATCTCTGCGAGGCGCTGGTCCGGATCATCGAACCGTTCCCGGCGCTGGACATCAACGTCTCGTGGGCTCGGACGCGGCCAACGACAACGTCGGGGACCGTTCGTTTCGGCCAGTCGGACGCGGCGCTACTGCGCGAGGCTGCGCGCTTGCTTCGCGAGCGCGCTCCGAAACCCGACATGCGTCTCCATGGCTTTGTCCGTATCCTGGAACACGGAGAGAAGGAGGCTGACGGAACCATCAGGCTCCGCACCGAAATCGACGGGCAACGGCAGTCGGTGACGGCGGTCCTGGAGCAGGCGGATTACGAGTGCGCGGTTCAGGCCCACGGGGATCGGGTGCCGGTTGTGCTCTTGGGCGATCTCGAGCGTGCCGGCCAGAGATGGAAGTTGCTCAATGCCCGCATAGAGGATGTCTTGCGCGATGACGGGCAGGAACCGGAAGACGGTTGACGGGGCCGTGCCACGATCTCGTGTTTCCGAATCCCATGTCGAAGGCGCCGCGCTCGACTGGCTTGCCGGTTCGGGTTGGAGGTCGCTCACGACTCCGACGGAGCCGGAACATGATCCGATCGCGATTCTGGCGCGGCTCGATTCCGGTGGCGCGCCGCACCGCAACCCGGACGGCAGGGAAGTCGGCTCCCCTCATCTGCATCTCTACCGGGAGAGATGCGGCGACAAGCGGGCCTTTGCCGTTTCGCCCGACACATTGCCGAATCTCGACGATCCGCGGCTGATGCTCGACGACTTCATGCGGTTCTGCAACATCAGCGAACCGCCGTTCATCCGGTGAAAGCTGTTCACATGATTCAGGATGTACAGGCGTTGGTGGAACGTTACTCAGCCTGGCTGAAGGAGAAGACGAGCCTCCGCGAGGCGGACGATTGCGTCGAGATCACCACGCCGTACCTAGACCGGCACAACGACTACCTCCAGATTTACGCCAAGCATGCCAATGACGGTTTCGTGTTGACGGATGACGGGTATGTTCTCGACGACCTGGAACTGTCCGGGTGCAGGATCGACAGTCCGAAGCGCCAGGCCCTGCTTGGAACGACGCTGAACGGATTCGGTGTGCGGGCGAATGGCCGCGCGCTTGAAGTCAAGGCGTCGTCGGACAATTTTGCCTTGAGGAAACACAACCTTGTGCAGGCGATGCTGGCGGTCAACGATCTCTTCTATCTGGCATCGTCCAACGTCGAGATCCTGTTTCGCGACGATGTGACCGAGTGGCTTGACGTTTCCGATATCCGCTACACGCCGGGCGTCAAATTCACGGGCAAGAGCGGCTACGATCACCGCTTCGATTTCGTGATACCGAAATCGAGAGTCCGGCCCGAACGCGTGCTTCGAGCGATCAACCGTCCCAGTCGCGACACGGCACAGACGATGGCGTTTTCCTGGGTGGACACCAAGGAGGTGCGTTCTTCCGGGGCCCGCGCCTACGCAATTCTGAACGACTCCGGGGCAAGGGTTTCCGAGGCCGTGCTCGACGCGATGCGCAATTACGAGGTGCGTCAGGTATTGTGGTCAACCCGCGATGAAGCGCGCGACGAGTTGGCTGCATGACCGGCTTCACCGAGTCCGATGTCGAAGACGCCGCCCTCGAACGGCCTGAAGCCCTCGGCTGGCGCATCGCCCGCGGTCCCGACCTCGCTCCGGATTCACCGGGTGCCGAACGGGCGGATTGCGACGGGGTCGTGCTGGAGCGGCGGCTCCGCGGCGCCTTGGCGCGACTCAATCCCGATCTCCCGGCCACGACCCTCGAGGACGCCTTCCGCAAGCTGCTTCGACCGGACGACGCACCGACGGAAGCGCGCACCCGCGCGATGCACCGGCGGCTGGCGAACGGCGCGACGGTCGAATGCCGCGCCGGCGACAGCACGATCCGGGGCGCCCAAGCAAGAATCATCGACTTCGACGATCCGGACGGCGACGACCGGTTGGCAGTGAGCCAGCTCGTTCCGCGGCGCAAGTTCCTGATCATCCTCCCGAAGGACATCGCCCAAGCTTTCGGCGACCTCGTCCAACAGCTTTTCGCGCACGCCTTCGCGAACTCGCGCGCATCCCGCATTCTCGCCACACTGCGCGACACGCTGCCATCGAAGTTGATCTCCGGCGAGGTGCGGATGGACGGCATTCCAGGTCTTCGGGAGACGGCAAGGTGAATCAGGCCATTTCGGGAAGCTCCGCCCCGGCACGGATCGAGAGCCTGAAGGTGCAGAATTTCCGAGCACTGCGCAGACTCGAGATCAAGGACTTGACCCCGATGACGGTGCTGCTCGGTCCCAACGGAAGTGGCAAGTCCACGGTGTTCGACGTGTTCGCCTTCCTCGCGGAGTGTCTCGAGTCCGGGCTTCGGCGGGCCTGGGACAGACGCGGGCGCGCCAAGGAAATCAAGACCCGCGGTGACGAGGGGGCGGTGACGATCGAGCTCAAGTACCGCGAGCGGCCGAAAACACCGCTGATCACCTACCATCTAGCTGTCGACGAGACCGCTGGCGCGCCGGTGGTCGTCCGCGAGCGGCTGCAGTGGAAACGACGCCCCTACGGTGCCCCGTTCAGATTCCTAGACTACCAGAAGGGCGAAGGCGAGGCGATCAGCGGCGACGAGTCGGAAAGGCAAGACACCCGGATGGAGTTTCCGCTCCGGTCTCCCGATCTGCTGGCCGTCAACGCGCTCGGTCAGTTCAAGGAACACCCCCGCGTGGCGGCACTGCGCGACTTCATCATGGGCTGGCATGTGTCCTATCTTTCCGCCGAGAGCACGCGCGGACAGCCCGAAGCGGGACCGCAAGAGCGACTGAGCAAGACCGGCGACAATCTCGCCAACGTCATCCAGTATCTGGAAGAGAGCCATCCGGCGCGGCTTGAGCGGATTTTCGGCACGTTGGGCGCGCGCGTTCCGCACGTCGAACGCGTCCTGGCCGATCCCATGCCCGACGGTCGGTTGCTGTTGCAGATCAAGGACGCGACGTTCAGCCAACCGGTCCTGGCGCGGTTCGCTTCCGACGGCACCCTGAAGATGCTGGCCTATCTCGTGCTGCTGCATGACCCGGCCCCGCCTCCGTTCATCGGCATCGAGGAACCGGAAAACTTCCTGCATCCCCATCTTCTGCACGGGCTGGCGGAGGAGTGCCGGGGAGCGACGGAGGCGACGCAGATCTTCGTCACCACCCATTCCCCGTTCTTCCTCAATGCTTTGCGTCCTCGTGAGGCGCGGGTGCTGTGGCGCGACGAAGCCGGCTACACGCAATGCCATTCCCTGGACCGCAACGACAAGGTCAGGGCATTCATGGATGCCGGCGCCCAGCTGGGCGACCTCTGGATGGAAGGGCATTTCGGGGTCGGAGACCCGCTCACCAGAGGCGGAGTGCCAACGCGAAACGGAGTCGCCTTCTGACATGCGCGCCTCCCATCTGGAGTTCTACGTGGAAGAATTTTCCATGAAGGTGTTTCTTGACGCCTGGCTGAAAGAATTGCTGCCGAAGGACTGCACGTTCGAGATTTTCCCTCATCAGGGCAAGCCCGCGTTGCTGCGAAAGCTCCCGCAGCGCCTAAATGCCTATGCCGCAGGGATGCAGGTCAAGCATCGAATCGTGATCCTCGTGGACCGCGACAGGGACGAATGCGAGGAGCTCAAGTTCACGCTGGAAGAAATCTGCAAGAACGCCGGCCTTCGGTCGAAACGGGCTTCCGGAGACTCCGATTGGCAAGTCGTCACCAGGATCGCGATAGAGGAATTGGAGGCGTGGTACTTCGGCGACTGGCATGCGGTACGCGCGGCCTATCCGCGCGTACCGGAAAACATCCCAAGGCGGCAGGGCTATCGCGACCCTGACGCGATCCAAGGCGGAACCTGGGAGGCGTTCGAGCGAATCCTGAAGAGACACGGATACTTCAGGACGGGTTTGCGCAAGAGCGAAGCGGCCCGGGCCATTGCCTCCCATATCGACCCGAACCGAAACCGGTCCCGCAGTTTTGCGGTGTTCCGTGACGCCGTCAGGGAGGCCGTCTCGTGAAAGTGACCGAGTCCGACGTCGAAGACGCCGCCCTCGAATGGCTTGAAGCCCTCGGCTGGCGCATCGCCCGCAGTCCCGACATCGCCCCGGATTCACCGGGTGCCGAACGCGCGGATTACGGCGATGTCGTGCTGGAGCGGCGGCTCCGAGACGCCTTGGCGCGACTCAATCCCGGCCTCCCGGCCTCGGCCCTCGATGACGCCTTCCGCAAGTTGCTTCGACCGGACGGCACAACGACGGAAACGCGCAACCGCGCCGTGCACCGGCTGCTGGTGAACGGCGCGACGGTCGAACTGCTCGAACTCGAACCGCTTGAATCGGGCGGCGCCGCGATTTTTGCTCAGCGCACGGGGCACCTTCCCGGCCTGCGCGGACGGCTGAACCCGATACCCGACACTTCCGACCGGACCTATCTGTACGCCGACAACATCGCCATCGACGAGGGACGGCAGCAGCCGGTGCCGTTTCGACCCGGCAAGCCCATGCGGCTGACGGACGCCCATGGCTCGGAACTGTCGGTCACCATCGTGGACATCCTCGGCCGATCCGCCTTGATCGAATACGAACCGTTCGAACCGTGACGGTCGCCAACATGTTCATCCAGGCCGGGAACCCGCACTGGGACTTCGGTTTCCGCCCCGCCCTCCGGGACTGGCCGATAGAGCGGAACGGCGCAGGCCTCGAGAAGGTCGCGGACGAACCGCATGCCGGGGAAGACGGCCTGCCGGCCCGGGCGGAAGCGCGCGGCGACGGATTCCTTCCGCGACCGGATGATGCCGCATTGCCGGCGCTTCGCGCCGTGAGCGGTCGGGCCGGCGGGCATGGATGCCAGCCGGCAGCCTTTTCGGCCTTTCCGCTCGGTCGCGGCTCGCGCGATTTCCGAAACCGCATCCGCCCGCACGAGCGGACGATCCCGGGTTTCACGCCGGAGGAGCATACCGCCAGGGCACGCTTCCCGGTTCCGAGGGCCGCCCCGGCGAGACTGGCAGGGGAGCGCCCGTGATCCGCGTCCCCGTCGATCCCGGGCTTCTGCGTTGGGCGCGCGACCGCGCCGGGGTTGCACAGGAAGATTTGGCAAGAAAGTTCAGGAAACTGCCCGAATGGGAGAGCGGCAGGCTTCAGCCGACCCTGAAGCAGCTGGAAGCGTTCGCCCGCGCCGTCCATGTGCCCTTCGGCTACCTGTTTCTCCGCGAGCCTCCCGACGAGAGACTCCCGATCGCCGACTTCCGCACCGTTGCGGACACGGCAGGGAACAGGGCGAGCCCGGACCTGATCGACACGCTCCACGCCATGCAGCGGCGACAGGCGTGGCTGCGCGAGCGCCTCGTCGAGATCGGGGCGGAGCCACTGGCCTTCGCGACCAGCGCCCGTCTGGCGGACGACCCCGGTGCGGTGGGTCGCGAAATGCGGTGCACCCTCGGCCTGGACGAAGGGTGGGCGGCGAGAGTGCGCAACTGGCAGGATGCCGTGAACGAGTTGCGTCGCATGATCGAAGGGCTTGGCGTGATGGCCGTGATCAACGGCATCGTCGGCAACGACACGCACCGTCGGCTGAGCGTGGCGGAGTTTCGCGGGTTCGCGCTCGCGGATCGTCACGCCCCCTTGATTTTCGTGAACGGCGCGGACGCGAAATCCGCCCAGATGTTCACGCTGGCTCACGAGCTGGCGCATATCTGGCTTGGCGAAGAAGGGCTTTCCGGTTTCGAGAACCTGCTTCCCGGCGGCACGGACGTGGAGGCTTGGTGCAACCGGGCGGCGGCCGAATTCCTCGTGCCGTCGCGCGAATTGCGGGAACGCTGGCTGCAGGTCGGACGGGAACGGCATCCCTTCGAGGCCCTTGCCCGGTCGTTCAAGGTCAGCCCCGTGGTCGCGGCCCGTCGCGCCCTGGACCTCAGGCTCGTCGGGCGTCGTGTCTTCCTCGAATTCCATGAGCGCCACATCAACCGGGAACGCCGGGACGGCACGACATCGTCCGGAGGCGACTTCTACAACAACCAGAATGCGCGTGTCGGCAAGCTTTTCGCGACCCATGCAATGGGAGCGGCGATGGAGGGCGAAATCGGTTTCAGGGAAGCCTATGAACTGACCGGCCTCCGGGGCGGAACGTTCCAGGCCTACGCCCGCAGACTGGGCATCCCGCTTCCCTGATGGCGGATCAGCCGACATACCTTGTGGACTCCGATGTCCTCATCACGGCAAAGAATCTGTATTACGCGTTCGATCTCTGCCCCGGATTCTGGAAAACCTTGATTCATTGTCACGGAGAGGGTCGGGTTTTCAGTGTTGACAGAGTGCGAAACGAACTGCTCGTCGGTCGCAGTGACGAAGATCTTTTTCGGTGGGTGAAGAACGTTGTCCCGGAAGAATTCTTCCTGCCAGTGGACACCGATGAGGTGGCGCGCGTCTATACGGAAGTCATGATGTGGGTCCAAGGCCATCCAAGCTACTTCAACCCCGCGAAAGCGAAATTCGCGACAGGTGCGGATGGCTGGCTCGTGGCCTGTGCGCAAGTGCGCGGCGCAACCGTCGTGAGGAACGAGCAACCTGCCCCGGCGTCCCGGCGAGACGTGAAACTGCCGGATGTCTGCGACGCATTCGGAGTCCCTCGTCAAGACACGTTCGCCATGCTTCGCGCATTGGGGGCGCAGTTCGATTGGACGGGAGGAGGCGGGTGAGCCGCGTCAGCAGTCGATCGCCATCCATTCCGTGGCCCGATGGAACGGGGACGGAACAAGATGTGCCTTGCCGGTGGCTGGCACGCGACGTCCCGGGCCCGAAGTGCGCGCACCTTGGCGCCTGTGTCCGAATCCCGAATCTCCACGGAACGCTCCGCCACGAGCACGCGAGATTCGTCCCGGGAACGGGCGGAGCCGCGGCCTGATGGCCAATTTCACCGAAAGCGAAGTGGAGGACGTCACCCTCGAACTGTTCGCCGGGCTCGGCTATGCCGTGCTGCACGGACCGGACATCGGTCCGGAGGGTCCGGCACCGGAACGAGGCAGCCACGACGAGGTGCTGCTGACCGGACGGCTCCGCAGCGCGCTCGCACGTCTCAACCCGCACCTGCCCGCCGAGACGCTGGAGGACGTGCTGCGCAAGCTGCGGCAAGCGGAAACCCCTTCGCTCGTCGAGGAGAACCGCCGCCTGCACCGCTGTCTGGTCGAGGGCGTTCCGGTCGAGGTTGCCCGGGAGGACGGCAGCATCGGCGGCGATGCGGCCAAGCTGATCGATTTCGACGACATCGACGCCAACGACTGGCTCGCGGTGAACCAGTTCACGGTGATCGAGCGCCAGCGCAACCGCCGCCCCGACGTGGTTGTTTTCGTCAATGGTCTGCCCCTGGCCGTAATCGAACTGAAGAATCCCGGCGACGAAAACGCCACTCTCGAGGGAGCGTTCAACCAGCTCCGGACCTACAAGGACGATATACCTTCCCTGTTCCGCGCCAACGCCGCGCTCATGACATCGGACGGGCTCCAGGCACGCCTCGGATCGCTGACGGCCGATCTCGAACGGTTCATGCCCTGGCGCACCGTGGACGGTTCCGCCATCGCCCCGAAGGGTGCGCCGGAACTCGAAACCGTCGTCAAGGGCGCGTTCGAGAAGAACCGGTTCCTGACTCTGATCCGGGACTTCACCGTGTTCGAGGACTCGGGCACGGGGCTGGTCAAGATCGTGGCCGGCTACCACCAGTTCCACGCCGTGCGCCATGCGGTCGATCGCACGATCGCCGCGGCGGGCCCCGGGGGCGACCGCCGCATCGGCGTGATCTGGCACACGCAGGGTTCCGGCAAGAGCCTGCTCATGGCGTTCTACGCCGGACAGATTGTCGCTCACCCGACGATGGAGAACCCGACCGTCGTCGTCATCAGCGACCGCAACGACCTCGACGACCAGTTGTTCGGCACGTTCTCGATGTGCCGCGACCTGCTCCGCCAGACCCCGCGGCATGCGGAAAGCCGCGAGGACTTGCGGAAGGCGCTCACCCGCCCTTCCGGCGGCGTGGTGTTCGCGACCATCCAGAAATTCGCGCCCGGGTCCGGCAAGACCGCCTGCCCGACGCTGACGGACCGCCGCAACGTCGTCGTCATCGCCGACGAGGCGCATCGCAGCCAGTACGGCTTCGGCGCCAGGGTCGCGCACAGAACCGGAAACATTTCCTACGGCTTCGCCAAGCACCTGCGCGACGCCTTGCCGAACGCCTCCTTCATCGGCTTCACGGGCACACCGATCGAAAGCGGGGACGTGAACACGCCGGCCGTGTTCGGTGAGTACATCGACGTCTACGACATCAGCCGGGCCGTCGAAGACGGCGCGACGGTGCCGATCTACTACGAGAGCCGCCTTGCCCGCATCGACCTCGACGAGAACGAGAAGCCGACGCTCGACGACGAGATCGCGGATCTCACCGAGGACGCAGCCGAAGATGAACGGGAGCGGCTCGAGCGCAGATGGACGAACGTCGAGACCGTCGTCGGAACCGAGAAGCGCTTGCGTCTGATTGCCCAGGATCTGGTCGAGCACTTCGAGAACCGTGTCGTCGGCATGGACGGCAAGGCCATGGTCGTCTGCATGAGCCGCCGGATCTGCGTCGCGCTCCATGACGAGATCGTCAAGCTGCGCCCGGACTGGCACGGCAGCGACGACGAGAAGGGCCGCATCAAGGTCGTCATGACCGGCAGGGCATCGGACCCGAAGCAATGGCAACGGCACATCGGAGGCAAGGCGCGCCGGGAGTTGCTGGCCAAGCGGCTCAAGGATCCGGTCGACCGGCTCAATCTGGTGATCGTTCGGGACATGTGGTTGACCGGGTTCGACGTGCCGAGCCTGCACACGATGTACGTCGACAAGCCCATGCGGGGGCACGGGCTCATGCAGGCCATCGCCCGCGTCAACCGCGTGTTTCGCGACAAGCCGGCCGGGCTGGTCGTGGACTACATCGGCATCGCGCAGAATCTGAAGACCGCCCTTGGCCAATACTCGAGCGACGATCGGAAACACGCCGGCATCGACGAGGCCGAGGCCGTCGCCGTGTTGCTGGAGAAGCACGAGATCGTGAGCGCCATGTTCCACGGTTTCGACTACCGCAAGGGTCTCGCCGGATCGCCGCGGGAACGGCTCGCAGCGCTTGCCGGGGCCATGGAGTGGGTTCTCGACATGCAGCAACGCGAGTCGGCCAGGGAAGCGACCGAGGACGGAAAGAGGCGGGCCCGTCGCCGTTTCAACGACGCCGTGCTTGAGCTCTCCAGGGCGTTCGCACTCGCCGCCGCCAGCGACGAGGCGCGTGACATCCGCGACGAGGTGGGCTTCTTCCAGACCGTCCGAGCGGCACTCGCCAAGAGCGCTCCCGGTGCCGGCAAGTCCTCCGCCGAACGGGATCTGGCCGTGCAGCAGATTGTCAGCCGCGCCGTCGTCTCGACCGGAATCGTCGACATTCTCGAAGCCGCCGGGCTGGATACCCCGGATCTCTCCATCCTCTCCGACGAGTTCCTCGCCGAGATTCAGGGAATGGAGAAGAAGAACCTCGCACTGGAGGCGCTACGCAAGCTCATCAACGGGGAACTGCGATCACGAAGCCGGGTCAACGTCGTGCAGAGCCGAGCTTTCTCCCGACGGCTCGAGGAAGCGGTCGCCCGCTACCACAGCAATGCCATCACCGCGGCGGCGGTCATTCAGGAGCTGATCGGGCTTGCCAAGGACATCCGCGCCGCATACCAGCGTGGCGAGGAGGAAGGACTCGACCAGGAGGAAATCGCCTTCTACGACGCCCTTGCCCAAAACGAGAGCGCGGTCGAGGTAATGGGCAACGACCATCTTCGCGTCATCGCCCATGAGCTGCTGAACAGGCTGAAAGGCAACGTCTCCGTGGACTGGCAGCACCGCCGGTCGGCGCGCGCCCGAATGCGGGTTCTGGTCAAGCGCATCCTCCGCAAGCACGACTATCCGCCCGATCTGGAGGACGCCGCCGTGCAGACCGTTCTGCAACAGGCCGAAGCGTTGTCGTCGGCCTGGGCGGCCGGATAACATTCCTCGGGGCGCAGGCGGCACCGCACTCGCGGGATCGTCGTACGGGTCGACTGGAGATCCGCCCCGCCGCTCCCTTCTGCCGAGCGTTGCGGACGGCTGGCAACACCGTGACGGGAATCGACTGCAATGCCGGTCGAAGCTGCGGTGGAGCCAGGGATTGATGGGGCCCGGCACCGCCCCCTCTACGGGAGTGACGGCGCGGTATCGCGTGGCAAAACGCGCGGTCTCGAACGGTACCGGTGCAAGACTTCCAGCAAGACCTTCAACGCGCTGACCGGGACACCGCTTTCGGGCCTCTGCCACAAGGAGCGGTGACTGGCCTCCGGTGACGGGCTGGCACGGGGGGAGAGCGTCCGCGCCTCGGCCGGGCGCCGCGTCATTGCGACAACAACGGCGTTTCGCCGACCTCATCGCTTCCCCGAGGCGGTGCGCCAGTCTCCGGGCCGGCTGGCCGGGATCGTTGATGCCGACGAGACCTTCCCGCTCGAGAGCCGCAATGGCGAGCGTGGGTTCGCGTGCAAGGCACGCCGGCGGGGCGGCAAGGCGGAGCGGCGCGGGCTCTCGCACGAGCGAGTACCGGTCCTCGTGGTCACCGCCCATGTCGGGGCGATGTCGAGCATCACCCTGCCCGTCCTCCGTGCCGGCAGCCTGACGTCGATCATGGGGCCGGTCATCACCAGCGCCGCATTGCCTGTCTCCGACGCCAACGGCTGCCGTCCGTCCGCCGCCAGGGCGCCCGGCACGAGGTGCTCAACCTGTCCCGTGGAGAACGACGGCGGGGTGCCCTGAGCATTCGGACCGCAGACGCCCGGCACGGTCGGACCGGGGATATCCCGCGTCAATTTCGCGGCGGCGTCGCGACCAAGTGTTTCGACAGCTCCCTGGGCCGGTTCCATCTGGTCCGACGCAACCGCAATCCGACACCCAGAGCCTGTCTCGGCGCAGCCGTTGCACAACCATGCCTGCAATGCGCCAATCTGCCACTGGCATCGACTGCTGACGCAACCGGGGGATTGGCTATGCACGCCGCCATTGCCGACAGGAGGGAAGAACTGGCGGAACTCTGCCGGCGCCACGGCGTGGTACGCCTCGAAGTGTTCGGCTCGGCGGCACGCGCCACGGAGTCTCGCCGAGGCTGGCGTTGCCGGCAATGCATTGGCCGATCGCTCGCCACGAGGCGACGTTCTTCTCCGGGAACGGCGCGACGGGCGCGCGAACCGGCTGCGCGGCAGCGGTTTGCGGCGGGCCTCGGCTCTTACCCGCCGGTGCCGCGCACGCGACGCTCGCCGGAACGATCGACGCTGGGAGACCGAGCCTGCGGACGGATGGACGGCGGACGACCTGGACCTCGCCGAGATCCGAAACACGGTTGCGGAGGCCGTCCGGATCGGCCGGCTGAACCATCCCGGTGGCCGGGAGGCGGGGGATCTGCTTCGCGGACTGGGGCTGCTCCGCGACGGCGTCCCGTTCCGGGCCGCCGCGGTGCTGTTCGGGAACGCCGGGCGCCTCGAATGCGAAATGCCGCAGTGCCTGCTCCGCGTCGCGCGTTTCCGGGGCCTCGACCGCTCGGAGTTTCTCGACAACCGGCAATTCAACGGCAACGCCTTCACCCTCCTTGCAAGCGCCGAGCGCTTTCTGCGCGACACGCTTCCCATCGCCAGCCGCTTCGAGTCGGGCCGCATGGCGCGCATCGACGAGTCGCTCTACCCGCCCCTGGCCACGCGGGAGGCGCTGGCGAACGCGCTGTGCCACCGGGACTATGCCATGGGCGGCGGCTCCGTCGGGCTTGCGGTTCACGACGACCGGCTGGAGGTGGCCTCGACCGGCCCGCTGCATTTCGGGCTGACTCCGGACGATCTCTTCGGACCGCATGAGTCCAGACCCTGGAACCCGCTCATGCCCGCACGTTCTACCGGCGCGGCATCATCGAGGAATGGGGTCGGGGGACGATCGGAATGGCGGAACTGGCAACCTCGGCGGGACTGCCCCGTCCCGAGATCGAGGAACGCGGCGACTGCGTGACGATGCGTTTCCGGCCCGCCGACTATGTGCCGCCGCAACCGGACAACGGCGAACTTACGGAACGACAGATGACGATCCTGGCACTTCTTCGTCGGTCCGACGGCGCTTTGGTGCTTCGGGATATCCGCGCCGTTCTGGGACCGCAGGTCAAGGAGCGGCGATTACGGGAAGATCTCGCCGTTCTCAAGGCCAGAGGATTGGCGGAGTCCACGGGGGTTGGCCGGGGAGCGCGCTGGAAATCCTTGTAGAACATGGCGTTGGCTCATTCTGGCTCATTCTGGCTCATTCCGGCCCATTCAAGAGGCACGCACGGATTCCTACGACATTTGACCATGGCCGTGCATCAGTGAGTCCCGCTTCCCTGCGGGCTGGCGGCAAGCCCGTTCAGCCTGTTGCGACGGTCGGCCCGGGCCCTTGAGCCGGCCGGCGGTCGCCGTCCCGGTTTCCGGACGGCAAACGGGCCCGCGGGCCCGAATCACTCCGCCGGCTGCAGAGCGCCCCGGGACTTCCTGCGCATCCGCCGTTCCTCGACGACCCCGACGGTCAGCGCCATCATCGGGGTCACCGTCGCCATGGTCAGCACGGCCGAGAGCGACAGCCCGCCGAGAACCACCGACCCGAGGCCCCGGTAGAGTTCGGATCCCGCTCCGGGGAACAGCACCAGCGGCAGCATCCCGAACACCGACGTCAGCGTCGACATGAAGATGGGGCGGATCCGGTTGCGGGTCGCGGTCTCGATGGCGTCGTACACGCCGCTGCCGTCGACCCGGATGTGATGCAGGGTCTGGTGGACAAGCAGGATCGCGTTGTTGACGACGATGCCCACCAGAATCACGAAACCCAGCATGGTCAGCATGTCGAGGGGCTGGTTGACGTAGAGGTTCAGGAGCGCGAGCCCGCCGAGCCCGCCCGCCGCGGCGACCGGCACCGACAGCATCACGACCCAGGGATAGAGGAAGCTCTCGAACAGCACCGCCATCACCAGGTAGACGATGATCAGGGCGAGGACCAGGTCGAGCACCATGTGGTTCCACGTCGTCACCAGCTTGTCGGCGCTGCCGGACATGCGGAGCCGCACGCCTTCGGGCAGGCCGTCGGCGCGTGCCGGCTCGATGACCCGTTCCCGGATCACGTCCATGGCCGCCTGCAGCGGCATCGTACGCTCGGGACTCACCCGGATCGTCATCGTCCGCGACCGGTCGATCCGCTGGATCTCCGTCGGCCCCGCGGTCTCGACGACCTCGGCCAGGCTGTCCACCGGCACGATGCGACCGTCGGCGGCGACCACCGGCAGGGAGCGGATCGCCTGGGTGGATTCGCGCTCGCGTTCCGGCCCCTTGAGCGTGAGGTCGATGCGCTTGCCGTCGACGGTGATCCTGGCCACCCGGATCCCGTCGTTGAAGGCGTCGACGGACTCGCCGAGCTCGCGCGCCGAAAGCCCGTTGTCGGAAAGCCGGACGCGGTCGGGAAGGATCCGCACCTCCGGCTCGCCGAGCGTCAGCGACGGGCGCGGGCGCACGCGATGCCCCTCCCGCCCGGGCAGCGCGTCCCTCGTGGAGAAGAACAGTTCTCGGCCGACCTCGTAGACGGTCTCCAGATCGGGCCCGGCGACCTCGACGTCGATCGCGCGCCCGGAGCCGATCGACCGTCCGAACAGCGACGGCTGGAAGACGAAGGCGAGCACGCCCGGCTCCCGCCGGGCCGGCTCCTGCAGCAGCGGGATGAGCTCGTGCGCCTTGCGCGGATCGACATGGGTGGCGGCGACGAACATGCGGCCGAGACGCGCGACGTAGAAGAACCGGTCGATCTTGCGGTCCTCCGGCGGATTGGCCTCGGCCTCGGGGCCGCGCGACCAGTACCTCTTGGTGGCCTGCGCCACGTTCTCGGCGATCGCGTGGTTGGTGTCGAGGTTGTAGCCGGCCGGCGGCAGGACGAACCCGATCGCGAAGTTGCGGTTCCCGGTCGGCAGGTAGTCGAGCTTGGGCATGATCAGCACGGCGACCGCGGACGCCGAGGCGAGGATGCCGGCGATCAGCGCCACCGCCAGCGGCTTGCGGCGCGTGACGAGGCGGGCGTATCCGGCCCAGAACGCGACGAAGCCCCTGCCGAAGCCGTCGACGAGGGGAATCCGCACGCGGAAGTCCTCCCGGCCGACGCGGCCGCCGAGAAGGCCCTTGGAGAGCGCGGGAATCAGCGTCACGGCCACCAGCAGCGACAGCAGCACCGACACCGAGATCGCGACCGCGATGTCGCGGAACAGCTGCCCGACCTCGAGATCCATGATGAGGATCGGGATGAACACCATGACGGTGGTCAGCGCCGACACCAGGACGGCGGGCCAGACCTGCTGCGTGCCGTGATAGGCGGCCTCGGCGGCCGACCGGCCCTCCTGGCGCATCCGGAAGACGTTCTCCAGAACCACGATCGCGGCGTCGACCACCATCCCGACCGCGAACGCGATGCCGGCCAGGCTGATGACGTTGAGCGAGCGGCCGAGCGCCGCCATGGCGACGAACGAGCCGACGACGGACACCGGGATCGCGAGGGCCACCACCGTCGTCGGGCGCCAGGACCGCAGGAACACCATCAGGATGACGATGGCCAGAACGCCGCCGATGTAGATGTTCTGGATCACGAGATCGATCGACGAGTTGATGTAGTCGGTCTCGTCGTAGACCTGCTCGACGCGGAGCCGCTGGCTCCTGAGCGGTCCCTCCGCGAGCTCCGAGACCACCTTGCGGACCTCGGCCATGGTCTGGATCACGTTGGCGCCCTGCTCGCGCGTGATGCTGAAGCCGAGCGCGGGCTCGCCGAGCTGGCGCGCCCGGCCGAGGGCCTTCTTGTAGCCGAGCGAGACGGTGCCGAGGTCGCGAAGCTCGACGCGGCCGATCCCGCGGCCGTCGGCGCTCGAGCGCAGGACCACGGACCCGACCCTCCGCGTGGTGTCGAGCTCGCCCTCCGTCCGCACCACGTAGCGGCGCTTGCCCTCCTCCACGTCGCCGCCGGTGATCGAGGCGTTGGCGGCTCTCACCCGCCGCAGCACCTCGCTCACGGTCATGCCGTAGCGCGCGAGCGCCTCGGGCGTGATCGTGATGCTCATCTCGCGCGGCGTGTCGCCGAAGATGTTGACGCCGGCCACGCCCTCGACCCGCTCGAGCCGCTCCTGGACGACGTTGATCAGGAAATCGCCGTAGGACGTCAGGTCGCGGGGGTTGCCGTCGGCCCGGGTGAGCACGAACCAGGCGATGGCGTTGTCCTCGGTGCCGGAGGTCGAGAGCACCGGCTCGGAGGCTTCGTCGGGATAGCCGGAGATGCGGTCGAGACGGTTCGCGACGAGCAGGAGCGCGCGCTCGAAATTCACGCCGGGCGAGAATTCGAGCGTCACCGTCCCGCGGCCCCGCTGCGCCCGCGAGGTCATCTTGTTCATGCCCTCGAGGCCCTTGAGCTCGTCCTCCTGCGGATTGACGATCTCGCGCTCGACCTCCGCCGGCGCGGCACCGCGCCAGTCGGTCTTGACGATGATGACGGGCTGGCGCACGTCCGGCGCCATCTGGATCGGGATCCTCTGCAGGGCGACGTAGCCGAACAGGATGATCATCAGCACCAGCGCGACCACCGCGATGGGGCGCTCGATCGAGAGGCGAATGAGATTCACGGCTAGCGGACCGGCACCGGCTCGAGCCGGTTGGCGATGACGCGGACCACCGCCCCCGGCGGGAGGCCCTCGTTGCCGTAGGTGATGACGCGGTCGCCGGCCTTGAGCCCCGAGAGCACGACGTAGCGGTTGCCGACGGCGTCGCCGAGCGCGACCCGGCGCGGGAACGCCTTGCCGTTGCGCGCGATATAGACGGTCTGCCGGTCGCCCTGGCGCACGATCGCGTCCTTGTGCACCGTGACTGCCTGCCGGATCTCGCCGACCGGAACCATCACGGTCACGCTCTGGTTGACGGCGAGGCGCCCGACGCCGGCGCCGAACTCCGGGACGAAACGCACCGGCCGCGTCCGGGTGCGCGGGTTCTCCTCGGGAACGAGCGCGCGCACGGCGGCGCGGCCCCACGTTCCGTCGTCGAGCTGCAGGCGCACCCGGATGCCGGGCACAAGACCCGCGATGCGGTCCGAGGGAACCTCGGCCTCGATCTCGATCTCGCCGTCGTTGATCAGGGTGACCACGGGGGCGCCGAGGCCGACATAGGCGCCGACCTCCGCGTGGCGCGCGGCGACCACGCCGTCGTAGGGCGCGCGGATCCTGGAGTTGCGCAGATCGATCTCGGCGCGCCTGAGGTCGGCCTCGCCCTCGCGCACGCGCGCGCGCCGCTCGTCGATCATGGCGCGGCGCTGCTGCACGTCGCGCTCGAGATCCTCGAAACGCGCCCGCGAGAACGACGACGACTGGCGCAACTCCTTCATGCGCTGCAGCTCGCGGTCCTTCTTGAGCGATTCGGCCTCCGCGGCGGCGAGCAGCGCGCGTCTCGTCGCGAGCGCCGCCCCGAACTTGTCGCGGAGCGCCTCGAGGGTGGCGCCGCTCAGCGTGGCGACGATGTCGCCGCGGCGGACCCGGTCGCCGACCTCGACGTCGATGCGGACGACGGCGCCACTGACGAGCGCGGCGACACGGCCCGACCGGCGCGCCACCAGACGCCCGAGCACGGGCGCCGTCTGCGACTGCGCCTCGACGATGACCTCGTCGACCCGCACCGGACGGGCGGGCCGCCTGCCCGCGGGCGGTCCCGAACCGGCCGCGGGCGCCGCGGCCGGTGCCGCAGGCGCGGCCGACGCGCCGCAGCCGGTGCCGGTGAAGAAACCCCGGATCTCGCCGCCGTCAAGCGTGCCCGACCGGTCGCAGTCCATCTCGGCGAAATTGTCCGACAGCGGACCGCGCGCCTCGTCGCGCCCGATCACCCCGTCGCCGTCGGCGTCAAGCGCCTTGGCCCGGCCGGAAAGCGCGCGGTCCTGCGCCGCCGCAGACCCCGGCGTCAGAACCGGGAACCCCGCGGCCAGCGCGCACAGGAACACGCCAGTCGCGAATCCGGCGGCGCGGCCGATAGACCGTCTCATCCCGCGAAGACCCCCCTGCTGCCGACGTTCGCGCGGCTCCGGCGGGCGGACCGCCGCAGCCGCTGCCCGTCATGATATGCCACCGCCGTCCCCCGCGGAAAAGCGGGTTTGTAAATTTTTGTTACGGCGGGCCGCCACGGAGCCCGGCCCCCCGGACGGCGCAACGACGCAGGAAAGGGGGCCGGAAGGCGAAAACTCGTCTTCTACAGTGGTTTCAGGAAATGTCCGCTGATTCCGCTGGTTGCATGACACGCCGAAGGGCTTGGCACCACACTCGGCGCCATGACCCGTTGCGGGGTGTTCCGACGCGCTTCAGGCGCGGGTCGTCGCGGCCTCCCCCTTCTCCGCGGCGATCCGTCGCACGGTTCCGGGCAAACGCACGCCGACGCACCGCGCGATCCGGCCGGCGACGCCGACCGTCCTGCTGCGAACCGCGAAGCTCTTGCCGTGGTGCTCGATGCGGGTTTCCGTCAACGCCTCGAGATCCCGCAGCACGTCCGCCCACTCGGCCGCGATGCCGGCGTCTTCCATGCGGCGCTGAAGATCCTTCTGCAGCACCAGGGCGAGGAACGAGCAGAAGACATGGCCGCAGATCGTGGCGTCGGTCCTGTGGAAGACCGGGCGGGTCTCGAGCAGGCTCTTGGCGGTCCGGAACACCTGTTCCACCATCCACAGCTGCTTGTATCGCAGGGCGATGTCCACGGCCGTCAGGGAGGTGTTGGTTCTCAGCACCCAGATGCCGTCGAAGCGTTTCTCGTCGCGCGCCTTGTCGCGATCGATCGTGACCGAACCCCTCTCGATCCTCAGGTAGCGCCTGAAGCCCCTGTTGGAGACGAGGCTCCCGGGGCCCTTCCCGTTCAGCCGGTTCTCCAGACTGGCCAGGATCCGGTCGCGCGTCGCGGCGTCCTTGCGCGCCTCGGCCGGATTGCGGCACACGACGTAGCGACGCGCCCTGTCTCCGTCCCCGCCCGGCGGAACCGTGACCTCCTTGACCTCCAGCTCCATCGGGTCCGGGCGCTGGCGGACAACCTCGACGGTCTCGAACGGCGAGTTGTCGGCGAGAACCGTGTCGCGGATCTCCTTCGTCCGACGCGGGCGGGCGCCGAGGATGTACTGCCAGCCCCGCGCCTCGACCGCGGCGATCATGTCCCCGGAGATCATCCCGGCGTCGGCCACAAGACACACCGAGCGGACCCCGAAGCGCTTCTGCAGGCGGGCCGCCACCAGGTCCAGCGTCGTCACGTCGGCAGTGTTGCCGGGCCACATCTCGCTGCACACCGGCATCCCGTCGCCGTCGAGCACCATCCCCGGAACCATCTGCCTGCAATCGCCGCGACGGTCCTTGCTCTTGCCGTGCCGGCCCAGGCTCTCGCCGCCCTCGCCGGTGAAGTGCAGCGACGTGGTGTCGAAGAACACGAGATCGAGATCGGTGAACAGGTCGCGCCGCCGGTGGAACAGGGTCTCCTCGATCCGGTCCTTGACGCGCCGCTCGAAGCGCTCGCCGGCCTCGCCGTCGCCAAGCGTCTCGCCGAGCCAGCCCATGGCTCTGTAGAGCTGGTGCAGTTCCAGCGCCTCCGCGCCCTCGATCCTCCGGCCCCGCCGCCACTTCAGGGCGCTGCGGTCCGAGCCGGAGACCATGAGGCGGTGCAGGACGGTGAAGAACACGGCGCGCTCGACGTCGAAGCCGAAGTTCCGTTCCGCAAGCAGGGAGCGCACCGCCTCGCGGCATCCGCTCTCGCGCCACAGGCGCTCGAAGACCAGGGAGGGGCCGATGACCACGACTTCCGCGTCCGGCCCGTTCCCCGCGTCGTGCTCGGACAGGACGACGAGGTTCTCGGCAAAGCGGGCGGCGGATGCCGCCAGCCTGTCGACGGCTCCGGAAGGGGCGAGCCTGTCGAGCCTTCCGATGGTGGCGATGACGGTCTGCCGGACCTTCTTGCCCTCGCGGCGGTTCTCGACGATCTGGAGGTACTTGTACTTGCCGGCGGGCTTGAGGCGAAAGAACATGGCGGGATTCCCGTGTGCACCACGCCATGATACGGGCGCACGGGAAAAGATCAACGCCTGAAGTCGTTCCGGAATCCGAATCACCCGAAATGTTGCACTACATTTTCCCGGAGCTCCGGCGCTCGCCGGAACCAACCCTTTTGTTTCGCTGACTCTTTCCCGGAGCGGTTCTCGAACATCCCGGCCAGACTGTAGAAGACGAGGAAAACGCCAGCTTGTCGCGAACGCCGGCGGCGGGCTGTCCGGCGACGGTCGGGGTCCGCGGAAACCCGGGGGCGGCAGGGGGTCCGTCGTCATTCCCCGGCGCCGGGCTCGAAGACGACGACATCCGGATCGCCGAGGCCTCTCAACGCTCTCTCGATGCGCGGACGCACATCGTCCCACTCCAGGCCGCCGAGTCCGCAGCCGAGCGGCGGAACGGCGATCGAGCGGATGTCCCGCTCGCGGATCACCGTCACGAGATCCTCCAGCCCGGCCTGAATGTCCCCGATCCGGCTGTCGTCGCGCCAATGCCGCTTGGTCGGGAAGTTGACGATGCAGCGCGGGTTGGCGAGCGCGCCCGTCTCGAACACGAACATGCGGCCGGGCCGGACCTCGCCGCGCCGACAGGCCTCGGCATGGGCGCGGAAGTTCTCCGGGAACGCCTTCCTGAACCGAAGCGCGATCCCGCGCCCCATCACGCCGACGCAGTTGACCGCGTTGACCAGAACCTCGGCGTCTTCGGCAAGGAGGTCGCCGGTCTTGTAGCGAATCATCGGTCGCCCTCCCGCGTTGCCGACAATGCCACTCTGGCCCGGGCGTGGCAACGGGCCGGTGACCGGCTTCCCGAACGGCGCCGCCCGTCCGCCTGCGGGAGAAAATCGGAACCTTCCGGAAGAACGACCCACTCCGTCACGCCGGCGCCCGGGAAGGCGTGCATGTCAACGCGTTCTTTCGGCGGGCAGGACCGGAGCCGTGGGATCGCCGCGGACGCCGTCCCGGAGCGGGGGCCCGGCCGGCGCGGGACGGTCCCGTCGCCGGCGGCGCCGTCCGGGCCCGGGAGCGTTCCGGGGCGCGGGCCTCAGAAGGCGAAGCCGCCCTTGAGCGCGACCAGGCCGTCCGGCCGGTTCCCGCGCCGCTCGCCGTAGAGCTCGAGGCCCGGTCCCGCGGTCCCGCGCAGCCGGAACTCCACGCCGAGGCGGACACGGTCGTCGTCGCCGGACCGCCCCAGCTCGCCGAACGCCGTCGTCACGGCGCGGTCCCGGAGCACCCCCCACCCGTAGCCCAGGCGGGCGTCGAGGGACGCGCCGCGGCCGCCGGCGCCGCCGCGACCCGCGTCGCCGGGGTCGGCGTTCCACATCGCCTCGGCGGCGCCGCGCGCCGGCGCGCCCCAGGACGGCGCGAGCCGGAGCCGCAGGCCGCGGCCCCGGACCCCCGGATCCCAGTCCAGCCCGAGGCCGAGACCCCATTCCCGGAAGCCGCTCTCCTCGTGGGCCAGAAGCGCGCTGCCGCGGCCCCGCACCTCGAGACCGGCATGCGGCAGGACGTAGCCGAAGCCCAGCGCGAGGTCGGCGCCCGCGCCCCGTTCGGCGTCCCCCTCGTCGAGACGCGCGCCGAGCTCGAAGCTGCCGGCGAGCTCGCCGCCGCCCGCGAGCGCGCGGCGGGAACCGCCCTCGAGGGCCAGGCGCACCCGGGACGCCGCGGCCTCGACCTCCAGCAGCTCGTCCTCCACGCCGTCCGCCGACACCACGGCGTGGAACGCGTCGGCCTTCACCGCGAGACCGACCCCGCCGACCGACGCGAGATCGTCCCGGACCCCGGCGGCGACCGCGGTCATCTCGACGTCGGTCCCGACCAGGCCGTCCCGGTCCGCGATCTCCGTCGAGCCCCTGCCGTAGCCGGCCGTCCCCCAGACGCCGAGACCCGTCGGCGACATCCAGTGCACGTAGGGGTGCGCGCTCGTCAGGGTCGTCTCCACGGCGCCGCCGCCGTCGCCGCCGCCGAAGGCGTAGTCGACGTCGCCGACCGTGCGGCTCACCGCGACCCCGGCAAGCAGGTCGTCCCGGAAGCGGCGGTCGAGACCGAGATGCGCGGCGAAGATCGCGCCCTCGCTCGAGAACGCGCCGATCCGGTCGTCGTCCTCGTCCAGCCCGCCGCTGTCGATCGCGGTGAACGTGCCGCGGCCCCACAGGACGGGACCGCCCGCGGCGCCGCCGTCCCCGCCGGGCGACAGCGCGAACGCCGTCCGCCCCCGCAGGTCGCGGCCGTCGGGCAGCGCCAGCCTCCGGGAGGCGTCGGCGGAACCGCCGCCGGGGCCGTGGCGGCGCTCCGCGCCGCCGGCGTCGCCGGAAACGCCGCCGACGCCCAGAAGGCCGGCAAGGCCGCCGGACGCGAGCGCGCCGGACGTCAGGGGGCGCCCGCCCACCGTCGCATGGGAACCGGCGTCCCCGGAGCGGTGGCTTCCGGCGCGCTCCCAGACCAGCTCGACGACGTTGGCCGCCACCGTCCGGCCGGTGGCGGCGAGAACGTACTTCAGCGCCAGCGCGCGCCTCTCGCCCCGCCCCGCGCCCAGGTCGTATCTCGCCTCCCACCCGTCGCGGTCGCCGGAGACCCGGGCCGCGTCCACGCCCGAGAGCCTCACGGTCGCGGCCTCGGTCTCCCCGCCGACCTCGACCTCGACCGTCTTCCCTCTCTCGCCGGGCGCGAACGCCAGGGTGCCGGATTCCTCCCTCTCCCCCTCCCCGTCGCGGGCGGCCTTCACGTAGCCGACCTCGAGGGGTTCGCGCGCGGGCCACGGCCGGTCCAGGCCCACCGTGAACGCGACGGTCGCCGTCTCCCCGACGGCGGGCCTCTTCACCGACCCCGGCGCGGGCGCGGACACCGACAGCACCGGCCGGGCGCCGAGCCAGTGCTCCGTTCTCCGGGGCTCCGGCAGCAGGACGTTGGTCGAGCCCGTCAGCCCGAGCTCCACCACCTCGGCGGCGTCGCCGGCCTCCACCTCGACCGTTCTCCGGGTCTCCCCGTGCTGGAACGTCAGCAGCCCGGAAACGGCGCCGCCCCCGTCCACGACCGTCTCGTGGTCGACCGTCACCAGGTCGTCGCCCGGCCCCGTCGGCGGCTCCAGCGCGACCGTGAAGGTGACGGTCCCGGCCTCGTCCGCGGCCTCCACCGACAGCCGGCGGTCGTCGTCGCGGACGGTCCCGAGACCCCGGCCCGTCCCGATCTCGTATCCCGCGGCGCTCGTGACGCTGTCCAGCGTGACCACCACGAGCCCGTCGCTCTCGGCCTCCCTGTCGCCCTCGACCGTCGCCACGATCGTCTTCGCGGTCTCCCCCGGCGCGAACGCCAGCGTGCCGGTCGTCGCGCGCATGTCCCGCTCGGCGAGCCTGACCTCCGCCGCGCCCGTCACGGTGTAGTCGACGCTCACCGGACCGTCCGCGGCTTCCGACAGCGTCACCGGGAACCGGAGTTCCGCGGGGCCCCCGTCGCCCTCGACGACGCTCGTCGACCCGACCCAGACCGCCGGACCGGACGTCTCGCGCGCGTCGTCGTTCCGGATCACGCCCGTCCCGCGGTGCCTGCGGAGCAGCGCCCCGCCGGTCGGGTCCGAGAGCGTGACCACGACCGTCTCGTCCAGTTCGAAAACCCCGTCGCCCGCGACCCCGAACGAGAGCGTCTGCACGGTCTCCCCCGGAGCGAACGCGACCGAACCGGCCTCGGGGGCGTCGTGGTCCCTTCCGGCCTCCGCCGTGCCCCCCACGGCGAAGTCGACGACGACCTCCCGGTCCGACGCGGGATCGAGCGTCACCGTGAACACCAGGTCCGTGGTCCCCGAATCGCCCTCCGCGACCTCCGGCGAGTCGATCGAGAGCGCCGCCTCGTCGTCGTCCCTGATCGTGCCCGTGCCGGTGCCGGTCCCGATCGCCGCGCCGCCGGTCGCGCCCGAAAGCGCGATCTCCACCGTCTCGTCGTTCTCGTCGATCCCGTCGCCCCTCGCCGCGACGGTCACCGTCTTGCCGCTCTCGCCGGGCGCGAACGCCAGCGTGCCGCCCGCGACCGCCTCGTAGTCCTCTCCGGAGGTCGCCGTGCCGCCTCCCGAATCCGCCCAGTCGACCGTGACCCGCCGGTCCGAGACCGGCGCCAGCGTCACCGCGAACACCAGCTCCGACGTCCCCGAATCGCCCTCCGCGACCTCGGGCGAGCCGATCAAGAGCGCCGCCTCCTCGTCGTCCGCGATCGTCCCCGCGCCGGTGGCGGTCCCGATCGTCGCGCCGCCCGTCGGGTTCGAGAGCGCGATCTCCACCGTCTCGTCCTCCTCGTCGATCCCGTCGCCGTTCACCGCGACCGTGACCGTCCTCGCGGTGTCCCCGGGATCGAACGCCAGCGTGCCGCCCGCCACCGCCTCGTGGTCGGTCCCGGAGGTCGCCGTGCCGCCGCCCGAATCCGCCCAAGCGACCGTGACCCGCCGGTCCCAGGCCGGTGTCAGCGTCACCGTGAACACCAGGTCCGACGTCCCGGAATCGCCCTCGGCGACGCGCGGCGAGTCGATCGCGAGCTCGGGAGCCTCGTCGTCGACGATCGTGCCCGTGCCCGCGGCGGTCCCGACCGTCGCGCCGCCGGTCGGGTTCGAGAGCGCGATCACGACCGTCTCGTCGCCCTCGACGGCGTCGTCGCCGGTCACCCTGACCGTGACCGTCTTCGCGCTCTCGCCGGGCGCGAACGCCAGCGTGCCGCCCGCCACCGCCTCGTGGTCGGTCCCGGAGGTCGCCGTGCCGCCGCCCGAATCCGCCCAGGCGACCGTGACCTGCTGGCGCGAGACCGGATCCAGCGTCACCGTGAACACCAGGTCCGACGTCCCGGAATCGCCCTCGTCCACCCGCGGCGAATCGATCGCGAGCGACGGGATGTCGTCGTCCGCGATCGTGCCCGTGCCGGTGGCGGTCGCGACCGTCGCGCCGCCGGTCGGGTTCGAGAGCGCGATCACGACCGTCTCGTCCTCCTCGTCGATCCGGTCGCCGGTCACCGCGACCGTGACCGTCCTCTCGCTGTCCCCGGGTTCGAACGTCAGCGTGCCGCCCGCCACCGCCTCGTGGTCGGCGCCGGAGGCCGCCGTGCCGGTGCCCGAATCCGCGTACCCGACCGTGACCCGCCGGTCCGAGACCGGATCCAGCGTCACCGTGAACACCAGGTCCGACGTCCCCGAATCGCCCTCGGCGACGCGCGGCGAATCGATCTCGAGCGCCGCCTCGTCGTCGTCCGCGATCGTGCCCGTGCCCGTGGGGATCGCGATGTCCGCGCCGCCGGTCGCGCCCGAAAGCGCGATCACGACCGTCTCGTCGAGCTCGTCGATCCCGTCGCCGTTCACCCTGACCGTGACCGTCCTCGTGCTGTCCCCGGCCGCGAACGTCAGCGTGCCGCCCGCCGCCGCCGCGTGGTCGGCGCCGGAGGTCGCCGTGCCGCCGCCCGAATCCGCCCAGGCGACCGTGACCTCGCTGTCCGAGACCGGATCCAGCGTCACCGTGAACACCAGGTCCGACGTCCCGGAATCGCCCTCGTCCACCCGCGGCGAGTCGATCGAGAACTGGGGAACGTCGTTGTCGACGATCGTGCCCGTGCCCGTCGCGGTCCCGAGCGCCGCGCCGCCGGTCGCGCCCGAAAGCCGGATCTCCACCGTCTCGTTGCCCTCGCCGACGTCGTCGCCGGTCACCGTGACCGCGACCGTCTTGCCGCTCTCGCCGGGCGCGAACGTCAGCGTGCCGCCCGCCACCGCCTCGTGATCCTCTCCGGAGGTCGCCGTGCCGCCGCCCGAATCCGCCCAGGCGACCGTGACCTCGCGGTCCGAGACCGGATCCAGCGTCACCGTGAACGTCAGCGTCGACGTCTCTCCCGCGTCGCCCTCCTCCGCCCGCGGCGAATCGATCGCGAGCGTCGCCTCGTCGTCGTCCCGGATCGTGCCCACGCCGGTCCCTTTCAGGATCTCGGCGCCGCCCGTCGGGGTCCCGAGCCCGATCTCGACCGTCTCGTCGAGCTCGTCGATCCCGTCGCCGTTCACCCGGACCGTGACCGACTTCCTGGTCTCGCCGGGCGCGAACACCAGCTCGGCGCTGCTCACGTTCAGGTAGTCGGCGTCGGCGCCGGAGGTCGCCGTGCCGTTCCCGGAGTCCTCGTACCGGACCGAGACCTCGCTGTCCCACTCCGGCTCCAGCGTCACCGTGAACACCAGGCTGGCCGTCCCCGGGCCGTCGCCCTCGACGACGCTCGGCGAGTTGATCGAGAACCCGGGAACCTCGTCGTCGACGATCGTGCCCGTGCCCTCGGCGGTTCCGATCGTCGCCCCGCCGGTCGCGCCCGAAAGCCGGATCACGACCGTCTCGTCGTCCTCGAAGGCGTCGTCGCCGTTCACCGCGACCGTGACCGTCTTCGTGCTGTCCCCGGGCGCGAACGTCAGCGTGCCGCCCGCCACCGCCTCGTGGTCGGTCCCGGAGGCTGCCGTGCCGCCGCCCGAATCCGCGTACCCGACCGTGACCCGGCGGTCCGAGACCGGATCCAGCGTCACCGTGAACACCAGGTCCGCCGTCCCGGAATCGCCCTCGTCCACCCGCGGCGAATCGATCGCGAGCGACGCCTGGTCGTTGTCCGACACCGCGACATCGGCCTCGGACGGCGAGCCCGGGTCGTGGTCGCCGCCGTCGACGACGGTGACGGTCACCGTGCTGTTGTCCTCGTCCACGGCATCGTCCGCGGTCGGCACCTCCACCGTCGCGGTGGCCGAGTTCGCGTCGAACGTCACCGTCCTCGTCCCCTCGTCGCCCGGGGCGACCATCCCGCCCGTCTCCGAGACCGTGACATCGACCGCCAGCGCGACGGCGAGATGCCCGTCGCGGGTCAGCGTGAAGCGCGCCGGCGCGCCCTCCGTCACGTCGCCGTCGGACGCGACGGTGACCACCGGAACGTCGTCGTCCGACACCGTGACGTCGGCCTCGGACGGCGTGCCCGGGTCGTAGCCGCTGCCGCTGACGACGGTGACCGTCACCGTGCTGTCGGGCTCGTCCTCGGAATCGGCCCGGGTCGGCACCGCCAGCTGAAAGGTGCCCGCGTTCGCGGAGAACCTCACCGTCTTCGTCCCCTCGTCCCCCGAGGCCACCATGTCGCCCGTCTCCGAGACCGTGACCCGGACCTCCAGCGCGGCGGCGGTGCTCCCGGTGCGGCTCAGCGTGAAGCCCGCGGCCGTGCCCTCGGTCACGCTTGCGCCGGCCGCGACGGTGACGAGCGGATCGTCGTCGTCCGACACCACGACGTCGGCCTCGGACGGCGCGCCCGCGACGTAGCCGTCGCCGTCCGCGACGGTGACGGTCACCGTGCTGTCGGGCTCGGACGCGGAATCGGCCTGGGTCGGCACCGTCACCGTCGCGGTGGCCGAGCCCGCCGCGAACGTCGCCGTCTTCGTCCCCTCGTCGCCCGCGGCGACCATGTCGCCCGTCTCCGACACCGTGACCCCGACCTCCAGCGCGGCGGCGGTGTCCCCGGCGCGGGTCAGAGTGAAACCCGCGGCCATGCCCTCCGTCACGTCGCCGTCGGACGCGACGGTGACCACCGGATCGTCGTCGTCCGACACCACGACATCGGCCGTGGACGGCGTGCCCGGGTCGTGGCCGCTGCCGTCCTTGACGGCAAGGGTCACCGTGCTGTCGGCCTCGTCCGCGGAATCGCCCTGGGTCGGCACCGTCACCGTCGCGGTGGCCGAGCCCTTGCCGAACGTCACCGTCCTCGTCCCCTCGTCGCCCGAGGCGACCATGTCGCCCGTCTCCGACACCGTGACCTGGACCGCCAGCTCGGCGGCGGTGCTCCCGGTGCGGGTCAGCGTGAAGCCCGCGGCCGTGCCCTCGGTCACGCTTGCGCCGGCCGCGACGGTGACGAGCGGCACCGCCTCGACCGCCGACGTCGCCGCGCTCGCGACGGTCTCCGCGGTTCCGTCGTCGTCGGTGAAGCTTGCCTCCGCCTTCAGCGTCGCGCCCTCATCGGCGGCAACCACGGTGTAGGTCGCCGCGGTCGCACCGGCGATCCGCGTGTCCGTTCCGCCCGACACCCGGATCCACTGCCAGGCGAAGCCCGGGCTCGTCAGCCCGTCCGGATCGCCGATGCCCGACGGATCCGCCGTCAGCGTCTCGCCGACCACGGGCGTCGTGTCGTCGATCGTCGGCTTGCCCGTCGGATCCGCGTTGTCGTCGTCCTCGACCGTGACCTCCGCCGTCGCGGTCCCCAGGCTGTAGGCCGCGTCCGGCGTCAGCGTCACCGTCACCGCGCTGTCCGCCTCGTGGACGGCGTCCCCGACCGTCGGCACCGTCACCGTCGTCTCGGTCTCGCCGTCCCCGAAATCAACGCTCTTCGCGCCCTCGTCGCCCGACGCCACCATGTCGCCGCTCTCCGACACCTCGTAGCGAACCGTCAGCGAGCCCGCCGTCACTTCCGTGCGCGTCACCCTGAATTGCGCTTCCGTGCCCTCCGCCACCGGGCTCGCCACCGGCTCCACCGCCACCGCCGGAAGCACGATCTCCGTTCCCTTGACCGCCATCGCGTGCCGAAAGCCAAAGGAGCCCCAGCGGCCATTCTTCAGTCTGTGCGAGCGATTGGGAATGTCCCAACCGTCCGAGGGAGCCGGGTCTGCATTCGCCCATGACAACTTGGGATTCCCGGTGCCCGAGGAATACTCCAGCACTGCGTGGTAATCGGTGTCGGCCGCGAGGACGACGCCCGGCGGCGCCGTGAACTCGTTCACTCCGGTGGTCATCACGGAGGACGGATTGGTCAGCGTGTGCAGAATGTTGCCGGGCAGCCCGTTCGCGGCGTTCGCTCTGAGCGTCAGGCTGAGCGCACCGCTTCCGACGCTTCCTTGCCCGTGCTCGCTGAAGTGCAGAGCTATGCCGTGGAGAGTGTAGCCGCCCGTCGCGCCTCCCGTCCGAAACGGCTGGGAGCGAGGCTCGCCATTCAGGACTTCCGAAAAGAGGTTTGGCCGGCGATTTTCCATGTTGCTGACAAAGGTCGTCTGCGCCTGGGCCGTCGCGGACCACAGGCCGGCAAGCGCCAGCAGGACGCAGGCCGCCCGCGCCGGGCGGCGAAGCGGCGCGGCGCCGTTCCGGGCCGTCATGGCGCCGCGGTTCCGCCGCCTTCCGGAAACCGGGTCGGGCACCGCCGCGACCGGTGCGCGCCGTTTTCGGAGAGGGGGGGGGGGCAGCCAAGCGCCGACAGGAGGCCGGCCGGCGCCAGGCGACCGGAGGCCTGCGTGGGGGACATGCATCTCGGGCGCTCCTTCCTGCGGGGGGCGCACGTTCCGCCCGGACCGGAATCCGCTTGGTCGCCCCCCGGCATCTGGTGAGGCGAACGGTATCACGCGACCGTCCCCGCGATCAACGGAACGGTCCCGCACCGCGGCTCCGGACCGGACGGCGGCGCCCCCGGCGCCCGCCGCGGCGGCCCGGGCGGCACCGGATCCTCCGGGCCGCTCCCCCGGACCGCCCGACCGTTTCCGGGCCGGGATCTCAGGGCGCCAGTTCGGGCCGGTCGCGGAAATGCTCGAGCGCCTCCGGATTGGCGAGCGCCTCGACGTTGCCGACCTCTCGGCCGTGCACCACGTCGCGCACCGCGAGCTCGGTGATCTTGCCGGACCTGGTGCGCGGAATGTCGTCCACGGCGAGCACCACGGCCGGCACGTGGCGCGGGGAGCAGCGTTCGCGAAGCCGTCCGCGGATGCGCGCGACGAGCGCGGCGTCGAGCGCGACGCCGTCGGCGAGGCGGACGAACAGCACCACCCGGACGTCGTCGTCCCGCTCCTGGCCGATCGCGATCCCCTCCGCGACCTCGGGCAGCTGCTCGACCTCGCGGTAGATCTCGGCGGTGCCGATGCGCACGCCGCCCGGGTTGAGGACCGCGTCGGAGCGCCCGTGGATCCTGACCCCGCCGCCGGCGGTGATCTCGGCGTAGTCGCCGTGGCACCACACCCCGTCGAAGCGCGCGAAATACGCCTCCCGGTACCGCTCGCCGCCGGGGTCGTTCCAGAACGACACCGGCATCGACGGAAACGGCGAGGCGCACACCAGCTCGCCCCGCTCGCCGACCACCGGCCGGCCGTCGTCGTCGTGGATCCGCACGTCCATGCCGAGCCCGAGCGCCTGGATCTCGCCGCGCCGGACCGGGCCGTTGGGGTTGCCCAGCACGAAGCAGGACACGATGTCGGTGCCGCCCGAGATCGACGACAGGCAGAGGTCGGCCTTCACCGACCGGTAGACGTAGTCGAAGCTCTCCTCGACCAGAGGCGAGCCGGTGGAGAGCATGACGCGCAGCGCCGACAGGTCGTGGGATCCCGAGGGCGCGAGCCCGGCCTTCTTGATCGCGTCGATGTACTTGGCCGACGTCCCGAAATGGGTCATGCCGGTGGCCTCGGCGAAATCGAACAGCGCCTCCGGGCCGGGATGGAACGGCGAGCCGTCGTAGAGCAGCAGGGTGGCGCCGGAGGCCAGCCCCGAGGCCAGCCAGTTCCACATCATCCAGCCCAGCGTGGTAAAGTAGAAGACCCTGTCGCCGGCCCGGACGTCGGAGTGCAGGAGATGTTCCTTGAGATGCTGGAGGAGCGTGCCGCCCGCGCCGTGGACGATGCATTTGGGCGCGCCCGTCGTGCCCGACGAGAAGAGGATGTAGAGCGGATGGTCGAACGGCAGGCGCCGGAACCGGATGTCGCGGGGCGCGAAGCCGGAGACGAACTCCCCGAGCGGCCGCGCCCACGTCGGCGCGTCCCCGGGCCCGCCGCCGTAGGGCACGAGGATCCGCTCCTCGACCGACGGCAGCCGTTCCAGCGCCTCGGCGGTGCGCGCCAGCGTGTCGATCCACCTGCCGTTGTAGAAGTACCCGTCGGCGCAGAACAGCACCTTGGGCGCGATCTGGCCGAACCGGTCGACCACGCCCGCCGCCCCGAAATCGGGCGAGCACGACGACCACGTCGCGCCGAGGCTCGCGGCGGCGAGCATGGCGGCGACCGCCTCGGGCAGGTTGGGCAGGCAGCCGGCGACCCGGTCGCCCTCGCGGACGCCGGCCGCCTCGAGCGCCTGCGCGAGCCGCGAGACCAGGTGGCGGAGCTCGCCGAACGAGAGCGTCCGCCCGACGCGGTCCTCCCCCCGGAACACCATTGCCGGCGCGCCGTCCGCGCGGCGCAGCAGGTTCTCGGCGAAGTTCAGCCGCGCCTCCGGGAACCAGCGCGCGCCCGGCATGCGGTCGCCGCCGACCAGCGCGGTCCCGCCGGGGCCGTCGCCGATCACGCCGCCGAAGGACCACACCGACCTCCAGAAGCGTTCCCTCTCCTCCACCGACCAGCGGTGCAGCTCCGCGTAGTCCGCCGGATGCGCGTCCCAGCGCCCCCGCACCTCGCTCTCGACGAAGCGGGTCAGCGCGCTGGCCGCGACGCGTTCCGCGGAGGGGATCCAGAGAGGGTCCGTCAAGGCCGTCCTCGCGATGCAGCGGCGGGCAGGATACCAGCTTGCCGGCGGTCCCGGAATCCCGGCGGAGCCGTCCGCCGGGCATGACCGCGGGGTTCGGGCGTCTTCCGCCGGCCTGGCGGGGCGCGGCCTGGATGACACTGAGCGCGCTGCTGTTCGCGTGCCAGGCGGGGATCGTGCGCCACCTCTCCGCCGAGATCCACTTTCTCGAGATCTCCCTGTTCCGGGCCCTGTTCGGGGTCGTGGTCATGCTGCCCTGGCTCGCGCGCGCCGGCCTCGGCGCGATGTCCACCCGCCACACCGGGCTCTACGCGTGGCGGGGGGTTCTCAGCACGGTCGCGATGTACGGCTGGTTCGGGAGCCTCGCGCTGCTGCCGATCGCCGACGCGACGGCGGTGTCGTTCACCTTTCCGCTGTTCATCGCGCTGTTCGGCGTGCTGTTCCTGCGGGAATCGGCGCCTCCGGCGCGGTGGGCGGCGCTGTTTCTCGGCTTCGCCGGAACGCTGGTCGTGGTGCGGCCCGGCTTCGCCGAGGTCAACGCCGGGTTCCTGCTGGTGATCGGGGCCGGGCTCGGCATCGCGACCTCGGCGATGATTCTCAAGGTCGCGATCCGCAGCGACCATCCCGACGCCGCGGTCCTGTACCAGTCCGTCTGGATGCTGCCCTTCGCCGCCGCCGGGGCGCTCCTGGTGTGGCAGTGGCCGACGCCGGAGCAGTGGCTGTGGGGCGGCCTGCTCGGCGTCGCGTCGACCTTGGCGCAGCGCTGCTACACCAGGGCCCTCGCGGTCGGCGAGACCGGCGCGGTGGTGCCGTTCGACTTCGCGCGCCTCCCCTTCGCGGTGGCGCTCGGCTTCGCGGCGTTCTCGGAGCTTCCGGACGCGTGGACCCTGGTCGGGGCGGTGATCATCTTCGCGGCCTCGATCGTGGCCGGGCGCGGCGAGGCCCGGCGCGCCAGTCTGGTCACGGCCCGCCGGCGGGCGGGCCCGGGCGGGCCAGGAAGCGCGCCAGGGCCCCGCGGTCGGCGATAGGCTCGGCCAGGCCCGCGGCGACGAGCTTCCGGTTGCCGTCCGTCCGAGATCCGGCGCGGCGGGGACGGTCGAGGCAGCCGACCGGGCGGCCCTGGTCGCGGGCGAAGCGGGCCGTGTGCATGGCGCCGCCGCCGGTTTCCGTCTCGACGAGGAGGACGGCGTCCGAAAGGCCGCTCTGGAGACGGTCGCGCTCGACGAAGTTCCGGCGGGCGGGACGGGAACCGGCCGGGTACTCGCCGACCAGGCATCCCCCGGCGGCGAGAATCCTTTCGGCCAGACCCCGGTTCTCGGGCGGGTAGACGCTGTCGAGCCCGTGGGCGAGGACGGCCACGGTCAGGCCGCCCGCCTCGAGGCAGCCCTCGTGCGCGCGGGTGTCGCACCCGCGGGCCAGCCCGCTGACGACGGCGAATCCGGCCTCGGCCGCTCTCCGGGCCCACCTCCGCGCGACCCGTTCGCCGAACGGCGTCGGCTCGCGGGTGCCCACGACGGCCACCGCCTTCCCCGGATGGAGACCGTCCGCGCTTCCCTTGACGAACAGCACCGCCGGCGGGTCGGGAATCCCCCGGAAACGCTCCGGATACCCGGGATCGTGGAACGAGAGCGCCCGGATGCCGAGCTCCAGGCCGCGCAGGAGCTCCTCCTCGGCCCCCTTCCAGGCCTCCCGGAAATCGGCCTCCGGCACCCGCGCGGCCAGCCCTTCCGGGACTCCGCCGGTCTCCGTGACCGGCCCGTCGACGGCCCGGAGAGCCGTCCTCCGCCCGATGCCGGCGATCCTCGTCAGCGCCGAGAGCGCGACCGCGGTGCGCGAAACGGTCATGGCGCCCTCCCCGCTCCGCGCGGGCCGTCTCCGGCGCCTCCCCGGGCCGGCCGTCCGGCGCCTCCGGCATCCGCTCGCGCGTGGTGAACATGCATCATGCCGGAACCGCCCGGCCGTTTTCCGGTCAGGCCCCGGGGCACGGGGAACCTGGCGGAGGCATCCTACAGGAAAGATCCCCTTGACAGGGCCGCGGCGGACGTCCAGTCTGCCCGGACGGGATGCTGGGGGCGGGCGAACCGGATGCCGCGCCGCCCGACCCGCCCTCCAGGACCGGACCCGGAGTCGCTGGCGCATGACCGGGTTTCGATTCGTCCACTCCTCCGACCTCCACCTCGGCCGACGGTTCGGGAACCGCCCCGAGGACATCCGCGGCCGTCTGGCGGAAGCCCGCCACGCCGCCATCGACAGCCTGGCGTCCGCCGCCCGGGACCATGGCGCCGGCCACGTGCTGCTCGCCGGCGATCTCTTCGACACCGAGACGCCGTCCGACCGGATCCGGCGGCAGGCGCTCGCCTCGATGGCCGCGGCGGGGAACGTCGACTGGTGGATCATCCCGGGAAACCACGACAGCCTCGCCGCCGAGGCGCTCTGGGATTCCGTCCGCGAGCAGTGTCCCGGCAACGTGCATTTCCAGGAAGCCGACGGGCCCGTCGGGATCGCGCCCGGCGTCACGCTTCTTCCCTCGCCCGTGCCGAGCCGGTTTCCCGGTCGCGACGCGACGGAGTGGATGACGGACTGCTCCACCCCCGACGGTTCCCTGCGCATCGGCCTGGCGCATGGTGGCGTCGTGACGTTCGGAAGCGAGGACGACGGCGCGGAGACGATCCCTCCCGATCGCGCGGTCTCCGGCGGCCTCGACTATCTCGCTCTCGGCGACTGGCACGGCTTCAGGCGCGTCGGCGACCGGACGTTCTATTCCGGCTCGCCCGAACACGACCGATTCAAGCACAGCGGGCGCGGCGTCTGCCTCGCGGTGACGATCCCGGGCCGCGGAGCGACGCCCGAGGTTGCCCCGGTCGCGACCGGACGGTTCGGCTGGCACGACGTCGCCCTGCCGCTCACGCCGGAGCGGAACGCGTCCGACGCCCTCGCCGGCGCGCTGCCGGAGGACGGATCCGCGCGCCGCGACACGCTGGTCCGGGTTCGGGCATCCGGGTGGAGCCGGCTTGCCCAGCGGACGGAACTGGCGCGGGCCGCCGGGGACGTCGCGCCGGAGTTCGGGTATTTCGAGCTGGACGATGCCGAGCTGAAGACCGAGTGCGCGCCCGGGGATCTCGACGACATCGCTCCGGGCGGCGCCCTCCGCATGGCCGCGGAGAGCCTGCATGGCGACGCGGAGAACGCAGCCGCGGGCGCGGAGGACCGGGCCGTCGCGGCGGCGGCGCTGCGCCGGCTCCACGGCTACGTGACGGAAGACGCCCGGTGAAGCTCCGGACGATCCGCCTGGAGAACGTCCGGCGCTTCGTCGATCCCGTCGAGATCGGCGGCATCGGCGACGGGCTGAACGTGTTCTCGGCGCCGAACGAGCACGGCAAGTCGACCGTTTTCGACGCCCTGCACGCGCTCTTCTTCAAGCCGAGGAAGTCGTGGGACCGGGAGATCCGGAGCCTCGCGCCCCACGCCGGCGGCGACCCGTCGGTCGTCGTCGAGATCGAGCTCGACGGCGGCATCCACCGGATCGGGAAACGCTGGAGCCACCGGCGCAACGGCGACGCGCGCATCGAGACGGCCGGCCGGCTGGTCGCGCAGGCGGACCAAGCCGAGGCCTGGATCGCCGAAACGCTGAAGGCGCCCCGGGACGGCGGCCCGGCGGGCCTGCTCTGGGTCCGCCAGGGACTCGCCGGGCTCGACGACGGCGAGCCCGCTCGGCGCACCCGCCGCGATCTCCTGGCCTCTGTCGCGGGCGAGGTCGAGGCGATGACCGGCGGCAGGCGGATGGATGCCGCCCGGGAACGATGCCGCCGCGAGCTCGGCCGGTACCTGACCCCCACGGGACGCGCGAAGACCGACGGTCCTCTCAGGCGCCGGCAGGACGAGGTTGCCGCCCTTCGTCTCGAGCGCGGGGAACGCGCCGGAAAATCGGAACAGCTGCGCGCCGAACTGGACCGTCGCCGCGAGCTCCGGCGGGAACTCGCGGATCTCGAGGATCCGGAGGAGGAAACGCGTCGCGGGGAGCGTCTGGCCGCGGCGCAGGCCGCGCACGACGAGGCGTCCCGCCACGCCGGGTCGCTGCAAGAGGCGAAGAACCGCGAACACGCGAAACGCCTCGAGGCGCAGCGTACCGCGGAACGCCTGAAGGAGCTGGAAAGGGATCTCTCCGAGATGGCCGGGGCCGCCTCGGCGCACCAGGCCGCGAAGGACGAGGCGCAAGGAGCGAGGGAACGGCTGCGCCTTGCCGAAGGCGCGATGTCCGAAGCGGCGGACGCCCACCGATCCGCGTCCGCCCGTGCCAAGACCGCCGCCGACGCGTTGCGGCGCTCCCTCCGGGCCGAGGCCGCCGCCGCCGCGGCCGGACACCGGAAAGACCTGATCGAGAGGATCGATCGCGCGGAAGAGCTGCGGAGGCGCGCGGAGCGGGCTCTGGCCGACGCAGGGGCCGAGCTCCCGGATCCCGCGCTCGAGGAGATCGAGGAACTGGATAAATCCGCGCGCGTCCTGAAAAAAGCCCGCGACCTCGAGGCCGGCGCGATCGCCATGGCCTACGCGCCCGGCCGCCGGGACGGCGTCTCCCTGGACGGACGGCCGCTTCCGGACGGCGAACGGCTGTCGATCCCGGACGGCGCGCGGCTGGAGATCGAGGGCATCGGCCGGCTGGACATACATCCCGGGCGGCGGCCGGACGACGGGACTCTCGCCGAGGCGGAGGCGAGACTGGCGCGGGCGCTCGAGGCCGCGGAGGCGGACACCGTCGCGGACGCGCGCGCATCCGTCCTCCGGAGACGCGACGCCGAACAGCGCCAACGCGATGCGGAAGCGGAACTGGCCGGTCTGGCGCCCGACGGAATCGACGCGTTGCGCGCCCGGCTCGCAGGGCTTCCGCAGCCGGTCGCCGACGGGGACGACGTTCCGGCCGCCGAAGAGGCGCGGCAGGAGGACGAGGCGGCGGGTCGGGCCCTGGCGGAAGCCCGCGAAGAACACGATGCGGCGCGCGACGCGCACGGGCGGGCGCAGGCGGAGGCCGCGCGGGCCGACGAGGCCGCCGAAGGCGCGGGCACGCGCCTGGAGCGCGCGACGGCGGCCCTTTCGGGACTCGACGAACCGGAAGCCGAGAGAGCCGTTCGCGAGGAGACCCTTTCGCGCACCCGCTCCGAACTGGAGGACGCCATCCGCCGCCGCGAGGAGGCCGAGGCGGCAGCGCCCGATCCGGAAGCCGCGGCGACGGCGCTCGAAAGGGCGCGCTCCGCCGTCAAGGGCGCCGAAAAGGATCGGAACCGTATCCGTCTCGAGCTCGGAAAACTCGACGTCTCGATCGGCATCCGGGCCGGCGAGGCCGTTGACGAGGAGCTGGCCGACTGCGACGTCCGTCTCGGATCCGCCGAGACCGCGCTCGCGGATCTGGAGTTCGAGGTCGCTGTTCTGAAGAAGCTCGACGCGGCGCTGGAGAAGGCCCGCGCGTCGGCACGGGACCGCTACGTCCAACCCGTGATGACGGAACTCGTTCCGCTCCTGCGGCTGTTCTGGCCGGAGGCGGAACTCCGCTTCGATCCGGAGGCCATGCTGCCCGCGGCCCTGGTGCGGGCCGGCACGGAGGAGAGTTTCGACATCCTGTCGGGCGGCACGCAGGAGCAGATCGCGCTGCTCGTCCGTCTCGCCTTCGCGCGCCTGCTGGCCAGGGCGGGGGCGCCCGCGCCCGTCATCCTCGACGACGCGATCGTCTACACGGACGACGACCGCATCGAGCGGATGTTCGACGCGCTGACGCGCCAGGCCAGGGATCTCCAGATCGTCGTGTTCTCCTGCCGCCAGAAAGCGTTTCGGGATCTGGGCGGCCGGGGACTCCGCCTGCGGCCGGCGACGCGACCCCGGGACGCCCGGTAGAGCGGGCCCGCGGCCGGACCCGCCCCGGAATGCCGCATCCCCTGTCCGGGAGGCGTGGCTGCGGGAGGCTGCGCCGAACCGGCCGGGTCCGGCGACGCGGCCGCGGACCCCTGACGGGATGACCGTCCGGTCCGGGCGGGGCGGACGCCTCGCCGCCGTTCCGGGGCCGGTGCGCGCCGGCCTGTGGATGACGACCGCCGCGATCGCCTACGTCTGCTCGATCGCCATCGGCAAGCATCTCGCGCCGGAGGTGCCGGTGGTCGAGATCGCCTTCCTGCGCAACGCCTGCGCGATCGCGTTCATGCTGCCCTGGCTCGCGCGGGCCGGCCCGGCGGCGCTCCGCACCCGCCGCGTCGGCCGCCACGTGCTCCGGGGAATCCTGTCGTCGCTCAACGTCACCCTCCTGTTCGCCGCGGTCTCGCGGATCCCGATCGCCGACATGTCGGCGATCACCTTCCTGCAGCCGGTGATCGGCGCCGCGATCGCCGTCGTCGCGCTCGGCGAGGCGGCGGACCGGCGCCGCTGGCTCGCGATCGCCGCCGGGTTCGCCGGCGCGCTCGTGATCGTCCGTCCGGGCTTCGCCGAACCCGACGCGGGCATCGTCTTCGCGCTCGGCTCGGCCTTCGCCGGCGCGGTGGTCTCGGTGCTGATCAAGACGCTCGTGCGCACCGACCCGCCCGACACCATCGCGGCCTGGCTGTTCATCACCCAGACGGTGATCCTGGCGGTGCCGACCGCGTTCGTGTGGACCACGCCGCGGGCGGAGCTGTGGGCGTTCTTTCTCGCCATCGGGCTTCTGAGCGCGATCCTGCAGCGGAGCTACAACCGCGGCATGCAGGCGGCGGACGTGTCGATCGCGATGCCGTTCAACTTCAGCCGGCTGGTCTGGGCCGCGCTTCTCGGCTGGATCGCGTTCGGGGACTTCCCCGACGTCTGGACCTGGGCCGGCGGCGCGGCGATCTTCGCCGCGTCGCTGTGGCTGACGCGGCTGGGCCGGCCGCGACGGGAGGGGCGCGTCAGGCTTCCGGGCCGGCCGCCGCGTCGATGAGCCGCGCCAGCGCGATGTCGCGTTCCGACAGCCCGCCCGCGTCGTGGGTCGTGAGCGTGATCTCGACGCGGTTGTAGACATTGGACCATTCGGGGTGGTGGTCCAGCTTCTCCGCGGCGAGCGCCACCCGCGTCATGAAGGCGAACGCCTCGCCGAAATCCGCGAACCGGAACGACTTCCGGACCGCGTCCCGGCCCTCGACCTCCTGCCAGGATCCGATCCCGGCAAGCGCTTCCGCCCTCGCGGCGCCGGAGAGTCTCATCGCGGGTTTTCCTGCTATGCTGGCTTTCGCCACCCGCTTCTAGAGGCGGCCCCGCGGCCGGTCAACCCCCGCATGCCCCAGGACACGCCGCAACGGACCGTCGCGCCGACGCTTCCGGAGATCGAGACGCTCGCCCGCGAGGCCTTCGACGGCCTTCCCGAATCGTTCCGGAGCCTCGCCTCGGACGTCGTGTTCCGGGTGCAGGACTTCCCCGACGCCGAGACCGAGAGCGAGATGGGCCTGCAGAGCCCGTTCGACCTGCTGGGCCTCTACCACGGCGTCCCGATCGGCGAGAAGGACTCGGGCGCGGTGGCAGCGGGCGTCGACATGGTGTTCCTGTACCGGCGGCCGCTGCTCGACTACTGGTGCGAGACCGGCGAGGATCTCGCGGGGCTGGTGCGGCACGTGGTGGTGCACGAGATCGGGCATCATTTCGGGCTGTCGGACGAGGACATGGAGCGCATCGAGGCCTCATGACGCGGCGCCGACGGCGCGCGCGACCCTCCGGCGCAGCTCGGGAAGGAGCTCGTCGTCGAACCACGGGTTGTTCCTCTGCCATGCGGTGGTGCGCCAGCTCGGATGCGGAAGCGGCAGGCGGCGCGGCAGATGGCTCCGCCACGCGCGCACGGTCTCGGTCATCGTCCGGCCGCGCCGCGGGCCGAGGAACCAGGCCTGCGCGTGGGCGCCGACGAGAAGGACGAGCTCGACGTTTCCGAGAGCCGCGTCGAGGCGCGGCTGCCAGAGCGGCGCGCATTCGCGGCGCGGCGGAAAATCTCCCCCGCGCTCCATGGTCCCCGGATAGCAGAACCCGACCGGCGTGATCGCGACCCGCGACTCGTCGTAGAAGGTCTCCGCGTCGAGACCCAGCCAGCCCCGCAGCCGGCGGCCGCTCGCGTCGTTCCACGGAACGCCGGTCTCGTGGACGCGGATCCCCGGCGCCTGCCCGACCACGCGAAGACGCGCCGAGGCCCGTCCCCGCACCACCGGACGCGGACCGAGGGGAAGACCCTCGCAGCGCGTGCAGGCACGGAGCTCCGCGAGCAGGCGGTCGAGAACGTCCCCGGGCCCGCCGCTACTCGCAGACGACGCCGTCACCGTCGCCGTCCCGCATGAACCGGTAGGCCGGATGGCCGCGAGGCACGGGCGCGATGCCGTGGCGGCGGGCCTCGGCGCAGGTGATCCGGCCGTTGCCGTTGTCGTCCCAGCGATCGAGCGCGGCGTCCCGCTTTCCCGCCGGCGGGGACCGCCGGACCGGCGCCACGACGGCGCCGTCATGGAAGGCCATGGCGGTCGAGGCGCAGCGCGAGAGCACGCTCTCGAGCCGGGCGGCCTCCCTCCGGTCGACGGTCAGGCGGTATTTGCGCCGGACCTCGACGACGCGGGCGGCGAACCAGCAGCGGTTTTTCGGCGGAAGCCACTCGGCGGCGTCCTTGGCGCACTTGCCGCCGCCGCCGCAGCGGTTGATCTCCGGAGCGGCGAGCGTGAGATTGAGCGGGTCCGAGGAGAAGCGTCGGCGGGTCGCGGCGTCGGCGGCGCAGAGCCCGCTGTCGTGGGCTTCGGATCTGGCGACCATGTGCTCGATGTCGGTCTGGCGCCTGTTCGCGAAGGTGCGGCCCGTGTAGGGGCCGTAGACGCGCCCGCCCATGCCCGCGACGATCCGGCCCTCGACCGACTGCGGATAGCGGTAGTCCTTCGACCGGTAGGGGGAGCAACGGCTCTCGGGCGCGACGACGAGGCCGCGCCAGGTCTCGGCCGCGCCCGCCGCGGGCGCCAGGGCCGCGGCAAGAACGGCCGCCAGTCGAACGGCGCCGCGGCGTCCGGGCCGCCGGGTTCGCGCCGTCCGGGCGCGAAGCCTGTCCGCGGGAACGCGTCGCGCACGCATCGGCTCCATCGCGACAGCCCCTCTCCAGCCGACCGGTCACGTCGTCCATGACGGCGCAACCCGCGAGAACTCGCACATCGTCCGGGAAAATGCACCCCCCGACCCGAAGACGCGGGAACTATCCCACGCTGGCCGGGTATCAGCTTCAGGCGGGGTGGAGTGGGGCCGTCCGTGCCGTCACGGCGGTCCGCGGGCTCCGAGGGCAGCGCCAATCGGCCGGATCTCGTCATCCGGGTGACCGAGCCGGTCTGCAACCGCAGCGCGGGATTGTTCCGCGGTCCGCGTTGCCCCGACTCCCGCCCTCTGGCAGAAAGGGGGCCGCGAACCGTCTGCTCCGGAAGGCGGGACCGCGGGCGCGCGGCCGGATCCGCGCCGCTTCCATGCCAGCCGGAAGGGACCGTCGCATGCAGCTGAGACGCCTGGTTCCGGTCTCGGCCTTCGCCGTGTCGGCGCTCGCGTGGCTTCCACTGGGGATGACGGCCTTCGCCGTCATGCGCGGCATCGGCGTCCTGCCGATCGTCGCCGACTGGCGGCTGGCGCTCTGGCAGCTGGCGCTGCTGGCCGCGGGCGGACTGCCGCTCATGCTCGCCTGCCGCAAGCTCTGGCGCGACGGCTACGGGTTCCTCGCGGTCGCGTCCTTCGCCCTGCTCGCGCCCCTGACGGTGGGCGCCGCCACCGTCGGCGGGATCCTTGGCCCCGTCGCGGTGATCGCCTACGCCGTGGTCCTGAGCTCGCCGGCCTGGCTTCTGCACGTCCTGATCGCGCGCCGGCGCCGGCGGCCCCGCCGGAAGCTCTCCCGGAGGAACGGAGATTAGGGATTCCAGCTTCGCGGCAGTCGCCGCCGACCGGCCGCGGCGCTTGACGCGGCCGGAATCGGTCCCACTTCAGGGGCGGCGGGCCGCGATCCCGGAGGCCGAACGATGAGCTGGATCGACAGACTGCGGGAAGACGTCGGGGTGATCCTCGAGAAGGATCCCGCCGCGCGCTCGCGCGCCGAGGTGATCCTCTGCTATCCCGGCTTCCACGCCGCCCTGCTGCACCGGCTGGCGCATGCTCTCTGGAACGCCCGGATGCGGCTGGCGGCCCGTCTCGTCTCGTCCGCCGGACGGTTTCTCACGGGCATCGAGATCCACCCGGCCGCCCGGCTCGGGCGGAGGCTGTTCATCGACCACGGCACGGGCTGCGTCATCGGCCAGACCGCCGAGATCGGGGACGACGTCACGCTCTATCACGACGTCACGCTCGGCGGCGTGGTCCTCGAGGACGTCAAGCGCCATCCGACGATCCGCGACAGGGTCGTCGTCGGGGCCGGCGCGCAGGTTCTCGGCCCGGTGACCGTGGGCGAGGGCGCGCTGATCGGCGCCAACGCCGTGGTGCTCGCCGACGTGCCCCCGGGAGTCACGATGGCCGGCGTGCCGGCGCGCCAGGTGCGGCCGCGCGACCGGACCGCGGACCGGAGCCGCTTCGCCGCCTACGGCGTGCCCGCCGGCGAGCTGCCGGATCCGGTGGCACGGACGGTCGAGGGCCTGCTCGGCGAGATCCGGGCGCTCCGGACGCGCCTCGAGGAACTCGAGCGCGCGGCCGGGGCGCCCTCCCCTTCCCGACCGGAACCGCGGCCGGACCGCGGTCCGGCAGCCGCGAGGTAGACCGCCATGGACACCCGGGACGGCTTCGCCGGAAGCGTCGGCAACACGCCGCTCATCCGGCTGAAACAGGCGTCGGACAACACCGGCTGCGAGATCTACGGCAAGGCCGAGTTCCTCAACCCCGGCGGATCGGTCAAGGACCGCGCCGCGCTCTACATGATCCTCGACGCCGAGGAGAGGGGCCTCCTCAAGCCCGGCGGGACCATCGTCGAGGGCACCGCCGGCAACACCGGCATCGGACTCGCGCTCGTCGCCAACGCCCGCGGCTACCGCACCGTGATCGTCATCCCCGAGACCCAGAGCCGCGAGAAGATGGACATGCTGCGCCTGTGCGGCGCGGAACTGATGCCGGTGCCCGCGAAACCCTACCGCGACCCCGGCAACTACGTGCGCGTCTCCGAACGGGTGGCGGCGGAACGCGCCGGGACGGAGCCGAACGGCGCGGTGTGGGCCAACCAGTGGGACAATCCGGCCAACTGGAGGGGGCACTACCGCTCGACCGGCCCCGAGATCTGGAACCAGACCGGCGGCAGGATCGACGGCTTCGTGTGCGCCGTCGGAACCGGCGGCACGCTCGCCGGCGTCACGACCTATCTCAAGGAGGTCCGGCCGGACGTCGTGACCGCCGTCGCCGACCCCGAGGGGGCGGCCATGTACAGCCACTTCACCACCGGGGAGCTCGCGAGCGAGGGGTCGTCGATCACCGAGGGCATCGGCCAGGGGCGGGTCACCGCCAACGTCGCCCAGGCCAGGGTCGACCGCGCCTACCGCATTCCCGACGGCGAGGCGCTTCCGGTCGTGTTCGACCTGCTTCGCGGGGAAGGGCTCTGCCTCGGAGGATCCTCGGGCATCAACGTCGCCGGCGCGATCCGGCTCGCCTGCGACCTCGGCCCCGGCCACACCGTCGTCACCGTCCTGTGCGACGGTGGCCAGCGCTACCAGTCGAAGCTGTTCAACCCCGATTTCCTGCGCGAGCGCGGGCTGCCGGCGCCCGACTGGATGTGAGGCGGTGCCCCTCCTGCTCCACTCGCGGGGGCCGTCCCCGTTCGGCCGCAAGGTCCGCTTCGCGGCGGAGCTGCTCGGCATCGCGCTCGACGTCGTCGAGCCCGACGAGGAGACGCTGCGAAGCCGCAACCCGCTCGCCAAGGTGCCGACGCTGGTTCTCGAGGACGGCCGCGCGCTGTTCGACAGCCGGGTCGTTCTCGAGTTCCTCGACCACGCCGCCGGCGGCGGGCGCATCATCCCGGCGGAGCCGGAGGCGCGTTACGAGGCGCTCCGTCAGGCGGCGCTCGCCGACGGCGTCCTCGAGGCGGCGCTGCTCGTCGTCTACGAGGCCCGCTACCGGCCCGACCGCGAGCCGCACGAGCCGTGGCTCGCGTTCCAGAGAGGCAAGATCGCCCGGGCGCTCGCGGCGGCCGAGGCGGCGCCGCCCGCGGTCCGCGGCCCGACGGTCGGCGCGATCGGGCTCGCCTGCGCACTCGAGTACCTCGATTTCCGCGAGCCTGCGCCGTGGCGGGGCGACCGCCCCGGACTGGTGGCCTGGCTCGCGGAGTTCAACGCCGCGCACCCGTCCTTCGCCGCCACCCGCCCCGGGGGCGCGACGCCGCTTCAGGGCCGCGCGAAAGGGAACTCGGCAAGCGGCAGATAGGCCGGCCCCGAACGCCCGGGACGGCTCTCGTAGAGCGTGAACGCGGAGACCTCGAAGGGCGGTTCCGCGAATCCGCCGTTGGCCTCGAGCCAGGCGCGGACGCGCCCCGCCGGCGCCCGCCCGAGCCGGGCGACGGTCACGTGCGGCGCGAACCTGCGCCGTTCGGGTTCGTGCCCGCAGGCGACGGCCGCGCGCTCGACCTTGGCCTGGAGCGAGACCAGCCCGGGGGTTCTCTCGACGCCGACCCACACCGAGCGGATCCTCCGGCCGTTCCCGAAATGCCCCGTTCCGCGCAGCGTCGCCGCGAACCGCGGCGCGCGGAGGGCGTCGAACGCGTCGACCAGATCGCCCACCCGGTCTTCCGGGACCCCGCCGAGAAACCGCAGCGTGAGGTGGAGGTTCCCGGGCGGCACCCAGCGCGCGCCCGCGAGCCCGGACGCCAGCGGCGCGAGGCGCTCGCGCGTTGCGGCCGGCAGGCCGATCGCGGCGAACAGGCGGATCACCCGGCCGTCCCGCGGTTCGGGGCGGACCGCATCCGCTCAGCCGTCCGCGTCCAGAAGCCGCAGCACGTGGGGCAGGATGCGCCTCACGATCACGGCGACGCCCCGGGCGTTCGGGTGGATGCCGTCGCGCTGGTTGAGACCGGGTTCGGCGGCGACGCCGTCCAGGAAGAACGGGTAGAGCGCGCTGCCGTGCCTCTCCGCGAGTTCGGGGTAGATCCGCCGGAACGCGGTCCCGTACTCCCGGCCCCAGTTGGGCGGCGCGTACATGCCGGCGAGCAGCACCCGGACGCCGGCGGCGCGCAGCCGCGCGAGCAGGCGGTCGAGATTGGCGCGGGTGACGGCGGGGTCGATCCCCCGCAGGGCGTCGTTGGCGCCGAGCTCGACCAGCGCGTGGGTCGGCCCGTCGGCGAGCATCCAGCCGACGCGCGCGAGCCCGCCCGCGCTGGTGTCGCCGGACACGCCGCCGTCGAGCACCGCGGCCTCGACGCCCCGCTCCCGGAGCGCGGCCCGGAGCTGCGCCGGAAACGCCTCCCCGGGCGCGAGCCCGTAGCCGGCGACCAGGCTGTCGCCGAGCAGCAGCAGCCGGGCGGGTTCCGCCGCGAGCGGCGGCGGCGCGGCGAGCGCGGCGAAGACGGCCGCGGATTTGAGAATCGCGGCGAACCGCCTATATGAGACGGATCGCGCCCGGCGCGGCCGGCGGAACACGGGAAACAGGCGCATGCGCGGAACCATGGTTCGTCTCCGGAACGTCGAGCTGACACTGGAGAGCAGGGCGGGTCCGGTCAACATCCTCAACGGAATCGATCTCGACGTCCGGTCCGGCGAGACCGTGAGCGTGGTCGGCCCGTCGGGGTCGGGCAAGACCTCGATGATGATGCTGATCGGCGGCCTCGAGCGCCAGAGCGCGGGCACGGTGGAGGTCGCCGGGCAGGATCTCTCGGCGCTCGACGAGGACGGGCTCGCGAGATTCCGGCGCGACAACATCGGCATCGTGTTCCAGGACTTCCACCTCGTGCCGACCATGACCGCGCTGGAGAACGCCGCGGTTCCGCTCGAGCTCGCCGGACGCGCCGACGCCTTCGACCGCGCGCGGACGGCGCTCGCCGCGGTCGGCCTCGACCACCGCCTCGCGCACCATCCGGGCCAGCTGTCGGGAGGCGAGCAGCAGCGGGTGGCGATCGCGCGCGCGACGGTCTGCGAACCGGGGCTGCTGCTCGCCGACGAGCCCACCGGCAATCTCGACGGCGGCACGGGCGGCGCCGTGATCGATCTCCTGTTCGCGCTGTGCGCCGAGCGCGGCGCGACGCTGGTGCTGATCACCCACAACCCCGCGCTTGCCGGGCGCTGCGCCCGGCGCGTCGCGCTGGAGGACGGCCGGGTCGGCGCCGCGCCGGCGCCATGACCGCGTGACCGCCTTCCCCGCCGCGCTCCGCATCGCGTCGCGCGAGCTGCGCGGAGGGACGAGGGGCTTCCGGGTCTTCGTCGCCTGCCTCGCGCTCGGCGTCGGCGCCATCGCCGCGGTCGGCTCGGTCACGTCGTCGGTGCTCGACGCGCTCGACCGGGACGGCGCCGTCCTTCTCGGCGGCGACGCCGTGCTGCGCACGGCCCACGCCGACATCGCGCCCGCGCAACGCGCCTGGCTCGAACGCCGGGCCGACGTGTCGCGGGTCGTGCACCTCCGGTCCATGGCGGCCCGCGGGGACCGCCGCGTCCTCGTCGAGATGAAGATGGTCGACGGGATGTATCCGCTCTACGGCCGGCTCGAGACCGCGCCGGCGGCGGGCCCCGGCCTGTTCGCCCGCGAGGACGGCGTCTGGGGCGCGGCCGCCGACCCCTCGCTCCTCCGCCGCCTCGGCATCGCCGTCGGCGACACCGTGCGCGTCGGCGACGCGCTCTACCGCATCCGCGCCGAGATCCGCCGCGAACCCGACCGGGTCTCGGGCGCGCGCCCGCTGCAGCTCGGGCCGCGCTTCATGGCCTCGGGGGCGTCGCTCGGCGACAGCGGCCTCGTCCGGCCCGGCAGCCAGGTCTGGTTCTTCCATCGCGTCCGGCTCGCGGACCCGGCGGCGCTCGAGGGCTGGAAGCGGGATCTCGAGGCCGCCTTCCCCGAGGCCGGGTGGATCCTCCGCGACCGCGAGGACGCCTCGCCGGCGATCGCGCGCCTCGTCGACAGGGCCTCCCTGTTCATGATGCTCGTCGGGCTGGTCGCGCTGCTGGTGGGCGGCGTCGGGGTCGGCAACGCGGTCCGCGACTTCCTGGCCGGGCGGATGCGCACCATCGCCACCCTCAAATGCGTCGGCGCCACGTCGGGCACGGTCTTCGTCGCCTATCTCGCGCAGATCCTCGCGATGACCGCGCTCGGCGTCGTCCTCGGGACCGGGCTAGGCGCGCTCGCGCCCGCGGCGGCGGCCGGCCTGCTGCGGGATCTCGTTCCGGTCGCGGTCGGGGTCGGCGTCCACGCGCAGCCGCTCGCGCTCGCGGCGGCCTTCGGCCTGCTGACGGCGCTCGCCTTCTCGGTGTGGCCCCTCGCCCGGGCGTGCGGACTGCCGGCGGCGGCCCTGTTCCGCGACGCCGTGTCGCGGGGGGTGGCGCGGCCGCGCTGGCCCTTCGCCGCGGTCACGGCCGCGCTCGCGCTCGCGCTCGCGGCGCTGGCGGTGGCGACGGCGCGCGATCCGCTGGTCGCGCTGTGGTTCGTCGGCGGCGCCGCGGCGGCGATGCTGCTGTTCGCCGCCGCGGCGCGGGCGGTGGCCTGGACGGCGCGGTCTCTCGACGGCGTCGGCGGCGTCGGCACCCGCATGGCGCTGGCCGGCCTGCACCGCCCCGGGGCCCCGACCGGCAGCGTGATCCTGTCGCTCGGCCTCGGGCTGACGGTGCTGGTGACGGTCGCGCTGGTGGAGACCAATCTCGGGCGCGAGATCACCCGGAACGCTCCCGAGCGCGCGCCGGGGTACTTCTTTCTCGACGTCCAGAGCGGCCAGGCGCGGCGGTTCCGGGACGTCGTGAGCGCGGCCGACGGTTTCCGGGAGCTCCGCAGCACGCCGATGCTGCGCGGGCGGGTGGTGCGCCTCGACGGCGCGCCGGCGCGCGCCGAGGACGTGCCGCCCGACGGGCGCTGGATCCTCCGCGGCGACCGCGGCGTGACCTGGGCGCGGGAGCTGCCGCAAGACGAGCGCCTGGTCGCGGGCGAATGGTGGCCCCCGGACCACGCCGGCCCGCCGCTGGTCTCGATGTCGGCCGACGCGGCGGCCGGCCTGGGGATCGGCGTCGGCGACACCGTCACCGTCAACATCCTCGGCCGCAACGTCACGGCCCGGATCGCCAGCCTGCGCGACGTGCGCTGGGAGAGCCTGCGCATGAACTTCATCTTCGTCTTCTCCCCCGGAACGCTGGAGGGCGCCCCGCAGACCCATCTCGTCACCGTGCATGCCGACCCCGCGCGCGAGGAGGGCATCGAGCGGGCGGTGGCGGAGAATTTCCCGAACGTCACCGCGATCCGCGTCCGCGACGTGCTCGACACCGTGAACGCGTTCGTCGGCCGGCTCGGTTCCGCGATCCGCCTGACCGCCGGGGTCGCCATCGCCGCCGGCGTCCTGGTGCTCGCCGGAACCGTGGCCGCGGCGCATCGCCGGAGAATGCGCGATTCGGTGATTCTCAAGGTTCTCGGCGCGACCCGCCGACGGATCCTCGGCGTCCTGCTGATCGAGTACGGCCTGCTCGGCCTGTTCACGGCGGCCGTGGCGGCGGTCGTCGGCTCGGTCGCGGCCCGGGCCGTGATCGTCGAGGTGATGGGCTTCGCGTTCCGGCAGGACGTGGCGGCGGTGCTCGTCACGGCGCTTCTGTCCGTCGCCATCACGCTGTCGCTGGGGTTCGCGGGAATCTGGCACGCGCTGCGGCAGAAGGCGGCGCCGCTGCTCCGGAACCAGTGATCCGGGCTTGAAAAGCCGACTCCGGCCTCTATATTCGGGGCACGGAAACGTCAACCGGAAACGGATGAGAGGGCTTCATGGCTTTCGAGACACTCAGGCAGGCCCGCGTCGGCGCGCGGACCGTCGACCGGGCCGAATTCAGCGCGGGACTGCGCGCGCACATGCTGCGGGTGTACAACTACATGGCGTCGGGCCTGGCGCTGACCGGCATCTTCGCCGTGATCGTCTTCCAGATGTCGGTGGTGACGGGATCCGGCGGCGAGATCGTCGGACTGACGGCGCTCGGCCAGACCCTGTTCGCGACGCCGCTCAAGTGGGTCGTGCTGCTGGCGCCGCTGGCGCTGGTGTTCTTCCTCAGCGCGCGGATCCACGCGATGAAGGCCTCGACCGCGCAGGGCGTGTTCTGGTTCTACGCCGCGCTGATGGGCATGTCGCTCGCGACCATCTTCATGGTCTACACCACCGAAAGCATCGCGCGCGTGTTCTTCATCGCCGCGGCGTCCTTCGCCGGCCTCAGCCTGTGGGGCTACACCACCAACAGGGATCTGTCGGGCTGGGGGTCGTTCCTGATCATGGGCGTGATCGGGATCGTCATCGCCGCGGTCGTCAACATGTTCATCGGCAGCACCGCGCTGCAGTTCGCGATCTCGGTCATCGGCGTCCTGGTGTTCGCGGGCCTGACCGCCTACGACACGCAGAACATCAAGAACGAGTACGCCGACCGCCACGATTCGGAGTCCCGGGACAAGCTCGCCGTCTACGGCGCGCTCCGGCTCTATCTCGACTTCATCAACCTCTTCATCATGCTGCTGCACCTGTTCGGCGCGCGGCGCTGAACGCGGGCGGTCCGCCGGACCCCCGGCGGGCCGCGGCGGCGGTCATTCGGCGGCCCGGGCGGGCGCCTCGCCGTTCTCTTCGGCGATCATCCGCTCGAGGGCGCCGATCGCCTGCAGCCCGCCGCCGTCGTGGTTGATGTCCACGCGCGGCAGCGTGGTCCCGCTCTCGATGTTCCGCTGCTGGAGCCCGATGATCCAGAGATCCTCGAGAAACGCCTCGTGGATGTTCTGGACCAGCAGGTCCGTGATCCACGGCTCGTCGATGCGGAAGTCGTGGGCCTGCGCCCAGAAATAGTGCGTGGAGGTCTCCGTTTCCGGGGTGATCGCGTTGAGGTTGCGCATCGTGAAACCCTGCGAGCGGTCGCCGTCGACGGCGCCGGTGCCGGCCCGCGCGGCGCCGATGTCGAGCCTGACGAAGGCCGGCGGCGTCCAGGTGATGTGCTGCCAGCGGTCCACGTGCTCGGCGGGACCGAAGCCGCCGGCCTTCCGGAAGAACGGCGGCGCCGGGGAATCCATGATCCAGCGGGTGACGGTGACGTGGCGGGGGCCGCGCTCGAACCTCATCGGGGTCTCGGCGACCTTGTCGGTGCCGAGCGTGGTCTTGTGGACGAAGGACAGGTGCGAGAGATCCAGCAGGTTCTCGACCAGGAGCCTGTAGTCCGCCTCGAGATGCATCAGCTCGCCCTTGGCCCGCCAGCCCGGGTCGTCCATCCAGTGGAAGTCCTCGATGCCGTCGGGGTCGGCGAGGGCGGGATCGCCCATCCAGACCCAGATCCACTGGTAGCGCTCGACCGCCGGATAGGAACGGACCCGGCAGTTCGGCGGGACCGTCGACTGGCCGGGCACCCGGACGCACTCGCCCGAGGGGTCGTAGGTGAGCCCGTGGTAGGGGCACTCGACGTCGTCGCCCACGAGACGGCCCTCGGACAGCGGCGCGTGACGGTGCGCGCACTTGTCGGCGAGCGCGACGGGCGCGCCGTCCTCGCGCCTGTAGAACATGACCGGCTCGCCGAGAAGGGTTCGCCGCAGGAGATTCTGGCGCCCGACCTCCGTGCCCCAGGCGCCGACGTACCATGCGTTTCGCAGAAACATGCCGTGCCTCCCGAGTCTCCGAGAACGCGCGAAGCGTAGCCGCCGCCGCGCGGGGGTTCAAGCGCGGGCCTCGTCCCCGATGCGTTCGGCGAGCCGCCGCCGCGCGGCCAGCGCCGGCGCGTCCACGCCGAGATCGATCCACGGGCGCCCGGGATCCCGGTCGATCGAGCGCTGCTGCGCCTCGAGGATCGCAACGTCCTCCAGAAACGTCTGCAGGAACCCCTCGCGCATCTCGCCGGCCCACGCGTCGTCGTCGAGACGGAAATCCCAGACATGGCCGTAGAAGTAGAAGGCGGAGGTCGCGGTCTCGGGGGTCGGCGCGTTGAGGGCGCGCAGATGGATGCCGTCCTGGTACTCGACCGGCCCCTCCGGCACGCCCGCCCCGACGGGCCCGCAGCCGGCGCGGACGACGGTGTGCCCCGGCGGCACGGTCTCGACGATCTGCCAGCGGTCGACGGCCTCCCCGAAGTCGCGGGCCCTGCGGAACAGCGGGGGCGGCGGGCGGTCGACGATCCAGCGCGTCATCCGCACCAGCTCGCCGTCGCGTTCGGTCTTCACCGGAAAGTCGACGATCGCGTCACTGCCGAGCGTCCGCTGGTGGACGTAGCCGAGATGGGAGAGATCGAGGAGGTTGTCGGTGATCAGCCGGTAGTCGCAGCGCACGTGCAGGAACGTGCCGGGATTGAACCGCCAGCCGGGATCGCCGGTCCACCACCAGTCGGGCAGCAGCGCCTCGTCGGCAAGGTCCGGATCCCCCATCCAGATCCACAGGAACCCGTGTCTCTCCGCCAGGGGCCAGGTCCGGACCGCGGCGCCGGGCGGCACCCGCGACTGGCCCGGGACGGAGACGCAGCCGCCGTCCGGAGCGAACTCGAGGCCGTGGTAGCCGCATCGGAGACGGTCGCCCGTGACCGCGCCGAGAGACAGCGGCAGATGGCGGTGGCAGCAGCGGTCCTCGAGCGCGACCGCGGTGCCGTCGGCGGTCCGGTACATCACCACCGGCTCTCCGAGCAGCGTCCGCCCGAGCGGTCCTCCGCCGTCGATCTCGCGGGAATAGGCGGCGGCGTACCAGCAGTTCCTGAGAAACATCGACGGACTCCCCGGAGCCGGCTTTCCGCCGGGACGGTCCGGGAACCGCCGGGGCCGGCGCCCGCGGTCGACAGCCGCGTTCCGGCATCGTACCATCGCCCCGTTGCCGGGGCGAACGACCGGGAGGCAGCGTCCGACATGGCCGAACCGCTTCGCGAGGGCGGCCGCGCCGTCACGCGGGAACCGCCGGTTTCCCGCCGCCGCTGCACGGAACGCCGGCGCCGGACCGGCGGCGCCTTCGGGATCCCGATGCGGGCCGGGACCGGGGCCGTCGGGGGCGCGCCGGGGACGCGGAACGCCGGCAACGGCATCGAGCCCTGAGATCGGCGGGAACCGCAGGGAGGCGGAAATGAACTACGGACATCGCGCGAGAATCGGCATGCTGCTGCCGTCGGTGAACCGGGCGGCCGAACCGGACATGAACGCGATGCTGCCCGACGGCGTGTCCCTGCACACGACCCGTCTCCGCCTGCGGTCCGGTTCGGTCGAGCATGTCCGGGAAATGACGGAGAGGCTCGAGGAGGGCGCGGAGCTCCTCGCCGACGCCGGCGTCGACCTGATCGTGTTCCACTGCACGGCGGCCTCGATGATGGCGCCGGGTTTCGACGACGAGATCATCGGCCGCATCGAGGGCGCCGCGGGAATCCCCGCGACGTCGACGTCGAAGGGCTGCCTGGCGGCGTTCCGGACGTTCGGCGCGGAGAGAATCACGCTGACCACGCCCTACGTCCGGGAGGTCAACGACCGCGAGGTCGCCTACCTGGCCTCGCACGGCATCGAGGTCCTGTCCGAGACCGGCATGGGGATCGCCGGCGACGGCGGCGCGATGCTGGCGGTCGAGCCCGGGGAATGGCGCCGCCGCGTGAGCGAGCAGGACGAGCCCGCCTCGGACGCGGCCTTCGTCAGCTGCACGGCCGTCCGGGTCGTCGGCGCCATCGCGGACATCGAGAACGACATCGGAAAGCCGGTGGCGACCAGCAACCAGGCCGCGCTGTGGCACGCGCTGCGGATGGTCGGCGTCGACGACGCCGTCCCCGGCTACGGCCGGCTTCTGGAAGCTCCCGGGACCGCCGCCGCCCCCGGCCTCGAGGCGGCATAGGCGGGCGCTAAGCGGGATCTCCGCGAACGCGGCGCGAGCGGCATCGCCCTTGACAGGGCGCGCCGAAGCCGCGCGACCCCCGAGGCCGCCGATTTCCGGAGCGCACTCCTCCAGAAAGTCTTCCCGGCGCCGCACGGAGCGGCGACATGCCGACGGGTGTCACGCCGGTCCGGGGACGGTTCGCTACCGGTTTCACCCGCGCGCCGGGACCAGGCAGAGGTTGTGGGCGGACGCGGGTTGCGGGGCGGAATCACCTGACGGTCCGTCAGCCGGACGGAACGCTTGCCTGTCTCCCCGAATGGATGACCAGCCCGCACGCCGCGGCCTTCGAGGTGCGCGACTTTCCGGTCCCGCCCGCGCGGGCCTTGGTCGACGCTGCGCGCTGCCGTCGATGCGTTCTTCCTCTCGCGGACGGAACCGACGAGGGAGCGAAGGTGCGGATTCCTACGCACTTGACCGCGATTCCCGCGACACGTGACCGTGTCCGGAGCGGTCGCGGAAGCGCGTCTCGCGAGGGCTTGCGGTGGCGTTCCCCGTCGTCACGAAGGAGAGGGAAACGAGCCCGGCACCCTCCGCGGGAAGAGACGGCGCTGCGGCGTGAAGCCGCCGTCAAGCGGCACCGGAATCTCCGTCAAGCGCCGGAATCCGCAGGCGGCAAGGCGCGGCGGACCGGGCGGCGCGCGCGCCCGGCGCCGGTCCTCGTCGCGGGCGAAGCCGCGCACGCGGTGCAGGCGGTTCCCGATGCGCCGACGGTTGCGCGCCGGGTCGCGCGGTTCCCCGGGTCCGGCGCGCTCCGGGTCGGGCGAGGGCGGGCTCCGGGCCACCCTGGTGCCGCACCTGCGGATCCCGGGGTCGGCGCTCCCGTTCGATGCGCAGCGCCCGGCGTCGCCCGTGAAGGTCGGCATGGCCGTCCCGCCCGGCGGCGGGGAGGTCGGCGACGGCGCGGCCGCCGACGCTCGATGCGACCAGGGCCCCGTCGACGGTTTCATGGCGGGGCGCGTCGCCGAAGCCGATCGCCTCGAGGTCTTCGAGGATGCTCCCCCGGTTGTCCTTGACGGCGGGCGTCACGCTGTCAGCGCGACGCCGGGGCAGGCAGCGCGCGGTCTCGTGCCGGGCATGCATGGCATCGGGGATGACGATGCACCCGGCGAGGCCGGGACTGCCGGAGACAAAGCCGCTCCAGGCCGTCGCGCCCGGGAGCGGCCGCGGAAAATTCAGGGAAGAAACTTCAACGCCGCGACGGCCACGCCGACGATGCCGATCATGAACATCCACATTCGATGAAAGCGTTTGTCCATCTGTTCGAGCAGTTCCTTGTGCATGTCGCCGACAGCCACGGCGATCCTCGCTTCCAGCTTGTCCTCCAAGGACTGCATCCCCGCTTCCAGCCTGCCCTCCGAAGCCTGCATCCGCGCTTCCAGCCTGCCCTCCGAAGCCTTGATCTCGGCGGCGATCCGCGCTTCCAGCCTGCCCTCCGAGGCCTGCATCCGCGCTTCCAGCCTGCCCTCCAAGGACTGCATCCGCGCTTCCAGCCTGCCCTCCAAGGACTGCATCCCCGCTTCCAGCCTGCCCTCCGAGGCCTTGATCTCGGCGGCGATCCGCGCAGCGCCCTTTTCCTCAGAACTCTTCATCTCCTTGCGGAGACGGTCCACGTCCTCGCGAAGACTTCCGACACCGTTGCGAAGAAGGGCGAGATCCTCCTTCGTGGCGACGCTGTCCACCAGCCTGTCATGCATCGTCACGGCGATGCCTTCGGCTTGCTCCTTCTCGAAGCCGTATTCGTCGCTGAGCCGTTTCGCGACGGTTACCGTGTCGAATGCCGCCATGGTCATGCCACGTCTCCTCCAAGCCCCGATCCAGGAGTCCGCACCGCCGGAAAACCGACTGCCGCATGCTAACGCGATGCACGGATCTTTCAACCATATCCATGCACGGCATCGGTTCACGCCGCGGCGTGATCGAGAATGTTCCACGGCGCAGACTCCGGGGCGGCTCCGGATGCAGCCGGGCGGAGGCTCCCGACGCGCGCGACCCCGGGAACCGCCGCGAGGTGGCGACGTCTCTCGCCAGGCGGCCCGGGATATTCCTCGAGCCGGAGGAACGGACCGGCTTGAACGCGATGCCGGGATCCGTGCAATTCCCGTCCTGGCGCCATGGGGCGCTCTCCCTGCCGAGGTCGTGGAAAACCCGATGGAACCGCGGAACGGCCCCGATCGCCGGGGAAACCCGCCGGCCGCGACGAAAAAATTCCGCCTGATCCTGGAAGCGGCTCTGTTGCGCCGCCAAGACGAAACGTTATAGTGTTGTGTTTCCACCGGCGCGAAAGCTCGAGAGGCATGGCTCCAGGACACCGGGATTCCGGCGAAACCGTTGTCGCGCTCCGGTCCGCGCCCGCCGCCCCGTCCGCCCGGCCGGAGGTTTCCGCCGGGCCCGCGATCTCCGCGTTCCGGCTCGGCGCCGGATCCCGCCTCGCCTTCGCCGGCATCGCCATCGCCGTTCTGTGGGCCGTCGTCTTCTGGGCCCTCGGCTGAGAGAGGCCCGATGGCCGACGCCGCGCTCCGCTTCGAGAACCTGACCCTGGGCTACGACCGCCATCCGGCGGTTCACCATCTCGACTACAGCGTCGCGAAAGGCGACCTTCTCGCCGTGACCGGCCCCAACGGAGCCGGCAAGACCACGCTCTTCAAGGGCATCATCGGCGCCCTCCCGCCGCTCGGCGGCCGGATCCGCCTCGAGGGCGTCCGGCGCGAGGACATCGCCTACCTGCCCCAGCAGGCCGCGGTCGACCCGAAGTTCCCGGTGTCCGTCCACGACATGGTCGCGGCCGGGCTGTGGCGCGACATCGGCGCCTTCGGCCGCGTCGGACGCGACGGCGCGGGACGGGTCGCCGAGGCTCTCCGGACCGTCGGCCTCGCCGGCTTCGAGCGGCGGTCGCTCCCGACCCTCTCGGGCGGGCAGTTCCAGAAGACCCTGTTCGCGCGCCTGCTCGTGCAGGACGCGTCCCTCATCCTCCTCGACGAGCCGTTCGCCGCGCTCGACTCCCGGACCGTCCGCGACCTGATGGAACTCGTGAAGCGGTGGCACGGCGAGGCGCGCACGGTGATCGCGGTCCTGCACGACCTCGAGCAGGTGCGGGCGCACTTCCCTCTCACGCTGCTGCTGGCGCGGACGCCGGTGGCGGCCGGGCCGACGCGCGACGTGCTGTCGCCCGCCAACCTGAACCGGGCCCGCGCGCTGACCGAGGCCTTCCAGCACGACGCCGCACCCTGCCCCCGCCCCTGAGCCGATGCACGGGTTCCTCATAGAGCCGTTCGCGGAATTCGACTTCATGCGGCGCGCGCTGGCGGGCTGCCTGGCGCTGTCGCTCGGCGCGGCGCCGGTCGGCCTGTTCCTGACGCTGCGGCGCATGAGCCTCACCGGAGACGCCATGGCGCATGCCGTGCTGCCGGGCGTGGCGCTCGGATACCTGGCCGCCGGACCCGCCACCGACGCGATGACGCTCGGCGGCGCCCTCGCCGGCGTCGCCGTCGCGCTGCTTTCCGGTTTCGTGGCGCGGACCACGGTCGCGCGGGAGGATTCCAGTCTCGCCGCCTTCTACCTGATCTCGCTCGCGGCCGGCGTGCTGATCGTCTCGCTCCGCGGCAACAGCCTGGATCTCCAGCACATCCTGTTCGGAAGCGTGCTCGCCCTCGACGACGGGGCCCTGTACCTGATCGCCGGAATCGTCTCGGTCTCGGTCGCGGCGCTGGCGCTCCTCTACCGTCCGCTGGTTCTCGAGTGCCTCGACCCGTCCTATCTCGGCTTCGTGAGCCGGCTGAGCCCCGTCGCCCATTACGGGTTCCTGGTCCTCGCCGTGCTCAGCCTCGTCGCCGGGTTCCACGCCCTCGGAACGCTGATGGCGGTGGGAATCATGATCCTGCCGGCCGCGGCCGCGCGGTTCTGGGTCCGCGACGTGACGCCGATGCTGGCGATCAGCGTCGGCGGCGCGTTCGCGAGCGGCGTGGCCGGCCTGCTTCTCTCCTATCACGGCGACCTGCCGTCGGGTCCCGCGATCACCCTCACCGCGGGAATCCTCTACGTCGTCTCGCTGCTCGCGGGCCGCGACGGCGTCGTCGCCAGCCGTCTCCGTCCGCGCCGCCACTTCGCGACGTGACGGTTCCCGAACCGGAGGCATGACACCATGACCACGATCCGCACTCTTCTTCGCGCTCTCTCCGTCGCCGCGGTGGCGAGCCTGTCCTGGACCGCGTCCGCGGCCGGCGAGCCGCTCAGGGTGGTGGCCTCGTTCACCATCCTCCAGGACATGGTCCGCCAGGTCGGCGGCGACCGCGTGAGCGTGACCTCGCTCGTCGGCGCCGACGCCGACGTCCACTCCTACCGGCCGCGGCCGGCGGACGTCCGCGCGATCTCGGAGGCGGGGCTCCTGGTCGTCAACGGGCTCGGCTTCGAGGGCTGGATGGACCGGCTGGTCGAGGCCTCGGGCTACGCCGGCGCCGTCGTCGTCGCCACCGCCGGCATCGCGCCGCTCGGGGCGGAGGGGAACGGCCACGGGACCGGACACCGCGGCGAGGACCGCCACGGGGAAGCCGGACACGACCACGAAGAGGCCGGGCGCGATCACGGGGAAGCCGGACACCGCCACGGGGAAGACCGCCACGGGGAAGAGGAACACGGCCACGAGGAGGCGGAACATCGCCATGACCACGGCGACACCGACCCCCACGCCTGGCACGACCTCGCCAACGCGGCGCGCTACGTCCGCAACATCGCGGACGGCCTCGTCGGGGCCGACCCCGCCGGACGCGCCGCCTACCGCGCCGGAGCGGAGCGCTACCTCGCCCGGATCGCGGCGCTCGACGCCGAGATCCGCGCCAGGATCCTCCGCCTGCCGCCCGAGCGGCGCAAGGTCGTCACGGCGCACGACGCCTTCGGGCACTTCACCGCCGCCTACGGGATCGCGTTCCACGCGCCGGTCGGCCCCACCCCCGGGATCGAGCCGTCGGCCGCCGCGATCGCGCGGCTGATCCGGCAGATCCGGGAGGAGAGAATCACCGCGGTGTTCCTCGAGAACATGCTGGACCGGCGCCTGATCGACCGCATCGCCGAACAGACCGGCACCAGAATCGGCGGCGTCCTCCACTCGGACGCCCTCTCGGGCCCCGACGGACCCGCCCCGACCTATCTCGACCTCATGCGCCACAACGTGCGCACGCTGATGACGTCGCTCGACGGCTGAGACGGCTTCCGCGACGGCGCTTCCGCCGACGGACACGGTGGCGGCGACCCTTCCCCGCCGCGAGCATCCGGGAGAACGGCCATGTCCGGTGTCCAGCCCTACGTCTTCACGGCGGCGCGGCCGCGCCCCGGCACCCGTCGTCCGAAGCCCGACGGCTTCACCGTCGACATCCACTGCCACGTGCACGTTCCCGAGGCGGCGGAGGTCGCCGAGCCGCATTTCAGGCCGGAACTCGAGCCGGCGCTGCATTTCGCGAACGAGCTGACGCGGGAGGTCAACCGCCGGCAGGGGATCGACCGCATGCCCCATCTGACCACCCTCGACCGGCGGCTGGCCGACATGGACGAGATGGGGATCGATCTCCAGACGATCATCCCGACCCCGTTCCAGGCCTGCTACTGGCTCGACCCGGAGGTCGGAATGAAGACCTCGAAGCTGGTGAACGACGGACTCGCCGAAATCGTCGACCGCATGCCCGACCGCTTCGTCGCGTTCGGAACGCTGCCGCTCCAGGACGCGGACATGGCGGTCGCCGAGCTCGAGCGCGGCGTCGGGACGCTCGGCCTCAGGGGGTTCCAGATCCTCACCAACGTCAACGGCGGCGAGATCTCCGACCCGAGACTCGATCCGTTCTGGAAGAGGGCCCAGGAACTCGACACGCTGGTCTTCCTGCACCCCAACGGCTTCACGTCCGGCGAACGGTTCAGGGACCACTACTTCAACAACGTCATCGGCAACCCGCTGGAGACCACGCTCGCGGTTCACCGCCTGATCTTCGACGGGGTGATGGAACGCCACCCCGACCTGCGCGTTCTTCTCGCCCACGGCGGCGGCTACCTGCCCGCCTATTCCGGGCGGATCGACCATGTCTGGGGCGCCCGCGAGGACGGACGGGCGAACCTGCCGCAGCCGCCCACCGCCTATCTCAAGCGCATGTGGCTGGACACGGTGGTGTTCACGCCTCACCAGCTCGAGCATCTCGTCCGGCAGCATGGCGTCGGCAAGGTCGTGATGGGCACCGACTACCCCTACGACATGGGGGACTACGATCCCGTCGGCCTCGTGGATTCGGTCGAGACGCTGTCGAACGGCGACAGGGAGGCGATCCGGGGCGGAAACGCCAGGGAACTCCTGAAGATCTGAGCGGGATCCTTCCCGCCGCCCTGTCCGAGGGCCGATGCCGGACGGGAACGGTGCCGCGAGCGAGGCGGCGCGAGCGCCTCGATGCGGGCTTCCGGCGCGAGCGGCACCTCCTTCAGATCGGATTGCGCGGTTTCCCGCAACCTCCGCCACCGCCCGATCGGCAACGGCACCGCCGCCTCCACGCCACGCCCGGTCACGATCCGCGGCCCCTCGTCGATGCTCACTTCAAGGAACTCGCCGAACCGGGCCTTCGCTTCCCGCGCCCGCCATGACCTGCCCATGGTTCTCTCCGCATCAAGGTGCCGACCGTTCACATGACCCTCCGGAATCGGGCGCGAGCCGGCGCCGAATCCGCTGGATCCGCAACGACGCCGGGCTCGGCCTCGTCAACAGCGGGACCGCCGAAGTCGCCGCCGGGAAGAACGGCAAGGTGACGTTCCGCCTCGAGGACGGACGGATGCGGATTCTGGCGCACTTGACGATGATTCCTGCGACACTTGACCGTGTCCGGAGCGGTTGCGGAAGCCCGTCTCCCGCGGTTTCGCGGTGTCGTTCCTCCATCAGTCGGCGACGGCGGGCTGGCCAGCGTCCAGCCCGCAACGTCACGAAGGAGAGGAAAACGGGCCCGGCGCCTGCCCCGGGAGAGACGGCACGGCGGCGTGCAACCTCCGTCAGGTGTCGCCGGAAGCCGCGATTCACCGCCGCGGCCACGTGGAAACGGCATTCCCGGCGTTTGCAACATGACAGTGTTGCCACCAGATTTCTGACAGACGAACGGGAGAGACCGGCTGATGCGGAGCCTTCCCAGGCGCATCATATGGAGCATGCTCAGACTCTTCCGGAGTCCACGCCGATATGTCCGGGCGCCCTGCTCCACCTCGGCCACCGCGCGGCAGTCGGCCAGGCGTTGTCCCGCCTGGCCCGCTCGGGAGAGCTGATGCGGATCTGCCAGGGCGTCTGCATGCGTCCCGTCGAAGCCCGGTTCGGCTTGCGGGCGTCCCGGCCCGGCAAGGCGCTCGCAGGGCTGTCCGCGCTCTGGGGCGAAACCGTCGTGCCCTGCGGCGGCGCGGCGGCCAACCGCCTCGGGCTGACCAGGCAGAATCCGGTTCGCGCGGTCTGCCTCACCTCCGGTCCCAACCGTCGTCTGCCCTTCGGATCGTCCGTCGTGGAGCTGCGTCATGCCCCGCGCTGACAACTCGCGGCCCCGCACCGCAAGGCCGGCGACGTCATCCGCGCCCCGGCATGGCCCGGTCCGGAAGAGGTCGAGGACGGGCTGGAAGCGGTCCTGCCGACGCTTCGCGACGAGGACCGCGACGAACTTTCGGCTGCGCGAGCCACCATGCCGAACCGGATGGCGCAAGCGGTGAGCGCACGCCTCTCGCATCGCTGAGGCGCGGTATCGGGATCTCTCGGCCGACGACCGGCGCGACGCCTTGCAGGTGGCGGAGCGCGACGGCAACCACGGAGCGTACCTCCTGGAGAAGGATGTCCGGGTCGTCGCGACGCTCGCCGCCCTGTTCGACGGCCCCTTCGCCGCTGCGGATTCCGGCGCACTTGACCACGATTCCTGCGCGTTTGATCGTCGGACGGCACCCCGGTCCGCCGCCCTGACCGTAGTGCCCGGGGAGCCGATGGCGGTTTGTCAAAGCGCAGATTCTCTCCCGGCCCCGCCCGATCGAACGAGCGATCGATTCGAGGAGGCGGAAGCGCGATGAAGAGGATCGACACGAGGGATGCCAGGGAAATTCTCCGGCGCCGTCACGGGCCGGGGTTGACGCGGGCGCAGATCGCGACGGGGGCACGCACGGGCACGGTCTCGCACGTTCTCGAGCGGGCGGCAGCGGCGGCGCACCCAAGTGACGTGGTCCCAATCCGGAACGGCCTCCCAACCGAAAGCTGCGGGCCCGACAACCAGGCTGTCGCGCATCAACCGCCACACCCGAACCGCCAAGACCGTCCGCGACCGGGAAGCGTGGGACAGGCCTGGTTTTCGGGTCAGGCTCCCAGGACCGTCTGCGGCAATCCCCCGTCCGGTCCGACGGCCTTCGCCCGCTCCCGCGGCCTGCCGTCCATGCCGGGAAGGACCCGCCGCGCCATCGTCTTGAACGCCGTCGGGCCATGCACGTCGCACGGGTCGGGCCGCAGCAGCGTCAGGAGCGCCGCCCGTGAAGAGAGGAGCGGGCGGCACGCCCACCGCAGATGCAGGGTCGAGGAAGGTCCGTAGCGTATCGACTTCTCCCGCACGACGTGCCTCGACACCCTGGAGAAGGGCAAGCCCGCCTCGGCCAGACGCTTGCATTCACACGGGATCACGCCTCTGCCGCTCCCCCGTGATCGGCGACGAGCCGGCGCAAGCAGTGCAAGGCGCGCCGCAGGCTCTCCGCGTTCTGTGCAGCGACCGCGGGACGCCACTCGGTCGCGGCATACTCGATGAGACGTCCGGGATAGGCCCCTGTCCTATGCGTCGGCCGCTTCCTTCACGAGGCACCATGTCCTCGCGAATATCCCTGCGGCGCGAACGACGCGCCAAGCCGACCATGGCGCCCTTCGGATCGTCCAGGTTCTCGGGAGTGCCCGGCACGCGACCTCGCGGCACGCTCAGATAGCCAGCAAGCCTTTCGGCATCCGCCATCAGCCAAGCCTCGACCGCACGCACGGCGATCCGGAAACAGAGACGAGGCGCGGGTGCGGGCAGCCATGCTTCGCGCAGCAGCGCGGCGCAATCCGCGGCGCCATCAAGATCGACCAGCACGATCCATGGCGTGTGACGCGCCGCGTTGTCGTAGCCCCTGATTTTCCGGCGGAGATGGTCCTTGCCCTGCTTTCCGTGGACGTTTCCGAGTCGACCGCCGGCGTGCTCTATCAGCCGCCTGACCACCGCCTCGTCAGTCACGCCTTCGACCGCAGAGTCGATGAGTGGGCACGGCATCTTCTCAAACACCCGAAAACAACGGCAGTCCCCGCATGTCCGGGGGTTGCGTCTTGGGAATCACGGCATCCGCCAACGTCAGACCGCCTTCCAGGAGCGGGCGGATGTCGTCCAGCGATCCCGCCGGCGCGACCGTGGTGCCTTCGGCCCCGGGGAAGAGAAGCAAGGTCTCGTCGAGTCCGATCCCCTCGTCGGCCAGCAGTTCCGGAGAATGCGTGCTCAGGAACAGCTGCCTCGCGGTCCGACGCTGCACGCGCGCCAGCATCTGCGGGAGCACGCGAACGATTTCCGGGTGAAGAGACAGTTCCGGCTCCTCGAGCAACAGGGGTCCTCCCTTTCCCATGACCGCCCAAAGCAGCCCCGTCAGACGCAGCGTGCCGTCGGAAAATTGCTCCTCGGTCTGCCAGGCGCCTCGCGGACGCCAGTGGCGGTATCTGCCACGCAGATGAGGCGTGCCACGGCCATCGCGCACGAGCGCAACTTCCTCGAGCTGGGGAACCGCTATGCGCAGCGCCTTCTCGATTCTTTTCAGACGGGCGTTGCGCGTGCGCTCCGGCGTCTTGGCGACCTGCTCCAGGAAGTCGCCACCATAGGGATCGTTCGCCCGGCCGACGGACCGGTCGGGTTCGCGCACCAGTTGCGGCACGATATGCAGGTAGCGGAGCGATGAGAAGAGCACCGCCAGGTCGCGAAACTCGCGGTTCACGTTGACTTGCTCGATATGGGTCTGGGTCAAGCGCGCCGCGTCCTCGCGATCGTCGTCGTTCGGACGGTCGATGATCGTCTCGTCGTTCAGCGACACGCGCTCGCAGCTCAGCAGCGGACGGCGCCGGTTGTCTTGACGAAAGGCGAGCTCGTACCGCCAGCAACGATCCGCGCCATCTTCCCGCAGCTCCACGTCGATCCCGACATCGGGATAACGCCTTGCCGCCAAGCAGCGGACGGCTCCGACTCCGCCGCGCCGGGCAACGGCTTCACCGAAACCGCCGCCGCGCGACGCGAGATCGCGGAGGAATCGAAACGCGTCCAGGAAGTTGGACTTGCCGGCAGCATTGGCGCCCACGAGGAACATCCGATCCCGGAGGTCGACATCCACGTCCCGGAAGTTCTTCCAGTTCCTGAGACGCAGATGTCTGAATCTCAGTTCATTCGCCATCGCGCTCCTCCGGCGCCCGCCCCCCCGACAACACGTTCGGATCCATCCTCGCGCAACGCCCCCGGCTTGGCCATGACGTCCGCTTCGAGCCGGTGGTGCCGCACCCTGCCGGCCTCGCGCCAAGGGAAGCGCGCGGGATCCCTCGCGGACTCCAGGAGTGCCGAGTCGTTCGCGCAATCGGTCGCGACATGGAGCCGACGGCAGTCGCGCCGTTTCCCGGAGACGTGGCGACCGTTCGGCGTTGGAAGGACGCTCCCGGCGGTGCCGGCGAGTCCCCTGACTTCGCTCGGGTGCAACTCGCCCGATCGCGGATCGAGGCCAGTCACGTCATGCTCGAGGCTCTCCTCGTGAACAGCACGGACTCGGCGCCCCGTCGCGGCCTCTCGCTCAATGGCCGCCCGCATTGCAGTCGCTTCGGTCTCGGAGTTCGGACGCAGCCGCCGGACATCCGGCACTTGGCGTCCGGGGCAGGACAGGACCGGGGCGCTCGCCGGCCTCTCGACTCCCTGCAACGTGACCGCGCGCTGACGTCGGAGCTCCGGGACGACGTTGGTGTCCGGCAGGTACACCGCCGTCCTATCCGAGGGCCGATGCCGGACGGGAACGGTGCCGCGGGCGAGGCGGCGCGAGCGCCTCGATGCGGGCTTCCGGGGCGAGTAGCATCTCCTTCAGATCGGGTTGCGCGGTTTCCCGCGATCTCCGCCACTGCCCGGTCGGCAGCAGCACCGCCGCCTCCACTCCACGCCTGGTCACGATCTGCGGCCCCTCGCTGATGCTCGCTTCAAGGAACTCGCCGAACCGAGCCCTCGCTTCCCGCACCTGCCATGACCTGCCCATGATTCTCTCCGCATCAAGGTGCTGACCATTCATATGACCCTCCGGGGTCGGGCGCAAGCCGGCGCCGAATCCGTGGAACCGGGGCGCCCGGTCCGAACGCGCCTCACACTCTTCCTTTCGCACTCCTCCTGCGGTCCGGAGGACGGTTCCGGCGACGCGTGCCTCGTCGGCGACGCATGCACGGGGCGCAGCCAACGGGGTGGATCCCGTTCGGATCCCGTCATCCGGGCAACCGATTCCGGTGCGGGACCGTAGCGAAGCACGGTCAGGCGCGGCGGGAACTTGCGGTCCACCCCGCGGATCCCCGGGCAACGCCGCGCCGTCCGCCCCGCCCGGCACCCGGCGCCGGCTACGACGTTCCGCGAAACCCGTTGACGATCGGGTAGCGCCGGTCGCGCCCGAACGAGCGGCCGGTGATCTTGACGCCCGGCGGCGCCTGGCGGCGCTTGTACTCGGCGCCGAGCAGCATGCGCCAGACCCGGAGAACCAGGGCGCGGTCGAAACCCTCGCCGACCGTGCGGTCGACGCTCATGTCCCTCTCGTTCAGGCATTCGAGGATCCGGTCGAGATCCTCGTAGGGCGGAAGGGTGTCCTGGTCCTTCTGGCCGGGCTTCAGTTCCGCCGACGGCGGCTTGACGATCACGTTCTCCGGCATCACCGGCCCGTCCGGCCCGCGCGCACCGTCCGGCCGCCCGCGGTTGCGCCACCTCGACAACGCGAACACGTCGGTCTTGTAGACGTCCTTGAGAACCGAATAGCCCCCGCACATGTCGCCGTAGAGGGTGGAGTACCCGACGGACATCTCGGACTTGTTTCCTGTCGAGAGCACCATCGCGCCGGTCTTGTTGGACAGCGCCATGAGCGTCAGGCCGCGGATGCGCGCCTGGACGTTCTCCTCGGCGGTGTCGGGATCGGTTCCCGCGAAGGCCTCGGCGAGCATGGCGTCGAAGGCGGCCATGGCGGGATCGATGGCGATGGTGTCGAGCCGGACGCCGAGCATCCGCGCCGTGGCCTCCGCGTCCTCGAGGCTGGCCGCGGAGGTGTGGGGGGACGGCATCATGACGCAGACGACGCGCTCGGGCCCGAGGGCGTCGACGGCGACCGCCGCGGTCAGCGCCGAATCGACGCCGCCGGAAAGGCCGATGATCACGCCCGGAAAGCCGTTCTTGGCGACATAGTCCCGCAAGCCGAGCACCGTCGCGGCATAGACTCCGCCGAGACCTTCCGGGGGCGGCGCGCGGCACGCGCCCTCGCCGGTCCAGCCGCCGCCGGTCCGTCTCCAGCGCGTCAGGACGAGCTCCTCCCGCCATGGCGGCGCGGCGGCGACCAGCGTGCCGTCGGCGCCCACGGCGAAGGACGACCCGTCGAACACGAGCTCGTCCTGCCCGCCGACCTGGTTGACGTAGACCAGCGGCAGGCCGCATTCGGCGGCGCGCGCGACGGCGAGCCCGATCCGGGTGTCCCACTTGCCGGCCTCGAACGGCGAGCCGTTGAGCACCGCCAGCAGCTCCGCCCCGGATTCGTGGAGGCACTCGGCCACCTCCTCGGTCCACATGTCCTCGCAGATCATGACGCCGATGCGGACGTCGCGGAAATTCACCGGCCCCGGAAGCGGGCCGGGCGCGAACAGCCGTTTCTCGTCGAACACGCCGTAGTTCGGGAGATCGTGCTTGAGGCGGACCGCGGCGATTCCGCCGCCGTCGAGCAGAAGCGCGGCGTTGCGGAGCAGACCGTCCTCGATCCACGGCGCGCCGACCAGAAGCGCGGGGCCGCCGTCGGCGGTCTCGGCGGCAAGCGCCTCGACCTCGCGTCTGACGGTGTCCTGGAAGATCGGCCGGAGCACGAGATCCTCGGGCGGATAGCCCGAAACCGCGAGCTCGCCGGCGACGACGAGGTCGGCGCCGTCCGCCGCCGCGCGCACGCGCGCCGCGCGCAAGCGGCCGGCATTGCCGGCGACGTCGCCGACGGTGGGGTTGATCTGCGCCAGCGCGAGGGCGAGCGTGTCGGTCATGCGCGGCGGACGCCGTGTCCGGTCTACGGGGCCGTCCCGGCGGCCGCTCCCCGTTCCGCGTCGCGGCGGCGCTTGAGATGGCCGCTGACGAGAAAGGCCAGCTCGAGCGACTGCGACGCGTTCAGGCGAGGGTCGCAGTGCGTGTGGTAGCGGTCGGAAAGGGCGTCCTCGGAGATCTCCTGCGCGCCGCCGGTGCATTCGGTGACGTTCTGCCCCGTCAGCTCGACGTGAATCCCCCCGGCATGGGAGCCCTCGGCGTCGTGGACGGCGAAAAAGCCCTCCACCTCCCGCAGGATCCGCGCGAACGGCCGCGTCTTGTAGCCGCCGGCACTCTTGACCGTGTTGCCGTGCATGGGGTCGCAGATCCACACCGCGCGGCGTCCCTCGCGGGCGACGGCGCGCACCAGGGGCGCCAGCCCGTCCTCCACCCGGTCGTGCCCCATGCGGCTGATCAGCACCAGGCGTCCGGGGTCGTCGGCCGGGTTGAGGACGTCGACCAGCCGGAGCAATTCGTCCGCCGTCTGGGTCGGCCCGATCTTGATCCCCACCGGATTGGAGATGCCGCGCGCGAATTCCACGTGCGCACCGTCCAGCTGCCGGGTGCGGTCGCCGATCCAGACCAGGTGGGCCGACGTGTCGTACCAGTCCCCGGTGATCGAATCGACCCGGGTCATCGCCTCCTCGTAGCCCAGCAGCAGGGCCTCGTGGCTGGTGTAGAAGTCGGTCTCGCGCAGCTGCGGCGTGACCTCGGGCGTGAGGCCGCAGGACGCCATGAAGGTCATGGCCTCGTCGATCCTGTCCGCGAGCTCGCGGTATCTCTCCGCCTCCTCGCCGGCGGCGACGAACTCGAGGTTCCAGCGGTGGACCTCGTGGAGATTGGCGTAGCCGCCCTGGGCGAAGGCCCTGAGCAGGTTGAGGGTCGCCGCCGACTGGTTGTAGGCGCGCACCATGCGCTGGGGGTCGGGCCGGCGACTTTCGGCGTCGAAATCCATGCCGTTGATCATGTCGCCGCGATAGCTCGGAAGCGACAGGCCCCCGATCTCCTCGGTGTCCGAGGAGCGCGGCTTGGCGAACTGGCCGGCCATGCGGCCGATCTTGACGACCGGCGTGCCCGAGGCGAAGGACAGGACGACCGACATCTGCAGGAGCACGCGGAGGGTGTCGCGGATGTTGTTGGCGTGGAACTCCGCGAAGCTCTCGGCGCAGTCGCCGCCCTGCAGAACGAAGGCCCGGCCGTCGGCCGCGTCGGCGAGCTGGCGGCGCAGGCGCCGGGCCTCGCCGGCGAACACCAGGGGCGGATAGTCGCGCAACCGGTCCTCGACCTCGCGCTGGAGGCCGGGTTCCGGGTATTCGGGAACCTGGACGACGGGTTTGGCGCGCCACCCGTCAGGCGACCAGTTCGCCAGCATGTCCTGTGCTTCCTCGTTGCGTGCGGGAACAGCCTATACGCGTTCCGGACGGGGATTTCCAGCGTTCGGGAGCGTCCCGTTCCGGCCGGCGCCGTCCCGCTACCCGGGTTCCGCCGGGCTCAGCGTCAGCGACACCGAATTGATGCAGTAGCGCCGGCCGGTGGGCATCGGGCCGTCGGAAAAGACGTGGCCGAGATGCCCGTCGCAGCGCGCGCAGTGCACCTCGGTGCGCCGCATCAGCATCGACCAGTCGTCGCGCGCCTCGACGGCGTCGTTGTCGACGGGCCGGTAGAAGCTCGGCCAGCCGGTGCCGGAATCGAACTTGTGCTCCGAGGAGAACAGCGGATGGCCGCAGCCGGCGCACAGGTAGACGCCCGCCTCCCCGCAACCGTCGTAGCGCCCGGAAAACGGGCGCTCGGTGCCGTGCCGGCGCAGCACGCGGTAGGCCTCGGCGGAGAGCGCCGCCCGCCATTCCTCGTCGGTCTTCGCGATCTTCTCGACCATGTCCGTTCCTCCGGCCGGCCGTTCTCAGGACGGTCCGAAACAGCGCTCGAGCACGTCCGCGAACTCGCGCAGAACCCCCGCCCCGTCGCCCGAGAAGCTCGACCCGTGCATGCAGGCGACGGTCCTCGGCTCCAGGTCCGCGAGCGCGTGCAGGATCTCCCGGGTGCGGTGCGTGTAGGGAACGGACCCCGCCATCGGCCCTTGCTGCTGGCGCGTGTTGTAGTCCCTCGAACGGCCCACGATGTCGCCGTCGCAAAGCGCTTCCACGTCGCCGCCGTGGCCGAGAAGGTCCGAGCAGAAAAGGGTCGCGCCGGTCTCCTCGAACAGCAGGCTGGCGTCCCAGCCGTGCGGCACGTGCCGGGTCTCGATGACCCGGAAGCGGCGGGCGCCGGTGCGCAGCCGCTCCTCGGCGGCGAGCACTCTGGGCGGCCGGTCCGAGAAATCGCCGACGCTGGTGCGGGCACCCACGAAACTGCAGAACGGCGCGGCGTGCGGCGCCACCGCCAGCCATTCGTTGAGGGAGCCGCATTCGTCCGCCTCGAAATGGCTGAAGCCGATCCAGCGAAGGGTCGCCGGATCGAGCACTCCGGCGACGGCGGCCAGCACGTCCCCGAAACAGGCCCTGAGATTGGTGTGGTAGAGCAGGGGCTCCTCGTCGCGCACCAGGAACGAGGAGAACTGGAAATCCGCCTCGGAATTGTAGCAGGTGAGGCGAAACAGGTCCGGCGCGATCTCGTCGACGGTGGCCGCCATCGACTCAGCGCTTGTAGTCGGTCGTCACGTCGTCGAGCTGGCGCAGGAGAGCCGGCCATTCGCGCTCTCCGCAGCTCTCGTTCTCGTACTGGCGCGCGGTGTGCTCGCAGACCTCCCGCGACGGATGGTGGATCCCGCTTTCGCCCGCGGCGGCGGCCATCAGCGCGAGCTGGGCCGAACACACCTTTTCCAGGAAGTACATCCGCACCCAGGCCTCGGGGACCGACCGGCCGGTGGTGAGGAGGCCGTGGTTCCTGAGGATCATGACGGCGTTGTCGCCGAGATCCCGCACCAGGCGCTCGCGTTCGGAAAGATCGAGCGCGATGCCCTCGAACTCGTGGTAGCCGACCCGGCCGTGGAACATCATCGAGTCCTGGTTGGTGAACAGGAGCCCGCTCTCGAGGGCGGACACCGCCATGCCGGCCTCGGTGTGGGTGTGGATGACGCAGACGGCGTCCTCGCGGGCGGCGTGGACGGCGCTGTGGATCGTGTATCCCGCGTTGTTGATCTTCCAGGGCGTGTCGTCGAGGATGTTGCCGTCGAGGTCGATCTTCACGAGGTTCGACGCCGTCACCTCGTCCCAGCGCAGCCCGAACGGATTGAGCAGGAAATGGTGCTCGGGCCCCGGAATGCGCGCCGAAATGTGGTTGTAGATGAGCGTCGTGGTCCAGCCGTGCAGATGCGCCAGCCGATAGGCGGCGGCAAGGTCCACGCGCGTTCTCCACTCCTCGTCGCTGACGCGCTCGCGCAACGGGATCCCGGAAATGTCGCGAACAACCGTGGCGTTCATGGCCGATGTCCTCCCTGACGGGGCTGTCGTGCGCATGGTAGTCCATTCCGTCCCCCAATGGAACCGCGCGCGCCACGGGCCGGGCCTGTCCCGCGCTCGCCGGTCGCGGCCGGTGCGCGGTGCCGCGGCCCGCGGGCCCGCGGCTTCCGGTCGGGGCGGGAGGCCGGCCCGGAGGGCCGGACGTCGATGCCGGCGAGGCGGCGGCGCGTCGTTCCCGGACGTTCGGACGGGTGCGCGGGGCCCCGTTCACCTGTTGACCCTGAAGACGACGCCGTCGGCCAGTTCCGCCACCGGTTCCAGCGCCGGCAACGACCGCAGCTCGGCCTCGCCGTAGTCGAAGAGGCGCGCATGATACGTCGTGCGGAACCAGACCACGTAGGCGCCACCCGGAGCTTCCGCAAGCCACCGGCCGAGCCGGCTGAAACGAAAACGAAGACGATGGCAGCAGGGCGCGTATTCCCGGTTCCTGTTGAGGTGCAGCGACAGGGGTTCGGGCGCGTTGGTGTACGTGCGCTCTCTCTCCGCGGCGAGCTTCTCCCGGACGTGCCGCAGCGTCCCGGAACCGGTCCAGCGGGGTCCGTTGAAGCGGAAGTTGATTTCGTCGCGGCTTGCCTTCGCGAGCCTGGAAACGTTCGTGTCCGCCTGGTTCGCCAGCCCCAGGGAGAGAACGATCGCCACGATGGCGGCCAGCACGCTTCCTCCCTTCCCCCGCATCGCCGCCCGAACGACGGGCAGGTTGCCGACGCTCCCCAGAAACGGCCTCTCCCGTTCGCGGACGAGAACGCGGTCCAGCACGAACGCCCCGGCCACCAGGAGCGGGACGTGCACCGGAACCAGGAATCTCGGCGCCACGCCGTGATCCAGATAGACGTCGACGAGAAGCGATACGGCCGCGATGAACAGGACGAGGTACGTCAGCGCGAACCCGCCGAACACCCAGAGAGGATCCCAGCCGGCAACGGACAGTCGCCTCCATCGAACCGCGACGAGAATGCCGACGAACGGCAGCAAGGCCGCGGTGCCGTTGGTCTGCGCCCAGCTCCACAGGATGTCGAGAACGTCCCCCAGCATCATCCACACGGGATAGCCGCGGGGCGGACCGTGACTGGTGAGATCTCCCGTGACCAGGAAATTGCGCAGGAACCACAGGGCCGTCGGCGCCGCCGCGATCAGCGAGTAGGCAATGACGTGTCCCGTCCTCCGGGCCATGGAGAAGGATGCCCCCCCCCTCCCCGGATGGAGCAGCAGCAGCCCCACGACGGCCGGCACGGCCCCTCCGACGTACCGGGTCTGCCAGGCCAGGGCGCTGAACACCGCCGCCCAGACCAGGATCCGGAGCCGGCCCTCGGCCAGGAACCTGTCGGTGCGAATCAGGGCGAGAACCGTCAGCAGGACGAACAGGGGCTCGGAGTGCGCCCACGACGACCATTTCGTCAGCGGGGGCGCCAGGGCCGTCGCGAGACAGCCCCACGCCGCCAGGAACCGGGACTCCAGACGTTGCCGCAGGTACCGCCCGACGACGAACACGGTCAGCCCGAAAACCACGGCGTTGAGAGGACCGGCGACGGCGAGCGGATCGAACGTCCCCAGACTGGCCGCGGCCAGCAGAAGGGGATAGAGAGGCGGCCACCTCGTGTCGGGGTGTCCCCTGAAGTTGAGAAGACCCTCTCCGGCCAGCAGGCTCCGGGCGAAGGAAACGTAGTATGCCGAATCGTAGCTCAGCGCCGCTCCGCTGCCCCAGACGATGACGGCGCCGAGCGCGGCGACGGCGGCCGCCGTCAGGGTGAAGCGGTCGGGCCGAAAGCGCGGCAGCGACGCCGTCGACGGATCCGCCCCGGGCGATGTCGGGCCCGGCACGCGGTCCCCGTTCACCTTTTCACCCTGAAGACGACGCCGTCGGCCAGTTCCGCCACCGGTTCCAGGACCGGCGACGACCGCAGCTCGGCCTCGCCGTACTCGAAGAGGCGCGAATGCCACTTCGTGCGGAACCAGACCACGTAGGCGCCATCCGGAACTTTCGCGGGCCGCTGACCGAGCCGACCGACGCGAAATTTCCAGAGATGATGGCAGCAGGGCGCGTATTCCCGGTTCCTGTTGACATGAAGCGACAGGGGCTCCGGCGCGTTGGTGTACGTGCGTTCTCTCTTCGCAGCGAGATTTTCCCGGACGTGTCGCAGCGTCTCGGAACCGGTCCAGCGCGGTCCGTTGAAGTGGAGGTTGGAATCGTCGCGGCTTTCCTTCACGAGCACGGGAATGTCCGTAACCGCCTGATTCGCCGCTCCCAGGAAGAGAACCATCGCGACGACGGCGGCCAGCACGCTTCCTCCCTTCCCCGGCATCATCGTTCGAACGACCGGCAGGTTGCCGACGCTTCCCAGCAACGGCCTCTCCCGTTCATGGACGAGAACGCGGTCCAGCACGAACGTCCCGGCCATCAGGAGCGGGATGTACAGCGGAATCAGGAATCTGTCCGGTACGCCTCCTTCCAGGTAGACGCCGGCCACAAGCGATATGGCCACGATGAGCAGGACGAGGTACGTCAGCGCGAAGCCGCCGAACACCCAGAGAGGATCCCAGCCGGCAACGGACAGTCGCCTCCATCGAACCGCGACGAGAATGCAGACGAACGGCACCAGGGCCGCGGTGCCGTTGGCCAGCGCCCAGCTCCACAGGATGTCGAGAACGTCCCGCAGCATCATCGACACGGGATAGTCGATGGGCGAACGGTGCCTGGTGAGCTCTCCCGTGACCAGGAAATTGCGCAGAAACCACAGAACCGTCGGCACCGCCGCGATCAACGAGTAGGCAACGACGTGTCCCGCCCTCCGGGTCATGAGGGAGTGTGCCCCCCTCCCGGGATGGAAGAGCAGCAGCAACCCCACGACGGCGGGCACGGCCCCGCCGGCGTATCGGGTCTGCCAGGCCAGGGCGCTGAACGCCGCCGCCCAGACCAGTGTCCGGAACCGGCCCCCGGCCAGGAACCTGTCGGTCTGGATCAGGGCGAGAACCGCCAGCAGGATGAACAGGGTCTCGGACTGCGCCCACGACAGCCAATGCGTCAGCGTGGGCATCAGGGCTGTCGCGAGACAGCCCCACGCCGCCAGGAACCGGGACTCCAGGCGTTGCCGCAGGTACCGCCCGACGACGAACACGGTCAGTCCGAAAACGACGGCGTTGAGGGGACCGGCGACATCGACCGGATCGAACGTCCCCAAACCGGCCGCGGCCAGCAGAAGCGGGTAGAAAGGGGGCCAGTCGACGCCGGGGAGTCCTTTGTAGTCGAGAAAACCCTCTCCGGCCAGCAGGCTCCGGGCGTAGGAAACGTAAAACGCCGAATCGTGGCCCAGCGTCACTCCGCTGTCCCAGACGAGGATGCCGGCGAGCGCGGAGACGGCGGCCGCCGTCAGGGTGAAGCGGTCGGGCCGGAAGCGCGTCGGCGACGCCGTCAACGGATCCGCCCCGGGCGACGCCAGGCCGGTCGCGCGCCGCCGTTCCGTTGCGGCGCGGCAGCGGACGCGGCCGCCGTCTCCGGACCCGTCAGCCGGCTCGCGCGGCCCCTCGGGGCGAACGCCGCCGGATCGCCGTCCGCGGTTCCGAGGTCGGCAAGCGGCATCATGCCCCCGGGCGGGCGTCCCGGGGCCGACAGGCGGGCTTCCGTCCCGGCAAGCGCCAGCCCCTCCCCGGAACCAGCGGAATCCGGCGGGCACGGCAACGATGCAGGGCCGGCATCGACACCGGCGGGGCATGGACCGGCATCGCGTGAAGGATCCCTTGTCGACATCGGGGGATTGAAAGGCGCGGGGCCGGAGCCCGGAGGACGTTCCGGCCCGGCTCCTACCAACGCATCGTCGCCCGCAGGACCGCCCCGTGCCCAGGCGCGTCGCCGTTCGTGGTCTCGCTCCGCGTCGCCTCCAGACGGAAAGCGAACCGGCCGGCGTTGCGCCCCTCGGGCGCCAGACGCCAGCCGAGACTGTAGTCGCGGCCGCTCCCCGAAACCCCGAAACCGAACTCCGGCGTCCCCGTGAAACGGCCGCCGAGGGCGGAAAGACCGTAGCCGGCCCGGATCTCCAGACTGCGCCGCCCGGGGGAATCCGCGGCCACCGCGCCGTCGCCGGCCGCAAGCCCCGCCATGGTGCCGCGCCCGTGGAGCGCCTCCGCGCCGCCGGTCGCCGACGCGCCCACGCTCCGGACAAGACGCAGGCTCGGACCCCGGCCCGAGGACGGCGTCGGATCGAAGGCAAGCGAGCCGGAGAAACCGACCTCCCGGAAGCCCGACGCCGCATGGGCGACAAGACCGCGGCCGCGGAGGTCCGCCGTCACCCCCGAGGACGGATCGGCGTAGGCGACGCCGGCGCCCACGTCCACGCCGAACCCGGTCTCCGCGTCGCCCCCGTCATGGCGCGCCGCGAGCTCGAACGAGGGCGTCAGCGTCCCCCCGCCCTCCGGACGGAACGCGCGCGCCCCCTCCAGACCCAGCCGCAGCCGCGTCACATCGGCATCGGCCGCCTCCAGCATCCCGCCGGCCCCGCCCCGCCCCGCCTCCGAGGAGGTGCGCGCGACCAGGCCGTCCGTCCTCGCCGCCAGCTCCAGGCCGCCTCCCGCCGGCGCCTCCACGAGCACGCCGCGCAGCCCCGCCGCCGCCATCGCGAGATCCATGCCGGTCTCGATCCGGGCCCCGCCCTCGGGCTCGAGCGTCAGCGTCCCCTCGCCGTAGCCCGCAACGCCCCACGCCGTCACCCGGTCGCCCAGCTCCCGGCGGCCCCAGGGATAGAAACCGGTCAGCGACGACGAAACCGTGCCGGCGCCCTGGCCGCCGTAGTCGCCCTCGCCCCGGCTGTGGCCCACGATCAGGCCGGCCGCCCAGCCGGCCCGCATCCAGTCGGCGCCCAGCAGCCCCGTTCTCACCTCGCCGTCCACCGGGAGACCGCCGTCCCGGCCGTCGAAGCCCGTCACCGCGCCCCGGCCCCAGACCGAGCCGAAACCGCCCCCCGCCGTCCCGTCCGTCAGCGCGAACGACGTCCCCGACAGGAGCTCGCCGCCGCTCGTCGCCAGCAGCCCCGACAGATCGAGCCCGGCCCCGCCGCGGGACGCCACCCCGCCGCGCGCCGCCGCAGCCCCGAGGCGCCGGCCCGCAACCGACGCCTCGACCCCAGGCCGGCGCTCCGCCGTCATCCGCGCCTCCACCGCGTCGAGCACCTGCCCCGCGACCGCGCGCCCGAAACGCCCGAGCCACGCCCGGGGCATCGGGTCGGTGTTGACGATCGTCCCCGTCGCCGTGCCGTCCGGAACCGCCGCCCCGAACGGGCGCGACAGCGCGAGCGTCATCGTCTCCTCGCCCTCGTCGTGCGAATCCTCCAGCACCGCGACGCGCACCGTCCTCACCGTCTCGCCCGCCTCGAAACGCACCACGCCCGACGCCGCGACGTAGTCCGCGCCCGCCGTCGCGCTGCCGTCCGAGGTCGCGTAGCGCACCGACACCGCCGACGACCGCTTCCCCGACAGCTCCACCCGGAAGACGAGCGGCGTCCCCGCCGACTCGTTCACCCGCGCGTCCGCCACCGCCAGCGTCGCCGGCCACGGCTCCGCCCCCTTCGGGAATCCCGCCCCGTCGTCGTCGAGCACGTCGACGCCGGCCGAGCCCGCGTCCGCGGACACCGCGTAGCCGGCCCCCGCGGACACCGTCGCCGTCACGCGGCCGTCGGCCTCGGCCGTCGAATCGTCCTCGGTCGCGACCCGCAGCCGCGTCTCGGTCTCGTTCTCCCCGAACGCAGCCTCCGTCGGCGCGGCCCCGGCGAGCACGCTGCCGGCCTCGCCCACCTCCACCGCCACCGTCAGCGGCGCCGACGCGTCGCCCGTCCGCGCCAGCACGAACACCGCGTCCTCGCCCTCCGCGACCGCGTCCGCCTCCGCCGCGATCGTCACGACAGACCCGCCGACGCTCATCCTGACGGTGCGCGTGACGGTGACGGGCGGATCGGCCGCGTCCGTGGCGGCGTAGGTCATGCGGGTCGCCCCGGGGGCGGTCGGCGTGCCGGACAGCCGGCGGGTGCTCCTGTCGAAGGACAGCCCCGCCGGCAGGGGCCCCAGGGTGTAGGTGTAGGGCCCGGCGCCGCCGACGGCCGCCGGCAGGGTCAGGTCGACGGTGTCGCCGACCTCGTAGGCGAGCCCGACCGAGGCGCTCAGGGTCATCGACGACGCCCTCGCGGCCCTGATGCGGATCTTGAAGACCTGCCGGGCGAAGGCGGACAGGCCGGCCGCGTCTCTCGCCCCGTACCGCAACCGGACGATCCCGGGCGCGGTCGGCGTGCCGGACAGCCGGCGGGTGCTCCCGTCGAAGGACAGCCCGGCAGGCAGGGACGTTCCGGTGTAGCCGAAAACCGACCCGGCAGACAGGGGGGCCAGGGCGTAGGAATGGGGGCCGGCGCCGCCGGCGGCCGGCGGCAGGGTCAGGTCGACGGTGTCGCCGACCTCGTAGACGAGCCTGGCGGGGCTGGCCAGGGTCATCGACGACGACCGCTTGCGCTTCACGCGCAGGTTGAAGGTTCGCGTGGCGGTGGCGGGCGGGTCGGCCGCGTCCCTCGCCCCGTAGGTCACCCGGGTGACCCCGGGGACGGTCGGCGTGCCGGACAGCGTGCGGGTGCCCCCGTCGAAGGACAGCCCCGCCGGCAGGGGGGCCAGAGTGTAGACGTACGGCCCGGTGCCGCCGTTGGCCGCCGGCAGGACCAGCTCGACGGCATCGCCGGCCACGTGGCGCACCGCCTGCGACGGGACGTTCAGGGTCAGGGTCGGTCCCGGCTGCCTGCTCTTCTTGATGCGCAGGTTGAAGGTTCGCGTGACGGTGGCGGGCGGGTCGGCCGCGTCCCTCGCCCCGTAGGTCACCCGGGCGACTCCGGGAACGGTCGGCGTGCCGGACAGCGTGCGGGTGCCCCCGTCGAAGGACAGCCCCGCCGGCAAGGGGGCCAGGGTGTAGACGTACGGCCCGGTGCCGCCGTTGGCCGCCGGCAGGACCAGCTCGACGGCGTCGCCGGCGACGTAGCGCACCGCCTGCGACGGGACGTTCAGGGCCAGCGCTCCCGGCCGCGCGGACGGCGGGTCGTTGTCCTCGATCGTGCCCGTGGCCGTGCCGTCGGCGAGGGTCGCGGCCGAGGACGGCCGGAGACCGGAGAGCGCGACCTCGACCGTCTCCTCCTCCTCCCGGAGGTCGTCGTCCGCCAGGTCGAGCGTGATGTTCGCGGAAGTCTCGCCCGGCTGGAAGGTCACGGTGCCCGATGTCGCCCCGGTGTAGTCCGCGGCCTCCGCCGTGACGGGCGTGATCGCCCAGTCGACGGAAACCGCCTGCCAGCTGGCGGGATCCAGTGTCAGCGCGAACACCAGGTCGTCGCTCTCGGAAGCCGAGGCGTCGGCGACGCCGAGCGCGGGCGTGGCCTCGTTGTCCCTCACCACGGCTTCGGCCCGCGCCGGCGCGCCCAGGTCGTAGGCGTCGCCGTCGGCCAGCGCCAGCGTCAGCGTGGCGTCGGGTTCGTCGGTCAGGTCGTCCGTCGTCGGAACCGCCACCGTGACCGTGGCCGCGTTCGCCCCGAAGGTGGCCGCGGTCGGCGCGGCGCCGGACAGCACCGCGTCGCCGCCCGTCACCGAGAAGGTCACGGCGAGCGGCCCGGCGATGTCCGTGCCCGACCGCGTCAGCGTGAACCTCGCGTCCCCGCCTTCCGCCACGTCGCCCCCGGAGACGACCGTGACGACCGGAAGATCGTCGTCGACGATCGTCCCCGTCGCCGTGCCGTCCCCGAGAACCGCGACCGACGACCCGGACGAGGCGGACACGTTCGACAGCGTCACCGTGAAGGTCTCGTCCGGCTCGTCCACGCCGTCGCCCGTCGCCTGCACCGTCACCGTCCTGACGGTCTCTCCGGGCCCGAAAGTCAGGCTGCCGGTCCCCGCCGTGTAGTCCGTCCCGGCGGTCGCGGTCCCGTCGGACGTCCTCCAGTCGACCGTCACCGCCTCCTTCGCCTCCGGGGTCAGCCTCACCGTGAACGCCAGCGGCGTGTCGCCCGCATCGCCCTCGGTCGCGCTCGCGTCGTCGATCGACAGCACCGCCGGCGGCGGGTCGTCGTCGTCGGTGATCGTCAGCGTCGCGTCGTCCGGACCCGTGACCCCCTGGGCGTTCGCCGCCGTGCCCGACACCGTCACCGTCCTGTCCGGCGCGTCCTCGTCGTTGTCCGTCGCCGTGATCGTCACCGAGCCCGTGCTCGCCAGGGAGTCGGCGGCGATCGTCAGCTCGCTCCCGTTCAGCGCGTAGTCGTCCGCCGTCGCCGGCGACACCGGCACCGCCGTCACCGTCACCGTCGTCGGCCGCGGCGAGGGCCTGTCCAGAGACGCCGTCACCGTGCTGGTTCCGCCGTTCTCGCCGATCGAGGACGGCGTCAGGACCAGCGTCACCGTCGGCGTCTCGTTCGCCACCGGCCGGTCCGAGAACGCCGCCGCCGCGGTCCCCCCTTCGCCCTGCAGCACCGACCCGCTCCCCGGCGCCGCGTAGCTCACCGTCACCGTCTCGCCGGCGCCCACGACCGACGCCAGCGTCAGCGTCACCGCCGACCCGCTCACCGTCACCCCGCTCACCGCGTGGCCCCCGGACACCGTGAACGCCGACGCGGCCGGCGCCTCGTCCCCGTCCAGAGTCTCGTTCATCGTCACCGTCAGCACCCGGCCGTTCACCGACGCCCTCAGGAACTCCGGCGCGACCGCCGGCGTCCCCTCCGCGACCGTCCCGGAAAGCGCGCCGACCACCTCGCGGTGGCCGTCACGGTCGACGAAACCCACCGTCACCCGCACCCGCTTGCCCTCGTCGGCCGCGACCGGCGTGTAGGTCCGCGACGTCGCGCCGGCGATGTCCTCCGGGTTCGACGCGCCGTCGGCGTCCACCCGCGTCCACCGGTAGGTGAACGCGGGCGCGGACGGCAGGCCGTCGGCGTCCTCGATGCCGTCGGTCGCCGCCGTCAGCGTCTGGCCGACCTGCGCCGTGCCGTCCAGCGCCAGGCCCGCGGCGAACGTGTTGTCGGCGCCGACGCTCGTCGTCTGCCGGTAGCAGTGGGCGTCGGCATAGGCCACCTGCACCCGGAGCCGCCGGCCCTCGTCGTCCTCCGTCGGGGTGTAGGTCCGCGACGTCGCGCCGGGAATGGCCTGCGAGTTCGTCCCGTCGGCGTCCGTCCGGTACCACGCGTAGGCGAACGACGACGGCGCGCCGTTCGCGTCGGCGATGGTCGCGGTGTCGGCCGTCAGCGTCTCGCCGATGGTCTGGATCCCCGCGATCGCCGGCCCCTGGCTGGGGAGCCGGTTCGGCTCCCCGACGATCTCCGTGACGTACGCGTGCCTGCCGTTGCCGTCGGGGATCCAGCCGTCGTCGGAGGTGTTTTTCGGGTCGTCGCTCAGCCCGCGCAGGAGAGCCCAGCCGCCCGGCGCGCACTGGGTCGTGTTCCCGGTGAAACCCGCGTCGCCGGGAGCGCCGCCGGGGGTGCTGGTGATGTCCACCGATCTCCACCTGGGTCCGGTCAGGTTCGCCACCGACCACAGGTACAGGTGGTACGTGGTGTCCGCGTCGAGAGCGGTGCCCGCGGGCGCGCCGAACCGGTACCTGCCTCCCCCCAGGCTCACGGGGACCGCGAACTCGGCGAGCCGGCCGGCGGCCGCGGGCTCGTTGGTCGTCGAGTCGACCGTGCCCGAATCCGGAACCGTCGGGGCGAAGGCCGCAGGGTTCGTGGGGTTCGGATTGCCCTTGGCCCGGTACAGGTACAGTTTCACCTGATCGAGCGAGAGGGGCATGGAGGAGAAGTGCAGAACGACGTTCCGGAGGGGGATGCCGCCGGATCCCGAAGGGGTCGTGAACGGCTGGGCGAGATGGAGCGTGCTCTCGCTCGAGCCGCTGCCCTGCGTCGGGCCGGCCACGAACGCGTTTCCGGCGACGGCGTTGGTGACGTGGACCTGCGCCCGGGCGGCCATCGGCGGCATGGCCGCCATGGCGACGGCGCACGGCAAGGCAAGGCAGGCCAGCCGCGCTCCCGCCGCCGCCCGGCGGCGCCCCGCGCCGCGCGCGGTTCCGCGCGTGCCGTTGCGGATTCCGGAGACCATGCCGCGGTTCTCTCGCCGGTGCGCGCCCATTGGTCCGCCCCTCTTCCCGTCAGGTTTCGCCGTTTTCGATTTCGCGCGCCGGCCGGCCCGTCGCCCGCGCCGCGTGCGCGCACCGTATCCGGCAACCGCCCGGCAGGCAAGGTCCGGACTTTCCGGGGTTGCGGGACGCCGACGGAACCCTCCCGCGCTCCCCGGTCGCGGACGGTTTCGGGCGTCGCGGCCGGTGCGCGACGGCCCGGAGCGCCGGGTTGCCGGGGCGATGCCGGCGAAGCCGGTTCCGCGGACGGAGAGCGCGAGGTTCGCGACCGTCGCGTCGTTCCCGGGCGCGGGCCCGGCCCGGGCGAGGCGCCCTTCCCGCGGGCCTTCGCCGGGTTCTCCGGGCGCGCGTCGCCTCCGCGCCCGGACCGCGCCGTGCCGTCATGACACGACCCGCTTCCGGAACACGGCGACGAAGCTCGATCCGACCAGGCCGGCCAGCGGTCCGTCGACGCGACGAAGGCGCAGGCGCAGCGGCGGGAAGATCGCGAACGCCTCGTCGAGGACGAGCCCCGCCCGCTCGCCCGCGGCGCGCATCCCCGACGGCGCGTGGCCGGTCAGCGCGAACGGAATCCGGCCGCGGAGGCGGTTCGGAAGGCGCAGGGCCGCGGAGGCGATCCGGTGAACCAGCGCCGCGCGGTTGGACCACGCGATCACCAGCCGGCCGGCCGGGCGCAACACCCGCGCCGCCTCGTGCAGCATGCGTTCGACGGCCTGCAGGTCGTACTGCTGGGCGAACTCCACGTTCACCGCGACATCCACCGTCCCGTCCGCCAGCGGCAGGGCGAACGCGTCTCCGCGCACCGCCTCGATCCCGTTCCGTCCCGCCTGCAGGCACGCCGCCGCGTTGAAGTCCACGCCGACGACACGCCGCCCGGCCCTCGCCATGGGCAGGGTGACCAGCCCGCCGCCGCACGCGATGTCCAGCACCGTGCCCGGTTCGTCGCCGACGACGTCGAGAATCAGATCCCGCTCCCGACGGAAGGAGCGCTCGGAGAGGTATCCGGACGCCCTGGCGCCGGATTCGCCGAAATCGGCCCTCAGCGCGTCGTAGATCGCGTCGGCCCCGGTGTCCGCGCGGGTCATGGCCGTCCGCGGGAACCCGTTGGAACGGTTCGGATCGCGCGTCATCGGCGGCGGCGGAAGCGGACGGCGCGGCCCGTTCCGGGCGCCGTCGACGGCCCGGGCAACGGGCGGAGCGACCCCGCCGACGGGAGGGTCGGGCGACCGCGACGGGGCGGGCTTGCGGACACCAGCGCGGCGGTTGCCGGCATGACGACCTGACGGGACGCCGGCGCCGCCGGGGCGTCCCGGTTTCGGGAACCGCCACGCGCGAGCCCGAGGCCCGCCGGCAACCGGCGGGCGCTTCCGGGCGGGAGTCCCAGGCGTCGCGCCATGCCGCGCCATGCCGGGGGCGCGCTCGCGGCCGGATGTTCCGGAAGTTCGGCGCGCATGCGTCCCGACAGGAATCCGGGCCGACCTTCCCGTGCCGTGTTCCCCACCCTCGTCGTGTTCCCCGCATCCGCCCGTCGGCATCCGTAACGGCATGGACCGCCATGCGTCAAGCGGGCCGCGGCCCCGGACCAGGGTGATCCCACGCTGCGGTCCCGGACCGACTCGGTCGCCCGGATGACGGGATCCGAGCCGGAGCCGACCGATCGGGGACGCCCTCGGAGCCTGCAGACCGCGGTGACGGCCCGGACGGGAGCGCCCTGTCCCGCCTGCAGCGGATGTTCGGCCAGCGTGGGATCATCCTGGGCCCCGGACGATCCGGTCTCCGGACCCCGCCGCCCCGAACCGGAGAGGGGGCGACGTGCCGTCGGCGGGGAACCTCCCTCCGCCGGACCTCCCTCCGCCCCCGCTCCGGCGGGGAAGGCTGTCGCGCGGACGATGCAGGCTGTCGAGGCGGTCCGGACCGGCGTTCGTCCGCGGGTTCGGCCGCAAGGGGGAAGCGGCGCGGTTTCCGCCCGGCCCGCGGGAAACCGCGGTTCGCGGAAAAGCGGACAGGGCGCGCCGGCATGCCGGCGCGCCGCCGCTCCGTCCCGCGGACCGCGCTCCGGGGCGGCCCTGACACGCGTTCGGGGCAACAGGACGGCCGCGGGAGCGTGGAACGGGCCCCTCCGCCCCGTCCGCCTGAGGGCCCGGCGCGGACCGGTCCCGCGCCCTCGTCATCGCCCCGGGCCTCCCCGGCTGCCGGGCGTAGGAGCCGGGAGCCGGGACACGCGTGCCGGAAGACGCGTTCAGTAGTCCGCCAGGTACCGGCACAGCCGCGGGCCGAGTCCGTCGGCCGCGGCCTTCGGAAGCGCGCGCCACAGCCTCTGAGCCGGCGCGTGGCGACGATAGGGGTCGGCATTCCGGTCGGAGAGCCAGAGGACGGGGACGGGAACGGCGCCGAAACCCCGCTTGAACCGGTAGGCTCCGTCGCCGACCGGCGAGCGGCCGAAGTCCACGATAGCCGCGCCCGCGTCGAGAGCGCGCTCGATCAGCCCCCAGAAGAGCAGGTCGCCCGGCTGGTCGGCGCGAAGCCGCGACCCCGACCAGGGCACCCAGGCGAGCGGACCGTCGCGCAGCCAGAGCAGGCTCGCCAGCGCCTCGTCGCCGGCGCGGCCGCGAACCACCAGCATCCGGGCGTCGAGCCGGTCGATCAGCGTCTCGAACAGCGCCGTCGGCATCATCGGCGCTCCGTGCCGGGCGAGGGTGGCGGACAGCAGGTCGCGGAACGCCTCCGTCGCGGCCGGCCCGCTCTCCTCGGCGACCCCGAGCCCGGCCTTGCGTGCGCGCCTGACCGCCTTGCGGGTCGCCCTGTTCAGGGCCTGTTGCCACACGAGATCGCGGTCATGGCCGAAGGCCGAGAGATCGAGCCTGAGCACCGCGGGCGCGCCGGGCGGGAGCTCCCCTTCCGGCGCCGCCAGGGCGCGGATGTTGAACGGCCGGCCGGCCGCCTCCCGCGCAAGCGCCCGCGCTTCGGCGGCGTTCAGGTCGGCGTAGTTGAGACCGGGCAGATAGGCGAACACGCGCCCCCCGAGGAGTCGCGGAACGACCGCGAACCGGCCGTCCCGCCGCCAGCGGTAGACGTCGCAGAACGCCGCCCGCCAGGCCGCGACGAACCCCGGGCTATGGCCCGCGCTCAGGCGACTGCCGGCTTCGGCTTGCATCGATCGGTCCTCCCCCGCCCTCCGCGGCCCGTCCGGCGACCGCCCGCGCCGACGCGGGGCGCCCCGTCCGCGCGCCCCGGCGCAGCCCGTTCCGGGCGCTGTCGACGAGCCGGACGACGGACAGCGCGACGCCCACCGACAGGGGCGTCACCAGCCCGATGTTGTAGCGAAAGGCACTCGCCGACACGAGCGCGTTGAGCGCCAGGACGACGGCGGGGCAGAACGCCAGCGCCAGCAGGACGCGCCGGTTCCGCCGGGAGCCCCGGACGAGGCCGATGACCAGCAGCGACCAGCAGGCGACGCCGAACCACGGGTCGGGGAGGAAGGACGGCCGCAGCACGGCCCGCTCGCCGGCGCGGTTCCAGGGCTGCATGCCGTGCCAGGCCAGGGGGGCGCTCGCGGCCAGGTGTTCCGGAAGGTTGTCCCGCACCCGCGCCATCAACGGGGCGAGCAGATCCTCCTCCGGCGCCGCGCCGGCGACGACCTTCGCTCTCATCTCCGCGCTCGCCGCCTTCTCCCGTTCGAGGAGGCCGTGGAAGTAACGATCGGTTTCCTCGCCGAACAGCCGCGCGAGAAGCTTCAGGTCCGCGCCAGGGGTCCAGTACAGAAAGGCCGCGGCCCATTGGCGCGCCGACATTCCGTTGTGGACGAGCCGCTCGCTGAGGATGACGGGAGCGTAGCCGCTCGTGAGGCCCGTGAAGCCTTGGGTCCGGTGGTTGTGGACCAGCCAGGGCGCGACGACCGCCGAGGCGGCGCCCAGAATGCAGGCGAGAGCGACGGCGCGGGCGCGGCGGCGGCGGCGGTTCCGGAGGATCAGGGCGCCGCCCGCGAGCAACAGGGCCGGCAGCAGCCACTCGTAGGGCGGCCTGACGAGAACCAGGGCGCCCAGCGCGACGCCGCATCCCGTCGCCACGATCGCGTTTCGTCGCGGGGCCCCCTCCCCCGCCAGCAGCCAGGCGAGGCAGACGTTGACGCCGGCAAGGAGCGGGACGACCAGGACCTCGGTCAGGAAGGACGTGGTGTCCACCGCGTACTGGCCCGCAGCGATCGCGACCAGCGCGCTGAGATGGGCGACCGCAAGGCGTCCGGACGCGATCCGGCCCGCGAGCCAGGCGAGCGCCACGCCGACGGCTCCCAGAGCCGCCTGCGCATGGTAGCCGATGTTGCCCAGCGGCCTGCAGATGGCTTCCACCTGAACGGCGGGGAGATGCACTTTCGAGTGGACGCATTCCAGGAAATCGTAGAAGGCGGGATCGACATGCATCAACGCGGCCAGCCAGACAGGATAGAGCGGAACGGTCTGTTCATTCTCGAAGCTGGTGAACCGGAAGTCGTGAAAGACATTGACGGCGTAGGTGACGTAGTAATTCTCGTCGTACCAAAGCTCCACCATGTCGGCGGAGGGAACGATGCCGGCGTGGAACTGCACGGCCAGCAGCGACGCGAGCGCGAGGGCGTGGAAGACGGCCGCCGGGCCGCGGCGGAATCCGGGCCGCGGCCTCCGGGCCGGGGCCGTCCCGTGCACGCCGGGCGTCCGCACCGCCTGTCGCCCCCAACGCCCCTCAGTCCCCGCCGAAACGGTGCACGGCTTCCCAGGTGCGCGATCCGTCCGGCAGGAACTGGCCGGTCCGGATGGCGGCAATGCCGTAGTCCGGAAGCGCCCGCATCGCGACGCAGTGCCCGCCGGACAGGGTTCCGTGCGCGTCGAAGGGGAAGTCGAGGTTGTCGAACCCGGACCGCCTGCGGTCTTCGGGAAGCGCGCTCCTGTCGGCGGGAACGAGATGCAGGAAGAACCGGGGACGGATGTCGTCGCCGGTGCAGTTCTTCCTGACGTAGAACAGCGCGTCCTTCCGGTGGTACACGTCGAAGCGGGAACTCATGATCGGCCTGGCGTGCCCGGAGAGCGCGAGAAACGCCGGCAGGTTGGCGTGCCGCAGCGCCCGGTACGGAGGGGAATCGCCGATCGAGTCGCGCGCCTCGGGATCCGCCCCGGCGTCCAGGAGCGCGGGAATCACCGAGACGTCGTCGTTCCACGCCGCCCAGTGCAGCGGCGTCGCGCCGTCGCTGCGCCGCGCGTTCGGGTCCGCCCCGGCGTTCACGAGCGCGAGAACCGCCGCGGCGCCGCCGTTCCACGCCGCCCAGTGCAGCGGCGTGGCGCCGGACTCGCCCCGTGCGCCGGGGTCGGCCCCGGCGGCGATCAGGACGGCAAGCGCCGCCGGATCCGCGCCGTACCGGGCCGCCAGGTGCAGGGGCGTGTCGCCGAAGTCGTCCCGGGCGCCGGCGTCGGCCCCGGCGGCGACGAGCGCCTCGAGGACCGCCGGGTCGTCGGCGCCGGAAGCCGCCAGATGCAGGGCGGTGTTGCCGGTTCTGTCCCGCGCGTCGGGATCGGCGCCGCCGCGCAGCGCGGCGACCACCGACGAATGACGGACGGTTGCCAGATGCAGGGGCGTGTAGCCGCGCCGGGACACGAGCTCGTCCAGTCTGGCCCGGGCCTTCGCGTGGCCGCGGCCGGCGGCCTTCCGGTACCACGCCGCGGCCCGCGCGCCGTACCGGGGGTCGCCGAACGCCTCGGCGTGTATCGCGCCGAGACCGTACTGGGCCGCGGCGCTGCCCTCCGCGGCGGACGCCCGGAGCCTTCGCATCACGGCGTCGCTCCCGAGGATCCTCGAAACCGGCCAGCGACCGACCCGGAGCCTGGTCACCGTCACGGGGTCGGCGCCGGCATCGATCAGCGCGGCGACCACCGCTGCGGAGCCGGACCTGGCCGCCATGTGCAGGGACGTGTAGCCCTTGCCGCTCCGCTCGTTCGGATCCGCGCCGGCATCGATCAGCGCGGCGACCACCGCTTCGGAGCCGGACCTGGCCGCCAGGTGCAGGGGCGTGAAGCCTCTGCCGTTCGGCTCGTTCGGGTCCGCGCCGGCACCGATCAGCGCCTCGGCCACCGCGGCGCTGGGGTTTTTCCATGCCGCCAGGTGCAGGGGTGCGCGACCGCCCTCGTCGCGCAGGTCCGGATCCGCGCCGGCGTCGAGCAGCGCCCTGATCACCCCGTCGTCGGGATTGAACCGCGCCGCCGCGTGCAGGGCGGTGCCGCCGTCCCCGTTCCGGGCGTCGACCCTGGCGCCGGCACGCAGGCAGCCGACGACCTCCCCGACGGCGGCGCTCGCGAAAAACCGTTCCGAGTTCCAGTCCGCGCAGTTCCCGGCCGCCGCCGGCGACGCCAGGAGGAGCGCCAGCCCCGGCCAGCCCGCCGCCGCCGGGCCTCTCACCGCCCCGCCCCGGCCGGCCGTTCGCGGCGGCGGAGCCGCGGATCCGCCACGGCCTCGACGAATCCCGGGCTACGGCCCGCGCCCGGGCGCCTGTCGGCTTGCATCGACCGGTCCTCCCCCGCCCTCCGCGGCCCGTCCGGCGACCGCCCGCGCCGACGCGGGGCGCCCCGTCCGCGCGCCCCGGCGCAGCCCGTTCCGGGCGCTGTCGACGAGCCGGACGACGGACAGCGCGACGCCCACCGACAGGGGCGTCACCAGCCCGATGTTGTAGCGGAAGTCGCTCGTCGACACGAGCGCGTTGAGCGCCAGGACGACGGCGGGGCAGAACGCCAGCGCCAGCAGCGCGCGCCGGTTCCGCCGGGAGCCCCGGACGAGGCCGAGGACCAGCAGCGACCAGCAGGCGATGGCGAACCACGGGTCGGGGAGGAAGGACGGCCGCAGCACGGCCCGCTCGCCGGCGCGGTTCCAAGGCTGCATGCCCTTCCAGGCCAGGGGCACGCTCACGGCCAAGTGTTCCGGAAGGTTGTCCCATACCCGCGCCATCAACGGGGAGAGCGGGTCGTCCTCCGGCGCTCCGCTCCCGCTCCGTGGCCCCGCTCTTGCCTCGCTCATCGTCGTCCCCGCCCGTTCGGTGGGGTCGAGCAGCCACTGACGGGTTTCCCGCCCGAACAGCCGCGCGAAAAGCTTCGGGTCTGCGCCATGGGTCCAGTGCAGAAAGGCCGCGGCCCATTGGCGCCCCGACATCCCGTTCCAGGCGAGCCGCTCGCCGAGGATGACGGGAGCGTAGCCGCTCGTGAGGCCCGCGAAGCCGTGGGTCCGGTGGTTGTGGACCAGCCAGGGCGCGACGACCGCCGAGGCGGCGCCCAGAATGCAGGCGAGAGCGACGGCGCGGGCGCGGCGGCGGCGGCGGTTCCGGAGGATCAGGGCGCCGCCCGCGAGCAGCAGGGCCGGCAGCAGCCACTCGTAGGGCGGCCTGACGAGAACCAGGGCGCCCAGCGCGACGCCGCATGCCGTCGCCACGATCGCGTTGCGCCGCGGGTCCCCCCCCCCCCCGCCAGCAGCCAGGCGAGGCAGACGTTGACGCCGGCGAAGAGCGGGACGACCAGGGCCTCGGTCATGAAGGAGGTGGTGTCCACCGCGTACTGGCCCGCAGCGATCGCGACCAGCGCGCTGAGATGGGCGACCGCAAGGCGTCCGGACGCGATCCGGCCCGCGAGCCAGGCGAGCGCCACGCCGACGGCTCCCAGAGCCGCCTGCGCATGGTAGCCGATGTTGCCCAGCGGCCTGCAGACGGCTTCCACCTGGGCGGCGGGGAGGTGCGTGTTCGAGTGAACGCATGCCAGGGAGTCGTAGAACGCGGGATCCACATGCATCAACGCGGCCAGCCAGACGGGGTAGAGCGGAACGGTCTGGTCGTCCCGCAGGCTGGTGAACAGGGAGTCGTGAAAGATGTTGAGGGCGTAGGTGACGTAGTATCCCTCGTCGTACCAGAGAGCCGCCATGTCGGCGGAGGGAACGATGCCGGCGCGGAACTGCACGGCCAGCAGCGACGCGAGCGCGAGGGCGTGGAAGACGGCCGCCGGGCCGCGGCGGAATCCGGGCCGCGGCCTCCGGGCCGGGGCCGTCCCGTGCACGCCGGGCGTCCGCACCGCCTGTCGCCCCCAACGCCCCTCAGTCCCCGCCGAAACGGTGCACGGCTTCCCAGGTGCGCGATCCGTCCGGCAGGAACTGGCCGGTCCGGATGGCGGCAATGCCGTAGTCCGGAAGCGCCCGCATCGCGACGCAGTGCCCGCCGGACAGGGTTCCGTGCGCGTCGAAGGGGAAGTCGAGGTTGTCGAACCCGGACCGCCTGCGGTCTTCGGGAAGCGCGCTCCTGTCGGCGGGAACGAGATGCAGGAAGAACCGGGGACGGATGTCGTCGCCGGTGCAGTTCTTCCTGACGTAGAACAGCGCGTCCTTCCGGTGGTACACGTCGAAGCGGGAACTCATGATCGGCCTGGCGTGCCCGGAGAGCGCGAGAAACGCCGGCAGGTTGGCGTGCCGCAGCGCCCGGTACGGAGGGGAATCGCCGATCGAGTCGCGCGCCTCGGGATCCGCCCCGGCGTCCAGGAGCGCGGGAATCACCGAGACGTCGTCGTTCCACGCCGCCCAGTGCAGCGGCGTCGCGCCGTCGCTGCGCCGCGCGTTCGGGTCCGCCCCGGCGTTCACGAGCGCGAGAACCGCCGCGGCGCCGCCGTTCCACGCCGCCCAGTGCAGCGGCGTGGCGCCGGACTCGCCCCGTGCGCCGGGGTCGGCCCCGGCGGCGATCAGGACGGCAAGCGCCGCCGGATCCGCGCCGTACCGGGCCGCCAGGTGCAGGGGCGTGTCGCCGAAGTCGTCCCGGGCGCCGGCGTCGGCCCCGGCGGCGACGAGCGCCTCGAGGACCGCCGGGTCGTCGGCGCCGGAAGCCGCCAGATGCAGGGCGGTGTTGCCGGTTCTGTCCCGCGCGTCGGGATCGGCGCCGCCGCGCAGCGCGGCGACCACCGACGAATGACGGACGGTTGCCAGATGCAGGGGCGTGTAGCCGCGCCGGGACACGAGCTCGTCCAGTCTGGCCCGGGCCTTCGCGTGGCCGCGGCCGGCGGCCTTCCGGTACCACGCCGCGGCCCGCGCGCCGTACCGGGGGTCGCCGAACGCCTCGGCGTGTATCGCGCCGAGACCGTACTGGGCCGCGGCGCTGCCCTCCGCGGCGGACGCCCGGAGCCTTCGCATCACGGCGTCGCTCCCGAGGATCCTCGAAACCGGCCAGCGACCGACCCGGAGCCTGGTCACCGTCACGGGGTCGGCGCCGGCATCGATCAGCGCGGCGACCACCGCTTCGGAGCCGGACCTGGCCGCCAAGAGCAGGGGCGTGAAGCCTCTGCCGTTCGGCTCGTCCGGATCGGCGCCGGCATCGATCAGCGCCTCGACCACCGCGACGCTGGGGTTTTTCCATGCCGCCAGGTGCAGGGGTACGCGACCGCCGTCGTCGCGTTGGTCCGGATCCGCGCCGGCGTCGAGCAGCGCCCTGATCACCGCGTCGTCGGGACTGAACCGCGCCGCCGCGTGCAGGACGGTGCCGCCGTCCCCGTTCCGGGCGTCGACCCCGGCGCCGGCACGCAGGCAGCCGACGACCTCCCCGACGGCGGCGCTCGCGAAAAACCGTTCCGAGTTCCAGTCCGCGCAGTTCCCGGCCGCCGCCGGCGACGCCAGGAGGAGCGCCAGCCCCGGCCAGCCCGCCGCCGCCGGGCCTCTCACCGCCCCGCCCCGGCCGGCCGTTCGCGGCGGCGCGACAGGGTGGACCGCTCGCAGCCCCTTGTCCGCAGGCGTTCTCCCGGCGCCGCCGGGTCGCCGGATCCGCACCGCCGGCGCCGCGCCGGCGCATGGGCGGCCTTCAACCGCGGCGGCAGGGGCGACTCCCTGATCCGGCCGTCGCGGACCAGGTCCGCCATGTGCATGTCGTGGACCGGCAGCGCCGGCAACGACGCCACGCGCTCGAGCGGCGACCCGACGGGCCTCCCCATGGACCGCCGGCAGGAGTGCGTGAACGGAATCCCCGGACCCCGCCAGCCCGCGACCGGAAACTCCGCCAGCACGCCGTCGATCACCACCCGGTCGCCACGGCGAAACGCCCGGCCCGCATGGTTGCCGGGACCGATGCCCGGCAGGACAGGAGAATCCCACGCGAAGCCCTCCGCCGCCACGGCCCTGAAGAGATCTTCCGTCAGGCCGCGGGTGCGCGCCCGGCATCCGCACGGGCGGGCGCCGGCGAACCTCTCGAAGGCGTCGATGCCGCGCCGCAGGCTCCCGGCGGTGTCGCCGGGTTCCCTGTGGTCGTGCGGCGGAGCCGCGGATCCGCCCCGGCCTCGACGAGGCGGGCGCAGGGATGCCGACGCGCGGCGAACGGGCGGCCCTCCGCGAAAGCGGTCAGCGGCGGGCAGGACCGCGATCCTCCCCGGCGAGCGCCGGCCCGCGATCCTGCGCGCGAATTCCCGCGACGCCGGAACCGGACGGGCAGGCGGACACGCGCGCTCCGAAGAGTTGCGGAACGACCGCGAACCGGCCGCCCCGCCGCCAGCGACGGACGCAGCGGAACGCCGCCCGCCAGGCCGCGACGAACCCCGGGCTACGGTCCGCGCCCGGGCGGCTGTCAGCTTGCATCGACCGGTCCTCCCCCGCCCTCCGCGGCCCGTCCGGCGACCGCCCGTTCCGGCTCGGAGCGCCCCGTCCGCGCGCCCCGGCGCAGCCGGTTCCGGACGCTGTCGACGAGCCGGACGACGGACAGCGCGACGCCCACCGACAGGGGCGTCACCAGCCCGATGTTGTAGCGGAAAAGACTCAGCGACACGAGCGCGTTGAGCGCCAGGACGACGGCGGGGCAGAACGCCAGCGCCAGCAGGACGCGCCGGTTCCGCCGGGATCCCCGGACGAGGCCGAGGACCAGCAGCGACCAGCAGGCGATGGCGAACCACGGGTCGGGGAGGAAGGACGGCCGCAGCACGGCCCGCTCGCCGGCGCGGTTCCAGGGCTGCATGCCCCTCCAGGCCAGGGGCGCGCTCGCGGCCAGGTGTTCCGGAAGGCTGTCCCGCACCCGCGCCATCAACGGGGCGAGCCGGTCTTCCTCCGGCGCTCCGTCGGCGGCGACCTCCGCTCTTATCTGCGCGCCCCTCGTCTTCACCCATTCATGATCGAAGACGCACGGATGAGGATCGGTTTCCTGCCCGAACAGCCGGGCGGGAAGCTTCCGGTCTCCGCCATGGGTCCAGTGCAGAAAGGCCGCGGCCCATTGCCGCGCCGACATTCCGTTGCAGGCGAGCCGCTCGCCGAGGACGATGGAACCGTAGCCCTTCGTGAGGCCCGCGAAGCCGTGGGTCCGGTGGTTGTGGACCAGCCAGGGCGCGACGACCGCCGAGGCGGCGCCCAGAATGCAGGCGAGAGCGACGGCACGGGCGCGGCGGCGACGGCGGTTCCGGAGGATCAGGGCGCCGCCCGCGAGCAGCAGGGCCGGCAGCAGCCACTCGTAGGGCGGCCTGACGAGAACCAGGGCGCCCAGCATGACGCCGCATGCCGTTGCCACGATCGCGTTGCGCCGCGGGGTTCCCCCTCCCGCCAGCAGCCAGGCGAGGCAGACGTTGACGCCGGCAAGGAGCGGGATGACCAGGGCCTCGGTCAGGAAGGAAGCGGCGTCCACGGCATACTGGCCAGCCGCGATCGCGACCAGCGCGCTGAGATGGGCGACCGCAGGGCGTCCGGACGCGATCCGGCCCGCAATCCAGGCGAGCGCCACGGCGACGGCTCCCAGAGCCGCCTGCGCATGGTAGCCGATGTTGCCCAGCGGCCTGCAGACGGCCTCCCTCTGGACGGCGGGGAGGTGCATGTTCGAGTGAACGCATTCCAGGAAATCGTGGAAGGCGGGATCGACATGCATCAACGCGGCCAGCCAGACGGGGTAGAGCGGAACGATCTGGTCATCCCGGAATCCGGCAAGCAGGGATTCATGAAAGATGTGGACGGCGTAGGTGATGTAGTATTGCTCGTCGTACCGGAAAGTCACCATGTCGGCGGAGGGAACGATGCCGGCGCGGAACTGCACGGCCAGCAGCGACGCGAGCGCGAGGGCATGGAAGACGGCCGCCGGGCCGCGGCGGAATCCGGGCCGCGGCCTCCGGGCCGGGACCGTCCCGTGCACGCCGGGCGTCCGCATCGCCTGTCGCCCCCGACGCCCCTCAGTCCCCGGTGAAACGGTGCGTGGCCTCCCGGGTGCGCGATCCGTCCGGCGGGAACCGGCCGGTCCGGATGGCGGCCAGGCCGTGGTCCGGAAGCGCCCGCACCGCGGCGCGGCGCCCGTCGGACAGGGTTCCGCGCGCGTCGAAGGAGAGGGCGGGGCTGGCGAACCCGAACCGCCCGCGGTCGCCGGAAAGCGCGCCCTTGCCGGCGGGAACGGGATGCGGGAGGAACCGGGGACGGATGTCGTCGCCGGTGCGGTTCTTCCCGATGTGGAACAGCGCGCCTTTCCGGTGGTGCGCGTCGAAGCCGGAACTCGTGATCGGCCGGGCGTGTCCGGAGAACGCGGGAAACGCCGGCAGGTTGGCGTGCCGCAGCGCCCGGTTCGGAGGGGAATCGCCGATCAAGTCGCGCGCTCCGAAGAGTTGCGGAACGACCGCGAACCGGCCGTCCCGCCGCCAGCGACGGACATCGCGGAACGCCGCCCGCCAGGCCGCGACGAACCCCGGGCTACGGCCCGGGCCCCTGTCGGTTTGCATCGACCGGTCCTCCCCCGCCCTCCGCGGCCCGTTCGGCGGCCGTCCGCGCCGACGCGGAGCGCCCCGTCCGCACGCCCCGGCGCAGCCGGTTCCAGGCGCTGTCGACGAGCCAGACGACGGGCAGCGCGACGCCCACCGACAGGGGCGTCACCAGTCCGATATTGTAGCGGAAAAGACTCAGCGACACGAGCGCGTTGAGCATCACGACGACGGCGGGGCAGAACGCCAGCGCCAGCAGGGCGCGCCGGTTCCGCCGGGAGCCCCGGACGAGGCCGAGGACCAGCAGCGCCCAGCAGGCGATGGCGAACCACGGGTCGGGGAGGAAGGACGGCCGCAGCACGGCCCGCTCGCCGGCGCGGTTCCAGGGCTGCATGCCCCTCCAGGCCAGGGGCACGCTCACGGCCAGGTGTTCCGGAAGGTTGTCCCACACCCGCGCCATCAACGGGGCGAGCGGGTCTTCCTCCGGCGCTCCGCAGGCGGCAACATCCGCTCTTGCCTCGCCCGTGATCGTCCCCGTCCGTTCATGGGAGTCGTGCAGGTGACGATCGGTTTCCCGCCCGAACAGCCGGGCGGGAAGCTTCCGGTCTGCGCCATGGGTCCAGTGCAGAAAGGCCGCGGCCCATTGCCGCGCCGACATTCCGTTGCAGGCGAGCCGCTCGCCGAGGACGAGGGAACCGTAGCCCTTCGTGAGGCCCACGAAGCCGTGGGTCCGGTGGTTGTGGACCAGCCAGGGCGCGACGACCGCCGAGGCGGCGCCCAGAATGCAGGCGAGAGCGACGGCGCGGGCGCGGCGGCGATGGCGGTTCCGGAGGATCAGGGCGCCGCCCGCGAGCAGCAGGGCCGGCAGCAGCCACTCGTAGGGCGGCCTGACGAGAACCAGGGCGCCCAGCGCGACGCCGCATGCCGTCGCCACGATCGCGTTGCGCCGCGGGTCCCCCCCCCCCGCCAGCAGCCAGGCGAGGCAGACGTTGACGCCGGCGAAGAGCGGGACGACCAGGGCCTCGGTCAGGAAGGACGTGGTGTCCACCGCGTACTGGCCCGCCGCGATCGCGACCAGCGCGCTGAGATGGGCGACCGCAAGGCGTCCCGACGCGATCCGGCCCGCGATCCAGGCGAGCGCCACGCCGACGGCCCCCAGAGCCGCCTGCGCATGGTAGCCGATGTTGCCCAGCGGCCTGCAGACGGCTTCCACCTGGGCGGCGGGGAGGTGCGTGTTCGAGCGAACGCATGCCAGGGAGTCGTAGAACGCGAGATCGACATGCATCAACGCGGCCAGCCAGACAGGATAGAGCGGAACGGTCAGTTCATCCAGGAAGTTGCCAAGTTGGGAGAAGCTGGCAAACAGGGATTCATGAAAAACGTTGAAGGCATAGGTGATGTAGTATTGCTCGTCGTACCAAAGCTCCGCCATGCCGGAAGAGGGAGCGATGCCGGCGCGGAACTGCACGGCCAGCAGCGACGCGAGCACGAGGGCGTGGAAGACGGCCGCCAGGCCGCGGCGGAATCCGGGCCGCGGCCTCCGGATCCGGGCCGGGGCTCCCTCGTGCACGTCGCGCACCGGCATCGTTCGTTGCCCCCGACGCACCTCAGTCCCCGCCAAAACGGTGCACGGCTTCCCAGGTGCGCGATCCGTCCGGCAGGAACTGGCCGGTCCGGATGGCGGCCACGCCGTAGTCCGGGAGCGTCCGCATCGCGACGCATTGCCCGTCGGACAGGGTTCCGTGCGCGTCGAAGGGGAAGTCGAGGTTGTCGAACCCGAACCGCCTGCGGTCGTCGGAAAGCGCGCCCCTGTCGGCGGGAACGAGATGCAGGAAGAACCGGGGACGGATGTCGTCTCTGGTGCAGTTCTTCCTGACGTAGAACAGCGCGCCCTTCCGGTGGTACACGTCGAAGCGGGAACTCATGATCGGCCTGGCGTGCCCGAAGAACGCGGGAAACGCCGGCAGGTTGGCGTACCGCACCGCCCAGCGCGGAGGAGGGTCGCCGTTCGAGTCGCGCGCGTCGGGGTCCGCCCCGGCATCCAGGAGCGCGGGAATCACCGAGACGTCGTCGTTCCAGACCGCCCAGTGCAGCGGCGTGGCGCCGTCCCTGCGCCGCGCGTTCGGGTCCGCCCCGGCGTTCACGAGCGCGAGAACCGCCGGAACGCCGTTGTTCCATGCCGCCCAGTGCAGCGGCGTGGCATCGGACTCGCCTCGCGCGCCGGGGTCGGCCCCGGCGGCGATCAGCACGGCAAGCACCGCCGGATTCGCGCCGTGCCGGGCCGCCAGGTGCAGGGGCGTGTCGCCGAAATCGTCCCGCGCGTTGGCGTCGGCCCCGGCACCGACGAGCGCCTCGAGGACCGCCGGGCCGCCGGCGCCGGAAGCCGCCAGATGCAGGGCGGTGCTGCCGGCCCTGTCCCGCGCGTCTGGATCGGCGCCGCCGCGCAGCGCGGCGACCACCGACGAATGACGGACGGTTGCCAGATGCAGGGGCGTGTAGCCGCGCCGGGACACGAGCTCGTCCAGCCTGGCCCGGGCCTTCGCATGGCCGCGCCCGGCGGCCTTCCGGTACCACGCCGCGGCCAGCGCGCCGTACCGGGGCTCGCCGAACGCCTCGGCGTGGATCACGCCGAGACCGTACTGGGCCGCGGCGCTGCCCTCCGCGGCGGACGCCCGGAGCCTTCGCATCACGGCGTCGCTCCCGAGGATCCTCGAAACCAGCTTGTAGTCGAACCTGCTCACGGTCAGCATCCCCGCCCCCGGGTCGGCGCCGCCTTCGATCAGCGCGGCGACCACCGCTTCGGAGCCGGACCTGGCCGCCAGGTACAGGGGTGTGAACCCATTGCCGTTCGGCCCGTTCGGGTCGGCGCCGGCATCGAGCAGCGCCCTGATCACCGCGACGCTGGGGTTTTTCCATGCCGCCAGGTGCAGGGGCGCGCGGCCGCCCTCGTCGCGCTGGTCCGGATCCGCACCGGCGTCGAGCAACGCCCTGATCACGCCGTCGTCGGGATTGAACCGCGCCGCCGCGTGCAGGGCGGTGCCGCCGGCCCCGTTCCGGGCGTCGACCCTGGCGCCGGCACGCAGGCAGCCGACGACCTCCGCGACGGCGGCGCCCGCGAAAAACCGTTCCGAGTTCCAGCCCGCGCAGGCCTCGGCCGCCGCCGGCGCCGCCAGGAGGAGCGCCAGTCCCGGCCAGCCCACCGCCGCCGGGCCTCCCATCACCCCGCCCCGGCCAGCCGTTCGTGGCAGCGCGACAGGGTGGACCACTCGTAGCCCCGTGCCCGCAGGCGTTCGCCCAGCGCCGCCAGGTCGCCGAATCCGCGCTGCCGGCGGCGCGCCAGCGCATGGGCGCCCTTCAGCCACGGCGGCAGGGGCGCCTCCCGGATCCGGCCGTCGCGGACCAGGTCCACCATATGCATGTCGTAGACCAGCAGCGACGGCAGCGACGCCACGCGCTCGAGCAGCGACTCGACGGTCCGCCCCATGAGCTGCCGGTAGGAGTGCGTGAACGGAATCCCCGGACCCCGCCAGCTCGCGACCGGAAACTCCGCCAGCGCGTCGTCGATCACGAACCAGTCGCCGCGACGGAACGCCCGGCCCGCATGGCTGCCGAGACCGAAGCCCGGCAGGATCGAGGAATCCCACGCGAAGCCTTCCGCCACCACGGCCCTGAAGAGCTCTTCCGTCAGGCGGTAGGTGTGCGCCCGGTATCCGCGCGGCCGGGCGCCGGTGAACCTCTCGAAGGCGTCGATGCCGCGCCGCAGGCTCCCGGCGGTGTCGCCGGGTTCCCTGTGGTCGTGGCAGTGGAGCTGCAGATCCGCCCCGGCCTCGACGAGACGGGCGCAAAGGCGCGGGCGCGCGGCGAACAGGCGGCCCTCCACGAAGGCGGTCAGCGGCAGGCCCGCCCGCCGGACGGCGGCAAGCAGCTCGGGAAGCCGGTCCAGCGCCTCGGTCCGGCCGCCGCCGTAGTCGTGCTCCACGTCGACGGACAGGACCGCGATCCTCTCCGGCGAGCGCCGGCTCGCGATCCTGTGCGCCGCCGCGTCAAGCATCCTCGTCGCCGCCGCCGGTTTCCGGGTCCGGGCGCCCGCGGGCCCGCAGCTCGTGCTTGAGCAGGGACACTTCCTGGACCAGGTTCTTGATCTTGACGGAGAACTCGCTGATCTTCACGGACAGCTGGAGAATCAGCAGCGCGCACAGGCATATCCCGAAAAACAGCACGATCGGCACGATGTCCGCCACGCGAAGCCAGCCCGCGAAGGCGGCCGCGGCGTCAAGCCACCACCCGTAGGTCATGAACGCCAGCGCCACCACGATCCACAGGGCGGCGTACCGTTCCTGCAGCCGGGATCTGCGAACCAGCTCGATCACCAGCCCCAGGATCAGCAGGCCGACGGCGAGGGCGAAGTAGACGTGCTGGACCGGGGCGTTCACGGCGATCCACCCCCTCCCCGGCGCCTGCGCAGGCCGGACACGAGCAGCGACAGCGTGACCTTGTACATGTACCAGACCGGCATGATGCCCCGGTGCAGCTTGCCGCCGACGCGGTTGTGGTACATGTACACCGGCACCTCGCACAGCCTGAACCGGTTGCGGATCAGGGACAGGATCACGTCCGCGTCGGGAAAGTCGTGGGGATAGAGATCCCCGCTCAGGAACCGCATGCATTTCCGGTTCATCCCGCAGTATCCGGAGGTCGGGTCCGACACCGGCACGCGGGTCATGGCGTACAGCAGCGCGCGGAACATCCGGATCCCGATCTTCCGGACCGCGGTTCCCCTGTACAGCTCCCTCTCCGGCGGAAAGGGCACGGCGCCGCTGTCCAGGAACCTGGATCCGATCACGAAGTCGTGGCACGCGAGTTTCCGCCGGATCGCCGGCAGGAAGCGGGGGTCGTGCTGTCCGTCCCCGTCCACCTGGATCAGGTGCTCCCACTTCCCGGCGAGCGCGTACTTGTACCCCGTCTGAAGCGCCGCGCCGAGGCCGAGGTTCTCGACCAGGGCGATCGTCGGCACGCCGTGCCGTTCCAGGATGGCGCGCGAGCCGTCCGTCGAGGCGTCGTCGACGGCGACGAGGTCGTAGCGTTCCCGCCGGACGACCTCCAGAAGCGGGGCCAGCAAGCGGTCGAGGTTCGCCGCCTCGTTGTACACCGGAACGACGACGAGGACGGACGCCCTGTTCATGCCGCGACACTCCGCGCCGATCCGGCCGGAGGCGCGCCGCGCAGCGCCAGGGCGGCCGCCCAGAACAGGCCGGTCCCGGCGAGGGACGCGAGACGGACGCCCAGGGCGGCCAGGGCGGCCGTTCCCGCCGGCGCGCCGAACCACGCGGCGATGCCGACGAGGCCCGCCTCCAGCAGGCCGAGGCCGCCGACGGACTGCACCGGAAGCGCCGCGACCAGGTTGCCGCCGGCCGCGGCGAAGCCGAACTCGGCCGGGGCGAGATCCAGGCCGACCGCCTGGCCGACGGTCCACCAGGCGGCGACGACCGCCGTCCAGGCGAGCGCGGTCGGAACGACGCACCGCCGCATGAGGCGGCGGTTGCGGACGCTCTCGAGCCAGTGCCGCGCCCGGCCCGCGGACACCAGGAACCGGCGCCGCCGGCCCCGCGGACGCCCGGCGCCGATGACGAGCCTGGAGAGGAGGCGCAGCCAGACGTGCAGGGTCGCGGAACCGGCGAACGCGAGCAGGCAGAGCGCGGCGGCCAGGGCGAGGAGCGCGGGCAGCCGGTCGTCGTGCAGGCCGAAGGCCGCCGGCATCGTCAGGAGCAGGATGGCCGCGACCACCGCGAGGTCGAGCAGGCGCTGCACCGCCGCGCAGGCCGCCGCGGTAGCGACGTTCCACCCGTAGGCGCGCCGCATCGCGACCACCCAGGCCACCTCGCCGAGTCGCATGGGCAGCGCGACCAGCCAGATCCCGTGCCAGGCGGTGACGCGCATGGCGGCGGGAAACCCGCCGCGCCCGCCGGCGACCATGTGCATGCGAAGGGCGCAGAGCAGGCCCTCGGCCATGAACAGCGCCACGGCCGCCGCCGCGAGGGTCCACGAGATCCGGTCCGCCGCCGCGGCGAGCGCGCTGCCGTCGAGCTGCGCCGCGACGAGGCCGAGCAGCCCGAGGCTGACGGCGCCGGCGACGACCCAGGCCAGGGGGCCGGCGCGGCGGGGCGGTTTCGTCGGCTCGTGGGCCACTCGCAGGGGTCCGCTTTCGAGGGGAACCTTCCGCCGGGGCCGGCGGATCTTCCCGACAGCCGGGGCCGCTCCGCGATGCCGCCGGGTTTCCGGCGGCATCGACGGGGAGAGCGGCCCCGCGACGCCGGGACGGACATTGCACCGATCCGGCATCGCGTTCAAGCCGACCCCACCGCCGCCCGGGACGATCCCGCGCCGCGGTTCCGGACCGGATCCGGCCGATTGACGGCGCCCCAGGTGCTTTTTCCGAGGCCTTCGGCGCGGCGGGACGGGCTTCCCCGGCGGTCCGGGCGGAACCGCGGCCGGCGTGCCGGTCAGAACGGCAGGCTGACCGTCGCCCGCAGGCCTCCCATGGGAGAGGTTCCGAGGACGACGTCGCCGCCGTGCCCCCGCGCGATGTCCCGCGCGATCGAGAGACCGAGCCCCGCGCCGCCGGTCCGCGGGTTGCGCGACGCGTCGAGCCGGCGGAACGGCTTGAACACGTCCTCGCGGCTGGCCTCGGGGATCCCGTCCCCGTCGTCGTCCACCAGGCACTCGATCCGGTTCCTCCGGTTCGCCACCGAGATGCGAACGCTCCGCGCATGGGTCAGCGCGTTGACCGCCAGGTTGGAGAGGCACCGCCGCAGCGCGTTGGGCCTGACGGGCATCCGGAGATCCCCCTCGAAGCGCGTCTCCAGGCGCCTGTCGCCGACATCCATGCCCGCGGCCACGGCCCGCACGATCTCGCCGATGTCCGCCTCGACCACGGCCTCGCCGCCCTCGCCGCGGGCGAACGCGAGATACTCGTCGATCATCGCCTCCATTTCCCGGACGTCGGCCTTGAGATCCTCCACCTCGCCGGACTCCTCCAGCAGCTCCAGCTGCAGCTTCATCCTGGTCAGCGGCGTGCGCAGGTCGTGGGAGATCCCCGCCAGCATCTCGGTCCTCTGCGCGAGCGCGCCCTGGACGCGCCCGCGCATGCGCTCGAACGCCCGGGCCGCCATGCGGATCTCCTCCGCCCCCTCGACGCGGAAATCCGAGACGTCGCGCCCCTTGCCGAAACCGTCCACCGCGGCCGCGAGACGGCGGATCGGGCGCACCTGGTTGCGCATGAACACCGCGGCCACCGCGAACAGGACGAGCGAGGTCCCGACCATCCACATCACGAAGATGTAGGTGGTGGAGCTGAACAGGCGCTTGCGCGGCACCAGGATCTCCATGACCCCGTCCGGCAGCTGGACCTTCATCCGCACCAGCCGGTCGTGGCTCCACGTGTCGATCAAGAAGGGCCGCCGCACGGCCTCGCGCATCGCGTTCGCCAGCCTGGTGTCGAGAATGCCGCGGCCGGCGACCGGGGGCCCGCCGTCCAGCGCCGTTCCGGCGCGGAAGACGAACGTCAGCCCGAGGCTCCGGGCCGAGGCGATCAGCCCGTCCATGCCGGGCCGGCCCGCACCCTTCGACCTCGCGTCGACGACCAGCGCGATCTCGCCCGCGACGGCGGCGGCGAGCCGGCGGGTCACGTTGGTCCAGTGGCGGTCGTAGAAGATCCAGGTGGAGACGACCTGCAGAAGCACCAGGGGCACCAGAAGGATCAGCACCGACCGGCCGAAGAACGACCTCGGCAGGAAGCGCCTCGCCGGCGGCCGCGGCATCTCCCGCATCGTCCCGCGCCCGCCGTTCAGTCGGGCCGCAGCACGTAGCCGCGTCCGCGGACGGTGTGCAGGTACCGGGGCCGGTGGGGCTCCGGCTCGATCTTGCGCCGCAGCCGCGTGACCTGGACGTCGACGCTGCGCTCGCTTCCCCTGATGTCGCATTCCCGCATCAGCTCGCCGCGCGTGACCGGCCGTCCGGCGTTGCGGGCCAGCGCCGACAACAGCGTCTCCTCCATGGTCGTGAGACCGACGACCGCGCCGTCGCGCAGGAGCACACGGCGGTCGGGGTCGTAGACGCCGGAACCGAGCCCGATCGACGACGAGGCGCTCCGCGCCCGCGCGCGCCGCAGGATCGACCGGATGCGCAGCGCCAGCTCCCGGGGCTCGAACGGCTTGGGCAGGTAGTCGTCGGCGCCGAGCTCGAGGCCCTTGACCCGGTCCTCGGGCTCGCCCATCGCCGTCAGCAGCAGCACCGGCATGCGCGAGGTTCCGCGCATCCACCGCAGAAGGGAGAGACCGCTCTCGCCTTCCATCATGATGTCGACGACGGCGAGATCGAACAGCAGCCCGCGCATGCGGCCCCGCGCCTCGCGGGCGCTCGCCGCCGTGGTGACGCGGAACCCCGCCCGCTCGAGGTTCCGGCGGATCAGGTCGCGGGTGCGGGTGTCGTCGTCGACGACGAGAACGTGCGCCTCCATGGCCGCGGCAGTATATCCGGTTCCGCGGGGGTGTTCAGCGGCCGTCCCGGAGATGCTACGATGCCGCTCCGCGCGGGCCGCGCGGACGGACCGTGCCGGCTGCCGTTCTCCCGCGGTCCCGGCCCGGATCGGCGGCCCCGCGGAACGCGCCCACGCACCGGCGAGACCCTGATGACCGGAACCCCCGCCAGACCCGACCGGCGACCCGAGGTCGCCTGCTTCTCGTCGGGGCCGTGCGCCAAGCGGCCGGGCTGGTCGCCGACGGTCCTCGGCACCGCGCTCGTGGGGCGCTCCCACCGCTCCGCGCCGGCGAGGGACCGGCTTGCCGCGGTGCTCGAGCGGTCCCGGAGGATTCTCGGCGTCCCCTCAGGGCACCGGCTCGGCATCGTGCCCGCGTCCGACACCGGCGCGGTCGAGGCGGCGCTCTGGTCGCTGCTCGGCGCGCGCGGCGTCGACGTGTTCGCCTGGGAGAGCTTCGGCGCCCAGTGGCTGGCCGACGTCCGCGACCGGCTGCGCCTCGGGGACGTCCGCGGGTTCGTCGCCCCGTACGGGGAGCTTCCGGATCTCGGCCTCTGGGATCCCTCCCGCGACGCGGTGTTCGTCTGGAACGGCACGACCTCGGGAGTGCGCGTCCCCGACGGCTCGTGGATCCCGCGCGAACGCGAGGGGCTGGCGATCTGCGACGCCACATCGGCGGCGTTCGCCATGGATCTTCCCTGGGAGAGGCTCGACGTCGTCACCTGGTCGTGGCAGAAGGCGCTCGGCGGCGAGGCCGGGCACGGCATGCTCGCGCTGTCGCCGCGGGCGGCGGAGCGCCTCGAGACCCACGTCCCCCCCTGGCCGGTCCCGAAGATCTTCACGCTCGCCCGCGACGGGAAGCTGCTCGAGGGCGTGTTCCGGGGCGACACCATCAACACGCCGTCCATGCTCTGCGTCGAGGACGCGCTCGACGGCCTCGCGTGGGCCGAGGAGACCGGCGGCCTGCCCGCGCTCGTCGGGCGCGCGGAGAGAAACCTCGCGGCCATCGCCGCGTGGGTCGAAAGCCGCGACTGGATCGGGTTCCTGGCCGCGGAACCCGCCTGCCGCTCGTCGACGTCGGTGTGCCTGACCCTGACCGACCCGTGGTTCTCGGCGCTCGGCGAGACCGCCCGCGCCGCCGTTCCCCGGCGCATCGACGCGCTCCTGGAGGCCGAGGGCGTGGCCTACGACATCAACGGCTACCGCGACGCGCCTCCGGGGCTGCGGCTCTGGGCCGGCGCGACGGTGGAGACGTCCGACCTCGAGGCGCTGTTCCCGTGGCTCGACTGGGCGTACGCGTCCGCGAAGGCCGAGCTCGCGGCCGGAGCCGCCGCCTGACCGCCGCCCTTTCCCGCGCCGCGGCGGCCCGGCCGGGCGGACGCGGAACCACCACCCAGCCGGGGCCCGTCCCATGCCGAAAGTCCTGATCTCCGACAAGCTCAGCCCCCGCGCGGCCGAGGTCTTCGCCGCCAACGGGATCGGGACCGACGTCGCCACCGGCCTGACCCCGGAGCAGCTGGCGGGGCGCGTCGGCGCGTACGACGGCCTCGCCGTGAGATCCGCGACCAGGGTCACCGCGGCCGTCATCGAGGCCGGCGCCAGGCTGCGCGTGATCGGCAGGGCCGGCATCGGCGTCGACAACATCGACGTCGCCGCCGCCTCGGCGAGCGGCATCGTGGTCATGAACGCGCCGTTCGGCAACTCGGTCACGACCGCCGAGCACGCGATCGCGATGATGTTCGCGCTGGCGCGGCACATCCCGCTCGCGAACCAGTCGACGCATTCGGGCGCGTGGGAGAAGTCCCGCTTCATGGGGACCGAGCTCACGGGCAAGGTGCTCGGCGTCGTCGGCTGCGGCAACGTCGGCACCATCGTCGCCGAGCGCGGCATCGGCCTGAAGATGAAGGTGATCGCCGCCGACCCCTACCTGACGCCGGAACGCGCGGCCTCGCTCGGCGTGGAGAAGGTTCCGCTCGAGGAGCTGTTCGCGCGCGCCGAGGTCGTCACGCTGCACACCCCGCTGACGGACGACACCGCGGGCATCGTCGACGCCGCCAGCCTCGCGCAAATGCGCGAGGGCGTGCTGATCGTCAACTGCGCGCGCGGCGAGCTGGTGGTCGAGGCGGACATCAGGGAGGCGCTCGAGAGCGGCCGGGTCGGGGGCTTCGCGGTCGACGTCTACGCGCCCGAGCCGCCGGAGAACTACAGCCTGTTCGGCATGGACCGGGTCGTCGCCACGCCCCATCTCGGCGCCGCGACCTCGGAGGCGCAGGAGAAGGTCGCGCTGCAGATCGCGCGGCAGATGTCCGACTACCTGAACGACGGCGCCGTGGTCAACGCCGTCAACATGCCGTCGATCTCGGCCGAGGAGGCGCCGACGATCCGGCCCTACATGACCCTCGCCCGCCAGCTCGGCGGTCTCGCCGGCCAGATCATGGACAGCGGACCGCGCTCGGTCACGGTCGAGTACGAGGGCCACGCCGCCGGCATCAACGCGCGCCCGGTGACGAGCCACCTGCTCGAGGGGCTGCTGTCGCCGCTGTCGGTCGGGGTCAACATGGTCAACGCGCCGATCCTCGCGCGCGAGCGCGGGATCGACGTCACGGAGACCCGCCACGAGCGTTCCGACCACTTCCAGACCCTGATCCGCCTGAGCTTCGCGACCGAGACCGGGAGCCACGGCGTGGCGGGAACGCTGTTCGCCCACGACCGGCCGCGCGTGGTCGAGATCGACGGCATCCCGGTGGAGGCCGAGCTCGGCCGCAGCATGCTGTACTTCGTCAACCGCGACCGGCCCGGCTTCATCGGCCGCCTCGGCACCGCCCTCGGCGACGCCGGGGTCAACATCGCGACGTTCCAGCTCGGCCGGGCCGGGCCCGGCGGCGACGCGCTGGCGCTCGTGGAGATCGACGGCGAGCTGCCCGCGGGCCTGATCGACGAGCTCCGAGGGCTGCCCGACGTCGTGCGCGTCAAGCCCCTGTCCTTCTGACGGGCCGGGCCGGAAGCGCGCGCGGATCGGCGGGGGAGGCGGCTCGTGAACGAGTTCCGGCACAAGGCCCTGCTGCCCTCGGGCTTCCGCGACATCCTTCCTCCCGAGGCGGCCTTCGAGGCCGGCATCCGCGAGACCCTGGCCGCGGCTTTCGCGGGCTGCGGCTACGAGCGGATCAAGCCGCCGCTCGTCGAGTTCGAGGAAGGGCTGATGAGCGGCGCCGGCGCGGCCATGACCGGCGAGACGTTCCGCCTGATGGACCCGGTGTCGCGGCGCATGATGGGCGTGCGCGCGGACATGACCACGCAGATCGCCCGCATCGCCCTGACCCGGCTCGCCGGCGCGCCGCGGCCGCTCCGGCTCGGCTACACCGGGGAGGTGCTCCGCGTCCGCGGCGCCCAGCTGCGCCCGGAACGGCAGATCGCCCAGGCCGGCGCCGAGCTGATCGGCGCCGAAGGCGCCGCGGCGGACATCGAGATCATCCAGATGGCCGCCGATTCGCTGCGCGCGATCGGCCTGCCGAAGCTGTCCCTCGACCTGACGGTGCCGCCCCTGGTGCCCCTCCTTCTGGCGGAAACCGACATCTCCGGCGACCGGCGGGAGGCCCTCCGCGAGGCGCTCGACCGCAAGGACGCCGGCGCGGTGCGCGAGACCGGAACCCCGGTCGCCGACGTCCTGTGCCTGCTGCTCGAGGGGACCGGCCCCGCCGAGCAGGCTCTCGGGATCCTCGGCAGGCTGTCGCTGCCGGCGGCCGCGGCCCGGGAGCTCGACCGCCTGCGCACCGTGTTCGCCGGCCTCTCCGAGCGCCGGCCCGATCTCGACGTCACCATCGACCCGGTCGAGAACCGCGGCTTCGAGTACCATGCCGGCGTGAGCTTCACCTTCTTCTGCCGCAACGAGCGCGGCGAGATCGGCTCGGGCGGGCGCTACGTCGCGTCGCTCGGCGACGGCGGGCGCAGCGAGCCCGCGACCGGGTTCACGCTCTACATCGACACCATGCTGCGGGTGCTGCCCGACCCCGAGCGCCCGGCCAGGATCCTGATTCCCGCCGACACCGGCGGCGAGGCCGCGGAGGCGCTGCGGCGCGAGGGCTGGGTGACGGTCCTCGACCTCTCGGACGCCGCCGACCCGGCGGCCGAGGCCCGGCGGCTCGGCTGCGGCCACGTGCTCGCCGACGGACGTCCGGCGCCGGTCGCGGAGGACGCCGGCGGATGACCCACGTGGCCGTGGTCGGATCGCAGTGGGGCGACGAGGGCAAGGGCAAGATCGTCGACTGGCTTTCCGAGCGCGCGGACGTCGTCGTGCGCTTCCAGGGCGGGCACAACGCCGGCCACACCCTGGTCGTCGGCGAGAACACCTACAAGCTCAGCCTTCTTCCGTCCGGCATCGTGCGCCGCAAGCTCTCGGTCATCGGCAACGGCGTCGTGATCGACCCGTGGGCGCTCCGCGACGAGATCGCGGAAGTCCGGAGACTGGGCGTCGAGGTCACCCCCCGGACCCTGAGAATCGCCGAGAACGCGGCCCTGATCCTGCCGCTCCACGGCGCGCTCGACCGCACCCGGGAGGCGGCGCGCGGCGCCCGCGCGATCGGGACCACCGGCCGCGGCATCGGCCCCGCCTACGAGGACAAGGTCGGGCGCCGCGCCGTCCGCGTCTGCGACCTCGCGTCCCCCGACGCTCTCGCCGAGCGCGTCGCCCGCCTGCTCGCCCATCACGACGCGCTCAACGCCGGCCACGGCCTCGACCCGGTCGACGGCGACGCGCTGGTCGCGGATCTCCGCGCCGTCGCCCCCGACCTGCTCGCCTACGCCGGGCCGGTCTGGCGCGAGCTCGACGCGCGCCGCCGCCGGGGCGACAGGATCCTGTTCGAGGGCGCCCAGGGCTTCATGCTCGACGTCGACCACGGCACCTATCCGTTCGTCACGTCGTCGAACACCGTCGCCGGCCAGCTCGCCGCGGGATCCGGGGTCGGGGCCGGCGCGGGGGGCTACGTCCTGGGCATCACCAAGGCCTACACGACCAGGGTCGGCGCCGGCCCGTTCCCGACCGAGCAGGACAACGAGGTCGGAACGCGGCTCGGCGAGAGGGGCCGGGAATTCGGCACCGTCACCGGACGCCGGCGGCGCTGCGGCTGGTTCGACGCGGTGCTGGTGCGCCAGGCCGTCACCGTCGGGGGCATCGACGGCATCGCGCTGACGAAGCTCGACGTGCTCGACGGGCTCGACGAGCTGAAGGTCTGCGTCGCCTACCGCCACGCCGGCGCGACCCTCGGCCACCTGCCGGCGGACCGCCGCCTCCAGGAGGAGGTCGCGCCCGTCTACGAGACGCTCGAGGGCTGGGCGGAAAGCACGCGCGGGGCGCGGAGCTGGGCGGCGCTGCCGGCGACGGCCGTCAAGTACGTGCGCCGCATCGAAGAGCTGATCGGCGCGCCGGTCGCGCTTCTGTCGACGAGCCCGGAGCGCGACGACACGATTCTCGTCCGCGACCCGTTCTCGGGCTGAGCGCGGGCCGGTCAGGCCGGCGCGACGCCGACGACGGCCGGCCGCATCGCCTTCTGGAGCTTCGCGAACGCCCGGGCCTCGATCTGGCGCACGCGCTCGCGCGAGATCCCGTGCTCCCGGCTGAGCTGCTCGAGCGTCGCCGCCTCCTCCTGGAGGCGGCGCGCCGACAGGATTCGCCGCTCGCGGTCGTCGAGACCGCCCATCGCCTCGACCAGGAGCCGGTGACGCTCGACCATCTCGTCGCGGGCGGCGAGAACCTCCTCCTGGTTCGGCGTCTCGTCGACCAGCCAGTCCTGCCACTCGCCGTCGGAAGCGGCCCCGGCGGACGCGTTGAGCGAGGCGTCGGAACCGGCCAGGCGCCGGTTCATGCTGACCACCTCGTCCTCGCCGACGTCGAGGCGCCGCGCGATCTCCTCCACGTTCTCCGGCCGCAGGTCGCCGTCCTCCATCGCCCGGATCTCGCCCTTGAGGCGGCGGAGATTGAAGAACAGCTTCTTCTGCGCGGCCGTGGTGCCGATCTTCACGAGCGACCACGACCTGAGGATGTACTCCTGCATCGCCGCCCGGATCCACCACAGCGCGTAGGTCGCGAGGCGGAACCCGCGGTCGGGCTCGAACTTCTTCACCGCCCGCATCAGGCCGACGTTGCCCTCGGAGATGATCTCGCCGAGCGGCAGCCCGTACCCCTGGTAGCCCCTGGCGATCTTCGCGACCAGCCGCAGGTGGCTCTTCACCAGCTCGGCCGCGGCGTCGGCGTCGCCGTGCTCGCGCCAGCGCCTGGCGAGCATGTACTCGGTTTCCGCGTCGAGCATCGGAAACCTGCGGATCTCGCTCAGATACCGCGCGAGGTTGGTTTCGGGATCGAAACCCGGCGCGGCGGGAACGTTCGCGCCCATGGCCGTCGCTTCCTCCTTGCCGCCCGCGTCGCGGCCCGTCGGGACGGGCTCCGCGGCCCCGGGCCGTCCCGTCCATCCTCTCAAGATATGGACCGGATCGAGCGCTTTCAAGCGCGGCCCGAACGCCCGCCGGAAAGCGGGCCAGGGCGGGCTCCGGGTCCGGCCGCCCCGCCGGGGCCCTCCGGGACCGGGATCCCGCGCCCGGATCCCGGCCCGAAAACGGTCGGGCGGTGCCGACCGTGGACGATTCGGCGACCGAGCCGGACAGCACGGTGACCGTCGTCGTCCAGGACGGCGACGGCACCCGCCTGCGCCTGGGAACGGAACTGCGGCCGACGGGCGCCGGCCGCCGGTTCGGCCTCGAGATCCACCGGGAGAGGCGGGATCTCCGGGCGGGCCCGGAACATGCGCCCGGGATGAAGCTCGGCCTCGAATTCCAGGCATCCGCGACGTGGGCGGTCGCCGCCGGATCCCGCGGATCCCGAGGCCGCCCTTCGGCGCGGCCCGCTTCCCGGGGAGCGGGAGCGCGGTCGCCGGCCCCGAAGACCGGAACCCCGCGCCCGGCGAAGTCGCCCGGTTTCCCCCTTCCCGCCCCGCGGCCCCGGTCGTGCCGGTCGCCGGAACGGGCCGGTTTCCATCGACCTTCCGCCCGGACCGGAAGCCGCGGGCCCGCGAACCGGGTCGTCGCGCGTCGACCGCCGCACCCGAAACCGCCCGAACGGCGCGCTCCCGCGGAGAACCGCTTCGGACGTCCCGGACCGCTCCCGTCCTCCGGAAGCGCCGGCGCGGAATCAGCGGCCGCCGGAGCTTCCGGCCTCCCGCAACGCCCCGGCCAGGATCCTGAGGTCGTCGGGAAGGGCGCTCTCGAACGTCATGTCCTCGCCCGTGACGGGATGGCGGAAGCCGAGAAGGCGCGCGTGCAGCGCCTGGCGGCCGAGCCCCGCCGCGACGGCGCGCGGCCCGGGCGGCAGCGCCGAGCGCCTGGCCCGCGCCGGGCCGCCGCCGTAGACGGGGTCGCCGATGACCGGACACCCGCGCCACGCGAGATGCACCCGGATCTGGTGCGTCCGCCCGGTCGCGAGGCGGCACTCGAGCCTCGCGGCCGCACCGTCCGCGTAGCGCGCCTCGGTGCGGTAGCGGGTCAGCGCCGGGCGCCCCCCCGCCGTCACCACCGCCATCCTCTTGCGGTTCGCGCGGTCGCGGCCGATGCCGCCCTCGATCTCGCCCCGCGCGGGGTCGGGCGCCCCCCAGACGAAGGCGGCGTAGGCCCTCGCGACCGACCGCTCGGCGAAGCCGGCGGCGAGCCCGTCATGGGCGCGGGCCGTCTTTGCGGCTACCAGAAGCCCGCTGGTGTCCTTGTCGAGCCGATGCACGATGCCGGGCCGCAGCACGCCCCCGATGCCTTTCAGGCTCGGGCCGCAATGCGCGATCAGCGCGTTGACCAGCGTCCCGCGCGGATTGCCCGGCGCGGGATGCACGACCAGGCCGGCGGGCTTGTCCACCACCACCAGGTGCTCGTCCTCGAAGACGACGGCAAGCGGGATCCGCTCGCCCTCCGGGCCGGCGGCGGCGGCGGGGGGCACGCGGAGCGCGAAACGCTCGCCCGGCTTGACGCGGCGCGACGGCAGGTCTACGGTCCGCCCGTCCTCGCCGGTCAGGAATCCGCCGGTGATCAGGCGCTTGAGTTCGGAGCGCGAACGCTCCGGCAGCATCAGCGCCAGGGTCCGGTCGACGCGTTCGCCCGCCATCTCCCCGGGAACGGCGAGGCGGACGATCCCGGCGGAAGCCTCACCCGTCAACGGCCAGGGACCGATGTCCGCCCGTCACGACGCCGCCTCCGCTCCGTCGCGCTGGCTCAAGGTGCTGGTGGTCGCCATGGGCGTGCTCGTCGTCTGCGGGACCGCGGCCCTCGTCGTCGCCGCCCTCGGGCTTCCGGAGCCGCCGCGGGACGCCGCCGTCGTCCTGCCGCCCGGCGGCGAGGTGCGGGAGACGCGGACGGGGGACGGCCGGATCGTCGTGCGCGTGGCCCTTCCCGACGGCGAGTCGCGCCTCATTGTTATCGACGCCGAGACCGGAAGGCAACTCCGGACCGTCCGCCTGCGGCCCGGCCCGGCGGACGACCGGAACTGAGCGGCGCCCGTCCGCCCGGCGAGCCGCCAATGGCCATCAGGTTCGACGACATCGGCGACCGGCTCAAGGCCTTCCGCCTCGCGAGCGGGCTCGGCGCCGGGGACGTGGCGGACCGCCTCGGGATCTCGCGGACCGCGCTCTACCGCCTCGAGAAGGGCGAGCTCGTCAAGATCGGAACGCTCGAGCGCCTGTCCGCCCTTCTGGGGGTGTCCGTCCCGACGCTGCTCGGCGTCGGCGTCGAGTACGTTCCCTCGGCGGTCGCATTCTTCGAGAGGCTGAGACAGATCGAGGAGTCCGCCGACCACATCGTGGTGCTGGCCGGGCCGGTGTCGTTCCTGCTGGCGTCGGACGGATTCTCCGACGCCGTCGAGGAGATGCTGCTCGAGAGCGTGCCCGACGATGTCGACCGCGAGCGCGCGCTCGCCCGGATCCGCGACCTCCTGCCGATCCTGCGGCAACGCAAGGAGACGTGGCGCGCGCGCCGGCCCGGCGTCCTCAACCTGATCTCTGGCGCCGAGATCGACCGCTTCCTGCGCAACGGCCTCGTCGGCCGCCTCGATCTTCCGGAACGGGTTCTCGCGGAACGCCGCGCCCGCGCCCGCGCCGAGGCCGACCATCTCGCCGCCCTCATGGAAGAGGAGCCGATCGGCGTCCAGATCGGGATCGTGCCCGGCACCCTGCCCCACGCCGGCTTCCAGGTCTTCCGCCAGTCGGACCGCAGAATCCTCGCCCTCAGCCCCTACAGGCTCGGCGAGCAGCCCAACGTGCTCGGCGGCATCGCGATGATCACCTCGGCGCCCGAGGCGCTCGCGCTCCACGAGCGCGTCATCGAGGACATGTGGCGTCGCGCCCGCAAGGGGCCGGCGGGGGCGGCGTTCCTGCGCGGGCTGATGGCGCGGCTCCCGACGTGAGCGCCGCCTCGCGGGAGCGGGTCGAGGCCCTGGTCCGCGAGGCCGGGGAACGCCACGGGGCCGGCGACCTCGCGGCCGCCGAGGCGCGCTACCGCGAGGCCCTCGACCTGGCGCCCGGGCACCCCGGGATCTGGCACAATCTCGGCGTGGTGCGCGCCGAGGCCGGACGCCGCGGGGACGCCGTCGCCTGCTTCGACCGGGCGCTCGCCGCCGACCCGGGCTACGCGTCGGCGCATTTCAACCGGGCCGGCGCCCTGCTCGCGCTCGGGCGCCCGGACGAGGCGCGCCGGAGCTGCATGCTCGCCGCCGCCGCCGAACCCGGGTTCTACGAGGCCCACCGGACGCTGGGTTTCCTGTGGCTGGCCGCGGGCGACCGCGGCCGGGCGCTGGACCGTTTCGCGCGCACGCTCGACCTGCGGCGCGGCGACGACCGCACCGGGATCGCCGCGCGGTCGCTCGTCCGCGCGACCCGCGCCAAGCTCCGGCACGACGCCGAGCAGTTCCGCCATCTCGCCTCGGGCGCGCGCCCCCGCAAGCCCTTCGCGCTTCACGCCCGCGCCTTCGAGGCGGCGGCCGGGACGCTCGGCCCGGGCGTCGTCGAACTCGACGGCGAACGGCTCGAGGATCTCTCCGGGATCTACAACACGCCCTACCATCTCGCCGAGGCTCCCGAGATCCCCGGCGGCGCCCTCGGCGGCTTCGACGCCGCCGCCGCGACCGCCGAATACCGCGCCCGCGGAACCGGAGCGGCGTGGTTCGACGGCCTGCTGTCCGCGCCCGCGCTCCGGTCGCTGCGGAAATACCTTCTGGAGAGCACGATCTGGTACGACTTCGAGCACATCGACGGCTTCGTCGCCGCCTATCTCGAGGACGGTCTCGCCTGTCCGCTCGTGCTGCAGATCGCCGACGAGGTCCGGGCGCGGTTCCCGGAGATCCTCGGCGCGCACCCGCTGTCGCAGGCCTGGGCGTTCAAGAGCCTGGAGGGCGGCCGGGCCATCGGCCTCCATGCCGACCGCGGCGCCGTCAGCCTCAACTTCTGGGTCACGCCGGACGACGCCAACCTCGCCCCCGGCCGCGGCGGCCTCGTGGTCTGCACGGCCCCTCCCCCGCCCGACGCCGAAATCGGCGCGGAGTCGGCCGCCCTCGCGGCCTTCGCCGCCCGCCACGCCGACGCGACGGAGCGCGTCCCGTACCGGCAGAACCGTGCGGCGCTCTTCGAATCGCGGCTCGCGCACGGCTCGGACGCGCCGCGTTTCGCGGACGGGTACGGGAACCGCCGCATCAGCGTGACGCTGGTGTACGGAATCGCGCCGTAACGGAAAAAAGCGTTTTTCCCTTTTTTGTTACATGTGCTAGACTGCTCCCGTGGCGGCTGGGTCCGCCCCGGCAGGAACGGCCCGACGGCATGACGACGCCCGAACCCAACCTGAACTACACCACCGCGGCGCTGCGGATCGGCGATCCGGACCCGTTTCCGGAACGCCCGGCGGCGGAGCTCCTTTCCGTGGTCGCCGCCAACGAACCGGTCGCCGGGGAGTATCTCCGCATCGCCGTCGACGTGCACGAACGGGCGATGAAGGCCCGGGCCGGGCAGTTCTTCCATCTCCTGTGCCCGTCCCCGGACGGCGCCGAGGTCTGGATGCGCCGCCCGATGAGCGTCTACCGGATCGACCGCGGCGCCGGGCGGCTGGAGTTCCTCTACAAGCGCGAGGGGCGCGGCACCCGCGGCATCTCGACGCTCGCGCCGGGAGACGGGTTCAACATCACCGGACCGCTCGGCACGGGCTTCCGCCTCGAACCCGGCTGGAGGAACATCGTCGTTCTCGGGCGCGGCGTCGGGCTCGCGACCCTGGCGCCGCTTTCCCAGCTCGCGGCGGAGAGCGGCGTCGGCGTCACCGCCGTCCTCAGCGCCCGCAACCCCGACGTGCTGATGTCGGAGGAACTCTTCTCCGCCCTCGGGTCGCGGACGGTCGCCGTTCTCGACTCCGACGCCACCAGCGACGTCGCCAACGTGGAGGCGATCCTCGCCGGCCTGGTCGCCGCCGGGAAGGCCGACGCCTTCTTCACCTGCGGCTCCAACCGCCTCCTCAAGCTGATGCAGCGCCTCGGCAGGGAGCACGGCATACCCGGCCAGGTGGCCATGGAGCAGATCATGGTCTGCGGGTTCGGCGCCTGCTATGTCTGCGTGCGCACGTTCGAGGTCGACGGTCGGCGGATCCTGCGGCGGGTGTGCCGCGAGGGTCCGGTCTTCGACATGCAGGAGGCCGTGGGATGGTAGACCTTTCGGTGAGGATCGGCGACCTCACGCTCCGGAACCCGGTGCAGCCGGCGTCGGGGGCGTTCTCCTGGGAGTACGCCGACGTGATCGACCTCAACAGGCTCGGCGCGCTCGTGGCCAAGACCATCTGCCGCGAGCCGCGCGTCGGGAACCCGACGCCGCGCATGGCCGAGACCGAGGCCGGGATCATCCAGTCCATCGGTCTCCCGGGCAAGGGCATCCGCTATTTCCTCGACCACATCGTGCCCGAGTACGCCCGTTTCGAGCCGCCCCTGGTGGTCAGCGTCTCCTCCGAGTCCGTCGAGGAGTTCGCGGCGCTCGCGGCGGAGCTGAGCGTGCCGGACGTCGACGTCATCGAATGCAACATCTCGTGCCCGACGCGCAACGCGACCGGCGGGAACTTCGCGCTCCAGGAAGACCACACCAAGGAGGTGATGCGCGCCATCCGCGCCGCCACCGACAAGCCGGTCTGGGCGAAGCTCTCGCCCAACGCCGGCGACATCGTGTCGGTCGCGCTCGCGGCCGAGGAGGCCGGCGCGGACGCGCTCGCCATCGCCAACACGTTTCTCTCGCTCAAGATCCGCACCGACAATTTCCGGCCGGCGCTTGGCAACAAGTTCGGCGGCATGGTGTCGCCCGCCCTCAAGCCGATCGTGCTGCGCATGGTCTACCAGGTCGCAAAGGCGGTGCGGATCCCGATCATCGGGATCGGCGGCGTGACCAAGGCCGAGGACGTCGTCGAGTACATGCTCGCCGGCGCGTCGGCCGTCGGGATCGGCTACGCGGGCTTCCGCAACCCGACCGCCCTGACGACGATCATCGACGACCTGGAAGCCTGGTGCGGGGAGCGCGGCATCGCACGGGTCAGCGAGCTGATCGGCGCGGTGCGGGACGACGACATGGAAACCGACACCCTGGCCGCGGCGTCGGCCGGAGTGTGACTCCGGCGGCCGGGACGCGGATCCGGCGCGGCCGGGACATCCGCGCGAAGGGCCGCCCCGCCCGGCCCGCGAACGGCGCGGCCGCCTCCGGCCGGGAAACGCCGGTCGTCGCGCGCCGCGCTCCCGGCGTCACCGTCAGGCTACGCGACTTCTACCAACGATCCGGAAGGTCGCCGAGATAGCCGCTGTCGGGATCCGCCCTCGGACCGCCGCTTCCTTCGTGGTCCATGATGGCGTTGTGGCGGCCGACGGCCTCCATCCGCCCGATCCTCCTGTACATGCCGTACGCATCCAGCCGACTCGTCCGGCTGATGACCCGCCCGAAGCCGGCCCAGGCGTCGAACAGGGATCCCGCGTCGACGGCCACCCCCCCCCTCCGCTTGATCCAGTCGCAGTACATCTTGCCAAAAACGCCGGCGCCGACGAGGAACAGCGCTCCGGCGTACGGCACTTCGAGAGTTTCCCGAAGCTCGTTGAAACGCTCCGGGTAGTGGCGCATCGGCACGTTGTTGGGAAACCACGGCTCGCTCCGAACCTTGTACTGCCGCACCTCCCCGATGCCGAAAACCCGTTTCATCCTCTCCTCGATGTCGCGACTGGAAATGATTCCGACAAAATCCAGTTTCTCCAGCATCGGCCTGTACAGCAGGGCGTCGTTGAGAAACCGGTTGACGTTCGCATGGGTCAGCGACGCCGACTCCGCCAGCAGGCTGAAGCGGGTCAGCGACGTCCCGATCGTCGCGGACATGGGATCGGCGTCTTCCCTGCCCGGGACGCCGACGATGTCGGCGTTCGCCACCGAGCGCCTGAGAGCGTCCGACAGCGCGGCGACATCCTTTTCGTCCCAGACCGTCCTGGGTTTCATGGTGTGTCTTGGCGTGAATCCGATACGTATTCGCGGCGGACCGTGACCGGCCCCGTACTGTCTGCCCCGATGCGCCAGATCAAGCACCGCCCTGCGTATCGGATGCAGTTTCCGGTCGCGCACCGCCTTGAACAGGTTCGTCACCTGCCACTTCCAGGTGGGTCTGTCGAACCAGTTCGACGACATGGTCGCGGCCACTTCCTGCATGGACGCGACTTCGGGCCACCCCAGCAGGGCGGCTTCGCCGGAACCCAGCCGGATCAGCGAAAACGGCTTCCCCTCCTCCCTGCTCTTCCGGATGCGCAGGAACACCTGGAACGCATCAAGACGTTCCGGTTCCGGGTTCCGTGGAATTTCGAGCTGGTCGGGCGGCATGATCCCGTGTCCCCGATGTCGCGAAAGCCCGTCCCGGCAGCCCCGGCGCCTGGCGCGAGCGCCCGGCACGGCGGCGAATCAGGGTGCGGGCGGCCATCCTCTTCTCGCCGGACCCCCGCGCCGCGGCCCGGACATCGCCCTGGCGTGCCCGCCGCCCGGGCCGCCCCGCGCTCCTTCACGCCCGCTCCGATTCCATGAAAGACAGGGTGCCGGGACCGGTCCGTGGGCCGCGACGGCGGAGTGTAGGCCGCGGTGCCGGGAATCACAACGCCGGAGCATGCGGAGGAGAATCCGGGCACCGGGCGGCGCCCGGAGCAAGGCCGATGCGCGGCGCCCGCCGCGCCCGGAAGCGGCGGCGGAAAATCCGGGGAAGAGACCGCGGCACGGCGACGGCCGCGACGGTCCGCGCCTCCGGCCTGTCCTCCGGGGTCTCGATCCCGGAGGCGACCCCTTTCGCGGAGGCGGTTCATGTCCCCGCGAAGATGTTCCGCGCCGTTGCGAAAAAGGGAGGGATCCTCCTTCGCGGCGACGCTGCCGACCGGCCCGCCACGCACCGTCGCGGCGATGCCCGCTCCCTCCGGAACCACGATCCCCGCCGAGCCGTTTCGCGGCGCCTGCCGTGTCGCATGCCGCGATGGCCATGCCGTGTCTCCCCCAAGCCGCCGTCGCGCGCGGCGCCGGTTCACGCCGCGGCATGCGCGGACACGTTCCGCGCCGCGGCGCTCCGGACGGCACGCCCGTCGCGGCGCGATCACCCCGCCGCCGGTCCGCCGGCAGCGGCATCCGGCGCCTTCAGCCCGGCCTCCCGCTCCGGGCCGCGGGTCCGCGGACCGGGCCGTCGCGCGTCAACCGCAACGCCCGAAACCGTCCGCGACCGGGAAGCGCGGGACAGGCTCGGGCGCCGTTTCAGCGGGGGGGGGGGGGGGATGCGGGAACGGCGCGGGGGCCGTGGTCCGTTCTCCGAGTCGTGCAGGACCAGCGGCTCGTCCCAGCCCCGGAATCTCCCGCGCGCGACGACGTGCATGGGAATGATGCCGACGCGAAGTCCGCCCGCGAAGCGTCCGTCGATGATCTCCGGACTGGTGAGGATCCAGTCGCACCCCGCGAGACGGAGCAGGCCGTTGGCGAGCGTCCGGAGAGCCGGACGCCGCAGCACGCGGAGCGCGCACCGCAGGAAGAGCCTCTCGAGCGGCGGGCGGCCCCACGCGGACCTCCACCTGACGGCCGGAGCCGGTCGCGCAAGGTGCCATCTCCCCTCCGGATCGGCCAGCAGTTCGGCGTTCATGCCGACCTGGTCGGACAGATGCCGTTCGGCGAGGGCGAGCACCTTCTCGAAGTACGCCAGGGTTCTCTCGTTCGCGCGGCAGAGGAAGAACCCGGCGCAGAGCGTGAAGCGATGGCGGTGATAGTGCGCGCGCGGAAAGGTGGTTCCCTGGGAGCAGAGGAGATCGTGGTCCGTCCGGGCGGCCAGCCAGGGCCGAGGGTCACGGAGCCAGAACGCATCGGCGTCGCTGTGGATGAAATCGCATCCGGCGGCGGCGAGGCGAACGAAGAGCCTCACCCTGAGCGGGGTCAGCACCCGAAGACGCCCGCGCCGGTCCATGGCGTAGAAATCCGTTCCCGGGGCGTCCGGCACGAGGTCGTGAAGAGCGACGGCCCGGTGCGCCTCGCCCCGCTCCCGGAGGAACTCCGCGAGACCGTCGTCCATGCACACGATGCGGTAGTGCGAGCAGCCGGCCCGACGGGCGTGCTCGGCCCACCGCGCGACGGTGTGCCGCCAAGCGAACGTGCCGAACACGATAGTGACGGGGCCTTCTTCACGCGGTCGAAAGTCGGCGAGCACGGAAGTCCTTCCGATCCGCTTGCAGGCTTCCGCGTTCGAGGGAAACCCGTCGCCGTGGCCGCCGGGTTTCCCCGGCGATCGCAGGCGCTCCGTGATTCGGTCGGGTTTCCCGCGACCCCGACGGGAGGCGGTCCCCATGGCGCTGGGATAGACATTGTACCGATCCCGGCGTCCCGTTCAAGCCGACCCGTTCCCGCGGCTCGGGGAAGAGCCCGGGCCGCGCGGCAGGAAAGCCGGGACTCCTCGTCACCGGCGGGAACGGCGGAGCGACGCGACAATGCCGGGAACGATCCGGCACAGCCGCAGCGTGATGAACGACGCCCCCTGCTGGTCGGCGAACGCGCCGTAGGTCGGCGGACCGACGATCCGCAGACGCGGGTCGGCGCGTCCGCCCGCGCCGATCGCGCGGCATTCCCCGTCGACGCTGAAGCCGGCGCCGACCGGATGGGGCACCGCGTGCCCTTGCGCCGCGAGCGCCTTGACGAAGGGGTTCGCCGAGCGGTCCGGCCGCATGCCCGGTCCGGTGCAGTTCACGATGACGTCGAAGGTTTCCCGGTGGCGCCCGCCGCCGCCCCTGGGTTGCAGAACGACCGAGAACGCGCCGCCGTCGCGCGCCGCCGACACGCAGGACGCCGCCTCGAACGAGACCTGCCCGGCGGCCTCGGCTTGGGCGATGCGGGCTTCGACCTGCGGCGGGAGCTGGAAGCGGTGGACATCGTACCAGACGCGCAGATGGCGGAGGAAGCGGCGTCTCTCCGCAAGCGGCAGGGCCGGCCAGAGATCCCAGACCGAGTCCCTGAGATCGCCGAAGGGCTCCAGCCAACTGCCGCCGGCGGCCTCCGCCCGGCGCGCCTCCGCGCGCAGCGTGCACAGCAGGCCGCGCACGCTCGTCTGCCGGCCGTGCGCCTCGACGAACAGCGAAACCGGCCGGACCACCCGCGCAGCGACGTCCGGCGGCGGACCGGGAACGGCCGCCGGCCGCCGCCGGGCACGCAGGCCGCGGCGCGAGACCGCGGCGACGGGGCCCCTGTGCCCGGACCGCAGCAGCACCGCGATCGCGTCGGAGGCGGTCTGCGAAGTGCCGAGCAGCAGCACCCTGGCATCGGCGGGAATCTCCCGGAGCCGGGCGGTGTCCCAAGGGTCGGCGACGAAGCCGGGATCCTCCGAAACCGCGCCGTCGAGGGGCGGCGGCGCCCGCGGACGATCGTGGCCGGAGGCGAGGACCGCCAGCCCGGCGGACAGTTCGGTGCCGTCGTCCAGCGCCAGCGTGTAGCCGTCCGGCGTCCGCCTCGCCGCGAGAGCGCGCGACCGGACGTGCCGGATCGTCGATCCCGAGGGGTTGCCGTCGACATGGGCGCGGAACCGCTCTTCCACGTAGCGCCCGAAATCCCCGCGCCGCATGTAGACGCCGCCGTCCGCGGCCAGCGCCTCGGGATCGCGCGCCGGGCCGACCCGCGCGGCATGCCAGTCCCGCAGGTGGCCCGGCGCGTCGGGGTGGACGAGATGCACCTCCAGCGGCGCGTTGAGACGGTGGTCGGGGTCGGCGGTGTCGTAGGCGAGACCGCGGCCCGGCCGGCCGCGCGGCTCGACGACCGCGACCTCGAGCGGCCGTTCGGCCGCGCACGACAGGTGGATCGCGAGAACGGCGCCGGTGAACCCGCCGCCGACGATGGCGACGTCGACCGCCGTCACCGGAGCCGTTCCCCGGCGTTTCCCGCTATCCCATCGTGCCCGGCAGCCAGGTCGCGATCCCGGGGAACGCGACCAGGAGCGCGATGAGAAGCACTTCCGCGACGACGAAGGGCAGCACGCCGGAGTAGATCCGGGACAGCGGAACCTCGGGCGCCATGCCCTTGATGATGAAGACGTTCATGCCGACCGGCGGGGTGATCAGCCCGAGCTCGACCACCATGACGACGATGACGCCGAACCAGATCGGGTCGAAGCCGAGCTGCAGCACGATCGGGAAGAATATCGGGATGGTCAGCAGGATCATCGCGAGCGAGTCGAGGGCGCAGCCCAGCAGCAGGTAGATCAGGAGGATGACCGCCATGGTCACGAGCGGCCCCGTGCCTAGGCCGGCGACCCAGCCGCCGGCGGCGTCCGCGAGGCCGCCCAGGGTGAGGAACTTGTTCAGCAGGATCGCGCCGATCAGGATGGTGAAGATCATCGCCGTGGTCCTGACCGTCTCGAGCAGGCAGAAGCCCAGCCTCGTCCCGGCGCGCAGCCCGAGCCAGACGTAGATGGCATGGGCGGCGAGGATGCCCGCATAGGCGAGATGTCCCGCCCGGCCGGGCCAGTCCACGCCGTCGGTTCCGGCCAGCTTGCCGGCGGCGACGGCGACGAGCAGGACCAGCAGCGAGGCGACGAGCAGGAGGTTCGCGGCCCGCAGCAGCCGCCTACGCCGCGGCGGCGCGTCGCGGGTCCAGGTGTTGACCGCGAGATCGAAGGCGCCCATGGCGCCGATGCCGGCGGCCTCGGTGGGCGTGAACGCGCCGGTGTAGATGCCGCCGATCACCAGGACGAACAGGAGGATGGTCGCCCACACGTCCTTGACCGCGGCCAGCTTCTGTCGCGCCGAGGTCCGCTCGCCCGGCGGTCCCATCTCCGGATTGCGGTGCGCGATGACCGACACCGTCGCCATGAAGACGACGACGGTCAGGATGCCGGGGACGATGCCGGCGGCGAAGAGCTGGCCGATGTCCGATTCGGTGAGGAGGCCGTACAGCACCAGGATGACGCTGGGCGGGATCAGGATCCCGATGGTGCCGCCGGCGGCGATCGCGCCCGTCGCCAGCCGCTCGTCGTACCGGTACCGGCGCATCTCGGGCAGGGCGACCTGGCTCATCGTCGCCGCGGTCGCGAGGCTCGAGCCGCAGATCGCGGCGAACGCGCCGCAGCCGCCGATCGTCGCGAGCGCCAAGCCGCCGCGCCGGTGCCCGAGCCACGTGTTGCACGACCTGTAGAGATCCTCCGACAGCCCGGAGCCGGTCGCGAAGAAGCCCATCAGCACGAACAGCGGGACGACGCTCAGCTCGTTCGTGATCACCGTCTCGTAGACGGTGAGGCCCAGCAGGGACAGCGAGGGCCCGGCGCCGATCAGCAGGGCGGCGCCGGCAGTGCCGACGGCGCCCATCGCGAAGCCGATCGGCATGCCCATGGCGAGCAGCGCGAACATCGCGACGAGGCCGACCAGGTTCAGGACGATCGGGTCCATCGCGGGAAGGCGGCCTCAGCCCCGGTCGGCGCCGGACAGGGGGCCGGCGTCGCCCGCGGTCTCCGCTCCGGCGGCGATCCGGACGGCCCGGATCCACTGGATCGCCAGCGCGACTAGCATGACGAGCGAGCACAGCACCATGACCGCGGTCACCGGCCACAGGGGGATTTCCCAGATCTGGGTCAGATCGCCCTTTCCCCGCTGGGCGAGCGCGTGTTCGCCGAGACGCCAGCAGATCGCCGCGACGAAGAGAAGCGACACCGCGTAGGTGACGCCGTCGCACGCCCCCTGCCAGCGTGGCGGGAGGCGGGAGATGACGATGTCGACGCGGGTGTGCCCGCGCAGGAAAGTGGTCAGGCCGACGGCCAGAAAGACCGTCAGCCCCATCAGCAGCTCGGTGACCTCGACCTTGGCCGCGATCGGCGAGGACAGCAGTTCCCGGCCCAGCACGTCGACGAAGGTCAGCAGGGTCATCGCCGCGAGCATGACCGCGCCGAGCCGGGCGAGCCGCGAGGAGGCCCGCCCGGTCAGCGCGGAGACCCGGCCCGGGGCCGCGGTCACGAAACCGCCGCCACGGCGGAGCGGCGGCTAGCGGATCGAGGCGACCGTCGCCTTCAGGTCGGCGAGCAGCGCCTTGCCGTCATGACCGGCCTTGTCCAGCTTCGCGAGGTACTCGACGAAGATCCGGTCGGTTCTCGCGGTCCACTTCTCGAGCTCCTCGGGCGTGATGTCCTCGATCGTGTTTCCGTTTTCCCGGGCGATCTGCAGCCCGACCTTGTCCGCAACGTCCCACTGGCGCCCGATCAGCTTGGCGCCGGCGCGACCGCCGGCCTTGTTCAGCGCTTCCTTGGCGCCCGGGCCGAGAGAGGCCCACTTCCTCTTGTTCATTGTCAGGAAGAAGGGCACCGTGTAGAGCCCGCCGGGCACCCGCAGGTGATGGGTGACCAGCTTCTGAAGGCGGAACCCCTTGATCGCCTCGAACGGGAAGAACGCGCCCCCGGTGATGCCCCGGAGCAGGCTCTCGTGCGCCTTGGTCGCCGGCATCGCCACCGGAACGGCTCCCAGCTGCTTCGCCAGAAAGACGCCGCCGCCGCCGACGCGGAGCTTCACCCCTTTCAGATCCTCGAGCGTGGCGACTCTCTTCTTCGTGTGAAGGACGCCCGGACTGTGGACCCACAGCGTGATCAGGTGGGTGTCCCCGAACTCCTTCTCGATCAGGCCGTTCCTCTCGTACCAAACCCAGGCGGCCTCGCTGCCCACCTCGGCGCTCGGCGACAGGAACGGCATCTCCATCAGCCGCAGCGCGACGAAACGCCCCGGCGTGTAGGCGGGCACGCCCCAGGTGAGGTCGCGAATGCCGTTGACCGCCAGGTCGTACTGCCCGGGCGGCTTGGCCAGCGCCGTCTTGTCGACCTCCAGCGTCAGCTTCCCGCCGGACGCCTCCTTCACCGAGTCGGCCCATAACGCCAGCGTGTTCGTCATGTGGTGCACGGACGGCACCCAGTTCGCGATCCGGAGGGTTTCCGCCGGGGCCGGGCCGGACGCGAGAGCGGCCCAGGCAACGACGGTCCCGACCGCGAGGCACTTCATCGTTCCAGACATCGTGATCCCTTTCATCCGTTGAGACCCGGCACCCTGTCACGATCGCGGCGTCAGGACAATCGCACGCGCTCGACCGTGTTCGCGAGCCGGACACCGCGACGCCACTGCAACGCGTAGGCGGTGTGCGGCCGCAGGCCGTCGTCGGCAAGCCACAGGCGCCACAGCAGCCGCCTGCGTTCCCGCTCCGGCCAGTCCTCGAATTCGTCGCGGGTGTGCAGCACGACGAAGTTGTTGAGGAACTGGATGTCGCCCACCTCGAAATCGATCTCGTGGCGGTTCTTCTCCGCGAGCCGCTCCGCGAGGCCTATGGCCTCCCGCTGCGCGTCGGTCAGATCCGGCGTTCCGGGCAGGGCGTGGCCCTTGCGGATGTGCATCGGGCCGAACGACGTGCAGAGGCGGCCGTCCAGGAAATTAAACACCGGGCTCTCGTAGTGGCCCGCCTCGCCGGCCTCCGTCTCGCCGTGTCTGGACCAGCACAGGGGTTCCGCCAGCACCACCGCGAGATCGGGCCGGCGTGCCAGCAGGTCGTTGTAGACCGCGACCGAGCTCGCGATCTTCGACGTGCCCCCGGACCGCGCGGTGCGCAGGCACAGCAACCCGACGATAGCGCACTGGTCGCAGTGGTAGTCCATGGCCGCGCGCGTCTGGTACCCGCGCACCCCGGGATCCCGGTAGTCCTTGCCGAGATCCGTCACGTGCCCGAGCAGGTCGCCCTGCGGGTTGTTCGACACCGGCTGCCCGAGCTGCCGCCCGATCGCCCAGTAGGCGATCGCGGCATCGATCGGCTCCATGTCGCCGACCGGCAGGCCGCGCAGCATGACCACCCCGGAGCCATCCTTGAGCTCGTCGCGGACATGCGGGAGCCTTCCGGCGAACCTGCCGAGGTTGAAGGCGCCGGGCGGCATGCCGGCGAGCCTGTCGGGATCGTCGCCGACCGCCGCCCTCGTCGCGCGGCACATGTCGAGCAGATCGCGGATCTCGCGGTCGTCGAAACGCAGGAACCACCCGGTTCGCGCGGCCAGTTCGGCGCCGCGCCACTCCGACGGGTCGGAGACCGGCCGCCCGGGCCTGGCGGCGGCACGCCGGGATCCGGTCTCGCTCCGCGCAGTCTCCATCGGCCTCTCCGGACGCGGACGCACGGGCACGCACGGGCACGCCCGCGACATTCCACGGTACCGGGCCGCGCCGCGCAGGTCCAGCCCGCGGGATCCCGCCGGCGCGCGCCGGGACCGCGGGGCGCTGGGAAACGCCCCGTTCCCACGGGGGGGGGGGGGGAGTTCGTCGCCTTCCAGGACGGCGACGACTGGTCCCATCCCGACAGGATCGGAAAGAGCGTCGCGGTTCTGGCCTCCGCGCCCGGGACCGTCGCGCTGACGACCGCCATGGCGCAGATGACTGCGGAGGGCGCCCTGGTCCTGAAGGCCAACCTGCAGGCGGTCCCGAACGCGGGTTCGCCCGGGGGAGCCGCGACGATCCAGTTCTATCTGCATCCCGCCCCGGTCTCCCTGGTGTTCCGCAGAGACGAGGTTCTGCGACGGGCGGGATTCTTCGATCCGATCCGCTTCGGCAGCGACAGCGAGTTCGAGAGACGGCTCGGCGTCCTGTTCGGCGGGGATCGGGTCGCGCATCGCCCGTGGCCGCTGACCTTTGCCCGTGTCCGTCCCGGATCGCTGACCGACAACGCGCGCTTCAGATGGAACAGCGGCAGGGGCAGGGCCATCCGCATGCGGTATCGGAGAGCCTTCCAGAGGTAGGCACGAGGGAATCGGCGACTGGCACCACGGCTACATGCCGTTTCCGCTCCGGGAACGGCCGTTCGACGCTCCCGTCGCCATGCTGGCCGACCCGGGACCAGGGTCCGCCGGCGGTCGCACGAAAGGATCCGGCAACGGCGCCGGGGGAAACACTCCGCGCTGAAGTCCCGCAGGCGGCGCTTCTCCTCGAATCCGGAATTCCGCCGGCGGCCCGAACGCGGGGTTTCCGGGTCGCCCGCCCGAGCCGGATCGTCGCGCAACCTGTCGGTTGGCAACGGGCATGGCGATGCGTCAGCACGGGGAAATCACGGAATCCGATGCAGGAGGTCCGTCATGACGCCAGGGAGACCGTGCGGGCGGCAAGGGAATGCGTCGCCGGTCTCCATGCGGACGGACCGGGCAGGCATCCTGGCGTCGAGGGGATGGCGTTCGACGAACACGGCGATGCCCGGAAGGCGACCGTCGGTCTCTTTCGTCCGCGGGACGGGAAACCCGGCGTGCCGGAGATTCCGCGCGCGTCCGCCGGAGTCCGGGCCGCCCGATGGAGGGGACGCGCGTTCAAGGTTGCGGAAGCCGGCGACCGCAGCGACGAGGCCGGATTCCCGACCCGCCGCTCCCTGCCTTCGGCGACCTGGTTCGGCGTTTCCCGGAAACGCGTTCATCGACACCGGCCTTCCGGTTCTCCCGCCGGCGGGAAGCGCGAACCGAAGTCTGGTCGAACGGCACGGGCGCACGCGTCGATTGGTCCTGGAAGACCGCGGTCTCCTCGTCGCGACCGTCGACGGGCCCGACAGGGCGTTCGTCGCTCCGAACACGCTCGCCGGGACATCGAATTGGCCTGCCGGGCACTGACCGGGACCGAAAGGGAAGACCGGGCGATGGGCGCGCACCGGCTCCGCGCCCGCATCGCCAGGTTCCCCGCCTCCCGACGCTCGGCGAGACCGGACCCGGGCGGTTGCCGGAGCTCCCGCGATTGCGCGCCGGACAGGCGCGTGGCGTCGCGCGGCAACCCGAAAAGCGCCTACCCGGGCCGATGCGCGACATCCGGCCCCGGCCCGGTTCCGCGGACGCCCGGCCCGGGAACCTGTCCGGGCGACCCTCCGGCCATGGGGCCGTCACTTCCCTCGCCCCTTTCCGGCGCCGGCCCCGCCGGGCACGGGGGCCTCGCCGCACAGGCCGCGCAGCTCCCGGGAACACCGGTCGAACCAGACGGCGCTGCGGAGGAACGCGCCGGTACGCGCCGCGCCCTCGCACAGCCGCCGGTGCAGGCCGGGGTCGTCGAGTAGCCGCACGACCGCAGCCCTCAGGCTTGCGGCCGACCCGGGCTCGACGAGCAACCCGTTCTCCTCGTGCCGGACGAGTTCGGGAACGTCGCGCCACCGGGCGGCGACGACGGGCACGCCGCACTGGAAGGCCTCCACGATGATGCCGGGATAGCCCTCGCCCCCGTAGTAGCTCGGAAACAGCAGCAGGTCGTGCTCGCGCAGCGCCCGGACCATTTCCGCCGGCTCCAGCACGCCGCCGTAGGTCGCCCCGGGGTGACCATCGAACAGCGAGAGGTCCGTGTCCGGCGCCACGGGTCCGAAGACCGACAGGTGGCAGCCCCCGGGCAGGCCGCGGCACGCTTCCAGCGCCTCCGCCAGTCCCTTGTCCATGCGCAGGCGGGAGGCGAAGACGAGCTTCCCCCCGCCCTCCCGGAGCGCGCGCGAAGCGGCCGGTCGCCGCGGCGCCTCGATGTCCCGGGTGTTGGGCAGCCAGCGGAAGTTGGCCGGGCAGCCGAACTCCCGGAGCGTCCGCCGCGTCTGCACGTAGACCAGCGGACAGCGCAGAAAGGTCCTGTCGGCCAGGAAACGGACCAGGGGACCGCACCCGAGGAGTTCGGGCATGTCGCCGCCGGCGAACCGCAGCGCCAGGGGCCGTCGCGCGACCCTCGAGACCAGCCAGACGGCGAACGTCATGACGATCCACTGGGCGGAGAAACCGGTGTGGAAGAAAACGATCTCGGCGCGGCGGCTTCCCTTCAGGGTCCGCCAGACCAGCCGCGCCAGCCGCGCCGGGTTCCCGGCGCGCTTTTCCAGACGGCGGAGGCACCACGACAGCATCCGGCCCGGAGCGCCGCCGGTCTCCCGTTCCCGCGGAACCCGCGACAGGTTGAGGACGGCCAGCTCGAACCCCCGGCTGCCCAGCTGCCGGATCATCTCGACGCTCGACATCCTGTACCCGTTGATCGCCTGCCCGGAGGGGGGGGGGCGGCAGCTCGCCGATGAACAGGATCCTCGCCTTCGGCCCCCGCTCCGGCTTGCCCGAGGCGGCCCCGGAAACGCCCGTGACCGGTCCGTCCGGCCTCCGGGCCGAAGCGGGCGGGATCCCGTCGCGGCGCCTACGCTTCACGAAGCGGACCCTCCCGGAACATGAGCCGGGCGTAAGCCTCGGCGGCCCGCTCCACCGTGAACTCCATGGCCCGCCCGACCAGCGGCTGCCGCGGCGGAGGGTTGTCCAGGACGGCGACGATGGCCGCTGCCAGTGCCGCGTCGTCACAGACGGGCAGGGGGGGGGCACCGGCCGTTCCCCGGAGAATCTCGGACGGGCCGAGGCAGTCGGTGCTGACCACCGGGCAGCCGCACGCCATCGCCTCGATGAGAACTCCGGGCAGCGCTTCGCGCTCCGACGACAGGACGAACACGCCGGCGCCGGACATCCATGCGAAGGGGTTGGGGACGAAGCCCGGCATCGTCACGTCCCGCGCGACGCCCTGCGCCGCCGCCAGCGCCTCCAGCTCCTCGCGCCGCTCCCCTACGCCGAGAATCGCCAGCCGCGCCGGTCTCCGCCGGCGCACGCGGGCGAAGGCTCGGATCAGCGTCGGGAAGTCCTTGTCGTCCACCAGCCGGCCGGCGCCGAGGATCACCGGCGGGGTGCCCGGGCGGAACCATGGATGTTCGGGCGGGGGCGGGGGAGGCGCCAGTTCGGGGCCGACGACGGGATTGTGGATGACGGCGATGCGTTCCCGCGGGATGCGGAGGGTGCGGGCCAGGTCGTCGCCCGCCGCTTCCGACACCGCCACGATCGCGTCGGCCTCGAGGAAGACGCGGCCCATCAGTCCCGCCGCGCGGCGCGCGCCGGCCGCCCACCCGCGCGGCGTGCATGCGAAGGCGCGCCGACGCGAGATTGTGGTGGGAGATCACGACGCGGGTTCCGGCGCCGGCGATGCGCCGCGCCAGCAGCGCATGCAGGTTGACCCGGTCCCCGGCGGAGCAGACGACGTCCGGCCGGTCGCGCCGCAGATACCGCGCCAGAGCGGGAAAAGGCATGATCTCCCGCAAAACCCACATCGGGCCCGAGTACGGCCGCGCGACCGGAAAAGGCGTCAGCAGGACGCTCCAGAGCACTGCCGCGAGGGTGGCCGGATGGAGCGCGAGGAAACAGGCCAGACGGACCAGTTGCCGCGGACCGGGTCCGGTCCGCAGGTCGACGATGTTGACGGCGGGCGGCACCTGGTCCGGACCGGGGCCCGGAGACATCGAGAACAGGAAGTCGACCGGATGCCCGCGGCGGGCGAAGGCGCCCGCCAGCCTGGCGCCGACCCTTGCCTGCCCGCCGCCGGACAGTTCGTGGTTGAGTATGGCGATCCTGGCTGGTTTCACCGCGATCTCCCGCGCCGGCCGGGCCGGCGGCCGTCCGTCTCCGTCCCGGCGCCCCGGCGGAACGTCCGCCCGGAACGCCGGGGCCCGGCCCGGGAACCGTCGCGTGATCCCGGCATGACGCCCACCCGCCGCAGGGCGCGCCGGCATGCGCGCGCCGACGGAGGGCCGTCACGCCCCGGAACGGGACCGCCCGCGGGCAGCATACCCGGAACACGGGGCGGCGCGAAAGCGGTCCGGCCGACGCCGGGCGGGGTCTCCCGAAGCCGTTCCCGCCGCCGCCGGGCCGGCGCGGGCGTTCCCGCGGGGCGGATCCGCGCGAAGCGACGAACGCGATTCCCCGCCCTCCCGCGACGGGAGGCGCCGCGCATCGAACGGGAGCGCGGGAACCCCGGGACCGGCAAGCGCGGCGCCGGGGCGGCCCGGAACCCCGCCCGCGACGAGGACCGCCGGAGCGGGGCGCGCGCGCCACCCGCTCCGCGGTCTCTCCCGCGCCGGCAGCGCGGCCGTCGCCGTCGCGCGCCGCGGCGGGCGCTTCCGCCACCCGCCCGAAGCCGGGCGGCGCGGCGGGACCGGCATGCCCGTCGAGGCCGGAAACGCCGTCCCCCCGCACCATTCCCGGGCTCTTTCCCGCGACTGCGGCACGCGCGATCCCGCCCGCCCCGGGATCCCGGCCGCGACGGAAAACCGTTCCCGCGGCCGGACCGCTTTCGTGTCGCCCCGCGTTCCGGGTATACTGCCCGCGGGCGGTCCCGTTCCGGAGCATGACGGTCCTCCGTCGGTGCGTGCATGCCGGGGCGCGTTCCGGCGAGTCGGGCGAGTGCGCATCATGTCGGAATCACCCGGCCGTTTTCAGGTCAGGCTCTCATGAAGACTCCCGTCAAACGGCTGCTCGCGCGCCTGCGGCTGCACCGGCCGGCAAGCCGCGCGTACCGGCACCTGCAAACGGGGTCGCGCATCGTGTGCCGCATCGCGCGCCGCACCGACAGCCGCATCGCGAAGCGCTACCTCGCGGAGGCCGAACAGCCGAAGCTGCACCTCGGCTGCGGCGGCAACCTCCTCGACGGCTGGCTGAACTCGGATCTGGCGCCCCGTTCCGCGCACATCATGCGCCTGGATGCGGGACGGCGCTTTCCCTTCGCGGACGGCACCTTCGCCTACGTTTACGGCGAGCACATGATCGGCAGCCTTCCGTTCCACAGGGTGCCGGCGATGCTGGGCGAGTGCCTGCGCGTCCTCGCTCCCGGCGGCAAGGTGCGCATCACGACCCTGGATCTGGCGTTCGTGACCGGTCTGCACGGGCGGGAGCGCTCGGCGACGCAGGACCGTTACGCCGCGTGGCGGGCCCCGTTCTACTTCGACTATTTGATCAGGAAGGATCTCGCGTCGCCGCGGGAGAGGCGCATGGGGTATGCCGAGTGGGCCGCCGCCCATGTGCCGCCGGCCGGGACGGCGGGCTTCGTGATCAACAACCTCATGCGGGCCGGGGATATCGCGTTCGCCTACGACGAGCCGCTCCTGCGCGGGCTGCTCGAGAACGCCGGCTTCTCCGGCATCGTGAAGCGTGACCGGCACCGGAGCGACGACGCGGCGCTTCGCGACCTGGCGCACAACCGGCCGCGGATGCCCGAGGGTTTCCTGCAACTGGAGTCGCTCACGCTGGAAGGGAGCAAGCCGCGCGGCGCGGCGGCACGGAGCGTTCCGGACCCGATGGACGAAGCGCCGGGGCGACGGCCGTGAACGCCTTGAAGGCGCCGTTCCGGGCGTTGCGCGCTCCTGGCGCGGCGGGGAAGCGCATGGTGCGGCGCTGGAGCGACCAGGAGAGCCGGCTTTTCTGGGATGCGCTCCATCGCAGCGGCGTCTCGGCGGCGGTCGGCTTGCGTTACGCGGGCATCGGCTCGATCTTCATGTTCCACCGTGTCGTCCCGGATGTGGAGGCAACGCTGAAACGGGAGCTGTACGTCAGCACGAAGTTCCTCGAGGCTTGGCTTGCCTCGATACGCAGGGCCGGCACCGAGGTGGTGTCCCTCGACGAGATGGTCCGGCGCATCCGGGATCCGGACCGAGGGAAAGGGCGACGGTTCGTCGTCGTCACCTTCGACGACGGGTACGCCGACAACGTCACGCACGCCCTGCCGGTGCTGGCAAGGTTCGGCGCGCCGTTCGCCGTGTACGTCACCACGGACATGGTCGAGCACACCGGATACCCGTGGTGGCTCGGACTGGAGCGCCTGTTCCGCGAGAGCGACGCGGTCGACGTGCCGCCCATGGGGCGGCGTTTCCCCGCGGCGTCGTTCCGGGAGAAGGCGGTCGCGCTCGCCGAGGTCAGCGCCTGGGCATCGGCCGACAGGGCACGGAGACCGCAGCTGCTGCGCGAGGTCTTCGACGCCTGCGGCGTGTCCATGGGCGAGGTGGCGGCCGAGGCCGGAATGTCGAGGGAGCAGCTGCTCGCGCTCCATCGCCACCCCCTGGCGACGGTCGGCGGCCACACCACCGACCACAGCAAGCTGACGGCGCTCGCCGAGCCGGAGGCGCTCCGCGGGATGCGCGACAACAAGACGTTTCTCGAGAACGTCCTGGAGGCGCCGGTCGGGCACTTCGCCTATCCCTTCGGCGCCTGCGGGGAGCGGGAGGCGGCCCTCGCCCGGAAGGCCGGTTTCCGGACGGCGGTCACGACCAGCCGGGGATGCCTGTTCCCCGAGCACTCGGACCACCTCCTGTCGCTGCCGCGCGGCGCGGCGAACGGCCGCAAGATGTGGCTGAGCTTCATGCACGCGCAACGGCACGGGGTGCGGCGTTTCCTGGAGAGCTGCGGCGGGAGTCCGGTGGCGACGCTCTGACGCGGCCCGGGGATCCCCCCGTTTCCCGCCCCGGCCCGGAAACCCCCGGGAAGCGTTCCCCGAGCCGCCCCGCGCTTTCCGGAAACCTCTCGCGGCGCCTGATGCGGCCCTCGACCGGGAGCCGCCGGCGCGGCGGAGAGCGTCGCGCGCCGCCCCGAAACGGCTCCGCTTCGTCGCGGGATGGAGTCCCCGGCCGCCTTCCCGCCCCCGCCGACGACGCGAAACCCTGCCGCGCCGCGCTCCGTCCGTCACCGGGGCCGCGGCACGAACGGCCAGGGCATGTACGAGTCGGCCATGTCCTCGATGCCGACCCGGTCGACGTTCCGGCCGCGCCAGACCCTGCGGGCTCTCTCGAGGAACCACCCGTCCCCCTCGTCCCAGGTGTGGCCCCTCCCGTGCCGGACCAGCACGAACCCGGCGCCATGCGTCCGGTAGGCCCGGCGGCGGCCGTCCCGGCCGAGTCTCTCGTACAGACCCAGATCCACCGAGCGACGGGTGCACGGAAACCCGCCGACCCGGTCGAGAGCCTTCCGCGACACCAGCATGGCGCCGCCGGCGCCGTCCACGCCGTACTCCTCGGAGCGCCAATGGTCGCGATGGTGAAGCTGGACGGTCATGCCCGATGCCGCCAGATGCGCGAACTCCAGCTTCTTCGCCACCAGCTCCGCCTGCGAGTATTCCTGTGCCAGCACCAGATCCCACAGATGCTCGCGGCCGTACGCGTCGTCGTCGTCCATCTTCGCCAGGAACGTCCCGCCCGCCGCCGCCGCCATGTCGTTCAGCATCGCGCCGAGCGGCCGTCCGGAACCGGTGCGCACCACGGTCGCGGGCATCGGCAGGCCGGCGAGGCGCCGGTCGACGCCGGCGAAGCCGTCGCCGTGCAGGCCCAGAACCAGTTCGATCCGGGGGTAGGTCTGCCGCGCCACCCCCGCCAGCGCGTGCGGCAGCAGCTCCGGGCGCCTGGTCGGCAGCAGCACCGACACCAGGGGCGGCGGGGGCGCGACCCCCGCATGCGCGCAGAGCTGGCGGGCCCGGGCGCGCAGCGAATGCTCCCGCAGCGCGGCCCTCCGGAGCCGGATGCTGCGCGCCTCGCGCGCCGCCGGGCCGGAGTCCGGCGGCGCGGCGGCCATCAGGCCGTGCAGCTCGGCGCCCAGCAGCGCCTCCATGCGCGGCGCCCCGTCGGCGAGATGCACGACCGCCCCCTGCGCGGCCAGGCGGACCAGGGTGGCCGCGCGCGCGGTCGCGTCGGGATGGAAGGCCGCGACGTCCTCCAAGTGGTGCAGGGAGCGGATGCGGTTCCGGTCGGCGGCACGGACGACGCGGTCGGCCCGGACGCCGGCCGGCAGCAGTTCCCGCGGCCCCAGCGCCCCCACCGTCCCGTCGACGTCGCGCGGCCAGCCGACCGGGTTGTGCCGCAGCGGGTCGAGGGCGGGAACCGACAGCAGCGGCGGCGCCTCGGCGAGAACAACCGCCGGGACCGCCGCGCCCGCCGCCCCGGCCGCGGTGTCGGCCACCGCCACGTCGACGTGCCGCCCGGCCGCCCCCCCCCTCGACGCCTCGAGCACGGCCCGCGACCGGGCGCCCAGCGCGGCGATCTCCACGCCCGGCGGACACCCCGCCCGGGGCGGGGAAGCCACCGCCTTCCGCAACCGGGCGTCGCGGAGGCCCCCGAGCGCCCGCCGCGGAACCGCGCCCCCGAGCCAGCGGGCGAACCGCCACGCCGCGCCGGGACCGTCGACCCGACGCAGCTCGGCCCCGACCCGCCGCAACGCGGCCCGGATCGCGTGAATCACGACCACGTCGGGAACCTGCATGGAAACGGCGTCGACCGCGGCGGCGACGGAAACCCGGGTCAGGGCCGGCCCGAACCGGGCGGGACCGCCGTCGCGCGTTCCGGCAACGCCACCGCCTGGCGCCGGGACACGGTCGGGTGGTCCGTCAGGAAACCGTCGAGCCGGTCCCCGGCCTCGGGATGTTCCATCAGGATGCGCACCGGAACCCGGGTTCCCGCGAACACGGGGGTTCCGCCAAGGATGTTCGGGTTGCGTTCGACGGGCGTGTCGGTCATCGCGTGTCCCGAACCGGGCGGGATCGGGCATGGGCCGGGCCCGGCATGCGTTCGAGGCCGGACCGCCGAAGGACGCGACGTCGGTCCCGGCATCAGTCCTTGCCCAGAACGTCGGCGAGCTTTCTCGCCTTCTGCAGGCGCGTGAACGACGTGTAGCGCGGACCCTGGATGGCACCGGAAGGAGCGTCTTCGCGACGAACGGGCCCGACGGGCCTGGCGCTCCCGGAGAACACGACCTTGTGCTTGCCGCGTTTGCCGTAGGGCTCGATGCGGGAGACGGGAGCGTAGTGCGTGATGGCCGACACCGGCCGCGTCTGGTACACGGCGATGTACCTGATCTTGTCGAGCATCCCTCGGGAGATGGGGATTTCGTGCCAGCAGTCCTCCCCGAGAAACCTCTTCTCGCACATCTCCGGCCTCGCGGGAACGATGATCGTGTCGCGTTCCCGGACGATCCCACGCTCGCTGATTGCGGTCGGTCGGGCGGTTTCGGGCGTTGCGGCTGGCGCGCGACGGCCCGTTTCGCGGGTTCGCGGCCTTCGGCCGGGGCGGGATGCCGGTCCGGAGGCGCCGGATGTCGATGCCGGCGGACCGGCGGCGTTGCGGCGGCGAGGGTGGGACCACTCCTGTGTCGCGTTCCCGGCCGCCTGCCTTCGCGCCGGTTCGGGGAGCGCTGGCACGCGGCTCCGCGACCGGTTCGGGAACTCGAATTCCCGCACACCGACGAGAGGGAGAATCTGCAGGATCCCCTTCAGGAAGCCTTGCGTGCCCGCTTTCTCCGCTTCGGACAGGGCGCCCTCCCGGGGCGCGCTGCCGTTGGCGAGGCGGCAGCGCCCTGTCTCCTCCGCCCGCTTGACGAGCTTGTGTTCGAGCCAGGTGACGTGAGCCCGGTTCAGCCCGCCGTCGGTCGAAACGTTCGAAACGAACGCCACGGCCCGGTTCCAGAATTTCTTGCTCCTGCTCCTGTGGTGCCGGTCGATGCGCCTGTCGATCCGGTCGGTCTGCCCGATGTAGAGAGTGGGCCGGTTGTCGTCCTCGTCGCCGTCGCCGACGAGAATGTAGACGCCGGCACGCCGCATCTCGTCGCGATTGCAGACCCCGGGCCAGTCGGATCTGCGAAACACCAGCCCGAGACCCGTCCAGTTCGTCCGATTGACCAGGCGGAGTCCCTCCGGGTCGCCGTCGGGGACATAGATGCTGATGGTGAACGGATCCGCCATCACGGCCTCGCAACGGGCGACGCCGACATGGCGTCGCATCGGCACCGGGCGACGGTTCCCTCCCGAACCCTCTCGACCGCGTCGTCGATGGCGTCGAGAGGCGCCGGGAACCGTTCGCGCGGAGCGACAGGATCGCCGAAGCGGCCCTCGATTTCAAGGTCGGGACGCGCCGGGGCGAAGATGCGCTGGATCGGCTTCTCCGGCCTGGCGAGGGTCTTGGTTGCGCGGTCCGACCGTCGCGACGGACATCAGCGCGCCGTCCCGTGATTCGTCTTCCGAGGCGGTCGGGCCGAAAACGCGGCCCTGCCAATCCGGACGGGCGCCCGACCGGCGCCCGTCTTGCCTCGGACCCCGGCTTGCTGACCGTGTCCGACGCCCGGCCCGCCTTGATGGCTGCCGTGACGCGGGTCTGCGGCGGCTACCGTCCAAGATGACGGACATCCGGGAGCAGTTCTTCGCTCGGACGCCCGTCGACGGTCGCGGCCCAGCCGACCGGCTCCGGGCGAAACCCGAAGAGCGCGAAAACCTTGCCGTCCCGGTCGGGGCCGGGACGGCGCCCGCTTTCCACCCGCCAGCCGTGCGCACCGCCCGGAGCGCAGCGCAGCCGAGGGCGCCGTGACGCCTTCCCCCGGTTCCGGTGTTTGCGCGCCCGTTGACGGCATGCCCGCCAACTCCCCGGGCCGCCCGTCAGGATATCCGGAGGCGGATCGGGCTGCTGTGACGGTGTCCCTCCGGTTTCGACGGCCCGGAGCGAGCGGCGAATTGCGGGAGGATCTTCGGGATTGCCGACCTCCCCGTGCCGCAGGAACTCCGCCCAGGCGCCGTCGGGATGTCGCGGAAACAGCGGGTCGACTCGCCGCGGGCGTGCCGTCGTCCCGCCGGCCGCGGCGGATCCTCCGGCGGAAAGGGAAAGCGGGAAGCGGCGTGCCGAAACGCGATCACGTCGCCGGCGACGACGCGAGGGCGCCGGCGAGTTCCCGCACCCGCCGCGGCCCGTCGTCGTCGGGCCGCCAGTTCCCGCCCAGCATCCGGGCCGGCGTGCCGCCGTCGAGAGGCTTGCGGGGACGGTCAACCAGCGCCGGACGCCGATGCCGTCGTGCGCGCCCGCAAGATCGCCGACGACGAAGGCCAGAAAGTGAAGACGGCCTGCAACCGGGTCGGGCGTGGACCGGCTGCCTGAAAGATACCGTCGCGCGCCGGACCGGGAGATGCCCGGAAGCCGCGCCAGCAGGTCGGGCCCGGGACGCCCTGCAGAACCCGCCATTCATGCGCGGGAGCGGGCGATTCGTCCAGCGCCTCGTCGATCCTCTCCAGCAGGACCGCCATCCATGCCGGATCGGAGCACGACGGGCGGTGAAGCTCCGAAAGGAGGGCCCGACCGATTCCGGCCTCGGTCGTGCCCGTCCGCAGTTCCCGCGTGGCGCCGTCGTCCAGACACGCGACCTGCCGGGACAGCAGGCCCATCGCGTCGGCCCGGCTCGACGCGGCCATGGCCGCCGATGCAACCCTCGGATCGTCGAACGGGCTCCGAACGGATTGGATATGGAGATTTGCCACGATCCGAACACTGCCCGCTGGACTCGGCGTGGCCAATCGTCGTCCGACCGTCCCCCAGGGTGAATCGCCGCAGACCGGTTCCGGGTCCGGGAACGGAGCCAGGAAGAAACAGGCGCAGCCGTGCGCGAACGTCATCAACTGCTATCTTGCAGACTCCCAAACCGGTTCGCGTTCGACGTTGCAAGCACCCTTTCGACGGTGAAGCGATCGAGATTCTCGAACGCCGCAAGGGAGGTCACGGAAGCCGGACACTCAAGGTTCGGATGCCGGACGGCAGTTGCTGGATTCCGACGACATGGACCAGTCCTGGAGTCCGTCCCGAGAACGCACCCCCACCGCGGCGACGGGTCCGAAACGTGCCGGCATCGGTTCGCGGCGAACCGGCGTCCCGGCGGCGGCCGGCAAGGCCCGCTCGTCCCGATGCGCCTGTTGCGTTCAGGCCGCCGGCGGCCCCGTGCCGGGCTCTCCGGAAAAGCGGCCCGCGCCCAAGGGTTTTGCAAGTGGTTCCAGTGACCCGCCTTCGGGGAGAGGAAGCGATCCAATCCGCTTTCTTCCAGGCGCTTGGCAAGGTTCCTTGGTGCCCGGCTGACAAGACGATCGCCACAGCGAAGGCGCGCCCTCCTCATCGGACGACGGCCAAGGCGTTTCGCGTCGAGATCAGCCGCGCAAGGCGTCGAAACGCGAAACGCCGTTTTCGCCGAAGACGGATCCGGGCCGACGAGAAAAGCGGCGGGAGGGGTCTCCCTCCCGCCGCTTCCGGCCGGGTTCGTCCGGCGCCGGCCGGTCAGAAGCTGAGCGTGAGTCCCGAACTGATGGCGTAGCCGTCGGCCCGCGTCTCGTCCGTTCCGCCGTCCCAGTCGGCCCATATGAGCGACAGCGACCAGGTCACGCCCGGACCGAGCGACCGGGCGAACGCGATTTCGCCGGCGCTGCTCTCCCCGCCGGCGTCGTCCTCGACGGCGGCGTAGGCGAGCATGGCCTTGTTGGCGCCGAACGTGTACCGGATGCCGGCGTCGAAACCGTCGGCGGAGCCTTCGGACGTGCCGTCGCCCGAGTCGGCATCCATGTAGCCGACACCGATCCTGACGTTTCGCATGTCGACGAACAGTCCCGCGTTGACCGCCTCGGGACTCTCCGCGTCGCCAGTGGCCTGGTCGCGGTCTATCGCCTCCTCGGCCGCATCGGACCTCTCGGCGGTGTTGTAGCCGATCGCCGCGCCGATCCCGAAATCCCCGAGCTTGCCCTCGTAGTTCGCGCCGAGACCGACGATGTCGACGAACGTGGCCGGGCCCCCTCCCGCGGTGGATCCCCGCGACTGGTTGCCGCTGCGGTCCCACGTGGCGTTGTCGTCCTCCGACGTGTCCGGGGCGTAGGAAACCCCCAGCTGGAAGCCGCTGAACCGCGGCGTGTAGTACGAGACCGATTCGGCGTCGCTGGCGAAGTCCGCAAGCTGCGTCAGACTTGGTCCGCCGGACTGATCGACCCAGACCGGGGCATCGAACAGCAGGTCGTTGTGCCCGACCGCCGTGGAGGCCGATCCGAGATACCCGAAGGTCATCCTTCGGGACACGGGGTCCGTGGTGCCCAGCCGGATCTGGCCGAAACCGCCGGAAGCCCGGATCCACGCCTCGTCGATCTGGTCGTCGCCTTCCCCGAACGCGGCGCTGAGGCCTTCAAGCTCGACCCTGGCTGCGATCCTGATGCCGTTGTCGAGCGCGGCGCCGGCGTTGAAGTGGATCTCGTTGTCCGACTTCACGTCGACGCCGGTCCGGTCGTTGTCGGCCGTGTCGTTGGCGCCGCCGCCGTTCATGACGCCCACGGCGTACTCGACCGCGCCGTTGACCGTGAGGGACGGCTTCGTTCCCTGGGCGGCCGCGTCGGCGGACACGACGAAGGCCACCGCCGTCGCGAGCGCCGTGGTGGCGAAAAGATGCTTTTTCATGACCGCTCCTCGCAAGATGCGTTGGCGTTGGACGCAAAACCCTTCGGTGTCTCCGCGACACGTGCCACGCGAACCGCGTGAAGTTCCCGCGCCAGCCTGCATGATGACGGGCGGGCGCGGTTTGTCAAGCGACGCGGCCGAGGCCGCGAACCGCGGGTCCGTTGCGCGAACGCCCGCCGCCGCCCGCCCAGGCCAGCAGGGAAGCGCGGCATCCGCCGTTTCCGGCCCGTCGCGGCCGCGTCTGCCGCAACGGCCTTTCGCGACGGACTTCGGGAACGGTGCGGACGGGCGTCGACGGAGGAACCCGGCGGCGCGCCGGAACCGCCCGCCGGCCGCGCGGTTCGGGGAATTCGGACCGGCAGGCGGCGGCCGTTGCGGAGAAGGGCCGGCCGCCGGACGAGGCGGCGGGAGGGCGATCCCTCTTGTTGCCTGCCTGCCTGCGGCCGGGTTCGTCCGGCGCCAGCCGGTCAGAAGCTGAGCGTGAGTCCCGAACTGATGGCGTAGCCGTCGGCCCGCGTCTCGTCCGTTCCGCCGTCCCAGTCGGCCCATATGAGCGACAGCGACCAGGTCACGCCCGGACCGAGCGACCGCGCGAAGGCGACCTCTCCGGCGCTGCTTTTCCCTCCGAAGTTGTCCTCGGTGGCGACATAGGCGACCATGGCCCTGTTGGTGCCGAACGTGTACCGGAGGCCGACGTCGAAACCGTCGACCTCGTACGAGAACTCGTCGCCGGCCGCCGCCAAGCCGCCGAGGATCTCCCCAGAAAGCTCGCTTCTTTCCATGTAGCCGACGCCAACCCTGACGTCCTGCAGGTCGACGTAGAGGCCGGCGTTGACGGCCTCGCGGTCGTCCAGCTCGACGGGAGGCAACCTGAGCACGTCGGTGACGGCGTTCACGAGGGCTGTCACGCCGTCGGACCAGCTCGCGGTGGTGTAGCCGACCGCCGCTCCGACCCCGACGCCGCCGAACCTGCCCTCGTAGTTCGCGCCGACGCCGATGATGTCCACGATCGTGGTCGTCGTGAACGGCTCGGCGGTGGATCCCCATGGCTGGTAGCCGCTCCGGTCCTGCGTCTTGTTGTCGTCTTCCGACCTGTCCGGGGCGTAGGAGACGCCCGCCTGGAAGCCTTTGAACCTCGGCGTGTAGTACGAGACCGATTCCGCGTCGCTGGCGAAATCCGCGAGCAGCGGCAGGGCCGGGCCGCCGGGCTGATCGACCCAGGCCGGGGCGTCGAACAGCAGGTCGTTGTGCCCGACCACCGTGGAGACCGATCCGAGATACCCGAAGGTCATCCGCCGGGACGCGGGGTCCGTGGTGCCCAGCAGGATCTGGCCGAAGGCGCCGGAGGCCCGGATCCACGCCTCGTCGATCTGGTCGTCGTCTTCGAACGCGGCGCTGAGACCTTCCATCTCGACCCTGGCGGCGATCCTGACGCCGTTGTCGAGCACGGCGGAGGCGTTGAAGTGGATCTCGCTGCCCGACTTGACGTCGATGCCGGTCCGGTCGTTCCGGGCGGTGTCGTTGGCCCCGCCGCCCTCCATCACGCCGACGGCGTACTCCACCTTGCCGTTGACCGTGAGCGACGGTTTCGCGCCCTGCGCGGCCGCGCCGGCGGACAGGGCCAGGGTTCCGGCCGCCACGAGCGCGGTGGTGGCGAAAAGCTGCTTCTTCCTCTTGATGATCCCCTCCCGACAGGACGCGTTGCCAGCTTCCGACACTCCCGCGACGCGCGCCGCGCGAACCCCGTGAAGCGCCCTCGTTCGGCGCGCATCTTCCGTGCCCTGTGACCGCCTGTCAAGAATCGGGCGGCGGTCTCCGGCGCCCAGCCCCGAGCCGGTTGCGTCCGCGCGACGACCCCGGCTTCTCGCCGCCGCCCGTCCCCGCCCGGGGAACGAGGCGTCCTCCGACCGCGCCGCCGGGGCCGCGGCGCGTCCGGAAAGGCGGAACGGTTGCGGGTGCCGGAGAGCCGGCAGCGGTGTTCGGGCCTGTCGGGGGCTTTCGCCGGAGCCGCCCCGGAACGTCCCGAACCCCTGGCCGACGGGCGGGATCCGCGTTGCGCCGGCCCGTCGCCGTCCGGGGTCGGATCCGCGGGAAAGAGGAAGCGGCGAGAGGCCGCGCCTGATCCAGCGCCCCGGTTTCACGCGGATCCTTCGGGTCGCCCGCGAGCGCACCGACGCACGGCGCGACGGCACGGGCGAGACCGCTTGCGGCATCGCCTCCGTGACGGCCCGGCACGCCTCCCCGCTGCTTCCCGCCCGAAACCGCCCGGACACGGCCCGGATCTTCCGCAATCAGGGAGCGCGGGACAGGCTTCGCGCGGTCCGGACCCCTCGAAGCGCAAGAAAGTTCCGATTTCGGATCCAAGTCATGTGCTTGCGGCAACACTCGATACGAGTCCGTGGGCATCGGTATTGAAACAGGTCTGGTTTCGGTCCTGTGGAAGGGAGCGGATCAGGAGCGCCGGACCGATGTCGAGCCCCGACTTGCCGCACGGCCTGCCGAAGCTCCCCGGAACCCCCGGTCGGCCGATGCCGTCCCGCGCCTGTCGGGCGACTTGCGCGGAGACGGGGGCGGGAGAACGCGCGGCGGCCGGCACTGCACGAGAAGCGCGGAGACCGCGACGGCTCCGATCGCCCGGGCATCGGATCCCGCCGGAATCGTCGCTCCAGCCGGAAACCTGCCCCGCGCCCTGTTCCCGGTCATGGATTTCTCCGTGGCTGTCCGCCCGGGCCCGCGCCAGGGATGCCACGCTTCGGTTCGCCGGAGGAATCCGTCTCCGGCCGGATGAGCGGAACCGGCATGCCGTGTTCCCACACCGGGCGAGATCCGGCCCGTGTTCGCACACGACATGGATCCGGCCGATCGCGGGTCTCGGGTCGTCGGATCGAGTGCCGGATTCACGACCCCGCCGCAACAGCTCGGGCAAGGCGACGGAATCTCCCCGGCGGACATGGCCCGTGCCGGGTCGGCGTCCCGCGATCCGGGAATCCTGCAGCGCGCGAGCCGTCCATGAACGCCATCGGCGATGCGAGCGCTTTCCCCGGACGGTCCGGTGCATGCGGCCGGGCGCTGTCGTCCATCCGGCCTCGCCGGTCGCGGCGGTTCACGCGCCGCGGATCCGTGCGGGAGTACGCGGATCGCGCCCGGATCGCGCTTCCGGGGCCGAGGATCCGTCAGCGAGGCGCCGGTTCTCCCGACCCCGTCCCGTCGACCGTTCGCCCTTGCCCGCCCCGCCCGCGTCCCCGACGGCTTCCCGCGCTTCGCTTCTTCGGGCGACGGCGGAAGTCCGGCGGACCCCCTCTTTCGTCCTCGGCGCCCGAACGGCGCGCCCCGTTCCGCGCGCCCTTCCGTTGGCTGGCGCCACTGCAACCACCTTGCGCGGCTCGCGTTCCGGCATGCCGGCCGATCACGGATCCTTCGCGCTGCCGGAGCGCACCGCCCGGGAGATGCCGACCATGGCGCCGACGGCCGGGAGCCGTCCGGGATCGCGTCGGCCCGTCCCGGACACCTTGCCCGGCCGCGGCCTGCCGCTGGTCGCGCGCCGCGTCGGAACAAGGCCCGGCCAGGCCGGGAGGCCTCGCCCGTGCCGGAAGCCCTCCGTCGGAGGCGCGGGAGCCCGAAACGCCGTCCCGACGCTTTCGCGTCCGCTGTCCGGAGAATCAGGGCGTCTCGGGCTCGAATCTCAGGGGGTCGAAGTCGAAGGCCTCGGCCGGGATCTCGACGTTGAAGCGCGGCTCCGAAAGCGTGACCGTCGTGGTCACGCCCTGGACGTCCACGACGGTCCACCGCCGCAGCGTCAGCGGCGCGTCCGAAAGCGTCAGCGTGAAGCTTCCCGCCTCCGGCTCCCCGGACGACACGAGCTCGACGGAAACGCTGCCGGCCTCGCGCGTGACGGCCCGCGCCGTCACGTCGCCGGACAGGCGGATGCGCCGGCCGACCAGGAAGCGCGCCGGCGTGCGGCTCACGGGGACGTGCGTGACCGCCTCGAGGTTCGCGTCCACGTGCACGAGCCAGTCGCCGTCGACGTGGATCTCGACGCCGGGCGGAGACCGGTAGTCGAGCCGGAGACGGTCCGGGCGCCGCAGCAGGATCGTGCCCTCGGCACGGCCGCCGTCGGAGGAGGCCTGGACGAACGCGCTCCGCAGCGAGCGCAGCGAGTCCAGGTACCGCTCGACGCGCGCGACGTCGGCGCGGTCCCGCGGCGACAGCTCGGCGGCCTGGGCCGCCGCCGCGGCGAGAACCAGCAGCGCCGCGGCCGCGCCGCGCGCCGCACGCCGCGCGCCGTCAGCTCTCCCGGTCGTCGCCGCCATGGGCGAGAACCTCGCGCTTGCCCGCATGGTTGGGCGCGCTGACGACGCCGTCCGCCTCCATGCGCTCGATCATTCTCGCGGCCCGGTTGTAGCCGATCTGCAGATGGCGCTGCACGAAGCTGGTCGAGGCCCGCCGGTGGCCGCGGACGACCTCGACCGCCCGCTCGTAGAGGGCGTCCGCGCTTTCGCCGCCGCCGGTCCCCTCGCCCGCGGGAGGGAGAAACGGCGATTCGTTGACGCCTTCGGTGACCTCGTCGACATAGTCAGGGCTACCCTGCTCGCGCAGGAATCCGACGGCCCTCTCGACCGCCCCGTCGGAAACGAACGGGCCGTGGACACGCTGGATCCGCCCGCCGCCGGCCATGTACAGCATGTCGCCCTGGCCCAGCAGCTGTTCGGCACCACCCTCCCCCAGGATGGTGCGGCTGTCGATCCTGGAGGTGACCTGGAAGCTGACGCGCGTCGGGAAGTTCGCCTTGATGGTGCCGGTGATGACGTCGACCGAGGGCCTCTGGGTCGCCATCACGAGATGGATGCCGGCGGCGCGCGCCATCTGCGCGAGACGCTGAACGGCGGCCTCGACGTCCTTGCCGGCGACGAGCATGAGATCGGCCATCTCGTCGACGATCACGACGACGTGCGGCAGCTCGACGTTTCCGAGCTCCTGCTCCTCGTAGACCGGCTCGCCGGTTTTCGGGTCGAACCCGGTCTGCACCGTCCGGGTCAGGGTCTCGCCCTTGGCCAGGGCGTCGGCGAGGCGCTGGTTGTAGCCATGGATGCTGCGCACGCCGAGATGGGACATCGCGCGGTAGCGGTCCTCCATCTCGCGCACCGCCCAGCGCAGCGCGACGACCGCCTTCGAGGCATCGGTCACCACCGGCGCGAGCAGATGCGGAATGCCGTCGTAGACCGAGAGCTCGAGCATCTTCGGATCGATCATGATGAACTTGCAGCGGTCCGGCGGCAGCCGGTAGAGCAACGACAGGATCATGGTGTTGACCGCGACCGACTTCCCCGACCCGGTGGTGCCGGCGATCAGCAGGTGCGGCATCCGCGCCAGATCCTCGATCACGGGATCGCCGTCGATGGTCTTGCCGAGCACGAGGGGCAGCGCGCCCCGGTGGCGTTCGTACATCTTCGAGGCCAGGAGCTCGCGCAGGACGACGAGTTCCCGGTCCAGGTTGGGAAGCTCGATGCCGATCACGTTCCTGCCGCGGACGACGGCCACGCGGACCGCGACGGCGCTCATCGAGCGGGCGATGTCGTCGGCGAGCCCGATGACGCGGGAGCTCTTGGTGCCGGGCGCGGGCTCGAGCTCGTAGAGCGTGACGACAGGGCCGGGCCGGACCCTGACGATTTCGCCGTGCACCCCGAACTCCTCCAGCACCGACTGGAGAAGGCGCGCGTTCTCGTCGAGGGCCTCGTCGTCGCGCCGGCTGCGCCCGGTGTCGGGCGGCACCGGATCGAGCGCGTCGAGCGGGGGCAGCTCGAACTCGCCGGTTCCGAGGTCGAGGCTCTTCTGCCCGCCGCGTCCGGCCCGCTTGCCGGGGGCGACCCTGCCCTTGCGGCCGGCGACCTTCGTCCCTTCCGGTCCCGCCGGCGGCCTCGGCCGGGCCGCCGGGCGCCTTCCCGGCGGCTCCGGCGGGACGCGTCGCGGCCGCCCGCGGACCGCCCGCGCGGACGGCTCGCCGGACGCGCCCGTCAGGCGCCCCGCCCGCCGCGCCGCCCGGGCGGAGATCCCCGCAGCCGAGGAGAACGCCGCCCTCCACTCCCGCGGGGCGACGCCGAGCGCGCCGACGAAGGCCGCGAGGGCGGCAACCGAGACGCCGGCCGCCGCCAGGCCGGGGGCGACGCCGGCCGCCGCGGCGGCGGGCGCCAGCCAGGCGGCCAGAAGATGCCCGGCGACGCCGCCCGCCCCCGAGGCGTGCGGCCAGCCGCTGGCAGGAAGCAGGATCTCGAGCGCGAGCGCCCCGAGCGCCAGCGCGGCGGCCAGGGCGAGCGCACGGACCCACGGGAGACGGACGGCCCGCCGCCGCGCGACATGCCACCCCCAGATCACCAGCGCGACCGCGAGCGGATAGGCGGCGACGCCGATTCCCTGCACCAGCAGGTCGGCCAGACGGGCGCCGAAGGCACCGAGCGGATTGGACACGCCGTTCCCGGCCGCGTGGTTCCAGGACGGATCCGAGGCGTCGTAGCCGACGACCGCCACCACGACCGCGATTCCCGAGCCCGCAAGAAGGATTCCCGCGCCCTCCCGCAGGCGGCACGCGAGAAAGGAGGCGCCGCCCCGCGCGGGCCGTTCGGCGCCGTCGTCGGTCCGGGTTCCCGCCGTCATCGCCCCGATCCTCCCGTCAGCCCGTGCCGTCGAGCACGTCCGCCATGCGCGCGAGCGCGTCCCGCGTGGTTTCGAGCCCGTGCACCAGCGCCACGCGGATGCGGCTGGCGCCCGGATTGCGGCCGCCGCTCTCCCGCGCGAGATACGCGCCGGGCATCACCCGGACGCCGGCCTCGCTCCAGAGCCTGCGCGCCGCGGCCTCGCCGTCGCCCACGTCGAGCCAGAGATACAGCCCGCCTTCAGGAAAATAGAATCCGTGCCGTCCGTCCAGAATCTCCCCCGCGGCCGCGAAGCGCTCCGCGTAGCCGGCGCGGCTGGCCGCGACGTGGGCCTCGTCGCGCCACAGCGCCGCCGCAGCGGCGAGCAGCGGCAGCGGAGGGGGCGCGCCGCCGTAGTCCCGCAGGCGCGCGAAGCGCCGGAGGAGGCCCGGGTCTCCGGCGACGAAACCGACCCTCAGGCCCGGCGCGGAGGAACGCTTGGAGAGCGAGTTCACGACGACGACCCCCGGCATGGACGTCCGGCCGAGCGCGGCGCTGGCCTCCGCGGCGCCCGGCGGCGGATCGCCGTAGTACAGCTCGCTGTAGCACTCGTCGGACACCAGCACGAAGCCGCGGGCCTGCGCGAGCGCGACGACCTCCTTCAACCTGTCGAGCGTAGCGACCGCCCCCTGCGGATTGGCGGGCGAACAGAAGTAGGCGACGGCCGTCCGGTCGAGCACCTCCCCGGGAAGCGCCGCGTAGTCGGGCAGGAATCCGTGCTCGCGGTCCGCCGGGACGAGCACCGGCTCGGCGCCGGCCGCCACGGCGGCGCCGAGATAGACCTGGTAGAAGGGGTTGGGCATCAGCACGACGGGACGCGGGGCGGAGCGGGTCTCGGGCACGACCGTCAGCGCCATCATGAACAGCGCCTCGCGCGTGCCCGACACGGGCACGACCATGGTTTCGGGGTCGATCATGCCCTCCGGAAGCCGGTAGCGCCGGGTCAGCCATTCGGCGATGACGGCCCGAATCTCCTCGGTGCCCCTGATCGGAGGGTACCTGGCCCAGCCCGCCGACGCGGCGGCGATCTCCTCGGCGACGAATCCCGGCGGCGCCTGCTGGGGTTCGCCGAGCGACAGCGAGACCGGAACGACGCCCTCCGGAGGCGGCACGCCGCCGAGCAGCGCGCGGAGACGGTCGAACGGGTAGTCCCCCGCCGCTTCCACGCGCCCGCCGGACGCCGTCACGAGACGGCCTCGCGCGCGACCCCGCCGGGAGGAGCCGACGGAAGTCCCGTCGCGGGCGCCGGGCACGGCCCCGGTCCGAACCTCCGGCCCGCCGGCCGCCGGCCGCACCTCCACGCCCTATGGTGCATGACCCGATCCACCGGCAAATCCTTCCCGAGACCGTGCGGGATGTCCAGAATCCCGCAAGGGATCTCCTCCGGCAACCGTTGCGCCGCGGCGAACCCGGGAACGCGGGATCCCGCCCCCGGGGCCGGATCCGGCGACGGTTCTCGAACGGGATGCCGTCGGGTCGGCACGCGTGGCGGAACGGCGGTCCCGGGGAGCGGCGCCGAACGGTCCCGATCCGGCGGAAGCCGGAGGATCGGGGCGGGGTTTCCACGGGGTGACCGACAGGGCGCTCACCCCGCCGATCACGGCCGTCTCCACGCCGAGGGCGGCGATCACCGTCACCGTCATCCGGCGAAGCCGCCTGTCCGTCTCCTGGAACCGGACTTCCATCCGCCTGCCGGGATCGGCGAAGGCCATGTCGATCCCCAGGGCCATCCCGTCCCCGACAGCCGGCATGTCCCCGGGCGTCTGCGTGCCGGCGCTCCCCTTGAGGCCCTGCGCGCCCCTCTCGAGGGCTCGCACATCCCGCTTCCTCGCCGGGTTGCCCGCGACGCTGTCGCGCATCGGGCGGTGACGCCCTCCGCCCGCCTTTCCCGCAGCGTAACCCCGGCCCCGTCTCCGGGCAAGTCGCGCGGCAGGCGCGAACGACGCCGGTCGACCGGGATTCCGGAGATTCCGGCAAGCCCCGCGGCAGGTCGGGTTGCCGGGGCGGGACGGAGCTCCCGGGCATCGCGCGGCGCACCGCCCCGAGGGCCGTGCCGCCCCGCCCGGCGACCCGGTTCCGGTCGGCGGCGCGAAGCTCCGGCCGCCTTTCCGCCATCGGCGGGAACTTCCCCGGCGCGGCGGAGCCGCGCGAGGCCCTTTCCGGTCGCGTTGCCCGTGTCCACGGAGGTGCCCCGGAACGGGCGCGGAGCCTCCCCGGAAACGCCGCGGGTGGGCGACAAGGCCTCCGGCCGGGTCGTCTCGGGATCCGTGAACGGCATGCTTCCGGACGGGGTGCGGGTCGAACCGCGGTTTTCGCGCGCGAATGCCGTGCGGGCCTCGGCGCGAACGGGCCCGGGCGCGCGGGGGTCCGGAACCGCGGCCCCCGCCGCGTCAGGACGGAAAGCGGCGGCCCCCGCGGGACGCGCGGAGGCCGCCGCTCCTCGGGATCCGCTTCCGACGCCGCATGGAGGACGTCGAAAGGGGACCGGCGCCGGAACGGATCCCTCGGCCGTTCAGCCGATCGTCGAGCCGCGGCCGAACTCGGGATAGGCCTCCAGCCCGAGTTCGCTGCGGTCTATGCCGCCGAGCTCCTCCTCCTCGTCGACCCGGATGCCGGCGGCCCTGTCGAGAACCAGCCACGCCACTCCGCTGACGGCGAAGACGAAGACGCCGATGGCGACGATTCCGATCAGCTGCGTCAGGAAACCGCCGCCGCCGAAGATGCCGACGGCCAGCGTCCCCCAGATGCCGCAGACCAGGTGCGCGGGAATGGCGCCGACGACGTCGTCGATCCTGAGCCGGTCCAGAAGCGGCACGGTCGCCACGACGAGAGCGCCCCCGATGCCTCCGACGACCGCCGCCAGCGCGTGATGCTGGAGGTCGGGACCGGCCGTGATCGCCACGAGCCCGCCGATCGCGCCGTTCAGGCACAGGGTGAGGTCCATCTTTCCGTACATGGCGCGCGCCAGCATCATCGCGACGACGACACCGGAAGCGGCGGCGATGTTCGTGTTGACGTAGACGATGGCCATCGCCGCGACATCGAGCGCCGAACCGAGCGCCAGCTGGGAACCGCCGTTGAAGCCGAACCATCCGAACCAGAGCACGAAGGTGCCGAGCGTCGCCAGCGGAAGGTTGGCGCCCGGCAGCGGATTGACCCGGCCGTCGGGTCCGTACTTGCCACGCCGCGCGCCGAGCACGAGCGCGCCCGCCAGCGCCGCCCAGCCGCCGGTGGAATGGACCAGCGTCGAGCCGGCGAAATCGGAAAAGCCCATCTCGGCCAGCCAGCCGCCGCCCCAGACCCAGGATCCCTGCACCGGATAGACGACGCCGGCCAGCACGACGACGAAAATCAGGAACGGCCAGACCCGGATGCGTTCCGCGAGGGCTCCGGACACGATCGAGGCCGCGGTCGCGACGAACACCATCTGGAAGAACCAGTCGGACATCGAGGCGTAGCCGGCGTTCCCGAGCACTGCCGCCGTCGCCGCCGGCCGGGCCTTCTCGTCGGCGTTGACGAGCGCGAGCTCGGCGTCGGCGGCGTTGTGGAAGAGGTCCGGAATCCCGATCCAGCCGCCGGTCGCGCCGACGTCCGCGTACATCAGCGAATAGCCCACGAGGTAGAACATCAGGCCGGCGATCGAGTAGAGCGCGATGTTCTTGAGACAGATGGCGGCAGTGTTCTTCGACCGCACCAGGCCGGATTCCAGCATGGCGAAACCGGCCGCCATGAACATCACCAGGACGCCGTGGACCAGAAACGAGAAGGAGTTGAGAACGAAGACCGTCTCGGGGTCGATCGCCGCCTGCGCCGGACCCGCGGCCACCAGGACCGCCGGCGCCGACAGGGCCGCGAGGCGGCCGCACTTGCGCAACATGTTCATGATCGTGAATCCTCCATGATGTCGGGTTTCAGAGCGCGTCCGGACCGGTTTCCCCGGTCCGGATCCGCACGACGCCGGCGAGTTCCGTGACGAAGATCTTGCCGTCGCCGATCTTTCCGCTGCTCGCGGCGGCGCGGACCGCCTCGACGACGCGGTCCGCCGCGTCGTCCGCGACCGCCACGTCGACGCGGATCTTGGGGGTGAACGAGACCGTGTACTCGGCGCCGCGGTAGGTCTCCGAGTGCCCTTTCTGGCGTCCGAACCCCCTGACTTCGGACACCGTTATGCCCTCCACGCCGATCTCCGTCAGCGCCTCCCGGACGTCGTCGAGCCTGTAGTGCTGTATGACGGCGGTAACGAGTTTCATGTCATCCTCTCCCGGCTTCTCCCACCGGCCGCGCCGCGCCGCCCCGAGGCGGACGCCCGACGCGCCGCTCCTGCCCGATTGATAGCAAGTTTCGTGCCAAGCCCGGAACAAACGCCTTTCCCGTTCCGGAACAGGCGGTTGCCCATCCTCTCCGACGCCGGCGCCGGCCGCGTTCCGGGCGATTGTTGCCTGTTTTACAAGCAGTGCCCGAAAACTGCGCACAGTCGGCGCCGTCTTGCGGCGCGCCCGTCCGGACCTATGATGCCGCCGTGATGACCGAACGGACGTTCGACGTGGCCGTGGTCGGCGGGGGCATGGTCGGGATGTCGCTCGCGGCCGGGCTTTCCGGCGCCGGCGTCGCGACCGCCTTGGTCGAACGTGCGCGGATCGCCGGCTCCGCCGGCGACGGCAGGGCCTCGGCGATTGCCGCCGGGTCGCGGCGCATCCTCGACGGGCTCGGCCTGTGGAGCGGGATGGCCGCGGACGCCGAGCCGATCCGCGCGATCCGGGTCGCCGACGGCGCGGCCCCCCTGTTCCTGCATTTCGACGAGCGGGAGCTGGGGGAGGGCCCGCTCGGCTGGATCGTCGAGAACTCCGCGATCCGCCGCGCCCTCGAGCACGCGGTGCTCGCTTCCGGCGCCGTCGTCGTCGCCGGCCGCCGCGCGGCGCGGATCGTGCCGGAACCGCATCGCGTCCGCGTGCTCCTCGACGGCGGCGACGCGCTGGCGGCGCGCCTGGCGGTCGCCGCCGACGGCCGCGATTCGCCGTTGCGCCGCGCCGCGGGCATCGAGGCGCGGCGCTGGACCTACCCGCAGACGGCCGTCGTCTGCTCGGTGGCGCACGAGCTGCCCCACCGCGGCGTCGCCCACGAGCGTTTCCTGCCGTCGGGGCCGTTCGCGATCCTGCCGATGACCGGCAACCGGTCGTCGATCGTCTGGACGGAACGGACCGCGAGCGCGCGGGCGCTGCTGTCGCTCGACGACGCCGGCTTCGCGGCCGAGCTGCGCGCGCGCTTCGGCGCGTTCCTCGGAGAGGTCGCGCCGCTTCCCGGGCGCTGGAGCCATCCGCTCTCGGCGGTCCTGTCCGCGTCCTGCGCCGGCCCCCGGCTCGCGCTCGCCGGCGACGCCGTCCGCGCCATCCACCCGGTCGCCGGCCAGGGGCTCAATCTCGGCCTGCGCGACGTCGCCGCCCTCGCCCAGACCACGGTCGACGCGATGCGGCTCGGCCTCGACCCCGGCGCCCCGGCCGCGCTCGACGCCTACCGGAAGTGGCGGCGCGGCGACGGCCTCGCGATGCTGGCCGCGACCGACGGGCTCAACCGCCTGTTCTCCAACGACCTGCCCGCGCTCGGCGCGGCGCGCGCGCTGGGTCTCGGCCTCGTTCACCGGATCCGCCCCCTCAAGCGCCTGTTCATGCGCCGGGCCATGGGGATCGCCGGCGAACTGCCGCGCCTCTCCCGCGGCCTTCCGCTCTGACCGCCCCGGGGAGGGCCAGCATGAGACCGCCTTCCGGCCCGGGCGGCATCCCGTTCTATCTCGCCTTCGCGTTCCTCCTGTTCAGCGCGCTGTCCTGGGCCGGCAGCTCGGTGGCGGGGCGGGCCGCCTCGGGCAGCATCCCGCCGTTCTCGCTGTCCTGGCTCCGCTGGTTCTTCGTGCTTCTGTGCTTCGCCGCGATCGGCTGGCGCGAGACCTGGGACCAGCGCCGCCTCGTCGCCCGGCACCTGCCGGTTCTCGCGGCGTTCGGCCTGTTCGGCGTCGTCGGCTTCACCGTCCCCTACTACGTCGGGCTGCAGTTCACGGTCGCCGTCAACGCGACGCTGATGAACGCGTCGGGGACGATCTGGATCGTCCTGACCACGTTCCTGATGACCGGCGACACGGTGACACGCCGCCAGGCAGCGGGCATCCTGCTCGGCCTCTGCGGCACGCTCGCCATCGTCCTGCGCGCCGACCCCGGCCGCCTCGCGGATCTCGCGCTCAACGTCGGCGACCTGCTGGTGCTCGTGGCGTTCTTCTCCTGGGCGGTCTACACGGTGATGCTGCGGTGGAAGCCGAGGGAGCTCGGCGAGATCCCGTTCCTGGTCGCGATCACGGGGCTCGCCGTTCTCATGATGCTGCCGCTCTACCTGACGGACCTGTGGCGCGGCCTGCACTTCGTCCCGACCGGGCGCAACCTCGGGATCCTCGCCTACGCCGTGATCTTTCCGTCGTTCCTCTCCTACATCTGCTGGAACCGCGCCGTCCCCGTCGTCGGCCCGCATGTCGCGGGGACGACCCAGTACATGATCCCGGCCTTCGGCACCGGGCTGTCGGTGCTGATTCTCGGCGAGACCGTGGAAGCCTTCCATCTCTGGGGGATCGCGGCGATCCTCGCCGGCGTCTGGCTGGTCAGCGCGCGGGCGGGGGCGGCCCGCTGACGGCGTTCGCCCGCGCCCGCTGGACATGGCCGGAGGTCTCCGCCATGCTCGCGGCCGCCGACGGGAGGGCAACGCCATGGCGCTCGGCCGATCCGATCTCGAACGCGCCCGGCGGGACGGCTTCGTGTTTCCGGTGAGGGTTCTGAGCGCCGCGAGGGCGCGGGCCTGCCACGGTCTCCTCGAGCGGACCGCGGCGCGCCGGGACGCCCCGCGGACGCTGTCGGTCAAGCCGCATCTCCTGTTCCGGTGGCTGTTCGAGCTCGGGACGACGCCGGCGCTGCTCGACGCCGTCGAATCGCTGATCGGCCCGGACATCCTGCTGACGACGTCCGCGATCTGGGCCAAGCGCGCCCGCGACCGGCGGTTCGTCACCTGGCACCAGGATTCGGCGTATTTCGGCTACGATCCGCTGGAGGTGTGGGGTGCCTGGATCGCCCTCACCGACAGCCGCTCCGACAACGGCTGCCTGCGGTACCTGCCCGGCTCGCATGCCAGCCCCGAACTGCCTCACGAGGAGACGCGCGACCCCCGCAACATGCTGTCCCGGGGCCAGCGCATCTCCGGCCTCGACGATTCGGGCGCCGTCGACGTCGAGCTCGAGCCGGGCGAATGCTCGATCCACCACTTCCGCCTCGCGCACGCGTCGGAACCCAACCCCTCGGACCGCCCCCGCGTCGGGATCCTGTTCGTCTTCTGCCCGCCCCGCGTGCGGCCGACGCTCGCGAGCATGGACGCCGCGACGCTCGTGCGCGGCGAGGACCGCCACGGCCACTGGAAACCCGAACCGCGGCCGCGGCGCGATCTCGACCCCGAATGCCTCGCCCACTACAACGCCGTCCTGGCGCGCTACACCGACCCCGCGACGCGTTCCGGATCCGAGCGCGGGGACGCGGCCGCCGGATGACCGGTCCGCGGGCCCGCGCGGCGCGCATCCCGCCGCGCCGCCGCGCGCGGTGGCGCGCGCGCGCAAAAGCCTTATGATCCGGGCCGCGCCGGCACGAAGCGAACCGCCATGAAGACCGACCCATGAAGCTCGACATCTTCAACCATGTCTTTCCGGTCCCGTTCTTCGAGCGGATGCAGGAGGTTCTGCCCGACACCGGCCCGGTCAAGCGCTGGCTCAACGTCCCCGCGCTCTACGACATGGACGCCCGCATGCGGATGATGGAGGAGTTCGGCGACGACTACCGCCAGGTCATCAGCCTGTCGGCCCCCACCATCGAGTTCCTCGGCACGCCGGACGAGACCCCGGCGCTGGCGCGGCTCGCCAACGACGGCATGGCCGACATCTGCAGGGCCCATCCCGACCGCTTCCCGGCCTTCGTGGCGTCGCTTCCGATGAACAATCCCGGGGAGTCGGTGCGCGAGCTCGAGCGCGCGACCGGAGAGCTCGGCGCCTGCGCCGCGCAGATCTTCACCAACGTCAACGGCGAACCCCTCGACCTTCCCAAGTACTACCCGGTGTTCGAGACCGCGGCGAAACTCGACGTCCCGCTGTTCCTGCACCCGGCGCGGGGACCGAACTTCCCCGATTATCTCAGCGAGGACCGGTCGGAGTTCGAGATCTGGTGGACCTTCGGCTGGACCTACGAGAGCTCGGCGGCGATGGCCCGGCTGGTGTTCTCGCGGCTGTTCGACAGGCTGCCCGGCATCAGGATCCTGACCCACCATCTCGGCGCCATGATCCCCTACGTGGAGGGCCGCGTCGGCTACGGCCAGGACCAGCTCGGAGCGCGCACGCCCGGCGACGGGCTGACGAGGCTCCGCGAAAGCCTGAAGAAGCGCCCGATCGACTATTTCCGCATGTTCTACGCGGACACCGCGACCTTCGGCTCGCTCGGCGCCATGCGCTGCGGCATCGACTTCTTCGGGCCCGAGCGCTGCATGTTCGCCTCCGACTGCCCGTTCGACCCCGAAGGCGGCCCGCTCTACATCCGCGAGACCGTGCGCTGCCTCGAGAGCCTGGAGATCGACCAGGGCGTCCGGGACGACGTCTACGGGAACAACGCGCGGAAGTTCCTGAAGCTCGCCGCCTGAGCTTCCGGCCCGGAGGGACGGACCATGGACGCCATCGGGGAAGCCGGATCCAACGCCGCCCGGCGATTCGCCTACGGGGATCTGCGGGAGTGGATCGTCGAGGCGGAGCGGCTCGGCGAACTGAAGCGCGTCGACGGCGCGAGCTGGGAGAGGGACATCGGGCTCGCGTCCGAGGTCGTGATCCGCGACGAGAGCGGGCCGGCGGTGCTGTTCGACCGGATCCCCGGCTGCCCGGAGGGCTTCCGCGTCCTGATCAACGTGTTCGGCGGCGTCCGCCGCAACATGACGCTCGGCTTTCCCGACCACCTGACCAAGCAGGAACTGTCGGACGCGTGCTTCGAGTCGTTCGTGCGCGAGCGCAGGACGATCCCCCACGTCATCGTCGAGGACGGGCCGGTGTGCGAGAACGTCCTCACCGGCGACGACATCGATCTCCTGAAATTCCCGACGCCGCTCTGGCACCCCGGCGACGGCGGGCGCTACATCGGGACCGGAACCTACACGGTCACGCGGGATCCCGAGGAGGGCTGGCTCAACTGCGGCTCCTACCGGGCGATGGTCCACGACCGGAAATCCGTCGGCTGCCTGATGGTCACCGGCAAGCACGGCCACATCCACCGCGAGAAGCACTGGGCGCGGGGCGAGCCCTGCCCCGTGGCCATGGTGATCGGCGGCGACCCGATCGCGTTCTTCAACGGCGGAGCGGAAGCCCCGTACGGCGTCTGCGAGCTCGACCTCGTCGGCGGCATCCGCGGCCGGGCCGTCGAGTGCGTCCGCGGCAGGGTGACCGGCCTGCCGTTCCCGGCGAACGCCGAGATCGTCCTCGAGGGCCACCTGCACGAGGGAAAGACCCGGAACGAGGGGCCGTTCGGCGAATGGACCGGCTACTACGCGAGCGGCGAGCACGCGGAACCGGTGCTCGAGGTCGAGGCCGTCTACCATCGCCGCGACCCGATCATTCTCGGCGTCCCGCCGATGGGACAGGGGTCGGACGAGATGGCGCGCTACCGCGCGGTTCTGCGTTCTGCCATGCTCAAGCAGAACCTCGCCGACGCCGGCGTCCCCGACGTCGCCGCCGTGTGGTGCCACGAGGTCGGGGCGTCGCGGCTGTTCCACGGCGTCGCCATCCGCCAGCGCTATCCCGGCCACGCCAGGCAGGCGGGGCACGTGGCGGCGCAGTGCCGGGCCGCGAACTACGCCAACCGCTTCGTCGTGGTGGTCGACGACGACATCGACGTCTCGAACCTCGAGGAGCTGGTCTGGGCGATGTGCACGCGCTGCGACCCGGCGACCTCGATCGACGTGGTCAGGGGCGCCTGGACGTCCCCGGCCGACCCCCGGGTCGACCCGGAGGAGAAGGCGCGCGGCAACGTGACCAACAGCCGCGCCGTCATCGACGCCTGCAAGCCGTTCCACTGGAAGGACGACTACGCCCCGGTGAACGCGCCCGGCCCCGAGGTCCGGCGCGAGGCGCACGAGAAATTCGGCCACCTGCTCGGCTGACCGGCCTCCCGTGACCTCCGTCCGCACCCCTTCCGCCGGCCTCGGCGCGTGGCGCACCCCGGCGGCCGCGCTCGCGGCCGGCACGGTCATCCTGTTCGTCAGCTTCGGCGCCCGCAACATCTTCGGCATCCTGCTCGAGCCGATGACCGGCGGTCTCGGCTGGACGGCCGACCTGTTCTCGTTCGCGGTGGCCCTGCAGGTCGTCCTGTGGGGCGTCGTCACCCCCGCCGCCGCCGCGCTCGCCGAACGCCACGGAACGGCGCGCGTCGTGGCGGTCGGCGGCGTGCTGTACGCCGGCGGCCTCGCGCTGCTGTCCGAGGTCGAGACGCCGTTCGGGATGTACATGACCTCCGGACTCATGCTCGGTTTCGGGCTCGGCGCGACCGGGTTCCCGATCATCCTGGCGGCGGTCACGCGGCGCGTGGACCAGAGGCGCCGCAGCCTGTTCCTCGGGATCGGCAGCGCCGCCGGCTCGTCGGGCCAGCTCGCGCTGGTGCCGCTCGGGCAGCACCTCATCGACGGCCACGGATGGGCGTTCGCGCTCGTCGCGTTCGGGGTGATGGTCGCGGTCATCGTCCCGCTTTCGTGGTTCCTCGCGGAACCGCGCCCGGAGACCGCGGCGCCGGCGTCGCGCGAACCGCACCAGGGCATCGGGGAGGCGCTGCGCGAGGCGCTGCGCCACCGCGGCTTCGTCCTGCTGACCGCGGGGTACTTCGTGTGCGGCTTCCAGATCCTGTTCCTGGGAACCCATCTGCCGAACTTCCTGATCGAGGCCGGGCACGACCGGTGGCTGGGCGCCACGGCGCTCGCGATCATCGGCTTCGCCAACATCGTCGGAACCCTGGGCTGGGGCGCGCTCGGCGGCTTCCTGCGCATGAAGTACCTCCTGAGCTCGATCTACCTCCTGCGCTCGGCGGCGCTGACGCTGTTCGTCCTGTTTCCGGTGACGGCGGCCGGAACCTACGTCTTCTCCGCGGTGATCGGCCTGCTGTGGCTGGCCACGGTGCCGCTGACCTCGGGCCTCGTGGCAAGGATCTTCGGGCTGCGCTACATGGCCACCCTCACGGGAATCGTGTTCCTGTCCCACCAGCTCGGCAGCTTCTTCGGCGTCTGGCTCGGCGGTCTCCTGTTCGTCGGCACCGGCAGCTACGACGCCGTGTGGTGGATCTCGATCGCGCTCGGCCTCGCGGCGGCGCTTCTCCACGTCCCGATCGACGACCGGCCCCTCGCGCGGACGGCGCGGGCGGCGGCATGAGCGGCCGGCCGCAAGCCGCGGACTGGCGCTCGCCGATGGTCCTGCTCGTCTGCGGGACGCTGATCGTCCTGATCTCGCTCGGCGTCCGCATGACCTTCGGGCTGTGGCTCGATCCGGCGACGGAGGCGCTGTGGCCGGGCGAGTACCGGATCCTGTCGCTCACCATGGCGCTGCAGTCGCTGTTCTGGGGACTGGCGACGCCGGTCGCCGGCAACATCGCCGACCGCTACGGCACCGGCCGGGTGATCGCCGCGGCGGGCATCCTCTACTCGGCGGGTCTCGTGCTGATGACGGCGGCGGCGACGCCGCTGATGGCGCATCTCTCCATCGGCGTGCTCACGGGCTTCGCGATGTCGGGCGCGATGTTCCCGATCGTGCTGTCGGCGATCAGCCGCGCCGTGCCGGAACGCCGCCGCGACCTCTATCTCGGGATCGCCAGCGCCGGCGGCTCCTCGGGCCAGGTTCTGCTGGTGCCGGTCGGCCAGTCGCTGATCGACGCGGGCGGCTGGGTCTTCATGCTCCACGTCATGGCCGCGCTGACCGCGCTCATCGTGCCGCTCGCCTTCGCGATGGTGCGCAAGGGGAGCCGCGGGGCGCCGGCGGGCGGGGGCCACGGCACGGCGGCCGCGCTGCGGATGGCGTTCCGCCACCGCGGCTACATGCTGCTGACGAGCGGGTATTTCGTGTGCGGCCTCCAGACGATGTTCATCGCGACCCATTTCCCGTTCATGCTCACGACCCTCGGCACCGACACCGAGATCGCCGCCTACTCGCTGTCGCTGATCGGCATGTTCAACATCGTGGGCACGCTCGCCTGGGGCGCCGCCGGCGGCCGGTTCCGCCAGAAGTACCTCCTGTGCTGGCTCTACTCGCTGCGCTCGGTCGCCATGATGGCATTCATCCTGCTGCCGGTGACGGACGCCGGCGTGATCGCGTTCTCCGCCGCGATGGGGCTGCTGTGGCTCGGCACCGTGCCGCTGACCGGCTCGATCGTCGCCCGCGTCTTCGGCCTCCGGCACATGGGGATGCTGTTCGGGCTCGCCTTCGTCGCGCACCAGCTGGGAAGCTTCGTCGGCATCTACGCCGCGGGCCACGTCTTCGACCTGTTCGGCGCCTACGACCTGGTGTGGTGGGCGGCCATCGTCATGGGCTTCGTGGCGTCGCTGCTCAACTACCCCATCAACGACGCGCCGATCGAGCACCGGGCCTCGACGCAGACCGCGTAGGCTCCGGCGCCGCTCCCGGGCAACCGCCGGCAACGCTTCCTCCGAAGCCCGGGAGAGGCGGTCGCGGGCGGACGGAACGCCGTGCCCGGGATCCGCCGGGGCCGCATGCAGGGGCCCCGAGGCGGCGCATCGATCGAGGGGGAGCCTCGCGAAGCCTCTCGAACCGCGATACGGTCGCGCACCCGTTCCCCCGCCAACGAGCGGGAAGACGTCCGGGCGAACGGTGACGCGCTCGGGCAGGTCGGTCTCCCGGGTCATGGCCTTCTCCCCGGATTCCCCGCAACCGCCCGGGTGCCCGGCCTCCGGTGGCGGCGTGACGGCGGTTGTCGCCGCGGACGCCTCGCCCCCCGGCGCCATGGCCTCGGGTGCCCGCGGGTTGCGCTCCCGTGCAGGGGAGCGGCCGCGGGGCGTTCCGGATCGAGGGCGACGAGCGGTCCGTGCCGGCCGCCGATTGCGCCGATGCCCCGCACTCCGTCGGTGTCGGGAGCCGGGGCGGAGCGCCGGCGAAGCGCAAGCCCGCGACCCCGCGCCCGATCGACACGGCTGTTCCCATGCCTTCCCGGCCCTGTTCCCGGGTCCGGTGACGGAAACCGTCGCGGAAACCGCGCGGCCGGGCGTGCGGGACGGTCGGGCGGGCCCCGAACCGGGCCGGCCGTCAGGCCTCGGGAACCTCGCCCTCGACCTTCTCGGAGACCAGCGGCATGGCGCCGAGCCATCTCTCGACTTCCCGGGGATCGTCGAACAGCGTCTCGAGCTCGGCGCGCGCCTCGCCCTCGGTCTGGCGGCCGGACTCGACGACCGAGAGGCCGGCCTCGGCGATGCTGGTCGCGAGTTCGAGCCGGATGGCGTTGGGGTCGAAGAAGTAGGCCGACCAGAAACGGCCGCCGAGATGGACCGGGCCGACGAGAGCGACGCCGCAGGACTTCACGTGCTCGCACAGCCCGTCGAACCGGTCCCGCTCGACATGGAACGCGAGATGCTGCATGCCGCCGGGCAGGTCGCGGTCCGACCGGTCGAGACCCTTCGGGTACTCGAAGAACGCGAGGAACGAGTCGTTGCCCATGTTGAAGAAGTAGTGCCGCAGGTTCTCGTAGGGCGGCTGGCCGCGATCCTGCTCGTAGGGCACGCGGCGAACGTGCACGAGCTGCATCTGGAGCACCTTCGTGTAGAACTCCATGGTCGCCGGCATGTCGTCGGTGACCAGCGCGAGGTGGTCGACCCCGCGCACGCCGACCGGCCGGAGTCCGGCGCCGGTCCCGGTTTCGGTGATGACGTTCATGGTCTTCCCTCCAGAAACCGCTTCACCTCGGCGACGAGCGCGTCGGGCGCGTCGCCCCCAAGGTCGTGGCCGGCCTCGATCTCGACCAGCTCGATCCCGGCATGCGCCGCCTTCACCCTGTCGACGGTATCGGCGCCGAACATGTCCGAGCGGGTGCCGCGCACGACCAGGGTCGGGCAACGCACCCGCGAGAGCTTCTCCCACATGTCCGGCCCGCCGGGGGCCGGGCCGCCGTCGCGGATGCGGCGGAACCGCTCGCGGTGGAACGTGTCGCGCTTGATCGCGAAGCCGTCCCCGGTCTTCCGGAGATAGGCCTCCATCCTGCGGCGGACCGCATCGGCGACCGGCGGCGCGTGCCCGAAATGCGCCAGCGCCTCGTCGACGCCGGCGAAGCTGTCGGGCACGCCGGCGACGGTCTCCGTGACGCGCCGGGAGCCGGCGGGGGCGTTCCGCGGGGTGTAGTCGCACAGGATCAGCGTGGCCACGCGGCCGGGATTTTCGGCGGCGCACCACACGCTGTTGCGGCCGCCCATCGAGTGGCCCATCAGGTTGATCCGGTCCCACCCCAGGTGATCGGCGACCGCGATGCAGTCCCCAGCGAAGTCCGCGACCGCGTAGGCCCGGGACGGGCTCCAGGTCGAGTCCCCGAAGCCGCGCATGTCCATGGCCACGACCTCGCGGCCGGAGGCCAGCGCGCCGGCCACCGGGATCCAGTCGTAGGAGAAGTAGCTGAGGCCGTGGACGATCAGGACCGGCGTCCCGCCCGGCCGCCCGAAGCGGCGGTAGGACAGCGTGACGTCGCCGCTGGCGACGGTTCCGGTCTCGTGGCCGGCGGCGCTCATGGCGGATCCCCGAAGTGCGGGCCGCTCCCGGCCGGCGCGGGCGTCATGCCGCGAACCATCTGGGAAGCGCGAGCGCGATCGCGGGGAAGGCCAGGATGAAGGCGACGCGGACGGCGTCCGAGAGAAAGAACGGCATCACGCCCTTGAAGGTCTCGAACATCGGCACGTCGTCGGCCATCGAGTTGATGACGAACACGTTGAGGCCGACCGGCGGGGTGATGAGCCCGACCTCCACCACGATCAGCGAGATGATGCCGAACCAGAGCTTGAGTTCCTCGCCCTGCAACGGGAATTCCAGCCCCGCCACGATCGGCCAGAAGATCGGCACCGTCAGGAGGATCATCGACAGCGAATCCATGACCAGCCCGAGGGCGATGTAGAGGGCCACCATGCCGAGCACGACCGCCATCGGCGCCAGCCCCGAATGCTGGAAGAAGTCGGCGGCGATGATCGGAAGCTGCGAGAACCCGAGGAACGCGTTGAACACCGCGGCGCCGAGAAGGATGAGGAAGATCATCGCGGTGGTCGTCGCCGTGTCGAGGATGGCGTCGACGAACTGCGGCCATTTCATGCCGCCCCGCAGCACCGCGATCAGGAAGGTGCCGGTCGCGCCGACGCCGGCGCCCTCGGTGGGCGTGAAGAAGCCGGCGTAGATGCCGCCCATGACGAGGACGAAGATGACCAGGACCGGCCAGATCTCCACCAGCGCCCGAAGCTTGCGCGCCATCGTGGTCCGCTCCCCGGCCGGCCCCGATTCCGGCGAGATCCGGACCATCACCGCGATCGTGAGGATGTAGCCGAGCGCGGCGAGAACGCCGGGCAGGAACGCCGCGAGGAACAGGGTCGCGACGTTGGCCTCGACCATGACGGCGTAGATGATCAGGACGATCGACGGCGGGATCAGGATGCCGAGGGTGCCGCCGGCGGCGAGAACCCCGGTCGCCAGCGAGCCGGCGTAGTCGTAGCGCTTGAGTTCCGGCAGCGCGACCCGGCCCATGGTCGCCGCCGTCGCCAGCGACGAGCCGGTGATGGCGCCGAAGCCCGCGCACCCGCCGACGGCCGCCATCGCGACGCCGCCCCGGAACTGGCCGAGCCACGCGTTCGCGGTCGCGAACAGCGCCTTGCTGAGCCCGGCGCGGGCGGCGAACTGGCCCATCAGGATGAACAGCGGCACCACCGAGAGGGTCTCGGCGGTGAAGCGCCAGTAGGTTTCGGTCTTGAGATAGCTGAACAGGGCGGTCTCGCCGGCGATCGCCACGTAGCCGGCCATCCCGACCGTCAGCATCGCGATCGCGATCGGGATCCGGAGCGCCAGCAGCACCAGCAGCGCCCCGAAGCCGACCAGCCCGATGGCCGCGCCCTCCATCGCCCTAGACCCCGCGGCGCGTCTCGACGGCCTGCCCCGCCATCAGCTCGCGGAAGCTGCGCCGCACCGTGTAGGCCACGACGACGACGAGAAAGGCGAGCATCAGGATGGAGGGGGGAAAGGTCGTCCAGCGCGGGAAATTGATCGTCATCGACATCTCCGCGTAGTTGTACATGTCGATGCCGCCGTGGACCATGCGCCAGGCGAGGATCACGCCCACCGCGAGGTAGAGGACGCCGCCGACGAGGTCGCAGGCCAGCCTGGCCCGCGCCGGCGCCCCGACCATGAAGAAATCGACCAGGACGTTGCCGCGGTTGAGCTGGCACCACGGCAGGAACGCGAACACCGCGAGCCCGGTGCCGATCGCGACCAGCTCGAAATCCCCCGGGACGGGGAGCGACAGCGCCGCGCGCCCGGCGACGCTGACGGTCGTCAGCGCGGCCAGCAGGCACAGGAGAAGCCCGCCCGCGATCGCGAGCCATCTGGCGGCGACGTGGAGAGCGCGGCCCGCCGGGTCGGCGGGCCGCGGGTCGCTCTCCACCGGCCGGGGGCCGGCCCGCGCCCCCTAGTTCGCGTACTTCCCGATCATGGCGCGCGCGTCGGCGAGCAGCTTCGCGCCGTCGATGCCGCGCTTCTTCATGTCCGAGAGCCAGTTCGCGACCACCGGCTCGGCCGCCGCCTTCATCTTGGCGACCTCCTCCGGCGCGATCGTGTAGAACCGGTTCTTGCTCTGCGCCGCGACGGCCTTGCGGCCCGGCTCCTCGATGGCCCGCCAGTTCCGCCCGGCGGCCGCCGCGATGTTGCGCCCGGAATTGTCGTCGATCACCCGCCGCATGTCCGCCGGCAGCTTGTCGTAGCTGGCGGGGTTCATCAGGAAGGTGAACACGTTGGTCCCGAGGCGCGGCTGGTCCCCGGAAAGCAGGGAGAAGTGGCTCACCAGCTCCGGCGTCTTGACCGCCGGCGCGATCTCGTAGGGCAGGGTCACGCCGTCGATGACGCCCTTCGAGAGCGCGGCGGGGATCTGCGGCAGCGGAAGCCCGATGCCGGTCGCCCCCATCGAGTTCAGGAGCGCGACGCCGAGGCGCGAGGCGGCGCGGATCTTCTTGCCCTGGAGGTCGGACATCCTGAGGATCGGCTGCTTGGTCTGGAAGAAGAAACCCTCGTGCACGTGCAGAAGCAGCGGCTTGTAGCCCCGGAGATCGGGTCCGAGATGCCGGGCCTGGTAGTCCTGGAGCGCCATCGTCGTCGAATAGGCGTCGCGGTGCACGAACGGAAGCTCGAACGGCTCGGTCCGCGGCATGCGGCCGGGGGTGAACCCGGGCAGCGCCCAGACGATGTCGACGACCCCGTCGCGCACCTGGTCGAGAAGCTGCGGCGCCTTGCCGCCGAGCTGCATGGCCCAGAACGGCTGCACCTTGATCTTGCCGCCGGAGGCGCTCTCGATCTTCTTCGCCCAAGGAATGAGGAAGGTCTTGGCGGGGTTGGCCACGGGCGGGATGAAGGTGTGCATGCGCAGCGTCGTCTGCGCCTGCGCCGCGCCCGCGAACGCGACGGCGGCGGCCGCGAGACCGGCCGCGGCAAAGCGTTTTCTGGTCATGGTTGCCTCCTGCAAGGTTCTCCGGCCCGCCGGCAGCGGATCCGGAACGCGACGGGCATTGTAGCCGGACGCGGCCCGGCGGCAACAGGAAAACGCTTCGGCCGCGTTGCGCGCGGCGGCGCCCGTCGCGTAGAATGCGCGCCCGCCCCGCAGGGATGCCCGATGGACCCCGTTCTCCAGAGCCTGCTCGCCGGCCTGCCGACGCTGGTCCTGCATTTCGCGGTGACGCTGGCGATGCTCGCGGCCGGCGTCGCCGTCTACCACCTCATCACGCCGTACCACGAGTTCCGCCTGATCCGCGACGGCAACGTGGCCGCCGCGACGTCGCTGTCCGGGGCCGTCATCGGCCTCGCGCTGCCGCTCGCGGCCTGCATGGCGAACAGCGTCGGCGTGTGGGACATCGTCGTCTGGGGAGTGGTCGCGCTGGTCATCCAGCTCGTCGCCCACCGCGTCGGCGACGCCCTGGTCAGGGATCTGCCCCGGCGGATCGAGAGCGGCGAGATGGGCGCCGCCGTTCTCGTCGTGGCGATCAAGCTCGCGACCTCCCTCGTCAACGCGGCGGCGGTCGCCGGCTGACCCCGGCCGGCCATGCGGCCCATTGACGTCATCGCGCTCGTCCTGGTGGCCGCGGTCGCCGTCGGCGGACGCCTGTTCCCCGGCGGAGGCGACGACGCGGACGCCGGACGCCGGCCCGACCCGCGCCAGTTCGTGCCGCGGAGCCCGCCGCCGGGCCCGGGTTTCGTGATCACGCTCGACGAGAAGACGCGGAACTCCGTCGGCACCGCGTTCTCGATCGACGGCGCGGGCGCGTGGATCACCGCGCGGCACGTGACCGACGGCTGCGACAGGATCGGGATCCGGCGGCCGAACGGCCGCATCGAGCGCGTGCGGCGGGTACGGCCTCACCGTTTCGCCGACATCAGCGTCCTGTGGACCCGCGACGGAGCGCCGCCGCTGCCGCTCGCGCGCCCGCAGGCCCCGGTCGGCGGGAGCGGCTACTCCTTCGGCTACCCGAAAGGCCGCCCCGGCGACGTCCACGGCCGGGTGATCGGCCACCGGCGCATGACGACGCGCGGGCGCTACAGCACCGTGGAGCCCGTCGTGGCCTGGGCCCACGTCGCCCGCGTCCCCGACCGCGGCCCGGAGCTCGGCGGCATCAGCGGCGGACCGTGGGTCGATGCCGAGGGCGACGTCGTCGGCGTCCACGTCGCGGGATCGAGACGCCGCGGGCGGTCGTTCTCGACGACGCCGGAAACCCTGTCCCGGGCCATCGCGGCCTCCGGCGTCCGGAGGCCCTCTCCCGGAGGCGGAGCGGCCGCCTCGGGCCTGTCGCCGGCGAGTTTCCCCGCCCACGGCGACGAGCTGCGCCGCAGGAGAAGCGTGGCCCAGGTGATCTGCGTCGTCGACTGACGGCCCGCCGGCGGGCCCGGACCGGATCGCGGCCGCCGCGCGGACCGGCGGGCCCCGACGGGTTGCGCCGACCGCCGGCCGGCCGGCGAAACCGGCCATCCCCGCGGGAGCATGCTCCCGGAGGTCTCGCCGCCTCGCCGGGGACCGTCGCGGCCGGTTCGCGGCTCCGGGGACGTCCGAACGCGCCGGCACCGCCGTCGCGTCCGCCTCCGCCCGGCTCTGGAGGCTTGCGAAACCGCTTTCCGTCCCGCATGAATCGACGGCTTTCCTGCAGGAACGCGCGAGGCCGCCATGTCGTTCGCGACCGCGAGACCGGAGTCCGGGGACGCCGTCCCCGCCATGCCGCGCGGGAAGACCGTTCCGCGCGAAGGCGACATCGCGGAGGCGACCGTTCCGGGCAGCGGACTCCCGTCCGGACCGGGGGAGCCGCCGGGTCGGGAGGCGGCGGCCGGCCGCGCCGCCGCGCGGTTCGCCGCGGCGCGACCGTCTTCCGGAGATCCCGGGCGCTCCGGGGACGGGACCGCGGCGGTCGCGGAAACCGCCGAAGCGCGTCGTGGCTAGATCCGCGAACCGGCTGCGCGACCGGAACGGGATCCGCGGCGCCGAACGGCCCGCGGCCGGGGCCCCGACAGGCGACGCTCCCCGTCCGGATCCGGGCGCTCCGGAGTCCGGGGAGGACGGGTTCTTCCGGCCCCGCTGCCTTTCGCTCGATCTGGAAGTCGGCAGGCGGGACGGCCGCATCCACGCGGTGGGCGCGGTTCGCGCGGACACCGGCGCGCGCCTGGCGCATTCCGGCGGCGGACTGGCGGAAGCGCTGCGGAGACTCGACCGCCTGGCCGACGGCGCGTCCTTCGTCCTGGGGCACAACCTGATCGACTTCGACCTGCCCCATCTCGCGGCGGCGAAGCCGGATCTGCGCCTGCTGACGCTGCCGCCGGTCGACACGCTGCGTCTCGGTCCGCTCGCGTTTCCGCGCCATCCGTACCACCACCTCGTCAAGCACCACCTGGACGGCGGGCTCAAGCGGGGACGCCGCAACGACCCGGAACTGGACGCGCGGCTCGCGCTCGAGGTGTTCGGCGACCAGCGGCGGGCCCTGAAGCGGGCGTCTCCGGACCTGCTCGCGGCCTGGCACTGGCTGTGCACGCCCGATCCCGAGGGCGCGGACCGCGCCCTGGACGGCTTCTTCGCGGAGATCCGCCGATCGTCCCGGCCCGCGGAGGGAACGGCTCTGGCGGCGATCGGCCGGTGCCTGGAGGACACCTGCGCGACCCGGCGCCGGGAGCCGCCGGCGAGGCCGGGGGAAGGCGGCTGGCCGCTGGCCTACGCGCTGGCATGGCTGTCGGTGGCGGGTTCCGACTCCGTCATGCCTCCCTGGGTGCTCCACCGGTTCCCGGAGGCCGGACGGCTCGTGCGCCGGCTCCGGGATCTCGCATGCGCCGATCCCGGGTGCGCGTGGTGCCGCGAGCGGCACGACGCCCGCAGGGAGCTGAAGCGCTGGTTCGGTTTCGACGCGTTCCGGCCCGAACCGGCGGACGACGACGGACACCCGTTGCAGCAGGCCGTCGTCGAGGCGGCCATGGCGGGCGGACACGCGCTGGGCATCCTGCCCACCGGCACCGGCAAGTCGCTCTGCTACCAGCTCCCGGCGCTCTCGCGCTACGACAAGACCGGCGCGCTGACGGTGGTGATCTCCCCCCTGGTCGCGCTGATGGCGGACCAGGTGGCGGGGCTGGAGGCGCGCGGGATCAGCTGCTGCGCGACCGTCAACGGACTGCTGTCGATGCCCGAACGCGCGGACGCCCTGGACCGGGTCCGGCTCGGCGAAGCCGGCATTCTCCTCGTGTCGCCCGAGCAGCTTCGCTCCCGCGCGCTGCGCCGGGTGCTCGACCAGCGCGAGATCGGCGCCTGGGTGCTGGACGAGGCGCACTGCCTGTCGCGCTGGGGGCACGAATTCAGGCCGGACTACCGCTACGTGGGGCGTTTCATCCGGGAAAGGGCGGGAGACGGGGCGCCGCCGCCGGTGCTGTGCCTGACCGCGACCGCCAGGCCGGACGTGGCGGAGGACATCAGGCGGCATTTCCGGGACCGGCTCGGGATCCCGCTGGCCGTCTTCGACGGGGGCGCCGAGCGCGCCAACCTGGCCTTCGAGGTGATCCCGACCACGGGTGACCGGAAGTTCGCCGACATCCACCGGATCCTGGTCTCCCACCTGCCGCCGGACGCGCCCGGCGGCGCGATCGTCTACTGCGCGACCCGCGAGCGGAGCGAGGAGGTCGCCGAGCACCTGCAGCTGAAGGGGGTGGCGGCGGACTGTTTCCATGCGGGCCTGCCGCCGGAGACCAGGAAGAGCGTGCAGCGGCGTTTCATCGACGGCGAGCTCCGCGCGATCGCGGCGACCAACGCCTTCGGCATGGGAATCGACAAGCCGGACGTGCGGCTGGTCGTCCACGCCGACATCCCGGGCTCGCTGGAAAACTATCTCCAGGAGGCGGGCCGGGCCGGACGGGACGGCGGGAAGGCGCGCTGCACGCTGCTCTACGCGGCGGACGACGTGGAGCGCCAGTTCGGCATGTCGGCCCGGTCGCGGCTCTCCAGGGCGGAGATCCACGGCGTCCTCCGGGCCCTGCGCAACCTGGACCGGAAGAGGCGCTTCGACGGCCCCGTGGTGGCGACCGCGGGCGAGATCCTCGGCGAGGACGAGGAGAACGCCTTCGACCGCGATTCGGCCACCGACGACACGCGCGTGCGAACCGCGGTGGCCTGGCTGGAGGAGGCGGAGCTCCTGACGCGGGAGGAGAATTCCGTCCAGGTGTTCCCGTCCTCGCTTCGGGTGAACTCGGTCGAGGCGGCGGCAAAGCGGCTTGCCGGCAGGGCGATCGACAACGCGTACCGCGGGCAGCTGCTGCGCATCGCCGAGAGGCTGATCGAGGCCGACGCCGACGAGGGGGTCACCACCGACGAGCTGATGGAGGTCACGGGGCTGGGCTCCGCGGCCGTGCGCGCGGCCCTGCACGATCTCGAACGGCTGGGCATCGCCAGCAACGACACGGCCCTGACCGCGTTCGTCCATGCCGGCGTGGAGCGCGCTTCCCTCCAGCGCCTGGAGGAGGCGGCGGCGCTGGAGACCACGCTGATCGCCCACATGCGCGAGGCGGCGCCGGATCTGGGCAAGGGGGACACGTCCTCGCTGCACTTGCGCATCGCCGCCCAGATCCTGCGGGATCGGGGCCTGGCGGATCCCCTGCCGGAACGCCTGTGGCGCATCGTGAGGGGAATCGCCTACGACGGCTGGGGCGAGGACGGGGCCGGGGGCAGCCTGGCGGTGCGCAAGCAGGACGCGGAAACGGTGCGCGTCACCCTGAAACGCGAATGGGGGGCGCTCGAGGAGACCGCGGCGCGCCGCCGCGAGGGCGCCGGGCGCCTGCTGCGGCATCTCGTCGAGTGCCTGCCGTCCGGCAGCCGGGGCACGGATCTTCTGGCCGAAACCACGCTCGGCAGGCTGCGGCAGGCGATCGAGTCGGACCTGGTGCTCAAGAGCCGCGTGAAGGATCCCGACAGGCTGCTGGACCGCGCCCTGCTGTGGCTCCACGAGCTGGAGGTCGTTCGCCTCAACAAGGGCCTGGCGGTGTTCCGCCCCGCCATGACGATCCGTCTGGAGCGGCGGGAACGGCGCGGCTTCGCGAGGGCGGACTTCGAGCCCCTCTCGCTTCACTACAAGGGGCGGATCCTGCAGATCCACGTGATGGAGGAGTTCGCCCGGAGGGGCCTCGCCGACATGAGCGAGGCCCTGCGGCTGGCGACGGACTACTTCACGCTCCGGGAGGAGGCGTTTCTCGCGCGCTGGCTGCCCGGCCGGGACCGGGAGATCGGACGGCAGACCACGCCCGAATCCTGGCGCCTCATCGTCGACAGCCTGAGGAACCCCGTCCAGCAGCGCATCGTCGCCGACGACAGGGAGCGGACGAACGTGCTTGTGCTCGCCGGCCCGGGTTCCGGCAAGACCCGCGTGCTCGTGCACCGCATCGCCTATCTCGTGCGCGCGCGGCGCGAGAGCGCCCGCGGCATCCTGGCCCTCGCCTACAACCGCCACGCGGCCGTCGACATCCGCCGCCGCCTTGCGGAGCTGATCGGGGACGACGCGCGGGGGGTGACGGTGCTGACCTGCCATGCCCTGGCGATGCGGCTCGCCGGCGCCAGCTTCACCGGACGGGCCGAGCGCCCCGACGACGGGACGTTCCGGGAGGTGATTCGCCGCGCGGTCGAACTGCTGCGCGGCGAGGGCCTGCCGCCGGAGGAGGCCGACGAGCGGCGCGAGCGCCTGCTCGCCGGGTTCCGCTGGATCCTGGTGGACGAGTACCAGGACATCGGTCCGGACCAGTACGGGCTGATAGCGGCCCTGGCCGGACGGACACTGGAGGAGGATGCCGGCAGGCTCACGCTTTTCGCGGTGGGCGACGACGACCAGAACATCTACGCCTTCAACGGGGCGTCGGTGGAATTCATCCGCCGTTTCGAGGAGGATTACGGACCGAAACCGGAATACCTGACGGCGAACTACCGTTCCACGGGCCACATCGTGGCGGCGGCGAACGCGGTGATCGAGCCGGCCCGGGAACGGATGAAGGCCGGCCGGCCGATCCGCATCGACCGGGCGCGCGTGAAGGAGCCGGCGGGAGGGGCCTGGGAAACGCTCGACGCGGTCTCGCGCGGACGGGGGCAGATCCTGCCGGCGGGCGACGATGCCGTCTCCCAGGCCGTCGCCGTCATGGGAGAACTGCGGCGCCTGGCCGCGCTCGCGCCGGACTGGGACTGGTCGCGTTGCGCGGTGATCGCGCGAGAGTGGGACTATCTCGCTCCCGTGCGCGCGTTCTGCGAGCTGAACGGAATCCCGTCGCAGATGGGGAACGAGGAAATCCCCGGCTTCTGGCGCCTGCGGGAGACCCGGGCGTTCGTCCGCTGGGTGCGCGCGAGGAAGCCGCGCGTCATCGACGGAACCGCCCTGCAAGGCTGGGCGAGGACGCAGCCGGACGGTCCCTGGCCGGATCTGCTGCGCCAGGCGATCGCGGAGCACGCGGCGGAGACGGGCGGCGCGGAGACGCCGGTCGACCACTTCGTCGAGTGGCTGGCGGAGTGGGGCCGGGAGACACGCCGGCGCCAGCGCGGGCTGCTGCTGCTGAGCGGACATCGGGCCAAGGGCCTGGAGTTCGATCACGTCGCCGTGCTCGACGGCGGCTGGGACCGCGCCGGAAAGGACGAGGATCCGGACGAGCGGCGCCGGCTCTACTACGTGGCGATGACGCGCGCCCGGAAAACGCTCACGCTGGCGCGTTTCTGGGGCCCCCATCCGCTGCAGGAGGCGCTGCGCGGAAACCCGTCGGTGGCGCGTCGCGGTCCGGTCGCGCTCCCTCCCGTCCCGGAGGCGCTTCGGCGCCGCCACGTGCGGGCCGGCCTCGATCAGGTGGATCTCGGTTTCGCCGGACGCCTGCATCCCGGCCACCGCGTCCATTCCGCGATCGCCGCGATGTCGGCGGGACAGGCGCTGGAGACGCGCGTCGGGGACGGCGGGATCCGGGAACTGCTGGATCCCGCGGGCACCGTGGTGGGGCGCCTCGCGAGGAGCTTCGAGCCGCCGGCCGGGATGCGCTGCCGGGGCGGCACGGTGCTGGCCGTCGTGGAATGGAGCCGCGAGGCGTCGGAGCCGCGGTACCGGGACGGAGCGAGATGCGACAGCTGGGAGGTGGTCGTGCCCGAGCTCGTGTTCGAACCGGACGGACGCGCGAACGGACGACCGGAGGCGCCGCGACCCCGCCGCAAGTCTTGAACCGGCCGGCCGGCGGTGGCATGTTGCGGCAGGACACAAGGAGGAAGACCATGAGCCTCGCTTCGCTTGACCACTGCTCGATCCGCACGGTGAAACTGCAGGAGACGCGGGACTTCTACGTCGATGTTCTCGGCATGGTCGACGGCGACCGCCCGGACTTCCCGTTCCCCGGCAACTGGCTCTACGTCGAAGACGCCGCGGTCGTCCATCTCGTCGGCGTCGACCCCGACGACCCGTCGGGGCTGAAGGAGTATCTCGGCGGCGAGGTCAGCGCCGAGGCCCTCGACGGCTCCGGCGCGTTCGACCACATCGCCTTCCGCGCCCGGGAGCCGGCCAGGCTGCGCGACCGCCTCGAGAGGACGGGCTATCCCTACCGCGAGCGCCAGGTGCCGAACATGGATCTCTTCCAGATCTTCGTGGAAGACCCCAACGGCATCGTGATCGAGCTCAACTACTGGGGCGAGGATCAGGCCGCCGCCTGATCCGCTCCGCGCGCGGCGCCCGCATGGCAGGCACGGCCGGCGCCGGACCGGCCGCCGGAACCCCCGGCCACGACGAGATGGTCGCGCGCGCGGCGGCGCTCGCGCCGAGGCTGGCGGAGCGCGCCGGGCACGTCGAGAGAACCCGGGAGATCCACCCCGACACGGTGGAGGATTTCTGGGAGACCCGCCTGTGGTCGGTGCTCAAGCCCGCCCGCTACGGCGGGCTCGAGCTCGGCTACGGCGCGGTCATCGACGTCTCCGACCACGTCGCGCGCGGCTGCGCGTCGACGGCCTGGATCTTCGGCAACCTGATCAGCCACGACTGGATGCTGCCGATGTGGCCGGCCGAGGCCCAGGACGCGGTCTGGAAGGACAACCCGCGGGCCCTGATGGCGTCCTCGCTGGTCGCGACGGCCGGAACCGCGAAGCCCGTCGCGGGCGGCTACGAGCTTTCGGGGCGCTGGCCCTACTGCAGCGGGATCGACCCCAGCGACTGGATGATGATGGGCGCGACGATCGACGGCGACGGCCCGCCCCGGGGCCTGTGGCTGGTCGTCCCGCGGGCCGAGTTCGAGGAGATCGACACCTGGCAGGTCAGCGGGCTCGTCGGCACCGGCAGCCGCGACGTGGCGTGCGAGAGGACGTTCGTTCCCGCCCACATGACCCTGGAACCGAAGGAGACGCGGGGCGGGCCGACGCCCGGCACCCCGCACGTTCCCGGCCTCCTCTACCAGCTGCCGGTGCTGGGGCTGTTCCCGCACATCCTCGTCGGTCCGATGATCGGGATCGCCCAGGGCGCCTACGACGACTACGTCGGGCAGATCCGCGACCGCCGCTCGACCTACAACGCCTCGAGGCTGGCCGGGCACGTGCAGATCCAGATGAAGGTCGCCGAGGCGGGAGCGCTGATCCACGCCGCGCGCCTGCTCGCGCACGACAACATCCGGGAGGCCGAGGGGATCGCGGCGTCCGGCCGCCCGCCGACGGTCGCCGAGAAGCTCCGCTGGCGCCGCGACGGCGCCTACGCGGCGACCAACTGCGTCAAGGCGATCCAGATCCTGCAGTCCGCCATCGGCGCCGCCGGGAACTTCCTGTCCAACCCGTTCCAGCGCCGTTTCCGCGACATGCACGCCGCCGCCGGGCAGGTGCAGGTCAATTTCGACATCAACGGCGCCGAGTTCGGACGGGTCGAGCTCGGCCTCGACCCGCTCAACAAGGCGGTCTGAGCCCGCCGGGACGATCCCGCGCCGGCGTTTCGTCCGCGGAGTCCGCATGATCGGGCCGGGCCCTGCGGTCCGGAGCGGTCACGATGCGGCGGAGACCGGGCCGAGCGGCGCGCGGCGCGGCGGGTCGCGACGCCTTGCACGGGGCGAAAGGTCCGGCGGACCGGGAACCGCGCCATCCCGGTTCCGACCGTCGGCCGGGCGAACCCGGGCGACAGGCGGATTGCCGCCGGCGGCCGCGACGAGGTGACGCTTTCGCCCCCGGCCTTCCTGCCGGCGTCACGGCCGCAGGGCGCCCCTCACGCTGCCGCCCAGGCGCCGCGAGGCGGGCAGCGATCCCGTCCGGCTCTCCCGAACGGGACCAACCGCGGGAATCGTTCCCGATCGTCGCAACCGGCGGAAGATCCGCGGGAAGCGACCGCCAGGCGCCTCCCGTTCCGGGAAGGCGGGGAATCGCGTTCGTCGCCTCGCGCAGGTCCGCCTTGCGGGCGGTCCGTCCGGGGAGGCCTCGTCAGGCGGATCCCGCCGTCCGTCGGGCGCCCATTCGACGGCCGCCGCCTCGCCGTCTGTTGCGGCACCGGGTCTCCGTTGCGGCGCCCGACGTCGGAGAGGAGATCCTCCGCGTTGACCATGTGCTGCGGAAGAGCCGGCGTCGACGCCAGGGTCCGCCCTTGTTCGCGCCTCACGTGCCGTCGCGGCGCATCCCTTCAGATGGAGCAGTGGTCGTGGAAACGCCACCCGTCCTCGTGTTCGCGGACGGTGAGACGGATCCGTCGCAGTTCGCCGTCCAGCAGCACCGCGCCCAGGAAATGGTGAAACGCCCGGACGCTCCTGCTCGCCCGGGTTTCCTTCAACGGCAACTCGCCCTCGTACCGTATCGCGTGCTCGAGGAGAGCCGGAAGCGCCCGCACGATTTCGAGATCCTCGCGGTTCTCCTTGCGGGTGGACTTGCCGATTCCGGAGTCGCCGACCTCGATGTGCCAGCCCGTGTCGCCGTTCCAGTACCTGCCGCGGATGTTCCCCTTCGCCCAGACCACGGCCTCCTTCCGCGCTTTCCCGATCGGCAGGCCGCTCCACGTCGACTCGATGCCGTCGACCCGGACCGCCGGCTTTCCCGTCACGTCGGGTCGGGGCACAAGGGTGAGAAACCCGCCGTGCCCGATCGCCCCGAAAACCGTCTCGACCCGCGACCAGCGACGTCCGTGGCACCAGTCCCGGATGCCATCGAACACGCGCGAGACGGCCTCGAAGACGTATGGCGTGGAGTCCGTGTCAAGCTCGCCCAGGTACCAGAGCCGGTAGGCTTCCGCGACCGCTTCCTCGATCCGCCGTTCCTCGGGGAGGGCGGCGTACCGGTCGCCAACGAGGTCCATCCATTCCTGCCGCGCCCGGTCCTCGAGAATCTCCCAGGGCCGCCCCTCGAGACCGCCGAGAGCACGCAGGGCGTGAACGGTTTCGTGCCGCAACGCCCCCGGCATGGCCTCGCGGTCCGCCAGCGCAGTCCCGATCACGCCGGCGAGATGCCGTCCTCTCACGTGGTCGGGCAGGTCGTCCGTGATCCGGATGTCCTTGTCGAGCAACATCCAACCCTTCAGTTCCCCGGCCAGGACATCCCGGACCAACGCCACGAGAGGCTCCGCCCGGCCGAGCCGCTCGTGGTCCTCGCCGGTGGCTGCCTCCCGCACCCCCGCCACGTCCGGGCCAAGCGCGTCCGCTAGCCGGCGTCGCAACGCGTCCGCGTCGCGGGCGAGCAGGATGTCGTTGGCGTCCTTTCCCTCCCCGCCGTCCGGCGCGATGCCGACGAGACGAACGTCCAAATCCCTCCACCGCGCCTCCAGCGCCCGCCGGCTGCGCACCCCCGCCTCGTCGAGCTCCCGGAACAGCACGAGCTCCTGCACCGTGGCCGGCATGTCCACCGCGGCGATCCGGTCCGCGCTGGCGCTCGCCACCACGGCAACCCTCGTCCGCCCGCTCCCGGACAGCTGGCCGTAGATCGCCAGGGCGTCCTCGATGCCCTCGCAGATCACCGCCCGCGTCGGCGCTTCGGCCCCGAACCACACGCCACCCCTCTCCGGCGCTCCGAAGTGCCGTTTCCAGCCCGTCAATTCCGCCGGGCCTCCGGCCTCCGTGATGAAGATCCGGTGCACCGCCTCGATCCGGCCGTCGGGGGTGCGGACCGGCGCCAGGATCGCGGGCGAGGTCACGAGGGCATCGCCGACCCGCGCCCGGGGGTGGTAGAGAAGCGTTTCGGCGGCCAGTTCCGGCGACAGTCCCCTGCCGGCGAGATGCCGCCCCGCGGCGTTGTCGGGGCGGACCGGCACCGCGCTGGCGAGGAAACGCCCGATGCGCTCCGGATCGGCGGCCCGGGCGCCCCGCGTCGCCGCGGGCCGCTCGGACGGCGCCGGCCCGGGGATGTCGTGCCGCCCCGCGAGAAACGCCCGCGCCTCCCTGAGCGCGGGACCGAACGACTCGTTGTTCCCGTTGAGCCGGATCAGGTCCAGGAGATCGCCGCGGTTGCCCGTCGCCGCGTCCCGCCACCGCCCGGCCCGCGACCCCGAGAGATGGACGCAGAGCGACCGGCCCGCGACGCCGGTGACGTCGCCCGCCTGCCAGTAGGCCCCGGACCGGGCGCCGTCCGACAGATAGAGGCGACACACGTCGACCGCCCGCGCCGCAAGGGCCGCGGCGATCTCGCGGGAGTGCCCAAGGGCCGCGGCGACCTCTCGGGAGTGCTGCGGCTCCTCCCGTCGTGACACGGCCATGGAACCGCCTCCTCAGATGGCCCGGCAACCGCTCTCGGGACGGCCGTGTCCGAATCGGTCCGTGGTTCCCGACCCGAGGGACGTCCCCGTGGGGGAACTCCGCGCCTCGGGCCCGACCGCGTGCGAAATCCGATCGTACCTCGCCGCCGCGGCCGGCGCCAGCGGCGACGTCGCCGCCCGGCGCCGCCGCGGCGGGACGAAACGCCGGTGGCCCGGTCGGCGGCGGCTTCCGGCCGCGCCTGACGCGCCGCCCGGCCCGGCGTTCGCATCCGTTCGCGGATGTCCGGCGACCGCCGTGACCCGGAGCCCGCCGCGACGGCGGGCCCATCCGTCCACCGGACGTGACGGGGCCCGAAGGAAGCGGCGATGCCCGGCATGCGCCGACGGCTTGCGGCGTCAGCCCCTGTCCTGCCCGAAAACGGGGCGGCCCTGGTCCCAGGCGGGGCCGGCATCCTTCCCGGCCTTCCGCCGCCTTCCCTTTTCCGCCCTCGTGGGAAAGAGCTTGCGGATCTTCACGCAATGCGGGTCGGGGGTGCGGTCGAGCTCCCGCTTCGCCCTCCAGAGAGCCGCGGGATCCCAGACGATCGCGCAGCTGTAGTCGCCATGGATCTCGCCGCCCCCGCTCGGCGTCTCCCACTTGCGCTTGTACTCCCGCCGGTTCGAGGGAAACCACAGGCCGCGCCGGCGCCAGCCAAGGGTGCACACGTCCACGGCCAGCGGATCCGCGCCGAGCGCGCTCGTGACCTCGCGCTCGGCCGCGTCCCCGCCCCAATGGATCTCCACGGCGACCATCTCCATGGAGAACGGCACGCAGCCGACCAGGCCGCCGTTCCCGTGATGCTCGACGACCATGTCGGTTTTCGTGGGCGTGGCCATCCAGTTCTCGTAGAGCGCCATCCCCAGCGGTGAGAGGGGGATCAGGCGCGCGCGCGCCTCCGCCAGAAGCCGGAGACACTCCGCCGCGTCCGGACACGTCCCGGCGCCCCCGCGGCCGGCGGCCGCCGACTTCCCCCGGGCCGGGACCGGCTCGGGGATCTCCTGCCGCCACCCGAGAAACGCCCACGCCTCCCTGAGCGCGGGACCGAACGACGCGTGGTTCCCGTTGCGCCGGATCAGGTCCAAGAGATCGCCGCGGTCGCCCGTCTCCGTGTCCCGCCACCGCCCGGCCCGCGGCCCCGAGAGATGGACGTGGAGCGACCGGCCCGCAGCGCCGGTGATGTCGCCCGCCTGCCAGTAGGCCCCGGACCGGGCGCCGCCCGGCAGATAGTGGCGGCACACGTCGACCGCCCGCGCCGCAAGGGCCTCAGCGACCTTGCGGGAGCGCTCAAGGGCCGCGGCGTACTCGCGGGAGTGCTGCGGATCTTCTCGTCGCGGCACAGCCATGGAACCACCTCCCTGGACGGCCCGGCAACTGCTCTCGGGGACGGCCGTGTCCGAACCGGTCTGTGGTTCCGGACCCGAGGGGCGCTCCCGCGGGGGAACTCCGTGCCTCGGACCAGACCGCGCACGAAACCCGATCGTACCTCACCGCCGCGGCCGGCGCCAGCGGCGACGTCGCCGCCCGCCGCCGCGGCGGGACCAGACGCCGGCGACCCGGTCGGCGGCGGCTTCCGGCCGCGCCTGACGCACCGCCCGGCCCGGCGTTCGCATCCGTTCGCGGATGTCCGACGATCGTCGTGACCCGGAGCCCGCCACGACGGCGGGGTCCATCCGTCCACCGGACGTGACGGGGCCCGAGGGAAGCGGCGATGCCCGACATGCGCCGACGGCTTGCGGCGTCAGCTCGACAGCCGACCGAAAACGGGGCGGTCCTGTTCCCAGACGGGGCCGGCATCCTTCCCGGCCTTCCGCCGCCTCTCCACTTCCGCCCTCGTGGGAAAGAGCTTGCGGATCTTCACGAAATGCGGGTCGGGGGTGCGGTCGAGCTCCCGCTTCGCCCGCCAGACGGCTGCGGGATCCCAGACGATCGTCCAGCTGAAATCGCCGTGGATCGTGCCGTATCCGCTCGGCGTCCTCCACTCGCGCTTGTACTCCCGCCGGTTCGAGGGAAACCACAGGGTGCGCCAGTTCCTGAACAGGGTGGACTCGTCCACGGCCAGCGGTCCGGAGCCGAGCGCGCCCGTGACCTCGCGCTCGGCCGCTTCCCCGCCGTAACGGATCTCCACGGCGACCATCTCTATGTAGAACGGCACGCAGCCGATCAGGCCGCCGTTCCCGTAATGCTCGACGACCATGTCGGTTTTCTTGGGCATGTCCAACCAGTTCTCGTACAGAGCCGTCCCCAGCGGCGAGAGGGGAATCAGGAGCGCGTGCGCCTCCGCCAGAAGCCGGAGACACTCCGTCGCGTCCGGACACGTCCCGGCGTCCCCGCCGCCGCCCCGGCGGCCGGCGGTCGCCGACTCCCCCTCGGACGGGATCTCACCCGCGGTTTCCCCCGCCGCGTCTTCATGCATCGTCATGGCGTCCACCTCCCCGCCGGTCCGCGGTTCCCGGCCCGGTCCGCCGCCGGAGGCCCGCGTTCCTTTCCGCCGTTGCCCGGGAGCGTCGCGACGCGTCATCATGCGTGTCCCGCCCGGCCCCGTCCAGCGGAGCGGCCGCCGGTCGACGCTGTCGCGGGAAAGAACCCGGGAATGGTGCAGGGGCCGCGCGTGCCGGTTCCGCCGCGGCGGTCCCGAAGCCGGGGCGTGGCCGGCGGCTCGGTCGTCGTCGGACAGACCGGGTTCCTCGCGCGTGCGGGCGAAGACAACCTGGAGCTCCTCGACGTCGACGACGCCGATCCCACCGTCCCTGTCCCACCGCACGGTCGCCGGATTCCCGTCGACCGGCAGGACGACTCCGTTGAAACTCTCCCGTCTGTCCCGATACGACAGCCGCGTCCCGGCAACGGTCGGAGACGGCTCGGGAAAGCCGTTCGCGTCCCCGTTCTTTCGGGGATCCGTCATCATTCGCCTTTCTGTCGCGGGTGCCGCCCGCCTGCGGCGTCACCCTCTCACCTGACCGAAAACGGGGCGGCCATGACCCCGGGCGGGACCGGCATCCTCCCCGGCCTTGCGCCGCCTCTCCATTTCCGCCCTCGCGGGAAAGAGCTTGCGGATCCTCGCGCGATTCGCCGGGGAAGGCGGCGAGGCAAGGCTCTGCGTCGCCAGAGCAGGCAGGAAGGCCACCGAGGACTCCGTCCTCGAGGTCAGGCGGAGCCGTCTTCACGACACTCGGCGAAACCGGACCCGGACAGTCACGATTTCCGGGCCCTTTTCAACGCCCGATCGCCGAATCAGCTCCCGAACCGTCGAAGACAGGTCATGCAAGCATCAGGCGCTCGCCCTTGGGCTCCGGGACGGGCCGTCCCAATTCCCGTGCCCGCTCGATCCAGAACTGCATGGCGTCGTTGACGTTCCTGAGGACGGCTTCCTGACTGTTGCCATGTGCCACGCACCCGGGCAACTCGGGCACCTCGGCGATGAACGCCTGGTCCTCGTCGCTCCAGTACAGGATGATCTCGTACTTGTGCATCACACGTCTCTCCCCATCCTGTATTTGAGCACGATGTTCCGGACCTGCCTGACTTGATACGGTCTGACATGTACGCCACGACTTAGCAAGTTGAAAATTTCCACGATACCCGCCTTGCTGAAAAGGTGATGGCTTCCGCGCTTGCGCTCCTCGAATCCCAGATCCTGCATCAGGGATCGAAGGTCGGCGACGCGGATGTCCGCGTCCGACCTTCCGCCCAGGATCGCCTGCAGCAGCCGCTCATGCTGGTTCATCGGCCGTTTTCCTCATCCCGCCCGCGTCACGGGCCTCGGGCGTTCCCCGGACCTCGCCGCTCGACCTCGCCGCTGAAGGACCGCGGCGGGGCTCGTCTTCGCGACGTTGGCGGCGAAGGCGCTGTCCCGGGAGACGACCGCGGTTTCCCCGGCAGGCGCCGCCTCGTCGCGCCGATCGGCCATGCCCTGCGCCGGCAGCTCCGCGTCCGCGCGAGCGGTCGCCTGGTCCAGACAGGCGATCGATGTCCCGGCTCCAACGACATGCACGGATTCGTCCTCCAGGTTCCCGGTCTCGATCGGCACACGGAGACCAGGGCCAAGCTTCAGCAACAACTCATGGAGGATGTCCCGCTCGCCCCGATCAGGCCCGATGCGGTCGACGCTGTCAAGCGGCCCGGCTTCGAGGCCTGACCTCAACACGGTCGGACGGTTTCGACATGACGCACACTTGCCGGAACATGCCCCGACATGCACGCGCTGACGGAGGGTCGGCGTGTCCTGGAAAGGGACCGCCCCGCCGGGAGCGGATGCCCGGCCAGCGCGGGACGGACCTGCCGAACCCGCGGGCGGCGCTTGCATTCGCGCGGCGCCTGTTCCATCCTGAAAGACAGGAGGCGCGTGCTGGCGGCACTGGCGCCGATGCCGTCCGGCCGCGAAACGAACCATGCCCACTCTGCTCTCTCTCACGGTCAACGGCCGCCGCCGCGACGACGCGGTCGCCGACAACCTGCTGCTCGTCGACTACCTGCGCGAGAACCTCGGCCTGACGGGCACCAAGATCGGCTGCGACGGAGGCGAGTGCGGGCTGTGCACGGTGCTCGTGGACGGCGCCCCCCGGCACTCCTGCCTGACGCTGGCCGCAAGCTGCCGGAACGCCTCGGTCGAGACCGTCGAGAGCATGGCCGAAAACGGCCGGCTCAACGCCGTCCAGCGCGGCTTCCACGAGAAGCTCGGCGCGCAGTGCGGCTACTGCACGCCCGGGATGGTGATGGCGGCCGAAGGCCTGCTGCGCCGCGATCCCGACCCCGACGAGGCCACGATCCGCTCCGAGATGGCCTCCAACATCTGCCGCTGCACCGGATACGTGAAGATCGTCGAGGCGGTGCGGATGGCGGCCGGGCTGCGCAAGGCCCCCGCCCCATGACGGACGCCGCGCCGGCGCCGACGGTCTCGATCGGCGTCCCCATGCCGATGGTGGACGGGCCGGAGAAGGTGTCGGGCAAGGCGCTCTACACGGCGGACTTTCCGGGCGCGGACGCGCTAGTCGGCGCGATCAAGCGCAGCGCCGTCGCCCATGCGCGGATCCTGTCGGTCGACGTCTCCGAGGCCGAGGCCCTGCCCGGCGTCCGCGCCGTCGTCACCGGAGCCGAGACCGACGAGGGGCACGGCGTGCTGCCGGTGGCGCGCACCGAGCTCCCGATCGCCTTCGACCGGGTGCGCTACCGCGGCGAGCCGGTAGCGGCGGTCGCCGCCGACACCGTGGAGACCGCCCGCCGGGCCTGCGACCTGATCCGCGTCGAGTACGAGGAGCTGCCGGCGTACTTCACGGCGGAGGCGGCCCTGGCCGGGGACGCGGTGGCCATCCACGACCACCGCCCCGGCAACGTCGAGCGCCACGTGGAATACGAGATCGGCGACGTCGAGGCCGGGTTCGCCGAGGCCGATCTCGTCCACGAGACGCGGTACCGTTGCGCGGAGGTGTGCCAGGTCCAGACCGAGCCCCATGCGGCGCTCGCCGAGTTCGACGCCGAGCGCGACGAGCTCACGGTCAGGGCGAGCACCCAGGTGCCGTACTACGTGCATCTCATGCTGTCCAAGATCCTCAAGATGCCGCAGTCGAGAATCCGCGTCATCAAGCCGTTTCTCGGGGGCGGCTTCGGATGCCGCACCGAGGCCCTGAACGTCGAGATGATCGCCGCCCTGCTCGCCCGGCGCGCCCGCGGCGCCGTGCGCGTCGTCGTCAGCCGCGAGGACACCTTCGTCACGCATCGCGGCCGCCCCGAGCAGACCGTCCGGATCCGCATGGGCATGACCCGCGACGGCCGCGTCACCGCGGTCGACTGCGCCACGGTCCAGCGCGGCGGCGGGCACTCGGGCTACGGCATCGTGACCATCCTGTACTCGGGGTCGATGCTGTTCGCGATCTACGACCTGCGCAACGTGCGCTACGACGGCAAGCGCGTGCTGACCAACACGCCGCCCTGCGGCGCCTTCCGCGGCCACGGAACCGTCAACGTCCGGCACGCCTTCGAGAACGCCCTCGACGAGATGGCCGGCAAGCTCGGACTCGACCCGTTCGCCGTGCGCCGGGCCAACCTGATCGCCGAGACGGGGCACACCGCCAACGACCTGTGGGTCAATTCCTACGGCCTGCCCGAATGCCTCGACCGGGTCGAGGAAGCGTCCGGCTGGAAGGAGAGGAAGGGGAAGCTTCCCCCCGGCAAGGGCCTCGGCCTCGGCTGCTCGCACTACGTCTCGGGGGCCTCGAAGCCGGTGAACTGGACCGGGGAGCCCCACGCGACGGTCAACCTGAAACTCGACTTCGACGGCTCCGTCGTGATCCTGACCGGCGCCTCCGAGATCGGCCAGGGGTCGAGCACGATCCTCGTGCAGTGCGTCGCCGAGACGCTCGGCGTCGATCCCGGGCGGATCCGGATCGTCGCCGCGGACAGCCGGGTGACGCCCAAGGACAACGGCTCCTACTCGTCGCGCGTCACCTACATGGTCGGCAACGCCGCCGTGGACGCCGCCGCCAACCTCAAGGCGGTGCTGACCGCCGCCGCCGCCCGCAAGCTCGAGGTCGCCCCCGCCGACGTCGAGTGCCTCGGCGAGGTCTACCGCGCGGGCACCCAGGACGAGGGCATGACCTTCGAGGAGGTCGTCGCGGCCGCGGTCGAGGGCGAGGGAACGATCACCGTCAAGGGGAATTTCGAGACCCTTCCCGAAAGCTGGGGCGGCAGGAAGTACCGCGGCGCCGCGATCGGGGGCACGATGGCCTTCTCCTACGCCGCGCAGGTCGTCGAGGTGACCGTCGACCCCGACACCGCCGAGATCCGCGTCGACAGGGTCTGGGTCGCCCACGACTGCGGCAGGGCGCTCAACCCGCTGACGGTCGAGGGCCAGATCCAGGGCTCGGTGTGGATGGGCATGGGCCAGGCCCTGACCGAGGAGACGCGCTACCACGACGGCCTGATGGTGTCGGGGAACATGCTCGACTACCGCGTGCCGACGATCGTGGAATCGCCGCCCATCGAGACCTTCATCGTCGAGGCCGAGGATCCGCACGGCCCGTTCGGGGCCAAGGAGGCGGGCGAGGCGTCGCTCGCCGGGTTCCTGCCGGCGCTGACCAGCGCCGTGGCCGACGCCATGGGCGTCCGGCCCCACGAGCTCCCGGTCACGCCCGACCGGCTGCTCCGGCTCCTCGAGGACGCCGGCGGCAGGGACGCCCGCTGAACGCCCGATGGAGAACCTGCCCGCCTTCGACCTCCACCGCCCCGGGACGGCCGCCGAGGCGGTCCGCCTCCGCGCCGAGAACCCGGACGCGCGCTACCTGGCGGGCGGCACCGACATGATCGTCAACGTGCGGCGCGGCATCGAGGAGCCGGCGGCCCTGATCGACCTGACCGCGGCCGAGGAGCTTCGCGGCGTCGTCCCCGAGGACGGCGGCGGCGTCCGCATCGGCGCCCTCACCCCGCTCGACGAGCTGGCCTCCCATCCCGCGGTCGCGGGCCGGTTCCGGGCCGTCGCCGAGGCCGCGGCGGCGGTGGCCGGCCCGACCCACCGGCGCTACGGCACGGTGGGCGGCAATCTCTGCCTGGACACCCGCTGCATCTACTACAACCAGTCCCGGTGGTGGCGCGAGAGCAACGCCTTCTGCCTCAAGCATCTCGGCGAGGTCTGCCACGTCGCGCCCGGCGGCAAGCGCTGCTTCGCGGCGTTTTCCGGGGATGTCGCCCCGGCCATGCTGGTCCACGACGCCGAGGTCGGGCTGGCGGGCCCCGGCGGCGCGCGGACCGTCCGGCTCGGCGAGCTCTACCGCAACGACGGCATGGACCACCTGGCGCTGGAGGACGGGGAGCTGCTGACGTGGGTCCGGCTGCCCCCGCCGCCGGAGGGCGCGCGCTCGGGCTACGAGAAATCGCGGATCCGCGGCTCCATAGACTTTCCGCTTGCGGGCGCGGCGGCGCTCGCGGCCGCGGAAGGCGGCCGGATCTCCGAGTTGCGCATCGCGCTGACCGGCGTCAACCCGCACCCGGTCCGGGTGCGGGGAACGGACGACCTCGTCGGCGGCCCCTGCGGCGAGGAGGCTCTGGGGCGGATCCGGGACATGGTCCGCGCCCAGGCCAGGCCCATGAAGACGACCACGGTCCAGCCCTGGTACCGCCGCCGCGTCGCCGGCGCCCTGGCGCGGCGGCTCGTGGAGCGCCTGCTTTGAGGCCGCGCGGGCCGGCGGCGCGACGGCCGTAGCGCCGCCCGGCGGCTCGGCTCGCGGAAACCCGGCACCGGCGGGACGGAGATGAACCTCGCGATCGGGGCGGCCGGGGACGCGGCCGGCAACCGCAGGGTGCTGGCGAGGCTCGCCCGCCTCGTCGGCCGCGACCGGAACGAGCGGGCGGCGGCCAGGCGGTTCGCCGAGGCGTTTCTCGCCCACGCCCCCGGCCGCGACGTCGCGGAGGCGAACCACGACGCGCTGGCCGCGGCCATCGTCTCGCTCTGGAAATTCGCGCACGGCCGCCGCCGGCCGGGCGTGCGCGCGGCGCGTCCGGCGTCGGGAAACCACCCCTGGAAGGCGGGCGGAACGATCGTCGAGGTCGTCACCGACGACATGCCGTTCGTCGTGGACTCGCTGACGGCCGAGCTCGAGCGCCGGAACCTCGCCGTCCATCTCGCGATCCACCCCGTCGTGGAGATGGCGCGCGACGGCTCCGGCGAGGCGGCGCGCCGGCTGTCGGTCGCGCATTTCCGGGTCGCGGAACCGACCGACGCGGTCGCGCTCCGCGACGTCTCCGCCGGCCTGCGCGCGGTGCTCGCCGACGTCCGCGCCGCGGTCCGGGACTGGCGCCTGATGCGCGTGCAGGTCGCCGCCGCCGTGGCCGAGCTCGGCCTGCACTCGTTCGGGTTCCCCGACGACGAGGTCAGGGAGTCCGTGGAGTTCCTGCGCTGGCTGGACCGGGACAACTTCACGTTTCTCGGCCACCGCGAATACGCCGTCGCCGGCGACGGCGGAATCCCGACGGCACGGCCGGTCCGGGGGTCCGGGCTCGGCATCCTGCGCGGGGCTTCGGTTCCGGTGTTCGAGGATTTCGGGGACACCGTCCTGCCGCCCGACGCGCTCGCGTCCTCGAGCCGGCTTCCGCTGGTCCTAGTCAACAAGGGCGACCGGCGTTCCCGCGTCCACCGCAGCGTCCATCCGGACACCGTTCTCGTCCGGAAGACCGACCGGTCCGGCCGGACCGTCGGCCAGAGGCTGTTCGTGGGCCTCTTCACGTCGGTGGTCTACCGCCAGTCCGTCACCGCCATCCCGCTGATCCGGCGGAAGATCCGGGGCGTCGTGACGCGTTCCGGGCTGACGCTCGACAGCCACGACGGCAGGGTGCTCGGGCACATCCTGGAGAACCTGCCGAGGGACGAGCTGTTCCAGTTCGGCCAGGACGACCTGTACCGCACGGTGGCCGAGATCTTCCGGATCCGGGGCCGCAGGCGGGTGGCCCTGTTCACCCGCCGCGACCCGTTCGGCCGGTACGTCTCCTGCCTCGTCTACCTGCCCCGCGACCGCTTCGAGACCCGGCTGCGCCGGCGCGTCGAGGACGCGCTCTCCGCCGGCTTCGGGGGCGTCGTCGCCTCCGCCTACATCGAGATTTCCGACGACGTGCTCGCGCGCATGCACGTCGTCGTCAGGACGACGCCGGGGGCGCCGTTTCCCAAGGACGTCGAGGAGATCCGGGTCGACGTCGCGGACGCCTGCAGGGTCTGGACCGACGACCTCGCCGCCGAGTTCGTCCGCCGCCACGGCGAGGGGGCGGGCGCGGAGCTGCTCGCGCGCTACCGCAACGCGTTTCCCGCGTCCTGGCAGGACCGCTACGACGCCGCGGCCACGGTCGCCGACGTCGCGCGCGTCGAGGCCGCCCTCGAGACCGGCGGCATCGCGCTGGACTTCGCGCGGCCGCCGCGATGCCCGGACCGCCGCGTCCAGTTCAAGGTCTTCGTCCCCGGCGGCGCCCTGCCGCTGTCGGACGCCCTGCCGCTGCTCGAGAACATGGGCTTCAGGGTGATCGACGAGAACCCGCACCGGATCGATGTCGGCGGCGGGCGGACGGTCTGGATGCACGATTTCGGGATGGAGACCCAGGACGGCGCGGCCGTCGACATCGACGCCCTGCGGGAACCGTTCGCCGAGGCCTTCATGCGGATCTGGCACGGCGACGTCGAGAACGACGGGTTCAACGCGCTGGTCGTGTCCGCCGGCCTCGGCTGGCGGCAGATCGTGGCCGTGCGGGCGCTGTGCAGGTACCTGCACCAGACCGGAATCCCGTTCGGCGAGACCTACGTGACCGAGACCCTCGTGCGCAACGGCGCCGTGGTGTCCGGCCTCGTGGCGCTGTTCGAGACCATGTTCGCGCCGGAAGACCCGGAGGGGGGCCGCGCGGCGCGGATCCGCCGCCGGCGCCGGCGCGTCGCCGAGGCGCTCGACGCCGTGCCCAGCCCCGACGAGGACCGGATCCTGCGCCGACTGTCCAATTTGGTCGATTCGACCCTGCGCACCAATTTCTTCGTGCCCGGTCCGGCGGGCGAACGGCGGCCGCAGCTGTCGTTCAAGTTCGACAGCGGGGCGATCGCGGATCTGCCGCTGCCCCGGCCGATGCGCGAGATCTTCGTCTACTCGCCCCGCTTCGAGGGCGTCCACTGCCGCGGCGGGCAGGTCGCCCGCGGCGGGATCCGCTGGTCCGACAGGCGCGACGACTACCGCACCGAGATCCTCGGCCTGATGAAAGCGCAGATGACCAAGAACGCTGTCATCGTGCCCGAGGGGGCGAAGGGCGGATTCGTGCTCAAGAGGCCGCCCCCGGGCGGCCGCGACGCCCTGATCGAGGAGGGCGTCGCCTGCTACAGGGCCTTCATCCGCGGTCTTCTCGATCTCACCGACAACATCGTCGCGGGAGAGGTCGCGCCGCCTCCGGACGTGGTCCGCCGCGACGGCGACGACCCCTATCTCGTGGTCGCCGCCGACAAGGGCACGGCGACCTTTTCCGACATCGCCAACGAGACGGCCGCCGAGTACGGGTTCTGGCTCGGGGACGCGTTCGCCGCCGGCGGTTCGGCCGGCTACGACCACAAGAAGATGGGCATCACCGCCCGCGGCGCCTGGGAATGCGTCAAGCGCCATTTCCGGGAACTCGGCGTCGACATCCAGAACGAGGAGTTCACGGTCGTCGGGATCGGCGACATGTCGGGGGACGTGTTCGGCAACGCCCTTCTGCTGTCACGCCGCGCCAGGCTGCTCGGCGCGTTCAACCACCGGCACGTCTTCGTCGATCCCGATCCGGACCCCGCGGCATCGTGGAAGGAGCGGCGGCGCCTGTTCCGGAAGCCGCGGTCGTCGTGGTCGGACTACGACGCGTCGCGGATCTCGAGAGGCGGCGGCGTGTTCGAGCGCGACGCGAAGGACGTCGCCCTGTCCGCGCGGGCGCGCAGGCTGTTCGACCTGCCGGAACGGGAAAGGATCGCTCCCGGGGAGCTCATCGGCGCGATGCTCCGCGCCGACGTCGACCTGCTGTGGTTCGGGGGCATCGGCACCTACGTCAAGTCGTCCCGCGAATCGCACGCGGACGTCGGCGACCGCGCCAACGACCGGGTGCGGGTCGACGGCTCCGACCTGCGCTGCCGGGTGATCGGCGAGGGCGCCAACCTCGGCGTCACCCAGCTTGGCCGGGTCGAGTACGCCCTCCGCGGCGGCCGCGTCGACGCCGACTTCATCGACAACTCGGCGGGCGTCGCCTCCTCGGACCAGGAGGTCAACATCAAGATCCTGCTCGCCGGGGCGATGGCGGCGGGCGGGCTCGACCGGACGCGGCGCGACCGGCTGCTCGAGGACATGACCGGCGACGTCGCGGAGCACGCCCTGATGGACAACTACCGCCAGAGCATGGCGCTGAGCCATGCCGAGGCCGCGGCGGCCGAGGCGATCGGCGAGCACGGACGCTTCATGCGGGCGCTGGAGCGCGCCGGAACGCTCGACCGCGCCGTCGAGCACCTTCCCGACGACGAGGAGCTCGCCGAACGGGCGACCATGCGCAAAGGCCTCACCCGGCCCGAGATCGCGGTGCTTCTGGCCTACGCCAAGATCTCGCTCAAGAAGGCGCTGCTCGAAAGCGACCTGCCCGACGACCCGTGGCTCGTGCGCGACATCGGGCTGTACTTTCCGCCGATGCTGCGCGAGTGCTACGCGGACCTGATGCCCGGGCACCGCCTGCAGCGCGAGATCACCGCCACCTACGTCGCCAACAGCCTCGTCAACCGCGCCGGCCCGACCTTCGTCGACGCCGTCTCCTCCGAGGAGGGCGTGGGGCCGGACCGGGTCGCCCGCGCCTACCTGATCTGCCGCGAGGTGTTCGGGCTGCCCGAGCTGTGGAGCCGGATCGAGGCGCTGGACAACAAGGCGCCGGCAGCGGCCCAGACGGCGCTGCACCTCGCCGTCCTGGGCCTCGTCGGCCGCGCGACCTCCTGGTTCGCGGCCCGCGGGGAAAGCGGCCTCGACATGGCGACCGTCATCGAGGCGTTCCGGCCGGGAATCGCCGTGCTCGCGGCGGGGCTCGACGGCTACGTTTCGGAAGACGTCCGTCTCCGGGTCGAGCGCGCCACGCGGGGCCACGCCGCCGGGCGGATCCCGGGGGCGCTGGCGCGCGACGTCGCGCGGCTCGACACGCTGTTCTCCGGGTGCGACATCGTCCGCATCGCGAGGCGGCGGGACGAGCCGGTCGACGCCGCCGCCCGGGCCTGGTTCGCGGTCGGCGAGCGCTTTGGCTTTGACGCGCTGCGCGCGGTCGCCGACGCCGTCGTTCCCGAAAACGAATGGCAGTCGGCGGCGCTGGCGGCCGTCGTCGAGGAACTCGGGAACAGCCAGGCGGCGCTCGTCGGCAGCCTCGCCGACGCCGCCGGCTCGGCGGCCGCGGTCGCCGGCGAGGTCGAGGCCTGGGAGCGGGGCCGAAGCCACCGGGCGTCGCGGCTGCGGCAGGTGCTGGCGGACATCAAGCGAAGCGGCACCGCCGACCTCGCGATGCTGTCTCTGGCCGCGAGCCGCATCCGCGAACTCTCGGGCGCGTAGGCGCGGCCGGCCGGTCAGCCGGAGCGGCGGGCGGCGAATTTCGCGAGCACCTCGGACATCTGGCTTCGCGTCAGCAGTTTCGGCCTGCCGACCTGGAGCGCCTGCCAGTACTGGCGCGACAGCGCCTCGACCTCCACGGCGAGCAGGAGCGCGGCCTCGATGTCGGCCCCGAAGGCGATCATTCCGTGGTTGGCCAGAAGGCACGCCCGACGCCCCTCGAGAGCGGCAAGCGCGTGATCCGAGAGTTCCTGGCTGCCGTAGGTCGCGTACGGCGCGCACCGTATGTCGTCGCCGCCCGCCGCGGCGACCATGTAGTGGAATCCCGGGATCTCCATGCGGAGACAGGCGAGCGTGGTGGCGTAGGGCGCGTGCGCGTGAACGACGGCGCCGGCCTCCGGCCGGGCGCCGTAGATGTCGCGGTGGATGCGCCACTCGCTCGAGGGCCTGCCCGCGCCGCGCACGGTTCCGTCCGGCCCGACAAGAACCAGGTCGTCCGGCCCCATCCGCCCGTAGGGCAGGGCGGAGGGCGTGACGAGAAAGCCGTCGCCGGCGCGCGCGCTGAGGTTTCCGGAAACGCCGTGGTTGATCCCGAGCCCGTTCATCGACCGGGCCGAGGAGACCAGCGCCTCCCTCAGCGCCGCGCCGTCACGCGGCACGGCTCCGCTCCGGGAACAGGCGGGCCAGTCCGGAGGGCGCGACCGCGCCGCGCTCGGTCACGAATCCCGTCACCAGCCGCGCCGGAGTGACGTCGAACGCGGGATTGGCGGCGGGGGAGCCCTCGGGCGCGATCCGCACCCGCGCGGTCCCGCCGTCGGCGCCGCGGCCGCAGGCCGTCGAGACCTCGTCCCCGGGCCGCTCCTCGATCGGCACGCCGGCGCCCGAAGCCAGCGTCCAGTCGATCGTCGGCGACGGCAGCGCGACATGGAACGGAACGCCGTTGTCGACGGCCGCGAGCGCCTTCGGGTAGGTGCCGATCTTGTTGCAGACGTCGCCGTTCGCGCTGACGCGGTCGGCGCCGACGATCACCATGTCGACGCGCCCGGTCTGCATGAGATGGCCTCCGGCGCCGTCGACGACCACCGTGTGGGACACGCCGTGCCGTCCGAGCTCCCACGCGGTCAGCGCCGCGCCCTGGTTGCGCGGCCGGGTCTCTGAGACCCAGACGTGCAGCGGGATTCCGGCGTCGAACGCCTTGTAGACCGGCGCCAGGGCCGTGCCCCAGTCGACGGTCGCCAGCCGGCCGGCGTTGCAGTGGGTCAGGATCCCGACCGTCCCGCCCCGCCTCCCGTGCACGGCCCGGATCAGCTCCAGGCCGTGCTCGCCGATGGCTTCGCAGATCGCCGCGTCCTCGTCGCAGATCGCCGCGGCCTTCCGGAAGGCCGCGGCCTCACGACCGGCTTCGGGCAGCGGTCCGAGTTCCGCGCTCATGGCGTCCAGGGCCCGGCGCAGATTGACCGCCGTCGGCCTGGTCGTCAGCAGGGATTCGCGGGCCCGGTCGAGGCCGGCGTCCGACGGATCGCTCCGCATCGCGAGCGCCAGGCCGTAGGCCGCGGTCGCGCCGATCAGGGGAGCGCCGCGGACCGTCATGTTGCCGATCGCGCGGGCGGCGTCTTCCGCCGTCTCCAGTTCCACGGTCTCCAGCCGGTGCGGCAGACGGGTCTGGTCGATGACGCGCACGCGACGGCCGCCGTCCTCGGTCCGTATCGCGCGCCAGGAAACGCCGTCGACCTTCATCGTCGCTCCACTCCGGCCGGAAACGACGCGGCGCGGCCCGCGACCGCGTCCCCGCGGGCGGCCCGGTCGACGCGCCGACCGGGCCCGGCCGGAGATCATTGTCCATCCGCCCGACGACCTCAAGGGTCGTGCGGAAGAAACGGTTTCCGGCCGGGGCGGTCGACGGGCGCGGTCATGATCGCGTCGGGGGCTTTCCGCTCGGGCGGCGCGGTGACGGCTATTCCCGGACAGATGGCGGTGGCCGCGTTGCCCGGTCGGCGGAAATCGCGAGGCAGCTACGAGCATGATTTCGGCAGCGGTCTTCGTCGCAAGTGACTTCGCACATGTGGTGCAGGCGGTTTTCGACGTGCCGGCGGTTGCGGACAGGAGCCGGAAACTCTTCGGACCCGGTGCGCTCCGCATCGAGCGAGACGGGACCGCAGGCAGGGCTGATTCTTTCCGGCGACGGGTGAACCGGCCTGTCCGGCGGATCGTTCGGGAGCGAATTTTGTCCTCCGAGACCCAGTTCGGGCCCCAACAAGCGGATCTTGATCGCATGGCAGGCGGATCTGCACCCGCTACCGGCATCCGGTCACGACAAAAAATGTTCCTGGGACCGCAGGCCGCCTCGATGCCGCGCCTGCCGTTTCCGAGGCTTTGCGCTCGCGTTCGATCCGCATCTCCCGGCGGCGACCGCGAAGGTCGGCATGACCGTTTCGATTCGCCGCAGAGAAGGCGACGGCGCCGGGAAAGGGGCGTCCCCCAGCAAAAAGGATCCCCGCCCCGATGCGGATGCATCAATCCCCAGTCGGCTCCTCACCCGCGCCCACGGAGCCGCCCGCTTCGCCCGCGAGAACGACCGCGACGTGCCCGCCTCGCTGGCGGTCCGGCTCTCCCGAACCCGTGATCGAACCCTCAACCGCGTCATCGCCTTCCACGAGGCCGAGCGCGATCTCCGAATGGACAAGCTGCACCAGAAAACCTCGGGAGGCCTCCGCTCGATGCAGGGTGTTCACGACTTCGCCAACCCGCACTCCGTCATCACCTCCGCCTGAAAGCGGGGCCGGAACGCCCTCGAAACCCTGGCGTGTCCCGAGCCGATTCAACCGATCCAGAAACTGCGTCTCCAAGAATCCTCCGGTGCCGGCCCGCATCACCCGAGTCCTCGCCTCCCGCGCTCGGAGAAATCACACCCGGACAGTTGCGTTTCCCGGAATTTTCCATCCCGTTCAAGACGACAGGGTGGATTTATTGTTCTGTCTCCATTTCCAATCAAAGCCCTCTTCCATTATGATATCTTGGAGATCGTAATATATTCCGTCATTTACGCTGTTCAATTTCCTTATGACATCGTCGAATGTAGTGGCGTATATGCCGTCACCCGGCGTTATCGGAAACGGTTCAATCGTCTGATTGTCAAACAGATATGCACCAACCTGGTCGGGGCGCAGCGTTTCCTCGTCATCGTAGCGATACTTCCGTTTCAGACGGCCTTCCCTGTCCTCGTTCAGCATCAGCAATGCATTAAACTCTCGGACCATGTAGTCGCTATGGGTGCTGATGACAACGTTCAGGGCCGGCGTTGACCAGCCTCGCCAACAAGCGGGAAATCGCCAATTGGTTTCTTGGATGAAGGTTCAACTCCGGTTCGTCAATCATCAAGAGATCACCGCTCTTGGCTTGGTTTTCCAAATAAAAACAAAGTCCGAACAGACTTTTCACAATACCCGAGGTCGCGTGCAACCCCATGGCCTTGGTTACCTTGCCGGCGTGTTGTTTCCGATAGGGTTGGAACGCGATAGTGCCCTTGTCGACCCGATAGACCCCACCCACAAGCCTGCGCTTGATGTCTTGCGCAAGCGCGTGAAAGTCGCCGGATGAACCGCGTTGTATATCAACCAATTGCTTCAGCCAATCAATATAGTGACCAACAGGTATCGCAGGATATGAGGGAATGAAATTTTGCATGGTTTTGTCGAAATCAATTGCGCTCTGAGACGCGTAATGCATCAGAGAAGTGCGCTTGGCGCTCAATTTCTCGTAAAACATCTGCGTAATCAACTCACGGTTTAACTCACGGTAGAACATCTGCAATCCGTTACGCTCGGAAGGCATGAGAAAGGTCGACTTTTCCTTTTCTCTACTCGCAATTTCTTGAAAATCATCTTCATGAATTCGTGCAATTCTGAAGGTTGCGTCATCAAAAAAATCAAATGGAACCCTAAATATTTTCCTAATTCAGTGATAAATTATACTGTTAAAAAATGACATATACCTCTTTTCCATATCCAATAGATATTCAGAATTCTCGAACATATCATGAATACAATACAGACAATACATTGCCCAGGTTTTTCCGCTGTTTTTTGGTCCACAGAAGATGGTAAGCGGCTTTTGCGTGAACGCCCCTTCCTCGATGGCGCCCAAGTTCCTTATCTCGAAAGACAGGTTTGTCATGACATTCAATGCCTCGGCATGTCCATCCGGCGGGGTCGGAGCCGCCCGCGACCAAGCGCCCCCCCCGACGACCCGCTGACAAAGAACTTGGCCCGGACCATCTTGCAGAACGAGCCGCTGGCAAGATTCCGCCTTCGAGGGAAATTTTCCTGCCGCGACGGGCGGATTTCCCAGGCAATCCGGGCCGCTCCGTGATTCCGTCGGGTTTCCGGGAGCCTCGACAGGGAGAGCGGTCCCATGGCGCCAAGACGGACATTGTACGGATCCCGGCATCGCGTTCAAGCCGACCCGTTCCCGCGGCCCGATGAAGAGGCCGGGCCGCCGGGCGAGAGGCATCGGCCTGGATCCCGTCGGTCTTCGGGCGCACGGACGGAGCCCGTCCGCGACGGTTCGGGCAGCCTGCCGACCGAACCGGATTCGGACGCAACCTCGTCGACGCCTCGTTTCGCGTCACGGCGAAGTCCTCGAACTGTCGCCTTGCCGGCGAACGCCCGGCCCGCCGGCGGCATGGACGGGAGCCGGTGCCGGGAACGAAGCGCCCCGGGGCGAATACTGCGCTCGTCTCGATGCCGGCACGCCGGTCCCCGCACGATCCGGCGGAAGGGCGCGCGACCCCCCGCGCCCGGAGCCGGCGCGACCGGCCGCGCGGGTTCCGGTGGGCGGGCGGCCGAAGGCGGAAGCCGGAGACGCCGCCGGCCGCGGGTTCGCCGCCCGGCCGTTCCGCGGCCACCGGCGGCCGGGAGAGCGGCCGTTCTTTTCCGGCCGCGGGAAGGTGCGGTATGTTTCCAGGGGTCCGCTTCGCCACGGCGAAGCCTCGGGAGACTTCAGCGGGAAACGTCATGCCCTTCGATCACCGGGAACTCCGCAACGCCTTCGGCTGCTTCGCCACGGGCGTCACGATCATCACGACGCTCGACCGGAACGGGGAGAAGATCGGCATCACGGCCAATTCCTTCACCTCCCTTTCCCTCGATCCTCCGCTGGTGCTGTTCTGCGTCGGCGCCAAGATCAACAGCTTCGAGGCCTTCGAGTCGTGCCGCCATTTCAACGTCAACGTGCTCAACGAACGGCAGGTCGACCTGTCGGACAATTTCGCCCGGTCGAGCGACGACAAGTGGATCGGCGTCCCCCACGGCTCGGGCCGGAACGGCTGCCCGATGTTCGAGGGGACGGTCGCCGTTCTCGAATGCGACAAGCACGCCATGTACGAGGGCGGCGACCACCTGATCATCGTCGGCAAGGTCACCGACCTCGGCTACGTCCCCGACGAGAGCCGGCCGCTTCTGTACTTCCAGGGAGGCTACGCCCGCCTCGCCTGAACCGCGGGCGGCGCCGTCAGCGCGGCAGAAGCCTCAGCACCCCCGCCGCCCCTTCCAGCGCACGGGCCCGCGACGTGGCGATCGCGACGTACTTCCCGTCCCTCCAGTCCCGTGTCATCGAGCCGTACCTGTCCGAAAGCGGATTGCCGGACGGGCCGGTGGCGATCATGAAACGGGAGTTCTCGAGGTCGGCGAGGTCGTAGACCGCCCGGTAGCCGGCGCCGTGCACCCCGGCATAGGGCGCCCGCGCGTCGGTGATCCGGTTCTGGCCGCGGTTGACCGTGAAGGCTCCGCCGTCGCTCTCGATCCGGATGTCTCCGAAGCGGCGCAGGACCGGAAGACGCCCGAACAGCATGTGCCGGAAGACCGCCTCGTGCGCCTCGCCCCAGCGCCAGGCGGACATGTCGGAACCGAAGCGGTCCTCGAGATCGGACAGCGCGCGTTCGAGCGACCGCGTGACGGCATGCCCGCAATCCTCGACGGCGGCGGTGCGCACGTCGTCGCACCAGCCCGGCCGACGTTCCAGCATGCGGCGCACCACCCCGGGACGCAGACGCCAGTAGCGTTCGAAATGCTCGCCCAGCTCGTCGGCGTAGAGACCGCGGTTGACCTCCGCGAGCCAGGCGGTGAAGAGGAGGGGCGCGGCCTGGTCGCGCGTCATGTTCCTGTCCCACTTCCGCAGCAGGTCGACCGCCCGGGCCTCCCGCCCGGTGCGCGGCGCGGCATGCTCGAGCAGCAGCGGAACCAGAGCCTCCGCCGCCCGCGACCGCGCGTCGTTCTGCAGCCGGCCGGACAGCGCGACCGTCTGCGGCCCCGCGGCGGCGAGCACCTCGCGGATGCGCTCCGCGCGGTAGGCCGCCGGCCATTCGCGCGCCAGAAACCACGGGTAGTCGTCCGGAACGCTGCGCTGGTTGGCGTTGACGAGCAGGCCCGACGGCGGATTGAAGGCCCGCGGAAGCGCCTCGAACGGAACGAACCCGGACCAGCCGTGGGCTCCGTCCCACCCGGGAACGGGCAAGCCGCCGTCGCCGCGGGTCCGCACCGGAACGCGTCCGGCCGCCACGAAGCCGATGTTGCCGTCCGTGTCGGCGAAGAACACGTTCTGCTGCGGCGCGTGGATGTCCGCGACCGCGTCGAGAAACTCCCGCCAGTTCCCGGCGCGGTTCAGCTTCATGAGACCGAAGGGGGTCCGGTCGTCGGCGGCGAGGCCGGTGGCCGCGAGCGTCACGACGTGCCCGGCGGGCGCGGTCACCCCGAACCGGCCTTCGAGGTCCGAGACCACAGGACCGCGCACGGTCTCGCGCACCTCGTGCGCGACCGGGTCGCCGCCGCGGATCCAGATCGTCTCCGTGCGCGACGCGAAGGGCCGTGGCCCCCCGGGCGTGTCGTAATGGCCGGGGGACGACGCGCTGAGCCGTTCCAGGTACAGGTCGGAGGTGTCCGCGCCCCCGTTCGTCATGGCCCACGCGATCCGGCCGTTGTGGCCGAACACGTGCAGCGGAACCCCGGGCGCGGTGACCCCGACGACGTCGATCCCCGGCGCCTCGATCCGGGCCGGATACCACAGGCCCGGCGCCACGAAGCCGAGATGCGGATCGTTCGCGAGAATAGGCTTGCCGGACGCCGTCAGCTTCCCCGACAGGGCCCAGGCGTTCGAGGCCTCGCCCGAGGCCGGAACCAGGGCCTCCGGGATCCCGTCGAGAACACGGGCGAACTCCGAGGACCGCCGGCGGACCGCCTCCGACGCCGCCAGCGTCGGCCGCCCGCCGCCGGACGGCCAGAGATCGGCCAGCTGCTGTGGCGTCAGCCGTTCCGACAGCGCGGCGCGCAACGCTTCCGTTCGCCAGTTCCACGACAGCCGCTGCGCCATCAGGCGCCCCCAGACCAGCGAGTCGGCGGGCCCCCAGGGTTCCGGGCGGCGGCGCAGCAGAACGAATTCGGGCGGCGGCGCCCCCCGCCGGGTCTCGAGGAACGCGTTCACGCCGGCCGCGTAGGCGTCGAGGATGCGGACGAGCGGATCCGGCAGGCTCCGGTAGGTCCGCTCGGCGAGACGGTGGAGCCCGACCGTGCGCATCGCGCGGTCGATCGGGAGCGTGGCGGAGCCGACGACTTCCGACAGGCGCCCGGAGGCCAGCAGCCGCATGGAATCCATCTGGAAGAGCCGGTCCCGCGCGTGGACGAAGCCCAGCCCGAAATAGCCGTCCGCCGCGGTCGACGCCCGGATGTGCGGAATGCCGTTCGCGTCGTGGACGATCTCGACGGCGGCGTCGACGCCGTCGACGCGCACCTCGCCTGACAGGTCGGGAAGCGAGGTCCGGAGCCACAGGAACCCGCCCGCGCCGACCACGGCCGCGAGCGCGACGAGACCGCCGGCGAGCCGGGCGAGAACCCGTCGGGCCCGCCGCATCAGGTCCGGGGGCCGCTACGCGGAGCGGCAGCGCCGTGCCGCCGGGACCGTCTCAGCGGGCCGCCAGCCATTCGGCGGCCTCGGCGGCGGCGTAGGTGAGGATGCCGTCCGCCCCCGCCCGCTTGAGGCAGAGGAGGCTTTCGGCGATGACGCGGTCCCCGTCGAGCCAGCCGTTGAGTCCGGCCGCCTTCATCATCGCGTACTCCCCGGACACCTGGTAGACGAGAGTGGGCATGCCGAACGCGTCCTTCACCCGGCGCACGACGTCGAGATAGAACATGCCGGGCTTGACCATGACCATGTCGGCACCCTCGGCAACGTCGAGCGCGACCTCGCGGAGCGCCTCGTCGCCGTTGGCGGGGTCCATCTGGTAGGTCTTCTTGTCGCCGCCTCCGAGATTCGGCGCGGAGCCGACGGCGTCGCGGAACGGGCCGTAGAGCGCCGAGGCGTATTTCGCGCTGTAGGCGAGAATGCGCGTCGCGTCGTGGCCGGCGGCGTCGAGCGCGGAACGGATGGCGCCGACCCTGCCGTCCATCATGTCCGAGGGCGCGATGACGTCGCAGCCGGCTTCCGCCTGCACCACCGCCTGGCGCGCCAGAACCTCGACCGTCTCGTCGTTGACGACGTGGCCGTCGCGCACGAGGCCGTCATGGCCGTGCGTGGTGAAAGGGTCGAGTGCCACGTCGCACATGACCCCGAGATCCGGATGCGCGGTCTTGACCGCGCGGACGGCCCTGCACACGATGTTGTCCGGATTGGTCGCCTCGTCCCCGTCGCTCGTCTTGAGATCCGGCTCGACCGCCGGGAAAACGGCGATCAGGGGAATGCCGAGAGCCCGGGCCCTGCCGGCCTCGGCCACGAGCGACTCGACGGAATGGCGCGCGACGCCGGGCAGGGACGGAATCTCGACGCGCGCCTCGTCGCGGTCGTGAACGAACAGCGGCCACACGAGATCCGCCGGGGCGAGCGCGGACTCGGCGACCAGACGCCGGTTCCAGCCGTCCCGCCGGTTGCGGCGCATGCGCGTCGCCGGGAACCGGCCAAGTCCGCGATCGCCTTCCGCCGCCATCGTGCCTCCCGCCGCCCCGGCCGGACCGGCGCCCCGCGGCGCGAACCGCCACGGCCCGTCGCGCCATCATAGAGCATCCGGGAGGAAGCCGGGAACCCGCGGAGCCGACCGCGCGGACGCGCCGGGAACCGCGATCCGTCGTCGCGCCCGCGCTCCCGGTCCGGGCATAGACAGTCCCGCGGGCGGCGAGACGCGGCAAGCCGTGCCGATCCGGCATGGCGCCTCTTCCGTGTCCGGCTCCGCCGCTCGGCGGAGACGCCGGCCCGGAAGGCGAACGTTCCAGCCTTTCCGGCGTCCCGTGACGGCGCTTGCAGCCGTTCAAGCCGGGTTGAGCGCTTCCGCGATGCGGTCGAGCTTTTCCCGGACTTCCGGGTGAATCTCGTCTTCGCGCATCTCCGCGGCCAGAAAATGGAGATCGCGCTTGGGCGTGTTCTTCCCGACATCGTTCAGCAACGGCCGCAGAAATTCGTCACTCGCCTTCACGCGCACGAGCGAGACGTGGTCCCCGAAAAGCTCCGTGCCCCGGGGCACCTGTTTCGCGAATGCCTCGCGAACCCGGGGTTCCATCAATAAGGGAGGAAAGCCCACGAACCGGACGATGGCGTCGGGCTGCAGGAGGTAGTTCTCGATCTCGTGGCGGCGCCAGCGCAGCACCTCCAGCCCCGCCGCCGCCGTCTCGCTGTCCGGCTCGTCGCGGTTGTCCCCGTCGAGCAGGCAGAGACCCCGCATTTCCGGAAATACCGCCTGCATGGCGAAGAAATGGGCTTTCGCTTCGCGAAGACTCCTCCCGCCCAGCCAGTGGACGAAAGCCCGCTCCAAGAACTTCCGCGCCGGGTGATCGAGAGTCCGCGCCCATTCGCGCAAAATTTTCTCGTCGGTCTCGCTCTCCACATAGAGCACGCCACCGACCTCCCCGCCGAACAAGAGATCCGTGGTCGTCACGCGCTTGAGGGCTTCGCGCACCTGGTCGCGTTCGGTCTCGCTGGCGAGCGCGCGGGGCGTCGGGCCGAGGAACCCGAGCACCCGGTCGGGGGCCGTGGCGTCGAGGACGACCTCGGAATGCGTCGCGATGATCACCTGTCCGCCACTGTCGCGCGCGACCCTGCGGATCAGGTCGTAAACCTGTTTTTGCAGGATGACGTGCTGATGCGCGTCGGGCTCGTCGAGCAGGATCACCGCGGCGGGCCTCGCATGCAGAAAGGCCGTCAGGAGGAGCACCTGGAGCGTTCCGCTCCCGGCGTTGGAGAGATCGAGCGGCCGGCCGCCGTTCAACTCCCGGTATTCGCACACGATGTAGGGCTGGGCCGGCGAGTACGCGGGCCTGAGCAATTCGATCCGGAAAAGATCCCGGACGTGTCCCGCGAGCTCTTTCCACTGCGCCTCGCCACCGCTCTCGGCGATCTCCAGCAGGAGATTCCGCAGGATCTCCCCCGGCCGCCCCTGGCCTACGAGAAGATCCTGCATGCCCCTGTCGCGCCGCGGCTCGTCGCGCTCGATCCCCGAAAGAGGGGGAACGTGAACGACATCGAGGCGCTTCGCCGCCTCCGGCGGAAAGCCCCGGATGGCTTCGCCGTCAAGGTTTCTCGCGTCCTTGGGCCGGGCGTACGCCAGTTCGGGATTGGCGTACTGGAGCTCGATCCCGCACGTCCACGATTCGCCGTCCGCATGGCCCTCCACGACGATCTCGATCAGTCGCCGCGCCCCCGACATGCCTCGCGGACCGGTGACCCTTCGGTCTTCCCACAGAAGATTCATCTCCCGCAGCGGCACCGCCGTGATGTCGGTGCGCGGGACGGCCACGCCCGATCGCTTGACGGCCTTGCCGCCGACCCGCTGCGCGGTCCACCGGTCAAGCGCCAGCCTCCAGGTGGCGATCGCCTGGAGCAGCGTCGACTTTCCGGCGTTGTTTGGCCCGGCGAGGACGACCGAGTCCGCGAGATCGAACGTCTGCTCGCGGAATCGCTTGAAGTTCCTGATCGTGACGCGACGGATCACCGGCGTGCCTCGACGGGAGAAACGCCGTTCGAGACGGCCGGATCGTGGATGACGTCGGTCCAGATCATGCCGGGTGTTCCAGAATGCGGGCCAGCATCGACGCGTTCAGGGTCGAGACCCGTCGGGTTCCAGACCCCGTTCCGGGCTCCGCAAACCGCGCCAAAGGCTCCGACAGGTCCGCAATGTGCGTGAACCCGCGCTCGAACTCAAGCGGAGAGCGCGGGATTCGCCGGTCCCCGACGATCGTCCCGCGCATGGAGGGCGGATCCGCGTCGGGCACGAAGCTACCCGGATCCTTCCGCGGCGCGAGCCCGCGGAGACATCGATCATCGGGATTCGCGCCCGCTCGGGCCTCGGCTGCACCGTCCCGAAGACCGGGTTCGTGCCCATCGGCCACGCGAGCGGAGGGATCATTCCCGCTTCCGCCGGAGAACGGCAGCGGTCCGCAACCGCGCCGAACCGGAAGCGGAGGCCCGACGCCACACCCATCCCGAAATGCCGCGCGAAGGCTTCGAGCGACGCTCGCTCCTTGCGCGCTTCCCGCGGATCAGCCCGCGAACCGGATCTTTCGTCGACACACCAACCTCCCGTGCCCCACGCCCGAGCCGGAACCCGTCTCCGGGATCGACGTTCCGGACGGTTATTCCGGTGCCTATGCGGTGCCTCCTGTTCGGTCGGAAACCGCAGGGCCGGCGGCGCGGCTCTGTCCGAGGGTCAATTCGCCAGAAGATCCTCGCGGTCGTGCCCGTCCAGGGCCGCGCGCAATTTCGAGAGGGCCTTGCCCTCGATCTGGCGGACGCGCTCCTTGGTCACGCCGAAATCGTCGCCGATCTCGGCGAGGGTGATCTTGCCGCCGTCGCCGAGAAAGCGTCGGCTGATGACCTCGCGCTCGCGTGGCGTGAGGTGTTCCATGGCCTCGCGCAGCCACCGCGACCGGGTTTCCCCGTCCACGAGATCCTCGACCTCGGCGTCGGGCGTCGCGCGGTCGTCGGCCAGCAGATCCTGCCGCTCGACGGAGTCGCCCTCGCCCATCGGCGCGTTGAGCGAGAGATCCGGGGCCGACAGGCGGCTCTCCATGCGTTCCACCGCCGCGACCGGAACGCCGAGCTCGTCCGCGATCATGTCGCGCTCGGCGCCGGTCATCCGGCCCGCTCCGCTCCCGGCAAGCCGGGCGCGAAGTCGGCGCAGCTTGAAGAACAGCCCTTTCTGGGCCGGCGTCGTGCTGAGACGGACGACGGACGAGTTGCGCACGACGAATTCCTGCATCGCCGCGAGTATCCACCACGCGGCGTAGGTCGAGAAGCGCACGCCGCGATCCGGATCGAAGCGGTTGGCCGCCGCCAGCAGGCCGGTGTTGCCCTCCTGGATCAGGTCGCCGACGGGGAGGCCGTAGGCCTTGAACCGCGACGCGAAGCGCACGCTGAGGCGGACGTGCGAGTTCACGATCCGGGCGAGCGCCTTCTCGTCGCGGCGGTCGCGCCAGCGGCGCGCCAGTTTCCGTTCCTCATCGCGCTCGAGCATCGGCGCCTTCATGGCCGCCGACACGTACCGCCTGTCGCCCGCGGTCAGCCAGCTCGGGTTCGCGCCTGCCATTTCGGCCTCCCTTCCCCCGCAGTGCCGGGAACGGATGGTTTCGATTCGAAAATAATCTTTCCCGGCCGGATTTCAAGATGTTTTCGACTCGAAATTTCATGCCTTGGGCACCGGGACTCCCCGGCCGCGCCGGCGCCCGCGGGCGCCGGAGCCCCGAAGGATCCCGGCGCCCGCGGACAAGGCGTCACGCGTCGTCCGCCGGCAGCGCGACGTAGAGATCGGACGCCGCGCGGCGGACCAGCACCAGCAGCGACTTCCGCCGCTCGCCGACGGCGCGCCGGACTTCCGCGGCGACGTCGGCGGGCGTCCGGACGTCGCGACCCTGGATCCTGCGGATCACGTCGCCCGGGCGCAGGCCCCGCCTCCCGGCGACCCCGTCCGGGGCGACCGCGGTCACGACGACGCCGTCGACCTCCTCGGGCACCTCGAAGCGGGCGCGGCGCTCGTCGTCGAGCTCCGCGAGCGTCATGCCGAAGTCGGAGCGCTCGTCCGCGGCCGAAGCCGTGGTCTCCGCGCTCCCCGGCAGGGTGCCGATCCTGACGGCGCTCTCGATCCTCGACCCGGCGCGGATCACGGAAAGCCGCGCCTCCGCGCCCGCCGGAAGGCGCGCGATCAGCCGGGGCAGCTCGCGCATGCTCTCGATGCGCTCGCCGTCCACGGCGACGATCACGTCCCCCTGGCGCAGGCCGGCCTCGGCGGCGGGGCCGTCGGCCTCCACCTGGGCGACCAGCGCCCCCTCGGCGGCCTCCAGGCCGAGGCCGTCGGCCAGATCCCGCGTCACCTCCTGGACATGGACGCCGAGCCAGCCGCGCGCGACCTTGCCGGCGGTTCTCAGCTGCGCGATCACCTCGCTCGCGAGGTCGGAAGGCACCGCGAAACCGATCCCCGCGCTGGCGCCGGTCGGCGAGAGGATCGCCGTGTTGACGCCAATGACCTCGCCCTGCAGGTTGAAGGACGGCCCGCCCGAGTTCCCGCGGTTGATGGGCGCGTCGATCTGCAGGAAATCGTCGTACGGGCCGGATCCGATGTCGCGGCCGCGCGCCGAGACGATTCCCGTGGTCACGGTGTTCCCGAGGCCGAACGGGCTCCCGATCGCGAGAACCCAGTCGCCGACCTTCACGTCGTCCGAACGCCCGAACGCGACGTGGGGGAGCGGCCCGCGGCCGTCGACCTTGAGAAGCGCGAGATCCGTCTTGGGATCGCGGCCGACGACATCGGCCTCGAAGGTCCGTCCGTCGGTCATCGTGACTTCGATCCTGCTGCCCGCCGCCACGACATGCTCGTTGGTCACGATGTGGCCGTCGGCGTCGATGATGAATCCCGAACCCATGGAGGGTCGCCGCGGCCCCGGACCGAACTCGCGGCGGGGTCCGTCGAACTCGAAGTGCCGGAAGAACTCGTCCCCGAAGAACCTCCGGAACGATTCCGGGATCCGGAACCCGGGCGTCCGGGACGCGGAGCCGCGCGCGGCGGGGCCGGAAACCCGCACCGACACCACGGCCGGGCTCACTCTCTCGATGACGTCCGCGAAGCTCCGGGGCATCGCGCCCGCGGGCGCGGGTACGGCAGCCGCCGCCCGCGTCCGGCCGTCCGGTTCGGCGGCCAGCAGCATGCCGCCCAGCGCGGCCGCGGCGGCCAGTCCGCCGAGGGCGACCGCCCCCGTTCTGGCAAGTCTCGACATGTTCGGTTCTCCTGCTTTCCGTTTGTCCTTGTCGCCCCGATAATGGGGAGGTCGGGGTTACGGGAAGCTGTCCGCCCGATTAAACTTTCGTAACGTGACGCGGCCCGGCCGGGCCGCGCGGCTTCCGGCGGGAAACGGCGAGGCGTCATGCGCAAGCTGGACATCTTCAACCACGTCATGCCGCCGGAGATCTTCGAGCGCATCGAGGACTGGGTGCCCGGACACCCGATCGCCCGGCTGTTCAGGGGCGTCCCCGCGCTGTGGGACATGGACGAGCATCTCCGGGTCATGGACGGGTTCGAGGACTACCGGCAGATCCTCTCCCTCTCCAACCCGCCGATCGAGACCCTCGGCGAGGCCTCGAGGACGCCCGAGATCGCGGCCCGGGTCAACGACGCGCTCCACGCCCTGTGCGAGCGCCGTCCGGAACGCTTTCCGGCGTTCGTGGCGTCGCTTCCGATGAACAACCCCGAGGGCGCGGTCCGCGAGGCGCTGCGCGCGGTCAACGACCTCGGCGCCCGCGGCGTGCAGATGTTCACGCACGTCAACGACCGGCCCCTGAGCGACCCCCGGTACTTCCAGGTCTTCGAGGCCATGGCCGCTCTCGACCTTCCCGTGTGGATCCACCCCATGCGGCTCGCCAGCCATCCCGACTACGCGACCGAGGACCGGTCCGAGGCGGAGATCTGGTTCAGCTTCGGCTGGCCGTACGAGACCGCCGCCTGCCTGACCCGCCTCATCTACTCCGGGATCTACGACCGCCTGCCCGGCCTGAAGATCGTCTCCCACCACATGGGCGGCGTGATCCCCTATTTCGCCGGCAAGCTCGAACTCGGGTTCTCGCAGATCTTCACCGGCACGCTCGACTGCAACCCGGCCCAGGAACGGTACGGCCTCGAGCGCCCGCCCAAGGACTACTACAGGCTTCTCTACGGCGACACCGCCACCAACGGCTCGCTGCCCGCGATGCGGTGCGGCCTCTCCTTCTTCACGACGGAGCGCGCGCTGTTCGCGACCGACGCTCCCTTCGATCCGGTCGGGGGCGCGTACCTGATCGGCGGCACCATCGATGCCGTGAACGCGCTCGACGTCTCCGAGAGCGAACGCGAACGCATCTTCCACGGCAATGCCGAGAGACTTCTGAAGCTCGACGCCTCCTGAGACGCTCGGCCCGCCGCCGGGGCCGGCCGGCGGACCGTCAGGCCGCCTTCCCCGCCTTCTTCGGCAGCAGCCCCGCCCGCTCGAGCACGCCGTCGAGCCGCCGCTCCAGCTCGCGGGTCGCCGGAACCATCGGAAGCCGGTGCTCGTTTTCGGGAATGATGCCGAGCCTCTTCATCATGTATTTCACGGCGATGGGGTTGGTGTCGTAGAAGACCGCCTGGTTGATCTCGAACAACCGGTAGTGCAGCCTGCGCGCCTTGCGGAGATCGCCTTCCGAGACCGCCTCGCACATGCGCACGAGCTCCTTCGGCTGGAGATTGCCGACGGCGTTCATCAGGCCGCACGCGCCGACCGCCATCAGCGGATAGCTGAGATCCTCCAGACCGACGAAAATCCGGAACTCCGCGCCCAGCGCGTCGAGGCAGGTGGAAGCGAAGCCGATGTCGTCCACCGCATGCTTCATGCCGACGAAATTCGGGCACGCCGCCGACACCTGCCGCAACGTGTCCAGCGTCACCGACACCGCCGCGCGTCCGGGAATGTGATAGATCATCCAGGGCAGCGAGGTCTTCCGTCCGAGCGTCCTGTAGTACTCGACGAGGCCGCGCTGGGGCGGCCGGGAATAGTAGGGAGTCACGATCAGGAGAGCGTCGGCGCCCGCCTTTTCGGCATGCGCCGTCAGCGCCTCGGTCTCGGCCAGCGACTGCGAGCCCGTGGCCACGACCACCGGCAGCCTGCCGGCGCAGGCCTCGATCGCGACGTCGGCGATGCGGTTGCGCTCGTCCACGGTCAGGGACGACGGCTCCGACGTCGTTCCGTTGACGAGAATGCCGTGCGATCCGCTCCGCACCTGGAACTCGACGAGCCCGGCATAGGCGTCACAGTCGACCTCGCCGTCGCGAAACGGCGTGATCAGCGGGGGAATCGATCCCCTGAGGAACTCTTTCGGCAGTTTCATCACGACGGCGGCCTCCCTGTTGCAGGCGAACTGGCGACGCGGCGGGTCGCGCGCCATCTGTACTCCGCCGCCCGCGGCGCGTCCAGGGAACGGCCCGCCGGGCGGCGTTTTCGGGCGCGCGGGCGAAGCCCCGCGTCGGCCCCGGCGAACGCCGGTTCGCCGCGCGGCGCCTGGTGCCCCCGAGCCGCCCGGGACCGAACCCCCGGCCGCGCCGTCGCCTTCCGCGGGGCGCAACCGCCGCCGGAAAGCGCGGACGGAAAAAGCGCCGAACCGGTCACGGTCTCGCGCGCCGGCTCCGGAGAAACCGGGAAGGGTTCCTGCGTTCCGTCATCGCCACCGCCCGAAAACAGCGCCGGAACCTCCCCGAAACCCCGGCGCGTCCCGAGCCGATGCAACCGGCCCCGAAACCGCGCCTCCGGGAATCCGCCGGCGCCGGTCCGCGTCACCCGTTCCCTCGCCTTCCGGCGCCCGGCGAAACCGGAGCCGGGCGGTTGCCGTTCGAGGGGAATTTCGCAGGCGGCGCGATGGGGCGACGGGTTGCGGATTCCTCACAGATTCCTCATGCGCTTGAACAGGCGCTCGGGAATGGCTCGGATGACGAACATGATCGGGCGCCAGACGCGGCGCACGTAGACGACGTCGCGGCGCCGGCGGATCGCCTCGACAACCGCCGCGGCGACCTCCCCGGGGTTGGCGGTCAGCCGCGCCGGCAGGTCCATCCCGTCGGTCATGCGCGTGCGCACGAAGCCCGGCTTGACCGTCACCACGTGAACGCCGGAGGCGGCCAGCCGGCCGCGCAGACCGGAGAGGAACGCGGTGAACCCCGCCTTGGCCGAGCCGTAGACGTAGTTCGATGCGCGCCCGCGTTCGCCGGCCACCGAGGTGACGCCGACCAGAACCCCGCCGCCGCGCCGCTCGAAGCGCCCGGCCAGCGCGCCCATCAACAGCGCGGGACCGAGATAGTTGGCGCGCATCACGCGCTCGGCGGCAGCGGCGTCCCTCCGGCTTTCCGCGTGGTCGCCGAGCAGCCCGACGACGCACACCGCCACGTCGGGCAGCGGATCGAGCGTTTCGAGCAGGGAAGCGCCGCCGTTCTCGTCGAGCACGTCGCAGTGGTGCGAGGTCACGGCTGCCCCCGTGCGCACCCGGATGTCGTGCGCCTCCCGCTCCAGCCGCGCCGGATCGCGCGCCGCGAGCTGCAACGCGCAGCCCCCGCCCGCGATCGCGCGCGCGACGGCACGGCCGATGTCCGACGTGGCGCCGATCACCAGCGCTGTCCCGGCCGCGCCGCTCATGGCGGGTTTTCGCGCCGCCCGCCGCCGCGACGGGATCGAGGCCGCGCCTCCCGGCGCGGTCCCCGCCGGCTGCCGCGACCGGGCGGGCGCGCGCCAGGGCGACCGTTCGTTCGCCGGGGGACGAAGCGCATCGCGGTCGTCGCCGAAGCCGACGAGGTCGCCGTCCGTCGGGAACCGGGACACGGCGGCCGACCCGGCGGCACCGGCCGCGGCAAGTGCGGCAGGATCGCCCGCGCATCGCGAAGGACGCCCCCGTTCATCGGGGACCGTTCGCGTCGGGACGCACCAGCATGACCTGGTCAAGCATGATGCGGCCCCAGTCGCCGGTCTCGCCGTCGAACAGCTCCAGCTGCAGACGCCGGCCGGCGACTTCGGCCAGGGGATGAACGACCCGTCTGAACCGTTCGGTGTTCCGGCCGCGCCAGACCGCGGCTTCCTCGCCGTCGGCCAGCAGGCGCAGCCCGACGCCGCCGCCCGCGCCTCCGGCGATCAGGAAGGCGAGATACTGGTCGGACTCGGCGGTGAACGCGGGGGAGAGCGCCCGTCCGGTGGCCCGGTCCCCCTTGCCAGGATGATGGCTCGTCAGGAACCCCCGGCCCTCGTTGCCGCTGATCGGCTTCCGGTCTCCGCGGCGTTCCTGTCGATCGTGATTCGTGATGGCCCCGCCTTCCGGAAGCCAACCGTCGAGGCCGTCCTCGAAGCGTCCCAGAAACCGCTCGTCGGAGAAGAGAACGCGCAGGTCGCGCCCGGAAAAACGGTCGAGAACCCACTGCCGGTCGGGGGAGTCGAAGGGCATCCACAGATCCGGGCCCACCCTCACGGCGTATGCCGCGCGGCGAAGCGCCCTGGATACGCTGGGCGCCGCGGGGTGGACGGTGACGTTGACGCCCCGTTCCTCGAGGTATCCGGGAGGCGGATGACGGTCGTGGGCGATGACCCGCCGGTGGTTGGGATGCGTGGCCGGGCTGCGCGCCACGGTCGCGTCGGTCAGGCCGAATATGTCGATGGCCTTCAGGTCGGGAAGATAGTAGAAGCGGATTCCGAGCCCGCCGCCGGCCGTCAGCGCGTCATCGGGAATCACGCCTCTCTCCATGCTCTCGTACGGTTTCCATCCTCGCAATTGCTGGTTGGCGAACTCGCGGTGTTCCGCGAAAGGCGAGGCGACGGACTGCCGGGCGGCCTGGCGGCGCAGGTCGTTCGAGACGGCGACGAGCATCGGCATCCCCGGCACGGCGAGCAGCCACCCGGCGTTTCCGTCATCGAGTTCTATGTGCAGCTTCAGGACGCGTTCGCGAATCGCGGCTCCCTCGAACAGCAAGGCGCCCTGAATCGCGCTGGCGTAGAACAGCACCGGCACGAAGAGGGCGATCACGCACGTCCGCGGAACCGCCGCGGAACCGGGGAGAGGGAATCCCCGCAGCCACCGGCTGCCGGCGATCCGGGATCCGAGGTGCACGATTCCCGCGCAGGCGGGGACGGCCAGCAGCGGCCAGTAGAAGTCCAGCGGGCGGTACTCGAAATGGTCGCCGCCGATCCGCATCACCCAGGCCATGTGCGCGCCGACCAGCAGCAGAACCAGCGCGAAGGTTCCGTCCCGGCATGTGCGCCAACGCTGCCGCAGCGCAACGCAGGCCAGCGGAACCAGCAGGTACAGCCCGGTCTCCAGAGCCGCCGCCCACAGATAGCGGAAGCCCGACTCGTACCACGGCCGCACGTGCTTGGCGTGGTAGGTGTTGGGCAGCCACTCGCCGTAGTACGCGTAGCGCCACAGGAAATGGGCGCAGACCAGGACCAGGAAAGGCCCGACCAGGCAGGCCAGCCGGCGCCAGTCGGGCTTCAGCCGCCCCGTGTCCGCCATCCGCCGGACGACGAACCAGCCGAAGCACAACGCCGCCAGCAGCGTGCCTTCGGGCCGCGTCAGGGCGGCGGCGGCGAGGCTCGCCGACGCCGCCAGCAGGCCCCGGCGGCCGTCCCCGCAAAGGCTCAGGCACGTCACCGCCAGGACGACGAAGAAGGTGAACTGCCGCGTCTCCAGCCCGCCGCCCGACGTCCACACCGCGAAGGTGGCGCTGGAGCACACGAGGCCGAGGGCCATCCACGCGACCAGACCCCGGTGGCGCAGCGACGGCAGACGCGCGATCCACCACATCATCACGGCGATGGTGCCGGCGGTGAAGGCGACGGACAGCCACGGCGCCGCGCGCTCCGGCGCGATCCCCGACAGCCCCCATACCGCCGCCAGCTCCAGCACCCACAGGAAGTTGGTGTAGCCTTCGACATGCTCGCCGGGGTTGAACACCAGGCCGTGACCCTCCAGCAGGTTGCGGACGTAGCGGAAGCTGATGAAGGCGTCGTCCGTCAGGAACCAGGACACGCTGGCCAGCCAGCCCAGCAGCGCCAGCCACGGCAGGTGCGGCAGGACCGCCGGCGCGTCGCGAAGGACGCTCCTCTTCATCGGGGACCGTTCGCGTCGCGGCGCGCCGTCACGACCCGGTCGGGCACGACGCGGCCCCGGCCGCCGGTTTCGCCGCAGAGCGGCCGCGGACGCCAGCCGGCGATCCCGGCCGGGGGATGAACGACCCGTTCGAGCCGTTCGGCGTTCCGGCCGCGCCCGACCGCGGTCCCGTCGCCGTCGGCCGGACAGCGCGGCCCGACGCCGCTGCCCTCGCTGCCGCCGGCCGGCCGCGGGCCTCCGCGGCGTTCGCGCCGGTCATGCTTCGCGACCGCTTCGCTTTCCGGAAGCCGGCCGTCGAAGCCGTCCCCGAAGCCCGCCAGCGCCGGCTCGCCAGGAAGCGGACGGCTGCCGCCGCGAACGGCGGCGCCGTCGGCCGGCAGCGTTTCGATCCGGACGGGAGGGCGGGCGTCGTTCGGCAGTTCGAGGGCGTTCGCGCAGAAGCCCAGGCTGTTCTCGCCAGCGTCCGCCCACGGACGCCAGGCGCGGGAAACCGTTTCGCCCTCCCCGGTCGACCAGGAAAACGCCAGAACCTGGCCGCGCGTTTCCGCCGACGCGCAGTCCCGGGCGAACGCCTGCGCCATGCTGCCGTCGACGACGACGGCAACCGACTCCGAGACGTGATCGAGATGCGGCGCCATTCTTTCCCGGAACCACGCGAAACGGTCGAAGCCGCCCCGCGACGTCTCCGGCGGCGGCTCGCGCGACCACAGCCTGAATCTGGCTTCGCCCGACGGGCGGGACCACGGCGGGCCCTCGAACAGCATGGAGCTTGCGGGGCGCCCGATGCGACCCGCATCGTAGACGTTCGCGAAATGGGTGATCCCGTACCGCCGGAGGAACGCGGCCGCGTTTCCTTCCCTTTGGGCGCGCATGTAGTCGTAGGAATTGACCAGGCCGTCCAGGTTCACCACCGGAAAGCGCGAGAAGTACCCTATGACGCCGGCGTCCCGCGACCCGACCACGCTGCCCTCGGGGAGCAGGCGGTCCATGACCCGCGCGCCCATCCAGGACGTGATCTCCCATTCGCGGTCGGTCGACCCGGCCGCCCGGTCGACGAACCGGAAGGGGGAGGCGAAATCCGTCCTCGCGAGCAGGAAGACCACGCCGGAAACGACGATGCCCAAGCACAGGACATCGGCCGCCCGACGGGATCTCGGGCCGACGAAACGCCGGACGAGGTGAATGGCCACGTAGCACCGCACCGGGACGATGATCGCCTTCATGAGGTACGCCGGAACGAAATACCAAGCGTAGCTCCCGTAGTAGGGATGCATGGTGAGAACGCTCTGCGCGAACTTGGCCAGGTGGCCCGCCGCCAAGCCGGACGCGCCCGCGAGAAAGACCAGCAGCAGCCAGTCCTCCCGGCCGCGGGAGCGGCGGGCGAGCCACCAGACCAGCGCCAGGTAGGCGCAGACCTCCAGCGCGACCAGCAGCTCGGTGTCGAAGACGCGGATCTGCAGCGTGTCCAGGAAGTTCCGGGCCAGGCTGTATCCGCCTTCCCTTTCCCATCGCTGATGCGAATAAACCTGCTTCCATGCGGCGCTCACCGGCAGGATGCCGCCGAACGCGAGCCGGTTGTAGGCGAAATACGCGAGGATGCCCGCGCAGCCGGAGAGGAGCGGGACGACCGCCCCGGCGGAGAGCGCGGAACGAACCCGCTCTCCGAGCGGCGCGCCGGGCGGGCGGTCCCGCCAGGACCGCTCGACAAGGCACAGCACTCCCGTCGCCGCCAGCGACACGGCGACCAGCTCCAGACGCACCCAGGGCAGGGCGAAGGCCACGGCGGCCAGCGGCCACCGCCATCGCGCGGGGTCGCGCGCGTGGAGACACAGCGCCAGGAAGAGCAGGCCCAGCGCGAACAGCGTCGCCGCCGCTTCCAGCCCCCAGAACAGGCCGTGGTGCCGGTAGAGCGCCGGCAATGCGGCGAGCAGCAGGATCCAGGGCAGACCCGCCAGTCTGGCGGCGGCGGCGACAAGGGCCGCGCCGCCCGCGACGAGCATGATCTCGAACGCCTTGACGGCGAACAGCGCGGCTTCCCTGTCGAAGACCCAGTGGAAGGGGGTGACCAGAAGCATCCAGACCGGGTGGTACCCGTTGGTCCGCGTGATGCCGCCGTCGAAGGTCGAGAACTTCCCCTCGGCCAGATTCATGGCGATCCGGAAGTAGTAGAAGGAGTCGTCCGAGTTCACGTCGCGAAGCAGGCTGGCCAGGTCGAAGCGGTCGAGCATGTACCAGGCGAACCCGGCCCCGTAGGCCACGGTTCCGGCGACGAACAGGGCGAACAGCGCGTTGCGCCACGGGGCGGCCAGGGCGCGCCAGCGCCCGATCGGCGACGCGTCGTTCGGCGTCGCCGTATCGTTCCCCTCTCCCGGAGGGGGCGTCACAGGGCGAGCCTCCGGGACAGCGCGGAGGCGAACGCCCGCGGCGTCCCGGCCGCCTCGGCGCGGACCGCCTCGAAGGCGCCGAGCCGGGGATAGCCCTCGCGCACCCGTTCCGGCGCGCAGCGCGCGTCCTTGGCGAGATAGACGCGCCCGCCGTGCCGGTGGGCGATCCCGTCGAGCGCATCGAGCAACGACGGCGTGCCGCGACTTAGCGGAAAATCGAGCGCCAGCGTGTAGCCCTCCATGGGGAACGACATCGGGCCCTCCCCGGCGGGGCCGAGCAGCTTGAGCGCCGCCAGGAACGAGCCCTGTCCGGACGCGGCGACGCGCTCCAGAAGCGCGGCGGTCCCTGCCGCGCTCTCGCCCTTGGGCAGCACGCACTGGTACTGGACGAATCCCCGCCGTCCGTAGAGGCGGTTCCACGCCCCGATCCGGTCGAGAGGGAAAAGGAAGCGGCTGAAATGGACCGGCCGCGTCCCGGCCCGCGCACGCGCGCGCCCCAGCCGGTGGCACAGCCCGTTGAAGAGGCCGATCGAGACCCGGTTGAGCAGCGCCGGCGGCGCGTCGGCGGGAACCCGGATCCCGCCCGCCCGCGCCGGGCGCAGAGGGTCGGACGCCAGGCGCGGCGGCAAGGCGCGGCGTTCCATGAACGCGCCGCGCGTCATCACCGCGCGGCCCAGCCGCGCGCCCCGCGCCAGGCAGTCGATCCAGGCCACGCTGTAGGGCCAGCCGCGGGACTCCTCGAACAGGGCCATCGTCTCGTCGAGGTCGCGCGCGGCCAGGGTCTCGACCGTCACGAAGGCGGTCTCGACCGGCCGCAGGCGGAACCGCGCCGACAGGATCACGCCGGTCAGCCCCATCCCGCCGAGGGTGGCGCGGAACAGATCCGCGTTCTCCGTGCGGCTGCACTCCCGCACCGCGCCGTCGGCGGACGCGAGCGTCAGCGCTTCCACGTGCGCGCCGAAGCTCCCGTCGCGGTGATGGTTCTTGCCGTGCACGTCCGCCGCGATCATGCCGCCGACGGTGACGAACCCGGTTCCCGGCACCACCGGCGGGAACCAGCCGCGCGGCATGAAGGTCTCCAGGATGTCCGAGAGCAGAACGCCGGCCTCGCAGGTCAGCAGGCCGGCATCGGCGTCGAACCCCCGCATCCGGTCCATCGCCAGCATCGACAGCGTCAGGTCCGGGTTGAGCGCGGCGTCGCCGTAGGAGCGCCCGTTGCCCCGGGCGATCAGCGTCCCGCCGCGCCGCAGCAGACCGGGCAGGTCCTCGCGCCGGCGCAGACGCTCCAACCGGCAGTCAAGCACCGGATGCCGGCCCCAGCCCGAGAGCTTCATGCGGCCCGCTCCCGGAACACGAAGCGCCGGTCGAAGCGGTATTTCGCGGTGTAGCCGACGGCGAGACCGAGGACGGCGCCGGCGTAGCGCAGCCAGGGCGCGTCGCCCAGCGCCACGAACGCCAGCTCGGTGCCCCAGAAGATGACGGTCGTCAGGACGCCCGTCAGCGCGTAGAGGGTGAACCTGACCGCGTGGCCGCGCGGAGAGGCCGGCCGGTCATGGAAGATCCAGCGCCGGTCGAGAACGTACTTGACGACCAGCCCGGCGAGGGTTCCCGCCGCCATGGCCGCGTACAGCTCGTGGCGGCCGGTGTACAGGCTGCTGCCGACGTACTGGGTTGCCGCGTTGACCGCCGTCGCGGCCGCGGCGAAGACGGCGTAGCGCAGGGCGAGAGACTCGGGCGACACCATGCGCGCGTCACAGCGCGGCCGCGAACGCGGCCAGGACGCCGAGACCGGTCAGCCAGCTCGTCCAGTCCCGCAGCACGAAGACCAGCGGATCGTCGGCACCCGGCACCCGTTTCGGATCCCCCTCCCTCCCCGCGCCGGCGAGGAGTGCCAGGCGCCCCAGCCAGCAGAGCAGCAAAGGGCAGATCAGCCACAGGAACTCCGGGCGGGCGTAGCGCTCCCCCGTCTCCGGGCTCTGGATGTAGAGGGTCAGAATCACCACCGAGGCCGTGCCGCTCGCCGCGCCCAGCGCCGCCATCACCGGGAAATCCCCGGCACGATAGGCCCGGCCGCCGGCGGCGGATTCCCCGGCTTCGCGCAGCGCGTGCAGCTCGCCCTGCCGCTTGACGATGGCCAGGGCGAGGAAAAGGAACAGGAAAAACGCGAGCAGCCAGGGCGACAGCGCGACCGACGCCGCCGCCGCGCCGGCCAGCACGCGGACCGCGTAAAGCATGGCGAGGGCGGCCACGTCGATGAAGATCTTGCGCTTCAACACCAGCGAGTAGGCGCAGGTCACGGCCAGATACAGAAGGATCCAGAGTCCCGCCGCGGCGGACAGCCAGAACGCCAGGGCGAGGCCGCCCGACGCCAGCGCGGCGCCGATGCCGACCGCCGGAAGCGGCGGCACCCTTCCCGCCGCCATCGGGCGGTGGCGCTTGCTCCCGTGCCGGCGGTCGTGCGGGAGATCGAGCAGGTCGTTCAGCAGGTAGGCGCCCGACGCCACGGCCGACAGCGCCGCGAACGTCCCGGCGGCAACCAGATACGGCCCCGCGCCGGTCTCGTGCGCCGCGACGAGGGGGACGAACACCAGCACGTTCTTCACCCACTGGTGCGGCCGCAGCGCCCGGAGCCAGTCGAGCGGACCGCCGCCGGTCCCGGGCAGGAACCGGGCCTCGCCGTCCAGCGCCCGCACCCTGCGCGCGAGACCCGCCGGAAGACCGACCCCGATGGCCCGCCGCGCCCGCTCCCAGACCGCCAGATCGCGCCGCTCGTTGCCGATGTAATCGAACCCGCGCTCGCCGAAACGCGCGACCAGCGCGGCCGCCTTGGCCTCGCCCGCCAGGCTGGTGCGGCCGTCGGAAGCGAGACAGCCCGCCGCTCCCACCGCCTCGGCAAGCGGGGCCACCGCGCGTTCGTCCGAGGCCGAGGCCAGCCAGACCTCGCGGCCCGCCGCCTGCGCCGCGGCGATCTCCTCCAGCACGGCCGGGTTCAGCGCCAGCGTGTCGGGCGGCAGCGGAACCGCCTGCGCGATCCTGCGTTTCAGCCCGGCGCGACCCCTCGCCACCGAGGCGGCCAGCCGGAACGGCAGGGCGAACAGGGCAAGCGGCCGGGCCGAGAGCAGCCGGGCGATCCCCTCGACCAGCAGATCCCCGCCGACCAGCGAGCCGTCGACGTCGACGACCAGCGGCACCCCGGCAGGCGTCTCGTCGGTCGTCCGGCAGGTCCGCTCGCGCCGCATGGTGTCGCGCTGGATGCTCCAGGAGAAACCGCCGTCATGGCCGCCACGACATCCATCCCGGGGGCGGGTTGCCCGCCCGCGACCATGCGCAACGCCGACGACCGGCATTATCGGAACGGCTCCGGAGAAAGCAACACCGCGGGCGTCACGGGGAAAGGCGGGCGCGGTCGGGAATGGGCGTCGCCCGTCGCCCGAACTCCGGGGCGGCGGCATCTCTCGCCGGGCGGCCCGGATCCTCCCCGAGCCGCGGGAACGGGTCGGCTTGAACGCGATGCCGGGACCGGTAGGATGTCCGTCCCGGCGCCACGGAGCGGCCCCGATCGCCGGGGAAACCCGTCGGCCACGGCGAAAGAATTCCCCTCGAACGCGGCTCGGATGACCGGAATGCCTCGTCCCGTCGCCAGGAACCTCAAGGGGGCCGCGAGGCCTGGCCGCAACCGGGTCGTGGCCGCGACCGTCTTCAGGCTGGCGCGTTCCGTCCTTGCCTGGAGAATGCTGTTCGAACACGTCCGTTCGAGAGGGCGGCTTGCCGGGAGACTCCTCTTTCGAGCCGTGCGCGGAATTCCGCGTTCGAGGGGCGGCTCCGCACGCGGGGCTTCGGCGCAAGGAGGCTGTGCACCATTCTCACGCCCCCTGTACCATTCTCAGGTTCTGTCTCGTGACTGCGGCACCGGGCTCCCGGCTTCGCCGGAGCGCGTAGCGCGGAGGCGAAGCCGGGAGCCCGGTGGGGTTCGTCGAGGCGCGCATGCTGCTCGCGGGCTGCGCGATCGGGCTGGGCGACCTCGAGGTCGCCGGGCGCAATCTGGAGCTGCTGGACGCGGAGGCCCTTCCCGACCATCTGCTCGAGCAGCTGCCGTTTTTCCGCTACGCGCTGACGAGGGCCGACGGGCCGGACGGCCCGGAGCGCGCGGTCCGGCATCTTGACGACGGGTATCTGGCCACGGGCTGCCGGCCCGTTCGCCGGGGCCGGGCCCGCGACCGCGCCGTCTTCGACCGGCTGACGGTCGCGGCGACCGCCCCGCCGCGCTGTGCGGACGGCCCTCCGCCGCTGCGCGACGGGCCGCTCGTGTCGGTTGTCATGACCGCCTGGAACGTCAGGCGTCTGGTCGGGCTCTCGGTCATGTCGATCCTGAACCATGGCTACCGCAACCTGGAACTGGTCGTCGTCGACGACTGCAGCACCGACGGAACGCTGGAAGCGCTGCGCCGCATCGAAAGCGGGGACAGGCGGGTCCGGGTGATCGCCAGGGACGGAAACGCCGGGACATACGTGTGCAGGAACGTCGGCCTGCTCCGCGCCAGGGGAGAGTTCGTCGCCTTCCAGGACAGCGACGACTGGTCCCATCCCGACAGGATCGGAAAGAGCGTCGCGGTCCTGGCCTCCGCACCCGGGACCGTCGCGCTGACGACCGGCCAGGTGCGCATGACGGCGGAGGGGGCCCTGGTCCCGAAGACCGACCTGCAGGCGGTCCCGAACGCGGGTTCGCCCGGGGGAGCCGTGACGATCAAGCACTATCTGCATCCCGCCCCGGTCTCCCTGGTGTTCCGCGGAAACGAGGTTCTGCAACGGGCGGGGTTCTTCGATGCGGTCCGCTTCGGCGCCGACAGCGAGTTCGAGAGACGGCTCGGCGTCCTGTTCGGCGAGGACCGGGTCGCGCATCGCCCGTGGCCGCTGACCTTCGCCCGCGTCCGCCCGGGATCGCTGACCGGGAACCCGAAGTTCAGATGGAACAGCGGCAAGGGCCGGGCCGTCCGGTTGCGGTACAGGAGAGCCTTCGAAAAGCGGCACGAGGGAATCGGCGGCACGCACGACGGCCACATGCCGTTTCCGCTCCGGGAACGGCCGTTCGACGTTCCCGCCGCCATGCTGGCCGACCCGGAACCGGGGTCCGCCGGCGGCCGCGCGAAAGGATCCGGGAACGGCGCCGGGAAAGGCGCTTCGCGCTGAAACCCCGCATGCGCGGCTTCGCCTCGAACGCGGGATCTTCCGGGTCGCCCGCTCGAGCCGACGCGTTCGAACGGAATCCGCCGCGCGGAGCCGGAACACACCGGTCCGAGAACGGTTGCCGCCGGGATCCGGTCGCGACCTGGCCTCTCGATTCCCCCGAGGTTCCGGGCGGCGGGACGAAACGTCCAGGTCGCCCGAAAGCTTCCGCGCCCGAGGGGAATTCCTTCGCCGCGGCCGGCGGGTTTGCCGGCAACCCCGACGGGAAGAGCGGCCCCATGGCGCCGGGACGGACACCGCACCGGTCCCGGCATCGCGTTCGGGCCGGCCCGTTCCCGCGGCCGGGCGGTTTCGGGCGTTGCGGCCGGTGCGCGACGCCGCTGGAACGGCTGCCGGACCGCCGGTATCCTGGGGTCGGCGGAATACCGGGCCGAGAGGAGGGCGACGACGGTGCGGACGACGCGGACCATGCCCGGCATGGCGACGCCGGAGGATCTCTTCCGGCGTCTCGCCGGACTCGGCATCGAGACCGTCACGCACGAGCACGAGCCGGTCTTCACCGTGGAGCACAGCCGCGAGCTTCGGGGCGAACTGCCGGGCGTTCACTGCAAGACGCTGTTCATGAAGGACGGGAAGGGCGCGCTGTGGCTCGTGGTGGCCGAGGAAACGCGGCGCCTCGACCTGAACCTGCTGTCCCGGCTCATCGGTTCGGCGCGCCTCAGCTTCGCCCGCCCGGAGCGGGTCAGGGAGCATCTCGGCGTCGAGCCGGGAGCCGTGACCCCGTTCGCCCTGGCCAACGATGCCGCCGTCGCCGTCAACGTCGTGCTCGACGCCCGGGTCATGGCCGCCGACATCGCGAATTTCCATCCGCTGGTCAACGACCGCACGACGGCGATCCGGCCGGCCGATCTCGGCCGTTTCCTCGAGGCCTGCGGGCACGCGCCGCGCGTGACCGATCTCGACGGCGCGACCTCCGCGACGCGGACGGACGACGCCTGAACGCGGACACGGGGCCCGTTCCGCCCGGCGGCGAACCGGCGCGGGAGCGTTCGGCGGGATCCTCGCGATGCACGGGCGGGGCTTGCCAGCGACGGCCCGAACGGCCATCTTGGACGGAGCGGCGGACGCGGCCGCCCGAACGACGGAGCCCGGCACATGGCAACCATCATCGGCGACAGCCCGGCCGGAGGCGATTCCGGCCTCGTCAGGGACGTCACCGTCGAGACCTTCCAGGCGGAGGTGGTCGAGGCCTCCATGGAAGTCCCGGTCGTCGTCGATTTCTGGGCGACCTGGTGCGGGCCCTGCAAGCAGCTCACGCCGATTCTGGAAAAGGCCGTCCTCGCGGCCGGCGGCGCGGTGCGGCTCGCCAAGGTCGACATCGACGCCAACCAGACGGTCGCCGCCCAGATCGGCATCCAGTCCGTGCCGACGGTGCTCGGGTTCGTCCAGGGCCAGCCCGTCGACGCGTTCCAGGGGGCGGTGCCGGAGAGCGAGGTCAAGGCGTTCATCGAGAGGCTGGCCGCGACGGCCGGCACGGCGGCGCGGGATCCGGTCGCGGACGCCCTGGAACAGGCCCGGGAGCGGATCGCCGCCGAGGACTTCGCCGTCGCCGTCGAGATTCTCGGACAGGTGGTCGACCACGCCCCGGACAACGTCGACGCCCTGGCGTGTCTCGCCCGCGCGCTCGCGGCCCGGGGCGACATCGGCCGGGCGGCGGAGACTCTCGCGAGACTCCCCGAGGACCGGGCGGACCACCCCGACGCCGCGGCGGCCCGGGCCGCCGTCGATCTCGCGCGCCAGAGCGAGGCGGTGGGCGACCTGCCGGCGCTCGAGGCGGCCGCCGCCGCCAGCCCCCGGAACCTGCAGGCGCGTTTCGATCTGGCGATCGGCCTGTTCGGCAACGGGCGGCGGGGCGAGGCGGTGGACCTGCTCGTCGAAATCCTGAAAACCGACCGGAACTGGAACGACGGCGCGGCCCGCGAGCAGCTGATCCAGTTCTTCGACGTCATGGGCCCGACCGACGACGAGACCGTCGCGGGGCGCCGCAAGATGTCGTCGGTCCTGTTCTCGTGACGCCCGGAAACCGCCGTGCCCCGCGTCTTCGACCCCGTCTTCGAAGACCTTCCGCGGGAGATTCCGGTGTTCCCCCTGACCGGAACGCTGCTGCTCCCCGGCGCCGCGCTCCCGCTCAACGTCTTCGAGCCGCGCTACCTGAACATGACGGACGCCGCGCTCGCCGGGCACCGCATGATCGGCATGATCCAGCCCAGCGCGCCGGACCCCGGAGACAACCCGCCGCTCTACGGAACGGGCTGCGCCGGACGGATCGTCTCCTTCAGCGAGACCGAGGACGGCCGCTACCTGATCACCCTGCACGGCGTCATCCGCTTCGGCGTCGCCGGGGAGCTGCCGGTCCGGGAGGGTTTCCGGACCGTCCTCGCGGACTGGACGCCCCACCGGAGCGACCTCGACGCGGATGCGGCCCCGGACGTCGACCGCGACCGCATCCTGCGGTCGCTGCACGCCTATTTCGAGATGAACAAGGTGGAGGCCAACTGGAAGGCCATCAAGGGCGCCCCCCTCGGACGCCTGGTCAACTCGCTCTCCATGATGATGCCGTTCCAGCCCAACGAGAAGCAGGCGCTTCTGGAGGCGGAGACGATGGCGGACCGCGCCGACATCCTGGTCGCGCTCCTCGAGATGGCGCTCGCGGGCAGCGAGGACCATGAACGCCAGAAGACCAACTGACCGCGGGGCGAAAGGCCCCGAGGGGAGCGTCCGATGACGCGGGACGCCGCGACCCTCGATCCCGGGCTTCTGGAGATCCTGGTCTGCCCCCTGACCAAGGGCCCGCTCGTCTACGACGAGGCGGCCCAGGAACTGGTGAGCGAGAAGGCGGGCCTCGCCTATCCCGTCCGCGACGGCATCCCGATCATGCTGGCGGACGAGGCGCGCCGGCTCGACGACGACGCCTGACCGGCGCGGGGACCGATGGCCGGCGACGCGGAACCGCGCCCTTCCGAGATCAGGGTCCGGCGCGCGGAGAGAATCCTCGACATCGCCTTCGACGACGGCACGTCCTGCTCGCTGCCGGCGGAGCTCCTGCGCGTCGAGAGCCCCTCGGCGGAGGTCCGCGGGCACGGCCCCGGGCAGGGGACGCTGGTCGCGGGGCGTCGCCACGTCGGCATCGCGGCCGTGGAGCCGGTCGGCAACTACGCGATCCGGATCGTCTTCGACGACCTGCACGACACCGGCATCTATTCCTGGCGCTATCTCCGGCGCCTGTGCCGGGAACGGGAAACCCTCTGGAACGGCTATCTCGCGGCGCTCGAGGCCGCCGGCCTGAGCAGGGATCCCTGACCGGCGCCGCGCCGCCCGCCCCGCGCCGGCGCGGTCCGCCGCGGGATCCCATCCCGAAACGCCCCGGGAGGACGGACCGCGCCCCGTCATGAACACGCTTTCCGCCGTCCCCCCGCCTTCGTCCCGCGGCTTCGAGCTGGTCTCGGACTTCGAGCCCGCGGGCGACCAGCCGGAAGCGATCGCGGCGCTGCTTCGCGGCGTCGAGGCCGGCGAGCGGGACCAGGTGCTGCTCGGCGTCACGGGTTCGGGAAAGACGTTCACGATGGCGCACGTCATCGAGCGGCACGCCCGGCCCACCCTCGTCCTCGCCCACAACAAGACCCTCGCCGCCCAGCTCTACGGCGAGATGAAGACGTTCTTTCCGAACAATGCGGTCGAGTACTTCGTCTCCTACTACGACTACTACCAGCCCGAGGCCTACGTGCCCCGTTCCGACACCTACATCGAGAAGGACGCCTCGATCAACGAGCAGATCGACCGCATGCGCCATTCCGCGACCCGGGCGCTGCTCGAGCGCGAGGACGTGATCATCGTGGCCAGCGTCTCCTGCATCTTCGGCATCGGGTCGCTCGAGACCTACCAGGAAATGACCGTTCCGCTGCGGCCCGGGCAGACGGTCGCGGTCGACGAGCTCGCGCGCCGGTTCGTGGCGCTGCAGTACCGCCGCAACGACGCCGGCTTCGTCCGCGGAACCTTCCGGATGCGCGGCGACACGGTCGACATCTTCCCCGCCCACTACGAGGACCGGGCGTGGCGGCTGTCGTTCTTCGGCGACCGGATCGAGTCCGTCGCCGAGTTCGACCCGCTGACCGGGGAGCGCGCCGCGACGCTTCCGGAGATCGTGGTCTACGCCAACAGCCACTACGTCACGCCGCGGCCGACCGTCCGCCAGGCGATCGGCCGCATCCGGAGCGAGCTCGAGGAGCGCCTGGAGCGTTTCGAGGCGGACGGCAGGCTCCTCGAGGCCCAGCGCCTGCGGGAGCGCACGCAGTTCGATCTCGAGATGCTGGAGACCTCCGGCCACTGCAACGGCATCGAGAACTACTCGCGGTATCTCACCGGCCGCGACGCCGGCGAGCCGCCGCCCACGCTGTTCGAGTACCTTCCCGAGAACGCGCTTCTCATCGTCGACGAGAGCCACGCCACGATCCCGCAGCTCGGCGGCATGTTCCGGGGGGACTTCAGGCGCAAGTCGACGCTCGCGGAGTTCGGTTTCCGGCTACCCTCCTGCGTCGACAACCGCCCGCTCAAGTTCGCCGAATGGGACGCGATGCGGCCGCAGACCATCTACGTCTCGGCGACCCCGGGCGCCTGGGAGCTGGAACGGACCGGGGGCGTCTTCGCCGAGCAGGTCATCCGCCCGACCGGGCTGACCGATCCGGAATGCCTCGTCCGCCCGGTCGCCGGCCAGGTCGACGATCTCCTGCGCGAGTGCCGGTTCTGCGCCGGGCGCGGGCAGCGCGTGCTGGTGACCACGCTGACCAAGCGCATGGCGGAGCACCTGACGGAATACATGCACGAGGCCGGGCTTCGCGTCCGCTACCTGCACTCGGACATCGACACGCTGGAACGCATCGAGATCATCAGGGATCTGCGGCTCGGCGCGTTCGACGTCCTGGTCGGCATCAACCTCCTGCGCGAGGGCCTCGACATTCCCGAATGCGCGCTCGTCGCCGTTCTCGACGCCGACAAGGAGGGGTTCCTGCGCTCGCGCACGTCGCTGATCCAGACCATCGGCCGCGCCGCCCGCAACGTCGAGGGCCGGGTGATCCTCTACGCGGACACCGAAACCGAATCGCTTCGCGCCGCCATCGACGAGACCGGGCGCCGGCGCGAGAGGCAGCAGGCGTACAACGCGGCGCGGGGGATCACGCCGGAGAGCGTCAGGAAGGGCGTCGCGGACGTTCTCGAAAGCGTCTACTCCCGGGATTCGTTCACCGTCGGGACGTCGGACGACGGCCTGCCGCGCGCGGCGGGCGACAACGTCCGGGCCCACATCGCCGGTCTCGAGGAGCGGATGAGGGAGGCCGCGGCCGATCTCGAGTTCGAGGAGGCCGCGCGGCTCCGCGACGAGATCCGGCGCATCGAGAACCTCGAGCTCGGCGTGCCCGCGGGGCCGCGCCGGCTGAAGGCGCGCCTCGAGGCCTCCGCGAAGCGCCGGCGGCGCTGAGCCGGCGCGGAAAACGCTTGCCTCGACGGGCCCGGCGGCCTATAGTGGCCGGAGCGGCAACATCCGGGGAAACCTGCACATGGCACGCGTCACGGTCGAGGACTGCATTCTCAAGGTGCCCAACCGCTTCGAGATCGTCATGATGGCGGCGCACCGGGCGCGCAAGATCTCGGTGGACGACGACCTCACCGTCGAGCGGGACAACGACAAGAACCCGGTCGTCGCGCTGCGGGAGATCGCCGAGGAGACGATCCCGCTCGACGGCCTCCGGGAGGGGATCGTCGCCTCCCTGCAGGAGTGCGTCGAAGCCGACGAGCCGGTCGAGGACGACGGCGGGTTCGACGAGGCGGCGACCCCTCTGGGAACGCCGGCGCCGGAGGAGCAGGCCCTGGCCGCCTCCGCGGACGGCGCGGAACCGTCGTGGCCGGCGGCCGGCGGCTTCGAGGACGTCCCGGACGAGGCCATCGAGGACGAGGACTGACGCAACGGACCGCGGCGTTCCCGGCCCGGAACCCTCCGGGTCGCGACGGCCCCGGGTCGCCGCCATGATGGAACGGCACGAGCTGCTCGAGCGCGTCAGCGGCTACGACCCCTACGCCGACGAGAAAACGCTCGGCCGCGCCTACGACTTCTCCCTGAAGGCGCACGGTTCCCAGAAACGCGCTTCCGGCGACCCGTATTTCGTGCATCCCGTCGAGGTCGCGGGGATTCTCGTCCAGTACCGTCTCGACAGCGCGGCCATCGCGACCGCGCTCCTGCACGACACCGTCGAGGACACGGTCGCGACGGTTCCGCAGATCCGCGAGCTGTTCGGCCGCGAGATCGCGCAGCTCGTCGACGGCGTCACGAAGCTCTCGGGGATCGAGCTGAAGCCCGACTCCAGCGGGCAGGCGGAGAATTTCCGCAAGCTTCTTCTCGCCATCTCCGAGGACATCCGGGTGCTGCTCGTGAAGCTCGCCGACCGCCTTCACAACATGCGGACGCTGCGGCACGTGGCGTCCGCCGAGAAGCGCTCCCGCATCGCGCGGGAGACCATGGACATCTACGTTCCGCTAGCCGGCGGGATCGGCATCCACGAGATCAAGGAGGAACTCGAGGATCTCGCCTTCCGCGAACTCCATCCGGACGCGTGCGAGGGCATCGCCGGCCGGCTGGATTTCCTGCGCCGGCAGGCCGGAGACGTGGTCGAGCGCGTGTCGGGGGAGATCGACCACCTGCTCGTGGACGGCGCGATCGACGCCCGGGTGTCGGGGCGCGTCAAGCGGCCGGTGTCGATCTGGCGCAAGATGCAGCGCAAGCACGTCCCCTTCGAGCGGCTGACCGACATCATCGCGTTCCGCGTGGTCGTCGCGTCGGTGGAGGACTGCTACCGGGTGCTCGGGCGGATACACTCCGAATACCGCGTCATCCCGGGCGAGTTCGACGACTACATCTCGACGCCGAAGCAGAACGGGTACCAGTCCCTGCACACCGCCGTGATCGGCCCGGACCTGCACCGCATCGAGATCCAGATCCGCACCACTGAGATGGACCGGGTCGCGGAGTTCGGGGTCGCCGCCCACTGGCTCTACAAGCAGGGCGCGGCGCTGACCGAGGGCCGCCACTACCACTGGGTCCGCAAGCTCCTCGACATCCTCGAAAGCGCCGGCAGCTCGGACGAGCTTCTCGAGAACACCCGGCTCGAGCTCCACCCGGACCAGGTCTTCTGCTTCACCCCCAAGGGCGACATCATCGGGCTGCCCCAGGGCGCGACGCCGGTGGACTTCGCCTACGCCGTGCATTCGGAAATCGGAGACTGCTGCATCGGGGCGCGGATCAACGGCAAGATGATGCCGCTGCGGACCGAACTCGCGAACGGGGACCAGATCGAGATCCTCACCAACATGGGCGGCGCCCCGTCGCCGACCTGGGAGCAGTGGGCGGTGACGGGAAAGGCGCGCGCGCGGATCCGCCGCCACGTCCGCAACGCGCAGCGCGACGAGTTCGTCCGGCTCGGGCGCGCGATGCTCGACCGGGCGTTCCGGATGGCCACCGGCGAACACTTCCCCGGCGCCGACGCCGAGGCGCTCCGGCGGTTCGACGCCGACGGCGACGAGGCACTGGCCGAGAGGGTGGGCCGGGGCGACGTCCCGGCGGCCGACGTTGTCGCCGCCACGGTGCCGGCGGAACTTCTGGAGGCCTGCCCCGCGGCCGGAGACGCCGCAGCCGACGCGGCGGGGCGCGGGGGCGTGGCCGCCGTCCCCATCCGCGGCCTCACCCCCGGCATGGCGGTGCACCATGCCAGCTGCTGCGACCCGATACCCGGCGACCGGATCGTGGGCATCTTCGTTCCCGGCCGGGGACTCTCGGTCCACACCGGGGACTGCGAGACGCTGGCGAGCTTCGCCGAGATGCCCGAACGCTGGATCGACGTCGCGTGGGATCTCGGGCCCGCGCCCCGGCATCACGTCCGGCGCATCGATCTGGTGGTGGCCAACCGGCGCGGCGCGCTCGGCGAGATCACGACCCTGATCGCCCGGCAGGAAGGCGACATCAGCAACCTGAAGATCACGGGCCGGTCCCGGGAGTTCTTCCGGATGGTCATCGACTTCGAGGTCGGGAACGCCGAGCGGGTCGGCGACGTCATCGCGGCCCTGCGCACGGCCCCGGCCGTGTCGTCCGTCAAGCTCGCGAAGGCCTGACATGCCCCGCGCCGCCCGCAGCCGACGTTCCCGCCGGGCACCGCCGGATCCGGGGGCGGTCCGGTGAGCCCGCGCGCCCTGCGGCTCGGCGTCAACATCGACCACGTGGCGACCGTCCGCAACGCGCGCGGCGGCACGCACCCCGATCCCCTGCGCGCCGCGGCCGCGGCCGCCGCCGCCGGCGCGGACGGAATCACGGCCCATCTCCGGGAGGACCGCCGCCACGTCACCGACGACGACGTCCGCCGCCTCGTCCGCGGGACCGGTCTTCCGCTCAACCTCGAGATGGCGGCGACGGACGAGATGGTCGAGACCGCTCTCGCCCACGTCCCGCGCGCGGCCTGCATCGTCCCGGAGAGACGCGAGGAACGGACGACGGAAGGCGGTCTCGACGCGGCCGGCGACCGCGGGTGCCTCGCGCCCGTCGTCGCGCGGCTCGGAGCGGCGGGGATCCGCGTCTCGCTGTTCATCGAGCCGGACGCGGCGCAGATCGAGGCCGCGGCGGACATGCGCTGCCCGGTGGTGGAGCTTCACACCGGAGCCTACTGCGAGGCGCGGGGCGAGGCGCGGGGGCGCGAGCTCGAACGGCTGCGCGAAGCGGCGGCGCGGGCGGAGCGGGCCGGGCTGGAATGCCACGCCGGCCACGGCCTCGGTTTCGACACCGTGTCGGCCGTCGCCGCCATCCCCGCCCTTTCCGAACTCAACATCGGCCACTTCCTGGTCGGGGAGGCGATCTTCGGGGGAATCGGGGACGCGGTGCGGAAGATGCGGCGCCTCATGGACGAGGCGCGCGGCGCGGCGGGCGGCGACCGGGAGCGCGGGAACCCGTGATCATCGGCCTCGGCACCGATCTCGTCGACATCCGGCGCATCGCGCGGACCCTCGAGCGCTACGGCAGCAGGTTCACCCATCGCTGCTTCACCGCCGCCGAACGGCGCAAATGCGACCGCCGCCGGCTTCGCGCCGCTAGCTACGCGAGGCGCTACGCGGCGAAGGAGGCCTGCGCGAAGGCCCTCGGGACCGGGTTCAGGAACGGCGTGTACTGGCGCGACCTCGGGGTGGAGAACCTCCCCGGCGGCCAGCCCGCGATGACGCTCACCGGAGGCGCCCGCCTCCGGCTCGAGGCGCTGACGCCCGAGGGCATGGAGGCGCGCATCAGCCTGACGATCACCGACGAGCCGCCGCTCGCGCAGGCCCTGGTCATCATCTCCGCGACGCCGGGCGGACGGGCGCGGCCGGAAGTCCGCGGCCGGGGGCGCTCCGGCGGTTGCGGCCCGGAGGGGAATGCTCCACCATGAGCGCCCGAGCCGGAAGACTCCCCCATGTCGCCTAGAAAATCCGGCGGTTTCCGGGAAACCGTCAAGACCCTGGTCTACGCGGTCCTGATCGCGCTGGCGATCAGGACCGTCGCCTTCGAGCCGTTCAACATCCCGTCCGGCTCCATGATCCCGACGCTGCTGGTCGGCGACTACCTGTTCGTCTCCAAGTACTCCTACGGCTACAGCAGGCACTCGCTTCCGTTCTCCCTGCCACTGCTGCCGTCGCGGGTGTTCGGGAGCCTGCCCGAGCGCGGCGACGTCGCGGTCTTCAAGCTGCCCAGGGACGGCAGGACCGACTACATCAAGCGCATCGTGGGGCTGCCCGGAGACCGCATCCAGGTCCGGCACGGGCGGCTGCACGTCAACGGCGAGGCCGCCGGGCGCCGGCGCATCGACGATCTGCCGATCGGCCCGCTCGGCTCGGGCGTGCCGCAGTTCGTCGAGACCCTTCCCGGCGGCCACCGCCATCTCATCGCCGAGCGCCGGGGCGACACCGGAGGCCTCGACCACACCGGCGTCTACACGGTTCCCGCCAGGCACGTTTTCGCGATGGGCGACAACCGCGACGATTCCCTCGACAGCCGGGCGCTCGGCGAGGTCGGGTTCGTGCCCGTGGAGAACCTGATCGGACGCGCCGAGTTCCTGTTCTTCTCCCACGATTCCACGGCCCGTCTGTGGGAGGTCTGGAAATGGCCGGGCGCGATCCGCTGGTCGCGGCTTTTCCGCTCCATCGAGTGACGGCGATGCCGCCGGACGGGGATTCCGCGGAGTCGCTGGAAGAGCTGCTGGGCCACGGTTTCCGCGACCGCGGACTCCTCGAGCGGGCGCTGACCCATGCCAGCCTCGGGCGCGGCCCCGAAAGCTACGAGCGGCTGGAATTCGTGGGCGACCGGGTGCTCGCGCTGGTCGTCGCCGACCTCCTGGCGGAGCGGTTCCCCGACGCGACGGAGGGCCAGCTCGCCAGGCGGCATGCCCGCCTCGTCAGCGGAGACGTCCTCGCCGAGGTCGGCTACGCCCTCTCGCTGCCCCGGTTCATCCGCGCCGAGGACTCCGGCGGCGCCCGTCACCGGGAGTCGGTTGTCGCCGACTGCTGCGAGGCCGTCATCGGCGCCCTCTACCGCGACGGCGGCCTCGAGGCGGCCCGGGCGTTCGTCGCCCGCCGCTGGCGGGCGCGGCTCGCGGCGGACCTGCCGCGGGTTCCGACCGCCGATCTCCAGGAATGGCTCCAGGAGCGCGGGCTGCCCCTTCCCGAATACCGGGTCGTCGAGCGCACCGGCGCCGATCACGAGCCGTCGTTCACGATCGAGGTCACCGCCGAGGGGCAGCCGCCGGCGAGGGCCTCCGGCCCGTCCAAGCGGGTCGCCCGGACGCGCGCCGCGGAGAGGATGCTCCGGCGGATCGGCTCCGGGGCATGACCGGGACGGACAGCGGAACGCGGTGCGGCTTCGTCGCGCTCGTCGGCGCCCCGAACACCGGAAAGTCGACCCTGGTCAACGCGCTGGTGGGCGCCAAGGTGTCGATCGTCACCCACAAGGCGCAGACCACGCGGACGCGCGTGCTCGGCATCGCCGCCGCCGGCCCCGCCCAGATCGTTCTCGTCGACACCCCCGGCATCTTCGACCCGCGCAAGCGCCTCGACCGGGCCATGGTCGCCGCCGCGTGGCAGGGCGCCTCGGACGCCGATCTCGTCGCGGTCATGGTGGATGTCCGGGCCGGCCTGACGCCGGACACGCTGCGCATCGTCGGCCGGCTCGAGGACGGCGGCCGCCGGGCGATGTGCGTTCTCAACAAGATCGACCTCGTCCGCCGCGACGTTCTGCTCGGCCTCGCGGACAGGCTCGGGCGAAAGGGGCCGTTCACCGACTTCTTCATGATCTCGGCGCTCGACGGCGACGGGGTCGGGGATCTGAAGGCGGCGCTCGCCGAACGGCTGCCGGCCGGGCCGTGGCTGTTTCCCGAGGACCAGATCTCGGACATGAACGACCGACTGTTCGCGGCGGAGGTGACGCGCGAGAAGCTCTTTCTCGGCCTTCACGACGAACTGCCCTACGCGCTGACGGTCGAGACCGAGGGCTGGGAGCGCTTCGACGACGGCAGCGTCAGGATCGAGCAGGTCGTCTACGTCGCACGCGACGGCCAGAAGGGCATCGTGCTCGGAAAGGGCGGCGAACGGATCAAGCGGATCCGCGCCCGCGCCCAGGACGATCTCGGCGCCGCGCTGGGCTGCCGCATCCATCTGTTCCTGTTCGTCAAGGTGCGGAGCAACTGGCAGAACGACCCCGAACGCTACCGGATCTGGGGGCTCGACCACGGACAACGGTGACCCGGCCGGGGATTCGGGAGCGGCGGAGGGCGGGCGCCGGTATAATGGGCCATGCGCTGGCGCGACGAAGGATTCGTGCTGTCGGCACGCCGTCACGGCGAGACCTCCGTCATCGTCTCGCTGCTCACCCGCGATCACGGACGCCACTCCGGCCTCGTCCGGGGCGGCGCCGGGCGGCGCATGCGCGGCATTCACCAGACCGGCAACCTCGTCGCCGCGCGATGGCGCGCGCGGCTCGACGAGCATCTCGGAACCTACCGGTGCGAACTGGTCCGGCCCCATGCCGCGGCATTCCTTCCGGACCGGACGGCGCTCGCCGCGCTCGCCGCCGCGGCGGCGACGCTGGAGCGCCTGATGCCCGAGAGGGAGCCGCAGCCGGAGGTGTTCGAGCGGTTCGGCGCGCTGGTCGAGGGTCTTTCCCGCGACGCGGACTGGCGCCGGGAGTTCGTGCGCTGGGAACTGGGCCTGCTCCGCCACCTCGGCTACGGCCTCGACCTCGACCGTTGCGCGGCGACGGGCGCCGTCGGCGACCTCGTCTACGTGTCGCCGCGAAGCGGCTGCGCAGTCTCGGCCGGGGCCGGGCGCCCGTGGCACGACAGGCTGCTGCCCCTGCCCGCGTTCCTTCGCGCCGACCTGCCCGCCCGGCTGCCGGAAATTCTCGACGGCCTCGCGCTGACGGGGCATTTTCTGGAACGATGCGCCCGGGAAACCGCCGGCCGCGGGCTGCCCCGGGCCCGTGCGCGGCTGGTCGACCTGCTGCGGGGCGGCGAACCCGTTCGAGCCGCTCCGCCGGCCTCGCGGTAGGACCGTGTCCCGGCGGGGCGGGACGGCCGCAACGCGAAGCCGGCGACCGCCGGTCCCGAACGCCGCGGCGCATCGCCCCTGGCGGCGGACCGCAGCACCCCGAACCCGAACGGGCGCGCGCGCCCGTCGGGACCGACCCCTCTACCGGTTCGCGCTTTCCCGCCCTTGCCGGTTCGGATCTCCGAGCCGGTGGCGGAACCGTCGCGACCTGACGGTTCGAGACGGACCGCTTCCTCCGGTTGCCCGGTGCCGACGGTCCGGATGGCCTGCCTCCCGCCGGCGCTTGCCGGCCCGGCCCCTCCCCGACCGGAAGTCTTGCAAGCGCTCATCCGTGTTCCGCCGACAGGTCATGGCGTGTCGGCCGATGCGGGTTCGGACGGGCGCACGATCCCCGTTCGCCTTTTCACCCTGAAGACGACGCCGTCGGCCAGTTCCGCCACCGGTTCCAGGACCGGCAACGATCGCAGCTCGGCCTCGCCGTAGTCGAGCAATTGCGAATTCCGCTCCGTGCGGAACCAGACCACGTAGGCGCCGTCCGGGATTTTCGCGGGCCGCCGACCGAGACGGCCGACGCGAAATTTCCAGAGATGATGGCAACAGGGCGCGTATTCCCGGTTCCTGTTGACGTGAAGCGACAAGGCGTACGGTGCGTTGGTGTACGTGCGCTCTCTCTCCGCGGCGAGATTTTCCCGGACGTGCCGCAGCGTCCCGGAACCGGTCCAGCGCGGCCCGTTGAGGCCGAGGTGGAGATCGCCGCGGCTTGCCTTCGCGATCCTGGAAACGTTCGTGACCGCCTGGTTCGCCACCCCCAAGGAGAGAACGACCGCCACGATGGCGGCCAGCACGCTTCCCCCCTTCCCCGGCATCGTCGCCCGAACGATCGGCAGGTTGCCGACGCTTCCCAGCAACGGCCTCTCCCGTTCATGGACGAGAACGCGGTCCAGCACGAACACCCCGGCCACCAGGAGCGGAACGTACATTGGAATCAGGTATCTTTCCGATACGCTGCCGCCCAGATAGATGCCGACCACAAGAGATATGGCCACGATGAACAGGACGAGATACGTCAGCGCGAAGCCGCCGAACACCCAGACGGGACTCCAGTCGGCAACGGGCGGTCGCCTCCATCGTGCCGCGGCGAGAATGCAGACGAACGGCGCCAGGACCGCGGCACCGTTGGTCTGCGCCCAGCTCCACAGGATGTCGAGAACGTCCCGCAGCATCATCGACACGGGATAGCCGACGGGCGAACCGTGCTTGGTGAGATCTCCCGTGACCAGGTAATTGCGCAGAAACCACAGGGCCGTCGGCACCGCCGCGATCAGCGAGTGGACGGCGACGCGTCCCGCCCTCCGGGCCATGGAGGGGGATCCCCCGGGATGGAGCAGCAGCAGCAGCCCCACGACGGCCGGCACGGCCCCTCCGACGTACCGGGTCTGCCAGGCCAGGGCGCTGAACACCGCCGCCCAGACCAGGGTCCGGAGCCGGCCATCGGTCAGGAACCTGTCGGTCCGGATCAGGGCGAGAACCGCCAGCAGGATGAACAGGGGATCGGAGAGCGCCCACGACGACCAGCCCGTCAGCGGGGGCGCCAGGGCCGTCGCGAGACAGCCCCACGCCGCCAGGAACCGGGACTCCAGGCGTTGCCGCAGGTACCGCCCGACGACGAACACGGTCAGTCCGAAAACGACGGCGTTCAGGGGGCCGGCGACGGCGAGAGGATCGAACGTCCCCAGGCTGGCCGCGGCCAGCAGAAGGGGATAGAGAGGGGGCCACGCGGTGTCGGGGGAGCCCGTGTAGTCGAGAAAGCCCTCTCCGGCCAGCAGACTCCGGGCGAAGGCGATGTAATGCGCCGAATCCGGTCTCAGCGCCGCTCCGCAGCCCCATACGAGAACGGCGGCGAGCGTGGCGACGGCGGCCGCCAGCAGGGTGAAGCGGTCGGGCCGAAGGCGCGGCGGCAACGCCGTCAGCGGGTTTGCCCCGGGCGACGCCGGGTCGCCCGCGCGTCGCCGTTCCATCACGGCGCGGCAGCGAACGCGGCCGCCGTCGCCGGACCCGTCGGCCGGCTCGCGCGATCCCTCGGGGCGAACGCCGCCGGATCGCCTCCCGCAGCCACGCGACCGGCAAGCGGCATCATGCGCCCCGGCGGGCGGGGCGGCAGCGGGCAGGCCAACCGCGGAAATTCAGGCCGACCACGCGACGGGACCGCTTCCGGGATCCGGATGCGCAAGGCGAGGACGATCGCCGTGGCAACGCCGACGGCCGCGCCGAACGTCGTCGGCACCGGAACGTCCCGGCCGCGGCGGCCCCGGATTCGCGCAACCTCCGCAACGCGCCCCGGCGCCTGACGGTGGCCGGGGCCGGGAACGCGAACATGAAGAAAACGGGGCCATGAGGATAGCATGACCGAGACCGCCATCGACCCGGTCAAGACGCGCACCATGCAGGGCCGGCCAAGCGTCAACACGTCGACGGACTGCTTCCGTTCCGGAGCCTGGCCCGAAAACGGCCGGTTGGTCTCGACATGATGCACACTCACCGGAATGCGTCTCAACGTGCACGCGCTGATGGAGGATCGTCATGCCCTGGAACGAGACCACCCGCAGGCAGTGTACCCGGAACACGGGGCGATGCGAAAGCGATCCGACCGACGCCGAACGGGATCTCCCGAATCCGCCTCTGCCGTCGCCGAGCCGGTGCGGGCGTTCCCGCCGGGCGGATCCGCGCGAAGTGACGAACGCGATTCCCCGCCTTCCCGGGACGGGAGGCGCCCGGCGGTCGCTTTCCGAGGCTCCGCCGCCGGTTGCGACGATCCGGAACCGTTTCCGCAGCCGGCCCCGTCAGGGGCGCCGGACAGGATCGTTGCCCGCCTCGCGGCGCTTGAACAGCATCGCGCGAGGCGTCCGGCGCCCCCGATCGCCGGGAAAGTCCGCCCACCCCGGCGAGAGAATTCCCCTCGAATGCGGAGTCCTGCAAGTGGCTCGGGCGGTCTCGACATGATGTCTCTTCATCGGTAGAAGTCCAGCATGATGGAAGGTCGTCATGTTCTGGACCGGGATCGTCCGCAAGCGGCACGCCCGAGACACGGGGCGACTCGAAGGTGCCTCGACCGACGCCGAACGGGTGCCCGTGAAGCCGCCGCCGGGCCGGCGCGGGCGTCCCCGCATGGCGGGCCTGCGCGAAGTGGCGAACGCGGTTCTCCGCCTCCCTGCAACGGCATGCACCCGGCGGGCGCTTCCCGAGGATTTCCCGCCGGTCGCGACGAGCCGGAACCGCTTCCACGGCTGGAGGGGGGGGGGGAGCCGAGAACGCTGCAGCGGCTTTCGGTTTCCCGCTTTTGATGAGGGATCGAAACGGCGCGGTTCCCCTTCCACCGGCGTTGCACGCCGAACGGAAAACGACGGGCACGGTGTTTGCCAACGGTGCCCGTGGCGGCGACAGGCCGGCGGCGGCGCCGGAAGCGGCGGACTGCCCGGTCACGGTCGAAGTCGTCGGGAAACCCGGGGACAGCAAGGGGTTCGTCGCCATTCCCCGGCGGCGGGTGACGGAGCGCGGATCGAGCCGGCTCCGGTCCGGGTTCCTGTGCGCCGCCCCGGTCGATGGCGCTTCCGCGCGATTGCCTGACGCGGTCATGATTCACGCGATCCGGGCCGAGTTGCGGCCGGTCGGGGCCGAGTGGCGGCGGGTCGACGGATCCGGCGCAGCGTGGCGGTTCGTCCGGTGGTTCGGGGGCGCGGTTCTGCGGCGGGCGCTCGAGGGCTTCCGCGACGTCCGGTTGCGGAGAGCGGCGGCTTCCCCGCATCGGGCCGGGTGTCCGCTGGGCGTGGAGATCGCCGCGCTGGGCGACCGGTCGCGGGCCGTGCTCGAGGCGTCGAGGGGGGGGGCGGCCGGGCGGCACGTCGACGTGGCGGTGGCCGACACCGCGGCCGGGGCGGCGGGTGCGGCGGTCCCGACGGTCGTCCTCGCCGAGGCGCCGCCGCTGCTGTCGGTTCCCGCCCTCGACCCGCTGCGGCACAACCCGGCCGGCTGCCACCGGGCCAGGCGTGACGGGGTGGGGGCGCTGGGGCCGCGGGAACGGCTGCCGGCCGGGGTCCGGGCCGACCGCGTCGTCCGTCCCGCCGACCGGAACCGCATCCGCTCCCTGCATCACCTGGAGGATGTCGCGGCTTTCCATCCCGACGCGACCGCGCGCGCGGCCACCCTGGTCCGCCTGGCCGCGCTCGGGGCGGTCGTGCATCTCGCGGACGGGGCGCCGCGCATGGAGGCGCTGCTGGGCGCCGAGCTCTACGGCCTGATGGCCGGCGCGCCGCCGGACCCCGACCCGGTGGCGCGCGAGGCGCTCGGCATCCGGCTCCGGAGGGCCGCGCTGCGGGAGCATTCGCTGCGCGCCCGGGCCCGCCAGCTCTGCGCGCATGCGGGGGTCGCGCCCCCGCCGCCGCCCCTGGTGTCGGTGCTGCTGCCGACCAGGCGCCCGGAGCTGCTGCCGCACGCGCTGGCGGGGGTGGCGCGGCAGACCTACCCTCGGATCGAACTGGTTCTGGGCCTGCACGGCGACGGCTTCGCCGGCGTCGACCGGCGCCTCGCCGGCCTGCCGATGCCCGCGACCGTGGTGCGCACCGGTTCCGGACGGCCGCTCGGCGCGATGCTGAACGACATGGCGGCGGCGGCGGGCGGGACGCTCCTGGCGAGGATGGACGACGACGACGCCTACGGCCGCGAGCATCTGTGGGATCTGGTGCTGGCGCAGGAATACTCGCAGGCGGAGCTGGTGGGAAAGACGACGGAGTTCGTCTATCTGGCGGCATCGAACATGACCGTCCAGCTTCACCGGGAGCGCTCCGAAGAGCACGGCCTGAGGAGCGCCGGCGGCGCCGTGCTGGTGTCGCGGAAGACTCTCGACCGGGTTGGCGGGTTTCCGTGCATCCCCTGCTCGGAGGATCGGGGCCTGCACGAGAGAATCCTCCGGGACGGAGGCCGCCGGGTCTACCGGACGCACGGCGCAGGGTTCGTGCAGATCCGGCACGGCAGGGACCACAGCTGGGACGAGGAGGACGAGTGGTTCATCGGGAGAGCCCGCAGGATCTGGCACGGTCAGAACATCGACCAGGTCGGCATCGCGGACATGGCCGATTCGTACATGCCCTGGTCGTTCGTGCCGCAGCCCCGATGACGGACGGAGTGCGGAACGGCGCACCTCCGGCGCACCCGGGTCGTCACCTGCAGCGCCAGCCCGCCTGCAGTTCGTCATCGAGCGCGGACGGGTGGTCCGAGACCGTCACCTGGCAGGGCAGACCCTCGAGCGGTTCGAGGAGCGCGACATGGTCGGCCCCCTCGCACTCGAAGCGGTAACGCCGCCACGAACGACGGGTCGCGTGCGGACGGGGCGGATCGCCGCAGACCGGCCCGGGCCCGGAAACGGGAACGATGCCGGGAAGGAACGGGCGCAGCCGTGCGCCGGCTCCACCGGGCAGGCCGCATCCGAAGGCCTCGAGCGCCCGCTCCTCCCGGTCGATGCCGGTCGAGTGCGCGGCCGCAGGCTTGCGCTTCGTCAGCGTCCCGCCCCTGCACCATTCTCACGTCCTTTCCCGCGACAGTGTCGGCAGACTCCCGGCTTCTCCGGAGCGCGGGGGAATTGGCGCAATCGGCGCCCGGCACGGACCGCTCGCCGCCATCGATCCGAAACGCCCCGCGGGCCGCACCTCCCCAAGGAACCGCAACCCGTGGGCGCGCGAGACCGTGGTGCCAGACCATGGTGCCAAGGGGCGGTCGGGCGACACGTCCACGGCGGTGGTTGCCGTTATGCAATCGCCGGAAGCGGGACACCCGGGCGGTTGCTCCTCGCGGATCCGCTTCGCCGCGTGGTCGCGAGCCGCGTGGAACCCGGTTCAGGGCTTCCCCGCTCCGCAGGGCGGCGAATCGGCATGGAAGCGTTCATCGGGACATTCGCGGGGCCCGGGAGGCCTTGCCTCCGGCCGCAGGTCCGTTTCCTCCGGTCGCCCGGTGCCGACGGTCCGGACGGCCTGCCTCCCGCCAGCGCTTGCCGGTCTGGCCCCATCCCCGACCGGAAGTCTCGCAAGCGGCTCAACCGTGTCCTGTTGACGGGTCACGGCGTGTCGGCCGACGCGGGTTCGGACGGGTGCACGCTCCCCGTTCACCTTTTCACCCTGAAGACGACGCCGTCGTCCAGTTCCGCCACCGGTTCCAGGACCGGCAACGACCGAAGTTCGTCCTCGCCGTAGTCGAAGAGGTGCGAACGCCACTTCGTGCGGAACCAGACCACGTAGGCGTCATCTGGAATTTCCGCAAGCTGACGACCGAGCCGGTCGATGCGAAAACGAAGAGGATGGCAGCAGGGCGTGTATTCCCGGTCCCTGTTGACGTGCAGCAACAGAGGCTCCGGCGCGTTGCTGTACGTGCGCGCGATCTTCGCGGCGAGATTCTCCCGGACATGCCGCAGCGTCCCGGAACCGGTCCAGCGCGGCCCGTTGAAGAGGAGGTAGTTCTCGCCGCGAATTGCCTCCATGAGCCTGGAAACGTTCGTGTTCGCCTGACTCGCCACCCCCAGGGAGAGAACGACCGCCGCGATGGCGGCCAGCACGCTCCCCCTGTACTTGTCCGGCATCGCCGTTCGAACGACCGGCAGGTTGCCGACGCTTCCCAGAAACGGCCTATCCCGTTCACGGACGAGAACGCGGTCCAGCACGAACGCCCCGACCACCAGGAGCGGGACGTACAGCGGAACCAGGTATCTGTCCGATATGCCCTTGTCCAGCTGGATGTCGACCACAAGCGACACGACCGCGATAAGCAGGACGGGATACGTCAGCGCGAAGCCGCCGAACACCCAGACGGGACTCCAGTCGGCAACGGACAGCCGCTTCCATCGAGCCGCGACGAGAACGCAGACCAACGGCGCCAGGACCGCGGTGCCGTTGGCCAGCGCCCAGCTCCACAGGATGTCGAGAACGTCCCCCAGCATCATCCACACGGGATAGCCGCGGGGCGGACCGTGCCTGAAGAGATCTCCCGTGACCAGGAAATTGCGCAGAAACCACAGGGCCGTCGGCGCCGCCGCGATCAGCGAGTAGGCAATGACGTGTCCCGCCCTCCGGGCCATGGAGAGGGATGCCCCCCCCCTCCCCGGATGGAGCAGCAGCAGCAGCCCCACGACGGCCGGCACGGCCCCTCCGAGGTACCGGGTCTGCCAGGCCAGGGCGCTGAACACCGCCGCCCAGACCAGGGTCCGGAGCCGGCCCCCGGTCAGGAACCTGTCGGTCTGGATCAGGGCGAGAACCGCCAGCAGGACGAACAGGGGCTCGGAGTGCGCCCACGCCAACCAACTCGTTAGCGGGGGCGCCAGGGCCGTCGCGAGACAGCCCCACGCCGCCAGGGACCGGGACTCCAGGCGTTGCCGCAGGTACCGCCCGACGACGAACACGGTCAGTCCGAAAACCACGGCGTTGAGGGGACCGGCGACGGCGACCGGATCGAACGTCCCGAAGGTGGCCGCGGCCAGCAGAAGGGGATAGAGAGGCGGCCACCTCGTGTCGGGGTGTCCTCTGTAGTCGAGAAAACCCTCTCCAGCCAGCAGACTCCGGGCGAAGCCGATGTAATGTGCCGAATCGTAGCCCATCACCGCCCCGTTGCCCCAGACGATGACGGCGCCGAGCGCGGCGACGGCGGCCGCCAGCAGGGTGAAGCGGTCGGGCCGAAGGCGCGGCGGCAACACCGTCAACGGGTCTGCCCCGGGCGACATCGGGCCGGGCGAGAGAATTCTCCTCGAATGCAGAGTCCTGCAAGTGGCTCTGACGGTCTCGACATGATGTCTCTTCATCAGTGACTGCCAAGTAAATTATCTCCGTGACGGCGTGCCGGCAACTGTCGCCGGGGAGGAGGCGCCTGCGGGTGCACGTCAGAATTGTGAGGGCTTGAGAAATGCCGCAGTCTCGCTGCGATTTCTGTTTCCTGTATAAAATAACAGAAGAGAGCGGACACGGCGACTGTCCAACGCGACGGCCTCGTCGAACGGCGCGGCCAGCTCCTGCGGGAGCTGGCGGAGATCGGCGACCTCCGCCAAGGCTCGCTCAGGACGCAGTACCGCAAATGCGGCAAGCCCACCTGCCACTGCGCGGCCGAAGGCGCGCGGAGACACGGCCCCTACTGGTTGCTGACCTGGCTGGACAGGGAGACGGGCAAGACCCGGGGCCGCACCGTTCCCGCCGATGCCGTCGAGGAAACGCTGGCAGAGATCGCGGAGTTCCGTCGCCTGCGCGCGCTGGTGCGCGAGCTGGTCGAGGTCAGCGGCCGGATATGCAATGCCGCGTCATCGAACCCGAACCGTCCGATGCCCCCACCCTCTACCTCGGTCTCGACGGCACCGGCGTGCCGGCGCGCACCACCGAGGTCGCGGGCCGCAAGGGCAAGCAGCCCGACGGCCGCGCCAAGACCCGCGAGTCCAAGCTCGTCGTCGTGTGGTCGGCGCATCCGGCGCGAGGCCGAGCGGCGCGGCTTCCACAACGTGCCCCGCCAGGTCATCCAGGACCATCCCGCGCCGGCCAGGCATCCGCTCCAGGCGGGCCGGGGCGCGCAAGCCTCCGGCGCGGAAATCTGCTACTCTTCCGGCGGTCGGACGACCCGGTACGAGAAACACGGAACGGCTCTCCATGACCGACCTGCCCGCCGCCTCCCGCGTCGAGGATGTGACCTTCGCCGACGCGCTCGGCGAGCGCTACCTCGCCTATGCCCTGTCGACGATCACGTCGCGGTCGCTGCCCGACGTGCGGGACGGCCTCAAGCCGGTGCAGCGCCGACTGCTGTTCGCGATGCGCGAGCTCCGGCTCGACCCCGACGCCGGGTTCAAGAAGTGCGCCCGCGTCGTCGGCGACGTCATCGGCAAGTACCATCCCCACGGGGACACCGCCGTCTACGATGCGCTCGTCCGCCTGGCCCAGGAGTTCTCGGTGCGCTACCCGCTGGTCGAGGGGCAGGGGAACTTCGGCAACATCGACGGCGACAACGCGGCCGCGATGCGCTACACGGAGGCCCGGCTGACCGAATACGCTGCGGCCATGCTGCGGGGCATCGACGAGGACGCCGTCGATTTCCGGAGCAACTACGACGGTTCCGAGGACGAGCCCGTCCTTCTCCCGGCCGCGGTTCCCAATCTTCTGTGCAATGGCGCGGCCGGCATCGCCGTCGGCATGGCCACCAGCATTCCGCCCCACAATCTCGACGAGACGTGCGCGGCGCTTCTCCATCTTCTGAAGTCCCCCAAGGCGAGGATCGAGACGCTCGTCGACCTCATGCCCGGCCCCGACTTCCCCGGCGGCGGACGGCTGGTCGAGGACCGCGACGCGGTCGTCGAGGCCTACCGCACCGGCCGCGGCTCGTTCCGGGTCCGGGCCAGGTGGCACGTCGAGAAGGCCGGGCGGGGCCAGCGCCTCGTCGTGGTCACGGAGATTCCCTACCAGGTCCAGAAGGGGCGGTTGGTGGAGAAGATCGCGGATCTGCTGAACGCCCGGAAACTGCCTCTTCTCGGAGACCTGCGCGACGAGAGCGCGGACGCCACGCGGCTCGTGCTCGAGCCGCGCAGCCGCACGGTCGACGCCGACATGCTGATGGAGCAGATGTTCCGGCTCACCGACCTCGAAAGCCGCGTGCCCCTGAACATGAACGTCCTCGACTCCGGGACGGTTCCCCGCGTCATGAACCTGCGCGAGGTTCTCGGCGCCTATCTCGAGCACCGCGACGAGGTGCTGGTCCGGCGGATCCGGCACCGGCTCGGGAAGATCGAGCGCCGGCTCGAGATTCTCGAAGGCTATCTCGTCGCCTATCTCAACCTCGACGAGGTCATCCGCGTCATCCGCGAGGAGGACGAGCCCAAGCCCGTGATGATGCGGAAATGGAAACTCGGCGACGTCCAGGCCGAGGCCGTGCTCAACATGCGTCTGCGCGCGCTGCGGCGCCTCGAGGAGGTCGCGATCCGGACCGAGCACGCGGAACTGGCCGCCGAAAGGGCGGAACTGGAGAAGCTGCTGGGGAGCGCCGCCGGACGCAAGGCCGCGATCGCCGGGGAGATCGGGGAAATCCGCGCCCGGTTCGGCAGGAAGACCGCCGGCGGCGCGCGGCGCACGGAGATTGCCGGGCCTCCCCCCGTCGTCGAGGTGCCGGAGGATCTGCTCGCCGAACGCGAGCCGGTCACGGTGATCTGCTCGGAAAAGGGCTGGATCCGCGCGGCCCGCGGCCATGTCGGCGACGCCTCGTCGCTCAGGTACAGGGAAGGGGACCGCGGCCGGTTCGTGGTCCGGGCGCAGACCACCGACCGGCTGCTGGCCTTCGCGACCAACGGCCGCTTCTACACGCTCGACGCCGGCAAGCTCCCGGGCGGCCGCGGGCACGGAGAGGCGCTCCGGCTGACGATCGACCTTCCCAACGACCAGGACGTGGTCGCGCTGTTCGTTCACGAACCGGGCCGCAAGCTGGTGGTGGCGGCCCGGGACGGGCGGGGCTTCGTGGTGCCCGAGGACGAGGCGGTCGCGCACGTGCGCGCCGGAAAGCAGGTGCTCAACGTGGGCGCCGGCGGCGAAGCGGCCGCCTGCGCGCCGGTACGCGGGGACACGATCGCGGTGGTCGGGGAGAACCGCAAGCTCAACGCGTTTCCGCTGTCCGAGATTCCGGAGATGAGCCGCGGGCGCGGCGTCCGGCTGCAGAGCTACCGCGACGGCGGCCTGTCCGATGTGACGACGTTCGCGCTCGCCGACGGCCTGTCGTGGACCACCGGGGCCGGCGTGCGCACCGCGAGGCTGCCGTCCCAGTATCTCGGCAAGCGCGCCCAGGCGGGCCGTCTCGCGATGCGCGGATTTCCCCGCAACAACCGCTTCGGCAATTTCGAGTAGCGCCGGGACGAAGCCTCGGAGCCCGATCCGGAAGCGGGCGGGCGCGCATCGCCCCCGGGCACAATGGATCGATCGACTCCCGATCCGTGCGCGAACTCGTGGAAGAGATTCTGGAGGGCGGTCGCGAGGCGTTCGAGACGCGCCGTCGGAAGTACGGTTTCTGAGCGATGAACAGAACGGAACTGCTCGAACGCATCGCCAATCGCGAGAACTCGCGCGTCGAATTCAAGCGCGACGACTGTCGTCCGGACGAACTCGCGACGGAGATGGCCGCATTGCTGAACCTCGAAGGCGGCGTCATTCTGCTCGGGGTGGAGGATGACGGACGGATTTCCGGGCTGACCAGAAGCCGCGAAGCCGCGGAGGAATGGGTGATGAACATTGCCCGCCAGAACCTCCAGCCCGCCATTGTCCCCGTCTGGACCTGCATGGAGATGGAAGGCGGCAAGAAGGTGGGGATTGTCGAGCTTGCCGCCGACAGCCCGGGAAAGCCGTACAAGGCAAGACGGGGAAAGGCATGGGTGACATTCACCCGAGTCGGCAGCGCCTCCCGGGAGTCGACACGTGAGGAAGAGGGCCGGCTCTACCAGGCGGCCCGGCCGGTCCGGTACGAGATCAAGGCGGTGCCGGACTCCGGACCGGAAGACTTCGACATGGATCGAATCGAGAACTACTACCGGGACGTCTTGAACCGATCAGTGCCGCCTCGGTCAGAATTCGAGAGATGGCGGCGACTCCTGCTCAACTCGGATCTGCTGGTTGCGGCAGGAAACGATGTTGGCGCATCGGTTTCCGGGCTCCTGCTGTTCGGCGACAACCCGAACCGCCGCCTGCCGCAGGCCGGCGTGACAGCGGTCGCGTTTCCCGGTTCCGAGAAGGATTACAACACGGTCGATGAAGAGCGGATTCGGGGACCGCTGACCTCGCGCGTCTCGAGGCGCGGCGGGGTGGTCGAGAAGGGCGTGACAGACCGCGCCGTGGACTTCGTGAAGCGCAACATGGGGAGTGTCGCATGGCTCGAAGGCGGTCGCCGGCGCCGGAAGAGAGCCTTTCCCGTTGACGCCGTGCGAGAGGCGATCGTGAATGCGGTGACCCATCGGGACTACACGCGCGAGGGGACCGACATCAAGGTCTCGCTGTACAGCGACCGAATGGAAGTCATCTCTCCGGGCCGGCTTCCGAACGGCGTGACGGTGGAGAAGGTGAGAGAGGGCGTCGTTCGGGTGGCCCGCAACGAAATGCTCAAGGAGATCCTCCGCGACTACGGCCACGTCGAGCGCTACGGAACGGGAATCCGCAACCGGATCATCGAATCGATCCGGCGCCACAACGGGACGGAGCCCGACCTTGTCGAGGAAGACGACCGTTTCACCGTCAGACTCTGGAAGCGGCCGCGAAACGAACGGCGCACGGTCCTGTCGCGACCTTGACAGAACTCTGTCCGGTCGAGTCGGTTCAGGCGGCGGAGCGCGACTTCGGAGGGACGCGGCGCGCCGCCGGCGCGCCGGGGACGTCGAGCGCTCCGTCGCCGGTTCCCTCGCCCGGTTCCGGCCGGCCTCGATCCGCGTTTCCGCGCGCCGCCGCGGCCCCTGCGGTGCCCGGCGCCGTCACGGCTCGGACGCTCAGCTCGCGACGAATTTCTCGGCGTGGACGCGCGCGGGATCGACGCCGTGCGCGGCGAGCGCGGTCTCGGCGGCCGCGACCATCGGCGGCGGACCGCACAGATAGACTTCGCAGTCGCCGCCGTTGAGGATCTCCGGGCGGAGAAGCCCGGTCACGTGCCCGCTGGCGCCGGTCCAGCCCGGCGACGGCTCGACGACGCACAGTTCGGTCTCCAGATCGAGACCCCGCTCCCGGAAGCCGGCCAGACGGTCGAGCGCGAACAGCTCCTCCGGGCTGTTGGCGCCGTAGAGAAGCCGCACCGGCGCCACCGCCTCGCCGGACGCCGCGAGCGTGTCGAGCATGCCGAGCATCGGCGCGAGCCCGGTCCCGCCCGCCACCATGACCGCCGGCCGCTCGGGCGGGCGCAGGTAGAACCGCCCGAACGGGCCCGTCATCACGATCTCGTCTCCGGGCGCCGCTCTCGCCGACACGTACTCGCTCATCGCGCCGTGCCGGAGGATCTTGACGAAGAACACGTGCCGGTCCGTTCCGGCGGGGTTGGCGAAGGAGTAGGAACGCTCGGCGCCGTCTCCGGGAACCGACAGGTGGGCGTACTGGCCGGGAAGGAACGCGACCTCCGCGCCGACGGGGTCGAGCGCCAGCCTGGCGACGTTCGAGGCCGCCGTCTCGATCTCGGCGACCCGGCACGGGACGCTCGCGGGCGCGGTCCGCAGAGCCACGCGCGAGGCGTACGGGAACTCGATCACGCAGTCGGACGTCGCGTGCATGCGGCACGTCAGCACCTCGCGGCGCGCGGCCTCCTCGGCCGACAGCGCCTCGTCCTCGTGGTCCTCGAGAAAGTAGCTTCCCGACGTGCAGACGCCCTTGCAGGTCGCGCAGGCGCCTTCCAGGCAGTCGGTCAGGATCCGGATCCTGTTCTTGAGGGCGGCGAGATAGACGCTGTCGCCCTCGTCGGCGGAAAACCGCGCCGTCCTGCCGTCCTCGAACACCAGCGTGACGTCGTGCATGCCCGTCATCCCGCCACGAGAAGCGGTTTCACCGCCTCCCCCCGCAGGATCAGCTCGAACCCCTCGGCGCCCTCGGCGAGCGGCAGCACGTGGCTGCGCACCGGCGCCAGATCGACCGCGCCGGCACGGACCAGCTCGGCCGCCCGCTGCCAGGTTTCCCAGATGCGGCGGCCGTGGATGTTGATCATGCGCGGGCACTTCAGCAGCCACCACGTGAAGTCCACCGGGATCGCCTCCGGGGGCGCGCCGACGAGGCGGAAATCGCCGCCCTTGCACAGGCTGTCGAACGTCGTCCGGAATCCGGCCTCCGAGCCGGAGAACTCGATGCCGACGTCGGCGCCCTCGCCGTCGGTCATGTCGCGCAGCGCGGCCGCGACGTCCGTCCCGCCGGCATCGATCGCGCGGTCGGCGCCCATCGTCTCGGCCGCGGCAAGGCGAAGGGGATTGAGATCGGCCGCGACGATCCGCGCCGCGCCGAGGGCCCGGGCGGCGGCGACCGCCATCAGGCCGATCGGCCCGCAGCCGTTGACCAGCACCGTCTGGCCGGCGACGCCGGACCCTTCCAGGCAGGCGTGGACGGCGATGCCGAACGGCTCCAGCATGGCCGCGGTCTCGTGGGGCAGATCCTTCGGGTTCTTCCAGGCGATGCGGGCCGGAACGACCACGCGGTGCGCGAAGGCGCCGTCGATGTCGATTCCCGGATAGGTCGTGGCGTTGCACAGATGGGCGCGGCCGAGACGGCAGGGCCGGCACGTGCCGCAGTGGATGTGGCTCTCGAGGCTGACGTGATCGCCCACGCCGACCTCCTCCACCCCGGCCCCGACCTGCTCGACGATGCCGCTGATCTCGTGGCCGAGCACGCGCGGCAGCCGCATCCGGCGCGCCATTCTCGGGGCCCAGCGGTAGATCTGCATGTCGGTGCCGCAGATCCCGGCGGCGCCCAGGCTCAGGCGGATCTCGCCGGGGCCCGCGTCGCGCGGCTCGAAGGGCCGGACCTCGATCCCGCCGACGCCCTCCTCCGCCTTGACGAGCGCCAGCATCACAGGTGGTAGACGTCGATCGGCCCCTCGAGCCGATCGTCGATGAAGGTGATCTTCTTGCGGCCGATCCGGAGCGTGCCGTCGACCCGCCGCAGCGTGAAGTCGTACAGGCTGCCGCGCGTCAGGCCGCCCTTCTTGCCGTAGGAATGGACGAGGCAGCTGGCGGTCGCCTCGACCTCGCCGCCGCGTTCCTTGCCGACGACGATGTTGCCGACGAGGTGGACGGTCCGGTCGAGCGGCACCGAGGCGTAGGAATCGCGCGACTCGATGCGGAACACCCGGTCCTCCAGGCCGCCGCGGTTGCGCAGGTAGATCAGGTTGAGCTGCAGTTCCGGATCGTCCGTGGTCTCCTCCTCGTTGACCCAGGACGGCACCCAGTAGACGGCGTCCTCGGTGTAGAGCGCGATCCAGTCGTCCCACCGGCGGCGGTCGAGAAGGGTGGCCTCGCGACAGATCAGGTCGCTGGCCTCGGCGTGCAGCGCGCTCATTTCCGTGCGTCCCCGTTCAGCATGCCCAGCCACTGGCGGTAGAAGCCGTGATAGATGATCTCGTGGTCCCAGTTGGCGGCGCTGGCCACCGGCTCGAACCCGAGGGCCCGCGCGTCGTCGTCGGCGCCCGCGGTCATCTCGTCGATGCCGCGGTGGAACTCGTTCCACCGCGGCGCCCGGGAGCCCTCGTGCGTGCTCTCCAGCGCCGCGACGTCGTCGGAGGTCGCCATGCCGGAGGTGAGGTAGAAGTCCTCGAACTTGCGCAGGCGCCCCGCCCGCGCACGGGCGCTCTCGCCCCGCGGCGCGATGCAGCAGACCGTGACGTCGACGCGGTCGACGGAAACCGGCTTCATCACCCGGATCTGGGTCGAGGGGTTGTCCATCAGCATCGCGTTGGGGAAGAGGTAGAGGTTTCTGCCCCGGTTGAGGATCCAGTCGACCCGGGCCGGCGCGAGTTCCCGCGCGAGACGCTCCCTGGACTCCCAGACCGGCCGGACCTCGGGCGTCGTGTGCCGGGCCCAGATCGCCATGTGGCCGTGGCCCAGATCGTACTGGGCGGACGGCACCCGCCCGCCGGCGATGCGCCCCGCCTCGGTCCTGCCGATGCCGGTGTACTCGTTCCTGCTCTCCCGGGCGGCGATGGTGTTGGCGAACACCCGGTGGACGGTGGAGACGTGGTAGCCGTCGACGGAGTTCTCGGCCTGCAGCTTCCAGTTCCCGTCGGTGGCGTAGGTCGAGCGGCCGGGAACGACCTCGAGCCCCTCCGGGGACTGGAGCGCGACCAGGTCGATCCACGCCCGCGCCGGGCCGAGCCATTCCCCGAGAGGCATGACGCCGGGATCGAGGCAGCCGAACACGAACCCCCGGTAGCTGTCGAGCCGGGCGATCCGGCGCAGGTCGTGGCGCGAACGGTCGGTCCCCTCCTCGGCGTTCTTGACGCCGATGCAGGTTCCGTCGCAGCGGTAGGACCAGCCGTGGAACCGGCAGGTGAGAGTCCGGGCGTTGCCCCGGCGGAAGGGCGTGAGCACGGCCGCGCGGTGCGAGCAGGCGTTGACGAAGCAGCGCAGCGAGCCGTCCTCCTGGCGGTGCACGAACACGGGCTGCCGGCCGATCTCGGTCCAGACGTAGTCGCCGTGGTCCGGGAGCTCGCTCTCGTGGCACAGGAACACCCAGCACCTGCCGAAGATCTCCGCCATCTCGCGCTCGAAGATGCCGGGATCGGTGTAGACCGCGCGGTCGACCCGGAACACGCCGTCCGCGACCCGGTCGTCGACCAGCGAGGAGATCACGCCCGGGTCCACGCCCCGGCCTCCTCGATCTTCCGGCGCCACAGCCGGTAGAAACTGTAGTAGAGGGTTTCGTGGTCCCAGCCGGAATTGCTGGATTCGGGACGGAACCCGCCCTCGGCCGCGGCGTCGTCCGGGCCGTTCACCATCGACCGCCGCCCGCGGTGGAACTCGCACCACCGCGCGAGCCGCCCGCGGCTGCCCTCGTGGCAGGCCTCGAGCGCCGAGACGTCGTCCGACGTCGCCATGCCGCTCGCCATGAAGAAGTCCTCGAACTTGCGCAGCCGGGCGTAGCGCGCCTCGCGGCTCTCCTCCGAGGGCGCGAGACAGTGGATGTCGACCTCGGTCCGGTCCGCCGAGACCGGCCTGAAGATCCGGATCTGCGTGGCCGCGAAATCGTTGACCATCAGCGACGGGAACACGATCAGGTTGCGTCCGCGGCGCAGCATCCAGTCGACCTTGCCCCCGGGATGGTCGCGCTCGAGCCGCTCCTCGGCTTCCGAAAGCGGCGACGTGCTCACGGGATCGCGGTCCGCCCAGATCACCATGTGGCCGCGTCCGAGGTCGTAGCAGCCGTTGCGCACCTTCTTCGCCAGCCGGCCGACCTCGGTGCGCATCATTCCCCGGTAGCCCTCGCGGGTCTCGCGGCGGCGCACGGTGTTGGCGAAAACGCGGTGCACGGTGCTCGTGTGGTAGCCGTCGACCGCGTTCTCGACCGACATCTTCCAGTTGCCGTCCACGACGTAGGTCTGCGAGCCGGGCAGGATCTCCATGCCCTCGGACGACTGGTCCGCCACGAAGTCGAGGAAGGCCCGCGCCTCTCCGAGGAACTCCCCGAGCGGCTCCACGCCGGGCGCGAGGCTGCCGAAGACGAAGCCCCTGTAGACCCCTAGCGCGCCGATCTCCGAGAGGTCGTGGGCGCCGCGGTCGAACCCCTCCCCGTAGCCGCTCTTCTGTTCCTTGACGCGGATGCAGGCGCCGGAACAGTCGTAGGTCCAGCCGTGGAACCGGCAGGTGAGCGTTCGCGCGTTGCCCTGGCGGAGCGGCGTCAGGACCGCGCCGCGGTGCGAGCAGGCGTTGAGGAAGGCCTTGAGCCCGCCGTCCTTCTGGCGGTGGACGAAGACCGGCTGGCGGCCGACCCGCACGGCGTAGTAGTCGCCGGGATTCCGCACCTGGCTTTCGTGGCACAGGTACTGCCAGTCGCCCTCGAAGATGGTCTCCATCTCCGCCTCGAAGACCCGCGGATCGAGATAGGCGCGCCTGTCGATCCGGAAGACGTCCGCTTCCGGATCGTCGTCGAGCAGGGCTCCGCGCTCCGGACCGCTCGCTCTCATCGTCGCCTCCGCCGGACGGAACCCCGAGCCGCTTTCAAGATTCCGCATTCGAGGGGGTTTCTCGCCGCAACCGGCGAATTATCCTGGCAATCGGGGCCGCTCCGCGATTCCACCGGGTTTCCCAAGGCCTCGACAGGGAGAGCGGCCTCATGGCGCCAATGCAGGCATTGTACCAGTCCCGGCATCACGTTCAAGCCGATCCGTTCCCGTGGCTCGAGGAAGATCCTGCACCCTTCTCGCGTCCCTTCCCGCGACTGCGTCGGCAGGCTCCCGGCTTCGCCGGAGCGCGTGTCCGCGCACCCCGCGAATAGCGCGTGCCCGCGCGTTCCGCCCCCTTTCAGGATGGTGGGGAATCCGAAGCGCCAACGGAAGCCGGCGCGGGATCGTCCTGATTCCGCAAGCGGCTCCGTTGGCGACGTTGCCGGAACCGTGGTATCGTTCGCCTTCGCAGCGTCACGCGGACGCGGTGCGTCGGGACATCGCGCAGCGGACCCTTTTTGCCGGATCCCCCGTTCCCGAACTCGATTCCGGCAAGGTGGCGCAGGGACACGCCGCACCGCTTTCGACAACAGCTCCCACACGACCGAAGGCTTCCTTCCTTCATGCTCGCCTCCAGCAGCTCCCCTCCCCCTCCCCCCGGAATCGACTTGTCGATGCCGGCCCTCGTTCCCGCCTGGAACGAGGAGGAGTCCGTCGCGGAGGTTCTGGAAGGCTTGCGGGCGTGCGCGGGCCGACTGGCCGGGAAAGACGTCGACCGGTCGGTCTGCGGGATCGCCGGCGGTTCCGCCGACGGCACCTCGGAAGTCGCGCGCCGGGCCGGTGCCGACCGCGTCCTGACTCACGGCTCGAACCGGGGACTCGGTGCGGCCGTGCGCACCGGATTGGCCCATGCGCGTGACCACGGCCTCGATCTCGCGGTCAGGCTCGACGCCGACGGCCAGCACGATCCGGCCGACACCCCCGAACCGGTTGCCCCGATCCTGGAAGACCGGGCCGACCCTGTTTTCGGCGACCGTTTCCCCCGCATGACCTGCCGCATGCCTCTGGTGCGCCGCTGGGGCAACGCTTCTTTCCGTTCCCTGATGCGATGGCTGTTGGGCGGCTGGCGGATCCGGGGTCCGCAGGCCGGCATGTTCGCCGCGAACCGCGCCTGTCCGGACAGGTTCCTTCTGCCTGGCGATTGCAACCACATCCGGCAGGTGTTGCCGGACGCCTGTCTCAAGGGAACGCGGTTTGCCCAGGTGCCGGTCATCGTCTTCAACGCGCGAACGACCGGGAGCTCGTTCGTCTCTTTCAAGTGCCCGTTCAAGGTTTTTCCGCGGATTCTCGTGCTGCCGGTCATGGCCAGGCCGCCGAAAGTGTTTCCGCCGCTGGCAGGCCTGTTTCTTGCCGCCGCTCCGGGGCTGTTCGGCGACGAGCCGGTTCCGTGGCTGCCGGGATCGGGCCCGAAACCGGTCGAGCACGTCAATCCGGTGCCGGGACCGGCGCTCTTCGGCATCGACACCGGCTATTCCGGGCTGCCGGCCGGGTTGCTCGCGCGTCACCGGTCATGACGATGTCCCGGCAGATGGGCCGCTACGTCCTGACCGGCCTGGCGGGACTTGCCGTGAGCCTCGCGGTCACGGTCCTGATGCATGAAGGGGCGGGGCTGCCCGCCGACGCGGCGTTTGCCGTCGCCCTCGGCGTGGTGTTCGCGTTCCAGTTTCTCGCCAACGCGTTCTTCGTGTTCGACTCCGGCGCCGACCGCAACGCCTTTCTCCGCTATGCGGGTTCGGCGCTCGTTTTCCGTCTTGCGGATTTTCTGCTGTTCGCGGGCCTTCGGGAACTCGCGGCACCGTACTACGTCGCGGCCGCGCTGGCCGTTCTCGTCACCAACCTGGCGAAGTTCCTGGTCTACCGCAACTTCGTCTTCACCGGCCGGGACAAGCGTGTCCGGGCGGAAAGCGCGTCATGACGAAGCCCCCGGAGACGGCGCTTTTTCGCAAGCGTCCGAAAGCGTGACCCGGGAATCCTCGGGCGGTCTCGGCACGATGCGCCTTGGCCGGAAGCGAAACGCGGGACGGAGGATCGCCATGCTTTCCCGCGCAAGGGATTCCGCGCTTCGGGCAGGAAGCCCCATGCGCCGTCGGAGTGCCGTTCCGGGGGTGCCGCAAGCACGCCGGATCTGCTCCCGCCCTGCGGAGCGCGACCGGCGGGCTCCCCCCGCATGCGGCCCGAAGTCCCGCCGCCGCGACGCCAACGGGAAGGGCAGGGGGCGAAAACGCCGCCTTGCCGCGGACAGCGGCGGCAGGCCGGTGCCGGCGACGGCGGGTGGTCCGGTGACGGTCGAGGTCCGCGGGAAACCCGGGGGCGGCAAGGGTTCGTCGTCGTTCCCCGGCGCCGGGCGGCGGAGCGCGGCTTCGGACCGCTGCGGCGCTGCCGTCGGCTCGCCGGGGATGTCGGGCGTTCCGTCGCGGACTCCCCCGCCCGGTTCCGGCCGGCCCCGATCCGGGGTCTCGCGCGACGCCCCGGCCGCCGCGAAGTCCCTGCAACAGACTGACGCCGCCATGATTCGGAAACCGGGGCGATGACGCCGGTGCCACGGCGCTGGGACATGGCGTTGCTGGTCGGGTTGTGCCTGGCCACGCTGCTCTACGGCGTCGGCAATCTCTCGTTGAAACCCGCGGTGTACGACGCGCATCAGAACCTGAAGATGGGGATACGGCTGGCGCAGGAACCGGACCGTGCCGGATACCGTCGCGAGCCGTTCGTCCCGGCTCTCATCGCAACCGTCATCCTGGCGCAACGGGCGCTCGGGCACGAGTCGGCGGTTCCCGATTGCGAGAGCAGGAGCCTGACGCTGACGCTCCGTTGCCGGTCGGCCTACGCTCCGTACAAGATCCTGAACGTGGCATTCATGCTGGTGGCCGGGGTCGGCGTGTTCTTTCTCTGCCGCTGGCATGCCGGGGGGGGGGGGATGGCTTCCGCATGTCGCGTTTCTTCTGGTCACCCAGAGTCTCCTGGGCCTGCAGGCTTCGGATTCGTTCCTGACGGAAATTCCCGCCGCCGCCCTGATGGTGACGGTGTCCTGTCTGGGCGTCCTGACGCTGGCTCGGGGGCGTGTGCTCCACGGCGGTTTGCTGGGACTGGCCCTTGCCGCCCTGGCGCTGACCAAGATCGTGTTCCTCTATTTCTGGCCGCTTGTCGTTGCGGGGCTGATCGCGGCGGATCTGCTGCGGGGAACCTTCGGACGGCGCACCATGCATCTCGCCGGCGTGTTTCTCGTTGCCCACTTCCTCCCGATAGGCGGTTGGATGGCACGCAATTTCGTGCAGTTCGACGAGTTTTCGGTGCAGGCCCCCGACAATCTTCGGGTGAAGGAGGTGTTGCGCCTTCGCGTGGCGTACAACTCGATGCGAAACGACGAATTCGCCGCCGGATTCTGGTACTACACGCCCTACAGGCTCGATCTTGGCATTCCGAAACGTTCCTGGGAGCGTCTCCGCCGGGCCAACGAGAACGGATTTCGGCGGACGGGCCTCGGATCGCGGCTGGACGCGCCGGAAATCGAGTTGCTTGCCGATCCCTGGCGGCATCTCAAGCTCTCGACGCTGATGGCCTGGCGCGGCCTGTTCGTTCAAGCCCGCCTGGGGTACGGGAAACCTCCCGACGTCGATCTGCTCCAACGTCGGTCCCTGCCCCGGGAACTGCGGCCGTCGCTACCGACGGGAATTGCGCGCGTGATCCACAGGTGGGGACGGGAGGCCTACGTGGTCTGGTTCCGCGAGCGCGGAACGATCGACGGCTACGGGGAGGCGGAACTGAAGGAATATCTGGGCCTGGAGACCGTGGCGGAGCTTCCCGAGGCCGTGATGTATCGAGTGCCTCCGCCGGACGGTTTCGCAAGGCGGCATCCCCTGGTGTCCGAGTTTCTGGATTCCGCCGGCGCGCTTGCGGCCGCCTGGTCGAATCCGTCCGGGATGCTCCGCCATTTTCGGGAATTGCCGCTTCACAGCCTGGTGTTGAGCAATCGCGTCCGGTCCCTGCCCTCGACGAAAGTTGCCGTGCCGCGCCTTGCCGATGTCCTGGGCCTGTCCTCCTGGCCGCGCTGGGGGTGGAGGTTCGGTTCCCTGTCGAAAACCCTGGTGAATCTCGCCGGAGGTCTTGCGCTCCTTGTCGTGCCGCTGTGGTTCCTGCTCGCGCGCCGTCGCGTCGAATTCGCGTTCGCCGCGTTGCCGGCGCTCTACATGCACGGTGTCTACGCCCTGGTCTCGCACTTCCTTCCGCGCTACGCCCAGCCGGAGGTGCCGTTGCGGATATGGGCCCTTCTGTTGCTTGTCTGCCTGGTGGCCTCCTCCGTGCGCCGGTTGGGCGGAAGGGTGGCCGGAAGGCCGGGAGCCTGACCGGAAAACGGTCGGGCGGCCCCGGCATGACGGACACTCGCCGGAACGCACCCCGGCATGCGCGCACCGGCACGGGATCGTCACGCCCCGGAACGGGACCCGCCCGCAGGCGGCATGCCCGGAACCGTTTCCGCCGCTGGCCCCGGCCGGGATACCGAACGGCATCGTTGCCCGCCTCGCGGCGCTTGAACGGCATCGCGCGGGGCGGCCGGCGGCCCCGGGCGCGGCGAGTGGGCCCCTGGCGCATGAAGCGGCGCAACCGCCGCGCAAGGCACCGGGCGATTCCGCGCCCGGTTCCGTCGGCACTTCGGGTTTCCGGCGAAGCCGGCTGCATCCCGATCCGGTCTGTCGCCGCCGCTTCGGTCGAGGATGGCGGCCCCTTCCTCGAGCGCCCGCCCGGCGGCTTCCCGCCTGCCGGCGTGACGGCTCGCCTCGCGAAGTCGCGTCGGATCGCCGGGGCGGGGCCGGACCGTGCCGGGGAACGTCGGCGACGCTTCCCTCTTCCCGTCCCCGAGGGACGGGAACCGCAGCCGCCCGCCGGGGCGCGGGCGACCCCCGCTACACGACGTGCCGCCCGGGCGCGAATTCCTGCCGAATCGCGTTCTGCGCGATCTTCACCCGCCGCGTCGGCGGCGGCGTGTTGCGCGACCGTCCGACGAAACGCGGGACGCCGTCCGTGAACACGGCGGGAATCGCGGGATAGTCGCCGTGCTTGATGGCGGCGAGCGCGGTGCGGCGGCTGCCGCCGAGCGGCGCGTCGAGCAGCATCACGTCGGCGACCCTGCCGCGCTCGAGGATTCCGGTGTCGAGACGGTAGACCCTGGCGTTGTTGCCGGTCGCGGCGGCGAGGATCATCTCGGGCGGATGGCGCGACAGGCAGGACAGTTCGCAGACGGTCTTGATCATGCCGAGCGGCATCATGCCGGTGCCGGTCGGGGTGTCGGTCGCCAGGATGACGCGGTCGTAGGCATCGGCCTCGACCGCCATGTCGAGGCACAGGAGCGCCGTGCGGATGTTGCCCGCCTGGCAGATCTGCAGCGCGATCCCGCTTTCGTGGATCACCCGGGGGAAGTCCCTGTCGGGCATCGCCACCGGGCCGCCGTTGACGTGGAACGACACGTCCGGGCGCATGTCGAGAAGGTGGTCGCCCGTGATCGGCGACGAATCCGGGATCGACGCGCCGCCTGTGTGGACGTTGACGATCATCCCGGCCTTCTGCGCCATCCGCACGTAGGGCGTGTACTCGAAGGGCGACCGGAACTTACCGAAGCCGGCCTTGGCGAGCCACACGCCCTGGGCCGCCGCCTGGTCGAAATGGGCCTGCGTCAGGCCGGGCTCGATGATCACCGCCCCCGCGTGCACGTGCATGCCGCCCGGCGAGTAGTTGTCGAAGCTCTTCTTGGCCGCCACCGCCAGCGCGACCACCCCGTCGGGGTCCGCCGGACGGCCCGGCACGTGGACCTCGCTCGCAGAGATCGAGGTCGTCACGCCGCCGTGGAGATAGCTCTCGAGAAAGCCGATCGTCCGTTGCCGGGGCGTGTAGTCCGCGAAGGCGACGTGAACCTGCGAGTCGATCAGCCCGGGCGCGGCGGTCGTCCGGCCCGCGTCGAGAACGAAGTCGCAGGCCGCCAGCTGCCTGTCGGTCAGCGAGCCGATCTTGGCAATCCTGCCGTTGCGCATCAGGATCGAATCGCCGTCGGCGAACGGCCGGCGCCAGTCTCCGGTGACGATGGTGGCGATGTTGACGATGGCTGTCCGCATCGCGGTTCCGCTCCTACCTGAGTCCGTCCGAGCCGGCGATCTCGCCGGCCGCGAGTCCGCCGACCCTGTGGTTGAGGCGTCCGCGGTTGGCGAAACAGCACGCCACGCAGATCTCGTCGGCCAGCGGCGCGTCCGGCACGGAAACCGTCATGCCGTCGTAGTGCGAGCGGACGTAGAGCGCGTCCTTGTGCGCGAGGGGGATGTCGAGGCTCTCCCCCGGAGCGCAGCGCTTGGTGAACGACGAGATCCACGCCTGCCCGCCTCCCGCGGCGTCGCGGAGCGCGTTTCCGAACACCGTCGTCAGGCACGCGACTCCGTGCTCCTGCTCGCCGGCCGTGCCGACCAGCGCCGCCTTGCCGTAGGACTCGACGGCATGGGGCTCCATCTGCGCGACGGCCATCGCGGCGATCCTGGCGCCGAGCTCGGCGCTGGGTCCGACGAGCTCGTCAAGGGTCTCCGAATAGTCCCGGCCGACATAGGGATTGGAGATCACGGCCACGACCGCGACCTTGCGCAACGCCGTCGACCGGGGCTGCGCCATGTCGCGGAAGGTCTCCTCGACGAAGGTGTGGAAACGCCGCAGATCCAATTCCCTTCCTCCGGGCGGCGGCGCGCCCCGGCGCGGATCTCCGGGGCGACGGCGGTCGGGCCCGGCACCAACCTACCTTCCATCTCCCCCGCATGGAAGGGGCGCCGGGGAGCCTGCCAGGACGATCCCGGCGCCGCTGGACGGGAACCGCCGGATCGGCAAGGATCGCTCCGGCGAGCGCGAACGCCGACAAAGGGAGGCGCCAATGTCCGACAGTCCGGTCGAGCCGGCGGTCCCCAACTCGTGGCACGTCGCGGCCTGGGGGCACGAGGTCGGCGGCGAACCGCTGGCGCGGACCCTGCTGGGCGAGGACACGGTGCTGTTCCGCGATGCCTCGGGCCGCGTCGGCATCCTGGAGGACAGGTGCTGCCACCGGGCGGCGCCGCTCAGCCTCGGGCGCGTCGTCGAGGCCGGGCTCCAGTGCGGCTATCACGGCATGGTCTTCGGGGCGGACGGCGCCTGCACCGGCAACCCGGGCGAAGAGGAGGACCGGGCGCTCTACGGCGTGCGCTCCTTCCCGGCCGTCGAGCGGCAGAACCTCGTCTGGGTCTGGATGGGCGATCCGGCGCTGGCGGACGAATCCCTGGTCGTCGACTTCCCGTTCCACGACGCGGGCGCCGAGTGGCCGTTCCGCTTCGGCCGCTACCGCTTCGAGGCGAACTTCATGTTCGTGATGGACAACCTGATGGATCTGACCCATCTGGGCTACGTCCACGGCTCGACCATCGGCGGCTTCCCGCAATCGCATGTCGACGCCGAGATGGAGACGCTGGCGACGGAGACCGGCGCGAAGTTCGTCCGCTGGATGATGGCCTCGCCGCCGCCGCCCTCCTTCGTCGCCATCGGCGGTTTCGACGGCCCGGTCGACCGCTGGTCGGAGTTCGAGTACGTCGCGCCGGCCTCGGTGCTGCAATGGGGCGGGGCGCACGCGGTCGGGCGCGGCGCGAGAGAGAACCGCGACCGGGAGGGCGGGGTCTCGCTCCGGCTGTTCCATCACGCGACGCCCGAGACGGAGACGAGCTGCCACTATTTCTGGTCGGTCTCCAACCGCAACCGCGCCGTCGACTCGCCGGAGGGGGAGCGGTTCTACCGCGACATCTCCGAGGCGTTCCTGGAGGACAAGGCGATGATCGAGGCCCAGCAACGGGCGGTCTCCCGCGACCCCGAACGCGGGCTCCACTACCGCCGCCGCGACAGGGCGGTGGCGCTCGCCCGCCGCGCGCTGCACCGCATCTCGGCCGCCGGGCTCGGCGCGGCGGCGGAGTAGCCGTTCTCCGCCGGAGAGGCGACCGGCTCCGACGGGAGCGCGACGCGACGCGCATCGACGCCGGGTTGCCGGGAGACGGTGCGCCGCTCTCTTCCCGCGGCTGGCGGAATCCGCCAGCCGGTTCCGGCGCGGATCGTCTTTCGGCAAGGGCCGTCCGCCCCCGCCTCCCGCGGGTCCACGGCCGACCCGCTGAGGCAGGGGGCCGCACGGCGGGCCCCGGGGATCGGGCTTCCCAGGCTTCGCGCGGAAGCGCTCGGGCGGTTGCGCGAGGCGGCTCCGGGGGAGGGGTGCGCCCGGAACCCGCTTGCTCGCCGGTCCTGAGCGCGGGAGGCCCGGACCGGCGACCGGGGCGAGCCCCGCCTTCCGTCCGCGCGCAGGGCGCCGCCGGTTGCCGCGGACGGGAGCGTGGTCGCGACGCCGCGCTCGCGCCACCCGCCGCGCCAGAAGTCGTCGCTTCCACCGGGATCCCCGGGGAACGGGCGCGGTTCGCCCCGCCGGCCGCCGCTGGTCCTCCTTGCCGCCCCGCCCCGCCGGTGGCAGGATGACGGCGCTTCGCACCGGAGCGAAACGGGCGGCCGATCATGGAAAGCAGACCGGTTCGGGACAATCCCCTCCACGGCGGGAACCGGATGAAGATCGGCATCATCGCCATGAACTGCAGCCACGGCTCCACGATCACGACCGCCGAGAACGCCTGGGAGATGACCTGGCCCGACACCCGCGAGGTCGCCGTCATGGCGGACCGCGCCGGATTCGAGGCGCTTCTTCCGGTCGCCCGCTGGCGAGGCTACGGCGGGGAGACCGACTTCAACAACCGCACCTTCGAGACCTTCAACTGGGCGGCCGCGGTGGCGGCGGTCACCGAGCATGCCTGCATCTTCGCGACGTCGCACGTTCCGCTGATCCACCCGGTGGCGGCGGCCAAGCAGTGCGCGACGATCGACCACGTCTCGGGAGGGCGCTTCGGGCTCAACGTCGTGTGCGGGTGGTTCCGGAACGAGTTCGAGATGTTCGGGGCGGAATGGCGGGAACACGACGTCCGCTACGAGTACGCCACCGAATGGCTCGATTTCGTGCGGCGCATCTGGACCGAGGAGGAGGAGTTCGACTTCGAGGGCCGCTGGTTCGACGCGCGGAAGGTGTGGAGCCAGCCGAAGCCGGTCCAGAAGCCGATGCCGCCGGTCATGAACGCGGGCGGCTCCGACGCGGGCCAGAGATTCGCCGCCACCCAGGCCGACATGAATTTCGTCATTCTCAAGCAGCGGGATCTCGAGGGCGGCAAGGCACAGATCGACCGGCTCAAGACGATGGCGCGCGAGGCCGGGCGCGAAGTCCAGAGCTGGATCCACGTCTACGTCGTCTGCCGGGAGACGGAAAAGGAGGCGCACGACTACCTCCACCACTACGTCGTCGAGAAGGGGGACCGGGTCGCCGTGGACAACCTGCTGGAGATCTTCGGCATGCAGTCGCGGACCCTGCCGCCGGAGGCGCTCGACGAATTCCGTTTCCACTTCATCGCCGGGCACGGAGGCTATCCGCTGGTCGGCACGGCGGAGCGGATCGTCGACGAGATCGACACCCTGATCCGGATCGGCGTGGACGGCATCCTGATCTCCTGGGTCGACTACAGGGCCGAATGCCGGCAGTGGATCGAGAGCGTGCTGCCGCTGATGGAACAGGCCGGCCAGCGCGACGCCTTCCGCGCGTCGCCGGAGGCGCCCCCCGCGGCGTGACGGGCGCCGCGCGGACGATGCGGCGGGAGACCCGGAAACGGTTCGCGCTCCCCGGCCGCGGCGGCACGCTACGGGCGGTCGATTGCGAGCTGTCCGGCGGTGCGCTACGGATTTCCGCGGGCAATCCAGCCCCGGAACAGAATTGAAGAGCCGTTGGCCGGCAAATGTTTCGGGCGGACGGTGAAGCGGCATTTGACGGGAAGGGCACCGCATGACCAGCCCGCCCGCTCATCGGAAGGTCTGTCGCGCATGCGAATAACCCGTATCGAGATCGAGAACTTCCGGTCGATCCGGCAGCTTGTCGTCGATCTCGGCGACACTACGGTGTTCGTGGGTCCGAACAACGCGGGCAAGACCGCGATTCTTGACGCACTCCGGATCGCCCTGACGCGCCGTTGGGGTCAGCGCGGCACAGGCTTCAGCGAGTACGATGTCCACCTCGCCAGCGACACCGCCGATCCGAAGGCCTCAAGCGGCGTCTGCATCGAGCTCCGCTCGGAGGAGAGCGGTCCCGGCGAGTGGCCCGACACGGTCGCGGCCGACCTCGGCGACATCGTGCAACTGGATCCCGTTACGGAACGGCGCTCCGTTGCCCTGAGAACGCGATGCGCGTGGAGCGAGGACACCGGCGCATTCGAGCCGAGTTGGGAGTTTCTCGACGCAAGTCGCGAGCCACTCGTCGGCCGCAGTTCGCGCCGGGTCAACCTCGAGCGTTTCTGGCGCCACCTGCCCGTGTTCTACCTCGGCGCGTTGCGCGACGTGAGCGACGAGTTCTCCCCGCGCTCGTCCCAGTTCTGGAGCCGGCTGCTCAGAGCTCTAGACATCCCGCCCGGCCTCGAATCACGCGCCCTGCGGATCCTCGATCTGCTCAACCGCCGCCTGCTCAAGGCCGATCCACGCCTCGCGGAGATCGCCGAGACGTTGTCGGGCGCTACACGGATCGCCGCACGCGATCGGGATGGCGGCCTCGATCTCCGCATGGTGCCGCTCAAGACCTGGGATCTGCTTTCCAGGGCCGAGATCGTCCTCCGCAACGAGCCGGACCTGCCGTGGCTCCCGCTACAGCGCCAAGGGCAAGGCATCCAGAGCCTGTCGGTGATCTTCCTTTTCCAGGCGTTCGTGGATCACCTGCTGCGCGAGTTGTATGAGCCGGGAAGCGAGCCCGTGCTCGCCCTCGAGGAACCGGAGACCCACCTCCATCCCCAGGCCGTTCGCACCCTCTGGCGCCATGTCAGCGCGCTGCCAGGACAGAAGATCGTCACCACCCACTCACCTTACTTCGTCCAGCACGTGCCCTTCCGGGATCTGCGTCTGGTGCGCCTCACCCCGAACGGCACCGAAGTGCGGTCGCTGCCGGCGAGCTTCTCCGCCTCGATTCCGCTCCTTGACGGCCTCGACGCCATCGTGGCCAACTCGGCTGGACTCCTGACCTACGAAGGAGCTTCGGAGACGCTCACGGTCCACGGGATCCTTGGCAACGGGATCTACCGAGCCCTCCTCGCTTGCTGCGGCGCCGACGAACGCCGCGCCGAACTCGAGCCGTTGCTGCGCGACTTGTTGGAACGGTCCTCCCTGTTTGTCGCCGACGACGAACTCCAGTCTCTCGAGACCTATGCCCGGCGCATGCGCGGCGAGATCTTCTTCGCGGAACGCTGGTTGATCGTTGAAGGCCAGGCCGACCATCTGATCGTGCACGCGGTTGCGCAGGCTTTGGACTACGACTTCGACCAGCATGGCGTTTCCGTCATCGACGCCCAGAACAACGGCAACCCGGCCACCTTCGCGGCGCTGGCGCGGGCGCTGGATGTTCCGTGGCTGGCGGTGTTCGACGGCGACGAAGCCGGACAGAAGTTCGTGCGGGCAATGGCCGACCGCGGGTTCAGTGACGAAGAGTTGAGACGACGCTGTCGAACCCACGCCGCCGGTGACCTGGAGGCGCAACTCGTCGCCGACGGGCTCGGGCCGGAACTGCGGGAAGTCCTGGCGAGGTTGGGCACCCAGGACGCGCATGCGTTGAACGACGAGGATCTCGTCGTTCGCTTGCGCGCCAGCAAGACCGCCAGTGCGGCAGAGTTGGCAGCCCGTGTTCGTCAAGACGCGGACTTGGCGCAACGCACTCCGGAGGCGTTTCGCGCCGCCATCAAGCAACTGCGGGGGCTGGCATGACGGCTACCCGGCTCGAAGCCTCCCTGCACGAACTGTCGGATGTCCAACGCAGGGCGGTCGAGTGGGACGACGGCGCGTTGCTCGTGCTGGCCGGCCCGGGCTCCGGCAAGACCCGCGTCCTGACCTGCCGGGTCGCGCGCCTGCTGGAGCGATCACGGGACGAGCGCTTCCGCGTCCTCGCACTGACGTTCACCAACAAAGCCGCCCACGAGATGTCGAGCCGGCTGACCACCCTTGCGCCCGGGCTCGATGGACGCACCGACATCCACACGTTCCACGGTTTCTGCACACAAGTCCTCCGCCAACATGGAGTGCATCTCGGCATCAAGCCCGACTTCGCGATCTACTCCCGGACATCCGACCGGCAAGCCGTGCTGGACGATGCCCTCGGGCGCGCTTCCCGGCACGGCGACAGCGAGGACCACCGTCTCCTGCCCAGGATCGACGCCCTGAAGGCCCGACTGGTCCGGCCCGAACAGGCCGAAGAGTGGCTTGCCGACAGGAACGACGAAACGCCCGATGAAGCCTGTCGCCTGGCCAGCGCCTACCGCCTCTACGAAGAGGAACTGCGCCGCGCCAACGCATTGGACTTCAATTCACTCATCTTCGAGGCGCACCGACTGTTCGGGTATCGGGCGATGGCGCGACACTATCAGACCGTCTACCGCTATTGGCACGTCGACGAGTTCCAGGACACCAACGGCGCCCAGTACGAACTTCTTCGACGCATGGCGGGCGACGACTTCCGCCGAGTCTTCGCCGTGGCCGACGACGACCAGACGATCTACGAATGGAACGGTGCCAGCGTCCGCCGGATCAGCACCCTGGTCGCGGACTTCGATTGCGAGGTCGTGCAGCTTCCGACGAACTTCCGCTGCCCGCCGCGCATCGTCGAGGCCGCGAATCGTCTCGTCGTCTACAACGCGCGGCGCACCGTGGCGAAGTGTCCTGCCGAGCCAGCGCAGCGCCGCCGTTCTCTGGACAACCGGCCGATTCGGTGCCGCGTGTTCGAGACCGACCTAGACGAGGCGACCGGGATTGCCGCAGAGATTGCCGGATTCGACTATGACGAGCGAGGTCGGACGCTGGTGCTGGCCAGAACCCGCGCATTACTGGAGTCCATGCGCGCCGCCTTGCGGGAAGTGAACGTGAACGCGATGATTCTGGGTCGTCGCGACGACTTCGCGTCACCGGAGATGCGATGGCTGGTCGCCTGCCTGAAGCAGATCAACCGACCGCTCGACCGGCGCAATTTGGCCACGCTGGGCGAGGCGTTTGACAGCTTCGTGCCCGGCTGCGCCGGGTCTTCGACAGGTGCGCCTGCGCCGTTGGACTTCGACGAACTGCTGTCCCGTTCGGGGACGGAAAGGGTCACGTACCTGTCCGTCTGGATCCGTGCCGCGCAAGCGGCCGGGCTACCGTCACCGGCTGCGGAGATCGTCGACCTGATTGCGCGTCTCGCCGCCGGAGAGTTGAAGCTGGCCTCGGCAATCGACCGGATCCTCGGTCACCTCGAGAGCGGCGATCCCGCCGAGGACGTAAGGGACGACATCAGCGCTTGGCGGCGCTTGGAGGGCGAGATCAGAACGGCCACGGGGCCGACATCGCTCGACCGCTTCCTCCAGGAACTGGAGTTGCGCTCCAAGGAACCGGTTCCCGAACCAGGATTGGTGTCTCTGGCGACCATTCACAGCGCCAAGGGCCTAGAGTTCGACACCGTTTACCTCGTTGGCCTCGCGGAGGAGATCCTGCCCTCCTGGCACAGCGTCAGGAAAGGCGATGGCAGCGCGGCGTTGGAGGAGGAACGCCGCGGCTGCTTCGTCGCCATCACCCGAACCAAGGAGCGCCTGACCCTGTCGAGGGCGCGGCAGTACAGGGAATGGCCGAAGAGGCCGTCCCGGTTCCTCGCGGAAATGGGCTTCCACGACGACGGTTCTGACACCGCCCCGAGAGGAGGGAACCCGTCGTGACGACCATCGCCCGATCGGGGCGTGCGTCATCGACACGTCGAATTGGCGACGAACGCGCGCGCCGTCGCCACGCGGTGCTTGACCGGCCGGCCGGGAAGCGACGGGGATCGCATCGTCGGAGAGACAACGACGGCCCCGCATGGTCGAATGCGTGCACAGCCGCTGACCTCCATCTCGGCGGGAAACGGCGGGATCCCGCGTTTTCGCCGGAACGGCTGCCGCGCGGTCGGGGATCCGGCCGGGCGCGACGGCGATGCGCGCCGTCGGAGGCGCTCCCCGCGGCGTAACGGCCGGATGAACGCTTCCCGCCCGTCTCAGCCCAGGCGCCTCGCCTTCTCGAGCGCCTCGATCATCGACGACCGGACCAGATAGTCGCGCGCGGCGGCCGGATCGGCCGCGGTCCGGCGCAACTCGTCCTGCCGCGCCCTGCGCGTTTCCGGATCCGCCTCTTCGAGCAGGGCCTTGTTCCTGAGCGCCGCAAGCTGGACATGCTCCATGGCGATAGGGCGGCGCTGGGCGTCGTAGCGGTCGAGCTCGCGCTCGTCCGCCCGGCCGTGCCACACCTCGGCCAGCTTCTCGCAGAGGCTGACCGCGTCGTGAATGCCGCCGTTCATGCCCATGCCGCCGAGAGGGTTGTTGATGTGCGCCGCGTCTCCGGCAAGAAACACCCGCCCCTTGCGGTAGGTGCCGGCGACGCGCTGGTGCACGGCGTAGGCGGTGCGGTGGAAGGTGTCGTAGTCGCCCTCGACGGGACAGACGCGGTGCATGCGCTCCTGCACGGTGGCGTCGGCGACCAGCATTTCCGCGGTCTCTCCGGGCCGGGACGGCATCAGCAGGCGCCAGAGCCCGGGCACGCGCACAAACACGAACCAGAAATCCGCCCCCGCCACGTAGGCGATCGGGGCCAGATTCTCGAAACGGTCCTCGAAGGGATAGGCCGTGCTCGTGCACAGCCAGAGCTCGGGGAATGTCTCGCCCTCGAACCCGATGTCCTGGCCGGTCCGCACGACGCTCGACGCGCCGTCGGCGGCGACCAGATAGCGCCCGCGGAAGGTTTCGCTCCCTTCGGGCGTCTCCGCGTCGAGGCTGACGCCGTCTCCGTTCTGGCGCGCGGCAACGACGCGGTGCCGGAAACGAAGATCGACGCCGCCGGTCCGCGCGAGCTCGTCCGCGACGAGGCGGGTCAGCTTGTACTGCTCGCACTGGACGCGGTAGGGGTGGCGGGTGTCGTTCCTCAGCAGTCCGAGATCCCATTCCGCGACGACGCCGTCGCGGGCGTCGCGGTGCTGCCAGACCGGACAGACGAGGCCCTCGGCGATCAACCGCTCCGCCATCCCGAGATCGTCGAGCATGTCGAGGGTGGGGGGATGGAAGGTCGAGGCCCGAAGATCCTCGGGAAGATCCGCGCATGCCTCGAGCAGCGTGACGGGGATGCCGTTCCGCGAAAGATGCAGCGCCGCCACGCAACCGACGGGCCCGGCGCCCGCGATCAGCACGCGGTCGTCGTTCCTCACGGCTCCTCGCCCCGTCAGGAGGCCCCGTCAGCCGTCGATCAGGCCTTCCTCCCGGGCCTGGTCGAGCGCCTCGGCGGCGTTGCGGAAAGCGTCGACGCCGGCCGGAATGCCGCAATAAACAGTCGCGTGGGCGAGCGCGTCGCGAATCTCCTCGACCGTGCAGCCGTTTCTCAGGGCGCCGCGCGTGTGGGCCTTGAGTTCCTGCATCTTGCCGAGCGCGGTGAGAATGGCGAGGTTCATCAGGCTCCGGGTCTTGTGGTCCAGCGTTTCGTTGGTCCAGGCTCCGCCCCAGCAGTACTCCGTGACCATGGTCTGGATGACGCCGGTGAACGGGTCGGTCCTTGCCCGCTCGATCTGGGGATCGACGTATTTTTCGCCCAGCACCTTTCGGCGCACGGCGAGGCCCGCATCGAAGAGTTTCTCGCTGGTCGGTTCAATGGCCATTCCCGATCTCCGTCCGTTGGCGTCGCGGCATCCGGAACCGGCCGCCTCCAAGGGGCCCGATTCCCGTCGAATCGAAACTGGCACAGCGCGCCGTTTCGCGCAAGGAACGGCGGCCTGCGCGGATGCCCTGAGGGCTGATCCGTTTCGGGGAGCCGCCCGATCCCGAACGAAACCCGCATCGCAGGCGTCTTCGGCAGGCGGAATCTGCAAGGCTTCTTTCCGGGTCTCCGGCAGCGCAGCCTGATTCGCGGATGGTCCGCAGCAGATGTCCGGCCCAACGGGAGACCTCGGCGCGGAGACCGGCAACGTCGTCCGCGACCCTGACTCCGAGGGCAGGCCCCAGTTCGGACGCGAGGCTCGGCGGACCGGTGTCTCGACGGAAGAACCGCTCTGCCGCCTTCTCGGGAAGCGCGCGAAAACCGGACGCCGTCCGGGGTGCGTGGGATGGGCCTGCCCCACGTGACGTTGCCTTGGCAAGGAATGCTCCTTGCCGCTTCGCACGGGACGGAGGGAGCGTCTCCCATGTCGATCATCCACAGAGTGGCCACGGTGACCGCGAAGGACCAGATCACCCTGCCCAAGCCGATTCGTCAGGCGCTGGAGGCCGATGCCGGCGCCAAGGTGGCGTTCGAACTCCACGAGGACGGACAGGTCGTCGTCAGCCGCGCCGACGCCGAACATGTGGATCCTGAGATCGGTGCGTTCCTCGACCTGCTTTCCGGCGATATCCGGGCCAGCCGGCATGTTCAGGCAAGCCCGGATGATCTAGCACGAGACATGTCGGACCACGCGGAGCGTGACGCGCCTGCGGATGAGGGCATCGACCGCGACATCGATCTCTGACGCAGCGCCAAGGATGGATGCTTCCGTTCCGCGATTACCTCTTCGACCAGTTCCGTAATCTCCGCCACGCAGCACAAAGCGCGCAATGAAACGATCCGACAGGGTTCGCGCCCAACGCGAACGTCAAGCCGTTTCGGGCATCGAGCCGGCTGATGCTGGAGGTGGCTCCGTCTGATCCGTCCCGGGATGGGTACCGCTGAAGCCGCACGCCGGATCCGCGTTACCGCCATTGGCGTATCGGGACGGGTAGACGGTTCGGATTGGTCTTCCGCGACGATTCCAGGGCAAAGGCGATCGTCTACGCTTGGGTCAATTCGCCTCGCTGAGTCGCGTGAACGCGTGCAGCGGGACGCACCGGTCGAGCGTTACCACCACCTCGGCTTCAAGCGTATTGCCGGACACGGGCTGCGCCACATCGCCGAACGGCCCGGGTCGTGGATCTCCCTTGCCGGGCGGCAGATGACGAAATGCGCCGGAGACCACCTCCATGTGGGCCTACCCGTCGGCGAAGCGGACTGCCGGACGGCTGCCACATTCCATTCGCGCGGCATCGTCCCGTCGACTCGCAACGTGTGGGATTTCCGGGGCACGGGGAACAGCATTTTCAATCCGCAGGCGACGAAACGAGCGGCGAGAACCTGAACCTTTGCGTCGGCTGATCGGCGAGTTCGACATCCAACCGTCGGCATCGGCCGGGTTCGGACGGCGGCCGCCACGAGGGGCGCCCTGGATTCTTCGGGTCCGGCCAAGGGATTGACTCGCGGATGAGAGCGGCGATCCTGCCACGCAACCATCGGGGACGGCAATCGGGAAAGAGAAGATCATCCATGAACGTGCAGACGCACGAAGAGTTGAAGGCCAAGATCTGGGAAATCGCGAACCGGCTCAGGGGACCGTACCGGCCTCACCAGTATCGTCTGGTGATGCTGCCGATGGTCGTACTGCGCCGGCTTGATTGCGTCCTGGAGCCGACCAAGGATGCTGTTCTGAAACGGCTCAATGAGCTTCAGGCAAAGCAGACGCCCGAAGTCGCGAAGGACCGCCTGCTCGGCAAGGCCGCCGACCCGAGGCGTAAGCATCCACTCTACAACACGAGCTGTTACACCTTCGCTCGCCTGCTCGGCGACGCCGAGAACATTGCGCCGAATCTCGTATTGTACATCAACGGCTTTTCCCCGACCGCGCGGCATATCTTCGAGCGTTTCAAATTTGCCGATCAGATCGAGAAGCTTGACGCCGAAGACCTCCTCTTCCCTGTCGTCAAGGCGATGGCCGATGTCGATCTTCACCCCGATAGGATCGACAACCTGCAGATGGGCTACCTGTTCGAACATCTGCTGATGCGCTTCAACGAACAGGCCAACGAGGAAGCCGGAGACCACTTCACGCCCCGTGAGGTCGTCCGCCTAATGGCAAACCTCATCTACACCGGCGAACAGGATGTCTACAGGCCCGGCATCTACCGCACGATCTACGATCCAGCGTGCGGAACGGGCGGCATGCTCTCAGAGTCCGAGAAACTGATTCTCGAGCAGAACGAGCGGGCGGAGCTTGCGCTCTTCGGTCAGGAGTACAACGACGAGTCCTGGGCGATCTGCTGCTCGGACATGCTTATCAAGGACCAGGACACCGACAACATCGTTTTCGGCGATACCCTTGTCGCCAGCAGAGAAGGGGAACGCTTCCATTATCTCATGGCCAACCCACCTTTCGGCGTCAAGTGGAAGAATCAGAAAGACGCGGTCGAGCGCGAGCACAAGACCCTAGGTTTTTCGGGTCGGTTCGGCGGAGGGCTCCCGTCCATCAAGGACGGCTCGCTCCTCTTTCTCCAGCACATGATTTCCAAGATGCATCCCTACGAGAAGGGTGACGAGAACCAACCCGGATCGAAGATCACTATCGTCTTCAACGGCTCGCCGCTTTTTTCTGGCGACGCCGGATCGGGACCGTCCAGCATCCGCCGCTGGATCATCGAGAACGACTGGCTTGATGCCATTGTGGCGTTGCCCGACCAGCTCTTCTACAACACCGGCATCTTGACCTACGTCTGGCTCGTGACGAACCGGAAGCCGCCGGAACGACGCGGCAAGGTGCAGCTCATCGACGGCACCCGATTCTTCGAGAAGATGAAGAAGAGCCTCCACAACAAGCGCAACGAAATTACCGAGGAACAGATCTGCCACCTGACCCGCGTATACGGAAACCACCGGGACCGGGAGATGGCCGAGGTTCGGATCGACGGCCGGACCGAAAATCGCGTCGTTTCCCGCGTTTTCGAGAATCGGGAGTTCGGCTTTCTACAGGTGACGGTCGAACGCCCCCTACGCATGAACTTCGAGGTAACGCCCGAGCGCCTCGCCGAACTCGAAAAGCAGACTGCCTTCGTGAAGCTGACAGCCCCGAAAAAACAGAAGGGTGCGGTGGCGACCGAACGCGAAATTGAGGGGGGGGGGGGCGGCAGGAAGCAATCCGCACCGCGCTTACGACGCTTGCGGCCAACGGCCGTTACATGGACCGGGAGGCCTTCCAGGCCGATGTAGTTGAGGCCGCCGAGAGCGCCGGCCTGAAAGTCCCCTCCCCGATCAAGAAGGCGATTTTCGCGGCCTTTGGAGAGCGCGACCAGGCCGCCGAAATCTGCAGGGACGGCGAGGGCCGACCGGAGCCCGATAGCGATCTCCGGGACACCGAGAAAATCCCCTTGCCGCCAGGCACAACGTTGCCTCTGCCAATGGAATTCGGGCCGGCCAAGCCCAACGACAGGCTGGTCGAGGTTTTCCGCGAAGAGATCGACGCCTACATCGCCCGTGAGGTACTGCCCCATGTGCCCGATGCCTGGGTGGACTACGGCAAGACAAAGGTGGGCTACGAAATCCCGATCAACCGGCATTTCCACGTCTACAAGCCACCGCGTCCGCTCGACGAGATTGAGGCGGACATCGCCAGACTCGAGGAGGAGATCTCCGGGCTGCTCAAAGGGCTGGTGCCATGAGTCACTTCGCCCGCAGCGATGAGCCACCCGAATGGGCGGCGCAGGTTCCGGATGGATGGGGGAGGGACTGGCTGAAATGGTCGGTTGATCTTTCCACGAAACACTCGACCGAGGAGGAACGGGAGGCGCTTCCCTACATCTCGAACGAGGACATCGCGTCCTGGACGGGAAAGCTCCTGATCGAGGAACCCAAGCCGGCCGAGGCGGATAGCCGGCGCTTCCGGAAGGACGATGTCCTGTTCAACAAGCTCCGCCCATACCTCGCCAAAGTCCATCACGCGACCTTTGACGGGGTGAGTTCGGGAGAGATGCTCTGCCTGCGACCGTCACGGAGGATTGCACCCCGGTTCCTGTTCTACAAGCTCGTTTCCAGGGGCTTCATCGACGCCGTCGACGCTGAGACCTTCGGGGCCAAGATGCCTCGCGCGGATTGGGAAGTCGTGGGCCACCAGCCGCTGACCCTCCCCCCGCTCGACCTCCAGAGGCGGATTGCGCGGTTTCTGGACGAGAAGACCGCGAAGATTGGCGGTCTGATCGGGAAGAAGCGGGAGCTTCTCGACCGTCTGGCCGAGAAACGCCAAACCCTCATCACGCACGCCGTCACCGAGGGCCTCGATTTCGATAAGCCCACTCGATCAAATCGAGGCAGATACCAATCGGCTCGAAGGGAGAATTGCCACGTTGCTGAAAGGGCTGGTGCCATGAGTCACTTCGCCCGCAGCGATGAGCCACCCGAATGGGCGGCGCAGGTTCCGGATGGATGGGGGAGGGACTGGCTGAAATGGTCGGTTGATCTTTCCACGAAACACTCGACCGAGGAGGAACGGGAGGCACTTCCCTACATCTCGAACGAGGACATCGCGTCCTGGACGGGAAAGCTCCTGATCGAGGAACCCAAGCCGGCCGAGGCGGATAGCCGGCGCTTCCGGAAGGACGATGTCCTGTTCAACAAGCTCCGCCCATACCTCGCCAAAGTCCATCACGCGACCTTTGACGGGGTGAGTTCGGGAGAGATGCTCTGCCTGCGACCGTCACGGAGGATTGCACCCCGGTTCCTGTTCTACAAGCTCGTTTCCAAGGGCTTCATCGACGCCGTCGACGCTGAGACCTTCGGGGCCAAGATGCCTCGCGCGGATTGGGAAGTCGTGGGCCACCAGCCGCTGACTCTCCCCCCGCTCGACCTCCAGAGGCGGATTGCGCGGTTTCTGGACGAGAAGACCGCACGGATAGATGCGACCTCAAAGCATGTGCTTCGCTCAATCGACTGTCTCTCCGAGTATCGTTCCGCGTTGATCACGGCGGCTGTCACTGGGCGAATCGCGGAGTTGCGATGACCCTTGATGCCCCGACAAGTTTGGCCCATCCGCCGTAGTCAACTGCATTGCCTCGCAGGAGATCGGATTTCATGTCCAGCCACACCGAACGTGATTTCGAGAAGGCGATCGAAGCCGAGCTGACCGGCTCCGGCGGCTACGAAACACGCGCCCCAAGCGATTGGGACGAAGCGCTTGCCCTCTTTCCCGCTGACGTTTCCGGCTTCCTGCAGGACAGCCAACCGACCAAATGGAAAGCGCTGGAGTTCCTGCTCGGCCCGAAGACCACCGCGACCGTGCTGGACAGCCTGTCCAAGGAGTTGGAGCTCAAGGGCACGCTCCACGTGCTGCGTCACGGCTTCAAGTGCTACGGGAAAACCTTCCGCATGGCCTATTTCAGGCCGAACACGAGCATGAATCCGGATGCCGCAGAGAATTACGGACTAAACCGGCTGACGATCACGCGCCAGGTCGCCTTCAGTTCAGCAATAAAGAGACCGGACGGCAAGAACCGTCGCTGCGTCGTCGACGTGACACTCGCCGTCAACGGCATCCCCGTCGTCACCGCTGAACTCAAGAACCCACTGACCGGACAGCGCGCTGCCGACGCGATGCGCCAGTACATGCACGAACGCGACGGGCGCGATCTTCTGTTCGCGTTCAAAAAACGCGCTCCGGTTCACTTCGCCGTGGATCCGGACGAGGTGTGGATGACCACGCGGCTGAGGGGCAAGGAGACCGACTTCCTGCCCTTCAACCGCGGCAACGGCCACGGGGCAGGCAACCCGCCTGTCGAGGACAACTGGAAGACCCATTATCTGTGGGACGAGGTGCTGCAGGCCGACAGCCTCCTCGAGATCCTGCAACGTTTCATGCATCTCGAAGTGAAGGAGAAGCGGCTCAAGACCGACAACGGCGTGCGAACCGTGCGGGAGGAGAGGCTGGTCTTTCCGCGCTACCACCAGCTCGACGCGGTTCGCAAGCTCGTAGCTCACGCAAGGACCAACGGCACGGGCCGGAACTACCTGATCCAGCACTCGGCCGGTTCCGGAAAATCCCACTCGATCGCATGGCTTTCCCACCGGCTCGCGAGCCTGCACGACGAACGCGACGAGAAGGTGTTTCACTCCGTCATCGTGGTGACCGACCGGCGCGTGCTCGACCAGCAACTGCAGGACACGATCTACCAGTTCGAGCACCAGACTGGCGTGGTCGAGAAGATCGACGAGAACACCCAACAACTCGCTCGATCACTGTCCCAGGGCACGCCCATCATCATCACGACGATCCAGAAGTTCCCCTTCATCTCGCAGGCGCTCTCGACTCTCGAGAAAAAAGGCTCCGGCGTCACCATCGACACGACTGAAAAGCGTTTCGCCGTCATCGTCGATGAGGCGCACTCGTCCCAGAGCGGCGAGACCGCGACCGTTCTCCGGGGCATGCTGAACAAGGAGGGAATCGAAGCGGCCGTCGCGGCCCAGCTCTCCGAGGAAGAGGACGACGATCTTTCCGACGAGACAAAGGCAGCCGTGCTGCGCGACGCACTGCAGCGCTCCCGACAACCCAATCTCAGCTTCTTCGCTTTCACGGCCACACCGAAATTCAGGACCAAGGCCCTGTTCGACGAGGCCGGCGCGTCGGGCGCTTCACCCTTTCACGAGTACTCCATGCGACAGGCCATCGAGGAAGGCTTCGTCATGGACGTGCTTCAGAACTACACGACGTACAAGCGGTTCTTCGGCCTGATCAAGAAGGTCGAGGACGACCCGAACGTGCCGCGCAAGAATGCCGTGAAGGTTCTCACGCGCTACCTGGAAATTCATCCTGCCAACATCGAGCAGGTCGTTTCCGTGATCGTCGAGCATTTCCGGCTTCACGTGATGAACGAGCTTGGCGGGCGGGCAAAGGCGATGGTGGTCACGGGCTCCCGCCTTGCCGCCGTGAAGTACAAGCTCGCCTTCGATCGCTACAGCAAGGAGCGGGGCTATACCGGCATCCGTTCCCTGGTGGCCTTCTCGGGGATCGTCGAAGACCCGGATCTCCCCGGATTGTCCTATACCGAAGTCGCGATGAACAGCGGTCTTGCCGAAAGCGAGCTCCCCGAGACGTTCGGGCGCTCCGACCATCGGGTGCTTCTGGTCGCCGATAAGTACCAGACCGGCTTCGACCAGCCCCTGTTGCAGGCAATGTACGTGGTGAAACGGCTGGCCGGCATTCATGCGGTCCAGACCCTGTCGAGGCTCAACCGCATCGCACCCGGGAAGTCGCGCACCTTCATTCTCGACTTCGTCAACGACGAAAACGACATCTACAGGGCTTTCAAGCCCTACTACGAGACGACGCCTGTCGGCGAGAACGCCGATCCGAATCGCCTGTCCGAGCTGCAGCACCGCCTGTTCGAGCGGGCGGTCTGCACGCCGGCCGACGTGACCGCCTTCGCCCAAGTCTGGTATCGCGCCAAGCGCGACCATTCAGCGACCGATCATCGCGAGATGAACGCCGTCCTCGACGCCGTCGTTCAACGCTTCCAAAATCGCGAGGTGAACGAGCAGGAGGAGTTTCGTGGCCATTTGAAGGGATATAGAAGCGTTTACGCTTTCCTGTCGCAGATCGTTCCCTATCAGGACAGCGATCTTGAACGGCTCTACGCTTTCGCGAGAAATCTTCTGGCGAAACTCCCGCCGCCGGGGGACGGCCACGCCTTCGTGCTCGACGACGAGGTGGCGCTGCGATTTTTCCGGCTTCAGCAGATGAGAGACGGTTCCATCGAACTTTCGGATGGCGAGGCCGACCCTCTCAAGGGCCCGACCGACATCGGCACAGCCCGGATCAAGGACGAAGAGGTGGCGCTTTCCAGTCTGGTCGACCGCCTCAACGAACGGTTCGGCACCGATTTCACCGAAGCGGACCAGTTGTTCTTCGATCAGATACAGGCTTCGGCGGAATGCAATGAAAACATCGTGGAAGCGGCTCTCGCCAACAGCCTCGGGAATTTTTCCGCCTATCTGGATCGCATGCTCGACGATCTGTTCATTGCGCGCATGGAAGACAACGAGGAGATTTTCTCCAGGGTGATGACGGATCCCGAGTTTCGTTCAGCCGCGCACGAGCACTTGGCGCACGCCGTTTTCCAGCGGGTCCGCGAGAAGCCTGCCGCCGAATCATCGAAGTCTTCGTGAACCGGGCTCCGGTCAGCCGTGCCCTGGCGCTTGAGCGGGCCCTTTCAGCGTCCCTCGAATTTTTCCGGCCCGATACCCATGGCCGACCTGTGTCCCGTGATCCGTCCCTACCCGTCCGGTCCGCCTCGTGATACCCTGCGCCGCTCCTCCCTTCAGTCCGTGGAACCCGAGAAATGACCGATCTGAACAACCGTGGCGGCAACACCATCGACTTCCTGCTTTCGCGGCGGTCGGTCCTCGCGCGCATGATGGACGGGCCGGCGCCCGCCGACGACGATCTCCGCAGGATCATGGAAGCGGGCATGCGCGTCCCCGATCACGGACGGCTCGCGCCGTGGAGTTTCATCGTCATCCGCGGGGAGGCGCGCGAGAAGCTCGGCGAGACGCTGGCCGAGGCGTTTCTCAAGAACAACCCCGACGCGATCGAGGAGCAGGTGGAGATCGAGCGCGAGCGCCTGACCCGCGCGCCGGTGGTCATCGCGGTCGTCTCCAAGGTCGTCAGGGAACACAAGATCCCGGAATGGGAGCAGATCCTGTCGTCGGGCGCGGCCTGCCAGACCATGCTGATCGCCGCGCTGTCGATGGGGTACGCTGCCCAGTGGCTCACCGAGTGGTACGCCTACGATCCGGACATGAAACGGGCGCTCGGCGTCGACGCCGACGACCGGATCGCCGGCTTTCTCTATCTCGGCCACGAGGCCGAGCGGCCGACCGAGCGAAACCGGCCGGAATACGACAGCGTCGTCTCCGAGTGGTCGCCGACGGGCTGACGGCGCGTCCTCACGGGCGCCGGGCGCCGGGCGAGAGAACGACCTTTCCGCGGACGCGGCGCTCCGCGAGCACGTTGCAGGCCGCGACCGCCTCGTCCAGGGGAAAGACCTCCTGGATCGGCATCCGCAGCTTTCCCGCCGCGACCAGATCGAACAGTTCGGCCTGCACCCGCCGCACCCGCTCGGGCTCGCGCTCGCGGTATTCCGCCCAGTTCAGCCCCGTCACGGCGATGTTCTTCAGCAGCGCGTAGTTCGCCCGGAGCGTCGGTATGGCGCCGCTCGCGAAGCCCACCACGACCAGGCGTCCGCCGAAACCGAGCGCGCGGACGGCGCCGTCGAACGTCTCGCCGCCCAGCGTCTCGATCACGACGTCCACGCCGCCGCCGGTGATCGAGGCGATCTGGCGGCGGATCGATTCCCGCGGGTCGCCGTCGGACAGGTCGACGACGTGGCGGGCGCCGTTCGCGAGGGCGACATCGCTCTTGCCCACGGTCGTCAGGCCGGCGATCGTCTCGCATCCCGCCGCGGCGGCAAGCTGCAGGGCGGCCAGCCCGACGCTGCCGGACGCGCCCGTCACCAGCACGCGGTCGCCGGCTTTCGCGCCGGCGCGGTCGTGAAGCGCGAAATGCGCCGTCTGGAACGCGATGCCAACGGCTGCCGCCTGCTCGAAGTCGACGCCGTCGGGCACCGGATAGCAGTGCGCCTCGCCGACGACGACCTCTTCCGCCCAGGCGCCCCACTCGACCTGCGCCATGACGCGGTCGCCGGGCCGGAAACGCGTGACGTTCCCGCCGGTCTCGCGCACGACGCCGGACGCCTCCTTGCCGGGGGTGAAGGGAAGCGGCGGACGGACCTGGTACCTGCCCGCGACGACCAGAAGGTCGGGGAAATTCACGGCCGCCGCGCGGCAGTCCACCAGGATCTCCCCGGGGCCGGGCCGGCGCGGCCCGACGTCTTCCACCACGAGGATCCCGGGAGGCCCGAGTTCCCTCGCCACGACCGCGCGCATGCTCGTCTCCCCGTCCGCTGGCCGTCCGGAACGGCCGGTCATCCGGCCTCGGGCGCCTCCGGCGTCTCGCCGGGACCGAAGCGCCGCCAGCCCCCGGGGCCCATGACCTCGAGCGGACGGAAGCGCGCCTTGTAGGCCATCTTCTCCGATCCGTCGATCCAGTAGCCGAGATAGACGTGGGAAAGTCCCAGGCTCCCGGCCGTTCCGACCGTCGACAGGATCATGTGGGTGCCGAGGCTGCGGCGGCGAAGTTCCGGATCGAAGAAACCGTACACCGCCGACAGCGACTCCCGCAGCCGGTCCATCAGCATGACCGCGACCAGCCTGCCCCTCGGGTCGCGGTACTCGACGGTGCGCGACGGAACCGGCGAATCCTCGGTCATCGAGCGGTACTCCTCGAAGGACATGTCCGCCATTTCCCCGCCCCCGTGACGGCCCGCCTGGTAGGCGGAGAACAGGCCGTACTGCTCTTCCGTGGCCATCGCGTCCGTGTCGACCGACGTCAGGTCGGCGTTGCGGTTCGACACCCGCCGGAAGGACGCGGTCATGCGGAAATCCGGGACGGAGATCCGGACGGGCACGCAGGCGTCGCACCCCCGGCAGGCGGGTCTGTAGGCGATCCCCTGGCTGCGCCGGAAACCGGACGCCGACAGCCACTCGTAGAGATCCGCCGCGTCCGGCCCCGACAGATGGGTCACGACCTTGCGTTCCCGCCTGCCCTCGAGATACGGGCACGGCAACGGGCGCGTGCCGAAAAACCGGTGCTCGGGATGCGCAAGCGGATGGTTCATCGTCCGGTTCGCCGGCGCGACGCCGACCGTCCCTCTCGTCGTCGCCGCGGGCCGCGCCCCGGCAGCCGCTGGCGGAACGGAGTGTACCGCAGGCCGGTCCCGCGTTCCAATCGCGGCCTCGGGTCCGCCCCCAGGACCGTTCCATGCTGGCCGGGCATCCGCTCCACGCGGGCGGGGCCGGTTCCGTCCGTGCTGTCACGGCGGTCCGGTTCGGCTGCCGTCATCCGGGCAACCGAGCCGGGCCGCAACCGCAGCGCGGGATCGTCCCGCCACGTCCTCGCGGCGTGCTGTCGCACGATGCACGAAGAGGCGAAGCTCGCGCCCTTCGACCTGCATGGCTTTCGGCACACGGCAGCCGGTCGGTCCGTGACGGCGGGCGAGAACCCGCCCCTGGCCGGGAAGCCGCCCGGGCATCGGCGCACCGGACCGCGACGGGCTGCGCCCACCTCGCCGATACGCGCCTCGTCGAAACGCGGAGACGGTTGGGGGCGTCACCGCGGAGGCGATGGCGACTTGACACGCCGGTCGAAGACCGGTAGCTGCTGTGGTGCCGCAGACGGCTTGAATCGACCCGGACATGGAGATCCTTCTGAAAATCCCTGTCAATGACGGCAAGATGTTTTGGACAGAACTATGAGAATAAACAATTTTTTCATCAGAAACTCTTGTAGTCACTCCGATTCATACAACCGTTTGGTGAATCTTCTCGCTTCGAGACCACACTTCTCGTATCGGAATCACTCCGTTCCCCGCGAGCATCCCATTCACGACACGAGAACGATCGCCCGGTTGCGGGAAGCTGTTCGAACACAAATGCGACCCTGTGGAATTGTTCTCGTATTGGCCGGCGTGCATGCCACCTGCAGCAAATGGATCAAAGAGGAAATCAGCTTGGCCCGATCCGGATTCGGGCTGTGGAAGCCTGTCATTGCCATCGAACCACGGGGAAGCCAAGGAACTCTCGGCATGTCAAATCTGCGGCATCGAGAATTGCGCGATGGAATGCCGACAGTATCGTGAGAGCAACCAGGGATCTGCACAATTGAAAGACTCACGGGAATGAAAGAATCACGGGAACGCGAAATGCTGGAGCTTTACAAGCTCCACGCGGAGTTTGCCGACAGAGTCAGCCAAAGGCGCGAAGGGGCCAATCGCCTGTTTGTCAGCTTGCTCGTCGGATTGATGCTGTTCCTTGGCGTTTTCCTGCGATTCGGGTCGAACGGAATTTCCCTGGAAATCGTCTTGCTGTTTGCCGGGGCGATCGGACTGGTGTTGTCGGTTTCCTGGTACGTCGTGATCCGCTCCTATCGTCAGCTCAACACGGGAAAATTTCATGTGTTGCGTGAAATGGAGAAGGAGCTGGCCTTCCCGTTTTTCGATAAGGAGTGGATATATCTCGAAAGCGGTGAAAACCCCAACCGCTACTGGAAACTAACCGTTGTCGAGACAAGCCTTCCCTTGATTTTCCTTGTTATTTCGTTGGCGATTTCGATAATCGGCCTGTCTCGAATCCTGTAGAGCCCGGGGCGGGATGCATTCCCCGGTTCGCGGAATCGGAATCCCGCGAGAACCGATCGACGATCCGGGAAATCGCATCAACCGCATCGACCACAGGCTTGGTGCCCGAGCAACGATCATGCCAGGCGGTTGCGGTGGATTCGCGTCGACCGAGGCGGCAGGCGGATTGCCGCCGGTGCCCGCGACAGGGCGACGTTTTCGTCCCTTGACCCCCTTCCCGGCGTCGTGGCCGGGCGCCTTCCGTTCCGATCCGTTCCGAGAAGGCGGGGGATCGCGTTCGTCGCTTCGTGCCGATCCGCCTTGCGGGGACGCCCGCGCCGGCAGGGCGATCCCGCGCCCGGTTTCGTCCGCGATTCGGGCGCCCGGCGCGCGCGGACTCCGGAACCTCCGCGAGGCGCCGACGCCTCCCGCCGGGCGGTCCGGGTTCCTTCCCGAGCCGCGCAAACGGGCCGGCTTGGACGGAATGCCGGAATCCGGATAGTCTCCGTTCCGGAGGCGCGGGGGCGCCCTTCCCGTCGACGCGGTCCGGAACCGGACGACGTCGGGAGGCGGTCCCGGCTTCCGGGACAACGCCGGCACGGAAAGGGCCGACCCGGGACGCCGCCCGAAGGCGGGCTGTTCACGCGCGAACCCCGCCGGTCCGGGAAACGTTCCGGTCCGCGCGATTGTCGTCGCGGCCGCCCCGGACGGGGCGGCGCCGCACCGGCTCGAGGAGCGTCGCATGCCCGAGAACGTGAAGTCCCTGGACGCCCTGCAAGCCAGAATGAGCGCCAACCCCTTCAACGACTGGATGGGGATGAGGATCGAGAGCCTGACCGAGGACGAGATCGCGGTCTCGATCCGCTGGCGCGAGGAAATGGTCTCCAACCCGACGGCCAGGTACACCCACGGCGGCATCGTCGGCGCCCTCATCGACACCGTCGCCGACTTCATGATCGCGGCCAAGGTCGGCGCGCCGGTCCCCACCGTCGACCTCCGCGTCGACTACCACCGGGCCGCGATGCCGGGCGACCTCACCTGCGTCGGACGCATCGTCCGTCTCGGCAAAACCAACTCCGTCGCCGAGGCCTACGTGCGCGACGGCGACGGCAGGCTGGTCGCGAGCGGACGCGGAACCTACTTCACGGCCGCCGCGGCCGGACCGTGACCGCGCCCCGGCCTACTTCCCGATCCCGGCGTCGGGGTCGTAGGCCACGACGACCTTCTTGCCCCTCTCCGTGAAGAACTTCTCGGCGCCCGGGTGCAGCTTGCCCGCGATCGCGGAAACCGCAAGGTCCATGGTCAGCGTGCTGGGCATCCACTTGGCCATCGCGTACGCCTCGTCGATGTGGTCCCAGAACGCCTCCAGCATGCGGTAGACCGTCTCGGCCGGAATGTCCGCGCGCGCGACCAGCCCGACATAGGCCCCGGTGGTGAGCACCGGCTCGGTGTTGACCTGGTTCTCGCCGTAGGTGTCCGGCGGGATGGTGATCATCCTGCGCGCGGGCTGGGCCCAGTACTTCTTCCAGGCCGGGCGGTCGAACCGGGACTCGTCGAGCCCGAGCAGGCGGATCCGGTTGTTGAGCGCGATCTGCTGGATCTGCGGGCTCGGGGCGTTGCTGACGGGAATCCAGACGTCGAACTTGCGGTCCTGGAACGCCTGCGCGGCCGGCCCCCAGCCCATGCGCACCTGCTTGTAGTCCGCCTTGGGCCTGTAGCCGGTCATCGCCTCGACGATCAGCCCCATGTTCCGCGTGGCGACGCCGCCGGGCGGCCCGAGAAACACGCTCCTGCCCCTGATGTCGTCGAGCTTGCGGATGCCCGAATCGGCGTACACCACCATCTGGTAGGCGCCGATCGGGTAGGAGAACAGCATCTGCATCCTGCGGACGCGGGTCTTGCCGTCCTTGATCTTCTTGAACGGGCCGATCTGCTTGTACATCAGCCGCCAGGCGGTTGCCGCGCCCATGGCGAAGTCCATCCGGCCCTCGGTGACCAGAAGCATGTGCTGCGTGGCCGGACCCGTGGCGGAAATCTGGATCTCGCTGTCGGGAACGTGCTTGTTGACCGCGTTGGCGAACGCCGTGTGGACGATGTAGGGCGTGGTTCCGGGCGGCAGGCTGCCGAGCTTGTAGAAGGTCTTCTGGGCCTGCGCCGCCCCGGCCGCCAGAAGCGCCGCCGCGGCGGCCGCCGCCAGTGTCGTGCATCTCATCGTTCTTTCTCCCGTTCCGGTTGGAATTGAAACCCGCGGTTCACGCCGCCGCGGCGCGGCGATGCCGCCACCGGTGCCGGACGATCGCCGTCCCTCCGACGGCGAGGGCGGAGACGGCGACGGCGGTCGTCGGCGCCAGGACCAGAAACCCGCTGACGACGCGCACGACCCGTTCCGGAACGCCGATCCGCGCCGAGTCGCATCCGGTGGTGCCGCTGGCGACGAGCCAGATGGTCACCGGCAGGCGCGCGACGATCCAGAGGAACGCCCCCCATTCGAAATCGATGACGAGACTCATCGCGGGATTGTAGATCAGCACGAACGGTATGATGAAGCCGACGGCGGCAAGACGGATGGCCTGGAAGCCCGTCGACATCGGATTGGCGCCGGCGATCGGCGCCGCGGCGTAGGCCGCGATCGCGACCGGCGGCGTGATGTTGGACAGCACGCCGTAGTAGAGCACGAACAGGTGGACGAGCAGCTCGTTGACGCCGAGTCCCGAGATGGCCGGCCCCATGACCAGCACGATGATCAGGTAGGCCGGCAGGGTCGGCAGGCCCATGCCGAGAACCAGGCACGCCAGCGCGGTGACGACCAGCGCCAGCCACACGGTGCCCTGGCCGATCTCGACGATCATCGAGGCGAACCGGAGCCCGACGCCGGTGGTGTTGACGACGGCGATGACGATGCCGATGGAGCCGACGGCCAGCATGATCTGGCCGCAGCGGCGGCCGGCGTCCGCCAGCGTGTCCAGAATCCTGCGAGGCTCCCTCCGGAGCTCGGGATTGACCGCGACGCCGACCGCCAGGGCCGTCAGCAGGCCGATGAACCCCGCCATGGCGGCGGATCTTCCGGCGAACAGGACGGCGATCAGCACGGCGACCGGTACGAGGAAACTCGACGACCTGACGAGATCCTCCCGGGTCAGCGCGGGGCGCTCGCTGGCCGGCAGGGGAACGATGTCGCGCCGCACCGCCTCGGCGTAGACGGTGGCGAACAGGCTCATGTAGTAGAAGAAGGCGGCGAAGGCGGCGGCCGCGCAGATGACCAGGTAGGGCACGCCGACGAGTTCCGCCATCAGGAACACGACCGCCGCCATCACCGGAGGCGTGAACTGGCCGCCGGAGGAGGCCGCCGCCTCGACGGCGCCGGCGAAGGCGTTCGGGTAGCCCTGCCGCTTGATCATCGGGATCGTGAAGACGCCCGTGCCGACGACGTTGGCGACCGGGCTTCCGGAGATGGTGCCGAACAGCGCCGAGGCGACGATCGCGGCATGCGCCGATCCGCCGCGGATGCGCCATGTCGCCCACACCGCCACCCTGATCAGCACCGCCGACGCGCCCGTGGCCTCGAGCACGGCGCCGAACACGATGAACACGAGCACGATGCGCGAGACGATGTCGGTCGGCAGCCCGAAGACGCCGTCGAAGCTGTACCAGATCGCGCCGATCAGCTCGTGCATGACCGTTCCGCCGTGGCGCAGGAACCACGGCAGGTGAGGTCCGAGAACGGCGTAGGCCAGCGCGATCAGGCAGATGACCGGAAGTATCGGGCCGATCGTGCGGCGCGTCAGCTCGAGAACGACGGCCACGCCGACGCCGGCGAGAACGATCTCGTGGGTCTCGAAGATCCGGACCCCGTCCCAGAGATCCTCGTAGACCGACAGGAAGAGCCGGATGCAGACCAGGAACAGGACCAGGATGACGCCGTCGGCGAGCCACAGGGCCGCGCGAAGCGCGGGAGCGGCGTCTCCGGAAACCCGGCGCGCCAGCGGATTCGAGAGCAGGATGATGACGGCGCCCAGCCCGATGGCGCCGCCGCGCTGGATGCCCTCGTCGAACAGCGCGATGCCGGCGACGTAGATCACGACCAGCGCGAAGCAGATCGACAGCCAGCGTCCGGCGGCTCCGAAGCCCGTCTCGAGGAAACGCATTCCCCCTCACCCGCCGCTCAGCCGAAAACGCGCTGGAAGATCGTCCCCACGTGCCGGGCGTGAGGCTCGACGTCGAACAGCGCCGCGAGCGCCTCCCCGTCAAGACGGGCCGCGATCTCGGAATCCGCCCGGAGCCGCTCCTGGAACGATCCCCCCTCCCGCCAGGTCGCCATCGCGTTGCGCTGCACCGCGGCGTAGGCCGCCTCGCGGCTCATTCCGGCCCGGGTCAGGGCCAGCAGCACCTGCTGGGAGTGGACGAGGCCGCCGAGGAGATCCATGTTGCGGGCCATGTTCCCGGGGTGGACGACCAGGTTCTCGACGACGCCCGCGGCCCTGTGGAGAAGGAAGTCGAGCGTGATCGTCGCGTCCGGGCCGATCACCCGTTCCACCGAGGAATGCGAGATGTCGCGCTCGTGCCACAGCGCGACGTTCTCGAGCGCCGGCAGGCAGTTCGCGCGGACCAGGCGCGCGAGACCGGTGATGTTCTCGGCGAGGACGGGATTGCGCTTGTGCGGCATCGCCGACGAGCCCTTCTGCCCGGGCGAGAAGAGCTCCTCGGCCTCCTGCAGCTCCGTGCGCTGCAAGTGACGGATCTCCACGGCCAGCCGCTCCGCCGAGGAGGCGATGACGGCGAGCGTGACGAAGAACATGGCGTGCCGGTCGCGCGGAATGACCTGGGTCGAGACGGGCTCCGGCTCGAGCCCCATGGCCTTCGCCACGTGGGCCTCGACCCGGGGATCGACGGCGGCGAAGGTTCCGACCGCCCCCGATATCGCGCAGGTGGCGATTTCCCGGCGGGCGGCGCGCAGCCGTTCGCGGTTGCGGTCGAACTCGGCGTAGTGGCCGGCGAGCTTCAGGCCGAAGGTCGTGGGCTCGGCGTGGACGCCGTGGCTGCGGCCGACGGTCGGCGTCATGGCGTGCTCCTCGGCGCGCCTGCGCAAGGCCGCGAGCAACGCGTCGAGATCCTCGAGAAGGATGTCCGCCGCCCGGGAGAGCTGCACCGCGAGGCAGGTGTCGAGAACGTCCGACGAGGTCATGCCCTGGTGGACGAAGCGCGCCTCCTCCCCGACGTGCTCGGCCAGACTGGTGAGGAACGCGATGACGTCGTGGCGGGTCTCGCGCTCGATCTCGTCGATGCGCGCGATCTCGAACCGCCCGCGTTCGCGGACCGCCCGCGCCGCCTCCTTGGGGATCGCGCCGAGCTCGGCCTGGGCGTCGCAGGCGTGGGTCTCGATCTCGAGCCAGATGCGGAAACGGTTCTCGGGCGCCCAGATCTCCGTCATGCGGGGGCGCGAATAGCGCGGAACGGCCATCACGACGGCCCGCTGCGGGCATCGGGCATGGAGGAAACTCCCGGAAGATCCGCGAAAACCCTACCCCGCCCGCCCGCCGGCGGCAAGGAAGATCGCCCGCAGGCCGGGACCGCGGCGCGGGGTCGCCCTGTGCAAGCGATCCTCGGTGTTGACATCCGCGTGCATGCCGGTAAGCGTGCCGGCATGGTGCAGTGCCAGCGTGGCCGTCGATGCCCGCCTTTCGGCGAAATGCCCGGGCTTGCCCCTCCCCGTAGCGGGACATGGCGAGCGAGGGAGCCTCGATGAGGGCAGGTCACGTGGCGATGGTCGTCGCCCTGGCGATCCTGCTGGGAAGCTGCGGCGGAGGCGGCGGGGGGTCGACGGACGCCCCGCCGACGGCGACCACTCCGGACGACCCTGCCCCGCCGACGGCGCCCCCTCCGGACGACCCCGATCCTCCAGCAACACCGCCACCGCCGGTCGATCCCGATCCGCCGGTGACGCGTCCTCCCCCGATCGTCCCCGATCCGCCGGTGACGCCTCCTCCGGTCGACCCCGATCCGCCGGTAACGCCGCCCCCTCCGGATGACCCCGATCCGCCGATGGCACCGCCGGACGGCGTGCGCCAGCCGGGCTCCGGCGAGAATCTGGAACCCGCCAACCCGTCGGACTCGGGGTCGTGGGAAACGTCCGAGTACCGGTTCGAAGGGTACGTTGATTCCAGCAGCATGCCTGTCGGCAGCCGTCATTCCCTGATCGGGGCCAGCAAGGGATACGCAGCGCGTGTCGCCGGGGAACCGGGCGGCGGCGGCATCACGGTGGCGGTGCTGGACGACGGCGTCGATTTCAGCCACCCGGAACTGGACGGCGCCAGCTTCGCTCTTTCCGGGGACCAGTCGTCAGCCGAGCACGGCACCGCCGTCGCCGGCGTCATCGCCGCGCGTCGCGACGGCCAGGGGATGCACGGCGTCGCGTACAACGCGAATCTGGTCGGCATGGGCGGTGACCTCAGCTTCGACAGATTCGCGGCGAGCATCGCGTCCGCGGCGGGCCTGACGAGAACCTACGGGAATGTCGATTCCGATCCCGCCGCGAGTTCCCACATCATGAACATGAGCGCCGTTGCCGTGAACTTCCCTTCCGTGCCCAGCTTCACGGCCGCCATGCAGGATGCCGCCGGGGCGGGCCGGATCATGGTCACCGCCCTCGGAAATTGCGGGGCGGGAGGACCGGAGTGCCAGGACAACGGCGACTCCGACGGCGGCCTGGGCCCCTTGGGCGCACCGGCGACCAACGTTGCCGATCCCGGCATCGCCGGTTTCGGGATCGCGGTCGGGTCGCTCAACCTGGACGGCACCGGGCGCGCCGCGCACAGCAACACCTGCGGTCCCGTGAGCCGGTACTGCGTCTTCGCTCCCGGGGAAACCGTGCCGACGACGAGCGCCGGAGGCGGATACAGGACCGCGACTGGAACCTCGTTCGCGGCGCCGTACGTCTCCGGCGCGGCGGCGGTGGTGTGGGGCGCGTTTCCCAACAAGTCGGGCGACGAGATCGTCGAGAGGCTGCTCTCGACGGCGGACAGGACCGGCGTGTTCGCCGATGCCGAGACCTTCGGCCGGGGAAAGCTGGATCTCGGCGCCGCGATGAGCCCGGTCGGTTTCACGAGCCTGTCCGTCGAGGGACGGGGCATGGTGCCGGTGGCCGGCAGCTTCGTCGATCTTCCGCCGGGTTTCGGCGCGGAACGCGCCGCCGCGGCCCTTTCCGACGTCGTGGTCCACGACGAGCAGATGTTTCCCTTCCTGCAGGATCTCTCGGCGGCGTTCCGTCCGCGCCGGAGCGTTTCGGCGACGGGCGCGCTGGACGGCTTCCTGTCGTCGCTCGGCCGCTCGTCGCGCGTGTCGCTGCCGGGCGGCGGGGCGTCGGTGGCGTTCGCCATGGCCGACGAACCGGTCGGCCGGGAGGACGGCCGGGATCCGGGGCCGCGGAACGGCGACGTCGAGACCTGGCGCCTGCAGCTTCGCCCGACGGCGGATCTGGAGATCGGGTTCGGACGCGGGCAGGCCGCGACCGGATCCTCGAACGGCTTCGTCGCCGAGCGCGTCGGCCGCGCGATGCTGCGCGACGGCGTCGGCCCGTTCGCGGCGTTCGCCGGAGCGGGCCCCGCCCTCGGCGTCGACTGGCGGCTCGACGGCGCGACCTCGCTCGATTTCGCGGGAAGGGAAGGCGACGGGCGGCTGGGGTCGTCGCGCGCGTCGCTGGCCTCGTTCGGCGTGACCCGCCGCCTTGGCGACGATCTGGTCCTGGGCGCCCGCTACGGCGCCCTGCGGGAGGACGGCTCGCTGCTGGGCATCCGTCCGGCGGGCGCCTTCGGCGGCATCTCCGGCGCGTCGACCCGTTTCGTCGACGTGAGCGCGTCGGGACGGGCGGGGGAGAACCTGACCCTGTTCACCGGCGCGAGTCTCGGGCGGACCGGAGGCGCGGCGCGGGACGGGCGCTCCCTGGTCTCGCGATGGCAGGGGTCGCGCGCGGAGTCGTTCGTGATCGGCGGCGAGCTCGAGGGGCTGTGGCTGCCGTCGGACCGGCTGGTCGTGACCGCGTCGTCGCCGTTCCGGGCGCGCGGGGCGGCGGTTCGCGTGGCGGTTCCGGTCGCGGAGGTCGCGGACGGCGTGGTGCGCCGCGAGACGCGCTCGATCGACCTGACGCCGAGCGGGCGGGAAGCGCGGCTCCAGTTCGTCTACGGCACCGGCGAGCGCCGGGGCGTCTCGCTGTCGCTCGGCGGCTACGTGCGCGCCTGGCCCGGTCACGACGCCTCGGCGGACCCCGAGCTCGCGGTCGCGGCCAGGCTGGGCGCGGGTTTCTGAGGAGGGCCCGGCGATGCGCCTCGCCGGCCTGCCGGCACTGGTGTCGCTGGCCGCGCTTGCCGCCTGTCACGGCGGCACCGCGGGCGGCGGCGCGATCGCGTCGCCGCCGGATCCGCCGCCGGGCGCCGTCCGTCTGTCGGACGACCGCTACATGGTGCCGCGCGGCGTCGACCGCCACGGCTGCCCGAGCTATTCGCCGTGGGAGTGGCGCAGGGCGGTGCCCGCCGCCATCTACTACCGCAAGGCCGACGGCGGCTTCACGCTGCACAGGTCGGATGCGGATTGCGGGGACCGGCCGGCGGGGCCCGAAACCCGCGGGACTCCGTAGCGCCTCCCCGCACCGGCGCCGCCCGCGCGACCCGGACGGGGCGCGCCGGAACCTCGCGCGGATCGACCGGCGAAACCGAAGACGGCGGCCTCGCGACCCCGGCACCGTCGCACCGGGAAAGAAGCGTGCGGCCCCTCCGGAAGCGTCCGGCAACCCCGGCAGGCCGACGGAAACCGGTCCCGGGGCCGGCCGCCGGCGCCGTTCCGATGTACGCTCGCGCCGCCGTCGGCTACAGTGCCGCGGTCTCGGCCGGGTCGGTTCCGGCCGCCACGGAAAGACGCGGCATGCCCGGCGGCTTCATCTACCCCGAACACACCTACGAGGATCGCCCGGGTATCGTGAGGACGGCGCTCGCGGGAACCGGAACCCCCCGCCGCTTCGCCCGCAACCGGGACGGCAGGGACTTCGTCGTCGGCGATCTCCACGGCGCGTTCGCGACGCTCGAGGGTCTGCTCGAGGACGTGTCGTTCGACGGCGAACGCGACCGGCTGTTTTCGGTGGGCGATCTCGTCGATCGGGGAGCCCGGTCGGGAGCCGCGCTCGAATGGGTCGAGAACTTCGCGTGGTTCCACGCGATCCGCGGCAATCACGAGCAGTTTCTTCTCGATTCGCACATCGACGCGGACGCCATGAGCACGTGGATGGGAAACGGCGGCGGATGGTGGCGGCACGAGAACGAGGAACGCCGGGAACGATTCCGCGAGGCTTTCGCGCGACTGCCCTTCGCCATGGAGATCGAGACCGCGACAGGCACGGTCGGCGTCATCCACGCGGACGTTCCTCGGGGCCAGACCTGGGACGCCATGTGCGCCGACCTCGAGGCCGGCGACCGGACGGCGGTCTTCCACGCGATCTGGCACCGCGGACGCTGCTTCGAGACGGGGCGCACGGACCTGGTGGCCGGTCGGGTCGACCGCATCTACTGCGGGCACACGCCGATGGACGAGCCGACCGTCAGCGGCAACGTCCACTACGTGGACACCGGCGCGGGCCGGCACGAGAAGCTCGCGATCGCGGAGATCCACCCCGAACCGCACCGAACGCGTGTCCGTCCCGTGACGGATTGACGGCGTCCGGCGACGGGACGGATCGCCGGACGGCCGGAATTGCCCGCTCCGGCAACCTGCGCTATAAGCTTTTTTCCGTGCGCCCGTAGCTCAACTGGACAGAGTACCTGACTACGGATCAGGGGGTTGGGGGTTCGAATCCTCCCGGGCGCGCCATTTTCCGGTTCCTTCCTGCGGCCCTGTCCCGCCGTTCCGGAACGCGACGGCGCACGGCGCTCCCGGCCCTGTGCCGTTCCCGCCTCTCCCCCGCGACAGCGTCGGCAGGCTCCACCGGAGCGCGTGGCGCGAAGGCGGAGCCGGGAGCCTGGTGCGGTTCGCCGAAGCTCTCTGCCATCATGCAGGTTCCGTCCGTTGCGGACGGAACGGCCCGGGGAACCGGGAACGACCGAATTCCCGGGCGCCGGCGCGGGAACGGGAAGGGAACGCCATGGACACGCTGGAGCGTTTTGCGGGGATCGACCAAGGGTCGGAGACCCGTCGGATCTGCGTGGTCGACGGCGAGGGCGGGGTGCTCGACGAACGGGTCTTCGATCACGGCGGAACCGGAAGGCGGCCCCGGTCTCCGGGAAACCCGCCGTCCGCGGCGGAAGATTCCCCTCGAACGCCGAATTCCGCAGGCGGATCCGGCCACGTCTCCTCGACAGGTTCCGGGCACGCCGGCATTCGACGACCGCGGGTCTCCCGGGCGCCGTTGACGCCGGTTCGGGGTCGGGATAGCGTCTCCCCACTGACGCCACACCGCTTTCGGAGGCTGCGATGGCCCTGTCGGTAACGCCGGTTTCCCGGGCGATCGGCGCCAGGATTTCCGGAGTGGATCTGCGCAACGCGGACGACGGCACGATGCGGGAGATCCACGCCGCCTGGCTTGAGCATTTCGTCGTCGTGATCGAGAAACAGCCCCTCACGGGCGAGGAGCAGATCGCCTTCACCGAATGGTTCGGTCCCCGTCAGCAGGTGCGCACCGTCAAGACCGCGAACGCCGCGATCACCAAGGACTTCATGTACGTGGCCAACAGGACCGTCGACGGCATGCAGGGCGTGCTGCCGGACGGCGAGATGCAGTTCCACACCGACCAGTGCTACTACGAGAACCCGTCGCGGGCCACCATCCTGCTGGCGATCGAGGTGCCCGGGGAGGGCGGCAACACCAGGTTCGCCAACGCCTACGCCGCCTACGACTCGCTGCCGCCGGCGACCAGGGACCGCATCCGCGGCCTGCGGGCGCTCAACGTCTACGACTACGAGGCCAACGCCACCGTCAAGTCCGGCGAGAGCGCGCCGGACGCGCCCCGCTGGATCCATCCGGTGGTCATACGCCACCCCGAAACCGGCCGCGAGGTTCTCTACGTGAACCGGCTGATGACCGATCACGTCGTCGGCGTGGAACGCGCCGAAAGCGACGATCTTCTCGAGGAGCTCTACGAGGCCCTGGAGAACCCCGCCCACTGCTACGAGCACGTCTGGACGCCCGGCGATCTCGTGATGTGGGACAATCTGTGCACGCTGCACGCCCGCACCTGGTTCGACCCCGTCCAGTCCCGCGTGCTGCGCCGCACCTCGGTGGCGGGGCGGCCTCCCGAGGCCGCCTTCGCCGAAGCCGCGGGCGCGGCTCTCGCGGCGACCGGCGACCGCCGCCGGCGGCGCACCGCCCCCGACGTTTCCTGATGGAGGCCACGATGACCGCAGCGACCCCGTTGACGAAGGAACATGAAAGCCTGGGCCCGCTCGCCTCGCGTTTCGTCGAGGTCGGCGCCCTGCCGTGGAAGCCGACGCCCTGCGAGGGCATCGAGATGAAGGTGCTCGTGGAGGATCCGGACAGCGGCCTCATGACCGCGCTGTTCAAATGGGCGCCGGGGGCGAGGCTTTCCTTCCACGAGCATGTCGCGCTCGAGCAGACCTTCGTGCTCGAGGGCTCCCTGGCCGACGACGAGGGCACGGTGACCGCGGGCAACTACGTCTGGCGCCCCGCCGGCAGCCGCCACGAGGCCTGGGCTCCCGACGGCGCCCTGATTCTCTCGGTCTTCCTGAAACCGAACGTCTTCCTCGACGGCGAGAACGCCGGCGTCCGGCTCAGGTAGCCGCCCGCCCCGCGCCCCGGGGGCGGCGCGGACCGCCCCCGGACGAGGGCGCCCGGCCCGTCAGCGGAGGTTGTAGAAGCTGATCATGTTGTCGTGGACCAGCTTCCGCTTGACCTCGTCCGAACACGCGTCGCTTTCCAGAAACTCCGGAAGTTCGGCCGTCAGATCCTCTTCCGTCGGCTCGTGCGGGTAGTCGGAGGCGTAGAGGATCCGGTCGGGGCCGATCGCGTCGATGGCGTATTTCAGCGCCTTCTCGCCGAGTTCCATCGCCACCCAGAAGTTGTCCCCCTCGCGCATGTAGTCCGAGGGGCGCTTGGCGAGCCTGGCCCGCGCCCGCGAACCGAAGATCGAATCGTACTCGTAGTCGAGCCTGTCCATCATGAACGGCACCCAGCCGCAGCCGCCCTCCAGAAACGCGATCCTCAGCTTCGGGAACCGGTCGAAGACCCCCGAGAAGATGATGTCGGTGAGCTGGATCATCAGCGGGAACGGGTGCTCGAGAGCGTGCACCTTGGCGAACTCGGCGAAGTGGTCGAACCCGAGGCCCCTGCTCGGCGCGCCGTGCAGGGCGATCGGCATGCCGTGCCTCTCGGCGGCTTCGTAGATCGGCCAGAAGAACTCGTCGCCGAAGGTCTTGCCGGTGTAGGTCTGGGTCGGCATCAGGACGGCCGGGAAGCGCACCCGTTCCGTCGCGCAGCGCGCGATCTCCGCGGCGGCCGCGTGCGGATCCTGGACCGCCAGCATGCCCGCGCCGTGCAGCCGCCCGTCCCTCTTCGTGTAGCGCTCCTCGAGCCAGTTGTTGTAGGCGGTCGCGGTCGCCACCGCCCATTCGACGTCGGAGATCAGCCCGCAGGCCAGACCGGCCGTGGGATAGAGCACCGTGCCTTCGGCGCCGAGCAGGCCCAGCATCTCCGACCAGACGTCGGCGTCGGTGTGGGTGTACTTGCGGCCCCGGTCCTCGCTGTCCATGATGAAGCCGCGGGCCCAGCCGTCGAGGCTCGGCCAGATGCCGAACGTCTCGAAAATGCGGATGCCCTCGTACTTGCCCTCGTAGTGCTCGACCAGCTCCCGGTCGTTCTCGAGCACGTGGCCGTCGCCGTCGAACACCTTGAATCCGTTTACCGGCATCGTTCCCTCCCTGATTGGCGGCGCCGCTTCCGGGCGGCGTCCGGCCCGGAATCCCGAAACCCGGTCCGCCGGCAAGCGGGCCGGCGCGGTTCCGGACGCCGCGACGCCGTCCTTCCCTGGGTCGAACCCGGCGGGACGGTTCCGCGCGGACGCGCCGGACGCCCGGCGAGCGTAGCGGAACGCCGGAGCCGGAGGCAAGACGCGAGGGCGCGCGACCGGGCGCGGCCGGGGCCGCTCGACGGGAAGCCGCGGCGAACGGAAACGGCTACGCCCCGCCCCACCGCTCTCTCGCCACCTCGACCACCAGGCGGAGCTTGGCGATCTGGTCCTCCACGGTGACGGGATTTCCGACGACGGCCGACGAGAAGCCGCATTGCGGGCTGAGCGCGAGGCGGTCCATGTCGACGAATTTCGCGGCCTCGGCGATGCGCCCGGCGAGCTCGTCGGCGGATTCGAGTTCCGGAACCTTCGAGCTGACGAGCCCGAGGACGACCGTCTTGTCCTCCGGCACGGCGGCGAGGGGCTCGAACCCGCCCGCCCGCTCGGTGTCGTACTCGAGAAAGAGGACGTCGACGTCGAGCCCCCTGAACAGCTTCTCGGCGACCGCCTGGTAGCCGCCCTCGGAGAGCCAGGTTCCCTTGAGATTCCCCCGGCACATGTGCAGGCCGACGACCATGTCCGACGGCGCGCTCGCGAAGCTGGCGTTGGTCAGCTCGATGTAGCGGTCGACAAGGCGTTCGGGATCCTTGCCCTCGGCCTCGAGCCGGGCGCGGATGGCAGGATCGCACAGCATCGGGAACGGCACGTCGTCGAACGTGACGTAGCGCGCGCCGCGGCCGGCGAGATCCGCGATGTCGGCGTCGTAGGCCGCGGCGATGTCCGCGAACAGCTCCTCGTCGCTCGCGTAGAACTCGGGGTCGGGATCCGGGGCCCCGCCGAGAAAATGCATCGTCGCCGGGGACGGATAGGTGTATTTTACGGTCCGGTCCGTGACCGAGCGGAGGAAGTCGAACTCCTCCGCCGACAGCCCGCGGACGCGCCTCACCTTGCCGACGCAGCGCGGCGCGACGAACTCGTGGTCGGCGCCCCCGGCGTCGTGGAAGCGGAACGAGGACGGCCGGAAGTCGAGCCCGTCGCACGATTCCACGAACCTGGAGATGTAGGTCGTGCGGCGGAACTCGCCGTCCGTCACCACCTGCAGGCCGACCTCCTCCTGCAGGCGCACCGCGTCGCGAATGGCGCCGTCGCGCACGCGGCCGAAAGCCTTGTCGTCGATCGCGCCCCTCCGCCGCGCGCGGTAGGCCTCGACGAGTTCGGGCGGCCGCAGCAGGCTTCCGATGTGTTCGGCGCGAAAGGGCGGCCGCGACCGCATGGCGGATCTCCGGGAGGACGGACCCCGCACTCTAGCCACGGGCCCGGGCGGCCGCAATCCCGGCGGCTCCTCGGCGCAGGGCGAATTTCCTCCCCTCGGGCGGGGCGAAGGCGGGGCCGGCCATGCCGTTCCCGATGCGGCGGCGTGCCGGGCCGCCGCGCGGGAACGTGCCGTCGAGCGGGCGAAGGGACCGACATGCCCGTCGAGGCCGAAAGCCCCGTCCCGCGGCCTCGGGCGGCTCCCGCGACGTCGTCGAGGCACGCTCGGGGCTCCCTCGGAACGCCTGCGGCACGAGCGCTCCCGCCCGCTCCGGGCTCCGGGCCGCGACCGAAAGCCGTTCCCGCTCCGCGGCGACGCTTGCGCCGGTCCGCCGGGTCATTCTACCTTGGCCGCGGAACGCCGCCCTCCGGCGCGGCCGCCGGAACGCCCCGCCCCGCGCCCGGGCGTTCCCGCGGCCCGGCGGCGACGCGGGTTTCCGCAGGCGGCGGAGAGGGGGCGGCATGTCCGGAAACGATCGAAAGGCGCGGACCCGCGCGAAGTGGCTCGAGACCCTGGAAACGCACCGGCGCGACTTCGACGCGCCGGCGGACGACGCCTACTGGTCCCCGTCGCTCGACGCCGCGTCGCGCGACGAGCTCACGGCGATCCAGAACGCCAAGCTCGCGGCCGTGACGCCGTTTCTCTACGAGAACAGCCCGTTCTACCGCGCGCGCTTCGACCGTCTCGGCCTCGCGCCGACCGACGTCGCCACGGTGGAGGATCTTCCCCGGTGGCCGGTCGTCGACAAGACCGAGATGATGGCGGACGCCGCCGGGAACCCGCCCTACGGAACCTACTCGACCATCGGCGACGCGGACTGGGCGGAGCGGGGCTGGATGCTGTTCTCGTCGTCGGGGTCGACCGGCGCGCCGCGCGTGTTCCGCTACACCCACGTCGACCGCGAGTACTGGGAGTGGGCGAACGCCCGCGCCATGTGGTCGATGGGGATCCGGCCGGGCGAGGTGCTGTTCCCGATGGTGGGCTTCGGGCCGCATGTCTGGATGTGGGGCGTGATGGCGGCCGCCGACAGGATCCGGCTTCCGGTCATCCCCGGCGGCGGCATGGACGCGAGGGCGCGCGCCGGGATCATCGACCGGTTCAGGCCGACCGTGATCGCCTGCACGCCTTCCTACGCCCTCTACATCGGCCGCGTCATGCAGGACATGGGAATCGACCCCGCCGCGAGCTCGGTGACGACGCTGTTCACCGGCGGAGAACCCGCGATGGGGATCGAGCGGACGCGGAAACGGATCGAGGAGCTGTGGGACTGCCGCACCGCCGAGTTCTACGGCTGCACCGAGGCCTCGCCCCATGTCGGGGGCTTCACCTGCCCGTACTCGACGGCCGGGGACACGGTCTTTACGCACCTGATGGAGGACGTGCAGATCTGGGAACTCGTCGACGACGAGCACCGCGCTCCGGTGCCGGAGGGAGAGCGCGGGCTGACCGTGTGCACGTCCCTGAACTCGGAAAGCTCGCCGCAGCTGCGCTTCCTCGTGGGCGACTACACCGTCTTCAACACCGGGATCTGCGACTGCGGCCGCAGCCACGTGCGGGCGATGGGATCGTTCACCGGCCGCGCCGACGACCTCGTCAACCTGCGCGGCGTCAAGTTCTTCCCGAGCCAGATCGAGCAGGCCGTGCGCGCCGTCGATGGCGTGCGCGACGAATTCGAGATCGTTCTCGCGACCGACGACTCCGGGCTCGACGTCATGACCGTTCGCGCCGAGCACGACAGCCACGCCGACGCGGACGCGATCGCCGACGCGATCGCCGGCGAGATCCGGTCGCGCTGCGAGGTCCGCGCCGGCGTCGAGATCCTTCCTCCGGACACCCTGGCCAGGACGGAGTTCAAGGCGAAACGGGTGCGCGACGAACGCGGACGGTAGCCGGGACGTTCCGGGCGGAAGCGCCTTGGCCCGTCCGCCCCGCCCGTCCATAATCGCGGCGGAACGATCGCGGAAGGAGCGGAGCGATGGTCGCAAGGTTCGAGAACGGGGACGAGACCGGAATCGCGGGCTATCACGCCCACGTCTATTACGGCGGCGACGACGAGGCGCGGGAGCGCGCCGCCCGCCTGCGCGAGAGAATCTGGAACAGGTGGCCCGAAGGGGTCCGCATGGGCCGCTTTCGCGACAGGCCGGTGGGGCCGCATCCTCTCGACATGTACCAGGTCGAGTTCGGCCGCGAGCTGTTCGGGGAGATCGTGCCCTGGCTGATGTTCAACCGCGACGGGCTGACCGTCCTCGTGCATCCCGAGGCCGGCGACGCCTGGCGCGATCACGCATGGTATCCGCTGTGGCTGGGCGAAAGCCTCGATCTCCGGCTCGACTGGCTGGCCCGGGGCGGCCGCGCGGCCTGAAACCCCCGGAAGAGGTCTCCGACGAGGCGTCTCCGGACACCCCGCCGGACCCGCCCGCTTCCCGCCCGTGCGTTCGCGCGACGTCGCTGGAAGGCGCCGGCCGCGGCGCGCCGCGGTTCACCCGTTTCTCCGCTTCGCCAAGACCAGGCGGTTCCTGCCCCGCTCGCGGCGATACCGGACCTCGTCCATCATCTCGCGGATGAGATAGACTCCGAGACCGCCGATCCGGCGATCCTCGACCGAGGCGTCGATGTCGGGCCGGGGCGCCTCGGTCAGGGGGTCGAACGGGCGGCCGTCGTCGGCGATGTCCACGGTGATGGCCTCGTCGGTGAGCGTGAGCGAGACGTCGACCCGATGCTCCCCGCGGTCGGGATGCCCGTGGTTGATGACGTTCATGAGAACTTCCTCGAGCGCCAGCTTGATCGGATAGACGAATTCCGGCGACAGCCCCTCGCGCTTCGCCAGCCCGTCAACCTCCTCGTTGATGCGATCGAGTTCCTCGACCCTGGTCGCCACGGAAAACGACAGGGCGGAACCGGAACCGCGCGCTTCTCCGGCGCCGCTCATCGTCCGCCCTCCCGCCGCCCCCGGCGGACCGGCGCGGGATGTCGGGGGTCGGGTTCATCGTCGGCCGCGAGAACGCTGCAGGCTTCCGGCATCCGTTCCGTCTCCCGTTCCGACCGCGACCCGGGGCCGGTTCTCCTCCACCCTGCCGACGAGCGCCTCGAAACGCTCCCTCACCCCGAGGGCGGTCCTGCGCATCGTTTCCTTCAGCGCCTCGAAGTCGCCGGCTCCGCACGCTCGCGCGACCGCGCGCCTGAGACCCGGCGTCGCCGTTTCCTCCGCGAACCCGTCCTCCACGGTCAGGCGGAGGATCCCCTGCAGGTTGCGCCACAGCATAACAGATTCCGCGAGAAATCTCGCCTCCTCCCCGTCGACCAGCCCCAGCCGGCCGGCCGCCTCGAAGACCGACACCGGGTCGCGGAGCAGGATCCCGGGGTGCCCGGCGCCATGGCGCAGCTGGAGGAACTGGGCGATGAACTCGGCGTCCACCAGCCCTCCCCGCATGTGCTTGATCTCCCACGGGTCGTCGGTTCCGTGCTCGCGCCAGATGCGTTCGCGCATGCCGGTCACCGCGAGCGCCAGCTCCTCGGCGTCGCGCGGCTGGGCGAGAACCCTCCGGACCGCCGCCTCGAGCCGTTCCCCGAGATCCCCCTCGGCGTGAAGGACGCGCGCGCGCGTCAGCGCCTGGTGCTCCCAGATCCAGGCGTCGGCCTCCTGGTAGCGCACGAAGGACTCGAACGAGGTGGCGATGGGGCCGGAGTTGCCCGTCGGACGGAGCCGCATGTCGACGTCGTAGAGCCTGCCGTCGGCCGTCGGCGACGTGACCGCGCCGATGAAGCGCCGGCACAGCTGCGCGTAGTACTGGCTCGGCGCGAGCCGCTTCCCGCCGTCGGACTCGGCGCAGTCCGGATCGTGGTCGTAGACGAACAGGAGGTCGAGATCCGATCCCACCGTGAGCTCGCCGCTGCCGAGCTTGCCGAGCGCGACGAGAGCGACCTTTCCGCCCGCGATCCTGCCGTGGCGTTCGGAGAACTCCCGCTCGACGAACGGCAGCAGCGCGACCAGACAGGACCGGGCGATGTCCGACAGCGGCACGCCGGCCTCCGCCGGCGCGATCAGCCCGCGCAGCATGTGCACGCCGAGCCGGAACACCCGGTCGTGCGCCCAGCGCCGCTCGAGATCCATGAAGTCCTGCAGGTCGCGCGCCTCTCCGGCGACGGTCTCGAGCTCGGCGAGCATCTCGGCGGGACCGAACTCGCGCGCGTAGTAGAGCCGTACCAGGCCGCGGCGGGCGCGGTCGGCGATCTCCGGATCGAGATCGTCGTCGTCGGGCACCTCGAGATCCGCGAAGTCGCGGCTCAGGACGCTGTCGAGCAGGACCGGCCGGCGGCTCAGCCATTCGGCGAGGCGGGGCGCCGAGCCCAGGATCTCGGCGACCAGGCCGAGGAGGTCCGGATTGGACGTGAACGCCGAGAACACCTGCATTCCCGCTGGCAGGCGCGCGAGAAACCGGTCGAAGCGGATCAGCGCGGCGTCGGGGTCGGGGAAACGCGAGAAGGCCTCGAGAATCCCCGGCACGAGCTCGGTCAGGAGCCCGCGGGCCAGGGCGCTGCCCGTGGCGCGGTAGCGGCCGGCGTGCCAGACCCGGATCATGGTCGAGACGCGCGCCGGATCGGCGTATCCCATCGCGGCCAGCGTCTCCAGCGTGTCGGGGTCGTGGTCCCCGCCGGTGAACACGAGGTTTCCCGGGCCCGACAGGTCCGGCTGGTCCTCGAACAGCCGCGCGTAGTGCCGCTCGACCGTCCGCAGCCGTTCCAGGAACGCCGCCGAGAAGGCCTCCGCCGTGCCGTGGCCGGCGAACGCCGCGACGCGCGCCAGCTCCCCCGGATCCTCGGGCACGCTGTGGGTCTGGCGGTCGTCGATCATCTGCAGGCGGTGCTCGAGCCGGCGGTGGAACCTGTAGGCCTCCTTCAGATCCTCGGCCGTCGCTCTCTCGACCTGCCCGGTGGCGACCAGCCGGTCGAGCGCCTCCACCGTGCCGGGCACCCGCAGGCGCGGATCGCGCCCGCCCCAGATCAGCTGCTGGGTCTGCGCGAAGAACTCGATCTCGCGGATGCCGCCGCGGCCGAGCTTCACGTTGTGCCCGGCGACGGCGATGTCGGCGCCGCCGCGGTGCGCGTTGATCTGGCGCTTGATCGAGTGGATGTCGCGGATCGCCGCGAAGTCCAGGTGGCGGCGCCACATGAACGGGCGCAGGTAGTCGAGGAACTCGTTGCCGCGCCCGATGTCGCCGGCGACCGGCCGCGCCTTGATCATGGCGGCGCGTTCCCAGTTCTGGCCGGCGCTTTCGTAGTAGATCTCGGCGGCGCGCACCGAGATCGCCGGAGCGGTGGATCCCGGATCGGGCCGCAGCCGCAGATCGGTGCGGAACACGTAGCCGTCGGCGGTCCGCTCGTCGAGCAGCGACACCAGACTGCGCGCGAAACGGGTGAAGGTCTGCTGCATCCGGTCCGGGTCGGCGAGTGGCACCTTGTCCTGGTCGTAGAGGATGATCAGGTCGATGTCGCTCGAGTAGTTGAGCTCCCGCGCGCCGAGCTTGCCCATGCCGAGCACGACCAGGCCGGAATCCGTTTCGGGCCGGTCCGGATCCGGCAGCGTCAGCCGCCCGGCGTCGTGAAGCTCGCGCAGCAGGTGGCGGCAGCTCGCGCCCAGCGCCGCGCACGCGAGATCCGACAGCGCGCCGGTGACCCGCTCGAGCTCCCATGCCGAGGCGATGTCCGCCAGGCCGATGGCCAGCGCGGCCCGCCGCTTCGCCACGCGGAGGCGCTTCATGATCCCGGCTCTCGGGCCGGGGCCGCCCGCGTCGAGGTCCGCGAGAGCCGCGTCGAGGGCCTCGTCGGGACCGCGCTCCAGCAGCAGGCGGGCGAACGCGGGATCGGCGGCGAGGCTGCGGCTCAGGTAGGGGCTGTTTCCGAACACCGCGTCGAGCAGCCTCCGGGCCCCGGGGTCGGCGGCGGCGGCCTCGGCGAACGCCGCGACGCCGCCGTCGCCGTCACGAGCGGCGGCGTCGCGCCACTGCTCGTGGTGGAGCCCGAGCGCCTCGGGATCCCCGGCGGCGGGCAGTGCGCCGCCTGTCCACGTTTCCGCAAGTAGCGCCAAGAGATTCCCTCCGCTCCGCCGCCGTCCGGCTCCGGACGGGCCGGTCCCGTGCCGGACAACCCGGGAGCCTGCGCGAATCCCGGGTCCGGTCCGGCTATCCGGGACCGGCGACCCGCCCCTCGCCGGATCCGAACAGGATCCTCCTGCTCTCGTCCGTCATCGTCCGCCTTCCGCGGCGCTCCGCGAGCAGGCGCATGCCGGCCTGCACGGCCGGCCGCGCCGCGATCCCGTCGAACCAGCGCCGCACGTTCGGGAACTCCGCCCTGTCGACGCCCTGGCGGCGCGACGGCCTGACCCACGGCCAGCAGGCGATGTCCGCGATCGAGTAGGCCTCGCCCGCCAGAAAGGGGCCGTTCCCCAGGCGCCGGTCCATCACCCCGTAGAGGCGGCGGACCTCCCGGGAATAGCGCTCGATGCCGTAGGGCACCTCGACCCCTCCCATCGCCTGCCGGAAATGATGCGCCTGCCCGGCCATCGGGCCGAGGCCTCCGATCTGCCACGCCAGCCATTCCACCGCCGTCTTGCGGGCGCGCGGGTTTCCGGGCGGCGGCAGGAAGAGCCCCGTCTTTTCCGCGAGGTAGACGAGAATCGCGCCGCTCTCGAAAACCGGCAGCGGCGGGCCGCCGTCGGCCGGCGCGCGGTCGACGATCGCCGGGATGCGGCCGTTGGGGCTGATCGCGAGAAACGCGTCGGCGAACTGCTCGCCGCGGTTGATGTCGACGGCCACGATCTCGTGCGCGAGGCCGCATTCCTCGAGCATGATCGAGACCTTCTGGCCGTTGGGCGTCGGCCATGCATGCAGCTCGATCATCGGCGCCCGGGGCCCGCGCCGCCGGTTCCGGGATCCCGCGGCGGTCTCACGTCCCCTCCCGGAATTCCCGGTTGGGCGCCACGCCGGCGCGGCGGTGCCGGGCCGAGCGCTCGCCGTTCGCGATCCAGCCGCCGGCGGCGGCGCGTTCCGCGGCCTCCGCCCAGGTCGCCGACCAGTCGCCGAGCTCGTAGCCGTGCCACGGCTCCTCGGGCGACAGCGGCGGAAAGCCGAGCCGCTCCCAGATCTCGCGCGCGCGTTCCATGTACGCGCGTCCGGGAAGCGCCACCGGCGCCATCGCCGTTTTGAGGGTGGCGTCGACGAGCAACGCGGCATCCTCGCTCGCCGGCGTCCGCGGCCCGTGGCCGGGCGCCTGGTGCGCCAGCAGCTCGCAGTCCTCGGCGAGGTTGGCGCGGTAGCTCATGGCCCAGAACACGGCGTCGGGGTTCCCGGGGTCGATGTCCCCGTCGACCGCGACGACGTACTTGCCGACCGGCGCCTGGAACGACGCCGCGCCGCGAAGGGCGCGCCAGATCTCGGTGCGCGGCGCGCCGCCCTCGAACTGGAGAACGACGACCTTGCGCAGATTGGTCAGGGGCTCGTGCATGGACACGCGGCGCACGCTCCGGATTCCCAGATGGGATCTCAGGTGCTCCAGAAACAGCGGCTCGTAGGCGACGCGCTTGATGACGCTCGATTCGGACGGCGTGACCTGGCTGATGATCGAGACGAAGACCGCGTCGCGGCGCCGGGTGATGGCGGTCGCCCGGAAGACCAGGTTGTATTCCTCGAGATTGACATGGCCGTGGCTCTCGCCGAACGGGCCTTCGGGCTCGAGGGTCTCGACGTCGACCAGACCCTCGACGACGATCTCGGACTCGGCGGGAACCGCCAGATCCACGCTTCGGGCCCGCGCGATTCCGATGGGCGCGCCGGCGATGCCGCCGGCGACCCCGAGCTCGTCGACGTCCAGCGGAAGCTTCTGCGGGCCGACATAGGCGACCGCCGGGGGGCATCCGACCACGATCGCCATCGGCATCGGCTCGCCCCGGGCGCGGTACTTGCGCCAGTGCGCGGCCGCGCCCTGGCCGAGATTCATGAACAGCTTGAGGCCGATGCGGTCGGGCGCCTTGAGGGCGCCGCGATAGGTTCCGACGTTCCGGACGCCGGTGTCCGGATCCTCGGTGACGCAGGCCGTCGCGGTCAGGTAGGGCGCCGAATCGTAGCCCGGCGTGGACACCGGAACCGGCAGCGCGTCGAGCCCGTGCCCGGACAGCAGGGCGTCGCCCTCGAACGCCAGTTCCTGGCAGGCGGGATCGGACACCTCGACCGGCGCCACTGGCCCGGCGACGGCGCGCTGCCAGCACCGGCCGATCTCGTCCGGCGGCCGCCCCATGCCGACGGAATAGACGGCGGCGCTGGCGGCGAGCGCGCCGACCGCGACCGGCATGTCGTAGCGCCGCCCCGTCGCGTCGACGACATCGGTGAACAGGAACGCCTTGCGCTCGGCCTCCGGGATCCCCCCGCGGAACTGCCAGCGCACGAGCGGAACCAGCTCGGAATCCTTGTCGATGGGAACATCGACGACGGCCAGCAGCCCCGCCTCGTCGAGAGCCGCGAGATGTTCCCGGATGTTCCTGTAGCCGCGCGCCGCGCCAGCGTTCACGAGCGTGTCCTCCCGGCGCGCATGATGGCGGGCCCGCGGACGCCCGGCAAGGCGCCGGAGCGGGCCCGCGCTTGGAACGCGCGCGAAGTTGGCGTAAACGTGCCCCCGGGGACGCCGAACCGGCGGCCGCGCGCGACGCGCGGCGCCGGCGGCCGTGCCGGAGGCCCGCCGATGACCACCGAATCCCGCATGAAGGCCGTCGTCGTCGGGACGGACGGCCCGGAACTCGCGGAGGTCCGGCAGCCCGTCCCCGCCGCCGGCGAGGTCAAGATCCGCGTCCGCGCCTGCGGCCTGAACCGGGCGGACGCCGGTGTCGCCATGGGCCGGGCCCATGGCCGCGCCGGCGGCCCGGGCACCGTGATCGGCATCGAGTTCGCCGGGGAGGTCGTCGAGGTCGGACGCGATGTCGCCGCGCAGGGCGGCCGGCTCGCGGTCGGCGACCGCGTCATGTGTTCCGGCGCCGCGGGCTGGGCGGAGTACGCCGTCGCCGACTGGGGGCGCGCCGTTCCGCTGCCCGACCCCGGCATGGAGTGGACGCGGGCCGCCACCCTGCCCGTCGCCCTCCAGACCATGCACAACGCGCTCGCGACCGCCGGGGAGCTCGCCGCCGGCGAGGCGGTCCTGATCCAGGGCGCGAGCTCCGGCGTCGGGCTGGTCGGCCTGCAGGTCGCGAGGATGCTGGGGGCCGGCCTCGTGATCGGCTCCTCGACCAACGCCGAACGGCGCGGCCGGCTCTCCGGGTTCGGGGCCGATCTCGCCGTGGATTCCAGGGAGGACGGCTGGGTCGACCGGGTTCTGGAGGCGACCGGCGGCCGCGGCGTAGACCTGCTCGTCGACCAGATCTCGGGCTACGCGGTCAACGGGAACCTCGCGGCCACGCGCGTCCTCGGCCGCATCGTCAACGTCGGGCGCCTCGGCGGGCGGACCGCCGGGTTCGACTGCGAACTCCACGCGCTCCGCCGCATCCGCTACGTCGGCGTGACCTTCCGCACGCGAACCGTCGAGGAGGTGCGCGGGATCGTGCGGGCGATGAAGGAGGATCTCTGGGACGCCGTCTCGGCGGGCGGCATCTCGCTGCCGATCGACCGCGTGTTCCCGCTCGAGCAGGCGCCCCGGGCGGTCGCGCGCATGCGCGACAACCTCCATTTCGGGAAGATCGCCCTGACCCTGGAGCCGTGAGCGGCATGGACCGCACCGAGCTGAAACGCCGGTTTCCGACGGCCTTGGACCTGCGCGCCCGCGCGCGCCGCAGGCTCCCGAACTTCGCCTTCGAGTACGCCGACGGCGGCGCGGGGTCGGACGGCGGCATCGCGCGCAACTGGGCCGCGCTCGACGCCGTGGAGCTGACGCCCCGCTACGGGCGGGTCGCCGAGCCGCCCCCGACGACGGCGACGGTCTTCGGGCGCGAATACGCCGCGCCCTTCGGCATCGCCCCGATCGGCAGCCCCGGCACCGCCCTTCCCGGGGCCGAAGCCTGTCTCGCGGCCGCAGCGCAGCGGGCGAACGTCCCCTGGGTCATGGGGCTGCTGTCCGGCATCACCGTCGAGCGGGCGGCCGAACTCGCGCCGGACGTCGCCTGGCTGCAGCTCTACCGGTTCGCCCGGGACGGGCACCGGATCGGCCTCGACCTCGTCGACCGCGCCGAGGCCGCGGGAATCCACGTCCTCGCGCTGACCATGGACACCCCGATCCGCACGACCCGGCCGCGCGAGGTGCGAAGCGGCATCGCGACGCCCTTCCGGCTGTCCGCGCGTCTCCGCCTCGACGCCCTGTCGTCGCCGGCGTGGATGACGGCCCTTCTGCGCCACGGCATGCCGCGCTTCGCCTCGGTCGCGCCCTACATGGGGCCGGGCGCCGGCCTCGCGGAGGCGGCGGAGTTCGTGCGCCGCGAGAGCGGCGGCGCCTTCACCTGGGACGAGGTGGCGCTCTACCGCGACCGCTGGAAGAGACCGCTGGTCGTCAAGGGAATCCTGCACGCGGAGGACGCCGAGAAAGCGGCGGGGCTGGGGGTCGACGGCATCCTGGTCAGCAACCACGGCGGCCGCCAGATCGAGGGTCTGCCGCCGGCCGTGAACGCGCTGGCGGAGATCGCGCGCGCGGTCGGCCGCCGGACCACGGTGCTGATGGACAGCGGTGTGCGTTCCGGCGTCGACGTCGCGCGCGCCGTCGCGCTCGGCGCGAGCGCCGCGTTCGCGGGCAAGGCCTTCCTGTGGAGTCTGGGCGCGCTCGGGGCGGCCGGACCGGGGCATCTGATCGAGACGGTCGCCGAGGAGCTCGGCGCGACGCTCGGCCAGCTCGGATGCCCGCGCGTCGCGGATCTCGCCGACGTTCCGGTCCGCCGCGCCGAGACCCGGGAAACCGGCGCGCGGGCCTGACCGGGGAACCCGGATGATCCCGCGCCTCCGCGGCGCCGTGCCGCCGCCGGTGCGCGGCGTCGCTCTCATGATCGCCTCCGCGTTCTGTCTCGTCGGCATGAACGTCACGATCCGGCACGTCGCCGACGAGGTGCATCCGTTCGTCATCGCGCTGTTCCGGCATCTCGTCGGCATCGCCCTGATGGCGCCGTTCTTCCTGCGGAGCGGAAGGAATCCGCTGCGCACCCGCCGGCTGCCGCTTCTCGGCCTGCGCGCGCTGCTCAACGTCGTCGCCATGCTCACCTATTTCGTCGCGCTCACGCTCGAGCCCCTGGCCAAGGTCGTCGCGCTCACCTTCGCCGCTCCGCTGATCGCTGCGCTCGCGGCCATCGTCGTTCTCGGCGAGCGGGTCTCCGCCGGCCGCGCCGGGGCGATGCTGTTCGGGCTCGGCGGGGCGCTCTACATCCTCCGGCCGTGGTCGGTCGAGATCGGCCTCGGCTCCGCGCTTCTGGCGGTCTCGGCGGTCACGTGGGGGTTCGCGCTCGTCGTCATCAAGGTGCTTGCGCGCACCGAGTCCCCGGTCACGCTGACGCTCTACGCCTCGATTCTCCAGGTGCCGTTCACGCTGGTCGCCGCCCTGTTCGCCTGGCAGTGGCCGACGCCCGGCCAGCTGCTGGTGATCGCCGTCATCGCCCTGTTCGGCGCGGCGGCCCAACTCTCGCTCTCGCAGGCGTTCCGCGAGGCCGACGCGACCGTCGTCCTGCCCGCGGACTTCACCAAGCTGGTTCTCGCCGGGCTTGCCGGCTGGCTGTTCTTCGCCGAAATCCCCGACATCCGGATCTGGATCGGCGGCGCGGCGGTGTTCGGCGGAGTCCTTCTCAACACGTGGTTCGAGAAACGGGCTCGGACCGGAGCCGCGGTTCCCTGATCCGCGGACGGGGATCCGTCCGGATCCGGGAAGACGGGCGCCGCCGGGCGGGCGAACCCCCGCGCACCGGACGGCAGCGCGGCGCGACAGGGGGATCCCGCAGGACGGGAGCCGGGTCGTGTCCGACGTCTCTCAGCGGTTTTCGCGCCGTCTTCGCCGGGCCTCGAGATCCCGCCGGATGTCCCGGGCGACTTCCTCGACCTCCCACGCCGCTCCGGGTTCCAGCCCGAGTTCGCGTTCGAGGGCCGTCGTGAAGGGAAGCAGGAGGTCGGAGGCCGGCGATTCCCGGACGAGATCGCGCAATCCGGCCGGGCCGAGATCCACCGCGATTTCGGACAGGGCGTCCAGCGCTTCCTTCGGGAGGAAGCCAAGAACCGGAAGGATGCCCAGCCCCGCCTCGACATCGCGAACGCATGCCGTTTCGTCGCCTTCCGCGAGGCGGGCCCGGGCGCGAAGGAGGTGGGCAAGCCATCGACCTTCCGGGAAATCCGCCTCCCTGTGCAGCACCCGGTTCGCGTGCTCGGTCGCCGCCGCGATCCCGCCCCGCGCCAACTCGTGCTCGGCCAGGCCGAGCAGGGCCGCATCGGCGGCGTGGCGCAGCGGCGGATCGTCGCTTTTCCCGAAGCGCCGCACGACCTCGTTCCAGATCGCGACAGCCTCCCCGGCCCTGTTCAGCCGCGCGAGCAGGTCGGCGTTCGACACGAGGAAACCCGCGAGCGTCTCCGGAGGCACGGGCCGACCGGTCCTCCGGAAACGCTCGACGGCCTCCTCGCAGACCGCAAGCCCTTCTTCTGAACGGTTCAGAAGGACGAGAGCGAAAATCTTGTTGGCGAAAGCCACCGACACCTCCTCGGTGCAGGTCGATCCCTCGCCCGATCCGAAACGCCGGAGAACCGTGTCGCAGGCTGCGAGCGCCTCTTCCGGCCGACCCGTGCCGACCAGCGTGGCGCTCTTGCCGACCAGCGCGCCCGCGACCTGCTTGAGAATCGCCGGCTCGCCGCTTGCTCCGTAGCGGTCCGTCAGCTCGTTCCAGACCGTCAGGGCCTCCTCGGCCCGGTTCAGGGTCGAAAGCGCGACACCCTTGTTGAGGAGAGCGTGCGCGACGGCCTCGGACATTGCGGGCCCCCGGCTTCCCCCGAAGCGCCGCTCGATGTCGTCCCAGACCGCAAGGGCCTCCCCGGCCCGGCCCAGACGCCTGAGCGCCTTCCCCTTGCCGGCCAGCGCCAGCGAGACCTGCCTGCGGTCGTCCGGAGCGTCGCTTCGTCCGAAACGGCGCACGAGCTCGTCCCACGGGGCAAGGGCTTCCTGCAGCAGTCCGCTCTTCGCCAGCGAATGGCCGTTCTCGAAAAGCTCCCTGGCGCGGGATGCCGGCGTGGCGGGACGGAGGCTGTCGCCGTCCCGGCCGGCAAGGGCGGGGTTAGGTGGCGCAAGCGACAGCAATTCGTCGCGATGGGCCTCCAGGGAAGGAAGGTCGACCAGTTTCTCGAAGGCGATGCGGTGGAACGGCGTAACCTCGCCGCCTGTTTCAGAAGCTTCGCGGGCGATGCCGACCGCCAGCGCCTTCAGTTCGTGCGCCCGGTAGTACCCCTCCATGAAGCGGATCAGCGCTTCGACCAGGGGAGCGGGGCCGCGAGCCCGGCGCATCAGGTAGTAGACGTTGTAGAGCCGTTCGGCCAGGCAGTACAGCTTGCGTCGCGCCGTGCCGCCGGTCACTTCCACCGCGCCCCGGTCGGTCAGGCGCGCGAGTTGCGCGCTGCATTTGCTGGTGTCGAGCCGCGCCCGGCCCGCGATCTCCCGAGCGGTCGCGGGTTTCCACAGCTCGGCAAGGGCCAGATAGACGCGGCGTTCCTGCGCCGGCAACGCGTCGAGGTGACTCCTGAAGTACTCGGTGTGGTCGTCCACCAGGTCGAGGAGATCCGCCATCAGCTCGCGAAACGACAGTCTCGCGCCGAAGCGGGCCACGGCGGTCAGCAGGCGCGGGTTGCCGCCGGTCAGGATCCGCAGCGCCCGGATCGTCTGCGGATCCCGCCGCCGGCCCGAAACGCTCCGCCACAGGACAGCGCAGTCGTCCGGGCCGAGAGGCCGCAGGAACAGCACCCGGAGGAATTGGTACAGAGCCTCCTCGGGATCGTCCATGCCCTCGAACCGGCTCGTCGCGCTCGCCAGGAGGACGATCCGCGGCTCGGTCTGGAGCACATGGCGCAGCCGCCATTTGGCGGCGGCGTCCGCCATGTCCCGGAACATCATGTTCAGGTTCTCGACGACAAGCACCAGTCGCCTGTCTTCCCGGTTCGCGAAGTCCTGCAGGACGCCCAGGCAACGGTCCCCGAGCAGCCGGTCGTCCCGGATCTCCCGCAATTCCCCGAAACTCAGCCGCAGGTCGGGGTCGTTTTCGCCGCGGGGCGCCTGGTCTGCGAGGCGCGACAGGCATTCGAGCCAGAACTCGCCGGCGGTCGAGACCTGGTAGCTTTCCTCCGCGAAGACCACGGGAAAAAAGCGCGATGCGAGTTCGGTGTCGCGACGTACCTCGGACACGACTCTCAGGAGGAGAGTCGTCTTGCCGCTGCCGCGCGGTCCGATGACGATCTGATGCGTGTTCGCGCTGCCAGAGCATTCGCGCAGGGTTTCGACCAGCGAGGCGAGCTCCACCGTTCGCACGCAAAAGGATCCGACGAGCTCGTCGTCGGAGAGGAAGCCCGGATTGTGCTTCCTGGCAATCATTAGCGGTTCTTCCGGGCCCGGCGCCCGGTCGCCGTTGCGGGCTGGAAGTTCCCGCCATAGCGGTTCTTCCACCAGTCTTCGAGAAGGCCCGATTCGAACCGGTGGTCGGCACCCAGCGGCTCCTGATAGCCGTTATGGCACAGGACATGCAGCACGCACTCGACCGACGGCGCCCCCGGTCCGGCCTCTTCGAGGCCGGTGCCGAAACGATTCCCGCAACGATCGACCGAAGCGCCCTCCAGGAGGCCGTCGACGGCAGGGGAGGTCAACGGTTCAAGGGCGTCCGGGGCAGCCTGACGCCCCGCATGCCGCGGGCAGTCGCGAATCCCGCCGAAATGCATCCGCGCGTGACGGGGGATGCGGCGTCGGAGCCGTTCGCGCACGGCCCGACGAACCTCGAGCGAAAGACCGGTCTCGCGAGTCCGCGCCGACTCCGACAGGCAGGAAACGGCGACCTCTCCGCTCCGGGGGTTCGGGTCGCGGGCCACAAGGACGTTGGCATGAGTGCTCGGTCCCGCCCGTTCCGAAAGCGGCTCGAGGCCGGTGCCGCCCGACAGGATCATGGTCATCCTCCCCAGGAGATCCCGGGCGTTCCGGCGCAGCCGGCCCTCCGGCATGATGCGATGCGGCCGCTCCCGCCCTCTCGGCATCTCTTTTTTCCAACCGGCTCGTTGGCAACGACATAGTTGGCAACAATATGGTTGGCAATGAGTCTCCTGTCAAGCGGGGGGCGCCGCGGGGCACCGTCCCGCCCATGCCCCGCAACGCTCTTTCCGGGCACCCTCGCGACGACGCGTTCCGGTGGTGGCGCGTGAAGTCCGAGAGATCCGTTGGAACCGGTTCCGCCGTCGCATGCGGCGCGACAGGCAAGGCGGGACTCCGGCGACGACCCGGGCGAGACGGCGACCGGAACCTGGGGGCCGGGCGCCCGGGCGCCCGGATCCGGCTCTTCCCGCCAACACGCGGAACCGTCGCGTTGCCCGGGAACGGAGGCCGACCGCGTCACGGATCTTCCCGATGAAAGACGGGCCGCCGGACAGCCTCGAAGGTCTTGCGGGGAAGCGGCCTGATTCCGGGCGCGGGAGTCCTTTTCCGTCCGTGACGAACGGCCCCGCGTCGCGCGCGTCCGCGGGACAGGACCGGCCGGCGCCGACCGGTTCTCTCCGCCGTGTCCGACGGATTCATGGAGCCGCGCCGGCCGCGGGCACTGTTGCGCCCGGGCGCGATCCGACGCAGAATCCGCCCCGGACGAACAGGATCCGGGGAAAACGTCATGAGCGACAGGGTCTGGCGCGGCTACACGCAGGAAGAGCTCGACGCGAACTACAACCAGGCCTCCCTGGTTTCCGATCCCGAGAGCTATTCCGAACGCAATCTCGCCCGGAGCGAGGACGTCCGCCGTCGCATCCCGCATGACGCCGACGTCCCCTACGGCCCCACGCTCGCCGAGCGGCTCGACGTCTTTCCCGCCGGCGGCAAGGGCGGACCGGTGCTCGTCTACTGCCACGGCGGCGCCTGGACGCGGACGAGCAAGGACCACTACTCCTTTCTGGCCCCTCCCTTCGTCGCCGCCGGGGTCAGCCTCGTCGTTCTCGGCTTCGCGCTCGCGCCCGAGGTTCCGCTCGACGAGATCGTGCGCCAGTGCCGCGCCGGCATCGCCTGGGTCCACCGCAACGCCGGCGAGCGCGGCTGGAACCCTGACGACATCCACGTCGCCGGCCACTCCTCCGGCGGCCACCTCTGCGGCATGATGCTGACGACCGACTGGCGGGGCGGCTACGGCCTGCCCGCCGATCTGGTCAAGAGCGGCGCGCCCATGAGCGGCATGTTCGACCTCGAGCCCGTGCGGCTCAGCCACCGCAACGCCTATCTCGACCTGACCGAGAGGTCCGCGCTCCGCAACAGCCCCATCCACCATGTCCCCGAACGCGGATGCCCGGTCGTCAGCGTCCACGGGGACGGGGAACTCGCCGAGTTCCGGCGCCAGAACGGCGAATTCGCCGCGGCCTGGCGCGCCGCCGGGCATCCGGTCGAGGAGATCGTGCTCGAGGGCTTCAACCACTTCGAGGTCTGCGTCGAGATCGCCAACCCCGAGGGGCGGATTCTCCCGGCGATTCTGCGAAACGTCTCGGCCGCGCGGGCGGCCGCGGCCGAATAGCCGGCCCCGGCGTGCGGAGCCGCCGGGCGGACGCCGAGCGGCGCGCCCGGTGATGCCGTTCCGCTTTCTCCACGCCGCGGACATCCATCTCGACAGCCCTCTCAGGGGGCTGTCCGGACACGATGGCCGGGTCGCCGAACGCATACGCGGCGCGCCGCGCGAGGCGTTCCGGAGGCTCGTCGGAACCGCCATCGAGGAACGGGTCGACCTTCTGGTGATCGCCGGCGACCTCTACGACGGGGACTGGCGCGACTGCCACACCGGACTGTTCTTCGCGAGCCAGATGGGCCGGCTCAACGAGGCCGGCATCCCGGTCTGCGTTCTCCACGGCAACCACGACGCCGCAAGCCGGCTCACCAGATCCCTCTCCCTGCCCGGCAACGTGCGCGTCTTCCCGGCGGGGAAGCCGGAGACCTTCCGTTTCGACGAACTGGGCGTCGCGCTTCACGGACAGAGCTTCGCGGAAGCGGCCGAGACCCGGAATCTCGTTCCCGGCTACCCCGATCCCGTCGAGGGCGTCTTCAACATCGGCGTCCTCCACACCGCCCTCGACGGCCGCGGCGGCCACGAGAACTACGCGCCGTGCGAGCTTCCCCAACTCGTCGCCAAGGGCTACGACTACTGGGCCCTCGGCCACGTGCACCGGGCGGAGATCGTGCGCGACGAGCGGCCCCACGTCGTGTTCCCCGGCAACCTGCAGGGCCGCCACATCCGGGAGACCGGCGCCAAGGGCGCGGTTCTCGTGTCCGTCGAAGACAGGGAGGTGGTGGATCTCCGGTGGCGCCACGAGGACGTGGTGCGCTGGGCCGCGGTGGCGGCGGACGTCGGCGCGGCGGCGACCGTGGAGGACGTCGTCGACGGCATGCGCGGCGCGGTCGAGGCGGCCGTCGCGGAACGGGCGGACGGACGCCTGCTAGCCTGCCGGATCGAGCTTCGGGGGCGCTCGGAGATCCACGGCGAGATTCTCGCCGCCGAGCGCGAACTCGTCGAGGAGGCCCGTTCGGCCGCGCTCGGCCTCGGAGACGGCGTGGCGTGGATCGAGAAGGTCGTCGTCGCGACCGGGCCCGCGGCGACGGCCCCGGACGACGACGCCGTCGGCGAGCTCGGGCGCCTGCTCGGGGACGCCGAAGACGATCCGGATCTCGTGCGCCGGCTCGACGAGGACATCGGCAGGCTGGCCGGCCGGCTGCCCGCCGAGATCCGGGCGGCGGCGGAGGACGGCGCGTTCCGGGCCGCCGTCGAGGGCGACCACGCCGCGCTGATCCGGGAGCTGACCCCCTATCTCCGCGCGCGCCTCGCCGGACGCGGGGCATGAGGCTCGCGCGGCTCGACCTGCTCGGCTACGGGCACTTCACGGACCGGACCCTCGAGTTCCCGGACGGGGATCCCGATCTCCACGTCGTGTTCGGACCGAACGAGGCCGGCAAGTCGACCGCGCTCGCCGCCCTCGAGGATCTGCTGTTCGGCATTCCGCTGCGCTCGCCGCACGGCTTCCTGCACCCCTACGGGAAGATGCGGATCGGCGGCGTGCTCGAGGACGCCGCCGGCGCCTTCGGGCTCGTGCGCCGCAAGAGCGCCAAGGATTCGCTGGTCGACGCGGCCGGGGTTCCTCTGGTCGACGGGGAGCGCCGGCTGCGCGCGCTTCTCGGCGGGGCCGACCGCGATTTCTTCGCGCGGATGTTCTGCCTCGATCACGGGCGCCTCGAGGAGGGCGGCCGGGCGATGCTGGATCCGGAAGACGACGCCGGCCAGGCGATCTTCGCCGCGGGCGCCGGCCTCGCGAACTTCCGCGAAGCGCTTCGCTCGCTGTCGGAAGAAGCCGACGGCCTGTGGGGCCCCCGAAGAGCCGGACGCCGCCGGTACCACGCGGCCGAGAAGCGCAACGACGAGGCGCGCAGGACGCTCCGGGAATGCACCCTGACGACGGGGCGCTGGCGCGAACTCCGGAACGCCCGCGACGAGGCGCGGCGCGACCGCGACCGCATCGACGAGGAATACCGCTCGGCCTTCGCGGATTGGGGACGGCTGTCCCGCATCCGGCGCGTGCTCGCCGACGTGCGGCGGAGAGAGGCCGTCATGGAGAAGCTGCGCCGGCTCGAGGGCGCGGCCGCGCTGCCCGAGAACGCCGCGAAAACGCTTGCCGCGTCGCGGCAGACGCTGGACGAGAACGCCGCCCGCGCCGATGTCCTGTCACGGCAGCTCGGGGAGATCGAGCGCGAGATCGGGGAGATCGTCTGGGACCGACGCCTCGTGGAGGAAAGCGCGCGGATCGCGGAACTCGACAGGCGGGGCATCGAGATCGCGCCCGAGAGAGACGACCTTCCGAAGCGGGAAGCGGAGCTCCAGACCCTGGAGACCGAACTGCGCCGGCGCGCCGGCGAGCTGGGCTGGCGGGACCGGGACGCCGCCGCCCTCGCCGAACGCCTTCCGCCGCCAAGCGCGACGCAGGAGGTGCAGTGGGAACTCCGCGCGCTCGCCGGGCTGAACGCGGACGCCGACGGTCGTGCCGCGGAACTGGAGACGCATCGGGACCGTCTCGGCAGGCTGCTGCGCCGCGGCGAGACCGGCTCCGAGCCGCCCGATCCGTCGGAACTTGCCGCGGCGATCGGCGCGCTCCTCGGGCGCGGAGACGTCGCGGAGCGCCGGCTCGCCGCCGAACGCGATCTTTCGGATGCCGAACGACGGGTCCGGGAGCTCCGCGAACGGCTTCGCCCGGCCATCGAGGACGAGGAACGGGCGCTCGCGGTCGCGGCGCCCTCGAAGACCGCGATTCGGGCCCATGGCGCCGTGCGGGAGGAGCTCGCGCACGACCGCCGCGAGCTTCGGCGGAAACGGACCGCCGCCGACGCGGAGACCGGCCGCCTCCGGAGCGAACTCGAGCTCCTCCGCGACCACGGCGACAGCGTGTCGCCGGAGGAGGTCGCGGAGGCGAGGCGACGCCGCGACGACCTGTGGCGGCGGGTCAGGGCCGGGCTCGCGGAGAACGGGGAGAGCCGGGAGCGGCCTCCGGATCTCTCGGACGCGGTGGAAGAGGCGATGCGGGACGCCGACCGGCTGGCGGACCGGCGTTTCGAGACCGCGGAGGCGTCCGCCCTCCTGGCCGAACGCTCGCGCGCGCTCGCGGGCGCGGAGCGGCTGGAAGCGGCACTCGAGCGGAGCGGGAAGGCCCTCGACGAACGGGACCGGGAGCTCGAACGCGAATGGAACCGGATGTGGGATGCCGCGCCCTTCGAGCCGCTCGCGCCCGACGTCATGGAACAGTGGGCCGACACCCGGGCGGCGCTGGCCGAGGCCGTCGACCGCAGGCGGGAGGCGGAAAGCCGGCTCGCGGTCCGGCGCGGGATCGAGCGGGAAGCCGCGGGAAGCCTCGCGGACCGGTTGACGAAGCTTGGCCGGGCGCCGGATCCCGAAAGCCCGCTGGCGGTGCTGCTGGCGTCGGCCGAAGACCTGCACGGCCGCCTCGAGGAGGCCGTGCGCGAGCGCAGGGAACTGGAGAGCGACATCGCGCAGGCCCGGGACGAGGAGATCCGCCTGCGCAAGCTCGCCGACGAGGCGGGCGAGGCGCGGTCGCGGTGGCACGCGCGGTGGTCGGAACTCGTGCGCGATCTCGGCCTGCCCGCGGACACCTCTCCCGAAACGGCCGAGGCGCGGATCGAGACCATGGACCGCATGCGCCGGCTGGACGAGGAGATCGAGCGCCTTCGCGAAGACAGGATCTCCAAGATCGCGCGCGACATCGCCGCGTTCGAGACGCAGGTCTCCGGGCTGGTTTCGGCGCTTGCCCCCGATCTCGCCGACAGGACGCCCGACGACGCCGTGCGAGAACTCGAACGGCGCCGGACGGCGGCCGAACGGAACCGCGACCGGCACGAGGCCCGGACGGCGGAGGCGGAGAAAGTCCGCAAGCGGATCGCCGAACTCGAGCCGGAGCGGGCCAGGGCCGGAACCGCGATCGGCCGTCTCGCGAAGGCGGCCGGAACCGAGGGGGACGACGCGCTGGACGAGGCCGTTCGCCGGTCCGACGAACGCCGCGCGCTCGAGCGGACCCTCCGGCAGCTGGAAACGGATCTCGCCTCCTCGGGCGACGGGATCCCCCTCGAGGATCTCGTCCGGGACTGCGTCGACGAGGATCCCAACCGGATCGCGGTGAAGGAGAAAGAGGCCGGGGAACGCCTTCAGGAGACCGAGCGGCGCAGGAACGAGGCGGCGGTGGCGCTCTCCGAGGCCGAGCGGGCCCTCGACGAGGCCGGCGGCGGCGACGCCGCGGCCAGGGCCGAGGCCGAACGCCAGGACGCCCTTTCGGGGATGACGCAGGCGGCCGAACTCTACGTTCGGACGCGAGGCTCCGCCATCCTGCTGCGATGGGCCATCGACCGCTACCGGCGGGAGAGGCAGGGCCCCCTGCTCGCTCGCGCCGGGCAGACGTTCGGGATTCTCACCGGCGGCTCCTTCTCGGCGCTCCGGATCGACCACGACAGCCGCGACCGGCCGATCCTGACCGGCACGCGACCGGACGGATCGGACGTGCCGGTCGGAGGGATGAGCGACGGAACCGTCGACCAGCTCTATCTCGCGCTGCGTCTCGCCGCGATCGGGGAGTACCTGCAACGGACGGACGGGCTGCCCTTCGTCGCGGACGACCTGTTCGTGAATTTCGACGACGCGCGGGCGGCCGCCGGATTCGAGGCGATCCGGGATCTGGCGGGGCGAACGCAGGTGCTGTTTTTCACCCACCGCCGCCATCTCGTGGGGATCGCCCGCGAGACCCTGGGGGCCGGGGTCTCCGTGGTGGCATGCGAAGGGCGGGAAACGGAGGCCGCGCCGTGACCGGCGCCGTCCCGCGGAAGCCGGGACCGTCCGCCGCAGCGGCGCTGGTTCTGGCCGGCCTGGCGGCGGCCGGCTGCTCGACGGCGGCCGAAACGGTCTTTCCGCTTCTCGCGGGAAAGGGCGCGGCGGCCGCCCCCGCCTCCGCGCCGCCCGGATCGGCGGAGAGCCGGCCGCCGCTCGTCGTCATCCGCCTCTCGGGCGGCGATGTCGCTTCCGGGAAGCTGGTCCGCCGGGAAATCGGCCGCGCCCTGGAACGGGATCCCGACCTTCGCCTCGATCTGGTCGCCGTGGCGCCGTCCGGGCAGGACTTTCCACCCGAACTGACGGCGCGGGCCGAAAGGCTTCTCGGCACGCTGGCGGGGATCGGTCTCGCGAGCGAGCGCGTCCGGATCCGGGCGATGACCGGCGGCGCGGTGACGGTCGGCGAGATCCGCCTCCACGTGCGATAGCGCCGCCGCCGCAAGGAGCGGCGGCTCGGGCCCCGCCGGAACCGTCCCGCGCTGGCCGGGCATCCGCTCCGGGTGGGCGCCCCGTCGTGGCGGTTGCCGGATCCGCGGGTGGCGGAGAGAGTGGGATTCGAACCCACGATACGGGGTCACCGTATACACGCTTTCCAAGCGTGCGCCTTAAGCCGCTCGGCCATCTCTCCGTTCGCCGGAATATGGACGATGCGGTTGCGGCCGGCAAGATCTCCGCGCGTCTCCGGGGTTCCCGGATGCGTTCCGGGCGCCGGGGGATCCTTCCGGGTTTCCGGACCCGGCACGTGACTTTCCCGCCCGTCTCGTCTACCTTGCACATGCCGACTTGCCCGTCGCGGCGGCGCGTCGATGGCCGGTGCGCCGGGTTTTCGGCGAGGGAGAGGTCGGCATGGCTGTTCGCGGTCTCGGCTACGTTTTCCTGCTGCTCGCGGTCGCGGCCGCTGGCTACGAGGTGTTTCTCGTCTTCGAGAACCGCGAATACCGGACGGTCGCGCTCGGCGAGATATGGTTTCGCGCCGACCAGATGTTCCAGACCGGTTCTCTCAACCTTTCGCAGGCCGTGGTCCAGAGATACGTCTCCGCCTGGCTCTGGGAAGCCGTCCTCCAGCGCGTTCTCGGCTTTCCCGCGTGGTCGGTTTTCGGGGTGATCGGCCTGGCTCTGTGGTGGGCGGGGTTCAGGCGCAGGCGCAGATTCCTGACGTTCCGGCGCTGACCGGCCGTTGCCGGTTCCCGCGAGCGGGTTCCGGCGGCGCTCCGCCCGACGCCTTCCGCCCGTGGGGGAAAACCCGTCAGTGAAGCCCGATGTCGATCACGCTTTCCCGGAACGCGGAACGTTCGCAGAGCGTGTCGTACCAGCGGCGCAGGGCCGGGTATTCCTCGCGCTCGATGGGGAGATTGAACCATCGATGGGTGAACGGGGCGGCCGGGATGTCGCCGATCCCGAACCTGTCGCCGGACAGATAGGGGCGGGCCGAGAGCCAGGTCTCGAGGACGGCGTTGGCCTTGCTCCAGAGTTCGCGGGACGAGGCGATGAGCGCGTGATCACGCTCCGCCTCGGGAAGCCGGACGAGCCCTTGGTAGACGGGGACATGGCGCCCGGCGAGCGTGGATGTCGACCAGTCCATCCAGCGCCCCGCGCTGGCGCGCGTCTGCGGGTCGTCGGGCCAGAACGGCGTCCCGGCGGCGTGCTTCTCGGCGAGATAGCGCACGATCGCGTTCGATTCCCAAAGCACGAAGCCATCGTCGTCGACGGTCGGGATCACGCCGTTGGGGTTGAGCGCCAGGTACTCGGGCCGATCGTTGCCGCCGAACGGGCCGCCGACGTCGGTGCGCTCGAACGGCAGGCCGATCTCGTTGCACAGCCAGACGACCTTCTGCACGTTCGATGAAGTCGCGCGCCCCAGGATCTTCAGCATCGCATGTCTCCTCGCGGGATGGCCTCGAATGGACGGTCGATGGCGGAGCCCTGCCCGCCGGTCAGTCCAGCTGCAGAAAATAGCACGTCAGGTAGGCGCTTTCCGTCAACGACGGGTGAACCGGATGGTCGGGCCCCGCGCCTCCGACATGCAGGATGCGGCCGGAGCGGCCGGCATCGCGCAGTCCGCGGCGGACCTGTTCCCCGAGCGCCCCGGCGTCGACGTGGAACGAGCAGGAGGCGACGCACAGGATGCCGGCGGGGGCGGTCGCCGCCGCCGCGAGCCGGACGAGCTTGCGGTATCCCGCGAGGCCGGGCTTCAGATCCTTGCGGACCTTCACGAAAGCGGGCGGGTCGGCGATCACCATGTCGAACCTCTCGCCGTCCTTTTCGAGGCCGGCGAGCGTGTCGAAGACCTCGCCCCGGACGAAGCTGCAGCGGTCCGCGACGCCCGCGCTCCCGGCCGCCTCGCGCGCCAGGTCGAGCGCCGCCTCGGATCTGTCGACGCCGAGGATCGAGACCGCGCCGGCGGCGGCGGCCTGAAGGCCGAAGCCTCCGAGATAGCAGTAGAGATCGAGAACCCGGCCGCCCCGGGACAGGCCGGCGGCACGGGCGCGGTTCTCGCGGTGGTCGAAGAACCACCCGGTCTTCTGGCCCCCGACGGGGTCGGCGAGAAAGCGGAAGCCGTTCTCGACGACGGCGACCGGAGGGGCGACGTCGCCGGAGACGACGGGCGGTTCGCTCGCGAGTCCCTCGAAGCGGCGGCCGCTGCCGTCGCGCCGCAGGACGACGGCGTCGACGGAGGGAAGACCGAGAAGCGCCGCCTCGATCTCCCCGCCCAGCCGTTCCATGCCCGCGGTGTTGAGCTGCGCGACGCAGAGCGTGTCGTAGCGGTCGACGACGAGGCCGGGCAGCCCGTCGGCCTCGCCGTGCGCGAGGCGGTAGTGGGGCCGGTCGAACAACCGGTCCCGGAGCGCCAGCGCCTTTCGGAGCCGGTCGGGGAGCCAGTCTCCGGCGACGGCGGGACCGTCGCGGCCGGACAGCATGCGGGCGGCGATCAGGTGCTCGGGGTTGAAGGTCGCGGATCCGAGCCTCTCGCCGCCGGAATCGGTCACGGCCACGATCGTGCCGGGAGAGAGCGCCCGCGTCTCGCGGGTCATCTCGATCTCGTTGGAATAGATCCACGGGTGGCCGCCGCGGACGCGGCGACTGTGCTTGGGCAGCAGCCTGACGACGGGGCTCGAGGAATCCGCTTCGACCGTCGGGGAGGCGTCCTTCATGCGGCGATGGTAGCACATCGGCGGCGGCCGGGTAGCGCGCGGGCGGCCGGCGCGGTTGACAGAACGGGCCGGATTGCTAGGTTCCCCCGTCGTTTTCGGGAACCAGGCCTCGATGCGTCGGCGCATCAGGCATCGGAGGAAACCGATGAGCTCCTCTGGCCGGGTCAGGAGGATATCGGCACCGGACTTGGCGGCGCGCAAGGGGGGCGAGCCCGTCGTGGCGCTCACCGCCTACACGGCGCCGGCGGCGCGGATTCTCGACGAGCACGTCGATTGCCTGCTGGTCGGCGACTCTCTGGGCATGGTGGTCTACGGCTTCGAGACGACGCTCTCAGTGTCTCTCGACATGATGATCAACCACGGCGCCGCCGTCGCCCGGAACGCGCGGCACGCCTGCGTGATCGTCGACATGCCCTACGGCTCCTGCCAGGAATCGCCCGAGCGGGCCTACCGCAACGCCGCGCGCGTCATGCGCGAGACCGGCTGCGACGGCGTCAAGATCGAGGCGGGCGCGGCGCTGGCGGGGACGCTGGAGTTCCTTGTCGCGCGCGGCATTCCGGTCATGGGGCATGTCGGGCTGATGCCGCAGTCGGTCCGCGCCCACGGGGGATTCCGGGTTCAGGGCCGGGAGACCGGGGCCGCGCGCGCGATCGTCGCCGACGCCCGCGCGGTGGCAGACGCCGGCGCGTTTGCCATGGTCGTCGAGAGCGTGCTGGAGCCGGTGGCGCGGGAAATCACCGCCGCCGTCGCGGTGCCGACCATCGGCATCGGCGCGTCGGCGGCCTGCGACGGCCAGGTTCTCGTGACCGAGGACGCGGTCGGCCTGTTTGACGACTTCACGCCCCGGTTCGTCAGGCGGTACGCCGATCTCGGCCCGCAGCTGGGCGAGGCGGCGGCGGCCTACGCCGCCGACGTCCGCGCCCGCCGCTTCCCGGCCCCCGAGCATTGCGTCGGGGGGCCGGAGCCCGGCGGCGCGGAGATCCGTCGACTCAAGACCTGAACGCGGGTGGCGGGGATCGCGGCAGGCGCGGAACCGGCGGCGCCCGACCGAACCCTGCCGGTTCCCGCGCGCACGCCGCGCGAGATCGCGGAACGGCTGTCGCCCTGGCGCCGCCGCGGCGGTTCGGTCGGGCTCGTTCCCACCATGGGCGCGCTCCACGACGGCCATCTGTCGCTGCTTGGCGGGGCGCGCCGGGACTGCGACGTCGTCGTCGCGAGCCTCTTCGTCAACCCCACCCAGTTCGGACCGGACGAGGACTTCGGCCGCTATCCCCGCGACGAACGGCGCGACCTCGGACTGTTCCGCGAGCACGGCGCCGACATCGTGTACGCCCCCGGCGTCGCCGACGTCTATCCGGACGGGCCGGAGACCACGGTGGCGGCCGCGCCCGAACTCGCGGTCGTGCTCTGCGGCGCCGCGCGGCCGGGGCATTTCGACGGCGTGGCGACCGTGGTGTCGCGGCTGTTCGCGCATTGCCTGCCCGACGCGGCGTATTTCGGGGAGAAGGACTACCAGCAGCTCAGGATTGTCGAGCGCATGGTCGAGGATCTGGAACTGCCGGTCCGCGTCGTCAGGATGCCGGTCGTCCGCGAGGCCGACGGACTCGCGATGTCGTCGCGCAACGCCTATCTTTCCGGCGCCCAGCGGCGGATCGCTCCGGCCCTTCACGCGGCGCTTGCCGAGACCGCGCGAGACCTCCGGGCCGGAGCGCCAGCCGCCGAGTTGCGCGTGCGCGGCCGCGCGCGGCTCGGGGAGGCGGGTTTCGACCGCGTCGACTATCTCGACGTCCGCGACGGCGCGACGCTGGAGGCGGCGCCGCGATACCGCCCCGGCCTTCGGGTGTTCGCCGCCGCGCGCCTCGGGCGGACGCGCCTGATCGACAACGTCGCCGTGGACTGACCGCGCCCGCGCGCGGCGGCGGATCCGGGAGACCGGCATGTTCTACGAAACCGCCAGGAACGATCACGGACTGCCCCGCGACCCCTACAAGTCGATCGTGGTGCCGAGACCGATCGGCTGGATCACCACGCTCGACCCCGAGGGCGTCGTCAACCTGGCGCCCTACAGCCAGTTCAACAATCTCGGCTACGATCCCCCCTACGTCATGTTCTCCTCGGGTTCGCGCTTCCAGGACGGCGGTCCCAAGGACAGCGCCCGCAACGCCCTTCTGACCGGCGAGTTCGTCTGCAACATGGCGACCTGGGAGCTGCGCGAGCAGGTCGGCACGACGGCCCGGATGGTCGATCCCGACGTCGACGAGGCCGCGCTCGCCGGTCTCGAGACGGTGCCGTCGAGACTGGTCGCGCCGCCGCGCGTGAAGGCGTCCCCGGTCCATCTCGAATGCCGCTACCACGCGACCCTGACCCTGCCCGGGAACTCGATCGACAACCTCACCTACGTCGTGGTCGGCGAGGTCGTCGGCGTGCATGTCAGCGACGACGTCATCTCCGAGGACGGCCGCATCGACATCCTGAAGTGCCGTCCCCTCGCGCGCATGGGCTATTTCGACTACACGTCGGTGGAATCGGTCTTCGAGATGCCTCCCGACGGACCTCACGTCGACCGGTTCCGGCGCGGCCTCGAGGGCCGCGCGCGCGGCCGGAAGGCGCGGTGAATCCGCGCCGGAGTCGGCCTCGCCGGACGGGCGGGCACGGCGGCCGGGATCCGGCTGCGGACCTGATGCGCCGACCGGGATCGAGACCGGGAACGCGGGCAGGCGCTTCCCGGCGGACCCGCGGGCCAAGAGGCGCAACGGTCGCCGTCCTGCGCCGCCTCGGCGGGGCTTCCGCTCACCCTGCACGTACCGACGACAAACGGACGGACGGGAAGGAGATCCTCGTGCCGACCTGACAGCGGACCCCGGGGCGGCCCCTGCGGGGGCCGCGAAGGGATCGGTCGACGCTTGCGGAACGGACTTCCGGAGGGCGCGGAACCGGCAGCGCCCGTGCCCGCTTCGGCCACGAAACCCGCTCCGCCGGGATCCCGGGACGGACGGTCGGGGAAGCCGTCAGAGCCGATTTCCTGTCCGGCGGGTCGTTCGGTAGGGCGTTTCGTCGTCCGGGGGTCGGTTCTGGCCCCGGGAAGCGGACTTTGATCGCACGCCAGGCGGATCCGCACCCGCTGCCGGCACTCGGTCACGACAAGAAACGTTCCTGGGGAAGCCGTCCGAAAATTGCGAACGCGCCGCTTCGGTCCTATAGTGCGCAGCCTGCGAAAACAGCGGGAGCGGCACCATGGCAGGACGCGCGATCGAGATCGCCGCCGCGGACGGCGGGGCTTTCAACGGATACCTGGCCGTGCCCGAGGCCGGATCCGGCCCGGGCCTGGTCATCGGCCAGGAGATTTTCGGCGTGAATCCGACGATGCGGGCGACGGCGGACTACTTCGCCGAGGAAGGGTACGTCGTTCTCGTTCCGGACATGTTCTGGCGCCTCGAGCCGGGCGTCGAGCTGGGCTACTCCGAGGCCGATTTCGGGAAGGCTTTCGGCTATTTCGAGCGCTTCGACGTCGACAAGGCCGTCGAGGACATCGACGCCGCGATGAGGACGCTCGCCGGGCTCGGCGAATGCACGGGCGGCATCGGCTACATGGGGTTCTGTCTCGGCGGCAAGCTCGCCTACCTGACCGCGGCCCGGCTGGATCCCGCCGTCGCCGTCTCGTTCTACGGCGTCGGGCTGCCCCAGCTGCTCGACGAGGCGGCGAACGTGAAGTGTCCCATGCTCTTCCATTGCCCCGACCTCGACGAGCTGATGCCTCCGGAAGACGTGACCGCGCTTCGCGAGGCGTTCGCCGGCCGGGACGACGTCGAGATCCACGGCTACCCCGGCGCCGACCACGGATTCTACAACCGCGACCGCGACGTGTTCGACAAGGCGTCGTCCTCGATGGCCCACACCCGGACCATCGCCGTCCTGCGGCGCGCGCTCGGCCCGCACTACGACCTGGGGGCTCTCTGGGACAGGCATTGCGAGCACGAGTTCCTGACCCGCGACGTCGACGCGACGATGGCGACGATGGTGGCGGAGCCCTACGTCAACCACATCCCGACCCTGACGGGAGGCGTCGGCCACAAGGAACTGCACCGGTTCTACCTGAACCATTTCGTGCACGCCAACCCGGAAGACACCAGGCTCGTGCCGGTTTCCAGAACCATCGGCGCCGACAGGGTCGTGGACGAGCTGCTTTTCTGCTTCACCCACACCCGGGAGATCGACTGGATGCTGCCCGGCATCGAGCCCACCGGCAAGTACGTCGAGATCCCGGTCGTCGCCGTCGTCAACTTCCGCGGCGACAAGCTGTATCACGAGCACATCTACTGGGACCAGGCCTCGGTGCTGGCGCAGGTCGGCGCGCTCGATCCGGACGGCCTGCCCGTCGCCGGGCACGACGTCGCCAGCAAGATGATGGATCCGGCGAGCGTCTCCTCGAACGGCCTGATGGCGCGGTGGGCGGAGTCGGAACCCGCCGGCGGGGCGGGCTGAGGGCCGTCCGGAGACCGGGAGGCGCGCATGGACATCTCCGCCGCGACGGTCCTCGTGACGGGGGCGAACCGGGGGCTCGGCCGCGCGCTGGTCGAGGCGTTCGACGCCGCCGGCGCCGCGAGGATCCACGCCGGCGTCCGCGACCCGTCGGTCGCCGGGAATCTCGCCGACGGCGAGCGCGTCCGCGTTCTGGCGCTCGACATCGACGACGACGCGCAGGTGGCGCGCGCCGCGGAGGAATGCCGGGACGTCACGCTGCTGGTCAACAACGCCGGCGTGAACTTCAACGTGCCGCTCATCGGATCGGAAACCATGGAGCCGACGCGCCGGGAAGTCGAGACCAACTACCTGGGCTCGCTCCGCATGTGCCGCGCCTTCGCGCCGGTGCTCGCCGCCAACGGCGGCGGAATGATCGTCAACGTCATCTCGATGCTGGCGCGCGTCTCGATCCCGGCCATCGGCTCGGTGTGCGGCTCCAAGGCCGCGCTTCTGCTGATGACCAACGGCATCCGCGCCGAACTCGCGCGCCAGGGCACGCGCGTGATGGGCGTCCTGCCGGGTCCGATCGCCACCGACATGACGCCCGACGGCGAGTCCGCGCCGGCCGACATCGCCGCCGACATTCTCGAGGCGATCGCCGGGGACGCGGAGGAGATCTGGCCCGGCCCGATGGCCGAGGCGACGCGCCGCGGCCTGCTCGAGGATCCCGGCAGGGTCGAGAGGGAGTTCGCCGCCTACCTCCCCGAGTAGGGTTTCCCGGCGTCGAGCCAGCCCGGCTCCACCTGCGGCAGCGGAACGGCGGCCAGCAGCTCGCGCGTGTAGGGGTGCCGCGGCCTCTCGAAGATGTCGGCGCACGTCCCCTCCTCGACGATCCCGCCCTCGCGCATGACCACGACGCGCGAGCACACCGTCCGCACCACCGACAGGTCATGGCTGATGAACAGCAGCGCGAGTCCCATCTCCTCGCGAAGCCGCCGGAGCAGTTCCAGGATCTGCGCCTGGACGGAAACGTCGAGCCCCGAGACGATCTCGTCGGCGACGACGAACCGCGGGCCCGCGGCGACGGCGCGCGCGATGGCCGCGCGCTGGCGCTGCCCGCCCGAGAGCTGGTGGGGATAGCGCCGGCCGTGATCCGGCGAGAGGCCGACCCGTTCGAGGAGCGGTCCGGCGTCCGGCCGCTCCCCGGCCGACCCGAAGACGCGCAGAGGCTCCGTCACGATGCGCGCGATCCGGTGGCGCGGATTGAGAGACGACTGCGGATCCTGGAAGATCATCTGCATGTGGCGCCGCAGGGGCCGCAGCTCCTCCTCGGGGAGGCGGGTGATGTCCCGCCCCTGGAACAGGACAGTCCCGGCGGCCGGCCGGTGAAGGCGAAGGACGGTGCGTCCCAGGGTGGTCTTGCCCGAGCCGGATTCGCCGACCACGCCGACGGCCTCGCCGGGCGCGACCTCGAGGTCGATTCCCGAAAGCACGGTCCGCCACGTCCCACGCCCGAACGGGACTCCGCGGCCGCGGTCGGGAAACGCGACCTCGAGTCCGCGCACCTCAAGCATCGCCGCGCGCCGCGTCGTAGTCGTCCGCCTCCCGTCGCAGCCGCTCCGCCAGCGCTTCCGTCACCGGACGGAGTTCCCGGCCCGGGCGGTCGTGGCGCGGGGTCGCGTCGAGAAGGGCCCGCGTGTAGGCGTGGCGAGGACGCGAGAACAGGTCGGCGGCGGGGGCGGATTCCAGGATCCGTCCGCCGTGGATGACGCTGACGTCGTCGCAGATCTTCGCGACGACGCCGAGATCGTGGGCGACGAACAGCACCGCGGCGCCGGTGCGGGACTGCTGTTCCTTGATGAGGCGCAGGATCTGTTTCTGCACGGTCACGTCGAGAGCGGTCGTCGGCTCGTCCGCGACGACGAGATCGGGCTCGCAGGCGAAGGCCGCGGCGATGACGACGCGCTGGCGCATGCCGCCGGAGAGTTCGTGGGGGTACTGCCGGAGCACGCGCGCGGGCTCCCGGATGTGGACGGCGTCGAGAAGCTCCAGGGCCCGCGACCGGGCCGCTCCTCTCGGCAGGCGGAGATGGCGGCGCAGGACGTCGACGATCTGGGACTCGATGCGGAGAACCGGGTTGAGCGCCGTCATCGGATCCTGCAGCACCATCGCGATCCTGCGCCCCAGCAACCCGGCCTCGGCGCCCCGGCCGGCGAGCGGGCGCCCCCGGAACCTCACCGTTCCGCCGGTCACCCTCGCGGCGGACGGCAGAATGCCGAGCACGGCCTTTCCGACCATCGTCTTTCCGGCCCCCGATTCGCCGACCAGGCCGTGCACCCGGCCTTCCGCGACGGCGAGGTCGACGCCCCGCAGCACCGGAACGGCGCCGTCCTCGCCCGCGATCTCGAGATGCAGCCGGTCGACGGACAGAACCGCGGTCACTTCCGCATCACCGGATCGAGGGCCTGGCGCAGGCCGTCGCCGAGGCAGTTGAGGCCGAAGACCGAGACGACGAGGCACGCCACCGGAAACACCATCACCCACCAGGCCTGATGCAGGTACTCCCGCCCCTCGGCGATCATGCCGCCCCAGGTGGCGACGTTCGAGGACGAGAACCCGACGAAGCTCAGGATCGCCTCGACCACCACCGCGATGCCCATCTCGAGCGCGAAAAGGACGAGCATCAGGGGCGCGACGTTGGGCAGCACCTCGCCGAACAGGATGCGCGGGCGGGTCTTGCCCGTCGTCACCGCGGCGAGAACGAAGTCCTGTTCGCGCACGACCAGAACCTCCGCGCGCACGACGCGGCAGAAGCGGGTCCAGTCGATGACGACGATGGCGATGACGACCGCGTGCAGCCCGGCGCCGATCACCGCGACCAGGATGATCGCCAGCAGCACCGGCGGGAACGACATGAAGACCTCCACGGTCCTCGAGATCAGCGCGTCGACCCACCCGCCGTAGAACCCCGCGAACAGGCCGAGCGAGATCCCGATCGCGGCCGCGAAGAAGGCGCCCAGCGTCGCCACGACGACCGCGGGCCGCGCGCCGTGTAGAAGGCGCGACAGCACGTCCCTGCCGAGCGAGTCCGTGCCCAGGGGATGTCCGGCCTCCGCGGCGGCGGACCAGAACGGCGGCAGGTACTGGGCGAGCAGTTCCTGTTCCAGCGGATCCCTCGGCGCGAGCGCGGGCGCGAGCAGCGCGGCCAGCACCAGCGCGGCCAGCACCGCCAGCCCGAAGCCCAGGCGCGGGTTATCCATTGCGAACCCTGGGGTTCATGAGCGTGTAGGCGAGATCGATCAGCAGGTTCAGGCAGACGAACAGCGCCGCGAAGGCAAGGCAGATGCCCTGGATCAGCGGCAGGTCGCGGTTGACGACGGCGCTGACCGCCAGGTTGCCGATGCCGGGATAGGAGAAGATGAGCTCGATCAGGACCGTGCCGCCGACCAGGAACATGAACTGCACGCCGCTCAGCGTCACGGTCGGGATCAGGGCGTTGGGAAGCGCGTGACGCAGCAGGATCCGCGCCCGGCCGAGGCCCTTGACCCGGGCGAAGAGGATGTAGTCCTGGGCCAGCGCCTCGAGCAGCGACGTCTTGAGCACCCGTGCCACGGCCGCCGTCAGCGGCAGGGCGAGCGCCAGCGTCGGAAGCAGCATGTGCCTCAGCAGCGTCGCCGCAGCCTCGGCGTCGCCCCGGAGAAGGCTCTCGACGAGGAAGAAGCCGGTCGCGAAGTCGATCGGCAGGGTCGGGTCCAGGCGGCCGGAAATCGGCAGCACCGGGATCAGCACGCCGAAGAACAGGATGAGCAGCAGGGCCCAGAGAAAGTCGGGGATCGCGATCGCGACCCCGTTCAGCCCGTCGACCAGCGCCTCGGGCCAGCGGCCGCGCCAGTGCGCGGCGGCGCAGCCCAGCCCCGTCCCGAGGGCGACGCCGCAGACGATGGCGAGGGCCGCCAGCTCGAGGGTCGGCGGAAGATGCAGCAGGATCAGTTCTCCCACGTCCTGCTTGAAGCTGATCGAGACGCCGAGATCCCCGGCGGCGACGTTGCCGAGATAGACCAGGAACTGGTCGAGGACGGGCAGGTCGAGGCCGTAGAACGCCCGGAGCCTCGCGACGTCCTCCATCGTCGCCTCGGGGCCGATCATCATCGACACCGGATCCCCCGGAACGACGCGCAGGAGGACGAACACGACGACGGCGACGCCGAACAGGGTCGGCGCCGCCAGCAGGAGCCGCTTCAGGACGTAGGTTGCGGACATCGCCCGCCGGGACGCGCGTCCGGAGCCGTCGGGCGCGCGGCGGGGGGCGGCCGGCGGCCCGACCGCCCCCGCCCCGTCACTTCCGGCCCATTCCGGCCGGCAGGACGAAGTTCGCGACGTGCGGCGCGAACTTCAGCTCCGCCTTGTGGACCACCGGCTGGTGGAACTGCCACAGCGGCAGGACCAGGGCGTTCTCCGCGATGTAGCGGTTGGCCTCGTCGTAGCCCCGGATGCGCCTGTCGTGATCACGCTCCTGGAACAGCGCGCCGAGTCGCGCCGTCAGCTCCTTGCCGTCCCACACCGAGTGCGGGCTCGGGCCGAACATGGCGTGGCCGGTGGAGTTCTCCGGGTCGCCCGACGAGTTGCCCCAGCTGTAGTAGGCGGCGGGCGCCAGCCTGTCCTGGGCGCGGAGCTGGAAATGCTTGGCGATCTCGTAGACCTCGATCTCGGCCTCGATGCCGACGCGCCGCCACATCCCGACGATCGCCTGGACGGTCTCGTAGTCCTTGGGCTTGTAGCCTCTGGTGGTCTGGATCCTGAACCTGACCGGGTTGTCGCGCGAGAAGCCGCTTTTCCCGAGCAGCGTCCGCGCGAGCTCCGGATCGTGGGGCGTCCGGATGTCCGGGTTGTAGCCCGCGTACTGCGGCGCGAGCAGGGTGTCGATCGGCGTGGCGTAGCCGCCCATGATGCGGTCGACGATGGCGCGCTTGTCCACGGCGTGCACCGCGGCACGGCGCACGTTGGGATCGAGCATCGGGCCGACGTCGTTGATGAAGATCATCGCGATGTCGCTGACCGGATTGGCCGTGCCGGCGAGTCCGGACTTGCGGCGGAGCCTCTCGAACTGCTCGTGCGGCAGATCGAGCGTGAGATCGGACGAGCCGCTCTCGATCTCGGAGACCCGGCTCGAGACGTCGGTGACGAACTTGAAGACCACTGTCTCGAACGCCGGCCGCGGCCCCCAGTAGTTGGGGTTGCGGACGAGCCGCGCGAACGAGCCGCGGACGTATCTTTCCAGCCGGTAGGGGCCGGAGCCCATCGGCTCCTTCTCGAAGCCGGCCTTGCCGACCTTCTCGTAGTGGTGCGGCGGCAGAAGGTAGGCGCCGAGGAAACTCAGCCAGGACAGGATCGTCGCCCGGTAGGGCTCGAGGTCGGCGGTGATCACGTCGCCGTCGATCCTGTGGTTCTTGAGGCTGCCCCAGATGAACTGGATCGGGTTGCCGGTCTTGGGGTCGCCGAGGCGTCGCAGGTTCCAGACGACGTCCTCGGCGGTGACCGGGCGGCCGTCGGCCCAGCGGCGGTCCCTGCCGAGCCGGAGCCGAATGCCCGACTTGTCGGCGTTGAAGGCCCACTCGACGAGGATGCCCGGAACCTGCCTGAGACCGGGATCCTGGTCGACGTACTGGTCGAACACCGACTTGTAGATCGAGGCCAGCCCGGGATTGACGGCCGACGTCCCGGTGGTTGGATCCCAGGACGGGACCGGCAGGTTGTAGGCGATGGTCAGGGTGTCGCCGATCGCGGCGCGGGCCTCCCGCGACCACAGGATGGATGCCGGCAGGGCCGCCCCCAGGGCGGCGGCGCCGGCCACGAAGTCTCTGCGCCGAATGTCCGTCGTCGTCATGATCCTCGTCCTCCCGGTTTCACGTGGCGGGCCGCGGGCCGGAGCCGCCGGGCTCCTCCGCGGCACCTCGCGCATTTGTAGCACATGCGGGCGCGCGCCTGGCCGCGCCCGCCGGCGCGGACATCCTTGACCGCGCGGTCCCCGTCGCCTACACGAACCGGCGGCGGACGGCCGCGGCGCGGGAAGGGAAACGGACATGGCGATCACGCTCTACGAACTGCTCGGCGCCGACGATCGCCGCTACAGCCAGTTCTCCTGGCGCGCCAGGATGGCGCTCAGGCACAAGGGGCTGGACTTCGATCTGCGGCCGATCCTGCTGACCGACAAGGAGTCCATCGCCTTCGCGAACTCCTCGAGCGTGCCGGTGCTGGTGGACGGCGACGACGTGCTTTCCGATTCCTGGGACATCGCCGTCCATCTGGAGGAGGCCTACGCGGACGCCCCGTCGCTGTTCGGCGGCGGGATGGGGGCCGGCCTGACGAGAGTCGTCAATTCCTGGTGCGACCGCGCCGTCAACGTGGCGCTCGGCCCGCTGATCGCGCGCGACGTGCTCGACGCCGCCCATCCCGACGACCGGGCCTATTTCCGCGAGTCCATGGAACGGACGTACGGGCGCGCCCTCGAGGAGGTGCAGGAAGGGCGGGAGGATCGCGTCAGGACGCTCTACCGCGCGCTCGACCCGATCCGGACGGCCTTCCGCAAGGGACAGGACCACGTGTGCGGCGCCGTGCCCGGCTACGCGGACTACATCGTCTTCTCGCTGTTCCAGTGGGCGCGCGTGACGAGCCCGTTCAAGCTGCTCGACGCCGACGATCCGGTGTACGCGTGGCGCGAGCGCATGCTCGACCTGTTCGACGGCTACGCGCGCGACACCGTGGCCCACGACCTCGCCGCCTGACGCCCGTCCCGCGGCGCGGCGGGTTTCAGGAACCGTCCCGCTCGCGTTCGCGCAGCCGGAAGCGCTGGAGCTTTCCGGTCTCGGTCCTGGGCAGTTCCCCGACGAACTCGATTTCCCGCGGATACTTGTAGGGCGCGATCTCGTTCTTGACGAAATCCTTGAGCACGCGGTCCGTGGCGCCGTCCGCGGCGAAGCCCTCGCGCAGCACGACGAAGGCCTTGACGACGTTGGTGCGGTCGGGGTCCGGCTTGGCCACGACGGCGCACTCCGCCACCGCCTCGTGGTCGAGGAGCGCGCTCTCGACCTCGGGCCCCGAGATGTTGTAGCCGGCGGAAATGATCATGTCGTCCGCCCGCGCCACGTACCGGAAGTACCCGTCCCCGTCGGTCTCGTAGATGTCGCCCGGATAGTTCCAGCCGTCGCGCACGTAGACGGACTGGCGTTCGTCGTCGAGATAGCGGCAGCCGGTGGGGCCCTGGACGGCGAGCATCCCCGGCTCTCCGGGGCCGAGCGGGTTGCCGTCGCCGTCGACCACCCGCGCGCGGTAGCCGGGCACCGCCCGGCCCGTGAAACCCGGCCGCATCTCGCGCGGGCTCGCGGACACGAAGACGTGGATCATCTCGGTCGAGCCGAGCCCGTCCACGATCCGGACGCCGGCGGCGTCGTGAAACGCCTCCCAGGTCGCCCTGGGCAGGGTCTCGCCGGCGGAGACGCATTTCCCGAGGCTGGAGAGGTCGTAGCCGCCGGCGAGGTCGGCGAGCTGGCGGTACATGGTCGGGGCTGTGTAGAGCCCGGTCAGGCGGTGGCGCTGGACGGCGTCGAGGAGGTCGTCGGGCCCCGTCGGGCCGGGAAAGAACCGGGTCGAGGCGCCGAAGCGCATGGGAAAGCAGGTCAGCCCGCCGAGCCCGAAGGTGAAGGCGAGCGGCGGCGTTCCCGCGAAGACGTCTCCGGGCTCCGACAGCCGGAAGGATCCCGCGAAACAGTCGCACATGGCGAGGACGTCGCGGTGGAAATGCATGGTCGCCTTGGGCTGGCCGGTGGTTCCGGACGTGAACGCGATGAGCGCGGTGTCGTCGGCGGCGGTGTCGCAGGGCCGGAAGCCGCCCCGCGCGCCGGCGATCGCCCGGTCGAGCGTGGCGTCGCCGTCCTCGCTGTCGCCGAGCGCCGAGAAGTACAGGACGTGCGCGAGGCCCGGCCTGGCCAGGCGCGTCTCCTCGAGCGCCTCGGCCAGCGCGACGTCGCAGAGCGCGTGGGCGATCTCGGCCTTCTCGACGATGTGGGAGAGCTCGCGGGCGCGGAGCAGCTGCATGGTGGTCACGCACACCCCGCCGGCCCGGAGCACGGCGCACCAGCAGGCCGCCAGCATCGGCGTGTTGGGCGCGCGCAGCAGCACCCGGTTGCCGGGCACCAGGCCGAGCTCCCCGACCAGCACGGCGGCAATGCGGTCGGAGATCCCCAGAAGGTCGCGGTAGCTCCACGTCGCGTCCCCGTAGTGGAGCACGGGGCGCGCGGCGTGGCCGGACCGGCACATGCGGTCGAGCAGCTCGACCCCGGCGTTCATGCGGTCGGGATAGGCGGCGAGAACCGGCAGCGATCCGTAGTCCATCGCCGGCCACAGCTCGCGCGACGGCAGGTTCTCGGCCGCGAACCGGTCGACATGGGCGCTCGGGCCTCCGGGCTGCCGTCCGGGCATCTCCCTCCCTCCCCGGCGGTTCACGTCCCGCCGGCGGCGCGGGCCATGGTCTGGCCGGCGATGATCAGGCGCTGGATCTCGCTCGCGCCCTCGTAGATCCTGAGCGCCCGCACCTCCCGGTAGAGCCGCTCGACGGCCGACCCCGCCACGACGCCCATGCCGCCGAAGATCTGCACCGCCTCGTCGACCACCTCCTGCGCGCTTTCGGTCGCGTGGAGCTTGGCCATGGCGGCCTCGCGGGTGGTCCGCCCGCCGCCGGTGTCCCCGGCCCAGGCGGCGCGGCAGACGAGAAGGGCGGCCGCGTCGATCCGGACCGCCATGTCGGCGATCTTGGCCTGGACCAGCTGGTGCTCGGCGAGCGGCTTGCCGAACGACCGCCGCTCCGCGGCATGGGCGACCGCCTCGTCGAGGGCCCGGCGGGCGAAGCCGAGGGCGGCGGCGCCGACGGTGGGGCGGAACACGTCGAGCGAGGACATGGCGACCTTGAAGCCGTCCCCCGGCCCGCCGAGCAGCCGCGACCGCGGAACCCGGCAGCCCTCGAATCCCAGCCGCGCCAGCGGATGCGGGGCGATGACGTCGAACCGCTCGACGACGGAAAACCCCGGCGTGTCCGCGTCGACGACGAAGGCGGAGAGACCGCGCGCGCCCGGCGCCTCCCCGGTGCGCGCGAACACCACGTACTGATCGGCCAGCCCGCCGTTCGAGATCAGGGTCTTCTCGCCGTCGATCACGTAGTCGCCGCCGTCGCGCACGGCGGTCGTGGCGATCGCCGCGACGTCGGAGCCCGACTGCGGCTCCGACAGGGCGAAGGCGGCGATGCGTCGCCCCTCGGCGACCTCCGGCAGATAGCGCCGGCGCGTCTCCTCGGATCCGAACAGCGAGATCGGCCCGCTTCCGAGCCCCTGCATGACGAACGCCAGATCGGCGATTCCCGAATGCCAGGCGAGGGTCTCGCGCAGCAGGCACAGGGCGCGCCTGTCGAGGGTCTCGTGCACGCCGCCCCACGGGGCGGGAACGGCGTAGCGAAGCCAGCCGCCGTCCGCGAGCCGGCGGAGAATCTCCTTCACGAGACCGTCCAGCCCGTCGCGGCCGGACGGCTCGTCCCGCGCGACCGGCGCGATCTCGCGCTCGGCCCAGCGGTGCAGATCCCGCGCCAGCGCGCGGTGGCCGTCCTCGAAGAACGGCCAGTCGAGATGGCCGAGATCCGGCACGGTCAGTTGCCCTCGAACTCCGGCTTCGTCCTGGCGACGAAGGCGTGGTAGGCGCGCCGGAAGTCCTCGGTCTGCATGCACAGGGCCTGGGCCTCGGCTTCCGCGGTCAGGGCGTCGTCGACGCTCATGCTCCATTCCATGTGGAGCTGGCGCTTGGTGATCGCGTGCGCGAAGGTCGGGCCGCGGGCGAGCCGGGCGGCCTGCTCGCGGGCCGCCCCGAGGGTCTGGCCGGGCTCGCAGAGGCGGTTGAAGAAGCCCCATCGCAGGCCCTCCTCGCCGGTCATCGCGCGGCCGGTGAACAGCAGTTCCGACGCCCTGCCCTGGCCGATGACGCGCGGCAGGATCGCGCAGGCGCCCATGTCGCAGCCGGCGAGGCCGACCCGCGTGAAAAGAAACGCGGTTCTCGAGTCCGCGGTCCCGTAGCGGAGATCGCAGGCCATGGCGAGGATCGCGCCGGCGCCGGCGCACACGCCCTCGACCGCGGCGATCACCGGCTGCGGGCAGGCCCGCATCATTCTCACGACGTCGCCCGTCATCTGCGTGAAACGCAGCAGATCCTTCATGTCCATCCCGACGAGGGGGCCGATGATCTCGTGCACGTCTCCGCCGGAACAGAAGTTTCCGCCGGCACCCGTGACCACCACCGCGGAGACGTCGTCGACGTGGCGCAGCGCCGCGAAGACGTCACGCAGTTCCGCGTAGGAATCGAACGTCAGGGGATTCTTGCGCTCGGGGCGGTCGAGGGTGACCGTCGCGACGGCGCCGTCGACGTCCCAGCCGAAATGCTGCGGCGCGATGCCGTCCGACGCCCGCGCCGTCACTCTCCCGCCTCCCGGCCGCCGGCCGCGCGGATCCCCCGCCGCCCCGTCACGTCACCTCTCCGCCCGCCACCGCGATGGCCTGCCCCGTGATCGCCGACGACGACGGCAGGACGAGCCACGCCACCGCGTCGGCCACCTCCCGGGGCTGCACGAGGCGCCGCTGCGGGTTGAACGCGGCCAGCTCGGCGACGGCGTCCTCGGCGCTGCGCCCGGTCCTCGCGACGATGTTGTCGACGGTGCGCCGGGTCATGTCGGTCTCGGTGTAGCCTGGGCAGACGGCGTTGACGGTGACGTTCCGACGGGCGGTCTCGAGGGCGAGCGCGCGCGTCAGCCCGACCAGCCCGTGCTTGGCGGCGCAGTAGGCCGTGACGTAGGGATAGCCCCTGAGGCCGGCGGTCGACGAGACGTTGACGATCCGGCCGTAGCCGGCCTCCGACATGACGGGCAGCACCTCCCGGATGCAGTGGTAGGCGCCGGTGAGATTGACCCCGACCATCTCGTCCCAGAGCGCCGGTCCGGTGTCCCGGAAGGGCGCGCTCCGCGCCGCGCCGGCGTTGTTGACGAGGATCGCCGGCGGTCCGAGCGCGCCGGCCGCCGCGGCGACGGCCGCGCCGATCTCGTCTGGGCGGGTGACATCCGCCGGAGCGGGCCGGGCGCGGACGCCGTGCCGGTCCGAAAGCCCGTCCGCGGCCTCCTCCAGCGCCCGCCGGTCGCGCCCGACGAGAGCGATGTCCGCGCCGAGGGCGGCAAGGGCGTCGGCGACGGCGGCGCCGATGCCGCGGCCGGCGCCGGTGACGAGGGCGTGGCGCCCGTCGAGGGGCCGGGCCGGGGCGGTCTCCCCGCGCGCGGCAACCGTGTCCGCCAAACCCGCCATCGCGTCTTCGTCTTGTGCCGTCGGGATTCAAGCCTAGACTGTCGGCCCGCGCCCCGCAAGCGCGGCGGCGCGGGCGAACGGCGCTCGGGGGATGGCATGAGGATTCTCAACCCGCCCGGATGGCCCCGGCCGAAGGGCTACGCGAACGGCGTCGCGGCCGAGGGGCGGTTCGTGTTCGTGGCCGGGATGGTGGGCTGGAACGCGCGCGGGGAATTCGAGACCGACGACTTCGCCGGACAGTTCCGCCAGGCTCTCCTGAACACCGCCGCCGTGCTCGGCGAAGGCGGCGCCGGCCCGGAGCACGTGTGCCGCATGACCATGTACGTCGTCGACAGGCGGGAGTATCTCGCGGCGCTGCCCGAGGTGGGGGCGGCCTGGCGCGAGGTCATGGGGCGCAACTTCCCGGCCATGGCCGCGGTCGAGGTCTCGGCGCTGGTCGAGGACCGGGCGCGTCTCGAGATCGAGAGCACCGCCGTCGTGCCCGGCCCGCCCGGAGGCGGGCCGCCGCCGTAGGCCCGCGATGCGCGAGCGCTACGTCATCGACGACCCCGCGGGCGGCGACTTCCGGCTGAACCGCCGGGCGCTGGTCGAGCCCGCCGTGCTCGCCGCCGAGCGGAAGCGGGTGTTCGACCGGAGCTGGATCTACGTCGGGCACGATTCGGAGATCGCCGCGCCGGGGGATTTCGTGACCCGCAAGGTCGCCGGGCGCCCGGTCGTCTTCTGCCGGGATTCCGGAGGCGCCGTCAGGACGCTGCTGAACACCTGCCGCCACCGCGGCGCCCGGGTCTGCCGCGAGCGCCGCGGCAACGCGGCGCGTTTCCACTGCTTCTACCACGGCTGGTCCTACGCCAACGACGGCCGCCTCGCCGCGGTCCCCGGAGACGACGCCTACCCGGAAACCTTCGACCGCGCCGCGCTCGGCCTCGTTCCGGCGCCCCGTCTCGAGGCCTATCGCGGGCTCTGGTTCGCCAGTTTCGACGAGGGCGCCTGCGGCCTCGAGGACTATCTGGCGGGCGCCCGGGACTACATCGACCTCGTGGTCGAGCAGTCGCCCTCGGCGCGGCTCGAGGTCGTGAGCGGCGTCCAGGAATACGACATCCGCGCCAACTGGAAGCTGCTCGTCGAGAACTCCTTCGACGACTACCATCTGCACTCCACCCACGCGACGTGGCTCCGCTACATGAAGGACAGCGGGGTGGACGTGCGGGTGCCGGCCGGGCTGATGCTCCCGAAACGCGGCGTCGGCAGGGATCTGGGGAACGGCCACGCGGTGATCGACAACGCCAATTTCCGCGGACGGCCGGTGGCGGCCTGGATACCGCTCTACGGCGAGGAGACGAGGCCGGCCGTCGAGGCGGCGCGCGCCGAACTCGTCGCGCGCCTCGGCCCCGAACGCGCCGCGCGCGTCGCCGACACCAACTGCAACCTGTTCGTGTTCCCGAACCTGATGATCAACGACGGCTCGTCGGTGACCTTCCGCACCTTCTGGCCCGAGGCCCCCGACCGCATGGCGGTGACGGCGTGGGCGGTCGGCCCGGCCGGCGAGGATCCGGCGATGCGCCGGCTCCGGCTCGATTCCTTTCTCACGTTCTACGGCCCTGGCGGCCTGGCGACGCCCGACGACGTCGAGGCGCTCGAGCAGGTCCAGGAAGGCATCGGCGCGACCGTCCGCGAGGTGCCGTGGTCGGTGATGACGCGCGGCATCGCGAAGAGCGGGGAGCAGCTGAACTCCGACGAGCTGCATCTGCGCGCCTTCTGGCGCCGCTGGAACACGCTGATGACGGCGGACGGGAGCGTGGACGGGGGCGTGGCGGCTTGACGGCGCTGACGCGGCAGCGGGCGGAGGAGTTCCTGCACCGCGAGGCGGCGCTTCTCGACGCGTGGGATCTCGACGCGTGGCTGGACCTGCTGACCGACGACGCCCGCTACCTGGTGCCGCCCAACGAGCTGCCCGACGCCGAGCCGGACACGGCGCTGTTCATCATCGCCGACGACATGCACCGGCTCCGCGGCCGCGTGAAGAGGCTGCAGAGCCGGGACGCCCACGCCGAGTTCCCGCCGTCGCGCACCCGCCGCCTCGTCACCAACGTCCGGATACTGGAAAGCGGCGCGCGCGAGGCGGTGGTGACGGCGAATTTCGCGGTGTACCGGTTCCGGCGGGGCGGCCGGGCCGGCGTCTACGTGGGCCGCTACCTGCACCGGCTCGCGATCGACGGCGAGCGCCTGCGGATCGCCGAGCGCCGGGCGATCCTCGATTCGGAGGAGTTGGGTTCGCTGGGGTCGGTGAGTTTCATTCTCTGACCGGAACGGCGGCTCCGCCCGACGGGGCGCGGCGTTCCTTCCGATCCGGCGCGGACGTCCCGGCCGCGGCGACCCGGACCGGGATCCCGATCGAATTCCGGTCCCGGGGGTTGCGGATCCCCGCCGCCGTCCCACCCCTCGCCGCCGCGCCGGATGCCGGCGCTCTCACCCGCATTTCACGATGGTCACGCGCCCGTCGGCCCCGACGACGATGTTCATCCGCTCGGGCCGGTGGTCCATCGTGATCCAGCCGCCGGCGGCATGGATCCGCAACGGCCTCGGCAGGGCGGCGGTGTCGATCTCGTCGATTCGCCGCCCGGCAAGCCACCCGTGCCGCGCGGCGGCGCAGGAGCGCTCCCCCGCCTCGCCGGCGGTCCCGCCGGCGTTCCGTTCGTTCCCGCCCGCCGGGGCGCAATTCCAGACCGCAAGCCCCGCCGCGACGGCCAGCGCGGCGCCCCGCAGCCTTGCCGGCTTCCCCCGGCGAACCGGGCGGATTGTCCCCATCGCAACCTCGCGTTTCCCGCACGGGCACCGGACCGCCGCGGCCATTCTCCCGGCCTCCCCGGGATCCTCCCTTTGCGTCATTTCGGGCGGCGGCACCCTTTCCGGTTCGCCCCGGCCGGGTTCAGAACGCCGCCCGCCAGCCCGTCAGCAGGCGGAACGCGGGCCTCGCGTCCGCGACATGCCCCGGATTGCGCGAGACCGAGGCTTCGGCCCGGATTTCGCCGCCGAACACGCCCGCGCGGCGCCAGCGCGCCGCCAGGTCGATCTGCCTGCCCGACGGAGCCAGCTCGGCCGAGACCGCCTCGTGCAGCACCGCGCCGTCCCTCGTGCGGCCGACCGGCAGCGCGAGGCTCGCCCGCCCGCGCTCCACCCGCGGCGGCTGGACGAGCGAGAGAGAGATCTCGTCATCGGCGGTCAGGCGCCTGAGGGCGCGAAGCGAGAACCCGCTCGTGGTCACGTCCGACAGGCCGGCGACAAACCCGCCGCCCGCGCCCGGCGACACCAGGCCGATCTCGGCGTCGGCGGCGAGACTCCAGCCCGCAAGTTCCGCCCCCGCCTCGAACCCGGCGACGACGCTCTCGGCGGAGAGCCGGCCGAACGCGCCCTCCGCCGTCGATCCCAGCATGGCTTCCGGCTCTCCGAGCCAGCCGGCACGCAGACCGAACGGCCCGCCCTCCGGCCGCCAGGCCAGCACCGCGCCCGTCTCCGGCGTCTTCCGCCCGGGCACGCCCGCCGTGGTGAACGCCGTCCCGCCAAGGCCGTTCCCGGCCGCAAAGCCCAGCGTCACGGCGCCGCCGGCAAGGTCGAGCAGGCTGCTTCCGGCGTCCGTCGGCGATTCGTGCAGGCCGAAGCGCCAGCCGCCCGGCGCGACGGCTTCCCGCCGTGGAGCCATCAGCTCGCGCAGCCGCGACGTCGCCGTCGGGCCGTCCGCGGAACCCGCGAGGCCCTGAAGGTCGAACCAGAACGGCGCCCCCAGCGCATCGAAGGCCACGATCTCGCGCCCGGCCAGCGAGCGCGCCAACCCGTCGCCCAGGGCCCCGCCCAGCCGGAGGCCGGTGGTTCGCAGGCTGCGGCCCGGGCCGCCGACGCGCCGCCCGGTCGCGACCGTGGTCCCGCCCTGCGGCTCCAGCGCGGCGCCGAGGTCCATCAGCCCCTGGCCGTAAACGTCGCGGTTCGCGTAGATGCCGGACTTTCTGGCGGTCGCGTAGAGCCGCGCGACCAGTTCCGCGCTCGACAGCTGGTCGCGGAACATCTGCTTCATCAGCGCGATTCCGCCCGTGACCATCGGTGCGGCGAACGACGTGCCGCTCAGGGGTTCGTATCCCCGGGTGCCTTCGCCGCCGCGACCGGGCGGCCCGAAATACGCGGCGGCGACATCCTCGCCGGGCGCGGCGATGCACCAGTCCGCGGCGATGCCGCAACGGTTGGAGAAGTCGGCGATCGCGCCGTCCTCGCGGACCGCCACGACGGCGACGTGGTGGCTCCGCAGCTCCTCAATGCGCGCCGCCAGGCCGGCGTCGACACTGGGCGAGCTCGCGTCGAAGCTGCCGAGACCGCCCCTGTCCCCGCCGACGCAGTTGGCAGTGCCCGGGAGGCAGATTTCCCCGTTGGAGTTGCCGGCGGCCTGGACGATGATCGTCTTGTCCTCCCGTCCGGCCTGGGCCATCGTCGCGATGGGTTTCGCCATCGCCTCGCGCAGCTCCGCCTCCCCGTAGTTCTCGATCAGCCCCTCGACCCCGAAGCTCAGGTTCACGACGTCCAGATCCCGCGAGAGCACAGCCTCGTAGAGGTTCGCGTTCTCCGAAGCGTGGATGGCGAGCTCGCGGGTGCTGACCGGATCGACCGGCCCCGGCACCCTGTTCTCGAGAGGAACCGCGATCACCGCGAGCGTGGCCCCGGGCGCGATGCCCGTGTGCCGGCGGCCTGGTGGAACGGGCCTGCCCGCGACGATGCTGGCGACGGCGGTGCCGTGCGAGTACGTTCCCAGGCCGTTTTCGTCCAGCACGCCGGCGGTGTCGAGATCCTCGGTGACCGCCCCTTCCCGGACAGCGTCCCGGAACGCGGGGTGACGGAGGTCGATGCCGGTGTCGATCACGCCCACCTCGACGCCCTCGCCCGGCATCACCCCGTCGCCGAGGACGACGGAAAGCGTTGCGTGGGCTTGGTGCGCGCCGACCGTCTCCAGGCCCCATTGCCCCGACGACCGGAACTCGGGGGAGGCAAGGATCCTGTCGGCAGCCGAGGTCCGGAGGCGTTCGAACTCCGACCTCGGGATCACGCCGCGGTCGCCCGTCTCCACGCCCCCACCAGGCCTCTCCATTCCCCCATCGGGCGACCCGACGCCGGAACCGCCGCCGCCGCCGCAACCCGCCAGCGCGATCGCCGCGACCGCAAGCACGGCACGTCCGCATCCCCGAAACGCCATGGATCTCTCCCGCCTCGAATGCCGGACCGGCATGTCGGCCCGCCCGCTCTCCACGCCTGTCGCGCGGGGCGGATTTCCCGGAACTCCGGACCGCTCCGCGATTCCGCCGGGTTTCGCGCGGCGCCGACGGAAAGAGCGGCCCCAGGCTCCCGAAACGGGCATTGTCCGCATTCCGGCATTCCGTTCAAGTCGTCCCGTTCTCTCCCGCGGCCGGGACCGTCCCGCGCTCCCCGATTGCCGATGCCGGGCAAGTTGCGTAGAAGTCGGGACTCGGGGCGGACGGCATGCCAGAACCCGCCCGCGCAACGGCGGCGGCAACGACGGGACGGACGCGCATGGCCGAGTCGCAACGGGACGAGCCGGATCCGGCCGGCGGCGGACCGCTCGCCGGCCTCCGCGTTCTCGACCTGACCCAGTTCCTCGCCGGTCCCTACGCCACCATGATTCTGGCGGATCTCGGCGCCGAGGTGCTCAAGGTCGAGGCGCCGTCGGGCGACTGGTCGCGCACCCTGCCGCCGCATTTCGTCGGCGACGACAGCTGCTACTACCTTTCGGTCAACCGCAACAAGAGGAGCGTCGTCGTCGACGCCAAGACCGCCGAGGGCCTCGATCTCGTCAGGAAGCTGGCCGACAGGTCGGACTTCCTGTTCGAGAACTTCAGGCCCGGCGTGCTCGAACGGCTCGGCCTGGCCTACGAGGATCTGTCGCGCCGCAATCCCGGGCTGATCTGGGCCTCCGTCAGCGGCTTCGGCCAGACCGGGCCGGACCGCGACCGTCCGGCCTACGACATGATCGTGCAGGCGATCTCGGGCGGAATGAGCATGACCGGGGAAGCCGGAGGCCCGGCAGTCCGTTCGGGCATTCCGATCGGCGACCTCGGCGCGGGCATGTACGCGGTCGTCGGCGCCCTTTCCGCGCTCGAGGAGCGCCGCCGTTCGGGCAAGGGGCAGCGCATCGACGTCTCGATGCTCGACTGCCAGATCTCGATGCTGTGCTACCAGGCGGCCTACCACCTCCATTCGGGCGAGAACCCCGGCCGCCAGGGGCGGGGCCACGATTCGATTCCCACCTATCGCGGCTTCGACTGCGCCAACGGAACGTCGCTCGTCGTCACCGCCAACACCGAACGCATGTGGCTGGCGCTCTGCGACGTGCTCGGGCTCGGGCCGCTCAAGAGCGATCCGCGCTTCGCCCGCAACGACGACCGCCACGCCAACCGCCGCATCCTGTGGCCGCTTCTCGAGAACGCCTTCGCGGAACGCGACGCGGCTCACTGGGTGCCCCGGCTGCTGGAGGCCGGCATACCCGTCGGCGAGGTCAACACGCTCGAGAAGGCGCTGTCCAACCCCCAGGTCACGGGGCGCGACATGGTCCTGGCCCTCGAGGACGACGGGGGCCGGACGGCCCGCGTGGCCGGAAACCCGGTCAGGATGTCCCGCTCGGGCCTCGAGCGGCACGCCTACCCGCCGGCGCTCGGCGCCGACACCTTCGCGGTTCTGGAAGACGTGCTCGGCCTCGACCGGGACGAAGCCGCCCGGCTCGCCGACCGGGGCGTCGTCCGCGGGCCGGCGCCGCGCGAACCCGCCGGGGATTGCCGGTGACGGTTTCGGCGTCGCCGGAGCGACCGCCGCGCGGCTACCCGCCCGCCATGCAGTTCGTGCAAAGCGGAGTGTGGGGCAGAAGCTCCAGGCGCTTTTCCGGGATCTCCTCCCCGCACTGGACGCAGGTGCCGTAGATGCCGTCCTCTATGCGCCGAAGCGCGGCCTCGATCTGCGTGACTTCCCTCTGGCCCTGAAGGCCGAGCCCTTCCAGCACCTCGTCGCCCGCGATTTCGGTGGCCCGTTCCTCGAAGTCCGCCTCGGCGCCGTGCTCCTTCAGATCCTCGTCGATCTCGGTCAGTTTCGAGGTCAGCGCGCCGAGACGCTCCTCCAGCAGCTTTCTGGCTTTTCCCGTGTCGATCATCGCGGTTTCTTCCGAATGGGGATCATGCGGCACCCGAACATCCGCGACGCCAGCATAACACGGAGCGCCACTTGCAGAATTCCCCGTTCGAGGGGGATTCTTTCGCCGTGGCCGGCGGATCTCCCCGGCACTGGGAGCCACTCCGTGCTTCCGCCGCGTTTCCGGGAACGCCGGCAGGGAGGCGGCCCCGTGGCGCCAAGACGAACAGTGTACCGATCCCGGCATCCCGTTCAAGCCGAACCGTTTCCGTAGCACGGCTCGCTTCTTGCCCGGCAACCGGTGAAGCGGCCTGTCCGCCGGGTCGTTCGGGAGCGCGTTTCTCCCTCCGCGTGCCGGTTCGCGGATCCGATGGCTCCCCCCTGGATCGCACTGCGGACAGTTCCGCGCCCGTTGCCGGCACTCGGTCACGACAGAAAGCGGGCCCTGGCGCCGGGGGCATTCGGTCCCTCCCGGTCCCCTGGCCCGTTCCGTCCGCAACGGATGGAACCTGCATGATGGCCGGGAGCCGGCCGACGCAGTCGCGAGAAGGGACGCGAGAACGGCACAGGGTTCGGACGGGGCGCGCGGTCCCCGTTCACCTTTTCACCCTGAACACGACGCCGTCGGCCAGTTCCGCCACCGGTTCCAGGACCGGCAACGACCGCAGCTCGGCCTCGCCGTAGTCGAGCAATTGCGAATTCCGCTTCGTGCGGAACCAGACCACGTAGGCGCCATCCGGGATTTTCGCGGGCCGCCGACCGAGACGGCCGACGCGAAATTTCCAGAGATGACGGCAACAGGGCGCGTATTCCCGGTTTCTGTTGACGTGAAGCGACAAGGCATACGGCGCGTTGGTGTATGTGCGCTCTCTCTCCGCGGCGAGATTCTCCCGGACGTGCCGCAGCGTCCCGGAACCGGTCCAGCGCGGCCCGTTGAAGAGGAGGTAGAGATCGCCGCGGCTTGCCTTCGCGATCCTGTAGACGTTCATGACCGCCTGACTCGCCACCCCCAGGGAGAGAACGATCGCCACGAAGGCGGCCAGCACGCTTCCCCCCTTCCCCGGCATCGTCGCCCGAACGATCGGCAGGTTGCCGACGCTTCCAAGAAACGGCCTCTCCCGTTCACGGACGAGAACGCGGTCCAGCACGAACGCCCCGGCCACCAGGAGCGGAACGTACATTGGAATCAGGTATCTTTCCGATATGCTGCCGCCCGTCTGGAAGACGAACACAAGCGATATGGCCACGATGAACAGGACGAGGTGCGTCAGCGCGAAGCCGCCGAACACCCAGAGAGGATCCCAGCCGGCAACGGACAGTCGCCTCCATCGAACCGCGACGAGAACACAGACGAACGGCGCCAGGGCCGCGGCGACGTTGGTCCGCGCCCAGCTCCATAGGATGTCGGCAACGTCCCTCAGCATCATCGACACGGGATAGCCGACGGGCGAACCGTGCTTGGTGAGATCTCCCGTGACCAGGTAATTGCGCAGAAACCACAGGGCCGTCGGCACCGCCACGATCAGCGAGTAGGCGGCGACGTGTCCCGCCCTCCGGGCCATGGAGAATGCCCCCCTCCCTGGATGGAAGAGCAGCAGCAACCCCGCGATGGCCGGCACGGCCGCCCCGGCGTACCGGGTCTGCCAGGCCAGGGCGCTGAACGCCGCCGCCCAGACCAGGGTCCGGAGCCGGCCATCGGTCAGGAACCTGTCGGTCCGGATCAGGGCGAGAACCGCCAGCAGGACGAACAGGGGATCGGAGAGCGCCCACGAGAACCAGCCCGTCAGCGGGGGCGCCAGGGCCGTCGCGAGACAGCCCCACGCCGCCAGGAACCGGGACTCCAGGCGTTGCCGCAGGTACCGCCCGACGACGAACACGGTCAGTCCGAAAACGACGGCGTTGAGGGGACCGGCGACGGCGAGCGGATCGAGCGTCCCCAGGCTGGCCGCAGCCAGCAGAAGGGGATAGAGAGGGGGCCACGCGGTGTCGGGGGAGCCCGTGTAGTCGAGAAAGCCCTCTCCGGCCAGCAGACTCCGGGCGAAGGCGATGTAATGCGCCGAATCCGGGCTCAGCACCACTCCGTGGGCCCGGACGAGCACGGCGCCGAGCGTGGCGACGGCGGCCGCCGTCAGGGTGAAGCGGTCGGGTCGGAAGCGCGCCGGCAACGCCGTCAACGGGTTTGCCCCGATCGAGGTCGGACCGGCCGCGCGCCGCCGTCCCCGGAGCCGTCGTCCGGCTCGCGCGACCGCGGAGGGCGAACGCCGCCACATCGCCGACCGCGGCCCCGCGACCGGCAAGCGGCGCCATGCGCCCCGGCCGGCGGACCGGCGGCGGGAATTCGGGCCGAGGCGGCGGGACCGCTTCCCGCCGGATCCCGATGCGCGGGACGAGGACGGTTGCCGAGGCGACGCCGGCGGCCGCGCTCCTTGACCGCGGCGTCCCCGGATTCGCGCAACCTCCGCAACGCGCACCGGCGCCCGGCGAAGGACGCGCACCGCGACGAACGCTCCGCCGTCGAGCGCGTCAACGCCCTGCCCGGGGACGACCGCGGCGGCCGCCATGTCGGCCTGCGCGGCCATGCGAGGGTCCGTTGCCGCCCGACGTCCGGCATCCCGGCGCCGACCGGCCGCCGGCTGACGCGCCTGCCGGCCGGGCCGTCGCTTCCGCGTCCCTCCCGCACCGCGTCATGTCGCCCGCCCCGCCGGGGAGCGGAGAACCGCGTCCGCCCGTCCGGAATCCGGCGCGTTCCGGAGTCCCGCCGGCATCAGGCCGCGGTCCAGCCGCCGTCGATCGGAAGCGTGACGCCGGTCACCATCGACGAGGCGCGGCTCGCGAGGAACAGCAGCCCGCCCGCCAGCTCCCAGGGCTCGCCGAAACGCCCCATGGGCGTCGAGCGCTCGATCCGCGCGACCATCTCCGGCCCGAGAAAGCCACCGCCGAACCCGGTCCGGAAGAACGACGGCGCGAGCGCGTTGACCCGCACGCCGCGGCCCGCCCATTCGACGGCAAGCGAACGGGTCATGTTCACGAGCGCGCCCTTGGTCGCCTGGTAGCCGACATGCCCGAACAGCGCGTTCCCGACCAGACCCATGATCGAGGCGACGTTGACGATGCGGCCGTTTCCGTGCGCGAACATGTGCGGCGCCGCCGCCCTGCAGCCCGCGAAGACGGCGCTCAAATTGACCTCGACGATGGCGTCCCAGTCCTCGTCGGACATGGTCTCCGACGGCCCGCGGCGGGCGATGCCCGCGTTGTTGACCAGCACGTGGAGCCCGCCGAGCTCTCCGGCGGCCCTGTCGACCGCCTCGCCGACCGCGGCGCGGTCCGCCACGTCGAGCGCGAACGCGACGGCGCGCCCGCCCGCGGCGGCGATTTCCGCCGCGACCGCCTCCGCCTTCGCGGAATCGATGTCGGTGACGGCGACGACGGCTCCCGCGTTGGCGAAGGCGAGACCGGCGATCCGGCCGAAGCCGCTGCCCGCCCCGGTGACCATGGCGACGTCGCCGTCCATGCGGAACAGCCGGTCGACCGCGAGATCCGCGTAGCCGTTCATTCGCCCTTCCCTCCCGCGGCCGCGGGCGCAAGCCGCACCGCGAGACCGCCGACGCCCTCGACGGCGCCCTCGAGGACATCTCCCGCCGCCACCGGCGCCGGACCGCGCGGGGTTCCGGTGTAGACGAGATCGCCGGGCTCGAGCCTGCTGTAGCGCGACAGGCGGGCGACGATCTCGGCCGGCTTCCAGATCATCCGCGAAATGTCCCCCTCCTGGCGCGGTTCGCCGTTGACCGCCATCCCGATGCGGCCCCTCGCGGGATGTCCGCATTCCGCGGCCGGGCGTATGGCGCCCACGGGCGAGGCGCCGTCGAAGCTCTTGCACAGATCCCACGAATGCCGGTCGGCGATGCAGGCGCGCATCACGTCGCGGCGGATCATGTCGAAGCCGACCGCGTAGCCAAACACGTGCTCCAGCGCGCGCTCCTCCGGAATGAACGCGCCGCCCCTGCCGACGGCGAGGACCATCTCGATCTCGGGCTCGAGTTCCGAGGTTCCGGGCGGATAGGGGATCTCGCCGCCGGCGACGACGGAATCGGCCGGCTTGAGCGAGACGCCCGGCCCGCCGCCGGTCCCGAGTCCCGTCTCGACGGCGTGGTCGGCGTAGTTCCGCCCGATCGCGTAGACCCTGCGCACCGGAAAGAGCGCGTCGGTGCCGGCGACGGCGACGACCGGACGGCTCCAGTCGGGAACGGCGAGCTTCATGGCGTCCTTCCCCGTGCACCGGCGGTCTTCCGCGCGGCCGGGAACAGGATAGGCGGCCCCCGGGGCCGCGCAACCGTCCGCGGCGCGCCGGCGATTCCCTTTCCCGCGGCGCTTCTGTAGGTTTCCGCGAAACCTCCCCCGCGCCCGCCGGCGACCGATGACGCGATGAACCGACACGCACCGATCCAGCACGCCGCCGCGGCGGCGCTGGTCGCGCTCGCGGCCTGCGCCGGAACGGACGCCGGCCCGTCCGCGCCCGCCGTGCCGGGCGCGGACGGGCCCTATCCGCCGCTCGCCGGCGTTCCCGAACGCCCGCCGACGCCGAGCCGCGCGGAGCTGCGCCGGATGCGGGAGGAGCTGATCGGGAGCGGAACGTCGGCCGGGCGCGCCGGCGCGCCCCGCGCGCCGGAGGCCGGGCGGATCTCCCCCGAACCCGCGCGGCCCGAGGCTTCCGCGAACCGGGGCGGCGCGCGAAGCGGCGGTCCGCTCCGCGCGCCCGCGCTCCTCCCGTCCCCGGACGGGGCGGGCCCGCCGATCGGCGAGGTCCGTTTCGCCTCCGGCTCCGCCGCCCTGGACGTCCGCGGGAGCGGGACCGTCGCCCGGCTCGCCGAAATCCGGCGCCGGTGCGGCGGAACGCTCCGCGTCGTCGCGCATGCGGGGCTTTCCGTCGGCGCGGACGGCCGCCTCGGGGAGTTCCGCCTCGCGGTGCGGCGGGCGAACGCCGTGGCGGCCGGGCTCCGGCGCTCCGTCGGCGCGGAGGCGCGGCCGGAGATCGCGGTGACGGGGGCTCCGCCGGGGACGGTGCCGCCGGAGACTGCCGACGGCGGCCGCGTTGCGGTATACTTGCTCGACCAGACCGGGAACCCGCCACCGGACCGTCGGCGGACACGCTGGAAATGCCGCGATGGAACGTGATTTCCACCGCATGAGGCTGCTGCCGCCCTACGTCTTCGCCGAGGTGAACGACATGAAGGCGCGCGCGCGCGCGGCCGGCCGGGACGTGATCGATTTCGGCATGGGCAACCCCGACCTGCCGACGCCGCCCCATGTCGTGGAGAAGCTCGCGGAAACGGCCCGCGACCCGCGCACCCACCGCTACTCGACGTCGCGCGGCATTCCGGGCCTCAGGCGCGCCCACGCCGCCTACTACGCCCGCCGCTTCGGGGTCGAGATCGATCCCGAGACCGAGACCATCGCGACCCTGGGGTCGAAGGAGGGCTTCGCCAGCCTGGCGCAGGCGATGTGCGCGCCCGGCGACGCGGTGATCGTCCCCAACCCCACCTACCCCATCCACGCCTTCGGGTTCCTGCTCGCCGGCGCGCTGGTGCGCCACCTGCGCGTGGGGCCGCGGGAGGAGTTCATGGAGAGCCTCGAGCGCACGGTCAGGTTCACCCTGCCGCCGCCCCTGGCGCTGGTCGTCAACTACCCCGCCAACCCGACGGCGCAGGTCGCGGACCTCGCCTTCTACGAGCGGGTCGTCGGCTTCTGCCGCGAGCACGGGATCTGGCTGCTTTCGGACCTCGCCTACTCGGAGATCTATTTCGGCGATCCCCCGCCGTCGGTTCTCCAGGTGCCCGGGGCGAAGGACGTCGCCGTCGAGTTCACGTCGATGAGCAAGACCTACTCGATGCCCGGCTGGCGCATCGGCTTCGTCGCGGGAAACGCCTCCGTCATCGCCGCGCTGACGCGGATCAAGTCCTATCTCGACTACGGCGCCTTCACGCCGGTCCAGGTGGCGGCCGCCGCCGCGCTCGGCGGGCCGCAGGACTGCGTCGACGGGGCCCGCGAGACCTACAGGCGGCGCCGGGACGTGCTGGTGGAGAGCTTCGGCCAGGCCGGCTGGGAGATTCCGCCGCCGCCCGCGACCATGTTCGCGTGGGCGCCCGTCCCCGAGCGGTTCGCCCACCTGGGATCGCTCGAGTTCTCCAAGCGGCTGCTGGCGGAGGCCGACATCGCGGTCTCTCCGGGGATCGGTTTCGGGGAGCACGGCGACGGATTCGTGCGCATCGCGCTGGTGGAGAACCGGCAGCGCATCCGGCAGGCGGCGCGCAACCTGCGCCGGTTCCTCGCCGCCGCCGAGCCTGCGCCGCGGCGCGCGGTCGCTTCTTGACGGTCCCGGCACGCGTCGCCATCGCCGGTCTCGGAACGGTCGGCGCCGCGGCGGTCGCGATCCTGCAGTCGAAGCGCGGGCACATCGCGGCGCGGTGCGGCCGCCCGGTCGACGTCGTCGCGGTCTCGGCCCGCGACAGGAACCGCGACCGCGGGATCGACCTGTCCGGCTGCCGGTGGTTCGACGACGCGGCGGCCATGGCCGCCGAAGCGGACGTCGAGATCGTGATCGAGCTGATCGGCGGCGAGGACGGCATCGCGCGCGCCGTGTGCGAGCGGGCGGCCATGGCCGGGCGCCATGTCGTGACCGCCAACAAGGCGCTGCTCGCGCACCACGGCCGGGAACTGGCGGCGACGGCGGAAGCCAGCGGCGTCGCGGTCGGCTGCGAGGCCGCGGTGGCCGGCGGCGTGCCCGTGGTCAAGGCGCTGCGCGAGGGCTTCGCCGGCAACCGCGTGTCCCGCGTCTGCGGCATCCTCAACGGAACCTGCAACTACATCCTGAGCGCCATGCGCGAAAGCGGCCGCGGATTCGACGAGGTGCTGGCCGAGGCGCAGGCGCTCGGATACGCCGAATCCGATCCGGGCTTCGACGTCGACGGGACGGACAGCGCGCACAAGCTCGCGGTGCTCGCCGCGATCGCCTTCGGATGCGAGGTCGACTTCGCGGGCATCCACGTCGAGGGCATCCGCGAGGTGACGGCCGAGGACATCGGCTACGCCGGGGAGCTCGGCTACCGCATCAAGCTGCTCGGGATCGCCAGCGAGACCGAGGCGGGCGTCGAGCGGCGCGTGCATCCCTGCATGGTGCCCGTAGAGGCGCCGCTCGCCCATGTCGAGGGCGCGTTCAACGCGGTCCTGATCGAGGGCGACAGCGTCGGCGTCGGCATGCTCGAGGGGCTGGGCGCGGGCGCCGGGCCCACCGCGTCGGCGGTGATCGCCGACGTCGTCGACATCGTGCGGGGCGCGCGCATGCCCCTGTTCGCGGTTCCGGCGTCCGGGCTGCGACCGATGCGCGCGGCGCCCATGGCCGGGCATGTCGGCCCCTGCTACGTGCGCCTGACGGTCGTCGACCGTCCGGGCGTCATCGCGGACATCTCCGCGGCGCTGCGCGACGAACGGGTTTCCGTCGAGTCGCTGATCCAGAGGGCCCGCGCCCCCGAGGACGCGGTGCCGGTCGTGCTGACCCTCCACGAGGCGCGCGAGGACGCCGTCCAGAGGGCGCTCGCGCGGATCGCGGCAAGCGAGGCGGTGGCAAAGCCGCCCTGCATGATTAGAATGGAAAGCCTGTGACGGACGGCTCCGTCAGGCGGACGGGAACTGGAGACGGATGATGTCCGACGCGGACAGGATGGACCGGAACCTCGCGCTCGAGGCGGTGCGGGTGACCGAGGCCGCCGCGCTCGCCGCGTCGCGGCTCATGGGCCGCGGAGACGAGCGGGCGGCCGACCAGGTGGCCGTCGACGCCATGCGCGCGGCGCTCAACAGCCTCGACATCGAGGGAACCGTCGTCATCGGGGAAGGCGAGCGCGACGCGGCGCCGATGCTCTACGTCGGCGAGACCGTCGGCACCGGCTCGGGGCCGAGGGTCGACATCGCGCTCGACCCGCTCGAGGGCACCACCATCACGGCCAAGGGGCTGACCAACGCGCTGTCGGTGATCGCCATGGCCGAGCACGGCAACTTCCTCAATTCCCCGGACATCTACATGGACAAGATCGCGGTCGGCGCCGGACTCCCCGAGGGCATCGTCGATCTCGACCGCGAGCCGGCGGACAACCTGAAGAGCCTGGCCGACGCGAAGGGCTGCGAGGTCTCCGACCTGGTGGCCTGCATTCTCGACCGTCCCCGCCACGAGACCCTGATCAGGAAGGTCCGCGACGCCAACGCCCGCATCATGCTGATCTCGGACGGCGACATCTCCGGCGTCATCGCGACCTCCGAGCAGGCGAGCGGCATCGACGTCTATTTCGGCCAGGGGGGCGCGCCCGAGGGCGTCCTCGCCGCCGCCGCGCTGCGCTGCATCGGCGGGCAGATGCAGGGCCGGCTCGTGTTCCGCAACGACGACGAGCGGCAACGGGCCGCCCGCTGCGGAATCACGGATTTCGACCGCAAGTACGCGCTCGCCGACCTCGCCAGGGGAGACGTCGTGTTCGTCGCCACCGGCGTCACCGACGGCACGATGCTCGACGGCGTGCGCCGCTTCTCCGGCGGCGCGAAGACCCATTCCCTCGTCATGCGCTCGAAGTCGGGAACGGTCCGTTTCGTCACCGCGATACACAACTTCGACCGCAAGGTCGGGTTCGAGCCGATGGACAGATGATCCGGGGCGGCGAACCCGGGCCGCGCCGGAAGTAGTCCGCCGTGGCGGGCGGTGGCGGGGCCGCGGTTCTCGACGTCGACCGGTCCGTCCGCGGAAGGCGGTGGCGCCCCCGCCTGAAGGACGAACGCCCGGCGCTCGCGATCGCCCAGCGCCACGGCCTTCCCGACGCCCTCGCGCGGGTGCTCGCGGCGCGGGGCGTGGAACTCTCCGGGGTCGAGGGCTTCCTGGCTCCGAAGATCCGCGACCTGCTGCCCGACCCGTCCCGCCTCCTCGACATGGACAGCGCGACGGAACGCATCGTCGCCGCCATCCGGAAAGGGGAGCGGATCGGCGTGTTCGCGGACTACGACGTCGACGGCGCGGCCTCGGCCGCGCTTCTGGTCCGCTTCCTCTCGTCACTCCGCCAGACCCCGACCGTCTACGTCCCCGACCGGCTGCGGGAGGGCTACGGGCCGACCGCGGAGGCGCTGCTGGAACTCGCGGACCGGGGCGTGTCGCTGGTCATCACCGTCGATTGCGGCACGACCTCCTTCGAGGCGCTCGACCGGGCGGCCGGGGAGGGCCTCGACGTGATCGTGGTCGATCACCACATGGCCGACGGGGAACTGCCGCGGGCGGCCGCCGTGGTCAATCCCAACCGCGCCGACGAGACCGGCCCTTTCGGGCATCTCTGCGCGGCCGGGGTCGCGTTCCTGCTGATCGTGTCGGTCAACCGGGCGCTCAGGAACGGCGGGGGGCACGGACAGGGGATCGACGAGCCGGATCTCTCGGCGTGGCTCGATCTGGTGGCGCTCGCGACCGTGGCCGACATGGCGCCGCTGACCGGCGTCAACCGGGCCCTGGTGCGCCAGGGCCTGAGGATCATGGACGGCCGCCGCAACCTCGGCCTGGCGTCGCTCGCGCGCGCCACCAGACTTGCCGGCCGCTTCGAGGCCTGGCATCTCGGTTTCCTGCTCGGCCCCCGCATCAACGCCGGCGGACGGGTCGGGGACGCCGGGCTGGGCGTGCGCCTGCTCACGGCCACGGACGAGGGCGAGGCGGCGGCGCTCGCCGCCCGGCTCGACCTGCACAACGAGGAACGCCGGGAGATCGAGCGCGGGGTCGCCGAAGCGGCGTTCGAGCAGGCGCGGCGCCAGATGGAGGACCATGCCCCCCCTCTTCTTCTGGTGGCCTCGGAAGGGTGGCATCCGGGCGTCGTCGGCATCGTCGCCTCCCGTCTCAAGGAGGCCTTCGACCGCCCCGCCTGCGTGGTCTCGCTGGAGGACGGAACCGGACGGGGATCCGGGCGGTCGGTGCGCGGCGTGGCGCTCGGCCCGGCGGTGCTGGCGGCCCGGGAGGCGGGGCTCCTCGTCGCCGGAGGCGGACACGAGATGGCCGCCGGCTTCACGGTGCGCCGGGAGCGGCTCGGGGAGCTCCGCGCCTTCCTCTCCGCCCGCATCGGGGAGCAGGCCGGAACGGACGGCCTGGCCCCGGAGATCGGGGTCGACGTGGTCGTCACGCCGGCCGGCGTGACGACCGATCTGGTGGACCAGCTCGACCGCGCGGGCCCGTTCGGACCGGGAAATCCGCGCCCGCGCCTCGCGCTGTCGTCGGTCAGGACCGTTCGCCCCAGGGTCGTGGGGCGCGACCATGTCCGCTGCCTGCTGCAGCCGGCCGAGGGCGGCGGCGGCCTGAACGCCGTCGCCTTCCGCTCGGCGGGAACGCCGCTCGGCCGGCTGCTCGCGGACAACGCAGGCGAGGCGCTGCACCTGGCGGGCTACGCCGACCTCGACACCTGGAAGGGCGAACGCCGGGCGCAGCTCGTGATCGAGGATGCCGCGGTGGCGACATGACCGGAAGGCCGGAAACGCCGCCCGGAAGCGGCCCGGCGGCGACCCGGCGCGAAAGGCCGGCGAGGATGGCCGCCGTCGGCAGACGGGCCGGACGGACCGTCTGGGGCGGCCTGAAGCGGACGTTCCGATGGCGGCTGGTCCTGCCGCTGATCCGTTCGCGGCACGCCCCCGAACACTCGGCGCGGGCCGTGGCCGTGGGGCTGTTCTGGGCGTTCACGCCGACCTTCGGCGTGCAGATGGCGCTGTGCTGCCTGCACTGGTGGGTCTCGCGCACGTTCCTCGGACGGGACTTCAACGTCGTCGTCGCGATGGCCTGGACCTGGGTGACCAACGTGTTCACCGTGGGGCCGGTCTACTACGCCTGCTTCCTGATCGGCCAGGTGCTGCTCGGGAACTGGAGCGACCTGACCGGCTACCGCGGTTTCGCGGAGTTCCTGCACACCCTGAGGGGGGCGGCGGGCGTCGTCCCCTTCGACGGCAATCCGTGGCACGCCTTTTTCCGGTCGGTCGTCCGGGGCTGGGGCCTCTCGATCGTGGTGGGGTCGGTTCCCGTGGCCGTCCTCGCCCACGTTCTGGGCTACCAGCTCAGCCTGCGCGCGGTGCGCCGGTGGCGGAGGCGGCGCCGGATCGCGATGCGGAAACGGGCGCGGCGGCAGGGCCGGCGGCCCGGGGCTTGATTTCCGCCGGCCCGCGGTCTATCTGGCGGGTTCCGCGACCCCATCGTCTAGAGGCCTAGGACATCACCCTTTCAAGGTGAAGACACGGGTTCGACTCCCGTTGGGGTCGCCAGCCGGACGGCGCCGTGGACAGGGCGCTGCTCCTCCGGCAGACTGGCGTTCCGCTGCGGACCGGGAGGCGGCCATGACCGACTACTGGCTCAACAGGCTGATGTTCGACCTTCAGGAAGGCGACGGCAGGGACCGCTGGGCCAACCGGCGCGAGGAAGTGGTCGACGCCTACCCGCTGTCGCCGGAGGTCCGGCGCGCGCTGCTGGAGGACGACTACGACGCCATCCAGCCGCTGGCCAACCCCTATCTCCTGCGGTTCTTCCTGCTGGTCAGCGGCCATGACGACGCCGGCTCGATCCGGATCCTGCGGGACATCGGCGACCGGAGGGGGGAGGCGGCCGATGGCTGAGTTCGTCGGGGGCTTCGCGGCCGGGCACGGCCCCAACATCGCCCGCCACTGGACCGTTCTCGAGCCCCGGACGCGGGACTGGATCACCGAATCGTACGCCGAGCTCGGCCGGCGGCTGAAGGCCGCCCGGCCCGACGTCCTGGTCGTGCAGTCGAACGACCACTGGGTCAACTTCTTTCTCGACGCCATGCCGGCGTTCTGCATCGGCATCGGCGACGAGCACGACGGCCCCCCGGAGCCGTTCATGAAGCCCGTCTTCCCCCACCGGACATGGCCGGGCCACGAGGCGCTCGGGCGCCACCTTCTCGACCGCGCGCTCGACGACGGCTTCGATCCGGCCTACGGCCAGCGCCTCAAGCTGGACCACGGCGTCTGCGTGCCGCTGTGGCAGCTGGACGTCGCTCCCGACGTCCCCGTGGTGCCGCTCCTGACCAACCTCATGGAACCCCCCTTCCCCAGACCGGCGCGCTGCGTCGCGTGGGGCCGCATGATCCGCAGGGCGATCGACAGCTTCCCCGGGGACGTCCGGGTCGCGATGCTCGGGACCGGCGGCCTCAGCCACTCGATCGGGGAGGTGAGGATGGGCTGGATCGACGAGCGCTTCGACGCGACCTGCCTGGAACTGTTCCGCGATGCCTCGGACGAGGACTTCGCCGCCGAGCTCGAGCGCATGCTCGAGACGTCCGGCAACGGCAGCGCGGAGCTGCGCAACTGGCTGGCCGTCCACGCCGCCTGCGGCGGCGAGGGCTTCGATCTCGTCGCCTACGAGGCGGTTCCGGAGATTCTCATCGGCTGCGGCCTCGCGGAGTGGAAGCCGGCCGCGTAGACGGTCCGCCGGACGGCCGCGGCGCGGACGGGACACGACATGGCGAAATTCGACTGGACCAGGGATCACGTCCGCCGCTACCTCGAGAGCGGCGGCACCGACGGCCACGTCTGGCGCGGCCACGACGGCAAGGGGAACTTCCCCTGCCTTCTGCTCACGACGACCGGACGCAAGTCCGGCCGCAAGCGGACGACGCCGCTCATCTACGGCCGCGACGGCGGCGGCTACGTCGTGGTGGCCTCGCAGGGCGGGCTTCCGAACCACCCCGGCTGGTACTTCAACATCGAGGCCGACCCGGGAATCGGGTTCCGGGTCGGAACCGAGGTCTTCGCCGGCCGCGCCCGCGTCGCCGGCGGCGCCGAACGCGACCGGCTGTGGCGGATGATGGCCGGCATCTACCCGCCCTACGACGCCTACCGGAAACGGGCGGCGGCCTTCCGCGAGATCCCGGTCGTCGTGCTCGAGGCCGGCTGAGCCGCCGGCGCGGCGGTCACAGCGTCCGCGCCAGCCAGTCGGCCATCGCGGTGCGGTACTCGAAGGCGTGGTTGTGGCAGCAGTGCACGCCGTCCTCGTCCATCAGCAGCGTCGCGTTGCCGCCGAGCGCGTCGGCGATCCTTTCCGCCTGCGCCGGGCGGAAGATCGCGTCGCGCCGGCCGTGGACGACCAGCACCGGACAGGACACCCGCCCGATGCAGTCGTCGAGGGAGGCCGCCCCGATGCGGCCACGCGCCTCGTCGACGGTCCGCGAACCGGTGGCGTGGCGGAAACCGTCCAGGATGGTCCGCGGCATGCCGTCCCAGTCGGAGAGATCGTAGGCGCCGCCGAAGACGACGCAGGCCGCGACGCGACGGTCGGCCGCCGCGGCGCGCAGGACGTAGTGGCCTCCGAGGCTGCGTCCGAGCAGGCCGATGCGCTCCGCGTCGACGTCGCCGCGGGCCGCCACCAGACCGAACGCCTCCGCGATGCAGCTCTCGTAGCCGCGGGCGAGGACGCTGTGCGCGCGCGCCTCGCCCTGGCCGGGCCCGTCGAAGGCGAACGTGGCGAGGCCGCGCCGCGTGCACATGTCCGAGACGGTGACGAAGTCCTCCTTGGTCGAATCGAGCCCCGGCACGAGGACGACACAGCGGTGCGGCCCCGGCGCGGCGGGGCGGCGGAGATAGCCGGCGAACCGGCCGCCGGGCCCGAATTCCAGGCGCTCCGCCGGGGGGTCGAGAAGCGGGGCGGCCTCGCGGAAACGCCTGGCCTTCCGCGCCTGCATGGCGGCCCTGGTTTCCGGGGAGTCCGTCCCCGCGAGCTGGCCCACGTGCCAGCACAGGCTCGACCGGACCAGCGCCTCGCCGGCCGACAAGCGTCCGCCCTCGGCGAGGCGGCGCTCCGCGAGTTCCCGGTAGCGCCGGGCGACGCCGGCCCAGGCCTCCGGCCAGCCCTCCCAGCCGGAGATCCGCGCCCGCACCGCGCGCACATCGTTGGCGTCGACGCCGTCGGCCACGAGCCTGGGGATCCAGTACTCGAGAATCTCCTCGTCGAAGGACGGCTCCGCCGGCGCCATCGCGCTCCGCCCCCGGCCGTCAGACGACGGCGACGGCGCTGATTTCCAGCAGGCACCGGGGATCGGTCGCGAGGCGCACGACCTGCACGGTCGTCGTCGCCGGTCTGGCGTCCCCGAAGAACTCGGCCCAGACCTCGTTCATCGCGTCCTGGTCGGAGAGGTCGGTGACGAAGCGGTTGGCAGTCACCACGTCCACGAACCCCGCCCCGACCGAATCGAGTCCGCGCCGCAGGTTCTCGAGGGCGGCGCGGGTCTGTCCGCGCATGTCCGGGGGCATGGAATCGAATTCCTCCGGCCGGTGCGGATGATGGTGGTAGACGGGCGCGGCGGTGACGCCGGCAAGATGCACCGTCGTGCCCCCGCCGACCTTGATCGCCGGGGCGTAGGGCATCCACATGTCCGGGGCGTCCGGCCAGTGGACATGCTCGATCGTCTTGCTCATCGGCGGATCTTCCGCTGCGTGGAAAGCCGCAGTCTGCGGCCTCCCGCGGCGCCGCGCAACTCCCCCGGCGGCACCCTCAGCGCGCCTTGAGCCACTTGACCGCGCTCACCGCGGCGAGAACAACGGCGGCGCCGACGAGCTGGCGCGGCGTGAGCGCCTGGCCGAGCAGCGCGAAACCGAGGGCGATGCTCGCCACCGGCTCGAGATTCATGAGCAGAGCCGCGCGCGCGCCGCCGGCCCGGGCGACGCCGGCGAAGAAACTCGCGATGGCGACCGTGTAGAGAAGCAGGACCGCGGCCGAGGCCGCCCAGCCCGCGGACGTCCCGGGAAGGGAAACCTCGCCGAACGCGGCGAGCGCGACCGCGAACATGACGGCCGACGATCCCTGCATGTGAAGAGTGACCGCCCGAGAGTTCCCGGAGCGGAGCACGCGGACGCTGACGACGATGGTCACGGCCATCAGCAGGGCCGCGGCCGCCGCGAGAGCCATGCCCAGAAGATCGTCGCCCTCGCCCGAGTACTCGAGCGCAAGGACGAGGCCGCCGAACCCGCCGACAAGGGCGAACGCGAGCCCGCGGTCGATCCGGTCCTGCCCGACGACCCACGCGAGGATGCCGGTCAGCACGGGATAGAGATAGAAGATCAGGACCGCCAGACCGACGGCGATGAGGTCGAAGGCGGACATCAGCAGGAACGCCATGGCGCCGTTCAGAAGGCCGAGCCCCGCGGCGACGCGGCGCTCGCGCCGGGGCAGGGAGATCTCCCCGCCGGTGAGCCGGAGCAGGACGGCGAGCGCCGCGGCCGCGAAAACCGTCCGCGCGGCGACCAGCGTCAGAGGCGACGCGCCGCCCTCGAAGGCGAGCCCGGCGAACACGTTGTTGCCGGCGAAGGTGGTCGCGGAAACAACGACGACGGCGTGGCCGAGAAACGGCGTCTCTCGAAGGAACCGCATCGTCGCGGGATAGCACCTTTCGCGCGACGTGACGACGGGCGCGGCGCGCGGACCGCCATCATGGCGGCCGCCTCCGGCGGCGGCGGCGGGCGCGCGGCACGGACATCCGCCGGCCTCGCCGCTTCACGGCGGCCGCGGAAGCCGGGAGCCGCGCGCGGTCCTCATGTCTCGCCGCCGGCTCCCGGAACGCGGGTCCGGAAAGCCGGGAACGGATCCGGCGCCCGGCCTCCGGTCCGGCGCTCCCGGGGCGTCTGGCCGGCCGGGACGACGGCATGCTCCCGAGGCGCGCCGCGGCCATGGCTTTCCGTTAAGGGCGCCATCGTGCGAAACTGTTTGAATGCCGTCGTGCGGCGACGGTAGAATTCCGGTCCGGAAACGCTCCGCGCAACCAGGGAGACCTCCTCAGATGAGCGCAAAGACAGTGACGGCGGCACTCGACAAGATCGTCGACGGCTATTCCAGACGCGTGGGCCTGATCAACGAGCCGATGACGAAGGGGCGCGCCTACACGTTCGTGATGCAGCACCGGCAGAACACCAGGCAGCGCAATTCCGTCCTCAAGCTCCGCGTCGCCACCAACTGCCCCGAATGGGACGTCAAGCTCGGCATTCTCGAGGCCTGCGTCGAGGAGATCGTCTCCGACGCCGAGCACGGCGACGGCCGGCCGCACTGGAAGGTGCTCGAGGATCTCGGTGTCGACTGCGGCCTGAAGCGGGCGCGGATCGTCAGGGCGCAGCTTCTGCCGTCGACGCGCCTCGCCTGGCGCGCCTGGGACGGCCTGATGAGCAACCGCCACTGGCTTCTGGGGCTGATCGCCAACACCTGCGCCGAACGGTCCAACATCCCCGGCTACGGCAAGGGAGAGGTGCGCAGAAAGGGGTGGTTCGGGAACGAGAACCGCCGATGGGGCAAGCTGTTCGGTCTCGACGAGACGCAGCGCCTGTTCTTCGGCATGCATTCCGAGGCCGACATCAAGCACTCCAACCTCGGATGGGAGACGGTGGCGAGTCACGCGAGCCGGCTTCGCATGGAAGACGAGGTCGTGGACGCCTGCGAGGAAAACCTGATCGTCTGGGAGCACTATCTCGACGGCATCGCCAGGGCCGGCGACGAGATGGACAGGAAGATGGGCTGGCGGAAGAAGGTCGCGTGACCGGGGACGGACGCGGGGAGGCCCCGCCGTGAACGAGCTGACGCTGACCTTCGCGGGCAGCGACTACGAGCACGTGCGCGACCTGACGCGCGGCGACATCCGGGCCGAGGGCATCGACCTGCGCTATCTCAACCTCCAGATCGAGGAGACGTTCCACCGCTTCACGAAGTTCCGGGAGTGGGACGTTTCCGAGATGTCGTTCGGCAAGTACATCGCCCTCAGGTCCCGGGACGACGACAGCGTCACCGCCATTCCCGTCTTCCCGTCCCGGATGTTCCGCCAGTCGTCCCTCTACGTCCTCCCCGGCGCCGGAATCGCGGACGCGGCCGGTCTTCGGGGAAAAACGGTCGGGATCCCGGAATGGGCCCAGACCGCGGCGATCTACACGCGGGGATGGCTGGCCCACGACGTCGGGATCCCGCTGCGGGAGATCGCGTGGGTGCAGGCCGGCGTCAACCAGCCGGGCCGCCGGGAAAAGGTGCCGATCGAGCTCCCGGAAGGGGTTTCCTGCACGCCGCGCCCGGACCGGTCGCTCGCCGATCTGCTTCTGGCCGGCGAGATCGACTGCATCATGGCGGCCCATCCCCCGGATCCGGTCTCGGACGGCTCGATCGTCCGTCTCTATCCGGAGTACCGGGACGTCGAGGAAGCCTACTACCGCGGGACCGGGATCTTCCCGATCATGCACGTGATCGCGATCCGCGGCGACGTGTTCCGGGCCAACCGCTGGATCGCGATGAACCTCTACAAGGCGTTCGAGGCGGCCAAGAACCGCGCCATGGCGCGCGTCCTCGAGATCACCGCCTCCCGCGTGCCCTTCGCCTGGAGCCACGAGGCCGCCCGCCGGGCGCAGCGGCTCTTCGGCGACGATTTCTTTCCCTACGGGATCGACGGGAACCGCGTCACCCTCGAGGCCTTCCTGCAGTACGGCTTCGAGCAGGGCGTGTGCCGGCGCAGGGTGGAGGTCGAGGAACTGTTCCCCGAGGAAGTGCAGAGCGAGTTCCGGGTCTGAACGCCGCCCCGCCCGCGGCGTTGCGCGGCCGCGGGCCGGGGTCTACGGTGGCGCGGCGTCCGCGGCGGTCCCTCGGAGGCCCTCCCCCGGCCGCGGCGACGCGGCCGTTCCGCAGGTCCGGGGCAACGGAAAGCGTCATGGAACGACCGACAGTGCTCGTCACCTTCGCCGCGGGACGGGAGCAGCGCGCCGCGATCTCCTCGGTTCTGTCGGACGTCGCCGACATCCGCTACTGGCACGAGCAGGACGAGGACGGGCGCGAGAGGGTTCTCCGCTCCAGCCGCGCGCTCATGAGCTACGATCCGTTCAAGGATCTCGGCCGCGAGGCGATGGACCGGCTGGACAGCTGCCGGCTGCTGCAGTGCCTGACGGCAGGCGTGGACTTCCTGCCGCTCCGCTCGCTGCCGCGCTCCGTTCCGGTGGCCTACAACGCCGGCGCCTACGCCGAACCCATGGCCGAGCACGTGCTGGCCATGACGCTGAGCGCGGCCAAGCGCCTGCCTCAGGAACACCAGGCCATGCGCGACGGCGAGTTCAACCAGTTCAAGCCGACCAAGCGGCTGGCCGGCAGCGTCTGCGGCATCCTCGGCTACGGCGAGACGGGGCGGGAGGTCGCCCGTCTCATGCGTCTCCTCGACATGCGGATCCATGCCGTCAACCGCTCGGGGCGCACCGACGATCCGGTCGATTTCATCGGCACTCTCGACGACCTCGACCGCGTGATGGAGGCCGCCGACGTGGTTGTCGTGACGCTGTCGCTCACGCGCCGGACGAACGGCGTCATCGGTCCCGACCAGCTTGCCCGCGCGAAGCCCGACGGGATTCTCGTCAACGTCGCGCGCGGCGAGATCGTCCGGCAGCGGGCGCTGTACCGCCATCTGGTCGCGCACCCGTCCTTCACCGCCTGTCTCGAGGCGTGGTGGGTGGAACCCGTGCGCCATGGCCGCTTCGAGATCGAGCATCCGTTCCTGGAACTCCCCAACGTCATCGCCTCGCCGCACAACTCGGCGATGACGGGAGGCACGATCGCCGTCACCGCCCGCCGCGGCGCCGAGAACGTCCGCCGGCTGCTGGAGGGCGGGGAACCCCGCTTCGTCGCCGGGGACGACGATCTGCTGAACTGAGCCCCGGCCCGCCGGCCCGCCTACGAGACGGCGCCGAGGCGGGTGGAGACGTCGAGCACCGCGACCCTGCCGTTCTCGACCTCCCGAACGGCCTCGCGAAGCGCGGCGGCGAGACTCCCGGGATCGGAGAGCGGCCCCGCCGCCCATGCGCCGAAGCCGCGCGCCACCGTCGCGAAGTCTATCGCCGGCTCCCGCATCGCCTGGCCGATCCAGGCGTTCTCGCGCGGCCGGCCGCGCGCGCGGGCGACCTCGATCTGGTGGATCTCGTCGTTGCCCCAGGTCGCGTTGTTGTTGATGACGTAAAGCAGCGGGATCCCGTGGTGCGCGGCGGTCCAGACGCAGCCCGGAGCCATCAGGTAGTCCCCGTCGCCGCCGATGGCGACGCAGAAGCGGCCCTCGCGCCGGAGGGCCAGCGCGGCGCCGACCGCCGCCGGCGCGTTGTAGCCGACCCCGCCGCCGCCGTCGGCGCCGAGATAGGCGCCCGCTCCGGGGAACTTCCACACCGCCTCGCTGAAACTCCGGTGGTTCGCCGCGGCGAGAACCCACGGCCTGTCCTTCACGGCCTCGTGGACCTCGTGGATCATGCGCTCGATCCTGAGCGGCGACGAATCCCAGTCCGTCCGCGCCGCCGCGGACTGCGCCGCGCGCAGTTCCGCATGCCGGCCCGCGAGCGCGTCCCTGCGGGCCGCGATCCTCCCGCGGAGGCCCGCGTCGGCGTCGACGGCGGCTTTCGCGGCGTCGACGAGGCATTGCAGTCCGTGCTCGGGCTCGCAGACGATCTGCAGGTCGACGGGCGGAGTCGGTCCGCCGAAACCGGTCCAGGAGTTGCTGTGCGCGGCGTTGAGGGAAAGGTCGACGACGCGCGGCGGCGGCTTCCGGCGGGCCTCGCGCCGGTCCGAACGCCGGCGGACCGCGTAGGCGCCCATCACCTGGTTGACGTCGATGACGTCGACGCACACGACCACGTCCGCCTCGAGCAGCGCCGTCCCGTCGCCGGAAAGGTTCTGGGGATGGTCGCTCGGCCAGCAGTAGACGGCCCGGTCGTTGAGGCCGCCCGCGCCGACGGTCTCGAGCAGCGCGACCAGCGGCGCCCTCGCGCTTTCGCGGATTCCGAGCCGTCCGCCGACGACGACGGGAAACTCCGCGCCGACGATCCACTCGACGGCGCGGGCCAGGGCGCCGGCGTTGGGAGCCGGGGGCGCCGGCGGCGCGAAGCGCGGAAGCGAGGGATCCGGAATCTCGAGCTCCCCGTCGAGGGGCTGTTCCTGGACATCGCTGTCGACGGAGACGTAGACCGGGCCCCGGGGCGGCGTCGCGGCGATCTTGCGTCCGCGCAGGACCGCCCCGAGGACGGCCTTCGCCGTGGGCGGCTCGTCGGTCCACTTGACCCACTTCGCGACGATGTCCGACTGCGTGCTTGCGGAATGGACCCAGTCGATGAAACGCCTCCGGTCCGGATCCAGGGGACCGGACCCGCCGAGAAAGAGCACCGGCGCGCGGTCGCACCAGGCGTTGTACAGGCCCATGGATCCGTTCATCACGCCGACGAGGTCGTGGAGTATGCACAGCGACGGTTTGCCGGTAGCCTTGGCGTAGCCGTGGGCCATGGACACGGCCGAGAGCTCGCTCGTGGCGAGAACGATCTGCGGGTCAAGATTGCGGTTGTGGTTGACCAGCGAATCATGAAGCCCCCGGTAGCTCGCGCCGGGGAGCAGGAACACGTGCCCGAAATCCATCCTGCCCAGGAGTTCGGCGATGGCGTCGGAGACGTATTCGGGCGCCGGGCGGTTGGCGGCGAGGCCGACCGGCGCGTCGTGGCGGGAGAAGTCCTCGGGGCGTTCGTTCATGCGGTCCTCGCGTCGCCGGGCGGAGCGGGATGGCCGTGCAACCCTACGCCACGGCGCGGCGCGGCGGAACCGGCGGGAATCCGCCCGGCGGGGCCGCCCCGGTGACCGCCGCGCTGCTCGCGGCGTTCGCCGACCTGCTCGACGCCAGGATCAGGTCCGCGCTCGCGCTCATCGCGCTCTGGACCGTCGGCGTGCTGGCCGCCGTCGCGACGGCGCTGTTCGCCGCCGTCGGCACCGTGGACCCCGGCGCGTGGATCGGGGGCGGGGGCTGGCTGGTCGACTGGATCCTCGGCGGCCTCGTGGCGATCGCCGCCATCGCGCTGTCCTGGTTCGCCTTCGTCGTCGTGGCCCAGAACGTCGCGGGGTTCTTCGTGGAACGCGTGATCGCCCGGGTCGAGGCCCTGCACCACCCCGACCTTCCCCCCGCGCCGGGCCCGGGCGTCGGGAACGCGATCCTCGCCGGGCTCCGGTTCGTCCTGCTGCTGGTCGCCGTCAACGCGGCCGCGGCCCCGTTCTACCTGGCGGGCCTGCTGTTCCCCCCGGCGAGCCTCGTGCTGTTCTACGCCGTCAACGGCTGGCTGGCCGGCCGCGAGTACGCGGAAATCGTGGCGCTGCGGCGCCTGACGCCCTCGGGGGCGGCGCGCTGGCGGAAATCCCGCCGCCTGCAGGTGTTCGCCGCCGGGGTCGTCATCGCCGTCGTCATGACGGTCCCGGTGCTGAACCTGGTCTACCCCGTCGTCGCCGCCGCGTTCATGACCCATCTGTTCCACCGCCTTCCGGCGGCCCGGACGGGACCGCGGATCCCGTGAACGCCGCGCCGGCGCCGGTCGTCAAGGATCTCGTGCTGCTGGGCGGCGGCCACAGCCATGTCGCCGTTCTCAGGCGGTTCGGCATGAACCCCCTTGCCGGCGTCCGGATCACGCTGGTCTCGCCGGACGTCCACACCCCCTACTCGGGCATGCTGCCGGGCCATGTCGCCGGCCACTACGGACGCGACGACATGCACATCGATCTCGGCGCGCTGTGCCGGTTCGCCGACGCGCGCTTCTACCGCTGCGCCGCGACCGCCCTGGATCCGGAACGCCGGCTCGTCTTCTGCGACGGCCGCCCTCCGGTGCCGTTCGACGTCCTCTCGGTCAACACCGGGGCGACGCCCGACATCGGGGAAGTCCCGGGCGCCGGGCGGTTCGCGGTCGCGGTGAAGCCGATCAGCAGCTTCATCGAGCGCTGGGACCTGCTTCGCCGGCGCGCGGCCGCCCGCGACGGCCCGCTCGACGTCGCCGTCGTCGGCGCCGGCGCCGGGGGCGTCGAGATTCTCCTCGCCATGGCGCACCGCGTCGGCGCGCTGCGCCGCGAGGCCGGCCCCGCCGCCGGGGAGACGCGCTTCCACCTGTTCGCCCGAAGCCCGGAGCTGCTGCCGGAGCACGGCCGCCGCCTGGGACGGAAATTCCGCCGGATCCTCGCGGACAGGGGCGTCGCGGTCCATCTCGGCGACGCCGTCGTCGAGGTCTCCCGGGGCCGTCTCCGCACCGCCGGCGGCAGAACGTTCGCGGCCGACGAGATACTCTGGGCGACCGGCGCGGTCGCGCCGTCGTGGCCCGGCGCGTCGGGCCTCGCCGTCGACGGCCGGGGATTCATCGAGGTCGACGAGACGCTGCGGTCGACGTCCCACCCCGGCGTCTTCGCGGCCGGCGACGTCGCGGCGGTCGTCGGCCACCCCCGTCCCAAGTCCGGGGTGTTCGCCGTCCGCCAGGGCCAGCCGCTGGCGCGCAACCTCCGGCGCGCGCTGCTGGGCCGGCCGCCGGTCCGGTTCCGCCCCCAGCGGCGGTTTCTGAGCCTGATCTCGACCGGCGACCGGCAGGCCGTGGCCGCGCGCGGCCCGTGGACGTTCGGGGGACGCCTCGCGTGGGTCTGGAAGGACCGGATCGATCGCCGTTTCATGGACCGCTACAACCGGCTTCCGGAGATGCCCGCGGCCGCGGAGTCCCCCCTGCCCGCGGGACTCGCCGCTCCGGACGGCGGTTTCCCGGACCCGGGCATGCGCTGCGGCGGCTGCGGCTCGAAGGTCGGCGCCGCGGTCCTGGGCCGCGTCATCGCCCGGCTGACGCAGCGTCCGCGCGACGACGTCGTGATCGGACTCGACCGGCCGGACGACGCCGCGGTGGTGCGGCCGCCAGGCGACCGGCTGATGGTTCACACGGTCGATTTCTTCCGCGCCATGATCGACGACCCGTACCTGTTCGGGAAGATCGCGGCCAATCACTGCCTCGGCGACGTCTACGCCGTCGGAGCCGTCCCGCGGACCGCGCTCGCGGTCGTCACGGTTCCCCTCGCCCCCGAGGACAAGACCGAGGATCTGCTGGTCCAGATGATGTCCGGGGCGGTGGAAACGCTCGCCGACGCCGACTGCCTGCTGGTCGGCGGCCACACCGCGGAAGGCGGCGACCTCGGCCTCGGCTTCGCGATCAACGGCACGGTGCTGGCGGACCGGGTCGCCGACCGCGGCGGGCTGAGGCCCGGGGACAGCCTGGTGCTGACGAAGCCGATCGGCACCGGCACGCTGCTGGCGGCCGACATGCGCCGCAGGGCGAAGGGGCGATGGATCGCGACGGCGGTGGAGCACATGGTGCAGTCGAGCCGCGAGGCGGCGGAATGCCTGTTCCGCCACGGGGCGCGGACGGCCACCGACGTGACGGGCTTCGGACTCCTGGGGCACCTCGTCCGGATCGCCGAAGCGTCCGGCGCGGACATCGCGATCGATCTCGCCGCCGTTCCGTTTCTCGACGGCGCCGGGGAGACGATGCGCATGGGCATCGAATCGTCTCTCCAGCCGCAGAACCTGCAGTCGAGCGGGCTCGTCACCAATCACGGGGAGGTTCGCGGGGACTGGCGCTACCGCCTTCTCTACGATCCGCAAACCGCGGGCGGCATCGTCGCCGGCGTCCCCGCCGGCCGCGCCGCCGGCTGCGTGGAGGAACTGCGCGCGGCCGGCTACGCCTCGGCCGCCGTCGTCGGCACCGTCGCGGCGCGTGCCGGAAACGCCCCGTCCGTGCGCATCGCCGACGGCGGGCCGGCATCGGGGAGCCGGTAGGCCGCGCCGCGGCCGGATCCCGGCCCCGGGGCGCGCTCCGGGAGAAGCGTCCCGCCGCCGGCGGGCTCGGCCGGCTACAGGATGAACCTCGAAAGGTCGGCGTCCTTCGCGAGATCGGCCACGTTCCCGCGCACGAGAGCGGCGTCGATCCGCACCGTCTCGCCGCTGCGGTCCGACGCCGTGAACGAGATCTCCTCGAGAAGGCGCTCCATCACGGTCTGCAGGCGCCGCGCGCCGATGTTCTCGACGTTGCCGTTGATCTCGGCGGCCAGCGCCGCCAGGGCGTCGATCGCCTCCTCGGCGAACTCGAGCGTCAGGCCCTCGGTCGCCATCAGCGCGGTGTACTGGCGGATCAGGTTGGCCTCCGGCTCGGTGAGGATGCGCCGGAAATCCTCCTCGCTGAGGGCCTTCAGCTCGACCCGGATGGGAAGCCGCCCCTGGAGCTCGGGCAGCAGGTCGGACGGCTTGGCGAGATGGAACGCGCCGGACGCGACGAACAGGATGTGGTCGGTCTTCACCGTGCCGTGCTTGGTCGAGACCGTGGTTCCCTCGATCAGCGGAAGCAGGTCGCGCTGCACGCCCTCGCGGCTGACGTCGGCGCCGACGCGGTTGTCGGACCGGGCGCTGATCTTGTCGATCTCGTCGAGAAAGACGATGCCGTTCTGCTCGACCGAATCGATCGCGGTCCGGACCACGGCGTCGTCGTCGAGAAGCTTGTCGCTTTCCTCCTCGACCAGCACCGAGTGGCTGTCGGCCACCGTCATGCGCTTCGATTTGCGTTGGCCGCCGAAGGCCTTGCCGAACATGTCGCCGAGATTGATCATCCCCATCTGGGCGCCCGGCATGCCGGGGATGTCGAACGTGGGCAGGCCGGCGCCGGACTCCCGGACCTCGATCTCGATTTCCCGGTCGTCGAGCCTGCCGCTGCGCAGTTCCTCGCGGAACTTCCGCCGCGTCGCGTCGCCGGCGCCGCTGCCGACGAGCGCGTCGAGAACGCGTTCCTCCGCCTTGAGCTCCGCCTTCGCCGCGACCTCCTTGCGCTTGTGCTCCCGGGTCATGTGGATCGCGATCTCGACCAGGTCGCGGACGATGGACTCGACGTCGCGGCCGACGTAGCCGACCTCGGTGAACTTGGTCGCCTCCACCTTCAGGAACGGCGCCTGCGCGAGACGGGCCAGCCGGCGGGCGATTTCCGTCTTGCCGACGCCCGTGGGCCCGATCATGAGAATGTTCTTCGGCAGCACCTCCTCGCGGAGGCCGTCCTCGAGCTGCTGGCGGCGCCAGCGGTTGCGGAGCGCGATGGCGACGGCGCGTTTCGCGTCGTGCTGGCCGACGATGAAGCGGTCGAGTTCCGACACGATCTCGCGGGGGGAGAAGTTCGTCACGACGTCAGAGGCTTTCGGTCACGATGTCTCGGTTGGTGTAGATGCAGATGTCGGCGGCGATCTCCATCGCGCGCCTGGCGACCTCCTCGGCGTCGAGCCCGTCCTGCCCGACGAGCGCCCGCGCGGCGGCCAGCGCGTAGGAGCCGCCGGATCCGATGCCGATCAGGCCGTCCTCGGGCTCGAGCACGTCGCCGGTTCCGGTCAGCACCAGCGAGACCTTCCCGTCGGCCACCGCCATGATCGCCTCGAGGCGTCTCAGGTAGCGGTCCGTCCGCCAGTCCTTGGCGAGTTCCACGCAGGCCCGCGTGAGCTGCCCGGGGTGCTGCTCGAGCTTGCTCTCCAGCCGCTCGAACAGGGTGAAGGCGTCGGCCGTCGCCCCGGCGAACCCCGCCAGCACCCTGTCGCCGCCGAGGCGCCGGACCTTGCGGGCGTTGGACTTCATCACGGTGCTGCCGAACGTCACCTGGCCGTCTCCCGCGATCACCACCCTGCCGTCCTTGCGCACGGACAGGATGGTGGTGCCGTGCCAGTCTCCCCCCGCCGGTCCGTCCATGCCGCTCCCCGTGACGATGCCCGCCGTCCCGCGAGGTCCGGAACGCCGCCGCCCCTCTCCAGGCGCGCGGGCCAGACGCGCGGGGACGCCCCGAACGGGCGCGTCGGCGAACCTGCGCCGGCGAACCTACAACATCCGGCGCCCGTCGCCCAGACTGGCGGCCGGGCGCCGAACCTGCTACAAGGCGCCCCGTCCGCTCGACGCGCCGACGCGGAGCCATTCCACCGGAACCGGACGCGATGCGCAAGGCGACCGTCACGCGAAAGACCACGGAAACCGACATCGAGGTCAGCGTGAACCTCGACGGAACCGGAACCCACGACATCGCCACCGGAATCGGGTTTCTCGACCACATGCTCGAGCAGCTGTCGCGCCACAGCCTGATCGACCTGCGCCTGCGCGCGGCCGGGGATCTCCACGTCGATTTCCACCACACCACCGAGGACACCGGAATCGCGACCGGACAGGCGGTGCGGAAGGCGCTGGCGGACAGCCGGGGGATCGCGCGTTTCGCCAGCTGCGCGATCCCCATGGACGAGACGCTGACCCGGGTGGCCGTCGACGTCTCCAACAGGCCCTACCTGGTGTGGAAGGTCGCGTTCTCCAGGCCGAAGCTCGGCGACATGGACACCGAGCTGTTCAGGGAATGGTTCCAGGCATTCGCGCAGCATGCGGGCGTGGCGCTGCACGTGGAAACGCTCTACGGCGAGAACAGCCACCACATCGTCGAGTCCTGCTTCAAGGGCCTCGCCCGGGCGCTGAGATCGGCGATCGAGATCGACCCGCGGGCCGCGGGATCCGTGCCGTCGACCAAGGGCACGCTGGGCGCCGGGCCGTGACGGCGCCCGCGGCCGCCGGCCGCGGACCGCCGGCCCGGGCCTCGAAAGGGCGTTTCATGCGCGTTGTCGTCATCGACCACGGCTCGGGCAACCTCCGTTCCGCGGCGAAGGCCCTCGAACGGGCGGCTCTCGAACGCGGTCTCGACGCGCGCGTCGCCGTGTCCGGCCGCTCCGGGGATCTCGACCGCGCCGACCGCATCGTGCTTCCGGGCGTCGGCGCGTTCGGGGACTGCATCGGCGGCCTGCGCGCGCTTCCGGGCATGGTCGACGCCCTCGAACGCAACGTGCGGAAGCGGGGAAAACCCTTTCTCGGCATCTGCGTGGGCATGCAGCTGATGGCCGGCCGCGGCGTGGAACACGGCGTGCACGCGGGCCTGGGCTGGATTCCGGGCGAGGTGCGGCCTCTCGCGCCGGCCGGCCCGGGGCTGAAGATCCCCCACATGGGATGGAACGCGGTGGCGGTGTCCGGCGCCGGCGGGACGCATCCGGTTCTCGCGTCGCTCGGCCCGGAGACCCACGCCTATTTCGTGCACGGCTACGCGCTGCGCTGCGAGGCCGCCGACGACGTTCTCGCCACCGCCGATCACGGCGCCAGCTTTCCCGCGGTGGTCGGCCGCGCCAACATGATCGGAACCCAGTTCCACCCGGAAAAGAGCCAGACGGCGGGTCTCCGGCTTCTCGGCGATTTCCTGTCGTGGAACGGCGCGACCTCCTGAGGGGCGGGGCGGATGGACAGGGCGCAGGTCGCGGTCGAACCGCTGGAGGAACTCCCGGACGAGGAGCTCGAGGATCTCTGCGACGCCGCCGAATCGGCCGTCGTGGACGGCGGCGGCTTCGGATGGCTCAAGCCGCCGCCCCGCGCGGTTCTCGGCCGCTATTTCCGGGGGGTCGTGCTGATTCCCGAACGCCACCTGTTCGTCGGACGGCTCGACGGGCGCATCGTCGCCGCGGTGCAGCTTCAGGAACCGCCGCGCAACAACGAGGCGCAGGCGGACGTCGCGACGCTGACCGGGCTGTTCGTCGCGCCGTGGGCGCGCGGCCGGGGGATCGCGCCCAAGCTTGCCAGGGCCGCCGAGGACAGGGCGCGCGATCTCGGCTACCGCATTCTCCAGCTCGACGTCCGCGCCACGCAGACCGCGGCCATCGCCCTCTACGAGCAGCTCGGCTTCGTCCGCTGGGGCACCAACCCCGAATACGCCCTGATCGACGGCGAGCCCGTGTCCGGCCACTACTACAGCAAGCGCCTGCGCCCGGCCCGGAACCGGCGGCGGAAACGCCCGTCCGCATGATCCTTTTCCCGGCGATCGACCTGAAGGACGGCCTCTGCGTCCGGCTGGTGCGCGGAGACATGACGCGGGCGACGGTCTTCAACGACGACCCCGCCGCGCAGGCCCGGGACTTCGAGAAAGCCGGGTTCGAGTGGCTTCACGTCGTCGATCTCGACGGCGCGCGCGAGGGCCGGCCGGTGAACCGCGACACCGTGCGCGCCGTCGTCGAGGCCACCGCGCTCCGCGTCCAGCTCGGCGGCGGCATCCGGAACCGGGACACCGTCGAGGCCTGGCTCGAGGCGGGGGTCGCGCGCGTCGTTCTCGGAACCGCGGCCCTCAGGGATCCGGAATTCGCCCGGGAGACCTGCCGGAGATTCCCCGGCCGGATCGTGATCGGGATCGACGCGCGCGACGGACGGGTGGCCGTCGAGGGCTGGTCCGAGACGTCGGCGACCGGGGCGCGGGATCTCGCGCTGCTGTTCGAGGACGCCGGCGCGGCGGCGATCGTCTACACGGACATCGAGCGCGACGGCGCGATGGAGGGGCCGAACGTCGACGCCACGGTCGCGCTCGCCCGCGGCATCGGCACGCCGGTCGTGGCCTCCGGCGGCGTGAGCCGCCTCGCCGATCTCGCCGCCATCGCCCGGCACGCCGGCGCCGGCATCGAGGGGGTGATCTCGGGACGGGCCCTGTACGACGGCCGGCTCGACCCGGCCGAGGCGCTGGCGCTCCTGCGGGAGGCCTGAACGCTGCTCAAGGCACGCGTCATCCCCTGCCTCGACGTCAAGGACGGCCGCACCGTCAAGGGCGTCAACTTCGTCGATCTCGTGGACGCCGGCGACCCCGTCGCCCAGGCCCGCTTCTACGACGCCGAGGGCGCCGACGAGCTGTGCTTTCTCGACATCACGGCAAGCCACGAGAAGCGCGACATCATCCACGACGTGGTGGCGCGGACGGCCGAGCAGTGCTTCATGCCCCTGACCGTGGGCGGCGGCGTGCGCACGGTCTCCGACATCCGCAGGCTCCTGCGCGCCGGCGCCGACAAGGTCTCTATCAACACCGCGGCGGTGCGCTGCCCGGAGTTCGTCGCCGAAGCCGCGGAGAAGTTCGGCAGCCAGTGCATCGTCGCGGCCATCGACGCCTGCGCGACGGGGCCGGGGAAGTGGGAGATCTTCACCCACGGCGGCCGCGAGCCGACGGGAATCGACGCCCTCGGGTGGGCGCGGCGGATGGCCCGCCTCGGCGCCGGGGAGATCCTGCTGACGTCCATGGACCGGGACGGCACGCGCCGCGGCTTCGACAACCTGCTCACGCGCTCGGTCGCCGACGCGGTGACCGTTCCCGTCGTCGCGTCGGGCGGGGCCGGCAGCCTCGACCACCTCGCCGAGGGCGTTCTGGAAGGGCACGCCTCGGCGGTGCTGGCGGCCTCGATCTTCCACTTCGGCGAGCACTCGATCGCGGCCGCGAAGTCCCGTCTCGCGGCGCGGGGCGTGCCGGTCCGCCCGCCGGACGGCGCCGCCCCGGCCGCCGGGCGCCCGGCGGCGGAACGCCGCGCCCTTCCAACCCGCGGCGCGACGAAATAGACTCGGGCCGCGGGCGGTCGCCGCCCCGCCCGGCGGAACGCCGCGCCGGCGGAACGCGGAAGGAGGCAGCGTCCGCGATGGATCTCGACCGCTACGAACTCGACGCCGCCGTCCACGACGAGATGTTTCACGGGGACGGCACCTGCCGCGAGCAGTGCCGCCCGCTGCTCGAGCTGCTCGAGAAGGCGTCCGCGGAAGAGCTGCGCGGCCTTCAGGAGCGGCTCGCCTACTCCTTCACGCGGGAGGGCATCTCCTTCATCGTCTACAGCGACGGCGCCGACGAGGAACGGATCATCCCCGTCGACTGCCTGCCGCGCATCATGCCGTCGTCGGAATGGGAGACGCTGGAACGCGGCCTGGCCCAGCGCCTTCGCGCCCTCAACCTGTTTCTCGACGACGTCTACGGCGACGGCCGCATCCTTTCCGACGGCGTGGTCCCGTCCGACCTCGTCCTCGGCTGCCCGCAGTACCGGCCGGAGATGCACGGCATCCCCGCCCCCTCCGGCGTGCGGGTCGGGGTGTGCGGCTCGGATCTGGTCCGCACCCGCGACGGCTTCATGGTTCTCGAGGACAATCTGCGGGTGCCGTCGGGGGTTTCCTACATGATCGCCAACCGCCGCGCGGTCAAGGGCAGCCTGCGGCTGCTCTACCGGAGCTCGAGAGTGCGGGAGGTGGAGAACTACGGACGGCTCCTGCGACGGACCCTGTGCGAGCTGGCGCCTCCCGGAATCGAGGAGCCGGCCATCGCGCTGCTGACCCCCGGCATCTACAACTCGGCGTTCTACGAGCACATGTTCCTCGCGCGCGAGATCGGGGCGGCCCTGGTCGAGGGCCGCGACCTCGTCGTGCGCGACGGTTTCGTCCACATGCGGACGACGACCGGACTCGCGCGCGTCGACGTCATCTACCGGCGCATCGACGACGACTTCCTCGACCCGCTGGCGTTCCGCGCGGACTCGATGCTCGGAACGCCCGGCCTCCTCGGGGCCGCCGCGCGCGGCAACGTCAGCCTCGTCAACGCGCCCGGAACCGGCGTCGCCGACGACAAGAGCGTCTACGCCTTCGTTCCCGACATGATCCGCTACTATCTCGGCGACGAGCCGATCCTCGCCAACGTCGACACCCGCCTGTGCCGGAGGCCGGAGGATCTCGAGTACACGCTCGACAACCTCCGGGATCTGGTGGTCAAGCGCGTCGGCGAGTCGGGCGGCTACGGCATGCTGATCGGCCCGGCCGCGACGCCGCGGGAACGCGCCGAGTACGCCGAACGGATCCGCGCCGACCCGGCCGACTTCGTCTCGCAGCCGGTGCTTCCGCTGTCGCGGGCGCCCTGCCTGATCGACGGCAGGATGGAATCCCGGCACGTCGACCTGCGCCCGTTCGCGCTCCAAGGCGCCGAGACCCGCGTCGTCCCCGGCGCCCTGTGCCGGGTGGCGCTGCGCCGCGGAAGCCTTGTCGTCAACTCGAGCCAGGGCGGCGGCGGCAAGGATTTCTGGGTGGTCGACGACTGATGCTGTCGCGCAGCGCCGAGGGCCTGTACTGGATGGGCCGCCATCTCGAGCGGACCGAGCATCTGGCCCGGCTTCTCCAGCTCCAGGTCGAGGCGCTCGTCGACCGGCCGGTCCGCGAGATCCACTGCGGCTGGCGGCGCCTCTACGGCTGCCTCGGCCGCAAGCCGACGCTGGGCGACCTCCACGATTTCGACAGCGACGATCTCACGCTCGCCGATTCGTTCACCCTCGCCGACGATCTCACCTTCGAGCCCGCCAACCCGGTCTCGATGCGGTCCTGCTTCGCCAGCGCGCGCGAGAACGCCCGCCAGATGCGCCACTGCATCAGCGGCGAGATGTGGTCGTCGCTCAACCTCTCCTGGCTCGGGATGCGCGACCTGCGGATCCAGGACATCTGGAGAGACCTGCCGGAGGGCTTCTACGCCGCGGCGGTGCGCGACGTCGGCGCCTTCTGGGGCGTCGCGGACCGCACCATGTACCGCGACGCGGGCTGGAATTTCATGCAGCTCGGGCGCAGCGTCGAACGCGCGCAGCTCGCGACCGCGCTCCTGCTCGCGCAGCGCGCCCTCGCCCGGGACGGGGACGCCGGGGATCCCGAATGGATCGGCCTGCTCCGGGCCTGCCAGGCCTTCGACGCCTACACGCGCCTGCACGGGTTCGAGATCCGGCCCGGCGACGCGCTCGATCTCGTCGTCGGCTCGTCTCTCCTGCCGTGCTCGCTGCGCCGTTCCCTGGACCGGTGCTCGGAGATCCTCGACGTCATCGCGCCGGGGCCCGACGCGGCCGCGGACGCCGCCGCGAGACGGCTGACCGGCCGGCTGGTCACCCTGGTCCGCCACGCCTGGCCCGACCGCGGGGACAAGGACGCCGTCCTCGGCGAGGCGCTGCGCGGCTGCCGGGAACTGCACGACCGCATCATGCTCGCTTTCGTCTCCTATCCCCTTGAGAACGGATGACGCTTCGCCGGGAGGGGGGGGGGGCGGATCCGGAACCCGGACGGCGGCTACGAAGGCCGGCGGAATCAAGTCAACCGGCAATCCCGAAAAATCCCGCCAAAAATTTTCGGATTCCCCGGAAACCCGATTGTGTCCCACCGGGAGGGTGGTAAGGTTCGCACTTCCAGTCCAGCGAAAAACAATCAATTTCAGTAAACGCAAGACAAGTTTCGTGAAAACGGATAAAAACGTCCTTCTCTTCCAGAAAAGATGAAGGATTCTTCGGGAACGAAGTCTGCAACCCGAGACCGCTTTCGGTTGCGGATCCATGACGAGGCGGGCAGTTCGCGGGGCCGCATGAACCAGACAGCCGACCGTTCCGCAAGCCGACCGGAAGGGATCCCGGGCGAAGTGCGCGAGATCGGCGTGGACCGCCTGTGGGAAACTCTCCGGTCCGACCCGGACGCGGTGCTCGTCGACGTGCGGACGCGGGCCGAATGGACGTTCGTCGGAGTTCCCGACCTGTCGGAACTCGGCCGGAAGCCGCTTCTCGTGGAGTGGCAGGACTACCCCCGGATGGAAACCAACCCCGCTTTCGTCGAGACGGTGGGCGCCGCGGTGAGGGACCGGAACGCGCCGCTCTTCCTGCTCTGCCGCTCGGGCGCGCGCTCGCGGGCCGCGGCGGCGGCGCTGGCGGCGGCCGGCCACGCCCGCTGCTTCAACGTCACCGAGGGCTTCGAGGGGCCGCCGGACCCGCGGGGCCGTCGGGGCGGGGTTTCGGGGTGGAAGGCCCGGGGCCTTCCCTGGACGCAGAGCTAGGACCGGGCGGCGGCGGTGTCCACGGAACCGGAACTCCTCTCGAAGTGGACCACGGTCCGCGGCGTGATGCGCTCCGAGATCGGGGAGGCCAGCTACAACGCCTGGCTGAAGCCGCTCGCGCTGCTCGACTGCGCCGGCGGCGTCGTGCGGCTGACCGCGCCGACGCTGTTCATGCGCAACTGGGTGGTCAACCAGTACGGTCCGCGCTTCGAGGAACTCTGGAAGGAGCACGGCCCCGGGGTCGAGAGGATGGAGATCGTCGTCCGCGCGGCCTTGCCGAACGCCGCCGAGGTTCCCCCGCCGCCCGCGAGGTCCGGGCCGCCGCCCGCCGCGGACGGACCGCCCCGCCCGGCGGACGACGAGGAACCGCCGCTCGACCGGAGCTGCACGTTCGAGACGTTCACGGTCGGGCTCTCCAACCAGCTGGCGCGCGGCGCCGCGTTCCAGATCGCGGCCTCCCCGGAGTCGGCGGCGCACCTGACCCCGCTGTTCGTCCACGGCCGCGTCGGCCTCGGGAAAACCCACCTGATGCAGGCCGTCGCGCTGCACGTCCGGGCCAGCCAGCCGGCCAGGAGGGTCGTCTACCTGTCGGCCGAACGCTTCCTGAGCCTCTACGTGAACGCCACCGCCGACCGCCGGAAGATGACCGAGTTCAGGGAACGCCACCGGTCCGCGGACATCCTGATGATCGACGATTTCCAGTTCATCTGCGGCAAGGAGAAGACCTCGGTGGAGTTTCTCCACACCCTCGACGAGCTGCGGAGCAGGAACCGGCAGATCATGATCTCGGCCAACGTCGCGCCGGCCCTGCCTGCCGGACATCGAGGAGCGCCTCAGCTCGAGGCTCGGCGCCGGCCTTGTCGTCGAGATCGGCCCGGCCGACTACGAGCTCCGGCTCGACATCCTGCGCAGGAACCTCGCGGCGCGGAACGCCAGGCTCTCGGAGCCGGTCCTCGACTACGTCGCCCGGACCGTGTCCTCCAACATCCGCCTGCTGAAGGGCGCCCTCAACCGCCTCGTCATCCAGAGCCAGCTGCTCGACGGCAGCATCGAGATGACCCCGGACCATGCCCGCCAGCTTCTGCGGGATCTGACCGCGAGCGCCGAGCGGCGGATCACGGTCGACGAGATCCAGCGGACGGTCGCCGACTACTACGACATCGGGACCGAGGAGCTGACTTCCGCGCGCCGTTCCCGCGACCTCGTGCGGCCTCGCCACGTCGCGATGTATCTCGCGCGGACGCTGACGTCGAGGTCGATGCCGGAGATCGGCCGCCAGTTCGGCGGCCGCGACCACACCACCGTCCTTCACGGCGTCAGGAAGGTGGAGAGGATGAAGGAGGGGGATCCGGAGGTCGCGAGGGATCTCGAGCGTCTGCGCACGGAACTGGAGAGCCGCTGAGCGGCCCCGGAGGCGCCGTTCAGCGGCCCAGCACGCGCGCCGCGAACGCGAGGCCGATGCGGACGCCCTTCTCGTCGATGCCGTGCCCGAGGCCGGGCCGGACGTGGACGTCCGCCGCGACCCCGCAGCCGCGCAGCGCGGCCGCGGCCCTCTCGGTTTCGGAAACCGGCAGAAGGGGGTCGGCGTCGCCGTGCACCAGCACCGCCGGCGGCCTGGAGCGGATTTCCCCGGCCAGCAGGTCGGCGCCCTCCATCCGCCCCGAATAGCCGACGATGCCGGCCACCGCCCGCGCGCGCCGGGGCGCCGCGAACAGCGACATCATCGTTCCCTGGGAGAAGCCGACGAGAAGCAGGCTCTCCTCGCCGAGCCCGCGGCGGGCGAGTTCGGCGGTGATGAAGCCGTCGAGAGTCTCGGCGGCGGAACGGACCGCCGCCAGCCGTTCCGCCCTGTCCTCGAGCCACACGTCGTACCACTGGTAGCCGAAGGGCGAGGCGCCGCACGGCTCGGGGGCGTTCGGGGCGACGAACGCGGCATCCGGCAGAACGGACGCGAACCGCCCGCCGAGCCCGATCAGGTCGTTGCCGTCGGCGCCGTAGCCGTGCAGGAACATCACCAGCTGGCGGGCCTCGCCGCCCGAGGCGGGCGCCGCCTCGGGCCCCGCGAGCGGCGCCCCGCCGCTCATGCCCGCCTCCCCGCGCACCGGGATCCCGTCATCCGCCGCCCCTTCCCCGCCGCGCGGCGCCGAGATAGTGATGCCACAGAATCCGCGCGGCGACGCTGCGGTAGGGCCGCCAGGCCTCCCCGATCCCGGCCAGTTCCGCGGCATCGGGCCGGGACGCCAGCCCCTTGACCTCGCGGGCCGCCGCCCGGAGCGCGAGGTCGCCGACGGGCCAGATGTCGGGCCGCATCAGGCACGTCAGCAGATAGACGTCCGCGGTCCAGGGGCCGATGCCCCGGACCTGCGTCAGGCGGCCGCGGACATCTTCGTCCGGCATCCGCCCCAGCCGGTCGACGCGCAGCGAGCGGTCGGCGATGCAGTCGCCGAGATGGCGGATGTACCCCGTCTTCCGGCCGCTGACGCCGGCCTTCCGGAACTGCGCGTCCGACAGCCGCGCCACGCGCTCCGGCGTCAGCCCTCCGGCGGCCGCGTCCAGGCGCCGGAAAGCCGCCCGCGCCGAGCCCAGGGAGACCTGCTGCTCGAGAATCAGCAGCACCAGCGTCGCGTAGCCGCCGCGACGGCGCGCGATCCGGGGACGGCCGTGCCGGTCGACGACCGACCGCAGATCCGCGTCCCGGCGCGCGAGCGCCGTCACCGCCTCGTCGAAACCTTCCCGGGTCAGTCGCAAGTCCGCCTCGCCACGCCGCCCGCGGCGGCCGAATCGTGAAGTTCACGGCCCGCCGATTCCATGTCATAGACTCCCCGCGATGGCAAGATTCCGCCCCGCAGAAGTCACGCGGTTCGCGCCGAGCCCGACCGGACGCCTCCATCTCGGCCACGCCTACGCCGCGCTCCAGGCCTACCGCGCCCGCGGACCGGGCGGCAGCTTCCTGCTGCGGATCGAGGACATCGACCCCGCCCGCTGCCGGGACGAGTTCGTCGAGGCGGCGTTCGAGGATCTGCGCTGGCTCGGCCTCGGATGGGAAGAGCCGGTGCGCCGGCAGTCGGAGCACATGAAGGACTACCGCCGGGCTCTCGACGCCCTCGCCGGCCGGCCGGTCCTGTACCCCTGCTTCTGCACGCGCTCGGACATCCGCGCCGAGATCGAGCGCTCCGGCCGCGCGCCGCACGGCCCGGAGGGCCCCGTCTATCCGGGAATCTGCCGCCGGCTCGACGCCGCGGACCGCGACGCCGCGGTCGCGGGCGGCGCGTCCCACGCCCTGCGCCTCGACACGGCGCGCGCCGTCCGCCTCGCGGGACCGCTGTCGTGGCGGGACGCCGACGGCCCCGACATGCCCGCCCGGCCGGAACGGTTCGGCGACGTCGTCCTGGCCCGCAAGGACGTTCCCGCCAGCTACCATCTCGCGGTCACCGTCGACGACCACCTGCAAGGCGTCACGCTGGTGACGCGGGGCGCCGATCTGGCGCCGCTCACCGACGTCCACCGGCTGCTGCAGGAGCTGCTGGGCTACCGGCCTCCGCGCTACCGCCACCACCGCCTGATCGCGGGTCCCGACGGGCGCCGCCTCGCCAAGCGCGACCGCGACCGGACGATCCGCAGCCTGCGCCTGGCGGGGCATTCGCCGTCGGACGTCCTCTCCATGCTCGACGGCTGACCCCGCGGCCCGCCCGCCGCGGCGGTTTGCCCGCGGGCCTTCCGGCACGCATATTGCGGCCATGTCCGGCCCCGTGCCCTTCCTGATCGCCGCCGCCGTGCTGCTGACGCTGGCCGCCCTGGCCCTGGGCGTCTTCTCCATGGCGCGGGGAGGGCGGTTCAACGCCCGCAACTCCAACCGGCTGATGAGGCTTCGGGTTGCCGTCCAGTTCGTCGCCGTCCTGCTGATGGCCGTCGCGTTCCTGACGTCGTGAGCCGGAAGCCGGGACAACCGCGGCCGGTTTAAACCCCCGCGGATTTTCGGCTATACAGCGGCGGCGCGGAACCGGAACGGTCTGGAGATTCCAAGCGATGAAAATCCTTGTCGCCGTCAAGCGGGTGATCGACTACAACGTCAGGATCCGGGTCAGGACGGACGAGACCGGCGTCGAGACCGCGAACGTCAAGATGTCGATGAACCCCTTCGACGAGATCGCGGTCGAGGAGGCGCTGCGGTTGCGCGAGAGCGGCGCGGCCACCGAGATCGTCGTCGTCTCCATGGGCGAGCGGCAATGCCAGGAGACCATCCGCACGGCGCTCGCCATGGGCGCCGACCGCGGCATCCACGTGCGCACGGACGCGGAGCTCCAGCCGCTTGCCGTCGCCAAGCTTCTCGCCGTCATCGCCGGCAGGGAAAAGCCGGAGATCGTCCTCCTGGGCAAGCAGGCGATCGACGACGACGCCGGCCAGACCGGGCAGATGCTGGCCGGTCTGCTGAACTGGCCCCAGGGCACGTTCGCGTCGCGCCTCGAGACCGGCGACGGCAAGGCGAACGTGACCCGCGAGGTGGACGGCGGTCTCGAGACCGTGGCCCTGGACCTGCCCGCGGTCGTGACCACCGACCTGCGCCTCAACGAGCCGCGCTACGCCTCGCTTCCCAACATCATGAAGGCCCGGAGAAAGCCCATCGAGGAGACCACCCCCGAGGAGATGGGCGTCGACGCGGCGCCGCGGCTGGCCACGCTCAAGGTCACGGAACCGCCGGGCCGCACGGCCGGCGTCAGGGTCGGGACCGCCGCCGAACTCGTGGACAGGCTCAGGACGGAAGCGGGGGTGATCTGATGGCGGTTCTGGTGGTCTCCGATCACGACGGCTCGGAACTGGTTCCGGCAACCCTGAACGCCGTCACCGCGGCGGCGGCGCTTCCCGGCGACATTCACCTGCTGGTCGCCGGCCACGACGCCGCGACGGCGGCGCGGGCGGCGGCGGCGGTCGCCGGCGTGGCGAAAGTCCTTCACGCCGAGCACCCCGCCTACGGGAGCCAGCTCGCCGAAGCCGTGGCCCCGCTGGTCGCCCGGCTCGCGTCCGGCTACAGCCACGTCCTCTTTCCGTCGAACACGACCGGCAGGAACGTCGCGCCGAGAGTGGCCGCCCAGCTCGACGTGGCCCAGATCTCCGACATCGTGGAGGTGGTGTCGGAAGACACCTTCGTGCGCCCGATCTACGCGGGCAACGCCCTGGCCACCGTGCGGTCCTCGGATCCGGTCCGCGTCGTCACCGTGCGCGGCACCGCGTTCGCCGCGGCCGGCGAGGGCCCCGCGGCGCCCGTGGAAACGGTCGAGCCGGCGGAGGATCCGGGGATCTCGCGTTTCGTCGGCCGGGAATTCACCAAGTCCGAACGTCCGGAACTGACGTCGGCCCGCGTCATCGTCTCCGGCGGCCGCGGCATGCAGTCGGGCGACAACTTCGCGCTGATCGACAGGATCGCGGACCGCCTCGGCGCCGCCGTCGGCGCCTCGCGCGCCGCGGTCGACGCGGGGTTCAAGCCCAACGACTACCAGGTCGGCCAGACCGGCAAGGTGGTGGCCCCCGAACTCTACATCGCCGTCGGCATCTCGGGCGCGATCCAGCATCTCGCGGGAATGAAGGATTCCAAGGTGATCGTGGCCATCAACAAGGACGAGGAGGCGCCGATCTTCTCCGTCGCCGATTACGGGATCGTCGGGGACCTGTTCCGGATTCTCCCGGAACTCGACGCCGAACTGGAAAAAAGCGACGTCGGCCCGCGCTGACCGGAGCCCCTTCAGGAGAACCTTCCATGACGGACGTCCAGGATCCCGGCGCCACGCCGGAAGCGGCGAGCGTGACCTCGATCGGGGTCGTCGGAGCGGGCCAGATGGGCGCCGGCATCGCCCATGTCGCCGCGGCGTCCGGGATCGCGGCGGTCATGATCGACGTCTCGCGGGAGCGGCTCGACCGCGCGCGCGCGACGATCGAGCGGAACATGGAACGGCAGGTGCGGCGCGAGCGCATGTCCGCGGACGAGATGGGGACGGCGCTCGGCCGCCTCTCGGGCACGCTCGAGTTCGACGCTCTTTCCGGCTGCGACGTGGTGATCGAGGCGGTGACGGAGAACGAGTCGGTCAAGCGCGACCTGTACGCGACGGCGATCCTGCCGGCGATGGCGGCGGACGCGGTTCTCGCCTCCAACACCTCGTCCATATCGATCACGCGCCTCGCCGCGGCGACGGACCGCCCGGACCGCTTCATGGGCATGCATTTCATGAATCCGGTGCCCGTGATGAGGCTTGTGGAGCTGATTCCGGGCCTCGCCACCGACGCGCGCACCCGCGCGCTCGTCGAGGGGCTGACGCGGCGCCTCGGCAAGACGCCCGTGATCTCCGAGGACTTTCCCGCGTTCATCGTCAACCGCATCCTGCTGCCGATGATCAACGAGGCCGTCTACGCGCTTCACGAGGGCGTCGGCTCGATCCGCGACATCGACGCCGCCATGCGGATGGGCGCCAACCATCCCATGGGGCCGCTCGAACTGGCGGACTTCATCGGCCTCGACACCTGCCTGGCGGTGATGCAGGTGCTGCACGAGGGGCTCGCCGACACCAAGTACCGCCCCTGCCCGCTTCTCGCGAAATACGTCGAGGCGGGATGGTTCGGACGCAAGACCGGCAAGGGCTTCTACGACTATTCCGGCGGGGAGCCGGAGCCCACCCGCTGACTTCCCGGACGCCCGTGGCCCCGGTTCCCCATCTCGGCGGCCTCTCGGCGCTCGCGGACCGCTACGACGGCTTCATTCTCGACGTCTGGGGCGTCCTGCACGACGGCGTTTCCCTGTGCCCCGGCGCCGTCGAGAGCCTCGACCGCCTCGCGGCCGCGGGCAAGGCCTTCGTCATGCTCACCAACGCCCCTCGGCGCAGCGCGACGGTGGTCGAGGCGATGGTCGCGATGGGCATGCCGCCGCGTCACTGCCGCAACATCCTGTCCTCGGGGGAGGCAGCCTTCGTCGACCTCTCCGAAAGACGCGCGCCCTTCTACGCGAAGGCCGGCGACAGCTTCGTCCACATCGGCCCCGACCGCGACCGCGGGCTCCTCGAGGGAATCGGCTGGACCGAGACCGGCGAACCCGACGAGGCGGGGCTGATCGTCAACACCGGCCCGTGGGAGGACGGCGCGACGGTGCCGGACCACGAGGATCTCCTGTCCCGCGCCGCCGCGCGCGGGACTCCGATGCTGTGCGCCAACCCCGACCTCGAGGTGGTGCGCGGCGGACGGCGGATCATCTGCGCGGGCGCGCTCGCCGAACGCTACGAGCGCCTCGGCGGCACCGTGCGCTATCTCGGAAAGCCCCGGGCGGAGATCTACGACTACTGCTTCCGGGCGCTGCCCGGGATCGACCGGTCGCGCATCGCCGCCGTCGGGGATTCGTTCCGGACGGATCTCGTCGGCGCGCGCAACGTCGGGGTCGACCCGGTGCTGGTGACCGGCGGCATACACGGACGCGAGCTTCTGGCGGGCGGGAACCGTCCGGACGGCAGGCGGCTGGAGGAACTCGCCGCCGAGTGGAACGTGCGGCCGGTGGCCACGCTTCCGTCGGCCGCCTGGTAGACGCCGTGCCGCGGTCAGCGCGGATCCTCGCCGGCAGGCCTCCACCGCCCCGACCTCCGGAGCGCCTCCGCCACCTCCGGCGGCATGTAGTTCTCGTCGTGCCTGGCGAGGACGCCGTCGGCGCTGAACGCGCCGTCGGCCTCGAGCCGGCCCTCGGCGACCACCCCCTGCCCCTCCCGGAACAGGTCGGGAAGAATGCCGCGGAAACGCACCGGCACCTCGTTTTCCAGATCGGTCACCACGAACCGGACGGTGCCGCCCTCGCGGTGCACGCTGCCCTCCTTGACCAGGCCCCCGATCCGGAGCCGCCCGCCGCCCGCAAGATCGCCCCGGGCGACGATCTCGGTCGGGCTGCGGAAGTACACCACGCTGTCCTCCAGCGCCGACAGAGCCAGGGCGGCCGCGGCCGCGAGCGCCAGCACCATGCAGCACACGCCGGCCAGGCGGCGCCGTTTCGGCGTCATCCCGCGCCCTCGTTCCGGCGCCGCCGGGCGCGAGGCGCCTCGCGCCCCGCCAGCTCGCGCTCGCGCGCGCGCATGGTCCGGACGCTCGAGACGACGAGCCACGCGAGAACCGCCGCCGCCAGGCCCCACGCCGACCACACGTAGACCCCGTAGCCGTCGAGATGCAGCAACGCGCGCACGCCCGCGTCAGACGCCGGCGCGGGCGAGAGCGCCCAGGCGTCTCGCGGCGAGTTCGCCGCGCATGCGCACCAGAACCAGGGAGACGAACAGCGCGGCGAAGCCGAAGGCCATGAGCAGCAGCGGCGTCAGCATCGACGGGTGGATCGCCGGCCCGTCGAGCCTCATGACGCTGGCGGGCTGGTGCAGGGTGCTCCACCAGTCGACGGAAAACTTGATCACCGGGAGATTGACCGCCCCGGCAACGGCCAGAATCGCGGCCGCCCTCTCGCCGCGCGCGGCGTCCTCGAAGGCCCCGGCCAGCGCGATGTAGCCGAGATACAGGAAAAACAGCACGAGAACGGAGGTCAGCCGGGCGTCCCAGACCCACCACGCGCCCCACATGGGCTTGCCCCAGAGCATTCCGGTCCCGATGCAGACCAGCGTGAAGCAGGCTCCGACCGGGGCCGCCGCCCGGGCGCCGACATGCGCCAGCGGATGCCTCCAGACCAGCCCGACGGCGCCCGAGACCGCGACATGGGCGTAGGCGAGAAGCGCCATCCAGGCCGCCGGCACGTGCACGTACATGATCCGCACCGACTGCCCCTGCTGGTAGTCGGGAGGCGACGCGGCGAAGGAGAACCAGCACCCGGCGCACAGCAGGACGGCGGCGAGAAGGGACGTCGCCGGAAGAACCGCCCGCGAGAGGCGGAGAAAGCGCGCCGGATTGGCCAGGCGATGCAGGACCGGGCCCGAACCCCGCCGTCCGGCGCCCCGGCCGGAGTCTGCGCCTGCTGCCGTCATGCCGGCATCATAGCCGATTCCCGCGCCCCGGCGGACGCGTCGGGCCGGGGCGCGGTCCGCGCGGCGTCACTCGACCGCGATCCGCAGCGCCGCGGCGGCGGCCCACGGGCACAGCGCCGCGGCGCCGAGAAGCAGGGCGCCGAGAAGCATGAGATGCGGCCCCGCGGCCCGCCCGCCCGCCGCCGCGTCCACGGCCGCGGTCCCGAAGACCAGCACCGGAACCAGGAGCGGCAGCGTCAGAAGCGACAGAAGAACGCCGCTCCGGCGCGCCCCGAGGACCAGCGCCGCGCCGAGCGCCCCGACGAAACTGACCGCCGCCGTGCCGAGGGCCATCGCCGCCAGCAGAACCCCGTGGCCGTCCGGCTCGAGGCGCAGCATGACGCCGATCGCCGGCGCCGCCGCGAGAAGCGGAAGCCCGGTCGTCAGCCAGTGGGCGGAGACCTTGGCGAGCACGGACATCGGCAGCGGAAACGGCGCCGCCGCCAGAAGCTCGAGGCTTCCGTCCTCGAAGTCCCCGAGAAACATCCGGTCCAGCGACAGCATCGCCGCCAGCAGCGCCGCCACCCACAGCACGCCGGGGGCGATGCGGGCCAGCAGGGACGGGTCGGGCCCGAGGCCGAGCGGGAACAGCGCCGCGGCGAGCGCGAAGAAGAACAGGACCGCAAGCGTGTCGACGGGCCGGCGCAGCGCGAGGCGCAGATCGCGTCCGACAACCGCGGCGAAGGCGCTCACGGCCGCTCCGCCCCGCCGCGCCGTCCGGCCAGGTCGATCAGCCCGGCCCCCGCGAGATCGAGCGGGGAGTTGGCCGACACCACCGCCATTCCGCCGCCCGCGCGGTGCTCCGCCACCATTTCGGCGAAACGTTCCGTCGCCGACGGATCCAGACCGGTCGCCGGCTCGTCGAGCAGCCACAGCCGGGCCGGGGCGATCAGGACGCGGGCCAGCGCCAGCCGGCGCGACTGGCCGGCCGAGAGCAGCCCCGCCGGGACATCCGCCAGACCGGACAGGCCCGCGCGCTCGAGAGCGTCCCCGACGGCCGCGGCGGAAGGCCTCAGACGCGCGTGGAAGCGGAGGTTCTCGGCCACGGTGAGAGGGGCCTTGACCGCGTCGCGGTGGCCGAGCCAGGCCAGCGCCGCCCGAAACGCCTCCCGCCGGCCGTCGACGGCGCCGCCGTTCCAGAGGAGGCGGCCGGCGTCGGGGCGCGCGAACCCGGCCATGAGGCGGAGCAGGCTGGTCTTGCCCGATCCGTTCGGGCCGCGCAGCAGGAGCGCGCCCCCGGCCTCCAGGGAAAAGTCCAGGTTCTCGAACAGCGGCCGGCCGCCGCGCACGCAGGCGAGGCCGTGCCCGCTGAAGCTCTCCGCGGCCGGCGGACCGCCGACGGGCGCCGGGGCGGAAGGCGCCGCTCCGCGGCCCGCCATCAGGCGCCTTCCCCGGCGTTTCCGCCTCTTCGGCGGCGGAAGAACGCGAAGGCCGCCGCCGCGGCCGCGAGCGCCATGGCCGGCGGACCGAGCCACAGCGCCAGCGTGCTCGCGCGGAACGGGGGCCTGAGAAGGACGAACTCGCCGTAGCGGGCGACGATGTAGGCGACGGTTTCGTCGTCGCTGTCGCCGGCCGCCAGGCGGTCGCGCACCAGAAGACGCATGTCGCGGGCGATCGCCGCGTCCGAATCGTCGATCGACTGGTTCTGGCAGACCACGCAGCGCAGGCCGGCGGTGATCGCCCGCGCCCGCGCCTCGAGAGCGGGGTCGGAAAGGATCTCGTCGGGTTCCACCGCCGCCGCCGTCGCGGCGGCGCCGGCGAGCAGCGCCGCGGCGGCGAGAGCGCGAAGCCCCGGACGCCTCATCGCAGCGCCCGCAGCATCGGGAGGATCTTCCCGTCGAGATCGGCCGGCATGATCGGGCCGACGTGCTTGTGGACGATCCGCCCTTCGGCGTCGACGAGAAAGGTCTCCGGCACGCCGGTCACGCCCCATTCGAAGGACGCCCGCGCGTCGGGATCGAACCCGACGGCCGCGTAGGGGTTGCCGTGCCGCTCGAGCCAGGCCAGGGCGTCCGGCGCCCGGTCGCGGTAGTTGATGCCGTAGACCGCGAAACCCTCCCGGGCGAGACGCGCGACCGAAGGATGTTCGACGACGCAGGGCCCGCACCACGAGGCGAAGACGTTGACCGCCGAGACCCGGCCCCCGAGCATGTCCGTCGAGACCCCCTCGGCGGCGGCGCCGGGGATCGGCGGAAGCGAGAAGGCGGGGACCGGCCCGCCGACCAGCGGCGACGGCAGGCGCTCCATGTTGGCGTTGCGCTCGTCGTCGGTCAGCAGCGCGAGCATCGTCAGAACGAGCGCGCCGAACACCGCCGCGGGCAGGACGTGGAGAAGCCTTCTCATCGGCCGTCCGCCGGGGCGGTCCGCGGCCGGCGCGGCGCCCCGCTCCCGGCCAGCGCGACCAGCCCGCCGAGGGTCATCAGAAGCGCGCCGGCCCAGAGCCACGCCATGAACGGGTTGACGTAGAAGCGCACGGTCCAGCCGCCCTCCGTTCCGGCCGCGGCGCGCTTGCCGATGACGCCGTAGAAATCCGCGAACCAGGTCGTCCGGATCCCGGCCTCGGTCGTCGTCTGCCCGGCCACCGGATAGTGGCGCCGTTCGGGGGCCAGCGTCGCGACGCGGCCGTCCCCGTCGGCCACGGCCAGCCGGCCGCGCTCCCGGACGTAGTTGGGCCCCGCCCCCAGGGACACGTCCTCGAGCGTGACCGTGTAGGCGCCGCTGCGGGCGGATTCGCCGACCGCGAGCTCGGCCACGAGCTCGGACCGCCACGCCGACGATCCGGTGACGCCGACGATCATGACGGCGAGGCCGAGATGGGCGAGGGTCATCCCGTCGGCCCGGCGCGGGCGCCACCGGGCCGTCCGTCGGGGCCGGGTTCCGGCGCCGGCCGCGCGCCCCGCCGGCCGCGCGAACGCCCCGCGACCCGCCCGTTCCGCGACCGCGGCGGCGGCGATCCACGCCGCGGCCCCCATGGCGGGAACCGCGAGGACCGGGCCGTCGGGGCGGACGGCCAGGACCGCGGCGGCGGCGGCGGCCGCCGCCGCCGCCGCGGGGCGGAGCCGGCGCAGCGCCGCCCGGGCGTCGCCGCGCCGCCAAGACAGCAGCGGGCCGACGGCCACCAGCAGCAGCAGCGGAACCATGATCGGCACGAACGTCGCGTTGAAGTAGGGCGGCCCCACCGACACCCTGACCTCGCCGCCGGAGAGCGCGTCGAGGATCAGCGGATAGAGCGTTCCGAGCAGGACCGTGCCGGCGGCGAGCGCGAGCACGAGGTTGTTGGCGAGCAGGGCGCCCTCGCGGCTCACCGGCGCGAAGGCGGCGCGGTCGCCGAGACGCGGCGCGCGCGCCGCGTAGAGCGCGAGCGCGCCGCCGACGGCGGCGGCGAGGATGACGAGAACGAAGATTCCCCGGTCCGGGTCGTTGGCGAAGGCGTGCACCGAGGTCAGGATTCCCGACCGCACGAGAAAGGTTCCGAGCAGGCTCAGCGAGAACGTCAGGATCGCCAGCAGCAGCACCCAGCTTCCGAGAGCCCCCCGGCGTTCGGCCACGACCGCCGAATGAAGCAGCGCCGTGCCCAGCAGCCACGGCATGAAGCTGGCGTTCTCGACGGGATCCCAGAACCACCACCCTCCCCAGCCCAGCTCGTAGTAGGCCCACCAGCTCCCGAGCGCGATGCCGGCGGTCAGGGAGGTCCAGGCGGCGACGATCCACGGCCGGGCATGGCGCACCCATGCGGTTCCCGAACGCCCCTCGAGCAAGGCGGCGACCGCGAAGGAGAACGCCACGGAAAACCCGACGTAGCCGACGTAGAGGAGCGGCGGGTGGAAGGCGAGGCCGGGATCCTGGAGAAGCGGGTTGAGCCCCCGCCCGTCCGGCGGCGGCGGAACCAGGCGGGAGAAGGGGTTCGAGGTCAGCGCGACGAACGCGAGAAACGCGCACCCGATCATGCCCTGGACCGCAAGCGTCCGCGCCTTGAGCGCCGGCGGAAGGCTCCGCGCGAACAGCGCGATCGCGGCGCCGAACAGCGCGAGCACGAGAACCCACATGAGCATCGAGCCCTCGTGATTGCCCCAGGTGCCCGAGAGCTTGTAGAGCATGGGCTTGAGGGAATGGCTGTTGCGGTGCACGACCTCGAGGGAGAAGTCGGAGGTCGCGAACGCATGCACCAGCGCGGCGAAGGCGACGGCGAGACACGCCGCCTGGCCGACCGCGGCGAAACCGCCGGCCGCCATCGTCCGTCTCCCGCCGCGCGCGGCACCGAGAAGCGGCACCGTCGCCTGGAACGCGGCGAGAGCCAGCGCGGCCAGAAGGGCGAGTTCGCCGACCCCCGCGATCACGGCCCGGAACCGCCGGGCGGAGCGGATCCGGGGGCGATGCCGGCTGTCGTCGCGGCGGAAGGCATCGATCGGAAGCACCGGTTGCGTCACGGCCGCGACGGACGGACGCGCCGCCGCAGTCTGCGGGTTTTACGCCTCGGCCGGGCGGTCCGCAATCGCCGGGACCGCCCCGGCCCGCCCGGAGCGGATGCCCGGCCGGCGCGGGACGGTCCTGCGCAATCGCGGCGCCGGCTTGGAATGCGGCGCGTCGGCGTATAGATTCGGGACCGGAACCGCGGAACGGGAATCCCGGAACGGCAAGGAGAGAAACGTGAGCGCACGGGACACGATCGGGGCGCGCAGGACGCTTGATGTCGGCGGCAGATCCTACGACTACTACAGCCTCGCCGCGGTGCCCGAGGCCGGGTTCGCGGATGTCGCGCGCATGCCCTTCTCGCTCAAGATCCTGTTCGAGAATCTCCTGCGCCACGAGGACGGCCGCACGGTGTCGGTGGAGGACATCGAGAAGGCCGCGCGCTGGACCGAGACCCGGACCTCCGATCTCGAGATCGCCTACCGGCCCGCCCGCATCCTCCTCCAGGACTTCACCGGCGTGCCCGCCGTGGTCGATCTCGCCGCCATGCGCCAGGCCATGGTCGACCTCGGCGGCGACCCCCAGCGGATCAATCCGCTGAGCGCCGTCGATCTGGTCATCGACCATTCGGTGATGATCGACGAGTTCGGCACCGGCGAGGCGTTCCGGCGCAACGTCGAGCTCGAGTTCGAGCGCAACCGCGAGCGCTACGAGTTCCTGCGCTGGGGATCCAACGCCTTCGACAACTTCCGGGTGGTGCCGCCGGGCACGGGCATCTGCCACCAGGTCAATCTCGAGTACCTGTCGCAGACGGTGTGGACCGCCGAGGACGCCGACGGGCGCGCGGTCGCCTATCCCGACACGGCGGTCGGCACCGACAGCCACACGACCATGGTCAACGGCCTCGCCGTGCTCGCCTGGGGGGTCGGCGGCATCGAGGCCGAGGCGGCGATGCTCGGCCAGCCGGTCTCCATGCTGCTGCCGGACGTCGTCGGCGTCCGGCTCGCCGGCGAACTGCGCGAAGGCGCCACGGCCACCGATCTGGTGCTGACGGTCACGCAGATGCTGCGGGCCCATGGCGTGGTCGGGAAATTCGTCGAGTTCTTCGGCCCCGGGGTCGGCGCGCTGCCGCTTCCCGACCGTGCGACCATCGGCAACATGGCCCCGGAATACGGCGCGACCTGCGGCTTCTTCCCGATCGACGAGGAGACCTGCCGCTATCTCCGCTTCACCGGCCGCGATCCCGGGCGCGTCGCGCTCGTCGAGGCCTACGCCAGGGCGCAGGGCATGTGGCGCGACGACGACGCGCCCGAGCCCGTCTTCACCGACCGGCTCGACCTCGATCTCGGCAGCGTCGAGCCCTCCCTCGCCGGACCCAGGCGTCCGCAGGACCGGTTGGCGCTGTCGCAGGTTCCGGCGGCGGCGGCGGCGGCCGTCGGCGAGCGCCGCGGAAGCGAACCCGCGCCCGGCGACCGGCTCGCCCGCGCCGTCGACGAGTCCCGCGAGGTCGAGGACGGCGACGTGGTCATCGCCGCGATCACGAGCTGCACCAACACCTCCAACCCGTCGGTTCTGGTGGCCGCCGGCCTGCTGGCGCGCAACGCCCGGGCGCGCGGGCTCCGGACCAGGCCGTGGGTCAAGACGTCGCTCGCGCCCGGCAGCCAGGTCGTGCGCGACTATCTCGAGAAGGCCGGGCTGCAGGACGATCTCGACGCCCTCGGGTTCAACATCGTCGGCTTCGGCTGCACCACCTGCATCGGCAACTCCGGCCCGCTGCCGCCGAAGGTCGCGGCCGCGGTCGACGAGCGCGATCTCGTGGTCGGTGCCGTGCTCTCCGGCAACCGCAACTTCGAGGGGCGCGTGCATCCCCAGGTGCGCGCCAACTTCCTGGCCTCTCCGCCGCTGGTGGTGGCCTACGCCCTTGCGGGCTCGCTCCTGGTCGATCTGGCCTCGGAACCGCTGGGCCTCGACGGCGACGGCGATCAGGTTTTCCTCAAGGACGTCTGGCCGACCGGCCGGGAGATCGCCGACACCGTCCGCGCCTGCCTGACCGACGACATGTACCGCACGCGCTACGGGAACGTGTTCCGGGGGACCGAGCAATGGCGGGAGATCGCGGGCGGTGACGGCGAGACCTACGGCTGGGAGGATTCGAGCACCTACGTGAAGTATCCGACGTTCCTCTCCGGCATGACGCGCGAGCCCGAGGCGGTCGCCGACGTCGCGGGCGCACGGCCGCTTCTCGTCCTCGGGGACTCGGTCACGACCGACCACATCTCGCCCGCCGGCAGCATCCCCCGCGACGGCCCGGCCGGCCAGTACCTGCTCGAACGCCAGATCCGGCCCGCCCGGTTCAACTCCTTCGGCGCGCGCCGCGGCAACCACGAGGTGATGATGCGGGGCACGTTCGCCAACATCCGCATCCGCAACGAGATGGTCCCCGGGGTCGAGGGCGGGATCACCGTGCACCAGCCTTCCGGAGAGACCATGCCGGTCTACGACGCGGCGATGAGATACCTGGCGGAAGGCACGCCGCTCGTGGTGATCGGCGGCAGGGAATACGGCACCGGATCGTCGCGCGACTGGGCGGCGAAGGGGACCGCGCTTCTCGGCGTGAAGGCGGTGATCGTGGAGAGCTTCGAGCGCATCCACCGTTCCAACCTGATCGGCATGGGCGTGCTGCCGCTGCAGTTCAAGCCCGGCACGACGCGCGGCGCACTCGGGATCGACGGCACGGAAACCTTCGACGTCTCGGGACTGGCGGACATGGAGCCCCGCTGCGAGCTCTCCTGCACCGTCCGCCGCGCCGACGGCTCCGGCGAGACCGTCCCGCTCGACTGCCGGATCGACACTCTCGACGAGCTGGACTACTACCGGCACGGTGGAATTCTCCGCTACGTCGTGCGCAACATGCTCGAGGCGGCCTGACCGCCGCCCGCGGGGCGGCGGCGGGACGGTCAGACGTGAATCGCGGCGCCGCCGACGGCGAGCGCCGCTTCCCTCACGGCTTCCCCGAACGTCGGATGGGCGTGGCAGGTGCGCGCGACGTCCTCTGCCGAGGCGCGGAACTCCATGGCGAGCGCGAGCTCGGCGACGAGCGTGCCGGCATCCGGCCCGAGAATGTGGGCGCCCAGGATCTCGTCGGTCGCCGCGTCGGCGAGAATCTTGACGAAGCCGTCGGCGCCGCCGCCGGTCCGCGCCCGGGAATTGGCGCTCATGGGAAACCGCCCCGAGCGGAAGTCGGCGCCGGCCTCGCGCAGTTCCCGTTCGGTCCGGCCCACCGACGCGGCCTCGGGCCAGGTGTAGACGACCGCCGGGATCGCGTCGTAGTTGACGCGCGAGGCCATGCCGGCCATGCGCTCCACGCAGGCGATCCCCTCGTCCTCCGCCTTGTGGGCCAGCATCGCGCCACCGATCGCGTCGCCGACCGCGTGGATGCCCTCGACGTTCGTCGCGAAGCGGTCGTCCACGCGCACCGCGCCGCGCCCGTCGCGCGCGACGCCGATCTCGTCGAGCCCGAGACCGTCGGTGAACGGCCTGCGTCCGACGGCGACCAGCACCAGGTCGCCCGAAACCTCCGCGGCCTCCCCGCCGGCGGCCGGCGCGGTCTCCAGCGTCGCGCCGCGGTCCGAGACCTCGGCGCCGGCGACCCGGGTGCCGAGCAGGAACTCCATTCCCTGGGCCTCGAGGAGGCGCCGCAGATGCCGTCCGATCTCGTCGTCCATCCCGGGAAGGATGGCGTCGAGGCGCTCGATCACGGTCACGCGCGCTCCGAGGCGGAGCCACACCGATCCGATCTCGAGCCCGATGTAGCCGCCGCCGACGACCACCAGATGCCCGGGCACCTCGTCGAGGGCGAGCCCCCCGGTCGAGGACACGATGCGGTTGCCGTCGGTCGCGAGGCCGGGCAGTTCGGCGGCAACCGAGCCGGTCGCGATCAGGATGCGGTCCGCCTCGACCGTGGCCGCGCCGCCGCCGGCCGCCACCTCGATCCGTCCGGGCGCGAGGATTCTCGCGGTGCCGGCCATCCCCTCGACACCGTTCTTCCCGAACAGGAAGCCGATGCCGTCGCGCAGGTCCGCGACGACCTTGTCCTTGCGCGCCTGCATGGCCGCGAGGTCGAGCGAGATCCCGCCGGTTCCGATGCCGTGCCCCGCGAGGCCGCGACGCGCCTGGTCGTAGAGACGCGACGAGTGCAGAAGCGCCTTCGAGGGAATGCAGCCCACGTTGAGGCAGGTTCCTCCCCAGCTCCCGCGCCCGTCGATGCAGACGGTCTTCATGCCGAGCTGGGCGGCGCGGACGGCCGCGACGTAGCCGCCGGGGCCGGCGCCGATGACGGCGAGGTCGTGGCGGGTCACGGCCGCGCGCGCCTCAGACCGCGAGGAGAACCCGTTCGGGATCCTCGACGCACTGCTTGACGCGGACAAGGAAGGTCACCGCCTCGCGCCCGTCGACGAGGCGGTGGTCGTAGCTCAGCGCCACGTACATCATCGGCCTGATCTCGACGGCGTCGTCCACGGCCACCGGCCGGCGGTCGATCTTGTGCATGCCGAGGATGCCGGACTGCGGAGGATTCAGTATCGGCGTGGACATCAGCGAGCCGTAGACGCCGCCGTTGGTGATCGTGAAGGTGCCGCCCGAGAGATCGTCCACGGACAGGCTTCCGCCGCGCGCCTTCGCGCCGAGATCCGCGACGGCCTTCTCGATGTCGGCGAAGGACAGCCGGTCGGCGCCGCGCAGCACCGGCACCACGAGCCCCCGCTCGGTTCCGACGGCGACTCCGATGTCGTAGCGATCCCGGTAGACGATGTCGTCGCCGTCGATCTCGGCGTTGACCGCGGGCAGTTCCCTGAGCGCGACGACGCAGGCCTTGACGAAGAACGGCATCAGGCCGAGCCGGCAGCCGTGACGCCTCTCGAAGTCCTCGCGGTAGCGCTCGCGCGCGGCGAGCACCGCGGTCATGTCGATCTCGTTGAACGTGGTCAGCATCGCCGCCGTGTTCTGCGCCTCCTTGAGGCGTTCGGCGATGCGGCGGCGCAGCCGGGTCATGGGCACCCGCTCCTCGCGCGGGCCGTCGCGGCGGGCCGCCGGCGCGGGTCCGGCGGCCTCCCGTTCCCTGAGGTGGAGCAGGATGTCGCCCTTGGTCAGGCGGCCGTCCCGGCCGGTGGCGCGGATCCGCGCCGGATCGAGCCCCTTCTCCTCGACCAGGCGGCGCACCGCGGGCGAGAGTCTTCCGGCGTCGGCGGCGGGCGGAAGCGGCGCGGCGGCGGGCGGGGACGGCGGCGCGGCGGCCGGATCCCCGGACGGCGGCGGGGCCTCGGCGGCGGGGCCGTCGCCGATCAGCCCGAGGACGGCGCCGACCTCGACGTTCTCGCCCTCCCCGGCGACGATCTCCGAGAGCGTGCCGGCGACGCTCGCGTTCACCTCGAGGGTGACCTTGTCGGTCTCGATCTCGACCAGCGGCTCGTCGCGCGCGACGGCGTCGCCGGCGGACTTGAACCACCTGCCCACGACGGCCTCGGATATCGATTCGCCGAGGGCCGGAACCAGAATCCGCGTGCTCATCCCGTCATCCTCCCGACGCGCGTCAGAGGGCCAGCGCCCGTTCGACCAGCGCCTTCTGCTCGCGCCGGTGCTTCTCGATCCACCCGGTCGCCGGGGACGCGGATTCCGGACGGCCGACATAGGCCGGGCGGGCGGCCCCGACGTCGAGGCCGTCGAGGACTCCCTCGATTCTCCGGTCGACGAACGACCACGCGCCCATGTTCCGCGGCTCCTCCTGGCACCAGACCACGTCGGCGCGCGGATATCTGGCGAGTTCGGCGCCGAGAGACGTCTCGGGAAACGGGTAGATCTGCTCGACGCGGACCAGGGCGACGTCGTCGACGCCCCGTTCCTCCCGCTCGGCGAGCAGGTCGTAGTACACCTTGCCCGAGCACAGGACCGCCCGCCGGATCCGGTCGTCCGGCGCCAGCGCCGCGGCCTCGGGGAGAACCCGCCGGAACGCGCCGTCGGTCCCGAACTCGTCGAGCGCGGACACGCAGCGCCTGTGCCGGAGCAGCGACTTCGGCGTCATGACGACCAGCGGCTTGCGGAAACTGCGCCGGACCTGGCGCCGCAGCGCGTGGAAATAGTTGGCCGGGGTGGTGAGATTGCAGACCTGCCAGTTGTCCTCCGCGCACAGTTGCAGATGGCGCTCGAGGCGCGCCGAGGAATGTTCGGGCCCCTGGCCCTCGAAGCCGTGCGGCAGCAGCATCACCAGGCCGGACATCCGGAGCCACTTGGATTCGCCCGAGCAGATGAACTGGTCGAACAGGATCTGGGCGCCGTTGGCGAAGTCGCCGAACTGGGCCTCCCACAGCACCAGGACGTTGGGGTCGGCGAGGCTGTAGCCGTACTCGAATCCCAGCACCGCGGCCTCCGAGAGCGTGCTGTCGCGGGCGATGAACTTCTCCTGCCGGCCCGGCCGGATCCGCTCGAGCGGGATGAACGCCGTTTCCGTGTCCTGGTCGACGATCACGGCATGGCGGTGGGAAAACGTCCCGCGCGCCACGTCCTGGCCGCTCAGCCGCACCAGGCTGCCCTCGGTCAGCAGGGTGCCGAAGGCCAGCGCCTCGGCGGTGGCCCAGTCGATGCCCTCTCCGGCCTCGAGGGCCCCGGCGCGGTTGGCGAAGAAGCGCTTCAGCTTCGGGTTGACGGCGACGGAATCGGGAACCGACGAGATCGCGGCGCCGACCTCGCGCAGGAGCTCCCGCGGGACGCCGGTGCTCCCGGCGCGCGATTCCTCCGAGGACGCCGCCGTCAGCCCCGACCACGCGCCCTCGAGCCAGTCGGCCCGGTTGGGCCTGTAGGACGCCGCCGCCTCGAAGCCCTCGTCGAGACGCCGGCGGATTCCGGCCCGGATCTCCGCCATCCGGTCCTCGGTGATCAGCGATTCGGCGACGAGCCGGCGCCCGTAGATCTCGGAGATCGCGGGATGGGCCGCGATCGCCTCGTACATGCGGGGCTGCGTGAACGCCGGATCGTCGCCCTCGTTGTGCCCGAAGCGCCGGTAGCACCACATGTCGACCACCACGTCCTTGCGGAACCGCTGGCGGAACTCGACCGCGATGCGGCAGACGTGCACGACGGCCTCGACGTCGTCGCCGTTGACGTGGAAGATCGGCGCCTCCGCCATCTTGGCGATCTCGGTCGGGTAGCGCGAGCGGCGGGTGGCGCTCGGGTTGGTCGTGAAGCCGATCTGGTTGTTGACCACGAAGTGGACGGTTCCGCCGGTCCGGTATCCCTTGATGTCGGACAGTCCGAAGGTCTCCGCGACGATGCCCTGGCCGCCGAACGCGGCGTCGCCGTGCAGCAGCAGGCCGAGCACCTTCTGGCGTTCTCGGTCCCCGAGCTGGCGCTGCTTGGCGCGGACCTTCCCGACGACCACGGGACTGACAGCCTCGAGATGGGAGGGGTTGGCGGTGAGCGAGATGTGGACCTTCCGGCCGTCGAACTCGCGGTCGGTCGAGGTTCCGAGATGGTACTTGACGTCGCCCGAGCCCTGCACGTCGTCGGGCAGCGAGACGCCGTCCTGGAACTCCGAGAAGATCGCCTGGAACGGCTTCTTCATGACGTTGGCGAGCACGTTCAGGCGCCCGCGATGGGGCATCCCGACGACCACCTCCCTGATCCCGAGCTGGCTGCCGCGCTTGAGGATCTGCTCGATTCCGGGCACCAGGGACTCGCCGCCGTCGAGCCCGAACCTCTTGGTGCCGGGGTGCTTCAGGTGCAGGAAGCGCTCGAACAGCTCGGCCTCCGCGAGGCGCTCGTAGATCGTCGTCCTGCCGAGATCGGTGAACCGCGTCCGGTTGTCGGTGCCCTCGATGCGGTCCTGGATCCAGTTCTTCTCCTCGGCCGAGGTGATGTGCGTGTACTCGACGCCGACGTGCCCGCAGTAGGTCGCGCGCGCGCGCGCGACGATCTCGCGGAGCGTCGCCCTCTCGCCCAGCCCGAGGCGGCCGTGGATGTGGATCTTCCGGTCGCCGTCGTTCTCGCCGAAGCCGTGGGACCGGGGATCGAGCTCGGCATGGGAGATTCCGGGCTCGATGCCGAGAGGGTCGAGGTCGGCGTGGAGATGCCCGCGCACGCGGTGCGCGCGGATGAGCGTCAGCGCCTGGATCGAATCGCGCGCCGCCGCGGACACCGCGGAGGCGTCCGGGGCGCCGGAGGGCGCGGGGCCCGCCGCCCCGATCACCCGGGTTCCGCGGGGCCCCCAGCTCGCGCCGGCCAGATCCCTGAGCACGTCGGGCGCGTCGTCCCGGAGCTCATCGAAAAGCGCCGCCCACTGCGGATCCACGGCGGCGCTGTTCTCGAGATAGCGGGCATGGAGCTCGGCCAGGAAGGCGCCGTTCGCGCCGGCGAAAGCCGCGTCCGCGTTCATGGCCGGCTGTCCATCCGTCAGGCCGGACGGCGGCGCGGCACCGCGCGCCCCTAGCCCCTCATCGCCGCGAGCATGGTCGCGCCGATGGTTGCCGGAGACGCCGACACCGTGACGCCGGCGCGCTTCATGGCCTCGATCTTGTCGCCGGCGCCGCCCTTGCCGCCGGACACGATGGCGCCCGCATGGCCCATGCGGCGGCCCGGCGGCGCGGAAAGCCCGGCGATGAAGCCGACGACCGGCTTGCGGACCCTGGAGGTCCGGATCAGCTCGGCGCCGTCCTCCTCGGCCGAGCCGCCGATCTCGCCGATCATCACGATGCCCTCGGTCTCCTCGTCGGCGAGGAACATCTCGATGCAGTCGACGAAATCCGTCCCCTGCACGGGATCGCCCCCGATGCCGATGCAGGTCGTCTGCCCGAGCCCCGCCTCGGTGGTCTGCGCGACCGCCTCGTAGGTCAGGGTTCCCGACCGCGAGACGATCCCGATCCGGCCGCGCATGTGGATGTGGCCGGGCATGATGCCGATCTTGCATTCGTCGGGCGTGATCACGCCGGGGCAGTTCGGGCCGACCAGCCGGGTGCCGGATCCCTCGAGCGCGCGCCTGACGCGGACCATGTCGAGCACCGGGATGCCCTCGGTGATGCAGACCACGAGCGGGATTCCGGCGTCCGCGGCCTCGAGGACGGCGTCGGCGGCGAACGGCGGCGGCACGTAGACGACCGAGGCGGTGGCGCCGGTGGCCGCGACGGCCTCGGCGACGGTGTCGAACACCGGCAGGTCGAGATGGACGGAGCCGCCCTTGCCCGGCGTCACGCCGCCGACCATCGCCGTGCCGTAGGCGATGGCCTGCTCGGAATGGAAGGTTCCCTGGGCGCCCGTGAAGCCCTGGCAGATGACGCGGGTGCCGCGGTCGACGAGCACCGCCATCAGGCGCCCTCCCCGGCCGCCCGGACCGCGTTTTGCGCGGCCTCGCCGAGATCCCCGGCGGACACCACCGGAAGCCCCGATTCCCCGAGGATCTTCCTGCCGAGCTCGACGTTGGTGCCCGCCAGCCTCACCACCAGGGGCACGCCGAGGCTGACCTCGCGGGCGGCCGCGACCACGCCCTCGGCGATCACGTCGCAGCGCATGATGCCACCGAAGATGTTGACCAGTATCGCCTCGACGCTGTCGTCCGAGAGGATGAGCTTGAACGCCTCGGTCACCCGTTCCCGGGTCGCGCCGCCGCCGACATCCAGGAAGTTCGCCGGCGCGCCGCCGCACAGCTTGATGATGTCCATGGTCGCCATCGCGAGCCCGGCGCCGTTGACCATGCAGCCGATGTTGCCGTCGAGCTTGACGTAGTTGAGTTCGTGGCGCGCGGCCTCGAGCTCCGCCGGATCCTCCTCGGTCTCGTCGCGGAGCGCGGCCACCGCCTCGTGGCGGAACAGCGCGTTGTCGTCGAAGTTCATCTTGGCGTCGAGCGCGAGCACGCCGTCCGCGCCGGTGACGACGAGCGGGTTGATCTCGACGACCGAGGCGTCGAGGTCGACGAACGCCTCGTGCATCGCGGAAACGAACCGGGAGACGGCGCGGACCCGCTCGCCCTCGAGGCCGAGGGCGAAGGCCAGCCGGCGGGCGTGGAACGGCTGCAGGCCGGTCGCGGGATCGACGGCGAGCCGGAGAATCCTCTCCGGAGTCCGGGCGGCGACCTCCTCGATCTCCGTTCCGCCCTCGGTGGAGGCCATGACGGTGACGCGGCCGGAGACGCGGTCGACGAGCATGCCGAGATAGAGCTCCCGGGCGATGTCGCAGCCCTCCTCGACGTACAGCCGGCGGACTTCCCGCCCTGCGGGCCCGGTCTGGTGCGTGACCAGCGTCATGCCGAGCATCGCCTCCGCGGCCTCGCGGACCCCGTCGAGCGACCGGACCACCCTGACGCCGCCGCCCTTGCCGCGGCCGCCGGCGTGGATCTGCGCCTTGACGGCCCAGACCGGGCCGCCGAGCGCCTCGGCCGCCCGCACGGCCCCGTCGACGTCGAAGGCGACCTGCCCGCGCGGCACCGCGACGCCGTAGCCGGCCAGGAGTTCCTTGGCCTGGTGCTCGTGGACGTTCATGCGCGCCTCATGCCGGTCCGGGCGCCGTCACTTCGCGGCCGCCTTGCGATCGCTCCTGCGGACGACGCCGACGAGCTGGCGCACGGCGTCCACCGACTTCCCGAACTGCGCGCGCTCCCGGGCGTCGAGCTTGATCTCGACGACGCGCTCGACGCCGCCGGCGCCGATCACCACGGGCACGCCGACGTAGAGTCCCTTCACGCCGTACTGCCCGTTGAGGTAGGCCGCGCAGGGCAGCACGCGCTTCTTGTCCTTGAGATGGGCCTCCGCCATCTCGATCGCCGCCGAGGCCGGCGCGTAGTAGGCCGAGCCGGTCTTGAGCAGGCCGACGATCTCGCCGCCGCCGTCGCGGGTGCGCTGGACGATTTCCGCGAGGCGCTTCCCGGTGGTCCATCCCATGCGGACGAGATCGGGGAGCGGGATCCCGGCCACCGTCGAGTAGCGCACCGACGGCACCATGGTGTCGCCGTGGCCGCCGAGCACGAAAGCGGTGACGTCCTCGACCGACACGCCGAACTCCTCGGCGAGGAAATAGCGGAAGCGGGCCGAGTCGAGCACGCCGGCCATGCCGACGACGCGGCGGCCGGGCAGGCCGGAGTGCTTCCGGAGCGCCCACACCATGGCGTCGAGCGGGTTGGTGACGCAGATCACGAAGGCCTTCGGGCAGTGGCGCCTGATTCCCGCGCCGACCTGGCGCATCACGCCGGCGTTGACCTCGATCAGGTCGTCGCGGCTCATCCCCGGCTTGCGCGGGACGCCGGCGGTGACGATCACCACGTCGGCGCCGCGGAGGCCGGCGTAGGAGTTGGTGCCGCGGATCGCCGCGTCGAACCCCTCGACCGGGGACGATTCCGCGAGATCGAGGGACTTGCCCTGGGGGATTCCGCTGACGACGTCGAACATGACGACGTCGCCGAGTTCCTTGAGTCCGGCAAGATGGGCGAGCGTGCCGCCGATGTTGCCGGCGCCGACGAGGGCGATTTTCCTGCGAGCCATGGAGAGCCTGTTCACGGAGACGGGGGACCGGGGTCGCGCCGCGGCTGGGTAGCGCAACCGGCGCCGGATTTCAAGGGTCGGGCCGTCGCGGCGGAACCTCCTGCCGCTCCGGGGGTCTCGCCGCGAAGCGGGAGTCCGCGAGGCAGAACCGCCCTTCCGCGTCCTGCCACAGAACCTCCCTCTCGTGGAGCACGCCGAGCGCGCGGGTCACCGCCTGGAACCCGAAGGCGGCGAAACGCTCGCACAGCTCGGCGAAGTGGAGCGGCCGCTCCTCGATCAGCGCGCGGATCCTGTCGGCGATCTCCCCGGGAGCGGCGTCCTCGAAGGACGGGCTGTCGCCTCCGGGAGCGCCGAGGTAGTCCTCGAGCCGCACCTCGCCGGCGCAGGCGTAGCTGATGCGGTGGAACCGCTCCGGCGGCACGTTGTCCGGAATGGTGGCGTCGATCCCCATCTTGGCCGTCGTGGGCACCCGCGAGAACGGTCCGGGCGGCGGGAGGCTGGGGTCGAGCGGCTTCGAGCGCGCGCCGGAGACGACGGTCACGTCGCGGTCGGCCTGGACCCGCGTCGCCACCGCCCACTCGACGTCGGTGGGATCGAACACGTCGATGTCGTCGTCGACCACGGTGACGTGCTTCATGTCGGCGACCGAGAGCGCCGCCAGGATGGCGTTCTTGCCGTCGCCCGCGAGCGGGCGGATCGCGACCACGGCGTGCCAGTGGCAGCATCCCCCGGGGGTGATGTTGACGGCGGCGACATCGACGCCGGCTTCCGCGAGCGTCCGGCGGACGGCGGCCTCGTAGATCGGGCCCGAGGGCCAGATGTTCTCCCAGGGCATGTGCAGCGCGTAGTAGATGGGGTCGCGGCGCATCGAGACCGCCTTGATCCGGACCAGCGGGTTCCAGTGAAGACCGCCCATGAGCCGCGTGAACTCGCCGAACCGCCCCTCGGGCCGGGTCCAGCCGGTGGGCAGGATCTCGGCCTCGAGCACGATCTCGGCGTCGGCGATGCAGGGCATGTCGATGGTCGCGCAGCGCGTCAACCTGACCCCTTCGCCGCGCATGCCGCCCGCGATGCCGAGCTCGCTGACGCCGTCGCGCGCCTTGTAGGTGGCCGAGATCAGCTCGAAGGGATGGGTGCCGATGTTGATGGAGATCGGCAGCGGCTCGCCCCGGGCGAGGGCCTTCCCGACGTAGCGGTGCAGGTTGTTCGGCGTCACGACGTCGATGCCGGTCAGGTTCCGCTCCTTGACGAGGAAGCGGTAGACGCCGGCGTTCAGGGGCGCGCCGTCGCTGTCGGGATCCCGGGACAGCGTCACTCCGGCGGTGATCATCGGGCCGCCGTCGAGCGCCGAGAAAAGCGGGATCGGCAGGGCGTGGAGATCGACCTCGCCGTCCGCGAACAGGATCTCGCGGACGGGTCCGCTGTTCACGAACTCGGGCGCGACCGGCCGGTCGAGACCCTCGCGGAGCCGCGCCTCGATCTCCGAGAACCCGCAGCCCGCGGCGATCGCCAGGCGGTTGCGGCTGTTGGTCACCCCGGAGACGACCGGGGTGTCGAAGCCGTTGACGCTGGTGAACAGAAGCGCCGTCTCGGACTGGTCGACGAGCGTGGCGATGTGGCGGATGTCGACGGGTCTCTCGACGACCGCGAGCTCGCCGGCGTCGCGCAGATCGTCGATGAGGGTGCGGAAGCTTCCCGGCATGCGCTGGCGTTCCCGGCTTCGGGTGCGGTGCCGCCAGCATAGCGCAATCGCCGCCGGGCGGCGACGCGGCGCCCTCCGTTGAACCGCCGCGCCGAACCCGCTAACGCTGGACGCGCGACGCGGCGCCTCCCGCGGCCGCGCGAAGCCAGCGAGGACCGGCCCAGATGACGGCAGCAGCCCCGGCGGTTCCCCGCGAGCTCCGCGCCATCGGCCTAGTCGGCTTCGCCCATTTCCTCAGCCACTTCTACATGCTGTCCCTGGTTCCGCTGTTTCCTCTCGTGCAGCGGGATCTCCAGGTGTCGTTCGTGGATCTTGGGCTGGTCATCACGCTCTACAACGTGGCGACGGCGGCGCTGCAGACGCCGATGGGCGTTCTGGTGGACCGGTTCGGCGCCCGGCGGATCCTGATCGCAGGGCTGTTCGCGAACGCCGCCGCGGTCGCCCTCGCGGGGCTGGCGCCGTCCTACGGGGCGCTTCTTGCGCTGTTCCTGCTGGCGGGCGCCGGCAACAGCGTCTTTCACCCCGCCGACTACGTGATCCTCACCGCGTCGGTCGACGAGCGCCGCCACGGCCGGGCCTACTCGATCCACTCCTTCGGGGGAGCCCTCGGCTTCGCCGCCGCGCCCACGGTGATGATCGCGCTCGCGGACCGGACGGACTGGCGCACGGCGCTGGTTGTCGCCGGGCTCGCGGGAGTCGTTCTGTCGCTGGTTTTCGTGTTCTCGGGCGACACGCTGAAAGAGGACGCCGGAACCGGGCGGAAACCCGCCGAACGCGTCCCGCTGCGCCGGACGGTCACCGGCCCGGTGGCGCTGTTCTTCCTGTTCTACACGTGCATGGCGGCGGCGACCATCGGGCTCACGGGCTTCGCCCCGGTGTTCCTGCCGGCGATGTACGACATGTCGCTCCGGAGCGCGAACCACGTTCTCTCGGCGATGCTGCTGGCGAACGCCGCCGGCACGCTGCTGGGCGGACCCCTGGCCGACCGCGTGCGCAACCACGGCCTGGTGCTGACGGGGTGTTTCGGGGTCGCGGCGGCGGCGACCGCGGCTGTGGGAACCGCCGCGCTTCCGGTCTTCCTCGTCCTCGCCGCGTTCGTGGCGAACGGATTCTTCCGCGGAATCGTCAATCCGTCGCGGGACATCATGGTGCGGCGGATCGCGCCGCCGGGGGCGCTGGGAACCGTCTTCGCCTTCGTCACCACCGGATTCAGCATCGGCCAGGGGCTTGCCCCGCTTCTCTACGGCCTTCTCCTGGACCGCGGCCTGACGTCGGCGGTGCTCTACGCGTCTGCGGCGTTGACGCTGCTGATGATCGGCCTGTCGGTATCGTCGGGCGGCTACCGTTCGCGCGGGACGCCCTGACCGGGGCGCGGCCCGGCGTCAGCGCCGTTTCCCGATCCGGACCACGAAAACGCCGCCGGTTTCGTCGATGCCGAGCAGGGCATGGCCCGCCTCGCGGCAGAAGGCCTCGAAATCGGTCGGCGCCACGGGGTCGTCGGCATGGATTTCCAGAACGCCGCCGACGGGCACGTCGCGCAGCTTCTTGCGCGCGCGCAGGACGGGGAGCGGACATTTCAGCCCGACGGCGTCCAGAATGGCATCGGACATGGGGTTCCGCCCTTCGATCCGCCTGCCGGAAACGGCGCGACGTTGCCCGGCGACGCCCTCCGGCTGGCTGGGGCGCCAGGATTCGAACCTGGGATCACGGGATCAAAACCCGTTGCCTTGACCGCTTGGCCACGCCCCAGCATGCCGCCTTCGACAGGAAGCGGAACATACAGGAAGACACGAAGGGCGGACAATCCCGCCGGAAGCGTCCGCCCGGGCGATCCCCGCGCCGCGGTCCCGGACCGGCTCGGTCGCCCTGATGACGGGATCCGGGCCGGATCCGGCCGGTCGGCGGCGCCCTCGGAGCCCGCGGATCGTCGCGACGGCACGGACGGAACCGCCCCGACCCGCCTGTGGCGGATGCCCGGCCGGCGTGGGGGAGTCCGCTCGGATCCTGTGGAGTTCCCCGGCGTTTCCGCCCCGGATCGCCTCCCTGTCGCCGTTCGACGGCGCCTCGACCGAACCCACGAGGCCGACGGGATCGCAGTCCCCCATGTCGCAGGGGTGGTCGGCGCCCGTCACGACCTTGCCGACGCCGTGCCGCCGGACAAGATGCTCGAGCTGGTGAGGCGTGTGCACCGCCGTGTCCAGCCACATGCGTTCGAGACAGGCGGCAGTGGGCCGTCTCAGCCGTCGAGCGACGTCATCAGCGTGCGCACGTTGTGGCGCATGAGGTCGAGATAGGTCGGGGCGGGTCCGTCGGGGCCCGAGAGGGCGTCCGAGTGGAGGACGCCGCCGATTCTGGTGCCGGTCTGTTCGGCGATGCGGTCGATCAGGCGCCGGTCCAGCATGTTCTCGAGGAACACCGCGGTGATTCTCTCCTCCCGGATCTGCCGGATCAGCCGCGCGATCGCGGCGGCCGACGGCTCGATCCCGGGGGTGGGGCCGACCGGCGCGTGGAACGCGATCCCGTAGGCGGCGGTGAAGTGCCCGAAGGCGTCGTGGGCCGTGACGACCTTGCGCCGCTCGGGCGGCAGGCGGAGGATCCTGGCGCGGATCTCGGCGTCGAGCGCCGCGATCCGGGCGAGGTAGCGCTCCGCTCCGGCGCGGTAGGCGGCGCGTCCGGCGGGGTCGGCCCCGACGAGGCCGTCCGCGATGTTGCGGACGTAGCGCGCCGCGTTGGCGAGGTCGTGCCAGGCGTGGGGGTCGGTGTCGCCGTGATGGTGGTGTTCCGCCTCCTCGTGGCGGCGTTCCGCTTCCTCGTGGTCGTGTCCGGCCTTCCCGTGACGGTGTTCGGCTTTCCCGTGGCCATGCCCGGCCTCTTCGTGGTCGTGTCCGGCTTCCCCGTGGCGGTCTTCCCCATGACGGTCCTCGCCGCGGTGTCCGGTCCCGTGGCCGTTCCCCTCCGCCCCGAGCGGCGCGATGCCGGCGGTGGCGACGACGACGGCGCCGGCGTAGCCCGAGGCCTCGACCAGCCGGTCCATCCAGCCCTCGAAGCCGAGCCCGTTGACGACCAGGAGCCCCGCCTCCGAGATCGCGCGGACGTCCGCCGGCCGCGGCCGGTAGGAGTGGACGTCGGCGTCGGCGCCGACGAGCGAGGTCACGCTCACGCGGTCGCCGCCGACCTGGCGGACCATGTCCTGGAGGATGGTGAACGAGGCCACCACCCTGAGCGGCTCGCCGGCCGCGGACGCGGTCCAGGACAGGCTCGCCACCGCGGCGACGGAGAGAGCGCGAAGAACGGCGCGGATCGTGGTCATGGTGTCATGCCTCCGGTTCGGGAACCGTCACGTCGCGAAGTGGCGGCGCGGACGGAGACGGCCGGCGACGACGCCGTCGCGGCCCGCGAGCAGCGAGACGACGTAGAGGATTCCCGCGGTGAGGGTGATCGCGGGACCCGACGGCAGGTCGCCGTGATAGGAGAGAAGCAGGCCGGCCACGCCGCTCGCGAACGCGCCGCCGACGCTGATCGCCAGCATCGGCGTCAGGTCGCGGACCCAGAACCGCGCGGCCGCGGCCGGCAGGATCATGATTCCCACCGCCATCAGCGTTCCGAGGGCGTGGAACCCGGCGACGAGGCCGAGCACGGCGAGGACCAGGAACCCGTAATGGGCGACGGGGCTCAGCCGGCTCACGAAGCCGAGATAGGACGGGTCGAGGCACTCGAGAACCAGCGGGCGGTAGAGAAGCGCCAGCGCCGCGACCGAGGCCGAGACGATTCCGGCGATCAGGTACAGGGCCCCGTCGTCGAGGGCGAGCACGCTTCCGAACAGGATGTGCTGGAGATCCAGGTTGTTGCCGCGGAGCGAGACGATCAGCACGCCGATCGCGAGCGAGATCAGGTAGAAGGCGGCGAGACTGGAATCCTCCCGCGCGACCGTGGTCCGCGCCACGAAACCGGAAAGCAGCGCGACGGCGACGCCGGCGAGGGCGCCGCCGAGCGTCATCGCGTCGGTGGCGGGTCCGGCGGCCAGGTATCCGAGCGCCACGCCCGGCAGCACGGCATGCGCCATGGCGCATCCGGTGAGGCTCATGCGCCGCAGCGTCAGGAACAGGCCGACCGGCGCCGCGCCGAGCGACAGCGCCAGGCAGCCCGCCAGCGCGCGCCGCATGAAGTCGAATTCCGCGAACGGCTCTATGAGGAACCCGTGCATCGGCTCAGGGGCGGGGGCAGGGTGGGGCGCCGTGCTGGAAGGCCTCGGTCAGCGCGCGGGCCCGGTTCAGGTTGGCGGGCGACAGCACGTCGCGCGTCGGCCCGGCCGCCACCGGCGTCCGCGCCAGCAGCAGCGTGAGGGGGAAGTGCTCGCGCACCTGCTCGAGGTCGTGCAGGACCGCGATCACCGTGCGCGCCTCGCCGTGCCACCGCTTCACGAGTTCCATCAGGTCGCGGACGGTCCGGGAGTCGAGCGCGGCGAACGGCTCGTCGAGGAGGATGAGGGACGCGTCCTGCACGAGCAGGCGCGCGAACAGGGTCTTCTGGAACTGCCCGCCCGAGAGGGTCGGGAGCGACCGCCGCTCGAAGCCGGCGAGGCCGACGGTCCGGAGAGCCTCGGCGACCCGTCCCGCGCCGTCGCGTCCGACGCGGCCGAAGGCGCCGATGTCGCGCCACAGCCCGGCCGCGACCATGTCGTGGACGGACACCGGGAACTTCGGGTCGACCGCGGCCTGCTGGGGCAGGTAGGCGATGTCCTCGCGCCGGACGCCCTCGAGGCGGATCCGGCCGCCGAGCGGCGGGAGGGCGCCGATGATGCCCTTGAAGAGCGTGGTCTTGCCGGCTCCGTTGGGGCCGGTCACGGCGAGAAGGTCGCCTTTCGCGACGCTGTAGTCGAGATGGTGAACCGCCGGATGGCGGTCGTAGCCCAGGGTCAGGTTCTCGAAGCGGAGCGCGGCGTCGGCCATCGGGCCTCTCTCAGCCGAGGGCCCAGAAGACGACGGCCCACAGAACGGCGATGGCGATGCCGGCGAAGGCGAGGCGGGATCCGGCGCCGAGCCGGAACGCCGGGATCGCGGGCCCGGCGGAAACCTCCGGCCGGGCGGACGGGGCGGCGGGCGCGGACCGGAGCGCGACGACGGTTTCGCCGGAATCCCGGTGTCTCGGAGCCATGCCTCTGGGACTTTCGCGCCGGTGCAATCGCAACATTATAACGTTTCGTTTGGACGGCGCAACAGGCTTGCCGCACGGATCGTTTCTTGTCGTGACCGAGTGCCGGCAGCGGGCGCGGAACCGTCTGCCGCGCGACCGAGGGCGGCTCCGTCAGATCCGGTTCACCGGTTGCCGGACAGGAAACGAGCCGTGCGGCCTGCCGCAGGATGATCCGAACCGGACCCGGGCGAGGCTTGACGGCGTCCGGAAAGCTCCGGAACGCGCATCGGCAGGCCCTGCCGGCGTCATCCGTCGACGACGGGCGGACGGTCGGCGCGCAGCGAGGTCGCCGCCACCCACCACGAGGGACGGTTCCGCCGCAGCTCCGCGGCGGCTTCGGACGCCGCGGGAAGATCCCGGAAGATCCCGAAACAGCTCGCGCCGCTTCCCGACATGCGCGCGAGCAGGCAGCCCCGCAGGCGCCCGAGGGATCCGAGCGCCTCCGGAATCCCGGGCGCCAGCGTCGCCGCGGATTCGACGAGATCGTTTCGCAGACCCGCGAGCCGCGCGACCATCTCGTCGAGGTCGGCCGGCGGCGTCCACGCGGCCGGCGCCGACCAGGCCCCGGTGCGGGCGCCGAACGCCGCCGCCGTCGAAACCGCCGTGCCGGGGTTGGCGAGCACCAGCCCGCAGTCCGGCAGGGCGGGCTGGACGGCGACCACCTCCCCCTTCCCGGAAACGAGCGCCGGCAGACCCGTGAGGCAGGCCGGGATGTCCGCGCCGAAGCGCGCGCCGAACCCCGCGAGATCGCGGTCGGAGGCCGGCAGCCTCCACAGACGGGCCAGCAGACGGAGGGCGGCGGCGGCGTCGGACGACCCTCCGCCGAGCCCGGACGCGACGGGAAGGTTCTTCTCGAGACGCAGCCGCGCCCCCGTCGGCACGCCCCATCTGCTCCGGGTGGCGCGCGCCACGCGGATCACGAGATTGTCGTCCGGATCCGGCGGCAGGTGGTCGGCGAACGCGCCCGTCGTCTCGAGAGTCAGGGCGGAATCGGAAACCGCCTCCAGCCGGTCCGACAGCCGGGCGAAACCGAACAGGCTGTCAAGCGCGTGGTGGCCGTCGGGGCGGCGGCCCGTGACGTGCAGAAAGAGGTTGAGCTTGGCCGGCGCCTCGACAGCGGCCGACGCGCCTTGCGCCCGGACCGGAAGACTCAGCTGTCGTTCTCCGTGTCCGCCAGGCCGCGCAGGATCTTCTCCCGGATCGCCGGCACGATCTCCGCTTCCGGTTCCAAGGACAGGGCGCGGCGCCACTGGATGCGGGCTTCGCGGTGCCGCCCGACCCGCCAGTAGGCGTCGCCGAGATGGTCGTTGATGACGGGATCCCGGGACATCAGCTCGACGGCCCGCTCGAGGTGGCGGACGGCCTCCGGGAAGTTCTTCATCCGGTAGAACGCCCACCCGAGGCTGTCGACGATGTAGCCCGAGTCGGGCCGCTGCCTGACCGCCCGCTCGAGCATTCCGAGCGCCCGTTCGAGGTTGACCCCCTGATCGACCCACGAATACCCCAGATAGTTGAGCACGAGAGGCTGGTCCGGCCGCAGCCGGAGCGCATGCTCGAGGTCGCGCTCGGCGCGGTCCCATCTCTTCGCGCGTTCCAGCGCCATCCCGCGCTTGAACAGGAGCTGCCAGTGTCCGCTCCCGACCGTGCCGAGGCTCTCGATGGCGCGCCCGTAGGCTTCGGCCGCCCCGTCGTGGTTCCCGTTTCTGCGGTGGAGATCGCCCAGTCCGGTGAGGGCGTCGACGCGGACGACCGGGCGCCGCGCCAGCCGGCCGAGGAGTTCCACGGCCTCTTCGGCACGCCCCATCTCCTCCAGGCTGCGCGCGATTCCGAGCTGCGCCTCGGCGTCGAAACGCGAGCCGGCGAGGGAGCCGCGGTAGACGTCGAGCGCCTGCTCGGGCCGCCCCAGGGACTCCAGGATGGCCCCGGCCATCATGTGCGCCAGGTGGAGTTCCGGATCGAGCCATCCGGCGAGACGCGCATGGGCCAGCGCGACCCGCGGGGCGCTGGCCCAGTTGACGGCGCCGGCGACGTGGAACAGGGCGACCGCGGCGCCTTCGGCCGCGTCCGAGACCGCCCGCGGGGCCGGACCGCCCCCGTCCAGCCGCTCGAGTTCCTGCCTCACGGCGATGGAATCGGGCTTCGTCTCCAGATGGGAGGCGTAGAGGTCGCGGGCCTTCGCGGGTTCGCCGGCTCTCTCGTGGAACCCGCCGATGCCCAGGACCATGTGGACCGGCAGGACGTCGGCATTGCCCGTGACGCGCAGGAAGCCGGCCCGGGCCTGCCTTGCGCGCCCCGCCTGCTCGGAAATCAGCGCCGCCTGGAAGTCGTGAAACACCCGCTGGCGCGGATCGGCCCTGACGATGGCGCCCAGGGCCGTCAGCGCCTGGTCCGTCCGCCCCCTGCCGGTCTTGGCCCAGGCGAGCAGGACGTGACGCAGCAACCGGCCGACGTCGCGGTCGGCGTAGCCCTCGAGCCGGCTCTCCGCGGCGGCCAGATCCCCCCGCCCGATCTCGGCGACCGCGGCCGCGAGGCGCGCCATCGCGGTGGGATCCGGCCCGTCCGCGATCTCCCCGGCGAGGCCCGCGGCCCGGTCGACCCTGCCGGCCGAGAGCGCCGCGAGAAACACCTGGTTGCGCAGGTGCGCGTTGCCGGGATCCGCCCCGAACGCGCGGTCGAACGCCTTCAGCGCCGCCGGAAAGTCCCCGTCCTCGCGGGCCCGCGCGCCCGCGAGGTAGCTGCCGAAGGCCGGGGCAACCTCCGGCGTCTCCGCCCGCGCGGCCGCGGTCCCGGCGAAGGCGCCGGGCGGCGGGGCCGGCCCCCCTGCGGCGAGCGCCGCGGCGAGAAGCGCCGCGGCGCCGGTAGCCGTCGGTTTCATGTCCGCGTCATCCGATCCGCCCGCACTGCGCCGCACTATACCAACCCGGCGCGGTCTCCGCCCGAAGCGGCCGGACCGCCGCGGTCAGCCGAGCCTCGTGCCAAACTCCCGCACCGCGGCGGCCGGCCCGTCCGCGAAACCCCACACCCCCGACGCCACGGCCACGAAATCCGCGCCGGCCTCGGCGAGCCCCCGGCAGTTGTCCGCGGTGATGCCGCCGACGGCGACGCACGGCACGGTGACCATTTCCTGCCACCAGGACAGGATCCCCGGATCCGCCGGCGTCGCCGCGGCCTTGGTGGGCGACGGAAAGAAGGCGCCGAACGCGACGTAGTCCGCGCCGGCCTCGCAGGCGTCGAGAGCGAGATCCCGCGAGGCCTTGCAGGTGACGCCGACGACGGCGTCCGGGCCCACCGCGGCGCGCGCCTCGGCGCAGGGCGCGTCCTCCTGGCCGACATGCACCCCGTCGCACCCGGACTCCGCGGCGAGATCGGCGCGGTCGTTGAGGACGAACGCCACCCCGCGCTCCTGGGCGACCGGACGGAGGGCGTCGCAGGCGCGGCGGATCCCGTCGTCGTCCGCGTCCTTGAGGCGCAGCTGCACGCAGGCCACCGGCCCGGCGTCGAGCGCGGACGACAGGACGCCGGCGAACGCGGCCGGGCCGCCGTCGAGTCGCGGCGGCGTGATCAGGTAGAGCTGGCAGCGTCCGGCGGGAATGCGGTCACGCCCTGCCGCGGTAGATGTCGACGATCGTGTCCAGCATCCTCAGGGCTTCCTCCCGCGGGCGCTGGAACGTGTTGCGTCCGATGATCGACCCGTTTCCGCCGCCGTCCCGGATGGCCCTGACCTCGTCGAAGACGCCTTCGAGATCCTTGGCCTCGCCGCCGGAGAACACCACCAGGCGCCGCCCGTTGAAGCAGGACTGCACGACATGCGCGACGCGCTCGCGCAGCGTCGCGACCGGGATCGATTCCGATTCGTAGACCTTGACCGCGGCGTCCAGGAACAGGGCCGCCGTCGGCGGCTTGACCTTGATGATGTGGGCGCCGACCAGCGCCGCCATGTGGGCGGCGTAGGCGCAGATGTCGGCCGCCGTCTCGCCCTCCCTGGACAGGACCGGACCGCGGGGATAGGACCAGACGACGACGGCGAGGCCGACGGCTTTCGCCTCCCTCGCGAGTTCGCGGATCTCCTCGATCATCCCGTACTGGTTCTCCGACCCGGGATAGATCGTGAAGCCGATGCCGGCGCATCCGAGACGCAGGGCGTCGCCGACCGATGCGGTGACCGCCTGGTCGACGTTGGAGGCCAGGGAATTCGCCGAATTGCACTTGAGAATGGTGGGGATCGTCCCGGCGAAGGTGTCGGCCCCGGCCTCGAGCATCCCGAGGGGCGCGGCATAGGCCGAAAGCCCGGCATCGACGGCCAGCCGGTAGTGGTAGTGGGGGTCGTAGCCGTCCGGGTTGGGCGCGAAGCTCCGTGCCGGGCCGTGCTCGAACCCCTGGTCGACAGGCAGGATCACGAGCTTCCCCGTCCCGCCGAGGCGGCCGTTCATCAGGATTCCGGCGAGCTTGCTCTTGGTGCCGGGGTTGTCGCTCTCGTAGTTCGCGAGAACGGCCCGGACGGTTCGGCTGATTCGCATGCTCCGCTGCTCCGTCTCGCGGGAACGTCCGTGCCCCGCGCCCGCCGTCCATAGCGCAGGGAGGCGGCGGTTTCAAGGCGACGGCGTCCGGTCGCGGGACTGCCCCGCGCTCGCCGGTCGCGGCCGTTCCGGGCCGCGTTCGGACGGTTCGGGGTGTGGCGGCCGGTGCGCGACGGCCCGGTTCGCGGGCTCGCGGCCTTGGGTTCGGGCGGTCCGCCGGCTCCGAGGGCGCCACCAGTCGGCCGGATCCGGTTCGGACGCCGTCACCCGGGCGACCGGGCCGGTCCGGAACCGCGGCGCGGGATCGTCCCGCGTCCGGTCACCGCCGGAACCGGGCGAGGAACTCCCGGCAGGCCTCGCCGGCGTCGTCGACCCGCCCGAGATCGAGGACGGGCCCGGTCGGCCCGTTCACCCTCGCCCCGAGCGTCCGGGCGGCGCCGGCGACCTCGCGGAGGGCGCCGTCCGGCCCGTCGAGGCGAATCCAGCGGGCCCCGGCGTGGAGGGCCTCGATCGCCGCGGCCGCGTCGTCGCCGCAGTCGAGAAGCCCCTCCCAGTCCGCCGGCCCGGGCCTTTCGGCAAGCGCCTCCAGAATGCCGAGAAACCACCCCGCGCCGGCCTGGCCGGCCGCCGCGGGGGTGCTCGAGACCACGACGCCCGTTCCGGCGGCCGCGCGGAGGACGGCCTCCGCCTGGGCGAGCGAATGCACGACGAAGACCGGGCGGTCGCCGCCCGTCGTCGCGCGGCTCCGCCGGAGCATGCCGGTCCGCAGCGTGGCCATGTTTGACATTGTCCGCGCCGCCGCCCTATCTTGCAAACCGTTCGTGGAATCCACGCGTTGGGCGGGAGATCTCGTGTCGGAACTGTCCGAGGCCAGAACCAGACTCGAGCGCGCGGTCGCCGCTCTCGAGGACTCGGTGCGGGAAGCGGCGGGACGGGCCCGGGACGCCGGTGCGCTCGAGGCCGAATGCGCCGAGATCCGGGCGCGCTGCGGGCAGCTGGAACGCCATGTGGCCGACGTCGCCGAGCGGCTGGATGCGGTGATCGCCAAGGTCGGCGCGCTGCTGGACCGCTGACGTGGCCGAGGTCCGCATCACCGTCGACGGACGCGACTACCGTCTGGCCTGCGACGAGGGCGAGCAGAACCGCATCGTCGCGCTCGCCGGGACGCTCGACGAGCGGGTCGGCCTGCTCGCCGCCCGCGAGAACCGCGCCGGCGCCTCCCAGATCCTGGTCATGGCGGCGCTCATGCTCGCCGCCGACCTCGACGACGCCCGCGCCGGGCTGGAGACCGAGCGCGAGCGCGCGGACGCCGCCGAGAGACGCCTCGGGGAACAGGCCCGGACCGCCAGGGACGTGGAAGCGGCCGCCGGCCGCATCGAGGAACTGTCCGGCCTGCTCGGCGCGGCCGCCGCGGCGGACCGGCCGTGACCCCGCCCCCCGGGCCGGCGCGGGCCGACGGCGGGACGCGGCGGGCGGCGGCACCCGCGGGCGGACGCCGGATCCCGGCCGCCAAGGAGGCCCTGCGCGCCGCCGCGGGAGAAAGGCGGGCGCGGGCGCACGCGCGGCTGCGGCGGACCGCGGGGGCGGCGCTCGCGGACCATTTCCTGGCCTCGCTGTCCGGGCGCGTCGTCCGGGGCGGGACGGCCGCGCTCTACTGGCCGATGCGGACCGAGATCGACGTCCGCCCGCTTCTCGAGGCGCTGGCCGCGGCGGGAATGCGGACCGCGCTGCCGGTCGCGGACGGTCCCGGCTCGCCGCTCGCGTTCGCGCCGTGGCGCCCGGGGGCGCCCCTTCGAAGGCACCGGTTCGGCATGCTCGAGCCCGCGGCGGGCGCGCCGGTCAGGCCCGATCTCGTGATCGTGCCGCTGCTGGCCTTCGACAGGACGGGCGCCCGCCTCGGCTACGGCGGGGGATGCTACGACCGCACGCTCTGCCGTCTTCGCGGCCAGGGTCCGGTTTTCGCCGCGGGCGCCGCCTACGCCGAACAGGAGCACGGCGCCGTGCCGGCCGCGCCGCACGACGCGCGGCTCGACGCCGTGGTCACCGAACGCGGCCCGGTGCCGGTCGACGGGCCGCGGCCGTGACGGCGGAGCGGACCTGAATGCGGATTCTCCTCTGCGGCGACGTGGTCGGGCGCGCGGGGCGCCGGGTGCTGGAGACCCGTCTTCCCGTCCTGCGGGAGCGCTACGGCGTCGACTTCGTGGTGGTCAACGGCGAGAACGCCGCGAACGGCTTCGGGATCACGCCGAAGATCTGCAGGCAGATCCTCGCGGCCGGCGCCGATCTCGTCACCACCGGGAACCACGTCTGGGACCGCAGGGAGATCATCCCCCATTTCGCGGACGAGACCCGGCTCCTGCGGCCCGACAACTATCCCGCGGGCACTCCCGGAACCGGCGTCGCCAGGCTCTCCGACGCCGGCGGCCGGAGCCTCGTCGTCCTCCACCTGATGGGGCGGCTGTTCATGGATCCGCTCGGCGACCCCTTCGCCGCGGTCTCGGAGATGCTCGGCACGTGGCGGCTCGGCGGCAACTGCAACGCCATCGTTCTCGATTTCCACGGCGAGGCGACCAGCGAGAAGATGGCGATGGGCCACCATGTCGACGGCCGCGTCTCCGCCGTCGTCGGCACCCACACCCACGTGCCGACCGCCGACGCCCAGATCCTTCCGGGAGGCACCGGCTACATCTCCGATCTCGGCATGTGCGGCGACTACGATTCGGTCATCGGCATCCGCAAGGAGATCAGCGTCGAGCGGTTCGTGCGCAAGATGCCGACCGCGCCCATGGATGCGGCGAAGCGGGAGGCGACGCTCTGCGGCGTTCTCGTCGACACCGACGACGCGACCGGCCTCGCCGTCGCGATGCGCCCGGTGCGCGTCGGTGGCCGGCTGCAGGAGGCCCTGCCCGACTGAGGCGCGCCCGCGTCCCTGCCCCATTCCGGCCACATTGACGCCGTAGCATCGGCGGACGCGAACGCCCGCAACGGCCCGGAAACATCGCGACGGAGAGAAGATGGCAGGCCATTCCAAGTACAAGAACATCATGTACCGCAAGGGCGCCCAGGACCGGAAGCGCGCCCGGGTCTTCACCAAGATCATCCGCGAGCTGGCCACCGCGGCGCGCGCCGGCGCCGACCTCGACGCCAACCCGCGGCTTCGCGCGGCCGTCGCCGCGGCCAAGGCCGCCAACATGGGCAAGGACACCATGGAACGCGCGATCTCGCGCGGCGCGGGCGGCGGAGACGGCGAGCAGTACGAGGAGATCCGCTACGAGGGCTACGGGCCGGGCGGGGTCGCGGTCATCGTCCAGGCCCTGACCGACAACCGCAACCGGACCGCGAGCGAGATCCGCGCCGCCTTCAGCAGGCACGGCGGGAATCTGGGCGAAACCAACAGCGTCGGCTTCATGTTCGAGCGGGTCGGGCAGATCTCCTATCCCCGGGAGGCGGCGTCGTCCGAGGAGATGTTCGAGGCCGCCCTCGATGCCGGGGCCGGCGACGTCGGGTCCGGCGACGGCGACCACGAGGTGGTCTGCGGCCCCGACGACTTCGATGACGTCCGCCGACGCCTCGAGGAGAGGTTCGGGCCGGCCGGCCGCGCCGACCTCGCCTGGCGCCCGCTGAACACCGTGCCGGTCGACGCCGACGGCGCCGAAACGCTGTTCAGGCTTCTCGATACGCTCGAGGACAACGACGACGTCCAGTCGGTCTCGGCCAATTTCGAGGTCGACGACGACGTGCTCGCGCGGCTGGCCGGCTGACGGGGACGCGCCATGAGGCTGATCGGACTCGACCCCGGCCTGCGCCATACCGGATGGGGGGTCATCGACGTCGACGGAAACGCGCTGCGGCACGTCGCCAGCGGCGTGGTCTCGTCCGATGCCCGCGCGCCGATGGCGGAGCGTCTCCTGGAACTGTTCGACGGCATCGTCGACGTCGTGGCCGCGCACGACCCCGCGCAGGCGGCGATCGAGGAGACCTTCGTCAATCGCAACCCGGTCTCGACCCTCAAGCTCGGACACGCGCGGGCGGTGGTCATGCTCGCGCCGGCGCAGTCCGGGATAGCGATCTCCGAGTATTCGGCCAACCACGTCAAGAAGACCCTGGTCGGCCACGGCCACGCCGCGAAGCGGCAGGTCCAGGCGATGGTCCGGGTGCTGCTGCCGACGGCCGGCTTCGACTCGGACGACGCCGCCGACGCCCTCGCGGTGGCGATCTGCCACGCCCACAGCCGCGGTGGCGCCGGGACGCTCCGCGAAGCCGGGCACGCGGCGGCATGATCGCCAGGCTCACGGGTCTCGTCGACGCCCTGAGCGCCGACAGCGTCGTCGTCGACGTCGGCGGCGTCGGCTATCTGGTCCACTGCTCGGCGCGCACCCTGTCGCGGTGCCCGGCGCCCGGCCAGCCCCTCTCGCTCCTGATCGAGACCCATGTCCGGGAGCAGCACATCCAGCTTTTCGGTTTCCTCGACGCGGCCGAGCGGGAGTGGTTCCGCAGGCTGACGACGGTCCAGGGCGTCGGCGTCAAGGTGGCGCTCGGCATCCAGTCCTCGCTGGGCGCGGACGAGCTCGCGCAGGCGGTGGTCGCCGGCGACACCCGGTCGATCGCCCGGGCCCCCGGGGTCGGCCCCAGGCTCGCCGGCCGCATCGCCACCGAACTCCGCGAAAGCGTCGGCAGGGACGCCGTCCCCGCGACGGACGGCGGGAACGCCGCCGTCGGGGACGCCGTCTCGGCGCTCGTCAATCTCGGCTACGGACGGTCCGAGGCGCATTCCGCGGTCGTCAGGGCGGCGGGCGAGCTCGGCGGGGATTCCCCGGTCGAGGATCTGGTCCGGGCCGGGCTGAGGGCGCTCGCGGCATGAACGGCGCGCGCGGCGTGAGCGCCGCCTTCTCGGAGGAAGACGGCGCCGAACGGACCCTCAGGCCCGAACGCCTGACGGAGTTCGTCGGACAGCGCGCGCTGCGGGAGAACCTGCGCGTCTTCGTCGACGCCGCCCGCAAGCGCCGCGAGGCGCTCGACCACGTCCTGTTCCACGGGCCGCCGGGCCTCGGCAAGACGACGCTGGCGCAGATCGCGGCCCGCGAACTCGGCGTCGGGTTCCGGGCGACCTCGGGGCCGGTCATCGCCCGCGCCGGCGATCTCGCCGCCGTTCTCACCAACCTCCAGCCGCGCGAGGTTCTGTTCATCGACGAGATCCACCGCCTCAACCCCGCGGTCGAGGAGATCCTCTACCCCGCGATGGAGGATCTCAAGCTCGACCTGATCATCGGCGAGGGCCCCGCGGCGCGGTCGGTGCAGATCGAGCTTTCGGAATTCACGCTCATCGGGGCGACGACGCGCTCCGGGCTGCTCACGGGTCCGTTGCGGGAGCGGTTCGGCATCCCGCTGCGGCTCGAGTTCTACGGGACCGAGGAACTGGCCGAGATCGTCCTGCGCTGCAGCCGGGTTCTGGACGTGGCGGTGTCGCGGGACGGGGCGGCGGAAATCGCGTCCCGCTCGCGGGGCACGCCGCGGATCGCGATCCGCCTGCTGCGCCGGGTGCGCGACTTCGCCGGTTCCCGCACGGTCGACGCCGACGCCGCCGACAGGGCGCTGCGGCGCCTGGACGTCGACGCCTCGGGCCTCGACGCCATGGACCGCCGCTACCTGTTCTGCATCGCCGACAACTACGGCGGCGGCCCGGTCGGGGTCGAGACCCTGTCCGCGGCGCTGTCCGAGGAACGCGACGCGATCGAGGACATCATCGAGCCGTTCCTGCTCCAGCGGGGATTCCTGCAGCGCACGCCGCGGGGCCGGCTGCTGACCGGGAACGCCTACCGGCATCTCGGCCGGACGCCGCCTGCCGGACACGAGGCCCAGCTCGACCTGCTGGCGGAGGACCGAAGCGGTGACGACGCGTGACGGCGCCCATGTTCTGGCGGTCCGGGTCTACCACCAGGACACCGACGCCGGCGGCGTGGTCCATCACGCCAGCTATCTCCGGTTCGCCGAGCGCGGCCGCACCGAGATGCTGCGCGACCTCGGGATCGCGCGCGAGCCGGAGAGCCCGGTCTTCGCGGTGCGCCGATGCGAGGTCGACTTCCTCCGGCCCGCCCGCCTCGACGACGCGCTCGAGGTGCGGACCAGGATCGACGGCGCATCCGCCGCCAGCCTCTGGTTCGGCCAGACCGTCTGCAGGGACGGCGAGGCGCTGGCCGCCATGAGGGTGCAGGTCGTCCGCGTGCGCCCGGACGGACGGCCCGCGCGCGTTCCCGCCAACCTGCGCCGCACGGCTCCGGCCGCCGCGGCAAGGAGACGATGATCCATGGAGCAGTCCGCCATGCAGTCCCTGCCCCTTGCCGGCTCGACGGCCGCCGACCTGTCCCTTCTCGGGCTGTTCGCGCAGGCCGACCTCGTGGTCAAGCTGGTCATGGTCATGCTCGTGCTGGCGTCGTTCTGGTGCTGGACGATCATCTTCGGCAAGGTCGCCCGGATGCGCGTTCTGCGCCGGCGCGCGGACGCGTTCGAGCAGACCTTCTGGTCGGGGGATTCGCTGGACAACCTCTACGACCGCATCGGCGCGCGGCCCGACGACCCGATGGCCGCGATCTTCGTGTCGGCGATGCAGGAATGGCGGCGCTCGTCGAACGGCCGCCAGCGCGGTCCGGACCCGCCGCGCAACCTGTCGGAACGCATCGACCGCGTGATGCAGGTGACGCTCGCGCGCGAACTCGAGCAGGTCGAGCGTCACATGACGTTCCTCGCCTCCGTCGGTTCGACGGCGCCGTTCATCGGCCTGTTCGGCACCGTCTGGGGCATCATGAACAGCTTCGCCGCGATCGCGGTGACCAGGAACACGTCGCTCGCGGTGGTGGCGCCGGGCATCGCCGAGGCGCTGTTCGCCACCGCCCTCGGTCTGGTCGCGGCGATCCCGGCGGTCGTCGCCTACAACAAGCTGTCGAGCGACATCAACCGCTACGCCGCCAGGCTCGAGGGCTTCGCCGGCGAGCTCGCCGCCATCCTCTCGCGGCACACCGACGAGAAGTACTGACAATGGCGGCGAACCCGGCGGGCGCGCGCAGGCGCGGAAAGGGATACGTCCCGATGAGCGAGATCAACGTCACGCCGCTGGTCGACGTGATGCTGGTGCTGCTCGTCGTGTTCATGATCACCGCGCCCCTGCTGACGGCCGGGGTGCCCGTCGACCTGCCGAAGACGCAGGCCTCCAGAACGGTGGGGCAGGACGAGCCGCTGGTGGTGACCGTGAACCGCGACGGCGAGGTGTTCCTGCAGGAGACCCGGCTGGAGCTCGACGTCCTCGCGCCGCGGCTGCGGGCGATCAGGGGGATCCGGTCCGACGCGCGGATCTTCGTCCGCGCCGACCGGACGCTGTCCTACGGGCGGGTCATGGAGGTCATGGGAAGGCTGAACGCCGCGGGTTTCGGCCGGGTCGCGCTGATCACGGATTTCGGGTCGTCGGAAGGCGGCAGGGCAAGGTGATCGATGGCATTCGGGAGCTTCCTTTCGGCGCTGCTGCATCTCTGCATTCTCGCGCTGGCGGTTCTCGGGCTTCCGAGCCTCTTCGACCGCAAGCCGCCGGAGGCGGGCCCCGTTCCGGTGGAAATCGCGACGCTGGCGGACATCGAGGACGAGAAAAAACCGAAGCCTCCCGAAGCGGGAAAGCCGAAACCTCCGAAAGCCGTCGCCCCGCCTCCGGAGCCGCCGCCGCTCCCGGAGCTGCCGCCGCAACGGGCGCCGTCCCCGGAAACGGCGCCGCCGGAACCGAAACCCGAGCCCGCGGTGCGGAAGCCGCCGGCGAAGAAGCCGCCGCCTGCGGCCGCGGTTCCGAGAGCCAAGCCCAAGCCGCCGCCCAGGAAGGCCTCCAAGCCGCCCGGGAAAGCCTCCGGGCCGGCTGCGAAAAAGCCCGTCATGCCGCGCCGGAAACCGGAGCCGCCGCAACGCATCGAGACGGTTCTGAAGAACCTCGACAGCCTCGCGGCTCCGAAGACGGCACCGGCCGGCAAAAGGGAAGAGCCGAAACGGACCACGCTCCGGGAACGCTTCCTGAAGGAACAGGCGCGCAAGCGAAGCCGGGAAGCCGGCATCGTGCTCGCGCTCAGGAGGCAGATCGAGCCGTGCTGGAACATTCCGGCCGGCGTCAAGGACGCGGCGGCCATGAAGATCCCGGTCCGCGTCAGGCTGCGCCCCGACGGCGCTCTCGCCGCGCCGCCGCGCGTCGGGGATCCCGACCGCTTGCGCGACCCCGTCTACCGGGCCGTTGCCGAGAGCGCGTTGCGGGCCCTGCGGCATCCGGCATGCACGCCGTTCAAGCTGGACCTCGAGGACTACGAGGTCTGGAAGGAGGCGATCATCACGTTCGACCCCAGCGAAATGGTTGGAGAATGAGACCGATGGCTGCAATCAGGACTTTTCCGGCATCCGCGGCGGCCGCCGCGGCCATGCTGGCCGCCGTCGCGGCGGCGCAGGCCCAGCTGCGGGTCGACGTGACGCACGGCAGCGTCGATCCCCTCCCGATCGCGGTTCCGGCGTTCGTGGAAGCGGCGCCCTCGGGCGACGCCTACGGCGGCCTGGTCGCGGACGTCGTTTCCCGAGATCTCGAGAGATCCGGGCTGTTCCGGCCGATCGACCGGCGCGCGTTCATCCAGAAACCGGAGTCGCTCGTCATCCAGCCGAATTTCGGAGACTGGCGCGGGATCGGCGCGCAGGCGGTGGTGGCGGGCACCGTCGAGCCCCTGTCCGACGACCAGCTGAGGATCAAGTTCCGTCTGTGGGACGTCTTCGGCGGCGTCCAGATGACCGGATACGCCTACACGACCCGGTCCGACAGCTGGCGGCGCGTCGCGCACCTCATCGCCGACGAGGTGTACAAGCGCATCACCGGGGAGGACGGGTATTTCGACACGCGCATCGTCTACATCGCCGAAAGCGGCCCGCCGGACGCGCGCGTCAAGCGGCTGGCCATCATGGACCAGGACGGAGCCAACCACAGCTACCTGACGGACGGGCGGGATCTCGTGCTGACGCCGAGATTCTCCCCGGCCGCCCACCAGATCACCTACCTGTCCTACATCGCGGGCCGGCCGAGAGCCTACGTCTACGAGATCGACACCCGGCGCCAGGAGGTCATCGGGGACTTTCCCGGGATGACCTTCGCCCCGCGGTTCTCGCCCGACGGCGACAAGGTCATCATGAGCATGGCGCGCGACGGCAACTCGGAGATCCACACGATGGATCTGCGGACCCGCAGGGTCGCCCAGCTGACCCGGCACGCCGCCATCGACACCTCGGCCTCCTATTCGCCGGACGGGAGGCGCATCGTCTTCAACTCCGACCGCGGCGGCTCCCAGCAGCTCTACGTGATGAACGCCGACGGCAGCGACCCGCAGCGCATCAGTTTCGGGAGGGGTTCCAGCTACGCAACGCCGGTGTGGTCGCCGCGCGGGGATCTGATCGCCTTCACCCGGCTCGCCGGGGGAACCTTCGCGATCGGCGTCATGAAGCCGGACGGAAAGGGGGAGCGGATCCTGGTCGAGGACTTCCTGGTCGAGGGCCCGACATGGGCGCCCAACGGACGGGTCCTGATGTTCTTCCGCCAGAGCCGGAACAGCGGGAAGCCGGGGCTGTTCACCATCGACCTCACGGGGCACAACGAGCGCGAGATCTACACGCCGGACGGCGGTTCGGACCCGGCCTGGTCGCCTCTCGTCAGGTAGCGCCGCCCGCGAAGGGCCTCCGTTCCGTCGCCGCAGGTCCGCGCCGCCGGCGCCCAGCGTTCCCGCTTGAACAAACGGGGCCGGCGCCTACAGTGGCGGCGCGGGCGCGCCCCCGCCGACGGGAAGCGAACGGACCGGAGAGCGCGATGGGGCTGAACATCGAGATCATCGGCGGAGGCCCGGCGGGGCTCTATTTCGCGCTGCTGATGAAAAAGGCGGATCCTTCCCGCCGGATCCGGATCCACGAGCAGAACCGCCACGACGACACGTTCGGGTTCGGGATCGTGTTCTCGGCCGAGACGCTGGGCCATTTCCGCGGCTACGACCGGGAATCCCACGACCGCCTTCACGAGCGTTTCGCCTACTGGGACAACATCCACACCTATTTCAAGGGCGAGAGGATCGTCTCGGGCGGCCACGGATTCTGCGGCATGTCGCGGAAGTCCCTGCTTCTCGTGCTCCAGGAATGCTGCGCCGAGGCCGGCGTCGAGTTCGAGTTCGAACGCGAGATCACGTCGCTCGACCAGGTCGCCGGCGACGCCGACCTGATCGTCGCCGCCAACGGCATCAATTCCTGGATCCGGGACCGCCACGCCGACGACTTCCGGCCGAGCTTCGACTGGCGGCCGAACAAGTTCGTGTGGCTCGGCTCCACCCGCCCGCTCGAGGCGTTCACGTTCGACTTCCGCGAGAACGACGCCGGAATGTGGAACCTCCACGCCTACCAGTACGACGACGAGATGAGCACGTGGATCGTGGAGACCACCGAGGACGCGTGGAGGAAAGCCGGCCTCGAGAACGCCGGCGAGGACGACACGGTCGCCTACGTGTCGCGGCTCTACGAGGATTTCCTCGAGGGCCACCGGATCGTCGCCAACCGGTCGATCTGGCGGAACTTCCCGATGATCCGCTGCGAGAACTGGGTGCGGGACAACGTCGTCCTGATCGGGGACGCCGCGCACACGGCGCATTTCTCCATCGGGTCGGGAACGAAGCTTGCCATGGAGGACGCCATCGCGCTCCACGAGTGCTTCGCGAGCGGCGGGTCGGTCGCGGACAGTCTCGCCGGGTACAACGCCACCCGGCGCGACGAGGTGGAACGCCTGCAGCATGCGGCGGACGTCTCGCTGTCCTGGTTCGAGCACGTCGAACGCTACCGCGACATGCATCCGGTGCAGTTCGCCTTCAGCCTGCTGTCGCGTTCCAAGGCGATCACCTACGACAACCTGCGCCTGCGCGACCGCCGGTTCGTCGACGAGACGGACCGCTGGTTCTCCGGGGACGCCGCCGCGCGGCACGGCGGCCCCGCCAGGCCGCTGCCCCCGATGTTCGCGCCTTTCCGGCTGCGCGGCATGCACGTCGCCAACCGGGTCGTGGTGTCGCCGATGTGCCAGTACAGCGCGACGGACGGCATGCCCGACGACTGGCACCACGTCCACATCGCGAGCAGGGCGATGGGCGGGGCGGGGCTGGTGTTCACGGAAATGGCGTGCGTCAGCGCCGACGGCCGGATCACGCCCGGGTGCGCGGGCGTGTGGAACGACGGGCAGGGCGCGGCCTGGCGCCGCATCGCCGACTTCGTCCATGCGCGGACCGGCGCCAGACTCGCGATGCAGATCGGGCATGCCGGCCGCAAGGGCGCGACGAAGCTCGCGTGGGACGGCATCGACGAGCCGCTCGAACGCGACGCCTGGCCGCTCCTCTCGGCGTCGCCCCTGCCCTATCTCGGGTCGTCCCAGATCCCGCGCGAGATGTCCCGGGAGGACATGGACGCGGTGACGGCGGACTTCGTGGCCGCGACGGAGCGGGCGGCGGCCGCCGGATTCGACCATCTCGAGCTTCACTGCGCCCACGGCTACCTGCTGGCTTCGTTCCTGTCTCCATGGACCAACCGGAGAACCGACGCCTACGGCGGCGGCATCGGGAACCGGCTGCGCTTTCCGCTGGAGGTCTTCGACGCCTGCCGGGCGGCATGGCCGGAGGAACGGCCCATGTCGGTCCGGATCTCGGCGACCGACTGGATCGACGGCGGCACGACGGGCGAGGACGCGGTGGCCTTCTCGCGCGCCTTCGCCGAACGCGGATGCGACCTCGTGAACGTGTCGACCGGCCAGACCGACCCCGCGGAAAAACCCGTCTACGGACGCATGTTCCAGACGCCGTTCTCGGAGCAGATCCGCCTCGAGGCCGGCATTCCCGTCATCGTCGCCGGCAACATCTTCACCTGGGACCAGGTCAACACGGTCGTGGCCTCCGGCCGGGCCGACCTCGTCGCGCTGGCCCGCGCCCATCTCTACAACCCGTACTTCACCATGCAGGCGGCGGCGAACTACGGCGTCGAGGAGGTGCTGTGGCCCGACCAGTACCGCGCGGGCCAGTTCGCGGCGTTCCGCGAGTTCGAGCGCCAGAGATCGCAGCTCGAGGAACTGATGGAGCAGGCGCGGCCGGGATCGGTGGACGCGCCGCAGGCGACCCTTCACGCCAAGGGCGTCGACTGGGAGACCAGGGACGCGGCCGTCGGCGCCGCCGGCGCGGCGCGACGGGAACGCGGCGGAACCGGATAGCCTTCCGCGGGAACGGAAGGCCGCGGCTCAGGCGGCCGCGGCGACGGCCCGGCCGGTCAGAACCTTGACCAGATTCGCGCGGTAGGCGGACGGTCCGTGCAGATCGTCGATCATGCCGCCGCCGTCGACCTCGAGAGACTCGACGGCGTCGCCGGAAAACGACTCGCCGAGCGCCACCTCCGCCTCGCTCCACCGGTAGACGCCGTTGCCGGAGGCTCCGGTCACCGCCACCCGGACGGAACCGCCGAACCTGGCCACGAACACGCCGACCAGGGCGAACAGCGACGCCGGATGGTCGAACTTCTGGTAGTTGGCCGCGTCCGGGACCGGGAACTCCACCTCGACGATGACCTCCCCCTCGGCGAGAGAGGTCTCGAACAACCCGCGGAAGAAACCGTCGGCGGCATGGGTGCCGCGGTCGGTCCGGATCGTCGCGTTGCAGGCCAGCGCGGCCGCCGGATAGCAGGCGGACGGATCGTTGTTCGCGAGGCTGCCTCCGATGGTTCCCCGGTTGCGGACGGCGGGATCCCCGATGTTGGCGGCGAGCGCCGAAAGCGCCGGAAACGACCTGCGCGTGCGGCGGGCGACAGCGGCGTGAACCGCCATGGCGCCCACGCGGACCGTGCCGCCGGAACCGTCCGACACCTCCCGAAGCTCCGGAATCCCGGCCAGCGAGACGAGGCGCGCCGGCTGCGCGAGCCGGCTCTTCAGGGTCGGAAGCAGCGTCTGGCCGCCGGCGATCGGCTGCGCGCCGTCCTGCGCGACGGCGGCGACGGCATCGCCGAGCGAGCCCGGGCGCAGAAACTCGAAATCACGCATGGCCTGTCTCCCCGATCGCGGATCCCGCGCCGGCGGACCGGCCCGCCCGGCCGTTGATCGCGGCCCAGACCCTGGCGGGGCCGAGCGGCATGTCGAGGTGGTCGACCGGATGGCCGCCGCGGGCGAGCGCGTCGAGAACCGCGTTGACCACCGCCGGAGGGGTGCCGATCGCGCCCGCCTCCCCGCATCCCTTGACGCCGAGCGGATTGTGGGTGCAGGGCGTCTTGCAGGAATGGTCGACGGTGAACCGCGGAAGATCCCTGGCCCTGGGCATCGCGTAGTCCATGTAGGATCCCGCGACCAGCTGCCCGTTGCCGTCGTAGGCGGCGTTCTCCAGCAGCGCCTGTCCCACGCCCTGGGCGACGCCACCGTGGACCTGGCCGTCGACGATCATCGGATTGACGATGTTCCCGAAATCGTCCGCGGCCGCGAACGAGCGGACGTCGATCCTGCCCGTCGCCGGATCCACCTCGACCTCGCAGGCGTAGGCTCCGGCCGGGAACGTGAAATTCTTCGGATCGTAGAACGCCGTCTCCTCGAGTCCCGGCTCGAGCTCCTCCAGAGGGTAGTTGTGGGGCACGTAGGCCGCGAGGCAGACCTCGCCCCACGCCACCGCCCTGTCGGTGCCGGCGACGGAGAAGCTGCCGTCCTCGAACTCGATGTCGGCCTCGTCCGCCTCAAGGAGATGGGCGGCGATCTTCCGCGCCTTGGCGACGACCTTCTCGGCGGCGCGGACCATGGCCGCGCCTCCGACCGCGATCGAGCGCGAGCCGTAGGTGCCCATGCCCATCGGCGTGAGAGCGGTGTCGCCGTGCACCACGCTGACCTGGTCCTCGCCGATCCCCAGCATCTCGGAAATCACCTGGGGGAACGTCGTCTCGTGCCCCTGGCCGTGGGAATGGCACCCGGTCAGCACGGTCACGGAGCCGGTCGCGTTCACCCGCACCGTCGCGCTCTCGTACAGGCCGGCGCGGGCCCCGAGCTGGCCCACCAGATTCGACGGCGCGATGCCGCAGGCCTCGATGTAGGAGCTGATGCCGAGGCCGCGGAGACGGCCGCGGGATCTCGACTCCTCGAGCCGGGCGTCGAACCCGTCGAGGTCGGCGATCTCGACGAGCTTGTCCATCGTCGCGTGGTAGTCGCCGGTGTCGTACTCGAGCGCCACCGGCGTGGCGTAGGGGAACTCGCGGACGAAGTTGCGGCGGCGGATCTCCACCGGGTCGATCCCGAGTTCCCGGGCGGCCTTGTCGATCGCCCGCTCGAGCTGGAACGTCGCCTCCGGCCGCCCCGCGCCCCGGTAGGCGTCGACCGGCACGGTGTTGGTGAACACCGCCTTGACGTTCACGTAGATCAGCGGCGTGGCGTAGTTGCCCGCCATCAGCGTGCCGTGGAGCCAGGTCGGCACCGAGCTCGCGAAGGTCGAGAGATAGGCGCCCATGTTGGCGTGGGTGTCGGTCCGGATGGCGAGGAAGCGGCCGTCGGCGTCGAGCGCGAGCTCGATCCTGGTCGCGTGGTCGCGCCCGTGCGCGTCGGTGACGAAGGATTCGGACCGGCTCGCCGTCCACTTCACCGGCCTCCGGAGCGCGCGCGCCGCGAAGGTGCAGAACGCCTCCTCGGCGTAGTGGAAGATCTTCGACCCGAAGCCGCCCCCGACGTCCGGGGCCACCACCCTGAGCTTGTGCTCCGGGAGGCCGAGAACGAACGCGCCCATGAGGAGGCGGATCACGTGCGGGTTCTGGGACGTGGTGTAGAGCGTGGATTCGTCGGTCGCGGGATCGTAGTCGCCGATCGCGACCCTCGGCTCCATGGCGTTCGGAACCAGCCGGTTGTTCACGAGCTCGACGGTGGTGACGTGGTGCGCGTTGCGGATCGCCTCGTCGACCGCCTCCCGGTTCTCCTCGACGAACCCCCACTCGTAGCAGAGGTTGGTGCCGATCTCGTCATGCACCAGCGCGCCGCCGGCGGCGGCGGCCCTCATGTCGGTCACGGCGGGAAGTTCCTCGACGCCGACGCGGATCGCTTCCGCCGCGTCGCGCGCCTCGCCGACCGACTCGGCCACGACCGCGGCGATCGGGTCGCCGACGTGGCGCACCTTCCCGCGCGCCAGGACCGGATGCGCGGGCTCCTTCATGGGCTCGCCGTGGCGGTCGGTGATCTGCCACCCGCAGGGCAGGCCGCCGACCTCGGCGAAGTCGTCGCCGGTGAAGATCCGGAGAACCCCCGGCATGTCCGCGGCCGCGGAGACGTCGACCGATTCCAGGCGTCCGTGCGCGACCTCGGAGCGCAGGAAATGCACGTGGGCCTGGCCGCGGAGGTCGATGTCGTCGGTGTAGCGTCCGGCCCCGGTGAGAAAGCGGACGTCCTCGCGGCGCTTCGAGCTGGCGCCGATCCCGTGATCCTTGGGCATTCTCCCCTCCCGTTCCGCGCTCGTCACGCTGCCGCCGCGGCGGCCTGGATCGCGCTGACGATGTTGTGATAGCCGGTGCAGCGGCAGATGTTGCCGTCGAGATAGGCGCGGATCTCGCTCTCCGAGGGCGACGGGTTCTCGGCGAGCAGCGCGGCGGCCGACATCACCATGCCGGGCGTGCAGAAGCCGCATTGCAGCGCGTGATGGTCCTGGAAGGCCTGCTGGACGACGCCGAGCGACCCGTCGGCGTTGGCCATGCCCTCGATGGTGACGACCTCGGCGCCCCCGGCCTCGAGGGCCAGCATCGCGCAGGCCTTGACGGCGCGCCCGCCCACGTGGACCACGCAGGCTCCGCACTGGCTGGTGTCGCAGCCGACATGGGTTCCGGTCAATCGCAGATGCTGGCGCAGGAAGTCCGACAGCAGCGTGCGGCCCTCGACCTCGCCCGAGACCTCGCGACCGTTGACGACCATGTTGACGGTGGGCATGGCGGCCTCCTTTCCGCGACGTGACGGTCGATGATAGAGCGTTCGCGGGTGCCGTGACAAGCGCGCGGCCGCGCCGGGCGGTTCAGCCGGAGCGTCCCGCCAGCGCCTCGACGGTCCGTTCCATGGACCGCGAGCGGTCGCGGGTCCGGCGGGTCTCGCCGCCGAACTCCGACTCGGCGAGAAGCTTCATGATCGCGGCCGCCCCGTCGTGGAACTCCCCCGGCAGGCCGACGCTGCGGAACGTGTCCGCGATCTCCCGCATCTCGAACACCCACCGGCCGGCGTCGGAAGGCAGGCGCGGGATGATCCGCCGCCCCCGTTCGAGAAGATCCCCCTGGCTCGACTGCAGCTCGCCGGACAGCGGCCCGGAGAGGCCGAGGCGCTCGGCGGCGAGGAGAACGTTGGTCAGAAGCGTGTTGGTGCCCTTGGTCAGGGCTGCGTAGGTCATCTTGAGCGCCGAGGCCGCCCCGATCTCCGGTCCGAGGCGGACGAGGTCGAACGCCGTGCCGTCGAGGCCGTCGAGCCGGCCGGAGGCCGGCCCCGAAACGTAGAGCCGCGGCCGCGCGCGCCCTTCCGGGGGCATGCCGACGATCCCGCCGTCCACCGGACGGACCGGCGTTCCCGCGAACGCCGCCGCGATCCGGCGTGACCGGTCCGGCGAGATCGCGTTGGCCTCGACGAAGACCGTCTCGCGTCCCGCCCCTGTCGCGCACCGCGCGAAGGCGGCGGCGAGATCCTCCGCGCGCTCGGGCGGCACGACGGAAAACGCGATCTCGGAACGCGAGGCCAGGTCGTCGAGAGACGGCACGGATTCCATTCCCGCCTCGTTCATGCGCCCGACCGTCTCGGCGCTTCGGCCCTCGCCGACGGCGAGACAGGCGTGGCCGGCGCGGACCATGGCCGCGGCCATGCCGGCCCCCATCTCCCCGGCGCCGATGAAGCCGACGATCACGGCCGTCCGCCCCGGCGGCGGAGCGCGGACTCCCGCGGCCGCCGCGCCGCGCTCACGCGCCGCCCTTCCGGTGCACGATCGGGTTCTCCAGACGGCCCAGCGGCGCGATCTCGATGCCGATGGTTCCGCGCTCCCTGCCGATCAGCACGCTCTTGTGGCCGCGCGGGAAACGGCCGACGCCCTTGCCGGTGGTGCCGAACGAGATCAGGTCGCCGGGCTCGAGCGTGAAGTACCGGCTGGCCTCGGCGATGCAGGTCTCGACCGGGAACCGGTAGTTGCCGGTGTGGTCGCGGGTGAACTCCTCGCCGCCGAGATCGCCCGTCACGTGGAGGTCGTTGGGGTTCCCGACCTCGTCCCGCGTCGTGATCCACGGCCCCATCGGCCCGAACGTGTCGGTGCCCTTGGAGCGGGTGTGGTAGACGTAGTAGGCGTCCGTGTCGTCCGGCCCGTTGAGGTTGCGCCAGGCGTAGAACTCCGGATGCGCCATGTCGCGGTCGTAGGTCACGGCGATCGCGTCCTTGCGGAACTTGAGGCCGTGGCTGGTGACGTCGTTGTGGATGAGATAGCCGAAGACGTGCTCCAGGGCCTCGTCCTCGGAAAGGTGCTTGGCGCGCCTGCCGATGACCGCGCAGACCTCGGGTTCGGGGATCACTGCTCCCCATTCGGGGTCGACGACGATGGGCTTGCGGTGGGCCTGAAGGGCCGACGGCGGCTTGAGGAAGTAGTTGGGGACGCCCGGATCCCTGTGCGCCTTCTCCATCAGGGCCTTGTTGTTGAAGGCGACGCCCAGGATCTTGGACGGGTTCGGCAGGGGCGGCGCCCAGTCGATCCCGTCCGGATCGAATCCCCCGACGGCCTCGGGAACGAGCCTCGACGGGAGTTCCGGATCGTCGGCGCACCGGGACACGAAGTCCCGCATCGCGTTCTCCGGCCCGAGGCCGGCGGCCGCCATGACGTCCCGAAGGTCGCGGGCCGCGCCGTCCGCGCCGAGAACGATCGCCCTCTCGCCGTCGCCGGCAAGCCGCGTTCCGAACTTCACGCCGTCCTCCCTTCCCCGCCGGAACCGCGCGAACCGGCCGGACACCCCCGCCGGAACGGCGGGCGGGGCCGGGAGAGGACGCGGGCGGCGGGCGGGATCCGCCGCCGGCGCGGCGGCGACCGGCGGAAAACGCGGTTCAGCCCTGGCGCGCCTTGAACCGGGGGTTGCGCTTGTTGATCACGTAGACGCGGCCGCGCCGCCGCACGATCCGGCAGAAGCGGTCCCTCTTCTTGGCCGACTTCAGCGAGTTCACGACTTTCATCTTTCCCCTCCGCCGGAAGCGGCCCGGCGCGTTGCGGAACGCCGGGCACGGTAGCGGCGGCGCGCGCGGCCGTCAAGGCCGCGCGGCAGGCGCGGACCGGAGGCGGACCGGCCCTCGGCCCCGGGCCTCCGCCTCCTCCTTCAGGAGCCGCTCGACCCAGCGCTGCGCCTGGGTCACGCCCTTGTCGACGCGCCACCGGACGGGGCGGGCCGGAGGCGGCGCCCGGTCGAGCATGACCTGCTGGGGCTCGACGACCGCCACGTCCTCCAGGAAGGTGCTGCGGTTGGCCTCGAACATCCACTCGGTGAGTTCCCCGTCCTCGAGCTCGGTGTCGCGCAGCAGGGACCAGAAATAGAGGCTCGTCCGTTCGGTCTCCGGGGTCAGCGCGTTCAGAACCCGCATCTCCACGGCGCGGCCGGCCCGCTCGGCGTCGGACACCCTGAGCTTGATGACGACGTTCCCGGGCGGCGTGAACACGATCTCCTGGCGGTGGTCGACCCTGCCGGAAAACCCGCCGATCCGCGAGAAGAACGGCGAGGGCGCGATGCCGCGCATCTCGCGGAGGACGGTCAGGCGGTCGTCGCGGACCTCGGTCTCGACCGGGAACTCGATCACCCCGTCGGTGGCGAGCGTCCGGCGGTGGACGTAGTGCGCGTGGGTGAGATCGAGCAGGTTGTCGCGCAGGAGCCCGTACCCGGCGCGGACCGCCAGCGTCTCGCCCTTGCCGGTCCAGCCGGGATCGTCCTTCCAGTGGTAGTCGGGAACGAGACCGGGGTCGGCGCGGCCGGGATCCCCGGGCCAGAGGAAGACCCAGCCCCAGCGCTCGACGACCGGATAGGCCCGCGTGCGGGCCCCCCGCGGGATCCGGTCCGCGCCGGGCACGGCGACGCAGGCGCCGTCGGCGTCGAACCTGAGGCCGTGATAGCCGCACTCGACGGCCCCGCCGACGACGCGGCCGAGCGACAGCGGCGCGTCGCGGTGCGGGCACCTGTCCGCGAGAGCGGCCACCCGGCCGTCCGGGCGGCGCCACAGCACGACGGGTTCGCCGCAGATCCAGCGCTGGAGCGGCGCGTCCGCGACCTCGCCGCTCCAGGCGCAGACGTACCAGGCGTTTCCGACGAAGATTCCGTCGCCTCCGGCCATGACCCCTCCGCCAGCCGCGCCCCGCCCCGGACGGCCGCCGCCGCCGGGGCCGCCATCATGCCGGCGCCCGTCCGGCGCGGCAAGTTCCCGCGCTCCCGCCGGCGGATGTGGTAGGCTCCGCCGCCAACCTCGGGAGACCTGATCATGCGCATTCTCCAGTCGGGCCTCACCCACCTCGACCGGGCCAGGGCGACGCCGGGCTTCACGCTGTTCTCCCCGCTTTGGGGCGCGAAGACGTTCCTTCTCGACATGGACGGCAGGGTGGTCCACGAATGGGATCTGCCCGCCAACCCCGCGGGCTACGCCCGCCTTCTGCCCAACGGCAACCTGTTCGTCTCCACCAAGACCGATCCCGGACCGGACTTCCCCGGCGGCGCGCAGGGCGGGCTGATGCGGGAACTCGACTGGAACGGCGGCGTCGTCAACGAGTACGTCGACCACTTCCAGCACCACGACTGCCGGCGCCTGCCCAACGGCCACACCCTGTACGCGGCCTGGGAGAGGATGCCGGAGGAGCACGCCCGGAGGGTGCGGGGCGGCAGGCCGGGCTCGACGCCCGAGACCGGAATGCACTGCGACGTGGTCCGCGAGGCCGACGCCGACGGAAACGTGGTCTTCGAGTGGCACGCCTGGGAGATGGAGATCGAGAGGTACGAGCTGAACCCGCTCTCCCCGCGCCGGGTCTGGGCGTGGTGCAACAGCACCTTCCCCCTGGAGAACGGGGACGTGCTGATCAGCCTGCGCACCATCAACACCTGCGCCGTCATCGACCGCCGGAGCCGCGGGTTCGTCTGGGAGCGCACGGATTTCTCGTGGGGCGGGCAGCACGACGCGCAGATGCTGCCGAACGGCAACATCATGCTGTTCGCCAACGGCGACAGCACCTACGAGCCGCACCCGTTCTCGCGCGTCATCGAGCTCGACCCCGCGACCGGCGAGGAGAGATGGGTCTACAGGGACGCGCCGTCGCGCAACTTCCACTCCCACCACATCAGCGGCCAGGAGCTGCTGTGGTCGGGGAACGTGCTGATCTGCGAGGGGTTGTGGGGACGGATCTTCGAGGTCACCCGCGAGGGCGACCTGGTCTGGGAGTACATCTCGCCCCACGCCCACGAGGCCTTCTTCGGCGACACCGTGAACTGGGTGTTCCGGGCGTTCCGCTACGCCGAGGACTCGCCCGAGATCCGCGGCCGCGTTTCCCTGTGACCCCGGCGCCGGCGCTCAGGACTCCGGGACGCGGCGCCGCAGGACGGCGACGAAGACGAGCGCCGTCCCGAACATGATCAGGCTGTAGGTCGCCGCCGGAACGAGCGCGAGACCGCCGCCGAACGACAGCGAGGCGACGGCGATGGCGAGCGTCCCGTTCTGCAGGCCGCACTCGATGGAGATCGCGACGCGCTGGCGGATGCCGGACGCCCAGGCGCTCGCGACCGCCCACGCGACGGCCATCATCGCGACGTTGAAAACCAGCGTGACGAGCCCGGCCTGCGCGAAGTATTCCGCGACGTTGCCGCGCTCCTGGTAGACCGCGCCCGCAAGCACCAGCACGAAAAGGACGGCCGAGACCGCGCGCGCCGGCCCCTCGGCCCGGAGCGCGAACGCCTCGGCGTAGCGCCGCGCCAGCAGGCCGAGCAGGACGGGCAGCGTGACGACGAGGAAGATCTTCACGGCGATCTCGCCGACGGAGACGTCGACGGCGGACGCCGCGCCGACCAGATGGTCGTGCGCCAGGACGACGATGAAGGGCACCGTCGCGACGCAGAGCAGGCTGACGATCGCGGTCAGCGAGATCGACAGCGCCACGTCGCCCCGCGCGAAGGCGGTCAGGATGTTCGAGGTCACGCCGCCCGGCGCGGCGGCGATGATCATGACGCCGAGCGCGAGCTCGGGCGCGAGCGGCCACAGGGAGACCAGCGCGAACGCGACCGCGGGCAGCAGGACCACCTGCGAGAGCGCGCCGACGAGGAAGTCGCGGGGCCGCCTCGCCACCCGGACGAAATCGTCGAAGGTCAGGCCGAGGCCGAGCGAGAGCATGATGAAGGCGAGCGCGAGGGGCAGAACGACGTCCGTGATCATCGACATGGGGGATCCTTTCTTCGCCCCGGCGGCGGCTACGCCGCCGGCAGCGGCTCGCGCATGGTCACCAGCTCCTCGGCCGCGGTCGGGTGGATCCCGACCGTGGCGTCGAACTGCGCCTTGGTCGCGCCGCACTTGAGCGCGATCGCGACGCCCTGGACGATCTCGCCCGCGTCGGGCCCCACCATGTGGCAGCCCACGACGCGGTCCGAGGCGCGGTCGACGACCAGCTTCATCATCGTCCGCTCGCCGCCGCCGGTCAGCGTGTGGCGGAGGGGACGGAACTCGGAGCGGTAGACGTCGATGCCGCCGAAACGGGCGCGGGCGTCGTCTTCCGTCAGCCCGACCGTGCCGACCGGGGGATTCGAGAACACGGCGGTCGGGATGTCGGCGTAGTCCATCTCGAGCCGGGTTCCGTTGAAGAGGTTGGACGCGAGCTTCATGGCCTCGCCGATCGCGACCGGCGTGAGCTGGTGGCGGTCGATGATGTCGCCGAGCGCGTAGATGCTGTCGACGCTGGTCCGGAAGCGGTCGTCGACGACGACGGCGCCGTTCGCGGCAAGCGCGACGCCGGCCTCCTCGAGCCCCATGCCCGCGGTGTTGGGCCTGCGGCCGATGGCGTACAGCACCTGGTCGGCCTGCCGCGTCTCCCCGCTTCCGAGCGTCACGGCGAGTCCGCCGTCCCGGCGCTCGATCCGCTCGACGACCTCGTTCCACACCAGCTCGACCCCCTTGCCGGCCATCTCGCCCGCGAGGTGCCGGCGCACGTCGATGTCGAAGCCGCGCAGGAACAGGTCGCGCCTGTAGACCAGCGCGGTCTCGGCGCCGTAGCCGTTGAAGATCGACGCGAACTCGACGGCGATGTACCCGCCTCCGACGACGACGACGCGGTCGGGGCGTTCGTCGAGATGGAACGCGTCGTCGGAAACGATCGCGTGTTCCGCGCCGGGGATGTCCGGGATCTCGGGCCGGCCCCCGACGGCGACAAGGATGTTCTCGGCCGTGACCCGCTCGCCGCCGACGTCGAGCGCGTGCGGACCGGCGAGCACGGCGCGGGCCTCGTGCAGCGTGACGCCGGCGTTCTCCAGCAGGTTCCCGTAGATCCCGTTGAGGCGCGCGATCTCGCGGTTCTTGTTCCCGATCAGCGCGCGCCAGTCGAGAACGGGCTTGCCGAAGGTCCAGCCGAAGGCGGCGGCATCCCCGGCGTCCTCGGGGTAGTGGGAGCCGTAGGCGAAGAGCTTCTTGGGGATGCAGCCGACGTTGACGCAGGTGCCCCCGAGAAACCGCTCCTCGGCGATTCCCACCCGGGCGCCGTAGGACGCGGACATCCGGGCCGCGCGCACGCCGCCCGAGCCGGCGCCGACGACGAAGAGGTCGTAGTCGTGTTCCGGCATCAGCGCGCCTGCCGGGCGCGGCGGGCCGGGCCGTTTCCGCCGCGCGGCGTCACGCCCCGATGCCGCCGATCAGGCCGTACTTGATCTCGAGATAGTCCTCGATCCCGTACTTCGAGCCCTCGCGCCCGATGCCCGATTCCTTCATTCCGCCGAACGGCGCGACCTCGGTGGAGATGATGCCCTCGTTGACGCCGACGATGCCGTATTCGAGGCCCTCCATCACCCGCCAGATGCGTCCGATGTCGCGGCTGTAGAAATAGGCCGCCAGACCGAACTCGGTGTCGTTGGCCATGCGGAGCGCCTCCTCCTCGGTCCCGAAACGGTAGAGGGGCGCGACCGGGCCGAAGGTCTCCTCCCTCGTGACCGCCATTTCCGTGGTCACGCCGGTCAGCACCGTGGGCTCGAAGAAGGTGCCGCCGAGCTCGTGGCGGCCGCCGCCGGCGGCCACCTTCGCTCCCTTGGCGACGGCGTCCCCGACATGGTCCTCGACCTTCTCGACCGCGGCCATGTCGATCAGCGGTCCCTGGTCGGTGTCGCCGGCGAGGCCGTCGCCGACCCTCATCTTCCCGACCTCCTCGACGAGCCGGCGCGCGAAGGCGTCGTGGATGCCGTCCTGGACCAGGATGCGGTTCGCGCAGACGCAGGTCTGCCCGGTGTTGCGGAACTTCGAGGCCATGGCGCCGGAGACCGCCTCGTCGAGATCGGCGTCGTCGAAGACGATGAACGGCGCGTTGCCGCCGAGTTCCATGGACGTTTTCTTGACGGTTCCGGCGCACTGCCCGAGGAGGAGCTTGCCGATTTCGGTGGAGCCCGTGAAGGTGACCTTGCGGACCAGCGGGTTGGCCGTCATCTCGCCGCCGATCGCGCCGGAGGCGCCGGTGACGACGCCGAAGACGCCGGCCGGAAGTCCCGCCCGGTCGCCGAGCTCGGCGAGCGCGAGCGCCGAATAGGGCGTGGCGCTGGCGGGCTTGACGACCATCGTGCAGCCGGCGGCGAGCGCGGGGCCGGCCTTGCGGGTGATCATCGCCGCCGGGAAGTTCCACGGCGTGATCGCCGCGCACACGCCGACGGGCTCCTTGGTCACGACGATGCGCCTGCCTTCGGCGTGCTGCGGGATGGTGTCGCCGTAGACGCGCTTGCCCTCCTCGGCGAACCATTCGATGAAGGACGCGGCATAGACGATCTCGCCCAGGGATTCCCTGAACGGCTTGCCCTGTTCGGCGGTCATCATCCGGGCGAGGTCGTCCCGGTTCTCGAGGAGCAGATCGTGCCACCTGCGCAGGATCGCCGCCCTGTCCTTGGCCGTCCGCGCGCGCCAGGCCGGCCATGCCTCGTGGGCGGCCTCGATCGCCCGGCGCGTCTCTTCGGCGCCGAAGCTCGGAACCGTGCCGAGGACGTCTCCCGTCGCCGGGTTGACGACATCGAGGGTCGCGTTCGTGCCGGCGCGGACCCACTCGCCGTCGAGGTAGCAGGCCTCGCGAAAGAGGCCCGGATCCTTGAGCTCGATGGACGCGGACATCAACGTTCCTCCCCTTCCGCCGCCGGCTCCGCCGGCCGCCCTGTCTCAGCGGGGCAATATACAGGATGGATCATGGATCCGGGAACGATGTCGCGAAGGCCCGCGCGACCGGCGGGTTTTCCGGCATCGGTCACGCCGCCTCGCTCCGCAGGATCTCGATCTCGACGTGGCGCTTGAAACCGTCGATCGTGACGAAGCACCTGAACCCCGCGCCGCTCGCGACGGCGAGCACGTCGCTCCCCTCGTCGATCAGGACGGCGACGGGCTCGGTCAACTCTTCCTGGATCCCGTGCGGCCAGGCCAGATCGAAGACAGCCCGCTGCGCTCCGGTCCCGGGGTCGGCGAAGTCGTAGGCCGTTTCCCCTCTTGACAGACCCGTTGCCGCCATCCAGTCGTTCAGCTCCTCGATGGCTTTCTCCTCGGCTTTCGCCGGTGATTCCGCCGACGATCGGAGGCTCCGGCGCCGCGGACGCCGTGCCGCCGGTCAGCCGGCGGAGGTCGCCGTGCAGCAGATCCTGCATGCGTCCGTTGACCTCCGCCGCCAGCAGCTCTTTCCTCGCTTCAAGGAAGTCCGCGAAGTTCCCGATCCTCCAGAGCGCGTCGTCCCGCGGGATCCACTGCGAGGCGAGTGCGCCCGGATGGGCCGCCTCGATCTCGGGGAAGTGCTCTTCCGGCAGCCGGTCGCTGATGGCCAGATTGGTGTCCCAGGTCAGGAAGCAGAAATTCGCGACCGCGTTCACTTCGGGCTTGCGGTAGCCGCGCTTGTAGAGCGGAGCCTTCGGAAAGACGTGATGGACCTCGAGGCGGCTCATTCTCCCTCTCCCGAGCATGTTCGCCTTGAACGGCAACCCCGTGCCCCAGTCCTGCGTCCCGCCCATGCGCGTGAGCAGACGGTCTACTCCACCGTGACGGACTTCGCGAGATTGCGGGGCCGGTCGACGTCGGCGCCCTTGAGAACCGCCACGTGATAGGCGAGCAGCTGCACCGGAATGGCGTACAGAATCGGCGCGACGAAGGGGTCCACCGCGGGCAGTTCCACCGACGCCTCCGCCATGTCGCCAAGGCGGGCGATCCCGTTCGCGTCCGACAGCAGCACCACCCGCCCCCCGCGGGCAGCGACCTCCTGCATGTTGCTCGCCGTCTTGTCGAAGAGCCGGTCGGACGGCGCGATGACGATGACCGGCATCCGGTCGTCGATCAGCGCGATCGGACCGTGCTTCATCTCGCCGGCGGCGTAGCCTTCGGCATGAAGATAGGAAATCTCCTTGAGCTTCAGCGCCCCCTCGAGCGCGATCGGGTATCCGGTGCCGCGGCCGAGATAGAGCGCGCCGGTCGCGTCCCGGATCGGGCGGGCGATCCCGGCGATGCTCTCGTCGTGGACGAGAACGTCGTTGGCCCGCGCCGGAACCTCGGCGAGGGCGTGGCCGAGCTCGGCCCGCGCCCTGTCGTCGATCTCCCCGCGCGCCGCCGCCATCGCGATGACGAGCGCGGCCAGCGTCGTCAGCTGGGTCGTGAACGCCTTGGTCGACGCCACCCCGATCTCCGGCCCCGCCCTGGTCAGCAGGACGGCGTCGGATTCGCGGTGCATCGAGCTCTCCGGCACGTTGACCACGGACAGCACGCGCTGCCCCCTGGCCCGCGCATGGCGAAGCGCGGCCAGGGTGTCCGCGGTCTCTCCGGACTGCGAGATGAACAGCGCCGCGCCGCCGGGCGTCATGCGCGCGTCGCGGTGGCGGAACTCCGAGGCGATCTCGACGTCGGCAGGAATTCCCGCGATTTCCTCGAGCCAGTAGCGGGCCACCATGCCGGCATGCAGCGACGTGCCGCAGGCGACGATCGAGATTCTCGGCACTTCCGCGGGGTCGAACGGAAACCGCGGAAGCGCGACGGCGCCGTCGAGCGGGTTGACGACGCCCTGCAGCGTGTCGCCGATGACCGCCGGCTGCTCGAAGATCTCCTTCAGCATGTAATGGGGAAAGTTCCCCTTGCCCGCGTCGGCGTGGAGAGCCGGCGTCGGACGGATCTCGCGGACCACGGGCGCACCGCTCTCGTCGCGGACCGCGGCGCCGCCGGCGGTGATCTCCGCCCAGTCCCCCTCCTCCAGATAGCAGATGCGGTCGGCAAGCGGGGAAAGCGCGAGCGCGTCGGATCCGACGTACATCTCGCCGTCGCCGTAGCCGATCGCCAGGGGGCTGCCGCGCCGCGCCGCGATCATCAGTCCGTCATGCCCCGCGAACAGCATCGCCAGCGCGAAGGCGCCCCGAAGGCGCGGCAGCGCCGCCGCCACCGCGTCCGCCGGCGCGAGCCCGGCATCGAGATGGCTCCCGACCAGGTGGACGACCGCCTCGGTGTCGGTGTCGCTGTCGAACCGGCGGCCGGCGGCGCCGAGCTCGTCGCGAAGTTCCTGGAAGTTCTCGATGATGCCGTTGTGCACGACGACCACGCGGCCGTCGGTGTGCGGATGGGCGTTGGCCGTGCTCGGCGGACCGTGGGTGGCCCATCTCGTGTGCCCGATTCCGGTGCTGCCCGCCAGCGGCTCGCTGTCCAGCAGGGCCGCGAGCCGCTCGATCCTGCCCTCGGAGCGGCGGCGCTCGATGCCGTTGCCGACCAGCGTCGCGACACCCGCCGAATCGTAGCCGCGGTACTCCAGCCGGCGCAGCCCGTCGACCAGGAGCGGCGCCGCGTCCGCAACGCCGAGGACGCCGATGATCCCGCACATCTCAGGGGCTCCGGCGCCGGGCCGGGCGCGGAGCTGGAGGAACCGTCATCTCGTCGCTCGCGCCGTGAGGGGGAACGGTGCAGCCGATGCATCCCGGCCGTGCGGCGCTATTATACGCGAACGGGCCGCCGCTCCACCCGCGGGCGGCGGCCGCGGCGCCTGTGGAGGCTTCGATGACCGCGTTCGTCCTGGTTCACGGCGCCTGGCACGGCGGCTGGTGCTGGCGCGAGGTCGCCGACCGCCTGCGCGGGCGCGGCCACGCCGTCCACGCGCCGACGCTGACCGGCCTCGCCGAACGCCGGCATCTCATCGACTGCGTCGCCGGCCCCGACACCCATGTCGAGGACGTCGTCAATCTCGTGACGTGGGAGGATCTCGGGAACGTCGTGCTCGTCGGCCATTCCTACGGCGGACTGGTCGTCACGGGGGTTGCCTCGCGCATCCCGGAACGGATCCGTCGGCTGGTGTATCTCGACGCCTTCGTGCCGGAAGTCAGCGGCCAGCCCCTGTCCCCCATGACGAATCCGGAGCGCGCCAGGGAGATCGAGGCCGCCCGTCGGCCGGACGGCCACGTGAACCCCACGGGGTTCGACCGCTGGACGTCCGATCCCGGACTGCGCGCGCGGCTCGAGAGGATGACGACCGCCCACCCGGCGCCGTGCCTGGAAAAGGGCGTGACCCTGACCGGCCGCGAGCGCGAGGTGCCGGTCAGGGACTACGTCATCTGCTCCCGCAACAGGCCGTCGAACTTCTGGCAGTTCCACGACTCCCGCAAGGACGCGCCGGACTGGCGAACCTTCGAGTTGCCGTGCATGCACGACGCCATGCTGGAAATGCCGGACGAGCTGGCCGGGATCCTCGACGACGGCACCTGAAGCCGGCCACACCGGCTCCGCAGGCCGTTTTCCCGGGCGGGCGAACGCCGGCAACCGTCGACGCCGAACGCCCCGCCGCTCTCCCGGACCCGCGGCCGGGCCCCGGAAGGCCCCGCCTACCCGTCCTTCCGGCCGCGGCCGTCCCTGCGGCGGCGAAACGCGGCACCGCCGCCGTCGAGATTGCGCTGGCGCCCGCGCCCGACCGCCATCGCGTCCTCGGGCACGTCGGCGGTGATCACCGACCCCGCCCCGACGACGGCGCCGTCCCCGACCGTGACGGGAGCCACGAGGGCGGCGTTGGAGCCCACGAACGCGCCGGCGCCGATCACGGTGGCGTGCTTGGAGAAACCGTCGTAGTTGCAGGTGATCGTTCCCGCCCCGAGGTTGGCGGCGCGGCCGACCTCGGCGTCGCCCACGTAGGCGAGGTGGCCGACGCGGACCTCCTCGCCGAGCAGCGCCGCCTTGATCTCCACGAAGTTGCCGACGCGCGCGCCCCGTTCCAGACGGGTGCCGGGGCGCAGGCGGGCGAACGGGCCGACGACCGCGCCCGGCCCCAGATCGGCGCCCTCGACGTGGCAGAACGCCCGGATCTCGACGCCGTCGCCGATCGACGTGCCCGGGCCGATCACGACGTGGGGACCGATCGTGACGTCGCGCCCGATCCCGGTGTCGGCCGAGAGCCACACCGTCTCCGGGGCGGTCAGGCTGGCCCCGTTCTCCATCGCCCGCCGGCGCAGGCGCTCCTGCATGACGGCCTCGGCGCGGGCGAGTCCCGCCCGGCTGTCGGCGCCCATGGCCTCCGCGGCGTCCGGGGTCTCGACCACCGCGCAGCCGAGGCCGCCGGACCGGGCGACGCGGACGATGTCGGTCAGGTAGTACTCGCCCGCGGCGTTGTCGTTGCCGATCCGGTCGAGCAGGGGGAACAGCACGTCGCCGCCGACCACCATCGCGCCGCCGTTGCACAGGCCGTTCCCGCGCTCGGCCGGCGAGGCGTCGCGATCCTCGACGATCGCCTCGAGCGTCCCGTCGGCGGCGGTCGCGAGGCGGCCGTATCCGGCGGGGTCGTCCGGACGGAAGCCGAGCACGACCACCGCGGGCGCGGGCGCGCGTCTGCGGGCCTCGAGCATCGCGGCCACGGTGGAGGCGGCGAGGAGGGGCGTGTCGCCGTTGACGACGACCACGTCGCCCTCGAATCCGGCAAGCGCCCCGCGGGCGGCGAGGACCGCATGCGCGGTGCCCAGCGGAGCGTCCTGGACGGCGACGGCGGCCGGCGCGGCGGCGGCGGCGACCTCGTCCGCTTCCGGCGAGACGACGACGACGGTCCGTTCCGCCCCCAGCCCGTCGAGCATGCCGAGAACGTGCCGGATCATCGGAACGCCGGCCACGGGGTGCAGGGTCTTGGCCCTGGCGGACTTCATCCGCGTGCCCCGCCCGGCGGCCAGCACGACGGCGGCGAGCGCGGTCACCTCAGAACCCGCTCTCCCTCCGGAGACCGGTGGCGGGCCCGCACGACATGGGCGACCACCGATCCCATGCGCACGTCGAACCGCACCCGGACGGGCACCCGCGGCGCGTCGTCGAACACCCGCCCCATCCACACCTCCGCGGAGGTCTCGACGAAGGCCGGAGTCCGGCCCCGCTTGAAGCCCGCCTTCTTCGCGAACCCGACGCGGCACTTGACCGTCGGCCCCTCGAAAGACGCGTAGCGGCTGGGCGGCAGCACCTCGGCGCGCTCGGGCCGGACGAGCACGTCGTAGAGGCGCCGCCCGTCGTAGACCGGAAACACGGTCCCGCAGCCGCGGCCGGCCTCCAGCCCGACGATCACCGTCATCAGGGCCGCGAACGGATCGACCGCGCCGCGGCGGAGATCGGGGAGAATCCGGTTCCGGATCCGGGAAGCCGGCGCCGCCCGGACCACGGTCGGCAGGCTTCCGGCGAAGGCGAGGTCGACGAACCGCTCCCTGCCCCGCCACGTGCTCCTCTGGCCCGACGCCGCGGGAACGATGCGCCTGCGCTCCAGCCTTCCGCGCGAATAGGCCTCCATGCGCCACGGGAACATGCGGCCGGCGAGTCCGGCCGTCCCGCCGCTCGCCTCGATCGCGTAGCGCGACCCCTCGACATTGATCGCGGTGTCGATGTGCCCGGCGCGGAGGCCGCCGAAATAGACGTCGTGGGACAGGTCGAGCCGGTAGCGCTCCGCCGCCGCGGCCGGGAACGCGACCGCGACCGCGACCGCCGCGGCGAGCCGGCTGAAACGTCCGTTCATCCTTCCGCTCCCGCGCCCCCGTTCGCGCCGCGCCCGTCGGGGCGCCTGCAAGGCGGGAGCGGAGCCTACCACGTTTCCCCGGGCGCGGGGAATCCGCTTTCCGGTCTTGACCGGCCCCCGGCGCCGGGGGCAGTATGCTCGGCAGACGGAAACCTGTGCCGGCACGCCCATGAAACCCGCCCCCTTCGCCTACGTCCGCGCGGAAACCCTCGGCCACGCGCTCGGGCTCCTCGCCGAGCACGGCGACGACGCCCGCGTGCTCGCCGGCGGGCAGAGCCTGATGGCGAGCCTCAACATGCGCCTGTCGGCGCCGAGACTCCTGGTCGACATCACCCGCGTCGACGGCCTGTCGGGGATCGCCGAGTCCGCGGGCGGCGTCCGGATCGGCGCGCTCGCCCGCCACGCCGACGTCGGGGCCTCGGACGCCGTCTCCCGGCTCGCCCCGCTCGTCGCCGAGGCGGTGCCGCACGTCGCCCACCCCGCGATCCGCAACCGCGGCACCTTCGGGGGCTCGCTCGCCTTCGCCGACCCCTTCGCCGAATTTCCCGCCTGCGCGCTCGCGCTGGACGCGCGCATGATCGTCGCCGGACCCGGCGGCGAGCGCGCCGTCGAGGCCCGCGACTTCTTCACCGGTCTCTACGAGACCGCGCTCGGGGCCGGCGAGATCCTCGTCGCGGCCGAGATCCCGGCGCCGCCCCCGGGCCGGAAGTCCGGCTTTCTCGAGTTCGCGCGCCGGCGCGGCGACTACGCCGTGATCGGCCTCGCGGCGCGGGCGGAGATCTCGGACGGCGTCTTCGGCGGCGCCCGGCTGGTGTTCTTCGGCGCCGGCGACCGGCCGGTGCCGGCGCCGGGCGCGGCGGCGCTTCTCGAGGGCGAGACGTGGTCGGACGGCCTCGCCGACCGCCTCGCCGCCGCGCTCGCCGCCGAGCTCGACCCGCCGTCCGACCTCAACGCCGACGGGCCGATGCGCGCCCATCTCGCCGGCGTTCTCGCCAGGCGCGTGCTCGGTTCCATGGCAGCGGGAGACCGGTGATGGACAACCACGCGGACGTCGCCATGAAGGTCAACGGCGAGGCCGTCTCGCGGCGCGTCGAGGCGCGCATGAATCTCGTGGACTTCCTGCGCGTCGAGCTCGGCCTGACCGGCAGCCACGTCGGCTGCGAGCACGGCGTGTGCGGCGCCTGCACGGTGCGGGTCGACGGGCGGATCGTCCGCGGATGCCTGATGCCCGCCGCCCAGGCCGGCGGCGCCGACGTCTGGACCGTCGAGGGCCTGACCCGGAGCGGCGAGCTCGCGGCGCTCCAGGACGCCTTCGTCCGGCGCAACGCGCTCCAGTGCGGTTTCTGCACGCCGGGCATGCTGCTGACGGCCGCCGAGCTCCTGGAGACGCGCCCGGACGCCGGCCGCGCGGAGATCCGCGATTTCCTGTCCGGCAACTACTGCCGCTGCACGGGCTACCAGGCGATCGTCGACGCCGTCGAGACGGCGCGCCGGGGAGACCGGCCGTGACTGCCGCCCGAAGCTGGCTTCTCGACCGCCCGAACTCCTACATCGGGCGTTCGGTGCCGCGGCCCAACGCGCCGCGCCTCGCCCGCGGCGGCGGCAGGTTCGTCGACGACGTCGCCGTCGCCCGCCTCGCCCACGCCGTCTTCGTCCGGTCCCCCCACGCCCATGCGCGCATGCGCTCGATCGACGTCGGGGCCGCGAGGGCGGCCCCCGGGGTCTTCGGCGTGTTCACCGGCCGCGACCTCGCCGGGATCCACGACCCGTGGGTCGGCGTGCTGACGCATCTCGAGGGGCTGAAGTCGGCGCCGCAGCGCGCCCTGCCCGTCGAGCGCGCGACGTGGCAGGGCGAGGCCGTGGTCGCGGTCGTCGCCGAAAGCCGGGCGCTCGCCGAGGATGCCGCGGCGCTCGTCGGGATCGACTGGGAGCCGCTCGACGCCGTCACCGACGCCGAGACCGCGCTCGACGCCGGAACCCCGGTCATTCACGAGAGCCTTGGCGACAACCTCGCGTGGCGGCGCGAAGTCGACGTCGGCGACGTCGACGACGCCTTCTCCAGGGCCGCCCACGTCGTCGAGGAGACGTTCACGTTCGGCCGCCACACCGGGGTCTGCCTCGAGCCGCGCGCCATCCTCGCGTCGTGGGATCCGGCGGAGGAGCATCTGACCGTGTGGCACAACACCCAGTGCCCGCACATGGTCCAGAACATCCTCGCCACCCACTACCGTCTCGACGAGCACCGGGTCCGGGTCATCGCCGGGGACGTCGGCGGCTCGTTCGGCATCAAGGTCCACACCTACGCCGACGAGGTCGCGACGGTCGGGCTGTCGCTCCTCCTCGGGCGGCCGGTCAAGTTCGTCGCCGACCGCGTCGAGAGCTTCGTTTCCGACATCCACGCCCGGGACCACCGCGTGCGGGGCCGCGTCGCCGTGGCCGCGGACGGCGAGATCCTCGCCTTCGAGATCGACGACCTGACCGGCATCGGCCCCTATTCCATGTATCCGCGCACCAGCGGCATCGAGGCCAACCAGATCGTCAACATGACGGGCGCCCCCTACGTCTTCGACAACTACCGCGCCAGGGCCACGGTCGTGTTCCAGAACAAGAACATGATGTGCCAGTACCGGGCCGTCGGGCACCCGGTCAAGTGCGCCGTCACCGAGGGGCTGGTCGACCTCGCCGCCCGCGCCGTCGGCGCCGACCCCGTGGCGTTCCGCAGGCGCAACCTGCGCCCCGACGATTCCTATCCGTGCAAGTCGGCGCAGGGCATGCCGTTCGAGAACCTCTCCCATCACGAGAGTCTCGACAGGCTCGTGGAGGCGATGGACTACGACGCGCTCCGCGAGGACCGCGACGCCTGCCGCGAACGCGGGATCCACCGCGGCATCGGCTTCGCGAGCTTCATCGAGGCCACCAACCCGTCGGCCATGTTCTACGGCGTCGGCGGAGCGCGCATCTCGGCGCAGGACGGCGCCACCATGCGCCTCGACGCCCGGGGCAACGTGTTCGTCGCCACCGGGGCGACCGAGCAGGGCCAGGGCATGGAGGCGGTCATCTCCCAGGTCGCCGCGACCGCCGTCGGCGTTCCGCCCGAACGCCTCAGGATCGTCACCGGCGACACCGACCACACCCCCTACGGCGGCGGAACGTGGGCGTCGCGGGCGGCGGGCATCGGCGGCGAGGCGGTCGCCCAGGCGGGACGGGCGCTGCGCCTGCAGATCCTCGAGGCGGCGGCGGCCATGCTCCAGGAGGATCCCGCGAAGCTCGACGTCCGCGGCGGCGCGGTGGTCGACGCCGACACCGGGGCGGAGCGCATCGGCCTCGACGAGATCGGCCGCATCTGCCACTACCGCACCGACACGCTCCCGGACGGCTTCCAGTCGGAACTGGTGGCGACCCGGCACTACGTGCCGCGCAAGTTCCCCTTCTCCTTCACCAACGGCGTGCAGGCCTCCCATCTCGAGGTCGACGTCGAGACCGGGTTCGTCACGCTTCTCGGCCACTGGTGCGTCGAGGACTGCGGCACCGTCATCAATCCGCTGCTGGTCGACGAGCAGATCCGCGGCGGCGTGGTCCAGGGACTCGGCGGCGCGCTGTGGGAGGAATGCGTCTACGACGGCGCCGGCCAGATGCTCAACGCCAACATGGCCGACTACCTGACCCCGATGGCCGCGGAACTTCCGGACATCGCCTGCGGCCACGCGGTCTCGCCGACCGAGGATTCCGATCTCGGCGCCAAGGGCGCCGGCGAGGCCGGGACGTGCGGCGCGCCGGCGGCGGTGATGAACGCTCTCAACGACGCGCTCTCGCCGTTCTCGGTGACGCTGTCGGACATGCCCTTCACGCCGCAGAAGATCCTGCGCGCGCTCGGCAAGGTGGCGTAACGCCCCGGAGCCCGCCCGTCGGAAGGCGGCCCGGGAGGATCCGGCGATGTCCCGGCAGGCTTTCCCCCCGATGAGGCGGCGGATCCGCTCCCGGCGGCGCTGGCGCCGCGCTCTCGTCGCGTGCCTGGTCGCGCTGGCGGGGGCGTGGGGCTACGGCTTCCACCGCTTCACCATGCTGATTCCGGAGCCCGGGCCGGCGTCGCAGCGCAAGACCGACGCCATCGTGGTGCTCACGGGCGGCGCCGGACGGGTGCGCGAGGGCCTCAGGCTCCTCGACGCCGGCCTCGGGAAGAAGCTCCTCGTCTCCGGGGTCCACGGCGCCGTCGACGTCCGGGAGCTGCTGCGCGCGGCGCGCCAGGCGCCGGGGAATCTCGAATGCTGCATCGTCGTCGACCACGCCGCCGGCAGCACCCGGGGCAACGCCCGCGAGACCGCCGGGTGGATGCGCAGGGAAGGCTACCGGTCGCTCCGCCTGGTCACGGCGAGCTACCACATGCCGAGAAGCCTGCTCGAGTTCGGCAGCGCGCTGCCGGCCGGCATCGAGATCACGCAGCACCCCGTGTTCCCCGGGGGCTTCCGCGCCGGCAACTGGCTGCGCTGGCGGGGCTCGGGGCGCCTCGTGGTTTCCGAGTACCACAAGTACCTCGCCGCCCTGGCGCGGCGCGGCATCGCCGGCGGCCGGTGACCCTGCTGCGCTCGGCCGTCTTCAACGCCGTCGCGTTCGGCGTGACGGGGCTGCTCTACGCCGGACTCGCCCCGGCGCTGCTCGCGGCGCCGGCGGCTGCCCGGGACTGCGCGCGCTGGTGGTTCTTCCGCGTGTTCGACCTGCAGCGCGCGATCCTCGGGCTGGACTTCGAGTTCAGGGGGAGGGAGCGCCTGCCCGACGGCCCGTTCATCGTCGCGTCGGCGCACCAGTCGGCCTGGGAGACCATCGGGTTCTTCGCGGCGCTCGGCGACCCGGTCTACGTCTACAAGCGGGAGCTGGACCGGCTGCCGCTGTTCGGGGCCTACGCGCGCGCGTTCGGGATGATCCGGATCGACCGGGCGGGAGGGACGGCCTCGGTCCGCGCGATGCTGCGCGGGGCGGCGGACGCGCTCGCCGCCGGGCGCCCGGTGGTGATCTTTCCCGGCGGCACGCGCTCGCCGCCGGGCGCCGACCCCGGGCTGCGGCCGGGCGTCGGCGCGCTCTACCGCCACTGCCGGGTTCCTGTGGTTCCCGCCTCGCTCAACACCGGCCTCTACTGGAAGCGCCGGGGGTTCGTGAAGAGACCCGGAACCATGATCGTCGAGTTCGGGACGCCGATCGGGCCCGGCCTCGACGGCGCCCGCTTCGCGGAACTGCTGGCGCAGCGGATCGCCGCCGGCAACCGGCGGCTTCTCGACGCCTGACGTACGGGGCGGTCCGCCCCCGCGGCGGCTACGCGGACGCGACCACATCCGCGGCGAGCAGGCCCACGCCGGAGATCTCGATCTCGACCCGGTCCCCGGGGACCAGCCATCTCGGAGGGTCGAAACCCGCGGCCACCCCGTGCGGGGATCCGGTGGTCACGACGTCGCCCGGCACCAGCGTGATGAAGGTCGAGAGGTGGCTGACCAGGCGGGCCACCGGGAACACCAGGTCGCGGACCTCGCCGCGCTGGCGCACCTCGCCGTTGACGCGGGTCGTCAGCGTCATGGCGGCGGGGTCGCCGGCCTCGTCGGCGGTGGCGATCCAGGGACCGAGCATGCCCGAGGCCTCCCAGTTCTTGCCGGGCGCGACCTGCGGGCCGCGCCGCTGCCAGTCGCGGACGCTTCCGTCGTTGCAGATCGTGTAGCCGGCGACGTGTCCGAGCGCGTCGGCCTCGCTGACGCGCCGGGCCGGCCGGCCGATCACCGCCGCGAGCTCGCCCTCGTAGTCGAACTCCTCCGAATGCGACGGCATGACCATGCGGCCGAGATGCGGAACGAAGCTGCGGGGATAGCGCGAGAACACGCTCGGGGCCGCGGGCATCGGATAGCCCATCTCCCGGATGTGCGAGGCGTAGTTCTGCCCGACGCAGAAGATCTTCTCGGCGTCCGGGACCGGCAGCCGCCAGGCGATCTCGTCGAGGCCGCAGTCCGGCTCCGCGCCGGCGACCGCGGCGCGCAGCGCCTCGAGGCGGTCGGGGGCGAGATGGTCGCGCAGGCTTCCGCCGAGGCGGCCGGAAAGGTCGACGACGCCGTCGCCGACCACGGCGCCGAATCCGGGGCGCCCCCGGCGCTCGAAGCTCGCGAGCCGCATGGCCGTTCCCCCCTCCCGTCCCTACTCGGCGGCCACCGTGTTGGAGAGAACCCCGACGGGCCCGATCTCCACGCTGACCGCCTGCCCGGGCTCGAGCCAGCGCGGCGGATCCCCTTCCACCGCGGACCCGCCGGGCGAGCCGGTGGCGATGAGGTCGCCCGGCGACAGCCAGGCGAATTTCGAGATGTGCGCGATCACGAACGGGATGTCGAAGATCATCATGTCGCTCCCGCCGTCCTGGCGGGTCTCGCCGTCGACCGTGGTCCTGATGCGGAGCCGGCCCGGATCCTCGATCTCGTCCCTGGTCGCCATCCACGGCCCGATCGCGCCCGAGCGGTGGAAGTTCTTGCCGGGACAGTTCTGCGTGCCCCTGGACTGCCAGTCCCGGACGCTGCCCTCGTTGACGATGGTGTACCCGGCCACGTGGTCGAGCGCCCGGGCTTCGGGAACGTGGCGGCCCGCCTTGCCGATCACGACCCCGATCTCGCCCTCGTAGTCGAGCTGCTCGGAGACGCGCGGACGGTAGATCTCCTGGCCGTGGGCGGAGAAGCTCGCGGCGAACCGGGCGAAGACGCTCGGCCAGCGGGGCGCGTCGACGTTCTCGTGGTAGCCGCGGTAGTTGCGGCCGACGCAGAAGATGGCGTCCGGCGCGGTGACCGGGAACATGTGCTCGATGGCGTCGAGCGCGACGTCGGGGTCGGCGCGCGCCGCCAGCCGTTCCATCTCGCCGACGGCGAGGCCGGAAAGCGCCGACTTGAGCGTCGGGTGATCGAGCCGCGCGCTCATGTCGACGACCCCGTCCCCCTTGACGACGCCGTAGGCCTCCCGGCCGCCGTGGCGGTAGCTGACGAGTTTCATGAACCCCTCTCCCCCGCGCCGCCGGCCAGCGCCAGCAGCGCGCGCAGCCGCCGCGGAGCGACGCCCGCGCTCTCGAGCCGCGCCACGGTCTCCGACAGGTAGGCGGCGTTGCTGCCGCGCCGGCCCGAGCTCGCGGCGATGCGCCGCGCGGTCTCCTCCGGGGTCAGCGCGCCGACGAACAGCCGGTTGCCGCGGTCGGCGACCAGAGTGTAGCCGATGACCCTGCGGTCCTCCATGTGGAGCGCGAGGCGGCGGCAGACGTAGATCGGGTCGTCCTCCATCTCGCGCCTCTCGATGGCGCGGACCGCGCGGGCGCGCCCGCGCGCCGGGATCCGGAGCGCCAGCCCGGCGCAGGATCCGCCGGGCCTGAGGCCCAGGGTCAGGCCCGGACGTTCGGGAGTCCCCCGGTAGGTCTCCGAGCTCACGCAGAAGGCGCGGTGCCAGCCGTGGATCCGCGCCGGCCGGATCTCCGCGGGCTCGAACGGAGGGTTCCACATCAGCGAGCCGTAGGCGAAGAACCAGAACCCGCCGGGTTCCCGGATCCCGAGGCGGCGCCGGCGCTCCCCGCTCATCGCGAGCGCACGGCAAGCGCGACTCCCGCCGTCGCGAGCGCCATCCCCGCCAGCGCCGCCCAGGACAGGATCTCGCCGAACATCGCCCAGCCCATGAGCGCCGTGGTCGGAGGGCTGAGATAGATGAGACTGGTGACGCGCGCCGCGGCGCCGCGATGCACCAGCCAGTAGTAGAGCGCGATCCCGAAAACCGACAGCGCCACCGCCGACCACAGCACGGCGAACACGAACTCGCCGGTCCAGTCGATCCTCATGGTCTCGAGACTCGCCGCCAGCGCGAGCGTGACCGCGAGAGACATGACGTTCTGGAGCGCGACCCCGGTCCGCACGTCGAACTCGCCGCAGAAACGCTTCTGGTAGAGGGTTCCGGCGGTGATTCCCACCAGGCCGAGAACCAGCATCGCCAGCCCCCACAGCTCCTCCTGGGGCGAGGCGATCCTGTCGCGGACCACGAGAACCAGCCCGGCGAAGCCGAGCGCGAGCCCGAGCCAGTTGCGGCGCGTCACCCTCTCGCCGAGCACGCCCCCGGCGAGCACGCCCGTGAGCAGCGGCTGGAGCCCGACCACCAGCGCCGCCAGGCCCGTCGAGATCCCGAGCGAGATTCCGCAGTAGACGCCGATCAGGTATACCGTCTGGCAACCGAAGCCGGTGACGAGAACATGGACCGCCGCCCACGGATCCCGCGGCCACTCGGCCCGAAGAACGAAGCAGGCCGGGATGAAGATCGCCGTGCCGACCGCGAAGCGGCACGCCATCAGGGTGAAGGGCTCCGCGTAGGGCAGCCCGTACTTGACGGCGACGAAGCCGCTGGCCCACAGGAACACGAAGACCGCCGCCACCGCGGCGACCGCCGGGGCCGACGTCGCGGCGGAGCTGGAATCGGGCGAGGTCATGGCGGCGCGCGAGGATACCGCGAACCCGCGGCACTGGCGATTCCCCTGTCCGCCGGCGGGAACCGATGACCCGTTTCCGCGTCCTCGCCGCTCTCGCGGCCGCCGCGGTCGCCGCCGGAGTCTACGCGGCGTTCTGGAACGCGCTGGCCGACCGCGCCCGCGCCGCCGTCGAGACCTGGGCCGCCCAGCGGCGGGCCGCGGGCTGGACCGTGGAGTCCGGCCCGCTGACGGTCGGAGGCTTTCCGCTCGCCGTGACGGTGCGCGGCGACGGCGTCCGGATCGGCGCCCGGGGCTGGAGGTGGCGCGCGCCGGCCGTGACGGCGACGGTCCGGCCGTGGGCTCCGGGAACGGTCGCCGTGGACGCGCCGGGGGCGCAGGAGATCGCGCTCCTGGACGGCGGCCTCGTCGTCGCGGCCTCCGGCGCCGAGGCCGGCCTGACCTTCGACGGCGGCGCTCTTCGGGCGGCGCGGCTCGCGGTCCCGGAAGCGCTGGTCCGGGAAGGGCCGGAAGGACCGCTTCCCGCCACCGGAAGGATCGAGGGCCGCCTCGCGCGCATGGACGGCGCCGCGGGCTCCGGCGCCGCCAGCTTCGGGTTCGCGCTCTCGATCGCGTGGCCGAGCCTGCCGGACGCCCCGCCCGCGTTCCGCGGCGCGGGACGGCTGTCGGCCGAGGGCGTGGCGCGGGATCTGCCGCCGGCCGCGGGATCCCCGGCCCGTTACCTGCGAGACTGGCGGGCCGGCGGCGGCGCGGTCGATCTCGATTCGGTCGCGCTCGACTGGAAACCGTTCGGGCTGAGCGGGGACGGAACGGTCGCGCTCGACGGGCGGCTGCAGCCCGAAGCGGCGCTGACGCTCGGCGTGCGGGGGTTCCGCGACGCCGTCGCCGCGCTGGTTTCCGCCGGCGCGATGCGCCCGGGCACGGCCCTGGCCGTCACCCTCGCCGCCGGCGCTCTGGCCGGCGGCGAGGACACGGTGCGGGTTCCGGTCACCGTCCAGAACCGGACGCTGAGCGTCGGCCCGGTCCCGGTTCTCGAGTTCGGGGCGATCGGCTGGGAGTGACCGCCCGCGGGGTTCCGCGTCAGCGTTTCCAGGCGCCCGCTTCCCTGTAGTACCTCTCCGCGCCGGGGTGGAACACCATGTTGACCTCCTGCGCGCCGTACTCGGCCGTGACGTGTGCCATGTAGGGCGCGCTGCCCCGGATCTCGTCCAGCTTCGACCAGAACAGCTTCACCATGGTGTACACGGTCTCGTCGTCCAGGCCCGCGCGCGCGGTCACGCCGAGGATGGCGTTGTTGACCCAGACGTCGGCCTCGTTGACCTGGTTGGCGCCGTAGGCGCCCTTCCTGATGACGCCCTTGGTCCTGCCGAGCGGCTTGAAGAACGCGGTGTGGGCGGGCGTCGTTTCCAGGGCCGCCTTGGTGGGAACGCCGAGGAACCGGATCTTCGAGGTCGCCGCCACCTGCTGGAGCTGCGCGCACGGGTCGAGGCAGCCGATGGTGTAGACGTCGATCTGGCGGTCCTGGAACGCCTGCAGGGCGGAGGCGAAGTTCAGGTTGACGCTCTTGAAGTCCTTCGGGGTGAGGCCGGTCTGGGCCTTGATGAAGGCGAGTCCGGTCACGAGCTGCCCGCCGGCGGGCGGGCCGACGAAGATCCTCTTGCCCTTGATGTCGTCGAGCGTCCTGATGCCGGAATCCCCGTAGGTCGTGTAGTGGTAGCCGCCGAGCGGGAACCAGAAGACGGTGCGCAGATTCTTGGCGAGTTCCTTGACGCCCTTGAGCTTCTTGTAGACGCGGGTGCCGTTCTTCATCCACGTGTAGGGAACCGGGGCCGTCATCGACATGTCGATGGAGCCCCGCGCGACGTCGACCATGTGCTTGGTGGCCGTGCCGGTGGCGTCGACGGTGATCTCGAAATCGTCCTGGTTCTGGTTCACCAGGTTGGCGAAGGTGGTCATGACCAGGTACATCGACGAGCCCGGGGCGATGGTCGACATCTTGATCTGCTTTTTCTGGGCCAGGGCCGGCCCCGAGCACGCCACGGCGGCGAGCGCGGCGGCGAGAGCGAAACGCTTGAGCATGATGCAACTCCCTGTTGATGGTGTTTCAGGCGCGTCTTTCGGCGGGGGCGGAGCGCGCCATCCATTCCGCCCCGAACGACAGCGCGATCGCGAGCGCGCCAATGCCGGAGTACAGAGGGTCCGGCACCAGAACGCCGATGCCGGCGGCGAACCGGGTCGCGCGCTGCATCGGGCCGATCGGGCCGATCGAGTGGGCGCCGAGCGCGGTCGCGAGCCCGGCGGTCGACAGCGCGAAGGCGGCGACCCCCCACGCCAGGCCGACATAGCTGAAGCCCGCCTCCACCAGCACGATGCTGGGATGGTAGACGAAGATGAACGGGATCAGGAACCCGGCGATCGCGAGGCGGACCGCCACGATGCCGGTCTCCATCGGCCGCGCGCCCGCGATCGGGGCCGCCGCGAAGGCCGCGATCGCGACCGGCGGCGTCACCGCGGACAGGACCGCGTAGTAGACGACGAACAGATGGGTCAGCAGCAGCGACAGCCCGAGCTTGCCGAGCGCCGGGCCGATGATCAGGACGACGATCAGGTAGGCCGCTCCGACAGGCACTCCCATGCCGAGGAGCAGGCATCCGACCGCCATCACGACCAGCGACAGGAACAGGCTGCCGTCGGAGATGTCGAGGATGGCGGCCGCGAACTTGATGCCGAGCCCCGACATGTTGACCATGCCGACGACGAACCCGATGGCGGCGACCACGATCATGATCGTGGCGCAGGTCCGGCCGCCGCGCATCAGCGCCCGGACGATCTTCGTCGGCGAACGGAATTCCGGATAGAGGACCAGCGAGAGAACGAACGCCGTGATCAGCCCGTAGAAGCCGGCGTTCTGCGCCGTGCGGCCGGTCATCAGCACGTAGACGATGACGCCGAGCGGCACGAAGAACGAGATCGAGCGCCCCCAGTCGCCGACCGTCAGCCGCACCCGTTCGGCCCTGGGCGTCGGCTGCAAGCCCTGCCTGCGGGCCTCGAGCCAGACCACGGTGAACAGGCTGAAGTAGTACATCAGCGCGGGAACGGCGGCGGCGGCGATGATCGTCAGGTAGGAGATGCCCGTGATGTCCGCCATCAGGAAGGCGACGGCCCCCATCACCGGCGGCATGATCTGGCCGCCCGTCGAGGCCGTGGCCTCGACCGCGCCCGCGAATTTGGAGGGGAACCCCGTGCGCTTGATCAGCGGGATGGTGAAGACGCCGGTGGTCACCACGTTGGCGACCGCGGCGCCGTTCATGGTCCCGAAACTGGCGCTGCCGATGATCGCGGCATGCGCCGGCCCGCCGCGAAGCGGCCCGGTCACGGCGAAGGCGAACTTGAGCAGCGTGGCGCCGGCGCCCGAGGCCTCGAGAACCGCGCCGAAGAGAATGAAGACGAGCACGATCTGCCCGACCACCGCGACCGGCCGGCCGAAGACGCCGTCGGTGCTGTACCAGAGCTTCTCGGAGATCAGGAACCACTCGACCTCGGGCACGTTGAGGGAGCCGGGTATGAGGTTGCCGAAGAACAGGATGACGAGCGACAGCAGGCACACCAGGAACAGCGGCAGCCCGAAATGCCGAAGCGTCAGGTAGAAGACGATCGCGATGCCGACGAACCCGACGAGGTACTGGGCGACCGTGAAGTCGACGAAGAAGTCGAGCTGCTCGTTCATCAGGGTGATCCAGAGGTAGTAGATCACCCCCAGCGCCGCGACCATGAGGGCGTTGAGCCCGATCGACCCCCAGGCGACGTCGTCCCTGCGGACGTCCAGGTTCTCGGTCGAGAAGTGGAAAAGCGAGATCAGCAGCGGCAGCCCGGTCGTCAGCGCGCGCACCCAGACCTCGTCGAACACCCCGAACCCCGCGACGTAGATGGCGAACCCGGCGAGGCCGAGCGCGAGCACGTCGGCGACGACCCGGCTCGAGGCGACGATCCGGCCCCTGGCGGTCGGCGCACCGTTCCCGTCTGCTGTGGACATGACACCTCCGACCGTGCGGGGAACCCTGCGAGGGAGCGCTCAGGCGTGCCCGGCGTCGCCGGAAAGCTGGGACGCGTCGACGCCGATCTTCGCGAGCGCGGCGCCCCACACGGCATCGGGATCGTCGCCGAAGACGAGAGCGTCGTCGGCCGCCACCGACAGCCATCCGTTCCTCTGGATCTCGCCGTCGAGCTGGCCGGGGCCCCAGCCCGCGTAGCCGAGCACGAGCACGCTCGCCCGCGGCCCGTTGCCGCTCGCGATGTCGCGCAGGATGTCGGTGGTGGCGGTGAGCGCGATGTTGCCGTCCACCACCATCGTCCCGTCCTGCTTGTAGTCGGCCGTGTGGAGAACGAACCCCCGCCCGCTCTCGACCGGCCCGCCGAAATGCACCCGGATGTTGTCGGGGTTGCCGACCGCGGGATCGAGATCGAGCTGCTCGAGGAGTTCCGGAAACTCCACGTGCTCCATCGGCTTGTTGACGACCAGCCCCATGGCGCCGTCGTCGGTGTGGGCGCACATGTAGACGACGGTCCTGGCGAAACGGGGGTCGAGCATCTGCGGCATCGCCACGAGCAGCTGGCCGGTCAGATAGCCTTCGGGCGGGGGGCGGTCCCTCTCGTCGGTCATCGCGTCTCCCTCCGGTCCCGGAGCGGCCGGGATCCTCCGCGCGCGGATCGGCCCCGACGCGGCGCACTCTACCATGCCGGCGCGAAACCGCGCAAAGCCGCGGCGCCCGCCGGGTGCGCGCCAGGATCGCGAGGGGGCGGGAAACGCCGCGTTTCCGCCGCGGTGTCCGTTGCCCGCACCGGGATCCGGATGGCAACGGCCATGGCGACCGGCGGTCGCGACGACGTTGCCGAACGGCGCGGCCGGCTCCCGCGGGAGCCGGCGGGCATCGGCGACCCTCGCCGGGGATCGCCCGGGTCACGGCAAGCCGGCGCGGCAAGCCGGACCGCCGGGACGGGATCGGGGGCAGGGACCGGCCGGGCTCCGCCTCGGAGACGGCGCCCGTTCCGGCCTTTCGTCACCGCGCCCGGAAACTCCGGCGGGTTGCACGCCGCTTGACGCGCCTCCGCCACAGAAGTGCCGCGGCCAGCGCTCTCAGCAATCCCCAGGCATCTCCGAAGCTGCGGAGATCCTCGACCCAGATCCGCAGAAGAGCCAAGTACGTGGCTCGATTCAACGCATCCGTCGCGCCGGTCCGGACCGTGTCTGCCGCCGGAGAAACGCTCCCGAGCCTGAGCGACGCCGCGGAAAGCGTTCGCGCCTCCCCGAAGTCGGCAGGGCCGGCCGCCGTGCGGCACGCCCGGTGGAGCGCCCATGTCCGCGCGATCGACACCCTGGAGCCGTTGCCCAGGATCGCGGTCGCGACGACCGCGCTTCCCAGCCTGGCCCGCAGACGACGCACGAGGTTCCTCGCGAACGTCGCGTCGGCGGGCAGCGTCACGTGGAAGGAGGACACGGGAAACTCGTCGAGGGAGGCGCGGGCCGGCGCGACGCGCACTCGCGGGTCGGGACCGAACGCGTCATGGAGTCGCGCCAGCGTCTCGTCGTCGACGTCCGCGCGCGTTTCGATCCGCACCACCAGGTCGTGCACGCGGTCGGCCAGGACGTTGCCGACGGTCTCGACGACCCGCTCGACCGGGTGATGTCCCGCCTCGACGGTCACCACGAACTGGGGCACTTGATAGATGCGGCCAGGCATGTCGCGGCGGAACCCGCGATGGGCGATCAGGTGCTTCGCTTTCTCGTGCTGGACACGCTGATCCCGGTTCTTGGCGTCGCGCTCGTCCGCGAAGTAGATCCCCTGGTGCCAGGAGAGGGCGTCCCGGACCGGCACCAGCAGTCCGCCGCGCGTGTAGACCCGATAGCCGAACTCGATGTCCTCCACCCCGTAGCGCGCGAACGACTCGTCGAACCCGCCCGCCAACCGGAAGAAAGGCTTGCGGATCCCGAGGTTTCCCCCAGGAACCATCCTGAACGGGTCGTCGGCTCTCGAGGTGAGATCGCGGGTTCTCCGCATGTGACTCTCGAACCAGGGCGGGGTTGCCGGCCGGTCCGAGAACAGCTCCTCCAGCGTCCCTTGCCGGCGCCGGACGGTTTCCGCGTCAACGCCGTCCACCGCCACGTGATTGAGGAACCCCAGCGTCAGGCCGTCGGAGACGACGTGGTGCCAGCGGGCGTGTGCCGCGATCCAGGTTGCCTCGGCCAGCATGTCGCCGTCGAGAAAGAGGAGAATGTCGTGGGCGGCCGCCCTCGCGCCGGTGTTTCGCGCCCGGGCGATGCCGAACCCGCGGCGTTCCTGACGCACCACCCTGACGTCCAGCGGAATCGATCGGGGCAGTTCCACCGGCGGTTCCGATCCATCGTCGACGACCACCACCTCGAAGAGATCGCGCGGGTATGTCTGGCCCTCGAGCGCCGCCAGGGTTCTCGCCAGCGTCTCGGTGGCCAGCTGGTAGGCCAGCAGGATCACGCTGACCGGCAGGACGGGCGTGAACGCCCCGGACGCCGGCACGTCCACCTGCCGCCAGTCGTTGTACCGGACGTTCGCCGGCTGCACGCTCATCCCGCCTCCGTCCCGTCATGTCCCGCAACGGGCACGGGAGTCCGGCCCGGCGGACGCGAGTTCGAGGGTTCCCGAGCCGAAACGCCTGACGGAGACCGGGATTCCGCCGGCCGAACCCGTGCCGTCGGAACGGCTTCGGGTTCTCGCCAACGGATTCCGTGCAAGTGCCGAATCTCGCCAAGGCAGCCGGCGATTGTCACCAAGGCAGCCACCCCGGAGCGACGCGATCACGTTCCTGTCGGCGGTTCTTCCCACCCGGTTTCTCCGGGATTCGGTACACCGCCGAAGGCGCGGTGGCAAGGCGGTGCAGCGTCCGTCGCCCCCGAGGCGCCCGGTCGGGGCGCGAGGCGCCGACGCTTCCCGCCAAGCGGCCCGGGATCCTCCCCGAGTCGCGGGAACGGGTCGGCTTGAACGTGATGCCGGGACTGGTACACTGTCCGCATTGGCGCCATGGGGCCGCTCCTTCTGTCGAGGCGTCTGGAAACCCGACAGAATCACGGAGCGGTCCCGATTGCCAGGGAAATTCGCCGGCTGCGGCAAAAAAATTCCCTCGGACGCGGAATTTTGAAAGCGGCTCCCTCGAATGCGGAATTCTGCAAGTGGCTCACCCGAACCGCAGCATGAAGGGGCTTACGGGCGAGTGCACCGCCGGGGCCGGCTTTCCCTCGGTGTCGGTGCTCATTCCGACTCGCGACGCCACGGCGACCTTGGCGGCGACTCTCGACTCGGTACTGTCCCAGGAGTACGCGGGCCCGATGGAAGTGATCGTCGCCGACGGATCCGAGTCCCCGGCCACGTCCGAGATGATTCGCCGACGGTATCCGACAGTGAAGCTGGTCCCCAACCCCGACCGGGAACTTGTTCCCGGCATCCTCGCGTGCCACAGGGTGGCGACGGGGCGCGTGATCGCACGTTGCGACAGTCATACGCGCTTCCCTCCCGGATATCTGCGCCGCGCGGTCGAATCGCTTCGGAGAACGGGAGCCGCCAACGTGGGGGGCCGGCAGCGACCTGTCGGAACCACTTTGTTCGAGCGGGTCGCGGGGATGGCGATGACCGCGCCGCTCGGGGCCGGCAACGCCCGCTACCGGATCGGCGGCCCCGCGGGACCGGTCGACACCGTCTATCTGGGCGTGTTCCGCCGCGAAGCGCTCGATGCGGTGGGCGGGTACAATTCCTCGCTGGTCGGCAACGAGGACTACGAGATCAACTACCGCCTGCAGAAACGCGGGGAAACGGTGTGGTTCGATCCCGAACTCGTGGTCGACTACCGGCCCAGGGGCACGTTTCGCTCGCTGGCCAGGCAGTACTTCCGCTATGGCCGGTTCAAGGCCGCGGTGTGTCGGCAGCATCCGGCCTCGCTGCGGCCTCGGCATCTTGCCGCTCCCCTGCTGGTGCTGGGCCTGGCCGTTTCGGGGATCCTGGCCCTGACGGGCGCCCCCTGGGCAATGGCGTCGGCATTGCCGTTCGTCTACGCTCTCGTCCTGACGGTCGGATCCCTGACGATCGGACTCCGTTGCCGCTCGTGCGCCGCGTTCCTCCTTCCGGCGGTCTTCGCGACCATGCACCTTGCCTGGGGACTCGGCTTCTTCATTCCGTTCCGGCGGCAGAACCCGGGCAGTCGAGCGCACCGGATCCATGTGTCCGAATCATGAGAGACCTTCCCGTCGCGCACTTCCGCCGTCGTCGCGCTCCGGCTGTCGCCGCGCCGGAAACCGCCCCGCGCGCTTCCGCCCGGGCGGCGCGAGGCGGGCAGGGATCCTTTCCGGCGCGCCCGATCGCCCCGAGGTGGGTCGCGGGTCGGCCTGAACGGCAGGCCGGGATCCGCGCGATGTCGGTCCCGGCGCCATGGGGCCGCTCTCCCGGCGGCGTTGCCGCGAACCCGGCGGAACCGGAAGGCGGTCCCGGTTTCCGGGGAAATCCGCCGCCCGCGGCGGAAGGGTTCGCCTCCGACGCGGAATTCCCGGAGCGGCTCCGCGAACTCCGGAAGCGGGACGCCGGTCGGCCACGCGGCCGGGGAGGCGTGGCTGCATGGCGATGACAAGGGTGCGGCACGACGCGCCTCCGCCGCGGCTTGTCCGGTACAACGACTGGCGGCGGGTGGAGGTGCCGGAGCCCGGGGCGTTCGCGCCGGAGCTGCCGGCGAGCGTGATCGTGCCGTACTGCGCGCAGCCGGAGGAGCTGGCGCGGACGCTGGCGGCGCTGGAGGGCCAGACCTATCCGCGGGAGCTCTTCGAGGTGGTGGTGGTCGACGACGGCTCGCCGGAGCCGCTGGCGCGGCTGCCGCCGACGCCGCTGGACGCGAAGGTGGTGCGGCAGGAGGATCTCGGCTTCGGGCTGGCGCGGGCGCGCAACACCGGCGCGCGCGCGGCGGCGCACGACGTGCTGGTGTTTCTCGACGGCGACATGATGCCGGAGGCGGGCTGGCTGGCGGCGCATGCGCGCTGGCATCACGCGGTCCCGGACGCGGTGACGCTGGGTCCGCGGGCCCACGTGGCGGCGGACGGCGTGGACGCCGAGGCGATCCGGAACCGGCCGGGGACGCTGGAGGAGCTGCTCGAGGGACGAAACGTGGAAACGGACGATCGCGACGCGCTTGAGCGTTTCCTGCGGAGGACCGACGACCTGACGTCGAGGACGGACTTTCCGTTCGACGGTTTCAGGGGCAACAACTGCGGGATCCGTCGCCGGTTCCACGATCTGGTGGGAGGATTCGACGAGTCGTTCACGCAATGGGGAGGGGAGGACACCGAGTACGGCTACCGGGCCTACACGCGGGGCGGGCTGATGGTGCCGGTGCGGGACGCGTTCGCCTGGCACCAGGGTTCCTGGAGGGGAGGCCAGGCGGAGAAGAAACAGAGCCGGAAGCTGCAGCTGGCGAAGCTGGCCCACCTGATCGCCCACCCCTGGTTCCGCACGGGCACGACGGGGCGGATCTTCACGGTGCCGCAGTACGTGGTGACGATGCGGGGGGACGCGCTGTCCGCGGAACGTCTGCTGGGGTCGGTCGAGCGCGTGCTGGCCGGTTCGATGCACGATCTGGTGGTGCGCCTGGAGCTGCCCGGGGACCATCCGGGCCGGGAGTGGCTGGAGCGCCATCTGGGTCCGGATCCGCGGGTGCGGGTGGCGCCGTCGCGCCCCGCGCTGGAGGAGTTTCCCGCGTCCCCGTTCCACGTCACGCTGCCGGCCGGAAAGCCGTTGCATGCGGACGTGGTGCGCAGGCTGCGCGACGCGCTGGGGACCGCGGCGGTCGGGCGGTCGGCGTTTTCCGACGGTTCCCGGGTGTCGATCGCGCGGGCGTGGGCGCTGCACCGAGCGTCGCGCACGCCGTGGGAGGCTTCCGACTTCGGCGAGGCGGTGACGATCCCGCCCCGGAAGCTGAGGCCGGCGCCCGCTCCGGCCGGCTCGACGGGCCGGGCGTTGCGCGCGTCCTGGCAACTGCTGGGGGCCGAGCTGCGTTCGGTCGACAGTCCCGGCGCGGCGTGGTGGTTGGTCCGGCACCTCGCAAGCACGGCCCTGCGGCGGGCGCGGGCGCTCCGGCGCCCGGACGCCGTTCCGTCGCGGCCGACGCCCGAGCCTTCCATCGCGAGGGCGGTTCCCGCCCCGACCCCCGGCTCGCCGGCTCCCCTCCGCGACGGGCCGCCTCCCGGAGGCGGCGCGGACGGCTTCAGCGCGCTTGCCGCCGGCATCCACGGGATGCTCGGGCGCCAGACCGGGGACGACGACACCGGCGCCTTGCGCGACCTGGCGGAAAAGCTGGTCCGGGCCGCTCCAACGGACGTGCATCGCGCGGTCGCGCGGGATCTGCGGGACGCGTTGTCGGACGGCGCGTTCGAGCTGGCGGCCAGCATGGCCGCGACGGCGAAACTGAGGCCCGATCTCGGCGCCGAGAAGATCATCTCCCGCAAGTACGGGTACGTGTGGATCTGCGTTCCGAAGGTCGCGTCGCGGAGCATCAGGAATCTGCTGTGCGTGATCGATCCCGCCGCCGAGGTGATACACCGGAAAAGCGTTTCCGACGTCTACGCGACGTACCCGGAAGCGCGGGACTACTACAGCTTCGCGTTTGTCCGGGATCCCTTCCGCCGGACGTTCTCGTTCTACGCCGAGAAATACCTGATGCCGACGGAAGAGAAGCGCAAGTGGTTCATAGACCCGTATCACGGCGCCTCGCCGGCGTTCAGCTTCGACGACCTGTGCCGGTGGCTGACCACCCCGTACGGCTCGGACGCGTTCGCCGACCGGCACTGGCTGTCCCAGTCCCGGCAGGTGGCGCTCGACGACGGGCGGCTGCCCGATTTCGTCGGACGCCACGAAAACCTCGACGCGGACTTCAGGGCGGTCTGCGAACGCCTGGACATGCCGGCGCACGAGTTGCCCAGAGTGGGCACGATGGCCGGATGGAACCCGACGGAGGAAGAGCTGCGGGACGCCGCGCCGGCGCCCGACAGGCACCTGACCGAGGGGAACAGGGCGCTGCTGAGGGAACGGTACGCGGAGGATCTCGCGTTCCTGGACCGGCTGGAAGGGCGCGGCTGATTCCCGCGTCCGCCGGGCCGGTTTCCCGGCTTCGGTCAGGCGTTGCCGCCCGAGAGCCATCGGGCCCGCGTCGCCGTGGCCGGGCGGACGCGGGCCCGGGAACCGGGCCGTCGGGAGAAGCCGGCAGAGCGGCTCCCGGCTCCGGGGCGACCGTCCCGTTCACGGACGCCGGGCGCCGGCAGGGTCAGCGCGACCGGTCCCCTCCGGCGCCTCCCGCGGAAGGCGCCGGAGATCCGAGGACGGCCTCGACCTCGTCGCAGAACCGGTTGCGGAGAGCGTCGCGCGAGTAACGGTGCCGGACGAGTTCCTGCGCGGTCCGCCCCATCCGCTCGAGACGCTCGCGCGAGGCGCGCCGGATGCTCCGCAACGCTTCCACGGCGCCGTCCACGTCCCCATGGGTGACGTGCCAGCCGATGTCGTGCTCCGCCATGATGTCGGTCGCATGGCACGAATCCGGGCCAAGCAGCAGGATGGGACGGCCCACCGTCATCGCGTCGTAGATCTTGCAGGGATGCGAGAGCCCGACCGTCCCGTTGCCGACGGACACCAGTTGAACGTCGGCGGCGGAAAGGGAGTAGCGCAGGGTTTCCAGAGGCTGGTACGGCAGGGAACGGATGTTTCGGGGGCGTTCCCGCTCGATGATCGCCTCGATCTCCCGCTTGCCGCAGCCGCCGCCGACGAAGAGGAACTCGAGACACTCCGGATCCGGAAAGCGCAGCGCGGCTTGCAGCACCGTGTCCAGCGGGTGCGCCAGGCTGTGGTTGCCGCTGAACATCACGACGCGGCGGCCTTCCGCGACATGCTTCCTGCGCCAGAGGTTGTCGGCGTGCTCGACGTACCTGCCGTCGCCGTTGTGCGGCCAGGGCGGCATGACGGCGGTCTTCGCCGCCACGTCCAGCTTGCGCTGCACGCGCTCGGCCATGAAGCGGTCGAGAATCACGATGCGGGCCGCGCGACCGAGAATCCGGCGGTTCAGCCAGTTCATCAGGCGGGCCAGGAGGCCGTCCCCGCGAAGCGCACCCATCTCGATCGCCAGTTCCGGATGCAGGTCGTGGATCCAGTAGCAGATCCGAACCCCGCGCAGCCACGAGAGAACGAGCGCCGCGGCGGGGCACATCGGGGGCGCCGTGCTCACCAGGATCGCGTCGGGCTTTCGCGAAAAGACCCCGCGGACGGCGGCCTGCATCACGAAGGCCAGCGCGCCGGCCACCCGGACGGCGATGCTCCCCTTGCCGAACGAGCTCAGCGGAATGCGCCGGATCTCGACCCCGTCCCGCGTCTCCCTGGACGGATACCTCCGGCTCGGCCTCTCGTAGCCGCGGTCGGCCGCGAGCACGCGAACGTCGTGTCCTCGGCCGACGAGCGCCGCGGCGGCGGAATGGAGGTGCTGGCCGGTGGCGGACGGATCCGGCACGTGGGGCTGGGTGATGATCAGGATGCGGGCCACCCGTCCTTCCTCATCCGTACTTCTTCACGTACTCGTCGTGGATCCAGCCGTAGGTGCGGTCCATGCCGTCCCGCAGCCGGATCGAGGGCTCCCACCCCAGATGCCGCGCGATCATCCGGTTGTCGCTGCTGCGGCCGTTCACGCCCCTGGGAGCGTCGGGCCTGTAGCGCCGCTCGAGCCTCACTCCGGCGATGTCCTCCACCACGTCCACGAGGCCATCGATGGTCGTCAGCTCGCTCGAGCCGAGGTTGACGGGTTCGGCAACGTCGCTGGCCATGATCTCCTGCGTGCCCTTCAGGCAGTCGGCGACGTGCATGAAGGATCTGGTCTGTCTGCCGTCGCCCCAGATCTCGATGCGGGGTTCGCCGGTGCGCTTGGCATGGATCACCTTGCGGCAGATCGCGGCCGGCGCCTTTTCCCGGCCGCCCTCCCAGGATCCGTGCGGGCCGTACACGTTGTGGTAGCGGGCCACCCGGGTGCGCATCCCGAAGTCCTCCCGGAAGTGGCGGCACATCCGCTCGGAAAACAGCTTTTCCCAGCCGTAGCCGTCTTCGGGCATGGCGGGGTAGGCATCCTCCTCCCGCAGGGGGGCCGAATCCCCGCGCTTCTGCTTGTCGACATTGTAGACGCAGGCGGACGAGGAGTAGAAGAACGACCCGAGACCATGCTCCCTGGCCGCCAGCAGCATGTGCGTGTTGATCAGGACCGACAGCATGCACAGCGCCTTGTTGCTCTCGATGAAGCCCATGCCCCCCATGTCGGCGGCGAGCTGGTAGCACTCGTCCATTCCGTCGCAGGCCGTCATGCAGGCGCCGGGATCCCGAAGATCGGCAACGACGTTGTCAGCGTCCCCGAAGACCTGGTGCCACTCGTCCACGGGCTTGCGGTCCACGCAGCGAACATGGTGGCCCCGCGCCAGCAGCGCCCCGGCAAGGTGCCCGCCGATGAACCCTCCGCCGCCGGTGACCAGGACTTTCCGTCGGCTCATGTCTTTCCCGCGTCCCCCTGCCCTCCGGCCTTGCCGGACAGAGGGGTTCCGTCCGGCTCCGTGCGCCCGTAGGCATCGGCGAAGCGGACGATGTCGTCCTCGCCGATGTAGTCGCCGGTCTGCACCTCGACGATCTCCAGGACCGAGGCGCCCGGGTTCTCCAGACGGTGTCTCGCGCCCCGGGGAATGTACGCGGACTGGTTCTCCGACAGCAGGAACACCTCGTCGCCCCGCGTCACCCGCGCGGCGCCGCGCACCACGGTCCAGTGCTCCGCCCGCCGGCGGTGCATTTGCAGGGACTGCCGCTGGCCCGGATCGACGGTGACGTGCTTGATCCGGAAGCCGTCGCCGTCATGCACGGTGTCGTAGGAGCCCCAGGGCCGGCGGACCTTGCGATGGCTCCCGTGTTCGTCCCGCCCCTCGCGCTTGAGACGCTCCACGATCCTCGCGACATCCCGAACCGCGTTCCTGTGGGCGACGAGCACCGCGTCGGCGGTGTCCACGACCACGAGATCCTCCGCCCCCGCCACCGCCACCAGCCGGTTCCCGCCCCGGACATAGCTGTCGCGGGTTCCCTCGAGGACGACGTCGCCCCGGCTGGCGTTGCCCGACTCGTCCCGTCCGGCGAGCTCGAGCAGCGCCTTCCAGGAACCGATGTCGGACCAGCCGGCGTCGAGAGGCACCATCACGGCATCCGCGGCGCGCTCCATGACCGCGCGGTCCACGGAGACGGCGGGGGATCTGGCGAAACACTCCGGGTCCAGGCGGAGAAAATCGCGGGTTCTCTCCGCCCTTTCATGGGCCTCCCGGACGGCATCGCGCACGGGTGCCGCGCGAGCGCCGAGCTCCTGAAGATACCGGGCGGCCCCGAACGCGAACATGCCGCTGTTCCAGTACCAGCCCCCGGCCCCGACCCAGGCGGCGGCGCGGCCCGCCTCCGGCTTCTCGACAAAGTCCTCCACGGCGAGAGCGGCGCTGCATGCCCTGGCCGGGGCATGCGCCCTGATGTATCCGTAGCCGGTTTCCGCGCGCTCGGGCACGACCCCGAACGTCACCAGCCGACCGTTCGCGGCCTCCCCGACGGCTGCCCGGACCGCCATGGCGAACGGCTCCCGGCGCCGGACGACGTGATCCGTCGGCAGAACCAGCAGGAGCGGCTCCTCGCTTTCACCGCACCGGGTTAGGGCCTCGAGGGCCGCGGCGGCGATGGCGGGCGCCGTGTTCCGCGCCGAGGGCTCGAGCACGATCGCTTCCGGCACGACCCCGACGGCCCGGAGCTGCTCCGCCGCCAGGAACCGGTGCTCCTCGCCGCAGACGACGACGGGAGCCCGCACGCCTTCCAGGATCTCCAGCCGCTGGACGGTCGTCTGCAGCAGGGTGCGCTCTCCCGTCAAGGCGATGAACGGCTTGGGCTGGAGTTCGCGGGAAAGCGGCCAGAGCCGGCTGCCAACGCCGCCCGACAGGATGACGGGGAACACGGGGCGGCTCATTCGGACACCTTTCGACGGAAGACGATGACGACGCCCGAAGGGCGGAAGGCCTGAAGTCCCAATGTCTCTACCGGAGAACATGATCGGTCCGCGCAACAGATGATCGCCAGCACCGGGCAGCGAACCTCGCCGTTCCCCCCCCCCCCCTCGGAATTGACCGTGGCGTGCCCGGTCGCCCGGACCCCGACCGGAAGACGGTCGGGCGATCCCGACACGACGCCTCTTCACCGGAACGCGCGCCGGCATGCCCGGCATGCACACGCCGATGGAGAGCCGCTATGCCTTGGAACGAAACCGCCCGCAAGCACTATAGCCGAGACACGGGGCGATGCGAAAGCGGTTTCACCACCGCCGGGCGGGCGCTCGCGAAGCCGCTTTCGGCGCGCCGGGCCGATGCGGGCGCGCCCGCAAGCCGGGTCCGCCCGACGCGACGGCCACGACTTCCCGTCCCCCATGGACGGGAGGCGCCCGGCGGGCGCGTCCCGAGGATTCTCCGCCGGTCGCGGAGGGACGGAACCGCTTCCGCGGCCGGTCCCGGCGGGGCGCCGGCCGGAACCCCCGCCCGCGTCGCGGCGCCCGGGCGGCGTCGCCCGAGGCGTGGTACACTCGCGGCATTGTGGGGGTTTCCATGACGGTCCTCAGGCGCCTTCTCCTGCTGCCGGCCGCCGTCGCGGCGCTTGTCTCGCCGGCTGCGGCCGCGACGTCGGAATGGTTCGAGCACGAGCACGGCGCCGTGCGGCTCGTGTCCGCCAGCGCCGCCGCCGGAGCGGGCGGGACGGTGGATCTCGGCCTCCAGTTCCGCATGCGCCCCGGCTGGAAGATCTACTGGCGCTCTCCGGGCGACGCCGGCTTTCCGCCGATCCTCGACTGGACCGGTTCCTCCAACCTCGCCGCGGCCGACGTCTCCTGGCCGGCGCCGGCGAGATTCTCCGTCCTCGGCCTCGAGACCTTCGGCTACGGCAACGAGGTCGTGTTCCCGGTCTCCGCCGCCCTTCGCGAGCCGGGGAAGGGCCTCTCGGTCCGCGCGCGTCTCCGTTTCCTGACCTGCGACGAGATCTGCGTGCCCTACGAGACCCGGCTCGCCCTCGCGCTCCCGCCGGGGCCGGACACCGCCACGCCGCACCGGGCCCTGATCGACGAATGGCGCGCGAAGGTGCCGGAAACCGGCCCCGGCGGCCCGTTCTCCGTGGAACGGGTCGAGCTCGCCGGCGGCGGGGCCGAACAGGCGCTCGTCGTCCGCGCCTCCGCGGTCGAGACGTTCGTCCGCCCGGACGCCGTGGTCGAGGGCCCCGAGGGGTTCGCCTTCGGGCCGCCGGCGGTGACGCTCGGGGACGGCGGCGAAACGGCGCTGATGCGGATCCCGGTCCGCCCCCCGGGCACGCCGCCGGCCTCGCTCGAGGGCGGGGAGGTCACGGTGACGCTTCTCGACGGCGGCCGCGCGCAGGAGCACCGGCAGACCGTCGCGCGTGCCGCGGCCGCCCCGGCGCCGGGCGCCGGGTCGCCGGGGCGCGCCGCGGGGCCCGGCCTTCTCGTCGTGCTCGGGCTCGCGATCGTCGGCGGGCTGATCCTGAATTTCATGCCCTGCGTGCTGCCGGTGCTGTCGCTCAAGCTGCTCACCGTGGTCGGCCACGGCGGCGCGGCGCCCGGCCGCGTCCGGGCCGGGTTCCTGGCGTCCGCGGCCGGCATCGTCTCGTGCTTTCTCGCGCTCGCGACCGCGGTCGCGGGCCTCAGGGCCGCCGGCCTCGCCGTCGGATGGGGCGTCCAGTTCCAGCAGCCCGTGTTCCTCGCCTTCATGATCGCCGTGATCACGCTGTTCGCGTGCAACATGTGGGGCTTCTTCGAGATCCGCCTGCCCGGGCCGCTGGCCGGCGCCGCGGGGCATGGCGGGCGCGACGGCCTCGCCGGGCATTTCCTGGGCGGGGCCTTCGCGACGCTGCTCGCGACGCCCTGCACCGCGCCGTTCCTCGGCACCGCGGTGAGCTTCGCGCTGACGGGCGGCCTCGGCGAGATCTACGCCGTCTTCCTCGCGCTCGGCACGGGGCTCGCGCTGCCCTGGCTCGCCGTGGCGGCGGTGCCGGGGACCGTCGGCCGGCTGCCGCGGCCCGGCCCGTGGATGGTCACGGTCAGGCGCGTCCTGTCGCTCGCGCTCGTCGGAACGGCGGTCTGGCTTCTCGCCATCCTGTGGCCGCGGATCGGCGGCGGCGCCGCCGTCATGATCGTCATCCTGATGGCCGTCATCGGCTACGCGCTGCGCCAGTCGTCGGGGCTTGCGGGCCGCGCGCGGCTCGCCAGCTGGGGTCTCGTCGCGGCGCTGGCGGCCGTCTCGATGGCCGGTGCCGGAAGTTTCGCCGAACGCGCGGCGCGGCCGGCGGCCGAAAGGGGCGACGGCCCCTGGGCCGCGTTCGACGAGGAACGGATCGCGGAGGCGGTCGCCGCGGGCCGGACGGTGCTGGTCGACGTGACCGCCGACTGGTGCCTCACCTGCCAGGTCAACAAGTCCCTGGTCCTCAACCGCGGCGAGGTCGCGACGCTCGCGGATTCGGGCGCCATCGTCGCGGTGCGGGCCGACTGGACGCTGCCGGATCCGCGCATCGCCGCCTACCTGGAACGGCGCGGCCGCTTCGGCATCCCCTTCAACGCGGTCCACGGAACGGCGGCCCCGGAGGGAATCGCGTTGCCGGAGCTTCTGACGGAAGCGGCCGTTCTGGAGGCGATCGCGCTGGCTTCGGGCGGGACGCCGGCGGCGCCGGCGGCGAACCCCGGAACCGGGGTGACAGCGCGGCCGGATTGATCTATCACTCGATCGCAGCGGCGGACGCCCCGCCCTAACCCCCGGACAGGAGCGAGCGATGACGATCAAGGTCGGCGACAGGATTCCCTCGATGAACGTGACGAGAATGGGCGAGAGCGGCCCCGAGCAGGTCTCGACCGACGATCTGTTCGGCGGCAGGAAGGTGGTGATGTTCGCCGTGCCCGGCGCCTTCACGCCGACCTGCTCGGCCCGGCATCTGCCGGGTTACGTGGCCAGGGCCGACGAGATCAGGGCCAAGGGCGTCGACGCCATCGCCTGCCTCTCCGTCAACGACGTGTTCGTCATGGACGCCTGGGGCAAGTCGCAGAACGCGGGCGGCAAGGTCGAGATGCTCGCCGACGGCAGCGGGGAGCTGACGAGGGCGCTCGGCGCGGTTCTCGATCTCACCGACCGCGGACTCGGCGTGCGCTCCTCGCGCTACGCGATCGTCGTCGAGGACGGCGTCGTGACCCGGGCCAACATGGAGGAAGGCGGCGCCTTCGAGGTGAGCGGCGCCGAGGCGGTTCTCGGGCAGCTCTAGCCCGACGGCCGCGCCTCCGCCATCCCCTTGCGCGCCAGGGCGTCGGCGCGCTCGTTCCCCGGGTGTCCGGCATGCCCCCGGACCCAGTGCCAGGCGACGTCGCGGGATCCGCGCGCCCGGTCGAGGCGCCGCCACAGGTCCGCGTTCCTGACCGGCTTGCGGGAGGAGGTCTTCCAGCCGTTTCCCTTCCAGACGTCGATCCACCTGGTGATGCCGTCGCGGAGATACAGGCTGTCGGTGAACAGCTCGACCACGGTTCCCTCCTCCAGCGCCTCCAGCGCCCGGATCGCGGCCGTCAGCTCCATGCGGTTGTTGGTGGTCCGGGCCTCGCCGCCCGCGAGCTCGCGCGCGCCGCCGGGCCCGAGCAGGAGCGCGCCCCAGCCGCCCGGTCCGGGATTGCCGCTGCAGGCGCCGTCGGTGTAGACCCGCACCGTCCCGCCGCCGCCCGCCGTCACGCGGCCTCGCCGCGGACGGCGCGGCCCCCGGGGCCGCGGTGGAACTCGATCGCCGCAACCATCTCGAGCGGATCCTTGCGCCGGGAGGCCGCGTCCCGCGTCCGGTCGAACCGGTCCTCGAGGCGGGTCAGGAAGAAGCGCGTCGCGGCGCCGCGGGCAAGCAGCGGAAGATGCCGGAGTTCCGCGGGATCGAGCGGCCGCACCGTCCGGTAGCCCTCGACGAGCGCCGCCGCCCGCGCGGGGTCGACGGCGCCGCGCCCGTCGACACACCAGGAGATCAGGCACACGGCCAGATCGTAGGCCAGCAGATCCCGGCACGCGAAGTAGAGGTCGATGATTCCCGACACCCGGTCGCCGACGAAGAGCGCGTTGTCGGGAAACAGGTCGCCGTGCACGATTCCGGCCGGAAGCCCGTGCGGCCAGTTCCGCTCGAGCCCGTCGATCTCCTCGCCGATCATCCGCGACAGCCCGGGCCGGAGGGCGTCCGCCCTGCCGGCCAGAGGCTCGAGCATCTCCCGCCAGCGGCGAACCGACAGGTCGTTGGGCCGGCTCTCCGGGAAGCTCCCGGCGGCGCGGTGCAGCGCCGCGAGCGCCGCGCCCGCCGCCCGGCAATGCGCGGGCGGGCGGTCGCGCGAGGGCGCGCCCTCCAGGAACGTGACCAGAACCGCCGGCCTGCCGGCGAGCTCGTGCAGCCGGCGCCCCCGGCGGTCGGCGACCGGCACCGGGCAGGCGACGCCGCGGGCGGCGAGGTGCTCCATGAGGGACACGAAAAAGGGCAGGTCGCCGACGTGCGCGCGGCGCTCGAACAGCGTGAGCACGAACCGGCCGCGCCCGGTCCGGAGAAGGTAGTTCGTGTTCTCGACGCCGTCGGGGATCGCCGAGAACGAGGTCGCCGCGCCGATGTCGAAACCGGCCAGGAACCGGTCGAGACCGGCGCGCCCGACCTCCGTGCAGACCGCCATGGCGGCCCTCAGCCGGCGAGCGCCGGCGGCAGGCCGAACGCGACGTTCTCCTCCGCGACCCGGCGTTCCTCGACCGTGACCGCGCGCCGGGAGCCCAGCCGGGCGACGAGGTCGTGGACGAGGATCTCCGGCGCCGAGGCGGCCGCCGTGACGCCGAGAACCCCCACGCCGTCGAGCCAGCCGGAGCCGACCTGCCCGGCGTGCTCCACGAGCGCGACCTCCGGGCATCCCGCGGCCCGCGCCACCTCGACGAGCCGGTTGGAGTTGGAGGAGTTGGGCGCGCCGAGCACCAGGATGGCGTCGCATTCGCGGGCGAGAACCTTGACCGCCGCCTGGCGGTTGGAGGTGGCGTAGCAGATCGTCTCGCGGGGCGGGGCGGCGATGTCCGGAAACCGCTCGCGGAGAACGGCGACGATCCCGGCGGTGTCGTCGACCGAGAGCGTGGTCTGGGTGACGTAGGCGACGCGGGACGGATCGGGCACCGCGACCCCGCGCGCCCCGGCCGCGTCCTCGACGAGGAGAATCCCGCCCGGCGCGAACTGGCCCATGGTCCCGATCACCTCGGGATGCCCCGCGTGGCCGATCATGATCACGGTCCTGCCCGCCCGGAGATGGCGCGCGGCGTCGACATGGACCTTGACGACCAGGGGGCAGGTCGCGTCGACGTGGTCCAGGCCGCGCCGTTCGGCCTCGTCGAAGACCGCCCGCGGAACCCCGTGCGCCGAGAACACGACCGGCGCCCCGTCGGGAACCCCGTCGAGCTCCTCGACGAACACCGCGCCCTTCGCCGCCAGCTCCTCGACGACGTGCCGGTTGTGGACGATCTCGTGGCGGACGTAGACCGGCGCGCCGAACCTGTCGAGCGCGCGCTCCACGATCTCGACCGCGCGCTCGACGCCGGCGCAGAAGCCGCGCGGGGCGGCCAGAACGATCTTCAGGGGTTCCATCGCGACCAGCCTCCGGCGGCGTTCCGGGGCGCCTCCCCCGCCGCGGGCCCCGCCCCGCCGCGCTTGAAACGCCGCCCGCCCGCGGCTAGACTCGGCGCGACGCGCGGGAACGCCGCCTGCAGGAGGATCGCCACATGTCCGAACCGATCATAGCACGGAAGACGCCCTACGGCGTCGAGGTGGAGGCGGGGCGGGACTACTGGTGGTGCGCCTGCGGCCGGAGCGCGGACCAGCCGTTCTGCGACGGCTCGCACAAGGGCACGGGCCTGGCTCCGGTGCAGCACGCGGCCGGAGAGGTCGGGACCGTCTGGTTCTGCGGCTGCAAGCGCACCGAGGGCGCGCCGCTCTGCGACGGCTCCCACAAGAGCCTCTGACCCCGCCCCCATGACGCGCCGCGTGACGCGCCGCGCCGCAGCGGCCGTGGCCGCGGGGCTGCTGGCCGCGTCCTGCTCCGGCGACCCGCCGCCCGGGAGCTGCCCCGACGTGTTCGTGCTCGGCGACGCCGCCGGCCTCGCGCGCTTCGCGGGGCCGGGACGCGGCCCCGGCGACGTCGCCTGGGAGGCGCGGATCCGCCGCCCCGAGGTTTCCTGCGACCGGTCGGGGCGCGGCGTCGACGTCGACGTCGCGCTGCGGTTCCCGGTCTGGCGCGAGACCGCGGGGGAGAGGCTTCCGGTCGCGTTCGCGTATTTCGTGGCGGTTCCCGGCCTCGAGGGGAGGAACGCGGGCAAGCGGATCTTCCCCGTCGAGGGGGTCTTCGAAAAGGGCGAGAGACGCCTGTCCTACCGCGACGACGTGGAACTGTTCCTCCCGGCGTCCCTCGGAGACGCCCGCATCGTCGTCGGCTTCCAGCTCTCGCCCGAGGATCTCGCCCGCAACCGGAAGCGCCGCGCCGGCCGGTGACGCCGGGCGCGGGTGTCTTGCCTCGCGCCCGCGATCGCCTATGATCGCGGCACGGTCGCCGGATTTCCGGCCTTCCGGGAGAAACGCGGCCGCGCAGACGATCCCTGCGGGAGAGGCGGACGCGTTCCGCCGCCGACGGAGCAACCGCCCCGGAAACTCTCAGGCCAACGGACCGCAGGGGGATGCGACTCTGGAAAGAGGCCGCCGGCGCCGCCGGCGGCTCACCGAAGGAGCAAGCCCGCGCCGCGGCGCGCGGGTGAATCTCTCAGGTTTCCCGACAGAGGGGGCACGCCGGATCCGCCGGGCACGACGCCGGGCGGGCCGCCCATCAGGGGGGACGCGCGTGCCATGACCGCCGACAGCCCGGACCCCCCGCGCCGCACGGCGCTGCACGGCCTGCACCTCGCGCTGGGCGGGCGGATGGTGTCCTTCGCCGGGCACGAGCTGCCGCTGCGCTACGGGCCCGGCATCGTCTCGGAACATCTCCACACCCGCGCCCGGTCGTCGCTGTTCGACGTCTCGCACATGGGCCAGATCGCGCTCCGCGGCGACGGCGCCGCGGCCGCGCTCGAGGCCCTGGTGCCCGGCGACGTCCGCGGCCTCGGGCCGGGGCGGATGAGATACACCATGCTGACCAACGACGCCGGCGGCATCGTCGACGACCTCGTCGTCGTCAACGTCGGCAGCTACCTGTTCCTCGTCGTCAACGCCGCGCGCAAGCGGGCCGATCTCGCGCTTCTGCGGGCGGCGCTCCCCGCCGGCGTCGCGGTCGAGGAGCTCGCCGACCGGTCGCTCGTCGCGCTGCAGGGGCCCGCGTCCTCCGCGGTGCTGGCCCGCTTCGCCCCCGGCGCCGAGCGCATGGCGTTCATGTCGGCCCGGCCGTTCCGGATCGCGGACAGCGCGCTCGCGGTCATGCGGTCGGGCTACACCGGCGAGGACGGCTACGAGATCTCGATGCCGTCGTCCGACGCCGAACGGGTCGCCGAGACGCTTCTCGGAGAGGAGGAGGTCGCGCCCGCGGGGCTCGGGGCCCGCGACTCGCTGCGCCTCGAGGCGGGGCTCTGCCTTCACGGCCGCGACATCGACGAGACCACGACGCCCGTGGAAGCGGCGCTCGAGTGGACGATCGCGCGGCGGCGGCGCGAGGAGGGCGGCTTCGCCGGCGCCGGGACCGTTCTCCGGCAGCTCCGCGACGGCGCGCCGCGGCGGCGCGTCGGCCTCGCGCCGGACGGCCGGGCCCCGGCGCGCGAAGGCGCGGCCGTCGTGGACGGGAACGGCCGCCCGATCGGCGCCGTGACGTCGGGCGGCTTCGGCCCCTCGGTCGGCGGGCCGGTCGCCATGGGCTACGTCGACGCCTCCCGCGCCGAAGACGGCACGCCGGTCGGGCTCGTGGTCCGCGGCACGGCGCGGGCCGGACGGATCCGGCCGCTGCCGTTCGTGCCGCGCGGCCACTACAGGGGAAAGGGAGGATGACGGCATGAGCGATCTCAGGTATTCGCGCGAGCACGAATGGGTGCGCATGGACGGCGGGCTCGCCACCGTCGGGATCAGCGACTTCGCCCAGGAGCAGCTGGGCGACGTGGTGTTCGTGGAACTCCCGGAGCTCGGCACCCGGATCCTGCAGGGCGACGAGATGGGGGCGGTCGAATCGGTCAAGGCCGCGAGCGAGGTCTACGCGCCGGTCTCGGGCGAGGTCGTCGAGGTCAACGAGGCGCTCGACGACAGGCCGGAGACGGTCAACGAGGCGCCCACCCTCGGCGGGTGGTTCGTCAGGATCCGGGTCTCCGACCCTTCGGAACTCGACGGCCTGATGGACCAGGAGGCCTACGACGCCTACGTCGGAGGCCTCGGCTGATGCGCTATCTGCCGCTGACCGCCGAGGACCGACGCGGGATGCTGGCGGCGGTCGGGGCCTCCTCGATCGACGACCTGTTCCGCGACGTGCCCGGGAAGGCGCGCCTCGACGCCCTGCCGGACCTGCCGCCGCATCAGGGGGAGATCGAGGTGGAGCGCGCGCTCGCGGCGATGGCCGCCGAGAATCTCGACGCCGGCCGGGCGCCGTTCTTTCTCGGCGCCGGCGCCTACAGGCACCACGTGCCCGCCACGGTCGACCATCTCGTCCAGCGCGGCGAGTTCCTGACCTCCTACACCTCCTACCAGCCGGAGATCTCCCAGGGAACCCTGCAGCACCTGTTCGAGTTCCAGACCCAGGTGGCGATGATCACCGGAACGGACGTCGCCAACGCCTCCATGTACGACGGCGCGACCGCCTGCGCCGAGGCCGCGCTGATGGCCCGGCGGCTCACCCGGAGGCCGCGGGTCGTTCTTTCCGGGGGGCTGCATCCGCACTACGCCGAAACCGCCGCGACCATGCTGCGCTTCACCGGCGGCGAGACCGCGATCATGGCGCCGGACGTCGCCGGAACCGAGGATCTCCCCGCCCTGCCCGACGAGCGCACCGCCTGCGTCGTCGTCCAGTATCCGGACCTGTTCGGCCGGCTCCGCGACCTCCGGCCGCTGGCCGACGCCTGCCACGCGGCGGGCGCGCTGCTGGCGGTGGCGGTGACCGAGGTCGTGGCGCTCGGCGCGCTTCGCCCGCCGGGCGAGATGGACGCCGACATCGTGGTCGCGGAGGGAAGCTCGCTCGGCGGCGCGCTGAACTTCGGGGGCCCGCATCTCGGGCTGTTCGCGACCCGCGACCGGTTCGTGCGCCAGATGCCCGGGCGCCTGGTCGGCCAGACCGCCGACGCCGAGGGGCGCCGGGGGTGGGTGCTCACGCTGTCGACGCGCGAACAGCACATCCGGCGCGAGAAGGCCACGAGCAACATCTGCACCAACTCCGGCCTGTGCGCGCTCGCCTTCACCATCCACCTGTCGCTGCTCGGCGAGAGCGGCTTCCGCGACCTCGCGCTGCTCAACCACGCCAGGGCGGTGCGGCTCGCCGGCCTGCTGGAAGAGGTCGCCGGGATCGAGGTGCTCAACGAGTCGTTCTTCAACGAGTTCGCCGTGCGGGTGCCGGGCGACGCCGCCGAGATCGCGGAACGCCTCGCCGGGCGCGGGGTGCTCGCGGGCGTGCCGCTGTCGCGGCTTCTTCCCGACGTTCCCGAAGCCGCGGACCTGCTGCTCGTCGCGGTCACGGAAACCGTCACCGACGACGACATGGCGCGTCTGCGCGACGGCCTGGAGGAGGCCGCGTGACGGACCGCTCGCAAGGGCGGAGGACGCGCCCCGGAGCGCCGCCCGCCGCGGCCGCGAACCGCGGCCGCGCGCTCGACCTCGAGGAGCCGCTGATCTTCGAGCAGGGCGCCGAAGGGCGCAGCGGCGTCGACCTGCCGCCCCCGCCGGAGGCCGGATCCCGCCTCGGCGGGCTCGAGCGCTCGGGGCCGGTCGGGCTGCCGGGCCTCTCGGAGCCGCAGGTCGTGCGCCACTACACCCGGCTGAGCCGCAGGAACTACGGCATCGATCTCGGTCTCTACCCGCTGGGCTCGTGCACCATGAAGCACAACCCGCGGCTCAACGAGAAGGTGGCGAGGCTTCCCGGATTCGCGGACGTGCATCCGCTGCAGCCGGTTTCCACGGTGCAGGGGGCGCTGCGCCTGATCGACACGCTCGCGCGCTGGCTCCGGACGCTGACCGGCATGCCGGCGGTCGCGATGTCGCCGGCCGCGGGGGCGCACGGGGAACTGTGCGGCCTGATGACGGTGCGGGCCGCGCTCGAGAGGCGCGGTGACCCGCGCAGGCGCGTGCTCGTGCCGGCCTCGGCGCACGGCACCAATCCCGCCACGGCCGCGCTCTGCGGCTACGCGGTCGATTCGGTTCCGCTCAACGGCCGCGGCCGCGTCGACCTCGCCGCGCTTCGCCGCGGCCTCGACCACGGGGTCGCCGCCTTCATGCTCACCAACCCCAACACCTGCGGCCTGTTCGAGGACGAGATCCTCGAGCAGGCGGCCGCGGTCCACGAGGCCGGCGCGTACTTCTACTGCGACGGCGCCAACTTCAACGCGATCGTGGGAAAGGTGCGGCCCGGCGATCTCGGGATCGACTGCATGCATCTCAACCTCCACAAGACCTTCTCGACGCCCCATGGCGGCGGCGGCCCCGGCAGCGGCCCGGTCGCGCTGTCGGAGGCGCTGGCGCCCCACGCGCCGCGGCCGTGGGTGGTTCGCGGAGAGGACGGCCTGCGCCTGGTGGAGCACGACCGCGACGCCGCGCCGGGCGAGATCCCGATCGGCCGCATGAAGGCCTTCCACGGCCAGGTCGGCATGTTCGTCAGGGCGCTCGCCTACATGATGAGCCACGGCGCGGACGGCCTGCGCCAGGTCGCCGAGGACGCGGTGCTCAGCGCGAACTACCTGCTGGCCCGGCTTTCCGGCGCCCTCAGCCTTCCCTACGAGGGGCCGTGCATGCACGAGGTTCTCTTCGACGACGGCTTTCTCGAGGGGACCGGCGTGACGACGCTGGACTTCGCGAAGGCGATGATCGACGAGGGCTTCCACCCGATGACGATGTACTTTCCGCTGGTCGTCCACGGCGCCCTGCTGGTCGAGCCCACCGAGACCGAGAGCCGCGAGAGCCTCGACCGGTTCGTCGACGCCGTCTCCGCGCTCGCGGAGCGGGCGCGCGACGGCGCGGAACCGTTCCGGGAGGCGCCCGTCCACGCGCCGCGGCGCAGACTCGACGAGACGGCCGCGGCGAGACGGCCGGTCCTTCGCTGGACCCCCGGCTGAGCGGGCGGGCCGCGCCCTCGCGGCGCCGGCCCTTCCCCGGCGCGGATCAGACCGGCTTGCGGCGGATCCGGCGCGGCCGGCCGGCGTCGGCTCCCCCGCGGCGGGCGAGATCCTCCGCGTAGGCCGAGTGGTTGCCCTCGAACCACACCGCCCGGCTCCCGCCCTCGAACGCGATGATGTGGGTGGCGATGCGGTCGAGGAACCACCGGTCGTGGCTGACCGCCACCACGCATCCGGCGAATTCCAGAAGCGCTTCCTCGAGCGCGCGAAGCGTGTCGACGTCGAGATCGTTGGTCGGCTCGTCGAGCAGCAGGACGTTGGCGCCGGACCTGAGAACCTTCGCGAGATGGACGCGGTTGCGCTCGCCTCCGGACAGCTGGCCGACCCGCTTCTGCTGGTCGGCGCCGCGGAAGTTGAAACCCGCCGTGTAGGCGCGGCTCTGGACGGTCCGGCCCCCGAGCTCGATCACGTCGAGCCCTCCCGAGATCTCCTCCCACACCGTGCGGTCGTCGTCGAGCGTGTCCCGGCTCTGGTCGACGTGCCCGAGCTTCACCGTGTCGCCGATCCGCAGCCGCCCCGAATCGACCGTTTCCCGGCCGGTGATCATGCGGCACAGCGTGGTCTTTCCGGCGCCGTTCGGCCCGATCACCCCGACGATCGCGCCGGGAGGCATCCTGAAGCTGAGATCCTCGACCAGCGGCCTGCCGCCGAGGGCCTTGGAGACGCCCTCGGCCTCGATCACGAGATCCCCGAGGCGGGGGCCGGGGGGGATGGAGATCTGCTGGCGGTCGGGGGCGCTGCTGCCGCTCTCGGCGACGAGTCTCTCGAACGCGGCGAGCCGCGCCCGGCCCTTGGCCTGCCGGGCGCGGGGGCTCTGGCGGACCCATTCGAGCTCCTGCCGGATCATGCGCTGGCGCGCGGCGTCCCGGCGCTCCTCCTGCAGCAGGCGTTTCTCGCGCTGCTCGAGCCAGGCGCTGTAGTTCCCCTCGAACGGCAGGGCCCGGCCGCGGTCGAGTTCCAGGATCCAGCCCGCGACGTTGTCCAGGAAGTACCGGTCGTGGGTGACCGCCACCACCGTGCCGGCGTAGTCGTCGAGATAGCGCTCGAGCCAGGCGACCGTCCCGGCGTCGAGATGGTTGGTGGGTTCGTCGAGCAGCAGCATGTCGGGCCGCGACAGCAGCAGGCGGCAGAGGGCGACGCGCCGGCGCTCGCCGCCCGAGAGCCTGCCGACCTCGGCGTCTCCGGGCGGGCATCCCAGGGCGTCCATCGCGACCTCGACCTCGCGGTCGATCTCCCAGGCGCCGGCGGCGTCGATCTCGGCCTGGAGTCCGGCCTGCTCCTCGATGAGCCGTTCCATCTCCCCGGGCCCCAGATCCCCGGCGAAGCGCGCCGTCACCTCGTTGAAGCGGTCGAGGAGCGCCCGCTTCGCCGCCACCCCGTCCATGACGTTCCCGAGGACGTCCCGTTCGGGGTCGAGCTCCGGCTCCTGCGGCAGAAACCCGACACTAAGGCCGTCGGCGGCCCAGGGCCTCGCCGTCGAACTCGGCGTCGAGGCCGGCCATGATGCGCAGAAGCGTGGACTTTCCGGTGCCGTTGAGGCCGAGCACGCCGATCTTCGCGCCCGGAAGGAAGCTGAGCCAGACGTTCTCGACGACCTTGCGGCCGCCCGGAAAGGCCTTGGTGAGACCCTTCATGACGTAGACGTACTGCGACGGATTCACGGCCGGATCCCGGAGAGAGGGAGGTTTCCGGTATGTAGGCGGCTTTGCCGCCACGCGCAACGCCCGGCGGCGGAAACCGGATCCGGGAGGCTGCGAACCCGCGCTTCCGCCCCGCGGCGGTCTCAGACGGCCAGGCGGTTCGCCATGTCGGGCGCCAGGTATTCCGGCCGGAAACCGTTCCACCCCTTGTCGACGGGGTCGCCCGGCGCCTCGATCCTGGCGTGGAACACGCGTTCGCCGTCCCGGGTCACCTCGACGAGCTCGATCGACCCGACGCCCTGGGGCGGCATCTCGACCCTGTTGCCATCGAGGTCGCGCTTGATCCCGGTGCAGGCGATGAACCGGTTGCCGTTCGGCATTTCGCAGACGCCACCGACGTAGGGCGAGAACGGCAGGTTGCCGTTCCCGCCGTAGCGCCAGGTCTCGGTGGCGGTCATCGCCTTCCCGTCGACCCGGAAGCACAGCGCGTGGCTCTCCTGCTCGTCCAGCGGCCGGGGCGGGTCGGGCGGAAAGGCTCCCGAGGTGCCGTTGTCGAACAGCATCAGATCGCCGTTCGAGGTGACCGTGACGTCGTGCTGGTGGAAGAAGGGGCGCTCCCAGTCCATCGTCAGGAGCCTGTCCCGGAACTCCGGCCGGTAGCCTTGGTCGATGCCCATGATCCACGCCAACCCGCCCTCCGCCGACACCTTCACGACGCTGTCCTGATGCCGGAGGGAGATCAGGAAACCCCCGTCGGCGGGATCCTGGACGATGCAGTTGCCGTGGCTCCAGTCCCTGGTTCGCGGCCAGCCCTGACGCTCGTAGTACATCGGTCCGGAACCGTGGCCGTAGCGTTCGAGATCGCAGAGTCCGGCCAGGGACCGCTCGCTCGCCACGGTCCCGTCGCGGTCCCAGACGAGGATGGTGTCGACCATCACGTGATCGGCCTCCCCGTCGGGCCGCGCGAGCGGATGGCGCTCTATCGAGAGCGAGCACAGATGCCCGTCATCGAGTTCGCAGATCGAGTGATGGAACATCATGGTGTCGACGGGCGTGGCGTCCGTCCGGCCCGGACGCGGCTCCCGGCAACGCCACCGGTGCAGAACGTTGCCGCCGACGTCGATCTCGACGGCGACGCCGCCCGACCCCATGACCAGAAGCGTGTCGCGTCTCGAGCGGCGGACGTCCATCAGCGAGAAGTCGAACTCCTTTCGCCAGACGATCGCGCCCTTCCGGTCGATGGCGATCACGGATTCGTGATCCGTCATTCCGTGGATCGCGCGCGTCGCCCTGCCGACGCTCAGCAGCACGACGCCATCGCTGCGGCTTCCGGGATCGCAGGTCAGGACGGTCAGTTCGGGCTGCATCGAAGCCTCCTTTCGTCACCGGCGCCGGGGTTCCGCTTCGCGCGGACGACGCCTCGTTCCGTCGGGCGGGTACGACGCCCGTGCCGGGGCATGGCACGGAACCGCGCGGCAAGTCCCGGCCCCGGACAGGCCGCGGCGTTCGCCGGCCGTTCGTCCGGCCAAACCCTGTTCCCGAAGCGCCCGGCCGCCCGGCGCGTTGACAGTCGGGGCGGGCACCCGTATAGACGGATCCGCATACAGCGTGGAACCGACCGCTCATCGCGGAGAGATGGCCGAGTGGCTGAAGGCGCTGGTTTGCTAAATCAGTATACGGGCAACCGTATCGTGGGTTCGAATCCCACTCTCTCCGCCATCATCCGCATCGCGTGCCTGCCTGTCCCTGTGCTGGCGCTCGAGGCACAAACTCCCCACGGGGCGTCCATCGTGGCCAGGGACCGGGGCACAGGTCCGTTTCAGGCGCTCTCGGCGCCGAGGAAATTCGGTCGCTCCCGGTCCCCTGGCCCGTTCCGTCCGCAACGGACGGAACCCGCATGATGGCAGGGAGCTTCGACGAACCGCACCAGGCTCCCGGCTTCGCCTCCGCGCCACACGCTCCGGCGAAGCCGGGAGCCTGGTGACGCAGTCACGAGACAGAGCCTGAGAATGGCACAGGGAGAAAGCTCCCGACACGCACGAACTCGAGAACCGTCGCGAGGTGCCGATGTCTCTCGCCCGGCAGTCCGAGCCTTTCCTCGAGCCACGGGAACAGGTCGGCTTGAACGTGATGCCGGGATCCGTACAATGTCCGTCTTGGTGCCATGGCTCCCCTCTCCCGTGGTGTCGTTGCAAACTCGGCAGAATCACGGAGCGGCCATGGTTTCCAAGGAAATTTGCCGGCCACGGCGAAAAAGTTCCCCTCGAATGTCGAATGCGGAATTTCGCAAGTGGCTCGGAGGTGCAAAAATCTCGAGGGTGCAAGAATAATGCCACGCCAAATGGACCTTGCAGCGCTCCTCGCGGGGTGCGCTGATGAATCTCGCGACGACGGCATCCGCATCGACAGCGACCTTGAACCGCTTTCCGGCCCTGGGGGTACGGTCAAGCCGGCGGTCTACGAAGGCGGGAGTTATCAACTCGACCGGCGGTGGGTCTCTCCTGAAGATGCGGAACCTGCACAGGTCATCGTTATCGACAACGTCCCCTCACAGGCCAACCGCCTTGAGGACGCGTTGCGGCGGAACCGCGACTCGGCGTCGATACCGGAGTTCGTGCTTGACCTTTCGGAACTGCCGCATCTTCCCGCCCATCTCCCTCGATCCTTGTCGAGCCTCGAGTTCCCTCACCGCAACGCGGACGCATATCTGCGCGACGCGCAACTGGACGGGAAAGATTTCCTCAAGACCGAGATCGGCCAGGCGATCTTCGGCGCGACGGCACAGACCTGCGGGCCGCTGATCGCGTGGTTCCCGCAAGCACTGCTTTACGGCTTTTGGCAATCCCATCTGGGCAAGAAGCGCCACAACACCAAGCACGCGCGTGCTTGGGTCTCGGAGATCATCGGCTGGCAACCCGCTTCGACGGAGACAAGGGTTCTCGGGTTGAAGGGGGACGCCCTCAATCTGAACAAGGATGTCGCTCTGACATTCGCGCCCGACGACAGCACGACTTGGGAGGTCGGCGAGGACGGCGCGAAAGACAAGAGCATGAAGAGTGGCAAGCTCTCCGAGATCGGCCATGGGCAAGTGCCGTTCATGAACAAGGACGCGTCGGCGGCACCGGTGTCATTCGCGAGGGTGACACAGCGCGCGACGCTGTCTCTCGCCCAACTTCGGCGAGTGAGCCTCGGAAGCGGTTCGGGAGACCGGGATGCAGCCGCAAGGGCCTTGCTGGTCGCGCTCGGACTGCACGCCCATCAGCTTGCCTTTGGCCGGGGCTTCACGCTGCGGTCCGGTGCTGAACTCCGTCCCCGGTCAACAATCGCGACTTGGCTTGGTACCAGCGGCGACGAGCCAATCGACCTTGGCGGATCCGAGATGACGGGCGCACTCCTCTATTCGGCAAGAGAGCATGCGGCTTCCCGGGGTGTGCCACTCGACGGTTGGGGAACGCCCGCGACGAAGCTCACTCCGAAAAAGAATCTCAGCGCAGCGATTCGGTCGACCTGGCCCGAACTCGACTGATGCTGACGATCAGCGTCGAATTCCTGCACGGAACCTTCCGCGGCGACCCGGACGGTACCGCGGTGACAGGAAAGCTGACTCGCGGAGAGTGGCCGCCGTCCCCGGCACGGTTATTCGCCGCGTTCGTGGCGGCCGACGGAACTCGGCAAGCTTCGCGAGTCACGGATGGCCGCGAGCTCGCTTGGCTTGAAAGACAACCGCCCCCCACGATCCATGCCCAACCCGATCCTCGGCATCAGAAGCTTCACCCCCGGTTCGTCGTCGAGCACGTTTCGCGCGGCGGGTCGAAAAAAGGTCAAACGCATGAGTACGTAGCCCGAAAGAGCAGCCTCTACCGCCCGGGCGTGCGGGTCGCCCCCCGCAATCCCCTGGTGGTCTACCGATGGGATGTCGAGTCGCCGGATGCGACGATCCTGGACCGGATAGGGTGCCGTGCGGCGCGGGTGGGCTATCTCGGCACGTCCGACTCCCCTGTGCGTGTCCGCGTCGGGACAGAAATACCGTGTGGCGCGACGGTGGAGGTTTTCGTTCCGGATCCTGAAGGCAACGTCCGCATCAGTGTTCCGAAGCCGGGCGATGTCGGTGTGCTGGACCGGATGCATGACATCTGGCAGGAACGGGGTGCGTCGGCGACCCGATCGCAGTTTCCGGAGCTCCTCCACTTGGAAACCTACCGGTCGCCCGGTGAGGACGAGACGGATCGCGGAGAGGTGGTGGCGTGGCTGCGACTGCGTCCGGCGATCTCGGGGCGAAGGATTTCCGCGGTCACCGCACTCTTCAAAGACGCCGTCCTCAGCCGCCACCAGAACATGCATGGGGAGCCACCTGCAATTCTGCACGGTCACGGGTTTGCGCGCTCTGGTTACGATCTGGCCCGCTACCTGGCGCTGCCGGATGTCGGCTTTCCACGTTCGCGGGGTCGCGTCCACGGCTTGGCCCTGTGGCTTCCACCGGAGTCCGACCGCCTTCAACGCCAGCGGGCCCGTGATGCAGCTCTCTCCATTGACGCGCTCGTCGGCCGGAGCGTCAAGGTGTCCGTGGAACCTCGTGGAGACGGAGAGCGTCCCTGGGCTGCCAATCCAGGCCGCTGGCAAGGGCCGTCGCCGACCTGGATAACGGCGTTCCCCGTGATTCATGAAAGACGGGGCGTGCCCGGTCTTTCGGAAGCCGTTCGCTGGTGCCGTCACGCCGGACTGCCTGAACCGGTGGCCTTCCGTTCATTGCGCACTCCCCTGATTCCCGGCGCGGTCGATCTGGCGCCAACGGAGGTCAACCGTCCGGGACGTCCGGCACTCCCGTATTCTCACGCGGAATTCCGCTTCTCCGATCCCATCTGGGGACCGGTCGTCGTTGGCGCCGGACGGCAGCGTGGTTTCGGACTCTGCGCACCCGTCGATGAGTGACGCGAGACCAGCGCGTAACGGCTCAGTGCGACCGTTCGACCCCGCGCGAATTCCGCCATTGCCCACGTTCACGGAGTTCTACCGCGCCATCAACGACCGCGATCCGTTTCCGTGGCAGGCACGTCTGGCCCATTGCGTCGCGAGCAGGGAACGATGGCCAAGCGAGATCGGCATACCTACCGGCCTCGGCAAGACCGCCTGTCTCGACATCGCCATTTGGTGGCTGGCGTCCCAGGCCGACCGGGTGCCGAAGCGTCGTACCGCACCGACGCGCATCTGGTGGGTCGTCAACCGGCGCCTTCTCGTGGATTCGACAGCGGCGCATGCGAGGGATATCGCTTACGCGCTCCGCGACCCCGCGTCGGCGGGGTCGAATGCAACCGGGCGCGAGGTCATCGAGCGGGTCGCCGAGCGACTCCGCACGCTATGGCTTGACCCCGACGCGCCCCCGCTGGACGTGATCAGCCTCCGGGGCGGAATTGCTTCGCGGACCCCTACGGACCCCGCACGGCCGACCGTTGTCCTTTGCACGCTGCCGATGTACGGCTCGCGTCTGCTGTTTCGGGGCTATGGGTCGGGTCGACGGCCGGTGGATGCGGCTATGGCCGGTACCGACAGCTTGGTGCTGCTGGACGAGGCGCACCTTGCGGGGCACCTGAGAAAGTTGATACCCGATCTTGCCGCCTGCAGTGCAGCGGCGTGCGAGGTGCTCGGTCCGGGGCGCTCATGGCCGACGGTCGTCTCGTTGACTGCGACAGGGGATCCCGCACAGAACAAGCCGTTCGATCTGGACGGCGAAGACGATGCGCACCCGGTCGTTGGTCAGCGGCTGGACGCCCGAAAGCCCCTGCAAGTGAAGATTGCAAACGACGGGTTGGCGAGACGGCTCGCGGAGGCTGCCGTCGAGCTCGTTCATTCGGCTCTCTCCCCTGCTGCAGGTCTTGTGTTCAGCAACACGCCACAGACGGCACGAGAGGTATTCCAAAGCTTGTGCAAGACGCTGCCGGAGGCAGAGATTCTGCTCCTCACGGGACGCGTGCGTGAACGGGAGGCGGCGCGGACCCGTGCCCGGATCCTCGATCCGGCAACGGGGATGGCAACGGCCCGTGCCGCAGGAGTGCCGCGCAAGAGGCACTTGATCGTGGTGGCGACGCAGACCCTGGAAGTGGGGGCTGACATCGACGCCGAATTCCTTGTGACGGAGGCCTGCGGCGTCAGAGCGCTCACCCAACGATTGGGACGCCTGAACAGACTCGGGCGTTTTCCCCGCGCACGTGCAATTTACGTCCATGTGCCGCCGTCAGGATCTCGCCGAAAGGGTAGTTCGGCCACAGACAGACCCACATGGCCGGTATACGGTCAGGAACCGAACACGGTACTCGATCGGCTCCAGAAGTTGCTGGCAGGCAGCGCTGCCGAAACCGTCGATCTTTGTCCCCGTTTGGTTGCCTCGGCATTGGGGCCGCCGCTCGATGACCCGGGCCGCGCGCCGGAGGTTCTTCCGGGCCTGCTGTTTGAATGGACGAAGACGACAACACCCCCCGAGGGTGAGGCGCCGGTGGAACCGTACTTCAACGGCATCGCCGCTTCCTCCCCGTCGGTGGCTTTGCTTTGGCGCGCGCACATCCCAGCTCCGGGCCAACGGCTATGGCCTCGGGGCACGGACCGCGAGGCCATCGACGTACCGCTGGCAGAGGCGCGCGAGGCTCTTCGGAAGGCCGTTATGTGCCGGTTGGCACCGGATGGCGTCACTGTCGAGAAGGTGTCCAGCGGCGACTTGCGTCCCGGAGACCGGGTCGTCGTCTCCAGCGACACGGGGCACATGGATCGGTTCGGTTGGAACCCCGACGCTTCCGACCCCGTCTCGGACGCGTCTCTCGACAACTTGGGTCTGCCGCTCGACGCTGTCGCGATCAGGCGGCTGTGTGGTGCGAACCTTGGAGAGCTCGTCGACACCGCATTGGGCGATGTCGCCGACGACCGCGATCTCGACGAGACGGAACGGGCGGAAGCGGTCTCCAACATCCTTGCGGCGCTCAGGGACACGCCAGCGCCGACCGGGTGGGAGGAGACGGAGTGGACAGGGTTCATCGACCGGCTGCGTCCGCACGTTCTCGAACCCCGAGACGAAGTGCCGCGCTTGCTTGTCGACCAGCCCGGCAACGAAGCCCTGAACGATGAATTTGACGAACTGTCGCTGCACCGCGTCGCCGTCGAACTGGACCAACATGGTCATGATGTCGGGATCCGGGCAAGGAGGGTGGCGGAGCGAATGGGCCTGACCGACGACTTGCTGGAAGTGGTCGAGCGGGCCGCTCGGCTGCACGACATCGGCAAGGCCGACGAGCGCTTTCAGCGGTGGCTGGACCCAAAGCGCGAATCCGGCCCGCTTCTTGCGAAGTCGAACGCGCCGCGACACCGTTGGGAGGCGATGCGCGTGTCGTCCGGCTGGCCCAGGGGAGGGCGGCACGAGGATCTGTCCGCGCGGCTGGCGCGTGCCTGGCTGGCGCAGACGCCCGATTGGGGCACCCCCCTTCAACGCGACCTCCTAGTCCATCTGGTGATCAGCCATCATGGAAAGGGCCGCCCGCTGGTGCCGCCGGCAACCGATGGTTCCACCGACTCCGTGGTCGGGGTCGTGGATGGCGTTTCGATAACGGCGGGCGCGGATCTTGCCATCGTGGACTGGGAGCAACCCGGTCGCTTCCGGCGACTGCAGGACCGGTTCGGACCTTGGGGGCTCGCATTGCTGGAATGTGTCGTCATCCGCGCCGACCATGCCGTTTCCGCAGGCGTCCACGGGACGCCGGGGGATACCTGATGCATGAGCTCACCTGTCCGGGCCTGCCCGCTTCGTGGGTCAATGCCTGGCTCGCTGGCATCGGCGTGACGGTGCTGGATCGCCGCGTTACACTGCACTGGACCGAAACGGGCGCACCCGTGGCCGTGCTCTCATCGGTCGAGATCGATCCGGTTAAGGCGTTGATCCAATCGTGGCCGGACGAAGCGTTTCTGAGCGAGTTGCCGGTTGCCGAGAGCTGGCGCGGGGCTGGCAAGCTTGAGCGAAAGGTATCGGTCGAACAATTCGCTGTCCGAGCGCAGAAGGCACGTGGACATCCTCGTGCCTGGACGCTTTCCTCGACGATGACGGATCTGAGTGTCGACCGGAACGGAGAGGTTGCTCACGCTCCCCTCGACCCCGCCGGTCCCGGAACGACAAAGTGGTTGCATTACAGGTTGTTAAAGGTTCATGAACTGATCGGACCGGTAGACGAGGAACGTCTACGTGATTCGCTGGTCGGGCGGGCGCGGCGAGTCAAAAACAACGGCCTTGGATTTGACAGCACACGACTGGGGTCTCTGTCGGATTCATCGGATCCGTGGGTCGAACCCGTTATCGAGTTTCTGGCCTTCTTCGGTTTGAAGATGTTTCCGGTACGAGGCCAAGGAGTGGACCGACGGTTCAGTCGCCACGGCAGCCCGGACGAGCGGCAGCGGGGATGGCGGAAAGCGTCGAATGGCAACGAGTCTCGGCGGTTTGTCTGGCCTGCGTGGCGCCAACCTCTTTCCGCCGACGGCGTCGACGCGTTGCTGGACGCATGGAGACCTTTTTCTCCCAAGCAAGCTTGGGCCGTCCACGGCATCCACGCCGGTTGGCGGAGCGTCGAGTATCAAGCCAGGAACAAGACCGATCCCACGAGAGGCGTTGGATCGGAAATGCTTTGATGCTCGAACCCATTGTTCTTGTTTCCGCGATAGAGCACTTCGTCTACTGTCCGCGCCAATGCGCTCTTATCCATTGCGATGGCGTGTGGTCGGACAACGCTCACACCGTCCAAGGCTCGCGGGCGCACCGGCGCGTGGATAGTGGCCGGCACAGCGTGGAACGAGGTCGTCGAATCCTGCGTGGCATTCCTCTCTGGTCGGAGTCGCTGGGGCTGTCCGGGCGCGCCGACGTCGTCGAGATGGACGGCGATACGGTCCAGCCAGTGGAATACAAATCCGGCGTTCGGCACGGAGTTGCCGCGGATCTCCAGCTGTGTGCGCAGGCCCTGTGCCTGGAAGAGATGCTCGGAGTTGCCGTCCCGTCCGGCAGCGTCTGGTACGGGGGGACACGACGGCGCGTGGAGGTCGAGTTCACCGATGCATTGCGGGATCAAACGTTGGTCGCCATCGACTCCATTCGCGAGCAATTGCTCAGAGGAGAGTTGCCTGCTGCAGTGAACGACGACCGGTGCAACGCGTGCCAGCTCCTGCATCATTGCCTGCCCCGAGTGACCAATGCGACACGCAAGATCCGACGGTACATGTCCGATGTAGTGTTCGAATGCGCTACCTGAGCACCCTCTACGTTCGCAACCACCGCGCCCGTGTCCAGCACCGGCGGGGATCGTTGACGGTATCGTCACCCGATGGGAGCCAGCGTGTCCCGCTCGAGGCGATCGACGCACTGGTGGTACTGGGCGGGGCGCAGGTCACCATGCAAGCACTGGATGCATGTGTGCGACGGGGCATACGCGTCGCGGCCCTGCACCGGAGCGGTGCCGTGCGTTTCCTCGTGAGCGGCGCCACCAACGGCAACATTCACCTTCGCACCGCTCTCTTCAATGCGGTTATGGATGAATCCCGCTCGCTCGAGTTGTCGAGGGCTATTGTGGCGGCAAAACTGCAGAACAGCAGAAGGGTCGTCGGCCGCTGGTCGCGTGACGAAGGGGATACGGCGGCAAGCAAGCGACTCGCCGACCGGAGCGAGCAGATCCGGCAACGAATTGCGCGACTGACTGATGCGGTGACGGGCGACTCCGTGCGCGGCATCGAAGGGGATGCAGCCCGGATTTACTTCCGGGCGGTGGAGCAGGCCGTGGCGCCGGCCAAGCTGGGATTCTCGTCGCGGTCGCGGCGACCGCCTCGCGACCCCGTCAACGCGATGTTGAGCTACTGCTACGGGCTGTTGGTGACCGAGTGCTGTGGTGCGCTGGAGAGTGTCGGTCTCGACTACCAGATGGGGTTCTTCCACCGCCCGCGGGCCGGCCGGCCCTCCCTCGCACTCGATCTGGCGGAAGAGTTGCGGGCATTGACGGATCGGTTCGTGGTGTCGCTGGTACGCCGCCGACAAATCGGACCCGCAAACTTCGATTACACGCCTGGCGGCGGCGTTTACCTGAACGACGACGCCAGAACCGCACTGATCCAATCGTGGGAAGAATACAAGGAAACGGAAACTCCGCATCGAATTCTCGGGCGGCCAGTTCAACGATGGGCAATTCCTTCGGTCCAGGCGACGCTGCTTGCCCGGCATCTGCGCGGAGACCTTGCCTCATATCCGCCATTTGTTCTCCCATGACCGATGGACGTACTGGTTGCCTATGATATTGCCGACACGGAATCCACTGGTGCGGCGCGACTTAGGCGGATCGCGGACGTATGCGAGAAGTACGGGCAACGGGTGCAGTTCTCGGTCTTCGAATGCCGCCTCTCCAAAGCGAGGCTAGCCCGGCTCGTCGGGGAGGTGGAAGATATCATCGACCGCGATCGCGACTCCGTGCTCGTCTACCGTTTTCCCGGCGGAATCGAAGCCGCGACGCTGCGTTTGGGCCGGCATCAGGAACACGCTTTGGGCAAGCCATGGATCCTGTAAGGCAGACTGCGAACCTCCGGTGACTCTCGTTTCCGAGCGTCGAATTGGCGAATCATGGCATGATCGGAGAGCCAGGATGCCCCGCTGCCTAGCGGTTTTGCGCCAGATGAAGCAATTCAGCTGTCCTCTCGGCGGTCCGATGACCGGATGGGTACGAAATCGCCCAGAGTGGACCGCAGCTCGCCCCGATTAGGGGTGTCGCCGGAGTTTCGGCTCCGGCCTTCGTTGAGCGCGCAACGCCATGGACGTCCTGAAGCTCCTGAAGCTCCACCTCCCGAGTGTCGCCGGAGTTTCGGCTCCGGCCTTCGTTGAGCGGTGCGAGGAGCTGGTGCACGCGTTCCAGGGAGTGCGGTGTCGCCGGAGTTTCGGCTCCGGCCTTCGTTGAGCGTATGTCGGCCCGTCGTTCCACGAATGCCGGCACCCGGTGTCGCCGGAGTTTCGGCTCCGGCCTTCGTTGAGCGATCACGGCACACGGCGCGATCATGCGCTGCTACTCGGGTGTCGCCGGAGTTTCGGCTCCGGCCTTCGTTGAGCGTACTGTCAGGACATGTCGCACGCTTTCGTCAGCCTGGTGTCGCCGGAGTTTCGGCTCCGGCCTTCGTTGAGCGAATCTTCAGGAAATCAGTCTCGCGGCCCGCATTCCGGTGTCGCCGGAGTTTCGGCTCCGGCCTTCGTTGAGCGCCGTCGACCTGCAACGTCACGCCGTGGATCGCGGCGGGTGTCGCCGGAGTTTCGGCTCCGGCCTTCGTTGAGCGCGGCAGCGGTAAAAGTACTTTGGCCAAACATCTTTGGTGTCGCCGGAGTTTCGGCTCCGGCCTTCGTTGAGCGACGGCGTTCCGGTGCTCGATCTGCTGCCAGTGCTCGGGTGTCGCCGGAGTTTCGGCTCCGGCCTTCGTTGAGCGAACTGGCACCTCAAGCATCCTCTCAGCGACGAGGCCGGTGTCGCCGGAGTTTCGGCTCCGGCCTTCGTTGAGCGCACATAGACAAGGCGGCACTCGCAAAGTGGATAGCCGAGTGTCGCCGGAGTTTCGGCTCCGGCCTTCGTTGAGCGGCGTGGACCCTGCTCTTGCTGACGCCGATCTTCGAGGGTGTCGCCGGAGTTTCGGCTCCGGCCTTCGTTGAGCGCCGTTTGAAGATGGTCTCGGGCGCTGCCCGGCACCAGTGTCGCCGGAGTTTCGGCTCCGGCCTTCGTTGAGCGGTCTATGCGGGGATCGGCCTGCTGGTCCTGCTGGCGTGTCGCCGGAGTTTCGGCTCCGGCCTTCGTTGAGCGCCGGCGAACGATATAGGTTCACTAGCTTTCCGCGTGTGTCGCCGGAGTTTCGGCTCCGGCCTTCGTTGAGCGCCTTCTCCTCCAGTCGCTCGGCGTTGACACGGCATTGTGTCGCCGGAGTTTCGGCTCCGGCCTTCGTTGAGCGCTTTCGTTGCTCGCCGTGCTCTGGCGCATCAGGCCGGGTGTCGCCGGAGTTTCGGCTCCGGCCTTCGTTGAGCGGGATCGAGCGGATACACCTGATCCGTGTAGCGGCGCAGGTGTCGCCGGAGTTTCGGCTCCGGCCTTCGTTGAGCGTCCGAGCAGTACCAGCTGTTCTCGAGCGTCGAGAGCGTGTCGCCGGAGTTTCGGCTCCGGCCTTCGTTGAGCGTGGATCGGTTGATCGTCAGAGACGCTCACGCGCCCGGTGTCGCCGGAGTTTCGGCTCCGGCCTTCGTTGAGCGTCGAGAAGATGAGGATTCTCGTCCGCAATCTGCCCCCGTGTCGCCGGAGTTTCGGCTCCGGCCTTCGTTGAGCGCTCCGGTCGGCCTCCATCTTCCGGCGCAGCTCCGCGTGTCGCCGGAGTTTCGGCTCCGGCCTTCGTTGAGCGCCGTGGCCGCTGGCGGGCGTGCTCGCCGCCGTTCATGTGTCGCCGGAGTTTCGGCTCCGGCCTTCGTTGAGCGCGCAACGGCCCTTGCGGGCCATGACCGGCTTCGGGCCGTGTCGCCGGAGTTTCGGCTCCGGCCTTCGTTGAGCGGCTATGGTCCGCCAATCAGCGACAACCGAGGATGACGTGTCGCCGGAGTTTCGGCTCCGGCCTTCGTTGAGCGACGAACGCCACCGCCTGGCTCAACGAGTGGCACGCGGTGTCGCCGGAGTTTCGGCTCCGGCCTTCGTTGAGCGACGTGGGCGCTGCTGTGAGCGGGCGCTGCTGTGAGGTGTCGCCGGAGTTTCGGCTCCGGCCTTCGTTGAGCGACGTGGGCGCTGCTGTGAGCGTCCTCGAGGCGCTGCCGTGTCGCCGGAGTTTCGGCTCCGGCCTTCGTTGAGCGCGTCGTCATGATGCGTTTCTCCTGGTGTTGCGCCGGTGTCGCCGGAGTTTCGGCTCCGGCCTTCGTTGAGCGCGAGGGGTGTCCGATCTCGTGGTCTACCGGGCCGCGTGTCGCCGGAGTTTCGGCTCCGGCCTTCGTTGAGCGCATCGTGACGCCGACCAGGTAAGGCAGCAGCTTCGGCGTGTCGCCGGAGTTTCGGCTCCGGCCTTCGTTGAGCGACGGTGACCCTCTTCACCCCCGGCGACTACGCCACCGGTGTCGCCGGAGTTTCGGCTCCGGCCTTCGTTGAGCGTTCGTCCGTGTGCGGCGTGGGGAACGTGTTCTACAGGGTGTCGCCGGAGTTTCGGCTCCGGCCTTCGTTGAGCGATCACCGGCTCGCCGAAAACCGGGCTTGTCGGGTGTGTCGCCGGAGTTTCGGCTCCGGCCTTCGTTGAGCGTTCTGCCGGTAGGCGGTGGGTTCGATGTGGTGCGTCTGTGTCGCCGGAGTTTCGGCTCCGGCCTTCGTTGAGCGTGTCAGGATATGTCTGCTGCGTTCGTCTCTCTCAGGTGTCGCCGGAGTTTCGGCTCCGGCCTTCGTTGAGCGGGCCCGATCCTTCGTCGTGCAGGAACACCGATTCCCGCCGTGTCGCCGGAGTTTCGGCTCCGGCCTTCGTTGAGCGCCGATCGCCGCCATCTCGAAGCCGCGGGTGTATTCGGGTGTCGCCGGAGTTTCGGCTCCGGCCTTCGTTGAGCGCTGAGGATCGGCGACACGCTGAAGAACCTGGTCACCGTGTCGCCGGAGTTTCGGCTCCGGCCTTCGTTGAGCGACGACGATGGTCGTGACCACGACAAAGGAGGTCTTGTGTCGCCGGAGTTTCGGCTCCGGCCTTCGTTGAGCGTTTCCAACCATCGCAACACGGGGCGAGCCCGACAAAGTGTCGCCGGAGTTTCGGCTCCGGCCTTCGTTGAGCGGGCATCCCCTGCTTCCTGGTCGTGGCCTTGGACCACGTGTCGCCGGAGTTTCGGCTCCGGCCTTCGTTGAGCGGTTCACACGCACCCGGACCGCGACCGAGTGATCGCCGTGTCGCCGGAGTTTCGGCTCCGGCCTTCGTTGAGCGCTTGGAATCACCGTCATGAACCGCGCACTTGGCGCGTGCCGCCGGAGTTTCGGCTCCGGCCTTCGTTGAGCGGTCCCGATGCTCACCTACGCGCAGGCGATGGAGGCGTGTCGCCGGAGTTTCGGCTCCGGCCTTCGTTGAGCGCCCGCTGATTCCGCTGGCGGACAGGCGGCACAAGCCCGTGTCGCCGGAGTTTCGGCTCCGGCCTTCGTTGAGCGCATCCCGCTGGGCACCGGTGGCGTACCGGCTGGAACTGTGTCGCCGGAGTTTCGGCTCCGGCCTTCGTTGAGCGGTCCGGGAGAATCCGAGAGTCGCCGGGACGCTGCAGGAACATTTTTTTGTCGTGACCGAGTGCCGGTAGCGCGTGCAGATCCGCCTGCCATGCGATCAAGATCCACTTCGCAATGCTCGAACTGATACTTGGGCGGCAAGATTCGCTCCCGAACGACCCACCGGGCAGGTCGGCTCACCGGTTTCCTGATAAAAATCAGCCCTGCGGGACGCTGGAAGCGTCGCCGGAGCATCTCGCGGATCCGCTCGTCCCGTTCACCAACAACGAGGCCAAGCAAGATTTCCGAATGGGCAAGCTGCGCCTGAAGATCTCGGGAGGCTTCCGCTTGATACAGGATGCCCGCGACTTCGCCAACCTGCGCTCCGTCATCGCCACCACCCGAAAGCAGGGCTGGAACGTCGTCGAAACCCTAGCGTGTCCCGATCCGCTGCAACTGGCCCCGAAACTGCGCCCCTAAAAACCCGCTGACACCGTCCCAAATCACCCGAGCCCTCGCCTCCCGACGCTCGGCGGAAACAGACCCGGGAAGTTACACTACCTCTTGGAATGCCAAAAACCGCCGACCGCTAATTTTCAATCGGAAGCGCCGCAGTAACCGACAGCGCGTGAACCGGGCCGTTCAGCTCCTCCTGCAACACGCGATAGACCATGCGCTGACGCGCGACCCGCGAACCCCCTTCGAAAGCCGCGGCCACGATCTCGACCCGGAAATGGGTCTCGCCCTCCGGTCGCGCCCCGACATGGCCCGCGTGAAGATGCGACTCGTCGATCACGCTGATCGAGACCGGCGAGAAGGCGTCGCGAAGCTTCCGTTCGATCGTCTCGGCGACGGTCACCCGGGACGCCCCCGCGCTGCGGCCGCTGGCCGCCGGATCACTGCTTGGGTTGCGGGACGAAGCGGAGATACGGCTTCGGCGCCTTCCAACCCCCGGGATAGGTCTTGCGGGCCTCGTCGTCCGAAACCGCCGGCAGGATGATCACGTCCTCGCCGGACTTCCAGTTGACCGGCGTCGCGACCTTGTGGTCCGCCGTCAGCCGAAGGGAGTCGACGACCCGCAGGATCTCGTCGAAGTTCCGCCCGGTGCTCATCGGGTAGGCGAGGGTCAGCTTGATCCTCTTGTCCGGCCCGACCGCGAACACGGTCCGCACCGTCGCGTTGTCGGCGGCCGTGCGGCCGCTGGCGTCGCCGGGTTCCTCCGCCGGCAGCATGCCGTAGAGCTTGGCGACCGCGAGATCGGTGTCCGCGATGATCGGGTAGTTGGGCGCCTGCCCCGTGACCTCCTCGATGTCCTTCGACCAGCCGGCGTGGCTGTCCGCGGGATCGATGCTGAGGCCGATCACCTTGACGTCGCGCGCCTCGAACTCGGGCTGCAGCTTGGCCATGTAGCCGAGCTCGGTCGTGCACACCGGCGTGAAGTCCTTCGGGTGCGAGAAGATGATGCACCAGGAATCCCCGATCCATTCGTGAAAATCGATCTTCCCGATCGTGGTCTCCGCGGCGAAGTTCGGAGCTTCGTCGCCGATCTTGAGAGACATTGCGGTTCCTTTCGCGATGATGCCGTTGTGGACGGAACGCGGCCCCGCCGGAGAGGCCGCTCTCCGGCCCTGCGCTTTAGATAGGGGCGCCCCCGGAGCAAGACAAGACCGGTTCCGCGACGCTCCGGCGACGCCTTCGGCTTGACCGGCTCCCCGCCCGGACATAGGGTGGCCCCGTCCGATGCGGCGCTCCCGCCTCTTCCGGCCGCCCGCGTTCCGGCGGCCCCGGCGCCTCCCCACCGAAAACTGCGACCATGGCCGGCGACCTGTTCACTCCCGAAGAGCGCATCGACCTGTCGCCGACGGTCGCGGACGAGACCCGCACGACCACCTGCTACATGTGCGCCTGCCGGTGCGGAATCCGGGTCCGCATCAAGGACGGGCGGATCCGCCACATCGAGGGCAACCCCGACCATCCGGTGAACAGGGGCGTGCTCTGCGCCAAGGGTTCCGCCGGCATCATGCACCACCATTCGCCGGCGCGGCTCGCGGCGCCGCTGCTGCGCAGCGGACCGCGCGGCTCCGGCGAATTCAAGGAGATCTCCTGGGACGAGGCGCTCGGGATCGTCACCGGGCGCCTCGAGAGGATCCGCGCCGAGGATCCGCGAAAGCTCGCCTTCTTCACGGGCCGCGACCAGAGCCAGTCGCTGACCGCCTGGTGGGCGAGCCAGTTCGGAACGCCCAACCACGCCGCGCACGGGGGGTTCTGTTCGGTGAACATGGCCGCGGCCGGGCTCTACACGATCGGCGGGTCGTTCTGGGAGTTCGGCGAACCCGACTGGGACCGCACCGAGTACTTCATGATGTTCGGGGTCGCCGAGGATCACGATTCCAACCCCATCAAGACCGGTCTCGCCGCGCTCAAGGAACGCGGCGCCAAGTTCGTGTCCGTCAACCCGGTCAAGACCGGCTACTCGGCGATCGCCGACGAATGGGTCGCGATCAGGCCGGGCAGCGACGGCGCCTTCGTGCTCGCCCTGGTCCACGAACTGCTCCGCGCCGACCGCGTCGATCTGGAATTCCTGGTGCGCTACACCAACGCGCCGTGGCTCGTGGTCCGGGACCACGGCGCTCCCGACGACGGACTGTTCGCCCGGGGCCCGGACGGGGAGCCCCTGTGCTTCGACCGCGCTTCCGGCGCTCTCGCGGACGCCCGGAGGGCGGACGTCGCGCCCGCCGTCGCGGGCACGTTCGCGCTGGCCGACGGCCGCCCGGCCGTGCCGGTGTTCCAGCTTCTCGCCGAACGCTATCTCGACACCACCTACGCGCCGGACTCGGCGTCGCTCAGATGCGGCGTCCCCGCCGGCAAGATCCGCCGCATCGCGGCCGAACTGGCCGACGCCGCGTTCGAGCGGGAAATCGCGATCGAGACCCCGTGGACCGACTGGGCCGGCCGCCGCCACGACCGGATGATCGGCCGCCCGGTCGCCATGCATGCCATGCGCGGCATCTCCGCCCATTCCAACGGCTTCCAGACCTGCCGCTCCATCCACCTCCTGCAGATGCTGCTGGGGTCGATCGACGTGCCCGGCGGCTTCCGCTACAAGCCGCCGTTTCCGCGCCCCTGCCCGCCGCCCCAGAAACCCGCCGGCCGCGAGGGCGAGGTCCGCCCCGGCGCCCCCCTGCCGGGGCCGCCGCTCGGCTTTCCGACCGGACCCGAGGATCTGCTCGTCGACGCGGAAGGGAACGCGCTTCGCATCGACAAGGCCTATTCCTGGGAGGCGCCCCTCGCCGCCCACGGCCTCATGCACACGGTCATCGCGAACGCGTGGAAGGGGGATCCCTATCCCGTCGACACGCTGTTCATGTACATGGCCAACATGGCGTGGAACTCGTCGATGAACGTGACCGGCGTCATGGAGATGCTGACCGACCGCCGGCCCGACGGCGACGGGTACCGGATCCCCTTCATCGTCTATTCCGACGCGTTCTGGTCCGAGATGGTGCCCTTCGCCGACCTGGTGCTGCCGGACACCACCTATCTCGAGCGCTGGGACTGCATCTCGCTGCTCGACCGCCCCATCGGCGACGCCGACGGACCGGCGGACGCCATCCGCCAGCCGGTGGTCGAGCCGGACCGCGACGTGCGCCCCTTCCAGACCGTGCTTCTCGACATCGGCGCGCGGCTGAAACTCCCCGGAATGGCCCACCCGGACGGCGCTCCGGTCTATCCCGGCGGGTACGAGGACTACATCGTCAACCACGAACGCATGCCCGGAATCGGGCCGCTCGCCGGCTGGCGCGGCGACGACGGCGGCGGACGGGGCCCCGCCAACCCGGACCAGCTCCGGCGCTACGTCGAGAACGGATGCTTCTGGCGCGAGGAACTGCCGGCCGGGATGCGCTACTACAAGCACGCCAACAGGGCCTATCTCGACCATGCCCTGCGCATGGGCTGGATCGGATCCGCGGACCAGATCGTGCTCCAGGTCTACAGCGAGCCGCTCCAGCGTTTCCGTCTCGCGGCCCGGGGGCACGGGCCCGTGACGCCTCCCGAGCTCCACCGCGTCCGGGTGGAAGGCCACTTCGATCCCCTGCCGGTCTGGCATCGCCCGCTCGAGGGCCAGGACGGCGGCGACGAGGACTACCCGTTCCACGCCGTCACGCAGAGACCGATGGCGATGTACCACTCCTGGGGCGCGCAGAACGCGTGGCTGCGCCAGATACACGGCGGCAACCGGCTCTACGTCAACCGCCAGGAGGCGGCCGCGGCCGGGCTTGCCGACGACGACGAGGTCTGGGTGATCAGCCGCCACAACCGCGTCCGGGCGCGGCTCCGCCTGATGGAGGGCACGCAGCGCGAGACGGTCTGGACCTGGAACGCCGTGGGGCACCGGGCGGGAGCGTGGAACCTCGCCCCGGACGCCCCCGAGGCGACGCGGGGATTTCTCCTCAACCACATCATTCCGGATCTGCTGCCGCCGCGGGAGAACGGCTACCGCTACGCCAACTCGGACCCTGTCACCGGCCAGGCCGCCTGGTACGACCTGCGCGTGCGCATCGAGAAGGTCGGGCCCGACGGGAAACCCGACGCCGGACCCCCGCCGCAGCCCCCGTCCCCCCGTTCCGCCCCGCGGCCGGAGATTCTGCGCTACGGCAAGGACTCCCCGCGACGCGCCCGGCCGGCCGGCGGCGGGGCCCGGCCGTGACCGCCCTTCCGCCGCGGGGCGCGGCCAGGCTCGGCCTCGTCATCGATCTCGACACCTGCGTCGGCTGCCACGCCTGCGCCGTGAACTGCAAGGAATGGAACACCGGCGGACATTCGGGGCCGCTGCCGGACCACGATCCCTACGGCGCCGACCCGACCGGCGTGTGGTTCAACCGCGTGCACACGTTCGAGGCGGGAGAGGGCGCCGACAGCCGGACGCTGCATTTCCCCCGCTCCTGCCTCCACTGCGAGCAAGCGGAGTGCGTGACCGTCTGCCCGACGGGCGCGTCCTACAAGCGCGCCGAGGACGGCATCGTGCTCGTCAACGAGGACGCCTGCATCGGATGCAAGCTGTGTTCGTGGGCCTGCCCCTACGGCGCCCGCGAGTACGACGTCGACGCCGGCGTCATGAAGAAATGCACCCTCTGCATCGACCGCATCTACAACGAGAACCTGCCCGAGCGCGAACGCGTGCCGGCCTGCGTCTCGACCTGCCCCGCCAGCGCGCGGCATTTCGGGGATCTCGGGGATCCGGACTCGGACGTCTCCCGGCTGGTCGCCGAACGCGGCGGCCGGGAACTGATGCCCGAACTCGACTACCGGCCGGTGAACCGCTACCTGCCGCCGCGCCCGCCCGTCGAACGGGAGGCCGCACCGCTCGAGCCCATCGTGCCGGCCGGGGGGCCGGGCCGTTTCCTCGGATGGGTCGACCGCGTGCTGTCGCGCTGACCCGCCCCGCAGCCCCATGCATCCCGCGTATTCCGTCATCTTCTTCACGACCGCATCAGGCGCCGGCTACGGCCTGCTCGCGCTGACGGCGGTCCACGGCGCGATCCGGAGCGGGCCTCTCGACCCCTGGCTCGGGGCGGCCGGGCTCGGCTTCGGGGCGCTGCTGGTCACCGCGGGGCTGGTCGCCTCGACGTTTCATCTCGGCCGCCCCGAGCGCGCCTGGCGGGCCCTGTCCCAGTGGAGATCCTCCTGGCTGTCGCGAGAGGGCGTCCTCGCGACCGCGTCCTACGTCCCGCTCGCCCTGACCGCGTGGAGCTGGATCGCCACGGGATCCCTCGCCGGCGGGTTCGGGATCGCGGCCGTCGCGCTCGCGGTGCTCTGCGTCGCGACGGTCCATGCCACCGGCATGATCTACGCGACGCTGCGCACGGTTCCCGCCTGGCACAACAGGCTCACGGTTCCCGGCTACCTGGTTTTCGCGTGGCTCACCGGCGCGCTGTGGTTCCACGCGCTCTCCCAGATGTTCGGCTTCCGCTCGCCGGAGATCGCTCTCCTCGTCATCCTGCCGCTGTTCATCGCCTGGTACGTCAAGCGCGCGTACTGGCGGTCGGTGGACGGCGGCCGGGGCCCCGTCACGGCGGCGAGCGCCGTCGGGCTGGAACCCGGCGAAACCGTTCGGCTTCTCGAGCCGCCCCATGCCGGGGAGAATTTCGTGCAGAAAGAGATGGGCTACCGGGTCGCGCGCAAGCACGCGCGCAAGCTCCGGCGGCTGAGCTTCGCCGGGTGGTTCCTGGTCCCCGCCCTTCTCACGGCGGCCACCGCGCAGAGCGAACCGTGGATCGCCGTGACGGGAACGGTCGCGGCCGCGTTGTCGGCCCTGGCCGGCGTGCTCGTCGAGCGGTGGCTGTTCTTCGCCGAGGCGACCCACGTGTCGGCCCTCTACTACGGGGCGGAACGGAGCTGAGGCGGCCGGCGATCGGGCGGCGATCGGGACTTCCCGACGACCGGCCGGAATCCCGTGAATCTCCCTGTCCTCGGGAAAGCCCGCGGTCGCGCGGCGGGAGCCGCCGGAAGCCCCGCGCCGGCGGTTTCCCGCGCGCCCGAACGCGAATTCCGGAACGCCCGAAGACGCTTCCCGCGACGTTTCGCGGCGGGGAGACGACCGTCGGACGGACGGACCGTTTCCGCACAGGCCGAAGAACGGCACCACCCCGGAAAGGATCCGGAAGCGCGGTCCGCGTCAGGCGCCGGCGTCCGACAGGCCGACGGCCGGCTTCGCCGGCCCCGCTTTCCGGCGCCGGTCCCTCCAGGCCGCGACGTTGGCGCGGACCATGAGCAGCGCCGGGGTCACGAACAGCGTCAGCATGGTGGCGAAGGCGAGGCCGAAGGCGATCGCCGTGGCGAGCTGCCGCCACATCTGCGTGGAGGGCGCGCCGATCTCGACGTGGCGCGCGACGAAGTCGATGTTGACCGCGGTCACCATCGGCGTCAGCCCGAGAATGGTGGTGGCCGTGGTCAGGAGCACCGGCCGCAGACGCTGCGCGCCCGTGCGCAGGATCGCCTCGGTGGCGCTCGACGCCGTCCTCGACAGCCGGTCGAACGTGTCGATCAGCACGATGTTGTTGTTGACGACGATGCCGGCGAGGGCGATCACCCCGATCCCGCTCATGACGATGCTGAAAGGCTGCGCGATCGCCAGAAGCCCCAGCATCACGCCCACGGTGGACATGACGACGGCCGACAGGATGAGAAACGCCGAGTAGAACCTGTTGAACTGCGCCACCAGGATGATCGTCATCAGGAACAGCGCGAACGCGAACGCCCGCTGCAGGAACCGGGCGGCCTCCTTCTGTTCCCTGTCCTCCCCCTTGAACTCGATGCTCACGCCCGGACCGAAGGACGGCTGGGCGTCGATCCAGGCCCGGATCTCGCGCACCTTGTCGTTGGCGAGCACGCCCGGAAGCACGTCGGCCCTTGACGGCCATCGACCGGAAACCGTCGGTCCGCTTCAGCTTCCCGGTCCGCGGACGGGGCTCCCGGGTCAGGAAGTTGCTGAGCGGCACCAGCCCGCGCGACGTCTGCACGCGGATGTCGTCGATCTGGTCGAGCGTGCGGTGATCGCCCGGATAGCGCACGACGATCTCGACCTCGTCGTCGGCGTCGTCGGGCCGGTAGTCGGCGACCTTGAAGCCGTTGGTGGCGAGCCGGATGATGTTGCCGATCACGACCGTGTCGGCGCCGAACTTGGCGGCCTGGGCCCGGTCCACCCGCAGTTCCCACTCGATCCCCGGAGGCGGGCGCTCGTCCTCCAGATCCTTGAGGCCGCTCATCCGCTCCAGGTGCGCCACGATCCTGGCCACCGCGGGAGCCAGCAGATCGGGATCCCGGGAGCTCACCAGCAGGTGGATGGGCTTGCCGACCGGCGGCCCCGCCTCCTCCTTCGCGGTCTCCACCCGGATGCCGGCGAACCGTTCCGCGCGCGCCACGATGTCCGCGAGAATGTCGTCGGCCCCGCGCCGCGTCTCCCAGTCGGCGAACTCGAGGCTGATGGTGCCGATCAGGTCGCCCGTCGTGTCGACGTGCGCCGGCATCGTTCCCGACAGGATGTAGATCGACTCGATCTCGCCGCGCTCCTCCTGGACGTCGAGGATCTGCCGTTCGACCTGCCCGACCAGTCTGGCCTTGGAGTGGACGGACATGTTGCCCCGCGCGAAGATCTTGAGGAAGGCGCGGTCGGGCTCGATCTTCGGGAAGAACTCGAACCCCTTCCCGTAGCTCGCGTAGAGCGCCCACGCCGCCACCAGCGTCGCGACGGCCAGAAGCGCCACCTTCGCCGGATGGCGGAGCACGAACTCGAGGGCGCGGACGTAGAGCCCCGTCCCTCCCTTCACGTCGTGGATCGAGCCCTCCTCCATCACGACCATCTGCTCGATGGCGCGGACGCTGCTGGTGCCGGGGCGGCCGATCTGCGCGCCGAGCGTCGGCACGAAGACCAGCGCCATCAGCAGCGACGCCGAAAGCACCGCGATCAGCGTGATCGGCAGGTAGCGCATGAACTCGCCCACCATCCCCGGCCAGAACAGGAGCGGAAGAAACGCCGCGAGCGTCGTCGCGGTCGAGGCGATGATCGGCCACGACATGCGCCTGGCGGCCTCGGCGTAGGCCTGCCTGCGGCTGTCGCGGTCCGCGCGCGAGGCCGTCTCCACCATCTTGCGGTCGGCGTATTCGGTGACGACGATGGCGCCGTCCACGAGAAGCCCGACGGAAAGGATCAGCGAGAACAGCACGACCATGTTCACCGTGAGCCCGGACGCGGACAGCACCAGGATCCCCGCGAGGAACGAGCCCGGAATGGCGACGCCCACGAGCAGCCCCGTGCGCAGGCCCAGGGCGCCGGCGACGATGATCATCACCAGCAGGACCGCCGCGACGACGTTGTTCTGGAGATCGCTCAGCATGGTCTGGATGAACCGCGACTGGTCGCTCGAGAAGGTCACCTCGACGCCCGGCGGCCAGTGCGCGCTCTCCCTCTCGACGAGCGCTCTCACGGCCCGCACCGTGTCGATGATGTTCTCGCCCGTCCGTTTCTTGATCTCGAGCGAGATCGCCGGTCTGCCGTTCAGCCGCGCGTAGCTCCGGCGGTCCTCGAAGGTGCGCCGGAGAGACGCGATGTCGCCCACGGTGACCACCGAATCCCCGCTGACCTTGAGCGGGATCCCCCAGATGTCCTGGACGGACTCGAAAAGGCCGGGAACCTTCATCGCGAAGCTTCCGCGCTCGGAGTCCAGCGACCCGGCCGCGATCAGCCGGTTGGAGCGGCTGACGATGTTCAGCACCTCCGCCGGATCGATGGCGTAGGAATCGAGAAGGAGAGGGTCGACGATGATCTCCACCTGCTCCTTGCGGTCGCCGCCGACGGCGGCCTCGAGCACGCTGGGGATGCCCTCGATCCTGTCCTTGAGATCCCGCGCCAGCCGGAGGAGCGCGCGCTCGGGGATCTCCCCTCCCAGGGTCACGACAAGAACCGGCAGGAGGCTGAGATTGATCTCGATGACCCGGGGCTCCTCGGCCTCGTCCGGCAGGTCGGCCTTCGCGGAATCGACCTTCTCGCGGACGTCGGCGACGGCCTTGTCCGCGTCGAAGCCGGCCTCGAACTCGAGCAGCACGTAGCCGCCGCCGTGGAAGGCGTCGGACCTGATCTCCTTGATGCCCTCGACGGACCGCAGCTCGCTCTCCATCGGGCGGATCAGCAGCCGGTCGGAATCCCCGGGAGAGATGCCCTTCAGGGTCATCGACACGTAGACGTTCGGGATGGCGACGTCGGGGCTGGCCTCCTTGGCGATGTCGATGTAGGCGGACAGGCCCGCGACCAGCACCAGCCCGAGAACCGCGAGAACCGTCCGCGACCGGAACATCGCGAGGTCGATGAGGCTCATGAAGCGGTTTCCGCCGTTTCCTCCACCGGACGCACCCGCTGGCCGGATTTCACGAACTCCTGGCCCACGGTGATGACCCGCATGCCGTCGCTGAGGCCCGAGACCCAGATGCCCTCGGGCGAGTCCCCGACCACCGAGACCGGGACGAACTCGACGACGTCGCCCCGGCCGACGACGCGCACCCCGATCCGGCCGTCGTCCGAGAGCGTGAGCACCGACGGCGACAGCAGGTAGCCCTTGGCCGGAGGCAGCGACAACCGGATCTCGGCGGTCGCCCCGGCCCTGATCCGCCCGTCGGGGTTGGGAACCCCCATCTCGACCCTGAACGATCTCGTGACCGGATCCGCCACGCTCGCGACGAACCGGACCCGGCCCCCGGTCACGCTGTCGTCGACCAGCCGGATCGAGCCTGCCATGCCGGGAACGACGTGCCGGATCCGCCGCTCGGAAACGAAGCCCACCGCCACCATGGGGTCGAGATCGACGAGCGAAGCGACCGGATCCCCGGGCCTGACGTAGGCGCCGATCTCGATCGGGAGTTCCTCGATCACGCCCCCGAAGGGCGCGCGGACAACGGTTCTCCCGATGTCGACGCGGATGGCTTCCGCCTTCGCCTCGGCGCCCTCGAGCCGCGCCCGCGCCTCCGCGACCCGGGTGTCCGACCGGAAACCCCTCTCGCCCAGCCTGCGGGCGGCCTCGTGCTCGATCCGGCGCTGGCTGACGAGCGCGTCGGCTTCCGCAAGGCGGGCGGTCCGGTCCTCGAGATCCTGGCGGGCGATCACGTCTCCGGGCGCGACGCGCGCGCCCTCCGGCGACAGGATCCGGGCGACGGGGCCGCCGGTCTCGGCGCGAAGGACGATCTGGCGCGACGCCTCGGTGCGACCGTTCACCGAGATCCCGCGCTCGCGCAGGGCGGAGGCGGCCTCGCGCACCCGCACCGACACGAGCGGCGTCGGCGGAGAAGGCGTTTCCGGGCGGACGGTTTCCGCCCCGCTCCCGTCGAGCTGGCCCGACGCGATCCACGCCGCCACGCCGACGGCGAGCGCCCCCGCTGTCAGAATCGAAGCGCGCACCGGCCGCTCACCGGCGTTCGGAACGAGTTTCGAGTGGTCTGCCGCTCACGAGCGAACCCGGGCGCCTGACTGCCCCGCGAACGCGCCGGAACAGAAAGCCCGTCCTCCTGATGCCGCGCCGACCGTAGCACGGGGTTCCGGAGCTGGCAAGACAGCGCAGCCCGCGCTCCAGGACTGTCCCGCGCTCCCCGATCGCGGCCGGTCCTGACCGCGTTCGGGCGGTTCGGGGCGCTGCGGATGGTGCGCGACAGTCCGGTTCGCGGGCTCGCGGCTTTCGGTTCGGGCGGGATGTCGGGCGCCGAACGTCGATGCCGGCGGACCAGCGGCGAGGCAACTGCGCGCCGGGGCGCGCATCGGCGGCATTCTCTCCGACGTCTCCGGCTTGAACGGGCGCAAGATCCTCGACGGTTCGGCGCAGGGCGCGAAGCGCGAGGACATCCTCGCCGCGATCGCCCGTCACGTCGCGGACAAGCTCGAAGACCTCGGCGAGGCGCTTTCCCCGGGGCTGCGCGACGACGACCGCTTCATGCCCGCCGACCCGCTCACGGAGCGGGACGCGATCAAGAAGCGCATCGCGTCCTGCACGAAGAGGATCAACGGGGAAACGACGCCATGGAACGAACGGCTCCGCCTGCCGACGACCATCCCCGGCGTCGACCGCGACGCCGCGACCACGATCCTCATCGAGCCGGCATCAACGCGTTCGCTGCCAGGGAGCATCTCGCCTCCCGGTCCGGACTCTGTCCCTGCAACCACGAAAGCGGGGCAAGTGGCGCGCACCCGCAAGGGCGCCAAGATCCTGTGCGCCGTCCTCGTCGAGTGCGCCCACGGCGCGGCGACAACCAAGGGCCGCCGGTTCGAGGCTCAGCACCGTGCCTTCACGGCACGGTCGCACCGAGCCCGCGGCCGGCGGACCCGTGGTCGCCTGAACGGTGCGCACCCCACGCCGGCCGGCAACGCGGCAACGCTTCGGACCGCATCGGGGAAGTCCGGCATCCGTCTCCGCTGCGCCGACGCCAACGATTGCTGCCGTCGAATCCGCGATCTCCCGGGGCCGCACCCTTTCGCTCGCATCGCGTCCGGATGCGTTTCACGGCAAATCGCCCGGATTTTTTCGGGCAGGCGTAGGCTAAGACATCGCCCAGGCTGGGGATCGCTGGGTGATGGCCCTTGCCGTAGCCCCGGTGCGCATGCCCTGCGGCGTTCGCCTGGTCCGCCTCCAGTGGCTTGCATGGCGTCGAACCTGCCAAAGTCCGGTCTACCGTGCCGCCGTCAGGTCGTACTCACGGACCAGCAGGTCGGCCGGGAGGTTCCACTCCGCCGACAGGGCCCGGATCATCGACAGGGTGAGCGGGCGCCGGCGGTTGAGCACTTCCGAAGCGCGAGGCTGGGAGCCGATCAGCGCGGCGAAATCCTTCTGCCGCAAGCTTCGGGCTTCCATGACGTGCTTGATCGCCGAGACGGGATCGGGAGCCTCCACCGGCCAGCGCGCGGCTTCGTAGGCTTCGACCAGGGTGACGAGAACCTCGAGCTCATCGCTTGCCGGCGTGTCGGGCGCGACGCCCATGAGACGGTCGATCGCCGCCAACGCCGCATCGTAGTCAGCCTCGTTCTTGATCGGCTTGATGTTCATCGCAAACTCCTGTCTAGACTGTCGACGCGTCGATCTCATCGTACTCGGCATGCGTTCCCACGAAGCGCACGAACCCGACCCGATGCCTGTAGTCGAAACGAACCACGAGGCGGTACCGGTTTCCCCCGATATTGAAGACCACCCGCCCGTCGCCGACGACACTCGCGCTGCGATAGACCTGTTTCACGTCCGTCGGCGAAGTCCAATCGGCTTTCGCGGCAACCGCATACCACGCCTTCAGGGGCTGTTCCGCACGCGGCTCCAGCTCCCGGTAGGTGCGCAACGTCCGCTTCGCGACAATCCGCATCGTGACCGCCAACATATCCCTCTACGGGACATTCGGCAACCGCATCCGCCATGGCTTGTCCGCCACCCCATGGGATGCGATCCCGCCACAGGAACGATGGGATTGCCGGATCTCGCCAAGGCAGCCACCCCGGAGCAGGTCTGTCCCGCGCCCCCGATCGCGGGTCGTCGGGGCCGCGTTCGGCCGTTTCGGATGTCGCGATTCACGCGCGACGGCCAACTTCATGCGGCCTCTCCCGAACGGACTTGAAGCCTTGCGCTTCCGCGACGCCACCCGCGATCCCGTCCGTGCGCACCGGCCGACCCGGGAACGGGCGCGCCCACGGGCCGCCGACGCATCGCGTCCGCCGGCCCCGCGGGAACGACGCGACCGTCCGCTTCGGGACCGGGGCGCACGCGCTGCCGGAGGTTCCCGGCAACGGAACTCCGTTCCGGGTGCCGCGACGCGGACGGATCGCCGCGCACGCAATCGACGGGACCGGCGGACGACGCCTTGCGTTCGCCCGCGCCCGCCCTCCGGGCGCGGTGTCCCGCGAGACGGACGCGACACGTTGCCGTCACGAGCGATCGGCACTTCCGATGCGGCAGGCGCGCCGCCCGCGCGCTCGGCAGCCGACCCGGCCGGCACCGTCGGGAAACGGACGGATCGCCTCCGATCGCGCGCGCGCGGGACCGTCCCGGCCTACGCTCCGTGGACGCCCGTGGCCCGGTCGCGGTGCTCGCCGAGAAACGCCAGCAGCTCCCGGTTGAAAGCTTCCGGCCGCTCGAGATTGGGCAGATGGCCGGCATCCTTGATCACGACCAGGCGCGACCCCGCGATCCGGCGGTTCAGCGAGCGGCCGACGTCCGGCGGCGTGAGCCGGTCGTGCTCGCCGTACAGCAGCAGCGTCGGCACGGAGATCCGCTCGACGTCGGCCGACCTGTCGAAGGCCAGCGACGCCTCCAGGGTCTTCAGGTAGGAGTCCTTGCGGAGCGCGGCGATGCTGTCGCGCAGCAGCCGCCGGACCTCGGCGCCGGCGTTCGGCCCGACCAGGCTCGCGGCCACGTCGTCGGCGATGTCCGCGGGTTCCCCGCCCGCGAGCAGCGGCGCCTGCCGCCGGCGCAGGAACTCGGCGCGCTGTTCCGGCGGGAAGCTCGCGGCGAAGTCCGGCCTGGTGTCGCAGAGAACGAGCGTCGCGACGCGGTCGGGGAACCGCGCGCAGAGATCCTGCGCGATGCGCCCGCCCATCGAGAGCCCCACGAGATGGGCCCTTTCCGCGTCGAAGCGGTCGAGCACCCGGAGCGCGTCGGACGCGAAGTCCCCGAAATCCAGGGGTCCGTCGAAGTCGTCCGACGCGCCGTAGCCGCGGGCGTCCCAGGCGACGGCGTGAAGGAGTCCCCGGCAGGCCTCGAGCTGGCCCCTCCAGTTCGACCGGTTGCCGCCGATGCCGTGGAGAAACAGCGCCAGCGGCCCCTCGCCCGCGCGGTCGACGGCGAGGCGCGGAACCCCCTCCACACGGACCGTCTCGATGCCGCCCATCCCCGCGTCCCCCGGCTCCGGTCCGCCGCCCTACCGGTAGGGATCCGCCGCGTCGCGGAGGCCGTCGCCCAGGAAGTTGAAGGCGAGGATCACCACGATGACGGGAACCACCGGCAGCATCAGCCACGGATAGAGCGCGACCACGTTGACGTTCTGCGCCTCGGCGAGGAGCACGCCCCAGCTCGTGATCGGCGGGCGCAGGCCGAGCCCCAGGAACGACAGCGCGGTCTCGCCGAGGATCATCGCCGGGATCGACAGCGTCGCCGAGGCGATCAGGTGGCTCATGAAGCTCGGCATCATGTGGCGCCAGATGATGCGGCCCGGCCGCGCCCCCATCAGGCGCGCCGCCGCCACGAAGTCCTCCTCGCGGACGGCCAGCAGCTTCGAGCGCACCGCGCGCGCCAGCCCGGTCCAGTCGAGAAGGCCGAGGATCAGCGTGATCCCGAAATACACCACGATCGGGCTCCAGGTCACGGGAAGCGCCGCCGACAGCGCCATCCACAGCGGCAGCTCGGGAAAGGACCGGACGACCTCGATCGCGCGCTGCGTCGCGTTGTCCACCCAGCCCCCGTGGTAGCCGGCGAGCCCCCCGACCAGCATGCCCAGCACGAAGCTGACGGTGATCCCGACGAGGCCCACGGTGAGCGATATCCGCGTCCCCATCACGATGCGCGAGAACACGTCGCGCCCGAGCCGGTCGGTGCCGAGCAGGAAGAACGTGCCGTTCTCCGGCGGGCAGACCAGATGGAAGCGCATCTCCGCCAGCCCCCAGAAACGGTAGGCGTCGCCGAGGCAGAAGAACCGCAGCGGGCGCGGCTCGGACGGGTTCTCGCGGTACTCGCGCCTGAGGTTGTCCATGTTCAGGCGGTAGTCGAGGCCGTAGGTGAACGGCGCCGCCGGCGCGCCGTCGCGGAACAGGTGCACGGCCTGCGGCGGCGCGAAGATGTGGTCCGTGTGCCGGGTGTGCATGTTGTAGGGCGCGACGAACTCGCTGACCAGGACCGAGAGGTAGACCGCCGCCAGGAGCGCGCCCGACCACACGGCGAGGCGGTGCCGCCGGAACCGGATCCACATCATGCGCCACTGCGACGCCATGTAGATCCGCTCCTGCTCGGGCGTCAGCGCCTCGGCGGCGCCGGGGTCGAACGGAGCGTCCGAGGCCCAGTGCTCGAGCCGCCCGGACGGCGGGGTCATCGCGTCGCCCCGCCGCCGAGGCGGATGCGCGGGTCGAGAACCGCGAGCAGGACGTCCGACACGAACACGCCGACGACGGTGAGCGCCGACAGGAACATCAGGAACGAGCCCGCGAGATACATGTCCTGGCTCTGCAGCGCGCGGAGCAGCATCGGCCCGGTCGTCGGCAGCGACAGGACCACCGAGACGATGACCGCCCCCGAGATCACCTGCGGCAGAAGGTTCCCGATGTCGGCGATGAAGGGGTTCAGCGCCATGCGCAGCGGATACTTCACGAGCAGCTTTCCGGGCCGCAGCCCCTTGGCGCGCCCGGTCGTCACGTACTGGCGCTGCAGCTCGTCGAGAAGGTTGGCCCGCAGCCGGCGGATCATGCCGGCGGTCCCGGAGGTGCCGATCACCACCACCGGAACCCAGAGATGCTCCAGCACCGACCCCAGCTTGGCCCAGCTCCAGGGCTGGCCGATGAACCGGTCGTCCATGAGGCCGCCGACCGAGGTGCCGAACCAGCGGTTGGCGGCGTAGAGCAGGACCAGCGCCAGCAGGAAGTTCGGCGTCGCCAGCCCGAGAAACCCGACGAAGGAGAGCCCGTAGTCCCCCCAGCTGTACTGGTGCGTCGCCGAGTAGACGCCGATCGGGAAGGCCACGGCCCAGGTGAACAGGATGGTCGCGAACGACACCAGGAAGCTCAGCCACAGGCGGTCGCCGACGACCTCGGCGACCGGCCGGTTGTGCTCGAACGAGAACCCGAAGTCGCCCTGCAGCATGCCGCCGAGCCACATCAGGTACTGCCGCCACCACGGCTGGTCGAGGCCGTACTGCTCGCGCAGGAACGCGATCTTGGCCTCGTCCACGGCCTCGCCCTGGCTCTGCAACTCGTTGATGTAGCTGGTCAGGTAGTCGCCCGGCGGAAGCTGGATGATGACGAACACGATGAAGCTGATCGCGAGCAGGGTCGGGATCATGATCAGCAGCCGGTGAACCAGGTATCTCAGCATGCCGGCCTATCTCCCGGCCCGCCGGCGCGCCGGGTCGGCGAACCAGAAGGTGTCGGGCATGTAGACGCCGAACTGGGCGCCGGGGTTCCAGTTGAAGACGGCGCGCTCGGGCACGTTGCGGAGGCCGCGGTGGACGACCACCGGCTGCGGCACCCCGGCGACCAGCCCGATCGTGAACACCTGGTCGGCGTGGATGCGGAGCATGCGGCGCCAGATGCGGGCGCGCTCCCCGGCCGTTCCGGCGGAGGTCCAGCGGCGGGCGAGTTCCAGAAGCTCGAGCGCGTGCGGGTCGTCGGGCCTCTCCCCCGCCCGCCCGCCGGTCTGGTGGTGCTGGCCCCACTTGGGCCACTGCAGCTGCTGCTGGCTGGTCGGGGCCAGCTCGTCGGGAACGGTGTCGGGGTTGGGCACGCCGTTCTCGTGGCCGAACCACACCGACACCAGCGTGTCCCCGGCGAAGATCCGGTTGCGGAAGACCTCGCGCTGCGACGGGCGCGTGTGGAGCTTGATCCCGGCGTGGAGCCAGGAATCGTGCACCAGCTCGAGCACGTCGGCCTGCTCGGAATCCTCGCCAGCGGTCTCGACCACGATCTCCATGGGCCGGCCGTCGGGCAGCAGCCGCAGCCCGCGCGCGCCGCGCCGCGCGAGCCCGAGGCCGTCGAGCAGCGCGTTGGCGCGCCCGAGGTCGAAGCGCGCCCACGCGCCGGACAGCGCGGGATCGTGCAGCGGACTCTCCGGCAGCGGCGCGTTCTGGCTCTCGAGGGCGAGGCCGTAGTAGATGACCTGGTTGATCTCGTGGCGGTCGATGGCGAGCGACAGCGCGCGCCGGAAATCCGCGCTCCGCATCAGCTTGCGCCACGCCGGGTCGCGCGCGTTGAGATTGGGGAACAGCGCGACATGGGCGCCCTTCGCGGTCCGCCACAGGCGGACCCGGAAGTTCTCCCGCTTCTCGGCCTCCTTGAGGAACGTGTAGTCGCTGAACGCGACGCCGCGCGCCTGCAGGTCGGATTCGCCGGCGCCGGTCTTGAGCGCGATCACCCCGCCGGCGGCGACCTTCATCGCCACCTCGTCGATGTAGGGCAGCTGGCGGCCGTTCCGGTCGACGCGGTGGAAATAGGGGTTGCGCCCGAACAGGAAGAGCCGGGCCGGCGGCCTGGTGCGCAGCACCCAGGGCTGCAGCGTCGGAAGCCGGGGATTGTCGTTCTTGTACTGGTTGTCCATGCGGTTGTGCAGCGCCGCCCAGCTGCGTCGGCCCGAGCGCTTCACCATCCTCGCGAGCCGGCCGGGGCGGGCGTAGCGCGCGTGGAAGCGGCGCAGGTAATGCGCCGGGCGGTAGATGTAGAGCGGCGTCGCGGCGGCGAGCGCCGGCAGGAAGTAGGGGTTCGGCGCCGGCCAGGTGTAGCGGACCGTGCGGTCGTCGAGGATCTCGAACGCGGCCGCCTTGCCGTCCACCGTCATGGCCCTGGGCGGGCCGAGCGGCGACAGCTCCGGGTTGTTGGCCACGTCCTCCCACCAGTAGCGGAAGTCCTCGGCCGTGAACGGATGGCCGTCCGACCAGCGGTGCCCCCTGCGCAGGCGCAGGGTGAAGCGACGCCCCTCCTCCGCCTCGATGCCGGCCAGGATGTCCGGTCGGATCCGGAACTCCGCGTCGTAGCCCGCGAGCCGCGCGTAGCCGTAGACCACCAGGAGACGCGTGTCCTTGGAGCGTCCGAACACCATCCTGAGGCGGCCGCCGTGAAGCCCGGGCGCCGCCGCCTCGACGACCCGCGGAAGCTCGGGCAGGCGCCGCTCGACCGGCGGCAGGCGGCCCGCCGCGACCTCCGCGGCGAGCGACGGCGGCCCGATCGGCGGCGCGGCCGGAGCCGGCGACGCGAGCAGCGCGGCGGCGACGGCGACCAGCCGTCTCACGGCGCGAGTCCGGCGGCGTCGGCGGCCGCGCGCACGCGGTGGCCGCCGCCGAGGTCGAGCAGCGCCATCGGCCGGCCGGCGCGCACCGCGAAGGGTTCCGGCCACTCGCCCGGAACCGACGCCCTGCCCTCCATCAGCGCGGTCAGGTCGAGACGGCGGCGCGGGTCGGGCTCCGGCACCGCCGCTAGCAGGGCCCTGGTGTAGGGATGGACCGGCGACCGGAACAGCCGCTCGCGCGGCGCGGTCTCGACGAGCCGGCCGGCGCACATCACGGCGATCCGGTCCGCCACGTAGTCGACGACCGCGAGATTGTGCGACACGAAGAGATAGGTCAGGCCGAGCTCGCTCTGGAGATCCTTGAGAAGGTTCAGGATCTGCGCCTGCACCGAGACGTCGAGCGCCGACACCGGCTCGTCGCAGAGCAGCATCCGCGGCTTGAGCGCGAGCGCGCGGGCGATCCCGATGCGCTGGCGCTGGCCGCCGGAGAACGAGTGCGGGTAGCGGTTGAGGGAGCGGGGGTCGAGGCCGACCAGCGCCATCAGCTCCTGCACCATCTCGGAACGGTAGGCCCGGTCGCCGACGCCGTGGACGACCAGCGGCTCGGAGACGACGTCGAACGCGGTCATGCGCGGATTGAGCGACGAGAACGGATCCTGGAACACGAACTGGATCTTCCGGCGCCAGGGCAGCAGCGCGCGCTCGCCGAGCGCGGTCAGCTCGACCCCGCCGGAACCGTCGTCGAAGAAGACCTCGCCGGCGTCGGGCCGCAGCGCCCCCATGATCATCTTCGAGAGCGTCGTCTTGCCGCAGCCCGACTCGCCGACCAGCCCGAGGCACTCCCCGGGCCGCACGGCGAAGCTCACGTCGTCGACGGCGACCACCGGCTCCGCGCCGCCCCGGCCGAACAGCCCGCCGCGCCGGAGCGAGAAGCGCTTGGTCAGCCCCCTGGCCTCGAGCAGCGGCCCGGCGCCCGGCGACGGCCCGCGGTCCTCCGGCGCCAGAAGGTGGCCGGTGCGGTGCGCGATCTCGCGCAGCGGCGCCAGCCGCTCGCCCGGCGCCATGTGGAACCGCGGCACGGCGCCGAGCAGCGCCTTGAGGTAGTCGTGCCGCGGGTCGTCGAAGACGTCCTCGAGCGTTCCCCGCTCCAGCACCCGGCCGCGGTACATGACCACGATCTCGTCGGCGAGGTTGGCGACCACCCCGAGATCGTGGGTGATCACGAGCACGGCCATGCGGAGCTCGTCCTGGAGGTCGCCGACGAGCTTGAGGATCTGCGCCTGGATCGTGACGTCGAGGGCGGTCGTCGGCTCGTCGGCGATCAGCAGCGCCGGCCGGCACACCAGCGCCATCGCGATCATCGCGCGCTGGCGCAGCCCGCCGGACAGCTCGAACGGATAGGTGTCGAGCGCCTTGCGCGGATCCGGGAACCCGACCAGCCGCAGCATGTCCGCCGTCCGCTCGAGCCCCTCGCGGCGGGCGAGACGGGAGTGGACGAACAGGGCCTCCGAGACCTGGTCGCCGATCGTGTGCAGCGGCGACAGCGACGTCATCGGCTCCTGGAAGACGATCGATATCCGGTTCCCGCGCACCCGGCGCATCGCCGCGTCGTCGAGCGCGAGCAGGTCCGCGGCCGCGCCGCCCCGGGGGTCGCGGAACAGGATCCGCCCGGACGCCACCCGGGCGGTCCGGGGGAGAATGCCCATGACCGCCTGCGAGACGACCGACTTGCCGGATCCGGATTCGCCGACGAGCGCGACCGTCCTTCCCTCGGGGACGCGGAATCCGGCGCCGTCGACGGCGCGCACGGCACCCCCTTCCGCGTCGAACTCGACCCGCAGATCCTCGACGCTCAGGATGTCCATCGGCCGGAAACGCGCCCGGGGATCAGCCCACGCGCACGCGCCCGCCGCCGTCGGCGGACCGGACGACGGCCTCGAGCACGGCGGTGCCGTGGTGGATCTCGTCGGGCGTGACCGGAAACGGCTCCCCGCCCGAGCAGTCGCGCGCGAACGCCTCGAGCGCGGCGGCCACCGTGGGCAGGCCGGGATACGCGAACCCCTCCCAGGTCCGGACCTCGCCGCCGCCGCCGGTCCGGCGCACGGCCAGCCGGTCGTGATCGAGGATCTCGGCCCAGCCGTCGGTGCCGAACGCGCGCACCTGCCAGAGCTGGGCGGTCGCCGCCACCGTGCCGAGATAGCCGAGCCGGCCGCTCTCGAAGCGCAGCAGCACCGTCATCGCGTCCTCGAGATCGAGCGGGGTGGCGACCCGCGCGCCGACGGCCTGCACCGCCTCGACGCGGCCGAAGAGATGGACGAACATGTCGACGACGTGGATGCCGAGCGACGTCATGCCGCCGGCGGGGCTTTCGGCGCGGCTGTCGCGCCAGCTGCCGGCGTAGCCCGACATCGGGGCGGAGAAATTGCCCTCGATCTGGATCATCTCGCCGAGCGCGCCGCCCCGGACCATCTCCGAGAGCGCGAGCGCGTTGGGCGAGAAGCGGCGGTTGTGCCCGATCGCGACGCGCAGCCCGCGCGACGCCAGCGCGTCGAGCGCCTCGCGCGCCTCGGCGGCGGAGAGGCAGAACGGCTTCTCGCAGAACACGTGCTTGCCGGCCGCGGCCGCCGAGACGATCTGCGCGAAATGCGCGCCGTGGGGCGAGGCCAGCACGACCGCGTCCACGCCGTCGTCGGCGAGCAGATCCCCGTAGCCGCGGTGGAGCCGGATCCCGTGCGCGGCCGCGAAGGCCTCGGCGTTCGCGGGCGTGCGCGTGTGCCCCGCGACGAAGCGGATGGCGCCGCTCCCGCCGGCGACCGACTCGACCAGGGTCCGCCCCCAGCGCCCGAGCCCGACGATGCCCGCGCGGATCACGCCCGCCGCCTCACCACAGCGCCGCGACGCTCCCCGCCGCCGACATCAGCGCGGCGTCGGCGCCCGGGAACCCGGTGACCTGCAACCCGAGCGGCAGCCCCTCGTCGGAGAGCACCGGAAGCGACACCGCCGGCATGCCGATCAGGGACGCATGCACGGTGAACGACGGATCGCCGGTCCAGCCGAGGCCGACCGGCGCCGCCCCGGGCGCCGACAGCGTGACGCAGGCCGCGACCTCGCCGGCGAGCGCGGCATGGACCGCGCGCACCCGCGCGCGCTCGGCGAGCAGCTCCGCGTAGGTCTCCTGGTCGAGCGCCTCGGCCTCGGCCAGCCGGTCGAGCGCGGACGCGCTGAGCTTGCCGGCGTCCATGTCGCGCCGGTAGGTGTTGAGGGGCCAGCGGCCCTCCCAGGCGTTGATCCGCATCGACAGCCCGAAGGCGTCGGCGATGGCGTCCTCGAGCGCGGCGACGGCCGGAGATCCGGCGCGGTCGACGACCCGGACGCCGGCCCCGGAGAGGCGCGCGCGCGCGTCCCCGAGCGCGGCCCTCGCCTCGTCCGAGGCCTTCGGCCAGCCCGCGGTCTCCAGCACCGCCACCGCGTCCGGCGCCTCCGGCTCCGGCAGCGCGCGGGGGCCGGAGATGCCGGGATGGCCGGGGTCGCCGCCGGCGCGGGCGGCGATCTCGCGGGCGACGCCCCACAGATCCCCGAGCGAGGCGGCGAGGGTGCCGGTGCAGCTCTGGCTGAAGCCGTCGAAACTGCCGCCGCGGTTGATCCCGCCGACGCTCGGCTTGTAGCCGAAGACCCCGCAGTAGCTCGCGGGGCGGATGATCGAGCCGATGACCTGCGAGCCCAGCGCCGCGGGCGCCATGCCGGCGGCGACCGCGGCGGCGGAGCCGCTCGAGGAGCCGCCCGGGGTGCGCTCGGGGTCGTGGGGGTTGCGCGTGCCGGCGGGGTGGGTGGCGGCGAATTCGGTGGTGACGGTCTTGCCGACGACGATGGCGCCGGCCTCGCGCAGCGCCGCCGCCGCCGCACAGTCGCGGCCGCCGCTCCAGCCCGCGAACAGCGGCGAACCCTGCTCGGTGCCCATCCCTGCGGTCTCCATGACGTCCTTGACGCCGACCGGCATGCCGTCTATCGCGGAAAGCTGCCGCCCCGCCCTCCAGCGCGCGGCCGAGTCGTCGGCCGCGGCGCGCGCCGCGTCGAGGTCGGTCGCGACGAAGGCGCCGACCACGGGCTCGGCGGCCGAGATGTCCTCGATGCAGCGTTCGAGAAAGGCCCGCGGGGAATCCGCGCCGTCCGCGAAACGCGGCGTTTCGGCGTGATAGGGCCGGAGCCGGGAGGAAGCCATGTCCGTCGTCCCCTGCATCGCCGGAAGCGCCGTCCGCCGGACCGCGCGGGATGCGGGCACTATCCGGGAAATCCGGTGACTCCGCAACCCGAGGCGGCGCCCGGGGCGTTCCGCGGCATCCTGTGGATGCTGCTCTCGAGCCTGTTCTACGCGCTCATCTACTGCGTCGTCCGGGGCCTCTCGGAAACCTTCCCCGCCAACCAGATCGTGTTCTTCCGCGCCGTTCTCGGCGCCGCCTTCATGCTGCCGTGGGTGCTCGCCGCGGGCCCGGGCACGCTCCGCACCGGCCGGCTCGGCCTCTACGCGTGGCGCATGTCGTTCAGCTATCTCGGGGCGCTCGGGTGGATGTACGGCATCGCGGGGATGCCGCTCGCCGACGCCAGCGCGCTGCTGTTCACGATGCCGCTGTTCACGGTGCTGATGGCGGCGCTGTGGCTGGGCGAGCGGCCGGACGCCCGCCGCTGGGCGGCGACCGTCGCCGGCTTCGCGGGGGTGCTCGCGGTCCTGCGCCCGGGCGCCGTGGAGGTCTCGGCGCCGGCGGTCGCGACGCTCGCCGCCGCGGCCGCCTTCGCGGCGGCGCTGATCGGCACCAAGAAGCTGACCGTCACCGAGAATCCCAACGCCATGGTGTTCTATCTCTACGCCCTGATGATCCCGCCCTCGGCGCTCGGCGCCCTGTGGGGCTGGACCGCGCCCGCGGCCGCCGACGTCCCGCTGCTGGCGGCGCTCGGGCTGTGCACCGTCGGCGCCCAGCAGTGCCAGACCCGCGCGTTCCGCGCCGCCCCGGCCAGCCTCGCGGTCATCGTCACCTACGTGCAGATGCCGCTGATCGCGCTGCTCTCCTGGCTCCTCTTCGGCCAGGCCACCGGCCCGTGGACGTGGATCGGCGCCGCCGTCATCTGCGCCGGCGCCTGGACCGCCGGCCGCGGCGGGATCCGCGGGCGCGGGCGCGGTCAGACGCGCCCGGCGCGGGGGTGGGACCGGTCGTAGACCTCGACGAGGCGCGCGGCGTCGACCTCGGTGTAGCGCTGGGTCGTCGACAGCGAGGCGTGGCCGAGCAGCTCCTGGATGGTGCGCAGGTCGCCGCCGCCGGCGAGAAGATGGGTGGCGAAGCTGTGGCGCAGCGCGTGCGGCGTCGCGCTGTCGGCGAGCCCGAGGTCGGCGCGCAGCCGCCGCATCACGCGCTGGACGACGCCGGCGTCGAGCCGGCCGCCGCGGGCGCCGTAGAACAGCGGGCGGCCGTCGTCGCCGGGAAACGGGCACGCCCGCCGGTAGATCCGGATGGCGCCGGCGACCGCCGGCAGCACCGGCACCACGCGCTGCCTGCGGCCCTTGCCGGTGACCGTCATCGTCCCGCCGGCCTCGGGGGCGTCGCGCTGGTCGAGTCCGAGCGCCTCGCCGATGCGCAGCCCGCACCCGTAGAGCAGCGTGAGAACCGCCACGTCCCGGGCCGCGATCCAGGGCTTCGGCGCGAGCTCGGCGGCGCGGCGCAGCACGTCGAGGGCGTCGGCCTCGCCCAGCGGCTTGGGGATGCCGTGCGGCAGCGGCGGCGTCCGCACCCGGGCGAGCGCCGCGGACGGCGCCAGGCCCCGGCGCTCGAGATGGCGGAACAGTCCCCGCACCGCCGACAGCGCGCGCGCGGTCGAGCCGCGCGACAGCCCGGCGCCGGCGCGCCGCGCGAGCCACGCCCGGAAATCCGCCGCATCCAGGGCCGACAGCGCCGCAAGGTCCGGGAGCGCCCCGAGATGGCCGCGGAGGAACGCCAGGAACCCGTCGACGTCGCGCCGGTAGGCGGCGACCGTGTGCGGCGACATCCGCCGCTCGGTCTCGAGCCGGCCGCGCCAGTCCTCGAGCGCGGCGGCGAGATCGGGCGCCGCCGGCGCCATCACCCGAGAATGGACTGGCCGGTCCCCGCCCAGTCGGCGAGAAAGGCGTCGAGCCCGGCGTCCGTCAGCGGGTGCCGGTACAGCTGGCGCAGCACCGCGGGCGGCACGGTGGCGACATGCGCGCCCGCCAGCGCCGCCGCGGCCACGTGGCCGGGGCCGCGGATCGAGGCCGCCAGCACCTCGGTGCGGAACTCCGCGTAGTTGGCGTAGATCGCGCAGATGTCGCGGACCAGCCCCATGCCGTCCTGGCCGGCGTCGTCGAGGCGCCCGGCGAAGGGCGAGACGAAGGCGGCGCCGGCCTTGGCGGCGAGAATCGCCTGGCCGGCGGAGAAGCAGAGCGTCACGTTGACCGCGACGCCCTCGTCGGCGAGCGCCCGGCAGGCCCGCAGGCCGTCCGGCGTGAGCGGCACCTTGACCGCGACGTTGCCGGCGACGGCGGCGAGGCGGCGCCCCTCGGCCGTCATCCCCTCGTGGCCGACGGCCGCGACCTCGGCGCTCACCGGCCCGGCGACGACGCCGCAGATCTCGGCGACCACCTCGAGAAAGTCCCGGCCCGACCTCGCGACCAGCGACGGGTTCGTGGTCACGCCGTCCACGAGGCCGGTCCCGGCGAGCTCCCGGATCTCGCCCACGTCCGCCGAATCCAGGAAGAACTTCATGGCCCGCTCCCCTCGGCCCGCCGTTGCGCTCCCCGGCGGGACGGATAGACTCTAGCCGATGAAGCCGCCCGCGGCCAACGGCGGAGGCGAGCCGGACACGCTGTCCGTGCTGCTGCCGCTGGCCCTCGACCGACCCTACGACTATCTCGCGCCGCCCGGACCCGCCCCCGCCCCGGGGGCGTTCGTCGTGGTGCCGCTCGGCGCGCGGCGGGCCACCGGAATCGTGTGGGGCGCGGGCGCGGGCGGGGTCGCCCGCGACCGGCTGCGCCCGATCGAGCGGGTGCTGGACAGCCCGCCAATGCCCGCCGGGACGCGCGCGTTCGTCGACTGGATCGCGGGCTACACCCTGGCCCGCGCCGGCATGGTCCTGCGCATGGCGATGAGCGTCCGGGGCGCCTGGATCGCGCCGCCGCCGGCCTGGGCGCTGGCGCCGGGGGTGTCGGCGGAGACGCCGCCCGAGGGCCTGCGCGCGACCGCGGCCCGGCTCCGCGTGCTGCGCGCGCTCGCGGGCGGGCGGGCGCTCGCGGCGCCCGAGCTCCGGCGCGCCGCGGGGGTCTCGGCGACGGTGGTGCGCGGGCTCGTCGAGGCCGGCGCGCTGCGGCCGGTCGCGGCCGGGAACGCCGCGCCGCCGCCGGGCGCGGCGCCTCCGGGGCCCGCGCTCTCGACGGCGCAGCGGGAGGCCGCCGACGCGCTCCGGGCCGCGGTCGGGGACGGGTTCTCGGTGACGCTTCTCGACGGCGTCACCGGCTCGGGCAAGACGGAGGTGTACTTCGAGGCGGTCGCGGCGGCCGCCGCCGCCGGCCTGCAGTCGCTGGTGCTGCTGCCCGAGATCGCCTTCACCGCCGAGTGGACGGCGCGCTTCGAGGCGCGCTTCGGCACGCCGGCGGCGGTCTGGCACTCGGGCCTGCCGGCGGCGGCGCGCCGGGGCGTCTGGCGCGGCGCGCTCCGCGGCGACGTGCCGCTCGTGGTCGGCGCCCGCTCGGCGCTGCTGCTGCCGTTCGCCCGGCTCGGGCTGATCGTCGTCGACGAGGAGCACGACCAGAGCTTCAAGCAGGAGGAGGGCGTGAACTACAACGCCCGCGACATGGCCGTGGTCCGCGGCCGCATCGGGACGTTGCCGGTGGTGCTCGCCTCCGCGACGCCGTCGCTCGAGACCGTCGACAACGTGTGGCGCGGGCGCTACCGGCGGCTCCGCCTGCCGCGCCGCCACGGCGCGGCGCGGCTGCCGGAGGTCGTCGCCGTCGATCTGCGCGCCGAGGACACGGAGGCCGGCAGGTGGATGGCGCCGTCGCTGTGCGCCGCGGTCGAGGACGCGCTCGGGGCCGGGGAGCAGGCGATGCTGTTCCTCAACCGCCGGGGCTACGCGCCGCTGACGCTGTGCCAGGCCTGCGGCCACCGGTTCGGGTGCCCCAACTGCACGGCGTGGCTGGTCGAGCACCGCCGCGGCCGTCTCCTGCGGTGCCACCACTGCGGGTTCCGGACGCCGCCGCCGCGGGTCTGCCCGGGCTGCGGAAGCGGCGACTTCGCCGCCGTCGGGCCGGGCGTCGAGCGCCTCGCCGAGGAGGCGCGGGAGCGCTTCCCCGACTGCCGGCTCGAGGTCATGTCGAGCGACACGCTGCGCGGGCCCGGCGACGGCGGGAGCCTGGTGCGGCGCATGCACGGGCGCGAGATCGACGTGCTGGTGGGCACCCAGGTGATGGCCAAGGGGTTCCATTTCCCGCATCTGACGCTGGTGGGCGCTGTCGACGCCGATCTCGGGCTCGGCGGCGGGGATCTGCGGGCCGCGGAGCGGACCTACCAGCTGCTGCACCAGGCGGGCGGCCGCGCCGGGCGGTCGGAGCGGCCGGGCCGCGTGCTGATCCAGACCTGGCAGCCGGACCATCCGGTCATGGAGGCGCTGCTGACGGGCGACCGCGACCGCTTCGTCGAGGCCGAGGCCGAGGCCCGGCGCCGCCACGGGATGCCGCCCTACGGCCGCCTCGCGGCGGTGGTGGTTCACGGCCCGCGGGAGGACCGGGTCGACGAGACCGCCGCCCGGCTCGGGCGCGCAGCGCCGCACGGCGACGACGCGAGCGTGCTCGGCCCGGCGCCCGCGCTGATCCCCGTCGTCCGCGGGCGGCACCGGCGCCGCCTCCTCCTGCGCGCGCGCCGCGGCGCCGACGTGCAGAAACTCCTGCGCGACTGGGTTCCCGCCGTGCGCCCGCCGCCGGGCGTGCGGGTCGACGTCGACGTCGACCCCTACAGCTTCCTCTGAAGCGGACGGCCGCCGCGGACTTCAACCGCGGGGCGCCGTGCCCTATGCTGGACGCGGGCCGCGGACCGTCGGCCCGCCCGTTCCGCCGCCGGCCGATGCACGCAGCCTTCGACGAGACGACCACCGGGGACGGCCCCGTCCGCGGCGCCTGCGCCGGGACCGTCGCGGTCGGCGAGCGGTTCCCGCGCGAAGCCGTGACGGCCCGGTGATGCGCCTCAGGATCTCCCACCGCACCGCCTACCGCTACGAATCGGCGCCGGCCTTCGCGGCGCAGCTGCTGCGGCTGACGCCGCGGACCGGCCCCGGACAGAAGCTCCTGCGCTGGCGGGTCGACGGCGGCGGCGACCCCCGTCCGTGGACGGACGCCTTCGGCAACGCCTGCCATCTCGCGACCTTCGAGGCGCCGGCCAACCCGATCGTGATCACTGCCGGCGGAGAGGTCGTGACCGCCGACGCCGCGGGCGTGACGCCGGCGGCGGACGGAGAGCCCGCGCCCGCGGTCTTCCTGCGCCAGAGCGCGCGCACCCGCCCCTCCGGGGCGATGGCGGAGTTCGCCGCGGAGTTCGCCGCGCCGGGCCCCGACGCGCTGCGCCGCCTGGCGGACGCGGTGCGCGAGCGCGTCGGCTACCGGAGCGGCGTCACCCACGTCCGCTCGACGGCCGCCGAGTCCTTCGCCGAGGGCTTCGGCGTCTGCCAGGACCACGCCCACGTGTTCATCGGCTGCGCGCGCCGCGCCGGCGTTCCGGCGCGCTACGTCTCGGGCTATCTCTACGACGGCGACCACGAGGATCCCCGCGACGCCAGCCATGCCTGGGCCGAGGCCTGGGTCGACGGCCTCGGCTGGGTCGGCCTCGACGTCTCGAACGGCATCCCGGCGACGGACCGCCACGTCGCGCTGGCGGTCGGGATCGACTACGACAGCGCCTCGCCGGTGCGGGGCATGCGCTCCGGCGACGCCGTCGGGGAGGTTCTCGAGGTCTCGATCTCGGTCAACGCGGCCTGAACCGGCGCGTCCCGCGCTCCCCGGTCGCGGCCGGTCCGGGCGGCTTCGGGGGCCGCGGCCGGCGCGCGACAGGCCGGTTCGCGGCTTTCGGTTCGGGCGGGAGGCGGCCCGGAGGCGCCGGATGCCGGCGGCGGGGCGGCCGCGCGCCGCGACGGATCCGCCGCGCGGAGCTCCGCGGCGAGCAGGAACATTCTCTTGTCGTGACCGAGTGCCGGCAGCGGGCGCGAATCCGCCTGCCATGCGATCAGTATCCGCTTCCCGAAGCGCGAACCGACCCCCGGATCGACGAAACACGCTTCCGAACGCCCTGTCGGACAGGCCGGTTCACCCGTCGCCGGACAATTGATCGGCCCTGCCGCGGCGAGCGGCGAGGTTGCAACGCGTCCGGCGCCGTGCTACCAGTCGCCGCCTCGGGGCGGCGAGCGGCGGCTCGCCCCGCCTTCGGCGCATCTCCAGAAGTCCTCAACCGGTTCATTCGGGGGCCGTATCAGTGTCGACACGATCGTCAGGCGGTTCGGGCGTCGCCGCGCGCTACGCGGCGGCGCTGTTCGACCTTGCCGAGGAGGCGGGGGAACTCGACGGCGTCGCCGAGGATCTCGCGGCACTGCGCGGGATGCTCGCGGAATCGGCGGACCTGCGCCGGCTGGCGGCGAGTCCGGTCGCCGGGCGCGACGCCCAGGCCGCGGCGCTCGACGCGCTGCTGGAGCGGGCCGGCGCGGGGTCTCTGGCCAGGCGGTTCGTGGGCGCCGTGGCCCGCAACCGCCGCCTGTCCGCGCTCGACGGCATGTGCGTCGCCTACCGCGGCCTGCTCGCGGCGCGGCGCAACGAGCTGACCGCCGAGGTCACGACCGCGCGGCCGCTCGGCGACTCCCAGCTCGGCGCGCTCGCGGCCGAGCTGCGCCGGGCCACGGGGGCGGCGGTGGCCGTCGACGCGCGGGTCGACGAGGGCCTCCTCGGCGGCATGGTCGTCAAGGTCGGCTCGCGCATGATCGATTCGTCGCTGCGCACCCAGCTGCAGCGGCTCGAACTCTCACTGAAGGGAACAGCGTGATGCAGCTCCGCGCCGCGGAAATATCCGCGATTCTCAAGGACCAGATCGCGAATTTCGGGACCGAGGCCGAGGTCTCGGAGGTCGGCCAGGTCCTGTCGGTCGGCGACGGCATCGCCCGGGTCCACGGGCTCGACAGCGTGCAGGCCGGGGAGATGGTCGAGTTCCCGGGCGGCGTCCGGGGCATGGCGCTCAATCTCGAATCCGACAACGTGGGCGTCGTCATCTTCGGCTCCGACGCCGGAATCCGCGAGGGCGACACCGTCAGGCGCACCGGCGCGATCGTCGACGTTCCGGTGGGCAAGGGCCTGCTCGGGCGCGTGGTCGACGCGCTCGGGGAGCCCGTCGACGGCAAGGGCGCGATCGAGAGCGCCGAGCGGCGGCGCGTCGACGTCAAGGCGCCCGGCATCATCCCCCGCCGGTCGGTGCACGAGCCCATGCAGACCGGGCTCAAGGCGATCGACAGCCTGATCCCGATCGGGCGCGGGCAGCGCGAGCTGATCATCGGCGACCGCCAGACCGGCAAGACCGCGATCGCCGTCGACACCATCATCAACCAGAAGAAGGCCTTCGACGACGGCGACGCCGCGCGGCAGCTGTTCTGCATCTACGTCGCGATCGGGCAGAAGCGCTCCACGGTGGCGCAGATCGTGAAGTCCCTCGAGGAGGCCGGCGCGATGGAGTACACGGTGGTGGTCGCGGCGACCGCCTCCGAGCCGGCGCCGCTGCAGTTTCTCGCGCCCTACAGCGGCTGCACGATCGGCGAGCATTTCCGCGACAACGGGATGCACGCGCTGATCGTCTACGACGACCTCTCCAAGCAGGCGGTGGCCTACCGCCAGATGTCGCTGCTGCTGCGCCGCCCGCCGGGGCGCGAGGCCTTCCCGGGCGACGTCTTCTATCTCCATTCGCGGCTCCTCGAGCGGGCGGCGAAGATGAACGACGACAACGGCGGCGGCTCGCTGACGGCGCTGCCGGTGATCGAGACCCAGGCCGGCGACGTCTCCGCCTACATCCCCACCAACGTGATCTCGATCACCGACGGCCAGATCTTTCTCGAGACCGACCTCTTCTACGCCGGCGTCCGCCCCGCGGTGAACGTCGGCATCTCGGTGAGCCGCGTGGGCTCCGCGGCGCAGATCAAGGCGATGAAGCAGGTCGCCGGATCGATCAAGCTGGAGCTCGCGCAGTACCGAGAGATGGCGGCGTTCGCGCAGTTCGCCTCCGACCTCGACGCCGCGACCCAGCGCCTGCTCGCGCGCGGCGAGCGGCTGACGGAACTGCTCAAGCAGCCGCAGTACGAGCCGATGCCGGTCGAGGAGCAGGTGGTCGCCATCTTCGCCGGCGTCAACGGCTTTCTCGACGACGTCGGCGTCGCCGACATCCAGCGCTTCGAGCAGGGCTTCCTGTCCGAGATGCGCGCCAGCCACGGCGACGTCCTGGCCGAGATCCGCGACCGGCAGGAACTCTCCGACGCGACCGTCGAGAAGCTCCGCGGGCTTCTCGGGAACCACGCCCGCCGGGTCGCCGCGGGCTGAGCGCGGCCGCCGGAAGACCCCGGACATGCCCAACCTCAAGGATCTTCGCGTGCGCATCGACAGCGTGAAGTCGACGCAGAAGATCACCTCCGCGATGAAGATGGTGGCCGCCGCCAAGCTGCGCCGGGCGCAGGAACAGGCGGAAGCCGCGCGGCCCTACGCCGAGCGCATGGAGGGTCTGGTCGGATCCCTCGCCGCGACGCTGGCGTCGGCGGAGAGCGCGCCGGAACTGCTCGCCGGACGCGGCGAGGAGCGGATCCACCTGGTCGCCGTCATGACCTCCGACCGCGGGCTGTGCGGCGCCTTCAACTCCTCGATCGCGCGCGAGGCCCGCCGGCTGATCGCCGGCCTCCGCGACGACGGCAGGGAGCCGAGGATCCTCTGCGTCGGGCGCAAGGGCTGGGGCCAGCTGCGGCGCGAGTTCCCCGGCGAGATCGTCGACGTGATCGAGGACGTCGGGCGGCGCGGCGCCGACTTCGCCGACGCGGAGGCGATCGCCGGCCGCGTCCAGGCGATGTTCGAGGCCGGGGAGTGCGACGCCTGCACCCTCGTCTACAACCGCTTCAGGTCCGCGATCTCGCAGGTTCCGACCCGGCAGCGGCTGATCCCGTTCGCCGCGGCGGACGGCGGCGGAGAGGCGCGGGCCGGGGGCGACGCGGTGCACGAGTACGAGCCGGACGAGATCGCGATTCTCGAGGCGCTGCTGCCGCGCAACCTGCGCGTGCAGGTCTTCCGGGCGCTGCTCGAGAACAACGCCAGCGAGCAGGGCGCGCGCATGACCGCGATGGACAACGCCACCCGCAACGCCGGCGAGATGATCGATTCGCTGACGCTCAACTACAACCGCACCCGACAGGCGTACATCACCAAGGAACTGATCGAGATCATCTCCGGCGCGGAGGCCCTCTAGGGTCCGGCCGGAACACGAGGTAGGGAACATGGCCCGGAACACCCCCAACGCCGCCGGCACCGTCTCGCAGGTGCTCGGAGCGGTCGTGGACGTCCACTTCGAAGGCGAGCTGCCGAAGATTCTCACGGCGCTCGAATGCGACAACGGCGGCAGCCGCCTCGTGCTCGAGGTGGCGCAGCATCTCGGCGAGAACACCGTCCGCTCGGTGGCCATGGACACCACCGAGGGCCTGGTCCGGGGGCAGCGGGTGGTCGACACCGGCGGCCCGATCGAGATGCCGGTCGGCCCCGGGACCCTGGGCCGCATCCTCAACGTCGTCGGCGAGCCGATCGACGAGCGCGGGCCGCTGGAGACCGCGAAGACCCTGCCCATCCACCGCGAGGCGCCGCCGTTCGTCGAGCAGTCGACGGACACCGAGGCGCTGGTCACCGGCATCAAGGTGGTGGATCTGCTCGCGCCCTATTCGCGCGGCGGCAAGATCGGCCTGTTCGGCGGCGCCGGCGTGGGCAAGACGGTGCTGATCATGGAGCTGATCAACAACGTCGCCAAGGCCCATGGCGGGTACTCGGTTTTCGCGGGCGTCGGCGAACGCACCCGCGAGGGCAACGACCTCTACCACGAGATGATCGAATCCGGGGTCATCCAGCCCGACGGCGAATCGAAGGCCGCGCTGGTCTACGGGCAGATGAACGAGCCGCCCGGCGCGCGTTCGCGCGTCGGCCTGTCGGGCCTGACCGTCGCCGAGTATTTCCGCGACGAGGAAGGCCAGGACGTGCTGCTGTTCATCGACAACATCTTCCGCTTCACCCAGGCCGGGTCGGAGGTGTCGGCGCTGCTCGGCCGCATTCCGTCGGCGGTCGGCTACCAGCCGACCCTGGCGACCGACATGGGCAACCTCCAGGAGCGCATCACCACGACCAGCAAGGGATCGATCACGTCGGTGCAGGCGATCTACGTGCCGGCCGACGATCTCACCGACCCGGCGCCGGCGACCTCGTTCTCGCATCTCGACGCGACCACCGTGCTGTCGCGCCAGATCGCCGAGCTCGGCATCTATCCGGCGGTCGACCCGCTGGATTCGACGTCGCGCATCCTCGACCCGCGCATCGTCGGCGACGAGCACTACGCGGTCGCCCGCGAGGTCCAGCGCGTCCTGCAGACCTACAAGTCGCTGCAGGACATCATCGCCATCCTCGGCATGGAGGAACTGTCCGAGGAGGACAAGCTGACCGTGGCGCGCGCGCGCAAGATCCAGCGTTTTCTCTCGCAGCCCTTCCACGTCGCCGAGGTGTTCACCGGCATGTCGGGGGTGTTCGTGGACCTCGAGGACACGATCGGCGGCTTCCAGGCCCTGGTCGGCGGCGAGTACGACGACCTGCCCGAGTCCGCCTTCTACATGGTCGGCAAGATGGACGACGCCGTCGAGAAGGCGAAGGAGATGGCGGCGGCCGCCTGACCGGCGGCCCCGTCGGGAGAACGGCCGATGGCGCTCGTCTTCGAACTCGTGTCGCCCGAGCGGCTCGTGATGTCGCGGGAGGTCGCGATGGCCGTGATCCCCGGCGCCGAGGGGGATTTCGGCGTGCTCGAGGGCCACGCCCCGCTGGTCTCGACGCTGCGCCCCGGCGTCATCGACATCCACGACGACGGCGCCGTCGCGGCGCGCGTCTTCGTGGCCGGCGGGTTCTCCGAGGTCGCGGGCGGGCGCTGCACGGTGCTGGCGGAGGAAGCCGTCGATCTCGACGATCTCGACCGCGCCGCCGCGGAGCGGCGCGCCGCCGCGGCGCGCGAGGCCCTCGCGGAGGCCGACGGCGAACCGGCCCGGCAACGGGCCGAAACGGAGATGCTCGTCGCCGAGGCCATGATGGCGGCGGCGGAACAGGCCCGGCCGCAGGCCGGCTGAACACACGCACGGAGACACGCCATGCACAGGATCGTCCTGCCGGCCGCGGCCCTTCTCGCGGCCTTTCCGGGCGGAGCGCGGGCCGCCGACGGCCTGGATTCCGGGGACACCGCCTGGATCCTCGCGTCCACGGCCCTGGTCCTGTTCATGACGCTTCCGGGCCTCGCGCTGTTCTACGGCGGGCTGGTCCGCGCCCGCAACCTGCTGTCGGTCCTGATGCAGTGCTTCTCGGTCGCGTGCCTGATGTCCGTCCTGTGGGTCGTGCTCGTGTACGGCCTCGCCTTCGGCGACGGCGGCCCGGCCAACCGCTGGATCGGCGGCCTGGACAGGGTCTTTCTCGGGGGCATGGAGGCCGGAACGCTCTCGGGCACGATTCCCGAAAGCGTCTTCGCGGCCTTCCAGATGACCTTCGCGGTCATCACGCCGGCGCTGATCGTCGGCGCCTACGTGGAGCGCATCAGGTTCTCGGCCGTTCTGTGGTTCAGCGCGGTGTGGCTGGTTCTCGTCTACGCGCCGGTCTGCCACTGGATCTGGGGCGGCGGCTGGCTTGCCGATCTCGGCGTCAAGGACTTCGCGGGCGGCCTCGTCGTCCACGTCACCGCGGGGGTTTCGGCGCTCGTGATCGCCCGCCGCCTCGGCGGCCGCCGCGGTTTCCCCGGAGAGGTGCAGCCGCCGCACCATCCCGGGCTGACCATGATCGGCGCCGCCATGCTGTGGGTGGGCTGGTTCGGTTTCAACGGCGGCTCGGCGCTCGCCGCCGACGGCGGCGCGGGCATGGCCCTGCTGGTGACCCACATCGCCGCCGCGACGGCCTCCCTGGCCTGGGCCGGCATCGAGTGGATCCGCTACGGCAAGCCGAGCCTGGTCGGCATCGTCACCGGCATGGTCGCCGGGCTCGCCACCATCACGCCGGGCTCGGGGTTCGTGGGCCCGGTCGGGGCGCTGGCCTTCGGCCTGCTGGCGGGGGCCGTCTGCTTCTGGGCGGTCGGCCTCGTCAAGAAGCGGATGAGGATCGACGATTCCCTCGACGTCTTCGCCGTTCACGGCGTGGGCGGCGCGCTCGGCATCCTGCTGACGTCGGTCTTCGGGGCGGCCGCCTTCGGCGGCATGGGCCTCGGCGACGGCGTGACCGTCGGCGGGCAGTTCCTCGCGCAGGCCTCCGGCCTCGCCGTCACGGTCGTCTGGTCGGCCGCGATCAGCTGGATCATCGTCAGGGCCATCGACGGGACGATCGGGCTCAGGGTCGGCGAAGAGGACGAGATCGAGGGGCTCGACCTCACGGCGCACGGCGAGCGGACGCACCCGGACTGAGGCGTCGCGGGAGGCTTTCCCGCCGCGCCGCGGGAAAGCCGGCAACCGCGCCCGCCGGCGTCACGCCGTCGCCGGCCCGAAATCCTTGGCGCCGAGAAGCTTCTGCGACAGCACGAGCGCGACGCGCTGACCGGCCGAGAACGCCTCCGCCAGCGCCGCGTCCACCGCCCCCGCGACGTCGCTCTCGCGCTCCACGCGCACGATCCGGACGCCCATCGCGGCGAGAACCGGCGCGGTCGCCTCGCCCATCGGGTACTGCCACGGGTTCCGCTCGCCATGGTCTCCGCGCATGGTCACGATCATGAGAAGCGGAAAGTTCCCGGCCTTGGACAGGGACAGCATGTTCGGGCAGTTGCCGACGCCCGAGGACTGCATCAGCAGCACGGCGCGGCCGCCGACGAGGTCGGCGCCGGCGCAGAGCGCCACGCCTTCCTGCTCGTTCGACAGCAGGACCGCGCGCGTCGCGTCGTGCTCTTCCGCCAACCGCACGATCCGCGCGTTGCCGGCGTCGGGCACGTAGGCGAACAGCGAGACGCCGGCGTCGACCAGCCGGTCGAACACCGTGCGCGGCCAGTCGCCGGCGGCGCGTCCGGATCCCGCCGCCGGATCCGCGGCCTTCGCGCCTTGCCCGCGTCGCGGGACCGTTCCCGGATCCGCCGTCATCGCGTCCGTTCCGAACCGTTCGCTCCGGGGCCCTCCGGCGGCCCCGCTCGTCGAACGCACCGGATAGCAGGCTTCGGGCGGAAACGCCACGGCGCCGCGCGGACGCGGCTCCGGACCCGGGGCGGCCTTCCCGGGGCCCGCGAACCGCGTGTGGCGCGGCACGGCCGAAGTTGCTAGCATCCCCGCGCTCCGGAACCGCTTCGCGAAACCGCGGACGGCCGGAGAGCCACGGAATCCGGCGCGTTCCGCAAGAGGGAACGTCCGGAAGACGACGACCGCGACCGCGTCGGCGGTGCCGGCGCAGGCCGCGCAACAGGGGAGACAGACAAATGCGACTTCCGGGATCTGCCGCAAGGATACTGCGTCTCGGCAGCGGCCTGCTCGCCGCGGCCGCCGTTCTCGCGTCGGCCGGCGCCGGCGCGCAGACCTCCGTCCGGCTGACGCTGGACTGGGTTCCGCAGTCCACGCACGGCCCGAGCTTCATCGCCCAGTACGAAGGCTACTTCAAGGACGAGGGGCTGGACGTGAAGATCGACGCGGGCAAGGGCTCGGCCGCCGCCGTGACCAGGCTCGTCGCCGGCACCCACGACATCGGATGGGCGGACATCAACGCCATCATCCAGTACAACGCCGAGAATCCGGACAAGGCCATCAAGACGGTCATGATGCTGTACGAGCAGCCGCCGTTCTCGATCTGCGTGCTCTCGAAGTCGGACATCACCGACCCGCGGCACCTGGTCGGCAAGACGCTCGGCGCGCCGGTCTTCGACGCCAGCTACAAGCTGTTCCCGGCCTTCGCCCGGGCCATCGGCATCGACGCCGGCTCCGTCGACCGCAAGAACATGGACCCGCGCCTGCGCGAGCCGATGCTGCTCCGCGGCCAGGTCGACGCGGTTTCCGGCCACATCTTCTCGACGGTGCTCGCCGTCAAGGCCGCCGGCTACAAGGAATCCGACATCCGCTGCTTCCTCTACGGCGACAACGGCATGGAGTCCTACTCGAACGGAATCGCGGTCTCGCCCGCGTTCCTGCGGGACCACCCGAAGGCCGTGCGGGGCTTCATCCGCGCCACCTACAAGGCGGCGCGCGACACCGTTCTCAAGCCCGATCTCGCCGTGGCCTCGGCGAAGAAGTTCGAGCCCCTGGTCAACGAGAAGGTGGAGGCCGACCGGCTCCGGCTCGGGGTGGAGTGCTGCATCCTCACGCCCAACGTGAGGAAGGACGGCTACGGGGACGTCGACATGGCCCGGCTGCAAAGATCGATCGAGCAGGCGGCGCTCGCCTACGGGCTCAAGAACCCGCCCAAGGCGGAGGACATGTTCGACCGTTCGTTCCTGCCGCCGAAGAGCGAGCGCTTCATCCACAAATAGGACAGCGGCGCGGGGTCCGGCCCGCCGGACCCCGCCCCCGCCCGAGCCATGAGCTTCATCGACATCGACGGCGTCGATCTCGTCTACCGCAACGCGGCCGACGATCGCGCCGGAGAGGGGACTCTCGCGCTTTCCGGCGCGTCCCTCAAGGTTGAGAAAGGCGCGTTCGTCGCCCTCGTCGGACCCAGCGGCTGCGGAAAGTCCACGCTGCTCAAGGTCGTCGCCGGGCTCATCCGGGCCAACGGCGGCCGCGTCGCGGTCGCCGGGGAGGACGTGACGCGGCCGCTCAAGATCGTCGGCATGGCGTTCCAGAACGCCACGCTCCTGCCGTGGCGCTCGACGCGGGACAACGTCCTGCTGCCGCTGGAGATCGTCGAGCCCCACCGGCAGAACTTCCGCAAGGAGAAGGAGCGCTACGGGGCGCTCGCCGACGAGCTTCTCGCCACCGTCGGACTCGACGGGTTCGGCGACCGCGCCCCGTGGCAGCTTTCCGGAGGCATGCAGCAGCGCGCCCAGCTCTGCCGCGCGCTGGTCCACGAACCCGAGCTGCTGCTGCTCGACGAGCCGTTCGGGGCGCTCGACGCGTTCACCCGCGAGGAACTTTGGGACGTCCTGCAGACGCTCTACCTCAAGCGCGCCTGCACCGTGATCCTCGTCACCCACGACCTGCGCGAGGCGGTGTACCTGTCCGACATCGTCTACGTCATGAGCGCGCGCCCGGGAAAGGTCATTCTCGAGCGCGAGGTGGAACTGCCCCGGCCGAGAAAGCTCGACGACCTGTACGGCCGGGAGGTCGTGGAACTGGTCCAGGATCTCCGCCATCACATCAACGTGGCGCGCCAGTAGGAGAACGGGCGATGAAGAAAGCGTTGCTGGAGCACGGCTCCCCGTGGATCGTCACGCTGGCCCTGCTGGTCCTGTGGGAAGCGGCGGTCCACGCCTTCAACATCTCCCGCATCGAGCTTCCCTCGGCGATCGAGTCGTTCTACGCGATCTACGAGTTCCGCGTCGCGCTGTGGCAGAACGCGCTGACGACGCTGATCGCGACCGTCCTCGGCTTCGGGATCGCCGTGGTCTTCGGCGTCGCCATGGGCATCGCCATCGGGTTGTGGCGGCCGGTCTACGCCGCGGTCTACCCGCTCATGGTCGCGTTCAACTCCATCCCCAAGGTCGCCATCGTGCCGATCCTGATGCTGTGGTTCGGCATCGGCCTCGCGACCTCGACCCTGACGGCGTTCATTCTCTGCTTCTTCCCGATCGTCGTGAACATGGCGGTGGCGCTCGCGACGATCGAGCCCGAGCTCAAGGACGTGCTGCGGGCGCTCGGCGCGCACGAGCGCGACATCGTGATCAAGGTCGGGATCCCGCGTTCGCTGCCCTACCTGTTCGCGGCGCTGAAGATCGCGATCACGCTGGCCTTCGTCGGCGCGGTCATCGCCGAGACCGTGGCCGGCGGCAACGGCATCGGGCACCTGATGCTGGTGGCGAGCTCCACGTTCAACACGCCGCTGATGTTCGCCGGCCTCATCGTCATCGCGGTCATGGCCATCGGCATGTACGCGATTTTCGCGGCCCTCGACTACCGCTTCACGGGCTGGGCGACGCGGGGCGGCCCGACCTACGCGACCGCCGGCGGCTGAGAGCGCGCGACCGTCCTCGGGTCGGATCCCCGCAAACGAAGCCGGCATCGGCCGACCCGGCCGACTCACGTGATCGCAAGATGACGAAGACACCGACCGGCACCTCCTTCACTGGCGGCCGCCCCTCCGCGTCGGACAGGCGGGTCGGGGCTGATCGGCAAGCCTGCCAAAGGAGAATCGAAGAATTGCGCGATTATGCCGAACAAGACGGATACGTGATGAATTCCGGTTCGGAGAGCGATTTCTGGAATTTCGTCAGATCCGACCCTTGTCTTCGCAGGGGCAACCTCGTGTTGCTGGAAAACGGCAACCTCCGCGCGGTTTGGAAGGACGGGCATGGAAACCGCGTCGGTCTGGAATTCCTTGGAGAAGGCAGGGTGCTGTACCTTGCTTTCAAGCGCCGGTCGGCGGATGGGCCTCCCTTGCGGGACGCGGGACACGACAGCCTCGATGGAGCAAGGCGCCGAATCGATGACGCTGGTCTCCGGGTCTTGATGTCGCTTGAAAGGTGACGGTCGGCCTGCGGGCGACCGTGCCGTTCGCCATGCGAGGCCATCGTCGATCCGGGAGGACGGCTCCATCGACGGGACGGCATCTCGCTTGCGGCCGGACGATACCGGCTTGCCGGAGCCACTTGCAAGACTCCCGGTCGGGGGAGCGCGCCGAAGCCCTCCCCGGGGCGTTTCGCGAGTCGAGCGCGACGAGAGCCTTCAGCGGGCAAGCGGCGACGGCTCGCCCCGGCAGCCTTTCGCCGCCATGTTCTCCCTGCCGCCAAGGCGGCCGGCGACCCCCTCCGGACGGAACGATCCTGCCCGTGCCGCGCGGTGAATCCGCCGAGGCCCCGGCGGAACCCGTCTCGGGGAGGCGCCCTACGCGCCGTCGCGCTTCAGCAGTGCGTCCAGCGAGACGGGACCGGCGCCGCGGGCCGCGGGAATCAGGAGCAGAAAGATCCACAGGAGCCGCTGATCGAGGATTTTCGCGTCCGGAACGTTGTCGAACCACATGCCGATGGTCGTTGCGTCGGCCCCGTGCCCCGCGATGTCGACGACGCTCATGACGAGGACGAAGCCGATCATGGCGAGGCTTGCCGCCCGGGTGAACAGGCCCAGCACGATCATCGCGGGGATGACGAACTCCGCCCACATGCCGGCCAGCACGACCAGATCCGCCACAAGGCCGAGCCTCGACGCGTCATAGCCGACCGCCTCCATCTGCGCGGGCAGGATCTGCGCGTAGGCGCCGGCGGAGGGCGAGAAGATGCCGCCGATTCCGTCCCCCAGCTTCGTCGCGGCCGAAGCCCAGAAGAACGTGGCGAGGGTCGCCAGAAAAACGAGGCGGGCCAGGGTCGTGGCGACGGCCCCGTCCAGCACCTGTCCGAGCGGCCCGAGAATCCTGTCCTCGAGGCGGTAGAGAGCGTTCATCGCGTGTCCTCCCGGCCTGTTCTATCGATGAAGCGAGATGGCGCTGACGATGCGCGCCGAAAAGACGGAGGCGAGACCGGCGCCGAGGTCGAACGCCGGCGCGTCGGCCGCGGCCAGCTCCGCCGCCCTGCCGAGCGGCGCGCCCCCCTGGAGGGCCAGCAGGAACGCGGCTCCGCCCGGCGGCAGGAGCCGCACGAGAACCTCCCCGTCCGGCCGGGACACCAGAACGTCCTCGGCGGCGGGTTGCACCGGCGACTTGTCGCCGGTCGCGTTGAAACGCCAGATCGCGTGGACCGGATGCGCCGAACGGAGCACGTGGCACGCGGCCTGCAGCGAGAATCCCGCTTGCGCGAGCGTGGCGGCGTCGAGCCCGTCCAGCACCGAGGGGTCGGCGGCGGGCTCGTCGGCCGCGTGGCAGGCAAGCGTTCGCGCGTATTCGAGCCGCGCCACGTCCGGCAGGTAGGGAAGCCCGGCCGCCGGCGGGAAACCCTCGAGGAAGGACGGGAACCTCTCGCCGTAGAACATCATGCGCGGCGAGGAGGGCGGATGGGCGCGAACGTGGACGCCCGCCATCGCCTCGAAGAACTCGTCCCCGACGACGGCCCGCACGACGGGAAACGCCTCGCCGAGCGCTTCGACGAGCGCGACCACGACATTGTTGCGGTGGATGTCGAAGCGCCGTCCCGCCGGCCGGCCGTCCGGCCGGACGAGGCCCGGCGGCGCCGGCCTCCCGGGGTCGAGCAGCGCTTCCGCGAACGCGCCCTGGTAGTCAGGCATGGCAGGCCGCCAGCAGGGCGTCGGCGCGCGCGGCCTCGGCGGCCAGCACCGGCCATTCCGGCACGTCGCTGTCCCACTCGATCAGGGTCGGCAGCGGCCCCGAGCGCGCGAGCACGCGGGAGAAGAGCGCCCAGACGGGATCGGCGACCGGATTGCTGTGGGCGTCGATCAGGAGCGGCGCGCCGTCCTCGTCCGCCGCGACCTCGTGGCCGGCGAGATGGATCTCCCCGACGAGGGCCAGCGGAAAGGCGTCGAGATAGGCCCCTGCGTCGTACGCCCCGTTGACCGCGGAGACGTGCACGTTGCCGACGTCGAGCAGCAGGCCGCAACCCGTGCGCGCGGCGACCGCGCCCAGGAACTCCGTCTCGTCCATGCTGCTGGACGAGAAGCCGAGATAGCTGGAGGGGTTCTCGAGCAGGATGGGACGGCCGAGGCGGTCCTGGATCTGGTCGACATGGTCCGAGACGCGCCCGAGCGTCGCCTCGTCGCGGGGCAGCGGCAGCAGGTCGGCGAGATAGCCGCCGCCATGGCCGGACCAGGCGAGATGCTCGGACACGCTGGCGGGCCGGAGCCAGGAGGCGAGATGCGCCAGACGGTCGAGATGCTCGGTGTCGAGCGGGCCTTCGGAGCCGATGGAGAGGCCGACGCCGTGGCAGGAGACCGGAAAGCGTTCCGCGAGCCGCCGGAGTCCGGCGATGCGGGAACCGCCGTCCGCCATGTAGTTCTCGGCATGGATCTCGACCCAGGAGACCGGGCCGGGCGCGGCCAGGACGTCTCCCAGATGCTGGGGCTTGTGCCCGACGCCGGCCTTCGGCGGCAGGCGGTCCCACGTTCCGTTCATGCCGTCCATCCCGGGCCCTCTTCCGGCGGGCGGGAGCCGGCTTGCCGCGTCCCGGAGGTCTCCGGGACGCGGCCGGGCCGGCTTCAGGCGGGGAGGTCGCGGTCGAGCGCCTCGAGGGAGCCCTTGCGCCCTTCCGGCAGTTCCATGGTCACGCAGGTGCCCTTGGGCACGAGCTTCCAGGCGTTGCCCTGGTAATCGACCTTGGCGGTGCCGGCGCAGGTGGTGCCGGGGCCGGCTGCGCAGTCGTTCTTGCCGGCAAGCGAGACGCCGAAGCACTTCTCGTTCTCGGCGGCCGCGGCCGGCGTGGCGGTCTGCATGGCCAGCGCCGCCGCGACGGCGCTGGCGACCGCGAGGCCCTTGAATGTCGAGCTTGTCATCGTCTTTCCTTTCGCGTTGTCAGGGTGCCGGTGGAGACGGTCCGATCCGGTCTCCGTGCGGAGCGACCGGCTGTCGCCGACACCGGCATTATCCCATGTTTCGCCATGACCTCATACCTTGCCGCGGGGCGGGGCCGGTTTCCGTCCGCCCGACGGGCGGCGCGCCGGCGTTGCCGCGGCCTGTCCCGCCACTGCCGCCGGCCCCCGCCCTCGGCGGCGACGGCCCGCAACCGGATCCGGAAGCGCTCAGCCGTAGTAGGGGTTGGTGCCGGCCGCGTGGTCGGTGACGTCCACGACATGGGCGATCGACGGCACCAGCCTCTTGATCTCGATCTCGACGCCCTGGCGCAGGGTCGCCGAAGACGCGGCGCACCCCTGGCACCCGCCCTCGAGCCGCACGAAGGCGGTGGCGTCCTTGACGTCGATCAGCGAGATGTGGCCGCCGTGGGCGGCGACCTGCGGATTGATCTGGGTGTCCAGCAACTCGAGAATGGCCCTGCCTTCCTCGGTCTCCAGCCCCGGCCGGTCCTCCAGCTCGATGGCGTCGCGCACGTCCTCGACCTCGGGAACGTAGTGCGCCAGCATGTTGCGGATCGGCTGCATCATCCCGTAGGCCGGGCCGTCGAAACGCAGATAGGCCACGTTGCCGCGGAACTCCGCGAACGAGACGTCGCCGCCGCCGTCCCGGGCGGCCGGTCGGATGCGGGTGTCGACGATCTCGCGGATCTCGGCGGCCGGCCCCTCGAGCTTCTCCTCCGGCCCGGACTCCGGCGCCCGGGCTTCCTCGACGACGGGCATGCCCGACATGAAGTGATCCATGATCGCGGCGAGAATCCGCGGCCGCAATTCGTGCCATTCGGCGCCGGCGGCTCTCGTGACCCGGATGTCGTCGGGGCCGAGCGCGACGCGGGCCACCGACCCGAGGTCGAACAGGCGCCTTGCAAGAGGCGCTCCCGCGGCCTCGGACGGGGAGCCGAGATCGAGGCTGCCGCCCGGGAACACCTCGCGGCCGGGCAGGAAGCGGACGGTTTCGGGGCTCGCGGTGTCTTCGGTCTGGATGAACATCGTTTTTCCGCCGTCGTGGGATTCCGGACACAAGTTAGGCCGCCCCCGACCAAAAGAAAAGCCGGCGTCGCGCGTTCGCCCCGGAATGCGGCGCCGGAGCCGGGGCGCGAACCCGGGCCTCCGCTCCGCATCGACCGCCCTCAACCCGTCTCTTTTCCGGTGCTCCGGCGCCGGCCCGACGCGCCGTTCCCGGCCGCGGCGCGCCGGGGCATGGCCGGCGGAAAGGTCCGCCGCCTCAGCCGCGCGGCCGTCCGGCGTCCGGCGGAACCCCGGACGCTCCCTGCGAGGCCCAGACCCCGCAGGACAGCACGACCATCGCGCCGGCCTGGTGCAGCCACGCGACGGCGAGCGGCGCGCCGTGGAGCACGGTGACCGCACCGAGCGCGAACTGGCAGAGAACCGCGACCGCCAGCGCCGCGGCCCGGCCGCCGGCCGCCGTCCCGCGGCAGCGGAACCACAGCAGCGCCGCCGCGGCGGCCGTCAGGACCGCCAGCAGGCGATGCCCGAACTGGACCGTCGCGACGTTCTCGAGGACGTCCCGCCACCAGGGCGCGAGCGCCATGAACTCCTCCGGCAGCAACCGGCCGTTCATCAGCGGAAACGTGTTGTGCACCGCGCCGCCGTCGAGGCCGGCGAGGAACGCCCCCCACACCATCGTCGCGAACGCCAGGGCGGTCACCGCCGCCCCGCCCCGGACCCCGGGCGCCGGGCGGCTTCCGCGCCGCAGCCTCAGCGCGAAATGGAGCAGGCAGACGTAGATCGCCGCCGCGAGCGCGAGATGGGCGGCGAGCGCGTAGTGGCTGACCGCGGGCTCGTCGACGAGACCGGACCTGACCATGTACCAGCCGAGAACGCCCTGGACGCCGCCGAGAACGAACGGAACCGCGAGCAGCGCCAGCAGGCGCCGGGACAGCCGGAAACGGGCGGCGAACCAGAGATACGGCAGCAGGTAGACGACGCCGATGACGCGGCCGAACAGGCGGTGGAGATACTCGAGCCAGAAGATTCCCCGGAAGTCCTCGACCGTCATCCACGAGTTGCGCAGCCGGAACTCGGGCGTCCGGCGGTAGGCCTCGAACTCGGCGAGCCACTGCCCGCGGTCGAGAGGCGGCAGCCAGCCGGTCAGCGGCTTCCAGCCGACCATCGAGAGGCCGGACTCCGTGAGCCGCGTCAGTCCGCCGAGAAGCACCATCGCGAAGACGAGGCCCGCGCAGACGAACAGCCACGCCGCGATGGCGCGCGCCCCCGCGGGCGGGCCGGCGGTCCCGGGGGGCGTCACGGTCTCCGGCGAATTCCGCCGGCGGGCCGGCGGCGGCTCAGGCGGCGAACCGCCGGTAGCTGGTCGGCGGCGGCGGACGGCCGTCGGTCCACGCCTTCAGATCGGCATGCGCCCGCTCGCGGTGGGCCCGGCGCGCGTCCTCGCCGGTGACCTCGCAGGTGATCTCGAGCCGCATGCCGTTGGGATCGAAGAAGTAGATCGACTTGACGAACCCGTGGTCGGTGATCCCGACCACGTCGATGCCGGCGCTCCCGAGCCGTTCCTTCCACGCCGCGACCTCCTCGACGCTGCCCACCGACATCGCGAAGTGGTTGACCCAGGACGGCGTCTCCGGATCGGGCGTGCAGGCGGTCTCGTCGCCGAGATCGAAGAACGCGATGTAGCTGCCGTCGGCGAACTCGAAGAACAGGTGCACGTAGGGATCGGAGACCCCGGTGCTCGGCACCGTGTCGGCCTTGATCACGTGCGCGAGCGGCAGTCCGAGCAGATCCTCGTAGAAGCTCCGCGTCTCCTCGGCGTTGCGGCAACGGTAGGCGTTGTGGTGCAGTCCTCTGATCCGGTCGGTCATGATCGGGTTCTCCGCACGATTCCGACGGGGCGCGCCCCCGCGACGTTCCGCCCCATGATAGCACGCTCCCGCCACCGAGCGCGGCGCCGCCCGACGGGCCGCGCCAGGGGCGCTCCGGTCAGCCGCCGGAACTGCCCGCCATCATGCGCACGGCGCGGTAGCGGATCACCACGTCGCCCTTCTGGTTCACCACCGCGTTGTCCGTGGTCACGATTCCCCGGTTGCCCTTGCTGGTCGGGCGCACCGCCGCGACCTCGACCTCCGCATGCACCGTGTCTCCCGCGAACACGGGCGCGAGCACCTTCTTCTCGATCTCGAGCAGCGCGAGCCCGGTTTCCTGCATGACCGACTGGCACAGCAGCCCCTCCACGATGGTGTAGGTGCAGGCCGCGGGAACCACCCGGCCGCCCATCACGCCGCCGCCCCGGTCGCCGAAGGTCAGGTCGGTGAACAGCGTCTCGACCATCCCGGTCGCGCCGATGAAGCCCACGATGTCCGCTTCGGTGATGGTGCGGTTCAGCGTCCTGAATCTCTGGCCGACCTCGAGTTCGTCCCAGTGCAGCCCGATGCCCATCGTCTTCATGGCGGATCCCCCGTCACGATGCCGGCGCGGCGGTGGCGCCTTCGGCGAACAGCGCGGCGATCTGGCCTTCGCCGAGTCCCGCCTCGCGGAGAATCTCGGCGCTGTGCTCGCCGAGGCCGGGCTGGAGCCGTTCGACCGCGCAGGGCGTGCGCTCGAAGCGCACCGGCACGCCCGGCACCCTGACCGCGCCCTCGGTCGGGTGGTCCGCGCGCGAGAAGAACCCCACCGCGTCGAGATGGGGGTCGCCGAACAGGCCGTCCAGCGGCGCGACGCGTCCGCACGGGATCTCGAGCCGGTCCAGGGTCTCCAGCCACTCGTCCGTGGAGCGTCCCGCGACGTAGGACGCCGCCAGGCGGTAGACCTCGTCGATGTTCTCGGCGCGGCTCGCCAGCGTGTCGAAGCGCGGATCTTCCGCGTGCTCGGGATGCCCGACCTCGGTCCAGAAGCGAAGCCACTGGGCGTCGGTGTAGATCAGCACGCACACGTGCCCGTCCCTTGTCGCGTAGGGGCGGCGCGACGGCGCCAGCACGCGCGCGTACCCCGCGGGGCCTTCCGGCGGCTCGAAGGTCTCGCCGTAGAGATGGTCCGCGAGGTTGAAGGCGACCATGGTCTCGAACATGGGGATCTCGACGAACTGGCCCCGCCCCGACCGCTCGCGCTCGAACAGGGCCGCGGCGACGGCGTAGGCGACGACCAGGCCGCAGGTCTTGTCGGCCATGACCGTCGGCATGTAGCGCGGCTCGCCGGTCAGCCGCGCCATCAGGTCGACGCTGCCGCTCATGCCCTGGATCACGTCGTCGTAGGCCGGGGCGCCGCCGAGCGGGCCGTCGGCGCCGAATCCGTGAACGCCGGCATAGACCAGCCGCGGATTGCGGGCCCGGACCTCGCCGGGCCCGAAGCCGAGGCGCTCGACGGCCTGCGGCCGGATCGAGTGCACGAACACGTCGGCGCCGTCGACCAGCCGCCACAGCGCGTCGCGCGCCGCCGGCCTCTTGAGGTCGAGCACGAGCGAGCGCTTGTTGCGGTTGAGCCCCATGAACAGCGCCGCCATGCCCGCCGACCGCGCGGGGCCGGTCTGGCGCGTGGTGTCGCCCGCGGGGTTCTCGATCTTGACGACGTCGGCGCCGAGGTCGCCGAGGATCTGGGTCGCCAGCGGCCCGAGAACGACCGACGTCAGGTCGAGGACGCGGACTCCGGCGAGCGGTCCGCTCATGAAGACAGCGCGCGCCGCATGGCCGCCAGGGTCTCCATCTGCTCGCGGTCGCGCGGGCCCGTGAAGCGCACGCACAGATGCGAGGCCCCCGCGTCGGCGAACCGCTTGAGCCAGGCCGCCGCCTCCGCCTCGCGTCCGGCGAAGGTGTACTGCATCCCGCGGATCTGCGCCGCGGGCTGGAGGTAGTACCGTTCGAGATAGTCGTCGAGTTCGGCCTCGGCCGCCGCCCGGTCGTCGTCGACGGCGACCGTGACGTAGGCCGCGCCCACGACGGCGTCCGGCTCGCGGCCAGCGCCGGAGGCGGCCGCCCGCACCCGTTCCCAGCTCCGCCCCCAGTCGTCGCCGGCGCCGGGACCGGACGGGAACCAGCCGTCGAACGACTTTCCGGCGCGCTCCAGCGCCTGGGGCGCGCCGCCCCCCGCCCACAGCCGCGGCCCGCCCGGCGTGAACGGCGTCGGCGCCAGCTCGGCGCCGCGGACCGTCCAGCGCCCGTCCCAGTCGACCTTGTCGCCGCTCCACAGCGCGCGGCACAGGCGCACGCCTTCCATCATCGTGCCCACGCGCTTCTCGAAGGGAACCCCCGCGGCCAGAAACTCGTTGCGGATCGCCGGCGTGTCCCGCGCGATGCCGATGCCGACGACGAACCGCCCCTCGCTGACGCGGTCGATGGTGGCGAGCTGATGGGCCAGAAGCACCGGATTGCGCAGCATCGGAAGCAGCACCGCCGTCCCGAGGCCGACGCGGCGGGTGCATCCGGCGATCGCCGAGACCAGCGTCAGCGGGTCGTGCCGGGGCTTGGCGAGCAGCGAATCCCCGAGCCACACGGAATCGAGGCCGACGTCCTCGGCATGCGCCGCGAGATCGAGAATCTCGCGGGTCTCGTGCACGCCGGCCATGACGCGTTCGCGGGTCGGGAGAAGATAGCCGAGGCGGATCGCCATCGGTGAGCCTCCGTTCGTCCTGCCGCCGAGCGCGGCCCGCTCCGGCGGCGACTATAGCCGCCGCCGGAGCGGGCGGCTATATTGCCGCTTCGGCCGAAGGGGGAAGAACCATGCAGTGCTTTCTGTTCCACCTCATGCCCTACGCCTGCCTCGATCTCGACTACGACCGGCACTACAAGGCGTCGTGGGTGGTCTACCCGAACGCGAATTTCGACCCCAAGGTGGGCCACGATCTCTACAACACCTATCTTGACGAGCTGGAGCTCGGCGAGGAGCTCGGCTTCGACGGGCTCTGCGTCAACGAGCACCACCAGAACGCCTACGGGCTGATGCCGTCGCCGGTGGTGCCGGCGGCGGCGCTGGCGCGGCGCACCTCGCGCGCCAGGATCGCGATCCTCGGCAACGCCTTCGGCATCCGCGAGCATCCGCTCACGCTCGCCGAGGAGCACGCGATGATCGACTGCATCACCGGCGGCCGCCTGATCAGCGGCATGGTGCGCGGCATCGGCGCCGAATACTACTCGCTGGGCGCCAACCCCGCGTTCAGCCACGAACGCTTCCACGAGGCGCACGACCTGGTGATCCGGGCCTGGACCGAGGAGGGGCCGTTCGCGTTCGAGGGCAAGCACTACCACTTCGAGTACGTGAACGTCTGGCCGCGGCCGTTCCAGAAGCCCCATCCTCCGGTGTGGTGCCCGTCGCAGGGATCGGCCGAAACCATCGAGTTCGCGGCCCATCCGGACCGCAGGTACACCTATCTCCAGACCTACAGCCCGTTCGCCGCCGTCAGGAAGTTTCTCCGCCAGTACCGCGAGACGGCCCGCGGCATGTACGGCTACGAGGCCGCCGAATCCCAGGTCGGCTGGGCGGCGCCGATCTACGTCGGGGAAACCGACGAGGCGGCCACGGAGGAGGCGCGGCCGCACATGGAGGCGTTCTTCAACAAGTTCCTGCGCATGACCCCGGAAATGCTGCTGCCGCCGGGCTACCTGACGCTGCGCTCCTACAAGAACGTGATGAAGCACAAGGACGGGCTGTCGAAAACGCGGACCCTCGAGGAACTCGTGGAGACGGGGATCGTGGTCGTCGGCTCGCCCGACACGGTGCGCGAGCGCCTCGCGGCCTGCCACCGCGAGGCCGGCATCGGCACCTTCCTCGGGATGTTCCAGGTGGCCAGCATGCCGCACCGGACGACGGTCGCCAGCATGCGGCGCTTCGCGCGGGACGTGATGCCTGCGCTCCGGGAACTCGCCGGCTCCGAACGGATGGCGGCCGAATGACCCCGGCCCCGTCGCGGCGCGGGGGGCGGCGGTGAAGGTCTTCCTGTTCCACCTGATGCCCTACGGGCATCTCGACCCGGACTACGACCGCGACCACGACACCTGCTGGGTCGTCTACCCGAACTCCAACTTCGATCCGGTCAAGGGGCACGCGCTCTACAACCGCTACCTCGACGAGCTCGAGCTCGCCGAGGAGCTCGGCTTCGACGGCGTCTGCGTCAACGAGCATCACCAGAACGCCTACGGGCTGATGCCCTCGCCCGTGGTCATGGCCTCGGCGCTCGCGCGCCGCACCGAGCGGGTCCGGATCGCGATCCTCGGCAACGCCTTCGGCATCCGCGACCACCCGCTCACGCTCGCCGAGGAGCACGCGATGATCGACTGCATCACCGGCGGGCGCCTGATCAGCGGCATGGTGCGCGGCCTCGGCTGCGAGTACTACTCGCTCGGGGCGAACCCGGCGCACAGCCACGAGCGCTTCCACGAGGCCCACGACCTCGTGGTCCGGGCCTGGTCCGAGACGGGGCCGTTCGCGTTCGAGGGCAGGCACTACCACTTCGAGTACGTCAACGTCTGGCCGCGCCCGTTCCAGAGCCCCCATCCGCCGATCTGGGTGCCGAGCCAGGGCTCGCGGGAGACGATCGAGTGGGCGGCCCATCCGGACCGCCGGTACACCTATCTCCAGACCTACTCGCCGTTCGACAACGTGGTCAGGTTCCACGACGCCTACCGCCAGGCGGCGCACGATTCCGGGTACGAGGCGGTCTCGGACCAGCTCGGCTGGGCGGCGCCGGTCCATGTCGCCGAGACCGCGGAAAAGGCGGTCGAGCAAGCCCGCCCGCACGTGGAGATGTTCTTCAACAAGCTGCTCCGCTACACCCCGGAGATGCTGCTGCCGCCGGGCTACATGTCGATCGAATCCCACAAGCGCGTGCTCCGGACCAAGTCCAGCCTGGTCTCGACCCACACCGTCGAATCCCTGATGGAGCGCGGGGTGATCGTCGTCGGCGACCCCGACGCGGTCGGCCGCAGGCTCGCCGAATGCCACGCCCGGGTCGGGCTCGGCCACTTCCTCGGCATGTTCCAGATCGCCTCGATGCCCCGCGACATGACGGCGAGGTCGATGGAACTGTTCGCGCGGGAGGTCATGCCCGGCGTCATGGCGCTCGAGGGGGAGGGCCGCTGGGAACCGGGCGCCGCCCCGGTCGCCGCGCGGGTGGCCGAACGGCGCGGAGCCGCGGCATGACCGCGCGGGAACCCCGGCCCGCGCCGCCGCCGCCCGCGGCCGTCCCGCCGCGCGGGCACGGGAATGGCCGCTGACGCGGCGCCGCGCCGGCGCCTCGACGTCCGGCTGGCGCTCTGCGCCCTGCCCGCGTTCGCGCTCCTCGTCGGACTCGGGTTCTGGCAGCTCCAGCGCCTCGAGTGGAAGGAGGGCCTGATCGCCGAGCGCGCGGCGCGGCTCGCCGCGCCGGCGGTCGCCATCGGGGAGATCCGGGACTGGCGGAGCCTCGAGCGCCGGCGCGTGTCCGCCAGGGGCCGCTATCTCCACGACCGCGGGATGCGGGTCGTCAACCGGCTGCGCCGAGGCCGGCCGGGCCACGGGCTGGTCACGCCCCTGGCGCTCCCCGACGGCAGCGCCGTCCTCGTCGACCGCGGGTGGATGCCGCCGGACGCCGCGCCCCGCCCGGAACCCGCCGGCGAAGTCTTCGTCGTCGGGCTCCTGCGCGCCGGCGGACGGTCGAACGCCTGGCAGCCGCGGAACGACCCCGCGCGCGGCGAGTGGTTCTTCGTCGACGCGCCCCGGATGGCGGAGGCGGCCGGTCTCGACGACGCGAAGCCGTTCCATCTGCAACTGCTTCCGGCCGCCGGACGAACGGGCTATCCGGAGCCCGGGGGGCCCGGCGCGGCGCTCCCGAACCGCCATCTCGGATACGCTCTCACCTGGTTCGGGCTGGCGGCCGCGCTCGCCGGCGTCTTCGCCGTCCACCAGATGCGCAGGCGGTAGGCCCGTGCAGGCCGTCGAGGAGCTCGAGACCCGCTTCCGCCGCATCGCCGCGCTCGGCGAGGCGGCCGGCATCCTGCATTGGGACATGTCGGTGATGATGCCCGCGGGGAGCGCCGGCGGCCGCGCCGAACAGCTCGCCGCCCTCCGGCTGGTCGAGCACGGGATGGAGAGCGACCCCGCCGTCGGGGAACTCCTGGACCGGGCGGAGGACGGCGGCGACGCCTGGCGGCGCGCCAATCTCGCGGAGATGCGCCGGCGCTGGCTTCACGCGACCGCCGTCGAGCCGGGCCTCGTCGAGGCCGAGACCCGCGCCGGTCTCGCCTGCGAGATGGCCTGGCGGGAGGCGCGCCCCGCCGGCGACTTCGCGCGCGTGCGGCCGTTTCTCGCCGAGGCCCTGGAACTGACGCGCGCCAGGGCGCAGGCCGTCGCGGAGGCGCTGGGATGCACGCCCTACGAGGCCCTCGCCGACGCCCACGAACCGGGCGCGCGGACGGCGCGGATCGACGCCCTGTTCGACGAGCTCGCCGGCTTCCTGCCGGACTTTCTCGAGCGCGCGCGTTCGGTCCGGGCCGGACGCGCGCCGCTGGCGCTCGAGGGCGGGGACTTCGCCGTCGCGCGCCAGCGGAGGCTCGCGCGGCGGCTCATGGAGGCGCTGGGGTTCGATTTCGCGCGCGGACGGCTCGACGTCAGCCTGCACCCGTTCTGCGGCGGCGCCCCGGACGACGTCCGCGTCACGACCCGCTACGACGGGAACGGCTTTTCCGAGGCGCTCATGGGCGTCCTCCACGAGACCGGCCACGCGCTCTACGAGACGGGCCTTCCCGAGGAGTGGCGCTACCAGCCGGTGGGCCGGGCCCGCGGCATGGTGCTCCACGAGAGCCAGTCGCTCCTGATCGAGATGCAGGTCTGCCGCAGCCGGGAGTTTCTCGAGTTCGCGGCCCCGCTGATCCGCGAGGCCTTCGACGCCTCCGGCCCGGCCTGGGAGGCGGAGAACCTCTGTCTCCTGAACCGCCGCGTCGAGCCGGGCCTCGTCCGCGTCGAGGCCGACGAGGTCACCTATCCGGCCCATGTCATCCTCCGCTACCGGATCGAGCGCGCCCTGATCGGCGGGGACATGCCGGTCGACGACATCCCCCGGGCGTGGAACGACGGGCTCGAGGAGCTCCTCGGGCTGCGGCCGCCGGACGACCGGCTCGGCTGCCTGCAGGACATCCACTGGTACGACGGCGCCTGGGGGTACTTTCCCACCTACACCCTCGGGGCGCTCGCCGCCGCGCAGCTCTTCGCGGCGGCGAGGGACGCGATGCCCGACCTGGCGGCGGACGTGTCGAAAGGCGAGTTCGCGCCGCTCGTGGCGTGGCTTCGCGACAACGTGCACCGCCGGGCCTCGTCCGGCACGACCGACGAGATCATGGAACGCGCCACCGGCGCCCCGCTCGGCGCCGAGGCCTTCGTCGCGCATCTCCGGGCGCGCTACGGCTGATCTTGTGGCGCCGCCGCGGGTCCGATAGACAGGCGGCAACCGACCTGCCGCAACAGGAGCCGACGATGGAAAACCGCGCCTTCTACCCCGAGATCATGCAGCCTCCGCTCGGTCTCTACGCCCACGGCGTCGAGGTTCCCGAGAACGCCAAGCTGACCTTCGTCGCCGGCCAGGTCGGGATCGACTTCGAGGGCGACCTGCCCGACGACTTCGAGGGACAGGCCCGCAACGCCTGGAGGAACTGCCTCGCCGTGCTCGGGCACAACCGCCTGCGGGTCAGCGACGTCGTCAAGATCACGCACTTTCTCACCGACGCGGCGAACATCCCCGCCTATTCCGGGATCCGCGCGGAGTTTCTCGGCGAGAACCGCCCGACGTCCACGCTCCTCGTGGTCGCCGGCCTCGCCGACCCGAAGTTCCTCGTGGAGGTCGAGATGGTCGCGGCCACCACCCGGCGCTGAGGGACGCCCGGACGCCGCCGCCCGTTCCGGACCGCGCCATGCCCCCGGCCTGTCCGCCCGAGTTCGTCGACGTCGCGAACGCGCTCGCCGACGCCGCCGCCGAGGCGGTCAGGCGCCATTTCCGGATCCCGACGGCGGTCGACGTCAAGGACGACGCGACTCCGGTGACGGCCGCAGACAGGGAGGCCGAACGGGCGATGCGCGGCATTCTCGCGCGGGCGCGGCCGGACGACGGCGTCGTCGGGGAGGAATTTGGCGACGTCCGGCCGGACGCGGAGACCGTGTGGATCCTCGACCCGATCGACGGCACGGGATCGTTCATCGCGGGGCGGCCGATTTTCGGCACTCTCGTCGCCGTCGCCCGCGCCGGAAGGCCCGTCCTCGGCCTGATCGACCAGCCCGTGTCGGGCGAACGCTGGCTCGGCGGAGACGGCGTCGCGACCCGCCTGAACGGCGGTCCGGTGCGGGTCCGTCCCTGCGGCGACCTTGCCGACTGCGTGCTCGCGACGACGTCTCCGCGCCTGTTCGCGCCCGCCGAGCTTCCGCGGTTCGCCGCGGTCGAGAGAAAGGCGAGACACGCGGTTTTCGGCGGCGACTGCTACAATTACGGACTGCTCGCCGCGGGGACGGTGGACCTGATCGTCGAATCCGGCCTGAAGCCCCACGACTTCTGCGCGCTGGCGCCGGTCGTCGAGCAGGCCGGCGGAATCTTCACCGACTGGTCCGGCGAACCGGTCGGCACCGGTTCCGGCGGCGACGTCGTCGCCGCCGGCGACGCCCGGGTCCACCGGCAGGCGCTGGAACTGCTGGGCGGATGAGGCAGGCGGGCGCGGCCGGGCTTCCGGCCGCGCATCCGGCGCATCCGCGCGGACGTCGGGGACTTCGGCGGGGCGGCCGGGACTTCCCGTCGCGGGGGTCGAAGAACGGCTCCGCCCCGCGAACCTCCCGTTTCCCCCGGTCCCGCTCCCGCTATAGTGCCGACGACTTCCACCGAGCCGGAGTCCTCGCATGATCAGGTTCGTCGCCGCCGCCGCCGCGGCGGTCGCGTTGGGGCAGGCGTCGCCCGCGGCGGGAAGCGGCAGCACCGTGTCGCACGGCCTGACCCTGGTCGGAACGCTCAAGTATCCCGCCGACTTCCGCCATCTCGACCACGTCAACCCCGACGCGCCCAAGGGCGGCCTGCTGCGCCGGCACAGCATCGGCACGTTCGATTCCCTCAACCCCTTCTCCACCAAGGGGACGCCGGCCTCGGGACTCGGCCTGGTCCACGAGACGCTGCTCGCGTCCTCCCCGGACGAGATTTCCGCCGAGTACGGCGCGATCGCCGGAAGCGTCGAGGTCGCCGACGACCTTTCCTGGGCCGTCTACAACCTGCGCCCGGAAGCGAGGTTCCACGACGGCTCCCCGATCACCGCCGACGACGTGATCTGGTCGCTCGACGCGCTCAAGGACAAGGGCCGACCCCACTACCGCTTCTACTACAGGAACGTCGCCCGCGGGGTGAAGACGGGCGATCACAAGGTCAGGTTCGACTTCCGCGGCCCCCCGAACCGAGAGCTGCCGCAGATCGTCGGGCAGCTGCCGGTGCTGTCCAGGAAATGGTGGGAAGGGCGCGCGCTCGACAGGACCACGCTCGACCGCCCGCTCGGAAGCGGACCCTACAGAGTCGGCGACTTCGAGACCGGACGCCATGTCGAGCTCGAGCGCGTGCCCGGCTGGTGGGGCGCGGATCTCCCGATCAACCGGGGCCGGTACAACTTCGACCGGATCCGTTTCGACTACTACCGCGACCAGACGGTCGCGCACGAGGCGTTCAAGGCCGGCCGCTACGACATTCGCATGGAGAACACGTCGCTGCTCTGGGCCACCGGCTACGACTTCCCGGCACGCCGGGACGGCAGGGTGAGGCTCGAGGAGGTGCCGCACCGCCGGCCCACGGGCATGCAGGCCTTCGTGTTCAACCTGCGCCGCCCGCAGTTCGGCGACCCGGCGCTCCGGCAGGCGATGGCCCACGCCTTCGACTTCGAATGGTCGAACAGGAACCTCTTCCACGGCCAGTACGCCCGAACCAGAAGCTTTTTCTCGAATTCGGAACTCGCGGCGCGGATGCCGCCCTCGAGGGAGGAACTCGCGCTGCTCGAGCCCTGGCGCGGCAGGATCCCCGACGAGGTCTTCACCGCCGTCTACGAGCCGCCGGCCACCGACGGATCGGGCAACGTCCGGAACGGTCTCAGGACCGCGCTCCGCCTGCTGAAGGCGAACGGCTACAACGTGCGGAACGGTCAGCTGATCTCGCCGGCGACCTCGAGGCCGGTCGCTTTCGAGATCCTGCTGGTGAGCCCCGCCTTCGAGCGCATCGTCTCGCCGTTCGCGCGGAACCTGGGGCGCCTCGGGATCGAGGCCACGGTCCGCACCATCGACCAGTCGCAGTACGTCAACCGCCTCATCGCCTTCGATTTCGACATGGTCGTCTCGAGCATGGGACAGTCGGAATCGCCCGGCAACGAGCAGCGGGACTACTGGAGTTCGGCGGCCGCCGACCGCGGGGGCAGCCGGAACCTCGCGGGCATCAAGAACCCCGCCGTCGACGATCTGGTCGAGAGGATCGTCGCCGCGACCGACCGCAAGGGCGTGGTCGCCGCGACCCGCGCCCTCGACCGCGTGCTGCTGTGGAACCACTACGTGATTCCCCAGTGGCACATCCGGATCGACCGGATGGCGTACTGGAACCGGTTCGGGATTCCCGAACATCCCCCGTACGGACCGGACGTCACGAGCTGGTGGCACGACGCGGAGAAGGCCTCCGCCCGGTGACGACGGCGGGAAGTTGACGCCTCGCCGGGGACCGACTATGAGCCGGAGCCTCAGTTGCGGAGTTCGCGAGCGCATGGGTGTCGTGACCGTTTTCGGCGCGTCGGGGTTCGTCGGCCGCTACGTCGTCGCCGAAACCGCCAGGACGGGCGCGCGCGTCCGGGCCGCCGTCCGCAGGCCCGAACGGGCCGGCTTCCTCAGACCGCTGGGCGACGTGGGCCAGATCGTGCCGTTGCAGGCCAACGTCCGCGACGACGCGTCGGTCGCCGCCGCGGTCGAGGGCGCGGACACCGTCGTCAATCTCGTCGGCATCCTGGCCGAGCGCGGCCCCCAGAGATTCGAGGCGGTCCATGCCGAGGGCGCGCGACGGATCGCCGAGGCCAGCCGCCGAGCCGGCGCGGAGCGTCTGGTGCACGTCTCGGCGCTTGGCGCCGATCCCGGCGCGGAGGCGCGCTACGCGTCCTCGAAAGGCCGGGGCGAGGCGGCGGTGCGCGAGGCGTTCCCGCAGGCCGACATCGTGCGGCCGGGCATCGTCTTCGGACCCGAGGACGACTTCTTCAACCGGTTCGCCGCGATCGCGCGCCTCGCTCCGGCGCTGCCGCTCGTCGGGGGCGGACGCACGAGATTCCAGCCCGTCTATGTCGGCGACGTCGCGCGCGCCGTCTCCGGCGTCGCGGGAGACCGCGGCGGAACCGGCGGAACCTGGGAACTCGGCGGGCCGCAGGTTCTCGAATTCAGGGAACTGATGGCGCTCCTGCTCGAGGAGATCGACCGGCGCAGACCGCTGGTTCCCGTCCCCTTCGCGCTCGCCTCGTGCCTGGCGCCGGCACTCGGGCTTCTGCCGTCGCCGCCGCTGACCCCGGACCAGGTGCGGCTTCTGCGCTGCGACAACGTGGTCTCCGGCGACCATCCCGGTCTGGACGACCTCGGGATCCGCGCCACCGCGCTGCGCTCCGTGCTGCCGGGCTATCTGCGCCGCTACCGGCGCGGCGTCTGGCACAGCTGACGGGGCGGTTCAGAGGTAGACCCAGCCCAGCAGCGCGGCGCCGAGGAACACCCGATAGACGGCGAACGGCGCGAAACTCGCCCTGCGAAGCCAGCCCATCATCAGCCGGATCGCGACCAGCGCCGCGGCGAAGGCGATCGCGGCGGCGGCGGCCGCCTCCCCGAGGAGCGGGATCGACCCCGAATCCGCGAGCTTCCACACGGCCGCGGCACCCGCCGCGGCGATCGCCGGCACCGCGAGCATCATCGAGAACCGCGCCGCCTCGACCCGCTCGAGGCCGAGAAACCGTCCGGCGGTCATCGTTATGCCGGCGCGGCTCGTGCCCGGAACGAGCGCGAGGATCTGCGCGACGCCGATCAGCAGCGCCTTGCCCCACGTCAGATCCTCCAGCCGGGAGGCCGCCGGCATCAGGCGGTCCGCGGCGTAGAGCAGAACCCCGAACACGAGCGTGGTCCAGCCGATGACGGCGACGCTGCGGAAGCCCGGCCCCGCGTGCAGGAACACCAGCCCGCCCGCGATCATGACCGGAACCGTGGCGAGCGCGGCCTGGCCCAGCAGCCGGCGGCCGGCGGCGGGCTCCCCGGCCGCGGCGCCGCGCAGCATCCCCAGGAGATCCGACCGCAGATGGACGATCACCGCCGCCAGCGTGCCGACGTGAACCGCCACGTCGATCACCAGGCCCTGGTCCGGCCATCCCGTCACGGCGGGCACCAGGACGAGGTGGCCGGACGAGCTGATCGGCAGGAACTCGGTCACGCCCTGAACGACGGCGAGAACCGCTAGCTGGAGAAGGGTCACCGGAGCCGTCCGCGGGAGATTCGCGCCAACCATAGTCCGCGCCCGCGCCGGACGCCACGGGCGGGCCGGCCCTTCTTGCCACGCCGCGCGCGCTGGCGTAATGCTCCGTTTCCGTTGCGGCCGCGGCGCGCGGCCGCATCCCGTCCGGGGCCGCGCAAGCCCTTGCCGGCGTCCGGGGCCGAAAGGCGGCGATCATGGCGGATCCCCATGCCGACATCCGCGAGCAGGTGCGCAGGCTCTGTGCCCGCTTTCCGGGCGAATACTGGCGCCGGCACGACGCGGAACGGGCCTATCCGACCGAATTCGTCCAGGCGCTGACCGAGGCCGGCTACCTGTCGGTTCTCGTTCCCGAGGAGTACGGCGGCTCGGGCCTCGGCTTCACGGCCGCGACGGCGATCATGGAGGAGATCCAGAAGTCGGGGGGCAACGGCGCCGCCTGCCACGCCCAGATGTACATCATGGGCACGATCCTGCGCCACGGCTCCGGGGAGCAGAAGCGCAGATACCTGCCCGGGATCGCGTCGGGCGAGCTGCGTCTCCAGGCGTTCGGGGTGACCGAGCCCACGAGCGGAACCGACACGCTGAGCCTGCGCACCACGGCCGTCAGGGACGGCAACTCGGGATACGTCGTCAACGGCCAGAAGATCTGGACCTCGCGCGCGGAACATTCCGACCTCATGCTGCTTCTCGCGCGCACGACGCCCGCCGAGGCGGCCGCCAGGCGCACCGAGGGACTGTCGGTGTTCATCGTCGACATGCGCGAGGCCCGCGGCAACGGCATGGAGATCAAGCCGATCCGCACGATGATCAACCACGCCACCACCGAGGTCTTCTTCGACGGTCTCCGGCTCCCCGGCGACGCCCTCGTCGGCGAGGAGGGCAAGGGCTTCCGCTACATTCTCGACGGCATGAACGCCGAGCGCATCCTGATCGCCGCCGAATGCGTCGGCGACGCCCGCTGGTTCGTCTCCAGGGCGACCGAGTACGCGCGCGAGCGCCGCGTTTTCGGCCGTCCCATCGGCCGGAACCAGGGCGTCCAGTTCCCGATCGCCGAGGCGCACATGCAGACCGAGGCCGCGAACCTGATGGTCGGGGACGCGGCGCGCAGGTTCGAGGCCGGGGAGCCGTGCGGCCCCGCGGCCAACATGGCCAAGTACCTCGCCTCGGAGGCGTCGTGGAAGGCGGCCGACATGTGCATGCAGACCCACGGCGGGTTCGCCTTCGCGGAGGAGTACGACGTCGAGCGCAAGTTCCGGGAGGCCCGCCTCTACCGGATCGCGCCGGTCTCCAACAACCTGGTGCTGTCCTTCGTGGGCGAGCACGTGCTCGGGCTTCCGCGCTCCTACTGACCGATGGCGGCGCCCCGGCCTCTCGACGGCGTGCTCGTCGTCTCCCTGGAACAGGCCGTCGCGGCGCCGTTCTGCACGTCGCGGCTCGCCGACGCCGGGGCGCGGGTGATCAAGATCGAGCGCGAGGGGGGAGACTTCGCGCGGCACTACGACAGCGTCGTGCACGGCGAGAGCGCGTATTTCGCGTGGCTCAACCGCGGCAAGGAATCGCTCGTCGCCGACATCAAGAGCCCCGGGGACCGGGCGCTGCTGCGGCGCATGATCGACCGCGCGGACGTCTTCGTGCAGAACCTCGCGCCCGGCGCCGCGGAGCGGGCGGGGCTCGGCGCGGCCGGCCTGCGCCGGCGCAACCCGCGCCTGATCGCGGTCGACATCTCGGGCTACGGCGACGACGGTCCCCATGCCGGAATGAAGGCCTACGACCTCCTGGTCCAGGCCGAGTCGGGGCTGTGCTCGATCACCGGCCGCCCCGAGGGTCCGGGCCGCGTCGGCGTGTCGGCCTGCGACGTGTCGTGCGGGATGTACGCCTGCATGGCGGTCCTCGAGGCGCTGATCGCCCGCGGACGGACCGGCGAGGGCGCATGGATCCGGACCTCGCTGTTCGCGGGCATGGCCGACTGGATGACCGTGCCGCTGCTGCATCACGACTACGGCGGCCGGACCGTCGAGCGGGTCGGCCTCAACCATCCGTCCATCCATCCCTACGGCGCCTACGACACCCGGGACGGCGCACCGATCCTGGTCGCGATCCAGAACGAGCGGGAGTTCGCGCGCTTCTGCGCGGACGTGCTGCTCGACGCCGGTCTGCCCGCGGATCCGCGCTTCGCCGACAACGAGGCGCGGTGCGCGCACCGCGCCGAGATGGACGCCGTCATCGCCGCCGCGTTCTCCGGCCCCGGCCGCGACGAGCTGCTGCGGAGACTGCGCGACGCGGAGATCGCCTTCGGCGAGCTCAACGACGTCGCGGGGCTGTCGGACCATCCCGCGCTCCGGAGGGTGCGCGTGGATTCGCCCACGGGCCCCGTCGAGATGCCGGCGCCGCCGGCGCGGATCGACGGCGGCGGCCGCGAGCCCGGCCCGATTCCCGCGGCCGGGGCGCACAGCGAGGCCCTCAGGAAGGAGTTCGCGGCATGAACGGCCCGGCAACCGGCTACGGCGACTGGATCGGCCGGTCGATCGAGGAACCCGGCTTCGCCGCGGCGCAGGCGGCCGACTGCCTCGCCGCCACCCTCGACCGCGACGACCCGCCTTTCCGGGAGGGCGACCCGCTGCCGCCCGCCTGGCACTACCTGTGCTTCCACGAGGCGGTGCCCCTGTCCCGCACCGGGATCGACGGCCATCCGGCGAAGGGCGTCTTCACGCCGCCGTTTCCCGCCGAGCGCCGCATGTGGGCGGGGTCGAGGATGCGGTTCGAGAGCCCGATCCGCGTCGGCGAGCGCCTGCGGAAGGTGACCACGATCTCGGACGTTTCGGTGAAGGAAGGCGGCACCGGCAGGCTGCACTTCATCACGACCGCGGAGGACGTTCTCGGCGAGGACGGCCGGCTGACCACCCGGGAGGAACGCACCCGCGTCTACCGCGGCGCCCCGGCCCCCGGCGCCGCGCCGCCACAGGCGCGGCCGGCGCCCGCGGAGGCGGCGTGGAGCCGCGCCGTGGAGCCGTCGGCCGTGCTGCTTTTCCGCTATTCGGCGCTCACCATGAACAGCCACCGCATCCACTACGACCGGGACTACGCGCACGACGTCGAGGGCCACCCGGGGCTCCTCGTCCATGGCCCGCTGATCATGACGCTGATGCTGGATCTCTTCCGCCGCGAGATGCCGGACACGCCTCTTTCGTCGATGGATCTGCGGGCGGTGGCGCCGGTCCACGACACGGCGGCGTTTTCCGTTCACGGAGCCCCGGAGAACAGGCGGTGCCGGCTCTGGGCGACGACCGCGACGGACGCGCTCGCCATGACGGCCACCGTCACGTTCCCCTCCCCGGGCGGGGGATGACGGCGCGGCTCAGCGTTCGGCGGCGCTCCCGGCGAGAACGCCGAGGAAATCCTTCCGCCATCGATGCACGTCGTTGGCGGCGAGTCCGTCCATCAGTCTCTGCCATCTCCGGCGCCGCTCGCGGAGCGGCAGACGCAGCGCGCGGTAGAGCGTGTCCGCGACCTCGTCGTGGTTGTACGGGTTCACGAGCAGGGCTTCGGACATCTGGCTTGCCGCTCCGGCGAACCGCGAAAGCACGAGGACGCCGGGATTGTCCGGGTTCTGCGACGCCACGTATTCCTTGGCCACGAGATTCATGCCGTCGCGCAGCGGCGTCACGAGCCCGACGTCGGCGGCGCGGTAGAAGCAGGTCAGCGTGTCGCGGTCGAAGCTGCGGTTGAGATAGCGCAGGGGAACCCAGTCGAAATTGGCGAACCGTCCGTTGATGTTGCCGGCCAGGGTCTCGAGCTCGCTGCGGATCTGCGCGTACCCGTGGACGTTCGCGCGCGACGGCGGAGCCACCTGCATGAACGACACCTTGCCGTGGAGATCGCCGTAGACGTCGAGCAGCATGGCGTAGGACCGGAACCGGTCGGCCAGCCCCTTGCTGTAGTCGAGACGGTCGACGCTGACGATCATGCGGCGCTCGTGCAGCACGCTGTCCAGTCGCCGGCGGATGCGGGAACGCGCGTGCCGCGCGGCCGCCCGGCGGACGTCGTCCGTGTCGACCCCTATGGGGAACGCCTCCGCCCGCAGATTCCGGCCGAAAGCCCGGATGCCGCCGTCGCCGGAAACCCGGAAATCGCCGATGTCCTCCAGACAGGCCCGGAACGACTCGAGATCGACCGCGGTCTGGAAGCCGATCACGTCGCAGTCGCAGAGGGCCTCGAGAAGCCCGGCGTGCCACGGCAGCGCGACGAACAGCTCCCGCGGCGGGAACGGCGTGTGCAGGAAGAACCCGATGCGGTTGCGCACGCCGAGCCGGCGCAGCGTCCGCGCGATCGGGAACAGATGGTAGTCGTGGATCCAGATCAGGTCGTCGGGCTCGAGAAACGGCCGGATCATCCGCCCCAGCCATTCGTTGACCCTCATGTAGCCGAGATAGTCGCGGCGGTTGAACTGCGCAAGGTCGAGCCGGTAGTGCAGAAGCGGCCACAGGGTGCCGTTGGAAAAGCCGTCGTAGTATTCCCTGATGTCGCGGTCGGTGAAATCGACCGTCGCGTAGGTCAGCTTGCCGCGGGTGACGATTTCCGGGGACTTCTGCCGCCGGCCGGTCCTCTCCCCGCTCCAGCCGAACCAGATGCCGCCGGCCTTCTCGAGCGCGGCCCCGACGGCCACCGCGAGGCCGCCGACGCTGGTCCGGCCCTCGTCGACGGAAGCGACCCGGTTCGATATGACGACAAGACGGCTCAAGTCGCGACGGTCGGGCGGCTGGCGATGCGCATGGCGGGACTATAGGCGCGGCCGCCCGCGAAGTCGAAGGCGGCGACCCGGAGGATCTACGGAGCCAACCGGGCCCGTGACAAGACGCTTCTCCCGGCCGGGCGGAACCGGCCTCGTCGCGCGTTCGGCCGGGTTGCCGTCGATTTCCGGGAAGCCGCAGCAGAGCGCGAGTCACCCGATGGACAGCCCACGGCACTTCCGGTCCGCCGGCTCGCCGTTGCGGCATGCATCGACATGTTCTCGTTTCATCGACACGTTGGAGCGACATGTCGACGGGAACGGCCGCACCGGACGCGTGCTGAACCTGCTCTATCTCGTCGACAGGAACCTGCCGGACATTCCCGTCCTCCATCTCGGTCGGCATGTCCTCCGGAACAGGGCGCTGTACCACCGGCATCCGCTTGAAGTGACGATCCGGCAGGCCTGGGAAACGTGGACGCTCTTCATGCTCGAGGCTGTCAGAGCGACAGCCGAATGGACCACGGCCAGGATTCACGCGGTCCGCGAACTTCTCGACGGGACAGCCGCCGCAATTCGACGGAAGATGCCGAAGATCCGTTCCGCGAACTGGCGGAACTGATCTTCGTGCATCCCTGTTGCCGAATCAGCGACGCGGTTGCGACAGGCATCGCCAAGCGACAGACGTCCGCCGCCTGCCCGAAAGCCCTCGCGGTCGAAGGCGTCCTCGATCAAACCAGGGTGGGGCGCGAGAACCTCAACATCAACCTGCCTCTCCTGGCGCCTCTGACCGAGCGCGGGCGACCATGCGCGAAACGGCGACGTCATGACGGCGCCTGCATGGCTTGACCGTTGCGCCCGATCGGTGCCGGAGGTCGCGCCACGGGCGCGGGTCCGGCAGCGGCGGCCGGCCGTGAAGCGGCGCCTCGGCGAGGCCGGCGACCTCCTTCCGGCGTTCCCGAGGCACCTCGCGTCGCCGCCGGGGTTCGGGAGGGTTTCCTGCCCGCCCTTGTCGCCCTCGCCGGTTCGGAGCGCACGAAGCGGTGGCGGGAGGCACGTCGGCGTTCGCGACCGGGGACGGCGAGCGTGGCCGGCACGAACCGCCCTGTCAGCAGCTTCAGGTCCGAGGGCCCGAGGCCACGCGGGCGCCTTCGACGCCGTTCCCGGCGGCACGGTCCGGCAACGCCCCGCGACATGCCGAACGGAAGACTTGCCGTCGCGTTGCAAGCGGACCCCGGACGGAGCGCGGGTGCACGGCTTCCGCACGCTCCTCGACGATCTGGAGACCATCGCCGGAAACCGCGTTCAGCCGAAACTCGCCGGAGCACCGCCCTTCCACCTGACCACCAAACCGCCGCCCGCGCAGCGCCGGGCTCTCGACCTGCTCGGCGTGCGCCTGTGGCGTACCCGGTGCGCGCCCTCTCGAAACTGAACTTCCGGAGCAGGTGTTGACGCAAGTCATTGGTTCACATGAACCATCGTCGGTTTTCGAGGATCCCGCACTGGGTACGCTACAGGCGCACTCCGAGCAAGTCGAGGGCTTGTTGCTGAAGCGGTGTGGGGCGGGTGAGCATGTCGAAGGGCTCGGCCTGGCCCCGCTCGGGCTGCACCCGGTTCTTCGCGATGGTCGCGAGGTCGTCGAGGAGGGTTCGGAAGCTGTGCACCGGCGCTCCGTGCGGGGTGCGCCGGGTGGCGGCCTTGCGCCCCGCGGCCGGCGAGGGCGTGGCCGGCGCCACCACCGAGACACGGCCGGCCCGGGCGGCTTCCCGGTCGTCGTCGTCGAACAGCATCGGCGCGAGCCGCTGTCGCATGTGCCATTCGACGTGGCAGGCGAGCATGCACAGCAGGACATGGGCGCGCACGCGCTCGGAGCGGTAGTGGTGGACGGGGCGGACCTTGAGGTCGACGGTCTTGATGGTGCGGAAGGCGCGCTCGACGTGGCTGAGCCGCTTGTAGGCGCGCACCGTGTCCCGGGCGCCGAGGTCGCTTGCGGGCACGCTGGTGCGGATGACGTACAGACCGTCGAGCGCGGCCTCCCGGGCGATGCGCTCGCGGTTGCGCCGGAAGGCGAAGCCGTCGTCGGCGATCTCGAGGTCGAAGTGCTTGGCCATCTTGCGCCTGCCGATGACCTTGCCGACGCGAAGGCCGATCCTGTCCCGGCCGACGAGGCGGCGTCTGTCGCGCCGGGTGGCGGCGCGGATCCTGTCGAGGTCGCGTTCGGTGGCCCGCAGCAGGGCCTCGCGCTTGCGCGCGCGCTCGTCCGCGAGCAGCGGGTTGCGGCACACGATCAGGCGCTCGCCGGGAAAGGCCGGGGAGGTGATCTCGGCCAGGTCGCGCTCGTCGAACAGCGAGAGCTGCAGCGCCCCGCCTTCGACCAGCTCGCGGATCGCCGGGGCCCGCAGGGCGCTGATCCAGTCCAGCCCGGCCGGCTGGATCTCTTCGCGGATCCGGGCGCTGGTGAGCATGCCGCGGTCGCCGACCAGAACCACCCGGACAAGCCCGAAGCGGGTGCGCAGCTTGTCGATCTGCGCGCTCAGGGTGACCGGGTCGGCGGTGTTGCCCTCGAACACCTCGACCGCCACCGGGCAGCCCTGGGCGTTGCACAGCAGGCCGAACACGATCTGCGGCTTGCCGCGCTTGCCGTCGCGCGAACAGCCGTGGCGCGCCAGCGGGCAGCAGCGGCCCTCGAACCAGGTCGAGGTGACGTCGTGGAGCACCAGGGTGCCGTCGGCGAGATGCCGCCTGGCCAGGCGCCGCTCGATCGCGCGCTGGCGCTGCAGCAGCCAGTCCATGGCGTCGTAGAGCGCGTCCGCGTCGACCGGGCCCAAGGCGAGCGCTTCGCCCAGGGTGTGGCCCAGCGTCTCGTCGCACAGTCCGCGGGCGGTGGCCAGCTTCGAGCGCGGAGCGAGGATGCGGGCCACGATCATGGCCACCACCAGCTCGCGCCGGCGCGAGGGCCGGGCGGCGACCATCCGGTCGAGGCCGAGCTTGCGCACCGTCCCCAGCACGGCCGCGACATGGCCGTGGGGTCTGGAGCGCACGATGGTGAAGGCGTCCTCGGGCGCGACGAGGGTTTCGTCCCTGAGCACGCGGCGCAGGGCCTCGATCCTGGCCGGGGGCCAGTCGGTGAGGTTGGCGAGGGTTCTCTTGCGCACGCGCTTTCCCTCGCGCCATCCCTCCCGGAGGAGGATGGCGGGTCGGGAGTTGCGGTTGGGCACGATCTCGACGTACATGGGAACCATTGTGGGTATGTAATCCAGTGATGTCAAGCTCCTTGTCTGCATTACATGGGAACAAATGGACGACCGCATATTTCCATTAGTTGATTGGGAAACAGTGTGTTACGGGAAAAATCACCCGCGAATCGGTCGGAAGTTCAGTCGAAACGGCGGTTCTGCAAGCCGCCGCAACGACTTGGATCAATATCCGCCGGGGAAGTTCGGGTTGGGAGCGGCGGTCCTGCGGTCGTCACGCCGGATACGGTCGGCGGAGCTGCCGGACATGACGTCGGGACGGGCAAGGACATCGGCGATGTCCGCGACCCGGGCCGAAGCGGGGCTACCGTCTCGCCCGAAACAGCACTGGAACGGCGAGCGTGGCCAGCACGAACAGCCCCGTCAGCAGCTTCAGGTCCGAGGGCTTGAGGCCAAGCGCGAGGGCGACGGCCACCACCTGGAAATAGGCGAGCGAGCCCGCCACCGGGGCGACGAGCTGGCGGATGAGGGAGGACCGGCCGACCAGGGTTTCGCCGAGGATGGTTGCCGCCAGTCCGACGATCAGAACGCCAACCCCCATGTTGATGTCGGCATAGGCTTGGTGCTGGGCCATCACCGCGCCGCCAAAGGCGCCGAACCCGCCTGCCAGGGCGAATCCGGCGACGATGTAGAGACGGGTCGGGATGCCCTGTGCCCGGGACATCGCCTGGTTGGCCCCGACGCATCGGAGCGCCATGCCGAACTCGGTGTTGAGGAACCAATGGAAGACTCCGAGGAGGACGAGCACCATGGCGAGGATGAGCGCGAACTGGGCCAGCGGCCCGCCGCCGTCGGTATCGATCGCCAGGGTGAAGATCGAATCGTTGTCGAACAGCGCCGTGTTCGGTTTACCCATCACGCGGATGTTGATGCTGAACAGCATGGTCAGCACGATGATTCCGGCGAGCAGGGAGGGCACGCGCAGACAGAGGTGGATCAGCGCGGTGGTGACGCCGGCGGCAAAGCCGAACAGCACCGCCGCCGCCAGGCTGAGCACGGGGTGGAGGCCGACGACCGTCAAGGCCGCGAAGATCGCCGCGCCGAACGGGAATCCGCCCTCCGAGGTCAGATCCGGCAGTCCCAGCATGCGGAACGGGATCATCACGGCGAGCGCCGGAAAGGCGAAGATCGCGCCCTGCACCAGGCTTGCCGTGAACAGATTCAGATAGACCTCGACGAAACCCATGCCGGCGCCGTCACCCGAGCAGCAGGTTGTCGTCGGTGACGTGGAACCGCTCGACCAGATCGGAGACGGTCAGCCCCGATTTTTCGTCCGCCGCCACGTCAAGGACGATCGCGCCCTCGTGCATCATGAACAGCCGGGTGCCGAAGCGGAGCGCGTGCTGCATGTTGTGGGTGACCATGAGAGTGGTGATGGCCTCCCCGGTCACCACGTCGGCGGTGAGATTCAGCACGAGTTCGGCCGCACGCGGGTCCAGGGCCGAGGTGTGCTCGTCGAGCAGCATCAGCCGAGGCGCGAGCAGCGCCGCCATGACCAGGGCCAGCGACTGGCGCTGGCCGCCCGACAGGAACCGGACCTTTTCGGACAGGCGGTTTTCCAGCCCCAGTCCGAGCGTCGACATCCTCTCGCGGAAACGCTCCCGGTTGCTCCGGTTGAGGCCGAGCCGGAAGGTCCTGCGCCTGCCCCGCCTGGCGGCGACGGCGAGGTTCTCCTCGATGCTGAGGCCGGGGGCGGTGCCGAGCATCGGATCCTGGAAGACGCGGGAGATCAGGCTTGCCCGTCTGTGGACGGGCTGGCCCCCGACATCGTTGCGGTCGATCAGGATCCGGCCGGCGTCGATCGGCACCTCGCCGGCAAGGGCGTTCAGGAGCGTGCTCTTGCCGGCGCCGTTGCTGCCGATCACGACGGCGAACTCGCCGTCCTCGAGGGCGAAATCGACGTTCCGCAGCGCGATCCTCTCGTTCGGGGTTCCCGGCGAGAAAACCTTGTCGACGCCCCGGACCTCGACCGGCACCGCGCCCTACCCGCCGCGCCTCACATCACGCATTTGCAGTCCTTGAAGGCCGCGGGTATGGGCAGCTTCAGATCGCCGAACCGCTTGGCGCTCAGAAGCACCCTGTGATCTTCGGGCTTCGGCCTGAAGATCGCCAGTTCCGACGGCTTGGCGCCTTTCAGGATCCGCGCGGCCAGCAGACCCGCCTGCCGCCCGACATCCCGCCAGGAGACAGAGACCGCCGCCAGGACATGCCCTTCCTTGACGCCGGCGGGGCTCGCGTTGATGACCGGTATCCCGCTGCGCTTCGCCGAGGCCGCCACGACCGGCAGGGAGGGTTGCAGCATGCTCGACGGGATCAGGTAGATGAAGTCGACCCCCTTCAGCGCCTCCACCCGGCTCGGTATGTCGTTGACCGTCTCCACGCTGATCGCCTTCAGCGCGACGCCGGCTTTCCTGGCGGCGGCTTCGGCGTATTCGACGTTGACCCGGTCGTTGGCGTCGCCCGGGTTGAACAGGAGACCCATCGTCGAGACCCTGCCCAGGATTTCCCTCGCCTTTCCGATCACGGTGTCCATGTCCTGGAGATTGGAAGCGCCGACGAAACGCGCGCTTCCGCTGTCCCAGCTCTTCACCAGCCCGGCATCCACCGGATCGGTGACCGGAGCGAAGACGATCGGCAGCGACTTGTCGCGGATCGCCCGCCTGGAGGCCTGGGTGATCGGGGTGGTGACGGTGAGCAGCAGGTCGGGGCTGGACGCCTCCAGCGCGGTCAGCACCTGGGCCACCAGGGACGGGTCGAAATTGGCGTCCTTGTACACGTACTCGACCCCGGCGCCGTCCTTGAAGCCCTGGCTCGCCAGTCCCGCCTTGAATCCGTCGATCACCAGCTTGAGGACCGAATGCGGACCGAGGCTCGCGATCGCGACCCTCTTGCCGGCGGCCGATCCGGGATGAGGAGAGAAAACCAGGGCGACGAGGGCCAGTGCGGCCGCCCCGGACCATGTCTTCAGCATGCGCATCGTTTCCTCCGCGACCAGTTCGGTTCCTTTCGACCCTATGCGCGCCTCTACGCCAACTCAATGGCGTGCCTCCGCTTGCCGCTCGCGCGCAGGAGGGAATGCCAGACGGAATGCAGCATTTCGGTGCCGGAGACGCCGACCGCGGGCTGGCGTTTCTCGGTGCGGAACGCGCCGCCCTCGAAGTCCCAGGCCTCGACTTCCGCGACCGCGCAGTCGAGCCCGGGATCGCAGACGAGACGGGCCTCGCAGGCGTCGAGGCCGGTCGAGACCAGCGCGCATGTCACCATCGTGTTGACGTTGCGCGGGTAAAGACGGGCGATGCCGCGGACCGGGCCCTCGTAGATCACGGTCTCGCCGTCGATCCCGTCCGGATCCAGGCCGCTGTCGGCGAAGTCGATGTTGTCGGGATGCTTCCTGAAGGTGATCCTGACCCGCTTCCACCGCCCGGACCGCGACAACAGCTCGTCCCCGCCGAGCAGCGCGCCGCTCGGAACCAGCAGCCGGGTGCCGTGCGCGTCCGCCGCTTCCTCGAGCCGGCTCCTGGTCCCGTCGTCGGCGAGCGCCGTGACGGATAGCGGCATGTAGTCGGCGAACTCCAGAAACCCTGCGCCGAAGCGGTCGGTGAAGGACGGGTGGGCGCATTCCACGATCAGGGAGGGGCGGCGTTCCCGCGCCCTGCCGAGGTCGTCGAGCCTGAGCGCGGGGTCGAGTCCGGCCAGGGCGTCGGCGCTCCGGTTATGGACGAAGGCGGTCTCGAAAAGCCCGCCGCTGGCTTCGACCCGTTCCACGACGGAACGCCCGATGAAGCCGTATCCGATCACCCCTATGCGCATCGTCCGATCCTCACGTCACGGCTTCCCTGGTCCCGGTCCTGAAATCCTCCCAGCTGCGGTCCGCCATGACCGCCTCGATCGTGGCCACGGCGTCCCACACGTCGACATGGCGCGTGTAGAGCGGGGCTATGCCGAATCTCAGGATGTCGGGGTCGCGGAAGTCGGGGATCAGGTTCCGCGCGATCAGGGCCTTCGCGATCGGGTAGGCGTCCGGGTGGCGGAACGAAACCTGGCTGCCGCGCCGCGCCGCGTCCCGCGGGCTCGCGAGCCTCAGACCGTGCGCGGCGAGCCTCTCGTCGGCGAGTTCGATGAACAGACCGGAAAGCCGCCGCGACTTGACCGCGAGATCCGCGACGCCGATGCCGTCGAAGCATGCCACGCCGTCGAGCACCGCGCGCAGCGAAAGGACCGGAGGGGTGCCGACGAGGCACTTGCTTATCGAGTCCGCGGAGCGGTACCGGTCCTCGAAGCGGAACTGGTCGGCATGGCCGAACCAGCCGGTGACCGCCGGTTCGAACGCGTCGATCGCGTCGCGCGACACGTAGGTGAAGGCGGGGGCGCCGGGTCCGCCGTTGAGGAACTTGTACGTGCAGCCGACGGCGTAGTCGACCTTCCAGCGGTTGAGTTCGACCGGTATCGCGCCGGCCGAATGGCAAAGATCCCAGACGACGGGGATGTCGACAGCCTTGCAGCGCGCGGTGATCGATTCCATGTCGAGAACCGTCCCCGTGCGGTAATCGACATGGCTGAGCACGACCAGCGCGGTTGCCTCGTCGATGGCCCCGGCAATCCCGTCCGGCGGCACCCGAACCAGTTCGCGCCCGCCGCCAAGCAGGTCGACCAGCCCTTCCAGGATGTACACGTCGGTCGGGAAATTGCCGTTTTCCGTGAGCACCTTCCTCCGCACGCCGTCGGAACGCAGCAGCGAGGAGGCAAGCTTGAACATGTTGACCGAGGTGGAATCGGAAACCGCCACCTCGCCTTGCGACGCACCGACCAGCGGCGCGACCGCGTCACCCGCGCGCCGCGCGAGATGGAACCAGCCCGCGTCGAGCCAGCTCCGGATCAACCCCTCGCCCCATTCCGTCTCGATCAGATCCCGGACGCCGTCCGGCGTCGTCCTCGGCAGCGCACCCAACGAGTTGCCGTCGAAATACAGGACGCCGTCCGGGAGAAGGAACCTGTCCCGGGATCCCGTCAGATCGCACTGTTCGTCGAGGCGCTCCAGATCGGTGCGATTCATGACGCTGCCTATCCGGCGAAGAGCGCGAACCTCTGACGCCGCCGCATCACCGAGTGACCGTTCATGCGCGAAAAACCGTCTCTCGTTCTCGAAACGCTAGAAGTCCCCGGTTCCGCCGTCAAGCACGGACGGCGGAGCCGCGCCCCGCCAACCCTCCCGGAACCGCGATGACCGCATCCGAGACGGAAACGTCCCGACCGAAAGCCGCGAAGCCGGGAACCGGACTGTCGCGCACCGGCCGCAACATCCGAAACCGCTCGGGGAACGCGGCCAGGACCGTCCCGCGCCGGCCAGGCATCCGCGGCGTCTCCTTGCGCGGAACGCGGGGCCGGGGTAGGCTCCGGTTCCCAAGGCCGGTTCCGGAAAAGTGGAAGATTCGAGAGATGTCCGCGACGCAGGATTGCCCGGCCCTGGTGCTCAACGCCGATTTCCGGCCGCTGAACTACTTCCCGCTGTCGCTGTGGTGCTGGCAGGACGCGGTCAAGGCCGTGTTTCTCGACCGCGTCAACATCGTCTCGGAGTACGACCGCGAGATCCGCTCGCCCAGTTCCGCCGTGCGGCTGCCGAGCGTGATCGCCCTCAAGCGCTACGTGCCGCTGTCCCGCCGGCCCGCGTTCACCCGCTTCAACGTGTTCCTGCGCGACCGTTTCGCCTGCCAGTACTGCGGCGTGGCGCCGGGAACATCCGAACTCACCTTCGACCACGTGGTGCCCAGGTCGCGCGGCGGCCAGACGGAGTGGACCAACGTCGTCGCCGCCTGCTCCGAGTGCAACCTGCTCAAGGGCGACCGGCTGCCGGACGAATGCGGAATGGCCCCGTCCCCGCCGCCGGCGGAGCCGACCAACCACCGGCTCCAGCGGAACGGGCGGTCGTTCCCGCCGAACTACCTGCACGCGAGCTGGCGGGACTTCCTGTACTGGGACAGCGAACTGGAGCAGGGCTGATCTTGCGACGCGTCTCCGAACGGGTTCCGGTCGCCGCCGGGGCGAGGCGCCGCTCCGGGCTTCTCGGGATTCTCGGGGTTCTCGCCGTCGCCGCGGCGGCGTTCCCGGCGACCGGCGCGGCGGCGGACACGGTTCGAAGCCACGGGATCAGCGTCTTCGGCGGCCTCGGGCACCCTCCCGGGTTCCGGCATTTCGCCTACGCCGACCCCGACGCGCCGAAGGGCGGATCCATCCGGGTCGCCGGCATCGACAGCTTCGAGACCGTCAACCCCTTCATCTTCAGGGGGGAGAAGGAGGCGCTCGCCGAACGGCTGCTCTTCGACACCCTCATGACGCGGGCCCTGGACGAGCCCGACGCCCTCTACGCGCTGGTGGCGAAAAGCGTCGAGCTGCCCCGGGAGGGGGGCTGGGTCGCGTTCGACCTCGACCCCGCGGCGCGTTTCCACGACGGCTCGCCGGTGACGGCGGACGACATCGTCTTCACCTTCGAGACCCTGCGCGCCAGGGGCCACCCCCGCTACCGCACGCTGTACCGGGACGTCGCGCGCGCCGAGGCGACGTCCCCCCGGCGCGTCCTGTTCACGTTCGGGGAGGGCCGTCACCGCGACCTCCCGACCAGGCTCGCCGCGCTGCCGGTGCTGTCGAAGGCCTATTACGACCGCCGCGAATTCGACCGGACCACGTTCGAGGCGCCGCTGGCCAGCGGTCCCTACAGGATCGCGAAGATGAACAGGGGCCGCTCGGTCGTCTACGAGCGCGTCCGCGACTACTGGGCGAGGGATCTTCCGGTGAACCGCGGGCGGCACAATTTCGACCGGATCGCGATCGACTACTACCGCGACCGCGAGATCGCCTTCCACGCCTTCTTCTCGCGCCAGTACGATTTCCGCGAGGAGTTCACGTCGCGCCAGTGGGCCACCCAGTACGACAAGCCGCCCGTGCGCAAGGGGCTGGTCGTCCGCCAGTCCCTGCCCGACCGCCTGCCGTCCGGCGTCCAGGCCTTCATCCTGAACCTGCGCCGCGCCAAGTTCCGGGACGTCCGCGTCCGTCGCGCGCTCGATCTCGCGTTCGATTTCGAATGGACCAACAGGACGCTGTTCTTCGGTCTCTACCGGCGCACCAACTCCATGTTCGAGAACTCGAGCTTGGCCGCCCTCGGCGCCCCCTCCGAAGCCGAACTCGCGCTGCTGGAGCCCTACCGCGGACGCGTTCCCGACGAGGTCTTCACGACCCCCTTCCGGGCACCGGTCACGGACGGCTCCGGAAACGTCCGCGGGAACCTGCGACAAGCGGCGCGGCTTCTCCGGAGCGCGGGACACCGGATCCGCGACGGCGTCCTGGTGAACGCCGCGGGCGAGCCGCTCGCGATCGAGTTCCTCCTGTTCGAGGCGAGCTTCAACCGCATCGTCAACCCCTACATCGCCAACCTCAGGCGGCTCGGCATCGCGGCGACGATCCGCGTCGTCGACGTGGCGAACTTCAAGCGGCGGACCGACTCGTTCGACTTCGACGTCGTGGTCCGGCGCATCGTCCAGCCGGTGACGCCGGGGCCTGAGCAGCGCGACCAATTCGGCTCGGCGACCGCGGACGTCGAGGGTTCGGCCAACCTCGGCGGCATCCGGAATCCCGTCGTCGACGCGCTGGTCGAGAGGATTCTCGCGGCCGGCAGCCGGCCGGGGCTCGTGACCGCGGTCCGCGCGCTCGACCGCGTCCTGATGTGGAACAGGTACGTCGTGACCCAGTGGTACAACGACAGGCACAACATCGCCTACTGGAACCGGTTCGGCCGCCCCGCGGCCGCGCCCGGCTTCGACCCCGGCATGGGCGTGCTCGACACCTGGTGGCAGGACGACGCGAAGGCCGCGATGATCGACGACGGGGTCGCGCCCCCGCCGCCGGCCGGCGCGCTGCCCCCGCCGTGAGAGACGGCCGCCGCCGGCCTTCCCGATGCTCGCCTACATCGTCCGCCGACTGCTTCTGATGGTCCCGACGCTGGTCGGGATCATGATCATCAACTTCGCCATCGTGCAGCTCGCGCCGGGCGGCCCGATCGAGCAGATCATCGCCGAGCTGGCGGGCATCGACGCCGGCACGACCGGGCGGATCAGCGGATCGGGAAGCGAGGTCTCGGGCGCCCCCGCGACGACGGGGCAGACCGCCTCCGACGGCCGCTACCGCGGCGCGCAGGGGCTCGATCCGGAATTCATCGCGGACCTCGAGCGCCAGTTCGGTTTCGACAAGCCGCTGCACGAGCGGTTTCTCCTGATGATGGGGAACTTCGCGCGGTTCGATTTCGGGACGAGCTACTTCCGCGACGAGACGGTCGTCGATCTCGTGCTCTCGAAGATGCCGGTGTCGATCTCGCTCGGGCTGTGGACCACGCTGCTGGTGTACCTGGTCTGCATTCCGCTCGGCATCCGCAAGGCCGTTCTCGACGGCACCCGGTTCGACGCCTGGACGACGACCGCGCTGACCGTCGGCTTCGCCATCCCGTCCTTCGTGCTGGCGATCGTGCTGATCATGTTCTTCGCCGGCGGGACGTTCCTGGACTGGTTCCCGCTGCGCGGCCTGGTCTCGGAGGATTTCGGGGAACTCTCGCCGGCCGGCCGGATCCTCGACTATCTCTGGCATCTCGTGCTGCCGGTCACCGCGCTCGTGCTCGGCGGCTTCCTGTCGCTCACGATGCTGACGAAGAACTCCTATCTCGACCAGATCAACATGCTCTACGTGCAGACCGCGCGCGCCAAGGGCCTCACCGAGCGGCGGGTGCTCTACGGCCACGTGTTCCGCAACGCGATGCTGATCGTCATCGCGGGGTTCCCCTCGGCGTTCGTCGGCATCCTGTTCACCGGCGCCATGCTCATCGAGATCATCTTCTCGCTCGACGGGCTGGGGCTGCTCGGCTTCGAGGCCGCCATCAAGCGCGACTACCCGGTCATGTTCGCGACGGTCTACTTCTTCACGCTGCTCGGCCTGGTCATGAACCTGGTCGGAGACCTGGCCTACACGATCATCGACCCGCGGATCGATTTCGAGAGCCGCGATGTCTAGCCCGGGAAGCCCCGCCGGGGGACGCCCGTTCGGCGTCTCGGTGTCGCCTCTCAACCGGCGGCGGCTCCGGAACTTCCGCCGCAACCGGCGCGGTTTCTGGTCGCTCTGGATCTTCCTCGCCCTGTTCGCCGCGACGCTGCCCGCCGAGTTCGTCGCCAACGACCGCCCGCTCGCGGTGTGGCACGACGGCGCGCTCTACCTGCCGGTGCTCAGAACCTACGCCGAGACCGAGTTCGGCGGCGTGTTCGAGACGGAGGCGGAATACCGCGAACCGGAGGTGCAGGAACTGATCGCCGAGAAGGGCGGCTGGATGGTGTGGCCGCTGATCGCCTACAGCCACGACACCGTGAATCTCAACCTGCGCGTCCCGGCGCCGGCGCCGCCGTCGGCCGACAACGTGCTCGGCACCGACGACCAGGGCCGGGACGTGCTGGCGCGCGTGATCTACGGTTTCCGCCTGTCGGTGCTGTTCGGCGTGATTCTCACGGCGCTCGGATCGGTCATCGGGGTCGCCGCCGGCGCCGTCCAGGGCTATTTCGGCGGCCGGATCGACCTGTTCTTCCAGCGTTTCATCGAGATCTGGGGCGGCCTGCCGCAGCTGTACATCCTGATCATCCTGTCCAGCGTCATCGTCCCCGGGTTCTGGACGCTCCTGCTGATCCTCCTGCTGTTCGGATGGACCGCGCTGGTCGGCGTGGTGCGCGCCGAGTTCCTGCGGGCGCGCAACCTCGAGTTCGTCAAGGCCGCCCGCGCGCTCGGCGCCGGCAACGCGACGATCATGTTCCGGCACGTGCTGCCGAACGCCATGGTGGCGACCCTGACCTTCCTGCCGCTGATCCTCACCGGATCGATCACCAGCCTGACGGCGCTCGACTTTCTCGGGCTCGGCCTGCCGCCGGGCTCGCCCTCGCTCGGCGAACTGCTCCAGCAGGGGAAGTCGAACCTCCAGGCGCCGTGGCTCGGGCTGACCTCGACGATCGGCATCTCGCTCACCCTCGTTCTCCTGATCTTCGTCGGAGAGGCGGTGCGCGACGTCTTCGATCCGAGAAAGACCTTCCGTGCCTGACGCGCCCGAGGGGCCGTTCGTCGCGGTCCGCGACCTGTCGGTGTCGTTCGGCCGCGGAGACGGCGAGGTCCGCGCCGTGCGCAACGTCTCCTTCGACATCGGCAGGGGGGAGACCGTGGCGCTGGTCGGCGAGTCGGGATCCGGCAAGACCGTGACCGCGCTCTCGATCCTGCAGCTGCTGCCGTATCCGGCGGCGCGCCATCCCTCGGGGTCGATCCGGCTCGAGGAGCGGGAACTCGTCGGCGCGCCGGCCGCGACGTTGCAGAGGATCCGGGGCAACAGGATCGCGATCATCTTCCAGGAACCGCTGACCTCGCTCAACCCGCTGCACACCATCGAACGGCAGATCGGGGAGATCCTCGCGGTCCACAAGAGGATCGACAGGGCCTCCGCGCGGGAGCCGATCGTCGGACTCCTGCGCGAGGTCGGGCTTCCCGACGCCGAGGCGCGGCTCCGCTCCTATCCGCACCAGCTCTCGGGCGGGCAGCGCCAGCGGGTCATGATCGCCATGGCGCTGGCCAACGACCCCGACCTGCTCATCGCCGACGAGCCGACCACGGCCCTCGACGTGACCATCCAGGCCCAGATCCTGGCGCTGCTCCGCCGCCTCCAGCGCCGCCGCCGCATGTCGATGCTGCTCATCACCCACGATCTCAGCATCGTCCGCAGGACCGCGGACCGGGTGTGCGTGATGACCGAGGGCGAGATCGTCGAGACCGGCGAGACCGCACGCGTCTTCGGCGAGCCGCAACACCCCTACACCCGCCACCTGATGGCCTCGGAACCCGCGCCGCGCCCGGTGCCGCGGCCCCCCGACGCGCCCGTCGTGATGCGGACGGAGGGGCTGCGGATCTGGTTCCCGATCCGCAGGGGCGTGCTGAGGCGCACGGTCGGGCACGTCAAGGCGGTCGACGGGGTCGACCTGCAGGTGCGCGAGGGCCGGACGGTGGGCGTCGTCGGGGAATCCGGGTCGGGCAAGACGACTCTCGCCATGGGGATCCTGCGCCTCGAGCGCAGCGAGGGCGCGATCGCGTTCCGCGGCCGCCGCACCGACCCCCTGGGGTGGAAATCGATGCGTCCGCTGCGCCGCGAGATGCAGATGGTGTTCCAGGATCCGTTCTCGTCGCTGTCGCCGCGCCTGTCGGTCGGCCAGATCGTGGAGGAGGGCCTTCGGGTGCACGGGCTCGTGGCGCGCGACCGCGCGCGGCGGCGCGCCGTCGTCGGCGCGGCGCTCGAGGAGGTCGGCCTCGATCCCGGAACGCAGGACCGCTACCCCCACGAGTTCTCCGGCGGGCAGCGCCAGCGCATCGCCATCGCCCGCGCGATGGTTCTCAAGCCGAGACTGGTCGTGCTCGACGAACCGACCTCGGCGCTCGACGTCTCGGTTCAGGCGCAGATCATCCGGCTGCTCTCGGACCTGCAGGAACGCCACCGCCTGGCCTACCTGTTCATCAGCCACGATCTCCGGGTCGTGCGGGCGCTCGCCGACGATCTGGTCGTGCTCAGGCACGGCAGGGTCGTGGAGCAGGGGCCGGCGGAGAGGATCTTCGAGCGGCCCGGGGCGGCCTACACGCGGGCGCTGATGGCGGCCGCCTTCGACGTCGAATCGCGCGGGGAGGCGCCGTCCTGAGACGGGCGGAATCCGGGGCGGAGGACGGAATCCGGGGCGGTGAACGGAATCCGGGCAGTTGTCCGAAATTCGCGCAGCCGCATGGCGGAAAAGCGGGCATTCCGGCGCCCGTTCCGGGCCTCCGCGCTTTGACTTCCGCGCCGCGATCTGGCACATACCGGGCGACGGACCGGCTGGTGTCGTCGCCAGCGCAACCGGGAACACTTGGACAGCCATGAAGAAGATCGAGGCGATCATCAAGCCGTTCAAGCTTGACGAAGTGAAGGAAGCGCTGCACGAGATCGGCGTGAAGGGTCTGACCGTGACCGAGGCGAAGGGGTTCGGCCGCCAGAAGGGGCACACGGAACTCTATCGCGGGGCGGAATACGTCGTCGATTTCCTGCCCAAGGTGAAGATCGAGGTCGTGATCGAGGATTCGCTTCTCGAGCGCGCCGTCGAGGCCATCCAGCAGGCCGCCCACACCGGGCGGATCGGGGACGGCAAGATCTTCGTCTCGTCCATCGACGAGGCTTTCAGAATCCGGACCGGCGAAAAGGGCACCGAGGCGATCTGACGCCGCGCCGGGGCCGGGCCGCTCCATACAGGAAAGGAACGCAGATGACGGGCGAGGCGAAAGACGTCCTCAAGATGATCGAGGAGCACAACGTGCGGTTCGTGGACTTCCGGTTCACGGATCCGCGCGGGAAGTGGCAGCACACCACGCAGGCGGTGCGGACGGTGGACGAGGATCTGCTGGTGGACGGCGTCATGTTCGACGGCTCGTCGATCTCAGGCTGGAAAGTCATCAACGAATCCGACATGACGCTGGTTCCGGACTGCTCGACCGCGGTGATGGATCCGTTTTCCGCCCAGGAGCAGCTCATCCTGTTCTGCGACGTGGTCGAGCCGAGCACAGGACAGGCCTACAGCCGCGACCCGCGGTCGACGGCGAGACGCGCCGAGTCCCATCTCGCCCAGACCGGCATCGGCGACCGCGCGCTGTTCGGCCCCGAGCCGGAATTCTTCGTTTTCGACGACGTGCGCTTCAACGTGTCCATGAACCGCACGTTCTACGCGCTCGACGAGGAGGAAGGCCCGTACAACACCGGCGTCAAGCTCGAGGGGGGCAACACCGGACACCGCCCGGCGATCAAGGGCGGGTACTTTCCGGTGGCGCCCGTCGATTCCATGGGCGACCTGCGCGCCGAGATGCTGACGGTGATGCAGGACATGGGCGTGCACACCGAAAAGCACCACCACGAGGTCGCGCCGAGCCAGAACGAGCTCGGCGTCGAGGCCTCCGATCTTCTCAGGACCGCGGACGCGCTGCAGATCTACAAGTACTGCGTCCACAACGTCGCCCACTCCTACGGCAAGACCGCGACCTTCATGCCCAAGCCGGTCATGGGCGACAACGGTTCGGGCATGCACGTGCACCAGTCGATCTGGAAGGGCGACACGCCGCTGTTCGCGGGTTCCGGCTATTCGGATCTGTCGGAGACGGCGCTGTTCTACATCGGCGGCATCATCCGGCACGCCAAGGCGATCAACGCCTTCACCAACCCGAGCACCAACAGCTACAAGCGGCTGATCCCGGGCTTCGAGGCGCCGGTGCTGCTGGCCTATTCGGCGCGCAACCGGTCGGCCTCGTGCCGCATCCCGTTCGCCAGCAGCCCCAAGGGCAAGCGCGTGGAGGTCCGGTTCCCGGATCCGGCGGCGAACCCCTACTACGCGTTCGCGGCCATGCTGATGGCCGGGATCGACGGCATCCAGAACAAGATCCACCCGGGCGACCCCATGGACAAGAACCTGTACGACCTGCCGCCCGAGGAACTCCAGGACGTGCCGACGGTCTGCCACAGCCTCCGGGAAGCGCTGGACTCGCTCGACGAGGACCGCGAGTTCCTGACCCGGGGCGACGTGTTCCCGAACGACCTGATCGACGGGTTCCTCGAGCTCAAGTGGGAGGAGGTCTACAACTTCGAGCACTCGCCGCACCCGGTCGAGTTCTCGATGTACTACAGCGTCTGATCCGCGGCGAAGGGCCTTTCCCGCCCCCCTTTCCGCCCGGCGGCGCCGGGATCCGCTTCGGGCCGGTCCCGGCAACCGACGGGAGGCGACCGCGGTCCGGGCGGTTCTCCCGCCGCTCCCCGAACTCCCGGCGGGCCGCCCCCGCGGCGGCGTCCGGTTCCCTCTTCCGGGCCGGCCCGCTTCCCGTTCGCGGGGCTGAAGACCCGGAGGAGCCGCCCGGCCGGCGGCTTGCCGCCGTCGACGGCGGGACGGAACGGCTCCGTCGCCCGTCCGCCTCCCTCAGTTTCTCCTGCGCGGCTCGACGCCGCCGTGCCAGTCCCGGAAATGGCGCTCGTGGGTCTCCAGGTAGGCGCCCGGTTTCATGTGCGCGTCGTAGAAATCGAGGTCGAGATGATGCGCCTGGATCATCAGCGTCAACTGGATCGGATCGACCGTCGCCGGGAACTTGCCGTAGGTGTCGAGGATGTAGCCGCAGATGTCCTTGACGCACCGGACGCCTTCGGGCGAGGCCTGCGCCGTGGCCGCGTCGAACTCCGCGTTGGGCGCGACATGCGGCTTCAGCATCCCCCGCGCTTCCCACTCGTCCATGCTCATGGTCATGCCCTCGATCGCGGCGTCGACGGCGGCGTCCATGTCGGCGTGGTAGGGAGGGCAGAACGCCTCGAACACCCCGTCCCGGCCGACCGGCACGGGGAACGGGTCGGAGCCCGACTGCACGAAGCGGAACCCGAGCCCCCGGCAGGTCGGCGTTCCCCCGAGGACGACGAGGGACGAGAAGCCGCCGTAGACCCATCCGCCGATGCCGGTGGCCTGCATGGCGAGCGCCATCAGCTGGCCCATGAAGGCGCCTTCCGCCAGCATTCCGTCGGACAGCATCTTCTCGAGCCGCGAAAGCGGCAGCACCTTTCTCCTCGACAGGAAGCCGCTCTCGACCCAGGGCCTGGTTGCCGCAGGGGCGCATGCCGTTGCGATCGTCGACGATGTAGTAGCCGCCGTCCCGGGCGTAGCGTCCCGCCTTGGAGTCGCAGAGGTTGAGGACAAGCTTGATCATGTCCTTGGTCACGTCGATCACGGGCATGAACAGGGTCGTGCCGGGCTTGTTGGTGACCCACTGGTTGTGCGGCCAGACGCCGGGCTCCACCCCGGGAAGGTCCATGCGACCGTCGTCCAGCTTCTCGACGCAGGTCTCGTGGAACCCGACCACCTTTCCGCGGTCGCCCCGCTCCCCGTACTCCCGCATCCTGGTCATCGCCGCCCGGTCGGACTTCACGACGTAGACGCCGTTGTCGTCGGTGAAGAAGAGCCGCGCGCGATGCGACCCCATGGCGGACGGGTACGGCTTGCCGATCGTCTTGACCATTCCGCCGGGCAACTCGGTTTCCGCCAGGATGGGACCGGTCGTCGCGGTGGCGGCGGCGACCAGGATGGCGGTCTCCAGGTCGTCGAGAGGCACCGGCTCCTTGTCGGAGCGGTGGCGAAACGGTCCCTTGGTCATTTCCATGCCGAGGCCGAAACGCCGGGACCGGCGGCCCATGATCGCGTCGAACAGGGGATAGTCCCAGGCGGCCTCCGCCTGCGGCGGCAGTCCCCCGGGCTTTCGGTCATTCATCGGTCGCGTTCCCCCTGTTCCGCTTTCGGCCGAACGCCGCGTAGGGCAGGAGTCTCAGCGAAAACCCCCAGAAGGCCGGGTTGCCGACCGTGAGCCGCAGCATCTTCAGCACGTCGTCCCGGTCCATCGAGGTTTCGGCTTCCCACACCCCCATCTTTCCGACCACCACGACCTCGTTTCCCGCGACCCTCAGGGTCTCGATGTCGAAATCGAACTCTCCCGCCGCCGACTCGATCTTCATGGCTGGTCCTCCGGACGGAATTTCACGGGATCGCCTTCCGACGGGCGTTCCCGCGCGCGACCGGTCCGTCGCCGGTCCCGCGGGGATCCCTCCCCCTCGACTTCCTCCGGCGCCCGTCGGGACGAACCCCGCGGCCGGATTGGCGCTTGACGGTCTTCATCAGCGCCCGAGGGTCGGCAGGACGGTGACGATCTCGGGAACCGCCACCACCAGCGCGATCAGCGCGACCAGGGCGCCGCAGAACGGCAGCACGCCGAGGAAAACCTGCGCCAGCGAAACGTCGCTCGCCAGCCCGCGGATCACGAACACGTTGATCCCCATCGGGGGCGTGATGAGCGCCAGTTCGACGGCGATCACCACGATGATCCCGAACCAGACCGGATCGAGGCCCATGCCCGAGACGATTGGAAAGAATATCGGTATCGAGAGAATGATCATCGCCATCGTGTCGAGGAAGGCGCCGAGCAGGATGTAGATCCCGACGATCAGGACCACCGTCATGGTCGGGGAGAGATCGAGGCCGACGATCCACCCGCCCAGCAGCGCCGGCGTGCCGCTCAACGAGAGAAACCCGGAGAACAGGATCGCGCCGATGAGGATCAGGAAGATCATCGCCGTGGTCTGCACCGTGTTGATCAGGCAGCCGACGATGTCCGAGAGACCGAGCCGGCGCATGGCGGCGCCGATGGCCAGCGCGCCGACGGCGCCGATGCCGGCCGCCTCGGTCGGGGTGAAGATCCCGGCGTAGATGCCGCCGATCACGAGGACGAACAGCACCACGGTCGACCAGATCTTTCCCAGGATCGCGGTGTCGGGGCCCGGCTCCGGCTCGTCGGAGAGGTCGGGCGCGCTCGACGGGTCGAGACGGACCACGACCAGCACCGTGATCATGAAGAAGAGCGTGAGGAGAAGACCGGGGACGACCCCCGCCACGAAGAGATCCCCGATGCTGGTCTCGGTCAGGATGCCGTAGATCAGCATGATGACGCTGGGCGGAATCAGGATGCCGATGGTCCCGCCCGCCGCGATGGCGCCGGTCGCCAGCCGGTCGCTGTATCCGAAGCGCCGCATCTCGGGAAGCGCCACCCGGCCCATGGTCGCCGCCGTGGCGAGGGAGGATCCGCAAACCGCGCCGAAGGCGGCGCACGCCGAGATGCTGGCATGCGCCAGCCCGGCCCGGCTGCGGCGCAGCCAGACGTTGAACGCGGCGTAGAGGTCCGAGCTGATGCCGGACCGGGCGGCGAAGTCTCCCATCAGCACGAAAAGCGGGATCACCGCCAGATCGAAGCTCTGCGCGGATTCGAAGACCGAGATCCCGGCCAGCGAGAGCGCGGCGTCCGGCCCGATGATCATCGCCGTGCCGAACACGGCAGCGCCCGACATCGCCAACCCCAGATGGGCGCCGAGGAACAGGGCGCCGAACAGCAGCGCGAACACCAGCGGAACCAGGAGCGCCGTCTCCATCGCGCTCAGTCCGGCGCCCCCTCGCGGGAACCGCTCAGGTCGTCGATCAGGCGCGAGACCAGGGCCAGCAGGAAGACGCAGATGCCGACGCACATGACGAGAGCGGTGGGCCAGAACGGAAGCTCCCAGATCTGGGTGTGTTCCCGTTCCTCGAGGATCTCTCCGGTCTTCAGCAGGAGCCGCCAGGCGAGAAAGCCGGTCACGACGACGGCGAGCAGGGAGTTGACGATCTCCGACACGCGCCGCGCGGGCGGAGGGAACAGGTTCTGGAACGTCTCGACGACGATGTGCCGGCGGTTGATCTCGGTGATCGCGAGACCGCAGAACACCAGGATGCCCATCATCAGCTCGACGCTTTCCACGGTGCCGACGAGCGCGCGTCCGAAGAACGTGCGCCCGACGACATCGAGGAAGGTCAGGACCATGATCGCCGCGAGAACGAGGGCGGCGAACCGGGCGAGCCCCGAGGCGGCCCGCCCGATGCAGCGGTCGAGGAAGGGGAGCCGCACCCCGTCGGCCGCCGGTCAGAGGGCCGACACGATGGCGTGGTAGTCGGTCAGCAGCGCCTTGCCGTCGAGTCCCGCCTCGTCCGCTTTCGCGATCCAGGCGTCGGTGATCGGCTGCACCATTTTCCTGATCTTCGCGGTTTCCGCGGCGCCCAGAACGGTGATCGTGTTGCCGTCCGCCCTGGCGGCATCCATCCCGGACTGCTCCGCGGCATCCCACTTTCTCGAGATGAACCGCGATCCCCACTCGCCGCTGACTTTCCCGACCGCGGCCTTCTGGCTCGCGGACAGCCTCTTCCAGGTTCCGGGGCTCATCGTCAGGAAGAAGATGCCGGCATAGGTTCCGCCGGGAATCTTGAGGTGATGGCTGGTCACGCCGGCAAGCCGGAATCCCTTGACCGACTCCCAGGGGAACTGCGAGGCGTCCAGCGTGCCCTTGGCCAGCGACTCGTTGGTCGCGCCCGGCGGCATGAACACCGGCACGGCGCCCAGAATCTTGGCGATCTTCACGCCGTTGCCGCCGGTGCGGATCTTCAGATCCTTGAAGTCGGCGAGTTTCGTCAGCGGCTTGGCGCTGTGATAGAGGTGCGGCGCGTGCGCGAACAGGGCGAGGAGCTTGGTGTCCCTGGTGTCCTCGGCCATGAAGCCGTGCTTTTCGTACCAGCGCCACGCGGCGACGCCCGCGGCCTCCGCGGTCGGCGCGGCGAACGGCGTCTCCACCGCCATCAACTTCCAGAAACGCTTCGGGTGGTAGGCGGCCACGCTCCAGGCGATGTCGACGACGCCCTTCTTCGCGAGGTCGTACTGTCCGTCCGGCTTGGCGAGCGGTGCGGTCATCACCTCGACCTTGAAGTCCCCGCCGGACGCCTTCTCCAGCTCGTCCGCCCACGCCCGAAGGGTCTGCGACATGTGGTGGACCGGCGGCAGCCAGTTCGCGATCCGCAACTTCGTCTCGGCGGCACCCGGATGGGCCGTCGCCAGCATCGCGGCCGCCACCAGGCCGGCTGCCATGACAGCATGCTTCCTCATCTCTCTCTCCCTTGCTTGGCGCCTGGCCGCGAGGCCCCGTCGCCGTTGTCCGGACTTCGCGGCACGACCGGTCGAGCCGTGCTCCCCGTCGCGTCCGCGGAGCGGAACCTAGCCGGTGAACCGCTCGGCTGTCAACGAAAACGAATCCGTATTCACATATGGATCGACGGCCTCCGGCGGCACGGGTCGGCGTCGCCGGCGCCCCGCGGTCCCGTTGCCGGCGCCCGTCCGCGCCGCCCCTGAAGTTCAAGCCGTCGGCAACCGCCAGCGCACCCCGTCTCCGACGACGGCGGGACGGCCGTGGACGTCCCCGGGGCCGAACGGCCCTTCGGCGTTCTTCCGGGCGACGGCTTCCCGGGCTTCCCCGGGGCGGGAAAGGGAACCCGCGCCGAACGGAACGAACGCCCCGGGGTCGCGACGGGAGGCGGCGAGGCACGCGGACTTCAGGGGCGGCAGGACGGCCGGCTCCCGACAAGGCGTCTTTCCGGGCGGGCCGAAGGCGCGAGGAGGCGTGAAGCCCGTCAGCGGATCATCGTTTCCGGCAGGATCAGGGCGATGTCCGGGAACGCGATCAGGAGGGCCGCGCAGATCAGCATCGCGCCCCAGAAAGGGATGATGCCCCGGAAGATCTCGCCCATCGGCACGCCCTCGGCGATCCCCTTGACCACGAAGACGTTGAGCCCGAGCGGCGGGCTGATCAGACTCATCTCCAGGATCACCACCAGCAACGCGCCGAACCAGATCGGGTCGTAGCCCATGTCCCTGATCAGCGGGAACACGATCGGCAGTGTCAGCACCATCATCGCGAGCCCTTCGAGGAAGGTGCCGAGCACGATGTAGCCGAGCACGATGACGACCAGGATGACGACCGGGGGCAGGTCGAGGCCGGGCATCGCGGCCGCAAGGTTCCCGGGGATCCGCGTGACCGCGAGAAACGGGTTGAACAGGAACGCGCCGATGACGATCAGGTAGACGAACGCGAAGGTCTTGACGGTCTCGAGAACGCAGAATCTGAGGGTTTCCGGCGTGAGCCTGCGGCGGACGACCGTGAGGACGAGGGTCAGGAACGCGCCGACCGCGGCCGCCTCCACGGGGGTGAACACGCCGAAATAGATCCCCCCGAGCACGGCGAACACGATCCCGACCAGCGACAGCGACCGGCCGACGGACCGGAAGCGTTCCCGCCACGAGAGTCTGGGCGCGCTCGGACCGATTGCCGGGTTGAGGCGGGTCAGGATGGCGATCGTCGTCATGAACAGCCCGGTGAGCAGGATGCCGGGCAGCACGCCGGCGAGGAAGAGCTGGCCGATCGATTCCTCGGTCAGCAGCGCGTAGATGATGAAGCCGGTGCTCGGCGGGATCAGGATCCCGAGCGTGCCGCCAGCCGCGACGCAACCCGTGGCGAGCCGCGGGTGATAGTCGTGGCGCTTCATTTCCGGCAGCGCGACCCGACCCATCGTGACCGCCGACGCTAGGCTCGATCCGGAGACCGCCGCGAAGCCCGCGCAGCCGACCACGGTGGCCGATGCCAGCCCGCCCGGCCAGTGCCCGACGAGGCTGCGCGCCATGTCGTAGAGATCCCGGCTCATCCCCGACACCAGCGCCAGGTTCCCCATCAGGACGAACAGCGCGATGATGCTGAGGTCGTAGTTGTAGGCGATCTCGAACGGCACGCTGCCGAGCAGCGCGAGCGTCGGACCGGGTCCGCTGAGGGCCCAGTAGCCAACCGCCCCGGCGATCGCCAGGGCGATGCCGATGGGCACCCGCAGAAAGATCAGCAGGAACAGCCCCGCGAGACCGAGAACGCCGACAAGGGTGGGACTCACGCCGCTTCGTCGCTTTCCGGATCCGGCACGAAGAGCCGGAACGCCAGCACCAGCGCCGTCAGCCCGGCGCCGAACGCCACCACCCAGTAGAACGGAAAGAACGGGATGGTGAGGAGCTGGGAGGCCTCGGCGAACTCGCGCACGTCCACCGACTGGACCAGGGCGCGCCAGCCGATCAGCACGAACAGCACGCAGCCCGCCAGGTTGATGACGCGGCCGAGGACGCGCTGCGCGCCCTTGCCGAGCCGGTTGTAGAGCAGTTCGATGACCACGTGGGCGCGGTGCCAGGCGCAATAGGCGAAGCTCAGGAACGTCATGATCAGCACCGCGAACTGGGTGAGGTCGAAGACCCCGCCGAGCGGCGCGTTGAAGAAATACCGCCCCGTCACGTCCGCGACGGTAAGCAGCATCAGCAGCACGAGAACGGCCCCGGCGACGTAGGCCGGGGCCGTGACCAGGATTCCGACGATCCGGGAGGCCGGACCCTCGCCAGACGCCATCAGCCCTTCGCCAGGTAGTCGGCGAGGATCTGGCGGTAGGGCAGGCCGGTTTTCTCGTAACGCTCGACCCAGTCATCGACGATGGTCCTGAAACGCGCGTTCCAGGCTTTCTTGTCGGCTTCGGAAAGCTCGGTGATCGTGGTGTCGGGCCGGGTGCGCACCGTCTTGATGCCCGCCGCGCGCGCCGCCTCGTAGAGCTTCGCGCCCCTGAGGCTGAGCGGCAGGCCGCGCTGGGCGTCGACGGCCTTCTTCTGGTCGGCCGAAAGACCCGCATAGGCCTTCCTGTTCATCACCATCATCTGCGGCGAATAGCCCATCGGCAGTCCGATGACGTAGTTCTTGACGACCTCGGCCAACTTGAAGCTGTTGACCACCGAAATGCCCACCAGCGCCCCGTCGACCACACCCTTCTCGATCGCGCCATAGGTCTGCGGCATCGGCATCGCCACCGGAATCGCGCCCAGCCCCTTGATGATCGCCGCCTGGTCGCGGGACGGCGTGCGGAGCTTCATGCCCTTGAGGTCGTCAGGGGTGCGGACGACCTTGTTGGTCATCAGCACCGGAACGTCGGTGGTCCACAGCCCGAGAACCTCGACGCGCGCGTACTCGGACGCGAGATGCTTGTCGAAGATCTTCCAGACCGCCGTGGTCGCTTCGGTGGGAGACCCCCATTGCAGCGGGATCTCGACCACCATGGTCCTGGGAAACACCGTCGAGGTGTAGCCCTGCAGCCCGAACTCGATGTCGGCGATGCCGTTGACCACCCGCTTGAAGGCGCCCGGCGGCTTGCCGCCGATCTGGCCGCCCGGGAAGCCGACGACGTTGAGGCCGACTTTCGCCGCCTTGAGGTCGTTGCCCCAAGGCACCATCAGCCTGGCCCAGACATGGTGTTTCGGGCTGGTGAAGAACGCCATCTTGAGGTCGCGCGCCTGCGCCGTCGAGGCAACGACAGTTCCCGCCAGGACGGCCGCCGCCACGCCGGCCGCGGTCAGCCCCTTCAGCGTCCGCCGCATGGGCACTTTCGCATGTTCCGACATTTCCGATCCCTCCCCGTGAAGAGACCCGCCGCCTTTCGGCGGGCCCGGCTTGCGGGCCGATTGTACAGGGCGGAACGGCCGGAGTGTCAAGCACGGACGCTCTTGCTCGCAGGACAGTCCTGCGCTCCCCGCTTGCGAACGACCCGGGCTCCGTCCGCGCGATTTCGGATGCCGCGGTTCACGCGCGCCGGCCCGGTTCGCGGGCTCGCGGCCTTCGACACCGGCAAAATGCCGCTCCGGCCGCGTCGGCGCTTCAGCTTCCGGGCCCCGGGCCCCGGGCTGCGGCTTCTCGCGTGCCTCGATCGCCGTTGCGTCACGCGAGACGTGCCCTATCACGCGGTCACCGAGAACCCGTCAGACCACCGCCCCGTGCAGGCGTGCCGGCAACGCGCACTCAGAAAACTTGGCGAAGGCCCGCGAGAAGGTCTCCTCGCTCGGGGCGCGCATCGTCGGCAGGTTGAATTGGCGGCGAACGCGCGGGCCAGCGCCGCGCGATCCTCGGCCGACCGGCCGGGCAGGCAGCGGAAACCGGGGAGAAGGTTCTCGACGCGCGCGAACCCCGGAACCGCCACGAGGTACCGATGCCTCTCGCCAAGCAGCCCGGGATCTTCCTCGAGCCACGGAAACAGGTCGGCTTGAACGTGATGCCGGGATCCATACAATGTCCGTCTTGGCGCCATGGGACCGCTCCCCCTGTCGAGTCTTCGAAAACCCGATGGAATCACGGAGCGGATCCGATTGCCGAGGAAATTCGCCGGCCATGGCGAAAAAGTTCCTTCGCATGCTGAATTTTGAGAGCGGCTCCTCGAATTCGGGGTTTTGAAAGTGGTTCGAATGAAGGGAGATGGACAGATGACGCCCCAACGGCTCTTGCCCGTTCTGTTTCTGGCGATGGGTGTGGTTTTGCTCGCCGGGTGCGCGCCCACACCGCTTGTCATCGCCGACCTGGAAACGGACAAGGTGGTCATCCAGGCGGATCAGAGCGAATCGGACGCGGCGATTCTCGCGAAAGCACGGGAAGGCTGCAGCATCCATGATCGAACCCCGCTGCCTCTAAGCATGCAAGAGAGATGCGGCCGAGTGTCCTGCTACGGTACTGGCAGGAATATCTTCTGCGGACACTCGAATTGCTGGAACGAACACTTGTTCGCGTGCGTCAAATAGAGGCCGGACTGTCGCGGTGGCTATAGAGAAGTCACGCGACCGTAAACTCAGACTTCCCGACCCCATGGTTCTGGCGCTGCCGGTTGACGTGTCTGGAGCGCGTTGAAATTTGCCACCTTTTCCCTGTTTCGGAGGAAGATTCCCGTTGACTGCCGCCGTTGCCAGGAAAAACAGCGGGCGCGCGACAGAGCGCGAAGCCACTCGTTGAAAGACCGCGATGCATTCCCTGATCGAAAACCACCGTGCCGAAATCCTCGCGCTCGCCGAGCGTCGCGGCATTCACAACGTGCGAGTGTTCGGATCCATGGCCAGGGGCGACGCCGACGATGCCAGTGACGTCGATCTGCTGGCCTCGTTGCCGCCCGGCACGAGCGGCCTGGCGCTCGGTGGATTGCTGATGGACGTGCAGGATCTGCTGCAACGTCGTGTGGAAGCGGTCACCGATCGCGCTCTGCATCCGGCGCTGCGCGATCGCGTGCTGAAGGAGGCGCAACCGTTGTGAAGCCCGGTTCGCCGTCCGATCGCGTGCTGCTCGTGCATGTCCGTGAATGCATCGAGCGCGTTCGGGAGGACACCGGCGACCGGCGAACCGCCTTCCTCGACTTGCGACTTGTCCAGGATGCGGTGGTGCGGAATCTGCAAATGCTCGCCGAATCGACGCAACGTCTCAGTGAGCCGCCCAAGGTCACGGAGCCGGACGTTCCGTGGCAAGAGATCGCCGGCTTTCGCAACGTGCTCGCGCACGGCTACCTGATGATCGGCCCGGAGGCCGTATGGAGCGTGGTCGAACAGGATCTGCCGGAGCTGGCGGGAGCCATCGAGCGCATGACGCGCGTCATCCGCTCTTCGGAATGACGCCTCGGACAATGCCGAAAGCCCCGACTGTCGAAGAAACCCGGGGCAGGCGCGCGGCAACGACGGGACGGCCGTGGCAGGCGGGGCCCGCGCCTCAGGAACGGCGGTTCTTCCGGGCGCGCTCGAGCGCCCGCGGATAGATTTCGGAACGCGACCGTCCGGAGGCGGCCGCCACCGTGGCCGCGGCGTCGCGCACCGAGAGCGTCGAGAGCGCGTCATCCAGAAGCGCCTCGATGCCGGCTTCGGAGACGGCCGGTTCCGTCCCGCTCTCGACGACGATCACGATCTCCCCCTTGGGCGGCGGCTTTCCGGCACGTTCTTCGGCGAGCGTGGAGAGGCGGCCCCTTCGGACCTCCTCGTGCAGCTTGGTCAGCTCGCGGGCCACCGCGGCGCGGCGGTCGCCGAGCACGGCATGCATGTCCCGGAGCGTCGCGGCGAGGCGCGGCGCGGATTCGAGAAAGACCAGCGTCGCGCGAACCGTCCGCAGTTCCTCGAGGGCGCCGCGACGGGCTGCCGCTTTCGGGGGCAGGAATCCGGCGAACAGGAACCGGTCGCTGGGAAGACCGGAGACCACCAGCGCGGCAAGCGGCGACGACGGCCCCGGCGCCGTTCGGACTTCCGCGCCGGCGGCGAGGGCGTCGCGCACGAGCTTGTATCCCGGATCGGAGACCAGAGGGGTTCCGGCGTCGGACACCAGCGCGACCGTCGCGCCCTCGGCCAGCCGCCGGAGGATCCGGTTCCGCGCCCCGGCGGAGCTGCGGTCGTGATAGGACGTCAGCCGCGCCCGGATTCCGAGCGTCTTCAGCATGCGGCCGGTGCGGCGCGTGTCCTCGCAGGCGACGAGGTCGGCGGCCGCGAGAATCCGGGCGGCCCGGACCGTGAGATCGCCGAGATTCCCGATGGGGGTCGCGACGATCCAGAGCCCGGGGGCGAACGCTTCCGGTTTACCCGCCCCCGTCGCGGCGGTACTGTGCCCGCCGGCCCGCTCTCCGGAAACCGCCAATGGGAACCTCTCCCGATGACCGTCGGCCGCGGTTGTCGAAACTCGCGATCGTCGCCCTGGCCGCCCTGGCGCTGCTGGCCTGCAACAATAGGGGCGCCGGTCCGCTTGGCAAGACGGCCGCGGCCGCGGAACCCGCCGCTCCGACGGTCCGGCGGGCGGTGCCGGAAACGCCTCCCGAAGCCGGATTCCGGGATCCGCGCGCAAGCGTCCGGGGGGAGGCCCGCGCCGCGATCCTCCTGCCCCTGAGCGGGCCCCGCGCCGGAATCGGCCGCGGCCTTCTCGACGCCGCGCTGCTCGCGGAGTTCAGCTTCGCCGGCGACGGCTTCGTGCTGATGCCGTTCGACACCGCGGGCTCCGCCGCCGAGGGGGCCGTCGCGGCCGAGCTCGCCCTGGCCGCGGGCGCGGGCCTGATTCTCGGCCCGGTGTTCTCCGACGTCGTGGCGGCCGCCGCTCCGGCCACGCTCGCCGCCGGTGTCGACATGCTCGCCTTCTCCAACGACAGCGCCGTCGCGAGGCCCGGGGTCTATCTCGCCAACCTGCTGCCGGAAACGCAGATCGCGCGCGTCGCGGACTATGCCGTCCGCCGGGGGCGGACGCGCTTCGCGGCGCTGCTGCCGAGAGGGCGCTTCGGCGACCGCGCGCGCGCCGCGCTCGTCGCGGCGCTGTCGGGCAGGGGCGCCAGGCTGGTGGTCACCGGGCTCCTCGATGCCGGCGCCGGCAACGTGGCCGCCGCTGTCGGTTCGCTCGCTTCGGGGCGCGGCGGCCCGCGGCGCTTCGACGCGCTCTTCGTCGCCGCGAGCGGCGGGGAGCTGACCGAGGTCGGCGCGCATCTCGGACATTTCGATCTGGACGCGGCGAGCGTGCGGATCCTCGGGCTGGCCAGCTGGTCGGAAACGCGCACCGGACGGGAGCCCGCGCTGGTCGGCGGCTGGTTCGCCGCCGTGCCGGAGGAACGGGGCGAGGCCTTCGCCAGGTCTTTCGAGGAGGCGTTCGGCGCCAGGCCGGGCCGTCTTGCCGCCGCCGCCTACGACATGACCGCTCTCGCCGCCATGCTGGCGGACGCCGGCGGCGAAGGGGGGTTCGGGCGCGCCGCGCTGGACAACGCGCCGGGTTTCGCCGGAGCGAGCGGCGTGTTCCGGTTCCGGCGGGACGGCCGGTCGGAGCATCTGCTGGAGATAAGGCAGGTGGAGCCCTGGGACAGCCGGGTCGTGGAGCCGGCGCCGAAACGGTTTCCCGTTCCGGCGGGCCGCGGGCCCGCGCCCTGACGCGCCGTCGGGCTCGTCCTCGACAGTCCGGGGGCTGATTCGATGACCGGGCGTTAAACTGGCACGATACGCGGTGTCTTCGGGGAGCGTCGCATGTTCTGTCGCGCAAAGGTCAGCGGCTCCAACACGTACATCCAGATCGTCGAGAACCGGCGCGACGGCAAGAAGGTCCGCCAGCGCGTCATCGCGACGCTCGGCCGCCTCGACTGTCTCCAGGCCAGCGGCGCCCTCGACCGCCTGCTCCGGTCCGCGTGCCGCTTCTCCGAACGGCTCACGGTGGTCGCCGCCCGGCCGGAAGACGACGACGGCGAGGACGGCGCCGCGGCGCGCCGCATCGACGACCATCCGGCGGACGGAAAGGGAAACGCCGGGGCGGGCTGACCACCGGCAGCGGGCCGGGCTTCGAGCCTGCCTCGAAATGCCGTGCCGCGCGCCGGAACCGGGCCCGCAAGCCGTTGATGCGGAAAGCTCCGGATTCCGGACCGTCGAGGACGGGTCAGGGCGCGAGCGCCGCGATCAGGGAATCCAGGCGCAGCAGCCCGTCGCCCGTCGCCCTCATGCCGGCGGCGTCGACCCGGACGAGTCCGGCCCGCTGCAGCGCCGACAGGACGCTGCCGTCGAGCCGGTCCTCGAGCTCCTCCCCGGCGATCCTCCGGAACGTCTTCCGGTCGATGCCGGAGACGAGGCGGAGGCCGGTCAGCAGCAGCTCGGAGATCCGGTCCGCCCGTTCGACCGGCGCCGAGACCCTGGTGGCGTGCCCCTTCTCCTCCACGGCCCGCAGCCATGCCGCCGGCAGCGGAATCTGCTCGGTGGCGCGGCGTTCCCCCGCGACGGCGATCCGGCCATGGGCTCCGGGCCCGATGCCGACGTAGTCGCGACCCTGCCAGCACGCGAGGTTGTGGCGGCATTCGCCGCCGGGAACGGCGTGGTTCGAGATCTCGTAGGCGGGATATCCGGCGGCCTCGGTCGCCGCGCGGGTGACGTCCATCAGCGCCGCCGCCGCGTCGTCGTCGGGGAGCGCGAACGCGCCGTCGCGATGCGCGGCGAAGAACGCCGTCCCCCTCTCGACCGCGAGCTGGTAGAGCGACAGATGGTCTCCGGCCAGACCGAGGGCGGCCAGCAGCTGCGCGCGCCAGTCCCCCGCGCGCTGTCCGGGCAGGGCGTAGATGAGGTCGAAGGAGAAGCGGTCGAACAGGCGGCGCGCGGCCTCGACGGCCCGGCGCGCCTCCCGGGCGTCGTGAAGGCGCCCCAGAAACGCCAGCTGCGAGTCGTCCAGCGACTGCACGCCCAGCGACAGGCGGTTGACGCCCGCCGCCCGGAAGTCGGCGAGCTTCGAGGTCTCGGCGGAAGACGGATTGGCCTCCAGCGTGACCTCGATGTCGTCCGCGACCGTCCAGCGGCGGGCCGCCCGTTCGAGAAGGGCCGCGACCGTCCGCGGCGGCATGAGCGACGGCGTGCCGCCGCCGAAGAACACCGTGTCGAGGCGCCGCGGCCCGGCGAGCGCCGCGTAGTGATCGAGCTCGGCCTGCAGCGCGCGGTTCCAGGCGTCCTCGTCGACGCCGCTGTCGACATGGCTGTTGAAGTCGCAGTAGGGGCATTTCGACGCGCAGAAGGGCCAGTGCACGTACAGGGAGAGGCCTTCCGCGCCGTCGCGCGGCGCGGCCGGGAGGCTCATGACGGAAGCGGCGGCAGGCAGGCGGCGGCGAGCTTGCGGAAGGCGTCGGCGCGGTGGCTCCTAGCGTGCTTTTCCGCCGGCTCGATCTCGCCGAAGGTCAGGGTGTCGCCCGCGGCGACGAACATGGGATCGTAGCCGAACCCCCTGTCGCCCCGCGGCGGCCACGCGAGGCTGCCGGACACCGCGCCCTCGAACACCTCGACGCGGCCGTCGGGCCATGCCAGGGCCAGCGCGCAGACGAAGCGCGCTCCGCGGTCGGCGCAGGGTCCGAGTTCCCGGTGGACCCTCTTCATCGCGAGGCCGAAATCCCTCTCCGCGCCCGCCCAGCGGGCCGAGCGGATGCCCGGCGCGCCGCCGAGGGCGTCGACGGCGAGGCCGGAATCGTCGGCGAGCGCGGGCAGGCCGGTTCCGTTCGCGGCCGCCTCCGCCTTGAGGCGCGCGTTGGCGGCGAAGCTGTCGCCGGTTTCCTCGGGTTCCGGCAGGCCGAGCCCGGCGGCGCCCGCGATCTCGAGCGGCCACGCCGCCAGCAGTTCGGCGATCTCCCGGACCTTGCCCGGATTGTGGCTGGCGGCGACGAGCCGCCCCCGTTCAAGCCGCCGGGCCATGCGCCCGGGGGGCGCGCCGGCCGGCCGCCAGCGCCTTGCGCTGGGCCGCCGTCAGTTCGCCCGCGCCCTTCCTGGCGAGCGCGAGAAGGTCGCGGAACGCCTGCTCGCCGAACGGCGCCTTTTCGGCGGTTCCCTGGATCTCGACGATGTCGCCGTCTCCGGTGAACACGAAATTGGCGTCGGCGTCCGCCGCGCTGTCCTCGGCGTAATCGAGGTCGAGGACCGGGTCGCCCCTGTGGATTCCGCAGGAGACCGCCGCCACCGAGGCCGTGAGCGGGTTTCCGTCGGTCTTCAGGGAGCGCGCCAGAGGGTCGACCGCCAGCTTGAGCGCGACCCAGGCGCCGGTGACGGCCGCGGTGCGCGTCCCCCCGTCGGCCTGGATGACGTCGCAGTCGATCCGGATCTGGCGTTCGCCGAGCGCCCCGAGGTCGGTGACCGCCCGCAGCGCCCGGCCGATGAGGCGCTGGATCTCCTGGGTCCGCCCCGACTGCCGGCCGCGCGCCGCCTCGCGGGCCGTGCGCTCGTGCGTCGCGCGCGGCAGCATTCCGTATTCCGCCGTGATCCAGCCCGTTCCGGTGTTGCGGACGAACGGCGGCACGCGGGTTTCCACCGTCGCGTTGCAGAGCACGGCGGTGTTGCCGAAGCGGGCGAGGCAGGAGCCCTCGGCGTAGGGGCTGAAGCCGGTCTCCAGCGTCACCTTCCGCATCTCGTCTGGTGCGCGGCCGGACGGTCGCATGGGATCTCCCTCGGGGAAAGGCCGTGCCGGGCGCCGGCTTCCGGCGGCGGCCGACGCGGGACCGGGACGGGCGCGGATTCGTTGACAGCGGGACGTCGGCCACTATATTCCGCCGCGGCGTGGTGATCAAGATGAACGGCACAAGTTCCGGCCTGATCGATTCCCTGAACGACCGGTCGCGCGAGATCTTCCGCGGGATCGTGGAGAACTACCTGGCCTCCGGCGAGCCGGTGGGATCGCGCACGCTGTCCCGGCGGCTCGACGAGCCGCTTTCCGCCGCGACCGTCCGCAACGTCATGGCGGATCTGGAGGATCTGGGGCTGCTCTACGCCCCCCACACCTCCGCCGGGCGGCTGCCGACCGAGAAGGGCCTGCGGCTGTTCGTGGACGGCCTGCTGGAAATCGGCGACCTCGGCGCCGACGAGCGGAAGCAGATCGAGGCGCAATGCGCCGCCCGCGGAGCCAGCCTGCAGGAAACGCTCGCCGAGGCGACCTCGACGCTTTCGGGGCTCGCCCAGTGCGCCGGGCTGGTGGTGGTTCCGAAGACCGAGAGGCCGCTCCGCCACATGGAGTTCGTCAGTCTCCACGACGGGCGCGCGCTCGCGGTGCTGGTGACCGACGACGGCGCGGTCGAGAACCGCGTCCTGGGCCTGCCTCCGGGCACGCCGCCGTCCTCGCTGGTCCGCGCCGGCAACTACCTGAACGCGCGTTTCGCCGGCTCCACGCTCGACGAGGCGCGGGCCGCGGTCTCGAAGGACATCGACGCCCGGCGGGCCGAACTCGACGAACTCACCGCGGGGCTGGTCGAGGCGGGGCTCGCGGCGTGGACGGACGACGCGCGTTCGGGCGGCGCCCTGATCGTCAAGGGCCAGGCGCGGCTGCTCGACGAGGTCGCCGCGGTTCACGATCTCGACCGCGTGCGGAAGCTGTTCGAGGCGATCGAGAACGACGAGCTGATGGCGAGACTCCTGGACGTCACCGACAAGGCGGACGGCGTGCAGATCTTCATCGGCGGCGAGAACGCGCTGTTCGACCAGAGCGGCTGCTCCCTGGTCGTCGCGCCCTTCAAGGGGGAGCGGCAGACCATCGTCGGCGCGATCGGGGTGATCGGGCCGACCCGCTTGAACTACGCCCGCGTGATCCCCATGGTGGACTACACGGCGGGCGCGATCGACCGGCTGATGGGCCGGACCACGGACAAGGACTCATGATGACGGACGAGACTTCCGCGGAGCGGGACTCCGCGAACGGCCCCGAAGAGACGGCTCCCGGGGAGGCCGCCCCCGGGACGGGCGAACCGTCCGCGACGGACGGCCCGGCGGGGGAGGCGGAGGCCGCCGGACCCTCCGGCGACGAGGCTCCGCCGACGGGCGGGGACGCGGCGGCGGACGACGGCGGGAACGCCGCGGAGGAGCGTTCGCCCGAGGACGAGATCGCGGATCTCAAGGACAAGCTGCTCCGCGCCTTGGCGGACCGGGAGAACATGCGCCGGCGCGCGGACAAGGAGAGACTGGACGCGCGCCGGTACGGCGCCGTGAATCTCGCGCGCGAGATGCTCGCGGTCGCCGACAACCTGCGCCGCGCGCTCGAATCCGCGCCCGACCGGGAAAGCGGGGACGACGAGGCGCTCGCCGGGTTCGTCGAAGGGGTCGTGCTGACGGAGAAGGGCCTGCTCTCGGTGCTCGAGGGCGCCGGGGTGCGCAGGATCGAGCCGGAGGGGGAGAGATTCGACCCGCATCTTCACGAGGCGATGCTCGAGGCGCCGTCCCCGGACGCGGAACCGGGAACGGTGGTGCAGGTTCTCGAGGTGGGGTACGTCATGCACGACAGGCTCCTGCGCCCGGCCAAGGTCGCCGTCGCCAAGGCCGTTCCGGAAACGCGCGAGTGACCGGCTCCGCGCGGGCTACGCCGGAGCCGCCGCCCTGTCCGCTTTCAGCGCCCTGAGGTTTTCCGCGGCGCGGCCGTGGCCGGAGACCGCGTAGCAGTAGACGCAGCCGTGCGCGCAGGTGTCGTAGGCGCCGACGTCGCGGCTCTCGGCGCACAGGCAGCCCGGGCGGTTCCCTTTCCGGCGGGCGGAAACGTCCCTGCCCGCGAGACCGCCGAGGCGCGCGGCGTCGATGCAGCGCGCCGCAACCGCCGGCGCGGCCGCGAACTCCGGCTGGCTGCAGACCGAAAGCCGCAGGCCGCGTTCCGCCGCGAGCCCGGCGAGCCGCGCGCAGAGGCCGCGTTTCTCGTCCGCTTCGGGGTCGCGCCACGAGAAGCCGCTCCGGCGCGCCGCGGCGTCGAGCCGCCTTCGCGTCTTGCGGTAGACGTGCATGAACGAGACCGTGCACTCGTCCACGCTGCCGGCGAGCCGCGCCGCGATCCCGGCGAAATTCCTCTCGTGCCAGCCCCGCGGGGTGAGCGAGCTGTCGACGACCGGGTCGTAGCGCCAGACGACGGCGCGCGGGCCGAAGCGGTTCGCGAGGGCCGCGATCTGCGCCGCCGCCGGCGCGACGCCCGGGGTGTGCGCGTCGAGCGCCCGCGGATAGCCGGTCACGGTGTACTGGACGACGAAGGGAATCCCGAGCCCGGCGACGCGCTCGAGAACGCCGCCGAAGGGCGCGGAGTTCCGGGTCCAGAACACGAAGCCGTCGACCCGGTCGGGCGTCAGCGCGACGCGGAAGGGCCGGCCGCCGCGGGGGCTGGCGACGTCGCAGAAGCCGGCGGAGAGCCGGGCGCCGAACCAGTCCGCGTGAAAGGCCGGGATGTCCGTGCGGTAGCTGGCGGAAACGATCATGGCGAGGGTTCCCCGGGCGTTCCCGCGGGCTTCGCCGCGCGGCCGGCGGAGGCGCCCCGCGGCCCACTTGTAAGCGTGACGGCGCTTTCCTATATACGCGGGGACGGCGCTGCACGCGACCGCTGTTCGCGCCACGGCTTTCAAGGATTCTCCGCGGGCAGGCGCCGCGGCCGGGGACGGCCGCAGCGGCCCGGGATTCGCGAGGTTGGAGAAATGGCAAAGGCTATCGGCATCGATCTGGGCACCACCAATTCCTGCGTCGCCGTCATGGACGGCTCCGACGCCAGGGTCATCGAGAACGCCGAAGGCGCCCGGACCACTCCCTCGATGGTGGCCTTCGCCGACGAGCGGCTCGTCGGCCAGGCGGCCAAGCGGCAGGCGGTCACCAATCCCGCGAACACGCTGTTCGCGATCAAGCGCCTCATCGGCCGGCCCTACGACGACCCCGCGACGAGGAAGGACCAGGATCTGGTGCCCTACAGCATCGTCAAGGCCGACAACGGCGACGCCTGGGTCGAGGCCGGAGGGAAGAGGCACTCGCCCAGCCAGATCTCCGCGTTCGTCCTCCAGAAGATGAAGGAGACCGCCGAGGCGTTCCTCGGCGAGGACGTGACGGAAGCCGTGGTGACCGTTCCGGCGTACTTCAACGACTCCCAGCGCCAGGCGACGAAGGACGCCGGGCGGATCGCCGGGCTCGACGTGCTCCGCATCATCAACGAGCCGACGGCCGCGGCCCTCGCCTACGGGCTGGAGAAGAAGGAGAGCGGCACCATCGCCGTGTACGATCTCGGCGGCGGGACGTTCGACGTGTCCATCCTCGAGATCGGCGACGGCGTGTTCGAGGTCAAGTCGACCAACGGCGACACGTTCCTGGGCGGCGAGGACTTCGACGCGCGGATCATCGCCTACCTCGCAGACGAGTTCAGGAAGGAGAACGGCATCGACCTCCGCGAGGACCAGCTCGCGCTGCAGCGCCTCAAGGAGGCCGCGGAGAAGGCGAAGATCGAGCTGTCGTCCTCGGGCCAGACCGAGGCCAACCTGCCGTTCATCACGGCCGACCAGAGCGGCCCCAAGCATCTGAACATCAAGCTGACGCGGGCCAAGCTCGAGGCGCTCGTCGACGATCTTGTCCAGCGCACGGTCGGGCCGTGCAAGGAGGCCCTCAAGGACGCCTCGCTGTCGGCCGGCGAGATCGACGAGGTCATCCTCGTCGGCGGCATGACGCGCATGCCCAAGGTCATCGAGACGGTGAAGAACTTCTTCGGACGCGAACCCCATCGCGGCGTCAATCCCGACGAGGTGGTCGCCATCGGGGCCGCCATCCAGGCCGGCGTGCTCAAGGGGGACGTCAAGGACGTGCTTCTTCTGGACGTCACGCCGCTCTCGCTCGGCATCGAGACCCTCGGCGGCGTGTTCACCCGCCTGATCGACCGCAACACGACGATCCCGACCAAGAAGAGCCAGGTGTTCTCGACCGCGGAGGACAACCAGAGCGCGGTGACCATCCGGGTGTTCCAGGGCGAGCGCGAGATGGCGGCGGACAACAAGCTGCTCGGCCAGTTCGATCTCGTCGGCATCCCGCCGGCGGCGCGCGGCGCGCCGCAGATCGAGGTGGCGTTCGACATCGACGCGAACGGCATCGTCAACGTCTCCGCGAAGGACAAGGCGACCAACAAGGAGCAGAACATCCGCATCCAGGCCTCGGGCGGCCTTTCGGAAGCGGACATCGAGCGGATGGTCTCCGACGCCGAGCAGCACGCCGCCGACGACCAGAAGCGCCGCCGGCTGGTGGACGCCCGGAACGGGGCGGACAGCCTGATCTACACCACGGAGAAGACGATGTCCGAGCACGGCGACGCGCTTTCCGCCGAGAACAGGGCGGAGATCGAGAAGGCCGTCGCGGATCTGAAGTCGGCCATGGAGGGCGACGACCCCGAGGCGATCGAGGCCCGCACCTCCGCGCTGGGCGCCGCGGCCCAGAAGCTCGGGGAGGCCGTGTACAGCAAGCAGCAGGCGGAAGCGGCCGGCGCGTCCGAAGCGCCGTCCGAGACCGGAGGCGGGAACGATTCGTCGGTCATCGACGCCGACTTCGAGGACGTCGATTCGCCGGGGGACGACAAGGCCTGATTCCGGGCCGGCGGACGTCCCCGCGAAGAGACCGCCGGGGGCGGTGAACGATGGCCAAACAGGATTACTACGAAGTCCTGGGCGTCAACCGCGACGCCGACGAATCCTCCCTCAAGTCGGCGTACCGCAAGCTCGCGATGCGCTACCACCCGGACCGCAATCCGGACGACGCCGAGGCCGAGGCCCGGTTCAAGGACGTCAACGAGGCCTACGACGTCCTCAGGGATCCGGAGAAGCGCGCGGCCTACGACGAGTTCGGCCACGCGGCCTTCGACGGCGGCGGAGCCGCCCGCGGCCAGGGCTTCGATTTCGGTTCGGGATTCGCGGACGTCTTCGACGAGATGTTCGGGGACTTCATGGGCGGCCGCCGAGGCGGCCGGCAGCGCGCCGCGCGCGGCACCGACCTGCGCTACAACATGGAGATCACCCTCGAGCAGGCCTTTCGGGGTCGGGAGACCCAGATCCGCGTGCCCCGCGCGACGGCCTGCGCCGCCTGCGGCGGCTCCGGCGCCGAGCCGGGATCCAGCCCGCAGACCTGCGACGCCTGCCAGGGGCACGGCAAGGTCAGGGCGCAGCAGGGCTTCTTCACTCTCGAGCGCACCTGCCCCCAGTGCCAGGGCGAGGGCCGGATCGTCCGCGATCCGTGCCGCAAGTGCGGCGGCGGCGGCCGCCAGCGCGAGGAGAAGACCCTCAAGGTCGCCGTCCCCGCGGGCGTCGAGGACGGAACCCGGATCCGCCTCGCCGGCGAAGGGGAGGCCGCTCCGCGCGGAGGGGGCGTCGGCGATCTCTACATTTTCGTCACGGTGGCCCCGCACCACCTGTTCGAGCGCGACGGCGCGGATCTGCACATGGGGGTTCCCGTCCCGATGACGACGGCGGCGCTCGGCGGCACGGTGGAAGTGCCCGCGATCGACGGGAAGCGGGTCAAGGTCTCGGTTCCGAAGGGCGTCCAGTCGGGGCACCAGTTCCGCCTGCGCGGCAAGGGCATGTCGGTCCTGCGCAGCGATTCCCGCGGCGACATGTACATCAGGCTCGACGTCGAGACGCCGGTCAACCTGTCCAGCCGGCAGGAGAGCCTGCTGCGGGAATTCGCCGGCGAGAAGCCGGCGCGCGGGCACAAGACCGTCAACCCGCAGTCGGAGGGGTTCCTTTCGCGCGTCAGGGACCTGTGGGAGGATCTCACCGGCTGACCGGGTCCGCGGTTCCCCGGGGCCGCTTCCGCGGGCGCGTCGCCCGCGCGTCCTTCCTTGTCTCCGGCATCGAGGAATGCTATGGGAACCGCGCCCGCCCGGGGTGCCGGATGCCGGCGCGAGGAGACCGTCGCCGACCGGGGCGGCTCCGTCCCGGAGTCCGCGGGCGACCGATCCGTCTCGAGGAGGAAACATGAGGAAACAGGCCATCTGGGCCGCTGCGGGGGCGCTGGCCCTGGCTGCATCCGCCCAAGCCGCGACGCTGGACGACATCCGCGCTCGCGGGCATCTGCAATGCGGCATCAACACCGGCCTGCCCGGCTTCGCCGCGCCCGACGACAAGGGAGTCTGGCGGGGCTTCGACGTCGATCTGTGCCGCGCGGTCGCGGCCGCCGTCTTCGGCGACGCCGGCAAGGTCAAGTACACGAATCTCACCGGCAAGACCCGCTTCACGGCCCTGCGCTCGGGCGAGGTCGACATGCTGTCGCGCAACACCACCTGGACCTTCAGCCGGGACGTCGACCTGCAACTGACCTTCGTCGGCGTCAACTACTACGACGGCCAGGGCTTCATGGTGAAGAGGAGCCTCGGGGTGAAGTCCGCCAAGGAGCTCGACGGCGCCTCGGTCTGCATCCAGACCGGCACGACCACCGAACTGAATCTCGCCGACTACTTCCGGCTCAACCGGATGCGCTACGAGCCGGTGCCGATCGAGACCAACAGCGAGGCGCGCAGCAACTACCAGAGCGACCGCTGCGACGTCTACACCACCGACGCGTCCGGCCTGGCCGCGACGCGGGCCTCGTTCGACAACCCCGACGACCATGTCGTCCTGCCCGAGATCATCTCCAAGGAGCCCCTCGGGCCGGCCGTCCGCCAGGGCGACGACCAGTGGGCCGACGTCGTCCGCTGGACGCTGAACGCCATGATCACGGCCGAGGAGAACGGCGTCACCTCGCGAAACGCGAGGCAGAAGGCCCGGGGCACCGACAATCCGGAGGTCAACCGGCTGCTTGGCAAGGAGAACCTGCAGGGCCGCGAGGCGCTCGGACTGGCGCCGGACTGGGCCGTCAGCGTGATCTCGCAGGTCGGCAACTACGGCGAGGTGTTCGCGGCCAATCTCGGCCCCCGCACCCCGCTCGGCATCGCCCGCGGCGTGAACGCGCTGTGGACCGAGGGGGGACTGGTCTACTCGCCGCCGTTCCGTTGAAGCTCCCGCCCGGAACCCGCGCACCCGGCCCTTCGGGGCGGGGCGCGCGGGTCGGCGCCCCATGACGGCCGGCTGACGGTGCCTCCATGCGGCTTTCGCGGCTCTGGCGCGACGAGGGCGTCCGCGCGGTCGCCATCCAGATCCTTGTCGTGGCGGCGTTCTTCGCGGCCGTGGCCTGGCTCATCGGCAACGTCGTCGCCAACTTCGCCGCCCTCGACAAGACCTTCGGCTTCCGGTTCCTGTGGGAACTGCCGGCCAACTACGACATCAACCAGACCCTGATCGAGTACAGCAGCCGCGACACGCATCTGCGGGCGGCCGCGGTCGGGCTGATCAACACCGGGCTGGTCGCGGTCGTCGGCATCGTCCTCGCCACCGTGCTCGGCTTCGCCGTCGGCGCCCTGCGGCTCTCGGACAACTGGCTGGTCTCGCGGCTGGCCTACCTCTACGTCGAGTTCACGCGCAACTCCCCGGTTCTGCTGCTGATCCTTCTCTGGCACGGGATCATCGTCAACACGCTCCCGCATCCGCGCGAGGCGCTTCGCGTCGGCGAAGCCGCCTTCCTGTCCAACCGGGGCTTCTACGTCCCGCGGCCGCTTTTCGAGTCCGGCTCCTGGATCGTCGCCGTCGCGCTTCTCGCCGGCGTCCTGGCCGCGCTTCTGGTCGTGCGCCACGCGCGCCGGGTGCGCAACGCCACGGGTCGCCAGCTGCCCGGCGGACGGATCGCGGCGGCATGCGTCGCCGTGCCCCCCGTTCTCGCGTTCCTCGCCGCCGGAGCCCCGATCTCGTTCGAGATGCCGGAGCTTCGGGGCTTCAACTACGCCGGCGGCCTCTACCTGATTCCCGAATTCGTCGCGCTGGCCTGGGCGCTGGCCTTCTACACCTCCGGCTTCATCGCCGAGAACGTGCGCGCCGGCATCCTCGCGGTGAGCCGCGGCCAGACCGAGGCCGCGCAGTCGCTCGGCCTGCGGCCCGGCCGGGTGCTCTCGCTGGTCGTTCTCCCGCAGGCGCTCCGCGTGATCGTTCCGCCGCTGACCTCGTCCTATCTCGACCTCGCCAAGAACTCGTCGCTTGCCATCGCCATCGGCTACATGGATCTCGTGGCGACCCTCGGCGGCATCACGCTCAACCAGACCGGCCGCGAGATGGAGGCCATGATCCTGGTGATGCTGATCTACCTCGCGCTCTCGCTCGCCATCTCGGTCTTCATGAACTGGTACAACCGGCACGTCCGCCTGGTGGAGCGGTGACCGTGCAGCACGTGCCGCTTCCCGACCTGCCCCCGCCTTCGGGCTCCACCGGCGTCGTCGGCTGGCTCAGGGCCAACCTGTTCTCGTCCGTGTTCAACGGCGCGCTGACGCTGGTCGCGCTGTGGCTGACCTACGAGTTCGTGGCCGCCGCCATCGACTGGTTCGTCCTCGACGCCGTCGTCGACGCCGGCTCGCGCAGGGAGTGCCGCGAGATCGACCGGGGCGCCTGCTGGGCGGTGATCGTCTCGCGGCTCGACCAGTTCGTCTACGGGTTCTACCCCGCGGAGGAGCGCTGGCGGCCCAGCCTCGCCTTCGCGCTCCTGTTCCCGGCGCTCGCGCCGGTGCTGTTCGACCGCATCCCGCAGCGCCGCCGGCTGCTGTGGTTCTCGCTCGCCTATCCGGCGCTCGCCGCGTGGCTCGTCTACGGCGGCCTCGGGCTGCCGGTGGTGGAGACCGCCGCCTACGGAGGCTTTCTGCTGACGCTGATCCTCGGCGTGACCGGCATCGTGGCGTCGCTGCCGCTCGGGATCCTGCTCGCGCTCGGACGCCAGTCCCGGATCCTCGCGATCCGCGTCATCTGCACCGTGTTCATCGAGGTCTTCCGCGGCGTCCCGCTGATCACGCTCCTGTTCGTGGCCTCGACCATGCTCAACTACTTCCTGCCGCCCGGCACCAGCTTCAACCTGCTGGTGCGGGTGCTGATCATGGTCTCGCTGTTCGCGTCCGCCTACATCGCCGAAGCCGTCCGGGGCGGGATCCAGGCCCTGTCGCGCGGCCAGTACGAGGCCGCCGACGCCCTCGGCCTGTCCTACTGGAAGACGACGTGGCTGATCACGCTTCCCCAGGCGCTGAAGATCTCGATCCCCGGCATCGTCAACGTGTTCATCGGCCTCTACAAGGACAGCACGCTGGTGGTGATCATCGGCCTTCTCGATCCGCTCGGCGTGACCCGGGCGGTGCTCGCGGACGCCAAGTGGTACGGCCTGTCGAACGAGACCTACCTGTTCATCGCGCTGTTCTTCTTTCTCAGCTGCTTCGCCATGTCGCGCTACTCGCTGTGGCTCGAGAAGCGCCTGGCCGCCGGAGACCGGTAAGGGGGGACCATGACCGAAACGCGGCAGGCGCAGGTGGCGTCGTCGATCGACCGCTCGAAGGCGATGATCGAGATCTCCGGCATGCACAAGTGGTACGACAGCTTCCACGTGCTCAAGGAGATCGACCTCACGGTCATGGCCGGCGAGCGCATCGTGATCTGCGGACCGTCGGGGTCGGGCAAGTCCACCCTGATCCGCTGCATCAACCGTCTCGAGACCCACCAGCGGGGGCGGATCGTCGTCGACGGCGTCGAGCTGTCCGGCGATCTCAAGAACATCGAGCGCATCCGCTCCGAGGTCGGGATGGTGTTCCAGCACTTCAACCTGTTCCCGCATCTGACCGTGCTCGACAACTGCACCCTGGCGCCGATCTGGGTGCGCAGGATGCCGAGGCGAGCGGCCGAGGAAACCGCGCTCAGGTATCTCGAGCGGGTGCGGATTCCCGAGCAGGCCGACAAGTATCCGGGCCAGCTCTCGGGCGGCCAGCAGCAGCGCGTCGCGATCGCGCGCGCGCTGTGCATGCAGCCGCGCGTCATGCTGTTCGACGAGCCGACGTCGGCGCTCGACCCGGAAATGATCAAGGAGGTTCTCGACACCATGATCGAGCTCGCGGCCACCGGCATGACGATGCTGGTGGTGACCCACGAGATGGGGTTCGCCAACCGGGTGGCCGACCGGGTGATCTTCATGGACGAGGGCCAGATCGTCGAGGAGAACACGCCCGGCGAGTTCTTCGGCAATCCGCGGAACGACCGGACCAGGCTGTTCCTGAGCCAGATCCTGTCCCAGTGACGGCGCGCCCGGCCGTTGCCGGCGGCCCGGACCGCGGCTACGCTCGGCCGGTCGCGGACAGCGGCGGGAGGGAAACGCCATGCGAGTCGAACCGGTGCCGCCCGAACGGCAGTCGCCCGGGCAGAAGCGCGTGGCGGCGAGGATCTCCGCCCAGCGCAAGGCCCCGGTCCGAGGCCCCTTCGCGGTTCTCCTGCGCACGCCGGAAATCGCCGAGCCGTTCGCTGACTTCGTCGACCTGTCGCTTTGCGAGGAGCGTTCGCGCATCCCGATCCGCCTCAAGGAACTCGCGATTCTCGTCGTCGCCCGCGGGTTCTCGGCGCAGTACGAGTGGTTTGTCCACGCGCCGCGCGCCGCGCGGCACGGCATCGACGAGCGCGCGATCGAGGACATCCGCCGCCGCCGCACGCCGCGCCATCTCGAGGACGACGAGGAGCTGGTCCACGACCTGACGCGGGAGATCCTGGAAACCAGGAAACTCGGCGAGGACGGCTACGCGCGGGGCCTGCGCGCGTTCGGCGAGGAGGGCCTGGTCGAACTCGTGACCCTGATCGGCTTCTATCACGCGGTGTCCGTCGTCATCACGGCCTTCGACGTCGAGGCGCCGGAGGGCGACCCGGAACCCCTTGGAGGCTGAACTGGGACCCCGCCGGGGCCGTTTCATGTCCGGCAACCGGTGAACCCGCCTGTCCGGCAGGTCGTTCGGCGGGCGCGTTTCGCCGTTCGCGTTCCGGTCGGGGCTTCGCGAAGCCGCCGCGCGGCAGGCGGATCCGCGCCGACGACCGGTCGCGACGGTAAGCGGTTCCGGGGGAAAACGGGGGCGAAGAGGCGACCGGTGCCGTATGGGCCCCCGGGGGCGGCGGGAGGGGCGGATCGCCTTTTCCGCTCGAAAGCGGATGGCGCCCTTGAGCCGGATGGCGTGCTCGGGCGCCGCGCCGGCGCTTTCGTGGCGTATCGCGGCCGGGGCGAGCGGGCGCGTGCTGCTGTCCCACGAGGACGACGCGCTTGAGGACGCCGGCGCGGGCTTGGCGCTGAGGTCGATCCGGGCGCGCCCGGACGGGGTCCGTACCTGGCGTTGACGCCCTCGTGGGGCAACGCGGCAAGCGGGGCCCGGGCGCTGCGTCCTCGTCTCCTGTGGCGCGTTCTCGTCCGACGGCGACGCGGCCCGGTGCTACCGCGTCGGCCGGCAGCTGGGGCTTGCCGGCGCCGTGTCGGTGGCCCTCGAGGCCGAACGCCGCAAAAGCGGGGGTGACGGCAGGGGCGGGATCGCCGCGGACGCCGTCCCGGAGCGGAGGCCCGGCCGGCGCGGGACGGTCCCGCGGCCGGCGGCGCGGTCCGGGCCCGGGAGCGTTCCGGGGCGCGGGCCTCAGAAGGCGACGCCGCCCCTGAGCGCGACCAGGCCGTCCGGCCGGCCCCGGTTCCCGCGCCGCTCGCCGTAGAGCTCGAGGCCCGGTCCCGCGGTCCCGCGCAGCCGGAACTCCACGCCGAGGCGGAAGCGGTCGTCGTCCCCGGACCGCCCCAGCTCGCCGAACGCCGTCGTCACGGCGCGGTCCCGGAGCACCCCCCACCCGTAGCCCAGGCGGGCGTCGAGGGACGCGCCGCCGCCGCCGCCGCCGCGGCCCGCGGCGCCGGGGTCGGCGTTCCACATCGCCTCGGCGACGCCGCGCGCCGGCGCGCCCCAGGACGGCGCGAGCCGGAGCCGCAGGCCGCGGCCCCGGACCCCCGGATCCCAGTCCAGCCCGAGGCCGAGGCCCCACTCCCGGAAGCCGCTTTCCTCGTGGGCCAGAAGCGCGCTGCCGCGGCCCCGGATCTCGAGACCGGCATGCGGCAGGACGTAGCCGAAGCCCAGCGCGAGGTCGGCGCCCGCGCCCCGCTCGGCGTCCCCGTCGTCGAGACGCGCGCCGAGCTCGAAAACGCCGGCAAGCTCGCCGCCGTCCGCGAGCGCGCGGCGGGAACCGCCCTCGAGGGCCAGGCGCACCCGGGACGCCGCGGCCTCGACCTCCAGCAGCTCGTCCTCCACGCCGTCCGCCGACACCGTCGCGTGGAACGCGTCGGCCTTCACCGCGAGACCGATCCCGCCGACCGACGCGAGATCGTCCCGGACCCCGGCGGCGACCGCGGTCATCTCGACGTCGGTTCCGACCAGGCCGTCCCGGTCCGCGATCTCCGTCGAGCCCCTGCCGTAGCCGGCCGTCCCCCAGACGCCGAGACCCGTCGGCGACATCCAGTGGACGTAGGGATGCGCGCTCGTCAGGGTCGTCTCCACGGTGCCGCCGCCGTCGCCGCCGCCGAAGGCGTAGTCGACGTCGCCGACCGTGCGGCTCACCGCGATCCCGGCAAGCAGGTCGTCCCGGAAGCGGCGGTCGAGACCGAGATGCGCGGCGAAGATCCGGCCCTCGCTCGAGAACGCGCCGATCCGGTCGTCGTCCTCGTCCAGCCCGTCGCTCCCGACCTCGGTGAACGTGCCGCGGCCCCACAGCGTGAGACCGCCCGCGGCCCCGCCGTCCCCGCCGGGCGACAGCGCGAACGCCGTCCGTCCCAGCAGGTCGCGGTCGTCGGGCAGCGCCAGCCTGCGGAAGCCGTCGGCGGAACCGGCGCCGGGGCCGTGACGGCGCTCCGCGCCGCCGGGCGCGGCGCCGCCGGAAACGCCGCCGACGCCGCCGACCCCCAGGAGGCCGGCAAGGACGCCGGCCGCGGGCGCGCCCGGCGCCAGGGGCTGCCCGCCCACCGTCGCGCGCGAACCGGCGTCCCCGGAGCGGTGGCTTTCGGCGCGGTCCCAGACCAGCTCGACGACGTTCGCCGCCACCGTCCGGCCGGTGGCGGCGAGAACGTACTTCAGCGCCAGCGCGCGCCTCTCGCCCCGCCCCGCGCCCAGGTCGTATCTCGCCTCCCACCCGTCGCGGTCGCCGGAGACCCGGGCCGCGTCCACGTCCGCGAGCCTCACGGTCGCGGCCTCGGTCTCCCCGCCAACCTCGACGTCGACTGTCATCTCGGCGTCGCCGCGCTCGAAGCGAAGAGTGCCGGCTTCCTCCTCCCCGTCGCGGGCCTTCACGTAACCGACCCGGAGGGCTTCGCGCGCGGGCCACGCCCGGTCCAGACCCACCGTGAACGCGACGGTCGCCGTCTCCCCGACGGCGGGCCTCTTCACCGAACCCGGCGCGGGCGCGGCCACCGACAGCACCGGCCGGGCGGCGAGCCAGCGCTCCGTTCTCCGGGGCTCCGGCAGCAGGACGTTGGTCGAGCCCGTCAGCTCGAGCGCCGCCACCTCGGCGCCGGCGCCGGCCTCCACCTCGACCGTCCTCCGGGTCTCCCCGTGCTGGAACGTGAGCAGCCCGGAAACGGCGTCGCCCCCGTCCACGACCGTCTCGTGGTCGACCGTCACCAGGTCGTCGCCCGGCCCCGTCGGCGGGGCCAGCGCGACCGTGAAGGTGACGGTCCCGGCCTCGTCCGCGGCCTCCACCGACAGCCGGCGGTCGTCGTCGCGGACGGTCCCGAGGCCCCGGCCCGTCCCGACCTCGTGCCCGGCGGCGCTCGTGACGCTGTCCAGCGTGACCACCACGAGCCCGTCGCTCTCGGCCTCCTCGTCGCCCTCGACCGTCGCCACGATCGTCTTCGCGGTCTCCCCCGGCGCGAACGTCAGCGTGCCGGTCGTCGCGCGCATGTCCCGCTCGGCGACGGTCACCGCCGGGCCCGCGGCGCTCCCGCCGCCGCCCTCGACCGCGACCCCCGTCGCGCCCGTCACGGTGTAGTCGACCTCCACCGGCGAGGGCGCGGCTTCCGACAGCGTCACCGGGAACCGGAGCTCCGCGGGCCCCTCGTCGCCCTCGACGACGCTCGTCGACCCGACCCAGACCGCCGGACCGGACGTCTCGCGCGCGTCGTCGTTCCGGATCGTGCCCGTCCCGCGGTGCCTGCGGAGCAGCGCGCCGCCGGTCGGGTCCGAAAGCGTGACCACGACCGTCTCGTCCAGCTCGAAAACCCCGTCGCCCTTCACCGGGACCGTGACCGTCTGCACGGTCTCCCCCGGAGCGAACGCGACCGAACCGGCCCCGGGGGCGTCGTGGTCCCTTCCGGCCTCCGCCGTGCCTCCCACGGCGAAGTCGACGACGACCTCCCGGTCCGACGCCGGCGCCAGCGTCACCGTGAACACCAGGTCCGTGGTCCCCGAATCGCCCTCCGCGACCTCGGGCGAGTCGATCGAGAGCGCCGCCTCGTCGTCGTCCCTGATCGTGCCCGTGCCGGTGCCGGTGCCGATCGCCGCGCCGCCGGTCGCGCCCGAAAGCGCGATCTCCACCGTCTCGTCCTCCTCGTCGATCCCGTCGCCGTTCACCGTGACGGTCACCGTCCTCCCGCTCTCGCCGGGCGCGAACGCCAGCGTGCCGCCCGCCACCGCCTCGTGGTCGTCTCCGGAGGCTGCCGTGCCGCCTCCCGAATCCGCCCAGTCGACCGTGACCCGCCGGTCCGAGACCGGCGCCAGCGTCACCGCGAACACCAGCTCCGACGTCCCCGAATCGCCCTCGGCGACGCTCGGCGAATCGATCGAGAGCGACGCCTCCTCGTCGTCCGCGATCGTGCCGGTGCCGGTGGCGGTCCCGATCGTCGCGCCGCCGGTCGCGCCCGAGAGCGCGATCTCCACCGTCTCGTCCTCCTCGTCGATCCCGTCGCCGTTCACCGCGACCGTGACCGTCCTCGCGGTGTCCCCGGGCGCGAACGCCAGCGTGCCGCCCGCCACCGCCTCGTGGTCGGTCCCGGAGGTCGCCGTGCCGCCGCCCGAATCCGCCCAGTCGACCGTGACCCGCCGGTCCCAGGCCGGCGTCAGCGTGACCGTGAACACCAGCTCCGACGTCCCGGAATCGCCCTCGTCCACCCGCGGCGAGTCGATCGCGAGCTCGGGAGCCTCGTTGTCGACGATCGTCCCCGTCCCCGCGGCGGTCCCGACCGTCGCGCCGCCGGTCGGGTTCGAGAGCGCGATCACGACCGTCTCGTCGCCCTCGACGGCGTCGTCGCCGGTCACCTTGACCGTGACCGTCTTCGCGCTCTCGCCGGGCGCGAACGCCAGCGTCCCGCCCGCCACCGCCTCGTGGTCGGTCCCGGAAGTCGCCGTGCCGGTGCCCGAATCCGCATACCGAACCGTGACCGGCTGGCGCGAGACCGGATCCAGCGTCACCGTGAACGTCAGCGTCGACGTCTCTCCCGCGTCCGTCTCGTCCGCCCGCGGCGAATCGATCGCGAGCGACGGGACGTCGTCGTCGACGATCGTGCCCGTGCCCGTCGCGGTCCCGACCGTCGCGCCGCCGGTCGCGCCCGAAAGCGCGATCTCCACCGTCTCGTCCTCCTCGTCGATCCCGTCGCCCCTCACCCGGACCGTGACCGTCTTCGTCCTGTCCCCGGACGCGAACGCCAGCGTGCCGTCCGCCACCGCCTCGTGGTCGGTCCCGGAGGCTGCCGTGCCGCCGCCCGAATCCGCGTACCGAACCGTCACCCGCCGGTCCGAGACCGGATCCAGCGTCACCGTGAACACCAGGTCCGACGTCCCCGTGTCGCCCTCGGCGACGCGCGGCGAATCGATCGCGAGCGCCGCCTCGTCGTCGTCCGCGATCGTGCCCGTGCCCGTGGGGGTCGCGATGTCCGCGCCGCCGGTCGCGCCCGAAAGCGCGATCTCCACCGTCTCGTCGAGCTCGTCGATCCCGTCGCTCCTCACGGTGACCGCGACCGTCTTCGAGGTGTCCCCGGGCGCGAACGTCAGCGTGCCGCCCGCCACCGCCTCGTGGTCGGTGCCGGAGGTCGCCGTGCCGCCCCCGGAATCCGCCCAGGCGACCGTGGTCCGCTGGTCCGAGACCGGATCCAGCGTCACCGTGAACACCAGGTCCGACGTCCCCGAATCGCCCTCGTCCACCCGCGGCGAGTCGATCGAGAACTGGGGAACGTCGTTGTCGACGATCGTGCCCGTGCCCGCCGCGGTCCCGAGCGCCGCGCCGCCGGTCGCGCCCGAAAGCGCGATCTCCACCGTCTCGTTGCCCTCGCCGACGTCGTCGCCGGTCACCGTGACCGCGACCGTCCTCTCGCTGTCGCCGGGCGCGAACGTCAGCGTGCCGCCCGCCACCGCCTCGTAGTCCTCTCCGGAGGTCGCCGAGCCGCCGCCCGAATCCGCCCAGTCGACCATGACCCGCCGGTCCGAGACCGGATCCAGCGTCACCGTGAACGTCAGCGTCGACGTCTCTCCCGCGTCGCCCTCCTCCGCCCGCGGCGAATCGATCGCGAGCGTCGCCTCGTCGTCGTCCCGGATCGTCCCGGTTCCCGTGCCGTCCCCGACCGTCGCGCCCGACGGGTTCGACAGCCTCACCGAGAACGTCTCGTCCGGCTCGTCCACGTCGTCGCCCGTCACCGTCACCGCCACCGTCTTGCGGGACTCCCCTTCCTCGAAGGCGAGGGTTCCGCTCCCCGACGCGTAGTCCGCCCCGGCGACCGCCGTCCCGTCGGCCGTCTCCCAGTCCACGGTCACCCGCCTCGGCGCCGCCCTGTCCAGCGTCACCGCGAACGTCATCGCCGCGCCGCCCGAATCTCCCTCGGCCACCTCCGCGTCGCCGACCGACGCCTCCGGCGGCGGATCCTCGTCCTCCGTGATCGTCAGCTTCACCACCCCCGGACCCGCGATCCCCACCGGGTTCCGCGCCAGCCCCGACACGTCCACCACCCGGTCCCCCCGGTACACGTCGTCGTCCACGGCGGTCAGCGTCGCTGCGCCCGTGCCCGCCGTCGAACCCGCCGGGATCGTGATCGAGACGTCCCCGCTCACGGTGAAGTGGATCGGCGCCCCGCCGGAGGTGGGGCCCTCGAAACTGTCCACCGTCGTGTCCGCGCTCGACGGCAGGTCCAGACCCACCGTCAGCGTGGCCGTCCCGCCGGCCTCGCCGATCGTGTCCGGGGACAGCTGCAGCGTCACCGTCGGCGTCGCCTCGTCGTCCTCGATCGTCCCCGTCGCCGAACCGTCCCCGAGCGCCGCGCCCGCCGACGGGCTCGACAGCGTCACCGTCACCGTCTCGTCCGGCTCGTCCACGCCGTCGTCGGTCACCGGAACCGACACCGTCTTGAGGGTCTCCCCGACGCCGAAGGTCAGGGTTCCGCTCCCCGACGCGTAGTCCGTCCCGGCGACCGCCGTCCCGTCGGACGTCGCCCAGTCCACCGTCACCGTCCCGGTCGCCCCCCGGTCCGTCCTCACCGCGAAGTCCAGCGTCGCGCCCGTCGCGCCCTCCGACACGCTCGCGTCGTCGACCGACAGCACCGTCGTGTCGTCGTCCTCGATCGTCAGCGCGACGTCCCGCGGCCCAGCGATCCCCTGGCCGTTGGTCGCCGCGCCCGACACCGTCACCTTCTTGCGCTCCCCGTACGCGTCGTTGTCCACCGCCGTCACCGTCACCGTGCCCGTGCTCGCCGTCTCGCCCGCCGCGATCCTCAGCTCCAGGTTCGCGCTCGCCGCGAAGTCGGACGCCGTCGCCGGCGACACCGGCGCCAGCGTCACCGTCACCGTCGTGTCCTCGCTCGACGGGTGGTCCAGTCGCGCCGTCACCGCGGCCGTCCCGCCGGCCTCGCCGATCGCGGCCGGGGTCAGCACCAGCGTCACCGTCGGCGCGTCGTCGTCGTCCTCGATCGTCAGCGCGACGTCCGGCGGGTTCGCGATCCCCTGGGCGCTCGCCACCGCGGCCCCCACCAGCACCCGCCGGTCCGGCGCGTCCGCGTCGTTGTCCACGGCGGTGATCGTCACCTCCTCCTCGCTCGCCGTCTCGCCGGCCGCGATCGTCAGAACCCGGTTCCCGCCCAGCGTGTAGTCGGACGCCGTCGCCGGCGCCTCCGGCGCCGCCGTCACCGTCAGCGTCGTCGCCGCGCTCGACGCGCGATCCAGGCGCGCGGTCACCACGCTCTTCCCGCCGAGCTCCCCGATCGCGGCCGGAGTCAGCACCAGCGTCGCCGTCGGACGCGGCGCGACCGTCGCCGTCTTCGCGCTCGCGACCGTCTCCGCCGTCCCGTCGTCGTCGGTGAAGCTCGCCTCCGCCTTCAGCGCCGACCCGACGTCGGCATCGGCCACCGTGTACGACTGCCCGGTCCCGACCTCCGTCTCGGTGTCGTCCGACGCCACCCGGATCCACCGCCAGGAGAAACCCGGGTTCGCGAGCCCGTCCGGATCGCCGATGCCCGCCGGATCCGCCCTCAGCGTCTCGCCCGCTGCCGGCGTCGCGTTGTCGATCGTCGGCGCGCCCGTCGGATCCGCGTTGTCGTCGTCCTCGACCGTGACCTCCGCCGTCGCGGCGCCCAGGCTGTAGGCCGCGTCCGGCGTCAGCGTCACCGTCACCGCGCTGTCCGCCTCGTGGACGGCGTCTCCCGCCGTCGGCACCGTCACCGTCATCTCGGTGTCGCCGTCCCCGAAATCGACGCTCTTCGCGCCCTCCTCGCCCGACGCCACCATGTCGCCGCTCTCCGACACCCGGTAGCGGACCGTCAGCGCGCCCGCCGTCACCACCGTGCGCGTCACCCTGAACTGCGCTTCCGCGCCCTCCGCCACCGGGCTCGCCACCCGCTCCACGGACACCGCCGGAAGCTTGATCTCCGTTCCCTTGATCGCCAGCGAACTCCGAAATTTGAAGGAGGCCCAGTGGGTGGAAGTGTCTTGTCTGTACACGCGGTTGGGAATGTCCCAACCGTCCGCGGAAACCGAGGCTTCGTTCGCCCGTGACCATCGAGCCCGCCCGCTGTTCGACGAATACTCCAGCACTGCGTGGTACCGGGTGTCGGCCGCGAGGACGGCGCCCGGAGGCGCCGTGAACTCGTTCTCTCCGGTGCTCGCCACGGACGATGGTCTGGTCAGCGTGTGCAGAAGGTTGCCGGGCTGCCCGTTCGCGGCGTTCGCTCTGAGCGTCAGGCTGACCGCTTCACCATCGAAGCCAGGTTGATTCTGGTCATTGAAGTGCACAGCTATGCTGTGGAGCGTGTAGCCGCCCGTCGCGTTTCCCGTCCGAAACGGCTGGGACCAGGGCTCGCCTTGGTTCACTGCCGTGACCAAACCCGTTGAACCAAGGTTGTTTATGTTGCTGACAAGGGTCGTCTGCGCCTGGGCCGTCGCGGACCACAGGCCGGCAAGCGCCAGCAGGACGCAGGCCGCCGACGCCGGGCGGCGAAGCGCCGCGGCGCCGTTCCGGGCCGTCATGGCGCCGCGGTTCCGCCGCCTTCCGGAAACCGGGTCAGGCCCCGACGCGACCGGGGCGTGCAATTTTCGGGGGGGGGGGGGGGAATCGACATGGTTTCCGACTCCTCTTGCCGACCCTTTGTCCGGGCGCCGGCCAAGCCAGGCGCATCCGGCAGCGTACCGCATGAACCTGCGGGCGTTTCCGCACGCCCCGGCCGAAACGCCCCGCGGGGGACGGCCAACGATACACGCGGCCGTCTTCCGGTCAAGTCCGGGATCCCGGCCCCCGCGCAGCGCGGCGGCGCCGGCCGGCCGGCGCGTTCCCCGGCGCTGGCCGGCCGGCGCGCCGGCTTCCTCGGGTCGGGCCGGAGACCGCCGCGACCGCGTCCCGAGCCGTGTCGCACGAGCGGATCCGCCCGCCGCGCGCCCGGAATCGGCTTCCCGGGCCCGAGCCGGCGTGCGGACGGCGAAACGCGTTCCCGAACGGCCTGCCGGACGAACCCGGTTCACCGGCTGCCGGACAGGAAGACGGTCCCTGTCCGTGTCGGGGCTGTCCCGCGCCGGCCGGGCATCCGGTCCGGGCGGGCGGTCCCGTCCGTGCCGTCACGGCGGTCCGCGGACTCCGAAAGCGCCGCCGGTCGGCCGGCTCCGGTTCGGCCCCCCGTCATCCGGGCGACCGGGCCGGTCCGGGACCGCGGCGCGGGATCGCCCGCGGCGGATCTTGTGCCGAAACGCGCGAGCCCTTAGGGTGGCGCCACCCTGCCGGGCAAGGCCGCGCCGCGCGCCGTCGGGCAACGGGACGGGCGCGGCCGCAGCGTGGAACATCTGCGAATGAAGATTGGCGTTCCCGGAGAGATCCACCCCGGCGAGAAACGGGTCGCGCTGACCCCGGACACCGCCGCGCGCATCCGCGGCCTCGGGTTCGACGTCTCCGTCGAGAAGGGTGCCGGCGCCGACGCCGGCTTCGACGACGACGCCTACCGCGCCGCCGGCGTGACGGTGGTCGAGGACACGCGGACGGTCTGGGCCGAGTCGGACATCGTCCTCAAGGTGCGCCCGCCCGCGATGCATCCCGGGCTCGGCGCGCACGAGGCCGATCTCCTGCGCGAGGGCGGGACGCTGATCGGGTTCGTCTTCGCGGCCCAGCACGGCGAGGAGATCGCGCGGCTCAAGGAGCGGCGGGCGACCGTTCTCGCCATGGACGCCGTGCCGCGCATATCGCGCGCGCAGAAGCTCGACGCGCTGTCGTCCATGGCGAACATCGCCGGCTATCGCGCCGTCGTCGAGGCGGCCGGCAGTTTCGGACGGTTCTTCGCGGGCCAGATCACGGCCGCCGGCAAGGTGCCGCCGGCCCGCGTGCTCGTGATCGGGGCCGGCGTCGCCGGCCTCGCCGCCATCGGCGCCGCGCGCTCGATGGGCGCGGTGGTCCGCGCCTTCGACACCCGGCCCGAGGTCCGCCAGCAGATCGAGAGCATGGGCGCCGAGTTCCTCGAGGTCGCCGTCGAGGAGGAGGGCTCGGGCGGCGGCGGCTACGGCAAGGTGATGAGCGAGGCCTTCATCAGGGCCGAGATGGAGCTCTTCGCCAGGCAGACGCGCGAGGTCGACATCATCGTCACCACGGCTCTGGTTCCGGGGCACAAGGCGCCGGTCCTGATCACCGCCGACATGGTCCGCTCCATGCGCCCCGGCTCGGTCATCGTCGACCTCGCCGCCGAGCAGGGCGGCAACTGCGAGCTCACCGAAGCCGACGAGAGGATCGTCCGGCACGGCGTCTCCGTGATCGGGTACACGGACCTGCCGAGCCGCATGGCGAGCCAGGCGAGCCAGCTCTACGGCACCAACCTCTACCACCTGCTGACCGAGCTCTCGCCCGGGAGGGACGGCGAGATCGCGCTCGACATGGACGACGAGGTGTTCCGGGGCGCCACTCTCGTCCGGGAGGGCGAGGTTCTTCCGCCCCCGCCGCCCCCGCCGGCGCCGCGGCCGGAAGCGGGGACGCCCGCGCCGGCCGAACCGAAGCCGGAAGCGTCGCCGCGGGGCCGCGGCACGGCCGTCGCGCTCGCCGCCGGCGCCCTTGCCCTGTTCGGCCTCGGTCTCGTCGCGCCGCCGGCCTTCATGGGGCATCTGACGGTCTTCGTGCTGTCGTGCTTCGTCGGCTGGCAGGTCATCTGGAACGTCACGCCGGCGCTGCACACGCCGCTGATGAGCGTGACCAACGCGATCAGCGGGATCATCGTCATCGGCGCGCTCCTGCAGATCTCCAACACCTCGGCCGTCGTCGTCGCTCTCGCCGGCGTCTCGGTCCTGATCGCCACCGTCAACGTCGCGGGCGGCTTTCTCGTGACCCAGCGCATGCTGCGCATGTTCCGCAGGAGCTGAGGGGCCGGGGATGGCTTCCGGCCTGGTCACCGTCGCCTACATCGGCGCCAGCGTTCTCTTCATCCTGAGTCTCGGCGGCCTGAGCAACCAGGAAACCGCCCGGCGCGGCAACGTCTACGGCATCGTCGGCATGGCGATCGCCGTCGCCGCGACGATTCACGCGGCGGAGATCGCCGACTACACGGTGCTGGCCGCGGCGGTCGTGATCGGCGCCGCCATCGGGATCCTGGTGGCCTCGCGCGTGGCCATGACCCAGATGCCGCAACTGGTCGCGATCCTGCACAGCTTCGTCGGCCTCGCGGCGGTGCTCGTCGGCGTGGCGAGCTACCTGGATCCGCTCGCCGGACACGAGGGCGTGGAGAAGACCATCCACGAGGTCGAGATCTGCGTCGGCGTCTTCATCGGCGCGATCACGTTCACGGGTTCCGTCGTCGCCTTCGGAAAGCTGCAGGGGAGCGTTTCCGGACGGCCGCTGACGCTTCCGGCGCGCCATTTCCTCAACCTCGCCGCGTTCCTCGGCTGCCTGTGGCTCGGCGGCGAGTTCCTCGCCGCGCCCGACCGCGTCGCCGGGCTCGAGCCCCTTCTCCTGATGGCGGTCGTCGCCTTCGCGATCGGCGCGCATCTCGTTCTGGCGATCGGCGGCGCGGACATGCCGGTGGTCGTCTCGATGCTGAACAGCTATTCCGGCTGGGCCGCCGCGGCGACCGGTTTCATGCTGTCCAACGATCTCCTGATCGTGGTCGGCGCGCTCGTCGGATCGAGCGGGGCCATTCTCAGCTACATCATGTGCCGCGCCATGAACCGGCATTTCCTGGGGGTGATCCTCGGGGGCTTCGGAACGGCGGGCGGAACGGCCAGGGAGGAGCGGGGCGAGGTGGCGGCCACGAGCGCCGCGGAGACGGCGGCGCTGCTGCGCGACGCCGAGAACGTCGTCGTCGTCCCCGGCTACGGCATGGCGGTGGCCCAGGCCCAGCAGGCCGTGAGCGAGATCACGGAACTCCTGCGCGGCGAGGGCGTGAACGTCCGGTTCGGGATCCATCCGGTGGCGGGCCGGCTGCCGGGCCACATGAACGTGCTGCTCGCCGAGGCCAAGGTTCCCTACGACATCGTGTTCGAGATGGACGAGCTCAACGACGATTTTCCCGGCACCGACGTCGCGCTCGTGATCGGGGCCAACGACATCGTCAACCCGGGCGCGCAGGAGGATCCCGGAAGCCCGATCGCCGGGATGCCCGTTCTCGAGGTCTGGAAGGCCCGGACGGCGGTCGTCCTCAAGCGCTCGATGGCGACGGGCTACGCCGGCGTCGACAACCCGCTTTTCCACAAGGAAAACACCCGCATGCTGTTCGGCGACGCCAGGGAAAGCGTCACGGAAGTCCTGACCAACCTGAGAAAATGACGGGCGCGGGCGGCGCGCCGCGGGGGAGCTCGCCATGATCATCGACTGCCACGGGCACTACACCACCGAGCCGGAGGCGCTGACCAACTACCGCGCCGGGCAGCTGGCCGCGCTCGAGAGGGATCCGTCCTTCAGGCCGGCGCCGGCCGATCTCGACGTGACCGACGACCAGATCCGGGAGAGGCTGGAGCCCGCGCAGCTGCGCTTCATGCGCGAACGCGGGATCGACCTGACGATCTTCTCGCCCCGGGCCGTCGGCATGGGGCACCATCTCGGAACCGAGGAGACCTCGCATCACTGGGCGCGGGTCTGCAACGACATGGTCCGCCGGGTCTGCGACCTCTACCCCGGGAACTTCGCGCCGGTCTGCCAGCTTCCGCAGTATCCCGGCGTCGAGCCCGCGAAGTGCATCCCCGAGCTCGAGCGCTGCGTCGGCGAGATGGGCTTCGTCGGCTGCAACCTCAACCCGGATCCGTCCGGCGCGATGTGGACCGATCCCCCGATGACCGACAGGTGGTGGTATCCGCTCTACGAGAAGCTCGTCGAGCTCGACGTGCCGGCGATGATCCACGTCAGCGGATCCTGCAACCCCAACTTCCACCACACCGGCGCCCACTACCTGTGCGGCGACACCACGGTCTTCATGCAGTTCCTGACGTCCAGCCTGTTCGAGGACTTCCCGACGCTCCGCTTCGTCATCCCCCACGGCGGCGGCGCGGTGCCGTTCCACTGGGGGCGATACCGCGGGCTCGCCCAGGACATGGGGCGGCCGCCGCTCGACGAGCTGCTGCTGGACAACGTGTTCTTCGACACCTGCGTCTACCACCAGCCCGGCATCGACCTGCTCGCCGCCGTCATCCCGACGAAGAACATCCTGTTCGCCTCGGAGATGGTCGGCGCGGTGCGCGGCGTCGACCCGGAGACCGGCCATCACTACGACCACACCCGGCGCTACGTGGAGGCCACCCCCAACCTCGACGACGCCGGGCGCGGGCAGGTGTTCGAGGGGAACGCGCGGCGCGTGTACCCCCGCCTCGGCGCCTGACATGGCCTATCGCGACCTGCGGGACTATCTCGACGCGCTCGGCGGGCGCGGCCTCCTGCAGGTCGTCGACGACCGGGTCTGCAAGGACACCGAGCTGGTTCCCCTGGTCCGGCTCCAGTTCAGGGGGCTTCCCGAGGAGCGCCGCAAGGCGTTCCTGTTCACCGACGTCGCCGACGCCCGGGGGCGGCGCTTCGACGCCTCGGTCGCGATCGGCTCCCTCGGCGCCTCGCGCGCGGTCTACGGCGCCGCCCTCGGGACCGGTCCGGACGGCATCGGCGAGGCGTGGGAGCGGGCGCAGGGCCGCCATCTGCCGCCCGAGGAGGTTCCGCGCGACCGGGCCCCGGTCAAGGAGGTCTCGCTTTCGGGCGCCGCGTTCGGGGACGGCGTCGACGCCTTTCCGCATCCGGTCTCGACGCCCGGCTTCGATCCGGCCCCGTTCCTGACCGCCGGCGTCTGGGTCACCCGCGACCCGGAGGACGGAACCTGCAATCTCGGCATCTACCGCGGGATGATCAAGGCCCCGGACCGCATCGGCTGCGCCACCGACGTGTCCACCCAGCATCTCGCCATCCACTGGGAGAAGGCCCGCAAGGCGGGGCGGCCGCTGGAGGCCGCGGTGTTCGTCGGCGGCCCGCCCTCGCTGCTCCTGGCCGCGGCCAGCAAGGCGCCCTACGGCGTCGACGAGTACGGCCTCGCCGGGGCGCTGAACGGCGAGGCGATCTCCGTGGTCCGCGCCGACACCGTCGACTGCATGGTCCCCGCGCGGGCGGAACTCGTGATCGAGGGGCGGATCCGCACCGACGCGCTGGAACCCGAGGCGCCGTTCGGGGAGGCCAGCGGGTATCTGGGGCCGCGCAAGATGGAGAAGATCCTCGAGGTGACGGCGATCACCCACCGGGCCTCGCCCGTCTGCCAGGGCATCATCAGCGAGTTCCCGCCGAGCGAGAGCACGGTGATGCGCAAGGCGGCCTTCGACGCCATCTATCTCCGCCACCTGAGAGACGCCTGCAACATCCCTTCGGTGAGCAGGGTCGCGTGCCACGAAACGGCGAGCTGCAACATGCTCTTCGTCATCCAGCTCGACCGCCCGGAACTCGGCCAGCCCTGGCAGGCGCTGCGCGCGGCGGCGGCCTACGACGCCTCGCTCGGCAAGATCTTCGTCGCCGTGGATTCGGACATCGACCCCGAATCCCTCGATTCGGTCCTGTGGGCCCTGAGCTACAGCGTCCAGCCGCACCGCGACGTCGAGATCGTCCGCGGCAAGGTGCCGCGCCTCGACCCGTCGGTCGCGCCGTCCTCCCCGCTGAGCGCCTACCCCGACGGGCAGGGCGCGTCGGCGATGCTGGTCAACGCCGTCCGCGAGCACCCCTATCCGCCGGTCTCCCTGCCGCGCGAGGAGTTCATGCGGTCGGCCCGCGCGCGATGGGAGGGGCTCGGGCTGCCGGAACTCGATCTCAGGGATCCCTGGCACGGCTATCCGCTGACCGCCTGGACCGAGGAGAACGCCGAGGAGGCCGCGCTCGCGGCGGCGGGGCGGTACCTCGAGACCGGCGACAAGCTGGCCGGGCGGCGCGCGCCGCCGGGCTGAGCCGGACGCGGAGCGGGCATGGATCTGTCGCTTTTCTGCTTTCCGTCCTGGCGCGCCGGCCACGGCGGCACGCTGACGGGGTACTACGAGGAAGTCATCGATTCGGTGCGCCTCGCCGACCGGCTCGGCTGGGCGCGCGCGGTTACCACGGAACACCATTTCCACCACTACGGCGGCCCCGTGCCCAACCCGGCCCAGATGATGACCGCCTGGGCGCGCGAGACGGCCCGCATCCGTCTCGGGGCGGCCGTGTCGCTGATGCAGCTCCGCCACCCCCTGACCGTCGCCGAGGACTACGCGCTTCTCGACCAGCTGTCGGGCGGGCGGTGCGACATGGGCATCGGCCGCGGGTTCGTGCCCCACGAGTTCGAGACCTTCGGGGTCGATCCCGGCGAGACCGCGGAACGGGTCGCCGAGGGCATCGGGATCTGCATCCGGTTCTGGAAGGGCGAGCCGTTCGCGCACGAAGGCCGGCACTTCTCGTTCGACCGCCTCGAGCCCTGGCCGGCCACGGTCAACGGCGCGCTCCCGATCTGGAACGCCGCCTCGAGGTCGCCGGAGAGCTTCGTCAACGCCGCGGAACGCGGGTTCCACCTGATGATGAACCAGTATCCCATGAGCTTCGGGGAACTCGAGACCCGGTTCGGCCTCTACCGCGACGCCTGGGAGCGGTCCGGGCGCGGCCCGCACCGCGCGATGGTGGCGCTGATGGCCTGCCTGGCCGACACCGAGGAACGGGCCGTCGACCTGGCCCGGGACGCGCTGCAGGAGCACGCGGGCGTCTTCCGGAACCTTCTCGAGGGCCGCCGGTGGGACCGCGGCCACGGCAGCGACGTCCTGCTCGCCATGTGCGAGACCGGCGACTGGCGCGACGTGTTCCGCCGCCGCACCCTGATCTGCACGCCCGAACAGGCGGCCGAGAGAATCGCCCGCTACCTGGAACTCGGGTTCACCGAGATCTCCCTCGTGGCGCGCTTCGGCGGGCTCTCCCACGAGCGGTGCCTCGAGACCGTCCGGCGCATGACCGAGGAGGTGGCGCCGATGCTGGGCCTTTCCGGAGGCGGCGCGGACGCGTGACGGGCGCGTGCCCGTCCGCGCGGTCTCCGGGGCTCCGTCGCCCGGTTCCTCCTCGCGCGCGGCCGGCGGAACGCGGAGAAAACGGGAACGCCGGTCGGGCATCCGGCCCGGACCGGCGCCGGGCGCGGTCCGTCAGGACGGGGACGCGAGCGGCTTGCCGCAATGCGGACAGCGCGGCCCGCCGGCCTCGGGGCCGTTTCCGGAGCCCGCGGCCGGCGCCGCCGTTTCCGCGGAAGCCCCCGCGGAAGCCCGGCCGGCGCCCCGGATCTGCTCGATGAAGCCGGCGGCCAGAATGCCCGCGGGGAACGCGACGACACCGACCCCGATCAGGGAGACGAGCCCGCCGAACGCCTTGCCCCACGCCGTCACCGGCACGACGTCGCCGTAGCCGACGGCGGTCAGCGTGGCGACCGACCACCACATCGCGGACGGGATGCTGCCGAACGCCTCGGGCTGCGCCTCGTGCTCGACGACGTAGATGACGCCCGACGCGAGCACGAAGATGACGCAGAAGACGGACAGCGCCGCGCCGATGATCTGCGATTCCGACCGGATGACGCGGTACAGCAGCCCCAGGGCCGGCCAGTGGCGCGCCAGCTTGAGAAGCCTGAGCAGCCGGCACAGCCGCAGCCAGCGGAGATCCACGACGAACAGGAAGCCGAGATAGGCCGGGAGGATCGCGGCGAGGTCGATCAGCGCGAGCGGAGACGCCAGATAGCGCAGTCGGGGATGGCGCTGGCCGGCCCGCGCGGGATCCTCGGCCGCGGTCCACACGCGCGCCGCGTACTCGAGCGTGAACACGGCGACCGACGCCGCCTCGAACCATCCGAAGAGGGCGGCGAATCTCCCGTGGACCGAATCGACGGTTTCGGCGACGGCGGCGAGGACGTTGAGGACGATCAGCGCGATCAGGCAGATCTCCGCCGCTCTCATCGCCGGGGTGCGGGGGTTCTCGCCCTCGAGAATCCGGTACAGCGCGTTTCTCATGTCCGATCTCCCGTTCCGCCGCCCCATGTTGCCCGAGCCGCGCGAATCGGCGAGTCTGGAACCGTGGCCCGCGGCACCCGCGGGCGCGACCGCCAACGGAGAGATCGGGTGGCCGGCACGGCGCGAACCGCGGCGGGGGAACGCGTCCCCGTCACGGTGCTGACGGGCTTTCTCGGCAGCGGCAAGACGACCATCCTCGCGCGCCTCGCCCGGGCCGGGGCGCTCGCGGACGCGGCCGTCATCCTGAACGAGTTCGGCGAGATCGGCCTCGACCATCTGCTGATCGAGGCCAGCGACGAGACCGTCGTGGACCTGTCCTGCGGCTGCGTGTGCTGCACGATCCGCGGCGATCTCGTGGCGACGCTCGCCGACCTCCGCGGACGCGGCGCGGCCGGCGCTTTCCGCAGGGTCGTGCTGGAGACCACCGGCCTCGCGGATCCGGCGCCGGTCGTCCACACCTTCATGCAGGAACCGTCGGTGTTCGGGAGCTACCGGCTGGCCGGCGTGGTGACCGCGGTCGACGCTGCGAACGCGATGGCCACCCTCGACAGGCACCCGGAGGCGGTGAAGCAGGTGGCGCTCGCCGACGAGCTGGCGATCACCAAGACGGACATCGCCGGCCCGCTCCGGCCGGACCTGGAGGCGCGGCTCGCGCGCCTCAATCCGGGCGCCCGCCGGACGGTCTGCGTCGACGGCGACCTCAATCCGGCGGCGTTTTCCGGCGACCCGGGCCGCTGGCCGGAGGCGGCCCGCGCGGCTCCCGCCGCGGACGCGCCCTCCGGGCGTCACGGAGACGGCGTCTCGACCTTCGTCGTGTCCCGCGGGGATCCCCTCGGACGCGGCGCCCTCGCCATGTTCCTGCAGATGCTCGCCGACCAGAAGGGCGGCGAGCTGCTGCGGGTCAAGGGGCTGGCCATGGTTTCCGACGACCCTTCCCGCCCCCTGGTCGTGCACGGCGTGCAGCACGTCGTCCATCCCGGGAGGCGGCTCGACGCGTGGCCGCCGGCGACGGAGCCGGCGACCTCGCTGGTCTTCATCGCGCGCGACCTCGACCGGGCCTGGGTGGAAGCGCTCCTGGACCGGGCGGCGGCGAGCCCCTACGCGGCGGTGCCGTAGATCCGGGGCGGTCCCGCTTGACGGCTCCGCCCGCAGCCGCGATAACCCGCGCAGTTCGGGTAGCCGGAACGCGCCATGACAGTCAACCGAGTTTTTTCGGGCGTGCAGCCCACGGGCAGCCTTCATCTCGGCAACTATCTCGGCGCCATCAGGAACTTCGTCGACCTGCAGTCCGACTACGAGTGCATCTACTGCGTCGTCGACCTGCACGCGCTGACGCAGCGGCAGGATCCCGCGGAACTCGCGAGCAGCACGCGCGAGGTCGCGGCGGCGTTCGTCGCCGCCGGCATCGACCCCGTCGGAAGCGTCATCTTCAACCAGAGCCGGGTCTCGGTGCATGCGGAACTGGCATGGATCTTCGGCTGCGTGACGCGCATGGGATGGCTCAACCGGATGACCCAGTTCAAGGAGAAGGCCGGCAAGCAGCGCGAGAACGCCTCCACGGGGCTGTTCATCTATCCCAACCTGATGGCGGCCGACATCCTGTCGTATCTCGCGACGCACGTTCCGGTCGGCGACGACCAGAAGCAGCATCTGGAGCTGACGCGCGACGTCGCCCAGAAGTTCAACAGCGATTTCGGGGTCGAGTTCTTTCCCCTGGTCGAGCCCCTGATCTTCGGGGAGGCCACGAGAGTGATGAGCATCCGCGACGGCACGGCCAAGATGTCCAAGTCCGACCCGTCCGACCAGTCGCGGATCAACTTCACCGACTCCGCCGACGACATCGCGAGGAAGATACGGCGCGCCAGGACCGACCCGGAACCGCTGCCGTCGGAGCCGGCCGGGCTCGCGGGAAGGCCGGAGGCGGCCAATCTCGTCGGCATCTACGCCGCGCTCGCGCGGGTCGCGGCGGCGGACGTCCTTTCCGATTTCGGGGGGCGGGGCTTCGCGGAGTTCAAGCCCGCGCTGGCGGATCTCCTGATCGAGAAGCTGGTGCCCGTGGCCGGCGAGATGCGCCGCCTGCTGGACGACGCCGACCACATCGACTCGATCCTTGCCCACGGCGCCGAACGCGCGGCGGCGATCGCCGAGCCCGTCAGGGACAGGGTCTATGAGATCGTCGGCCTCGTCGCGTCCTGACGGCCCCGCGGCGGCCGGATCGTCCGCCGGGGCGGCGGCGCCCCGGCCGCGCGGCGCGGAGTGAGCGCCGCGGCCGCGGAATCCGGACCGGTCCATGCAGATCTACCTGCCCATCGCGGAAATCTCTCTCGACGCCCTGATGCTGCTCGGGCTCGGCGGCATGGTCGGGCTGCTGTCGGGCATGTTCGGCGTCGGCGGGGGTTTCCTGATGACGCCGCTTCTCATTTTCATCGGGGTGCCGCCGGCGGTGGCGGTCGGCACCGAGGCCAACCAGGTCGTGGCGGCCTCGGTGTCCGGGGCGCTCGCCCACTGGCGGCGCGGAAACGTCGACGTGAAGATGGGCCTCGTGCTGCTTGCCGGCGGTCTTGTCGGCTCCGCGCTCGGCGTCTGGATGTTCACGTTCCTTCGCGGCATCGGCCAGATCGATTTCGTGATCGCCGTGTCCTACGTGGTGTTTCTCGGAATCATCGGCTGCCTGATGGTCGTCGAAAGCGTCCGGGCGTGGTTCCGCAACCGCAACCCCTCGGCCCCGCGCCGCAAGCTGCACTACCACAACTGGACCCACGGGCTGCCGCTGAAGATGCGGTTCCGGCGTTCCAAGCTCTACATCAGCTCGCTGCTGCCGTTCGGCGTGGGCGTGTTCGTCGGCGTTCTCGCGGCGATCATGGGCGTCGGCGGCGGCTTCGTCATGGTGCCGGCGATGATCTACCTGCTGGGGATGCCGACGTCCGTGGTTGTCGGAACGTCGCTGTTCCAGATCGTGTTCGTCACGGCGAACGTGACGTTCCTCCAGGCCGTCAACAACCACACCGTCGACATCGTGCTGGCGCTCCTGCTGATCGCCGGCAGCGTCGTCGGCGCCCAGATCGGCGCCCGTCTCGGCAGCAGGCTGCGGGGAGAGGAAACCCGGATCGTTCTCGGGCTGATCGTGCTCGCCGTCGGCGTCCGCGTCGCCTGGAGCCTCGTCGCGACGCCCGACGATCTCTTCTCCCTCGGGTCGGGAAGCGTGTATCCATGAAGGCGCGCCCCTTCAGGGCCGTCGCCGCGGCGCTGCTGGCGGCGCTCTGCGTCTGGGCCGGACCCTCGCGGGCGCAGATCGTGGTCGCGGATCTCTCGAGCCGGCAGATCGCGATCACCACGGGTTTCACCGGCGCCGAACTGCTCCTGTTCGGCACCACCGAAGGCTACGGAGACATCGTCGTGACCGTCACCGGCCCCTCGGGAAGCGAGGTCGTTCGCCGCAAGCAGCGCGTGGCGGGGATCTGGGTCAACGGGGCTTCGGTGACGTTCGACCGGACGCCGGCCTACTACCGGGTCGCGGCGTCGGGCCCGCTGGACCTCATCGTGCCCGACGAGGCGCTGGACGAGTACCGGATCGGCGCGGAACGGCTCGGCGTCACGACGTCCTCCGCCCGCCCGCCGGGCGAAATCGCCGAATTCCGGGAAGCGCTGTTCCGCAACAAGCGCAGGCTGGATCTCTACGGAGACGGGGTGTCGGACATCGCGATCAAGGGAGGACGGCTGTTCCGGACGACGATCCCGTTTCCGACGAACGTGCCGATCGGGAACTACGTCGCGACGGTCTTCCTGTTCCATGACGGGAGGATGATGCGCCGCGAGGAGACCGCGTTCTCGGTCTCGAAGGTGGGCGTCGAGGCGGAGATCTTCGCGTTCGCCCACGAACGGGCCGCGCTCTACGGCGCGGCCGCGATCGCCATCGCTCTGGCGGCCGGGTGGGCCGCAGGCGCCGTCTTCAGGAGAACCTGACCATGACCAGCGAACTGCCGACGCCCGCGGACCCGCAGGAGGCGGGCACGGCCGGAGACCGCGAGCGCATCTTCCTGTGCGTGGTCGATTCCACCGAGGAGTGCCACAAGGCGATCTATTTTTCCGTGCGCCGCTGCCTGCGCGCCGGCGGAAGGGTCGCCTTGCTGTACTGCATGGAGCCGGTGGAGTTCCAGCACTGGATGTCGGTCGAGGAGAAGATGCGGGACGAGGCGCGCGAGGAAGCGGAGGGGTTTCTGCGGCAATACGCCCTGCGCGTCCAGGAACTGGCGGGGCACACGCCGGTTCTCTACGTGCGCGAGGGCCAGCCGGCCGACGTGATCGAGCGGCTGATCGTCGAGGAACCGCGCATCTCGATCCTGGTTCTGGGCGCGGGAACGGACCGCAAGGGTCCGGGCCCGCTCGTGTCCTCCATCGGCGGCAAGAGGTCGGGGCAGTTCCCCATCCCGATCACGATCGTTCCGGGCAGTCTCACCGAGGAGCAGATCGACGCGCTCACCTGAGACCGCGGCGGCGCGCGGCCCGGCGAATCCCGCCGGTCGCGTCCGGGACGGCTCCGCCGCGGCGGTCCGCGGCGGCGCTTGCATCGGGGCGGCTCGGGCGATACCCTGAGCGGGAACTCGGCCGGTTGCCTCGAAAAGACCGCGGAAGCGGCGGAAGGGGGAAAGCCGTTCGCGACGGCTGAACGCGGCCGGCCGTTCATTGGGGGGAAATCCACCCGCAGCGGTGGGGACGCGATGGGATTCCACGGCTTCGGCTCTCGACGCAGGAAAGACGTCTCCGGCGCCTCGGCGGACGGGGAGGCGGCGCCCGCGGCGATGCCGGGCGTCCGGTTTTTCCGGACCGCCGGCGCGCTTCGGCGGCCCGTCTGCGTCGTCGCGCTGGCGGGGCTGGCCCTGTCGGCGAACGCCACCCCCGCCCTGGGGCCGGTGACGGCGTTCCCGGGCGGAAACGGCGTTCTCGCCGACGGACGGCATGTTCTGTGGTCGGGTCCGGCGAAGTCCGTCGCCGACCTGGCAGGCCTCGTCGAGCGGTCCGGAATGCGGCTCGACCGGATACGGGCGACCGGCGAGGTGCGCCGCGTCCTGCTGGCCACCCTGCCGTCGGATTTCGACGCGATCTCCGTTCCCGCCGAGCGCAAGGCCCTGTTCATCAACCTGACCCTGCCGCTCGTTCTGCGGGTCAACGAAGCCATTCTTCACGTCCGGGAACGGATCGTCGCACTTCGCGACCGCGAGGCCGCGGGCATGGCCCCGACCCCGGCCGAACGCCTCTGGCTCCGGTCGGTGGCGGACCGCTACGCCGTCGACAAGCCGGACTACGGGCGCCTCCTGACCGCGGTCGACGTCATCCCCCCCTCGCTGGCGATCGCCCAGGCCGCGGAGGAGAGCGGGTGGGGAACGTCGCGGTTCGCCCGCCACGGCAACGCGCTGTTCGGCCAGCGCGTCTACGAACGGAACGAACGGCACATGGTGCCCGGGAAACTCGGCAGGAAAGCGAAGTTCAGGGTCCGCAAGTTCGACAGCCTGCTGACCAGCGTCGCGAGCTACGCGCGCAATCTCAACAGCCACTTCGCCTACGAGGATTTCCGCGAGGCGCGCGCGGGAATGCGCCGCGCCGGCCGGATCGACGGCGACGGACTCGCCGACTCCCTGCGTCGCTATTCCGAAAGAAAGGACGCCTACGTCGCCTCGATCCGCCGGATCATCCGCTTCAACGGACTCCAGCAGCTCGACACGGCCTTTCTTCGCTGATCCCGGGCGGTTTCCGCCGTTCGCCCGCCGTCGCGCAAGCGCCGGAAATTCAGGATCCGGGCAGGTAGAACTGGATCCCGAACCAGCGCCAGCGACGGTCGGGGCCCGGCATCGTGCAGTTGAGGCGCGAGCGGCCCCGCGGCAAGGGCTTTTCGAACCGGATCTCGACGCGGGAGCCCAGGAGTTGCGGCTTCACGCCGCCGCCCGGTCCGTAGCAGTTCAGGCGGTGCAGCCGGCCGGCCAGCGCCTCGGGAACGGTGAATCCGACGACGGGGGGGTTGCCGTCGTCGGCAAGAAGCGGATCGCGGGGAACGAATTCCCGCACCGGAAGCGGCAGGGCGTTGGCGGCGGTCCGGAAACGCGCGATGCCGCCGTAGGCCTGGTTCATCGCGAAGCGCGGCAGGTAGTGCATGTCCGAACCGGCGTCGAACGCGCCGGAATGCTGGCCGAATCCGGCCACGAAGCCCGCGTCCTCGACGACGCGCCTCACTTCCAGGCCGTACTGGCCGAAGGGGTAGGCGATGAGCGACGGCGTCTCCCCCAGGTGGGACAGAAACCGCGAGTTCGAGGTCTCGATCTCGGCGCGGTTGGCCGCGGCGCCGGCCGTCGCCATGTCGAGATGGGTGTGGGTCTGGCTTCCGACCGACACCCCGGCCCGGTGCAGTTCGCGGATCTGCTCCCAGCTCATGTAGCCGCGTCTTTTCGCGTCGACGGCTTCCGTCGCCACGAACAGCGTGAACGGCAACCCGGCCTTCCGCAGTCGGGGCCATGCCTCGGTGTAGACCGAAAGAAACGCGTCGTCGATCGAGATTCCGACCGTGCGGTCGGGCAGCGGCCGGCCGTTCCGCAGCCTGTCGACGATTTCCGGAAGCGGCAGCACGCTGTAGCCCGGGTCGGCGAGTTCCCGCAGATGCCGCTCGAACTGCTCGAGCTGGATGTTGGTCGAGGGATAGGCGCTCTCGCCGAAGCGGTGGTACATGATCACCGAGGCGGAATCGGCGGCGGCGGCCGGAGGGTGCCAAAGCGCCGGGCCGCAGACCGCGGCGGCCGCGGCAAGCAGGCCGACGATCGCGTGCCGCAGGCCCCTCCGGCGCCCCTTCCGCCTTCGTCGGTTGCCGAACGCGAACATTCGTGAAGCCCGAGGAGTCCCCATGCGGATTTCCCGTTATATATATCGCGAAGGCAACCGGATCGGGAGTCGGCCCATGACGGGCGTGCCGGAGGGGTTTGGCCGCCATGCCGGGTTTCCGCGGCGCCTCGGCGCGGGCCGCCGCCTGCCGTCCGGGCGACGGCCGTGCCGTTGCTGACCCTGGCCATCGACACCAGCGCCGACGTCTGCGCGGTCGCGCTGCTCGCGGACGGGCGGGTGCTCGCGGAGGACGGGAAAGCGGCGAGGCGCGGCCATGGCGAGGTTCTGGTGCCGATGGCGGTCGGCCTCGTGAAGGGGGCGGGCAGGGAGATCGCCGATCTCGACGTCGTCGGCGTCGCCGCGGGACCGGGCTCGTTCACCGGCGTGCGCGCGGGGATGGCCGCCGCGCAGGGTTTCGCGCTGGCGTCGAACGCCCGGGCGGTCGGCGTCTCCTGCCTCGAGGCGGTGGCCTACGGGGCGCTGGCGTCGGCCCGCGTCCGCAAGTCCGTCATGTGCCTTCTCGACACCCGCCGCGACAGCTACTTCGTCCAGGAATACGATGCGGAACGAACGCCGTTGTCGGCGCCCGCCGTGCTCGGAGGCGAAGCCGTCGCGAGACGGCTCGAGGAGGCCGAGTTCGTTCTGGCCGGCAACGCCGTGCCGCGGCTGCTGGAGGACGGCGCGTTCCCCGGAACCGGAAACGTCGAGGTGGCGTCCGCGGCGGACCTGCCGCGCGTCGCCGATCTCGGGCGGCTGGCCGCCGACGGCCGGAGCGCCGGTCCGCCGGGCGATCCGGTGCCGCTCTACGTCCAGCCGCCGCACACGACGGGAGTTCCGCGGACCCGATGACCAGCCACTCTCTCGTTCCGTTCCGGGAATCCGACGTCGGGGAAGTGGCCCGCATCCACGCCCTGTCCTTCGACGAGGCGTGGAGCGGCCCGATGCTGCGAAGCATTCTCGCGATGCCCGGCACGGACGGCATCGTGGCGCGGTCCGATCTCCGGTGGTCCGTCTCGGGTTTCGCCTTTCTCCGCGTGGTCGCCAACGAGTGCGAGCTTCTCGCCCTCGCGGTCGCGCCGGACCGGCGCGGCGCCGGCGTGGGCGGGCTTCTCCTCGACGGCGCGATGGCCCGCGCGCGCGAGGCCGGCGCCCGCAGGCTGTTCCTGGAGGTCGCGGAAGACAACCGCGTCGCCCGCAGGCTCTACGACGGCTGCGGCCTGCGGCCGGTCGGGCGCCGCCCCGGCTACTACCGTCGCAGCGGGGTTCCGGCGGTGACGGCGGTCACCATGGCCCGCGACCTCGAGACGCCGCGCCAGGCGTCTTCCGGCTGACGGATCCTACTGGCCCCACCAGTAGATGCAGCAGAACAGGAACAGCCAGACCACGTCGACGAAATGCCAGTACCAGGCGGCCGCCTCGAACCCGAAATGGTGGTCGGCCTTGAAATGGCCGGCGCGCGCGCGCAGGAAGCAGACGATCAGGAACGCGGTTCCGACGAGCACGTGGAAGCCGTGGAAGCCGGTCGCCATGTAGAACGTCGAGGAGTAGATGCCGTCGCGGAACCCGAACGCCGCATGCCCGTACTCGTAGGCCTGCACGCAGGTGAAGCAGACGCCCAGAAAGATCGTCAGCCCGAGCCCCTGGATCAGATGGACGCGGTTGCCTTCGCGCAGCGCGTGATGGGCCCACGTCACGGTGACGCCCGACATCAGCAGGATCAGGGTGTTGAGGAACGGCAGATCCCACGGGTCGAAGGTCCGGACGCCGGGCGGCGGCCACACGCCCTCGATCTGCGCCGTGGGGAACAGCGCGGCGTTGAAATAGGCCCAGAACCACGCGACGAAGAACATCACTTCCGAGGCGATGAACAGCGCCATGCCGTAGCGCATGCCGACCTGCACGACCGGGTTGTGGAAGCCCTTGAACTCGGCTTCCTGGATGACGTCCCAGAACCAGCCGGCCATGGTCCCGAGAATGCCGGCGAATCCGAGGATCATCGGCCATGCGACGCCCTCGTGCATGTACAGCACCGCGCCCACGGCCAGCACGAAAGCGGAAAGCGCGCCGATCGCCGGCCAAGGGCTGGGATCGACCAGATGATAGGGGTGCTTGTGGCCGTGGTAGTCGTGCGCCGCGGCGCCTGCGCCGGTTTCGCCGTTCATGGTGGTTTCGCTCCGTTGTCTAGCCGTCGGGCGCGGCGGCGGCGGTGCGGACCGCTTCGCCGCCGTCGGGTTCGCGCGGGGTCTCGAAGAAGGTGTAGGAAAGGGTGACGACGGTCACGTCGTCGAGGCCGGGATCCGCGGCGATCGCCGGGTCGATGAAGAAGGTCACCGGCATGTCGACCGACTGGCCCGGCATCAGCGTCTGCTCGGTGAAGCAGAAGCACTCGATCTTGCTGAAATAGGGGCCCGCCTTCAGGGGCGTGACGTTGAAGGTTGCGGTTCCGGTGAGCGGCGCGGAGGACAGGTTGCGGGCGCGGTAGAAGGCAAGCGCCTGCTCGCCGACCCGGATCCGCACCTGCCGGCGCTCCGGCTCGAACTCCCATTGCAGGGCGGGGTCGAGATCGGCGTTGAAGCGCACGGTCATGCGCCGTTCGAGAACCCGGCCGGGGGCGGCGTCCGCGGTCCGCGGCGTTCCGCCGTAGCCCGTGACCTGGCAGAAGACGCGGTAGAGCGGAACCGCGGCGAAGGCCGCTCCGACCATGACCGCCGCGCCGCAGAACGCGGCGACGGCGATGCGGCGGTTCCGCGACGCGAGCCCCGCCGTCATCTCAGCCTTCCCCGGACATGCGGACGATCGCCATCACGTAGAAGAGGAACGCGAGGGCGAAGACCGTGGCCGCGACGGCGATGTTGCGGCCGCGGCGCCGCCGGTGCATCCCGGAGAGCCTGCGCATCAGCCGAGCGCCGGCCGCGCGACCGTGCTGTCGACGATCAGCCCGCCGAAAAGCAGCGCGAGGTGCAGGATGGAGAACGCGAACATCCGCCGGGCGGACCTCTCGCTGCCGGTCCGGGCGAGGTCGAGCGCGAGCGCGAGAAAGACGAGGCCCGCCGCGCCGGCGAAAGCCGCCCAGGCGGCGCTCGCCGCGCCGGCGAGCCACGGCGTGACGGAAACCGGAACCAGCAGCGCCGTGTACAGCAGGATCTGCCTGCGGGTCTCGCGGGCGCCGGCGACGACCGGCAGCATGGGGACGCCGGCGTTCTCGTAGTCGCCGCGCCGGTACAGGGAGAGCGCCCAGAAATGCGGCGGCGTCCACATGAAGATCAGCGCGAACAGCGCGACGCCGCCGAGGTCGACGCCGCCGGTCACGGCGGCCCAGCCGATCATCGGCGGAAACGCGCCGGCCGCCCCGCCGATGACGATGTTCTGCGGCGTCCGGCGCTTGAGCCAGATCGTGTAGACGAACACGTAGAAGAAGATCGCGAGCGCGAGCAACGCGGCCGCCGTCCAGTTGACGCCGAGCGCCATCACCATGAGGGAGCCGCCGGCGAGGAGGACGCCGAAGGCCAGCGCGGTTTCCGCCCTCATGCGTCCGGCGGGCAGCGGCCGGTCGCGCGTGCGCTCCATCAGGGCGTCGATGTCGCGCTCGTGCCACATGTTGATGGCGCCCGAAGCGCCGGCGGCGACGGCGATGCACAGGACCGCGACCGCGGCGACCACCGGATGCGCGGAACCGGGCGCGGCCACCAGCCCGGCCAGGCCGGTGAACGCCACCAGCGACATGACGCGCGGTTTCAGCAGCGCCACGAAGTCGCCGACGGAGGCTCCGTCCTCGAGCGCCGGGGCGGCGCGGCCGATCGACCGGTCGGTCATGCCCGCCGCCTAGTGCGCGGTCTCGTCGCGGATCTCGGGCAGTTCGTCATAGGAATGGAAGGCCGGCGGCGACGGCAGCGTCCATTCCAGCGTCGTCGCGCCCTCGCCCCAGGGGTTCTCGCCCGCGCGCGCGCCGGCGGCGAAGCCCCGCCAGACCGCGAACAGGAACACCAGCACGCCGACCGCGCTGATGTAGGAGCCCATCGTCGACACGTAGTTCCAGCCCGCGAACGCGTCCGGATAGTCGGGGATCCGCCGCGGCATGCCGGCGAGGCCGACGAAATGCATCGGGAAGAAGGTCAGGTTGACGCCGGCGAACGTGATCCAGAAATGCAGCTTGCCGAGCCTTTCGTCGAGACTTCGCCCGGTCATCTTCGGGAACCAGTAGTAGAACCCGCCGAAGATCGCGAACACGGCGCCGAGCGACAGCACGTAGTGGAAATGCGCGACCACGTAGTAGGTGTCGTGCAGGGAATGGTCGACGCCGGCGTTGGCGAGCACGACTCCGGTCACGCCGCCCACGGTGAACAGGAAGATGAAGCCGACCGCCCACAGCATCGGCGTCGCGAACCGGATCGATCCGCCCCACATGGTGGCGATCCAGCTGAAGATCTTGATGCCGGTGGGCACGGCGATCACCATCGTCGCGGCCGTGAAATACGCCTTGGTGTCGACGTCCATGCCGACCGTGAACATGTGGTGCGCCCACACGATGAAGCCGACCACGCCGATCGCCACCATCGCGTAGGCCATCCCGAGATAGCCGAAGACCGGCTTGCGCGAGAACGTCGAGACGATCTGGCTGACGATGCCGAAGCCGGGAAGGATCAGGATGTAGACCTCCGGGTGCCCGAAGAACCAGAACAGGTGCTGGAACAGGACCGGGTCGCCGCCGCCCGCGGCGTCGAAGAACGCGGTGCCGAAGTTGCGGTCGGTGAGCAGCATCGTGATCGCGCCGGCGAGCACCGGCAGCGACAGCAGCAGCAGGAACGCGGTCACCAGGATCGACCACACGAAAAGCGGCATCCTGTGAAGCGTCATCCCCGGCGCCCGCATGTTGAAGATGGTGGTGATGAAGTTCGCGGCGCCGAGAATGGACGACGCCCCCGCGAGATGGAGGCTGAAGATGGCGAGGTCCACCGCCGGCCCCGGCTGCCCCGTGGTCGAGCTCAGCGGCGGATAGATCGTCCACCCGCCGCCGACGCCCTCGCCGCCCGCCGGCCCCGCGACGAAGGGCGAGGCCAGAAGCAGCAGGAACGACGGGATCAGCAGCCAGAAGCTGATGTTGTTCATGCGCGGGAACGCCATGTCGGGGGCGCCGATCATCAGCGGCACGATCCAGTTGCCGAAGCCGCCGATCATCGCCGGCATGACCATGAAGAAGATCATGATCAGGCCGTGCGCGGTGACCAGGACGTTGAACATGTGGTGGTCGCCGCCCAGGATCCCGTCCCCCGGCGCGCCGAGCTCGGCGCGGAACAGGATCGACATGCCGCCGCCGATGAGCCCGGCCACGACGGCGAAGACAAGGTACATCGTGCCGATGTCCTTGTGGTTGGTCGAGTAGACGAAGCGCCGCCAGCCGGTGGGGTGGCCGTCGTGAAGGGCGTGAGCCGCTTGTGCCATGGTCTAGTTCCTCGCCTTCCCGTTGACCGCCGCCCGGGCGATGCGGGCGGGCGGGTCGCCGGCCGCGAAGCGCTGGCGGGCCTCGGCGACCCATTTCTCGAAGTCGGGCTTCGACACCACCTCGACCGCGATCGGCATGAAGCCGTGGTTGGTTCCGCACAGTTCGGAACACTGGCCGTAGTACACGCCGGTCCTGCTGACCGGCGGGATCCAGACCTCGTTCAGGCGCCCCGGCACGGCGTCGATCTTGATCCCGAACGCCGGTATCGCCCAGGCGTGGAGGACGTCGGAGGCGGTGACCTGCAGACGGACCGCGGTGTCGGCCGGCAGGACGACCCGGTTGTCGGTCTCGAGAAGCCGCGGCTGCCCGGGCTCGAGATCGGCCGCCGGAACCATGTTGCTGTCGAACTCGAGGTCTCCGTGATCGGGGTACAGGTAGGTCCAGTACCACTGGTTGCCGGTCGCCTGGAGCGTCATGCCGGTCTCCGGCACGACGTCGGAGTAGTAGAGAAGCCGGAACGACGGGACGGCGATCGCGACCAGGATGAGCACGGGGATCACCGTCCACAGCACCTCGAGCCTGGCGTTGTGGGTGGTTCTGCTCGGTTCGGGGTTGGCCTTCTCGTTGAACCGGAACACGACGTAGGCCAGAAGCCCGAGAACGAAGAGGCTGATCAGCACGATGACCACGAGGAGAAGGTCGTGGAACTCGTCGATCCGCTCCATGAGCGGGGTGGCGGCTTCCTGGAAGCCCGTCTGCCACGGCCGCGGCTGGGCGGCTCCGGCCGTCGCCGGCGCGGCGAGAGCCGCGAGGGCCAGGCCCAGTGTCTTGACTGACGTCGGCATCATGCACGATCCATGCTGGTGGACTCCGCGGACCGGCTTCCCCGCCGGCGCGGCCCGGGTTTCCGTCGGCCGGAAGGGGCGCTCCCGGCCGTCCCGCAGACTAGCCAATGCGGCCGGCCGGGGCAACCCGCCGTCAGGCAGGAACATTCTTTTGTCGTGACCGAGTGCCGGTAGCGGGCGCGAATCCGCCTGCCATGCGATCAATATCCGCTTCCCGAAGCACGAACTGGCCCCCGGATCGACGAAATACGCTCCGGAACGCCCTGTCGGACAGGCCGGTTCACCTGTCGCCGGACAATTAATCAGCCCTGCGCCGTCAGGCGGCGATTCAGTTTCCCGCCCGGCCCCGTGCTACCATGCGGCGCCGAAAGCGGCGCCGGGAGGAAAGGGTTCCGCCCGGCCCGCGGCCGTGTCGGGAGGGAAGCGCCATGAGAGCCGGGACCGCGGCGGTCGTTCTTCTTCTTGCCGGGCTGTCCACCCCGCTCCGGGCGGGAGAGATCGGCAGGTTCGGGGACTGGACCGCCCACGACGAGCGGCGGGGCAAGGCCCGCGTCTGCTTCATCGAGAGCGCGCCCGGGAAGCAGGAAGGCAAGTACAGCCGCCGCGGCAAGCCGCGCGCCGCGGTCGCCCACCGCCCCGCCGAGGGCACCCGCAACGAGGTCAGCTTCGCGGCGGGCTACAGGCACGGCAAGAACGGCGTCGTGACGGTCGCCGTCGGCAAGCGGACCTTCGAGCTCTTCACCAGGGGCGACGGCGCGTGGGCGTGGAACCGCAAGGAGGACGAGGCCCTCGTCGCCGCGATGCGGGCCGGCCGGAAGATGGTGGTCTCGGGCACGTCCTGGCGCGGCACGAAGACCCGCGACACCTATTCTCTCTCCGGTTTCTCCGCCGCCCACGACGCGATCGGAAAAGCCTGCAAGCCGCGGAAGTGACCGGCGCGGACGGCGGGGAGGCGCCGCCATGCGCCACGTGAGACGCAACGTCTCGCTGCTGGCGCTCTGCCAGGGCTACGCCCAGACCTCGGTCACGGTGGTGATCACGGTCTCCGCGCTGGCCGGCGCGATGATCGCCGAGGACAAGGCGCTCGCGACCCTGCCGCACGCGTTCATGTGGGTGGCGACCGCGCTGACGGCGCTGCCGGCGTCGATGCTCATGAACCGGTTCGGCCGCCGCACCGGCTTCGCCGGCGGCTCGCTGTTCGGCGCGGTCGGGTGCGGGCTGTGCACGCTCGGCATCCTGGCCGCCGACTTCTGGATCTTCATCGCGGGCACGGCCTGCATGGGGGCCTTCAACGCCTTCAACCAGTATCTCCGGTTCGCCGCGGCGGAAGCCGCGGACGAGGGGTTCCGGCCCAAGGCCATCGCGCTCGTCATCGGCGGCGGCGTGGTCGCGGCGTTCGTCGGCGGCGCCATCGCCGACCGGACCAAGGATCTGCTGTCGCCCGTCGAGTTCGCCGGAACCTACGTCGTCCTGGTCGCCGCGCCCCTGCTGCTCGCGGTGACGGTGCAGTTCGTCCGCATGCCGCGCGCGCCGCAGCCGGAACCTTCCGCCGCCGGGCCGTCGCGGCCGCTCGGGGAGATCATGCGCCAGCCGGCCTTCGTCGTCGCCGCGACGGGCACCGCCGCGGCCTGGGCCGGCATGATCCTGATGATGGCGGCGACGCCGCTGTCGATGCGCGCCTGCGGTCTTCCGTTCGGCGACGTCACCTTCGTCATCCAGTGGCACATCTTCGCCATGTTCGCGCCGTCCTTCTTCTCCGGCTGGCTGGTCTCCCGCTTCGGCGGTCCGAACGTGATCCTGGCGGGGTTCGCGCTGTTCGCCGCGGGCATCGCGGCGGGGCTTTCGGGGGTGACGCTGACGGCGTTCTTCCTGACCAACGTCCTGATCGGGGCTGGCTGGAACCTGATGGTGGTGGGATCGACGGACCTGCTCGTCTCCTGCCACCGCCCGGCGGAGAAAGGCAGGGTCCAGGGGGCCAACGACACGATCGCCTACCTGCTGGCCGCGCTCTCGTCCTTTTTCGCCGGATATCTGCAGGTCGAGATCGGCTGGGACGCCGTCATGATCGCCATCGTCCCCCAGATCCTCGTCGTCGCGGCCGCCGTCGGCTGGATGCGCCTCCGGGAGGCGCCGGCCGCGACGTAGCGCGCCGTCACGCGCGGCGGTGCTCGCGGGTCGTCACGTGCCAGGTGCCGGCGAAGATCACGAGGGCGCCGACCAGCGTCCAGACGTCCGGAACCTCGGCGAAGAGGAACCACGCGGCAACCGAGGTGATCGGCAGCCGGACGAACTCGACCGGGATGACCACGCTCGCCTCCGTCGCCCGGAACGCCTGCGCCAGGCACATGTGGGCGGCGTAGGCGGTGCCGCCCATGACGAGGATCACGGGCCAGTCGGAAAGCGCCGGCGTCCGCCAGACCAGCGCGGCCGGAACCGCGGAGAACAGCACGAGGTAGACGTTGAGGTTGAGCACGATGAGCCGGGACGATTCGCTGCGCGCGAGCATCTTGGTGCCGATGTCGCCGCCGGCGTAGCCGGCGGCCGAGAGGAACACGACGAGCGCCATGACGTCGAACGCCGCGATCCCCGGGCGGAGGATGACCAGCACGCCGGCGAAACCGAGCGCGACGGCCGTCCAGCGGGCGCGGGTGACCCGCTCGCGCAGGATCAGCGCGGCGAAGGCCAGCGCGAACACCGGAAGCGTGAAATGCAGGGCGACCGCCTCGCCGAGGGGCATCTCGGCGAGCGCGAAGAACCACGCGCACACGCCGACGAAGGTGCACAACGCCCGCGAGAGGTAGGTCGCCCCGAGCCGGTCCGGGCGGAAGCGCGCGGCCGCGCCCCGGAGGCCTCCCGCCATCGTGGGCAGCACGATCAGCAGGCTGACGAGGCTGCGCAGGAACACCTGCTGGAACGGGGGGACGGTGTCGGCCAGGAACCTCACCGCGAGGATCATCGCGGAGAAGCAGCCGGCGCTGCCGAGCATCCACAGGACGCCCCGGAGCGGGGGAGCGAGGGTCATCGGGGGCGCGCGGCTCGACCCCGGCGGCGTTCGCGCCTATATTGCGGGCCATGTCTGCCGTCGCGGATGCCGTCGCGTCGCCCGGCGCCGGGGTCTCCCCGGGCGCCGGGGCGAAGACCGATCTGGTCGGGCTCTCCCGCGCCGAGATGACGGCGGCGTTCGCCGCGCTCGGCCTGCCGCCGTTCCGCGTCAAGCAGGTCTGGCACTGGATCTACCATCACGGCGTCCGCGACTTCTCGCGGATGAGCACGCTGGCCGGAGGGCTGCGCCGCGTCCTGGCCGAGCGTTTCGTGGTCTCGCGCCCCCGGGTCGCGAGCGAGCGGACCGCCGCCGACCGCACCCGCAAGTGGCTGGTCTCGTTCGCCGACGGAAACACGGCCGAGGCCGTGCACATCCCCGAGGACGACCGCGGCGCGGTGTGCCTGTCGTCGCAGGTCGGCTGCACCCTGACCTGCCGGTTCTGCCACACCGGCACGCAGCGGCTGGTCCGCAACCTGACGGCGGCGGAGATCGTCGGGCAGTTCATGCTGGCGCGGGACTCCTGCGGCGAGTGGCCGTCGTCGCGCGAGCCGCGGCGGCTGACCCACGTGGTCATGATGGGCATGGGCGAACCCCTGTACAACTACGACAACGTCGCCCGGGCGCTCGGCATCCTCATGGACGAGGAGGGCGTCAACGTCTCGCGGCGGCGCATCACGCTGTCGACCGCCGGCGTGGTTCCGCTGATTCCGCGCGTCGGCGCCGAGCTCGGCGTGCGGCTGGCGGTCTCGCTCCACGCCGTCGACGACGAACTGCGCGACCGGATCGTCCCGCTCAACCGCAAGTACCCCATCGCCGAGCTGCTCGAGGCCTGCCGCGCCTACCCGTCGGCGCGCAACTCGCGGCGCATCACCTTCGAGTACGTGATGCTCCGGGGGGTCAACGATTCGCCGGCCGAGGCGCGCGAGCTGACGCGGCTGATCCGCGGCATTCCGGCCAAGATCAATCTCATCCCCTTCAACCCGTGGCCGGGAGCGCCGTTCGAGTGCTCGCCCCCCGAGGCGGTGTCCGCCTTCGCCGAGATCGTGAACCGCGCCGGCTACGCGTCGCCGGTGCGACTGCCGCGGGGACGCGACATCCTCGCCGCCTGCGGGCAGCTCAGGACGGAGAGCGAGGGCCGGCGACGCGACGCCGCCGGCGCGCGCTGACGGAGGAGACGCCATGGCCGGACCCGCGCCCGGAGAGGTGAACAAGATCGTTCTGGCGTATTCGGGGGGCCTCGACACGTCGGTGATCCTGCAGTGGCTCAGGGAAACCTACGACTGCGAGGTCGTGACGTTCACGGCGGATCTCGGCCAGGGCGAGGAGCTCGGGCCGGCGCGCGAGAAGGCCGAGCGCGCGGGCGTGCGGGAGATCTACGTCGACGATCTGCGCGAGGAGTTCGTCCGGGACTTCGTGTTCCCCATGTTCCGGGCCAACGCCCTCTACGAGGGGGTCTACCTGCTCGGAACCTCGATCGCCCGCCCGCTCATCGCCAAGCGCCAGATCGAGATCGCCCGCGAGACCGGCGCCGACGCGGTGTCCCACGGCGCGACCGGCAAGGGCAACGACCAGGTGCGTTTCGAGCTCGGGTACTACGCGCTCGAGCCCGGCATCAAGGTCGTCGCGCCGTGGCGCGAGTGGGATCTCGGGTCGCGCACCCGGCTTCTCGACTACGCGCGCCGCCGCCAGATACCGATCGCCCGCGACAGGACCGGCGAACCGCCCTACTCGACCGACGCCAACCTCCTGCACGTTTCCTACGAGGGGCGGGCCCTAGAGGATCCCTGGGTCGCGCCCGACGAGGAGATGTTCACGCGCTCGGTGGCCCCCGAGAGGGCGCCGGACGAGCCGGCCTGGGTGGAGGTCGGCTTCGAGGGGGGCGACCCGGTGGCGGTGGACGGCCAGCGGCTGGGGCCGGCGGCGCTGCTGGCGAAGCTCAACGCGCTCGGCGGCGCCCACGGGATCGGCCGCGTCGACGTCGTCGAGAACCGCTTCGTCGGCATGAAGTCCCGCGGCGTCTACGAAACCCCCGGCGGCACGATCCTGATCGCGGCCCACCGCGGCATCGAGTCGATCACGCTCGACCGCGGCGCCGCCCATCTCAAGGACGAGCTGATGCCGCGCTACGCGGAGCTGGTCTACAACGGCTTCTGGTTCTCGCCCGAGCGCGAGATGATCCAGGCCGCCGTGGACGAGAGCCAGAGGCACGTGACCGGCACCGTCCGCCTGAAGCTGTTCAAGGGCTCGGTCGCCGTGGCCGGGCGCAGATCGCCCGCGAGCCTCTATTCCCAGCGGCACGTCACCTTCGAGGAGGACTCGGTCTACGACCAGCGCGACGCCGAAGGATTCATCCGCCTCAACGCCCTCCGCCTGCAGCTCCTGAACGCGCGTCGCCGATGACGCCCGCCGCCGCCGGCGGGCGGGGCGGCCTCGCCGCCGGCGCGGCGTGGGCGACGGGCGCCGCGCTCAGCTTCGCCGTGATGATGACCAGCGTCCGCCATCTCGGCGGGCGGTTCGACGCCTTCGAGATCGTTTTCCTGCGCTCGCTGGTCGGGCTGCTCATGGCGGCGCCGCTGGTGGCCGGGTCGGGTTTCGGCGCGCTGCGCACGGCCAGGTTCCCCCTGCATCTGCTGCGAACGCTGTTCGCGCTGTTCGCCATGGCGACGCTGTACTACGCGCTGGCCGAGCTTCCGGTGGCGGAGACGATCTCGCTGACCTTCCTGATCCCGCTTTTCACCACCGTCGCCGCGGCGGCGGTGCTGCGCGAACGGGTCGGCGCCCGCCGCTGGGCCGCGACCGCGACGGGGCTGTGCGGCGCGCTCGTGATCGTCCGCCCGGGTTTCGGCGCGCTCGAGGCGGCGATGCTGCTCGCGATCCTGTCCTCGGTTCTCTACGCCGGGGCGTGGTCCTGCGTGAAGCTCCTGACCCGCACCGATTCCGCCGTCGTCACGGTGTTCTGGATGAACGTGCTCATGGTGCCGCTGACCGCGGTCCCCGCGGCGTTCGCGTGGACGACCCCGGCGGCGGGGGACATCGTCCCGCTTCTCGTGATGGCCGTCTCCGGCTGGGCCGCCCATGTCTGCCAGGCGCGCGCCTTCGCGGCCGCCGACGCGAGCGCCGTCATGCCCTTCGATTTCCTGAGGCTGCCCCTGGGGGCGCTGTTCGGGTTCCTGCTGTTCGGCGAGGCCGCGGACGCCTGGACCTGGGCGGGCGCGGCGATCGTCTTCGCGGCCGGCTGCTGCGCGGCCCGCGATGGAGCCGGCGCCGCGGAAAATGATACAATCCCGGCGCGGGCGGGGCGCGGGAACCGGCTTTGATCCGCGTCCGGCGAATCCTGTATCATGGACGTTCCGACGGAGACGACCGGAATGACGAACGGGAAGAGGCATCCGGCGGTCGCGGGCGGGCGGGCCGCGCCGGCCCGCGGAGGGGGCGGCGACGGCCCGCGGCGCGGCGGCACGGACGGCGACACCGGCGTCATCGTCCAGGAACGGACGAAGACCGGGAAGCCGTCCATGTACAAGGTCATCATGCTGAACGACGACTACACGCCCATGGAGTTCGTGGTTCACGTGCTCCGGAACCTGTTCAACAAGCCCCGGGAGGAAGCGACGCGGATCATGCTGCACATCCACCAGAAGGGCGTGGGCGTGTGCGGCGTGTACACCTACGAGGTCGCCGAGACGAAGGTCAACGACGTGATGGAGCTCGCCCGCAAGCACCAGCATCCGCTGCAATGCACCCTGGAAAAGGACTGACGGCATGCTTTCGCAGAACCTCGAACAAAGCCTGCGGCGCGCCCTTGCGGACGCCGCGTTCCACGATCACGAATACGCGACGCTGGAACATCTTCTCAAGGCGCTGCTCAAGGATCCCGACGCCGTGGCCGTCTTCAAGGGCCTGCGGCGTGAATCTCGCGAAACTCGGCCAGGATCTCGAGAACTACATCGAGCGGGAGCTGACGGACCTGGTGGTCGAGGGCAGCGCCGACGCCAAGCCGACGGCAAGCTTCGAGCGGGTGGTCCAGCGCGCCGCGATCCACGTGCAGTCCTCCGGCCGCAAGGAGGTGACGGCCGCGAACGTGCTGGTGGCGATCTTCTCGGAACGCGAGAGCCATGCGGTGTACTTCCTCCAGGAACAGGCGATGTCGCGTTTCGACGCCGTCAACTACATCAGCCACGGGATCGCCAAGACCGCCGGCCAGCCCGAGCCTCGGCCGGCGGGCGGCGGCGCGGACGACGCCGACGAGGCCGCGGAGGAAGCGCCCGCCGAGGCGCTCGACGCCTACTGCGTCGATCTCAACCGCAAGGCGGCCGAGGGGCGGATCGATCCGCTGATCGGCCGGGATCCCGAGATCGAGCGGACGCTTCAGGTGCTGTGCCGGCGAACCAAGAACAATCCGCTCTTCGTGGGCGATTCCGGCGTCGGCAAGACGGCGATCGCCGAGGGCCTCGCGCGCCGGATCCACGCGGGCGAGGTTCCCGAGGCGCTGGCCGGCGCCACCATATTCGCGCTCGACATGGGCGCGCTGCTCGCGGGAACCCGGTACCGCGGGGATTTCGAGGAACGCCTCAAGGCGGTGATGACCGAGCTCGAGAACCGCGAGGGGGCGGTCCTGTTCATCGACGAGATCCACACGGTGATCGGCGCCGGCGCGACCAGCGGCGGGTCCATGGACGCCTCGAACCTCCTCAAGCCGGCGCTGCAGAGCGGCGCGCTGCGGTGCATCGGCTCGACCACCTACAAGGAGTACCGGTCCTATTTCGAGAAGGACCGCGCCCTGGTGCGCCGCTTCCAGAAGATCGACGTCAACGAGCCGTCGGTCGAGGACGCGGTGAAGATCCTGCGGGGGCTGCGACCCTGCTACGAGGAACACCACCAGGTGCGCTACACGGCGGCCGCCGTCCGGGCCGCGGTGGAGCTCGCCTCGAGATACATCACCGACCGCAAGCTTCCCGACAAGGCGATCGACGTCATCGACGAGGTCGGCGCGGCCCAGAAGCTGCTGCCCGCGAGCCGGCGGCGCAAGCTGCTCACGGTCAGGGACGTGGAGACGGTGGTCGCCAGAATCGCGCGGATCCCCCCGAAGAGCGTGTCCCGCTCCGACAAGGAATCGCTGCGCAGTCTCGAGCGCGACCTCAAGACCGTCGTGTTCGGCCAGGACACGGCGATCGACGCGCTCGCCGCCGCGATCAAGCTGTCGCGCGCGGGCCTGCGCGAAGGCGAGAAGCCGATCGGGTGCTACCTCTTCTCCGGGCCGACCGGCGTCGGCAAGACCGAGGTGGCGCGCCAGCTCTCCCTCGTGATGGGCATCGAGCTGGTCCGGTTCGACATGTCGGAATACATGGAGCGGCATTCCGTGTCGCGCCTGATCGGCGCGCCGCCCGGCTACGTCGGCTTCGACCAGGGCGGCATGCTGACCGACGCCGTGGACCAGCACCCCCACGCCGTTCTGCTGCTCGACGAGATCGAGAAGGCGCATCCCGACGTGTTCAACGTGCTGTTGCAGATCATGGACCACGGGCGCCTGACCGACCACAACGGAAAGAGCGTGGATTTCCGCAACGTCGTGCTGATCATGACGACGAACGCCGGGGCGGCCGAACTCGCCAAGCCCGCGATCGGCTTCGAGCGCACGGCCCGCGCCGGCGAGGACGAAGAGGCCATCAAGCGGATGTTCTCGCCGGAGTTCCGCAACCGCCTCGACGCGGTCATCCCGTTCGCGAGCCTCGGCAAGGACGTCGTCCTGCGCGTGGTCGACAAGTTCGTCATGCAGCTCGAGGTCCAGCTCGACGACCGCGGGGTCACGTTCGAGCTCTCCGACGCCGCCCGCGCCTGGCTCGCGCGCAAGGGCTACGACGCGACCTACGGGGCGCGGCCGCTGGCGCGCCTGATCCAGGACTCGATCAAGAAGCCGCTCGCCGACGAGATCCTGTTCGGCAAGCTGTCCAAGGGCGGCATCGTGCAGATCGACGTCAAGGACGACGACAGTCTCGAATTCGTGATCGAGACGGCCCCGGGGAAGCGCGGGAACGGCAAGGACAGGGGGTCCGAGGACGACGACCGGGTCGAGGAACTCGTCGAGTAGCGGGCGCCGCCGCCCCGCGGGAACGCCGGCTTGAGTCTCCCGGAACCGGGGACTAGATTGGCGCACCCTCCCCCCGGCCCGCGGAAACGGCGATGCATGCGTTCCTGAACCTGGTCGACAACGTCATCTCGCTCTACATCTGGATCCTCCTGATGGCGGTCGTCGCGAGCTGGCTGGTCTCGTTCAACGTGATCAACACGGGCAACCGGCTCGTCTTCTCGATCGTCGACTTCCTCCACCGCGTGACCGAACCCGCCCTGCGCCCGATCCGGCGCTTTCTCCCCAATCTCGGCGGCCTGGACATCTCGCCGGTGGTCCTGATCCTGATCCTGTATTTCGTGCGGGACTTCGTCTCCGAAGTCGCCTACGGCGTCCACCGCTGAACGCCGCCGGCCGCGCCGAAACGGCCCGGTGTCCGGGCCCTTCGGGGCGCGGCCCCTCGCGCGGGAGGAGACCGACAGCAGCGATGGACCGGGCGGACAGGATCATCGACGGCAGGGCGGCCGCGGCCGCGCTGACGGAGCGGGTCGCCGGGGAGGCGGCAAGGCTCGGGCGGGAGCACGGCCTCGTGCCCGGACTCGCGGCCGTCCTGGTCGGCGAAGACCCCGCGAGCCAGGTCTACGTGCGCAGCAAGAACCGGCGGACGGTCGAGGCCGGGATGAGGAGCTTCGGCAGAAACCTGCCCGGCGACGTGTCCGAACGGGAACTCCTGGAAACCGTGGCCGAGCTGAACGACGACCCGGAGGTGCATGCCGTCCTGGTGCAGCTGCCGCTTCCCGGCCATGTCCGGGCCGACGCCGTCGTCGACGCCATCCGCCCCGAAAAGGACGTCGACGGGTTCCACCCGCTGAACGTCGGCGGCCTCGCCTCGGGCCGCGGCGCCATGGTCCCCTGCACGCCGCTCGGATGCATGCTGCTTCTGGAAGGCCGGCTCGGCGATCTCTCCGGAATGGAGGCCGTGATCGTCGGCCGCTCGAACATCGTGGGAAAGCCGATGGCGCAGCTTCTTCTGGGCGCGAACTGCACGGTCACGGTGGCGCACTCGCGAACCCGGGATCTTCCCTCGGTCTGCCGCCGGGCGGACATTCTCGTCGCCGCGGCCGGCCGGCCGCGCATGATCGGCGGAGACTGGATCAAGCCGGGCGCCGCCGTGATCGACGTCGGCATCAACCGGCTGCCGGAGGACGGGCGCGGCGGGTCGCGGCTGGTCGGCGACGTCGATTTCGAGTCGGCGGTCGAGGTGGCGGGCGCGATCACGCCGGTGCCGGGCGGCGTCGGCCCCATGACGATCGCGTGCCTGCTGCGGAACACCCTCGTCGCCGCGTGCCGGCAGAACGGGATCGAGCCGGCGCCGGAGGCGCTCTGAGACGGGCCGTCGGCGCGGGCCGGGAAATCCCGGCGGCCCCCGCCGGTTCAGGAGTCCCTGTCGGCCTTCGGGTCGGCGAGATACTCCTCGATTCGCGAGGTGAGCTTTTCGGAATCGCCCGCGGTCAGCATGTAGCTCCACCCGGCGACGCGCGCGTTGATCCCGTCCGCGGTCTTTCGCGCCGCTTCCCGCTTGTCGGGTTCGGTCCCTTCGTCGACCGACGCCCGGAACCGCCCCCAGTGGTCCTCGCCGATCTTCGCGACCTCGATGCGCACCCTGAATCCGTCCCACGCGCTGTAGCGGGCGATCCACCGCGCCGCGGGCCAGTCCTGACCGGCGGCGGCGCGGACGTCGTCGAACTGCATCTTCCACAGGACGCCGCCGAGGGGGTTGGCCTCGTCGTCGTTCTTCATCCGGCGCCCGGCGGGGATGTCGAGAAGCGCGAAATTCCTGTCGCCCCGCGCGTTCCTGGCGATGGCGAAGGTCTCGCCCCCGGGGTTGCGCAGGGACACGCGGCGGATGTGTTCCTGGCCGTAGTCGACGATCTCGCGCCCGACCCAGTCGAGCGGCTCCTCCCCGACCGCGACCTCCCCTCTCGCGAGCCAGGTTCCGGCCTCCTCGCCGCGCCGGATGTAGGTTCCGGCGCCGTCCGCGCCGAAGAGTTCCGGGTTGGCCCTGCCGATCAGCACGTCGGCGAGCGTCTTGCCGCCGGCCGTCCGGAAGACCAGCCTCCGGGATCCGGAATCGCCTTCGCCGGGCGGTCCGAGATCGAGGCGGGCGTAGCGTTCCGGGTCGCTGGTCTTGGGCTCGATCAGCTTGAGGTCGGCGACCGCGACGATCGCGGATTTCACCTTGTCGAAGGCCGCCGGATAGGAGTCCTTCTGGTCCAGCCCCCAGCGTTCCGCCGTCCGGCTCAGGGAGAACCTTCCGTCGGGCGTCGTCACGTCGATGCGCGCGATGTCGTTGACGGCCTCGGCGAGCGCCGGAAAGGCGGGCTCCGTCCCCGGCGTCAGCGCCGTGGTCGCGGTTCGCGTCGAGACGCCGATGCCGGCCGCGACGACCGCGACCGCGGTCAGGCCCGCCAGCACGGCGAAGGTTCTGCGGTTCATGACGGGTTTCTCCCGCGGCGGCGGTTTCTCCGCGCCAGCGACAGAACGAGCGCGAACACCGCGATCGCCGCCGGCATCGCGGCGATGTTGACCAGCTTGAGATCGGACCCGAGCTCGTCGATGTCACGGCGCAGATTGCGCTGGACCTCCCTGAGTTCGGCGCGGATCTCGATCATCCGCGCGCGGAAATCGGCGACTTCCCGCTTCTGCTCGGGCGACAGGACCGTGGCGCCTCCGGCACGCTCGGTCGTCTGGAGCCGCGTCAGCTTCTTCCGGGTCTCGTCGAGTTCGGTCGCGAGGGCGCGTTCCTGCGCCCGGTACTTGTCCTCGGCCTCGCGCTGCATGCGCTCGACGACCTCGAACGGCCTGTTCGACAGTCCGCGTCCGCGCAGGCTGATCAGCGCGCTGGATCCGGCCATGTTGTCGGCGGCGTTCACGACGAGATCCCCGTTGTTGGCGATCGGCACGACCATCTTCTGTCCGAACAGATCCCGGATGCTCAGCCAGAAGCCGTCGGCGAGAAGGTCGGTGTCGGCCACCACGACGACGTTGATGTCCCCGGCGGATTCCGCGAGGTGGGGCGCCGGTTCGGCCTTGTCCCCGTCCGCGTCCGTCTCGTCCTTGTCGCCGTCGGCCTCCGGCGGGCCGTCGGGAAACGCGGTCTTCGCCTTGCCGGAGATCCGGGCCGCGATCGTGTAGCTCCTGTTCTGAGGCTTGAACGCCCGCAGGATCTCGGCGGGCTTGGGGTCGCGCCGCACCTCGTCGGCGTCGAACGGCCCCGCCGAGGCGGTGGACCAGATCAGCGGCTCGACGCGGGTCGAGGTTCCCTCGATCTTCTCGAGATAGCCCGGCGTGGCGAAGTTCAGGGTCTTCAGCTCGCGGGCGATCACGTCGTCGGTCTTGAAGTTCTCCGGTCCGTAGGTGGTCCACCCGACGTAACGGGTGATGATCGGCCGCCCGAAGGAATCCGTTCCCGCCTGCACTTCCTGGCCGGCCTGGAGATCCCCGAGAACCTTGTTCTTGTCGTACGCGATCCCCCACGCCTTGAGGAGGTCGGGCAGGTCGGAACCGACGCCGGGCGGCAGGCGCAGCGCCGCGTTGGAGCGCGCGCCTTCCTCGGCGTGGGGGTCGACGAACACGATCGCCTTGCCGCCGCGCAGCACGAACTGGTCGATGCGGTAGCGCGATTCCTCGCTCAGCCCGAACGGATGGACGATCATGACCAGGTCGACGTCGTCGTCCAGTTTCGGCGTGAGCCCCTGCGCCCGGACCTCGAAGAACTGCTTGAGGTTCTCGACCAGCACCCACGGCCGGTATTCCTTGAGCGGATCCGAATCCACCGGAATGCCCGAGACCAGCGCGATGACGTTCTTCTTCGGGTTCCCGAGATTGTGGACCATGCGCGTCAGGTCGTATTCGAGGAATCTCTCGCGCTGGGGCGAGAGAAACGGCAGCACGTCCGTGTCGTCCGTCGAGTTGGTGGCGGCGATCCCGAAATACCCGAGGTCGCCGGCTTCGGTGAGGGGAATCCCGTTCAGCCCGAAACCGACCGCGCGATCCTCCTCGGGCGAGAACGGCTCGGGATCGACCAGCTCGAACCGGAGCCGGCCGCCGGCCAGCGAGACGTAGCGCTCCAGCAGCTCCTGCACGCGGGCGCCGTAGGCCGCGAGCCCGGGCGTCGTCTCGACCAGGTCGCGCGTCGCGAAAAGCCTGAGCGTGATCGGCTCCTCGAGCGACGCGAGCGTCTCCTTCGTGCCGTCCGAGAGCGTGAACAGCGATCTCTCGGTCAGGTCGACGCGGACGTTCCGGATCGTCGATTCCGACAACACGATGACGGCAACGAAGAGAACCGCCGCCAGCGCCAGCGCTCCCCAGGCCAGCCCGCGGCCGTCTCCCGACCCGTTTCGCCTCTCGCTCATGGTGCGGTCACGATCCCTTCTTGACGTCGATGACGACGACGTTCGCGAACAGGAACACCCCCATCACCGCCGCCATGTAGACGATGTCGCGCAGATCGAAAACGCCCCGGGTGATGGCGTCGAAATGGGTCAGGAAGCTCAGCGACCCGACGAGATCGATCACGAACGCCGACGCCCAGCCGCGGAAGGCGGACTGAACCGGCTCGAGACCGCTCATCATGAACAGGAAACAGGCCGCCGCGGCGATCACGAAAGCGATGACCTGGTTGCGGGTCAGGGCCGAGACGAAGCTGCCGATCGCGAGAAAGGCGCCGGCCATCAGGAAGCTCCCGACATAGCCCGCGAAGATCACGCCGTTGTCCGGGGAGCCGAGATAGTTGACCGTGAGCCACACGGGAAACGTGAGCAGAAGCGAGATCCCGGCGAAGACCCAGGCCGCGGCGAACTTGCCGAGGACGGCCTCGGCGGTCGACAGCGGCAGCGTCATCAGAAGCTCGATGGTGCCGGTCTTGCGCTCTTCCGCCCACAGCCGCATGCCGATCGCGGGGACCAGGAACAGGTACAGCCACGGATGGAAGGCGAAGAACGTCTGCAGGTCGGCCTGCCCGCGCTCGTAGAAGCCCCCGAAGTAGAACGTCGTCGCGCCGGAGAGCGCGACGAAGATGACCATGAAGACATAGGCGAGGGGGGTCGAGAAATACCCCGCGAGCTCGCGTCCGAAAACGGCGGTGACGGCGGTCATCGCGCCGCCTCCCCGACGGTGATCTCGCGGAACACGTCCTCGAGGCGGCCGCGCTCGGTGCGGAAATCCTCGACCGCGACGTTCCGTTGCCTGAGCCGCTCGCCGACCGCGTCCGCCAGGGCCGCCCCCGCCTGCGGCACGACCACGACCTGGGCGCTGCCGGACGGCTTCTCGTCGACCTCGATGCGGCTTGCGCCCTCGAGACCCTCGAGCGCCTCGCGGACGGCGGGGACGCGGTCCGGGGGCATGCGCATCGACACGGCGTTCCAGTATGCGGACCGCTGTTCGAGGCGGAGAGGGGAATCGTCGGCGACCATGCGGCCGCGCGCGATCACGATGGCGCGGGTGCAGACCGCGTCGACCTCCTCGAGGATGTGGGTCGAGATCACGACCGCCTTGTCCGCGGACATCCGGCGGATGAGTTCGCGGACCTGGTGCTTCTGGTTGGGATCGAGCCCGTCCGTCGGCTCGTCCAGGATCAGCACCTCCGGGTCGTGCATGATGGCCTGCGCCAGCCCCACGCGCCGCTTGAACCCCTTCGAGAGGGTGCCGACGCGCTGGTTGTAGACCTCGTCGAGCTGAAGCCGGTCGACCGCGGCGTCGACCGCGCCGCGACGGGCGGCTCCCCGCATGCCGCGGGTTGCGGCGGCGAAGGACAGGAAGGAGGACGTGGTCATGTCCTCGTAGAGCGGCGCGCCTTCGGGCAGGTAGCCCACCCGCCTCTTCACGGCCAGCGGATCGCGGCGCACGTCGCTGCCGCAGACGACGGCCGTGCCGGAGCTCGGCGGCAGGAAGCCGGTGACCATCTTCATGGTGGTCGACTTGCCGGCGCCGTTGGGCCCCAGGAAACCCAGAACCTCGCCGCTTTCCACGGAAAAGCTGATGTCGTCCACGACGGTGAAGGCGCCGTAGGTCTTCGTCAGGCCGCGAACGTCAAGCATCGTCGTCATGCGGATCCCGTCTCGATTCAGCCGCGGGGTATAGCACACACCGCGCTTCCGGCAAGCGCGGCGGGGCTCCCGCGGCGAGGAGCCGGTGCGGGCCGCGGAAGACCCGCACCGGCGGGAAGGGTCAGGCGGCGGCCTGGGCGTCGATCACCTTCGCGGACCCTCCGATCGGGATCTTCCGGGGCTTCAGCGCCTCCGGGATCTCCCTCTCGAGGCCGACCGTCAGGATCCCGTCCTTGAGGTCGGCGCCTCTGACCACGACGTGGTCCGCCAGCTGGAAGCGGAGCTCGAACGCCCGCCGGGCGATGCCGCGGTGCAGGAAGGTCTGCGCGCCGTCGTCGCCGCCGGCGCCCTTGCCGGCGATCACGAGCTGGTTGTCGCGGACCTCGATCTCCAGATCGTCGGCGGCGAAGCCGGCGACGGCAACGGTCACGCGATAGCTGTCGTCGTCCAGCTTCTCGATGTCGTAGGGCGGATAGCCGTCGGATGCCGGCTTCTTCTGCGCCGCGTCGAGCAGCGACATCAGGTTGTCGAATCCGACCGCGCTCCGGTACAGCGGGGAAAAGTCGAGATGTCTCATCGGTCATATCCTCCTTGTCGAGCGACATGCTGTTCTGGCCGCCTGGATGGCCGGCCCTGCGTTCCGTCCGGTCCCTGCGGGCCCCGGACGACCGTCATGTGGGAACCCGCCGCCGCGGTTTCAAGGGGCGGCGGGGTTTCCGCGCGGCGCCGGCGTTCCGGGCCTCCCGTCAGGCCGTGCGGGCCACGTGGTCGGCGATGGCGAGCGCGGACGTCAGGCCGGGGGACTCGATCCCGTAGAGATTGACCAGCCCCGGAACGCCGTGGTCCCCGGGGGCCTGGACGACGAAGTCGCGGGCCCGTTCGCCGGGGCCCTGCAGCTTGGGCCGGATGCCCGAGTATCCGGGCTCGAGCGCCCCGTCGGCGAGCGCCGGGTAGTACCGCCGCACCGCATCGTAGAAGCCCTTGGCCCGAGACGGGTCGACGTCGTAGTCGATGGCGTCGGTCCATTCGGTGTCCGGCCCGAACCGCACCTGGCCGGCAAGGTCCACGGTGACGTGGATTCCGAGCCCCGCCCTTTCGGGAACCGGGTAGACGGGCCGCGAGAACGGCGGAGGGCCCGAAAGCGTGTAGTAGTTGCCCTTGCAGTAGTGGATCGGCGGGACGCTTTCGGGCGGCACGCCCCGAATCGACCGGGCGACGCCTTGCGCGTGCAGGCCGGCGCTGTTGACGACCAGCCCGGCCACGATCGACGGTTCCCCGGCGCCCCCGCAGTCGAGACGGATGCCGTCGTTCACGACCTCGCCGCCGGTCACGGGCGTCAGCAGGGCCAGCATCGCGCCCGCGTTCTCGGCGTCGCCCTGGAGGGCGAGCATCAGGGCGTGGCTGTCGACGATCCCCGTGGACGGCGACCACAGGGCGGCGGCGCAGCGGACCGCGGGCTCCATCTCCGCCACGTCGTCCGGCGTCATCCATTCGAGGTCGCCGACGCCGCAGGCTTCGGCGTTGCCGCGGAGGCGCTCCAGCTCCGCCCGCTGGTTCTCGACCGTGGCGACGATGATCTTGCCGCAGCGTCTGTGCGCGATCCCGCGGGTCTCGCAGAACTCGTAGAGCGCGCGCTTGCCGGACACGCAGAATTCGGCCTTGAGGCTGCCGGGCGGGTAGTGGATGCCGGCGTGGACAACCTCGCTGTGGCGCGAGCTCGTTTCGGATCCGATCATGTCCGCGCGGTCGACGACGACGACCTCGCGTCCGGAGAGCGCGAGCGCCCGCGCGACGGCAAGGCCGACGACTCCGGCGCCGATCACCGCGCATTCGACCCGTTCCGTCATCTCCTGGCCTCCCGCCGTTCCGGTCATCCGGGAAGCCCCCTCCGCAGGATCCTTCCGAACACGATCATCCTGCAGATCGCCGGAACGAAGGTCTCGACGACGGCGGCAAGTCTTCGCGCCAGTGCCGGCTCGAGGCGCGTGCCCCGATCGCCCGGGGGCGGGAGTTCCGCCTGCGCCTCGCGGGCGCGTTCCTCCGCCCTGGCGGTCACGCGCGCGATCAGCTCCTCCCGCCGGTCGTCTTCGCCGGGAGCTTCCAGACTCTCCGAGAACGCGGCGAGCAGGGCCGGCCAGGCGGTGAAATGGCGAAACAGGGTGGGCACCGCCGCCCCCTCGCCCACCGTCCGGTCGGCCAGTCCGCGGAGCAGGGCCGCCGTCTCCGGCGGCAGATCCCCGAGCGTCGCGATCGGGAGGGGTTCGTCGAGTTCGCGACCGACGACCTCGGGCGCACGGAACGGCGGCGCCGCGCAGTCGCCGGCGAGGGCGAGGCCCAGCGTCCGCAGCGCGACGGCGTTCACGGGGTTGGCGCGGTTGTAGGCGTCCACGGTTCGGAGCGCGCGCGCGGCATCGGCCCGGCCGAGGCCGTCGAGGCGGAGCGGCATGGCGGGGGCGGGAATTTCCTCCGGATCGACCAGCCGCCGGCCGTGCCCGGCGAAGACGCCGTCCCGCATCGGCGGCCCCAGAACGGACCACGTCCATTCCAGGCAGCCCGGTTCGACGGCCAGGTGGCGGTAGGCCAGGTTGACGAGACGGACGCCGAGCGATTCGGCGATGGCGTCGTAGACCAGCCGGATGTCGCCGGACGCGGCGGCGTAGGGAACCTCGGTCAGGGGGGCGGAGGCGTCGGCGGGCATTTCGATGCGTTCCCGTCGCGGATCGGTCTCGACCCCTGTGTAGCACACGGGCCCGCCGTCGGAGCGCCCGCGTCCGGCCGCGCGGGGGAACGGTCGCCGCGGCTTCCGGTTGCCCCGCCCGTCCGGGCGGACGATAATGCCGCCGGGCGCGGGGACGCACGGCAGGCGCCCGAGATCCGGAACGCTCGGCGCGGGCGAGGTTTGCAAGTCGCTTGAGCGAGACGGAAAGTGTGCTAATCTGCCTCACGGGACACGGTCGGACGAGGGCGATAAGGGAAATCTCATGGAACTCAAGACCGAACAGGAGAACGGGGTTCTGATCGTTAGGGTCGAAGGCCGCATCGACGGCAGCAACGGTCGCGAATTCGAGGATGCCATGGGGGTGGCGATCGACGGCGTCGAAAAGGCCGTGATCCTCGACATGACCGACCTTTCCTACATCAGCAGCGCCGGCCTCAGGGCGGTTCTCCTGCTGGCCAAGACGTTGTGGAAGCAGGACGCCAAGCTCCTGCTGTGCTCGCTTCCCGGCTCGATCAGGGACGTCATCGAGATCTCCGGATTCCACAAGATCATTCCGGTTCACGATTCGCGCGACGCCGCGCTCGCTGCGGCCTGAGGCTCCGTCGACGCACGCATGCATGCGGTTGAGAGTTTCGCGTATCCGATCCGCACATGAGGGTCGGCTTTTCCGGGGCGCCGGCTTCCGGAACGGGGCCAGGGCGGCGTCGACGGGCCCCGGCCGCCCGATCCGCCCGGCGCGGCCGGGCATGCGCGCCGACCCCGTCCTCGATTTCTCCCGGGAGCAGTCCGAATGCCAGAGAACGCCGCCACCGAAGCCAGGGTGCATCCCGATCTCGCCGCCCAGATGGCGCTCTACCGGACGCCGCGGATCATCACGACGCGAGGTCACATTCACACGGCCCATTGCTACACCGGCTCGAACTGCACCCTCATCGTCGGCGAGGGCGGCTGCGTTCTCGTGGACACGCTGAGCGGCGAACTCCCCGGCGACGAGGCCGCGGCGGCCTTCCGCGAGATCACGGACCTGCCGATCGAGGCGGTGATCGTCACCCATTTTCACGGCGATCACGTCAGCGGCATCTTCAGCTTCGTTTCCGAAGAGGACATCGGGGCGGGCAGGGTCGAGGTCATCGCCCAGGCCGGTCTGACCGGCAACCTGTTGCGCGACGAGGGCATTCTCGCGCCCATCCGGCGCCGTCGCGGGCCCTACCAGTTCGGCGGGCATCTGGAATTCGGCGAGACCGGCACCTTCGGCAGCGCGGTCGGCGCACCGCCCCGGCGCGGCAAGGCCGGTTTCGTGAAACCGACCCGGACCTTCGAGGACAGGCTCGAAGTCGAGATCGCGGGCATCAAACTGGAAATCGTGCACGTGCCCAGCGAAACGGACGACCAGATCGTCGTCTGGCTGCCCGACGAAAGGGTGCTGATCTCCGCCGACGCCATCCAGGGCATGACCTTTCCCAACGTCTACGCGCTCCGCGGCACGCAGTATCGCAACCCCATGCAGTGGGCGAAGGGGATCGATCGGCTGCGCGCGTTCGAGGCGGAGATCCTGATCCCCCATCACGGCCCCACCGTCGAGGGCGCGGACGCCGTCGAGGACGTCCTGACCGCGCATCGGGACGCCATCCAGCACCTTCACGACCAGGCTGTCAGATGGATCAACAAGGGGTGCACCTGGGACGAGCTGGCGGAGAAGGTCACCATGCCGCCGCACCTCGCCTCCCATCCATGGCTGGGCGAGTTCTACGGCAGCTACAAGCACGCGGTCCGCAGCGTCTACGCGGGCTATGTCGGCTGGTTCCAGGGCGACGCGGTGGAACTGGATCCGCTGCCCTGGCGCGAACGGGCCGGGCGCTACGTCCGCGCGATGGGCGGGCGCGATGCCGTGCTCGCCGAAGCGAGGAAGGCGATCGGGGACGGGGAGTTCCGGTGGGCGGCCGACATCGCCACCTGGGCGGTGCGGGCGGACAACGCCGACATGGAAGCGAGGGGCGTGAAGGCGGCGGCGCTGCGTGCCTGGGGCTACGGGCAGAAGACAAGCACCTGGCGCAACTGGGCGCTGTGCCAGGCGCTCGAACTGGAGAACCGCCTGGGCGGGCAGCGCGGGGGCCACCGGATCCAGCCCGACCGGGCACGCAACTACCCGATGGGCGGACTGCTGGAATTGCTGACCGTCCGCCTGAGGGCCGAAGACTGCATGGACACGCGGATCAGCCTCGGCTTCGCGACGACCGACACGCAGGAGTCGTTCGCCCTGGAGATCCGGCGCGGCATCTGCCAGTTTCACGAGACCCTGCCGGAAGGATGCGACGCGCTGCTGTCGTTTCCGCGACGGTTCCTGAGCGCCTGGGCCGGAGGCGGTCCGAGCTTCGAGGAGGGAATCGAGAGCGGCGCGGTCGTTCTCGAGGGCGACCGCGCGACCGTTGCCGAGTTCTTCTCGAAGTTCGAGCCGGCGGGCGGCACCGCCGATTTCGCGCTCGGCGTTCGCTGACGGGGCCGGGAACCCGGTTCGGCCGGCCGCCTCGCCAAGGGCGTCGAGCGGGCCCTTGAGCGGTTCGGGGCACGCGACATGGCCGGCCTCCCCGCGCCCAAAGCGGTGGCGTCGCGACGAACGCCGGGTCGAGCGCGGACGGGGCGGATCGCCGCGGACCGGCTCCGGGCCCGGGAACGACGCCGGGAAGGCACGGGAACGGCCGTGAACCGGCTCCACGGGTCGGGCGCGGTCGGAAGACCTCGAGCGCCCGCCCGTCGCGGTCGATGCCGGTCGAGCGCGCGGCCGCAGGCTTGCGCCCCGTCGGCGCACCGCCTCCCGGGCGGCTCTCGATACCGCGCCGCGCGGCGCCAGGGACGCGGCTACCGGTCGTCCTGCCGACCGTCGGCCTGGCTCCCGTTCTGGCTGGCGTACAGGGCGGCGAAGTTTATCGGGTTGATCATCAGGGGCGGAAAGCCGCCGTCCCGCACCACCTCGGAGATGATGGCCCTCGCGAACGGGAACAGGTGGCGCGGCCCTTCGACGAGAACAACCGCCTTCGCGCTCTCCTCCGGCACCCCGGAAAGCTGGATGGCCCCGCCGTAGGACAGCTCGACGATGAAGGCCGGCTTGTCCTCGATCCTGGCGTCCGCCCGGATCGAGAGGATCACCTCGTAGGCGTTCTCGCCCACGACGCGCGCGCTGGTGTTGATCTCGATGTCGATCTCGGGCTGTTTCTGCGCCTGCACCATGCCCTCGAGACCGAGCGGGTTCTCGAAAGACAGGTCGCGGATGAATTGCGCGCCCACGACAATCTGGGGGACCGTCTCCGGCTCGTCGGGAGCCGCGCCGTTGCCGGCAGGTCCGGCGGTCTCTTCTTCGCTCATGTTCTGCTCCTGGCGGTTGCGGCGCCGCCGCCGCGGTGCTGGACGGGGCGTTGCGGTTCGCGCCGCGGGTCAGACGGCGGTCTTTCCCCTGAAGCGGCAAAGCTCCCGCACGATGCAGGCGGGGCAGTCCGGCTTGCGCGCCTTGCAGACGTAGCGGCCGTGAAGGATCAGCCAGTGATGGGCGTGCTGCAACCACCGGCCGGGGATGCGCCGGACAAGGCGCGCCTCCACCTCGTCGGGCGTCTTTCCCGGGGCCATGCCGGTGCGGTTGCCGAGTCTGAAGATATGCGTGTCGACGGCCATCGTCGGCTGCCCGAAGGCGATGTTGAGAACGACGTTCGCGGTCTTGCGGCCGACGCCGGGCAGTTTCATCAGATCGTCGCGGTTACCGGGAACCTCCCCGCCGAAGTCGGAAACCAGCATCTCCGAGAGCGCGACGACGTTCCTCGCCTTGTTGCGGTAGAGACCGATCGTCCGGATGTGGTCGCGCACCGCGTCCTCGCCGAGCGCCGCCATCTTCCGCGGCGTGTCCGCGGCGGCGAACAGGGCCCTGGTGGCCCTGTTCACGCCGGCGTCCGTGGCCTGGGCCGAAAGCACGACCGCGACGAGGAGCGTGAACGCGTTCACGTGTTCGAGTTCGCCCCGCGGCGCCGGGTTCTCGGACGAGAGAATCTGGAAAAACCGGTCTACGTCGGCGGAAGGCATCGTGGCGCGCATCCGCCGTTTGTACCGCGACACAAGCGGTGCGGAAAGACCCTCCCGTCGCGGAGCCGGGACGGTCCCGCGCCGCGGTTCCGGACCGGCTCGGCCGCCCCGACGACGGGATCCGACCCGGCCCGCCCGGAGCGGATGCCCGGCCCGCGCGGAACGGTCCGGTTCCCGGCGGGGCGGCTGTTCCGTGCCTGCCCGCCAGATCCTATACTCGAACGGCGGAACGCCTCCGCGGATCGGAGCGCGTTCGTCGCCAACAAGGGAACCGAGGAGGACAACCCATGACCAAGCGCGTGACCCGGATCGCCGCACTGGCACTGTGCGGCGGCGTTCTCGCGGCCGGTCTGCCGTCACCGGCGGACGCCCAGCTCAAGAGAATCACGATCGGAACCAATCCGCAGGGCTCGACCTACTTTCTGCTGGGCAGCGGGTTCGCGAAACTCTTCCAGGAAAAACTCGGCATCCGCTCGACGGCCCAGCCGCATGCCGGCTCGTCCGTGTACCTGCCTCTCCAGGACATCGGCGAGATCACGCTCGGCATGAACTCGTCTCTCGACAGCGGCCTCGCCTGGAACGGCCGCAAGCCCTACAAGGCCGCCACCAAGAACGTGCGCTCCATCGCGCGGGTGTGGATCCTGCCCTACGCCTACATGACCAAGGAAAATTCGGGCATCAAGACCCTGGCCGACCTCAAGGGCAAGCGCGTCGTCGTCAACTTCAAGACCAACGTGTCGCTGGCGCAGACCAACCGCACGATCCTGGCCTCGGCGGGTCTTTCCCTGGACGACATCACGCCGGTGGATTCGGGCGGCGTCGTGGCGAGCATCGGCATGGTCGTTCAGGGCCGCGTCGACGCGGCGCCCGTCGCCACCGGCATGCCGGCGATGCGCAAGGCGCACGCGACCGTGCCCGGCGGCCTGCGGATCCTTCCGGTGGGCCCGATGGGCACCGACGAGTTCCTGGGCAAGGGCATGGCGGGGCTCTACTCCCTCACGGAGAAACCCAGCAAGAGAAAGCCGTTCGTGCCGGAGGAGATGAAAATCGCCGCCTTCGATTCCTATCTCAACGCCGGAAAGCAGGTCGGCGACCAGGACGCCTACCGCATGGCCAAGGCTATCTACGACAACTGGGCCCAGATGCAGAAGGACTATCCGCCGCTCCGCGGCACCAGGCAGGACGGCCTGGCGCCGCCCAACAGCGCGATGCCGTTCCATCCCGGCGCCGCGAAGTACTACAGGGAGGTCGGCATCTACACCAGCGCGAACGCGAAGAACGACGAGATGCTAATGCGGTAGGGCGCCGCGCGGCGGGCGCTCGGGAGACGTCACCGTGGACGCGGTCAACAGGACGTTCCTGCGCGCCTGCCTCGGCGCCATTCCGATCGCGGGGATCTGCTGGATCCTCGCGGTCACCGACTATTTCGGGGTGGCGCTGACGTTCCAGCAGGCCCTCGGGGTCATCCTGGGGCTGGCCTGCGCGAGCGCGTTCCTGCGATATCCCTACTTCTCCAGGCCCGGCCCGCTCGAGGCCGTCCTCGCCGTGGCGGGCATCCTCGCGTGGTTCTGGATGTCCTACAACTTCGAGGACTGGATCGTCACCGCGCACGAGCGCACCCCGGACAAGTGGGTGCCGGGCGCGATCGCCCTCCTTCTCCTCATGGAGGGTCTGCGCAAGGCCGCGGGCAGGATCATCGCCGGGCTGGTCTGGGTTCTGGTCGCCTACGCGTTCCTCGGCGACCACCTGCCCGGCGTCCTCGAGGCCGAGGTCTTTCCGCCGACCAAGATCCTGACCTACTACTACGCCGACAACAACGGCGTTCCGGGCCTGGTTCTGCAGGTCGTGGTCAACCTCGTCCTCGCCTTCATCATCTTCGGCAAGCTGATGGAGGTCAGCGGAGGCACCGCGTTCCTCAACGATCTCGCCATGGGCTGGATGGGCCACCGCCGGGGCGGGCCGGCCAAGGTGGCGGTGATCGCGTCGAGCGCCTTCGGAACGATCTCCGGCTCCACGGTGGCCAACATCATGTCGACCGGAATCGTCACCATCCCGCTGATGAAGCGCACGGGATTCCGGAACGAGTACGCCGGGGCGATCGAGGCCGTCGCGTCCAACGGCGGCCAGATCGCGCCGCCGGTCATGGGCGCCACCGCCTTCATCATCGCCGAGTTCCTGGAGATTCCCTACCAGGACGTCGTCATCGCGGCCGCGGTTCCGGCGGCCGTCTACTTCTTCGTGCTGTTCCTGCAGGTCGACGCGGTGGCCAGGCGGTTCGACATCAAGGGCCTGCCCCGCGACGAGCTGCCCGAGGTCGGCGCCGTGCTCAGGCGCGGCTGGATCTTCGTCATCCCGATCATCGTGCTGCTCTACTTCCTGTTCTGGCTCGGCTACAACCCCGGGCTCTCCGCGCTCTACTCGGGAGCCAGCCTGATCGTCCTGATGAGCCTCCGGGACCGCCGTCCGCCGACCCGGGAGCACTGGCGCAACTTCGTTTTCGGCAGCGGCGAGATCCTGGTGCCGCTGCTCCTTATCGCGGGCGCCGCCGGAATCATTCTCGGAGTGCTCAACTCGACCGGGCTCGCCTTCCAGCTCAGCCTCATCCTGACCGAGATCGGGAAGAACAACGGCATTCTCGTGATGCTGTTCCTGACCTCGCTGATCTGCATCGTCCTCGGCATGGGCATGCCGACCGCGACGGTCTACATCGTGCTCGTCTCCGTCATCGGGCCGGCGCTGGTCAACATGGGACTGGTTCCCATCGGGGCGCATCTTTTCCTGTTCTACTTCGGGCTGATCAGCATGCTGACCCCGCCGGTGGCCATCGCCTCCATGGTCGCGGCCGAAATGGCGGGCGGCGACATGTGGAAGACCGGGCTCATCGGCGTCCAGCTGGCCGCCACCGCCTATCTCCTGCCCTATCTGTGGGCCTTCAATCCGGCGCTTCTTCTCGAGGGCACTCTGGTGCAGGTGGTCTACGCGGTGCTGAGCGCGGGCGTGGCCGGACTGCTGCTGGCGCATTCGGTGTCGGTTTTCGCGCGGGGCGGCGCGCAGGGTTTCTTGTTCGCGGCGGTGATGTACCTGGCCTGCCTGGCGGTGGGGTCGTCCACGATCTGGCTCGGTGCGGAAAACCACTACGTCATCGCCGTGGCCGCCGCGGGCGTCGCCTTCGCCCACGGGGCGTTGCGGCTTTCCGCCCGCCGCGCCTCCGCTTGAGCGAGGGGCGTTCATGACGAGGATCGTCCGGCACGACGAAGCTCCGCGCGAGGTGTTTCCCGGCGGCGCGACCTACCGGACCCTGGTCGGCGACGACGCCGGCTCGACGCCCGTGCGGTGCGGCATCCAGACCTCGCCGCCGGGCTACGCGACGCCGGACCACTCCCATCCCTACGTGGAGGTGCTGACCGTGCTCTCCGGCACCGGGGAGGCGTGGACCGGAAGCCGGCGCCGTCCGATCCCCCTCTCGCCCGGCCTGACGCTGGTCTTCGAGGCCGGCGAGGCGCACGGCTTCCGGGCCACGGGGAACGCGCCGCTCGTCACCTACGGCGTCCACGCCTCTCCCGACCGCATCGTCGAGATGCGCGAGACTCAGTCCTGCGGCATCACGTCGGCAGCGCCGACGCCTTCGCCGACGCGGTGAAGCGGCCGCCCGGAAGCGGCGAGCGCGACAACGACGACGATCTCGTCCGCGCGCGGCGCGTCGGCGAGACGGATCTCCATCGCGTCGAAATGCGAGAACGTCCACAGATCCCTCTTGTGATGCAGCGGGCAGTCGACGGGCGTGCCCGGCCCGCCGATCTTCTTGGCCGAGGGGATGATCGACGGGGCCGGCCCGACGACGGCGCGCAGCGGCTTGCCCAGGGTGGGATGCATCACCGCGGCCGCGTGTTCCCGTTCCCCGTCCTCGCCGACGATCGCGGCCTTGCCGAAACTCTCGATGTCCTCGGCGCCCGCCCCGAGGGCCGCCATCGCGCGGCGCCCGAGCAGATCCCCGAGCTCGGCGCCGGCGGTCTCGAGCAGGGAAAGATCCTCCGACCAGCGTCCGGCGTAGGGGTTGGAAACGACCGCGACCGCGGCGCAACGGCGCGCGGGAGGGTCGATGTCCCGGCCGGCCTCGGTCCGGGTCTCGTCGACGACGGTGACGATCTTCCGGATGGCGACGCCGGACATCCGCCGATCCCCTCCCTGCCTGGACGTGGAGTCGCGCATCCCCGTCACTCGGCCGCGACCGCCCGCGGCGTCCGGCGCGAGCCGTCCTCGACGAGCCGACGCCAGTGCCGGTACCAGCCGACGTAGCAGGCCTCGTGATCCCAGCTGGCGCCGCTCGCTTCCGGAGAGATCCCCGCCTCGGCCGCGACGGCGTCGGCCCCGGAAACCATCGCGCCGAGGCCGCGGTCGTAGCTGTTCCAGCCGTCGCCGCGCAGGCCCTCCTGGGCGGTGTCGAGCGAGACCACGTCGTCGGACGTGGACAGGCCCGAGACCAGGAAGAAGTCCTCGAACTTCCGCAGGCGCGCGAAGCGGGCTTCCGCGGGCTCGTTCCTGGGTGCGATGCACCAGATCGTCACCTCGCATCGCCCGGGGCCGAGCGGGCGGTGGATGCGCAGATGGGTCGAGGCCAGGTCGTTGAGCACGAGATTGGGGAAGACCAGGAGGTTGCGCCCCCGGCGCAGCATCCACTGCGCCTTGACGGGGCCGAACTCGCGCTCGATCCGTTCCGTCGCCGGCGCCAGGGGCGCGCCTTCGGGGCTCGTCCTGTCCGCCCAGATGCACATGTGGCCGTTGCCGAGATAGTACTGCCCGTTCCTGACCCCGCCCTTGATGCGCCCGACCTCCGTCTTGAGAAGGCCCTCCGTCCGTTCGCGGGCCTCCCGCGCGAGAATCGTGTTCATGAAGTTCCGGTGCACCGTCGAGACGTGATAGCCGTCCGTCACGTTGTCGGCCTGCAGCTTCCAGTCGTGATCGCAGGCATAGGTCTGGGATCCCGCGACGATTTCCAGCCCGTCCGGCGACTGGTCGGCGAACAGGTCGATGAAGAAGCGGGCATCGCCGAGATGCTCGTCGAGCGGCGGGACGCCGGCCGTGAGCGCCCCGAACACGAACCCCCTGTAGGTGGCGAGGCGCGGCAGCTCGGTGAGGTTGTAGCGCGAGCGGTCGAAGTCCGGGCCGTAACCCCCTTCCTCGTTCTTGATCCCGATGCAGGTTCCGTCGCAACGGTAGCTCCAGCCGTGGAAGCGGCAGGTGAGCGTTCTGGCGTTGCCCTGGCGCAGCGGCGTGATCACCGCGCCACGATGCGAGCAGGCGTTGACAAAGGCCTTCAGCGAACCGTCTTCCTGGCGGTGGACGAAGACCGGCTGCATGCCGACATGGGTCGCCCAGTAGTCGCCGGCCTCCCCGACCTGGCTCTCGTGGCACAGAAAGTTCCAGACGCGCTCGAAGCAGAATTCCATCTCGGCCTCGAACAGCTCCGGATCCTCGAACACCGAGCGGTGGATCCGGAACTCGCCGTCGTTCTCGGCGCGGTCGTCGATGCGATCGGACAGATCGACCGCCGCTCCTTCGTGGATCATGGCGCGTCTCCCCGTGGCAGGCGGGCGTTCCGGAACGGTTCCGGATCGGTCGGCGCGGCCGGCAAGCGAGGCTCGGCACCGGCGGGCGAGGCGTCTTGTGCGGAAGGGCCATCCGGTTCCGCTCCAGCCAAGCTGTCCGCCTTTTTCCGGAACCATACCATCACGGCAAGTTGGAAGCCAAAGCGGAGCCGGGCTCGATACACGATACGCAAGCGGCTGTCGAAAGCGCCGAACGGCCGGATCGGGGAGGCGCCGGGGGTCGGCCTGCGCGGAGTGAAGAAGATGCGGAGCGAGTGGCGTGTCCGGCACCGAACGCCAAGTGCATGGCGGGGCTGGAAGCGTGCCGGACGAGTCGCGAATCGCCGACCCTCGAGCGCCCGCGGCGTCCAGGCCGCCGCCGCGAGGTTTTCGGGACCGTCCCGGCCGGCCGCGCCCGACAGGCGCTTCCCCGGCGATCCCGCGTCCCTTGCCCGGCACCGCGGCTTCCGCGGCACGGGCCGCTAGAAGCGCACCTTGCCCCTGAGCGCGAGGGCGAGCCCGGCCGGACCGCCGCCGGGCTCGCGGCGCCCGCCCGCCAGGTCGAGGTCGATGCGCGAACCCGCCTTCCAGCTCACGCCGACGCGATACCCGTCGGTCGCGCCCACCGCCATCTCGGCGTACGGCGTGAACACTCCGGCGTGGCCGCGCAGGAACAGGCCGTAGCCGAGACGGGTCTCCAGACGCGCTTCGCCGTCCCCGGCGCGGCCGCCGCCATCCTTCGGCGCCCCCTGCCGCCACAACCGCTCGACGCCGCCTTCGCCGCTGTCGCCGTAGCCGGGACGCAGGCTCAGCGACAGCCCCCGTCCCCCCGCGCCGGGCGACACCCGGAGGCGCCCCTCGACACCCCATTCCTCGCGGGCGCCGTCATGCGCCGCCACCAGGGCGCGCATCCGGCCCTCGGCCGTCACCCTTCCGGACGGATGGCGGTAGCCCAGCCGACCCCCGATCTCGGCTCCGTTGCCCGTCTCGCCGTCTCCGCCGTCCTGGCGCACCCCAGCCTCCAGCGACGGCTCGAGCACGCCACCGTCGGCCAGGGTGTGCGTCCGGCCGGCCTCCACCGTCAGCCGCACCCGCGTCGCCTCCACCTCCAGCCCCTCGACGTGAACGCTGTCGTCGACCTCCACGGTGCTGTGCATGACCTCGCCCTTGAGCCGCACGGCGCTCGTCCCGCGCTCCAGCAGCACCCCGCTGCCGCCGACGCCCACCGTGCGCATGCCGAGATCGGTCGTCCGCTTCTCCCGGCCCGTCGGCGTGACCTCCAGTTCCCCCTCGCCGTAGCCCGCGGTGGCCCACAGGTCCAGCCCCTCGCCGGCACGCCAGCCGAGATACGGATGCACGCCGGTCATCCTGACCGCGTGCGCGCCCCCGCCGAAACCGCCGTCGGCCACGGCCGCGGCATCCTCGTAGTCGAGGTCGCTCGCGAGCCACGACACCGCCACCCCGGCCAGCAGGTCGTCGCGCGGGCGCGCGTCCACTCCCAGATGGACCCCGACCAGCTCGCCGTCCCAGTCCAGCGTGCCACTCTCGCCGGACAGGGTGCGGTGCTCGCCGCTGCCCCACAGGGCCACCGACGGCGCCCCCGACGCCCCGGCGGCGTTCAGCGGCAGCACGAAGCCGCTGCCGGACAGCAGCTCCCCGAGGCCGCGGCGGCCCTCGCCAACCGCCTCGCCGTGGGCGCGCAACGCCGCCCAGACGTCCCGCCCGCCGAGGCTGAGGGCGGCGGCCCCCGCGCCCCGCGCGGCCCGCCCGATCCGCCGGGCGACGGCGCCGACGGCGCTGTCGGCCATCGCGCGGGCCGCCACCGGCAGGAGGGCCTCGTTGAGGGCGGCGGGAACCAGGCCGGTGACGGTGACGGCAAAGGTTGCGGGGGTGGCGTTGCCGTATCCGTCGGTGGCCGTGTAGGTCAGGGTCGTCCCGCCCTCCTCGGTCGGGGTGCCGGACAGGACGCGGGTCGCCGGATCGAAGGACAGCCCGGGCACCGCCTCGCCCACCTCCGCGCCGTCCGGACCGGCCAGGGCGTAGGTCAGGGCGCCGGAACCGGTGGCCGCCGGCAGGGTCAGGGGGGCGATGGCCTCGTCCACCGCGAAGGTCCGGTCGGCCACCCCGGCGTCGAACTTCGGCCCGGTGACGGTGACGGCGAAGGTTGCGGAGGCGGAGTTGCCCTCGCTGTCGGTGACCGTGTAGGTCAGGGTCGCGGCGCCGGCCCGGGTCGGGGTGCCGGACAGGACGCGGGTCGCCGCGTCGAAGGACAGCCCCGGCACCGCCTCGCCCACCTCCGCGCCGGCCGGACCGGTCAGGGCGTACTCGTAGGGCGGGATGCCGCCGGTGGCCGCCGGCAGGGTCAGGGAGACGGACGCGCCGGCCGCGCGGTCGCCTCCCGCCTCGACGGCGACGTCGGCGTCGAACTTCGGCCCGGTGACGGTGACGGCGAAGGTTGCGGAGGCGGAGTTGCCCTCGCTGTCCGTGGCCGTGTAGGTCAGGGTCGCGGCGCCAGCCCGGGTCGGGGTGCCGGACAGGACGCGGGTCGCCGCGTCGAAGGACAGTCCCGGCACCGCCTCGCCCACCTCCGCGCCGGCCGGCCCGCTCAGGACGTAGGTGTAGGGCGCGGTGCCGCCGGTGGCCGCCGGCAGGGTCAGGGAGACGGGCGCGCCGGCCGCGTAGGTCCGGTCGCCCGTCTCATCGCCGGCGATGGACAGCGGCCCGGTGACGGTCACGTCGAAGGGAGCCGTGAAACGGGCGGGCGGGACGGCGCTGTCGGTGACGATGTAGGTCAGGGTCGCGGCGCCGGCCCGGGTCGGGGTGCCGGACAGGACGCGGGTCGCCGCGTCGAAGGACAGTCCCGGCACCGCCTCGCCCACCTCCGCGCCGGCCGGACCGGTCAGGGCGTAGGCGTAGGGCGCGGTGCCGCCGGTGACCGCCGGCAGGGTCAGGGGGGCGATGGCCTCGTCCACCGTGTAGGTCCGGTCGGCCACCTCGGCGTCGGGAACCAGCTTGGTGACGGTGAGTTCGAACTCCGCGGAGACGGCGTTGCCGCGGCCGTCGGTGGCCGTGTAGGTCAGGGTCGTGGCGCCGGTCCGGGTCGGGGTGCCGGACAGGACGCGGGTCGCCGCGTTGAAGGCCAGCCCGGGCACCGCATCGCCCACGTCCGCGCCGTTCGGCCCGGTCAGGGCGTAGGTCAGGGCGCCGGAGCCGGTGGCCGTCGGCAGGGTCAGGGGCGCGATGGCCTCGTCCGCCGCGTAGCTCCGGTCGGCCACCCCGGCATCGAGCATCGGCCCGGCGACGGTGACGGCAAAGGTGGCCGTGTGGACGAGAGGGGGCGTGAAGCTGGCGTGGGTGGCCGTGTAGGTCAGGGTCGTGGCGCCGGCCCGGGTCGGGGCGCTGCCGGACAGGACGCGGGTGGCCGCGTCGAAGGCCAGCCCGGGCGCCTCGCTCAGATCCGCTCCGTTCGGCCCGGTCAGGGCGTAGGCGTAGGCCGGCGCCTTGTCGGCCGTCTGAGGGAGGGTCACGGGGGCGATGGCCGCGCCCGGGGCGAGGTCCAGGCCGTCCGGCGCGGGAAGGAACCCCGGGGGGTAGTCGAAAAGGTTGGTCTGGATCTCGCGCGTGACCGTGGCGCCGGCGTCGTCGGTGACCGTGTAGGCGACCGCGGCGAACAGGCAGAGGACGCCCATGTCCGCTGTGCAGAAATTCGCGCTCCCCTCGTTCCAGTCCTCGGAGTCGGGCACGGCGGCGGACAGGAGCCGGGTGCTCGCGTTGAAGGTCAGCCCGGGCGGCAACCCGCCTCCACCCACCCTGGTCAGCGAGTACGTGTAGGGCGCGGTGCCGCCGGTGGCCGCCGGCAGGGTCACGGAGGCGGGCCTGTTCGAGGCGAAGTTCAACGCGGACCGGGAGGGCAGGACCAGCGGCTCGCCGACCGTGATGTCGAAGGCGACCGTGCGGACGATGCTGGGATTCCAATGGCTTCCGGTAGCTGTGTAGGTCGCCGTCGTGGTGTCAGTCTCGGTCGGGGTGCCGGACAGGACGCGGGTCGCCGGATCGAAGGACAGCCCGGGCGGCAGCCCGGCCAGCGCGTACCCGAAGTTGCTGTCAACCGTCCCCGGGAGGGTCACGGGGGTGATGGCCGTGCCCCGGACGAAGTTCAGGTTGTCCGGCGTGGGAAGAAAGTCCTGGGGAATCTCAAGGAGATAGTATTCGCCGGCGTCCTGCGTGGCCCCGGTGCCGACGTTGTCGGTGACGCGGTAGGTGAAACCGCGACCCAGGCAGGTGATGCCACTGCAGAGCAGACGGTCGCTCCACTGGGAAGAGGGGGGGCGCGGTGCCGGACAGGACGCGGGTCGCCGGGTCGAAGGACAGCCCGTCGCGCGACAGCCCGCCCGCCCTGGTCAGCGTGTAAGTGTAGGGCGCGGTGCCGCCGGTGGCCGCCGGCAGGGTCACGGAGATGCTCTCTCCCGAGACGAAGGCGCTGTTGGTGCCGGGATTTCCCAGGCGCAGCCGATCCTGGGCCTGGGCGGACAGCCCGGGGAGGAGGCACGCCGCCACCGCCGCCACCGACAGGAAGGCGAAGGGACGGCGGGCGGGCAAGCCGCGCGGACGACTCACTGGATCGCGCCGGGGGGGGGGAGCGGGAATGGCGCCGCGCGCCTTTTCCGTCCCGCAACGACCAAGCCCTGTCTTTCCCGCCATGCTTCGGTCTCCCGCTTTCTCGACCTGATTGAAAACCGGCTCTTTGTCCACAATGGCGGACTCGGCTGCTGGACGCAATGGCAGACTCGGTCGGGCCGCTTGCGAATTTCCGCATCCGGGGCGACCGCCCAAGTCCGGGCCTTCGATCCGGAGCGCCCCACGGGCCGCTCCTGTCACACGGGAACCCAGCCCGTGAACATGCGAGGCCATGGCGTCAGGAGGCGGGACCGCCTGGCGAGAGGCGTCGGTGCCTCGTGACGGTTCCCGGGTTCGCGCGCTACGGGAGATTTCTCCCCCGTCTTCGCGGCCTGTCCGGCCGGCCGGTCGAGGACCGCGCGGCGCCGGCGCGCGCGTTCGCCGCCGGTTCGACGTGCCGACGACGCGCGCCCCGAGGCCGGGCTTCGGCAAGAGTTTCCGACCGGGAGTCTTGCAAGCGGCTCCGTTGCGCTTCGACCAAACCTCCGTTGCCGGGGGCCAGCCACCCCCGTGCAACGAAAAAACGGCCGCCCGTTGCGCGACGGGACTTCGGACCATGACACGGGGGAGCCCACCGGTCGCGGTCCGCAAGACGGGAACGGGTCTGGCGCACTTCTGGCGCTCTCGGAGCCGTGCTCCGGCAGCGCACAGGGTCTGTTTGCCGAATTGCGGAATCTTCTTCACGGCAAACGCGAGGGGGAAAGAGCCGCAAAAAGATCTTCCGGGAGAACGCAGCGAGATCGGGAGGGAGGAAGTCGCGACGTTTCCGGGCCCGCAGGGCGGGAAACGCGGTGACGGTCGCTTCGCCGGGATTGGCGGCAAGGCCGCTTGCATGGACCGTCACCCGGAAAAGGGCGGCGGCCACGGTCGGCGGCACCGTTTCCGCCCGCGCTTCGGACGGAACGGCAGCACGAGAGAGATCGTCGGGGGCCGGTTCCCTTCCCGAGGCCGGCCGCCGGCCGGCCGGGAAGGCCCTTGGACCGTGACGCCTTGCCTCGTCGCGTTCCGGGGGCGGCCGGGCGCCGTGACCGAGCGTTTGAAATCCGGCCGCCGCGGTTCGATACTGCCGGCAGCACAGGGAGACCCCCGGAATGGCGAAACCCGCCGCCGCCGCAGCCAGGAAAGAGGCGCTCGCGAGTCTTCGGGCGACCCTCGAATGGCTGGGAGACGACGTCAAGACGATCGACGCGCCCGTCGACCCCGACCTCGAAGCGACCGCCATCAACAAGGCCTTCGACGACGGCCCCGCGTTTCTCATGGAAAACGTCGCCGGCCACCCCAACGCCCGCCTGATCGCGTCGCTCTGGGGCCGGCGCGAACGGATCTGCCGGCTCCTCGGCGTCGACCGCATGGGGGAGATCAAGGGCCGCATCCGTCACGCGGTCGCCAACCCGCTGCCGCCCGAGGAGACCGCCGCCGCTCCGGTTCAGGAGGTCTGCGTCCCCGCCGAGGAGGTCGATCCGTTCCGGCTGCTGCCGATGGTGCGGCACACCGAGCTGGACGGCGGACGCTTCTTCGGCTCCGGCGTGCATTACATCTCCGGCGACTGGGCCGGCGGCAAGAGCCAGCTCTCCTTCTACCGGATGAGTTTCCGGGAACCGACGGTCGCCTCCATCAACATGGTTCCGGGCGGCCACGGCGACCAGATCGCGTCCGCCAACCACGAACGGCGCATACCTGTGACGGTCAACGTCTCGCCCCCGCCGATGGTCGAGTTCATGGGCCTCGGCTTTCTCAACGCGGCCATCTACCCGACGCCCCAGGACGAGGTCGGCGCGGCCGGAACGCTTCAGGGGTCGCCGGTCCGCATCGTCCGCGCGAAGACGGTCGACGCCTGGGCCGTCGCCGACGCCGAATACGTCATCGAAGGCCACATCCTGCCCGATCGCAGGGTCTGGGAGACGGCGGAGGCGGAGGAGCTCGGCGAGCAGGGCGTCGCCATGTTCCATCCCGAATGGGCCCGCTACATGGGCCGCGCCTACCGGGCGCGCCGGTTCGAGGTGAGCGCGATCACGCACCGCGCCGACAGGCCGATCTTCTACGTTCCGCATCTCGGCTCCGTGTGGCAGTGGATCCCCTTCGCCGGCGCCAACTACCACGAGCTCGCCGAGCGCATCGCTCCCGGACTGGTGACCGACGTCAGCGCCTGCACGGCGCTGATGATGTGGGGCGGGGTCGTGATCCAGGTGCGCAAGCGGCGCCGTTCGGACGAAGGTCTCCAGCGCAACGTCCTGGAGGCGGTGATGGGGGTGGCCCGCGGCATGCGCCTGGTCGTGGTGGTCGACGACGACATCGACATCGACCAGCCGGAGGACGTGATGTGGGCGATCGCCACGCGGGTCGATCCGCGCGCCGACCTGTTCTTCGGCGCCGCGCGGTCCAAGGGGCACGCCTACATGCCGGCCGAACGCATGAGCGCCTCGGAGCAGGTGTCGATGTTCGAGGGCGGCCTCGGCATCGACGCCACGGTTCCGCTCGCGGCGCGGGAGCATTTCGAGCGGGCGCGCTATCCGGTCGAGAAGTTCGATTTCGGGCGCTGGTTCTCCGAACGCGAGATCCGCGAGATGAAGGCCGGCCAGTCGGAGTACCTGCGTTTCATGGGCGACCGCGGTCTGGCGTAGGCGCGGCCGGTGACCGTGGCGAGCGAACCCGACTGGTCGCGCTACCGGCCGGTCGGGGACATGCTGGGCGAGCACGCCCGGGTCCGCCCCGACAAGCCGTTCCTGATCTCGGTCGACCAGGACGGCCGCGCGCTGTCGTTCGGGGATCTGTGGCGGCTTTCGAACCGGCTGGCGCGCTTTCTCCACGAGGCGGGGGTGGGCGCCGGCGGACGGGTCGCGGTGCTCGCCGGCAACTGCCTGGAAACGCTCGCGCTGTACTACGGCCTCCAGCGCTACGGCGCGGCGTTCTGCACGATCGACGTCGAGGTCAACGCCCGGCACGTCCGCGAGGCGCTCCGGCGGATGGAGCCGGACCTGGTTCTGCGGCACCGCGACTGCGGCCTGGACGACCCCGACTGGATCGTCTTCGGCGACCTGGCGCCGGACGGGAAGGCCCGGGACGGCGGGCTGTTCGAGGCGCTCGCCGGCCGCAGCGACGCCGACGGCCCGCCGACGGCCGGGGCCGGGCCGGACGACCTCTGCGTCATGAGCTTCACCTCGGGAACGGCGGCGGCCCCCAAGGGGGTGCTCCACACGTCCGGGAACTATTTCTGGATCGCCGACCAGACCGTCGACATGTGGAAGCTCACCGATGCCGACCGCATGCTGGAATACCGTTCCTTCAGCTGGGCCTCGTCGCACATGCTGTGCCTGCAGCCCGCGCTCGCGGTCGGCGCGACGCTGGTTTTCGCGCGGCGTTTCTCGAGGTCGCGTTTCTTCGGCTGGCTTCGCGACTGGCGTCCGACCATGGCCATCGGCATCCCGACGGTCGTCAACATGCTGCTGGAGCGCGAGGCCGGGGCCGCCGACCGCGAGGCCGTCGGAGGCCTGCGCTTCATGTCGTCGTCGACGGCGCCGCTGATGGTGGACCGGCATCGGCGCTTCGAGGAGGTCTACGGCGTCGAGCTCGTGCAGCTCTACGGGATGAGCGAGGGCGGCGTGGTCGCCGGCAACCACGTCGGCGACCGGCGCATCGGCAGCGTCGGCAGGCCGGGGCTCTACCAGAATCTCCGCATCGTGTCCGCCGACGGCGCCGACGCGCCCGCCGGCGAGGTCGGGGAGATCGAGATCGGCGGCGCCCAGACCGCGTGGGGCTACCTGCACGAAAGCGGCGCCAGCGAGAGGATCCGCGGCACCCGCCTCAGGACCGGCGACATCGGCCATCTCGACGAGGACGGCTTTCTGGTCGTTTCGGGCAGGGCCCGGGACGTGATCATCCGCGGCGGCGTCAACATCGCGCCGTCGGAGATCGACAACGCGCTCGCGGCGCACGAGGGCGTCCTCGAGGCCGCGACCGTTGGCGTCGCCGATCCCGTCTACGGCGAGGAAATCGCCAGCTTCGTCGTGCTGTCCGCGGAAGCCGGGCCGTCGCCGGACGACGTCCGGGCGTGGTGCGCCGAGCGCCTGCCCGGCTTCAAGGTGCCGAAGCACGTGGTGCCGGTCGACTCGATCCCGAAGAACGACCGGGGCAAGGTGGACCGCGCCGCGCTGGCCGATCTCTGGACGTCCGGCCGATGATCCCGCCCGGCCGGCCGTGAACGCCGGCGGAAACGGATCCTCCGGCAGACCGGAGATCCTGCGGAGCGCGCTTCTGGCGACGGCGGGCATGCTGCTGTTCGGGGTCGTGCCCCCGGCGGTGCGCCTGCTTTCGGACACCATGTCGCCGGTCCAGATCGTGTTCGTCAGGGGCCTGTTCGGCGTCGTCCTCATCGGCGGCTACTTCGCCTGGAAGGGTTTCCGGCAGCTGAAGACCCGCCGGACGGGGCTGCATTTCGCGCGGGCCACCGTCAGCTTCGCCGGCATGGTCATGTGGTTCTGGGCGTTGAAGCACGTCGAGCTCGCCAAGGGCGTCGCGGTGCATTTCACGATGCCGCTGTTCATCGTCCTGTTCGCGGTGCTCTTCCTCGGCGAGCGCCTGAGCCTGCGCCGGCTCGCCGCGGTCGCGGCCGGTTTCGCCGGAGTCCTGATCATCCTGCGGCCCGGGATGATCGCGTTCGGCCTGCCCGAGGCCGCCATCGTCGGATCCGCCGCGCTCTACGGCGCCGTCGTCATCTTCATCAAGGTCATGGTGCGCGAGGAGTCGCCTCTCGCCATCACTTTCTACACCTGCCTGTTCATGGCCCTCTGGTGCGTCGCGCCGGCCGCGCTCGACTGGGCGCCGCTGCAAGCCGACGACCTTCTGCCCGTGCTGGCCATCGGGATCTGCGGCCTGATCGCGCCCCTGCTGGTGGCCATGGCGCTCAAGACCGCGGAGGCCAGCCTGATCAGCGCCTTCGATTTCCTGCGTCTCCCCTTCACCGCGCTGTTCGCGTTCGCGCTGTTCGCCGAGACCCCCGACACCCTCGTCTGGGCGGGCGCGGCCGTGATCTTCGTCAGCGCCTGGTACGCCACCTCGACCGGGACCGCGAAGCGCCGCGAGGCGGCGAACGCTCCATGACCGCGATCGCGCGCCCGGTCCGCTCTCCGGCCCTTCTGAAGGGGATCGCCATCGGCGTCGTGTCGATGGCGCTGTTCGCGGTCCTCCATTCCGCCGTCCGCGAGCTCTCCGACACGATGTCCGCGTTCCAGATCGTTTTCTGGCGCATGGGCATCAGCGTCGTGGCGCTGATGCCGTGGTTCGCGTGGAAGGGGTTCGACCGCCTGCGGACGCGGAAGTTCGGGCTCCATGTCCAGCGCGCGGCCGTCAATTTCGGCGGCATGGCGCTCTGGTTCAGCGCCATAGCCGTCGTGCCGCTGGCCAAGGCGGTCGCCGTCCACTTCACGCTCCCGCTTTTCGTGCTGGTGATGGCGGCGGCGTTTCTGCACGAGCGCATCGGCCGCCGCCGCGTCGCCGCGACGCTGGTCGGCTTCGGGGGCATGCTGGTCATTCTCCGCCCCGGATCCGCGGAGATCGGCTGGCCCGAGGCGATGATCCTGCTGTCCGCGGCCCTCTACGCGGCGACGGTGATCTACCTCAAGAAAATGGTCGCCACCGAGAAGCCGCTGGCGATCACCTTCTACACCAACGTGCTGATCGGGGCTTTCTGCGTGCCGCCCGCGGCGTGGTTCTGGGTCTCTCCGCAGTGGGAGGATCTGCTGCCCATCGCGGTCGTCGGCGTCATCGGGACGCTGGCGCCGCTTCTCTACACGATCGGGCTGCGCTCGGCCGACGCCAGCATCATGGCCGCGCTGGATTTCCTGCGGCTGCCCTTCACCGCCGCGGTCGCCTTCGCGCTGTTCGGCGAGGTTCCGGAAATCTGGGTGTGGATCGGGGCCGCGGTCATCGTCGTCAGCACGTCGTACATCACGGCGCGCGAAAGCCGGCTCGCGCGCGCGCGGCCAGGGGACGGGGATGGCACGGCCTGAACCGCGGGACGGGACCGGCGCGCCGGACCGGGCCGTCAGGGCCTCGCTCTGGATGCTCGCGGTCGCCGCGTCCTTTCTCCTGATGATGGCGGCCGTGCGCGAACTCTCCGACACCATGTCGAGCTTCGAGATGCTGTCGTTCCGCTCGATCGTCGGCATCCCGGTGATGTGCGCGATCGCGTGGCGGCTGGGTTTCGCGAAGGCCGGGACCAGGCGCCTCGGGACGCACCTTGCGCGCAACGTCGTTCACTTCGGGGGCCAGTGGTGCTGGGTGATCGGCGTCATGTTCCTGCCCCTGGCGCACGTCACGGCACTGGAGTTCACCATGCCGATGTGGACGGCGGTGATCGCCATGCTCGTCCTGGGCGAGCCGGTCCGGAGCCATCGGGTGCTCGCCATCGCGTCCGGCCTCGCGGGAACGCTCGTGATCCTGCGCCCCGGCCTGGAAATCGTGACCGACGCCGCGCTCCTGGTGCTGCTCGGCGCGATCCTCTACAGCGTCTCCAACGTGATGGTGAAGCACCTCACCTCGTCCGACCCGCCATGGGTCATCGTGTTCTGGATGCAGGTGATCCAGCTGCCGCTCGCCCTCGTGCCCGCCGTCCTCGTCTACGAATGGGTGTGGCCGACCTGGGCCGATCTGCCGTGGGTGCTGGTCATGGGCGGTTCCGCGATGTCGGCGCATTTCTGCATGGCGCGCGCGTTCAGCCTGGCGGACGCCAGTGTCTGCATCGCCATGGACTTCGTCCGCCTGCCCATGGCCGCCGTCATCGGATGGCTGGCCTACGCCGAGACGGCGAGCGTCTGGGTCGTGGTCGGCGCGGTGCTGATCTTCGGGGGCAACTACCATTCGGTCTGGCGCGAGGCGCGCCCGCGCGGTTCGGGGCGATGACCCCGTCCCTGCGACTGCCGCCGCTTCTGGCCGCGGTGCTGTGGTTCTGCGGGACGATGGCCGGGTTCGCGGGGATGGCCATCTCGGCCCGCGAGCTGCAGACCGGGATGTCGACGTTCGAGATCCTGTTTTTCCGCAGCCTGATCGGGGTGCTGATCGTTCTTCCCGTCGTCGTCCGCCGCCGCTTCGCGGACCTGCGCACCGAGAGGTTCGGCTTCCACGGGTTCCGCGCCCTGATCCAGTTCGCGGGCCAGCTGTGCTGGCTGTACGGCATCGCCCATCTGGCGCTGTCCGATCTCACGGCTATCGAGTTCTCGATCCCGGTTTTCACGGCGGTGCTCGCCGTGCTGTTTCTCGGCGAGCGCATGTGGCGGCACAAGTGGATCGCCACCGTCCTCGGCTTCGCCGGCGTGCTCGTCATTCTGCAGCCGGAAGGCTCGGCGTTCAGCGTCGCCGGCGGCGTGATGATCGCGGGCTCGGCGTTCTACGCGGGCTCCGGCGTGCTCGTGAAATACCTGACCCGCACCGACTCGCCGACCGCGGTCATCTTCTTCATGAACCTGCTGCAGCTGCCGTTCGGCCTGGTCCCGGCGGTGTTCGTCTTCGAGTGGGTGACGCCGGCGCCGCACGAGATCCCGTGGATACTGGTCTGGGGGACCGCGGGGTTCTTCGCGCACTACGCGATGGCCCGCGCGCTCGCGCTGGCCGACATCACGATCATCTTCCCCCTGGATTTCCTGCGCCTGCCGCTGATGGCCCTGCTCGGGTTCGCGATCTACATGGAGGGCCTGAGTCCGTGGACGGTTCTCGGCGCCGCGGTGATTTTCGGGGCCAACTGGCACGCGATCCGGGAAGAGGCGCGGAGAGGCCGTTCGCCGACGCCGTCGCGGAGGGAACCGGCAGGCGACCGCTGACGGGCGCGTTCCGGCGGCTCGAAGGCCCGCCGGGTCAGAGGCGGCGCTCGATGGCGTCCCAGACGAGGCTTTCGATCCTGACGCCGTCCAAACGGTTGATTTCCTGTATCCCCGTCGGCGAGGTCACGTTGATTTCGGTGAGATGGTTCCCGATCACGTCGATGCCCACGAAAACCAGGCCGCGTTCCCTGAGCGCCGGGCCTATGGCGTCGCAGATCCGGCGCTCCCGGTCGGTCAGTTCCGCTTTCCTCGCTTCTCCGCCGGCGTGGAAATTGGCGCGGGCGTCGCCCTTGGCGGGCACGCGGGCGACGGCGCCGGCGGGCTCCCCGTCGACGAGAATGACGCGCTTGTCGCCCTGGCGGACCTCGGGCAGATAGCGCTGGACGATCACCGGCTCGCGGTACTTGCTGGAGAACATCTCGAGCAGCGCGTTGAGGTTCTCGTCCCCGGGCGTGACGTGGAACACGTCGACGCCGCCGTTCCCGAACAGGGGTTTCAGCACGATGTCCTTGAATTCCCGGCGGAACGCGAGGATCTCCCGATGGCTCGAGGTGATGAGCGTCTCGGGCAGGAGGTCGTCGAAATGGGTGACGAAAAGCTTTTCCGGCGCGTTGCGCACCTCGCGGGGGTCGTTGACCACGAGCGTGCCGGGGTGGACGTGCTCGAGCAGATGCGTCGCCGTGATGTAGGCCATGTCGAACGGCGGATCCTGACGCATCAGGACGACATCGACCTCCGAGAGGTCGAGATCCCGCGCCTCGCCCAGCGTGAAATGATTCCCCTTGCTGCGCCGCACTTCCAGCGGTTGCGCGCGGGCGCGCAGGGAGCCGTCGCGAAAGGCGAGATCCGGAGGCTCGTAGTGGAACAGGGCGTGGCCGCGGGCCTGGCCCTCAAGGGCCAGCATGAACGTCGAGTCGGCGTCGATGTCGATCGACGAGACGTGGTTCATCTGTATGGCGGTCGCAAGGCTCACGGCGAACCCTCGACGTGGACGCTGGACATCGCCGTCTCCGTTGCGGCGGGACGGGGTTCGCCGCCGTCGGGCCGGAACCGCCCGGGGGCGGCGTTCCGGATCAGGGCCGTTTCGGCTCGGCGACCTCGACGTAGGACACCACTTTCCTGACGCCGCCGACGTTGCGCGCGTATTCGGTCACCAGATCGAGTTCCCTCTGGCTGCGGGCGCTGCCGATCAGGTACACCGTTCCGTTCGTCGTGGTCACCGAGTAGTTGAGGGACGCGACATCGAGGTCGAGCAGCAGCTTCGACTTGAGTTCGGCGGAAATCTTGGTGTCGCGCAGGAACTTGCCCACGCCGGCCTCGCCGATCTGGATCTCGTTGATGACCTCCCGCACGCCCTTGGCCCGCCAGGCCAGACGAGCGGCCTCGGCGCGCATCTCCTCGCTGTCCATCATTCCCGTGAGCAGGACGCGCCCCTTGTAGATCTGCAATTCGACCTTGCGCCACATCCGTTCGTCGCGCGCCGACCACAGGGCGTTGATCCTGGTCCGGATCTCGGTGTCGGACACCGCTCCGCCCAGCCCGCGCTCCTCGGTCGCCGCCGCGCCCGCGCTCACCGTGCTTCCGACAAGCGTGGAGGCACAGCCCTGCAAGGCCAGGGCAAGGACCGCCGTCAGCGACGCGGCTTTCACGCCTGCCGCGAAATCTGCATGAAGCATGGCGCCACATCCTCCCCGAAGGCCGGTCGCCGGGTTCCCCGCAGCGGAACCGCCCCGGCCCGCCGTCGACCCCGGGGAGAATATCGCGGACCACGGCGTTCGGCAACGACAACCGCGGCCGGCGCAAGGTCGCCGTCCTCCCGGAGGCGACCGACGAGAGACCTCGCGAAGCGCCGTTTCTCCACGGCGGAAAACCGCGGTTGACGGTCAGGCGCCCGGCGGCAGGGCGCACCCGGCTCGCGGGCGCATGGCCGGGGTCGAGGGCGGGTGGCCGCCGGACGGCGAGAGCGGGACCGGCGATCCCGGATCGGCTGGAAGACCGAAGAAGCGGGAAACGGCTACCGGAAGAACAGGCCGACCGTCACGGCGAAGACGGTTCCAGACGCGCACGGCGGATCCCGGAAGCGGTCATCCACGGGACGGCGCGCACACGATCCCGGGCGGAAAGCGCGGAGACCGGGGCGCCGCAGGCTCGTTTCCGTCACGTTTCGCGACACCGGCCATGCCGGGAGCCCGCCGCTCCGACCCGGAAGCGCCGACAGGCCCGACCACGGGGATCCCGTCGGCGAACTCGGCGGCAAGCACCCTCTTGCCGGCAAGATCCCGCCGACGGGACGACCGTTCACGCACCCTCTCGTGCCGGGGCCGGCGGAAACGCTCTCAGCCGGCGCCTGGCCCGCGGGCGCCTCCTCGAGGCCGGAAGACGAACGGCTTATTCGCCAGCGCCGCTTCCCGAACCGTCAGGCAAGGTGTGCCAATGGTCGAACTGGTTCGAGGTGGCGCCACCGACGACGCCCTCGGCCTCGGAGTCCTCGACGGGGCGGCTCTTCTTGCTCTTGTCCTCGACAGCCGACGTGTCGGTCTTCTGTTCGGCTTTCTGTTCGCTCATCGTTATCCCCTTTCCGTTTCCCGCTCATGCCATCGGGTCCGCATGGAGACCCTGTTGCAGGTGGCATCCTACCATCGGGGATACGGCGGTGTCAAGATGCCGGGACGATCCCGCGATTTCGCGCCCGGTTTCGGCGGCGCTTCGGGATCCCGGCGAAGCCGGTTGCGCTTGCTCCGAACTCTCGCCACCGGGGGTGCGGGCCGGCACGGGCGAGACCGCCGCCGGCATCGCCCCTCCGGCGTTCCGCCCCCGACGAGGCCTTGACGGTTTTCGGGAACGGGGAGCGGCCGCCGGACGGCGTTCGTCCCGCACAAGTCCGGCCCGCCCTTACGGTTCGGTATCCAGGGTGATATTGTCGCCGAATGACCGCCCCGGTTCGGAGCGAAGAGCCGCAACGCCTCGGGACTCCCGAGCAGCTTGACCGCACCCTCGAGGTGACCACGCCCAAGGGGTGGATGGCGTTGTGCGCCCTGATCGCGATGCTGGCCACGGTCGTCGCCTGGGCGATCCTGGGCGAGGTTTCCACCTACGTGCGCGCCGAGGGCATCATCCTGAGCCGCGGCGGCATGGTCGTCGGCGCGGTGTCGTCCGCCGCCGGCAAGCTGGCGCGCATCGTGCCCGGCGAAGGCGATCCGGTGGCGAAAGGCGATCTCGTGGCCGAGATCTTCGACGCGGAGACGATGGAACGCTATCTCGGCGCCGTCGCGTTGGCGGACGAGCATGCACGGGCGCTGCGCGACCGGGAAGCCGAGGCGACCGAGGAGAACGCGCTTGCCGGGCGCCACCTGCTGCGGGACCGGGCGCGTCTGGACGAACTCGAGCGCACCCTCCGCCAACGGGTCGAGACGCTTGGCGAGCGCCTGCGCGACAACCGGAAGCTGCTGGCGCAGAGCCTGATCAGGCGGGCGGTCGTCGAGAGCAACGAGGAGGATCTGGATCTTGCCCGGCGCAACCTTGTCGACGTGCTGCGCCGCCGCGACGCCCTCGAAACGGGCGAGATGCGCCGGTCGAACGACCTCAAGGCCCGCATCGCCGAAGCGAAGGCGCAGCACCTGGCGGCGGACCATCGCGTCACCGAACTCGCGGCGCTGATCGAGACCTGGCGCATCCTGGCGCCGGTGACGGGACGCGTGATCGAGATCTGGACGCAGGCCGGCGCCACGCTCGAACCGGGCCAGCCCGTGCTTGGCATCGGGACCGGCGAGGAACGGGAGGGGCTCGACGTGCTGTTCTACGTCCCTCCGGTGGAAGGCAAGCGGGTCGAGGCCGGCATGCCGGCCCTGGTGTCCCCCGCCACGGTGCGGCGCGAGGAGTTCGGCTCCATGACCGGCACCGTGGAAAACATCTCCGAATTCCCCGCGAGCCTGGACGGCATGATCGCCGTGCTCCAGAGCCAGGATCTGGCCAGGATCTTTTCGGACGGCGGGCCCCCCTACGCCGGCCGCATCGTTCTCACGCGCGATGCATCGACCGCGAGCGGCTTTGCCTGGACGTCGCCCCAGGCCGCGGCCGTCAACGTCAGGCCCGGCACGCTGGCCATGGTCGAGGTCGAGGTCGCCAGCGACCCGCCCATCGCCCTGGTCGCGCCCTGGGTCAAGGAAGCCTTCGGCCGTTGAATCCGGATTCGCTACTTCGGCCCAATCTGAAGTCCGGCCGCGGCGGACGCCGGGCGCCGCCGACGATCCTGCAGATGGAGGCGACGGAATGCGCCGCGGCATGCCTCGGCATGATCCTCGCCTACCATGGCAGATGGGTTCCGCTCGAAACCCTGCGGGTGCGCTGCGGCGTCTCGCGCGACGGCGCCAACGCGGCCAACATGCTGCGCGCGGCGCGGGAGTACGGCCTCGTCGCAAGGGGTTTCCGGAGCGAGCGGGAGCATCTGTTCGACATACCCTTTCCGATGATCGTCTTCTGGGAGTTCAACCACTTCGTGGTGCTCGAGGGGATCAGGGGCGACAGCGTCTACATCAACGACCCCAGCGAGGGGCCGCGCCGGATCTCCCTGCAGGAGTTCGACGAGGGCTTCGCGGAATACGCCTTCGGGTTCGAGACCGGCGCCGAGTTCCGCCGGGGCGGCGTGCGGCCGAGCGTCGTGCGCGGCCTCGGCGCGCGTTTCGGCCGGGCATGGACCCCGCTCGCGTTCGCGGCTCTCGCGACCCTGGCGCTGGTCGTTCCGGGCGTGGCCGTGCCGACCATGCTCAAGGTGTTCATCGACGACGTGCTGATCCGCCAGAACGATTCCTGGATGACGCCGCTGCTGGTCGGCCTGGCGCTGGCCGCCGCCGCCCAGGGCGCGTTGATCTGGCTGCAGCGGGCGCTTCTCGCCCGCATGGAGACCAAGCTCGCGATCGCCTCGACCGCGCGTTTCTTCTGGCATGTGGCGACACTGCCGATGCTGTTCTTCAGCCAGCGCTACGCCGGCGACATCGCCAGCCGGGTGATGTCGAACGACACCGTCGCGCGCCTGATCTCCGGCGAGCTGGCCGTCAACGTCGTCAACCTGCTGTCGATGGCCGTCTACGGCGCGGTGATGCTGTCCTACGACGCGCCGTTGACGCTGCTCGCCCTGGCTGTCGTCGCCGTGAACCTCGTCGCGCTGCGGCTCGCCTCGCGCGCCCGCGAGAACGCCAGCCGGCGCCTGCTCAAGGAGCACGGCAGGCTCGCCGGCGCGTCGATCAACGGCATCCGGATCATCGAGACGCTGAAGGCCAACGGTGCCGAGGGCGATTTCTTCGCGCGATGGTCCGGCATGCACGCCAACGCCCTGGGCGCCCAGCAGCGACTCGGCCTCGTCACCGCGATCACGAGCGTCGTTCCGCCGCTGCTGTCGCTGCTCGCCTTCGTCGCCGTTCTCGGCTTCGGCGGCCTGCGCATTCTCGACGGGGCGCTGACGATCGGCGGCCTGGTCGCCTTCCAGAGCCTGATGATGAGCTTTTCCCGGCCGGTGGAGGGTCTGGTCCGGTTCGGCGCCAATCTCCAGACCGTCAAGGGCGACATCGCCCGCCTCGACGACGTGCTGAACTACGCGCCGGACGAACGCACGCTGCGAGGCGTCGAGGAGCGCGAGCCGGACACGGCGTCGGCTCCGCCGCGCGGCTTCATCGACCTCGAGGCGGTGACGTTCGGCTACAACACCACGATGCCGCCGCTTGTCGAGGACTTCACGCTTTCCATCCGGCCCGGCCAGCGCGTGGCGCTCGTGGGGGGCTCCGGAAGCGGCAAGTCCACCATCGCCAGGCTGGTCTGCGGCCTGCTGACGCCGTGGAGCGGAGGCGTGCGCATCGACGGACAGGATCTGGGCGACATCCCGCCGTCGCGGTTCGCCGAGATCGTGGCGCATGTCGACCAGGAGATCGTGCTGTTCGAGGGGAGCGTCCGCGAGAACGTGGCGCTGCTGGATCCGACCGTCGAGGAACGGGACATCATCCAGGCGCTCCGCGACGCGGCGGTGCACGACGTGGTCGCCTCGCGGCCCCAGAAATACGACTGCCCCGTTCACGAAGGCGGGAGCAATTTCAGCGGCGGGCAGCGCCAGCGCCTGGAACTGGCGCGCGCGCTCGCGCGCAATCCCGCCGTCCTGGTGCTCGACGAGGCGACGGCGGCGCTCGATCCGGTCACCGAGCTCAGGATCGACGACGCGCTCCGGCGGCGCGGTTGCACCTGCATCATCGTTGCCCACCGGCTCAGCACCGTCCGGGACGCGGACGAGATCGTGGTTCTCGAACGCGGACGCATCGTTCAGCGCGGCACGCATGACCGCCTGATCGGGGAAGACGGCCTCTACCGCACGCTGGTCATGTCGGATTGACGCGATGACCGATGCCGCCATCGTCGAGCGGATCCGCGGTGTCCGGATCGAGACCGGGGCGCATCGGCCGTTCCTGATGGACGAGGCCGCGCGTGTCCATTTCGTGGAGCGGGGACATCTGGACGTCTTCACGGTCGAGCTGGGCGCGGACGAGGTGATCGGGCGCCGGCGTTTCGTCGCCCGCATGGCCGCCGGGGAGATGGCCTTCGGCGCCAGCCGGATCGAGCTTGCGGAGCGCGCATTCGGTCTTCTCGCCGTGCCTTCCCAGGACGCGGTCATCGTCAGGGGCGGGCGCGACGGCCTTGCCTCGGAGAACTTCGATCTCGCCGCCATCAGCTGGGTCGACGAGTGGATAGCCCGCCTTTCGGAATCCCTGGTCCGCGACCGGACACCGCACCGGGACGCTCTTCTGCTCGAGGCGGATCCGGACGTTCCCTATTCCTCGGGTTCCGTCGTCAGCGCGCAGCACGGGGACGTCATCTGGGTCTCCGCGACGACGGCGATGCGGTTCACGGGACGCGAGGACATGACCGTCGCGGAGGGGGAGCCGCTCCTGCCGATCACCGAGCGGACCTGGTTCACGATCGACGCCGACGCCCGGGTGTCCGCGGTCTACACGCCGACGGCCCTCCTCACCTCACGGCTCTGGCCCGGATTCGACCGTTTCTCGGCGCGACTGCTCGAGTCCGCCGTTCTTGCCGAGGCCGAGACCGCCGAGGCCTCGCGGACGCGACGCCACGACGCCCACCAGGCCCGGCGGGCGGCCGTGACCGGGGCGCTTCGCGGCTTCGGCGGAGTCCTGGGCGCGACGGGCGACCACGGCCCCGCCGACGCGGCGGGCCAACGGCCGCTGCACGTGGCGGCGGGCCTGGTCGCCGCGTCCTGCGGTGTCCCGCTGGACGTTCCGGCCCGCTCCAGGGACATCCGCAGCTCGGTCGAGGCGATCGAGGCGTTCGCCCGCGGCACCGGGACGAGAACGCGATGGATCACGCTCGCGCCCGGATGGTGGCGACGGGACGGACCTTCCGTCCTGGGCTTCACGAACGGCAGCGACGGGCCGCGGCGGCCGCTCGCGCTTCTTTCGGACGGGCGCGGCCGCTATCGCGCGGTGGATCCGGAGGCCGGCTCGGAGTTCGTCGTGAACGGGAGCGCGGCAAGCGGGATCGCGGCAAGCGGCCTGGCGTTCTACGCGCCGCTCCCCGATCACGTCGAAAGCGGCGGCGCGGCGCTGCGGTTCGCCATGCACCGGCGCTGGCGGGATCTTCGCACCCTGCTGGCCGTCGGGGTTCTCGGCGGCCTCGCCGCGTTGCTGGCCCCGATCCTCACGGGAGAGATCCTCGTCGGGATCATGCCGCGCGCGGACATCCCGCTCTGGATCGCCGCGGTCGGCGCCCTGACGCTGGTCGCGTTCGGCAACGCGGTCTTCGAGATCGTGCGGGGCCTGTCGCTGCTGCGAATCGAGAGCCGGATCGACGAGCGCCTGCAGAGCGCCATCTGGAGCCGGCTGATTTCCCTTCCGGCGCCGTTTTTCCGCGACTTCACGGCCGGCGATCTTGCCGACCGCGCCAACGGCATCGGCGAGATCCGCAAGATGCTGACCGGCGCCGCGGTCCAGGCCGCGATGGGAGGCATCTTTTCCGTCTTCAGCCTGGCGCTGCTGTTCTACTACAGTTGGGTGGTCGCCTCGTGGGTTTCCGCCCTGCTGCTGGCGCTTGCGGGCGCGATGTGGGTTTTCTCGCGAGGCCAGCTGCGCCACTACCGCATGGCGTTCCGCGTGCAGGGCGCCATCAACGGCTTCGTTTTCCAGATGATCAGCGGCCTCGCCAAGCTCCGGGTGGCCAACGCCGAAAACTACATGCTCGCGCGCTGGGCCCAGCGTTTCGCGGCCCAGAAACGCGAGAATCTCGCCGCCCTTCGCTGGGCGGCGGGCCAGCATGTCGTCGCCGGCATCTTTCAGCCCCTTTCCCTGATCGTCATCTTCGCCGCGGCGCATCAGATGCTCATTCGGGAGGACGCGTCGTTCGGCCTCGCGGCCTTTCTCTCCTTCAACGCGGCGCTGGGCCAGCTCACGGCCGCGGTGACCGCCCTGACCGCCGCCGCGACGACGGTCCTGGGAGTCATCCCGCTTTTCGAACGCGTCCAGCCGATTCTGGAGACCCGGCCCGAGACCGCCGACGGCGGTCTCGATCCGGGCGACCTCAGGGGCGACCTCGAGTTCGCGAACGTCTCCTTCCGCTACGCCGCGGAGGGCCCGAACACGATCGATGGCGTCAGTTTCCACGTCAGGCAGGGCGACTACGTGGCCTTCGTGGGGCCCTCCGGGTGCGGCAAATCGACGATCTACCGCCTGTTGCTGGGATTCGAGCGGCCGGATTCGGGGACGGTGTTTCTCGACGGGCACGATCTCTCGAGTCTCGACCTGACCGAGGTCCGAAGACGCATGGGCGTGGTTCTGCAGAACGGTCAGATCGTTGCCGGCAGCATCTTCGAGAACATCGCGGGCATGTCCCCGCTGAGCGCCGACGATGCCTGGGCGGCCGCGCGCGCCGCCGCGATCGAGGACGACATCCGCGCGATGCCGATGGGCATGCGCACGGTGCTGCCGGAGGGAGGCGTCGGCCTTTCCATGGGGCAGAAGCAGCGGCTGCTGATCGCCCGCGCGCTCGCCCGCAAACCGCGCGTCGTCCTGTTCGACGAGGCCACGAGCGCTCTCGACAACCGCGCCCAGGCCATGGTTCACGCATCCCTCAAGAGGCTGGGCGTCACCCGCGTGGTGATCGCGCACCGCCTGAGCTCCATCAGCGACGTGGATCGCATCTACGTGCTCGAAGCCGGGCGCATCGTCGAGAGCGGCCGCTACGACCACCTCATGAAGCTCGACGGCGTCTTCGCCGCTCTCGCCCGTCGCCAGCTCGTCGAGGCGTAGATGACGCCGACACGCCGGGGAACGCCCAGGGCGACGCGGGAAACGGGGAGCGGCTGCCGGAAGAGCCGGACGACCGCCATGGCGACGGCGCGGGCGGTTCCCGACGCGGACGGCGGATCCCGGAGCGGATCGCCCGCGAAGCGGCGCCCGCAAGGTTCCGGACGAGGGTTGCGCGGACAACGGCGACGCAGGCCCGCTCCGTCACGTTTCGCGACGGCGTCCTCCCCGGCCCGGAAGCGGGAGGACCGGCAGGCGCCCGCCGCCGGGGCACCCCCGGCGAACCGGCGACGGACACTCTTTCTCCGGAAGGGATCGCCGACGGGACGACCGTTCACGCGTTCTCTTTTGCCGGAACCGGCAACGAACGCCTGTTTCCTCGGCGCCGCCCGACCCTCGGACGCGTCTTCGGCGCATCCTCGAGGTCAGGCGGCGAACGGGTCATTCGCCGGCGCCGCTTCCCGAACCGTCCGGCAGCTTGTGCCAGTAGTTGGGCTTGTCCGCGGTGGTGCCGCCGACGACGCCTTCCGCCTCGGAGTCTTCGATGGAGCGGCTCTTCCCGGTCTCGTCCCTGGCAGCCGGCGTGCCGGTCTTCCGTTCGTTCTCGCGTTCGCTCATCGTCGTCTCCTCTCCGTCTTCCGCCCATGCCATGGCATCGACACGGGGACTCGATTGCAGCGTCATCCTGACATCAGGGACGTGGCGACGTCAAGATCGATGCGCGCGCGAACCGGAACTCCGGGAATCCGCGTTCGACGGCGCCGGTTCCGACCCGCTTTCGGGACCGGCCGGCACGTGACGCCTCGGGACGGCTCCACGTCGACGCATGCCCGTCGGCCGCCTGGACGGGAAACGTTGTTGGGGACCGCGCAACCGCTTCCGCCCCGGACCGTCCGACGCATGGTCGAGGGCGGCGGACAGGCCGCCGGTTCGGGAAGCCCGGCCGTCGCCGATGGCGCTACGGCGTGTCGAGGGGCGGCGGTCGGAGGGTCTTCGCCTTTCCCGGCCGGAACAGCCACGCGCCCAGCGCCGGCAGCAGGACGACGGCGCCGACCATGTTGACCAGGAACATGAACGTGAGCACCGTGCCCATGTCGGCTTGGAACTTCAGCGGCGCCACGGTCCATGTCGCGACGCCCGCCGCCAGGGTGAGACCGGTCAGCATGACGCCCGCCCCGGTGGTGGCCAGGGCCCGCTCGTAGGCCGCGGCGAAGTCGAGTCCCTGCGCGAGATGGGCGCGCAGCCGCCCGTAGATGTAGATCCCGTAGTCCACCCCGATTCCCACCCCGAGCGCCACGACCGGCAGGGTGGAGACCTTGAGGCCGATCTCCAGCAGTGCCATGAGCGCGTAGGCGAGCAGCGAGACCGCCGCGAGCGGCACGACGATGCATGCCGTTGCCGCCACGGAACGAAAGGAAACCAGGCACAGCACGGTGACCGCCGCGTAAACGTAAGCGAGGATGGGGAACTGCGAGGCCCGCACCTCCTCGTTGGTCGCCGCCATCACCCCGACATTGCCGGAGGCGAGCCGAAAGGCGATGCGTTCGTTGGCGTTCGCGGCGTTGAACGCCTTGACCGCGCCGACCACGCGCTCGATGGTCTCGGCCTTGTGGTCGGCGGTGAAGATCGACACCGGCATCACGCTGCAATCCAGATTGAGCAGGCCGCTGCTCGTCGGCACCGGGGAGACAGCCTGCACGAGCAGGTAGCGGTTGCGGGGCAGGGTGCGCCACTTGAGGCTGCCCTCGTTCCAGCTCGCGTTGATGTTGCGGGCGACGCCGGCAAGCCCCCGCACGGACTGGACCCCGTCCACGTTGCGCAACCGCCATTCGAAGTCGTCGAGGGTGCGCATGACCTCGTGATCGATGCAGCCTTCCTTCACCGTCTCCGAGATCACCGTCAGCACGTCCACGCCGATCTCGAAGCGGTCGGTGATGACGGCGGAGTCGAGGTTGTAGACCGAATCGGCGCGCAGTTCCGGCACGCCCCGGTGCTCGTCGCCCACCCGGATCTGCCGGGCCTGCTCCCAGCCGGCCCCCAGAAGCACCGCTGTCGCGACGAGCACCGCCGCCGCGGGCCGGCGATGCGCCAGCCGCGCGATCCGCGCCCACACCGGCCGCAACAGGCCGTCGCGCGCCCGCGCCGCGCGGCGCTGCTCCTCGTCCGGTTCGAAGTAGGAGAGCAGCACCGGCAGCAGCCCCAGGTTGGTGAGGATGATCGCGGCGACCCCGAGACTCGCGGTGACGGCGATCTCCCTGATGACCTGCACCTCGATGTGCGAGATGGTGATGAAGCCCGCCGAGTCGGAGGCGAGCGCCACCGCGCCGGGCAGCAGGAGGCTGCGAAAGCTGGCCCGCGCGGCATCCAGGCCGCTCGCGCCGCCGGCCACCTCCGCGCGAACCGCGCTCACCATCTGGACGCCGTGGCTCACCCCGATCGCGAAAACGAGGAACGGCACCAGGATGGACATCGGATCGACGCCGAAACCCAGCGCGGTGAGTCCGCCGAGCTGCCAGACCACCGCGACGAGGGAGCATGCGAGCGGAGGAACGGTCAACCGGACCGACCGCGTGTAGGCCCACACGAACAGGGCGGTGATCAGGAACGCCAGCCCGAAGAACGCCATGACCCGCACCGCGCCGTCGGCGATGTCGCCGACCATCTTCGCGAATCCGATGATGTGGAGGTCGACATGGACGTCCACGGCCGCGCCGGCCTCGCGGCGGATGCGCTCCAGCTCCCGCGCCACCGCGATGTAGTCGAGCCGTTCGCCGCTGTCGGGATGGAACTCCTGCAGCTTGGCGGCGACGATGGCGCCGGTGAAGTCGTTCGCCACCAGGCGCCCGACGATGCCGGCCTTGATGATGTTCTCCCGCACCCGGGCGAAACCGGCCTCGGTCGGCTCGAAGTCCGCCGGCAGGACGTTGCCGGCGGTGACGCCGTCCTCCACCACCTCGATGTAGCGCACGTTCGGCGTCAGGATGGAGAAGACCTGGGCCCGGTCGACGCCGGGGAGGAAGAACATCTCGTCGGTCACCTTGCGCAGCGCGGCGAAGAACGGGGGCGTGAACATGTCGCCGTCGCGCGCCATGACCGCGATCAGCACCCGGTCCGCGCCCCCGAACTCCTCGCGGTGTTCGAGGAAGGTGCGCATGTACTCGTGCTCGACCGGAACCAGCTTGGTGAAGCCGGTGTCGACCCGCAGGCCCGTCGCGAACCACCCCATCGCGAGGGTGGCGAGCGCGAACGCCGCCAGAACGAGACGGCGCCGGGCGAAGAGCAGTCGCTCGATGCGGCCGGTCACGAAGGCCCCCCGCAGGTCAGTCCGCCAGACGCCGGACGCCGAACTCGCCGACCAGCAGCACGCCGCCGTCCCGGAGCGGCAGCGCCGCCGATATCCCCTCGCGCAGGGGAAGCCTGGCGGTCGACACGCTGCGCCCGCCGTCGCGGCTGGTGAGCACGCTCCCTTCCAGGCCCGTCACGACGATCGGGCCGCGCGGCAGCCGGACGGCTCCGGTCAGCAGTGCCTGGGTGCCGGTGACGACCCGCGTCCAGGTCTCGCCCGCGTCCCCGGAACGGAATAGGCGGCCCCTGAGGCCGGTCAGGAGCACGCGGTTCTCGTCGAGCGCCAGTCCGCCGAACCAGGAGCCGGTGTAGGGGGAGGGCAGCTTGCGCCAGGTCTCGCCGCCGTCGTCGGAGCGGTAGACGGTCCCCGCCTCCGCGGCGATGAACAGGCGCCGGGACACGGACGGTCGCGCGCCGGATCCGGCCACGGGTATCACCGCGTTCAGGTGGAAGTCGTCTTCGCCGACGGTTCGCGGGATCCAGGTCTCGCCGCCGTCGCCGGTGGCGAGGAAGTGGCCGTAGGCCCCGACCGCGAAGCCGGTGCGCTCGTCGTGGAACCAGACGTCGAGCAGGGGGCGCTCCTCCTCCGGCGCCCGGTGCATCAGGGACCAGGTCTCGCCGCCGTCGCCGGTGCGCAGGATCACCGCGTCGTGCCCGACGGCCCAGCCGGTGCGCCCGTCGTGCATGTGCACCGCCGTGAGCAGGACGCGGGTGGGCACCTCGGCCTGGGTCCAGCTGGCGCCGTCGTCGACGGAGACCAGGATGTGGCCGCGCTCGCCCACCACCACCAGCCGCGGGCCGGCCGCGGCCCCGTCGAGCAGCAGGGATTCGATCGCGAGCGGCGCCTTCGCCGCCTCTTCGGTTCCCGCGTTCGCCGGCGCGGCCAGCGCGATCAGGAGGGCGGCCGCCGCGCCAGCCGACCGCCGCCGCGGAGTCGGTCCCGTCACGGCCCCGGCGGAGGAGCGGCGTCGGGGAAGGCGGGTCTCAGGCGGCCGGAACCGGATCCGTCACCGGCCTTCGCTGCGCAGCGCCGCGGGCGTGAAGTCCCGGGAGGTCAGGTCGGAATCCCAGCTGCACATCCGGAACTGGTTGTCCAGGCCGAACGCGAGATAGCGCCCCGCATGAAGATCGGTGTGCACCTCCAGGGTCGGCCATGTCAGCGGCTTCTCGTAGTAGTTGATGACATGGCCCTCCGACATCCGCCAGAGCTGGTCGCGGTTGTCGTAGAGGTCGGCGACCAGAATCTGCCAGGAATCCTCGTCCACGTAGAAGGTGCGCCGCTTGTAGACGTGGGTCGCGTTCTTCTTCAGCGTCGCCTCCACCACCCAGACCCGGTGCCGTTCGTAGCGCAGGAGTTCCGGATTGACGTGCAGCGGCGTGAGGATGTCGTCGAAGGAGACGTCGCCGGCGTGCAGCCTGTAGGAGTTGTACGGAACGTACATCTCGCGCTTGCCGACGAGTTCCCAGTCGTAGCGGTCGACCGCGCCGTTGAACATGTCGAGCTGGTCGGCGGTGCGCAGTCCGTCCGAGGTGGTCCCCGGGTTGTCGTAGGCGATGTTCGGGGCGCGCCGCACCCGCCGCTGGCCGGGATTGTAGACCCATGCGCTGCGGGGCTCGCGGAACTGGTTCATGGTCTCGTGGATCAGCACGATCCCTCCCGCGAGCCGGGCCGGCGCAAGCGTCTTGTTCTTGTAGTAGATCATCGTGTTGCCGAGCTTTTCCAGCGTCATGCCGGGCAGCGAGTAGCGCAGTTCGGCCTCCAGGCTCTGCTTGACCAGCGCGTAGTCGCCGCCGCGGGTGACCGCGGCCTGGCCGATGACGCACGACAGCGTCTCGCCCCGGTAGCGCAGCAGGTGGTTCCAGACCACCTCCAGGCCGCTGGACGGGATCGGGAAGGGAATGCCGATCACGGCGTCGCCGACGCCGTTGCCGTCGTCGACGAGCCTTGCGGTGGCGGCGGCGGTCCGGGTCGCGTCGTAGATCCGCTGCGGAACGGAGGCGCTGCGCCGGGTCGGATAGATCCGCATGGCGAAACTCGGGTAGGTCTCCAGCATCCGCTGGTGCCCGACCGAGAGCAGGTCGCGATGCTCGTCGAGGTTGGCGGCGCTGATGACGAACAGGGGCCGGTCGCCGGGGTACGGGTCGCGGTGGTGCTCGCCGACGCCGTAGCCCGCCGGCGGTTCGGTGATGCCGCCGGTCCATGGCGGGATGGTGCCCTCCGCGTTGCCGGCCCTTTCCCCGCCGAGCGGGGTGAGATCCGCGCCGAGCCGCGCGAGCCGGTCGGCGGACAGCTCGGCCGCTGCGGGAAACGCTAGGGCGGCGCCGAGGACGACGGCGGCGCCGAGACGAAACGCGGACGGTCTCGCGTGGTTCCTCATGGCGTTGGTGGCGTTCATCATGGCGTCGGATCCTCAGAACGAGTATTTGACGGAGGCGGAGACGAAGTCGCGGTCGCTCAGCTCGTTGCCGTCGCCCGCGAGGCGCGTGTAGCTCAGGTCGGCCTGCCAGTTGCTCAGGTAGTCGGCGCGCAGTCCCAGCGTGAGCGCGGTCCGGCCCTCCACGAACGGGCCGCTGGGCGCCGGGCTGTTGCCGCTCACGTCATGCAGGAACTGCGTGTAGGGGTAGAGGTTGACCGGGCCGACGGCGTTGTTGTAGTCGAGGCGGGCCGCGAGCCGGTAGCCCCATGACGTGGCATCGGCATCGGCGACGGCGAGAACGCCGCCGGCGGGGCTTTCCAGCGGCATGGCGGCCTTGTCCGGCATGCCGTGCACGCGCATCGCGGCCGCCTCCGCCACGAACACCGCGCCGTCCGCGCCCATGACGGGCCCGAGCGCCTTGGTGGCGGTGGCCTGGAACTGGCTCACGTCGCGCCTGATGTAGCCCTGGATCCTCCGCGGCGCGTAGTGCGCGAGGTGCTCGGCCAGCCGCCCCCCGAAGAACTGTGCGGGCAGCGGTTCGCCCGAAGCGGGGTCTCTCGGGCAGCCCTCCCGGGACGGGTCGCTTGCGCAGGCGGCCAGCTCCAGGCCCGTGACGACCGGTTGGAGACCCTCCTCGATCACCACCCGCTCGGCTCTTTGCAGCGGCGCGTCCCGGCGGAACGAGTACTCGCCCTGCAGCGCCCAGCCCGAGGTTCCGAGCGCGGTGTTGAAGCTCAGGCCGAGGAGCTGGATGTCCTCGGGATACTCGACGAAGTACTGCGCGGACCTGCCGAAACGGTCGACCGCGAGGGCGGCGGCGATCTCTCCCACCTTCTCGGCCACCTGCGCCCCGATGACGGCCGGCGCGGCGGCCGGGGGAATCGACCCGGCCGCCACCCCCTCCAGGACTTCCGCCGAGACCGCTCCGGTGACCGCCTGGACGGTGGCGCCGTTCTCCTCCCCGACCGCCCCGGCCGCCGCGAGACTCGCCGCCAAGGCGTCCCGGCCGCCGGTTCGCGCGCTGAGCGTGGGCAGGCGGCTGTGGTAGTTGAGGACATAGACGCCGAACTCGGTGCCGTTCAGATCCTCGGCGAAATAGCGCGTCGCGAACCCCCATTGGCCGGTGTCCTCGGGCGGGCGGTCCGGGCCGCGCGGCACGTTGGCGAAGTGGGGATCGAACGCGGGCTGACCCGGCAGCGACGCGACTGCGAGATCGGCATTGATCGCCTGCGTCAGGGGGCCGAACCCGAATCCCCGGTCGCTGGCCGTGAGGTCGGTGATCACCGCTCTTGTCGCTCCCGGCCCCGCATAGTCGACGCTGGAGAAGTAGCTGCCGACCGGATCGATCTCCGTCTCCTTCCATTCGAACTGGTAGAAGGCCTCCGCCGACAGGATGTCGGTCGGCGACACCGAGACCGATGCCAGCCCCACCGGCAGCAGCGCCTCGCGAAGCTCCGAGCCCGGCAGCCTCAGCTTGCTCACGTCGAAGTGGTTGACGACGTTGATGCCGTTGGGAATGAAGGTGCTCTCGCCCCAGTTGAGCACGTGCCGGCCGAGCCGCGCGTTGACGACCGCGTCTCCGGCATCGAACCTCCCGGTGACGTAGGCGTCGAGAACGTCGAGATTCCTGCCCACCCGATCCCGCGCCGCTCCGCTCAGCGGGGTGCGCTCCCGCGTCCCGTTTTCGTTCTCGAAGTCGATGAACCCGGCGGCGCGGACGAACGCGCCGAAATCGCCGCTGCGGACGTCAAGATCGGTCGTGAACTTCGACGTGTTGGAGACGAGGCCCCGGTCGTAGTTGAGGTTGCCATCGTTGCCGTTGGTGTCGGCCGCCAGCCCGGCGTCGCGTTCCTCGACGCGGAAGGTCACGCCGTGGGAAACGGTGGTGTCCAGCCTTATCTCGAGGCCGTCCTCGCTGAAGTCGGCCGCCCGCGCTGGCGCCGCCTGCAGGATCCCGGCGAGGAGAGCGGCCGCCGCGACCAGGGAGACCGGTCCGACGGCGCGCGACGGAGCGGGATCCGGGTCGGGCCGTGGCGCACGCTGCGGACGGAACGGTCCGGCCGCGTCGGATTCGCGCGTGTTTCTCATGACGGCGCCCCCCTGTCGCGATCCGGACTGCGGACGCGGAGCCGCTTCCCTCCGCGGAGACCTCCGGCGACCTTCCTGGCAAGCCGCTGCGATTCGGACACGGATCGGCACATTGCATCAACCTCCTTCTTGAACGGTTGGGGAGGACGAAGCGGACAGACAGAATTCGCCGCCTTCGGGAAAGGGACTGTTGTTCGCGACGCTCCAGCTTGGCGGATCGCATGGCCGGGCATCATAGCATCGCGTTGGCCCGAAGACCACTTGCGGGTTCCGCGTTCGAGGGGCCGTTGCCTCCGCGGAGGCCGGACTGTCCCGGAAACCGGGACCGCTTCCCGGTTCCGCCGTGTTGCAGCGACTTCGACGGAAAGAGCGGCCCCGGTCGCCCGGCGGGAGGCCTCGGCGCCTCGTGACGGTTCCGGAGTCCGCGCGTTTGGACGGCGATCGGGGCGCACGAAAGGTTGCGGCCCGGGGCCGGGAAGCCGGGACTCCCCTCGTGCCGGACGACGGGCGGAAGGGCCGGTCACGGGCCGGACGCGACGCGGATCCGCGCGAATCCGCGGTCCGTTCGGCGGGCCCGGGCTATTCGAAGCTGGTCGAGAGAACCGTCCCGGTCATCGACGGGCGGGCGCCGAACCGTTCGAACCACCCGGCCAGGCCGGGGCTTCCCGAACGCCAGTTCTCGTCCGGGAGGGTCTGGTCGAGATACGCGAGCGCGACCGCGACCGAGATCGTGCCGATGTCGGCCACGTCCCCGAGGTTCTCCTCCTCGAGCGCGGAGGCGCCGGCGAGCGCGACCGACCTGTTGTGCGCGATCCAGCCCGCGGACCGGCGTTCGGGCTTGCGGAGCCCCTCGACGAAACAGGCGACGAGCGCCGCGATCATGCCATCGGCCAGCGCCTCCCGCCGCAGCGCCGTCCAGCGCGCCGGACCGTCGGCGGACAGCATCTCGGGGCCGTCGCAGACCGCGTCGAGATACTGCAGGATCACCGACGAATCGTAGACGGCCTCGCCGTCGTCGGCGACGAGGCATGGAATCTTGCCGAGGGGGTTCGGTGTCGCCGCCCGGTCCTCGCGGCTCAGCGGGTTCGACTTCTCGAGGACGATCCCGTCCCCGATCCCCTTTTCCCCGATCATCACCATGACCTTGCGCGCGAACGGCGATGTCGGCGACCAGCGCAGCTTCATTCCCGTCTCCCGTCCGCCGCCGCGTTCAGAAACCGTCCTTGCGGGTGCGCACCTCGGCGAACACCTCGACCGGGGCACGGCCCTCCATTCCGAGCGCGCGCGCGAAGGCCGCGTCGCCGGCGCGCAGGAACGGATTGGTGCGCCGCTCCAGCCCCATCAGCGAGGGAACCGTCGAGACGCCGGCCTCCCGGCGGCGCTCGATCTGGCGGGCGTATTCCCTGAGATCGTCGTTGCCGGGATCGACATGCAGCGCGAACTTCGCGTTGGCGGCCGTGTATTCGTGGGCGCAGTAGACCCAGGTCTCGTCCGGAACCTCCGCGAACTTGGAGATCGACTTGTACATCTGCTCGTGGGTGCCCTCGAACACCCGCCCGCAGCCGAGGGCGAACAGCGTGTCGCCGCAGAACAGGGCGCGGCTCTCCGGGAACCAGTAGGCGATGTGGCCGCGGGTGTGGCCCGGCACGTCCCAGACCTTCGCCTCGGCCCCGTGGAGCCGGCAGACGTCGCCGTCGCCGACCTCGACGTCGATCATCGGAATGCGCTCGCGGTCGGCGCGGGGCCCGATCACGGTGCAGCCCGTCGCCTCCTTGATCCGGGACACGCCGCCGATGTGATCGTCGTGATGATGGGTCGCGAGGACATGCGTGAGATTCCACCCGAACATGGCGAGCGTGGCGAGAACGGGGTCGGCGTCGGACGGATCGACCACCGCGGCGTTGCCCGTGGAACTTTCCCGCAGCAGATAGACGTAGTTGTCCGAACGGGTCGGGATCTGGTGGATTTCCAGGGTGGACATGAACCGTTCTCCGGCATGGCGCGACTCCGCGTTCCAAGCTACCAAACTCGCCGGCCCGACGCCAACGGCGCGGACATCAGGACTCGTTCCCGTCCGGCGACGGGTGAACCGGACGCGTCCGGCGGACCGTTCGGGAACGCATTCTTTCGTCCGCGTTCCGGTTCGGCCTCGTGAAACCGCTCTCGGTCGCGCGGCAGACGGACCTCGCCCGCCGCAGGCGCCCGGTCGCGACAAAAACCGGTCCCGGCGCGGACATGCGCGGACGGGCTTCCCAGCGCGCCGGCGATGGCGGATATTGCCGGCATGCACGACGATGTCGTCGAATTTCACGACTTCTACGCTTCCCCGGCGGGCCTCGCGGCGCGCCGGATCGTCCTGCGCTGCATCCGCGACATGTGGCCGGACGCTTCGGGCCTGAATGTCGCGGGCATCGGGTACGTCGTTCCGTATCTCTCGCCGTTCGTCGAGGAGGCCAGGCGAACGGTCGCGCTGACGCCGCCCCGCCAGGGCGCGGTCCGGTGGCCGGACAAGGGAACCGAGGCCACGGTTCTCGCGCACGAGGACCACCTGCCGCTCCCCGGTCTTTCCATGGACCGCGTCCTGCTCGTGCATGCGCTCGAGCATTCGGAGCGGTTGCGGCCGCTGCTGCGCGAGGTCTGGAGAATCATGGCGGACGACGGACGGCTGCTCGTCATCGCGCCCAACCGGAGGGGAATCTGGGCGCGCATGGACCGCACCCCGTTCGGCCACGGCCACCCCTACACTCCGGGACAGCTCGGCCGGCTTCTGCGGGAAAGCCTGTTCGTTCCGAGCCGGCAGGCGATCGGACTCTACGTTCCACCGGTGCGCTCGCGCATGGCGCTCGGCTCCGCGCCGGCCATCGAGAGAATCGGCCGCCGCTGGTTCACGGCGTTCGGCGGACTCCTGTTCGTCGAAGCCGAGAAGGAGATCTACGCGGGGGCGCTGGCGAAGGAGGGCCAGCCCGTCGGCCGGCGCCGCTATGTGGGCGTGGCCCGCAGCATGGACCGCGGCACGTCGGGCCGGACGGAACCGTTCCGGTCGGCTTCGAGACCCCGAACGTCGCGACCGGGACCGCGCTAGCGCCGGGACAGCAGGAAAATCGCCTCCACGCATCTCCGGTTGACGCCGGCGCCGATGCCGCCGAGCTGGCGGACCGCCCCGGCCCGCGACAGCGACAGCGCGCGTTCGACATCGAGGCCCAGTTCCCGGCAGAGGTCGCCGAAGTCCCGGATCGTGCACAGGCGAATGTTCGGGGTGTCGTACCAGTTGTCGCCTTCGGCGCTGACCGCGGGCATGCGCCCCTTCAGCAGCAGATCGAGCCGGAAGCGCCAGTGCCCGTAGTTGGTGAACGAGACCACCGCGTGCCGGCCGATCCGCACGAGATGGGAAAGCATCCGCTTGGGGTCGTGCGTGACCTGAAGCGTGTGCGACAGCACGGCGTAGTCGAACGCGCCTTCGGGATAGTCGGCAAGGTCGATTTCGGCGTCTCCCTGGACGACCGAAAGCCCGCGGGCGACGCAAGCCGTCACCTTCTCCTGGACCAGTTCGATGCCCCGTCCGTCCACGCCCCTGTTGCGCATCAGGTGATCGAGCAGGGTGCCGTCGCCGCAGCCGACGTCGAGAACGGTGCTGCCATGGCCGATCAGCCCGGCGACGACCTCCAGATCCTGGCGCAACGGCGTCATGGAAACGGAAGTCCGCGATGTTCCGCCGCGCCCTCGAGGAAACGCCTGACGGCGGCATGGAACCCCGGCACCTCCCGTTCCTCGAGGAGAAACGCGTCGTGGCCCTTGTCGGTCTCGATCTCGACGAAGCTCACCTTGGCGCCGACCGCGTTCAGGGCATGCACGATCTTGCGGCTTTCGGCCGTCGGAAACAGCCAGTCGCTGGTGAAGGAGACGAGGCAGAACCGCACCGGCGTGCCCTTGAACACGTCCGCCAGAACGCCGTCGCGGTCCGCGGCAAGATCGAAATAGTCCATCGCCCGGGTGATGTAGCGATAGGAGTTGGCGTCGAAACGGTCGACGAACGTGCTCCCCTGGTGCTGCAGATAGCTCTCGACCTGGAATTCGGGATCGAAGCTGAAGCCGAAGCCCTTGCGGGTCTGGAGTTCGCGCCCGAACTTGTCGTGAAGCGCGGGTTCGGAAAGATAGGTGATGTGGGCGAGCATGCGCGCCACGGCGAGGCCGCGCCGGGGCGTCGTGTCGGCCTCGAAATAGGCGCCGCCGCGCCAGTCCGGGTCGGCCATGATCGCCTGCCGCCCGACCTCGTGAAACGCGATGTTCTGCGCCGAATGCCGTGCCGCGCCCGCGATCGGCACCGCCGAGAACACGCGGTCCGGATAGCTGGCCGCCCATTCGAGCGCCTGCATGGCCCCCATGGACCCGCCGATGACGCAGAAGAGCCGGTCGATGCCGAGCTCGTCGAGCAGCAGCACCTGGGCGCGCACCATGTCGCCGATCGTGATCACCGGAAAGTCCGTTCCCCACGGCCGGCCGGTTTCCGGGTTGGTTTCCCTGGGGCCCTCGGACCCCATGCAGCCGCCGAGCACGTTGGCGCAGATGACGAAGTGGCGGTTCGTGTCGAGGGGCTTGCCGGGACCGACCGTTTCCGCCCACCAGCCCGGGCGGCCCGTCACCGGGTGGGTGCCGCAGACATGCTGGTCCCCCGTCAGGGCATGGCAGACGAGCACCGCGTTCGACCGGTCGGCGTCGAGTTCGCCCATGGTCGTGTAGGCGACCTTGAAGGGCCCGATCTTCCGTCCGGAATCGAGCGGCATCGGCCTGGCGGTCGCCAGTTCCACGCGCTGCGTGACGATCTCGGGCGCTGCCGGTGCCGCGTCGCGGCTGTCGTCCACGGGCCGCATCGCCACTCCGCGCGTTTCACCGGACAGAACCCCGCACGCCCCGGATCCATGGCGCCGGCTCGATCATCGGAAATTGCCGGCGGGCGGAGCGGAATCGGCGCAAACCGGAGTCTAGAACGGCGAGGGGAAGTTTCAAGCCCCGCCGCGCCGATGGCGAAGGTCTGTTGGCGCAACGCGAGCAGGATGCGCGTCTGAACCGTGCCGACTGCCGCTTCCACGAGACCCTTGTCCGTGACCCGCCCCGGGCGCGTGGGCAGCACCGCAACGTTGCAGTGCTGCCCGAACTCGCGGAAGCTCGCGTCGAGTTGGGGTTCCTCGCGGTCGGCCTTGCGAACCCAGGCCTTGAGGTTGTCGATGATCCAGCGCCGGGGGTGCCCGCTCCGGTCAGGCATCGCCTCGGCATGGATCGTTCGCGAGAGGGCTAGCACGGCGGCGAAAATATCCACGTCGATTTTTTACGGGAACCTGAGCCGTGCCCAATTCCTTGAAAATCAATGCCCACCGCGGCTCAGGTTCCCATATCACACGCATCGGACGCCGGCCGATGCATGGACGGCGTGCTCACCAAGTGCGCCCATGCGGTGGCGGCTTCCCGATCGCACGCATGATGTCCTTGTACTCGCATCCTCTGTCACACTGTCTGATGGACCGGGACGCCCAAGGCTCGACCAAGGCCGATGAGCACAGCGTGCCCGTGCAGGCCCGCACTTCGTAAACTTCCAGGATCGCCACCTCACATTCAGGTGGCCAAGGCCAAGTCGTGGAATCCTCGCGCACCCAATCAGCCTCCGGCAAAACAAATCCAACCTTTACAACAACCAATTTATTCCCCAAAGCCTGATCAGACGAGACGGCAGGGGCAAGCGCTAGATATTGATTAATCACTCGAGCCTTGCCGGTGATTTCAAATAGTTTAATCAGGTCAGCTCCCGACCTCTCGACACCCTCCAGGCTGTCCGGATAGACCAGCGTTTCCTTCACGGCTTCCTCGATCTGACGGTTTACGTCCCTCTCGGCGAAAAGGAAGTGGTCAAAGCAATAGCTTTCCGAGGGATCTCCGTTCCCTCTCGGCGGGCTTGTTCCTGTGTTCGTTCGGCTTTGTTCGTGTGCTTCGACTCTCTCCTTTTCCCGCTCCGTCTCGGGCCACCCCGACACCGTCACGATACCCACGAAGACCCCGAGGATCACAAGGCCCCAGATGACATACTTCACAGCATTAGAGGAACTTGCAAAACTCCCCCTCCCGAGCCGCTTTCAAAATCCCGCGTTCGAGGGGATTTTTTGCCGCGGCCGGCGAATTTCCTGGCAATCGGGGCCGCTCCGTGATTCTATCGGGTTTCCGAGAACCTCGTCAGGGAGAGTAGCCCAAAGGCACCAAGACAGACATTGTACGGATCCCGGCATCACGTTCAAGATGACCTGTTTCCCTGGATCAAGGAAGAGTTCGGGCTGCCTCGCAATAGACACCGCCACCTCGTGACGGCTCTCGAGTTCGCGCAGGTCGAGAGCTTCTTCCCTCGTTTCCACGGCCTGCCCAGTCGGCCGGTCGAGGGTCGCGCGTTCATCACGAAGTGCGATTCAACGACGATCGAGGCGCACGAGAAGCCGCAGGCCCAGAAGCCGAAGCGCGGGTGTAGCCGTCCACGCAAGGGCGAAGAACGGCCGGGAAGGGGACGACGCCGCTCCAGTGGTGAAACGAGGATCCTGCTCGCTGCTGATTCTTGTTGCGTTCAATCCACGAAACTCCCCGGGCCGAGCTTCGGCAAGAACCTCCGGCCGAGAGTTTTGCACGTGGCTCATGTGTAAGACCGTTGTGGCATGCCTTCGACATGAAGAAACGGGCGGCGGCCGAGGAACGCTTCCGCCGATGTGTCGGCATCACGCGCCCGACGGCGATGCCAGTTGAGGAAACGTCCGGAAGCGCCGATGCGGAAACCGGGACCGGGAGCGGTCGGACTGGTCGCTTCGATAACCTGTCGGCCCCCCCCCCCGGTGTCCAATCCGGACGCGTTTCGTCGACATTCCCGGGACCGCGGACCCGGGACCGCGGATGTCTGGGCGATCTTCGAAGCCAGCATTAACCGCGATTTCCGCACGGGCGGAAAACCGTTCCGCATCGTGCTCGTTGCTCGCAGAAACAGCCTCGGCGAGAGGCGCTGCCAATCACGGACATTCCGGTTGCACGATGCTCAATATCGGGGGCACTTCCCGTCCATGATCCCTCCGACGGGAAGCGACGGCGAGCGATGCGGTTTCATGTCCGATCAGCGACTTCGGGCTGCGTCCCGGGCCTTGACGGCGGATCCGGAACGGCACGCCCGTCTCGCGGACGGTGCTCCGGCCGGCGGGCGGCGGCGGTCAGTTCGAGGATCCGGCGCAGGCGTCGCCGTTCACCCGCAGATAGGCGTCGACGAACTTGTCCGTATCCTGCGATATAGAGGACAGGATGAATCCCGAATCTCTGCCATGGGCGCCGAAAGCGCCGGTGGCCCATGTAGATGCCATGCCATGATGTCCCGAACGAACATCAAGCAAGTGTTTTCTCAGAAAAATGCCTATGCTGAACGCAGGTCCAGAAATACTCACGTTCACATACAAATAATTATCTAGTGATAAGCCTCTTCTGTAAACACGCGCCGCTCTGAGTCTGCTGCGAACGCCGATCTCGATATCCTCCTTCGTCAAACCGATGTCGGCAGCATCCTCGGACAAGTCTTCAACGAACAGTCCCACAGGACTGCAGTCGGTCCACAGTTCAAAACGGTCCAAACTTTCTTCGAAAGAAGACTGCGCCGACCCTGAAGACAGGGGAATCAGCAATGCTGAGCACACCAGAAAGGCCGAAAGAAATCTCATTTTTCGCCAAACCTCACGGACAAGGCACATGACCGAACGCGCATTGCGTCGTGGAAGCCCTAGTCACCCGCTCCGCCTCCGGCGGTTCACGAACCGGCCGCACGCTCGCATCCCGCACGCCGCCGACCGGTTCGCCGGGAACAACGAACCCGTCGCTTCGCCCGGCGACGCTCCGAGCCCCGGCCACCCTCCCCCTTCAAACCGCTTCCGCCAGCCCCCGTCTTCCGCTCCTGGCACCGGGGACCGCGATCGTCGAAACGAACCGCGGAGAACCGAACTCGACTTCACCTGCATGCCGCCGTTTTCTCTGCTACCTTGAGCGAGCGTCCTCCAGCCGTCAAACCGGAGGATCGGTCCGGCCCTCGGATTCCCGGAAACGACCAGTCATGACGACATCCAAGCCGCCTCTCGCCGAACTGCGGGAACGGATCGACGCGATCGACCGCGAACTTCACGAGCTGCTGATGCGCCGCGCCTCTGTGGCCGCCGACGTGATGCGGGCCAAGAAGGGCGGCCCCGTCTGGCGGCCCGCGCGCGAGGCCCAGGTTCTGCGCCGACTGGCCGAACGGCACCGCGGTGCCTTTCCGCTGCGCTCGCTGGTCCAGATATGGCGCGAGATCGTTTCCGCGATGACGCGGCTGCAAGGAGACTTCTCGGTCGCGGCCCACACCCCCGCGGGCGACCGGACCTTGCGCGGTCTGGCGCGTGACCACTTCGGCTGCGGCGCGGAGATCCGGCCGTTCGATCTTGCCTCCGACGTGCTTGAAGCCGTGAAGACGGGCGCCGCCACGGCCGGCGTCGTCGGCGAGCCGCGAGAGCCCGGAACCGAACCGTGGTGGAGCGCGCTTGCCGCCGACCCGGAAACCTCCATCTGCGCCGAACTCCCCTTCGCCGGCCCCGCCGGTGGCAGCGCCCGGACGTTCTGCGTCGCCCGCGTCCCCCTGGAGGAAAGCGGCGACGACCGCAGCCTTGTCGCGTTCGACGCGAACCGGAAACTCGGCCCGGGCGAGATCGCGTCCGTGGCGTCGGCGTTCGCGAAAGCGGAGTGGCGGGCGAGGGGATCCTGCACCATCGCCGGCGGCCACCGCCATTTCCTCGAATGCGGCGAGTTTCTCGCCCCCGGCGACGACCGCTTTCTTCGCCTTGCGGCCGAACCGCCGGAACCCGCGGAGGCGTTCTTCCACCTCGGCGCCTGGCCGGCGCCGCTCGCGACGCCGGACCGCGCAAACGGGAGTCCCGAACGATGAGCGTGCTCGTTCCCCGCCCGGGAATCCTGGAAATCAGCCCCTACGTGCCGGGCGAATCGAAACTCGCCGACGTCGACCGGCTGATCAAGCTGTCGGCCAACGAGGGCGCGCTGGGGCCGAGCCCGCGGGCCATCGAGGCGCACCGGGCCGTCGCCGGGGAAGCCCATCGCTATCCGGACGGCGACTCGAGGGCGTTGCGCGAATCCATCGCGGCGCGGCACGGGCTGGACGTCGAGCGCATCGTCTGCGGCGCGGGTTCCGACGAGCTTCTGACGCTCCTTGCGCGCGGCTATGCCGGCCCCGGCGACGAGATCATGTTCGGCGAGCACGCCTTCGTCATGTACCCGCTGATCGCGCTGCAGGTGGGAGCGACACCGGTCAAGGTGACGGAAACCGACTACACTCTCGACGTCGACGCCCTGCTCGACCGGGTGAGCGAGCGCACCCGCATGGTCTACGTCGCGAACCCGAACAACCCGACCGGCACCTGCCTTCCGGCCGACGAGATCGCCAGACTGCGCGACGGCCTGAGGGAGGACATCATGCTGGTGATCGACGCCGCCTACGCCGAATACGTCACGCGCAACGACTACTCGCCGGGCGTCGATCTCGTCGACGGCGGCGACAACGTGGTGATGACCCGGACGTTCTCGAAGATCTACGCGCTGGGAGGCGTTCGTCTCGGCTGGGCCTACTGTCCGCCCTCGATCGTCGACATCCTCAACCGCATCCGCTCCCCGTTCAATGTCGGAAGCGCCGCCCAGGCGGCCGGGATCGCGGCGGTCAACGACGTCGAGTTCCTCACCAGATCGCGGGATCACAACACCGCGTGGCTGCCGTGGCTTTCCGACCGGCTGGCGGACGCCGGAGTCGCCGTGGTGCCGAGCGCGGGGAATTTCGTGCTCGCGCGGTTCCCCGAGGGGACGGGGCGAACCGCCGCGGACGCCAACGCGTTCCTCAACGCCCGCGGCATCATCCCGCGCAGCGCGGCCGGCGCCGGCATTCCGGACGGCATCCGCATAACGGTCGGCCTCGAGGACGAGATGCGGGCGACCGCGGCGGCCGTCGCCGAATTCATGGCCGCGGGATGAGCGACGCTCCCATGTTCGAGCGGGTCGCGCTGATCGGCATCGGGCTGATCGGCTCTTCCGTGGCGCGGGTGATGCGGCGGGACGGGCTCGCGGGCACGATCGTGGCCTGCGCGCGCAGCCGGGAGACCCTGGACAAGGCCTCGGCCCTGGGCCTCGCCGACGAAACCGCCGCCGACCCGGCCGAGGCCGTGCGGCACGCGGATCTCGTCATGATCTGTTCGCCGGTCTCGACCTATGCGGAGGTCACCCGGCGCATGGCGCCCGCCCTCAAGCCCGGCGCCATCGTCACGGACGTCGGCTCGGTGAAGGCCGCGATCATCGACGACGTGCGCTCGCACCTTCCGTCCGGGATCCACTTCGTCCCCGGCCACCCGATCGCCGGCACCGAAATGTCCGGCCCCGAGGCCGGTTTCGACACCCTGTTCGAGAACCGCTGGTTCCTGATCACGCCGCTGCCGGACACCGACCCCGCGGCGGTGACCAGGGTCGCGGAGTTCTGGAAGCGCGCCGGCAGCCAGATCGACGTGATCGATCCGGAACACCACGACCAGGTGCTGGCCATCACCTCCCACCTGCCGCACCTGATCGCCTACACGATCGTCGGCACCGCCACCGACCTCGAAGAGCACATCCGGAGCGAGGTCATCAAGTACTCGGCTTCGGGGTTTCGGGACTTCACCAGGATCGCCGGCTCGGATCCCGTCATGTGGAGGGACATCTTCCTCGCCAACAGGGAGGCCGTTCTCGAAATGCTGGGCCGCCTCTGGGAGGATCTCGCCATATTGCAGCGGGCCATCCGGGTGGGCGACGGCGAAACCCTCGAGGAGTTCTTCCAGCGGACCCGGGAGATCCGGCGAGGCGTGATCGAGGCCAGGCAGCACGTCCCGCCGAAGCCCCCGGACGGGGAGTGACCGGCTGCACTGCGGTCTCCCGGCGACGGCCGGCGCCGGTCGGGGCGTCGTTCGAGCATGGCGGCAATCCGGACGCCGACGCCTCCCTCCGCGATCGGCACGAAGGTTGCGGGAACCGCGACGGTTCCCCGGCCACGGCGTCGATGGAAGCGCCTGCGGCGGTCAGTGCGCGACGGCCGGAAACCCTTGGCGGAGCCGGGAAACGATGGCGGCAACCGGCGTGCGGAGCCGGCGCGGGACTACCGCGAGGCCGGTCCTGCGCAGGCTTCCTTGGAGGTCGTGAACGGCGGCTCCTGGCGGAACCTGCGGACGAACTCCTCGGACAGCCCCCTGACCTGTTCCATGCCCTGGTCCGCGTCCGCCTCCACGGCGCCGATCACCAGCTTGACCGGTTCGCGTTCGAGAACCCCGTCCGGTTTCGTCCATTGTCCGCGCGCGTCGATCACCGTGAAGCCCGCGCGGAAACGCGGCGTGACGCTGTCGGCGACGAACTCCCGCCACTGGTCGTCCGAAACCGCCCTGCCGTCGACATGGGACAGTCCGAAGAACATGCTGAATTCGGTGTACGGAGTCAGCCCCTTCGGGCAGGCCGCGGACACCCCGAAAGAAAACAGGCAAGCCGCTGCCGCAAGCATCAACGATCGCATGAACACCTCCTGCAGAAAGGCCACGCTGACGCGGGATCTTCCCGGTCGCCAGACTATCCCGGACGACTTGCCAAGTCGAGAACGGGCGAGCCGGCACGCCCGCCCTTTTGCCGACCACCAAGCTCCCTCCGGTCCTTCCGCCCCGGCGTCGCCGCCGTCGCGACCGGCGGACACGGACCCTTTCGAGGAACGGGGGCGACGCAAGCGACCCCGCATCTACCCGGCCCGGTGCGCCGCCGTCTCCGCCAGCCCGCTTCGCCGGGAGGTGCGGCCGGACGGCCGTGTTCGCTTCCGGGGCGAGGTCGTGCGCGTCGGCGGGGACGTGCCGCCCGGCATCCAGGACGCGGCGCACCCCAGGATCCCGACCGACGACCCGCTGCGCCGGACATGGGAACGGCCGGAGGCGGCGGCCCGATCAACCGACATCCGGTGCCCGGACGCGCAACCCCGCCTCGTCCGTTTCGACGGGCGACGCCTTCCCGAACCGCGCGAGGAACGACGCTGGGTTCCCGTCAACCGAACCGTGCCGCCAGCGAACCGTGGTCCGACAGGGCGGCAACCGGCCCCAAGGCGGCAATGACGGGCTCCGACGACAGTAGGCGTTCCGCCGCGCGACGGGCATCTTCCGCGCTCACCGCATCGATGCGCTCGGCGATGTCCTCCACCGGTATCGTGCGGCCGTGAACGTGCGTCTGCGTCGCCATCCTCTCGGTCCGCGCCGCCATGCTCTCGAGCGACAGCAGCACCCCCGCCTTGATCAGCGTCCTTGCGCGGGCCAGTTCCGGGGCGTCCATCCGGTCGGCCGCCGCCCGCGCCAGTTCCTCGCCGACGACGGCGAGGAGCTCCTCGGCCTGGCCCGCCCCGGTTCCGGCATACAGTCCGAACAGGCCGCCGTCGCTGTAGCTCGAGGAAAACGTGTAGACCGAATAGGCGAGACCGCGCCGCTCCCGCAGTTCCTGGAACAGGCGCGAGGACATGCCGCCGCCGAGCGCCGTCGAGAGAACGGCAAGCGCGTGGTAGTCGTCGTCGGTGGCGCTCACCCCATCGAGCCCGACGACCAGGTGGGCCTGCTCCAGATCCCGGACCTCCCGCCAGCCGCCGCCCGAATACGATGCCGGCACGGGGCTTTCCGGCTTCGCCGGGGCGATGTCGCCGAACGCTTCCGAAACAAGCTTGGCCACCTCGTCATGGTCGAGCGCGCCCGCCGCGGCGAAGATCATGCGGTTCGCTCCGTAGTGGGCCGCGACGTAGTTCTTCAATGCCGCGCGGGGAAGTCCGGAAACGGTCCCGGCGGTGCCAAGAACCGGCCTGCCCAGAGGCTGGGCGGGGAACGCCGCCGCCTGGAACCGGTCGAAGATCACGTCGTCCGGCGTGTCCGCGGCCTCGTGGATCTCCTGGAGGATGACGCCGCGTTCGCGTTCGAGCTCGTCCTCGTCGAAGACCGAGTCGCGCAGGATGTCCGCGAGGAGGTCGACGGCCAGGGGGACGTGCTGCTTGAGGACGGTGGCGTGGTAGACGGTTCTCTCGCGCGACGTGTAGGCGTTGAGGTGGCCGCCGACGTCCTCGATCTCCGCGACGATGTCGAACGCGGAGCGCTTCCGGGTTCCCTTGAACGCCATGTGCTCGAGAAAATGGGAAACGCCGTTCTCGTCCCCGGTCTCGTGGCGTGCGCCGGCGCCGACCCAGACGCCGAGGGCGACGGACTCGACCGAATCGACGCGGTCGGTGACGACGCGCAGCCCGTTGGCGAGTTCCGCCGTCTCGACGCTCAACGGCCCAGGCCCCCCGCCTTCGCGGCGACGATGAAGTCCCGCACCGCCCCGAGATCGTTCGGCAGGACCGCGAAACGCTCTTCCCGTTCGTGAAGACCCGCCAGGCGTTCGGGCAGTTCGGGGCTGCGGCCGGCGGCCTCCCGAACGGCCTCGGGGAACTTCGCCGGATGCGCGGTGGCGAGGCACACCGTCGGCGCCGCCGAGGGGCGGCTCCTGGCCGCGCCGAGGCCGATCGCGCTGTGCGGGTCGAGAAGCTCGCCGGTTTCCGCGAAGGTTTCCCTGATCAGGGCCCGGGTCTCGTCGTCGTCGAACCGCGCCGCGGAGAACTTCTCCCGCGCCCGCTCCAGCCGGGCGCCGTCGAGCGCCATGGCGCCCTCCGCACGGAAACGCTCCATCCAGCCGCGGACGGCCGCCCCGTCGCGCTCGAACGCGTCGAACAGCAAGCGCTCGAAATTGCTCGAGATCTGGATGTCCATGCTCGGGGAGATCGTCGGCGCGACCGCGGAGATCTCCATCGCGCCGGTCTCGAAGAACCGGAACAGGATGTCGTTGCGGTTGGTGCCGACGACCAGCCGCTCCACCGGCAGTCCGCACTTCCAGGCGGCCCAGCCCGCGAACACGTTGCCGAAATTCCCCGTCGGCACGGAGAAGCCGACGGAACGGCCGGGGGCCCCGAGGCGGACGGCGGCGACCACGTAGTAGACGATCTGGGCCATGATGCGCGCCCAGTTGATCGAGTTCACCGCCGACAGCCGGTGCGCCTCGCGGAACGCGGGGTCGGCGAAGAGCGCCTTCACGAGATCCTGGCAGTCGTCGAACGTTCCCCCGATCGCGACGGCGTGAACGTTGGCGGCCGCGACCGTGGTCATCTGGCGGCGCTGGATGTCCGACACGCGACCTTCGGGGAACAGGATGAAGACGTCGAGGCCGGCGCGGTCGCGGCAGGCCTCGATGGCCGCCGAGCCGGTGTCCCCGGACGTCGCCCCGACGATCGTGATCCGCTCGCCCCGACGGGCGAGCACCTCGTCGAACAGACGCCCAACGAGCTGCAGCGCGTGGTCCTTGAACGCCAGGGTGGGGCCGTGGAAGAGCTCCATCAGCCAGAGGCCGGCGCCGATCTCGCGGAGCGGCGCCACCGCGGGATGGCCGAACCCCCGGTAGGCGTCCTCGACGACGCGCTCGAGGCGGTCGTCCGGAATCGCCCCGCCGACGAAGGGCCGGACGACGCGCCGGGCGATCCCGGCGTAGTCCAGACCGGCCATTTCCTCGAGTTCCGACGGCGCGAAGGCCGGCCATTCGGCGGGCAGGTACAGGCCGCCGTCGGAAGCGAGACCGGCAAGCAGGACATCGTCGAACGCGAGAACGGGCGCGCCGCCGCGCGTGGAGTGGTATTCCAAGGGCAGGATCCTCGGCCGCGCCGCGAATGTAGTGTCGGCGGGCGGCGAGTCAATCCGCCGAGACCTTCGCTCCAGGATGTCCCGCGCCGCGGTCCCGGACCGGCTCGGTCGCCCGGATGGCGGAGTCCGAACCGGATCCGGGCAATTGGCGGCGCCCTCGGGCACCGCGGACCACGGACCGCGGCGACGGCACGGACGGGACCGAAACGCGACGGAACCTTCGCGGGGCGCGCGTTCGCCCTCCTCCCGTCCGGAGCGGAACAGCCGACCGGTCCCGGGCTTTTGCCCGTCGCCGGAGCCGCGGATACACTCGCTTCATGGACGCAGCCGACGCGCTCTACGAGGACATCGTCGAGGCCGGCCCCGAAGCGGCGGCGGCGTTCGACATCGGGCGGCTGGACCGGGCGTTCCACGAGAACCCCTATCCCGTTTTCCACGCCCTGCGCCGGCACGCGCCGACCAAGCTCCTGCCGGACGGCGCCCGGTTCCTGACCCGCCACGCCGACCTCGACGGGATCTACCGGAACCCGGGACTGTTCTCCTCCGACAAGACCGTCGAGTTCCGGCGCACCATGGGCGACTCGTCGCTCTACGAGCACCACACGTCGAGCCTCGTTTTCAACGACCCGCCGCGCCACACTCGCATCCGCAAGCGCCTCGCGCCGGCGTTCACGCCGCGGGCGCTGAGGGCTCTCCGGGCGCGTGCCGAGGAGGTCGTCGCCAACGCGCTCGACGACGTCGCCGCGAGGAGGCGCTTTGACCTGCTGCACGATTTCGCGATGAAACTCCCCATCGAGCTGATCGGCGACATGCTCGGCGTCCCCCAGGGGGATCGGCACCGCCTGTCGCCGTGGGCGGTCACGATTCTCGGCGGTCTCGAGGCCGACCTGACCGACGAGCGGCGCCGTGCGGGAAATCTCGCGGTGGACCAGTTCAAGGACTATCTGCGGTGGCTGATCCGAGAGCGCGAACGCAACCCCCTCGGCGACGACACGGGCGAGGTGCTGTCCAAGCTCATCGGCCCCGACGAGGACGGCGACACGCTGGACGAGCTCGATCTTCTGCACAACTGCATCTTTCTCCTGAACGCGGGCCACGAGACCACCGCCAACACGGTCACCAACGGGATCGACGCGCTTCTGCGCTTTCCCCGCCAGCTTGACAGGCTGCGCGACGAACCCGATCTCGTCGGCTCAGCGATCGAGGAGATCCTGCGCTTCGAAAGCGCGGTGCAGCTCGGCAACCGGAAGCTGACCGCGGACGCGGAGGTCGGAGGGGAACCGCTGGCCGCCGGCACCTACGTGTGGCTGTCGATCGGCGCCGCCAACCGCGACCCCGAAGTCTTCGCCGACCCCGACGCGTTCGACATCGCGCGCCGGCCCAACCGGCATCTCGCCTTCGCCACCGGCATCCATGCCTGCGCCGGCATGTCGCTCGGCCGCATGGAGGCGGCGATCGCGCTCGGCGGCTTCGTGCGGAAGTTCTCGAGGATCGAGCGCGACGGCGAGGCTCTCCACCACATGCGCGCGCGGTTCCGCGGGTTCGTCAGCTACCCGGTCCGCGCGGAATAGCCCCGCGGACAACCTCGGAGGAAACGGCCATGCGGGTTCTCGTGGTTTTCGCCCATCCCCTCGCCGACAGTCTGAACGGCGCCCTGCACGAGGCCGTCGTCGACGGCCTGACGCAGGCCGGCCACGAGGTCGACGACATGGATCTCTACGCCGACGGTTTCGACCCGGTGCTCTCGGCCGAGGAACGGCGAAGCTACTTCGACGCCGACGCCAACCGCGCCCGCCTGGAGGGCTACGCCGAACGGATCGCGGGCGCCGAGGGCCTGGTCGCCTGCTTTCCGGTCTGGTGCCTCGGCCCGCCGGCGATCTTCAAGGGGTTCTGGGACCGGGTTCTGGTTCCCGGCGTGGCGTTCGGTTTCGACGAGGCCGGCGCCCTGGTCCCCGACCTCAAGCATGTCCGCCGGGCGGCGACGGTCGCGACCTACAGCCGGCCCCGAAGCTCGTTCCTCTGGCTCGGGGACGCCCCGCGCCGCCTGATGACCCGGTATCTCCGGCCGTTTCTCGCGCCGGACGCGCGGATATCGTATTTCGGCCTCTACGGCCTCCAGAAGGGAGACCCGGATCTGCCGACGCGCTTCATCGGCAGGATCCGCCGGGAGATGTCCGGTTTCTGAGGGGGTCAGAACCGTTCGCTGAGCCAGATCGCGAGCCGCGAACCGGTTTTCACCGCGGCCGAGAGCGCTCCGTAGCCCGGCGCCAGTTCCGCTTCGCGGTCGAGCGCCGCGTCGCGGTGCGCAAGTTCGTCCTCACGGAACCGGAGGACGGTCTCGCGCAATTCCGCCTCGTCCTCTCCGAGCGCTTCCGCCTGCCGCCCGTAATGGGCGTCGATCACCTCCTCGACCGCGACCGTGCAGGCCATGGCCGCGCGCTCGCCCATGAGGGCGGTGGCCGCGCCGAGCGCGTAGCCCGCGACGTGCCAGACCGGCAGCAGGGCCGTGGGGCGCACCCGGCGCTCGCCCACGAGCCGGTCGAATTCCGAGAGATGCTCGCGTTCGGAATCCGCCATTTCGCGGATGGCATCGCCCGCCGGCGTCCTGCCGAGAACGGCGAGCTGTCCCTCGTAGATCCGGACCGCTCCGTACTCGCCGGCATGATCGACCCGAACGATGCGCCCGACCAGATCCTCCGCGGGCGGGTCGCCGGGAAGAATTCCGTGGCGCGTGTCCTTCTTGACCGCCGTCATCGAGAGCCTCCACGCATCAGCCGCCAGCCCGCCGCTCCGCAGCCCGCGCACAACGCCACCGAGGCCAGGGCGTTCCAGCCCGCCATCGACACCCCCAGCATGGACCAGGCAACCTGGTCGCAGCGCACCACCGGGGTCGCATCGAGAAGGCGGCGGAGCTCCTCGACCGACCGCGCCCGATCGAGCGCGCCCGGCCCCGAACAGGCCGACGGTCCGGCAGCCCAGTGGAGCTCGACGGCCACATGATAGAGCGCGACGGCGGCGCCCGCGGCAAAGAGCAGCGCCGCCAGCCAGGCCAGAACCATGCGTTCCCGCGGCGACCGGAACCACAGCCATCCCCCGACGGCGACCGCGACGACGGCGCCGTGGGGAAAGCGCTGCCAGAGACAGAGTTCGCAGGGTTGCAGCCCGCCCCAGTGCTGGCTGCCCAGCGCGGCGGCCAGGGCGACGGCCGATGCCAGTCCCGCCCAGAGCGGCAGGGCTTCCGCCCGCGCGCGGGCGCCGAGCAGTGTCATGAAAGCATCCTGACGGCGACGAAACCGCCGATCAACAGGAGACAGGCCAGCGAGAAGACCAGCCCGAGCCGGCGTTCGACGAACTCGCGGATCGGCGGGCCGAGCCAGTAGAGGAGCGCCGCGACCGCGAAGAATCTCGTGCCCCGGGCCACGACCGAAGCGATCACGAACACGGCCGGATCGAGTGCCGTCACGCCGCTGGCGATCGTGAAGATCTTGTAGGGGATCGGGGTCAGCCCGGCGACCAGGACAATCCACGCCCCGTGGGAGTTGTAGAGTTCGGCCGCTTCGGCGAACTGGCGGCCGTAGCCGTAGAAGGCCACGATCTGCCGCCCGACCGCGTCGTGGAATCCGGCGCCGATGCCGTAGCCCAGAACCCCTCCGGCGACCGAGGCGGCGGTGCAGACGAACGCCAGGAGCCAGGCGCGGGAACGCGCCGCTAGCACCATCGGGGCCAGGAGCGCGTCCGGCGGGATCGGAAACACGGAACTTTCGAGGAACGCGATCGCCGCGAGCCACCACACCGCATGCGGATGGGCGGACAGAACGATCACCCGTTCATAGAGTCTTTTCAGCATCGGAGGGCTTGCAGGAACCGAAACGCCTTTTACCAGCGCCCGGGCGGCCGGACAAGCGGCAGCGGCTTCGGCGTGGCCGTTTCGCGGGAATCCGGGCTTCGCTATAGTGCCCGCCATGGATGCCGCCGACGCAGGAGCCGGGGAACGGGCCGCCCTTGCCGAGGCGGCCCGCACCCTTGCGGAGACGGCCCGTTCCCGGGCGCGGCAGGCCGAGCGGGAACGCCGCCTGCCCGCGGAGACCGTGGCGGAGACCAGGCGCTCGGGGCTTGCCCGGATTCTGCAGCCCGCGCGCTGCGGCGGCCTGGAACTGGGACTCTCCGCCCATTTCGAGGCGGTCGAGGAGGTCGCCCGCGGCTGCGGGTCGACCGCCTGGTGCCTGGCGGTGTTCCATGTGGATTCGTGGCTTGTCGGACTGTTCGGGAAGGATGCGCAGGATGACGTCTACGCCGGCAATCCGGATTCCCTGGTCGCGGGCGTGCTCGACCCGCGCGGCGCGGCCCGGCGGCGCGGCGACGGACTCGTCGTCACGGGGTCGTGGCCGTTCGGCTCCGGTTCCGAGCATGCGGACTGGGCGATCCTCGGCGCGGAACTGCTGGACGCGGACGGGCGCAGGGAGGACGGGATCTGCGTGGCCGTCCCGGCCGCCGATCTGACGACCCGCGACGACTGGCACGCCGCGGGTCTCTCGGGGACCGGGAGTTGCAGCATCTGCTGCGAGGACGTCTTCGTGCCGGCGCACCGGACCATTTCCGTGCGCGACGCCGGTCTCGGCCGGGCACCCGGCGCGGCGCTTCACGCGAGCCGGCTCTATCGCGCGCCGATGGCGCCCTTCGTCGCTTTCGGGCTTTGCGCGCCGGCCGTGGGCCTCGCCGCCGGAGCCGTCGAGGACTTCTCCGAGCACGTGTCCGGCCGCACCGACGGACATCTCCGCGACGCGCCCGAGATCGAGAACCCGCTCGTGCATCAGACGGTCGCGGGCGCCCACGCCGGCATCGACACCGCCCGCGCGCTTCTCCGCCGCGCCGCCGCCGACATCGAGGAGGCGGCGGATCGCGGAGGCCGCATGACCCGCGGAACCCGGGCGCGTGTCCGCATGGACTGCGCCTATGCGGTCGATCTGTGCCGGCGCGCCGTCGACGACGTGTTTCTCGCCTGCGGCGGGGCGGGGCTTTCGGACGCCCATCCGGTGCAGCGCGCCTGGCGCGACGTCCATGCCGCGAGCCAGCACGCGATGCTGCGTTTCAGGACCGCGACCGAGATCTACGGGCGGGTGCTGCTGGGCCTCGACCCCGGAACGGACATCCTGTAGGGGCGTGACGGTCCCGCGCCCGGAGCCTGCCGGCTCGTGCGCGGCTTGACCGCCCCTCGGGTGCTGGGGTAGGGCTTGCGCACAGCGGGCGTGGCGGAATTGGTAGACGCGCGGGTCTCAAAAACCCGTTCCTTCCAGGAGTGTCGGTTCGAGCCCGACCGCCCGCACCAGCTTCCCGCGTCCCGCCCCCCGTCGCGCCGCGACGCCCGGCCGTCGCTCCCGGGCGACAGGCGGCGCGCACGCGGCCGGACAGCGGCCGTTTCCCGTGACGCCGTGCCGGTAGGCTTTCATGGAACCCCGATTCCATGGCAACGGCGTGCCGGTGAATCATGTTTTCGCGATATTCCGCGCGAGAAGCGGTCGGGGAAGGAGGCCGTGCACCGCCATGCCGGCGCGTTCGTTGAACGACGCGGGAAAGCGGGCTTCGCCCGGGTTGTCTTCCCGGGCGCCAGGGGACGGAGCCGGCCCTTCTGCCGGGACGGCAAGCCCGGCGACCCGGCCAACCGCCCCAGGCCGGCGCGCGGAGGAACCCGCAGGCTCGAAAACCCGCGGCATTCCGGTTGTCCAAGGGCGCGAAGTCCCGGACGTTCACGGAAATCCGGGAATCCCGCAAGTCACGGGGAAACTGGAGTTGCGCTCTCCCAACCAGCCTTCACCCGCGGAAATCTTTCTCGAAACATGATCGGGAGCGAGGAAGGAGCGGGCATGGACACCGACCCGATTCCGGAATTTCGCGCCCGTCTCGGCGGCCGCAGATTCTCGACGGTTCTGGCGGATCCGCCTTGGCGCTTCCAGAACCGCACCGGAAAGATGGCTCCGGAGCATCGCCGTCTTTCGCGTTACGGAATCATGGGACTTCCCGTTGGCGAGCACCCGGCGGACACCGCCCACGTCTATCCGTGGGTGCCCAACGCGCCGCTTCCGCAGGGGCTGGATGTTCTGCGGTCCTGGGGATTCGAATACAAGAGAGCCGCTTTCAAAATTCCGCGTTCGAGGGGATTTTTTTGCCGCGGCCGGCGAATTTCCTGGCAATCGGGGCCGCTCCGTGATTCTGTCGGGTTTCCAGAGTCTCGACAGACAGAGAGCGACCCCATGGCGCCAATGCAGACATCGTACCAGTCCTGGCATCACGTTCAAGCGGACCTGTTCCCGTGGCTCGAGGAGGAGATCGGGCCGCTTGGCGAGAGGCATCGGCACCTCGTGGCGGTTCTCGAATTCGCGCGCGTCGAGGGCCTTCTTCCCCGTTTCGACGGCCTGCCCGGCCGGCCGGCAGAGGACCGCACGGCGCTGGCCCGCGCGTTCGCCGCCAAGGCGGTCTTCAACCTGCCGACGACGCGCGCCCTGATCGAGCGTCTCCGGGTCGACAGGACGCTGCGCCGGCTGTGCGGCTGGTCCGGGATCGGGGAGGTCCCGAGCGAGGCGACCTTCTCGCGGGCCTTCGCCGAGTTCTCCGAGTGCGCGCTGCCGGCGCGTCTGCACGAGGTGGTGGTCAGGCAGGCCCTCGGCGATCGCGTGATCGGGCACGTCTCGCGCGACGCGACGGCGATCGAGGCGCGCGAGAGGCCGCAGCCCAAGGCCCCGAAGCCGAAGCGCCGGCGCGGCCGCCCGCGCAAGGGCGAGGAGCGGCCCGGGGAGCGGCGCCGCGTGAAACGCCAGCTCGAGATGACGCTGCCGCAGATGCTCGCCGACCTGCCGAAAGCCTGCAACGTCGGCGCCAAGCGGACCGTCTGCAAGCTGCACATCGACGCCGCCGACGGCGGCATCCCGGTCAGCTGCATCCTGACGTCGGCCTCGCTCCACGACAGCCAGGCCGCGATCCCGCTGGCGACCATGACCGGCGAACGCGTGACCAACCTGCACGACCTCATGGACGCCGCCTGCGACACGGTCGAGATCGGCTGGACCAGCTATCTGCTGGGCCACGTCCCGATCATCGACCCCAACCCCCGCAGCAGGGTTGCCAAGGAGCGGATGGCGCGCGAGGCCGCGGTGCGGGAAAGCGTCGGCCAACGCGACCCGAAGGACGCGCGCTGCAACGAGCGCTCGAACGGCGGGCGCGTCAACGCCATGCTCAAGGACGACTGCGGCGGCCGCCATGTCCGCGTGCGCGGCCACGCCAAGGTCCACTGCCACCTGATGTTCGGCATCCTGGCGCTGACCGTCCACCAGTTGATGCGCCTCCTGAACTGAACGCCGCTTCCGCGTTCCCCCGCGCCCTGCCGTGCCGCCCGCCCCTCGCCGGGAAGCGGAAAACCGCGTCCGCCACCCGACGGGTGGGCGCGAATCGGGCCCGCACCGGCCCCGGATCCCGGAAAACCGGCTTGCCGACGCCGCCCGGGCGGACAGGCGAGGGGCCGATCGCCGAAAGTTCCGTCGCGTTCGACCCGCGGACGCCCCGGGCCGGGCTTCGCCGACCGGGAGTTTTGCAAGTTCCTCAAGAGCAACATCATCTGGCACAAGATCCGCAAGGACGGAGGCTCGGATGGCAGGGCGGTGGGCTTCTGTTTCCGCAATGTCACCGAGATGGCGCTCTTCGGGGCGCGAGGAAGGAATGCCCGCACGCTGGCGCCGGGTCGCCGTCAGGTGAATCTGGTCGCGTCAAGGAAGAGAGAGCACAGCCGAAAATCGGACGAGCGCTACGAGGCCATCGAGGCCTGCAGTCCCGGCTCCCGTCCCGAGCTGTTCGCGCGCGGGACAAGGGCCGGATGGACAACATGGGGAGACCAGTCCGACGAATGCAGGATTTCCCGGAGCACGTACGGTCATCACAGCCAGCGGGAGAGTGTGGCGGCCGAACAGGCCATGCCCGTGGACTGAAAGTCGCCGGGGCGCCGGCCCGGCCCGTTCCACGGGAATCCCGGCCGGAACGCGGCTCCCGGCCTCAAGCCGCCGCATCGGGCGACCAACGCGACCGTCCGCGTGTTCCGGCCGCATCCGGGGTCGCGGGCCGCGGAACAGTCGTCCTGGCCGACGGCGCATGGCGGCCGGGGGATCCGCCGGTCACGCCTGCGGAACGCCCGGCCGCGCGGCGTCAATGGCGATGCCGACGATGATGCCATCTCGAGCCGCGAAGCGTGTCCAGCGCGTCCTGCTGGCCCTTGTCCAGCGTCTCGTAGAACGCGGTGAAGGCCGGTCGCACGGCGCGAAGAGCGTCAAGCCGTGCCGCCAGCACGCTTTCGAGGCGCTGCAGCCGTTCCGGACCGGTGGCGGGGCGGCCCTGCGTCTTGAGCGTTTCGCAGTTTTTCCTGACGGTCGCGATGGCCGAGGCCGAAGCCGTCTTGAGCCGGTTCCAGGCAGCCGTCTGGGTGTCGTCGAGCTTGGCGAGCCCTTCGACGACCGACGAGAAGCGCTCCATGCGCCTCTCCATTCCGCCGCGGCAGAGCCGCGCCGCCGGCCCGCGCCCCCGAACCCTGGACGCCCACTTGCCGGTCTTGTCGCCGCCCGCAAGCGTCGTCCCGCCGACGGCGGTGCCCGCCGAGGTCTCCGTGCATCCGGCCTGGAAACCCGCGAGTCCGACCAGCAGCAACGCCGGAAGCAGCCCGCGGAAGATCCTCTTCCTCGTCCTCATGGGAGTCTCTCCTGTCTTGCGCTCCGTGACGGAGCGGATCGTCGATCCGTCCATCCTGCCGGATCCGTGTTGCGGAAACGTTTCCGCGGACCTCGATGCGCGTAACAATTTGTAACCCCCTTCGGGGCCCGATCGCCATGGGCTATCGTGACGCGACGCTGCGACGACCGCGCGGAAAGCCATGGCCAAGCCGCATCGCATCCTGATCATCGACGACGACCACGAGATCCGGTCGCTGCTTTCCCGGTTCCTCGCCCGGCACGGGTTCCGGACGGCGACGGCTCCGAACGGATCCGGCTCGCCGTGGAAGACGCGGACTTTCGACCTCATCATTCTCGATCTCATGCTGCCGGGCGAGGACGGCGTCTCGATCTGCCGCCGCATCCGCCGGCACGGCAGCGTGCCGATCATCATGCTGACGGCCCTCGACGCCGAGACAGACCGCATCATCGGCCTCGAGGTCGGTGCCGACGACTATCTTCCGAAACCCTTCAGCCCGCGCGAGCTCCTCGCCCGGATCAGGGCCGTGCTCCGGCGCGTCGAGAACGCCGTCGTGGTCGAGGATGAACGGGCCGGCGTCTACGGATTCGAGGGCTGGGTTCTCGACAGCAGCCGGCGCACGCTCCACGGCCCCGACGGCGACGCCGTCGCCCTGACCGCCGGGGAGTTCGACCTTCTCGCGGCGCTCGTGCGTCACGCCGAACACGTCCTCAGCCGCGACCGGTTGATGGATCTTCTGCACGGACGCGAGGCGGGACCGTTCGACCGCAGCATCGACGTCCAGATCAGCCGCCTCAGGAGCAAGATAGAGGCGTCCCCCTCCGAACCGGTTCTCATCAAGACGGTCCGCGGCCAGGGCTACGTCCTCTCCGCCCAGGTCACGCGGTCATGACGGCGGACCGCCCGCGCCGGCGCCTGATTCCGGAGGGAATGACGGGCTGGCTCGCCCTGCTGCTCGTCGCGGCGGTCGCGGTCACGGCTTCGCTCGGATTGGGCCTGTGGTGGTTTCATGACAGCCGACTCGCGAATCTGCAGCCCGACCCGCAACGGCTGGCCCCTCTCCTCGTCCGCGTCGCTCCCGCGATCCGGCTCCTCGAGCAGGCGGCGCCGACGGACCGCGAGCGCGTGCTCGGCGCCGTGAACGGGCGTCTTCTCCGGATACGGCGACATTCCGGAACTCCGCCGCGGGCGGTTCGCGGCAAGCCGGTGCAGCCCGGTCTCGAGCGGTTCGTCCGGTCCCGTCTCGGCCCCCTCGCGGAGCGCGACATAACCCTGTCGATCCACCGCCTGAGAAGGGGCGTTTCCGGCCGCCCCGTCCTCCGCATGGCGATACCGCTCGCGTCCTCCGGCTGGGCGGACGTGAAGATCGTGCCCATCCGCCGCCGGCCTGGACCGGTGTTCCTGATCTGGCTCGTCGCGACCGCGGTGCTCGTCGGGGTGTCCGCGACCTGGGCCATGGGACGCCTGACCAGGCCGCTCCGCCGGCTGGCGGACGCGACCGAACGCTTCGACCTCGAAGGCGACGACGCCCCCTTCCCCGAAACGGGCCCGGTCGAGGTCCGCAACGCCGCCCGCGCCTTCAACCTCATGACGACGCGCATCCGACGGCTGGCGGACGAGAGAACGCTGCTTCTCGCCGCGCTCTCGCACGACCTCAAGACCTTTCTCACGCGGCTGAGACTGCGCGTCGAGATGCTCGAGGATCCCGAACAGCGCGACAAGGGGGTCTCCGACATCGAGGAGATGGCCTCGGTTCTCGACGCCACTCTCGGCCTTGCCCGCGACGAGACCCGCGGCGAGGCGCCCGCGCCGTTCGATCTGGCGGGTCTCCTGCGCACGATCGCGGAGAAACGCTCGGAAACCGGCCAGAACGCGGTCTACCGCGGCCCGGAGACGTTTCCGTTCCGGGGGCGGGCGACGGCGCTCCGGCGGTGTTTCGAGAACCTCGCCGACAACGCGGTCAAGTACGGCGGCGAGGCGGACATCTCGCTGGAGGGCGGCCGCGAGCGCGCCGTGATACGGATCGGCGACCGCGGCCCGGGAATACCGCCCCAGTACAGGGAAGCGGTTCTGGCGCCGTTTTTCCGGATGGAAAGCTCCCGAAGCCGCGAGACCGGCGGGGTCGGGCTGGGCCTCGCCGTGGTCCGCACGGTGGTCGACCGCCATGGCGGCGCGCTGGATCTCGGCGACCGCGACGGCGGCGGCCTCGAGGCGACGGTGACGATTCCGGCGGCGCCCGAGGACGACTGACGGGACGGGCGCTGTTGCCGCACCCCCGGGGTTCGGCTAACGTGCCGCCCTCGAGTCGCGGGGCGCGGAACGGTGCGCCGCGACAGTTGCCGCACGTGGCACATTTCAGGGAGGCATCGATGAAGATCAGCAGAACCGTGGCGGCGGCGCTCGGCGCGGGGTTGTGTCTTGCCCCGGCCCTCGCGTCCGCCCAGACCGTGATGAAAATCGGCTTCGTGACCATCAACGACGGCCAGCACAAGTCCGCGAACTGGATCAAGCAGGAGGTCGAGAAACGGACCGGCGGCTCGATCAAGGTCAGGGTCTTTCCGGCCGCCCAGCTCGGCACGATCCCGCGCCAGATCGAGGGCGTCCTGCTCGGCACGCAGGAGGCGTTCATCTCGCCGCCCGGGTTCTTCGTCGGCCTCAACAAGGCCTTCATGGCGCCCGACGCGCCGGGCCTGTTCCGGGATTTCGCGCACCAGACCGACGTGCTCAACCACCCCAACGTGCGCGACAAGTTTCTCAACCTGGCGACGTCCAAGGGCGTGACCGGGATGTACGTCGTCTGCGCCGGCTCGTCGGCGCTCGCGATGCGGGATCCGGTGCGCAAGCTTTCCGACGTCAAGGGCAAGAAGATCCGCGTGCTGGCGTCGCCGATGGAAGTCGCGATCATGAAGCGGCTCGGCGCGGCCGGCACGCCCATGGCCTATTCCGAGGTTCTGCCGGCGATCCAGCGCCGCGTGCTGGACGGCGCCAGTTCCGCCGTCGTGGTGATGGGGCCGTCGAAGTTCTACACCGCGGCGCAGTACCTGACGCCGACCGCCATCACCTACATCCCCAGCGCCATGTGGACCAGCGCCAAATGGCTCGCCAAGCTGTCGGGCAAGGAACGGGCGGTCCTGGAGCAGGTCGGCCGGGAGGTGACTCCCCAGGCGAACCGCTGGTCCGAGGAGGACACCAAGAAGTGGGAAGCGAAGTGGGGGGAGGAGGGCGGAACCGTCGTCCGGCTCGATGAGAAGGAACGTCTCGCGGCGATCGAGAGACTGCGTCCGCTCGGCGACGAGATATTCCTGAAGGATCCGGCGATCGCGCCGATGTACAAGCTGCTTCTGGAGACCTCCAAGGCGGTGATGTAGCCCGGAAGGGCCGGCTCCGGCCGGTCCTTCCCCCTTCCGCCCGGCCGGGGACTCCGCCTACTCGAGCCAGATCGCGAACTCGTCGACCCCGACGCGTCCGGGCTGGAACCGGTTGACTTCCGCCGCGGCGTCGGGCCAGCCGATGCTCATCCCGCCGACGAGCGTGTGGTCGTCGCCCATGCCGAACATCGCGTGGGCGACGTGGGGGTACATGCCGAGCGCCCCCTGGGCGATCGCGGCGAGCCCCCAGCCGAACGCGGCCAGCGAGATCGAGTGGATGAAAGTGCCGTAGTCGAGCCAGGATCCGTGCTCGAGATCGGCGGGGATCCAGAACAGGAGCCCCGTGCCCGCGCCGAAGAACTCGAAATTGCGCAGAAGCGCGGCGCGACGGCCGTCGCGGTCGTCGCGAGCGACGCCCATCGCCTCGTACAGTCCGTAGCCGCACGCCCTGCGCCGCGCGAGGAAAGGCTCCCGCCAGTGCGGCGGATAGTAGTGGTATTCCATGTCCGCGCTCTCGCCGGCGGCCGCCGCCGCCAGCAGCGCTTCGGAGTAGCGGCGCAGGCTCGCGCCGCCGAGGACGTGAACCTTCCAGGGCTGTATGTTCGAGCCGGACGGCGCCCAGCGCGCGGCTTCGAGAACGCGGCGCACGACCGCCTGCGGAACCGGATCCGGAAGAAAGGCGCGGATCGAGCGCCGGGAGAGAAGCGCGTCTTCCACGTGCATGTCGGGGCGGCGGATCCCCGGGTCGGTCATGCGTTTCCGCCGTTCGGCGGCGGTCTCGGACGCCGACCAGCCGGCCATGCCGTTTCAGCCGTCCGCGGACGGCGCCGGGGGCAGCCGTCCGCGCCACTTGATCCAGTTGAAGCTGGTGCTGCAACTCCGGCAGCGGAACATCACTTCGGATGCCGCCCCGCCGAAAAGGGAAAGCACCTCGAGATCGTCCGTCCTGCAGTCGGGGCAGGACACGCCGTCGAAGTCGGGGTCTCCGGAATGCACCGCCCGATGCCGCGCGGCGTGGCCGCCGGAACGCCGCGTGACGCGGTCAGTGGGCAAGTTCCGCGTCCTTGAACCGGATCACGTTGAACAGCCCGTCGGGCAACGGGCCGACCCGCCGCGCGTCCCGGCGCCAGTCGTTGCCGATGCGGACCGGGGTCTTCTGGCTGACGGGCGCTCCAAGCATCCCCGCCGCTCCCGCCGCCTCCTTGACGAACGCGCTGCGCAGCGCGCCCAGCTTCACGTCGCGCAGGCCCTCGGCGAAGACCGGATCGGCGCCTCTGGCTGGCCCGAACCACGAAAGGGCGAGCGGATAGCGTTTCTCGTAGGACTTCTGGAACCGGCGCGTCGCGGGCGCGTTCTCCCCGATGATCCGGAACCAGCCATGGGCGTACTTGAGATGGAAATAGGTCTCCTCGCCGATTTTCCGCGCGAGGCCGGACACCACGCGGTCGTCATGCTTGAGAAAGCCCGATCCCAGCATCCAGGTGGCGAGTTCGGCGAGCCAGGTGCTGACGATGAAGTCCTCCCAGTTGCCCGGGGCCTCGTCGAGGAGGTTCATCGCGTGGATGTCCTCCGGGCCGCGCCCCCGCTCGAGATGGACGTAGCCGCGCCCGTGGGCGGCGAGATACTGGTAGACGGCCCGGGTATGGCCGTAGTTGGCGGTGCACATGCCGAGGATCGCCGCGAAATCCGGCAGCGATCGCCCGTTCATGACGCATTCCGCGTACCAGTTGCCCAGCACGAGCTTGGTGTCGGCGATCGCCAGCAGGTCGTTCTCGAAGTCGGCCTGCAGCCTGGTGCCGGTGTGCCCCGGTTCGTAGGTCATTCGCTTTTCCCGTTGCCGGGCCTCAGCCCATCTTGATCTTGGCCGACTTGCCTTCCTCGGTGACCGTGATGATGGCGTCGAGCGGCACGACGCACATTTCCCGCCAGCGGTGCTGGTCGTAGACGTACCAGGCCCGGACCTTGGCAAGATCGTCGTTCGGCGCCTCCACCGACCCCACATGGGCGAGGGCCGATTCCGAGTCGCGGCGCGCAAAGACCTCGTAGTACTTCGGCGTCGTGCCGCCGCGTTCCCGCCGCTGGTCGATTCTCTTTCTGCGCGTCTTCCGTGCCGTCATCTTCCGCCGTCCGTTCCTCAGACCTGTATGCCGTTGGCCCGCATCATGTCCCGCACCTCGGGCTCGATCATGTCCCGCGACCACGGCAGATGCCATCCTTCCTCGACGACGACGTCCGTGACGCCGTCGAGTTCCGCCACCGCCTTCCGCACGGCGTCGCGAAGCATGCCGACGCCCGGACAGCCCATGCACGGGATGCAGAGCGCGACGCGCACCGTGCCGTCGCCGGCGATATCCACCTCGCGCAGCATGCCCATCCGCCGGAGGCTGGCCGGCACGTGGGGGTCGTTGACCCGCTCGAGCGCGGCGACGACGTCGTCGCGCGTCGGCAAGGGGACCGCGGCCGTCATGCGCCGCCTACCAGAGCTCCCGGCCCCAGACCTCCGAAAGAACGCGGCTTATGGAAGGCACCTTGTGCCTCGAACCCTTTTTCCAGATCCCGAGCTGCTCTTCCCAGGTGATCGTCTTGCCGTAGTCCCAGGTGCGGGTCTCCTCGTCCAGCGCGATCGGGGGTTCGTAGTCGAGAACGTACCGGCCCTCGCCGGCGTCCCAATGCGCCGGCACCTTGACGCCGACGTCCTCGGAAAACGGGACGATGCGCGACAGCCACTTCTGGCGCATCTCGTCGTTCGAGGCGCCGCGGATGCGGTAGCTGATCTGGTCGGTCCGGGTCTTGAGATGGTCGGGCAGCCCGAACCAGGCGGCGCAGAGAGGGAAGTAGAAGTCGACAGCCTCCTGGACCCGCTGGCGCGCCGCCTCGGAGTGGTTCCAGAAGAACCGCACCCAGCGCTCGCCGTGACCGACGTGGAAGGTCTCCTCGTAGTTGACCTTGCGGAGCGAGCGGGCGAAGGGCGCGTAGGAGCAGTTCTCCTCGAGGTCGACCGTGGTGATGTAGCCGGCGCGGTCGCCGTAGCACATCGAGACCACGGATTCGATGTAGTCCTCGTGGGGGAACTCCAGCATCTGGAAGGTCCGCCATTCCTCGGGATCGCGTTCGAACAGGAACTTGTGCGTGTCGTATCCGAAGTCCTCCAGGATGCGGTACATCATCTGGGCGTGCCCGAGCTCGTCCTGGCAGGCCGCGGCGATCGCGATCTTGTCCTCCAGCGTCGGCGAGGTCCGGATCGCGGGGGAGTAGGTCGGCAGCGTGACGACCTCGAGATCGGCGGCGATGTGGATGGTGTTGACCAGCACGTCGCGGTAGCGCGGGGTCATCTCCTCCACGTCTTCGAGCTTCTCCCCGGCCGCCACCCGTTCCTGCAGGGCGCGCTCGCGCGGGTCGTCCGTCCTTTCCCTGACTGCTGCTTCCATCTCGCTACTGCTCCCGTTTGCGGTGATTCCCGTTTCGCGCGCCCCGTTCCGCGGCCACCCCGTCGATGACGAAGTCGCGGAAGCCCCGGGCGAAGTCGTGGCCGTCGAGATCGCGGCCGCGCAGATACCACTCGACGTAGCACCCCTTGTTGGTCGCCATGATCACGCTCGCGATCTCGTCGGCGCCGATGCCGTTGCGGAAGACGCCGCCGGCCTGCCCCGACCGGACGGTGTCGCGCAACGCGTCCTCCATCCGCAGCATCATCTCCCGCAGGCGCGTTTCCGTGCCGTCGCCGGCGCCGTTGAACTCCGCGCTCATCAGTATCGCCAGCAGCATGTACTCGGTTCTCTCGGCCCCGATCACCGACTGGGTTCTGATGAAGGCGTTGAGGCGCTCGCGGGGATCCGGGCCGGCCTCGTCCATGGCGGCGACCGTGGGTTCCACGATCAGTTCCTCGGCGCGGTCGAGAAGAGCCTCGAGCAGGCCCCCCTTGCTGCGGAAGTAGAAGTAGACCGCGCCCTTGCTCAACCCCGCGGCCTGCGCGATCTCCTCGACGCTGGTCGCGTGATAGCCTTGGGTGATGAACAGCGTCAGCGCCGCCGACAGCAGCGAATCCATGCTGGCGACCCGCTGCCCGCGCTTGGTCCCCGGCCTCGGGCGGGCATCGTCCACGATCTGCAGGCTGCTGTCCATCGCGCGAGGCTTCGACCCGATCCCGAACGCCGTTTCAAACATACTGATCGGATAGTATCTCGGATTCGCCCCCCTGGCAAGCGGCGGCCCGCGATGGCGGTTCCGGCCCTCAGACCGCGCCCGGACTCTCGAGCGGCCAGCGCGGCCGGGGCGCGAAGTCCAGCCCGTCCTCGAGGTTCAGCCGAAGACGCTCGATCCCGGCCCACGCGATCATCGCCGCGTTGTCGGTGCACAGATGCGGGGGCGGCACGACAAACCGGTAGCCGGACAAAGCGCACAATGCCTCGAGCCGGCCGCGCAGAAAGGCGTTGGCGGCGACGCCGCCCGCGGCGACCAGCGTCCGGGCGCCGTGCCTCTCGCCGAAGATCCGCATGGCCCGCGCGCAGCGGTCGTCCAGCACGTCGGCGACGGCCGCCTGGAAGGACGCGCAGAGGTCCGCCACGTCGCGGTCCGTCGGCGCGCCGAGTCCCTCGACGGCGTGACGAACCGCCGTCTTGAGCCCGGAGAACGAGAAGTCGCACCCCTCGCGGCCCGCCATCGGCCGCGGAAAGCCGAACCGCGCGGCGTCTCCCGACCGCGCCGCGACCTCGACGGCCCGGCCCCCCGGAAACCCCAGCCCGAGAAGCCGCGCCGTCTTGTCGAACGCCTCGCCGACGGCGTCGTCGAGCGTGCCGCCGAGCCGGACGTGGCGCCCCGGGCCCGCGACCTCGACCAGCTGGCAATGGCCCCCGGAAACGAGAAGCAGGAGGTACGGGAAGTCCAGGGCGTCGGTCAGCCGGGCCGTCAGCGCATGCCCCTCCAGATGGTTGACAGCGAGAAACGGGCGGCCGACGGCGGCCGCCATGGCCTTGGCCGTCATGGTGCCCACGATGAGACCGCCGACCAGACCCGGTCCGGCCGCGGCGGCGAAGCCGTCGAGATCCCGGGGAGCGACGCCCGCCCCGGAGAGCGCCGCCCGGACCGTTCGCCCGATCGCGCGGAGATGCGCGCGGGCGGCGATCTCGGGGACGACCCCGCCCCAGGGCCGGTGCTCGTCGAGCTGCGAGCGGACGACGTTGGAAAGGATCGTCCGGTCGCCGGCGACGACGGACGCCGCCGTCTCGTCGCAGCTGGTCTCGATCCCGAGCACTTTCATCGGTCGGGACTCTCCCGCGGGCCCGCCGCCGGGGAGGCGCGCGCTTGAAGCGCCGGGACGGCCACTGTAGAATCCGGACGCATGGGTTGCCCTCCGTCGGCTCGGCAACGTCCAGACCCCGTGCCCGCCCCATGGATCCGAACCCGTGCGAGCCGTGCCGGCGCAATATTCGGGGCAGATCCCGAGCATGTCCACACCGCCTCTCAGAATCGGCACCCGGGGCAGTCGGCTGGCCATGGTGCAGACCAGCGAGGTGCTCGGCGGGCTGACGGAACGCCATGACGGGATCGAGGCCGAGATCGTCGTGGTCGCGACCTCCGGCGACAGCCGCCGGAAACCGGTCGCCGGCGGCAAGGGCCTGTTCACCGGAGAGCTCGAAACGGCTCTGCTCGACGGCCGCATCGACGTCGCCGTCCACTCCATGAAGGATCTGCCGGCGCCGGTCTCGGACGGTCTCGCGGTCGACTGCTTTCTGCCCCGGGAGGATCCCCGGGACATGCTCGTGGCCTCCGGCGCGCGCGACCTCGACGCGCTGCCGGCCGCCGCGACGTTCGGGACGTCCTCGCCGCGCCGCCGCGCCCTGGCGCTGCGCCGGCGCCCCGATCTCCGCGTCGTGCCGCTCCACGGCAATGTCGAGACGCGGCTCGGCCGCGTGCGGGACGGAGAGATCGACGCCACGATTCTCGCGGCCGCCGGACTCAACCGCCTCGGATACGGGGATGTCGGCGCGGTTCCCCTCGACCCCGGAACCTTCCTGCCGGCGGCCTGCCAGGGAATCGTCGGCGCCCAGCGCCGGGCGGAGGACCGCGCGACGGCGGCGCTGCTCGAGCCGCTGAACGACGCCGAGGCCGCCGCCTGCGCGGTCGCCGAGCGGGCGTTCCTCGAGGGGACGGAGGGGTCGTGCGCCACGCCGGTGGCCGCGCTCGCGTCCTGCGCCGCCGGCCGTCTGACGCTGCGCGCGGCGATCGCCCGGCCCGACGGCAGCGAGGTGCTGGAAACCGGACGCGAAGGCCCGGCCGACGCGGCCGCGGCGCTCGGCGCCGACGCGGCCGCGGAACTGCGCGGGCGGGCCGGACCGGATTTCTTCGATGACTGAGGCGCCGAGAAACCGCCACGCGCTCGTCACCCGTCCGGAACGGGACGCGACCGGAATCGCCGCGGCGGTCATGCGCCGCGGGGTCATGCCGCTGATCGCCCCGATGACGACGATCGAGATGCTCGATGCCGACCTCGACGCGGACGTCGGCCGCTGCCAGGCGATCCTGTTCACCAGCGGCAACGGCGTCCGCGCGTTCTGCCGCGTCTCGGGCCGCAGGGACCGCCACGTCTACGCCGTGGGCGCGGCGACCGCGGCGCTGGCCCGCGACAACGGCTTTTCCCCGGTCACCAGCGCCGACGGCTCCGGCACCGATCTCGCCCGGCTGGTCGAGCGGAGCCTGAACGCCTACGACGGTCCGCTGCTCCATGCCTCCGGAACCGAGGTCGCCGGCGACCTCTCCGAAATCCTGGAACGGGCGGGATTCGAGATCCTCCGGCATGTCCTCTACGCAGCCGAGGCGGTCGACCGCCTGCCGGAGGAAGCCGAAACCGCGCTGCGCGAGAACCGGCTCGACCACGTTCTGTTCTTCTCCCCGCGGACGGCGGCGATCTTTCACCGGCTCGTGGAAGCCGCGGGGCTGGACTCGGCGCTCGGCCGGGTCGCGGCGGTCTGCCTCTCGGAAGCGGTGGCCCGCAGGCTCCGCGTCGACGCATGGAAGGAGATCCGCGTCGCCGCAAGACCCGAGATCGAGGCCATGGCCGAGCTCGTCGACGACACCGCGACGGCCGGCGGAACGACCGCGATCCCCTCCGGCCGCCCGGCCGCCGCCGCGGGCGGCCCGGAAAGCGGCGGCGCGCCGCCGCCGCCGGAAGCGCCGGCCGGCCCCGGTTCCGAAGCCGGCGCGGCGCCCCGAGGATCCCGCCCGCCCGGACGGGCGCGCCTGCGCCCCGCGCTCTACGCCGCCGCCGTCGCGGCGCTTGCGGCGGCGCTCGGCTTTTTCGCGTCGACGCTGTGGCCGACGGGCCGCGCGGGCGTCGACGACCCCGCCGCGGCGGAACGGAAGGCGGAGATCGCGCGGCTGACGGAATCGTTCCGCGGCGGACTCGCGCGGCTCGAGGAAGCGCGGCGCACCGATCTGGCCGGGCTGCGGGAGGTCGCGGCGCAGATCGCCGAACTGCGGAACGGCCTTTCGGAGGCGCGAACGCGGCTGGCGGCCGTCGACGGCCTCGCCGAACGCCTGGACGCGGGAACCCTTTCGGCCTCGGAAGAGGTCGGGGATCTTGCGCGGAGACTCGCGCGCCTCGAGAGCGGAGCCGCGCAGGCGGAGGAGCGTTCCATCGAGGCCGGGAGACGGGCGGCGGCGCTCGACGAGGCGGTCTCCGAGCTGCGCTCGGCCCTGAGCGGCGCCGTGACGCGCATCGACGGACTCGAACGGACCGTCCGGTCCGTCCGCGAGAGCGCCGGCGACGGGGGCGCGCCGCCGGAAGCTCTCCGGGAGGAGCTGGCGGAGCTGCGGTCCGCCCTCGGCCGCGCCGGCGGGCGGATCGACGAGCTGGAACGCGACCTGGGATCCGCCCGCGCCTCGATCGGGGATCCCGAGCGCCGGAGCGCGACCGCGCTCGCCGTCAGCAGACTCCGCGAGACCCTGTCGCGCTCGGGGCCCTTCGCCGTCGAACTCGCCGCCCTCGACAGCCTCGCCGCCGGCGATCCGGACATCGCGAGCGCGACCGCGCCGCTGGCCGAGCACGCCGCCGACGGCGTGCCGTCCCGCGACCTTCTGCTCGACCGGTTCCCCGGCGTCGTGGATGCGGTCATGGACGCCGCGGCCGGGCCTGACGGGACGGGGGACTGGTGGGACCGGACACTGGCCGAGCTCCGGAAACAGGTCAGGATCCGGCGTGTCGACGGAAAGGGCGGCGAAGTGGACGTCGCGCTCAGCCGCGCCGAGGCCGCGGCGCGCCGCGGCGACCTCGCCGGCGCGGCGCGGGCGCTTTCCGAACTGCGCGGCCGGCCGGCGGACGCCGCCGCCCCGTGGCTCGGGACCGCGAGGGCGCGGCTCGTTCTCGAAAACGCGGCGGCGGAACTCGACCACGTCGTCCTGAAGCGCCTGGGCGCCGCCGCCGGCCTGGCGCCCCGATGATCGGGGCCGCGCTTCTGCTCGTCGCCGCCCTCGCCGCCGTGGTGGCGGGAGCGGCCTGGTTCGGCGCGAGGCCCGGGCACGTCGCCATCGAGTGGCAGGGGTGGCTGGTCGAGATGTCGGCCGGCCGGTTCGCCCTTCTCGCCGCCCTCGCGGTCGCCTCGGCCGTGGCGGCGGCCGGGGCGCTGCGCGGACTCTGGCGCGTGCCGGAAACGGTTCGCGAGAGGCTGCGCGCGGCGCGGCGCGAACGCGGCTACCGGGCGTTGACGCGGGGCATGGTCGCGGTCGCGGCCGGAGAACCGGCCGAGGCGCTCAAGCTTTCGCGACGGGCCGACGCGCTTCTCGACGACCCGCCGCTCACCATGCTGCTCTCGGCCCAGGCCGCGCAGCTCAACGGGGACGAGGCGGCGGCGCGGAACTACTTTCTGGAGATGCTCGAACGGCCCGAGACCGCCTTTCTCGGGCTGCGCGGCATGCTGATGCAGGCGCAGCGCGACGGCGATCGGACGGCCGCCCTGGAATACGCCCGCAAGGCCTACGATCTCCGGTCCGGCACGTCATGGGTTCTGTCGACGCTGCTCGATCTCCGGGTCGAGCGGGGCGAATGGCCGGAGGCGCTGGCGCTTCTCGACGAGGCTGCGAGGCGCAGGATCGATCTGCCGAACGCCGGGGAGCGGGTCCGCGCGGCGGTGCTTCTCGGCTGCAGCGACGAGGCCGAGGAGGCCGGCCGGCCCTCGCGCGCGCTGCGCTACGCCCGGCGCGCGCATGCGCACGCGCCGGACTTCCTGCCGGCGATCCTGCGCACCGTCGAGCTTCTCGTGCGGTCGGGCAACGCCGGCCGGGCGGGCCGGATCGCCCGGGAGGCCTGGCCCGCGACCCCGCATCCCGAACTCGCCCGCGTCTTCGGCGACGTCGGCTCCGACGGGGATCCTCTGAAAAGGGTGCTGCGGCACGAGGAACTGCTGGAGGCCAATCCGGAGCACGAGGAAAGCCACGTCGCGCTCGCGGAATCGGCGCTTGCGGCGAAGCTCTGGGGCGAGGCCCGCAACCATCTCGGCCGGGCGGCGGGGGACGATCCGCCGGCGCGCGTCTGCCGGCTGATGGCCGAGCTCGAGGAACGCGAGCGCGGCGACGCGGAAAAGGTGCGGTCCTGGCTGCTGAGGGCGTCGTCCGCCGCCCCGGATCCGGCCTGGGTCTGCAGCGACTGCGGCAACGTCGGGGACCGGTGGACCCCGCTCTGCGGCAACTGCGGCGCGCTCGGCACGCTGGAATGGCGCCCGCCGGCCCGCGCGGCCCCTCCCCGGATCGAGGCGGCGGACGGGAACGGCGGGGGCTCGCCGCCCGGCACGGGCGTCTCACCGGACCCGGCTTCCGGACCGCCGGCCTGACGACCGCCGCCGAACGGCGGACCGGCGAAAGAATCTTGCCGGACGCCACCGGTCGCGCTATCCTGCCGGCACGGGCGGCCGTCACGTAGCCGATGTAGCTCAGCCGGTAGAGCAACGCATTCGTAATGCGTGGGTCGGGGGTTCGAATCCCTCCATCGGCACCAGCCCTTTCCCGCCCGCCCCTGTCGTTCCGCCATGTCCGGCGGCGGACACGTCATGAAACTTTCATGAATCTGAAGCATGATGATCGCGCTTCAGCGCCTGGATGCGCCTAGATTCGGCCCAGTCGGCGCCGTTGCCGGCGGGCGGGGCATGCGGCCTCGCATTTCCCGATCTTCATGGAGGAAAGATGAAAGCGACCACCCTCATCGCGTTGCCCGTTGCCATGACGGTTGCGCTGGCAACGACGGCACAGGCGCGGGACCAGATCAGGATCGTCGGTTCCTCGACCGTGTTCCCGTTCTCGACCACCGTCGCCGAACGGTTCGGCAAGGCCACGAAGTTCAAGACCCCCGTCGTCGAAAGCACCGGCTCGGGCGGCGGCCTGAAGCTGTTCTGCGCCGGCGTCGGGTCGCGGCACCCCGACATCACCAACGCCTCCCGGCGGATCAAGAAGTCCGAGGTCAAGCGGTGCGCCAGGAACGGCGTGGCCCAGATCACCGAGGTGAAGATCGGCTACGACGGCATCGTGCTCGCGAACTCCAAGTCCGCGGCGCCCTTGAACCTCACCCTCAGGCAACTGTTCCTGGCTCTCGCCAAGGACGTCCCCGCGAACGCCGACGGCTCGAAGCTCAAGCCCAATCCGTACCGGATGTGGGCCGGCGTGGATCCGTCCCTGCCCAACCGCAAGATCGAGGTTCTCGGTCCCCCGCCGACCTCGGGAACCCGCGACGCGTTCGTGGAGCTCGCCATGGAGGGCGGATGCAAGACGTTCGCCGCCATCAAGGCTATGCGCAAGGCCGACAAGAAGACCTACAGGGCGATCTGCCGGGGCATCCGCGAGGACGGCGCGTTCGTCGAGGCGGGCGAGAACGACAACCTGATCGTGCAGAAACTGGACGCCAATCCGAACTCGATCGGCATCTTCGGCTTCTCGTTCCTCGACGCGAACGCCGACAGGATCCAGGGCGGCTCGATCGACGGCGTCGAGCCGGAGTTCGATTCGATCGCCTCGGGCAAGTACCCGATCTCCCGTTCCATGTACTTCTACGTCAAGAACGCCCACATCGGGACGATCCCCGGAATCGCCGAGTACGTGGCGGAGTTCACGTCCGGGAAGGCCTGGGGGCCGGACGGCTACCTTGTGGACAAGGGCCTGATTCCGCTCGGAGACGCCGACCGCCGGAAGGTCGGCTCGATGGCCAGGAGCTTCACGCCGCTCAGCATGTAGTCGGGTCCGGTTCGAGCGCGAGCGGGTCCGGTTCGGACGGCAACGGGCCGGAGCATCGGCCCGCGGGGGCGGCTCTCTTCGGAGAGCCGCCCTTTTTCGCGTGCCGAGCATGACCGGCGGATTGGAGGCGCGGGTTCTCCCTCCGGCCCGAAACGCGGGGCGGTCGCAGACAGCCGGAGCGTGACGACGGTGGAGGCGCGCGGCGAGACCCGAGGCCACGACGCCGGCAGGAAGGCCGGGGGACGAAGACGTCACCTTGTCGTGGACACGGGCGGCAAGGGCTTCGCCGTCATTCACCGGCGCCGGGCGGTGAAGCGCGGCCCCGGATGGCCCTGATCCGGGTTCCCGCGCGCCACCCCGGCCGACGCGCGCCCCCCCCCCGTAACCGCGTGACCGATCAGGATCCGGACGCTCACGCTCCGGCGCCCGCCCCCTCGTTTTCGGCGGTTGCGTACTGCCGCCACAACGGATCGTTCAAGGCGGAGAGAAATTTCTCGTGGGCGACGAGCTCTTCGGGCGTCGGCGCGTGCGGCCTGACAGGACGCGGCTTCTTTCCGGAAACGTCGTCCGCCACCGACGGTCCCGTTTTCTCGCCGGCCGGGACGGCCGACTCGGCAAGACCGAGAGCCCTCTGGCGCCCCCCGGAAAGGTTCAGATAGACCTTCGCCAGGAGTTGGGCGTCAAGCAGCGCTCCGTGCTCGCCCCTCTCGGAAAGATCGATCCCGAACCGCCGGCACAGGGCGTCGAGGGAGTTCGGCATTCCCGGGAACTTCCTGCGGGCCATGTCGAGCGTGTCGACCGCTCGCCGCATCGGAAGCGGGTCGCGCTTCAATCGCCCGAGTTCCATGTTGATGAACCCGACGTCGAATTCCGCGTTGTGGATGACGAGCTTGGCGTCTCCGACGAACTCCAGGAACTCGTCCACGACCTCCTCGAAACCCCGCTTGTCGGACAGGAACTCCGAGGTCAGGCCGTGGACGCGAACGGCCTCCACCGGAACGTCCCGGCCCGGATTGACGTAGTGGTGGAATTCCCGGCCCGTCGGGATGCAGTTCTCCAGCTCGACGCAACCGATCTCGACGATCCGGTCGCCTTCCCGGGAACTCAGGCCCGTGGTCTCGGTGTCAACGACAATCTCGCGCATGACCGCCCTTCGCGAGGTCTCCCGCCGGATCCCGCATCAGTTTCACTATCGCGCGCAGCTCGCGCAGCGTCCGGCGCCTGCCGTTCCCGGTCGGCACCACGAAATCCGCCCTCATCCTCTTTTCGGCATCCGGCAGCTGGCGCTCCAGGATGCCCTCGAATTTCTCCCGCGTCATCCCGGGGCGCGACAGCACCCGCGCGGACTGCAGGAAGCCCGGCGCCGACACCACCACGATTGCGTCGCACCGGCCGTCGAGGCCGATCTCGAACAGCAGCGGGACGTCGAGCACCGCCACCGCCTCCCTGCGTCGGGCGCACGCCGCGAGAAACCGGTCCCGCACCTTGCGCACGAGCGGATGCACGACCTCCTCGAGATTCTTCAGCGCGGCGTCGTCTCCGAACACCCTGTCCCCGAGCCGGCGCCTGTCGACCGCGCCGTCGACAACGACTTCGGGAAACAGCGATCGAATCCCGGGCACGGCCGCTCCCCCCGGCGCCGTCACGGCATGGACCGCGCTGTCGGAATCGTGGACCGGCACCCGCAATCCCCTCAGCATCCCGGCCGCGGTCGACTTGCCCATTCCGATCGAACCGGTGAGGCCGAGGACGATCATGCCGTCCCGGCATCGAGGTCGGCCGCCACCAGATCCCTGAGCGCCCGGTCCGGCTTCGGATCGACGCCGAACCACGCGGCGAAACCGGGCCGGGCCTGGTGCAGAAGCATCCCCAGACCGTCCACCGACGGATTGCCGCGGGCTTCGGCGGCGCGCAGCAGCGCCGTCTTCAGGGGAGCGTAGACGATGTCGCAGACGACAGCCGAGGAGGGAAGCTCGGACAGGTCGATATCCAGGGCCTCCCGCCCCTTCATGCCGAGCGACGTGGCATTCACCAGGAGCGCCGCACCGGCAAGAATCCCCGCCCGCTCGCCCCACTCCGCGGCGCTGGTGCCGGAACCGGATTCCAGGGCCAGCATCCGCGCCCGTTCCGGAGTCCTGTTGGCGACCCGGATCTCCCGCACCCCCGCATCCCGAAGTCCCGCGACCAGGGCGCGCGCGGCGCCCCCCGCCCCGAGCACCACGGCCGGTCCGCGGGCGGCGGACCAGTCGGGACAGGATTCGCCGAGCGCGGCGACGAACCCGAAGGAATCGGTGTTCCGGCCGAACAGGGAGCCGTCCCCGCGCACGACCACGGTGTTCACGGCCTTCATCCGCGTCGCCGCCGGGTCCGTTTCGTCCATGACGGCAAAGGCGGCCTGCTTGTGGGGAAGCGTGACGTTGACTCCCCTGATCCCGAGGGCCGGCAAGGCACGCAAGGCGCTCTCGACGCGATCGGGCGGCACCGCCAGGGGAACGTAGACCCCGTCGATCCCGAACCTGTCGAGCCAGTGGTTGTGGATGACCGGCGACCGGGAATGGCTGACGGGCCAGCCGATGACGCCGGCGACGGCCGCCGCGCCCGTGAAACTCATTTTCGCAGCACTCCGTTCTCCCGAAGAAAATCGAGCAGCGGCAGCAGCGGCAGGCCGAGGATCGTGAAATGGCTGCCCTTGATCTCGCGAAAGAGCTGAACGCCCAGGGCCTCGACCCGATAGGCCCCCGGACCGTCCAGGACGGCACTGCCGGCGGCGTCGAGATACCTGTCGATGAAGTCGTCGGTGAAGTCGCGCATCCCGAGCTCCGCCACGTCCAGCGCCTGCCAGATCCGCTGGCCGTCACGCACCACGACGGCGCAACTGACCAGCCTGTGCCGCCGGCCGCGAAGCTCCTTCAACTGCTCGACGGCCTCGTCCCGGGACGCCGGCTTGTCGTACTGCCGCCCCTCGCACTCGAGCACCTGGTCGGCTCCCAGAACCATTCGCCCGGCATGTCTCGCCGACATCCGGGCAGCCTTGAGTTCCGCCAGAACGTCGGCGACGCCTTCCGCGCTCTCTTGGTCCGCCCGCATGGCGCGCTTGACCTCGTCCTCGTCGACCCGCGGCGGATCGACCTCGAAGGGCACGCCCGCGGAAGCGAGAACGGCTCGCCGGCCGGGACTCGACGAGGCCAGGACGACAGGTCCGCCGGCCGCCGGTCCCGAGTTTTCCGGTCGGATCATCCGCTCGCCCGTTGTCGCCCGTCCAGCGTGTCCGCCCCGCCCTTCCCGACCGCGCCGGCGAGCCGCCCGAACAGCGCCTGCGACACGTGGAGGTCGCCGGCGGACGGAGCCCCGGCCTCCGGAGCCGCGCCCTCGATCTCCCGTCCCGGTCGCGCGTTTCCCGCTTCCATCATCCGCTTTCCCGCCGCGCCGCGCGCGGGATCTTCCCGACGGCCGTGCGAATGATGTGTATACCGCCGGAAAGCGGTGTTGAGAAAGAGCGGATTTCCCGGTGGCGGATTTCCGGGGCGGGACTTGTTCACGATGCCCGGAAACTTTCCGGACGGTTTTCCAGAAACGGGCCGGTTGCCCACAGGAAGGGAAAACCGGATTGCGCACACGGCGCTCGGGCGGATGGGGATTCCGGCTTCCTCGGCGCCCCCGGAAAATCCGGCGCACGGAACGTTGTCCAGGTTTTCCCGTGAATTTCCCGTTGACGGAAGAGGGGAGAATTCCGTGTGGACAAGCAGATCATCCACGGTATCCACGCCCCTAAGAATGAACAACCAAAGAAAGAGAATCCTTTTTCCTTTTATTTGTTTTATTGGCCCGTTCCCCGCGCGGGACGGATGCGGTAAGGGTTGGCCCGCCATGCCGCCCCCCCCGAAACCGGTCGTGACCGCACTTCGCGGTCGGCGAGTGGATCCGCCGCCGACCTGGCTGATGCGCCAGGCCGGCCGCTACCTGCCCGAGTACCTGGCCGTGCGGGAAGCTGCCGGATCCTTTCTCGACCTCTGCTTCGACCCGCCGAGGGCCGCGGAGGTCACGCTTCAGCCGGTTCGCCGTTTCGGTCTCGATGCCGCGATCCTGTTCTCCGACATTCTCGTGGTTCCCCACGCTCTTGGCCAGAAGGTGGAGTTCGATCCCGGTCCGAGAACCGTGCCCGTGCGGACCGGAGGCGATATCGCGAGGCTGTCGCCCGATCGCCTGCACGAGACGCTGGCTCCCGTCTACGAGACCCTGGAGCGGGTCTCGCAAGCGCTTTCCGGCGACGTCGCGCTGATCGGTTTCGCGGGAGCTCCCTGGACCGTCGCCACCTACATGGTGGAAGGCGGAACCAGCCGGGACCATGCCGCGGTCAGGGCCTGGGCCCTGGACGAGGCCGGCGACTTCGGGAAGCTCGTCGATCTGCTCGTCGAATGCACGGCGGACCATCTCGTCCGGCAGGCGGCCGCCGGGGCCGAGGCGTTGCAGATCTTCGACAGCTGGGCGGGCGCGCTGCCGTGGCATGCTTTCGAAAAGCTCTCCCTGGCCCCGGTCCGCGAGATCGCCCGCCGCGTGAAGCGGAGCTGCCCGGACGTTCCCGTCATCGCGTTTCCCCGGGGCGCGGGGCCGCGCATCGCCGATTTCGCCGCGGTCGAGGAAATCGACGCGGTCGGGGCGGACCACGCGGCCGACCCGCGGTGGCTGGCCGAGGAGATCCAGCCGCGGGCCGCCGTTCAGGGCAACCTGGATCCCGCGCTTCTTCTCGTCGGCGGGCGGCAGATGACCGACCGGGCGCGGGAGACCGTCGACGCCCTGTCGGCGGCGCCGCACGTGTTCAATCTCGGCCACGGAATCCTTCCGTCGACGCCCGTCGCCCATGTCGCGGAACTCGTGCGGGCCGTCAGGGAGCGGTGACGCGGGATGGAAAGGGTCGCGGTCGTCCTGTTCAACCTCGGCGGGCCCGACGGCCCCGGGGCCGTGGAGCCGTTTCTGAGGAACCTGTTCTCCGATCCGCTGATCCTGCGGCTTCCCTGGCCGTTCCGCGTCTGTCTTGCGTGGTTCGTCGCCAAGCGCCGCGCGGGAACCGCCAGGAGAATCTACGACCGGCTGGGAGGGGGGTCGCCGATACTTCCCGAGACGCGCAAGCAGCAGGCGGCCCTTCAGGCCGCGCTGGAGGACGACCGGACCGAGTACCGCGTCTTCGCCGCCATGCGGTACTGGCATCCGATGGCCGACGAGGTGGTCCACGACGTCGCCGGCTGGAAACCCGACAGGACGGTTCTTGTTCCTCTCTACCCGCAGTTCTCCACGACCACGACGGAGTCGTTTCTGCGCGTCTGGACCCGCGCCGCGCGCGGCGCGAAGCTGGCGGCGCCGACATCCGTCGTCTGTTGCTGGCCCCTGCTCGACGGGTTCGTGAGCGCCATGGCCGCAAGGATCTCCGAGGCCGTGGGAACGCTTCCGGAAGGCGCGCCGTTCCGGATACTGTTCTCCGCCCACGGCCTGCCGAGGAAGTTCGTCGACGACGGCGATCCGTACGCCGACCAGGTCGAGAGATGCGTTGCCGCGGTCGTGGAGAGGCTGCCGCTTCCGCATCCCGACCATGCGGTCTGCTACCAGAGCCGCGTGGGGCCGCTGGAATGGCTCCGCCCCTACGCCGAGGACGAGATCCGCCGCGCCGGCGCCGACGGCCTCTCGCTCGTCGTGGCGCCCGTCTCCTTCGTGAGCGAGCACTCCGAAACCCTGGTCGAGCTCGACGTCGAGTACGCCAGGCTGGCGGCGGCCTCGGGCGTCGAGCGCTACGTCCGCGTTCCGACCGTCGGCAGCGACCCGGTTTTCGTTTCCGGCCTCGCGTCGCTGGCGCGCCGGCTGGCCGCCCCGGGCACGGCGCCCGAGGGGGCCGCCTGCGGCGGGCGTTTCCGGCGCTGCCCACTTGCCCGCGCATGACTCTCGCCGACGCCTATCCCTGGCTGAAGGCGCTTCACCTGATCTCGGCGATCGCCTGGATGGCGGGACTTCTCTACCTGCCGAGGCTGTACGTCTACCATGCGGACGCGGAACCGGGGTCCGGCCGGTCGGAGACCTTCAAGGTCATGGAACGCCGGCTGCTGCGCGCGATCATGACGCCGGCGATGGGCGCGAGCCTGCTTTTCGGAGGACTCCTGCTGCTCGTCCCCGGGGTCGCCGACTGGGATGCCGGCTGGATATGGGTCAAGCTCGCGGCGGTCGCGGGGCTTGTGCTGACGCACGAGCGGCTGGCCCGGTGGCGGAGGGGTTTCGAGGCCGACGCCAACGCGCGGCCCGCACGGTTCTACAGGCTCGTGAACGAGATTCCGGCGGTCCTCATGGCGGTGATCGTGATCATGGCCGTGGTGAAGCCGTTCTGACCGCGGGCCGGACAACGTAGCGGAGAACGGGCGCATGCGCGAAAGGATCCTGATCGTCGGCGCCGGCCTCGGCGGCCTCGCCGCCGCCGGATGCCTGCTGAGAGCCGGCTTCGACGTCGAGATCTACGAACAGGCTCCCGCTCTCGGCGAGATCGGCGCGGGCATCCAGGTCAGCGCGAACGCCATGCACGTTCTCGGCCATCTCGGGATCGCCGACGAGGTTTCCGCGAGATCCGTGCGTCCTGCAGCCTACGTGTTCCGCCTGCACGACACCGGCGAGCTCGTCGACCGGTTCGCGCTTTCGGACGAGCACGAGCGGCTTCACAAGGCGCCCTACAACCAGATCCACCGCGCCGACCTGCACCGGCTGATGGCCGGGGCCGTGACGCGCCGGAAGCCCGACGCGGTCCGGCTCGGCCGGACGGTGACGGGTTTCGACGAGGACGGTGACGGGGTGACCCTTCACCTCGACGGCCGCGAGAGCGTCCGGGGCGATCTCCTGGTCGGCGCCGACGGCGTCAAGTCGGTGATCCGCGATCAGGTGTCCGGCCGCGTCCCCGCCGTCTACACGGGAGATTCCGCCTGGCGCCTGACGATTCCCCGCGACAGGCTGCCCGCCGGTTTCATGCCCGAGGTCATGTCGGTGTGGATGGGGCCGGGCAAGCACGCGGTGTCCTACTGGATCCGCAACGGCGAGCTCCTGAACTTCGTCGGCGCCGTCGAGACGCCGGTGGCGACGGAGGAATCCTGGACCCTCAGGTTCCCGTGGGAGGATCTGCGGGCCGACTTCGAGGGCTGGCATCCCGACATCATGACCGTGATCGATCTCGCCGACCGCGACGCCTGCTACCGCTGGGCGCTCTACCGGCGTCCCACCGTCGACGTCTGGAGCACCGCCCGGGCCACCATTCTCGGCGACGCCGCCCACGCGACGCTGCCCTATCTGGCCCAGGGGGCGGCGATGGCGATCGAGGACGGCGCCGTCCTGGCACGGGCGCTTCTCCAGTGCCCGGACCGCGCCGAGGCGCTCGATCTCTACCAGAGGAACCGGGCGGAGCGGACGGCGCGGGTCGTCGAGACGTCCGACGCCAACCGGCGGCTGTTCCATCTCGACAGCGTCGACGAGATACGGCGGATCTTCGCCGAGCGGAACGAGGGCGAGGACCGCAACGGCTGGCTGTACTCCTACAATCCGCTGACCGTGCCGCTGACGTGACGCCGGCGGCGACGGGAATCAGGACGGAAGCTCCAGGATTCTCCTGGCGACGATGTTGCGCTGGATCTCGCTGCTGCCTCCGTAGATCGTCGCGCGGCGGACCTGCAGCAGCGTTGCCGCCGCCTCGCCGTCGGCGAGCGCGCCGTCGGTGCCGGCCGCCTCGAAGAGAAGATCCGCGATCCGCTGCAGAAGCTCGGTTCCGAGGATCTTGACGAGCGACGCCTCGCGCTCGATCGCCTCTCCGGCTCCCGCGAGCTCCGCCGCCCGGGCGAACAGGGCGGCGACCGCGAGAGCCTTGATCTCCGCCTCCGCCAGCCGGTCCGCGAACGACGGATCCTCGATCAGCCCCGTGCGCTCGGCGAGGCGGCGCGTGCGGCGGAGGCTCTGCTGCAGCGGCTGCGGGTTGGCGGTTGCCAGCCGCTCCCGCGCGAGCAGCGCGGTGGCGACGCGCCAGCCGTCATGCAGTTCGCCGACAAGGTTCGACAGCGGAACGCGGACGTCGTCGAGAAAGACCTCGGCGAACTCGTCGTCTCCCGCGATCGTGCGGATCGGGCGCACCGAGACCCCCGGCGTCCGCATGTCGATCAGCACGAAGCTGATGCCCGCCTGTCCGGGAGAGGCCTCGGGGTCGGTGCGGACGAGCGCGAACATCCAGTCGGCGTGATGCGCCCAGGTCGTCCAGATCTTGGATCCGTTCACGACGAGGCGTCCGTCCTCGACGCCGGCCCGGGTCGCCAGGCTCGCCAGATCGGAGCCCGCGTCGGGTTCGGAGTATCCCTGGCACCAGAGTTCGTCCCCCGACAGGATCGGGGGGAGGAAACGGCGTTTCTGGGCCTCGGTTCCGAACGTCATGAGAATGGGGCCGACATGGTACAGGCCCTGCGCCGAGATCTCGGGGGCGCCGGCGCGGGCCAGTTCCTCCCTCACGATCAGCTGGCGTTCGAGAGACGCCTCTCCGCCGCCGTGCTCCTTGGGCCAGTGCAGCGCGATCCATCCGCGGCCGTGCAGCTGCCGGTGCCACCACATCGCCCGCGCGAAAGGGGGACGGGTCGCGAGGCCGCGCAGGTCGTCCGGCAGGCAGGCCTCGATCCATCCGCGCACCTCGCCGCGGAAGGCCGCGTCCCCGGGGGAGTCCGCGCGGAAACCGGGGATCACGGGAGCTTTCGGCTCAGCCGCGGTGAACGCGGTCGAGGAACGCGAGAACGTCGGCGTTGAACCTCTCCGCCTGCTCGATGTTGGGGCAATGCCCGCACCGTGCGTAGACGTGGTGCTCGCAGTCCGGAATGCGCCCGGCGAGCTCGGACGAGTAGCCGGGCTCGCGCAACGGGTCGTCGGCGCCGGCGACGACGAGGACGGGGATCCCGATGTTCTCGTACCGGGTCGCGTCGGGCACGCCGAAGCCCTGCTCGCCGGAGGTCTTCTCCGGGCGCTTGAGGCGCGGGGCCGACGTGCATTCGAACGCGCCCGGCAGGAGCGCGAGTTCCTGGCGGCGGGCCACGTAGGCCTCGTCGTCCCCCCATTTCGGGTCGTGAAGCATGGCGTGAAGCAGCGCCCGCATCGCCTCCGCGGTTCCGTCGTAGGCGAGAAGCGTCTTGCGGGCTTCCGTCAGCGGCGTGAAGCCGCCGCCCGAGCACAGCACCGCCGACCGCGCCGGCAGGATCGGCGGCGGGGCGGCGACGATCCTGGCGAGGTTGGAGCCGCCCATGGAATTGCCGACGAAGTCCGCGGCCTCGATGCCGAGCGTCTCGAAGAACCGCTGCATGTGCCTGAAGACGCGGCCGCGCGCGTCGGCGAAATCGTGGATCTTGTCGGTTCGGCCGAAGCCCAGCCAGTCCGGCGCGATCACGTGGTAGCGCGGCGCCAGGGCGGGGATCGCGAATTCCCAGCTGATCTCCGCCGCGCCCCCGAACTCGCCCGAGTGCAGGAGCGCCACGGTCGGGGCCTCCGGGTCGCCCGCCTCGAGATAGTGGGTGGCGACGCCGTCGACGTCGACGAACCGGGATTCCGTCATGCCCCGTTCCCGCGTCGCGGCGTTCAGCGCGCGAAGGCCGCGGCGAGATCGTCGGTTCCGGCCCGGACGGCGTCCGGCGGCGGGCGCCGCCTGCCGGTCGCGGCTTCCGGATCCCAGTCCGCGGCGAGTTCGCGGAGCCGCGGATAGACCTCGTCGTTGAACAGCGTCATGGAGCGGAGAACCCGGTCCGCCGGGAGATGGCCCGCCTGCCCCATCATCAGGAGATGGCCGAACCCTCCCGAATGCTCCCAGAACGCCCTGATCTGCCCGTAGACCTGGTCGGGCGTGCCGGCGAAGACGTTGCCCCGGCGCATGTGCTCGCCGAGCTCGACGCTGTAGGCGGCGCCCGTGCCGGAGACGTGGGCGCCGCGGAGGATGCGCGCGCTGAGACCCGGCGGATGGTAGCCGGGCGGGTTCTTCCAGGGTTCGGAGACCTTGTTGGCCCGCATGTACCACATGAGCTGTTCGGCCCCGGCCGTCGCCTCCCTCTCGCTGTCGCCGACGAAGACCAGCGCGCAGTAGGCGAGCCGGTCGAGGGGCGCGTGCTCGCCGTGCAGTTCCCGGTAGTTCGCGCGGTAGGCGTCGAAGATCGGCCGCACGCGCTCGTAGCCGGCCAGGAACACGGCGCCCACGTGGCGGTGCCGCGCCACGGGCTTGGCGCTTGCGGCGCTGCCCATGGTGATCCACACCGGCGGGTGCGGCCGCTGCCACGGGCGCGGCCAGATGTTGACCTGGCGGTGACGGTGCCAGCGGCCCTCGAAGCTGAACGGGCCGTCGTGGGTGGTCCACGCCTTGAGGATGAGGTCGTGGGCCTCCCACAGGCGTTCGGAGCCCCTGTAGGGCAGCGTGTTGGCGGCCGCCGCCTCGTAGGGCACGCTGCGCACGAAGCCGCATTCGAGGCGGCCCCTCGAGATGACGTCGATCATCGCCATCTCCTCGGCGACGCGGACCGGCTGGTGGCGGTTGGGCAGCGGGTTGCCGAGGATCAGCAGCCGCGCGCGGGAGGTCTGGCGCGCGAGGATGCCGAGCATGATCGGCGCCGCGGGGACCATGCAGGTGGCGGTCTGGTGGTGCTCGTTGATCATGATCTCGAGGCCGATCTCGTCGGCGGCGCACCACAGGTCGAGATACTCGTGGTAGAGTCGGCTTGCGTTCTCCGGCTCGCAGAACCGGTTGGGCAGGGCGACGCGGATGGAATCGTAGCTGTCCGGATCGGGGAGATCCGGGTAGCAGTCCTCGGTGAAGAACCAGGTCTTCAGCGCCATTTCAGCGGGCGAACTCGACGCCGAAAGCGCCGAGGTCGGCGCCTTCCCTGTCGGGGACGGCCAGGCTCCGTTCGTGGATGTCGGCCGGATCGGCGTCCGCGACGAGCTCGCGCAGCCGCGGATAGACCTCGTCGTTGAACAGCCGCATCGACTTGAGGGCGTCGGCGTCGGAGAGGAAGCCCGCCTGCCCCATGATCATCATGTGGCCGAAGCCGCCGCTGTACTCCCAGAACGCCTTGATCTGCTCGTAGACCTGGTCGGGCGTGCCGGCGAAGACGTTGCCGCGCGCCATCTGCTGCTCGAGCGTCGGGCGGACCGGGACGCCGGAGCCGGTGCCGCCGCGCATGACGGCCGCGGACACCGCCGGGGGATGGTAGCCGGGCGGGTTGCTCCACTCCGGCGGCACCTTGTTCGCCTCCATGTACCAGAGAAGCTGGCGCGCGCCCTTCTCGGCGGCGCGCTCGTTCTCCCCGACATAGCAGAGGGCGAGATAGGCGAGACGGTCGAACGGGGTGGCCTCGCCGTGGGCCTCGAGATAGGCGTCGCGGTAGCCGCCGAAGATGCTTCGGATCCGGGGGTATCCCGCGAGGAACACGGCCCCGACGTAGCGGTGCTCGGCGACGGGCCGCGCGGTGCCGGCGCTGCCCATGGTGATCCACACCGGCGGGTGCGGCCGCTGCCACGGGCGCGGCCAGATGTTGACCTGGCGGTGACGGTGCCAGCGGCCCTCGAAGCTGAACGGGCCGTCGTGGGTGGTCCACGCCTTGAGGATGAGGTCGTGGGCCTCCCACAGGCGTTCGGAGCCCCTGTAGGGCAGCGTGTTGGCGGCCGCCGCCTCGTAGGGCACGCTGCGCACGAAGCCGCATTCGAGGCGGCCCCTCGAGATGACGTCGATCATCGCCATCTCCTCGGCGACGCGGACCGGCTGGTGGCGGTTGGGCAGCGGGTTGCCGAGGATCAGCAGCCGCGCGCGGGAGGTCTGGCGCGCGAGGATGCCGAGCATGATCGGCGCCGCGGGGACCATGCAGGTGGCGGTCTGGTGGTGCTCGTTGATCATGATCTCGAGGCCGATCTCGTCGCAGGCGCACCACAGGTCGAGATAGCGGTTGTAGAGTTCGCTCGCCTTTTCGGGGTCGCAGTGGACGTTCGGAAGGGAGACGCGGATCGAGCGGTAGGTCTCCTCGTCCGGAAGATGGGGGTAGCAGTCTTCCGTGAACCACCACGCCTTCATCGTTCCGCTCCCCGCCGGGCGGCGAACGCCATGACGGCGTCGACGAATTCGTCGGGACGCTCGAGGTGGGGCAGGTGCCCGGCGTCGTCGATGACGGTCATCGTCGCGCCGGGGATCATGCCGCAGAAACCGCGGCCGTACTCCACCGTCACCAGGCCGTCGCTGGCGCCCCAGACGAAATGCGTCGGGACGGTGATCCGGTGAAGCCGCCCGGGCAGCTTGGGGTTGTGCATGTAGGGATCCCAGGTGTAGACGCCGAGCGCGGTGCGGTTGCCGGCGACGATCTCGAGCTGGTCGTCCGCAAGATCCTCGAGCGCGGGCGTCGCCGACGGATCGTGGAACATGAGCTCGACGAGCCGTTCGTGGGGCAGGGCGAACACGTCGGCGATGTCGCGGTCGTCGCGGCCGCCGACCTTGACGCCGACGGAATCGACGAGAACCAGGCGGGACAGGCGTTCGGTCGTCATGACCGCGAGTTCGGCTGCGACCCAGCCTCCCATGGAGAACCCCACGAGCGTGACGTTCCGGAGGTCGAGCTCGTCCATCAGGTCGAGATAGAGATAGACGAGGTCGTCGATGCAGTCGAAACGGTCCGGGATCCCGGTGCCCGCGAAGCCCGGATGCACCGGCGCGACGATCTCGAATTTCTCTGCGAGACGGCTGGCGAACGGCATGTCGGCGACGGGGCCGCCCCCGCCGTGCAGCAGCACCATCGGCGGGCCCGAGCCGGCCCGCCGGACGTCGAGTTCGAGATTCTGGACGCGCATGCCGATGTCCCGAAGCGGTGAGGAGGGTGCGGGCGGGAACCACCCGCTGCGGCGCATTCTATTTTGCGTCCCGCCGCGGCGCAAACGGCCGCGGCGGTGTTGCGTGCGCCGCCGCGAGCGGCTACAATCCTCCGCCGCGACGGGGTTTCCGTCGCGCCTGCGGCCGCCCGGCCGGCGCGCGCCCGCGCGAGCGATAACGCCGGACATGGCAACCGGAACCTTGGCAGAGGAGGGGCGCATGCCCAAGCTCAAGTCGAAAAGCGGCGCCAGGAAGCGCTTCGACGTGACGGCAGGCGGCAAGGTGCGCTCGAATTTCGCCAAGAAACGCCACAACCTGCGCAAGCGGTCGCAGAAGATGAAGCGCGGCGCGCGCGGCAAGCAGGTCATGGCCGCGGCGGATGCGCGCCTCGTCAAGTCCTATCTGCCCTACGGCTGACGGAGGCGTCCGGTCATGGCACGGGTCAAGCGGGGCGTGACGTCGCACGCCCGACACAAGAAAGTCCTCAGGAAGGCCAAGGGCTACCGCGGGCGGAACTCGAAGGCGTTCCGGGTCGCGATCGAGAGGGTCGAGAAGGCGGGGCAGTACGCCTACCGCGACCGGCGGACGCGCAAGCGCAGCTTCCGCTCTCTGTGGATCCAGAGAATCAACGCCGGCGCGCGCGCGCACGGCCTGACCTACGCGGGCTTCATGCACGGCGTGAAGCGGGCGGGCATCGAGCTCGACCGCAAGGTGCTGGCCGACATGGCGGCGCGTGAACCGGAAGCGTTCGAACGCGTCGTGGAACGGGCCAGAGAGGCGCTGGACGGCCGCGCCTGAGTCGCGGCCGCCGTGCCGGCGCCGACGGGCGGAACAACGCGATGGACGGTGCGGACCGCCTGAAAGACGATCTCCTGGCGCGGATCGCGGCCGCCGGTCTCGCGGAGCTCGAGGAGATCCGCGTCGGCGCGCTGGGGCGCTCCGGCAGCGTGACCGCCCTGGTGAAGAGCATCGGCGGGCTTCCCGCCGGAGAGCGCCGGGCTGCGGGCCGGAAACTCAACCTGATCAAGGACGCGCTCGCGGAGGCCGTCGAGAGCCGGCGGTCGGCTCTCGAGGCCGAGGCTATCGAGGCCCGGCTCGCCGCCGCCCGGGCCGACGTCACCCTTCCCGCGCGGCCGGAACGGCAGGGACTGGTCCACGCCATCAGCCGGACCATCGACGAGATGGTCGCGATTTTCTGCGAGATGGGGTTCGCGGTGGCCGACGGGCCGCACATCGAGACCGACTTCAACAATTTCACGGCGCTCAACATCCCTCCCGAGCATCCGGCGCGCCAGGACCACGACACCTTCTATCTCGCCCCCGGAGCCGACGGTTCGCGGCGCGTGCTCCGCACCCACACCTCGCCGGTCCAGATCCGCACCATGCTCGCGCAGGAACCGCCGATCCGCATCGTCGTGCCGGGCCGCACGTTCCGGGCCGACCATGACGCGACCCACTCGCCGATGTTCCACCAGATCGAGGGGCTGGCGATCGGCACCGACATCCACATGGGCCACCTCAAGGGGTGCCTGATCGAGTTCTGCAGGGCCTTTTTCGCGGTGGACGATCTGCCGGTGCGGTTCCGGCCGTCCTACTTCCCGTTCACCGAACCTTCCGCCGAGGTCGACATCGGCTGCACGCGCGAGGGCGGCGGGCTCGCCATCGGCCGCGGATCCGGGGCCGCCGACTGGCTGGAGATTCTCGGCTGCGGCATGGTCAATCCGCGCGTTCTCGGGAACTGCGGGATCGATCCGTCCAGATGGCAGGGCTTCGCCTTCGGTCTGGGCATCGAGCGCGCGGCGATGCTCAAGCACGGAATCCCCGATCTCCGCACCTTCTTCGAGTCCGACATCCGCTGGCTGGAACGCCACGGGTTCCCGGCGTTCGACAGCCCCGGCGTGGCCACGGGGTTCGGAGGCGGCGCGGCATGAAGTTCACCCTCGCCTGGCTCCGCGACCATCTCGATACGGACCGGCCGCGGGACGACATCGTCGACACGCTGTCGATGATCGGCCTCGAGGTCGAGGGCGTCGAGGATCGCGCGCGCGGCCTGGCCGGACTCAAGGTCGCCGAGGTGGCGTCGGCGCGGCCGCATCCCGATGCCGACCGTCTCCGGCTCTGCACGGTCGACTGCGGCGACGGCGCGCCGGTCCAGGTCGTGTGCGGCGCGCCCAACGCGCGCGCCGGCATGAAGGGGGTGTTCGCCGCCCCCGGCTTCCGCGTGCCGGGATCCGGGACGGTTCTCCGGAAGGCGAGGATCCGCGGCGAGGACTCGAACGGCATGCTGCTGTCGGAACGCGAGATGGGCCTGTCCGACGAGCACGAGGGAATCGTCGAGCTTCCCGAGAGCGCCGAGGTCGGCGCCGACGCGGCGGACGCGATGGGCCTTTCGGACCCGGTGATCGAGATCGGGCTGACGCCCAACCGCCCGGACTGCGCCGGCGTGCGCGGCATCGCCCGCGACCTGGCGGCGGCCGGCCTCGGAACGCTCAGGCCGCTGGGCGCGGCCGCGGTCTCCGGCGAGTCCGAGTCTCCCGTCGCGTGGAGGAGGGAGCTGCCCCAGGGGGCGGGGGACGCCTGCCCGCTGGTGGTCGGACGCCACTTCCGCGACGTGTCCAACGGGCCGTCGCCGCAGTGGATGCAGGACAGGCTGCTGGCGGTCGGGCTGCGCCCGATCTCCGCGCTCGTCGACATCACCAACTACGTGTCGCTCGATCTGGCGCGGCCGCTGCACGTCTTCGACGCCGACAGGCTCTCGGGCGACGCGGTCATGCGCTTCGCCCGCGCCGGCGAGAGCCTCGAGGCGCTCGACGGCGAGACCTACGCTCTCGACGAGTCCATGACCGTGATCGCCGACGACAGCGGCGTCATCGCGCTCGGCGGCGTGATGGGGGGCATGGCGACCGGGGTCTCGGGGGAGACGCGGAACGCGTTTCTGGAGGTCGCGCTGTTCGACCCCGTGCGCACCGCGCGCACGGGCCGCGCGCTTGGCATCGTCTCCGACGCGCGCTACCGCTTCGAGCGCGGGGTCGATCCGGAATCGGCGCGCTGGGGCGTCGACGTGGCGACCGGCCTGGTCCTGGAGCATTGCGGCGGAGCCGCGTCGCGGACCACGGAGGCCGGCGAGATGCCCGGGCGGCGGCGCGAGATCGTCCTGCGCAAGACGCGGGCGCTGTCGCTCGGGGGGCTGGACCTGCCCGGCGGGGAACAGGCCTCGATCCTGTCGGCGCTCGGTTTCGAGCCCGTCGACGAGGGGGAGGTCATCCGGGTCCGGCCGCCGTCCTGGCGGCCCGACATCGACGGCGAGGCCGACCTCGTCGAGGAGGTGCTGCGCATCCGGGGCTACGACGACATCCCGACCGCGCCCTTCGCCGCGCCCCAGACCGTGCCGGCGCCCTCCTGGCCGCCGGAAAGGCGCCGGGAATCCGCCGCGCGGCGCGCGCTGGCGGCGCGCGGCATGGCCGAAGCGGTCACGTTCTCGTTCATGAAGCGCGAGACCGCCGAGCTGTTCGGTTTCTCCGACGAGGCACTCGCGATCGACAACCCGATCTCCGCGGATCTCGACGTCATGCGGCCCTCGATCCTGCCCAACCTGCTGGCCGCCGCCGGGCGGAACGCCAATCGCGGCCACCGGGACGTCGCGCTTTTCGAGGTCGGTCCGGAATACTCCGGCGCCGGCGACGACGGACAGGCCACCGTCGCGGCCGGAATCCGCGCCGGCCTGCGGGTGGCCCGGCACTGGTCGGGTCCGGCCCGGGAGGCGGACGTCTGGGACGCCAAGGCCGACGCGCTGGCGGCGCTCGCGGCCGCCGGCGCGCCCGTCGGCGGTCTTCGGGTCGCGCGCGACGCGCCGGCGTGGTTCCATCCCGGGCGTTCCGGGGTTCTCCGGCTCGGCCGCGACGCTCTCGCCGTTTTCGGGGATCTCCATCCGCGGGTTCTGCGGGCGCTCGGCCTCGAGGGCGCCGCCGTCGGCTTCGCCGTCCATCTCGACCGCCTGCCCCCGGCGAGGCGGCCGCCCGCCCCGCCGCCGCTGCCGCCGTTCCAGCCCGTCCGCAGGGACTTCGCGTTCGTCGTCGACGCCGACGTGGAGGCCGACGACGTCCTGCGCGCCGCGCGGGGCGCCGCCCGCGACCTGATCGCCGACATCGGCGTGTTCGACGTCTACGAGCACGAGAGTCTGGGCGAGGGCAGGAAATCCGTCGCCGTCGCCGTGACACTCCAGCCCGTGGAACGGACGCCGACCGACGCCGAGATCGAGGCGGTCGCGCGGAAGATCTCCGGGGCGGTCGAGAAGCGCACGGGCGGCACCCTCAGAACGTGATCCCGGCCGCCGGTCCCGGAGCGCGGAAGCCATGACGGACTGCTCCCGCATCCGCAATTTCGCGATCATCGCCCACATCGACCACGGGAAGTCGACGCTGGCCGACCGGCTGATGCAGGAATGCGGCGCCGTCGACGGCCGCGAGCTGCGCGAGCGGATGCTCGACTCGATGGAACTCGAGCGCGAGCGCGGGATCACCATCAAGGCCCAGACCGTGCGGCTCTCCCGCCGGACGGCCGACGGCGCGGCTTGGCAGCTCAACCTGATGGACACCCCCGGGCACGTGGATTTCGCCTACGAGGTCTCGCGCTCGCTCGCGGCCTGCGAGGGTTCCATCCTCATCGTCGACGCCAGCCAGGGGGTCGAGGCGCAGACGCTGGCGAACGCCTACCTGGCGACCGATGCCGGCCACGAGATCGTCCCGGTCCTCAACAAGACCGATCTCCCCTCGGCCGATCCCGAGCGCGTGCGCAGGCAGATCGAGGACGTGATCGGCCTCGACGGAGGCGGCGTCCTTTCCGTCTCGGCGAAGACGGGGGAGGGGGTTCCGGAGCTTCTCCAGGCGCTCGTCGACCGGCTGCCGCCGCCGTCGGGCGACGCCGACGCCCCGCTGCTGGCCCATCTGGTGGACTCCTGGTACGACGCCTATCTCGGCGTGATCGTTCTGGTGCGCGTGCGCGACGGCGTGATCCGCAAGGGCATGCGGATCCGCATGATGGGCACCGGCGCCGCGCACCAGGTCGACATGGTCGGCGTGTTCACGCCCAAGCGCGCGCCCGTCGGGACTCTCGGCCCCGGCGAGGTGGGGTTCATCACCGCCTCGATCAAGACCGTCGCCGACGCCCGGGTCGGAGACACGATCACCGACGACCGGACTCCGGCCGCGGCGCCCCTTCCGGGGTTCAGGCCCAGCGTCCCGGTCGTCTTCTGCGGCCTGTTCCCGCTGGATGCGGCGGACCACGGGGATCTGCGCGAGGGGCTGGCGAAGCTCCGTCTCAACGACGCCTCGTTCCATTTCGAGCCCGAAGGCTCGGCGGCGCTCGGCCAGGGGTTCCGCTGCGGGTTCCTCGGCCTTCTCCATCTCGAGATCGTCCAGGAACGCCTGACCCGGGAGTTCGGCATCGAGCTCGTGACGACGGCGCCGTCGGTGATCTACCGCGTGCACGCGACCGACGGCTCGGTCCTGGAGCTCCACAACCCCGCGGACATGCCCGACCCGGTGCGCGTCGCCGGCATCGAGGAACCGTGGCTGCGCGCGACGATCATGGCGCCGGACGAGCATCTCGGCGCCATCCTGAGGCTGTGCGAGGAGCGCCGCGGCATCCAGCAGGAGCTGACCTATGTCGGCGGCCGCGCGATGGTGGTGTACAAGCTGCCGCTGAACGAGGTGGTGTTCGACTTCTACGACCGCCTCAAGTCCGTCAGCCGCGGCTACGCCAGCTTCGACTACCAGATCTCGGGCCACGAGCCGGGCGATCTCGTCAAGCTGTCGATTCTGGTCAACGGCGAACCCGTCGACGCGCTGTCGATGATCGTGCACCGCAGCCAGGCCGAGCGCCGCGGGCGCGCGGTCTGCGTACGGCTCAAGGAGCTCGTTCCCCGGCAGCTGTTCAGGATTCCCGTGCAGGCGGCGATCGGCGGCAAGGTGGTCGCGCGCGAGACGATCTCGGCGCTCCGCAAGGACGTCACCTCGAAATGCTACGGCGGCGACGTCAGCCGCAAGCGCAAGCTGCTCGACCGCCAGAAGGAGGGGAAGAAGCGCATGCGCCAGTTCGGGACCGTCGAGATCCCTCAGTCGGCCTTCATCCAGGCCCTGCGCATCGGCGACGAGTAGCCCCCGTCACCCCCAGACGTCTTCCGCGACCTCGACCAGGCGCCGGAGCTTGGCGAACTGGTCGTCCGCGGTCAGCTCGTTGCCCTCGACCGTCGAGGCGAACCCGCACTGGGGGCTGACCGCCAGCTGTTCGAGGGGGGCGTGGCGCGCGGCCTCGTCGATCCGGCGCTTGAGGTCGTCCGCGCTCTCGAGCTCGGGACGCTTCGTGGTCATGATGCCGAGAACGACGGTCTTGCCGGGCGGCAGGAAGCGCAGCGGCGCGAAGTCTCCGGACCGCGGGTCGTCGTATTCCATGAAGAAGCCGTCGACGTCGAGTTCGTTGAACAGGATCTCGGCGACCGGCTCGTAGCCGCCCTGGGCCACCCACGCGCTCTTGAAGTTGCCGCGGCACATGTGCACGGTCACGGCCATGTCCGCGGGCCGGCCCGCGAGCGCGGCGTTGAGCAGCCTGCAGTAGGTGTGCGGCAGCTCGTCGGGATCCTCGCCCTTGGCGCGGGTCGCCTCCCGTATGGCTTCGTCGCACAGATAGGCGAAGTTGGTGTCGTCGAGCTGGAGATACCGCAGGCCCCTGCCGGCGAGCGCCATGACCTCCTCGTTGTACACCCTGGCGAGGTCGGCGTAGAAGCCGTCCATGTCCGGATAGGCGGTCTCGTCGATGGCCGCGCGGCCGCCCCGGAAATGCAGCATCGACGGCGAGGGGATGCAGACCTTGGCGATCCGGCTCGTCACCGAGGCCAGGTAGTCGAAATCCTCCGCCTGGATGTCCCGCCGGTGCGCGAGGGGGCCGGTGACGCCGACGGTGGGCGGCCGGAACCCGACCTCGGTGCCGTCGTCCTTCTGGAAATGCGCCACGAAGTCCCCTTCCGTGATCTCCACCCCCTCGATCTGCTCGAGGAAGTCGAGATGCCAGAAGGCCCGCCGGTACTCGCCGTCCGTCACGCCCTGGAGGCCCGCCTCCTCCTGCATCGCGGCGACGGCGCGGATGCAGTCGTTCTCGACGCTCCTGAGGCCCTCGTCGTCGAGCTCGCCCCGGGAGCGGGCGTCGCGCGCCCGCGCGAGTTCGGCCGGGCGCAGCAGGCTGCCGACATGGTCGGCGCGGAAGGGGGGACGTTCTCCGAGGCTCATGACGCCGTCTCCGGAAATGTCGGGGGCGCCAGCATAGACCCCCGGCGGCACCAGGGGAACCGGCCCGGTCAGCTTCCGGAAACGAGGCGGTTGACGCCCGCGAGGACGGCGACGGCGAGCGGGCCGAACACCGCGGCGTAGGCGAGGTTGGAGCCGAGAACGAGCCGCGACCGCGGCACCCGGAACATGGCGCTCGCCGTCGCCACCGAGACCGCGGTGACGCCGATCATGGAGGCGAAACCCCAGCCCACCAGCGCGGCCTCCATCATCACGACGTCGGCGACGCCGGTGTCGACGGGGCCGAAGGCGGCGAGCACGACGACGACGGAGACCAGCTGGTGGATGCCGGCGAGGGATGCCAGCGAGACGGCGCCGACGACGCAGGCGATGACCGCCCAGGGCGGCAGCGCCAGCGCGCCGAGCGCCGCGCTCAGGCCCAGGTCGCCGATCGCGGTCTCGAGAACGCGCCCGAGGACCACCGCCACGGTCACGATCACGACGTCGTCGCGGACCAGCGCGCAGCCGGCCCAGGTCTCGGCGGCCACGGGGCGGAGCCGCGCCTGGCGGGCCGCGAGCGCGGCCAGCGCGAGGACGGGCGTGGCGGCGATCAGCGCTCCGAGCGTGGTGAGGCCGGCGATTCCCGAAAGCCCCGCGACGAGCGCCACGCAGACCGCCACCGGCGGCAGGACCGGAGCGTAGCCCCGCACCGCGCGCGCCAGCGTCGCGGGCCGGGCGTGACGGCCCTCGGCGAGGAGCGCGACCGCCAGGCCGACCGCGGCGAGGCCCAGCCCCAGCGACATGATCTCCCAGGCCGGAACGCCGGGAAGCATCTGGGCGGTGAAGGCGGCCGCGATCCAGAACGGGGACCACAGCGGCGCGAGGCACATGCCGCGCTGCGCGGTCTCGGCCGCGCGGCGTCGCGCGGCGTCGTCGCGTTCGTCCCGCGCGATGGCGCCGAGAAGCGCGAGGACGCCGACCACGAGCACCGCGCCGACGACATGGGCGCCGAGAAGGCTGGCGCCGCCGGCCTCTTTCCGGCCGAGGCCGGCGATGACCGCGCGCGTCCGCGCGATCTCGGGGCGGCCGTCGGCAAGAGCGCGCAGGAGCATGATCGATCCGAAGAACGCCATGAAGACGGCGGCGTTCTCGAATCCCCGGACGATGGCGCCGAAGGCGCCGTGGAGGCCGGCGAGCGCGACGGCCGCGGCCGCGAGCGGGGCGCACAGGACCAGGGTGGACCGGCGGCTGCGGAAGACCGCGAGCAGGACGTAGACGGCCATCGCGACGCCGGCGGCGCGACGGAGCCCGGGCTCCGGCCACGCCAGCTGGACGATTTCCATCAGCCAGAGCGCCGCCAGCACCGGCTCGGGCCTGGCGAGGCCGGCCAGTGTCCGCATGCGGGGTCTACGCGCGGGGCCGCGGCGCGACGGCCGGATTCATATCACGCCGCGCGACTCGAGTTCCGCGATCTCCGCGGGCGCGAGCCCCGCCAGCTCGCCCCACACGTAGCCGTTGTGCTCGCCGAGCTCCGGGCCGGGATGGCGCACCGCGCCCGGAGAGCGCGAGAGCTTCGGCGCCACGTTCTGCATGGCGATCTCGCCGTATTCGGGGTGGCGCACCCGGGTGATGCTCGCGCGCGCCCGGAACTGCGGATCCGCCAGCATCTCGGGGGCGCGGTAGATCCTGCCGTTGGGGATGCCGTGGCGGTCGAGAAGCGCCGCGAGAGCGTCCGCCGGGAACGTCGCGGACCATTCGGAAATCAACGCGTCGAGCTCGGCCTGGTTGGCGCCGCGCGCCGCGTGGGTGGCGTAGCGTTCGTCGGTCGCGAGCTCGGGCCGTTCCATCGCCTCGGCCATGCGCGCCCACACCGAGTCCTGGTTGGCGCCGACGACCAGCCAGCCGCCGTCCCGGGTCGGATACACGTTCGAGGGCGCGATCCGCGGCAGGAGCGACCCGGTGCGCTCGCGGACGTAGCCGCCGACGTCGTAGTCGATGACGAGGCTCTCCATCATGTTGAGAACGGATTCGTAGATCGAGGCGTCGACGACCTGTCCGCGGCCCGTCCGCCGGGCCTCGTGCAGCGCCATCACGCCGCCGAGGCAGGCGTGCATCGCGGCGAGGGAGTCGCCGATCGAGATCCCGGTGCGGCTCGGCGGCAGCGACGGGTCGCCGGTGGTGTGGCGCAGCCCGCCCATCGCCTCGCCGATGGCGCCGTAGCCGGCGCGTTTCGCGTAGGGTCCGGTCTGGCCGAACCCGGACACCCGGATCATGACGAGGCGCGGATTGACCGCCGACAGCTCGTCGTACCCGATCCCCCACCGTTCCATCGTTCCGGGCCGGAAGTTCTCCAGAAGGATGTCGGCGTCCTCGGCCAGCCGGCGGACCAGGGCCTGCCCCTCCGGCTCGCGGGCGTTCAGCGTGGCCGACAGCTTGTTGCGGGCGAGAACCTGCCAGTGCAGGGGCTTGGCGAAAGGCTTTTCCTTGCCCCACTGGCGCATCGGATCGCCGGTTCCGGGCTGCTCGAGCTTGATCACCTCGGCCCCGTGGTCGGCCAGCATCTGTCCGCAGAACGGTCCCGCGATCATCGTCCCCATCTCGACGACCCGGACGTCGGACAGAGTCCCGGCGCGGCTGTTTCCGACCATTTCGCGTTCCTCTCGAGGGGGCCGGCCATGTTCCCCGAGCGGCCGCGGAGGGTCAAGCGGAAGCCCCGCCGGTTTGCGCGCGCGCCGGATGCGGCCTATACGAGGCGCGGAAGCGGCGGCCGGAGGACAGCCATGGGCGGGCGCATCGAGATCGTCGACGTCGGGCCGCGGGACGGATTGCAGAACGAGGACGTCGTGCTCGACGTCGGGACCCGGGTCGCGTTCGTCCGCAGGCTCGTCGACGCGGGCGTGCGCCGGATCGAGGCGGCGAGCTTCGTGAACCCCGCCCGCGTGCCGCAGATGGCCGGCGCGGAGGAGGTGTTCGCCGCGCTCGGAGGCGACGGCGGGGCCGTTTGCATCGGGCTCGTGCTGAACCGCCGCGGCCTCGACCGCGCGCTCGACGCCGGCTGCCGGGAGGTGAACTACGCGCTGGTCGCGTCGGACGCGTTCAGCCTGAAGAACCAGGGCACCACCGTCGCGCAGGCGGTCGAGGTCTACCGGGACATCGCCCGCGCGGCCGCGGCCGCCGGCGTCCGCTGCTCGCTCACGGTCTCGACGGCCTTCGGCTGCCCGTTCCAGGGCGAGGTGCCGCCCGGGCGCGTCGTCGGGCTGGTCGCGGAGTGCGCCGGCGAGGGGCCGTTCGAGATCGCGCTCGCGGACACCATCGGCTGCGCGGTGCCGAGTCAGGTCGGGGAGCTGTTCGCCGCCGCCATGGACGCGGTGCCGGGGGTGCCGTTCCGCGCGCATTTCCACAACACCCGCAACACCGGCCTCGCCAACTGCTATGCCGCCCTCGAGGCCGGGGTCCGCGTTCTCGACGCGTCCGCCGGGGGCATCGGCGGCTGTCCGTTCGCGCCGCGGGCGACGGGCAACGTGCCGTCGGAGGATCTCGTCCACATGCTCCACAGGATGGGTTTCGAGACCGGGATCGATCTCGACCGGCTGATCGGGACCGGCGCGTGGATCGGCGAGCGGCTCGGCCACGCCGTGCCCGCCATGCTGGGCCGGGCCGGCGCGTTCCCGCCCGCGGAACTCCGGCCCGGAGCGTGACCGCGCCGCGCCGAGGAAGGGACCGGGGGTGTTCGGCGAGAGGGTGAAGCGCGTCGAGGATCCGGCGCTGCTCCGCGGCCGCGGCCGGTTCGTCGACGACATCCATCTCCCGGAAATGCTGCATGCGGCCTTCGTGCGCAGCGCGCACGCCCATGCCCGCATCCGCGCCGTCGACGCCTCCGCCGCGGCCGCCCGCCCGGACGTGGCGGCGGTCTACGCCCTGGACGACCTGCGGCCGTTCCTGGCCGATCCCGTGATGCCGCTGGAGCAGCCTTCGGGGGCCCTTCTGCTGTCGGCGAGCCCGCCCGTGCTCGCCGACCGCGTCGTCCGCTACGTCGGCGAGCCGGTCGCCTGCGTGGTCGCGGACTCGGCCTACGCCGCCGAGGACGCCGCCGCGTCGGTCGCGGTCGAGTGCGAGGAACTCCCGGCGTCGGCGGACTTCCGGCGCGCCCTCGACGACGGCGCGCCGCGCGCCCATGCCGAGTTCGCGCACAACGAGGTCGCGGCCTTCTCCCTCGGCTACGGAGACGTCGAGGCGGCGTTCGCGGGCGCCGCCCGCGTCTTCCGCGAGGAGCTGCACCAGCGCAAGGGCCTCGGCCACGCCATGGAATGCCGCGGCGTCGCCGCCAGGCTCGACGAGCGCGACGGCGTGCTCACGGTGTGGTCCGGCACCCAGATGGCGCACCGCGCCCGCGACCTGATCGCGCGGATTCTCGACCTGCCGGAGGACGGCGTGCGCGTGATCGCGCCCCATGTCGGCGGCGGCTTCGGACCCAAGTTCGTGTTCTACCAGGAGGAGGCGGTCGTCCCCCTCGCGGCGAAGCTCCTGCGCCGGCCGGTCAAGTGGACGGAGGACCGGCGCGAGCACTTCACCGCGGCGACCATGGAGCGCGACCAGCTGTGGTCCCTCGAGGCGGCGGTCGACGCCGACGGGCGGCTTCGGGGCGTGCGCGGAAACGTGCTCCACGACCACGGCGCCTACACGCCCTACGGCATCAACCTCCCCTACAACGCGGCCACCAACTTTCTCGGGCCCTACGAGCTTCCCGCGCTCGCCCTCGACGTCAGCCTGGCGCTGACCAACATGACGCCGGTCACGCCGGTCCGCGGCGCCGGGCGCCCCCAGGGAACGTTCGCCATGGAGCGGCTGATGGACCGCATCGCCCGCGAACTCGGTCTCGACCGCGCGGAGGTTCGCCGGCGCAACATGATCACGCCCGACCGGATGCCCTACGAGACGCCGGTCCGGACCCGTGACGGGTCCGCCATGACCTACGATTCGGGAGACTATCCGGCGGCCATGGAACGGGCGCTCGCCGAGGCCGGCTACGGGGATTTCGCGGCGCGCCAGCGGGCGGCCCGGGCCGAGGGCCGCCATGTCGGCATCGGGGTCGCGAACTACGTCGAGGGCACCGGCCGCGGGCCGTTCGAATCGGCGGTGGTGCGGATCGGGCCGTCGGGGCGGGTCGCCGTCGCGACGGGGGCCACCGACCAGGGCCAGGGCCTGGCGACGGCGCTGGCGCAGGTCTGCGCGGCGCGGCTCGGCGTCGGCCTCCGGGACGTCGACGTGGCGTGCGGGGACACGGGGCCGGTGTCGCTCGGCCTCGGCGCGTTCGCGAGCCGCCAGGCGGTGACCGCGGGCTCGTCGGTGCACGTCGCGGCGGGCGAGGTCCGCGAGAAGGCGCTGCGCGTGGCCGCCCATCTGCTCGAGGTCGCCGAGGACGATCTCGAGATCGCGGACGGGCGGATCTCGGTGCGGGGCGTCGCCGGCATGTCGGTCGGGCTCGGCGACGTCGCGCGGGCGGTCCAGGGCATGCCGGGCTTCTCGCTCCCGGGCGGGGTCGAGCCGGGCATGGAGGCCACGGCGCATTTCTCGCCGGAAAACCTCACCTACTGCAACGGCGCCCATGTCGCCGAGGTCGAGGTCGACCCCGGCACCGGCCGGGTTTCGGTGCTCGGCTACGTCATCGTCCACGACAGCGGCCGCCTCATCAACCCGGCGATCGTCGACGGGCAGGTCGCCGGCGGCGCCGTCCACGGCCTCGGCTGCACGCTTCTCGAGCGCATGGTCTACGACGGCCGGGGGCAGCCCCGGACGACGAATTTCGGGGACTACCTGCTGCCGGCCGCGCCGGAGACCCCGCGCCTGGACATCGTCCACATGGAAAGCCCGACGCCGCTCAACCCGCTCGGCGTGAAGGGAGCCGGCGAAGGCGGCGTCATTCCCGTGGCCGCGGCGGTCGCCTCGGCGGTCGAGCACGCGCTCGCGCCCTGGAACGTGGTCGTGGACGAGCTTCCCGTCCGGCCCGAGCGCGTCGTGGAAATGCTGCGAAGCGCCGGCGGCGCGCACTGACGGCGGAGCGCTCAGGCGTCGCCGGGCGGAGCGGAACCCTCCCCTTCCGGCGACGCCCGCAGCCTCTCCTTGGGGGGAACGATGTCGGTGACGAGATCCCTGACGAGGGTCTTGTTCGGAAGCGGGCCGACCGTCGCGCCCTTCGGCGTCAGCCGCGCCGTGCAGGCGTAGCGGGTCTCGCCGTCGACGCTGACCATGCACTCCTTGCAGGCGTTGGCGTTGATGCAGCTGTAGCGGAAGGCGATCGACGAATCGACGTGGTTCCGCAGCCAGACGACGGCATCGAGCACCGACATGCCCTCGCGGTAGGGCACGTCGTGCGTCTCGAGGCGCGGCGGCTCCCCCGGCCCGCCGCGCTGCAGCGTGAGGGCGACCGTCGCCGTCACGGCGCCGGCCCGCCGCCGTCCGCCGGACCGAAGTCGGAGACGAGCGCGCCGTCGCCGTCGAGGCGGAGACGCTGGCTGCGTTCCTGCGCGGGGTCGGTTCCGGGGAAGTCCTCGCGCTGGTGCGCGCCCCGGCTTTCCGTGCGCCGGAGCGCGGCGAGGGCCACGGACTCCGCGACCAGAAGCGCCGACCGCAGGTCGAGCCAGTCGAGAAACGCCAGGTCGAACGCGCCGGCCGCGGGCGGCAGGAGCCCGTCGAGTTCCCGGCGCCAGGCGCGGACGCGCTCGAGCGCGGCCGCCAGGCGGGGGCCGGTCCTCAGCACGCCGACGTCGTCCCACATGAGCGCCTGCAGGGCGGTCCACATCTCGCCGAGCGCCACGCCGCCCGCCGGGCCGGCTTCCCGCGCCGCCGCCGGGAGGAGCGCGTTCGCCGCGGCGTCCGACCATGCCGCCGGGCGTCCGGCGGCGCGGGCCGCGGCGAAGCGGCCGGCGCGCTCGCCGAAGACGAAGGCCTCCGGGATCGCGTTTCCCGACAGCCGGTTCGCGCCGTTGGCGCCGCCCACGGCCTCGCCGGCGGCGTAGAGGCCGGGCACCGAGGTCTCCATGCGCTCGTTCACCGCGACGCCGCCCATGTGGTAGTGCGCGATCGGGGACACCTCGACCGGCCGGCGGGTCAGGTCGATGCCGTTCCCGGCCAGCCGGTCGACGACCGGTCCGAACGCCTCGCGCAGGCGTTCTTCCGGCACGTGCTCGAAACTCAGGAAAACGCCGCCGTTCTCGGTGGCGCGGCCGGCCTCCGCCTCCTTGGTGATCGCGTAGGAGACGATGTCCCGCGTGGTGACGTACCGGCCGCTGTCCTCGCCCCCGTAGGCGTGGACGAATTCCTCGCCCTCGGCGTTGAGGAGCCGGCCCCCGAGCTTGTAGCGGAAGGGATCCCACATGATCGGGTCCATGCCGACGAGGCGCGGCGCGAGATGGCCGATCGGGAAGAACTGCGGGAACTCCATGTCGACGAGCCGGGCGCCCGCGCGGAGCGCCAGCGCGTAGCCGTCCCCGTTCATGTTGGCCGAGGCGCTGTTGCGCCTGTAGAGGCGGGTCAGCCCGCCGGCGGCCAGCACCACGGCCTGCGCCGAGACGGCGACGGGACTGCCGTCGTCGACGCTGAATCCGACGGCGCCGGCCGCCGTGCCGTCGGCCACCACGACGTCGCTGATCGCGAGCCCGCCGACGCGCGCGACCGCGGCTTCGCGCGCGGTCCGGGTGCGGAGGCATTTGGCGACGGCGGGGCCGGTGTTCAGGAAATCGACGTAGACGCAGCGCGGCGCGCTGTGGCCGGGCGCGGCGACGCCGACGATCCGGCCGTCCTTGCGCGCCCAGCCGACCTTCCAGCCGTCCATTTCGCGGATGCGCGCCACCGCCTCCTCGCAGAGGATCGCGGCGAGGGCCTCGTCGCAGAGCCCGCGGCCGGCCGCGAGCGTGTCCTCGAGATGGCGGGTCCAGTGGTCCGGATGGTGCTCGCCGAGCGCCGCCGCCGTGGTCATCTGGGCCATGATGGTGGCGCCGCCGCGGCCGATCATGCTCTTGTCGGCGAGCACGACCTCGGCGCCGTTGCGCGCCGCCGCGATCGCGGCGTACATGCCGGCGCCCCCGGCCCCGACGACGAGGACGTCCGTTCGGAGGCGAATCATCGGGAAACGCCGCCGAAGCGGCACGGGCTGAACCGGAGAGCGACGAGCATGGAGCGAACCTTGCGCCGGAGCCCGCCCCGTGTAGCACGGAACGGCGGTTCCGTTCCAGCGCGGAACGGTCCCGCGCCGCGGTTCCGGACCGGATCCGGCCGACCGGCGGCGCCCCCGGAGCCCGCGGACCGCCGTGACGGCGCCGCCGGGACCGCGCCGCCTGGAGCGGATGCCCGGCCGGCGCGGGACCGTCCTGCCGGAATTCGTTTTCGGGCTTGAATCGCGTGGCCTGCCCGATACATTGTCGCCGGAGGCCCGGTGCGCGCCTCGCCCCGCGATGCCTCCCGTGACCACCCCGCCGCCGCCCGCGGCAGCGGCGATTTCCAGGAAGCGTTGCGTCGTGTCCGACACGTCCCTCGACCACCGCCGCATGGCCGACGCGATTCGCGTTCTGGCGATGGACGCCGTCCAGGCCGCGAACAGCGGCCATCCCGGCATGCCCATGGGCGCCGCCGACGTCGCGACGGTGCTGTTCGCCCGCTATCTCAAGCACGACCCGGCCGATCCGGACTGGCCCGACCGCGACCGCTTCGTGCTGTCGGCGGGCCACGGCTCGATGCTGCTCTACGCGCTGCTCCATCTCACCGGTTACGCCGACATCACGATCGACGAGATCCGCAGGTTCCGCCAGCTCGGCAGCCGCACCGCGGGTCATCCCGAACACGGCTCCGCGGGCGGCATCGAGGTCACCACCGGGCCGCTCGGGCAGGGCTTCGGGGCGGCGGTCGGGATGGCGATCGCGGAGCGTTCCATGAACGCGCGCTTCGGCGACGATCTCGTCGATCACAGGGTCTGGGTGCTGGCCTCGGACGGCGATCTCATGGAGGGGATCAGCCACGAGTCGGCCGCGCTCGCGGGCCGTCTCGCCCTCGACCGCCTCGTCGTCCTCCACGACGACAACCACGTGTCCATCGACGGCGATACCGGCCTCAGCATGTCGGACGACGTCCGGAAACGGTTCGCGGCCTGCGGCTGGGACGTCCGGAGCTGCGACGGGCACGATCCGGAGGCGCTGGCCGCCGCGCTCGACGGCGCGCTCGCGGCTTCCGCCCCCGCGCTCGTCGCCTGCCGCACGGTCATCGGCCGGGGCGCGCCGACCAAGGCCGGCACGGCGGGCTCCCACGGCGCCCCGCTCGGAGACGGGGAGATCGCCGGCGCCCGCGCGGCCCTCGACTGGCCCCACGCACCGTTCGAGGTGCCCGGCGACATCCTGTCGGCGTGGCGTGCCGCCGGCCGCCGCGGGGCCGCCGCCCGGAAGGCGTGGAGCGAGCGGCGCGACCGCTCGGCGCTCGGCGGCGAGTTCGACCGGGCGGCGGCGGGCCGGCTTCCCGAAGGCTGGGAGCGGCGGATCGCGGAGACCGGGAAGGCGTTCTGCGACGAGGCGCCGTCGGTGGCGACCCGCGTCTCCTCGGGCCGGGTGCTCGACGCGCTCGCGCCGGCCGTGACCGAGCTGATCGGAGGATCGGCCGACCTCACCGGATCCAACAACACGCGGGCGGCGGGCATGGAACGCCTCGAGCCGCCCGCCTTCGCGGGCCGCTACATCCACTACGGCGTGCGCGAGCACGGCATGGCCGCGGCCATGAACGGCATGGCGTTGCACGGCGGCGTGATCCCCTATGCCGGGACGTTCCTGATCTTCTCCGACTACATGCGCCCGTCAATCCGCCTCGCCGCCCTGATGGGGCTTCGCGTGATCCTCGTCCTGACGCACGATTCGATCGGCCTCGGCGAGGACGGACCGACCCACCAGCCGGTCGAGCATCTGGCGAGCCTGCGCGCGATGCCCAACGTGCGGGTGTTCCGCCCCGCCGACGCGGTGGAGGTCGCCGAGTGCTGGCATCTGGCGCTCGAATGCGCCGACGGGCCTTCGGTGCTGGCGCTCACCCGCCAGAGCGTGCCGGCGCTGCGGACCGAGCACCGCTCCGAGAATCTCTGCCGGCGGGGCGGCTACGTGCTGGCCGAAGGAACCGGCCCGCGACGCGCCACGCTGCTCGCGACCGGTTCGGAGGTGTCCGTCGCGATGGCCGCGCGCGGCCTGCTGGAGGCCGAGGGCGTGTCGACGGCGGTGGCGTCGATGCCGTGCTGGGAGCTGTTCGCGGAACAGGACGAGGCGGCGAGGAACGAGGTGCTCGGCGAGGGGACCGTCAGGGTTGCCGTGGAGGCCGCGGCGTCGCTCGGATGGGAACGGTGGACGGGAGCCGGCGGCGGCTTCGTCGGCATGACCGGGTTCGGCGCGTCGGCGCCCGCCGGAGAACTCTACGAGCATTTCGGGATCACCCCGGCCGCGGTCGCGGCCGAGGTCAGAAGCCGGCTCTGACGGGCCGGCCCGTGTTCGGCAGGCGCCGGAGCGCACAACGAGGGGAACGGACATGACGGTACGGGTTGCCATCAACGGTTTCGGGCGGATCGGCCGCCTCACGCTGCGCGCGGCGATCGAGTCCCAACGCGAGGATCTCGAGTTCGTGGCCGTCAACGATCTCGGTTCGGTGGAGATGAACGCCCACCTTCTGCAGTACGACAGCACCCACGGGCGGTTTCCGCGGAAGGTCCGGCACACCGGATCCTCGATCGACGCAGGCGCCGGCCCGATCAAGGTCTTCGCCGAGCGCGATCCCGGCGACCTGCCCTGGGACAGGCTCGGGGTCGACGTGGTGCTCGAATGCACGGGCCTGTTCACCAGGCGCGAGCAGGCGGAACGGCATCTCAAGGCGGGCGCGCGGCGGGTGCTGGTCTCGGCGCCGGCTTCCGGCGAGGATCTGACGGTGGTCTACGGCGTCAACGACAACAGGCTCCGGAAGTCCCACCGCGTCGTGTCCAACGCGTCGTGCACGACCAACTGCCTCGCGCCGGTGGCGGCGGTGATGCACAAGGCGGTGGGCATCCAGCGCGGCTACATGACGACCGTGCATGCCTACACGGGCGACCAGCGCATTCTCGACACCCTGCACGGGGATCCGCGCCGGGCGCGCGCGGCGGCGCACTCGATCATCCCGACGTCGACCGGTGCCGCCAAGGCCGTCGGCCGCGTCCTGCCGGAGCTCGACGGCAAGCTCGACGGCACGGCGGTCCGGGTGCCGACCGCGAACGTGTCGATGATCGACTTCAATTTCGTCCCGGGGCGGAAGACCACGGCCGGCGAGATCAACGACGCCGCCAGGAAGGCGGCGCGCAGCCGCCGCCTCAAGGGCATTCTGGAGATCAACGCGGCGCCGCTCGTGTCGGAGGACTTCAACCACGATCCCGCGTCGTCGGTGTTCGACGTGACCCAGACCCAGGTGATCGACGGCCGGTTCGTCCGCGTGCTGAGCTGGTACGACAACGAATGGGGGTTCTCCAACCGCATGCTCGACACCGCCGTGGCCATGGGGCGGCTCGGCTGATCCGGCGCCGCCGGCCGATGGCCCGCAGGAGCCTGGACGACCTCGATCCCGCGGGCAGGCGGATCTTCCTGCGCGCCGACCTGAACGTGCCGGTCCGGGACGGCAAGGTCGCCGACGCGACCCGCATCGACCGGCTCGCGCCGACCGTGGGCGAGCTCGCCGGCGCCGGCGGGACGGTGATCGTGGCCTCGCATTTCGGCCGGCCCGGCGGCCGGCCCGACCCGGCTCTCTCCCTCGCCCCCGTCGCGGGCGCGCTGTCGTCCGCGCTCGGCGGCCGGGCGGTGGCGTTCGCCTCCGACTGCGTCGGCCCGCCGGCCGAGCGGGCGGCGGCCGAGGCGGGGCCGGGGGGCGTGGCGCTGCTGGAGAACCTGCGCTTCCATGCCGGCGAGGAGGCCAACGATCCGGCGTTCGCGCAAAGGCTTGCCGCGGTCGCGGACATCTACGTCAACGACGCCTTTTCCGCGTCCCACCGGGCCCATGCCTCGATCGACGCTCTGGCACGCCTGCTTCCGGCCGCCGCCGGGCGGCTGATGGAGGCGGAGCTCGCGGCGCTCGAAGGGGCGCTCGACAACCCGGAGCGGCCAGCCTGCGCGATCGTCGGCGGGGCGAAGATCTCCACCAAGCTCGACCTTCTGGAGAACCTGGCCGGGCGGTTCGACGCGCTCGTGATCGGCGGCGCGATGGCGAACACGTTTCTTCACGCGCTCGGGACGGATGTCGGCGCGTCGCTCTGCGAACGCGACATGGCGGACACGGCGCGCTCCGTTCTTGCCGCCGCCGATGCCGCGAACTGCGAGATCGTGCTGCCCTCGGACGTCGTCGTCGCGGCGGGACTCGATGACGGCGCGGTCGCGCAAGCGGTTCCGGTCGGGGCGGTGCCCTCCGGAACGATGATCCTCGATATCGGGCCGGACAGCGCGGAAGGGCTGGCGGCCCGCCTCGGCGGCATGAAGACGCTGATCTGGAACGGCCCTCTGGGCGCTTTCGAGAACCCGCCCTTCGACGCGGCGACGACGCGCGTGGCGCGCGTCGTCGCCGAACTGACCGCGGCCGGCGTCCTCGACAGCGTGGCGGGCGGCGGCGACACGGTGGCCGCCCTGGCGGCGGCGGGGGCGGCGGACCGGTTCTCCTACGTGTCCACGGCCGGCGGCGCGTTCCTAGAATGGCTCGAGGGCAGGACGCTTCCCGGGGTGGCGGCGCTCGGGTGAGCGCGGCCCGAGGTCAGCGCCGCGCGTTTTCGGCGATGAAGGCGTCTATCTCCCCGGGGGTCATCGCCCCCGGGAACATCTCGGCGCGCATGCGGACCCGCTGCATGCTGATCTCGCGCACCGTCTCGGTCATGCGCGCGAGATCCCCGTCCGACGAGATCAGCGCGACGCACACCCTGGCCTGTTCGGCGTAGTGGTCCCTCTCGTCGTCGTAGATGATCCGCATGGCGCGGGCCGTCATGTCGTTGACCGTCGACCCCGAGAGTCTCGCGCCCTCGCGGAACAGCCGGGCGCCGCCGCCCTCGGTGAAGCCGACCGCGGCCCTGGCCAGCGGGTCGCCGCCGTCGACGTGGCGCCGGCGCAGCTCGCCGAGCCTTTTTTCCTGCGGCATCTGCACGGTGTCGCCGGCCGTGATCCGGCGCCCCGCCACGTGCTCGAAGATGTCCGCGAGGAGCACGTAGTGGTGGAACTCGTCGGCCAGCTGCAGCAGCAGGAAGTGGTAGTCGTGGCGGCTGATGGTCCGGTCGATGTCCGGGAAGCTGTCGGCGAGATCCTTCAGTTCCCGATGGAGGCCGTTGAAGTATCCGTCCACCGGATTGAGTTCCTTCCACAGCTGGGCCCGGAGATAGAACAGGTGATCCTCGTCCGTGGCCCGGGCGAAGAAGCGTTTCGCGATCTCGCCCTCGCATTCCCAGTAGGGCCAGGCGGCGTCGACGAGCGCCTGCTCGAATCTTTCTGTCATCGGACGGTCCCGCGCGTTCGGTTCGGGGAGAGGGGCCATTATAGGCGCCGCCGCGCCGTCCGCCATCGCCTCGCGGATCCGTTCCGCCCCGAACGTCGAAGGGTCGGGACCGTCCCGCGCCGGCCGAACGTTCGCTCGGGGCAGGCTGGGGCGGCCCCGTCATCCGGGCGATCGCGCCGGTCGGGATCGCAGCGCCTGGTGTCGCCCGTGAAGACCGGCATGACCGTCCCGCTCGGCGGCGGAGATGTCGACGACGGCGCAGCGCCGGCGACGGCTTCCGCCCGCCCGTCGACGACCCCGAAACCGGTCCTGTTTTCCCGGGGTTGTTTTCTTTCCGGATCCGGTATACCGTCACGCCGTCGGACGCGTCCACGCTCCGCCGCGCGCCTTGCGCATCTTCCGAAAATCGTCTGTTCGTTGCGCGTAGGCGTTCCGCTGCCCGGCATCAGACGCATCCCGCCTTCTTCCATCTTCACCATTCGGTCGAAGTCATGAATCTTCAGGAACTGAAACGGAAAGCTCCCGCCGACCTGGTCGTGGAGGCGGAGCGGCTCGAGATCGAGAACGCGTCCAACATGCGCAAGCAGGACATCATGTTCGCGATCCTCAAGCAGGTGGCCGAGAACGGGGACGCCATCTCCGGCATCGGGGTTCTCGAGATCCTGCAGGACGGTTTCGGCTTTCTGCGCTCGCCCGAGGCGAACTACCTGCCCGGTCCGGACGACATCTACGTGTCGCCGAGCCAGATCCGCAGGTTCGGGCTGCGCACCGGCGACACCGTCGAGGGCGAGATCCGCGCGCCGAAGGACGGCGAGAGGTATTTCGCGCTGCTCAAGGTCGGGCGGATCAACTTCGACGAGCCGGAAAGGGTCCGTCACCGGATCAACTTCGACAACCTGACGCCGCTCTATCCGGACGAGAAGCTGGAACTGGAGCCGGCGGATCCGGCTTCGTCCGACAAGACGTCGCGCGTGGTCGATCTCATCTGCCCTTTGGGCAAGGGGCAGCGGGCGCTGATCGTGGCGCCGCCGCGCACCGGCAAGACGATGATGCTGCAGTCGATCGCAGCCTCGATCACCTCCGGCCATTCCGAGGTCTACCTGATCGTGCTGCTGATCGACGAACGTCCCGAAGAGGTCACCGACATGCAGCGGTCGGTCGACGGGGAGGTCATCAGCTCGACCTTCGACGAGCCGGCCTCCCGCCACGTGCAGGTGTCCGAAATGGTGATCGAGAAGGCCAAGCGCCTCGTCGAGCACAAGCGCGACGTCGTGATCCTGCTGGATTCGATCACCCGCCTCGCCCGCGCCTACAACACGGTCGTGCCGTCGTCGGGCAAGGTGCTGACGGGCGGCGTCGACGCCAACGCGCTCCAGCGTCCCAAGCGCTTCTTCGGCGCGGCCCGCAACATCGAGGAGGGAGGGTCGCTGACGATCATCGGCACCGCTCTCGTCGACACCGGTTCCCGCATGGACGAGGTCATCTTCGAGGAGTTCAAGGGAACCGGCAACTCGGAGATCATTCTGGACCGCAAGCTGTCCGACAAGCGCACGTTCCCCGCGATGGACATCACCAAGTCGGGCACGCGCAAGGAGGAGCTGCTGGTCGAGAAGGACGTCCTGGCCAAGATGTGGGTTCTGCGGCGCATCCTCACGCCCATGGGCGTCGTGGACGCGATGGAGTTCCTGCTCGACAAGCTCAAGGGCACGAAGTCGAACGGCGAGTTCTTCGAATCGATGAACCAGTAGGCCGTTCCGGAACGCCGAACGGCGCGGGAATCACGGCTCGAGAACGATCGACCCCATGGTCTTGCGCGCCGCCAGGTCGCCGTGGGCGCGCGCCGCCTCGCGCAGCGAGTACTTGTGGTTGACCTGGACCTTCACGGCTCCCGACCTGATCACCTTGATGACGTCGTTGGCCATGCGCTTGGTCGTCTCGGGCGTCGAGGCGTAGTCGAACAGCGTCGGGCGGGTCATGAACAGCGACCCCTTCTGCGCCAGGATCGCGGGGTCGATGGGAGGGATCGGCCCGGAAGCGTTGCCGAAGCTCACGAACAGCCCCCGCGGCCGGAGGCAGTCGAGCGAGGGCCGGCCACGTCGCCTTGCCGATGGAATCGTAGACCACGGGCAGCATTTCCCCCTTGGTGATCCTGCGCACCCGGTTCACGAAATTCTCGCGCGTGTAGATGATGGGATAGTCGCAGCCGTTGGCCTTCGCGAGCCGGGCCTTGGCGGGGGAGCCGACGGTGCCGATCACGGTGGCGCCGAGATGCTTGGCCCACTGGCACAGGATCAGCCCGACGCCGCCGGCGGCCGCGTGGATCAGGATGGCGTCGCCTGAGGAGACCTTGTAGACGCTGCGGAGAAGGTACCGGACGGTCATGCCCTGGAGCATCATCGCGGCCGCGATGTCGCTCGAGATGTCGCGCGGCACCTTGACGAGCTTGCCGGCGTCGATGTTGACGGCCTCGGCGTAGCATCCGCTGCCGGCGGTGCCGGTCGCGACGCGGTCCCCGATCCTGAAGCCCGTGACGCCGGAACCGACGGCCTCGATCTCGCCGCACATCTCGCCGCCGGGCGTGAAGGGCAGCGGCATCGGGTAGAGGCCCATCCGCTGGTAGATGTCGATGAAGTTGACCCCGATGGTCTCTGTGCGCACGGTGACCTTGCCCTTGCCCGGGCGACCGATGTCGATGTCCCGCCACTTCATGGATGACGGAGGGCCGGGCTTCTCGATCACGATGGCTTTGGGCATGGCTGGTTTCTTTCCTTCGGTGTGAGAGGCGTTGAGAGGCGTTCGCCGGTTCCGGTGTTCAGCCGAGGCTTCCGGAGAACAGTTCCTCGGTTCTCGCGTTGGCGGTCGCCGCGGCCGCGGCGTCGTAGTGCTCGCCGCCGGTCCGCGCGAACGCGTGGTCGACGCCGGGATAGGAGTGGACCGTCACGTGGGGGTTGCGGCCGAGCTCGGCGGAGATCCTCTCCTGCGCCTCCGGCGGGCAGTAGCCGTCCTTCTCGGCGAGATGCAGGATCAGGGGGTTGCGGATGCCCGCCGCGGCGTCGAGAGAGTTCTCGATCTGGACGGGGTAGTAGCCGGAGGCCGCATCGACGTCGGTGTGGCACGCGGCCGCGAAGGCCAGGCTGCCGCCCAGGCAGTAACCGACGGCACCGACCCTTCCGGTGCAGCCGCCAAGCGTCCGGAGGGCGGAAACCGTCGCCTGGATATCGGCGACACCCTGCTCGAACAGCGGCAGGAAGGCGTTCATGAGCTCGAACGCGCGGTCCCATTCGGCCTGGCTCTTGTCGGTCAGCTCGACGCCGGGCTCGATGCGCCAGAACAGGTCCGGGCAGACGGCGATGTAGCCCTTGCCGGCGTAGTGGTCGCAGACGTCGCGCAGGAACCCGTTGACGCCGAAAATCTCCTGCAGGACCACGATGCCCGGACCGTCACCCCCTGCGGGCGTCGCGCAGTAGGCCGAGAAACTCCCGCTGCCGTCGCTCGCGTCGATCTTCATGTTCGTCATTGCCGTCTCCGGATCTCGGGAACGCCGTCGCCGCGCCCGAGAACGGCGCGGCTCCGCCAACGGGAACCATTGTGGCAAAAATGCGACCCGTGGTCAAGCCCGGGTCGCGGACCGGCGCTCCGTGGAGAGGAAACGTCTTTCCATGTCAATAAGATAGGTTTTCGTCCGAAGACCGCCCTTGCCGGAATATCCGCCCGCGTCGGCGGCCGCGACGACCCGGTGGCAGGGAACGATGACGGGAAGCGGGTTGTTGCCGCAGGCCCGGCCCACGGCGCGCGCCGAACTCCCGAGCCGTCGGGCGACGCGTCCGTAGGTCGCGGTCTCTCCGTAGGGGATGGCCGCGAGCTCTTCGCCGACGCGGCGCCCGAAGTCGCTGACCGCGGGTGCCAGCGGCAGGTCGAAGCGGACCAGCCGGCCGGCGAAGTAGGCGTCGAGCTGGCGGGCGGCCTCGCGCAGGAGCGGCGTCGGCTCGTCGTCCGGAGCGCCGCCCCAGCCGAGCCGGACGAGGCGTCCCCCCGTCTCCTCGATGGAGAGCGGCCCGAGCGGGGAGGCCGCGTTCAGGAGACCCACGGCCGCTCGAGCAGCGCCTGCAGTTCGGCCGGCTCCGCGACCGGCAGGGAACAGGTCCGGCCGGCGCAGACGTAGGCCGCGGGCCGCCCGTCGAGCGGCCCCTTGCCGGCGGCGACGTGCCCGTCGGGGAGGCGGGCGCCGCCGTGGACCGGGACGACGAGCCGCCCCGCTCCGGGGGTCCGCCACGCGACCGTGGCGAGAGCCTTCGTGACGGGATCGTCCGGCGGCCCCGCGATCACGACCTGGACGAAGCGGTGAACGAGTTCGCTCGCGCACAGAAGCGAGGCGGAGCCGAACACGTTGTTCAGGGTCTCGCCGGCGAACGCCCGGAACAGGGTCTCGGCCCGTTCCAGAAAGACGCGCTCCCCGGTCAGGTGGTGGAGGCGGATCAGGACGTCGGCCATCGTCGCGTTGCCCGCGGGGGTCGCGTTGTCGGCGGCGCTCCGCGTGCGCACGAGCAGCGCCTCGGCGTCGTCCGCGGTGAAGAAATAGCCGCCGTTGGCCTTGTCCCGGTAACGGGCCTCGACGGTTTCCGTCCACGCGCGCGCGGCGTCGGCGTAGGCGGCCGCTCCGGTGGCCTCGAAGAGCGCGAGGGCCGCCCGCGCCATGTTGGCGTGGTCGTCGAGCGTGGCGGCGTGCTTGAGAACGCCGGCGCGCCAGGAATGGCCCAGCCGGCCGTCCCTCGACATGCGGTCGCGCACGAAGTCGAACGCGCCGCGCGCCGCCGCGAGCCACCGGGGCCGGTCGAAGACCATGGCGGCGCGGGCCATGGCCGCGATCATCAGGCCGTTCCAGTCGGCGAGCACCTTGTCGTCCCAGCCGGGCGGAACCCGGGCAGCGCGGGCCTCGCGCAGCGTTTCCCGCGCTGCCGCGAGCCGCGCCTCGCCTGCGTCGTCGAGCGGGTCGGGCCGCGCGGTGCGGTTGAGAATCGAGGCGCCCTCCCAGTTGCCTTCGGGCGTGACGTCGTAGACGGTCCTGAACAGTTCGGCGTCCTCGCGGAGAAGGGCGTCGATCTCGTCCGCGGACCACACGTAGAAGAGCCCTTCCCTGCCCTCCGAATCCGCGTCGTAGGAGGCGGCGAACCCGGCCGCGCCGTCGTCGCCGCCGGGCGCGGTCATCTCGCGCAGCGTCCATTCGAGGGTCTCCGCCGCCCTCTGCGCGAACAGCGGCGAGCGGGTCGTCTGCCAGGCGGAGACCAGCAGGTCGACGATCTGCGCGTTGTCGTAGAGCATCTTCTCGAAATGCGGAACCAGCCACCGGTCGTCCGTCGAGTAGCGGGCGAAGCCGCCGCCGAGATGGTCGTAGATGCCGCCCTGGCACATCTTCGTCAGCGACAGGAGAACGGCGTCGCGGAGCGTCCCGTCGCCGGTGCGCAGATGGACGCGCCAGAGCAGCTCGTGGATCGAGGGGTTGGGAAATTTCGGGGCGCGGCCGAAGCCTCCGTGAACCATGTCGAACTCGCGCGCCAGTCGTTCCGCCGCGCGGTCGTTGACGTCAAGGGAAAGGAAGCCGCCGCCGGCGTCGTTGGCCGCCGGCTCCCAGATGCGGCGCAGCTCGCGGTCGAGGCCGGCGGCGGCCTGCAGGGCCTTTTCCCGCTGCCCTTTCCAGAGGTCGGAGACCGCCCTGAGAATCTGGGGAAAGCCGGGCCGGCCGAAGGCTGGAGCGGGCGGAAAATAGGTGCCGCCCCAGAACGGCGTGCCGTCCGGAGTGAGAAACATGGTCAGCGGCCATCCGCCCTGCTGGCCCGTCACCTGCAGGGCATGCTGGTAGATGGTGTCGATGTCGGGCCGTTCCTCGCGGTCGACCTTGACGTTGACGAAATGGTCGTTCATGAGCGTCGCGATCTCGACGTTCTCGAAGCATTCGTGGGCCATGACGTGACACCAGTGGCAGGCGGCGTATCCGACCGACAGCAGCACCGGCCGGTCCGAGGCCTTCGCTTCGGCCAGCGCCTCGGGCCCCCAGCCGCGCCAGTGGACCGGGTTGTCGGCGTGCTGGAGAAGATAGGGGCTCGTCTCTTCGGAGAGGAGGTTTCGGGACATGGGCGCAACCTGTCGGCAGCCGGCCGGGACGGGGCGCGAGTATACGGGACGGCCGCCGTGAAACCCAGCGCCTTCCGGCAGGTTCCCGCGGACGGCCCCGCCCGCGAAGAGTGCATATGCACTGGAAAGGTCCGCCACCGCGGTGGCGTGGCCGCCGGCCCTGCCGAAAGCGTGCATGAGCACCTGATGGGCGCGCCGTCGGCGCGGCCCGCCGATGCCTGACGACACGGTCTTCGCCCCGGCGACGGCCCCCGGGCGCGCCGGCGTCGCCGTGATTCGCCTGTCCGGCCCCGTGGCGGGGCCCGTTCTCAACCGGCTGGCGGGTCTCGGGGAGCAGCCGCCTCCGCGCCGCGCCGCGCGCTGTCTGCTGCGGGATCCGGCGGACGGCCGGATCCTGGACGACGGGCTGGCGCTGTGGTTCCCCGGGCCGGCGAGCTTCACCGGCGAGGACGTGGCCGAATTCCACGTCCATGGCGGGCGCGCGACCGTCGAGGCCGTGCTGGAGGTGCTGGCGCGCCAGCCCGGCCTCCGCCCCGCGGCGCCCGGGGAATTCTCGCGCCGGGCCTTTTTCGCGGGCAAGCTCGATCTTGCCGAGGCGGAGGGGCTCGCGGATCTGGTCGACGCGGAAACCGAGAGCCAGCGGCGCCAGGCTCTCCGGCAGCTTCGGGGAGGCCTCTCGGGCCGGCTGGAGGCGTGGCGGGCGGCGCTGATCCGCATCGCCGGCCATGTCGAGGCCGCGATCGACTTCGCGGACGAGGACGTGCCCCCGGACGCGGCGGACCGGGCGGTTGCCGGAATCCCGGAACTGGAAACCGGGATCCGGGACTTTCTCCGGGACAGCCGCCGCGGCGAGCGGCTGCGCGACGGCCTTCACGTCGCCATTGTCGGCGCGCCCAACGCCGGCAAGTCGTCGCTGCTCAACGCGCTCGCGGAACGGGACGCGGCGATCGTGTCGGAGACCGCCGGCACCACGCGCGACGTGATCGAGATCCGCCTCGACCTGGGCGGCTGGCCGGTGGTCCTGGCCGACACCGCGGGGTTGCGCCGGGGCGTCTCGGAGGTCGAGGAGGAAGGGGTGCGCCGGGCGCGGGAGCGGGCGCGTTCGGCCGATCTCCGGATCGTGGTTTTCGACGGCACGCGGCTTCCGGATCCGGCGAGCGTCGAGCTTCTCGGCGTCGGCGCGCTCGCGGTCGTCAACAAGACCGACCTCTGCGGGCCGGCGCCGTCCGGCGTCGCCGGCGTCCCGGCCGTCGGGGTTTCCGCGCTGACGGGCGCGGGACTGGCCGAACTGCTGCGCCGCGTCGAGAGCCGCGCCGCCGAGGCGATGGCGGTCGGCGATCATGCGCCGCTCACCCGCGTCCGCCACCGCGCGGCCCTGGAGGAGTGCGCGGACGCGCTGGAACGCGCCCGGCGGGCGGACGGCCCCGAGCTGGCCGCCGAGGATCTCCGGCTCGCGGCGCGCGCGCTGGGCCGGATCACCGGGCGCGTCGATGTCGAGGATGTCCTCGACGCGGTGTTCGCCGAGTTCTGCATCGGCAAGTAGGCGCCGGCGCCGGGCGGGTGTTTCACGTGAAACATCTCCCCGCGGGGCTTTACAGCCCTGCCGACGCGCTATAGACAGCGGGCCATGACGGGAAGGATGTTCTCTCACGATGTGGTCGTGGTCGGGGGCGGCCACGCCGGCTGCGAGGCGGCGGACGCCGCCGCGCGGGCCGGCGCGCGCACCGTCCTGGTCACCCACAGGCTCGGCACCATCGGCGAGATGTCCTGCAATCCCGCGATCGGCGGACTCGGCAAGGGGCACCTGGTTCGGGAAATCGACGCCCTCGACGGCGTCATGGGCCGCGCGATCGATCGCGCGGGCATCCAGTTCCGCCTGCTCAACCGCAGCAAGGGGCCGGCGGTGCAGGGTCCGCGGGCCCAGGCCGACCGGGCGCTCTACCGGGCGGCGGTGCAGGACATTCTCCGCGACCGGGAGAATCTCGAGATCCGCGAGGGCGCGGTCGAGAGCCTTGCGGTCGGCGGCGGTGGCCGTCCGGCCATCAGCGGGGTCGTGCTCGCCGACGGCGAGACCGTCCGGGCGGCCGCGACCGTGCTGACGACGGGAACCTTTCTCGACGGCCTGATCCATGTCGGCGAGCGGAAAACGCCGGCGGGCCGGGCCGGGGAGGCGCCGGCGCGCGGCCTGTCCGCTGCGCTCGCCGGGTGCGGGCTCGGGCTCGGTCGCCTCAAGACCGGAACGCCGCCGCGCATCGATGGCGACAGCATCGACCGGAGCGCGCTCGAGACCCTGGCGGGGGACGATCCGCCGGAGCCGTTCTCGACCCTCACCGACCGCATCCGCGTGCCCCAGATCGATTGCTGGATCACCTCCACCAACCCCCGGGTGCACGAGATCATTCGCGCCAACCTGCACCGCGCTCCCATGCATTCGGGCCGAATCACCGCGTCCGGCCCGCGCTACTGCCCGTCGATCGAGGACAAGGTGGTGCGTTTCGCCGACCGGGACAGTCACCGGATCGTCCTCGAGCCCGAGGGGCTGCACGATTCCACGGTCTACCCCAACGGAATCTCGACCTCGCTTCCGGAAGAGGTGCAGCGCGAGATTCTGGCGCACATCCCCGGGCTCGAGCGGGCGCGCGTGACCAGGCCCGGCTACGCGATCGAGTACGATTTCGTGGATCCCCGGGGGCTCCTGCCGACCCTGGCGGTGCGGGGCGTCCGGGGCCTGTTTCTCGCGGGGCAGATCAACGGCACGACCGGATACGAGGAGGCCGCGGCCCAGGGCCTGGTGGCCGGCGTCAACGCGGCGCGCGCGGCCTCCGGCGGCCGGCCGTTCACGCTCGACCGCGCCGAGGCCTATACCGGCGTCATGATCGACGACCTCGTCACCCGCGGGGCGCCGGAACCCTACCGGATGTTTACCTCGCGGGCCGAGTACCGCCTGTCGCTGCGCGCCGACAACGCCGACCAGCGCCTGACCCCGGTCGGCCTGCGCGCCGGCTGCGTGTCCGCCGGGCGCGCCGCGGCGTTCGCCGGCAAGATGGAGGCTCTCGCCGCGGCGCGGGCGAGGCTCGGGAGACTTTCGGCGTTGCCGCGGCGCCTGAACGCGTGCGGCATCGCGGTTTCGGAGGACGGGGTCGCGCGCAGCGCCGCGAAACTCGCCGGCCAGCCGGGCGTCTCTCCGGAGGCCCTCGCGCGGGTCTGGCCCTCGGTTGCCGGAATCCCGGTGCCGATCCTGCGCCAGATCGCCAACGATTCGCGCTATGCCGGATATCTCGACCGCCAGCAGGCGGACATCGACGCGTTCCGCAGGGACGAGGAACTGGAACTGCCCCCGGACCTGGATTTCGCGCGGATCGGGGGACTCTCGAACGAGGCCCGCGAGAAACTGGAAGCCGCGCGGCCCGTCACCCTCGGCGCGGCCGGCCGCATCCCGGGCATCACCCCCGCCGCGTTGACCGCGCTCCTGCGCCATCTCCGTCCGCGTCCGCGCCGGGCTTCGCGTGCCGTCGCATAGCGTCGGCGCCGCGCCGACGGGCGGCGTTCTGGGTCCGGAACGCTTCGCCCGCATGGCGCATGTTTCACGTGAAACACTCGAGCGGCTGGGCGCCTACGCGGATCTCCTCGGCAAGTGGCAGAACACCGTCAATCTGGTGGCGCCGTCGACCCTGCCCGATCTGTGGCGGCGCCACATGCTGGATTCCGCCCAGCTTGCGCCCCGTCTGCGCGAGGAGAGCCGTTCGCCTCCGACCGTCGCGGATCTGGGCAGCGGCGCGGGATTCCCGGGGCTGGTGCTGGCCGTCGTCACCGGGTTCCCGATGCTGCTCGTCGAGGCGGACGCGCGCAAATGCGCCTTTCTCAGGGAAGCGGTCCGCGTCACCGAAGCGCCGGCGTCGGTTCTCAACGCCCGGATCGAGGCGCTGGCGCCCGGAGAGGCGGTCGCCGACATCGTGGTCGCCCGGGCCGTGGCGCCGCTCGAGGATCTCTGCTTTCTCGCGGGATTCCTGCATCCGCGCTGCTGTCTGTTCCTCAAGGGCAGGAACTGGCGGCGCGAATTGACCGCGGCGCGAAAGCGCTGGACAATGCAGGTCGAGAGTTTTGCCAGCCTGAGCGCGCCCTCGGCGCGCGTTCTGCGCCTTCGCGGGATCGCGCCGCTGGCCGGCGGGCCGGCACCGGAGGCCGGCGGCAGCAGGGGAGCCGCGGATTGAACTCGAGCGAAGCCGCCGTCGCGCGTCCGGTTCCGCAGGACCGGCAGACCGGGGAGGCGCCGTCGCGCGGACGCGTTCTGGCGGTCGCCAACCAGAAGGGCGGCGTCGGCAAGACCACGACCGCGATCAATCTCGCGACCGCGCTGGCTATCGTGGGCAAGAAACTGCTGGTGGTCGATCTCGATCCGCAGGGCAACGCCTCCACCGGTTTCGGAATCTCCCGGGACGGTCGCACAGCGGGAACCTACGGCATGTTGATCGACGGCGTTCCGCTCGCCGACGTCGCCATGCGGACCGAAATCCGGAATCTCGAGATCGTCCCCGCCACGATCGATCTGTCGGCCGCCGAGATCGAGATCGCGAACCTGCGCGACCCGCAGCGTCGGCTGCGTCGGGCCCTGCAACCGGTCGCCGCCCGCTACGACTACATCCTCATCGACTGTCCGCCGGCGCTCGGGCTCCTGACCATAAACGGCCTCGCGGCCGCGGACGCCGTGATCGTTCCCCTGCAATGCGAATTCCTGCCGCTCGAGGGCCTCGGCCAGCTGATGGACACGATCGAGCAGGTCCGGGCCTCGTTCAACCCGGTTCTCGAGCTGCAGGGCATCCTTCTGACCATGCACGATTCCCGGAACCGCCTCACCGGCGAGGTCAGCGCCAACGTGCGCGGCTATTTCGGCGACCGGGTGTTCGACACCGTCATTCCGCGGAACGTCACGGTCTCCGAGGCGCCGTCCCACGGCAAGCCGGCGCTTCTCTACGACCTGAACTGCGCGGGATCCCGGGCCTACGCCGCGCTCGCCGGCGAGATTCTCCGGCGGGGCCGCCCATGAGCGCCTCACGGGACGCGCCCCGCCTGGGGCGGGGCCTCGAGACCCTGTTCGGGGAGCGGTCCGCCGCTTCCGGGGAACGGCTCCGGAAGCTGCCGGTCGGGCGGCTGGTCCCGAACCCCGAGCAGCCGCGCAAGGCGTTCGGCGACGCCGCGCTCGGGGAGCTGGTGCGGTCGGTCCGGGAGCGGGGCGTTCTCCAGCCGCTGATCGTCCGTCCGAGCGGTCGCGAAGCCGACGTCTTCGAGATCGTCGCCGGCGAGAGGCGCTGGCGGGCCGCCCAGCAGGCGGGCCTGCACGAACTGCCGGCGGTCGTGCGCGACCTCGGCGACGAGGAGGCCCTTGCGGTCGCGCTCGTGGAGAATCTCCAGCGCGACGACCTGACGCCGATCGAGGAGGCCGAGGCCTATGCGCGGCTGGCGCGGGATTTCGGGAAGAGCCAGGCCGCCGTCGCCGAGATGGTCGGCAAGAGCCGCCCCCATGTCGCGAACACGCTGCGGCTGCTCGATCTGCCCGACGGCGTGCGCGCGCTGGTGTCCGAAGGCAGCCTCACGGCCGGGCACGCCCGCGCGCTTCTGGGCGCTTCGGACCCGGCGGCGATGGCGAAGGAGGTGGTGGCCGAAGGGCTTTCGGTGCGGGAGACCGAGAGAATCGTCTCCGGCGGCAGACGCCGGACGGGAACCGGGGGCGGAAAGGGAGGCGCGAAGAGCAAGGATGCCGACACCTTGGCCCTGGAAAAGAGGCTGGGCGACATCCTGGGCCTCAAGGTCGACGTCGCGTTCGACGGCAAGCGCGGGAAGCTGACCGTGTTCTGCGGCTCCCTGGAGCAGTTCGACGATCTGGTCGCGCGTCTCGGGAACTGATGAGTGCATGAGCACGCAATTGGCGGATCCGTGCCATTCGATTGAATCCGGACGTGAAAACGGCCTGCTGACGGGTTCCGGGATGTTCAACCGGCTTTCCCGGCGAGCCCGAGCCGAGGACGAAGCCTTCCTCCCGAGCGAGCGAGCGGGTTTCCGCCGGGCAACCGCCTGCCGTCGCGGCGGTGTCGAAAGATCGCGGCCGGCGGCGAACCGCGGGTTCGTGCCGTCTTTGTCCCAGCAGGGAAAGGCGACGGAGACGAACGCGCTGCCGGGACCGCCGTTCGGCGAAGTCCCCTGGCGTCGACCGTCACTTCCCCGCCCCTTCTTTCGCCGTTGCCGGAGCCTTGCCGCTCCCCGGCCGTTTCGGTCCGCTTGCGGAGCCGTGCCGGTCATGGCGCCGGCCGGACGCGAACGCGTTCGGCAAGCCAGGCCACGGCGCCGCGCCGGTCGGTGCGGACCTCTCCCGGCGGCGGGGCGGGCCGGTCGATCATGACGACCGGCGTTTCCCTTCGCCGCGCCGCCTCGATCTTGGCGTAGGTCGCGCGGCCGCCGGCGTTTCGGGTCACCAGGGTCTCGATTCCCTGCCTGTCCATGAGTGCCGCCTCCTCGTCGACGGCGAACGGGCCGCGGCCGACGACATGAACGGCGCCGGGAAGCGGAATCTCGACATCGGCGTCGACCGTCCGCACCACGAAACGGCGGCCCGAAAGGCCCGCGAACGCCCGCAGCTCCCGGCTTCCGACGGCGAGAAACGTCGCGCCTTCGCGCGTTTCCAGAAGACGCGCCGCGTCCTCGGCATCGCGCGCAGGCCGCCAGTCGTCGCCGGGCGCCTCCCTCCAGGCGGGGCGCAGCAGCTTCAGCCGCGGCGTGCCTGTCCGCGCGGCCGCCTCCGCCGCGTTGGCGGCGATGCGGTTCGCGAACGGATGCGTCGCGTCGATCACGGCCGCGGCCGAGGTCTTCGCGAGCCATTCCGCGAGGCCGTCGGCGCCGCCGAAGCCTCCGGTCCGCGTCGCGGCGCCCGCGGGCAGGACCGGCGCCGCGGTTCGCCCCGCCAGCGCGTAGGTGACCCTGCAGCGCCCGGCGAGCGCCTCGGCGGTTTCGACGGCCTCGGACGTGCCGCCCAGCACCAGGACGTGGGGGGCTTCAGCCATCTCTTCGCGGCGGAGCCCGGCCGACGAGGTCGCCGCCGCGGTCGAAGACGAGAATCCCGATGTCGATCCCCGGGGCGGTGCGGCGGGCCGTCTTCCGGGCCTCGCGCGCCACCGCGTCGCCGAGGGCGAGTCCGTTCGCGCGCGCGGTCCCGAGCGCGGCGGCGGCGGTTTCGGCGCCGCCGATGCGCCGGCGCGCGGCGTCGCTGGCGCCGAGATCCGCGGCCATGGCCGCCAGCCGCCGGGAATCCACGCGGCTGCGTCCGGAATGGAGGTCGAGATGGCCTTGCGCGAGCTTGGCGATCTTGGCGAACCCGCCGCCGATGTGGACGACGGGCACGGGATGGTCGCGCAGGTACTTGAGCATTCCCCCGGCGAAGTCCCCCATGTCGATCATCGCGTGGTCCGGAAGGGACAGCATTCGGCGGACCGCCTCTTCCGAGGTCGCGCCGGTGCATCCGGCGACGACGGGCGCGCCGGCCGCGCGCGCGACGTCGATCCCGCGGCGGATGGATTCGATCCACGCGGAGCAGGAATAGGGCACCACCACGCCGGTCGTCCCGAGAATCGAGAGTCCGCCGACGATGCCGAGCCGCGGGTTCCAGGTGCCGGCGGCGATCTCCTCGCCGTTCTCGACCGAGACCGTGATCGCGACGTCGCCGTCTCCGCCGCGGGCGTCCGCGACCTCCGCGACCGCCGCGCGCATCATGGCGCGCGGCGCCGGGTTGATGGCGGGCTCGCCGACCGCGAGCGGCAGCCCCGGCCGCGTGACCGTGCCGACGCCCGCGCCCGCGCGAAACGTCACGCCGGCGCCCGGGGCGCCGCGGGAAACCTCGCTGATCACGAGCGCGCCGTGGGTCACGTCGGGGTCGTCGCCGGCATCCTTGACGATGCCCGCGCGCGCCGAGGCCGCCGACAGCTCCTCGACGGCGAGCGCGAAGGCCGGCCTCTGGCCGCGCGGCAGGGAGATCCGGACCGGATCGGGAAACGCGCCGGTCAGCAGCGCCGTGTAGGCCGCCTTGGCCGCCGCCGCGGCGCAGGCGCCGGTCGTCCATCCGCGCCTGAGTTCGGTCCGGGGTTTTCGTGTCACGCGGCGGCTCCGGGCACCGTCCCTCGGCGGTTATCCGCCTATCTTATATGTGGTAAGCAGCGGAGATGGAACGGCCGCTCCCTTTCCTGCCCCGTCCGGAGCCCGGCTGGGTCTGGTTGACCGGAGCCGGCCCCGGCGACCCCGGACTGCTGACCCTGCACGCGCTCAACGGGATCCGCCACGCCGACGTGATCGTGCATGACACGCTGGTCGGCGAAGGCGTTCTCGCCCTGGTTCCGCCCGGATGCGAGATCGTTCACGCCGGCAAGCGCGGCGGCCGGCCGTCGCCGCGCCAGCCCGACATCTCCGCCCGCCTCGTCTCGCTGGCCCGCGCCGGCCGGCGCGTGGTCCGCCTCAAGGGCGGCGACCCATTCGTGTTCGGGCGCGGCGCCGAGGAGGCGCTTGCCCTGGCCGCGGCCGGGGTGCCGTTCCGGGTGGTTCCGGGGATCTCGGCGGGCCTCGGAGGTCTCGCCCATGCCGGCATTCCGCTGACCCACCGCGACACGAATTCGGTGGTCACCTTTCTCACCGGCCACGGCGCCGGCGGCGACGTCCCGGGGGGCATCGACTGGCCGGCGCTCGCCGCCTCGTCGCCGGTGCTCGTGATCTACATGGCGCTGAAGCATCTCGGGGCGATACGGAGCCGGCTGCTCGCCGCCGGCCGCGCGCCGTCGGAACCGGTGGCGGTCGTGTCCAGGGCGACCCGGGCCGACGAGCGCGTTCTCGAAACCACCCTCGACGGCTGCGCCGCCGACGCCAGGGCCGCGGCCGTCGAGCCTCCGGCCATCGTGGTCGTCGGCGACGTGGTCCGGCTGCGCGGCGCGTTCGGCTTTTCGCCGCCGGCCGCGGAACGCGCGCGCGGCCGATGACGGCCGCCAGGGGGGCCGTCGTCGCCGCGCCGTCCTCCGGCAGCGGCAAGACCGTCGTCACTCTCGGCCTGCTGAGGCATCTCGCGCGCAGCGGCCGGGCGGTGTCGTCGTTCAAGACCGGCCCCGACTACATCGACCCCGCGTTCCACGAGGCGGCCAGCGGGCGGCCGTGCCCCAATCTCGACAGCTGGGCGATGCGGCCCGAACTCCTCGACGCGCTCTACCGGCAGGTCGCGGCGGGCGCGGAGATCGTGCTCGGCGAGGGCGTGATGGGGCTGTTCGACGGCGGCGCCGGAGGCGCCGGCTCCACCGCCGAGCTGGCGGCGCGGCTCGGGCTTCCCGTGGTTCTCGTCGTCGACGCCGGCGCCCAGGGCCAGAGCGCCGCGGCCACGGTTCACGGCTTCGCGACGTGGCGCGACGACGTGACCGTCGCCGGCGCGGTCTTCAACCGCGTCGGGAGCGAACGCCACGCCTCGCTCCTGCGCGCGGCCGCGGAACCTCTCGGCGTTCCGGTGCTGGGCTGCCTTCCGCGCAGCGCCGGGATCGCCGTCCCCGACCGGCACCTCGGGCTGACGCAGGCGAGCGAGCTGGACGATCTCGAGGGCCTTCTCGACGCCGCCGCGGATCTGGTGTCCGCGCACGTGGATCTCGCCGCTCTGGAAGCCGTGCTCTCCGAATCCCGGGAGGGCGCCGTCTTTCCGGAACCGGAACCGGAGCCGGTGCCGCCGCTCGGCCGGCGCGTCGCGGTCGCGTCCGACGACGCGTTCCGGTTCCGCTACGGGCACGTGATCGACGGCTGGCGGCGCGGCGGCGCCGAGGTCGCCTTCTTCTCGCCGCTGGCCGGCGAAGCGCCGGCCGCCGACGCCGACGCCGTCTATCTCCCGGGCGGCTATCCCGAACTCCACGCCGGAACCCTTGCTGGCAACCGCCGGTTCATGGACGGCCTGGCGGCGGCCGCGGGCCGCGGGGCGACGCTCTACGGCGAGTGCGGCGGCTACATGGTTCTCGGACGGTCGCTGACCGACGCCGGCGGCGCCGTGCATCCGATGGCCGGTCTGCTCGCGCTCGAGACCTCCTTCGCCGAGCGCCGGCTGCATCTCGGCTACCGGCGGGCCGAACTGCTCGCCCCGGGGCCGCTGGGGCCCGCGGGCGGGAGCTTCCGCGGCCACGAGTTCCATTACGCGAGCGTCGTCCGCGAGGACGGCGCGGAGAAGCTGTTCGCGCTTCGGGACGCCGCCGGGTCCGCGGCCGGGGCCGCGGGGCTGCGCCGGGGCGCCGTCATGGGATCGTTCGTGCACCTGATCGACGCCGAGCGGGGCCGTGCGCGTTGACAACGGGGCGGCCGGCGCCCACATAAGCCGGGGCGAGGGGACGACGCCGATGGTCGAGATCATGATCGAGTGCTGGTCGCAGCGCGACGGGTCCGTGGACTGGCTGTGGTCGATCTGGAGCGACGGGCGGCGCCGGCACATGGGCGGTTCCCACGACTCCGCCGAGAGCGCGGAACTCGAGGCGCGCGCCGCCTGCCGCAAGCTTCTCGGGCGCGCGCCGGACGAGGTGAGGGTTCTGTGACACGGCGGCTTCCGCCGCCGACCGGGAACGTCTGACCGGGATGCTTCACACGGCCCGTTTTTCGGGCGGGGTCGCGTCCGCCCCGCACCGCCTTGCGGCGGACGCCGGGCGGGACGTGCTGAAGGACGGCGGCAACGCCGTCGAGGCGATGATCGCGATGGCCGCGGCCGCGGCGGTGGTCTATCCGCACATGAACGGCATCGGCGGCGACGGGTTCTGGCTCGTCAGGCCGGCCGGCGCCGCGCCGGTCGGAATCGACGCCGCGGGCCCCGCCGGAGGCGGCGTCACCGAAGCCCTCTACGCCGGGCGCGGCGCGGTTCCGCCTCGCGGGCCCCTCGCCGCCAACACCGTGGCGGGCACCGTCGCGGGCTGGCAGGCCGCGCTCGGTCTTGCGCGCCGCCTCGGCGGACGCCTCGCTCCCGAGCGGTTGCTCGAAGCCGCCGTCCACCATGCCGAGGCGGGTTTTCCGGTCTCCGCCGGCCAGGTCCGCAACACGCGCGGCAAGCTCGACGAGCTGCGCGCCGTCGCCGGCTGGGCAGAGGCGTTTCTCGTTGGCGGAAAGCCGCCCGACGAGGGCCGACCGTTCCGCCAGCCGCGCCTCGCCCGCACCCTGCGGCGCCTGGCGGCGGGCGGGTTCGACTCGTTCCATCGCGGCGCCCTCGCCGCCGACGTCGCCGCCGATCTGGAACGGGCGGGGTCTCCGCTCCGGGCGGAGGATCTCGCCGGCCAGCGGGCGCTTGCCGTCGAGCCGCTCGCGCTCCGCGTGTCGACGGGCATGCTGTGGAACATGCCGCCTCCGACCCAGGGGCTGGCGTCGCTCATGATTCTCGGCCTGTTCGACCGGCTCGGGGTCGAGGCGGCCGAGACCTTCGCCCATGTCCACGGGCTGGTGGAGTGCGTCAAGCGCGCCTTCGCCGTCCGCGACCGCCATGTCCGCGACCCCGCCGCGATGGACGTGGATCCGGCGGGCTTCCTTGCCGCGGGCGACCTCGACGCCCGCGCCGCCTCGATCGACATGCGAAGGGCGTCGCTCTGGCCCGCCCCGGCCGGCGGCGGCGACACGGTCTGGATGGGCGCGATCGACGGGCGCGGCAATGCGGTTTCCTTCATCCAGAGCCTGTTCTGGGAGTTCGGATCGGGGGTGGTTCTCGAGGAGACGGGAATCCTGTGGCAGAACCGCGGCGCGAGTTTCGCGCTCGGCGAAGGGGCGTCCAACCGGCTGGCGCCGGGCCGCCGGCCGTTTCACACGCTGAATCCGGCCATGGCCGAACGTCCCGACGGCTCGGTTCTCGCCTACGGCGCGATGGGCGGCGAAGGCCAGCCGCAGACCCAGGCGCTGTTCCACACGCGCCATGCGGCTTTCGGGCAGGGACTGCAGGAGGCGGTCACCGCTCCGCGTTTCGTTCTGGGGCGGACCTGGGGCGACGACGCTACCTGCCTCAGGATCGAGGACCGGTTCGACCGCGAGATTGTCCGCCGGCTGCGCGAGGCCGGCCACGACGTGGAGGTCGTTGCGGGCTTCTCGGACGTCATGGGCCACGCCGGCGCCGTCCTGCGGCGGAGCGACGGCACGTTCGAGGGCGCTTCCGACCCCCGCGCCGACGGATCCGTCGCAGGCGTCTGACCGGCGCCCCTTGCCGCGCGCCCGCGCCTACGAGATGCCGAAAGCGCGGGGGACGGTGACGACGATCGACGAGCGGTCGTCCCGGGAGATCGTGACGATGGCGAGCGGCAGATGGACGGCCCCGCCGCCGGCGGTGTCGAACCGAGCCTTGGTGACCGCGGAGAAGACGTGCAGCTCCAGTTCGTGGAGCGCCGTGAGATGAACGTCGAGCTGTTCCAGCGCCAGCGACTGGTCGGCGGCGGTCCTGCTTTCCCAGTCCTCGGAGCAGTCCGAGAGGAAACGCACCAGTCTGCGCATGCCGGTCGCTTCGGCCGCCGACGCCGGCTCGTCGTGCTCGACGAGCTTCGCGTACTGCGACATCTCGAGGGCCGCCCAGAGATCCCCGCCGCATTCGGCGCGGCGCAGTTCGAGCGGTCGCGAGCGCGGGCGGGCCATGGCCTCCGGAGGTTGTGCGCGGGTCCGCGGCGTGTCAAATCTGCCGCCCCGCGGAACCGTGCTATGCTGCCGGTGCCGGGGCGCCCGCCTCGGTGGCGGCTCGAGGATCGGGAATCCCGCGAATGGCCGACAGTCTTCTGGACGACATCGTCCGCCTCAGGCGCCAGCTCGCCGACGCCGAGAAGGAACACGACTACGGCAAGAACGTCGGCCCCCAGCTCGCGTCCATCGGGGACGAGCTGGGCCATCTCCTCGAGAAGACCGAAGCGCGTCTCGACGAGATGGACGCCGCGGGCATCGACAGGCGGGCGCGCTTCGTCTCGGAACTCGCGGGCCGGCTTCTCTGCGCCATCATGGCGCAGCGCGACAGCGCGGTCACCGAATCCCAGCTCGAGCAGGCCGTGGACATGGCGTCGGAGATCGTCCGGCGGGTCGAGGCCCGGGCGTGACGCCGCCGGAGCGGCGCCCGTTCAGAATCCGAGTTCCCGGTTGACGAGCGCCGCGCCCGCGCAGAGCGCGTTGAGCTTCCCGCGGGCGGCGGCGCGGCTCCGCGGCACGAGGCCGCAGTCGGTGCAGGCGACGAGGCGGTCGGCCGGGACGTGCTCGAGCGCCCGGCGTATGCGGCCGGCGACGGTTTCGGCGGACTCGACCAGTTCCGTTCCGACGTCGATGACGCCGACGAGGACGTCCTTTCCCCGAAGGGCGCCGAGCACGCCGGGATCGACGCCCGACGCCGCGCATTCGACGGAAACCTGGTCGATCGAGCTTTCCGCGATCAGCGGCAGCGTGGCCTCGTAGTGGCGCCAGTCGCGGTTGGCGGTCTTCCAGTCGAGAACGGTCTTGGTTCCGTATCCGTAGCAGACATGCACGGCGCGCCGGGCCGCGACGCCGTCGAACGCCCGTTCCAGAACCTCGAGACCCCAGTCCCGCACCGCGTCCGTGTAGATGTTGAAGCAGGGCTCGTCGAACTGGACGACGTCCGCCCCGGCGTCGGCGAGCGCCCGCGCCTCGAGGTTGGCGACGGCGGCGTAGTCGACCGCGAGCCGTTCGTCGGACCGGCCGCCGGTCTCGTCGAGAACGCTGTCGGCGACGGTCATCGGGCCCGGCAGCGTGACCTTGATCCGGCGGTCGGTGCGGGCCCTGGCGAAGCGCAGCGCCTCGACCAGCACGGGCCCGTCCCAGCGGAACTCGCCGAGCAGGCGCGGCGCCGGCGTTTCCTCGGCGTAGCGCCGGCCGCGGCTTGCGCGCGTGCCGGGGTTCTCGAAGTCGACCGGGGCGAGACGCTCGAGAAAGCCCCAGATGTAATGGCGCCGCCGCTGCTCGCCGTCGGTGACGATGTCGATGCCCGCCTCTTCCTGGTCGGCGAGCCACAGCGCCACGGCGTCGTCCTGGCCTTCGGCGAGGGCGCCGCCGTCGAGCCGCCAGGGCGCGCGCAGAACCAGGGGTTCCGCCAGCCATTGCGGTTTGGGCAGGCTGCCGGCGATGGTGGTCCGGATGGCCGCCATGGGCGATCTCCCGCGCTTCGGCCGAAGCGGCCGGTCAGATGCCCATCATGGCGAAGACCTTGCCGCCGAGCAGGCTGTCCCGGTCGCCGAGGTCGAACACGATGTCGAAGTGGTTGCGCTCCGGGTGCTCGAAAACGTCGACGGGCCAGCCCCGGGCCCGCCAGGCGTCGGCGTAGATCCTGCTCTGGCGCTTGAACTCGGAGGTCTCCGATCCGCCGTAGCTGACGATCAGCGGGCATCCGCTCTCCGGCAGGTGGAGGATCGGGCTGTTGCGGCGCGCCGATTCCGCGTCGAGGCGCGCCCACTCGTTGACGCTGGACAGCCGCACCGGCTCGAGGTCGTGCAGTCCGTTGAGCGGCACCGCGCCCCGGATGGCGTCGGCGGGGATCCCGGCGGCCTCCTGCCAGCCCCCCGCCAGCGTCATGCCGACGAGATGGCCGCCCGCCGAGGAGCCGCAGACGAACAGCCGCCCGGGGTCGCCGCCGAATTCGGCGGCGCGCGACCAGGTCCAGGCGACCGCGGCGCGGCACTGGCGGACGATCTCGTCGAGGGTGGCGGCGGGCGTCAGCGAGTAGTTGACGGTCACGACGGCGGCGCCCGCGGCGACCATCCCGGGCGCCATGAAAGCGGATTCCCTGTGGCTCAGCATGCGCCAGTAGCCGCCGTGGATGTAGACCAGGACAGGCGCGTCCCCGCCCGCCGGGAAGACGTCCACGACCTCGTCCGGATGCGGGCCGTAGGCGACGTCGAGGCTGCACCGGAGAGTGCTCCGCGCCTCGGCGCTCAGGCGGCGGTACTCGGCGATGAAGGGATCGATGTCGGGAACCGTGTCCCGGGCGCTGTACTCGCGGTTCAGCGCGTCCTGGTCGAGGTTGCCGTAGACGGCGTCCGCCATGGCGCCGGTCCGCGGGTTCAAAGGTCGGAATCCGGGTCGAACTCGGGCCGGCGTTTCTCGCGCAGGCTGGCCAGCCCCTCGCGCGCTTCCGGGCCGGTGAAACCCAGAAACTCCAGCGCGAGCGAGGTGTCGAAGTTCGGTCCCATCATCCGCAGCCAGTTGTTGAGGGCGTATTTGGTGAAGCGGACCGCCGTCGGCGCCCCGTGGGCGAGCTTCCCGGCGACCGCGACCGCGGTGTCCTGCAGCGCGTCGTCGTCGACGCACATGGACACGAGGCCGATGCGCTCCGCCTCCTCCCCGGACACGGGCTCGCACAGCAGCAGGTAGTACTTGGCCTTGGCCATGCCGCACAGCAGCGGCCAGATGATCGCGGCGTGGTCGCCGGCGGCGACGCCGAGCCGGGTGTGGCCGTCGATGATGCGCGCGTTCCGCGCGGCGATCGAGATGTCGGCGAGAATCCCCGCGACGAGGCCGGCGCCGACCGCCGGTCCGCGCATGGCGCTGACGACGGGCTTGGAGCAGTTGACGATGTTGTAGACGATGTCGCGGGCTTCCCTGAGACCGCGCACGCGGGTCTCGAAATCGTTGATCAGCCCGTCGATCATGTCGTAGTCGCCGCCGGCCGAGAACGCCTCTCCGGCGCCGGTGAGGATGGCGGCCGAGGTCTCGGGATCGGCTTCGACGTCCTTCCAGACGTAGGCCAGTTCGCGGTGCATCACCGTGTCCGCGGCGTTGAGACGCCCCGGCGTGTCCATGGTGATGCGGAGAACGCGGTCGGCGGGCCTGTCGAACTTCAGGCGCTCGTAGCCGGAATAGAGGTCTGCCATCGCAACTTCCCGCTGGATCGGTCAGGAAAACGCCTCGGCGCCGGTCGGCCGCCGGGACCATTGTACAGGCTGTCCGCGCCGCGGTCATCACGCGGGCCGGTCGCCGCCAGGACTGTCCCGCGCTGGCCGAACATCCGCTCCAGGCGGCTCGGGGCGGTCCCGTCCGTGCCGTCGCGGCGGGCCACGAGGACACCGCCAACCGGCCGGATCCGGCTCGGACTCCCGTCATGCGGGCGACCGGGCCGGTCCGGAGCCGCGGCGCGGGCCCGTCCCGTTGATCCCGGGGACGGTCGAGGAACTTGCAAAACTCCCGGTCGGCGAAGCCCGGCCCGGGGCGTCCGCGGGTCGAACACAGAGGGAACTTCCGGCGGGCGGCGCCCTTGCTTCGTCGCTCGGGCGGCGTCGGCGAGTCGATTCTCCGGGATCCGGGGCCGTTGCGGGTCCGATTCGCGCCCGCCCGTCGGATGGCGGACGCGGTTCTCCGTTCCCCGGCGAGAGGCGGGAGACACTGCAGGGCGGGGGGGCGCGGAAGCGGCGTTCAGTTCAGGAGTCAGCTCAGGAGGCGCATCAACTGGTGGACGGTCAGCGCCAGGATGCCGAACATCAGGTGGCAGTGGACCTTGGCGTGGCCGCGCACGCGGACATGTCGGCCGCCGCAGTCGTCCTTCAGCATGGCGTTGACGCGCTCGACGTTCGAGCGCTCGTTGTAGCGCGCGTCTTTCGGGTCGCGCTGGCCGATGCTTTCCCGCACCGCGGCCTCGCGCGCCATCCGCTCCTTGGCAACCCTGCTGCGGGGGTTTGGGTCGATGATCGGGATGTGGCCCAGCAGATAGCTGTGCCAGCCGATCTCGACCGTGTCGTAGGCGGCGTCCATGAGGTCGTACAGGTTGGTCACGCGTCCGCTGGTCATGGTCGCCAGCGGGATCGCGACCTGGCTGTCGTGGACCGAGGCGGAGGTCAGGATGCAGCTGACCGGGATGCCGCCGTCGGCGGCGTCGATGTGCAGCTTGTAGCCGGTCCAGGAGGTCTGGTGGCCCTTGGCGTTCCGCTTGGTGCCGACGTTGCAGGCTTTCGGAAGGTCGGCGAGCATCTGCGGCAGCGTCATCTCGAGCTGGCGCTTCACACGCCGCCGCTCCCCGGGCCGTTCCTCGCCCTTGCGCGGGCGGCCGCGCCGGCGCTTCGGCTTCGGGGGCTTCGGGGCCCTGGGCTGGGGCTTCTCGCGCGCCTCGATCGCCGTCGCGTCGCGCGAGACGTGCCCGATCACGCGGTCACCGAGGGCCTGCCTGACCACCGCCTCGTGCAGGCGCGCCGGCAGCGCGCGCTCGGCGAACTCGGCGAAGGCCCGCGAGAAGGTCGCCTCGCTCGGGATCTCCCCGATCCCGGACCAGCCGCACAGCCGGCGCAGCGTCCTGTCGACCTGGAGACGGTCGATCAGGGCGCGCGTCGTCGGCAGGTTGAAGACCGCCTTGGCGGCGAACGCGCGGGCCAGCGCCGCGCGGTCCTCGGCCGGCCGGCCGGGCAAGCCGCCGAAGCGGGGGAGAAAGCCCTCGACGCGCGCGAGCTCGAGAACCGCCACGAGGTGCCGGTGCCTCTCGCCAAGCGGTCCGAGCTCCTCGTCGAGCCACGGGAACAGGTCCGCTTGAACGTGATGCCAGGACTGGTACAATGTCTGCATTGGCGCCATGGGGTCGCTCTCTCTCTGTCGAGTCTCTGGAAACCCGATAGAATCACGGAGCGGCCCCGATTGCCAGGAAATTCGCCGGCCGCGGCAAAAAATCCCCTCGAACGCGGAATTTTGAAAGCGGCTCGGTCGTGTGATACCGTTCCCGTCACGAGATGCCGGGGGGCGGCCGAACGGATTCCGGCCCCCCCCCCCCCCGCAGAATTGGAGCGCCCGAGATGCATGTCCCCCACGCCGGCCCCCGAGTGTCGCCCGTTCCGTTCGCGCGAATGCCGGGAACGTTTTCAGGAAGGCGGCGAAACCGTCGTGGCACGGCGGTCCGGACGGCCAGCCTCCTGCTGGCGCTTGGCTGCCTCGCCCCCCCCCCCCTCGCGGCCCAGACGGCTGATCCGATCCTCGTCAGCAACCAGACCAAAACCGTCAGAAACAATCCATACGTTGGCACCTCGTCGTACGCCCAGCAGTTTCGCACGGGCTCCGCGTCCGGCGTCTACGCCGTCTCCGACGTGATTCTGACCTTCAGCGCGGCCGCCAAGAGCGGAACGACCACGGTGACGGTCAGAAGCGACAGTGCGGGGAAGCCCGCCGATGCTGCCCTTGCCACGATGACGCTGGACTCCGCCGGCTCGGGCAACATCGCGTTCACGCCTTCCTCGCCCGTCCGCCTTGATCCCCAGACCTGGTACTGGGTCGTGGCGGAGCATTCAACGACCGGAACGTCGGGCCCGAGGTGGGCGAGAGTGTTGATTTCCGACGGCCTTGACGCGGATTCGGCTGCGGGCTGGAAAATAGACCGAACATACCAGGAAAAGCGCACGGGCGGCTGGACTGTGCCACAAGACATGTCGCAGGCGATGAAGATCCGGCTCAGGGGAACCGTCATTCCGGCCGTCACCGTCGCGGCGGGCGCAGGCGTGACGGAGGGCACGGCCGCGAGTTTCACGCTGACCCGCGGCGGGAGCACCACCGACGCTCTGGAGGTCGGGGTCACGGTGTCGGAAACCGGCGACATGGTCGCCGCGGGCGACGAGGGCGCGAAGACGGCGACGTTCGCGGCGGGCTCGGCCACCGCGACGGTGACGGTGCCGACCCAGGCCGATTCCGCGCCCGAGCCCGACAGCACGGTGACCGTGGCCGTCGCGGCCGGCGACGGCTACGTCGCGGGCACGCCGTCCGAGGCCGGTGTCACGGTGTCGGACGACGACGATCCGCTCGTCACCGTCGCGTCCGGCGGCAACGTGACCGAGGGCGGGGTCGCGCGTTTCAACCTGAGCCGCACCGGGAGCACCGCCGCCGCGCTGGAGGTCCGGGTCACGGTCTCGGAGACGGGCGACATGGTGGCCTCGGGGGACGAGGGGACGAAGACGGTGAGGTTCTCCCGGAACTCGAGCGTCTTTCAGCTGGCGGTGGGGACCCAGGCCGATTCCACGGACGAGCCGGACAGCACGGTGACGGTGACCGTCGTGGACGGCAGCGGCTACGACCCGGGCACGCCTTCGGAGGCCGACATCGTGGTGTCGGACGACGACGTTCCGGTGGTCACCATCGCGTCCGACGGCGACGTGACGGAGGGCGCGCCGGCGAGCTTCACGCTGACCCGCGACGGGTATCTCGCCGTCGCGCTGGCGGTCGAGGTCACGGTCTCGGAGACGGGCAAGATGGTCGCCCCGGGCGACGAGGGGACGAGGACGGTGACGTTCGACGCGAACTCGGCCACCGCGGCGGTGGAGGTGCCGACCGCGGACGATGCCGTGGACGAGGACAACAGCACGGTGACCGTCGCCGTCGTCGACGGCGGCGACCACGACCCGGGCTCGCCGTCCGAGGCCGATGTCGCGGTGTCGGACAACGACCAGGCGTCGCTCGCGATCGATTCGCCGCGGGTGGACGAGGGCGATTCCGGGACGGCGGACCTGGTGTTCACGGTGACGCTGGATCCGGTCTCGGACCGCCGGGTCACGGTCGGGTACGCGGATTCGGGCGGCGGCACGGCGATCTCCGGGACCGACCACGAGGCCGTGGCGGGCGGCACGCTGACGTTCGCGCCCGGCGAGAGCACGAAGACGGTCACGGTCGCGGTGACCGGCGACGACGCCTTCGAGGACAACGAGACGGTCGTGATCCGGCTTTCGGGCGCGACCGGCGGGGCGACGATCGGAACCGCCGAGGGCACGGGCACGATCGACGACGACGAGGTTCCCGGGTTCTCGATCAACTCGCCGAGCGTCGTCGAGGGCGACACGGGGACGGCCAGCCTGGTGTTCACGGTGACGCTGGAGCCGGAGTGGGACAGCGAGGTCTCGGTCTGGTACGCGGACTTCGAGGCCGGCTCGGCGACCCGCGGCACCGACTACCGGAGCGTGTCCTCCGCCGAGCTGACGTTCGCGCCCGGCGAGACCAGGAAGTCGGTCACGGTCCGGGTGAACGGCGACGGGATCGACGAGCTCGACGAGACGGTCGAGATCGGGCTCGGAACCCCGACGGGCGGCGCCGAGATCCTGAAAGGGACCGGCGTGGGCACGATCCGGGACGACGACGAGGCGACGCTCGCGATCGATTCGCCGCGGGCGGAGGAGGGGGACGCGGGAGAGACGTCGACGCTGACGTTCACGGTGACGCTGGATCCGGTCTCGGACCGGCAGGTCACGGTCGACTGGGCGGATTCGGGCGGCGGCACGGCGACCTCCGGAGAGGATCACGAGGCGGTGGCGGGCGGCACGCTGACGTTCGCGCCCGGCGAGACCGAGAAGACGGTCGCGGTCACGGTGACCGGCGACGACGTCGGCGAGGGCAACGAGACGGTGGAGATCCGGCTTTCGGGCGCGACCGGCGGCGCGGCGCTCGGGACCGCGACGGGCACGGGCACGATCGTCGACAACGACGTTCCCCAGTTCTCGATCGACTCGCCGCGGGTGGACGAGGGCGATTCCGGGACGTCGGACCTGGTGTTCACGGTGACGCTGGATCCGGTCTCGGACAGCGAGGTCACGGTCGCCTGGGCGGATTCGGGCGGCGGCACGGCGACCTCCGGCGCCGACCACGCGGCGGTGGCGGGCGGCACGCTGACGTTCGCGGCCGGGGACAGCACGAGGACGGTCACGGTCCGGGTGAACGGCGACGGGATCGACGAGCTCGACGAGACGGTCGTGATCGCGCTTTCGGGCGCGACCGGCGGCGCGGACATCGCGACCCCCACGGGCACGGGCACGATCGCGGACGACGACGAGGCGGCGCTCGCGATCAATTCGCCGCGCGTCGCCGAGGGCGATTCCGGGACGTCGGACCTGGTGTTCACGGTGACGCTGGATCCGGTCTCGGACCGGCGGGTCACGGTCGGATACGCGGATTCGGGCACCGGCACGGCAGCCTCCGGCGCCGACCACGCGGCGGTGGCGGGCGGCACGCTGACGTTCGAACCCGGGGACAGCGAGAGGACGGTCACCGTCAAGGTGATGGGCGACCGGATCGACGAGGAGGACGAGACGGTGGAGATCGCGCTGTCGGGCGCGACCGGCGGCGCGACGGTCGCGACCGCCACCGGCACGGGCACGATCGCGGACGACGACATCCCGTCGCTCGCGATCGATTCGCCGCGGGTGGACGAGACGGACGCGGGAGAGACGTCGACGCTGACGTTCACGGTGACCCTGGATCCGGTCTCGCGCCAGCCGGTCACGGTCGACTGGGCGGATTCGGGCGGCGGCACGGCGACCTCCGGGACCGACCACGAGGCGGTGGCGGGCGGCACGCTGACGTTCGCGCCCGGCGAGAGCGCGAAGACGGTCACGGTCAAGGTGACCGGCGACGACGCCGTCGAGGGCAACGAGACGGTCGTGATCGCGCTCTCGAACCCGACCGGCGGCGCGACGGTCGGGACCGCCACGGGCACGGGCACGATCGTCGACGACGAGGCTCCCGAGCTCGCGATCGATTCGCCGCGCGTCTCCGAGGGCGATTCCGGGACGTCGGACCTGGTGTTCACGGTGACGCTGACGCCGGCCTGGGACCGGCGGGTCACGGTCGACTGGGCGGATTCGGGCGGCGGCACGGCGACCTCCGGAGACGATCACGAGGCGGTGGCGGGCGGCACGCTGGCGTTCGATCCCGGGGACACCGCGAAGACGGTCACGGTCGCGGTGAACGGCGACGGGATCGACGAGGAGGACGAGACGGTGGAGATCGCGCTCTCGAACCCGACCGGCGGCGCGACGATCGGGACCGCCACCGGCACCGGCACGATCGCGGACGACGAGGAGGCGGCGCTCTCGATCGACTCGCCCGAGGTCGCGGAGGGCGATTCGGGGACGTCGGACCTGGTGTTCGCGGTGACGCTGGATCCGGTCTCGGACCGGCGGGTCACGGTCGCCTGGGCGGATTCGGGCGGCGGCACGGCAGCCTCCGGAGAGGACTACGAGGCGGTGGCGGGCGGCACGCTGGCGTTCGCGCCCGGCGAGAGCGGCAAGACGGTGACCGTCGCGGCGAGGGGCGACGGGATCGACGAGAACGACGAGACGGTGGAGATCGCGCTGTCGGGCGCGACCGGCGGCGCGACGATCGGGACCGGCACCGGCACGGGCACGATCAGGGACGACGACGAGGCGGCGCTCTCGATCGACTCGCCGGAGGTCGCGGAGGGCGATTCGGGGACCACGGACCTGGCGTTCGCGGTGACGCTGGCGCCGGCGTCGGACCGGGAGGTCGTCGTCGACTACACGGTGGGGGGCACGGCGGAGGCCGGAAGGGACCACGACGCCCCCGAGGCCGGTTCGGTCGCGTTCGCGCCGGGGGAGACCAGGCAGACGGTCACGGTCCCGGTGAAGGGCGACGGGGTTTTCGAGCTGGACGAGACGGTCGTGGTCACGCTCTCGGACCCGACCGGCGGGGCGCTGCTCCGCAGGCACCGCGGGACGGGCACGATCCGGAACGACGACGCGCGCGGGACGTCCGGTCCGGCGGTCTGGGTCGGGTCGACGAGCGTCGTCGAGGGCGACGAGGGCCCCGCGGAACTCCGGTTCCCGGTGACGCTGTCGGAAGCCGCGGACGGTCCGGTGAGCGTCGACTACACCGTGACGGGCGCGGCGGAGGTCAGGCTCGCCGAGCGGGACATGCGCGCGACGACCGGCACGCTGGCGTTCGCGCCGGGGGAGACCGCGAAGACGATCGTGGCGACGGTCGAGGGCGACAGGGAGGCCGAGAGCGACGGGCTCGTGGTGGTCACGCTGGACAGCGTCACGAGCGCCGCGGGATACGAGATCGGGACGGGCCGGGGTCTCGGGACCGTCCGCGACGACGACCGCCGGCTGTCGGTGGAGGCCGCGGACGAGGCCGGGACCGTCACCTTCACGGTCGCGCTGGAGCCGCCGACGGGGCCGGGCGACGACCTCGTGACGGTCGACCACGAGACGGTCGTGGACGGGGGCAGCGCCGTTTCCGGGCTGCTGACGTTCCAGCACGGGGAGACCCGGAGGACGGTCGAGATCGAGGTCGGGGCCGCCGCCGAGGTGGCGGCGCTCGAGCTGACGGGCTCGGCCAACGTCCTGCTGCCCGAGCCCCGGAGAACGGAGCACTGGCTCGGCGCCCGGCCGGTGCTGTCGGTGGCCGCGCCCGGGCCGGGGTCGGTGAAGAGGCCCGCCGTCGGGGAGACGGCGACCGTCGCGTTCACGGTGGGCCTGGACCGGCCGTGGCCCGCGCGCGAACCCCTCGAGGTCGGCTACGTGAAGGCCGCCCGCGACGGGGAGGGGGAGAGGGAGGAATCCGGCACCCTGGCGTTCGCGCCCGGCGAGAGAGGGAAGACGGTCGAGGTCGAGGTCGGCGGGGAGACCGAGGCCGCGACCGTGAGGCTCTCGGGCGTGGACGCGGCCCGGGTCTCCGGCGACCGCGACGGGTGGGAGGCGAGATACGACCTGGGCGCGGGGCGGGGCGAGAGGCGCGCGCTGGCGCTGAAGTACGTTCTCGCCGCCACCGGCCGGACGGTGGCGGCCAACGTCGTCGAGCTGGTCTGGGAGCGCGCCGGAAGCCACCGCTCCGGGGACGCCGGTTCCCATGCGACGGTGGGCGGGCGCCCCCTGACGTCCGGCGCGCTCGCGTCCGGCGGCCTTGCCGGCCTTCTGGGCGTCGGCGGCGTTTCCGGCGACGCCGGCGGCGCGGAGCGCCGCCACGGCCCCGGCGCCGGTTCCGCCGACGCCTCCCGGAGGCTGGCGCTGCCCGACGGCCGCGACCTGCGGGGGCGGACGGCGTTCGCGCTGTCGCCCGGCGGGGACGGCGGCGCCGCGGGCGGCCTCACCCTGTGGGGCCGCGGCACGTTCACCGCGATCGACAGCGGCGGGCTGGACGAGGACGACGACCGGATCGGCGCGTTCTCGAGCGAGGGCGGGATCTTCGCCGCGCATCTCGGTCTCGACCGCCGCTTCCGGGACGACCTGCTTGCCGGGGTCGCGGTGAGCCGCACGGTCGGCGACGTCGACTACGCCTTCGGCGGCGGCGACGGCGGCGGCGCCGTGGAGACGACCCTGACGAGCGCGCACCCCTACGTGCACTGGATGTCGCCGACGGGTCTCGGCGTCTGGGGGACGGCCGGCTACGGCAGGGGCTCGACGGAGATCGCGGACCGGGACGGCCTGGTCGGGACCGACGTCGAGATGACCGCGGTCGCCGCCGGGGTCCGGGACGACCTCGCCTCGGTCGGCGGGATCGGTCTCGCGGTGAAGGCCGACGCGTTCCACGCCGTGGTGTCGGCGGACGGCGTGGAGGACGAGCTGCTGGAGGTCGACGCCGCGGCGTCCCGGGTGCGCCTGGCCCTCGAGGGCGGTTCCCGCCGCGCGCTCGCGGGCGGCGGCGAGCTCGCCGGCAGCTTCGAGCTCGGCGCGCGTCTCGACGACGGGGACGCCGAGCGGGGCGCGGGCGCCGACCTCGCGCTGGGCTTCGACTACGTCCTGCCGCATGCCGGTCTCGAGGTGCGGGGCCGCGGCAGCGCGCTTCTGGCCCACGAGGAGAGCGGCTTCCGGGAATGGGGTCTCGGCCTCGGGCTGGACTGGGATCCGGGGGTCCGGGGCCGCGGCCTGCGGCTCCGGCTCGCGCCGTCCTGGGGCGCGCCGGCGCGCGGCGTCGCCGAGGCGATGTGGAACGCCGACCCCGGCGCCGCGGGCCGCGGCGGCGCCGGCGGCGACGGCGCGTCCCTCGACGCCCGCCTGGGCTACGGGTGGGGCGTGCTCCGGGACCGCGCCGTGACGACGGCGTTCGGCGAGCTGGGCCGGTCCGGGGACGGCGACCGTCTCCGCCTCGGCGTGGAGTTCCGGCTGCGCGGGACCGCGGGACCGGGCCTCGAGCTCTACGGCGAGCGGCGCGGGAACCGGCCGGACGGCCTGGTCGCGCTCAAGGGCGGCTTCGCCTTCTGAGGCCCGCGCCCCGGAACGCTCCCGGCCCGAACGGCACCGCGGGCTCCGAGGGCACCGCTTCGGAAGCGCCGCCAGCCGTTGCGGTGCGGACGGACCGCGTCATGTTCGGTCATGGCGCGCTTCCGCCGTGTCCGGGGCATCCTGCCGAAAACGCCGGCCCGGATCTTCGGGGGTTCGGGTGTCGACCCTTTCAACAGAAGACCGAAGGCGCGGAACCTGGAGCGGATGTCTTCCGGTTCGTCCCTTCGCCGCCCTTCGCGGCTCTTCCGCTTCGGTTTCCCCTCTTCCCGGGTGGCGCATCGTCCGGCCGCCCCCCTTGCGCGCGTCGCTTGCCGGCGTCATCGGCGCTTGTTCGGGCGGTGCCGCGACTTCCGCGGCACGGGTTCCCGGGACGCCCCCGAACACGACCCGGAGCCATCCGAACGGCCGGCCTGGCGCGCGGTTCCGCTCTTCGCTTGCCCCCGGCCGGTCCCGCGGCCGTCACGGCCGCGCTTGCCGCGTCCGGCGCGTTGCGCGACAATGCGCACTTCCGGAGAGAAAGGATTCCGCCATGCCCGAAGCCTTGGTCTGCGACGCCGTGCGCACGCCGGTCGGCCGCTACGGCGGCGCGCTGAGCGCCGTCCGCGCCGACGATCTCGGCGCGGTGCCGATCCGCGCCCTGATGGACCGGAATCCGGGCGTCGACTGGGAGGAGGTCGACGACGTCTATTTCGGCAACGCCAACCAGGCGGGCGAGGACAACCGCAACGTGGGCCGCATGTCGGCGCTGCTCGCCGGCCTGCCCGTCGCGGTGGGAGGGGTCACCGTCAACCGTCTGTGCGGCTCCGGAATGGAGGCGACGGCGCAAGGCGCCCGCGCCATCCGCACCGGCGAGGCGCGGGTCGTCGTGACCGGCGGCGTCGAGAGCATGTCGCGCGCGCCCTTCGTCATGGCCAAGGCCGAGAGCGCGTTCTCCCGGAGCGCGGAGATCCACGACACCACCATCGGATGGCGCTTCGTCAACCCGAAGATGCGCGAGATGTACGGCATCGACGCCATGGGAGAGACCGCCGAGAACCTCGCCGAGGAGCGCCAGATCACGCGCGAGGACCAGGACCGGTTCGCGGTCTGGAGCCAGGGCAAGGCCGAGGCCGCGCGGAAGGACGGCCGCCTCGCCGACGAGATCGTGGCGGTCTCGGTTCCGCGCCGCCGCGGCGACCCCGTCACGGTCGATGCCGACGAGCACCCCCGCCCGGGAACGTCGCTGGAGGATCTCGCGGGCCTGCGGCCCGCCTTCCGCAAGGGCGGCAGCGTGACGGCCGGAAACTCCTCGGGCGTCAACGACGGCGCCGCGGCCCTCCTGCTGGCCGACGGCGCGGTTGCCGGGAAGCACGGTCTCGAGCCGCGGGCGCGCGTCGTCGGCGCGGCGGTCGCGGGCGTTCCGCCTCGCGTCATGGGCATCGGTCCGGCTCCCGCCTCGCGCAAGGTGCTGGCGCTGACCGGGCTGTCGCTCGAGGACATGGACGTCATCGAGTTCAACGAGGCGTTCGCCGCGCAGGTGCTTGCCTGCACCCGCGATCTCGGCCTCGCCGACGACGACCCGCGCATCAACCCCAACGGCGGCGCGATCGCGCTCGGCCATCCGCTCGGGATGTCCGGGGCCCGGCTGGTCACGACGGCGCTGAACGAGCTCGAGCGCCGGGACGGCCGCTATGCGCTCTGCGCGATGTGCATCGGCGTGGGCCAGGGAATCGCGACGATCGTCGAGCGTGTCTGAGAGCGTTCCGGCGATCGAGGTTCCGCCCGCGCTCGCCGCCTCCGTCGGCGTCCGGTCCTTCGTCGAGGACGTGGTCGCGCCCGCGCCGGTGGCGGCGCTGATGGCGGCCTTCGGGCGTGGCGGCGGTGACCCGTCCGCCGGTGCGCCGGTCCCGCCCATGTGGCACGGCCTGTTCTGCGTCGCCAAGGTTCCGCCGTCGCGCATGGGAAGCGACGGCCTCCCCAGGGGAACCGGCCTGCCGCCGGAGGCTCCGGAATTCCCCGACCGGCTGTTCGGCGGCGCGCGCTGCCGCTTCCTGCGCCCGCTGAGAATCGGCGACGGGGTCCGCAAGGAGTCCGAGGTCGCCGCGTTCAAGGCCAAGGCGGGCCGCAGCGGCGCCTTTCTTCTCGCGCGCGTCCGGCACGCGTTCCGCGCCGCGGGCGAACTCGCCGTGGTCGAGGAGAACGACATTCTTCTGCGTCCCGCGGGCGCCGCGTCCGCGGGGTCCGCGGCGCACGCCGCGCCGGCCCCCCTGCCCGCCGCGCCGTGGTCGCGAACCGTCACCCCCGATCCGGTGCTGATGTTCCGCCACTCGGCGGTGACCTTCAACAGTCACCGCATCCATTACGACCGCGACTTCGCGCGGGCGCGCGGCTATCCCGGACTGGTCGTGCAGGGCGCGCTGATCGCGCGGCTGATGCTGGAGATGGTGCGGGACGAGCGGCCGGATTTCGAGGTCGGGGAGTTCTCCTACCGGTCGGGCCGCCCGATCCACGACGACGGCGACTTCACGCTGCACGGCACGCCGTCGGAGGACGGCGCGCGCGTGGCGCTCGCGGCCTTCGACCATGCGGGCAATCGCGGCACGACCGCGGAGGCCGTTGCCGTCAGCGCGCCGAGAAGCCCGGATTGAAGATCAGCCCCACGGTGTTGCCCCAGGGGTCGGCCACGGACGCCACCACGATGTCGCCGCCGACGTTGACGGGCGCCTCGCGGAGTTCGGCGCCGAGCGCGACGAGGCGCTCGACCGCCGCGGGGACGTTCTCGACGCCCCAGTAGGCCGTCACGTTCGCGGGCTCGCGCCGCGCCGCCTCCGCGTCCCGCATCAGGCCGAGTTCGTAGCCGGCGACATCGAAGCCGGCGTAGTTCCCGTCGTTGAAATACGGCTCCGCGTCGAAGGCCTCCGCGTACCACCGGAGCGCGTCGTCGAAATCGCGGACCCTGTGGACAACGGTCCTGAGACCGAGGATCCTCATCGGCTCCCCTCGCCGGGCGGCGCCCTCCCGCCGTCCCGGTTGGCGCCGGGCTGCCACAGCACGTCCGCCCGGCCGCCGTCGTTGGCGGCGCGGGCCATCACGAAGAGCAGGTCCGACAGTCGGTTGAGAAAGGCGATCGCCTGCGGGTTGACCGTCTCGTCCGCGGCCAGCGCGCACACCGAACGCTCCGCCCGGCGGCACACGGTGCAGGCGAAGTGGAGCGCGGCCGCGAACTCGCCGCCGCCGCGCAGAACGAACGAGTCCAGCGGGGCGAGTTCCTCAGCGACGGCGTCGGTCTCGCGCTCGAGGCGCGCCACCTGGTCCGCCTGCACGCGCAGCTTTCCGTCATCCGCGCCCGGCCGCGAGATGTCGGCGCCGAGATCGAAGAGATCGTTCTGGATGCGCGACAGCATGGCGTCCGCCTCGGGCGGCGCGTCGCGGCAACGCGCGATCCCGACCGCGGCGCCGGCCTCGTCGACGTCGCCCTGGGCGGCGATGCGGAGCGAGGCCTTGGAGACGCGGCTGCCGTCGCCGAGCGACGTCGTCCCGCCGTCGCCGCCGCCGGTCCGGATCCTGTCAAGCCGCACCATCGCCCCTCCCCCCGAAGCGCGGCCATCGTAGCCTCTCCGCCGGAACGGGGCCAGCGCCCGGCGCGAACGCCTTGCCGATTCGCGCCTGCGGGTGTAGCAGCACGTTCATGATGACCGATCCGACCGGCCGCGCGCCCGTCCACACCCGGGTTGCGTGGCATTGCACGTGTTTCAATCTGCGCCGCGCGGCGCGCGCGGTCACCCGCATCTACGACGACGAGCTGGAGGAGAGCGGACTGAAGGCCACGCAGTTCACCATGCTCGGCGCCACCGCCCTCATGGGTCCCGCTCCGGTCACGCGGCTCGCCGAAAGCCTTGCCGTCGACCGCACGACGCTGACGAGGACGCTCAGGGGGCTCACCGACCGCGGGCTGCTCGAGATTTCCGCCGGGGACGACCGTCGCGAGCGGGTCGTTTCCATCACCGAGGCGGGTGCCGCAACGCTCGACGCCGCCACGCCGGCCTGGCGCAGGGCCCAGAACCGCGTCGTCGAAAGCCTCGGCGAGGAGCGCTGGCGCCGCCTCGTCGCGGACATGGGCGACCTCGCGGCTCTCGCGTCCGACCCGCCGGGCGCGTAGCCGTCGCCGGCGGGCGGGGTTCCGCGCCGGCAGGCCCGTCCCCGGGGTCGCGGACCGGACACGGCCCGCCTGCCCGGATCCGGCGGGACGGCCCCGCCGGAAAGGAGGCGCAGATGACCGGGGACGTCGCGAGCCGACGCGCTTTCGCCGAACGGATCCCCGCCGCCGGCCGCCGGGCCGCGGCACCGGGGTGAGGGCGACGTGACCGGCCAGATCCTCTCGGTCGTGGCGCCGGTGTTCCTCTGCGCCGCCATCGGGTTCGTCTGGGCGCGCGCCGGGCGTCCTTTCGACACCCGAATGATCGGCGCGCTGGCGCTCAATCTCGGCATGCCGTGCCTGGTGTTCTCCACGCTCTCCGGCCTCGAGGTCGATCCCCTGGCGGTGGGCGTCATCGCCGCAGGCTACGCCCTCGCTCTTGCCGTCTTTCTGGTCGTGGGGCTCGGCATCGTCAGCGTGATGAGGCTGCCGGTCAACACGTTCCTGCCCGCCTTCACCTCCGCCAACACCGGCAACATGGGGCTGCCGCTCTGTCTCTTCGCGTTCGGCCAGGAGGGCCTCGCGCTCTCCATCGGGGTCTTCGTCCTCTCGTCGCTCTTCAGTTTCACCGTCGGCTGGAGCCTCTACGCCGGACGGCTGGCCGCCGACGTCCTCTACAACAATCCGCTGATCTACGCGGTCGCCTGCGCGCTGCCTTTCCTGCTGACCGACACCCGGCCGCCGGAGTGGCTTGCCAACACGACGGACCTTGCCGGTTCGATGGCGATTCCGCTGATGCTGGTTTCGCTCGGCGTCGCGATCGCGGGCATGCGCGCGCAGCGCGCGCTCCGCATCGCCGTCATCGCGGCGATCAAGCTGTCCGTCGGCTTTCTCGTGGGCCTCGGGCTCGCGCACGCGCTCGGCCTCGAGGGAGCCGCCCGCGGCGTCCTGATCATCGGATGCTCGATGCCGATCGCGGTCCACACGTTCATGTTCGCCCAGCGCTTCGACCGCAGCCCCGACGACACCGCCGGGCTGATTCTCGTCACGACGGCGATTTCCCTGGCGACGCTGCCGCTGCTCATGCTGGCGGTGCTGTGAAACGCGGGCGAACCGGGTTGCCGACGCCATGAGCGTGGCCGCGGATCTCGCGGCGATCGTCGCGCCCGTTCTCCTCTGCGTCGCCGCGGGGGTTCTCTGGGTTCGGCTGCGGGCGCCGTTCGATTCGGCGATGATCACGTCCCTGGTCTACAATGTCGGCGCTCCCTGCCTGATTCTCTCGACCTTCGCCAAGGTCGACGTGACGGTCGGCGCGCTGGGCGAGGTCGCGCTCGCCGCCGCGGCCTGCCTCGCCGTGTCCGGCGCCGTCTCCGCGCTCGTCCTGAAAGCGGCCCGGCTCGACCTGCCGTCCTATCTTCCGGCCCTGATCTTTCCGCTGACGGGCAGCATGGGGCTTCCGGTCTGCTTCTTCGGGTTCGGCGACAAGGGCCTCGCCTTCGCGATCGTGTACTTCACGCTCAGCGCCGTCGGCACGTTCACCGTCGGCGTCGCGCTCGCCGCGGGGTCGATGTCGTTCGGGCTGGTCCTGCGCTCGCCGGTCGTCCACGCGGTTGCCGTTGCCGTCGCTCTCAAGATTCTCGGGGTGCCGCTGCCGGGGTGGCTGTTCAACACCGTCGACCTTCTCGGCGGCATCGTGATCCCGATGCAGCTCGTCGCGCTCGGCGTCTCGCTTCCGGACCTCCGCGTCGGGGCGATGCTGCGCAGCTCCCTTCTGGGCTGTTTCCGGCTCGTTCTCGGTTTCGCCGCGGGCGTCGGCATCGCGGAGCTCTTCGGGCTCGAGGGCACGGCCCGCGCGGTGGTCGTGATCCAGAGCGCCATGCCGGTGGCGGTCTCGTCGTATCTGTTCGCGCAGCGCTTCGAACGCAGGCCGGAAGAGGTCGCGGGGATGGTGGTCGTCTCGACCCTCGTGTCGTTCGCGACCCTGCCCGTTCTGCTATGGTTCCTGCTGTCCTGACCCCGGTTCTCCCAGACCCCGGTCCTCCCAAGGGAGTCGCCATGTCCGGTTCCGGCCGCGCCGCGGCCGCGCCAGAAGGCCTGCCGCGGCGATGAACCGCCCTTCCCTGCCTCCTGCCGCGGTCCATGTCCTCGCGGCGCTGGTCGCGGTCCACGCGGTCCGGACGGTGCTGCCGGCACGCTACGACCTCGCGCTCGTGCAGGTTCTGGCGTTCGCCCCCTTCCGCGGCGGCGCCCTGGATCCGGCCCTGCTCTACGGCGCCTTCACCTCGGTCTTCGTCCACGCCGGCTGGATGCATCTTCTGGTCAACGGGCTCTGCGCCGCGGTGCTGTCGGCGCAGCTTCACCCGCATCTCGGGGGCGGCCGCTACCTCGCGTTCTTCACGGCCACCGGGGGGCTCGGCGCCCTCGCCCACGGCGTCGTCAACTGGGGCGGCGAGGTTCTGCTGGTCGGATCCTCCGGCGCGGTGTTCGGGCTGTTCGGGGCGGGGGCGCATGTCCTGCTCCGCGCCGGCGACGGCCGTTCGCGGCCCCGGCCGCGGGACTATCTCCAGTACGTGCTGATCATGATGATCGTGAATCTCGGCTACGCCTCGCTCGGCGGCGGGCGCGTGAGCTGGGAAGCGCATGCCGGCGGGTTCTTCGCCGGGCTGGCGCTGTTCCCGCTGCTGCGCGGGCGTCCGCTTCCGTCGCGGGCGCGGTAGCGCCCGGCGGAGTTCAGTGCATCGCCGAGCCGCCGTCGACCACGAGGGTCTGGCCGGTGATGAAGTCCGACTCCGCCGAGGAGAAGAAGACCACCGTGCCGAGCAGGTCTTCGGGAAGTTCCTCGCGCTTGATCGCCCGCGTCGCGGCGTTGGCGTCCTTGACCGCCTTCCATTGCGGGTCTCCGACCACCTTCTCGCTCATGGTCAGGCCGGGCGCGATGCAGTTGACGGTGATCCCGTCGTCGCCGACCTCGCGCGCGAGCGCGCGGGTGAACGCCACCATGGCGCCTTTCGAGCTCACGTAGTGCAGCAGCATCGGCGTGCCCTTGAACACCGTGCCCGACGCGATGTTGACGATCTTTCCGTAGCCGTTCTTCTTCATCTCGGTCACGGCCGCCTTGGCGCAGGTGAACACGCCGCGCGTGTTGACCTGCATCACGCGGTCCCATTCGTCCTCGTCGATCTCCAGAAACGACCGCTGCCGGAGATCGGCGAACAGCGCGGCGTTGGTCACCATGACGTCGAGCTTGCCGAAGGCGCCGACGGTCTCGGCAACCAGCGCCCGGACCTCCTCGGGCCTGGTGACGTCGCACGCGACGCCGATCGCCTCGCCGCCGGCCTGCCTGATGATGTTGACCGTGTTGGCGGTGTCGATGATGTCCGTCACCGCGACGCTCGCCCCTTCGGCGGCCAGCGCCTTGGCGTATTCCGCTCCGATGCCGCGTCCGGATCCGGTCACGATCGCGGCGCGTCCGTCAAGTCGTCCCATGACGCAATTCTCCCATGTTTCGGCCCGTGGGCGCGCAGCGGCGCGCCCCGATCATTCGAGAGGGGCCGGATCGGCGCTCAGGTTCCTGAGAAACAGGATCACGTCGGCTCTGTCCCGCGCCTTCCTGAGGCCGACGAAGGTCATCTTGGTTCCCTTGGCGTAGGCGCGGGGCTTGGCCAGGAACGCGTCGAGGTTCTCGTAGGTCCAGGGTTTGTCCCCGAGCCCCGAGAGGGCCGACGAGAACCTGAAGCCGGCCCGCTGCGCGGGCGCGGCGTTGACGACGTTCCAGAGATTGGGGCCGACGCCGTTCTTGCCGCCCTCGGAGACGGAGTGGCAGGCCTTGCACTTGTTGAAGACCTTGCGGCCCCTGTCGGCGCTGGCCACGGCGAGACGCTGCGGCAGCGGAACCTCGGGCTCCGCGGCGACGGGCGCCGGGGCCGCGGGTCCGGTCGCGACGACCGGGGCCGGCACCGGTCCGTGGCCGCCGCCCGCCCCGACGAGATTGTCGCCGAGCTTGCCGATCACGAAGAGGACGAGCGTCGTCAGCAGGACGGCTCCGACGATCTTGTTCAGCCCAAGAGCCGACATCGGGAACTCCGCGGGAAAACGCGCGACCGGAAGACCGTCACGCGCGATTCCAGCATAGCCGCCCGTCGGCGCGCTGTCCAATCCCCCGCGCTTCGCCGCGGAGCGGTCGGGCCGCGCGGGGATCTCCCCCGAGGTCGGGCGGAACGCCGGGTTCCCGCGGGAGGGGCGGGGTTCAGAACTGCCTGACGAAGCGGAACTCGGCGCGGACGCGATCGTAGTCCCGGGCCTGGGCGTTGGTGTCGAGGGTCTCGCGGACCAGCACCAGCTGCGGGCTGAAGCCGGCGACGGTGAAGGCGCGGTTGAGGACCGAGGCCTGCAGGACCTGCAGCCGGTCCGCGCGCTTGCGGCCGTCGGCGGTGAAGTGGGGCGCTCCGCGCCCGCCGGCCGCGTAGCCGGTGCGGCGCAGGCTCCAGCTCGCGCCCAGGGTGAAGCCCTTCGGCAGGACCATCGACGCGCCCAGCCGGCCCCGCGCGCCGTCGTTGCGCCAAGCCGCGCTCCGCGGGCGCTCCCGCTCGTGGCCCAGGCTCGCGCGGATCCGCAGCGTCGGGGTCGCCAGCCATCGGGCGCCGACGGAGAACGCCGCGACCGGGCCGTCGAGGGCCCCGCTCCGCCGAAGGTCGCGTTCCTTCCACGAGGCGTCGGCGTGAAGGCGCAGGCGCCGGCCCGTCCGGTGCCCGCCCTCGATGCGGACGCCGGCGTCGTCCCCGTGGGGACGGCCGGCGGTCCATTGGCGCGAGGCCTCCGCCAGCAGGCTGGCCTCGGTGTCGGCGCCCGCCCGCCAGCGCGGCCCGAGGCGAAGGCGGAGCCAGGTCCGGTCGAACCGCCGGCCCCCGTGCTCCTGCCGCGCGGCGTCGGCCCCGGCGCGCAGTCCCAGCCGCCTGCCGAGCGGATGCTCGTACTCGCCTCCGCCCCACGTCGAGAGGCCCGTCCCCGACCGTGCCCGCGAGCCGGCGTCGCGCCGGAAGGGCAGCCTGCCGAAGGCGGTGTCGAGATGGACGAAGTCGCTGTCGGAGGCGCGGTTGATGTTGGTGTCGGGGGCGATGGCGAAGCCGAAGCGGCCCGACCATCTCCGGCGCGCCCTCATGGCCGCGAGGAACCGGTGAACGTTGCGGACGACGCCGGGCGGCGGATCGCCGGCCAGCACCCGCTCGAAGTGCCTGCGGGAGAGGCTGTCCTCGCGCTTGAGAAAGAACGCCCGCGCGAGTTCGAGACGCACCCGCGCCAGATCGGGGCGGGCGACGAGGATGGCGCGCAGGGCGGCGACGGCCCGGTCGAGCAGGGCCTCGCGCCGGCCCTCGGGGAGGCCGGGTTTCCCGGCGGCGGCCATGGCCGCCAGCGCGGTCCGGAACAGGGTCTCGATCCGGCTGCCGCCGCGCGGCGGCGCCCGCGGGATGGCCGGCGCCTCCTCCGCCCTGCCGCCGGCGGACAGCGCTTCCGCTTCCGCGGGGGCGGCGTCGACCGTCGGCGACGGAGCCCCCGCGGTGGCGCCGGACGCCGGCAGGGCGAGCGACAGCAGGACGGCGGTTGCCGCCGCGCGGCGGCAAGCCCCGGGATTCGTCCTCATGTCCGCGAACGGCGGGCGACGCGGAGCCGAACGGGAGGAAGGGAAGCGAGAAGGGGGCAAAGAGGGAAAGGCGGTTCCATCCCGAAGTCATGGCCCGGCCGGGATGCGCGGCGCTCTTCCCGGGCCCGCCGCCTCCGGGATGCGGGCGTCGGCGGGCCTATTGCCGCCTGGCGCCGAAGGCGCCGACGATCCGGTCGCGTTCGAAGATCCCGCCCGCCTCCTCGTGGTTCGGGCCGTAGAACCGGCCCTCGATCCGGTTCTCGCCGCTTCCCTGCCCGAAGCCGCCGTCGCTGAGGGGCAGGCCCGTCCACGTCATGTCGGCGCGGGCGCCCCCGGTCCCGAGGTTGACGATCCGGGTGAAGGCGACGTCCACGTCCGCGTTGTCGAGATCCGCGGTGACCGTGGCGTCGCCCTGGACGTGGTCGGGCCTTTCGGTGGCGGTCGCGGAACCGAGGTCGGCCCCGACCATGACTCCGCTCCAGGTGGCGGTCCCGACGCCGGCGGGGTTCGTTCCCGACGCGTCCCCGTACGAAACCGCGTACGGCGTCATCAACTCCTCGCCGACGGTCGCGTCATGCTCCACCACCGCGCCGAACACGTTGTGATCGAGCCAGCCGCCGTAGCCGATCGCCAGGTCGGCGCTGTTCCTTGCCTGCGCGATCGGGATTCCGTTTCTGGTCATGACCGCCTGGTACTCGTCGTAGAGCGGCAGGTCCGGAATGCCGGCGGATTCGCTGGGGGCCGACGGGTGGGAGAGCGTGCACGAGAGGCCGGCGCAGTCCGCGGTCACGCGTTCGCGCGTCGCGTCCGCGATGAGGTGCACGTCGCTCGACAGCAGGGAGTCGGCGCCGTTCGCGACCCGGTCGAGTTCCCCCCGGATCCCTTCGGACGCCGTGTCCAGGGGCTGTCCTCCGGCCAGGGTCCGCGCCGCCGCGCGGTCCGTGACCGGGTAGTCCGGCAGTCCGGCCGACCCGTGGTCCTCTTCCCGCCTGGCGCCGAAGGCGCCGACGATCCGGTCGCGTTCGAAGATCCCGCCCGCCTCCTCGTGGTTCGGGCCGTGGAACCGGCCCTCGATCCGGTCCTCGCCGCTTCCCCGCCCGAAACCGCCGTCGCTGAGGGGCAGGCCCGTCCACGTCATGTCGGCGCGGGCGTCCCCGGTCCCGAGGTTGACGATCCGGGTGAAGGCGACGTCCACGTCCGCGTTGTCGAGATCCGCGGTGACCGTGGCGTCGCCCTGGACCTGGTCGGGCCTTTCGGTGGCGGTCGCGGAACCGACGTCGGATCCGACCATGACTCCGCTCCAGGTGGCGGTTCCGGCGCCTGCGGGGTTCGTTCCCGACGCGTCCCCGTACGAAACCGCGTACGGCCCCATCGACTCCTGGCCGGCGGTCGCGTCATGGTGCGCCACCGTGCCGAAAACGCTGTGCTCCAGCCAGCCGCCGTAGCCGGTTGTCAGGGCGACGCTTCTCCTTGCCTGCGCGATCGGGATCCCGCTGCCGGTCATGACCGCCTGGTATTCGTCGTATCGTTGCAGGTCCGGGATGCCGACGGACGCGCTGGGGACGAACGGGTGCGAGAGCGTGCACGAGGCGCCGGCGCAGTCCGCGGTCACGCGTTGGCGCGTCACGTCCGAGATGAAGTGCATGTCGCTCATCAGCAGGGAGTCGGCCCCGTTCGCGATCCGGTCGAGTTCCCCTCCGATCTCTTCGGACGTCGTGTCCAGGGACTGTCCGCCGACCCGGGTCCGCGCCGCCGCGAGGTCCGCGATCGGGTAGTCCGGCAAACTGGCTGCCTCATGGCCCGCTTCCCGCCTGGCGCCGAAGGCTCCGACGATCCGGTCGCGTTCGAAGACCCCGCCCGCCTCCTCGTGGTTCGGGCCGTAGAACCGGCCCTCGATCCGGTCCTCGCCGCTTCCCCGCCCGAAACCGCCGTCGCCGAGGGGCAGGCCCGTCCACGTCATGTCGGCGCGGGCGCCCCCGGTCCCGAGGTTGACGATCCGGGTGAAGGCGACGTCCACGTCCGCGTTGTCGAGGTCCGCGGTGACCGTGGCGTCGCCCTGGACAAGGTCGGGCCTTTCGGTGGCGGTCGCGGAACCGACGTCGGCCCCGACCATGACTCCGCTCCAGGTGGCGGTTCCGGCGCCTGCGGGGTTCGTTCCCGACGCGTCTCCGTACGAAACCGCGTACGGCGCCGTCAACTCCTCGCCGGCGGTCGCGTCGTGCTGCACTATCGCGCCGAAGCCGCTGTGCTCCAGCCAGCCGCCGTAGCCGGTTGTCAGGTCGGCGCTGCTCCTTGACTGCGCGATCGGGATCCCGCCGCTGGTCATGACCGCCTGGTATTCGTCGTGCAGCTCCCAGTCCGAGATGCCGACTTCGAGGGATTCACCGGGGACCGACGGGTGCGAGAACGTGCACGAGGCGCCGGCGCAATGCGCGGTCAGGCGCGCGCGCGTCGCGTTCGTGACGAGGTGCAAGTCGCTCGACAGCAGGGAGTCGGAACCGTTCGCGATCCGTTCGAGCTCCCCTCCGATCGCCTCGGACGTCATGTCCAGGGGCTGTCCGCCGACCAGGGCCCGCGCCGCCGCGCGGTCCGTGATCGGGTGGTCCGGCAGTCCGGCGGTGCCGCCTCCGCCGCCGCAGGCGGCGAGGGCGAGGGGCGCGGCCATGGCCGCGGCGAGTGTCATGGCGCGCGCGGGGGAGATCGGGAGCATCGCGGTTTTCCCGTGGCTGCGTTCCGACGGGGACGGTTCAAGCACAAGGGTATCACGGTGACCGGAACGATTGCCAGCACTGCCGAATCCGCTCCCGATGCTCGTCGGGCGGGCCGGAAACCGGCCCCGGGGGCCGGTCACGCGGCGCCGTGTTCCTTCAGCCAGCCGCGGAGCCGCTTCCAGCCGTCCCGGGCCGCCTCCTCGCGGTAGCTCGGGCGGTAGTCGGCATGGAATCCGTGCGGCGCCTCGGGATAGACGACGATCTCGACGCGCGCGTTGCCGGCGGCCCGGATCCGGGCCTCGAGATCCCTGACCGTGGCGATGGGTATGCCGCGGTCCCTGCCGCCGTAGAGGCCGAGCACCGGCGCCCGGATCCGGGCCGCGACGTCGACCGGATGGCTCGGCGTGTTCGGGTTGCTGCCGCGCCCCGCGACCCGGCCGTACCACGCCACGCCGGCCTTGAGGTCCGGGTTGTGCGCGGCGTACATCCACACGATGCGACCGCCCCAGCAGAACCCCGTGACCGCGAGCTTCGAGACGTCGCCGCCGTTGCGCCCGGCGTATTTCGCCGCGTGGTCGAGGTCGGACATCACCTGGCGGTCGGGAACCCTGGCGACGATCTCGGAGATCAGCCTGCGGATCTCCTTGAAGGTGTATTTCGAGGGATCCCCCTGACGGTGGTAGAGCGCGGGCGCGATCGCGAAATGCCCGGCCTTCGCGAGCCGCCGGCAGACGTCCCGGATGTGCTCGTGGACGCCGAAGATCTCCTGCACCACCAGAATCGCGGGATGGCCCGAGCCCGAGGCGGGGCGCGCCGCGTAGGCCGGGAGCCGGCCGTCGGCGACCGGGATGTCGACCATTCCGGCCCGGAGGCCGTCGGCATCGGTCCGGATCATGGTCGCGCGGGCGGGGCGCACGGCGAGCGCGAGCCCCGACGCCGCCGCCGCGCCGGCGACGAACCGCCGCCGCGAGACCGCGGGCTCGGGAAGAAGGCTCCGCAGGTCGGCATCGCCGGCCGGCGGTTTCCGGTGACCGTCGAGAGGCATGGTTTCCCCCTTTCCGCCGGCCGGGCCGGCGTCAGCTGGTGATGATCTCGGGCCCGAGAAGCAGCGTCGGCAGCCAGGTCGAGATCCACGGAACGTAGGTGACGAGAACGAGGAACGCGAACATGATGGCAACCCACGGCAGGGCCGCGCGCACCACCGCCATCACCGACATCGACGCGACGCCCGCGGTGACGAACAGGTTGAGCCCGACCGGCGGCGTGATCATGCCGATCTCCATGTTCACCACCATGATGATGCCGAGATGGATGGGGTCGATCCCGAGCTCGACGGCGATCGGGAAGACCAGGGGCGCCACGATGATCAGGAGCCCCGACGGTTCCATGAACTGTCCGCCGAGCAGCAGCAGCACGTTGACCACGATCAGGAACATGATCGGGCCGAGCCCCGCGGCGAGCATGGCTTCCGCCACCGCCTGCGGCACCTGCTCCTCCGTCAGCACGTGCTTGAGGATGAGCGCGTTCGCGATGATGAACATCAGCATCACGGTGAGCCTGCCGCCCTCGAACAGGGTCTTCCGGGTGTCGGGGTGCCACAGCACGGACGCCGCGCGGACGACGAACCCGAGGCGGTGGCGCCCCGGGGCCGCGAACGGTCCCATGTCGCGGTAGACGAAGTTCGCGATCAGGAACGCGTAGACGGCCGCCACCGCGGCGGCCTCGGTCGGTGTGAACACCCCGCCGTAGATCCCGCCGAGGATGATGACGATCAGGAGGAGCCCCCAGAACGCGTCGGCGCCGGAATCGAGCAGTTCCCGCCAGCCGGCCCAGGGCTGGCGGGGCAGGTCGCGCAGCCGCGCGACCACGTAGATGCCGATCATGAGCATCACGCCCGCGACGATTCCGGGGATCACCCCGGCGAGGAACATGCGCCCGACCGAGACGTCGGTCGCCGCCGCGTAGACGACCATGACGATCGAGGGCGGGATCAGGATGCCGAGCGTTCCGGCGTTGCAGATCACCCCGGCCGCGAAGTCCCTGGAGTAGCCGATCTCGCGCATGCCGGCGATGACGATCGTGCCGATGGCGACGACCGTGGCCGGCGACGACCCCGAGAGCGCGGCGAACATCATGCACGCGAACACCGACGCGATGGCGAGACCGCCGCGGAAATGGCCGACGACCGCGATGGCGAAGCGGATGACGCGGCGCGCCACGCCGCCGGTCGACATGAAGCTCGACGCCAGGATGAAGAACGGGATGGCGAGCAGCGTGTAGTGGCCGTCGAAGGCGGAGAACAGGGTCTGGGCGATGGAGGCGAGCGAGCCGTCGGAGAAGGCGACCAGGAACAGGACGCTGGACAGCCCGAGCGCGACGGCGACCGGCACGCCGATGGCCATCAGCCCGATGATCAGCGCGAACAGAAGGGCGATCGCCATCGTCCGGAATCCCGGTCCTCAGGCCGCGGACCCGTCGCCCCGGTCCTCGGCCTCGTGGGAGGCGATGATCAGGTCGATTTCGCCGGCGAGCATTTTCCGCCCGGCCTGGAGGAAGCGCCACGTGAAGAGCGCCATGCTGAACGGCAGAACGGCGTAGGGGATGAACTTCGGCATCTTCTCGTAGCGTTCGCCCTCGTTCATCCAGTCCGCGAGGAACTGCAGGAACGCCGGCATGGGGATGTCGTTGACCTCGAAGAACGCCTGGTCGGTCGCGAACGGGTACCAGTAGTTCCAGCTGCCGACGAGCATGAGAACGCCGAACGCGAGGCTGGCGGCGACCGCGACCAGGCCGAGCGTGCGGCGCGTCCCGGGGGAGGTGCGCGAGACCGCGATGTCGACGCCGAGATGGAGGGACTTCTTGACCCCGTAGCAGGCGCCGAGCAGCACCAGCCAGGCGAACAGGAACACCGTCGCTTCCAGCGCCCAGAGAAGGTTGTCGTTGAAGACGTAGCGGGCGACCACGTTGGCGAACGTGATCACCGTCATCAGCCCGAGCAGAAGCGCGATGAGCCCTTCCTCGAGAGCGTCGAGGATCCCGGAGGACGTCCGGCCGCCGTGCCGCGCCGAGCGGGTCATGGTCCGGGGCCGGGCCCGCCCCCGGACGGGGCGGGCCCGGCGCGCGGGGTCAGCTGCCGGAGTTGGCGGCCTGGGCCGCCGCGATCATGTCGCGGCCCACGTCCTTCTCGAATTTCGACCAGACCGGCTTCATCGCGTCCACCCAGGCGCGGCGCTGGGCCTCGGTGAGCTTCCGGATCTTGCCGCCGGCGGCGAGGATCTTCCGCCGGTTTTCCTGGTTGACCGACCAGGCGGCCTTGTTCCGCGCGACGGTCACCTCGCGCAGGATTCCCGCGAACCGGTCGCGGACGCCGGCGGGCAGGCCGTTCCACCACCGCGTCGAGGTCACGACCAGATAGTCGATGATGCCGTGGTTGGTCTCGGTCACGCCGTCCTGGACCTCGAAGAACTTCTTGCCGTAGATGTTGGACCAGGTGTTCTCCTGCCCGTCGACGACCTTGGTCTGGAGCGCGCCGTAGACCTCCTTGAACGCCATCTTCTGCGGGTTCGCGCCGAGCTCCATGAACTGGGCGACCAGCACGTCGGACGCCTGGACGCGGAACTTGAGGCCCTTGGCGTCGGCCGGCGCCAGCAGCGGCCTGCTCGCCGACAGCTGCTTCATGCCGTTGTGCCAGAACTCGAGGCCGAGCAGGCCGCGCCGCTTCATCGACCCCTTGAGCCGCTGCCCGGCCCCGGAGTTCTGGAAGCGGTCGACCGCGTCGATGTTCTCGAACATGAACGGCAGGTCGAAGAGCCGGAACTGCTTGGTGAACTTCTCGAATTTCGAGAGCGACGGCGCGGCGAGCTGCACGTCCCCCTGCAGCATCGCCTCGAGCACCTTGTTGTCGTCGTACAGGGCCGAGTTCGGATACACGGTCATGCACATCTGCCCGTTCATCTCGGCGTTGACCCGCTTGGCGAGCAGGGTCGCGGCGATGCCCTTGGGATGCTTGTCGGTGTTGGTGACGTGGCTGAACTTGACATGAATCTCGCCTTTGTCGCAGTTTGCCTGGGCCGGCAGGGCCAGAGCGGCGGCGGACAGGGCGGCGAGAGTGCCGAAGACGATCTTGCGCATCGCGTTTCTCCCCATGCATGATCTTTCGGACAACGCTGTCCGTGGCGCGAGTCATACCACGGGATTCGGGACGCTCTCAACCGGCCGGTCCGCGACGGACCGGCGGCGGCTTCCCCCGCGGGCGGCCCTGGCCGCGCCGCGTCCGCCGGCGCGGCCCGGCCGGTGAACCCCGTCGTCGTCATTCCCTCCCGACTCGCCGCCAGCCGGCTTCCGGGAAAGCCCCTGGCGGACATCCGGGGCGAGCCGATGATCGTCCACGTCTGGCGCCGCGCCGTGGAGGCCGGCGTCGGCCCGGTCGTCGTCGCCTGCGCCGACCGCGAGATCGCGGAAGCGGTGGCCGCCGCCGGCGGCCGGGCCGTGATGACGCGCGCCGGCCACGCGAGCGGGTCGGACCGCGTCCACGAGGCTCTGGGGGAGGTCGACCCCGAAGGCCGGCACGACGTCGTCGTCAACCTGCAGGGGGATCTGCCGGCGGTGGATCCCGCGGTCGTCGCGGCGGCGCTCAGGCCGCTGTCCGAGCCGGCGGTCGACATCGGCACGCTGGTCGCGGAGATCGTCGACGATGCCGAACGGACCGACCCCGGCGTGGTCAAGGCCGCGGTGGCGTTTCCCCGAGGGGGAGACGTCGGCCGGGCCCTGTATTTCAGCCGGGCCACGATCCCGTCCCCCGCCTCCGGGCCCCATCACCACCATGTCGGGATCTACGGGTTCCGGCGCGCCGCGCTCGACCGCTTCGTCGCGCTGCCCCCGGGGCGGCTCGAGGCGCTGGAGCGCCTCGAGCAGCTGCGCGCCCTGGAGGCGGGCATGCGGATCGACGCCGCGCTCGTTGACACCGTTCCACCCGGCGTCGATACTCCCCGCGATCTCGACCGGGTGCGGGCGCTGTTCGCCGACGGTTCCCTCTGACGGCGCGGAGGCTGTGCGCGGCGATGTCCCGAGCGGGTTCCAGGAGGGTGGCCTTCCAGGGCCAGCCGGGCGCGTACTCGCATCTTGCCTGCCGGGAGCTTTTTCCCGATCTCGAGGCGTTGCCCACGGCGGCCTTCGAGGACACGCTGGAGGCGGTGCATGACGGCCGGGCGGCCCGCGCGATCATTCCCGTCGAGAACTCGGTGGCCGGACGGGTCGCCGACATCCACCAGCTCATGCCCGAGTCCGGCCTGCACATCGTCGCCGAGCATTTCGACCGCGTCGAGCATCACCTGCTTGCGGTCCGGGGCGCCTCGCTGAAGACCATCCGGCGCGTGCACAGCCACGTGCACGCGCTGGGGCAATGCGGGAAATTCCTGCGCCGGCACGGCCTCGAGCCGGTCGTCCATGCCGACACGGCCGGCGCCGCCGCGGAGATCGCGCGGACAAGGGATCCCGCCGACGCGGCCATCGCTTCCGGGCTCGCCGGAGAGGTCTACGGCCTCAAGTCCGTCCGCGCGCGCATCGAGGACGCCCAGCACAACACCACGAGATTCCTGGTTCTGGCGCGCCAGCCTCTGCGGCGCCGGCGCGACGGCACGCCGGTGGTCACGACCTTCGTGTTCCGCGTCCGCAACGTGCCGGCGGCCCTGTTCAAGGCGCTCGGAGGATTCGCGACCAACGCCGTCAACATGACGAAGCTCGAAAGCTACATGCTCGGCGGCGACTTCTTCGCCACCCAGTTCTACGCCGACGTCGAAGGCGACCCCCGCGACCCCAACCTGGCGCTGGCCCTCGAGGAGCTGCGGTTCTTCAGCCACGAGGTCCGCATACTCGGAACCTATCCGGCGCACCCCTTCCGGCGCGGCGGGCGGGGTTCGCTCAGCCGCGACCGATCCATTCGTCGATCAGCCTCCGGGCGATCGAGTCCGACCGCGGACGGTCCGCGATCCCCGCCCCGCCGGAAGCGAGCTCCTCGCGGCTGAACCAGCGGAGATCCTCGAGTTCCCGTTCGTTGCGGACGAAGCCCTCCTCGAGCGCGTCGGCGTGAAAGCCCAGCATGAGCGAGGACGGGAACGGCCATGGCTGGGACGAGTGGTAGCGGATGTTCGCGACCGCGATGCCGGCTTCCTCCATGACTTCCCGCGCGACGGCGTGCTCGAGGCTTTCGCCGGGCTCGACGAAGCCGGCAAGAGCGGAATACATGCCTTCCGCCCATTCCGCCTTGCGGCCCAGCAGCACGCGGCCGCCGCTGGAGACGAGCATGATGACGGCGGGGTCGGTCCGCGGAAAGTGCAGCGCGCCGCATTCCGGGTTCGCGCATTTCCTGAGATGCCCGGCCTCGCGGATCTCGGCCGGGCCGCCGCACGCGCCGCAGAACCGGTGGCGCGCATGCCAGTGCATGATGCCCCGCGCGTAGGCGAGCATGGCGGCCTCGCCGCGGTCCATCGCGGCGCCGACCGAGCGCAGGTCCACGAACCGGCCGTCGTCCGGGAAACCCGGCAGTTCGGCCTCGTCGATTCCGGAGACGTCGACCGCGAAATGGGCGGCCTCGCCGCGGACCCCGAGCAGAACGGTCGCCCGCGAGCGTTCCAGCAGCCGGTGCGCCTGCCGCATCGGGAGCGTCACCGCGCGCGGCGCTCCGCCGCCGCCGACCAGGTTCCGCGAGCGCCAGACCGGCACCACGATCGAGCGTTCCGAATCCAGGCGGGACCGCAGCCAGGCGTCGTCGCCACGCAGTTCGCAGGCGCGGTCGAACACGGGATCGGCGTAGACGTTGTGACGCATCCGGCGATTACGGCGGGTTCGCCGGTTCCGCCGCGGAACCGGCGCTCACCGCGCTTCCGTTCCCGGAACGGTGGCGAAAGGCCGCACGACCCGCTTCGCGGGGGACGCCCGGAACGGTCGCGATCAGGCCGCCATGCTGGCGCGCGACTTGATCAGATAGGCCTCCGTGCAATGTTCGGCGCAGTATTCGCGGCCCGGCTGGACCGTCTTGCCGCACACGCGGAGGCCGAACCTGCCCGGCTCGGCGGGCCAGCGGCACATCCAGGTCGGCAGATCCTTGGAAATCGGAACGGGTTCCGGCAGCTCGGGCGGCTCCGGCTCCGTCAATCTCTTCGGCGGTTTCTTGCCGTGCCGGAGATCGAGCCGGTGAGCCTTGCCGATGACGGAATTCTTGGTGAACCCGATCCCCAGCTCCGCGGCGATCGACCTTGCCGGCCTGCCTTCGGACCAGCGCTCGACCAGCAAATCGACCTGCTTCTGGCTCCATTGCATAACCGATGTCCTCCTTCTGGAATTCGCCCTTTTTCCACTCCCATGATCCAACCCCTACCACGCATAGGGTATATGGAAAGAATGATTCACACAATATGTTGATTCATGCAACCCCGCAAAGAGCTTTTCCACAGCTTTTTGCGGCATTTTCCCGCAGGCCGGGCGAAACGGCCTCTTCCGGTCGCCGGGCCCGCGGGAAACCGCCCCGGACGCGGCAAGCGCCGCCCGGCCGAAGGACGCACCCCCGCCGCCGGGGTGTCCGTGTTTCCGTCGGGGCCGTTACGGCCTATCCTGCGCCGCATGCCCGACGCCCCCAAGGGACCGCTGGCGGCGCTGCCGTCCGTGGACCGGTTGCTTGCCGGCGCCGGGGCGCTCGTCGCCGAGTTCGGGCGCCCCGAGACCGCGGACGCGGCGCGCGCCGTGCTCGCCGCGTGGAGGACGCGGCTTGCCGAACCCGGCCGGGCGCCGCCCGGGCCGGAGGGGTTGCGTCTGGAGATCGAGGCCTGCCTGCGCGACCGCGCGGCGCCGTCGCTCCGCCCGGTCTTCAACCTGACCGGCACGGTGCTTCACACCAATCTCGGCCGCGCGCCGCTCGCGGAAGAGGCGCTGGAGGCCGCCGTCGCCGCCGCGCGCGGGCCGAGCAATCTCGAGTACCGGATCGCGGAAGGCCGCCGCGGCGACCGCGACGAGCATGTCGAGGAGCGGCTTTGCCGTCTCACCGGCGCCGAGGCCGCGACCGTCGTCAACAACAACGCGGCGGCGGTGCTGCTGACGCTCAACAGCCTCGCGCTTCGCAAGGAGGTGCCGGTGTCGCGGGGCGAGCTGATCGAGATCGGCGGTTCCTTCCGGATGCCCGACATCATGGCGCGGGCCGGCTGCCGGCTCGTCGAGGTGGGCACCACCAACCGGACCCATCTCGACGACTACGCGCGGGCCATAGGGCCGCGCACCGGGCTCGTGATGAAGGTGCATACCAGCAACTACGTCGTGGAGGGCTTCACCGCCGGCGTTCCCGAGGACCGGCTGGCCGGGCTGTGCCGCCGGTCCGGCGTTCCCTTCGTCGTGGATCTGGGCAGCGGCGCGCTGGTCGATCTCGCGCGCTTCGGCCTGCCCCGCGAGCCGACCGCGGCGGACGCCCTGCGCCGGGGCGCCGACGTGGTGACGTTTTCCGGAGACAAGCTGCTCGGCGGGCCGCAATGCGGCCTCGTCGCGGGCACCGCCGAAGCGGTCGCCCGGATCCGCCGCAATCCGATGAAGCGCGCGCTCCGCTGCGACAAGATGACGATCGCGGCGCTTGCCGCCACGCTCCGGCTTCACGCCGACCCCGACGGTCTCGCCGCCCGCCTCCCGGCGCTCCGGATGCTGACGCGGCCCGTCGAGGAGCTGGCCGCGGCCGCCGAACGGCTGGCGCCGCCGCTGGCGTCGGCGCTCGACGGCGCCGCCGCCGTCGCCGTGATCGCCTGCGAGAGCCAGTTCGGTTCCGGATCCCAGCCCGGCCGGCGCCTGCCGAGCGCGGGCCTCGCGCTCTCCCCGCGGACCGGCAGGCGCGGCCGCGGCGCGGCGCTTCGGCGGCTTGCGGCCGCGTTCCGGAACCTCCCCGTTCCGGTGGTCGGCCGCGTGCAGGGCGACCGGCTCGTCCTCGACCTGCGCGGCCTCGAGGACGAGGCCGCTTTCGCCGGGCAGCTCCCCCTTCTCGGACCGCGGCCGTGATCGTCGCCACCGCGGGGCACGTCGATCACGGCAAGACGCTGCTGGTCAAGGCGCTGACCGGCGTCGACACCGACCGCCTGCCCGAGGAGAAGGCGCGCAACCTGACCATCGATCTCGGCTTCGCCTACCTGCCCGTCGAGGGGGCCGGGACGGTGGGGTTCGTCGACGTTCCCGGACACGAGCGGTTCGTCCGCAACATGCTCTGCGGCGTGACCGGCATCGACTTCGCCCTGCTGGTCGTGGCGGCCGACGACGGGCCGATGCCGCAGACCGAGGAGCATCTCGCGATTCTCGACCTTCTCGGCGCCGGCCGCGGCGCGGTCGCCCTCACCAAGATCGACCGCGTGGCCGCGGACCGCCTCGAGGCGGCGCGCGAGGAGGTCGAGATCCTGCTCGCGGGCACCGGGCTCGAGGGCGTTCCGGTCTTTCCCGTGTCGGCGGCGACCGGCTCGGGCGTCGCGGAACTCAAGTCCCGGATCGCGGAGGAGGCGCGGACGGTCCGGCCGCGCCCGTCCGACGGCAACTTCCGGCTTGCCGTCGACCGCAGTTTCGAGGTCGTCGGCGCCGGCCTCGTGGTCACCGGAACCGTGTTTTCCGGGAAGATCGGGGCCGGCTCGGCCGCGCGCCTGCTGGGCTCGGGCGCGGAGGTCCGGATCCGCGGCATCCACGCCCAGAACGCGGAGGCGCGGGAGGGGCGCGCGGGCCAGCGCTGCGCGCTCAACCTCGCCGGCCTGCGCAGGGACCGCGCGGTCCGCGGGGACTGGATCGTCGCCGGCGACGCGCCGCCCGCCGTCCGCAAGATCGACGCCCGCCTCCGCGTGCTGGCCGGGGAGAGGCGGCCGCTGGCGCACTGGACCCCGGTCCACGTCCATCTCGGCGCGAGCGAGACCACGGGCAGGGTGGCGGTGCTCGGCGAGGCCGCGATCGCGCCGGGCGCGAGCGCGCTGGTGCAGCTCGTTCTCGACCGCCCCGTCGGCGCCGTGCACGGCGACAGGTTCGTCGTGCGCGACCAGTCGGCGCGGCGAACGGTCGGCGGCGGGCGGGTCGTCGACGTCTTTCCGCCGGGCCGCGGCCGGGCGCGGCCGGAGCGGCTGGCGTTTCTCGAGGCGATGGACACCGCCGACCATGCCGCGGCGCTCGGGAGCCTGCTCGCGGTCGCCGCGGGCGGGCTCGACCTCGACCGCTTCGCGGCGTCGCGCAACCTGACCGCGGACGAGATGACGGCGCTGTCGGAACGGGTTCCCATGACCGCCGTCGCGGCCGCGGGCGGAACGCTCGGGTTTTCGGCGGAGGGCTGGGCGCGGATCCGCGCCGCGGTTCTCGAGCGCCTCGCCGCCTGGCACGAGAGGTTTCCCGACACCGTGGGCCCGGGCGAGAACAGGATCCTGGGCGGAACCGGACTCCGGCTGCCCGCCGGCGCCGCCGAGGGCGTCAGCGCCAGGCTGGTGCGCGACGGCGACGTCGTCAAGGAGGGCATGGGCGTGCGCCTGCCCTCGCACCGGCCCAGCCTCAAGGGGACGGATGCCGGCGAATGGGAGAAGGTCGGGGCGATGTTGCGCGCCGCCGGTCTCCGCCCGCCGCCGCTCGGCGACATCGCCCGAGGCCTGGGCGGGGATCCGCGCAGGACGGAATCGCTGCTGGTGCGGGCGTCGCGCCAGGGGCTCGCGGTGCGCGTTTCGGCCAACCGGTTCTTCCTGCCCGAGACGCTGCGCCGGCTCGGCCGGATCGCGGAGCAGGCGGCCGGGCGGGACGCCGCCGGCCGGGTCTCGGCGGCCGCCTTCCGCGACGCCTCGGGGATCGGGCGCAACCTGGCCATCGAGGTTCTGGAATTCTTCGACAAGGCCAGGTTCACCCGCCGCGTCGGCGACGCCCGGGAGGTGATCCGGCCGGCGGACGAGGCCTTTGGCGGGGAGTGATTTCCGGTCTATCCTGCGGCGGCGGAAAAGAATCGTTCCCCGGTGGGGCGCCCGGTCTTCAAAACCGGTGAGGGGCGTGAGACGTCCCTGGTGGGTTCGACTCCCACTCTTTTCCGCCAGCCGCCGCCAGCGCGGCGTCGCCGCCCGAACTCTGCAGGAGGAACCGAAGGATGACGACGTTCGACTACGCGGATTCCCCGCATCCGGTCCGCGCCGATCTCCTGGAAGCCCATCGACGGGCCTGGGGCCGGCTGTCCGGGGCCGGCACGTGGCTCGCCGACGACGAGCGCGTGAAGATCATGGCCGAAACCCGCAACGCCCCCGGCTGCGCGCTGTGCGCGGAAATCCGGGAGGCCCTGTCGCCGTTCGCCGTGCGGGGCGAGCATGACAGCCTCGGCGAACTCGCGGACAACCGCGTCGACATGATCCACCGGATCGTCGCCGACCCCGGCCGCCTGACGCGCGGCTGGTACGACCGCGCGCTGGCGAGCGGCATCGGCGACGGGGAGTTCGTCGAGATCGTCAGCGTCGTCGCCCACGTCACGGCGATCGACACCTTCGCGCGGGGCCTCGGGGTTCCGCCGCGCCCGCTGCCGGCGCCGGCGGGCGGGGAGCCCTCGCGCTACCGCCCCAGGGAAGCCCGCCAGCACGAGGCGTGGGCGCCCAACATCGCCTGGGACGAGCACGGCCCCGCCGAGGCGGACTATTTCGTGGGGCCGCCGGCGAACATCCGCCGCGCGCTCACGCTGGTGCCGGACGAGGCCCGGAGCTTCTTCGATGTCGTTGCCGCGCAGTATCTCCCGGGCCCGCAGATGCGCGACTTCACGCGGGAATTCCGGGCGATCACCCACGGCCAGATCGAGTTGCTGGCGGCCAGGGTCTCGGCGCTCAACCGGTGCACCTACTGAACGACCAGCCATGTGGCGGTGCTCCGTGCGAGCGCGAGACATGAAGGGTCGGAACTGGACTACAGGGCGATCACGGAAGGCGCCGCGGCCGGGGACACCGGCGTGCCGCACGGCGATCTGATGATCGAGTTCGCCGAGGCCGTCCTCGGCGAGGACGACGCCCGGCTCGAGGCGGCGCGGAACGCGGTGGCGGACGCTCTCGGGAGCGAGGCGCTGGTGGATTCCGCCGGTGTCGCGGGGCTGTTCAACGCGATCGACCGCGTCGCCGACGCGACCGGCGCCCCGCTCGAGGCGGCGAAGCTGGAGGAGACCGCCGACATCCGCGCCGAGATCGGCATCGACGCCTTCGCCGAAGCCAAGAGGGACGAGGCGGCGGCCTGACCGGAAGGCGCGCTGCGTCACGGATCCGGACGCCGCGCGCCGCGCAGGGCGAGATGGTCGAGCGCGCCCTGCAGGATGAACTGCGCCGCCATCCGGTCGACCGCCGCGGCCCGGCGCCTGCGGCTCACGTCCTGCGCGATCAGGTGGCGCTCGACGGCGCGCGACGACAGGCGTTCGTCCCAGAACGCGATGGGCAGGTCGATCGCGCGTGCGAGATCGGCCGCGAACTGCCGCACGGACTGGCAGCGCCGGCCTTCGGATCCGTCCATGTTGAGTGGCAGCCCCAGGACGATGCCGGCGACCGCGTAGTCGGAAACGATGCTCTCGAGCCGCGCCGTGTCGCGGGCGAAGCCGGCGCGGCGGATGGCGGTGAGCGCGGAGGCGATCCTGCGCCCGTCGTCCGATACCGCGACCCCGATGATCCTGGTGCCGTGATCCAGCCCCATCAGGCCGGCGCGGCCCGACACCAGCCCGGAAAGCGCTGAGATGTCGACGATCACGGCGGGAGAGATACTCCTGAACGCGCCGCAGGGGAAGCGTTTCCCCGGAAACGGGAAGACGCGGCGCCGTCGGGAACGCCGGCCGACCGCTCCGCGGGGCCTGCCGGCAGAGCCCGTCCCGCCGGAGCCGGCGTCCGCGGCGCGAAGGGACGGCGCGGACGGTTCAGGAGTCTCCGTTCCGGTCGCGCCGGGTTCTCTCGAGCCTCTTCGAGACCTGCCGTTTCGTCCAGCCGTCGCCGAAAAGGCCGACGATCTCGAACACGCTCAATCCGTGAATGAGAAGCGCGACGCCCCAGCCGAACGCGGCCCAGAGAAACCAGAGGTAGTCCGGACCGGTGACGAGATTGACGACCGCCAGACCGGAGACGACCACCCCGTACTGGATGGCGTGAATGTAGAACGCGCGGATGTCGCGAACGTATTCCCTGGCGTTTCGTTCGTCTCCCGAGAGTTCGGCCTGAGGCATGTCGTGTTCCTTTCGCGGAGCGGAGAGGCCGGTGCCCGGCGCGGACCCGCAGGGCCACCGGCCGCCGACGGACATGCTAGACCGTTTCCGTCTCGCCGGACAGGGAGATCAAGGGGCGGCGCCGGGCCTCTTGCGGAGACGGGCACGGCCGCGCGGCCGCGAAGGAGGCGTGGCCGAACCCGCCGGCCGCCGAAGCGGAGGATCCGGTTCGAGGCGGCGGAATCCCCGCCGGCCGCCGGTGCCGGCGCGGACGGGCGGGTCCGCCGGCCGCATGACCGCTTCCGCTCCCCGCCAGGTCGATTCGGCGACGGCGGGGTGCTATCAAATGCTTGCGGGCAACGCGGGGGGCGCATCATGGACGGTGAGGGACGGACAGCGACGTCGCGGCTGGAATGCCAGTCCGGGTTCGGCAACGAATTCGCCACCGAAGCGGTGCCCGGCGCGCTTCCCGAGGGGCGCAACTCCCCCCAGAAGCCGCCGCACGGACTCTACGCGGAGCTCCTGAGCGGAACCGCGTTCACCCAGCCCCGCGCGGAAAACCGCCGGAGCTGGCTCTACCGCCTCCGGCCGTCGGCGGTGCATGGCCGCTACCGCCGCATCGACGACGGCCTGTGGCGGACGCCGGCGTTCTCCGAGGGCGTGCTGTCGCCCCAGCAGAGGCGCTGGGATCCGTTTCCGCTGCCGGCCGGCGAGACCGATCTCGTGGCGGGGATGCACACGGTCGGCGGCAACGGCGACGCTGCGGCGCAGACCGGGATCGCGATCCACGTCTACCTGGCGAACGTCTCGATGAAGGACCGGTGTTTCCAGAACGCCGACGGGGAGATGCTGTTCGTGCCGCAGCGGGGACGGCTTCGGCTGGCGACCGAGATGGGGGTGCTGGAGGTCGCGCCCAACGAGATCGCCGTGGTTCCCAGAGGGGTGAAGTTCCGGGCGGACCTTCCCGACGGGCCGTCGCGCGGCTACGTCTGCGAGAATTTCGGCGCCATGCTGCGGCTGCCGGATCTCGGGCCGATCGGCTCCAACGGCCTCGCCAACCCGCGGGACTTTCTCGCGCCGACCGCCGCGTTCGAGGATCGCGAGGGCCGGTTCGAGCTGGTGACGAAGTTCGGCGGCGGCCTGTGGGCGGCGGAGCTCGGCCATTCGCCGCTCGACGTCGCCGCTTGGCACGGCAACCTGGCGCCGTGCAAGTACGATCTCGCGAGGTTCATGGCCATCGGGACGGTGAGCTTCGACCACCCCGACCCCTCGATCAACACGGTCCTGACCTCGCCGTCGGGGCCCGCGGGACTCGCCAACGTGGACTTCGTGATCTTCCCGCCGCGCTGGCTGGTGGCCGAGGACACGTTCCGGCCGCCCTGGTACCACCGCAACGTGATGAGCGAGTTCATGGGACTGGTCAGGGGCCGCTACGACGCCAAGCCGGAAGGGTTCGTTCCCGGCGGCGCCAGCCTCCACAACTGCATGTCGGCGCACGGGCCGGACACCGACGCTTGGGCTGGCGCCGTCGAGGCGGAGCTCCGGCCCGAGTTTCTGGACGACACGATGGCGTTCATGTTCGAAACCCGCTATCCGGTGCGGCTGACGGACTGGGCGGCCGGCAGCAGCGAGCTCCAGAACGCCTACGCCGACTGCTGGCAGGGCCTGAAGAAGAACTTCACGGGACGGGCATGATGGCGGAACTCGACGAGACCCACGGTCCGGATCACCGCAGCTGGGTCGGGGGCGCCGACGACCCGGGCGCCGACCATCCCGTCCAGAACCTGCCTTTCGGCGTCTACGGCGATCCGCGAACCGGGAACCGCAAGGTCGGAATCGCGATCGGCGGCTTCGTTCTCGACGTCGCCGCCGCCAACGCGCGCGGCCTGCTCGGCGCCGCCGCGGACACCGCGGCCGTCGCCTGCGCCGCGGATTCGCTCAATCCCCTGCTGGCGCTCGGCGGCCACCACTGGTCCGCGCTCAGGGCCGGCGTCTCGCGGGCGCTGCGGTCCGGCACCGAGGAGGGCGAGGCCGCCCGGGGCGCCGCCGACGACATCCTCGTCCCCATGCCCGAGGTCGACATGCATCTGCCGGCACGGATCGGGGACTTCACCGATTTCTACGCGTCGGTTCACCACGCCACCAACGTCGGGAGCATGTTCCGGCCCGACAGTCCGCTCATGCCGAACTACAAGCACGTCCCGGTCGCCTATCACGGCCGTGCGTCGTCGGTCGCGGTGAGCGGACAGGGCTGCCGCCGCCCCGTCGGCCAGTCGCGGCCGGGCGACGCCGCGGAACCGAGGTTCGGCCCCTCCAGGGCGCTCGATTTCGAGGCCGAGATCGGGGTCTACGTCGGCCCCGGCAATCCGCTCGGCCAGCCGGTTTCCATCGACGAGGCGGAGGACCATCTGTTCGGCCTGTGCATCCTGAACGACTGGTCGGCCCGCGACATCCAGGCCTGGGAATACCAGCCGCTCGGACCGTTCCTGGCCAAGAGCTTCGTGTCGCACGTTTCCCCCTGGGTGGTCACGCTCGGGGCGCTGGCGCCGTTCCGGTGTCCGCAGGCTCCCCGCCCCGAGGGCGATCCGGCGCCGCTGCCCCATCTCTCGTCGTCGGCGGAAGACGGCGCGTTCGACGTGCGCATCGCCGTCTCGCTGGCTTCGGCGCGCATGCGCGAGGAGGGCGCGGTTCCGATGCCGATTTCCGAGACCAACATGCGGCACCTCTACTGGACGATCTTCCAGATGTTCACGCACCACGCCTCGAACGGGTGCAACATGCGCCCCGGCGACCTGATGGGGACCGGAACGATCTCGGGCCCGGACGAGGGATCGCTCGGCAGCATTCTGGAAATCACCAAACGGGGCGCGGATCCGATCCGCCTGCCGACCGGAGAGGAGCGCAGCTTCCTCGAGAACGGGGACGAGCTGGTCATGCGGGCGTGGTGCGAGGGCGGGGGAAAGCGCCGGATCGGGTTCGGCGAATGCCGCGCCGTGATCGAGGGGCCGTAGCCGCCACTCTCCCGTCCGTTCGTTCGACCGGCCCGGGAGGACGCGGGCCGGGCTTCGCGGGTTCCTTTCCGCGCGGCCGGGCCGGCGCTGAAGCCGCAAGGGGGCGCCTCCGTCGCGAGCGGGAAGCGGCGGACCGCAGCCGGTCGCCGCTTGTTGACATTCCGCGGCGACCCCGGTACGAAACGGCACGTGGTGATTTGTGCCGACCGGCTTGCGGCCACGTTAAACAAACTCGCTAAAAGGTCGCGGGCATCCCCGACCTGCCGGTCGCGCGTCGCACGGGCAGGACACGGCAGCATGTCGACCCGGGAACCGGTACGGAAAGACTGGCGTCCGCAGACGCTTGCGGTGCGCGGCGCAACGGCGCGCACGGGCTTCGGCGAGACCAGCGAGGCGATCTTCGCGACCTCGGGCTTCGTCTACCGCAGCGCGGAACAGGCCGAGGAGAGCTTCAAGGGCGAAACCGGCCGCTTCGTCTACTCGCGTTTCTCCAATCCGACGGTCGGGGCGTTCCAGGACCGCATGGCCTTGGTCGAGGGGGCCGAGCGCGGGCGGGCGACCGCGACCGGCATGGCGGCCGTCTTCGCCTCCATCGCCTGCATGGTCGAGGCCGGCGACCGCGTCGTCGCGAGCCGCGCGCTGTTCGGATCCTGCCTCTACGTCCTCGGCGAGCTTCTGCCGCGCTACGGGGTCCGCACCGTTCTCGTGGACGGCGGCGACCTCGACCAGTGGAAGGACGCGCTCGCGCGGCCCGCCCGGTGCGTGTTTCTCGAGAGCCCCTCCAATCCCGGCCTCGAGATCGTCGACATCCGCGCCGTGTCCGATCTCGCCCGCGCCGCCGGCGCCCGCGTCGTCGTGGACAACGTGTTCGCTTCCCCGCTTCTCCAGAAGCCGCTCGCGCTCGGCGCCGACGTCGTGGTCTATTCGGCGACGAAGCACATCGACGGCCAGGGGCGGTGTCTGGGCGGCGCGGTGCTCGGCGACAGGGCCTATTGCGAGGATCTGCTCGAGCCGTTTTTGCGCCACACCGGCCCCGCCCTCAGCCCCTTCAACGCCTGGGTGCTTCTCAAGGGCCTCGAGACGCTCGATCTCCGCATCGGGCGCCACTGCCGCAACGCGCGGCTGGTCGCCGGGCATCTGGCCGGCCGCGACGGGGTGGAGAAACTGCGTTACCCGGGGCTTCCGAGCCATCCGCAGCACGCGCTCGCGGCGGAGCAGATGTCGGATTTCGGGAACATCGTCACGTTCTCGCTGGAAGGCGGCAAGGAACGGACCTTCCGCTTCATGAACGCGTTGCGGATGATCGACATCTCGAATAATCTGGGAGACGCCAAGAGTCTGCTCACGCACCCCGCGACGACGACCCATCAGCGCGTGCCGCCGGAAGAGCGTGCGCGCCTCGGCATCGGCGACGGCATGGTGCGGCTGTCGGTGGGGCTTGAGGATCCCGACGACGTGAAGGACGATCTCGAACAGGCGCTGGCCGCGGCGTTCGCGGGCGCGTAGGAGATCCGGCGTCCGCCGCGCGGGACACAGCACGGAGTCCGACGACATGTACGAAGCAACGACCCGAGAGATCCGCGTCGAGGTGAAACCGGTCTATCTCGAGCGGCAGTCCGAGCCGGAAGAGGGCCAGTTCGTGTGGGCCTACAACGTGCGGATCGTCAACGAGAGCGCGGAGACGGTCCGGCTGGTCGCCCGCCACTGGCAGATCACCGACGCCATCGGCCGGATCCAGACGGTGCGCGGCGCCGGCGTCATCGGGGAGCAGCCGGAGATCGGCCCCGGAGGCGAGTACGAGTACTCGAGCGGCACCCTCCTTCCGACGGCGTCCGGGATCATGCGCGGCAACTACCGGATGCGCGGCCGGTCGGGCGAGGAATTCGAGGTCGAGATTCCCGCCTTCTCCCTCGACAGCCCGCACGAGGCGCGCAAGCTCAACTGACCGCGCCGTCATGATCGACTGCCGACCGGTCTTCCACGTCATCGGGATCCTTCTCACGGTTCTGGCGGCGGCGATGTGCGTGCCGCTGCTCGTCGATCTCGTCGACGGCGAGCCGGGCTGGCGGGTGTTCGCCGCCACCGGCGGCTGCACGGTGTTCACGGGCGTCACGCTTCTGCTCACCACGCGCGCGCCTCTGGAACGGCTTTCCGTCCGCCAGGCGTTCATCCTGACCACGGTGAGCTGGATCGTCCTGACGCTGTTCGCGGCGCTGCCGTTCGCCTTCGCCGGCATGAAGCTCAGCTTCACCGACGCGTTCTTCGAATCGATGTCGGGGCTGACCACCACCGGCTCCACGGTCATCGGCGGTCTCGACGACGCGTCGCGCGGCATCCTGCTGTGGCGGGCGCTCCTGCAATGGCTCGGCGGCATCGGCATCATCGTCATGTCGATCGCCATCCTTCCGTTGCTGCGCATCGGCGGCAACCAGCTCTTCCGGATGGAGTCCTCGGACCGCTCGGAGAAGGTTCTCCCCCGCATGGTCCAGATCGCGGGCGGCGTCGCCGGCATCTACGCGGTCCTGACCGCCGTCTGCGCCGCCTGCCTGTGGTTCTGGGGCCTGGGGGTGTTCGACGCGGTCGCCCACGCCATGACGACGATCGCCACCGGCGGGTTCTCGACGCGCGACGGCTCGATCGGCGCCTTCGCGAATCCCGCCGCCGAGATCGTCATCACCGTCTTCATGTTTCTCGGCGCCCTGCCGTTCGTGCGCTATCTCCAGCTCGTTCGGGGCCGCGCGACGCTCCTGCGCGACGACCAGGTCCGCTGGTTCTTCTGGATCGTCGTGGCGCTGGTCGGGGCCGTCGCGCTGGCGCACTACGCGAACAACGGCCACGAAGTCGGGCCCGGCCAGGCCCTGAGGGAGGCGGCCTTCAACACGCTGTCGATCCTGACCGGCACGGGCTACAGCTCGACCGACTACACCGGCTGGGGGCCGTTCGCGCACGGCGTCTTCTTCTTCATCATGTTCATCGGCGGCTGCGCGGGCTCGACGACCTGCTCGATCAAGATCTTCCGCTACCAGGTTCTCTACCAGACCGCCACGGTCCAGCTGAAGCGGCTGATCCGTCCGCACGGCGTGTTTCTCGCCACCTTCAACGGCCGGCCCATCACCGACGAGGCCTCGAGCTCGGTGATGAGCTTCTTCTTCCTGTTCGCGGCGGCCTTCGCCGCGCTCGCGGCCGTTCTGCACTTCCTCGGTCTCGACTTCATCACGGCGGTTTCCGGGGCCGCGACCGCGATCTGCAACGTGGGCCCCGCGCTTGGCGGGACCATCGGCCCCGACGGCAATTTCGCGGCCCTGCCGGACGGAGCCAAATGGGCGCTCAGCGTCGGCATGCTTCTCGGGCGGCTCGAGCTGTTCACCGTGCTCGTGCTCTTCGCCCCGTGGTTCTGGCAGAACTGAGGACGGCCGCGGCGCGCGCCGCGGCCGTCAGTTCGGCGGCGGGCGCAGCCAGCCTCCGAGCCCCTTTCGGATCTCGGCTTCCAGCGTGCGGTCGAGGGCCTCGCCGAGCGCGCGCGCCATCCCGTGCCAGATCGCCTCGCGCTCGTTCAGGGAGACGTTGTCCGAAACCGTCCGCGCCCGCCGGACCGTGACGTCGATGCGGTGCCGGACGCCCGAGGCGTCGGCGATTTCCACCGACAGGTCGACGACCGCCTCGTAGCGCCGTTCGGGCGCGATCAGGGCCCTGACGCCGCCGACGGGACCGGGCGGCGTTTCGGTCACGCTCGCCCGCCGCAGCGTGACGTGCAGCGTGCCGCCGGAACCGGACGCGCGCAGGCGGTCGCGGACCCAGGCGCGGACGACCTCGGCCGGCGGCTGGCGGAAGAGCCGCTCGACGTCCTTCTCCGCCGGCCGGTGGCGGTTTTCCGTCCCGATCGCGGCCACGTCGAGAACCAGCGGGGGCTTGCCGGCAAACCCGATCGGCACGAGCGGATCCACGGGAGCCGCGCAGGCCGGGAGCAGCGCAAGCCCGGCGACCGCCCACGGCAGGCGGCGTGTCCGGCCGGTTCCCGGGGTTCCGTTTCCGAGGGGATTCATGGACCGTTCTCCCGAAAACGCGGCGCGCGCCCAAGGCCGGGATCCCGGCCCGGGTTTCCGGCGGCGCGCCGGCCCCGGTTGACAGGCGCGGCGGCGGCGGCGTATTCCTTCCGCTCCCGCGGGGGCGCGTAGCTCAGCGGGAGAGCGCTCGCCTCACACGCGAGAGGTCGCTGGTTCAAGCCCAGCCGCGCCCACCACTTCCCCCACCACTTCTCGGGCCCCCCTCGGCGCTTCAGGCGTCAGGCCGGCGGATCGCAGGGCACGGTGCCCATGTCCGCCGGCACCGACAGCTCGAGAATCTCGAGATCGTCCGAGGCCGCGGTCTCGTTGTGCCTCAGGCCGCCCGGGATGTAGAGGGACTGGCCGGCCTCGACCCGGACCGTCTCCCCGGTCTCGAACTCGAGATCCACCCAGCCGCCGAGCGCGTAGATGAACTGGCCGTCGCAGACGTGGTAGTGCCAGCCAGTGGGCTCGGTCATGCCGCGCCGCGACTTCATGGTCTGCGCCCGCAGCTTGCCGCGGCTGGCCTCGGTCACGCCGAGATCGCGGTAGGTGAAGAAATCCCGCCGGCCGCCGACCTCCGGCGCGGTCGCGAGATCATGGTGCGCGAGCTTGCCCGCGACGTGCGTGTCGAGCATGGCTTCCTCCGTCGTCGTGTCGAGGGGCAGGTTAGCCGGAGGCTTTCGCGGTGTCCAAGGCAGGCGCCGGATTCCGCCGGAACCGTCCCGGGGGGCGCCATGACGCGGACGGGGGGCGCCGCCCGCTGCACGATACCGGCGACCGGCGCCGAACGGAGCCCCGCCTTCTGCACGGAAGTTCCCGGAACGGGCGCTGCACGGGTCGGTCACCGGCGGGGCGGGTCTTTCCCGGCGGCGACGGCCGCCGCGTGATCCCCGCCCGCTCCGCGACGGCTGTCGATCCCGATGACCGCGGCATCGGTCGCGCTTCCGTCGCGGCGTCCGGGGGCCGCGAGCACGCCGGGTCGCGTCCTGCCGCCAACGGCGTCGGGATCCTCCCCGGGGGAGCCGCCGGGGCGGGACGGTCCCGGATCCCGGGCTCGCGGGGTTCCGGATGGTGGCGGAATCGCCTATGGTTCCGGCGCCGTTCGTCCCGTGCCGAAGGATCCCGCCCTGGACAAGTCGCCCAACATCCTGCTGATCACGTCGGACCAGCACCGCTGGGACTGTTTCGGGATCGAGGGGCGGGCCGTTCGCACGCCCCATCTCGACCGCATGGCCGCGCGGGGCGTGCGGTTCTCCTCCGCCATCACGCCGAACCTGGTGTGCCAGCCGGCGCGCGCGTCGATCCTCACGGGTCTCCTTCCCCTGAGCCATGGCGCCTACGACAACCACGTGAGTCTCGACCCCGCGGTCGCGGAACGGGGCTGGGCGCGGCGCCTGTCCGATGCCGGCTACAGGAGCCATTTCATCGGCAAGGCCCATTTCGGCGAGAACTCCGCGGCGACGCCTCACGGCGCTCCGGAAAGCCGCCCGCAATCCGCGGATTTCCCCGAGGGCTGGTCCGGCCCCTACATGGGGTTCGACACCGTGGAACTGATGATCATAGGGCACTGGCACGAGCTGCTGCCGTGCGAGCGGCCGCCGCGCGGCCATCACTTCGAGCGCTGGTTCTGGAACCATGGCGAGGCCGGGGAGCCCTGGAAGCTGTGGAGGGAGGACTTCGGGCCGGCCCCGGCGGCGGCGCAGACCTGGTTCTCGAAGCTCCCCGACCTCTGGCACAGCACGACCTGGGTCACCGACCGGGCCCTGGCGTATCTTGACGGCAGCGACGCCGAGGCGCCGTTCTGCGCGTGGGTCTCCTACCCCGACCCGCACCATCCGTTCGACTGCCCGGAACCGTGGAGCCGTCTCCACCGCGCCGACGAGGTCGACATCTCCCGGCTCCACAGGCGCGATCTCGACCGGCGCCCGTGGTGGCATCGCGAGACCCTCGAGCGCGAACCGCGGGGCCGGACCGAGAACGCCCGCAGGCTGCGCCGCGAATACAGCCGCATCGAGCCCCAGACCGACCGCCAGCTCGCCGAGATGACGGCCAACTACTTCGGCGAGATCGCGTTCATCGATCACGGCGTCGGGCGCATTCTCGAGCGCGTGGACGCGCTCGAACGGGACACGGTCGTCGTCTTCACGACCGACCACGGCGATCTGCTGGGCGACCACGGGCTCTACCTCAAGGGCCCCACCCCCTACGAGGGGCTGCTGCGCGTCGGGCTGATCGTCAACGGCCCCGGCATTTCCGGAGGCCGCGTCGTCGACGAGCCGGTCTCCACCCTCGACCTCGCCGCCACCTTCCACGACTACGCCGGCGTGGCGCCGCCGGAGGACGCCCAGAGCCGGTCGCTGCGGCCGGTGATCGAGGACGCCGAAGGGCGCGACGTCGCCTACAGCGAGTGGAATCTCCACCCCAGCCGCACCGGCGTCGAGCTGCAGCTCCGGACCGTGCGCACGGCCACGGCCAAGCTGACGATCGATCTCGTTTCCGGGGCCGGGGAGATGTACGACCTCGCGGACGACCCCGACGAGATGGAAAACCTGTTCGACGACGCGGGCCGCGCGGCGCTTCGCCGCGAACTGACCGAGATGGTCCGCGCCCGGCCGGGGCCGATCCTGACGGACTTCCCCGAACACCTGGAATGACGCGCAAGCCGGCGGCTGGAGGCGAGCCCCGCGATCTCGTCGACGTCACCGCGTTCCGCCTGTCGGTTCTGTCGAACCGGCTGACGCTGTGGGCGGCGCGGACCTACGGCCGGGAGTTCGGGATCGGCGTTCTCGAATGGCGGGTTCTGGCCGCGCTCGCGCTGCTCGGTCCGGCCACGGCCAGCGAAATCGTCGGCCTCACCGTGCTCGACAAGAGCAGCGTGAGCCGCGCGGTCCGGCGGCTTGTCCGTCGCGGGTTCGCCGAACGCGCCGGCCACCCGGCGGACGGCCGCATGAAGATCCTGTCCCTGACCCCGCCGGGCCGGGCGCTGCACGCCCGCGTCGCCCTGCGGTCGCGCGAGCGCGAGCGCCGGCTGTTCGAGGGCTGGAACGAGGCCGACCGCGAGCGGTTCCGCGCACTGGTGGCGCGCGCCGACGCCCGGGCCGGGGAACTGCTCGCGGAGATCGCCGGGGACGGCAGCGCTCCGCCGCCGGCGCGCCGTGGCGGCTGACCGCCGGGCTTGCGCCGCGGCGTCGGGGCGGTATGGTTGCGACAGCAACCAATTCGCGCATTCCGGGAGGAAACGGACCATGAAGAAGTCGAGGTTTCTTGGAACGGCCGCGCTCGCGGCCTGTCTCGCGGCGGCCGTCGCGTTGCCGGGCGCCGCGACGGCGCAGTGGAAGCCCTCGGGCCCCGTCAACCTGATGATCGCCTTCACCGCCGGCGGAGGCGCCGACACCCAGGCGCGGCTGATCGCCGCCGAACTCGAGAACAGGCGGGGCTGGAAGATCGTGCCGCAGAACGTCACCGGCAAGGGCGGCGTCGTGATGGCGAGCAAGCTCAAGTCGCAGCCCAGCGACGGCCTCACCATCGGCATCGCCGTCACCGAGACTTTCGGCTACAGCATGCTGGCGGCGAAGAAGCCTCCGTACTCCGCGGACGAGTTCACTTTCATCACCACCACGGCCGGCAGCCAGATGGGCCTGGTCGTCAAGTCCTCCCGCGGCTGGAAGACGATCCGCGATCTCGTGGCGTCGGCCAAGGATGGCGGGACGATCCGCCTCGGCGCCATGAGCCCGAAACTCGCCGACCTCGCCTATGTCGTCCAGGACAAGCTCGGCCTCAAATTCAACACCGTCCGGCTCAAGGGCGGCCGCGCCGTCCTCAACGCGATCACCGCGGGCGACATCGACGTCGGCTGGATCGCCGGAATCCAGGCCAAGGGGGTCAAGGCCGGGGAACTCGTCAACCTGCTGTCCGCCGAAGGGAAGCGGCTGATCGTCTCGCCCGACGCGCCGACGCTTGCGGAACTCGGCATCCCGTTCGAGGGCGGCGCCAATTTCGTCATCGTCGCGCCGAAGGGCATCCCGGACGCCGCGCGCAAGGGGTACGCCGCCGCGGTCGCCGAGGTCCTGAACGACGGATCCACGAAGGCGGCGCAGTTCGTGCAGCGCGCCTTCGGCGGCCCCAAGCTGATCTCGGGGGCGGCGCTCGACCAGCTGATCGCCGACGGGGTTTCCCAGACCGGGGCCCTGATGGCGGCGGCGGGCGGCTGACGCCTCGCGCCGGGGCGCCCCGGTGCGGGGGACGGGGCGCGCCGAGACCCTTGCACTGGCGGGGGCTTGCGCCGGCTTCGCGCTGGCGGCGCTCGGGCTGTGGATTCCCGAAGACGTCGAATCCGGTCTCGTCGAGACCTTCCGGCGCCAGACGAGCATCGGCGACGCTCTGGCGCCGACCGCCGCGGCGGTCGGCATGCTGGCCGCCGCTCTCGCCCTCGGCGCGTCCGCGGTCTTTCGCCCGCCGCCGGACGCGGGGCCGCTTGACGTCTCCAGCCTGAAGTTCGCCGTCCGGGCGGCCGCCGTGACGGCGGCCGCCCTGCTCGTCATGGTCCACGCCGGGCCGTTGGCGGTCGACGCCGCCAACGCGCTCGGCGGCGATGTCGGCACCTACCGGCAGCTGCGCGACACGCCGCCCTGGAAGTATCTCGGCTACCTGGCCGGCGGCACGGTGATGGTGGCGGGGCTGATCGCCGTGGTCGAGCAGCGCCTCACGGCGGCGGCGCTGGCGGCGGCGCTCCTGTCCGCGGCCGCGCTCGCGGTCTTCTACGACGTGCCCTTCGACGACCTGCTGCTGCCGCCGAACGGCGACCAGTGACGGGGCTTCTCGACCATGTCGGGCTCGGCGTCGCGGCGGTCTTCGCGGCGTCGCCGGTCGCGAGCCCGTTCGGCATCCCGATCTCGATCACCGTGGTCATGGTGCTGTGCGGGTTTCTCGGCGGGATCGCGGTCGGCGCCACGCCGGGCCTCGGCGGCCCCTTCGCCATGGCGATCTCGCTGCCGATCCTGATCGGCGTCTTCGGTTTCAACCCGGACGCGCTCCTGCCGGTGCTGGGATTCATGATCGGCATCATGAAGGGGGCCACCGTGGGCGGGGCCGTCCCGGCGATCCTGTTCAACACCCCGGGCACGCCCGATTCCCTGATGACGACGCTCGACGGCTATCCGATGACCCGCAAGGGGCGGTCCGGGAAGGCGTTGCGCGTCGCGCACTTCTCGTCGGCCTCGGGGGACACGTTCTCGGACATCGTCCTGTTCACCTGCGCGCCGTTCCTCGCCATCATGGTCGAATCCTTCCTCGACTTTCCGGAGAAGGCGGCGCTGATCCTGCTGTCGCTCGCGTTCGTTTCGGCGGTGGTCGGAAGCTCCGTCTGGAAAGGCCTTCTCGCGGCCTTCCTCGGCATGCTGGTCGCCTTCGTCGGCACCGGCGAGGATTCCGACCCGCGCCTCACGCTCGGCATCGACGCGCTCGCCGGCGGGCTGCCGCTCATCAGCGTCGTGCTGGGGGTGCTGATTCTCGGCGAGGTGTTCGAGTCCATGGAGAGGATGTGGCGCGAGATGCGCGCCACATCCGCGATCGCCGCGCCGCCGCGCTCGGGCGACAACCGGCTGCGTTTCCCGGACCTCCGCCGCATCCTCCCGTTCGTCGGCCTTTCCGCCGCGATCGGAACCGTGATCGGCGCGTTGCCCGGAATCGGCTCGACGCTCGCGGCGACCCTGGGCTACGCGACCGGCCGCAGGTTCCACAAGGGCGAGGAGCCCTTCGGCAGCGGCGTGCCCGAGGGCGTTGCCGCCACCGAGGCCGCCAACAGCGCGGTCTCGGGCGCCAACCTCATTCCGGTGCTGTCGCTCGGCATCCCCGGCAACGTCGCCGCCGTCTTCATCATCCTCGCCACCGAGACCATAAGCGGGTTCAACCCCGGGCCGGCGGTGTTCCGCCTGACTCCGGGCGAGATCAACCCCGAGATGGTGATCGCCTTCGGCCTGTTCACCGCGATGGTGTTCGCCAATCTCCTCAACTGGACCATCGGCGGCGTGTTCATGCGCTCGATGAGCGTCATGGTCCGCATCCCCAAGCAGCGGTTGCTGCCGGTCGTCCTGCTGCTGACGCTGACCGCGATCTACACCCAGCGCCCGGAAATGTCGGCCATCTACGTCACGCTCGCCTTCGGCGTTCTCGGCTACCTGATGCGCCGGCTCGGGATCTCGGTGCTGCCGTTCGTGATCGCCTTCATTCTCGCCGGCAATCTCGAGCAGGCGGTGCGCCAGGCCTTCTCCGCGACCGGAGCCGACCCGTGGTTCCTGTTCTCGAGCCCGGTCTCGATCGCGTTCGTCGTCCTCGCGGTGCTGGTGACGGCGTTCTACGCGCGCGGCCGCCGCCCCGCGGATCAGGGAGAGAGCTGATGTCCGAGGCCCGCAACCTCCTGTTCGTCATGTCCGACGAGCACAACCCGAAGATGCTCGGCTGCAGCGGGCATCGCCAGGTGCGGACGCCCGGTCTCGACCGGCTCGCCGAACGGGGAACCCGGTTCGCCGCCGCCTACACCAATTCGCCGATCTGCATTCCCGCGCGCGCGTCGTTCATGACGGGGCGCTACGCCCACGACACCCGCCACTGGGACAACGCCATGCCCTACGACGGCGCGGTCCGGTCCTGGGGGCACCGCCTGCAGAAGGCAGGCGTCCGGGTCGAGTCGATCGGCAAGCTGCATTTCCGCGGCGACGGAGGCAACGCCGGTTTCTCGCGGGAGATCAGGCCCATGCACGTCATGGACGGGATCGGCCAGATCTGGGGGGCGGTGCGCGACCCGCTGCCCCCGGAGCGGCCCGCCCGGATGCTCGGCGACATCGGCCCCGGGCTGTCCGGGTACAACCGCTACGACCGCGCCATCGCCGACGAAGCCAAGGCCTGGCTGGCCGGCGCCGCGCGGGACGACGGCCCGTGGGCGCTCTACGTCGGGTTCGTCGCGCCGCATTTTCCGCTCACGGTGCCGGACGAGTTCTACGATCTCTATCCGCTGGATTCGCTGCCCGAGCCGAAGCTCCATCCCGACCGCGGGCATGCGCGCCACCCCTGGCTCCAGCGCATGGACGACTTCCAGCAGATCGACCGGAACCTCACGGAGGAGGAGCGGCGGATGGCGACGGCGGCGTATTTCGGGCTGTGCACCTACGTCGACTCGCTCGTCGGCGAGGTGCTCGACGTCCTTGACGCCACGGGGCTGCGCGAGACGACGCGCGTGATCTACGCCAGCGACCACGGCGACAACGTCGGCGCGCGCGGGCTCTGGGGGAAGTCCAACATGTACGAGGAATCGGCCGGCATTCCCCTGATCGCCAGCGGGGCCGGCTTCGCCGGGAACGCGGTCTGCGAGACGCCGGTCTCGCTGGTCGACTGCTACCCGACGGTGCTCGACGCGTTCGGTCTCGCGCCCGACGAGGCGGAACGCGCCCTGCCCGGCCGTTCGCTGTTCGACGTCGCCGGCTCGCCCCGCGACCCCGGTCGCGCGGTGTTCAGCGAGTACCACGCGGCGGCCTCGCCGTCGGGCGCGTTCATGGTCCGGCGCGGCGACGCCAAGCTCATCCATTACGTGGGCCACGAGCCCGAGTTCTTCGACCTTGCCGAGGATCCGGAGGAGACCTTCAACCTCGCGGCGGACGGGGGCCGGGCCGCGGCCGTGGCGGAACACCAGGCGCTCCTGCGCGGGATCTGCGACCCCGAGGCGGCGGACCGCGCGGCCAAGGACGACCAGAACGCCCTCGTCGCCCGGTTCGGCGGTCCGGAGGCGGCGTTCGGGAAGGGGACGCCCGGAGCGACCCCCGCCCCGGAAGCCTGATCAGTCGCGGTAGCCCGGATCGAGCCGGTCGGCGAGGCGGCGGTACATGCGCCATTCGAGCCCGCCCGCGGGCTTGCCGTCCTCCCGCCGTCCGGAGACCTGTTCCTGGACGCGCTTCCAGACCGCTTCGGGCAGCAGCCGGGGCTCGCGCCCGGTCGCGAGCAGCCGGGTCTGCGCCTCGCAGGCGTCGATCAGGACATGCATGCCCGCGAAGGCCTCGCCGATCGTGCGCCCGACGGTCAGCAGGCCGTGGTTCCTCATGATCAGGAGCCGGTTGCCGCCGAGATCCCGGACGATTCTCGGCCCCTCGTCGGCTTCCTGCGCGATCCCCTCGTAGTCGTGACAGGAGACCTTGCCCTGGAGCGCCGCCGAACGCTGGTCGATCGGCAGCAGCGGTTCCTCCATCGCCGACACGACCACGCCCGCCATCGCGTGCACGTGGATCACGCAGGCGAGGTCGGGGCGCAGCTTGAGGATCGCGCTGTGGAAGTTGCGCCCCGCCGGCGCCAGCGCGAGCGGGCTCTCCGACAGGTCGTTGCCCTCGAAATCCGCCTTGATCAGGCTCGAGGCCGTCATCTCGTGCCATCCCGCGCCCTGCGGGTTCATCAGCATCCGGTCCGGCGCGTCCGGCACCCGCGCCGAGATGTGGTTGTAGATCGTGTTGTTCCAGCCGAGATGCGCGGCCACGCGGAACGCGGCCGCGAGTTCCGTGCGGGCGCTCCATTCCGCGTCGCTGGCCGCGTCGCGCGCGAGCGGGACGGAAATCGGGTCGGCCTCCGGCATGCGCATGTCCATGGCGTCGCTCCCGCTTGCGCGCGGCCGGGCGCCGCGCACCGTTCGGGAACCAGCATAGCATCCGGCCCCCGCCCCGTCCGCCGCTGTTGCGCCCGGGCCCGAATGCGGTACCATCGCGGCGGGTTTCGCTTCACCGGCGGGGGAACTTGCGATGATCGAGCTCGTCGACCTCAGCTACGTGCACATGGGCACCGCAGAACCCGAGGAGGCCGCCCGCTGGGCGCGGGAGATCTACGGCCTCGAGGAGGTCGGCCGCGAGAACGGCGGGATCTACCTGCGCGGCGACGACCGCGACCACAACATCCTCTATTTCCGGGGCGATCCCCGGAACCACGCGGTGGGCATCGCGGTCGTCGACGACGAGGAGCTCGACGCCGCCGCGCGCCGTCTCGAGGCCCACGGCGTCGAGGTCGCCTGGGGCGACGCCGAGGGCGCCGCGCGGCGCAGATGCATGCGCTACCTCACGTTCCGCGACCCCACCGGGAACCGGTTCGATCTCGTCGTCCGGCCGTTCCACTCCGGCCGCCGCTTCTTCCCGAGCCGCGACGCCGGCGTCTACTGGTTCAACCACATCGGCCTCAAGACGACCGACGCGCCGCGGGACGAGAAGTTCTGGTGCGGCCTGTTCAATTTCCGCACCAACGACTGGATCGGCGACGCGCCGCTGATGTCCTTCGACAAGGTCCATCACCGTTTCGCGCTGTTCCCGACCGACCATCCCGGCGTGCAGCACATCAACTTCCAGGTCCGCGAGACCGACGACATCATGCGCTCGAGCTACTTCCTCCGGGACCGCCAGGTGCGGGTCGTCTTCGGACCCGGCCGCCACGCCTCGTCGGGTGCGCGGTTCCTGTATTTCGAGGGCCCCGACGGGATGGTCTACGAGTATTCCTGCGGCGTGCGGATGATCGAGCCGGAAGACGGCTGGCGCCCGCGCCAGTTCCCGTTCAAGAACGAATCGTTCTGCGTCTGGGGAGCGAAACCGGACGTCACCGAATTCCGGGAATGACGGCGGGGTTCGGAACGCTCGGCGAGCCCGTCGGGCGAACCCGGGTCCGCGTGCGCATGGCGGCGCGCGCCCTCGGGCGCAACGGCCTCGGGCACGCCTTCGGTCACGTCAGCGCGCGGCTCGACGCGGCCTCCTTTCTCGTCTGCGCGCCGCGCCCCATGGGGCTGGTCTCGCCCGGCGACGAGGGCGCGGTGGTGCCGGTCGAGGGGCCGCTGCCCGGGGGCGTCCTCGGCGAGGTGCGCTGCCACCAGCAGATCTACCGGCGCCGGCCGGACGTCAACGGCGTCGCGCGCACGTTTCTCCGCGACGTCATGACGCTTTCCACGTTCCGCCGCACGCCGCGGCCGCGCATCGGCTTCGCGAGCTACTTCGCGCCGTGTCCGCCGCTCTGGGACGATCCGCTGCTCCTGCGCGACGACGCGTCGGCGGCCGCGCTGGCGGAGACGCTCGGCGGCGCCCGCGCGCTCGTCATGCGGGGCAACGGCTGCATCCTGACGGGCGCCACGGTCGAGGAGGCCGTCGTCATGGCGTTCTTCCTCGAGGAGGCGGCCGGCACCGAACTCGCCGTGATGGCGACCGGGCGCGAGGACGAATCCGCGGTCTTCTCCGACGCCGAGGCCGAGGCGCGCGCGGTCTCGACCGGGCGCGTCTTCGAGCGCGTGTGGGAATACCTGACGGCGGGAGACCCCGAAGCGGACGGCTGACCGGGCGGCCGCGGTACACGTCCCGCCGCCGCGCTGGTAACATCCCCCTCCCGAGCGGCAGACAGACACGAGCGTGGGAGGCATCATGTCAGATCGTCCGAATTTCCTGTTCATCATCACCGACCAGCAACGCGTCGACTTTCTCGGCTGTTCCGGACACCCGGTCCTGAAGACGCCCCACATCGATTCCATCGCCGAGCGCGGAACCGCGTTCAGCCGCTTCTACGTCGCGACGCCGGTCTGCCAGCCGAACCGCTCGACCCTGGTCACGGGGCGCATGCCGTCGCTGCACGGCGTGCGGTCGAACGGCACGTCTCTCGACATGCGCGCGAACACCTTCGTGGACGGCATGCGCGTCGCCGGCTACGCGACCGCGCTCGTGGGCAAGAGCCACATCCAGAACATGACCGCCTACCCTCCGATGCGGGACAGGCCGGAGGTCAAGGACGGCTACTTCTCGCTCCGCGACGTCATGCCCGAGGCGTTCAAGCCGGACACCGAAGGCGACTACGGGCAGGAACACCCCGACCGCTGGAAGTCCGGCGAACCGTTCGCTCTCGATCTGCCGTTCTACGGCTTCGAGCACGTGGATCTCTGCACGGAGCATTCGGACCGCGTCGGCGGGCACTACTACACGTGGTTCAGGCAGCACCGCGCGGACGCGGACGAACTGCGCGACCGCGAGAACCAGCTGCCGCACGACTACGTCTGCCCGCAGGCCTACCGCACGGCGATCCCCGAGGAGTTCTATCCGACCAGCTACGTCGGTCTGAAGACGGAGGAGTATCTCGGGCGGCACGCCAGGACCGGCGGCGGCAGGCCGTTCTTCCTGATGGCGTCGTTCCCGGATCCGCACCATCCGTTCACGCCCCCAGGCAGGTACTGGGGCATGTACAGGCCGGAAGACATGGAACTGCCGCCCAGGCACGGCAACCGGGAGCCGCCGCCGCATGTCCGGTGGGCGCGGTCGGCCCGCGACGCCGGCACCGCGGTCACCAGCGCGCAGAACGCTTTCGCCGCCGCCGACCGCGAGGTGCTCGAGGCGCGGGCCCTGACCTGCGGCATGATCGCGATGATCGACGACGCCGTCGGCCGGATTCTCGCGAGTCTCGAGGCCAACGGCTTCGCCGACGACACCGTCGTCGTCTTCACCTCGGACCACGGGGACTTCCTGGGCGACCACGGCCTGATGCTGAAGGGGCCGGCCCATTACGAGGGCATCACCCACGTCCCCTTCATCTGGGCCGAACCGGGCGCGCCCGCGCGGACCGCCGACGCCATGGCCGGCACGATCGACATCGCGCAGACGGTCCTCGACCGTGCCCGGATCGATCCCTACAACGGCATCCAGGGTCGCAGCCTTCTGCCCGCCATCCGCGGGGAGGCCGACCCCGGGGCCGTCGATTCCATCGTCGTCGAGGACGACCAGCAGCGGCACTATTTCGGCTACAGGGGGGCGCCGCGCATCCGCACGATCGTCACCGCCACCCACCGCCTGACCGTCACCCAGGGGGAGAGTTGGGGCGAGCTCTACGACCTCGCCAACGATCCCGACGAGATGGAGAACCTGTTCGACGACCCGGCGCATGCCGGCGTCAGGGCGGAGATGTTCGAGCGTCTGGCCCACCGGCAGATCGAGCTGGTGGACACCAGCCCCATGCCGACGCTCCGGGCCTGACCGCCGCGACCCGGCGTCAGGCCGGGGAGGCGTCGCCCGTCAGCAGGACGGCGTTCCCCGAAAGGATTCTCCTGCCGTCGTCCCCGAGGCCGCGGATGTCCTCGACGAATCCGCGCACGACTTCGGGATCCCTGATCTCCTGGGGGTAGTCGGTCGCGAACACGACGCGGTCCGCGGGAAGCTCGACGAGCGAGGTCCGGACCGAGCGCGCGTCGCCGCAGAATCCGGCGGTGTCGAAAACCAGGCGCTCGCGGACGTAGTGGTCGAAGTCGCGTTCCGGCAGCCGCCCGTGCCGCTCGCTTCCGCCGGTGCCCCAGAACGCCTTGTCCTGATAGCTGCGGATCCGGCCGAGCACCGAGGCGATTCCGCCGCCGAGATGCGCGACGTGCACGACGAGTTCCGGAAAGCGGTCGAGGACGCCGCCGTTGACGAGGCGGATGACGGCCTGGACCAGGGAGAACTCCCGGCCGACCGAGCGCGCGAGGTCGTGGGCGTCGAACTGCTGCGGCCAGGCGAGGCGCAGGGCGGGGTGGACGAACACGAACAGCCCGAGCTTCCGGCACTCGGCCCAGAACGGGTCGAGCGCGGGGTCGTCGAGCGTGACGCCGTCGAACTCGGTGGTGATCACCACGCCGCGGAAGCCGAGCTCGCGGCGGCACCGGGCGAGTTCGGCGAACGCCTCCGCGCCGCCGAGCGGATGCGCGTGCGCGAAGCCCGTGAACCTGCCGGGGTAGTTCCGTCCGGCCTCGCTGACGCGGTCGTTGATCAGCCGGCTCTTCTCCAGTTCCGCGCACATGCCCTCGGCGCAGGACAGCATGGCGACGTCGATGCCGGCGACGTCCATCATCGCGACATGCGCGTCGAGATCGAACAGAAGGGAGTGGAAGCTGTAGGCCGGCACGCCGTCGGCGTCGAAGAGGGTCCGGGACTCTCCGCCGAACCCTTCGGGGAAGAACTCGAGCGGCGTGAAGTGGTGCTGGAAATCCACGATCATCCCGTTTCCTCCCGAAGCGTCCGGCCGGCGGCGGGCCGCGACGCTACACGTGCCTCTCGATCCAGTCGAAGATCAGCGGGCCGTGATGGACCCAGCAGTCGTGCGAGCAGTGGACCGTTCCGCCCTCGGCGGGGTCGTCGAAGACGACGAGTTCCTTTTCCGCGCTCGCGATGCCGTCGAACAGCCGCCGCGCGCCCTCCACGTCCATCAGGCGGTCGTTCGCGCCGTGCGTCATCAAGGTCGGCACCTCGATGCGCCCGGCGAGACCGTCCATCGTGAACCCGCGAAGCAGTTCCCTCGCCTCGGAGTCCGTCACGCCTCCGAGGAGTCTGCGGACGGTCGGCCGCAGGTGCTCGCAGAACACGTAGAGGTCGTCGAGGATCGAGTTGCAGCCGCACCACGCGACGAGCGCCTTGATGCGGTCCTCGAAGGCGGCGACCCGCGGCGCGTAGTAGCCGCCCATGGAAATGCCCATCAGCCCGACGCGTCCGGGGTCGATCTCGGGACGGGCGAACAGCCAGTCGAGACAGGCGCGGCCCGGAACCTCGTAGTCGGCGCGCGTGGGGATGCCCTTGCGGTACATCGACGAGCCGCGGCCGGGGGTGTCCACCAGCAGCATCGCGTAGCCCCGCTCGACCAGTTCCCGGCCCGAGAAGTAGATTTCCTCGGCGTAGGCGTCGGCGCCGCCGATGAAGAAGACGGCCGGCCAGCGGCCCGGGGCCGGGTTGCGCGGATGGCAGAAATACCCGTCGTACTCCTCGTCCCCGCAGGTCACCGAGATGGTCTCGATCGGCGGGTCGTGGAGCAGCGCCGCCTGGCGGAAGCAGGCCTGCGCGAGCGTGAAGTAGGCGGCCTTGTCGTCGTTGCGCTCCATCGTCAGGAAGACGTCGGCCATGCGCCAGTACTGGTTGGCGGCGAAGAAGTAGCCGAGCGCCGTCCGCCGGTTGCCCGCGGCGAGGGCGGTCTCCGCCCGTTCCTGCGTTCTCCGGGCCTTGTCGGACCACGCGCGTTCCCAGCCCTCCCTGTCGCCGGCCTCGATGTCCCGGCAGACGCGGGCGATCTCGAAGACGTCGCCTCCGCCTTCGCCGGCTTCGGCGACGAGGCGCAGGGTCTGCGACCCGAAAGACTCGCCCGGAAAGAAGAAGTCGAACATCGGCGGCCCCGCGTCGGTTGTCCCGGTTCTTGTACACAAAGCGCGGGTGCCTGTCGCGCCGCCGGACGCGGCGGTTACGTTTCGCCGCCGTTTCGGCGAAACTCGCCAGCCTGCAGTCCGGGGAGCGCACGGGAATGACCGAAGGACCGCCGTTTCGCGCCGACCATGTCGGAAGCCTGCTCCGGCCGGACGCGCTCATGGAGGCGGTGCGCGCCCGCCGCGCAGGCGAGATCGACGAGGCCGGGCTGCGCGCGGCGCAGGACGCGGCCATCCGGAACGCGGTGGCGTTCCAGGAATCCCTGGGCCTCGGGTCCGCGACCGACGGCGAGTTCCGCCGCCGCGGCTGGTCGGCGGGGTTCATCGACGCCGTGGAGGGCTTCGGTTTGCGCGAGGGCGCGATCGGGTTTCGCGACGGCGGGAGCCGCAGCGGGACGGCCGCGCTGTCCCCGTACGCGAAGGAGAGGCTCAGGCGCACCCGTCCGGTGGCCGCGGACGAGTTCGCGTTCCTTCGCGACGCTGTGACGAGCGCGGTTCCGAAGGCGACGATGCCGTCGCCGACGGTGATGCACTACTTTCTCGGTCCGCGGGCGGTGGACGAGAGGGTCTATCCGGACATGGAGGGGTATTTCGAGGATCTCGTCCGGATCTACCGCGAGGAGATCGCGGCTCTCGGCGCCGCCGGCTGCGCCTGTCTCCAGCTCGACGACACGGCGCTGGCCTGCCACTGCGACGAGGGTTTCCGGACCGACGTGAGGCGGCGGGGAGAGGATCCCGAACTTCTGGCGGAGCGCTACGTGAAGCTCGTCAACGCCGCGGTGGCGGATCGTCCGCCGGAGATGCGGGTCGCGATGCACATGTGCCGCGGCAATCTCAAGGGCGCGTGGATGGCCGAGGGCGGCTACGAAGCGGTCGCCGAGACGGTGTTCGCGGGGATCGAGGTCGCCGCCTGGTTCCTGGAATACGACACCGGGCGGGCGGGCGGTTTCGAGCCGCTTCGCTTCATGCCGGACGATCGCGTCGTCGTGCTCGGTCTGGTTTCGACCAAGACGCCGGAACTCGAATCCCGGGACATGCTGAAACGGCGCGTCGCGGAAGCCGCCGTCCACGTGCCCATGGAACGGCTCTGCCTGAGCCCGCAATGCGGGTTTTCGTCGGCGCCCGGGCGCGGACAGGCGATCGGCTTCGACGACCAGAAACGCAAGCTCGAACTGGTGGTCGAAACCGCGCTGGAGCTGTGGGGGTAGATGCGGAGGAAGCCGGTCTGCCGCCCATGGCGCCCCTCGGGCGGAGAAGGGGTGGAATCCCGGCGTGACGTCGTCGGGCGAACGCCTCGGTTGCGCGGCCCCCGTCGAAGCTTTCTATGCCCGCATGAACGTCCTGGAGTTCGCGATCGACGGCGTGAATCCGGTGAACCGCTCGCGAACCTCGCGCTCGTCATCCGCAAAACCGGCCTCGACGGCATCGCCCCGGCAACCCGGCACTTCGCGCCCGGCGGAAGGACGCCTTCGCCGCGCTTCCGTCTCCCCGGTCGCCGCGGCGCTCCGCACGCCGGACCCGCCGCGCCGCCGGTCCGCCGGCATCGGGGTCCGACCCCTCCCGCCCGAACCGCGAACCGGACCGTCCGTGATCGGGGAGCGCGGGTCGGGCCCGGCGGGTCGGCTTGAACGGCATGCCGGAATCCGGATAATGCCCGCCTTGGAGACATGAGGCCGCTCTTCCATCGGTGTTGTCGCGGATCCGGCAGAACCGGAGAGTGGTTCCGGTTTCTAGGCAAATCCGCCCTCCGCAGCGGCGGGCTCTCCCTCGACGGCGGGAGTTTGCAGGTGGCTCGGGTGCTTGACCGACTGCGAAATTGCGACGAAGCGCGGTTTCGGCCGGCGTCTGCCGGAAACGGTCGGCGCGCTTCCTGCCCGGCGCAGGGAGATCGTACGGCCTCGACAGCCGCACCGGGCGAACCGTGCGCTGCGGCATCGGGGCCTCGAAGGGGGATCCAGCCATGACATCGCATCCCAGCGTCGCGAACCGGCCGCCGGTATACGGTCTCGACCATTCCGCCTATCGGTGCCGCGACGCCGAGGAAACCCGCGCCTTCTATGAAGACGTTGTGGGTTTTCCGCTTCGCCAGGCGTTGCGCATAGACCGTCATCCAACCACCGGCGAGCCGGTGAACTACCTTCACATCTTCTTCGACATCGGCGGCGGAGATCCGGACCGGCCCAGCTACATCGCGTTCTTCGATGTCGTCGACCACCCGGGCGACGACCCGGACGAGCTTTTCAAGACCCGCTGGGGCATGGATCTCCACTTCGCCATGCGTGTCGCCGATCATGCCGCGCTCGCTTCGTGGAAGGATCGGCTGGAGGCAAGAGGCGTTGCAGTGGAAGGCCCTGTCGACCACGGCATGTTCCGGTCGATCTATTTCCACGATCCCAACGGCTACCGGCTCGAGTTCGCCTCGGTCGAGGCGGAAGAGGAGCGGATCTTTGCCGAACATGCCGCCAGGGCCCGGGATCTTCTCGAAACCTGGGACACGTGGAAGTCGTCGAGGGAATCCGCGGCAGCCGGGTAGCGCCGTTCGCTTCGGGGCGGTCCCCGGCTCGGGGGCGCCTCGCGTGCCTGGCGGGGTGCCGGTCGTCGGGCCGGCGCCCGCGGCAGCCGGGAAACGGGAGAGGAAAGACGTGGCGGAACGCCGGTTCGCATTCGAGGCCGCGTGGCGGCACGTCCAGTACCGGGAAGTTTCCGGGTTCGCCGAAACGTACGGCTTCGCCGGGGCGACCGGCAACGTGAACCTGGAGGGCGTCCACTACGTTCCGAAGGGCCGCGAGTCGAAGACGCTGGCGATCTTCATGCACCCGGCCTCCACGCTCCAGCTCCTGCCGGTGACCAGAGCCCTGCCGACGTACGGGGTTCACGTTCTGTGCGCGGGCAGCCGCTATCCGAAGAACGATTCGGCGTTGATCTTCGAAAAGATCCTGCTCGATGCCGGCGCCTGGATCCGCACCGCGAAGGAGGAGTGGGGCTACGAGAAAATCGTGCTCGGCGGCTGGTCGGGTGGCGGCGCGCTCGCTCTCTTCTACCAGGCGCAGGCGGAAAACCCGACGATCGTCGACACGCCCGCCGGCGACCCGGTGGACGTGGCCGGCGCGAACCTGATCCCGGCCGACGCGATCGCCTTCCAGGCGGCGCATCTGTCCCGGGCCAGAACCCTGACCGAGTGGATCGACGCCTCGGTGCGCGACGAGCTCGACCCCGAGGACCGGGATCCGGAGCTCGACATCTACAACCCGGAGAATGGCCCGCCCTACGACGCCGGGTTCGTCGAGCGTTATCGAGCGGCGCAGATTGCGCGCAATCGCAGGATCACCGCCCGGGTGCGCGAGACGCTGGAGAGCCTGCGGAAGCGAGGCGGCAAGGAGGTGGAACAGGGCTTCGTCGTCCATCGCACGATGGCGGACCCGCGATTCCTCGATCCCTCCATCGACCCGAACGGGCGAAAGCCGAAATGGTGCTATCTGGGGGATCCCGAGACCGTGAACAGCGGACCGGTGGGCCTCGGCCGTTTCTCGACCCTCCGCTCGTGGCTCAGCCAGTGGAGTTACGACGAGAGCCGCGCCGACGGACCGGCGAATGCCGCCGGGACGACGGTCCCGCTGCTTGCGATCGAGAACGGCGCGGACGACGCCGTCCCGCAACCGCATACGCGGGCGATCTTCGAGGCGGCCTCCAGCGCCGACAAGGAACACCACGTCATCGAGGGCGCCACGCACTATTACCTCGACCAGCCGGAGCGGATGGCCGAGGCGATCGAGCTGACCATCGGCTGGCTCCGGAAACGGGATCTGCTCGAGAGCTGATCCGACCCTGGCGGCCCTGCCGGGAGGCCGCGGAGGGGGCGCGGCGTGAATCTTCGGGAGAGCGGATCCCTCGCTTCGTGCGCGGGCGGCGTCGGCGGGCCGGTTTCCGGGCAACCAGGATTGCCGCGGACACGATTCGAGCCCGTCTGTCGGGGGTCGGACGCAGCACCCCGGTTCCCGTCGAGAGGGTGTGCGGCAGGCCGGGAAGCGGTCGGCAGGCGCGTCGACCGGTGCACGGTCGGCGCCGGGACGCCGACCGCCAGGCGTCGGCGGACCCCGGCATGCCCGCCGCCGCGGCCGTCCTTCAGCCGGGCGTCGGCACGCCTCCCGTTCGAGCGTTCCCTGCGGCGCATGTCCGTCGGGGGACGGCCGCCGCTTTTCCGTGTCCCGGCCCCGCGCGCCGGTTCCTCCGGGTTCGCCCCGGTCCCGGCTCGGGCTCTCCCGGACCCCTTGTCCGTTCAGGAGGCCGGATGCGTCGGCCTCCTGCGCTCGGCCCGATCGGTATCCCGTCGGTCAGAGGCGCGCCCGCTTCTTCTCCAGACGCTCCTTCTGGCGGTCGCGATCGATGACGAACCTCACGTGACGCGCCTTGCCCACGAGATCGAGGCCGTCGTGGACCTCCGCCTCGAGCGTCACTCTCCTGCCGTCCACTTCCGTGATCTCGGCCGACACCGTGGCCGTCATTCCGAGGAGCGTCGCCCCGAGGTGGTCGGCGGAGACATGCGCGCCGACCGTCTCCTCGCCCTCGTCGAGATGCTCGCCGACCAGAAGCCGTGACGTTTCCTCGATGTCGCGCACCATGCTGGGTGTCGCGTAGACGCGGAGTTCGTCGCCCATGAAGGGGATCGTGCGCTCGGCGTCGACCGTCCAGGCGCGTTCGCTCCTGAGGCCGGGTTTGAGAGTGTCCTTCATTCCGGGTTTTCTCCGTAGGTCTTTCTGAGCTCGTTTTTCAGGATCTTGCCCATGGCGCTCTTGGGCAGTTCGCCGACCAGCGCGACGCGGCGCGGGATCTTGTAGCCGCCGATCTTGCCCCGGCAATGCGCGATTATCGCGTCGGCGTCGAGCGTCGCGTCCGGCCGCGGCACGATGACGGCGAAAAGAGCTTCCCCGAACGCTTCGTCGGGCACGCCGATCACCGCGCATTCGAGAACGTCCCCGTGCTGGTAGAGCACCGCCTCGACCTCCGACGAATACACGTTCTCGCCGCCGGTGATGATCACGTCCTTGCTGCGGTCGAGCAGAAAGAGATAGCCGTTCTCGTCCATGCGGCCGATGTCGCCGGTGCGGAACCATCCGTCCGGGAAGAGCTCGGCGTTCTCGTCGGGGCGGTTGAGATAGCCACGCGTCACGTTGGGGCCGCGCACCGCGACCTCTCCGGCCTCTCCGACCGCGGCAGGGGCGTCGTCTTTCAGGATCCGCATGTCCACGCCGATCACCGGCCGGCCGGCGGCCTTCAGGATCCGGTGGTCGCCGGACGCGATCGCCGCCTCGTGAACGTCCTCGTCGAGCGTGGTCAGGATGGGCGAAGTCTCGGTGAGGCCGTAGCCCTGCTGGATCCTTGTTCCCGGAAAAGCGTCCATGGTGCGGCGGATCCACTCGACGGCCATCGGCGAGGAGCCGTAGAACAGCCGGTTCAGGGAAGACAGGTCGTAGCGCCCGAAGTCCGGATCCTGCAGTGTCAGGATGACCATCGTCGGCGGCAGCATGACCGACGTCGCGCGGCTCTCCTGGATCGCCTGCAGCAGGTTTTGCGGGGTGAAGACCGGAAGATAGGCGTGCGCGGCGCCGCTGAGCGTGTATCCGGTGCCGAGAAGATCCGCAGAGTGGAACATCGGCGCCACGTGAAGGTAGACGTCGTCGGCGGCCATTTTCATCGCCGCCGCGCATTGCATGCCGTTCGAGAACACGTTGCGGTGGCTCAGCGGCACTCCCTTGGAGCGGCCGGTGGTTCCGCCGGTGTAGAGAAGGATCGCCGTCTCGTCCTCGCCGCTCGGACTGCCCTCCGAAGGTTCGGCGCCGGCGATCAGGTCGTCGGTCCGCTCGAGCGGCGTGCCGGCCTCGCCCGAGATGCAGACCGCCGAATCCCGCCACGGCGCGAACGCATCGTCCGCGAGCAGATCCAGGAACGCGTCCTCGACGAACAGCCGGGCGACGCCCGAATCGTCGAGAATGAACCGGATCTCCGGCGGTGCGAGCCGGTAGTTCACGGGCACCGGAACCGAGCCGTTCCAGTAGCCGGCATGGAGAAGCTCGCAGTGCCGCCGCGTGTTGCGGCAGACGATGCCGAAACGGGCGCCCTTGCCGACCCCGAGAGTCCCGAGAGCGCCCGCAAGGCGCCGCACGCGCCGCATGTGCTCCGACCACGTGAAGCCGCCCTCGCCGTCGACCATCGCCGTGCGCGTGCCGAACACGCGGTCCGCCCGCTCCAGAGCCGAACGCATTGTGAGCATGGTGCCGGAACCCCTCCCGCGACGGGGCAATCTATCCCATGGCCGTTTCCGGCTAAAGGCCCGGACGGCGGCGGGCGCCGGCGTCGCGCGCCGTTCCGGAAAGCGCGCGCCGATTGCACGGCCGTTCGTTTGCCCTAGTATGCCCGGGCACGCTTCCGTGCCGTCCCGACGGTGCCGCCCGCGACGTTCCGGCAGCCGGCTCCGGCCCCGGGATTCGCAGGCATGCCGGGCGGCGGGGCGCACCGCATCGAGGCCACGCGATGTCCGAATTGCGATCGACGTTTCTCGCCACGGTCGCGGAGCGGGGTTTCCTGCATCAATGCACCGATCTCGAGCGGCTCGACGCGCTGCTCGCCGACGGCGGGCCGCGGACCTGCTACATCGGGTTCGACTGCACGGCCGACAGTCTGCATGTCGGCAATCTGCTGTCCGTCATGCTGCTGCGCTGGTTCCAGAAATCCGGCCACAGGCCGATCGTGCTCATGGGCGGCGGAACCAGCAAGGTCGGGGATCCGTCCGGCAAGGACGAGAGCCGGAAACTCCTGACCGTCGAGCGGATCGCCGCCAACAAGGCCGGCATCCAGAAGGTCTTCGCGAAATTCCTGACCTTCGGCGACGGGTCGGCCGACGCCGTCATGGCCGACAACGCCGAATGGCTCGACGGACTCGCCTACATCCCCTTCCTCAGGGAGTACGGCAGCCGCTTCACCATCAACCGCATGCTCGGCTTCGATTCCGTCCGGCTGCGGCTCGACCGCGAGCAGCCGCTGACCTTTCTCGAGTTCAACTACATGATCCTGCAGGCCTACGACTTCCTCGAACTCGGCCGCCGCCACGGCTGCATCCTCCAGATGGGCGGGTCCGATCAATGGGGCAACATCGTCAACGGCGTCGAGCTCGGTCGCCGTGCCGACGGCATGGAGCTGTTCGGGCTGACGTCCCCGCTGATCACCACCTCCTCCGGAGCCAAGATGGGCAAGACCGCCGACGGTGCGGTCTGGCTGAACGCCGACCGGGTGAGTCCCTATCACTACTGGCAGTTCTGGCGCAACGCCGAAGACGGCGACGTCGGCCGCTTCCTGAGGCTGTTCACGGAACTGCCGCTCGACGAGATCGCGAGACTCGAGGCCCTCGAAGGCGCCGAGATCAACGACGCCAAGAAGATTCTCGCGGACGAGGCGACGGCCCTGTGCCATGGCCGGGATGCCGCCGAGGCGGCGCGGCGCACGGCGCAGGAGACCTTCGAGCGGGGGAAATCCTCCGAAGGCCTGCCGACCGTCGAGATCCCGCGCGCCGAGCTTGCCGCCGGCCTGCCGGCGTTCGAGCTGTTCCGGCGCGCGAACCTCGCCGGAACCGGCGGCGAGGCGCGCCGCCTGATCCGGGGCGGAGGCGGCCGCGTCAACGACGAACGGCTCGACGACGAGAACCGGCTCGTGGCGCTCGCCGACGGGGACGGCGTGCTCAAGCTGTCCGCGGGCAGGAAACGCCACGTCCTGGTCCGGCCGGTCTGACGCGGTTCCGGCCCGGCTACGGGTCTTCCGGTCGGTCGGGTTCGGAGTCGCCCTCGAAGGATCCCTGCGGATTCCCGAACAGTTCGCGCAGAAGCCCCGGCACGAGCAGGGACAGCGGATTGACGCGCACCTCGGGGTCGGCGACCGGACCCCGGGCCTGGTAGTTCGCCGCGAAGACGCCCCGGTTGGTTCCGCCGGCGCCGAGAGGGCCGATCACGGGGATGCTCTCGAGCAGGCTGTTGAGCAGGGGGGCCGGAATCACGGTGCCGGAGAGATCGAGCCGGCTCTCGTCGACGTCGAGCGTGCCCGACGCCGTGAGAGAGAGGTCGTTGCCCACGACCTTGGCGTCGGAGATCGTCGTCAGGCCGTCCTGGAACTCGAACGGGATGACGGCCTCCCGGAACTCGATTCCCTCGTTTCGAAGCGTCGCCAGGAGTCCGGTGGGAGACAGCAGCTGCAGGAGCCGGGCCAGAAACGGGGCCCGGATCACCCGGACGTTTCCGGTCTCGACACGGCCTTTCCAGGGCTCCGCCACGGAACCGCGCCGCTCCGCCCTCAGCGTCGCCGCCTCGCCCCGCACGGCGTCGCTCATGCCGAGCGCGGCGAGAAACATGCCGGCGTCCTCGATGTCGGCGAACAGGTCGTGGCCGCCGGGAACCGCGGTCATCTCCGTCCGGATCGCCCCGTTCTCGCCGGGGAGGGCCGCGTCGAGCCGGATCTGCCGCCAGCCGTCGCGGGTCCGGTCGAGAACGAGTTTCGCGTCGGTGAGCGGCCGTTCCCCCTTGATCCAGAAACTGTCGAACGCTCCCGTCAGCCGGACCGGGCGCCGGACCGGGGTTCCCTCCGTCTTCGTCTTCTCGATCAGCCGGGCCGCGTCGAAACCCGCGCCCGCGATGTCGATCAAGTGAACGCCGTCCCCGCCCCGCCGAACGGTGCCCGAGAACGCGGTTTTTCCGTAATCGACATCGACCTGCCACGTTCCGTCGTCCCGGCGGGCCCTGCCTGCCGCGTCGCCGGTGCGGAGCGCGGCCTCGACCAGCCGGCCGAAGCCCCCTCCCCCCGGCCGGAACCGGAGCGTGATCGTGCCGGGCCGATGCGGTTCCTTGATCCGGTCGAACGCCGGAACGTCGAGCGCCGCGTCCTCGATGTCCAGCGTGGCGACCAGGGTGGCCGGCGCGGAGCCGTCGCGACGGTAGACCAGACGCGCCTCTACGGGCCCGTCGAGGAACCGGCCGACGGCGAGCTCGTCGGCGAGTTCCCCGTCGAGGGTCAGGGAGCCGGATACCGTCGTCGAGCGGTGTCCGGCGAAACGTTCCCGCCAGAGGAGCCGCACCGGCCGGTCCGCGATCTCCGCCGTGCCCGAGGCGGTCATCCGGCCTTCGCCGTACTCGAGCGCGAACTCGCCGTTCTTCAGTGACCGGTTTCCGAAGATCCGCGGCAGGGAGAGCCCGGACAGGTTCGAGACGGCCGACAGATCGAGGTCGTCGATCTCGAGATCCGCGAGCAGCGGAAAGCCGAGATCGAGACGGGTCGTCTGGGTGCCGCCGACCGTCTGCGGCGCGACCGGCGGCTCGTGTTCGCGGGAGACCCGCGACAGGAGGTCGAGGCGGGGATGGTCGAGAATCGCGAGCGCGTCCGCGGTCGGCCCGTCGACCGAGACGGAGACCGACAGGGTCTCCCGCTCCCCGCCGATGCCGCGGATGCCGATCTCGCCGTCGCGGATCCCGAGCGCCCCCGCCCTTCCCGACCGCACCTTGAAGTCCACCCGTCCGTCGCCGAACGTCATCGTCGCGTCGGCGCCGCGGACCGGACCGAGCGGGCGGAGATAGCTGACGGTGACGCCCTCGAGCCCGGCCTCCCCGGAAAGGGTCTCGATCTCCACCTCTCCCAGGTCGTCGCGGCCGATGCCGACCCTCGCGGCGAGATCGGCGGCGATCCGGGAGACGGTTCCGTCGCGCAGGTTCGCGAGCGCCCATTCCCGCGCGCCGGGCGCGGCGCCGGGCGGCCAGAACGTCGCCAGGGCGGCAAGCGGCATCGCGTCCGTCTCGACCCGGACCCTGACGGCGGCGTCCTCCCCGAACACCGCCTCCGCGTTCCTGAGCGTCAGGCGGACCCTGTCGAGGGCGAGGACGGTGTCGTCGAGCGCCAGGCGTTTCGCCGCGCGGTCGTAGCGCCCGCCGAGAACGAGCCGGTCGTAGCGCAGCGGCGCCGAGACCCCGTCGGGGGCGGCGATCCGTCCCGGACCCGCCGAGACGTCGAACCGCACCGTCCCGTCCCCGCGGTCGAACCGGAGCGCGACGTCCGCCGCGACCGGGCCCGCGTCCCGGAGACCGGCGAGGGCCCGGGAACGGTCTCCCCCGCCGGCGCGCGGCGGCCACGCGGCGTCGAGAAGCGCCGGCGGCAGCCGCTCCGCCTCGACGGAGCCGCTGACGGCGACGGATTCGCCGAACGAGGCCTCGACGTTCCGGACCGCGATCCCGGTTCCGCCGAGCGAGAGCTCCGTCCGCTCGACGGACAGCCGCCGGGCGGCGAGGTCGAGACGGCCGCTCGCGGCAAGCCCGGAGAACGCGACGGGCTCCGCGCCCGGGAACGCGACCGTGCCCTTCCCCTCGCCGAGATCGAGCCGCACGCTCCGCCGTTCCCCGTCGTAGCGCAGGAAGGCCTTGCCCGACAGCACCGCGTCGGCGCCGCCGACCGGACCGGGCGGCCGGGGACGGCTGACGGCGACGCCCTCGAGCCCGGCCTCCCCGGAAAGGGTCTCGATCTCCACCTCTCCCAGGTCGTCGCGGCCGATGCCGACCCGCGCTGCGAGATCGGCCGCGATCCGGGAGACGGTTCCGTCGCGCAGGTTCGCGAGCGCCCATTCCCGCGCGCCGGGCGCGGCGCCGGGCGGCCAGAACGTCGCCAGGGCGGCAAGCGGCATCGCGTCCGCCTCGATCCGGACCCTGACGGCGGCGTCCTCCCCGAACACCGCCTCCGCGTTCCTGAGCGTCAGGCTGGCCCCGCCGAGGGCGAGGGCGGTGTCGTCGAGCGTCAGGCGTTTCGCCGCGCGGTCGTAGCGCCCGCCGAGAACGAGCCGGTCGTAGCGCAGCGGCGCCGAGACCCCGTCGGGGGCGGCGATCCGTCCCGGACCCGCCGAGACGTCGAACCGCACCGTCCCGTCCCCGCGGTCGAACCGGAGCGCGACGTCCGCCGCGACCGGGCCCGCGTCCCGGAGACCGGCGAGGGCCCGGGAACGGTCTCCCCCGCCGGCGCGCGGCGGCCACGCGGCGTCGAGAAGCGCCGGCGGCAGCCGCTCCGCCTCGACGGAGCCGCTGACGGCGACGGATTCGCCGAACGAGGCCTCGACGTTCCGGACCGCGATCCCGGTTCCGCCGAGCGAGAGCTCCGTCCGCTCGACGGACAGCCGCCGGGCGGCGAGGTCGAGCCGCCCGCTCGCGGCAAGCCCCGAGAACGCGACGGGCTCCGCGCCCGGGAACGCGACCGTGCCCTCCCCCTCGCCGAGATCGAGCCGCACGCTCCGCCGTTCCCCGTCGTAGCGCAGGAAGGCCTTGCCCGACAGCACCGCGTCGGCGCCGCGGACCGGACCGGGCGGCCGGGGACGGCTGACGGCGACATCCTCGAACTCGGCCTCCCCGGAAAGGGTCTCGATCTCCACCTCCCCCAGGTCGCCGCGGCCGATGCCGACCCGCGCTGCGAGATCGGCGGCGATCCGGAAGACGGTCCCGCCGCGCAGGTTCGCGAGCGCCCATTCCCGCGCGCCGGGCGCGGCGCCGGGCGGCCAGAACGTGGCCAGGGCGGCAAGCGGCATCGCGTCCGTCTCGATCCGGACCCTGACGGCGGCGTCCTCCCCGAAGACCGCCTCCGCGCTCCTGAGCGTCAGGCTGGCCCCGCCGAGGACGAGGGCGGTGTCGTCGAGCGCCAGGCGTTTCGCCGCGCGGTCGTAGCGTCCGCCGAGAACGAGCCGGTCGTAGCGCAGCGGCGCCGAGACCCCGTCGGGGGCGGCGATCCGTCCCGGACCCGACGAGACGTCGAACCGCACCGTCCCGTCCCCGCGGTCGAACCGGAGCGCGACGTCCGCCGCGACCGGGCCCGCCTCCCGGAGACCGGCGAGGGCCCGGGAACGGTCTCCCCCGCCGTCGCGCGGCGGCCACGCGGCGTCGAGAAGCGCCGGCGGCAGCCGCTCCGCCTCGACGGAGCCGCTGACGGCGACGGATTCGCCGAACGAGGCCTCGACGTTCCGGACCGCGATCCCGGTTCCGCCGAGCGAGAGCTCCGTCCCCTCGACGGACAGCCGCCGGGCGGCGAGGTCGAGACGGACGCTCGCGGCAAGCCCGGAGAACGCGACGGGCTCCGCGCCCGGGAACGCGACCGTGCCCTCCCCCTCGCCGAGATCGAGCCGCACGCTCCGCCGTTCCCCGTCGTAGCGCAGGAAGACCTTGCCTGACAGTGCCATGTCCGGAAGGCGGGGCTCGTCCGTCAGCGCCGCCGCCAGCCGTCCAAGCGGAAGACCGTCGAGTTCCAGCGCCAGATCGCCGGATCCCGCCGCGACGTCCCAGGACGCGGTTCCGCGGCTCGGGCCGGTGTCGAGGCCGAAGGTTCCGGCGAAACCCGACGCCGTGCGCTCGAGGCGGAGCTCGGAGATTCCGGGAAGGCCCGTCCCGAAGGATGCGTTCCGGACGGTCAGCCGTTTCAGGAACGGGCTTGCGTCATGCGCGCTCCCCGCGATGCCGGGAACACGCTCGAGACCGGGCGGCAGCGGCGCCGCTTCGTCCTTCGCGCCGTCCGGGGACGGCCTCGTCGCGCGCACGAGGTCGAGCCGCCCGATCCAGTGCCGGGCGAACGCCGGCGCGTCCACTTCGGCGACCGCCGCTTCCGCGCGCGCGACCTGCCGTCCGGTCCGGTCGAGGAAGCGAAGTCCCGCGACGCGGATATCGAGATCCCGGTCCCACCACGACCAGGAGAGAAGAACGTCGTCGGTCTCGGTGCGAAGCCCGTGGTGCGGAACCGCAAGGAGCGCCACGACGCGGGACGACAGGAATCCGAGGGAGAGGGGAGCGTCGGCGACGCGCCACAGAATGCCGGCGCCGAGCAGGGCCAGAACCGCGGCGGCGACGGCGATCGATTTCAGGGCGAGAAGAAGCGGCTTCCAGCTCATCAGGGTCTTCCCGCCGCCGCCGGCCGTTTTCGCGCCGATGCCGGGTTCGTCCGGTTCGGCATGGCGCCGCAGGTTCCGCCGCATTCGCGCGCGGCCGTGTCGGTCACTGCCCGGAGTCTTGGGGCACGCTCTTCCCGGAGCCGTTCACGATGCCGGTCACGCGCTGCGCGAGCGCTGCCGCCATGAAGTCGCCGAGATCCCCGTCGAGCACGGCCTGGGTGTTCGACGTTTCCACGCCGGTCCGGAGATCCTTCACCATGCGGTAGGGGTGCAGCACGTAGGATCTGATCTGGTGCCCCCAGCCGATCTGGGTCTTGGCGTCCTGTTCGGCCTGGGCGGCTTCCTCGCGACGCTGCAGTTCCGCCTCGTAGAGGCGCGACCGCAGCATGCGCATCGCCTCGGCGCGGTTGCGGTGCTGGGAGCGGTCGCTCTGGCACTGGACCACGATGCCGGACGGCAGGTGGGTGATGCGCACCGCGCTGTCGGTGGTGTTGACGTGCTGGCCGCCGGCGCCCTGGGAGCGGTAGGTGTCGACGCGCAGATCCTTGTCCTCGACCTCGATCTCGATGTCGTCGTCGACCTCGGGGTAGACCCAGACCGACGCGAAGCTGGTGTGGCGCCGGGCGCCGGAGTCGAACGGCGAGATCCGCACCAGCCGGTGCACGCCGCTCTCGGTCTTGAGCCAGCCATAGGCGTTGGCGCCCTGGATGCGCACGGAAGCGGACTTGAGCCCGGCCTCCTCGCCCGGGCTTTCGTCGAGAATCTCGGTCTCGTGGCCATGGGTCTCCGCCCAGCGCAGATACATGCGAAACAGCATCTGCGCCCAGTCCTGGGATTCCGTCCCGCCGGCGCCGGGATTGATCTCGACGAAGCAGTCGTTGGCATCGGCCTCTCCCGACAGCAGCGTCTCGAGCTCCTGCCGCCTGGCCTTGCGCTCGAGGCCCTCGAGCGCGGCCTCGGCCTCGGCCACCACGTCCTCGTCGTTCTCGGCCTCGCCGAGGGAGATCAGCTCGACGGCGTCGCGGAAATCCTGTTCGAGCGTCCTGAATCCTTCGAGGGATTTCTCGATGAGGGTGCGTTCGCGCATCACCCTGCGGGCGCGAAGCTGGTCCTTCCACAGATCGGGGTTCTCGGCCTCGGCGTTCAGTTCGTCGAGACGGGCGACGGCGGCGTCGGGGTCAAAGACGCCTCCTCAGCAGCGTCAACGACTGCTCGATGTGTTCGGCGACCGCCTGGATTTCGCTGCGCATATCCGTCTTCCCGTGTTCCGGCCCGTCCGCGGGCCGTTCGGCCGGGCCGGGCGTGTCGTTGCCTGCGGCGGCACCGCCGCCCGCTCAGTACAGACCCCGCAGTTCCGAGGAGTCGCCGGACGGCTCGGGATTCCGCGGATCGCGGTCGCTGCCGTCGAGCACCTCGGCGCGCCCGGACGGAACCGTTCCCGGCAGAAATGCTTCGAGAATGACGTTCCCTGATTGCCGGCCGGCCGGCCGGCCGGTGGACGCGTCCACCCTCACCAGCAACACCCCCGGCGGCACGCGGAACGAGACTGCGGGCTCGTCCGCGAGAGCTTCCTCCATGAAGCGCCGGAAGATCGGAACCGCCACTCTGCCGCCAGACTCCCAGCGCCCCAAGGATCTCGGCTGATCGTAGCCGACGAACACGCCGACCGCAAGATCTGGAGAGAATCCGATGAACCACGCGTCGCGGGTGTCGTTCGTGGTTCCGGTCTTGCCGGCGAGAGGCCTGTTGACGGCACGCATGGCCCGCGCGGTTCCGCGCAGCGTGACGCCCTCGAGCATCGACACGACCTGGTAGGCGGCACGGGGGTCGGCCACCGTCTCGCGGTCGTCCGGCAGAACGGGCACGGCCTCCGCGTCCCAGTCCGCGCGGCAGTCCGGGCAGTTCCGGTTGTCGTGGCGGAAGACGGTCCGGCCGGAGCCGTCCTGAATGCGGTCGACAAGGGTCGGGCGAATGCGCTTGCCGCCGTTCACCAGCATGGCGTAGGCACTCGTCAGACGGAGCAGCGTGGTTTCCCCCGAGCCGAGCGCCATCGCCATCAGTTCCGGCATCCGTTCGGTGATGCCGAATCTTCGGGCGTAGTCGGCGATCGTCGGCATGCCGATCCCCCGCGCCAGGCGCACGGTCATCAGGTTCCGGGATTTTTCCAGACCGGTCCGCAAGGTGCTCGGTCCGTAGAACCTGCGGGTGTAGTTGTCCGGCCTCCAGCGCTTGAGGCCCGGTCCCATGTCCATGACGAACGGCGCGTCGAGCACCAGGCTCGAAGGCGTGAAGCCGGATTCGAGCGCGGCGAGGTAGATGAACGGCTTGAACGCCGATCCCGGCTGGCGCAGGGCCTGGGTCACGCGGTTGAATTCGCTCAGCTCGGCGGAGAAACCTCCGGTCATCGCCAGCACGCGCCCGGTGTGCGGATCCAGCGCGACGAGGCCGCCGTTGGCTTCCGGAATCTGCCTCAGGCCGTGGGTGCCGGGCGGATAGGGGTTGCCGTCCGGGTCGCGGGCCAGCATCTCGACCGCGACCACGTCGCCGGGCCTCAGGACGTCCGTGACGGCCGCGACCTTCGGACCCATCCGGCCGTCGGCCTTTCGCGCTCTTGCCCATCGGATCTCGGCGAGCGGGATTCGCCCTTCGGTCCCGTCCCGGAATCCTATCCGCGCCGACCCGCGGCCGGCGGCGAGCACGGCCGCGCGCCGCCACTGGGTCACGTCGCCGGGAAACGGGACGGCGCCGAGCCGGCTCTTCCAGCCGTCCCCGAGATCGATCCGCCCCAGGGGCCCGCGCCAGCCGCGGCGGCGGTCGTAGGCGGACAGGCCGGCGCGAAGCGCGCCGTCGGCGATCTCCTGCAGGCGGGGCGACAGGGTGGAGCGGACCGACAGGCCTCCGCCGTAGACGGCGGCGCTGCCGAACCGGTCGGTCAGTTCCCGCCGCACCTCCTCGACGAAATGATGCGCTTTCGCGGTCAGGATCTTGGAAGGCCGTCTGACCGTCACCGGGGCGCGTTTGGCGGCTTCGGCCTCCTCTTCGGTGACGTGGCCGTCCTCGAGCATGCGCCGGAGCACGTAGTTGCGGCGCATGCGGGCCGCCTCGGGGTTCCGGAGCGGATGGTAGTTGTTGGGCGCCTTCGGCAGCCCGGCGAGGAACGCCGCTTCCGCGAGGGTCAGGTCGTCGAGCGACCTGTCGAAGTAGTTCAACGCCGCGGCGGCGACCCCGTAGGATCCGAAGCCGAGGTAGATCTCGTTGAGATAGAGTTCGAGGATCCTGTCCTTCGAGATCGCCCTCTCGATCCGGAAGGCGAGGATGACCTCCTTGATCTTCCGGCTCAGCGACAGCTGGTTGCCCAGCAGGAAGTTCTTGGCCACCTGCTGGGTGATCGTGGATGCGCCCACCGCCCGCCGGTTCGTGCCGATGTTCCGGACGTTGGTGACGACGGCGCGCAGGATGCTCGGGACGTCGATGCCGAAATGGCTGTAGAAGGTCTTGTCCTCGGCCGACAGGAAGGCCTGGACGACGCGCCTGGGCATGGCCGAGACCGGCACGAACACGCGCCATTCCCGGGCGAACTCCGCCATCAGCCGTCCGTCGCCGGCATGCACGCGGGTGACGACCGGCGGCTTGTAGCTGGCGAGCTGCTGGTGGGCCGGGAGGTCGCGCCCGTAGTGGTGCAGGCCGTAGAGCACTCCCGCGATGCCGGCGGAGACCGTGAGAGCCAGTCCGAGAATCGCGAGCTTGAGGAGCTTGATCATGTCTACATGGCGTCGGCCGGTCGGTTGGCGATCCTCCCCGTGAAATGTGGCGTCAATGTGTTATCTCGCGACTTTCCGGACCTCCGGGAGCGCGAAATAGCGGTTGATGGCGCGCACGATCGCCGTCGTCACCCTGCGCCGCGCCTTCCCGTCGAGCAGCAGGCGTTCGTCGTCGCGGTTCGAGAGGTATCCGAGCTCGACGAGAACGGCCGGAACGTCCGGAGCCTTGAGGACCGCGAAGCCCGCGAATCTGTGGGTGTTGCGGAGCATCTTGCGCACGCGGCCCACCTCCTCGACCAGGATGCCCGCGAATCTCGCGGACTCGTTCGTGGTCAGCCGTTGGGCCATGTCGATGAGGATGGGGGGCTCCCTGCGCCTGTCGAGGTCGATGCCGGCGACTAGGTCGGACTTGTTCTCCCGCGCCGCGAGCGCCGCGGCCTCCTTGTCCGACGCCCTCTCGGACAGCGTGTAGACCGAGGCGCCCCTGACCGAGGGCCGCCGGATCGAGTCGGCGTGCAGGGACAGGAAGAGGTCGGCGCCGACGCTGCGGGCTTTCCTGACCCGTCCGCGCAGCGGGATGTAGACGTCGCGGCTGCGGGTCATCGCCACGTCGTACTTTCCGGTTCCGAGAAGCTGGCGCCGCAGTTCCCTGGCGTGGGCGAGAACGACGTGCTTCTCGTGCCGTCCCGACCGGCTGATCGCCCCGGGATCGACGCCGCCGTGGCCGGGGTCGATCACGATCAGCTTCTTGCCGACCGGGTGTTTCGGGCGCCGGGACGGGGGCGCCTTGGGCGGAGGCTGGCGGACCGGGGGTTTGCGTGCGCGGTACTCGCGCACGAAGGTCTCGCGGTCGACCGCGGCGAGGTCGACGACCAGCCGGTGGTGCCGCGAGGTTCGCGACGGCTTGAGAGAGAACTTCCTGGAGATCCGGACCGGCCGTTCGAGGTCGAGCACAACCCTGGACGTGCCGTCCCTGAAGTGCCCGAAGCGCACGCCCGTGACGAAACCGCCGGCTTGCGGTCCCGTTTCCCGGGCCCAGACCACTTCCGGCAGGTCGATGACGACGCGGTAGGGGTCCGGCAGGGTGTAGACGTCTTGGAACCGCACGGGGCGGTTCAGGTCCATGACGAAACGCGCCGTCGTTCCGTCGCCGCTCAGTCGCATGCCCTCCATTCGCGCCGAATTCACGGTCGAAGGCGCCTGCCATGCGGCCGCGGCCACCGCCAGAAGAAGCAGCGACCGTTTCATGTCCGTATTTCGATTTCGGCGCCAAGGCACCGGACAATCATATCCCGAACCCGGTCGGCGGCTCAAGAATCAGGATGCCGGCGCTTGCGACGAGGCACGTTCCGTGACGTGTTGCGGTTGCCGAGCCGGCAAGGCGGGAGGCTGCCTGTCTCGCCGCGACCGAACACGTCCCTCTCCGCGATTCCGACGTGACATTCGCGGCATCGATCGGCACTTGCCTTTCCGAAACGACCGACGTATATTCTTCGCCAGCGAACACCCGCGATCGAAATCCGAAACGGCGCGGAGACATCGTCCCGCTCCGGCGGCCGACCGGGTTCCGGCAGGAACTTGACCGTCGCCGAGCGGCGACAAGCCCGCCTTGAGGGATGATCGCGGTTCACGGAAACTCAGGACCGGCCCGGAATCTTCCGGACATTCTTGCAAGCGACAAGATCCTTGACCGGACGGCGGTTCCTCGGGAACCCGGCTCCGTCCGGAGGGCCGAAGACAACACGCCCGGTTCAGAGGCGTGGCATCTCACCCGATCGTCGGTTCGCGCGGTGGGTTTTGCGGCCACGCCGGAGAAAGCGAGAACATGCCAAAGCAGATGCTCATCGACGCCAGCCACGAGGAGGAGATCCGGGTTGTCGTCGCGTCGGGCACCCAGATCGACGAGTACGACATTCAGACGGCGTTCAGGAAACAGATCAGGAGCAACATCTATCTGGCCAAGATCGTGCGGGTGGAACCGTCGCTCCAGGCGGCGTTCGTCGACTACGGCGGCGACCGCCACGGTTTCCTGTCGTTCAACGACATCCATCCGGACTACTACCAGATCCCGATCGAGGATCGCCGAAAGCTGCTGGAGGAGCAGGAGACGCTCAAGCGCAGCGACCGCGCCGCGCAGGAGCGCCTCGAGGAAATCGACGGGGGCATCGCCGACGATGACCTCGATCTCGACGACGAGAACGGAGACGAGAGCGCCGAGGCCAAGGCCGGCCCGGATGAGGATGAGGATGAGGCCGACGACGAGGGTGACGGGGAGGACGTCGCCGAAGCCGGGGAGGCCGAGAGCGCGGCGCCCGCGCCCGCGGCATCCAAGAAGAGTTTCCGGCGCTACAAGATCCAGGAGGTCATCAAGCCTCAGCAGATCATCCTCGTTCAGGTGCTCAAGGAGGCGCGCGGAACGAAGGGCGCCGCGCTGACGACCTTCATCTCGCTGCCCGGCCGCTATTGCGTGCTGATGCCCAACGCGCTGCGCACCGGAGGCATCTCGCGACGGATCACCAATCCGAAGGAACGCAACAAACTGCGCGACACGCTGGCGGCCCTGGAGATTCCCCAGGGCATGGGGCTGATCATCAGGACCGCCGGGATCAAGCGCACCAAGGCCGAGATCCGGCGGGATCTGGAGTTCCTGCTGCGGACCTGGGACGAGGTGCGCGAGGTCACCCTGTCGTCGATCGCTCCCTGTCTCGTCTACGAGGAGGGCGACATCGTCAAGCGTTCGATCCGCGACGTTTTCACCAAGGAGATCGACAAGGTTCTGATCGAGGGGCCTGAAACCTACCGGACCGCCAAGCAGTTCATGCAGCTGATGATGCCGAGCCAGGCCAGGCGCGTTCAGCGCTACACGGAAACCGACGTTTCCATTTTCCAGCGCCACAAGATCGAGCAGCAGCTCGAGGCGCTGTACAAGCCGACGGTCAGGCTCAAGTCGGGCGGTTCCCTGGTGATCAACCAGACCGAGGCGCTGGTGGCGATCGACGTCAATTCCGGACGCTCGACCGGCCAGCGCAACGCCGAGGAGACCGCTCTCAAGACCAATCTCGAGGCGGCGGACGAGATCGCCCGTCAGCTTCGGCTGCGCGATCTGGCCGGACTGATCGTCATCGACTTCATCGACATGGACGAGAACCGGAACGTTCGCAAGGTCGAACGCCGCGCGCGTGAAGCCCTCAAGAACGATCGGGCGCGCCTGAAGACGGGGCGCATCAGCGAGTTCGGGCTGATGGAACTGTCCCGGCAGCGGATGCGCCCGAGCCTGATCGAGAGCAGTTCCGACATCTGTCCGCACTGCCAGGGCACCGGCCATGTCCTGTCGCCGGAAACCCTGGCTCTGCGGCTGATCCGCGCCATCGAGGAGGAGGCCGCGCGCAAGCCGTCGGAGGAGATCAAGGTCTTCGTCTCGACCGAGCTGGCGATCCATGTCCTGAACCACAAGCGGGGAATGCTGGGCGCCCTTGAAAGCCAGCACGGTCTGAAGGTCGTCCTGCAGATCGACGACAGCGCGGCCGCGCCCGAGTTCCGCTTCGAATCCGTGCCGTCACCGAGGAAGGGGGCGGGCAAACGTGCCGACGGGCAGCAGTCCGGCGCCGAGGCCTCTTCCGGAAAGTCGGGCCGCAAGCGCGGACGTCGGCGCAAGAACGATGGCGATGTCGAAAAGGACGGGGACGGTGGCAAACAGGTCGAGGCCGCCGAGGAATCCGTGGCCGCCGCGCCTGACGGCGAGAAGCCGAAGCGGCCCCGCCGGCGCCGCAGGCGGCGCAAGTCCGCCAACGGCGAGGCGGCGCCGGCCGCAACGCCGGCCGACGCTCCCATGCCGGAAGTCACGCTTGACCCTGAACCGCTCGATCCCGTGCCCGTGGATCACGCACCGGTTGCCGCCGAGCCGGCGGCGCCTGCGGTCGCCCAGGAAAGCGCGGCGCAGACCATGCCGCCGCCGTCCGATCGGGAAAGCGGCGAGGAGCCCGCCGGGAAATCCGGCCGGCGCGGCTGGTGGAGACGGTCCGCGGAATAGGGGATCTCGTGGCGCCGGCAGCGTCCGGCGCGCTTGCCCGGAACTGTTGCCGTAGCCGGCAGGGACGCTGCGGATCCGGCCGGGCTCGATGCGAGGTGGCCCCGGTTCGTCGGACAGCCCGGAGGCGGGGTCACGGTGCATTGCGGATCCGTGGGCAAGGCGCGTGGCCGCTTGCCCGTCATGTCCGCAGGCGGGCCGTCCCGGCAGGCCTCGGCCGGCGTCCGCTCTCCCGCCGCCGAGCGACGGCGTTGTGGAAGCCGGTCCGGTCGGCGGTCTCGTGGAGGCGGATCGCCTCGGGCCCGAGATCCAGCACGCCGCGTTGTCCGCCAAGGTCTCTTCCTTGGCCGCGGACTTCGGCGCCACGCTCGACCGCATTGACGCCGCCCGACCGGCACCGAAGGAAGACGAAAGGCCGATCGAACCGCGAGGGGCGCGGAACCCCGGGATGGATCGCGGTCCGCGCCGGAGAGCGGCCCGAAGCGGTGTCGGGCCCGCGCCTTGGCGGCACCATGCAGGCTGGCGCAGCCCCGCATTCAGATCATTTGTCGACCCACTGCCGGATCCGCCGTGCCGCCTCGGTCATCGTTTCCGTGGTTCCGGCAAAGGAGATCCGGGCCGTCGTGCGACCGCGGCTGACGTCGAAATCCGTCCCGGGCGCGATCGCCACGCCCGTCTCTCCCAGCAGCCTGTCGCAGAACGTCTCGCTGTCGTTCGTCAGCCTGCCCAGATCCGCATAGAGGTAGAACGCGCCGTCGACCGGAGCGGGAATGTCGATCCCGGCCTTGGGCAGTTCCCGCAGCAGGATGTCCCGGTTGGCCGCGTAGCGCGCCACGTTGGCGTCGAGTTCCGCGCCGCAGTCCAGGGCGGCGAGGGCCGCATGCTGCGAGATGGCCGGCGGGGAGATGAAAAGGTTCTGGGCGAGGCGCTCGACAGGCCCGCACAGATCCTCGGGAACCACCATCCATCCGATCCGCCATCCGGTCATCGAGTAGTATTTCGAGAAGCTGTTCAGCACGAGGGCGCTGCCGGTGAACTCGAGGGCGGTCCTGCATTCCAGCTCGTAGCTGATGCCGTGATAGATCTCGTCGGAGACCAGCCGGATGCCGCGGTCCTCGCAATGGTCCGCGAGAGCCTTGAGACTGTCGCCGGACAGCATCGTGCCGGTGGGATTGGCGGGGCTGGCGACAATGACGCCTCCCAGCTCTCCGCCGCAGCGGTCAAGCAGTGCCGGCGTGATCTGGTAGCGGTCGCCGGCCGTCACGGGTATGTCGACGGCTTCCAGCCCCAGCGCGGCCAGGATGTTGCGATAGGCCGGATAGCCCGGTGCCGCGAGAGCGACCCGCGTTCCCGCGCGGAAGGCGGCGAGGAACCCGAGGGCGAACCCGGCCGAGGAACCCGTGGTGACGGCGATCCGGTCCGGCGGGATCTCGACGCCGTACGTGTCCCGGTAGTGGCGGGCGATGCGGACCCGGAGGCTGTCGGTTCCCAGCGCCTCCGTGTAGCCGAGCGTGCTCGTCGCCAGCGCCTCGCGGGCCGCGGCCAGCGCCCCTTCGGGGGCCGGGGTGGCGGGCTGGCCCACTTCGAGATGAAGCACCTCGCGCCCCTCGGCTTCCATGCGGTTGGCCCGGTCCATGACGTCGAGCACGATGAACGGGCGTACCGCGTCCAGCCGTGCCGGTTCGAGAGAGGGATTCATGGCGAATGCTCGGCGGAAGACCTTGGGGCGAGCGCGAGGGCGGATCCGTTCCGACGGGTTCAGCCGTTCCGCGGTCGGGGAGCGGAACGGATCCGCGCTCGCGGGGATTTGACGGGCAAGGGCGGGGTTCCTACCCTTGTTTGCACCGCATCAGCGTCATTCGCAGCCTCTTTCGGTTGCGCCGGAGCCATGTTCGTGCACACGAAGTTGTCCCGCGCAGCGCTCGCGCTTGCGCTTCTCGCGGCCCCCTTGGCAGAACCGCCCTCGGCGCAGGGTCTGATTCGTGACGCGGAGATCGAGAATACCATAGACGGCTGGGTGGGGCCACTGGTCGAGAACGCCGGCTTCCAGAAGAGCGAGGTCCGGTTTCACATCATCCCGAACCCCAGGGTCAACGCGTTCGTCACCGGCGGCAAGCAGATCTTCCTGACCACCGGCCTGCTGGCCAGCAGCGCGCATCCCGGCCAGGTCATGGGTGTCGTCGCGCACGAGCTCGGCCACATCACCGGGGGCCATCTGGTGCGCCTGAGCACCGCGGCGCAGGATGCCGGGTTTCTCCAGGCGGTGGGCGTGCTGATCGGTGCGGCGGGCGGCATCGCGAGCGGTGAGGGGGACGCGATCCTGGCCGGCGTGCTGATGGGGCAGAATCTCGCCGAGCGCAGTTTCACGACCTTCACCCGCGCCCAGGAGCGTTCGGCGGATCAGGTCGCCGTCGACCTTCTCGACAAGGTCGGGGTCTCTTCGCGCGGCCTGCTCGAACTCATGGAAACTCTCGAGAACCGGGAGCTGCTGGCGCCGAACCAGCGGGATCCCTACCTCCGGACCCACCCCCTTACCCGGGACAGGATCAGTTTCGTGGAGAACCACGTCCGGTCGTCGGCGGGCGGCCGGACGTTCAGCGCCGCCGACCTGCTTGCCCACCGCCGCGTGGTTGCCAAGCTGAAGGGGTTTCTCGACGTTCCCGAACGGACTCTGAGAGCGTACCGGGAGTCGGATGATTCGGTCGAGGCGCGGTATGCCCGCTCGATCGCTCTCTACCGTTCCGCGAGGCTCGACGAGGCGTTGGAACTGATCGACGGACTGATATCCGAAGCGCCGGACGATCCGTACTACCCGGAACTGCGCGGCCAGGTGCTGTTCGAGAACGGGCGGATGGCGGAAGCCCGCAGGGACTACGAGCGATCTCTCCGGCTGCTTCCCGACGAGCCGCTGTTTCTTGCAGGGCTCGCGCATGTCTACCTCGAACTCGGCCGTTCCGAACTCACGGGCAAGGCCGTCGGACTTCTCGAAAAGGCCGTCCGGAAGGACCGGATGATGGCGACGGCGTGGCGGCTTTCCGCGATCGCCTACGGTCGGGCCGGCAAGCTCGGACTGTCCGCGTTGTCGTCCGCGGAACACGCTCTGCTCGCCGGCCGCCGCGAACAGGCGGCGTATCACGCCAGGAAGGCCTTGCGCCTGCTGCCGGCCGGGAGTCCGGCGCGGCTTCGGGCCCGGGACATTTTCGTCCATACCGATCCCGCCGCCGCGAAAGCGGAAGCGGACTCCGGGAAGCGCGAACGAAAGGCGCCCGTGCGGTAGTCGGCCGCCGTGTCCTCCGGCCCGCCGCTCAACCGTCGGGCTGCCTGGATGGCTGGGCGAGGTCGAACGCCTCCAGGGCCATGCAGGATGCGAAAATCTCCGTCACCCTGGGGTAACCGGCGAGATCGCATTCGTAGCGTTGGGCGTTGAAGATCTGCGGAACCAGGCAGATGTCGGCAAGTCCCGGCGCATCTCCGTGACAGAACCGTCCCGTCGCCTCGTCGCCGGCGAGATGCGCCTCGAGCGTCCCGAGGCCGCGGGCGATCCAGTGATGGTACCAGGTGACGTTGACGGCCTGCTTCTCGAGCTTCAGTTCGGCGGCGAGGAACTTGAGGACTTCGAGATTGTTGAGGGGGTGGATGTCGCAGGCGATGATGTCGGCCAGCCCCCGCACACGGGCCCGGCCGGCCGCGTCCGGAGGCAGAAACGGCGGGTCGGGATGGCGTTCCTCGAGATACTCCAGGATCGCCATGGACTGGCAGAGAACCAGATCCCCGTCCACCAGCGTCGGCACGCGACCCTGGGGGTTGACCGCCAGGTAGGCCTCGCCGAACTGCTCGCCGTCGGGCAGGCTGATCGAGACGTGCTCGCAGGCGAGTCTCTTCAGATTGACGGCGATGCGCACCCGGAACGCAGCCGAGGAGCGCGAGAATCCGTAGAGTTTCATGAAACCTGCCTCCGGTGACCGGCGGTTCGTCGGGGATCGGCCCGAACCGAGGTCTCCTGTTTCCCGCATTCCGCCGAACAGTGCAACATCCGTGAAAGGCGCCGGACCCCTTGCCGCACGGTCCGCCGCCTCCGGATTCCCGCCGCCGCGTGCGCTGCCCGCAAGCGCCGTTTCACGGTTTTCCGCATGTCGGGACCGCCCGACCGTTTTCAGGCCGGACTCTCAGACGTAGTGCTCGGCAAGCGGCGGGAAGCCGTTGAAGCCGACCGAGGCGTAGGTCGCGGTGTAGGCGCCGGCGGACAGGATGTCGACGCGGTCGCCCGCTTCGAGGGCCGTGGGAAGTTCGTAGCCGGCGGCGTCGTAGAGCACGTCGATCTCGTCGCAGGTCGGGCCGGCGAGCACCACCGGCCCCGTCGGACCGCCGTCACGGGGCGTGGCGATGCGGTAGCGGATCGCCTCGCCGAGCGTTTCGGCGAGCCCGCCGAACTTGCCGATGTCCAGAAAGATCCAGCGCCGCCGGGGCTCGCGGGACTTTTCGGCGATCAGCACGATTTCCGACCGGATGACGCCGGCCTCGGCGACGACCGCCCGTCCGGGCTCGGCGATGACACGCGGGGGTTCGGTCCCGAAATGGCGTGCGAGCGACGCGCGGATCTCCTCCCCGTACGCCGCCGGCCGCGCGACATCGTCGCGGTAGCGCGCCGGAAACCCGCCGCCGATGTTCAGAAGATCGAGCCGGACGCCGCGGGCCGCAAGGTCGGAGAAGATGTCTGCGGCGCGCGCGATCCCGATATCCCAGCGGGCGGGAAGCGTTTGCTGCGACCCCACGTGAAACGACACCCCCGCCGGCCTGAGCCCGAGACCGCCGGCCTCCTCCAGGAAGTCGGCGGCGCTCGACGCCGGGCAGCCGAACTTCCGCGACAGCGGCCATTCGGCGCCCTCGGGCTCCATGAAGATGCGGCAGAAGGCCGCCGCGCCCGGGGCCGCGGCCGCGAGCTTGCGCAGTTCGGCGCGGCTGTCGTAGGCGAACAGCCGGACGCCCCGCGCGTGCGCCTCGGCGATGTCGCGCTCCTTCTTGGCGACGTTGCCGTAGGCGATCCGGTCCGGCGCGATCCCGAGGTCGAGGCAGCGGCGGATCTCCCCGATGCTGGACGCGTCGAAACGCGCCCCGAGATCCCGGAGCCGCGCCAGGATTTCCGCCGCCGGGTTCGCCTTGACCGCGTAGAACAGCTCGGCCGGAGACAGGGTCGCGGACAGGGTCCGGTAGCGCGATTCGACGACGTCGAGATCGACCACCAGAAACGGCGTCTCGACGCTCTCGTCGCGCAGGAACTCGCGGATTTTCGCGCTGGGAACCATGCGACACGCCGCATCGGGCCGGAGGGGAACAGCGTTGTAGTCGGTGACCCCCGCCGAAGCAAAGGAGTTTCGCGGCCCCTCCGGCGCCCCCGGGCGGCCGGCCGCCTCCTTACCAGTACACCCGGTAGCCGTCGGTGCCCGGCAGGGCGTGGCCTTGCAGCGTGACCCGCATGTCGTCGGGCCGCATGTCCTCCCGCGCCGGCGCGATGCGGTGCAGCAGCAGCCCCGAATGGCACAGCATCGCCCCGGCGCGGTAGGCGATGTAGTCGGGTTCGGTGTCGAGACAGAGTTGCTCCCGTTCGTCCGGCGGCAGCGCGTCGTAGTCGGTCTTGCTGAGATCCCACGTCTGCAGGCCCGCTCCGGCGTGGGGGAGCCTGACCGCGAGCGTGAAGGAGACCGGCCGCGAGAAGTCCCGCGCGCCGTCCCACTTCAGCCCCTCGAACTGGAGGTCGAAATGGATCCGCCCGAGCGGGCGCTTGAACGTCTCGTGCGCCAGAAAGACGTGGAAACCGGGCCGTCCCGCGAGCGGCTCGAACTTCGCCGGCGCGCCGAGATGTCCGGAGAGCGCCTCCAGCACCCGGTCGTGGAGCCAGCCGAACTCCCGTTCCAGAACGGGGTTGAGGGCCGCCGCCTGACGGTAGTACAGGTCCGGATCGTTCTCCGCGTCGAGATAGCTCGCGGCCCCGAGGGTGTAGAACGGCAGGCCGATGTGGCGCGCCGTCCAGTTCTCCCGGTTGGCGATCACCCGTTCGAGCGTGCAACTGCATTCCTCCGGCGTGAGCAGCGGCAGGAGAGCGGGGGCCGTGTCGGTCATCATGCCTCCTCCCGGGCGAGGCGCGCGAAGCGGATCGCGACCGCGGGCAAGCCGTAGATGCCCGGGAGGCCGCGCCGGTCCCGGCAGCGGCGCATCCGCTCCGCCTCGGCGCCGGTCCGGGAACTTTCGATCGTTCGAGCCACCTGCAGGACTCCGCGTTCGAGGAGGATTCTCCCGCCGCGGCCGGCGGATTTTCCCGGAGCCGGACCGCTTTCCGGTTCTGTCGGGTTTGCGGCAACGTCGACAGGGAGGGCGGCCGCAAGTCCTCGGAACGGACATTATCCGGCTTCCGGCGGTCCGTTCAAGCCGACCTGTTTCCGTGGCTCGGGGGAGAACCCGGGCCGCCTCGCGGGAGGTGTCGCCGCTTCGTCACGGTTCCGGAACCCGCGTGCGCCGAGAGCGCTTTCCGGCGTTTCCACGGCCTGCCCGGCCGGTCGGGGACCGTGCGTCGCCGGCCCGAGCTGTCGTCGCCGGGGCGGTCTTCGACGTGCCGGCGACGCGTGCCCCGATCGGGTGTCCCGGGGCCGACGGGACGCTGCGTCGCCCGCGCGGCCGCCCGCGCAAGGGCGGGGAACGGTCCGGGGAGGCCGGCTCCGGACAACGCCGCCGCGGACGCCCGACGACCCGCCGAAAGCCCGCGATGCCGGCGGCGGACGGAACGCCGGGATCCGGGCCGCTTTCCCGAGCGCCTGCCGGCCGGAACGCTGCTTCCGGCGGGCGGGGTCGACGCGTGCCGCTACGGCGGCGGTTCCCGGAAAACCGGTCCGGCGCCGCCGCTCGAACGGGGAAACGAGGCGCCGGCTCGCCCGGGGATTCCCGTCGCGCTTGATCCGCGAGGTTTCCCGCGCCGGGCTTCGGCGGGAGCTCCTGCCCGGGAGACTCGCAAGCGGCTTGTTCGGTGGCGAGGGTCGGGAGCGTCGTGTAGTCTGCCGGCCGAGGTTCGTCCTGCGGAGTGGCGACGATGACGGGCAAGCGTTCTCGCGGTCGGGATGCGGACCGGACGCGTCCGCTTCCGTCGCGGTCGGAAACTTGGGAGGCGTCCGGGAACCCGGACACGCCCCTCCGGCGGGGCGGTGTCCGTCGCGGCGGAATGCCGAAGCGCCTGTCCCCCCGGGAACCATGACCGCCGATCCCGAGGCGGCGTTCCACGGCGAGGTGGCGGGCGTGGCGCCGCGTCCCCCCGAGCCGTCTCCGGAGGCGCTGTTCCCCGCCCTGCTCGACCGTCTTCGCGGCGTCTTCGCAGCCCCGCGCATGGGCTATGCGGTTCCGCCGGCGCGGATCTCCGGTGGAACCAACTGCTTCATATACCGTTTGCTGTTGAACGGCGCGCCGCCGCATCTCGGCGGGCCGCTGGTGCTGCGTCTCTATCCCAGGGGCCGCGGCGAATACCGCGTCGTCAAGGAGGCGGCGTTCCAGAACGCGCTCGCGGCCGCGGGCTATCCGGCGCCGCGGGTTCACCTGCACGAAGCCGACCCGTCGATCCTCGGCGGCGCCTTTCTGGTCGCCGAATTCCGACCCGGCGAGACGCTGGGGGTTTCCGCCGCCCTGCCCGACCGGCTCGCGGAATTCCACGCAGTCCTGCACGACATCGATCCGGCGGCGGCGATCGACGCGTTCCGCGGCCTCGAATGGGAGGAGGGGCGCTACCGGTTCGACGCCGCGTCCGAGGTCGCCCTGCTGCACCGGTGGCAGCGGTTGCCGGAGCGGCTGCGTCCGGTCGTCGGCTGGCTGTCGGAGAACCCGCCGCCGGAGGGCGGCAGCCCCGTGATCTGCCACGGCGACTTCCATCCTTTCAACATCCTGGTCGAGGGCGGACGCGTCACCGGCGTGCTCGACTGGTCGAACGTGGTGCTCGCCAGCCCGGAGCTCGATGTCGCCCGGACGATGTCGTTCGCCGCGGTGGCCGCCCGCCATCTTCGGGCCCTGTCCGACCCCTCGGGGATCATGCGGCGGTATCTCGCGCGCTACCGCGAGCTGCGGACGGTCGACGACGCCAGGCTCGAGTATTTCCGGATCCGGCATTCCCTGCTTGCCCTCGCCAACGCCGCCGGCAGTTGGGCGATCTGGCAGGATCCGGTGATTGCCCGCGAACTCGAGGCGGACATCCTTCGCGTGACGGGGATCGCGCTCGCGTGAGCGCATGCGGAGAACATGCCGGCCGTTTCCGCCGACGGCGCGGAACTCCGGACTCGTTGACGGGGCAGGGTTTTTCACGCTATGTTCCGGACGTGGAACGGAGGCGCCCGCAGCCGTGCGCCGCCGCCGCGGGAACGGGCGCGGGAAGGGTGCGGGCAGCGGAGCGGTGGCGTGACGGGTTCGACCCGCATGCGGGCGGGTGCGAAAAGAAGGGATTTCGTGTTGTCGACAAGGCCGATGGCGTCAGGGGCGCCGCCGCCCCGTTCCGGGTGCGCTCGAGAGCGGCTAGGCACGCCGCTCGGCGACGGCTGGATGGTGCGTCGCCGGGTCTCGGTGATGCCGCGCGACTTCGGGCGGGCAAGCCGTCGGGAGCCGCTCGGGAGGCGGGCACGCCGTGCTGTGCCCGAAGTGTCCCGCGAGGGCGCGGCGGCGGCGGAAGCGGACCATGCCGCTCGCTGAGGAGTACGCCGAGAACGGAATCGTCCACGTCCCGGGCGTGTTCTCCAGGGCCGAGGTCGAGACGGCGACCGCGGCGGTCGCGCATCTGCCGGACTGGATCCGGCGCCGGAGCGGCGACCGCAACGTCCAGCGCGTTCAGCCCCTGCAGTCCTGCGGGGCGGTCGAGGATCCCGCCTGGATCGGCGCGTTCTACGACAACCCCGCGCTCGACGAGGCGGTCGCCGGCATTTTCGACCGTTGGATCACGCCCGCGCCCCGGATGTCGCGCGACCCCCATCTCACCGGCCTCCTGATCGATCCCCTCGACCGCTGGTGGTCGACGGGGCTTCACCGCGACTACCGCGACTTCATCGACGGCCTCGACGTCGAGGCATGGCGCATGCGGGCCGGCGACTGGCGGTACTTCAACCAGATCAACATCCCGCTGCTCGCCGATGCAAGTCTCTGGGCGGTTCCGGGGTCGCATCTGCGCGACGACCTCGAGAGCGAGGCCCGCCTGGTCGCGGCGCGCGAGCGCCACCGTCGCTGCAGGACGACCGACATGAGCGCCGCCGACGTCGACGTCTGCCGACGCGAGCTGGTCGCGGCGCTCGAGGACTGCGGCGCGCGTCTCGTTCGCGCCGAACCCGGCGACCTTGTCCTCTACCGCAGCTGCATGCTGCATTGCGGGATCTACGAGCCCGGGGTGAAGCGCCTCACGCTCCATGACGCCGTCTATTCCGTCGAATGGCACCAGTATGCGTTCGGGACGGTCTCCTGACGGCACCGCGGCGGCCTCCGCCGCGCCGCGCCCCTAGCGGGGCTGTCCCGTGCTGGCCGGGCGTCCGCTCCGGACGGGCCGGAACGGTCCCGTCCGTGCCGTCGCGGCGGTCCGCGGGCTCCGGGGACGCCGCCGATCGGCCGGATCCCGTTGGGATCCCGTCATCCGGGCGACCGCTTCCGGTCCGGGACCGTGGCGCGGGACAGTCCCCGGCGCCCGTCGATGGACGCCTTTTCCCGGCTCTGCCATACTGCCGCCCGGATGCACCGGGCGGCGCGGACTTCGGGTCATGACCATAGGCACGCGGCTTTACACCATGCTGCACGGCGAGCGGGTCGGCGCCGACAGCCAGGGCAACCGGTACTACCGGTCGCGGCGGACGCCGGCCGGCGGGAGGGAACGTCGTTGGGTGCTGTACGACGGCGCGGCCGAAGCCTCGCGGGTGCCTCCCGCCTGGCATGCCTGGCTGCATCGCACGACGGACGAGGTTCCCGGGGACGACGGCGGATTCCGGTGGAAATGGCAGAAGGAGCACGCGCCCAACCGCACCGGCACGCCCGAGGCCTACCGGCCGCCCGGCCACACGCTGATGGGGGGCAGGCGAGACCGCGCCACCGGCGACTACGAGCCCTGGCAGCCCGACTGAACCGGCGTCCGGAAGGAGACCTGCCATGCGAAGAAACCCGATCGAGGCGGTCATGGGGGCGGTGGTGCTCGTCGTGGCCGGGATCTTTCTCGCGTTCGCCTACAGCACGGCGGATCTCGGCACCTTCGAGGGCTACGAGATCAGCGCCAGCTTCGACCGCGCCGACGGCGTGGGGCCGGGGACCGACGTGCGCATGAGCGGCATCAAGATCGGCACGGTCTCCGACGCGGTCCTCGACCCCGAGAGCTACCAGGCGCGCGTCCGGATGACGATCAGGTCCGCGGTCAGGATCCCCGACGACAGTTCGGCGTCGGTGACCTCGGACGGTCTTCTCGGAGACCATTTTCTCAACCTCTCGCCGGGCGGGTCGGAGGACATGCTGCCGCCGGGCGGAGAGATCGCCGACACCCAGGGATCGGTGGATCTGACGGCGCTGATCGGCCGGATGATCTTCAACCCCTCCGAGGGCGATGGCGGAGCCAGATAGCGGCGCGCGGCGGCCTGCGCAGTCCTGGGATCCCGCCCGCTACGCGAAAAACGCCCGTTTCGTCGCCGAACTCGGCGAACCCCTGATCGCGTTGCTCGGTCCGCGGCCCGGCGAGCGCATTCTCGACATCGGATGCGGCGACGGCGCGCTCACCCGCAAGCTCGCCGACACGGGAGCCCGCGTGACCGGCATCGACAGCGCGCCGGAACAGGTGCGGGCGGCGCGTGCGCTCGGCCTCGACGCCCGGGTGGCCGACGGCCAGGCGCTTTCCTTCGACCGCGAGTTCGACGGCATCCTGAGCAACGCCGCGCTGCACTGGATGAAGCGCCCCGACGACGCCATCGACGGCATGTGGCGGGCGCTCCGGTCCGGCGGCAGGATCGCCGCCGAGATGGGCGGACGCGGCAACGTCGGAACCATTCACGCGGCCCTCGCCGCGGGGCTGGACCGCCGCGGGATCGACGCCACTTCCGCCGACCCCTGGTACTTTCCGGCCCCGGACGAGTACCGCAGGCGGCTCGAGCGCGCGGGCTTCGAGGTGCGGACCGTCGAGCTTCGCCCGCGCCCCACGCGACTTCCGGGAGATCTCGCGGACTGGCTCAGCACGTTCGGCGAACCCTTTCTCGCGAGCGTGCCGGCTTCCGAGCGCGGGATCCTGATCGACGAGGTCGCGAAGGCCGCCGCGCCCGCGCTTCGCCGGGCCGACGGCAGCTGGACCGCGGACTACGTGAGGCTGCGCTTCTTCGCCGTCAAGCCGTGACCCGCCCGTGGCCGCCCTTCACGGCCTGACTCTCGCGCTCGCGCTGGCGCAGTCCGCCGCGCCGGCCGCGGGCGTCGTCGCCGTCCTGCAGGGGCTGGACAAGATCACCGCCCGCATCACCACCATGGAGGCGCCGGTCGGCGCGCCGGTGCGCTTCGGCACGCTGGAGATCGTGGTGCGCCGCTGCTACAGGCGTCCGCCCGAGGAGCTGCCCGAGAGGACGGCCTTTCTCGAGATCCGCGAGCGTCGGCCCGGGGAGGCGCCGGCGCCCCTGTTCGCGGGCTGGATGTTCGCCTCGAGCCCGGCCGTGTCCGCGCTCGAGCACCCGGTCTACGACGTCTGGGTGGTCGACTGCAGGAACGCCTCGAGTTCGGGCTGACCGAGTTCCGGCTCGAACGCCGCCCGGCGGTCGAGCGCGTCCCGGAGTCGCCGCCGGTAGCCGGCGCGCGGGATCTCGACGACCCCGAACGTGGCCAGGTGATCGGTGGCGAACTGGGTGTCCAGCAGCGTGAAACCGGCCTTGCGGAGCCGGGCGACGAGGTGGACGAGCGCGATCTTGCTGGCGTCGCGCAGGCGGCTGAACATGCTTTCGCCGAAGAACGCCGCTCCGAGCGCGACCCCGTACAGCCCGCCCGCGAGTTCCCGCCCGTTCCAGACCTCGACGCTGTGGGCGCGGCCCATGCGGCTGAGCTCGACGTAGAGCGAGACGATCTCGGCGTTGATCCAGGACTCCTCGCTGCGGGGCCGAGGCCCGGCGCAGGCCCGGATGACGGCCTCGAACGCGGTGTCGCAGCGGATCTCCCACGGGGAGTTCCGGACGGTTCTGCGCAGCCGGCGCGGAACGTGGAAGGCGTCGAGCGGCAGGACGCCGCGGACTTCGGGATCGATCCAGTGGAGATCCGGCCCGTCGCGCCGTTCCGCCATCGGGAACAGCCCGGCGGCGTAGGCGCGCAGCACGATCTCCGGCGTCAGCGCGGACACGGTTTCCGCCCCGGACTCAGAGTTCTCCCGCGGCAAGAGCCTGTTCCAGCCAGTGGATGTCGTACTCGCCGGACGCGAACCGGGCGCTGGCGGCGATCTTCTGGTGGAGCGGGATCGTGCTCCGGATTCCGCCGATCACGTATTCCTCGAGCGCGCGGCCGAGCCGCATCAGGCATTCGGTCCGGTCGGCGCCGCAAACGACCAGTTTCGAGACGAGGCTGTCGTAGAACGGCGGAACCTCGTAGCCCGAGTACAGACCCGAATCGACGCGGACCCCGAGCCCGCCCGGAGGGTGGTAGTCGCTGATCCGCCCCGGCGCCGGCGCGAACGTGGCGGGATCCTCGGCGTTGATGCGGCACTCGATGGCGTGGCCCGAGAAGCGGACGTCCTCCTGGCGGAGCGACAGCGGTTCGCCGGCCGCGACCCGGATCTGCTCGCGAACGAGGTCGATGCCGGTGATCATCTCGGTGACCGGATGCTCGACCTGCAGCCGCGTGTTCATCTCGATGAAGTGGAACGCGCCGTCCTCGTAGAGGAACTCGACGGTCCCCGCGTTGCGATAGCGGATGCGGCGCATGGCGGCGGCGGCGATCTCCCCGATCTCCCCGCTCCGGCGGGCTTCGAGAACCGGCGAACGGGCCTCTTCCAGAACCTTCTGGTGGCGACGCTGCAGGGAACAGTCGCGGTCGCCGAGGTGGATCGCGCCGCCGCGGCCGTCGCCGAACACCTGGATCTCGATGTGGCGGGGCCGTTCGAGGCATTTCTCGATGTAGACCTGGTCGTTGCCGAAGCTCGCGCCCGCCTCGCCGCGCGCGATCGAGAGCGACTCCTCGAGGGACTCCGGGGAGCGCACGATCTTGATGCCCCGCCCGCCGCCGCCGGCGGAGGCCTTGACCAGAACCGGGTATCCGATCCCGTCGGCCACGCGGAAGGCCTCGGCGGCGGATTCGACCGGGCCGTCGGAACCGGGAAGGATCGGGATCCCGGCCTCGGCGACCGCGGCGCGGGCCGCGATCTTGTCGCCCATCAGCGCGATGTGGTCCGAGGTCGGGCCGATGAACGCCAGCCCGTGCTCCTCGACGATCGAGGCGAAACCGGCGTTCTCGGACAGAAAGCCGTAGCCCGGATGCACCGCGTCCGCGCCGGTCACGATCGCTGCCGAGACGATGGACGGGATGTTGAGATAGCTGCGGTCCGCCTGCGGCGGGCCGATGCAGACGCTCTCGTCCGCCAGCCGGACATGCATCGCGTCGGCGTCGGCCGTCGAATGCACGGCCACCGTGCGGATCCCCATCTCGTGGCAGGTGCGGTGGACGCGAAGAGCGATCTCCCCGCGGTTCGCGATCAGGATCTTCCCGAACATCTCGACGGTCCGCCGGCCGGACGGCCCTACTCGACGATCATGAGGTCTTCGCCGAACTCGACCGGATCCGTGTCCGCGACGAGGATCCGCTTGATCGTTCCGGCGCGCGGCGCGCGCACCGGATTGTAGGTCTTCATGGCCTCGATCAGGGCCACGGTCTGGCCCTCGCTCACGCTGTCGCCCGGCCGGACGAAGGGATCGGCGCCGGGCTGGGGGGCGAGATAGACGGTGCCGACCATGGGCGCGGTGATCGCCGACCCCGGTTCCGGCGGCGGGGCGGGAGGTTCGTCCGGGCGCTCCGCGGGAGCGTTTCGGGCCGGAGCCGGCGCGGGGGCGGCGGGGGTCCGGGCGACCCGCACCCGCCGGCCGCCGGCCTCGTACTCGATCTCGGTGAGGGAGGTCTCGTCGAGCAGTTCGGCGAGTTTCCGCACCAGCCCGCCGTCGACGTCGAACTTGGTGGCCATCAGCACTCCCCTCGCGTCCCGATCAGCCGGGCGACCGCGTCCAGGGCGAGCAGATAGCCGTGCGCGCCGAATCCCGAGATCACGCCGTCGGCTGCCGCCGACACGTAGGAGTGCTTCCGGAACGGCTCGCGGCGGTAGATGTTCGACAGATGCACCTCGACGACGGGAAGGTCCGTCAGCTGCAACGCGTCCATGATCGCGACGGAGGTGTGGGTGAATCCCGCGGGGTTGATGACGATTCCCGCCGCCGACCCGCGGGCCTCTTGGATCCAGTCGACGAGTTCGCCTTCGCCGTTGCTCTGGCGGAAATCGATCTCCAGCCCGAGGTCGTCGGCCCGCGACCGGCAGGCGGTGCGGATGTCGTCGAGGGTGTCGCGGCCGTAGATCTCGGGCTCGCGAATCCCCAGCATGTTGAGGTTCGGGCCGTTCAGCACGAGAACGCGAGACGATGACGCCACTTTTCCAGTCCCGGAATCGCCGTTTGCGCCGTGCTCGGGAAGCGTTTCCGGACACGGCGGCCCGAACGCCGCGCAGGCGGCGGGATGCCCGCGGAAGTCTTCTCCGGTTCCGCCCGGAAGTCGAGGCGCCGATACTAGTGCGCATCCGGCCGGCTTGACAAGACTCGCCGGATTCCGGCGCGGGACGATCCCGTGCCCGGTTCCGCCGGCCGGGTTCCCGGCGAAGCCGGTTGCATCCCGATCCCTCCCCGGGAGCGCACCCGGCGGCTTCCCGCCCGTCGGCGTCGCGGCGCGCCTCGCCGGGCCGCGAGAACGCGCGCGGCGGGTCGCTCCGGGATCCCGCGGCGTCGTTGCCCGAGGCCGGGCCGGTCGGAAAGAGGCGTCATCGGAGGGAGGGGGTCGTGCCGACGGCAACGAGCGCTGTCGGACATGTGCGGGAAACCGTCCCGGGCTTGCGTGGTTCGTTCGCGTCCCGAGAACCCGGTGTGCATCCCGAACATCCGGCGGCTTGCCTGGAGGTTGCCTCGCCGATAAGGTTCAGGGGTTCGGGTTCCATGGCGGGCGCCGCCAGCCGGGAGAACGCGCTTGAACCCGCGGCGAAGGCTGTTCGGCGGAACGGGGCGGCCTTTCGCCTGTTCGGCCGGCTCAACTGGAGGCGCCCGTCCCGTCGGAACGGTTCCGGCGAGGAAACGGCCTGATGCATCGCGGGACAAACGCCATGGCTGACAGAGACGCCCAGATTCACGAGGTCGTTGCCGATCTCGCCCCGGGGTGCGACCGGCAGGACGGTGCCCGCGCGATCGCCGGGCGATGCGGGGATCCGGACTTCGAGGCTCGGGTCGGCGCTGGCCCGACCGGGGTTCCCGGAACCGGAGGCGTCGAAACCCCCGAAGGGGCGACGGTGAAGCCGGCTTCGGCACCGGCAAGCCGCTGCAGATCGTTTTTCCCGTTGCCGGCGAGGGCTGGAGCGGGGGATCCGCGGACCGTGCGTCCTTCCCGGCCGTCACGGCTCGTGTCGGCCGGAAGAGCCGGTTTTCTTTGCCTTGCCGCCGGCCTTCTGGCCGCGCCGCCGGCCGGTGCGCTGTCCCTGGCCGAAGCCATGGCAGAGGCGGCGCTGCGGAACCCCGAGGTGCGCGCCGCCCGCGCGGCGGCGCGCGGCGGACACGAGGCGTTGCCGCTGGCGCGCTCGGCCTGGATGCCCACGGTCGAGTTGTACAGCGGCGTCAACCTGACGCGCATCAGCGATTACCCGGCAGTTGGTGGGTTTCGCGCGGTCACCATTGACGACAGCACCATCCTTATTCCTTATACCGTCAACACGATTCGCGACATCGAGGAGCGCACGCTGGGCCTCGCCTTGCGGCAGAGGGTCTATCACGGGGGCAGTCACTGGGCGCGGCTGCGGCAGGCCGAGGAGCAGGTTCTGCAAGGCGGCGCGGACGTCGAACGGACGGAACAGCGAGTGCTGCTGAGCGTGGCGACGGCCTATCTCGATGTGCTTCGCGCGGAACGCGCGGTGCAGCTGCACGAGGCGTCGGTCGCGGCGTTCGAGGAGCGCAGGCGCGAGACCGAAACGCAGTTCCGGATCGGGGATCGCACCCAGGCCGACATGGCCCAGGCGGACGCCGAGCTCGCTGTTGCGGAGGCGGATCTGGCGACGGCGAAAGCCGACCTCCGGACGCAGCGCGCCCTGTTCCTGTCCGTGGCGGGCGTGCCGGCGGACGGCCTCGAACCGGTCGGCGAGCCCGGCGGGCTGCCGGAAGCCCTGGAAACCGCGCGTCGGGCCGCGGTCGATGCCGCCCCGGCGGTGCGCGCGGCCGCCCATGCCGAGCGCGCGGCCGGCCACGAGGTGCGCGCCGCTGCCGGCCAGATCGGACTCCGGGTCGATCTGCAGGGCGGGATCGTGCGGACCGCGGGGACCGGAAGAGGGTCTCCGGACAGCACGGATGCGTCGCTGGGCGTGCGCCTGACCGTGCCTCTCTACCAGGCCGGCGCGGCCGGGGCGCGGCTTCGCCAGGCGCGCCAGCTCCGGTCGCGGCGTCAGGATGAGCTTCTGGTCGCGAGGCGCGCGGCCATGCAGCGGGCCACGCGCGCATGGAACGACCTCGCCGCCGCCCGCGAGCGGCGCACCGCCCTGACGGCGGCGGCCGAGGCGTCGCGCGTCGCGCTCGCAGGGATCCGCCGGGAAGCGAGGATCGGCGAGCGCACGACGCGCGAGGTTCTGGATGCCGAGCGCATCCTGATCTCGCGCCGCGTCCGGGTTCTGTCGGCGGAACGCGACGCCGTGGTCGGCGCCTACGGGCTTCTGGGGGCGGTCGGAGCCCTCACGGCGCGGCGGCTCGGGGTTCGCGGCGTGCCGGATCTCGCCGACGAGGCCCGCGAGGCGCGCGGCGATCTCCGGCCCGGGCTTCTGTTCCTGGAGTAGGCGTTCGCGGCCGGACGCGTTCTTGCACGGAACCCGCGAACCCTGTAGGTTCGCGACCGGGCTGGCGGGAGGAGTGCGCATGGGAATCGTCGACGCGCGTCTCGATGAGCTCGGCATCGCGCTTCCGGATGCGCCGAAGCCGGCCGCCAACTACGCGCCCTTCCGGATCAGCGGCGCCCAGGTGTTCATCGCCGGCCAGGTCTCGATCACGGCCGACCGCTCGATCACGGGAAAGCTGGGCGCCGATCTTGAGGTCGGGCAGGGCTACGAGGCCGCGCGGTTGTGCGGCCTCAACGTCCTGGCGCAGCTCAGGGCCGCGGTCGGGGACGGGATCGACCGCGCCCGCGCGGTCAAGCTCGGCGGCTTCGTCAACGCGGTGCCGGACTTCACCCGGCCCCCGCTCGTCGTCAACGGCGCGTCGGACCTGCTCGTGGAGGTTCTGGGCGACGAAAACGGCTCTCACGCGCGTTTCGCGGTTGCCGTCGCGTCGCTTCCCTCCGGCGCGGCGGTCGAGGTCGATGCGGTGTTCGAGGTGTCCTGACCGTGCCGGACGGGGACGAGCCGGTCGCCGTCAGGATCCTCTCAAGCCTCGGCGACGTCGCCCCCGAGCAGTGGGACGCCTGCGCGGGGGCCGGCAATCCCTTCGTCTCCCACGCTTTCCTGAAAACGCTCGAGGACTCGGGGGCCGCTTCGGCCGAATCCGGCTGGCAGGCCCAGCACCTCGTGATCGACGACGCCGACGGCCCGGCCGCCGTGGCGCCGTGCTACCTCAAGAGCCATTCCTACGGCGAGTACGTGTTCGACTGGGGCTGGGCCCAGGCCTACGAGCGGGCCGGCGGCAGCTACTACCCGAAACTCCAGGCGGCGGTGCCGTTCTCGCCGGTGACGGGACCGCGCCTTCTGGTGCGGCCGGGGCGGGACCGGGCGCGCTTCCGCCGGTTCCTGACCACGGGCCTGGTGGAACTGGCGCGGCGGCACGGGGTGTCGTCCCTTCACGTCACCTTCGCCGCCGAGGACGAGTGGCGGCTGTTCGGCGAGATGGGGCTCCTGCAGCGCGTCGGGCAGCAGTTCCACTGGAGGAACGAGGGCTTCGACGGCTTCGACGGCTTTCTGGCGTCGCTCAATTCCCGCAAGAGAAAGATGATCCGCAAGGAACGGGCGGCCGCCAACAGCGGCGTCGAGATCGAGGTTCTCTGCGGCGGCGACCTGGAGCCGCGCCACATGGACGCCTTCCACCGGTTCTACCTGAACACGGTCGACCGCAAATGGGCCCACGCCTATCTCAACGGAAAGTTCTTCCACCTGCTGCGCGAACGGCTGGCGGACCGGATCGTGCTGGTGATGGCGCGCCACGACGGCGAATTCGTCGCCGGAGCCCTCAACCTGCGCGGCGACGACACGCTGTACGGCCGCAACTGGGGCTGCGCGGCACGGTTCAGGATGCTGTATTTCGAGTGCTGCTTCTACCGGGCGATCGAGTACGCCATCGAGCACGGGCTCGACACCGTGGAGGCGGGCGCGCAGGGCCCCCACAAGATCAGCCGGGGCTATCTTCCGACCCCGACCTACAGCGCCCACTGGATCCGCGACGGCGGCTTCCGCCGCGCCGTCGCCGAGTATCTGGACCGCGAGCGGCGGGGGATCGAGCACGAGATGGAGGCGCTGGCGACCCTGTCCCCGTTCAGGCTCTCCGACGCGCCTTCGGAGGGATAGGGGGCTCCTGGTTCCGCGCGCGGGCGGCGCGCCGCCCGCGCGCCGCGGTTCAGGTGAAGGCGTTGAAGGTGATGTGCGTGTAGGTGTCCTTGACGCCGTCGATCCTCTGGATCTTCTGTGTCACGAAATGCCCGATGTCGGCATCGTCGTCCAGCGCGCATTTCAGCAGAAGGTCGTGCTGGCCCGAGATCGAGTAGACCTCGGAGATGTTGGCCACGTTGTCGGCCGCGGCGGCGGCGACCTCGTAGGCCTTGCCGAGCTCGCATTTCACCATCACGAAGATCGTCTGCATCGCGTCGTCGCTCCCCGCTCCGGCTCTCAGGACGCCTTTTCGCTCGCGCGCGCCGGCCTGGCCAGGAAGTCCGGAACGTGGTCGCCGAGGCCCACCACGGGCTCCCGCCGGGCCGGCGCCTGCCGCCGCTCCCCGCGCTGGCGGCTCCTCTTGGGCCGGTCCTTCGGTTCGTCCGGCGCGGCTTTCCTCTCCGTCCGCGCCGTTTCGGATCCGCGCCGCCGGGGGCGGCGCGTCTTGCGCCGCGCGGCCGCGTCGAGATCCTCGCCGGCCAGCCCGTCGACGTCGAGCCGCGGGATGGAACCGCCGATGAGCTTCTCGATGGCCTCGACGTTGGGTCCGTCCTCCGGAGTGGCGAGCGTGTAGGCCTTTCCGTCGCGCCCCGCCCGCCCGGTGCGCCCGATCCTGTGGATGTAGTCCTCCGAATGGAACGGCACGTCGAAATTCACGACCGTCGGCAGGTCGTCGATGTCAAGGCCGCGCGCCGCGACGTCGCTGGCCACGAGCAGGCCGATCTCCCCTTCCTTGAAGCGGTCCAGCGTCTGCTGCCGCGATCTCTGGTCCATGTCGCCGTGAAGCGCCGCGGCGTCGAAGCCGTGACTGGCCAGCGACTTGAACAGGATGTCGACGTCGCGCTTGCGGTTGCAGAAGATGAGCGCGGTGCCGACGTTCTCGCCCCGAAGGATCCTGCGCAGCGCCTCGCGCTTGTCCCGTCCGGCGACGACCGAAAGGTGCTGGGTCACCGTGTCCGCGGCGGAATGGGTGTTGGGCGCGACGGTGATCTCCTCGGGGGCGGTGAGGAAGGCCTCGGACAGGCGGCGGATCTCCGGCGGAATCGTCGCCGAGAACAGCAGGGTCTGGCGCGTCCGCGGAAGCAGCGAGACGATCCTCTCGATGTCCGGTATGAAGCCCATGTCGAGCATGCGGTCGGCTTCGTCGATGACCAGGATCCGGATGTCCGTGAGCAGGATCGCGCCGCGCTCGAAATGGTCGAGCATGCGGCCCGGAGTCGCGACGAGCACGTCGACGCCGCGGTCGAGCTTGCGCGTCTGCTCGTCCATGGAAACCCCGCCGATCAGCAGCGCCATGGCCAGCTTGTGGTACTTTCCGTAGGTCTCGAAGCTCTCCGAAACCTGGGTCGCGAGCTCCCGCGTCGGAGCCAGGATCAGGGAACGGGGCATGCGCGCCCGCGCGCGGCCCTTCGACAGCATGTCGATCATCGGAAGCGTGAAAGACGCGGTCTTTCCGGTTCCGGTCTGGGCGCAACCGAGAAGGTCGCGTCCGGCGAGAATGTGCGGGATGGCCTCGGCCTGGATCGGCGTGGGATCCGTGTAGCCGGTGTCGCTTGTAGCGGAAAGGGTTTCCGGGGAAAGCCCCAGATCGGAAAATGTCATGACGACTTCGATGTTGTGGAAAGGGATCCGGGCCGCTGGAACGTTTCCGCCGTCCGGTGCGCCAGTGTAGCATGAATTCCGGAAATTCCACACCGGGCGACCGGACCGGACGAGCCGCGGCCCCGCGGCAGGCTCTCGTGCTGGTTCCGGGGCTTCTCTGCAACCAACGGCTGTGGCGCGCGCAGGCCGCGGGTCTCGCCGACGTCGCCGACGTTCTCGTCGCCGACATGTCCCGCGACGGCTCGATGGCGGCCATGGCGGCGCGGGTGCTCGCCGAGGCGCCCGAACGGTTCGCTCTCGCCGGGCTGTCGATGGGCGGCTACGTCGCGATGGAGGTCGTGCGCCGGGCGCCGGAACGCGTGACCCGGCTCGCGCTGCTCGACACGTCGGCGCGCGCGGACCCGCCGGAAGCCGCGGCCCGGCGCCGGGACATGGTCGACCTCGTCCGGCGCGGGCGGTTCCGGGCGGTCAACGAGCGCCTGCTGCGGAGCTTCGTCCACGAGGACCGCCTCGGGGACGGGATCCTGGTGGCGGAGATCCTCGCCATGACGGCCGAGGTCGGGCAGGAGGCGTTCGTGAGGCAGCAGCAGGCCATCCTCGGGCGCCGCGACAGCCGCCCGCACCTCGCGGCGGTTTCCTGCGACACGCTGGTGCTCTGCGGCCGCGAGGACGGTCTCACGCCGCTCGGGCTGAGCGAGGAGATCGCCGCGCTGGTTCCCGGGGCGCGGCTCGCCGTCATCGAGGCCTGCGGCCATCTCTCGCCCATGGAACGCCCGCTGGAGGTGAACGCCGAACTGCGCGCGTGGCTCGGCGCCGGGCCGCCGCCTCAGACGTCGAGGTGATCGACCGCGTCCGCGTTCTGCTGGATGAACCGGAGGCGGGCCTCGGGCCTGCGGCCCATGAGGCGTTCCACGAGATCCGCGGTCGGCGACGCCGGCCGCTTGCCGGCGGGCGGGTCCGCGGGCTCGTCGTCGGGCAGCGTCACCCTGAGCAGGATCCGCGTCTCGGGGTTCATCGTCGTTTCCCTGAGCTGCGCCGGGGGCATTTCGCCGAGGCCCTTGAAGCGGCTGATCTCGACCCGCCCGCGGCCGCTGAACGTCGATTCCATCAGTTCGTCCCGGTGCGCGTCGTCGCGCGCGAAGGCGGTCTCGCCGCCCCGGGAGATGCGGTAGAGCGGGGGCATCGCGAGATGGAGGCGTCCGGACCGGACGAGATCGGGCATCTCCTTGAAGAAGAACGTCATCAGCAGCGAGGCGATGTGCGCGCCGTCGACGTCGGCGTCGGTCATGATGATCACGCGCTCGTAGCGCATCCTGTCGACGTCGAGCGTTCCGCCGTGGCCGCAGCCGAGCGCCTGGATCAGGTCGGAGATCTCCTGGTTGGACCGCATCTTGTCCGCGGTCGCGCTCGCCACGTTGAGGATCTTGCCCCGGAGCGGCAGGACCGCCTGGGTCTTGCGGTCCCGCGCCTGCTTGGCGGATCCTCCGGCGGAATCCCCCTCGACCAGGAACAGTTCGGTTCCCTCGGCGGCGCCGGAGGCGCAGTCGGCGAGCTTGCCCGGCAGCCGGACCTTGCGGGTCGGCGTCTTGCGCGCGAACTCCCGGTCCCTGCGCCGCCGCAGGCGTTCCTCGGCGCGTTCGACGACATGTCCGAGGATCTCGTCGGCGGCCTTGGGGTTGCCGGCGAGGAAATGCTCGAAATGGTTCCGGACCGAGGACTCGACCTGCCGGGAGACGCCGGCCGAGGACAGCTTCTCCTTGGTCTGGCCCTGGAACTGGGGGTTGCGGACGAAGACGGACAGGACGCCGGCCGACGCCGCCGCGACGTCGTCGCCGGTGACGATCGCCGCGCGCCTGTTGCCGGCCATTTCGCCGTAGGCCTTGAGGCCCCGCGACAGCGCGGCGCGGAGTCCGGCCTCGTGCGTCCCCCCTTCCGGGGTCGGCACCGTGTTGCAGTACGACGAGACCGCGGCGTCGCCGTCCTCGGGCCAGGCGAGCGCCCATTCCGAGCGGCCTCCGTCGGGAAGCTCGCCGCGTCCGGCGAAACGGAGCCCCGAAACGACCTTGCGATCGCCGAGCATGGCATCGAGGTAGTCCTCGAGGCCGCCCGGATAGTGCAGCGCGGCCCTCTCCGGGATCCCGGCGTCCTCGCCGATCAGTTCCCGCGCGCAGGTCCAGCGGACCTCGACGCCCTTGAACAGGTACGCCTTGGCCCTGGCCATCGCGAACAGCGCGGCGGGGCGGAACGCCGCCTTCTCCCCGAAGATCTCCGGATCGGGCCGGAACCGGATCTGGGTGCCGCGGCGGTTCGCCGGCCTCGGCCCCGGCTCGAGCCCGCTCCGGGGCTCGCCCCTGGCGTAGCGCTGGGTCCAGAGTCTCCTGTCGTAGGCGACCTCGACCTCGAGCTCCTCCGACAGCGCGTTGACCACCGACAGGCCGACACCGTGCAGTCCGCCGGCGATGCCGTAGGCCCCGCGGCCGAACTTGCCGCCGGAATGGAGCGTGGTGAGCACCACCTCGAGTGCCGACTTGTCGCTGAACTTGGGATGCGGGTCGACCGGGATGCCGCGGCCGTTGTCGCGGATCCGGACGTGGCCGCCGGCCTCGAGCTCGAGCTCGATCCAGTTCGCGTGCCCGGCAACCGCCTCGTCCATGGCGTTGTCGAGGATCTCGGCCGCGAGGTGGTGCATGGCATGCGCGTCGGTGCCGCCGATGTACATGCCGGGCCGCCTGCGGACAGGCTCGAGTCCCTCGAGAACCTCGATGTCCTTGGCGGAGTACCGCCGTCGCGGGTTCCGGGTCAGGAGATCTTCCATGCGGGGCGAACCTGCAAAGACGCGCGCGCGACGCGGCCGCCGCGCCTCGCTCGGCGAGCGGGCGACATCGGTGTTCGACGGGACCGTAGCAGAGATTCCGCGAAACGGGACGAATCGTCGGAATCGCGCGCCGCCGCCCCCGGTGACGCCGCCCGCGGGAGCATGGTCCGGTCGCGGAGCTTGCGTCCGGCGTTGCGGCCGCCTACACTCGACGTCTTGGCCTCTTGGGAGGGAGACCGGATCATGAAGACGATTTGCACGCTGGCGGCTGCCGGAGCGCTCGCCCTGTCGGCCCCGGCGTGGGCCGGGGACGCTTCCGGCGGCTGCATGGGCTACCACCAGGTCGTCGAGGCGCCCGCGACGGCCTCGGCCGGAAGCGCCGGGCGGGCGGCGGCCCCGAAGGCGGCCGTCGAGTCCCTCGTCCGGACGGCCGGCGCCGCGCAGCCGGAAGGCTGACGGCCCGCCAGGCGCGCCGGGGCCGTTTCCGCGGCGCGCTCCGGCGCCCCGGGCGCCGGACGACGGGGGAACCGCCCGATGACCCACAACGTCGCCGTCGTCGGCGCCACCGGCAATGTCGGGCGTGAGATCCTCGGCATTCTCGCCGAGCGCGAGTTCCCGGTGGACCGGATCCACGCCCTCGCGTCGTCGAGGTCCGCGGGCAGCGAGGTGGCGTTCGGGAACGACCGGACCCTCGAGGTCGGCGATCTCGCCGGATTCGATTTCGAGGGGACGGACATCGCGCTGTTCTCGCCGGGCGCCGCCGTCTCGGCCGAGCACGCGCCGCGCGCGGCCGACGCGGGTTGCGTCGTCATCGACAACACGTCGCGTTTCCGGATGGAACCCGACGTTCCGCTGGTCGTGCCCGAGGTCAATCCCGAGGACCTCGAGCTCTACCGCCAGCGCGGAATCGTCGCCAACCCGAACTGCTCGACCATCCAGATGGTGGTCGCGCTCAAGCCGCTCCACGATCTCGCCCGGGTCAGCCGGGTCGCGGTCGCGACCTACCAGTCGGCCTCCGGGGCCGGCAAGGCCGCGATGGACGAGCTGTTCGAGCAGACCCGCGCCATCTACGCCGGCGAGACGCCGCGGCCCGAGGCCTTCACCAAGCGGATCGCGTTCAACGTCATTCCGCACATCGACGTCTTCATGGAGGACGGCTCCACCAGGGAGGAGTGGAAGATGGCGGCGGAGACCAGGAAGATTCTCGATCCGGACGTCGCGGTCCACGCGACCTGCGTGCGCGTGCCCGTCTTCGTCGGCCACGGCGAGGCCGTCAGCGTCGAGTTCGAGGCGCCCCTCGGCGAGGACGAGGCCCGCGCCGCGCTCGACGGGGCGCCAGGCGTGGTCGTGGTCGATCACCGCGCCGACGAGGGCTACGTCACGCCCGAGGAATGCGCCGGCGAGGACGCGGTCTACGTCAGCCGGATCCGCGTCGACCCCACGGTGCCGAACGGGCTGTCCATGTGGGTCGTTTCCGACAATCTCCGCAAGGGGGCGGCGCTCAACGCCGTGCAGATCGCGGAGCTTCTGGTGCACGGCCGGCTCGCCGCGGCCGCCTGAACCCCCTCGGATTGACACGTTCCGGCCCGCCCCCTAAACCTCCCGCGTGTCGCCGTTCCAACGTCACGGATCACCGTTCATGGCGAGTCCCGACCGTCCGCTGTCGCCCCACCTCCAGGTCTACAGGCCCCAGCTGACGTCCGTTCTCTCGATCATGCACCGCATGACCGGGCTGGCGCTCGCCGCCGGCGCCCTGATGCTGGTCTGGTGGCTGTTCGCCGCCGCGGCCGGCGCGGAGGCCTATGCCGACTTCCGGCGGTTCGCCGGATCGTGGCCCGGCCAGCTGGTGCTGGCAGGATGGGCGTTCTCGCTGTTCTACCACCTCTGCAACGGCATCCGTCACCTGTTCTGGGATGCCGGCCGGGGTTTCGGGCTGTCCACCGTCCATGCCAGCGGCTGGGCCGTGGTGGCGGCGTCCGTCGTTCTCACGGCCGCCGCCCTGGTCTGGGGCCACGCCGCCATGGGCGCGCCGTGAAGGCGCGGCGTTCCCCGCTCGCCCGGGCGCGCGGGCTCGGGGCGGCCGGAGAGGGGGCCGCCCACTGGTGGGCGCAGCGGCTGACCGCCGTCGCGCTGGTGCCCCTTCTTCTGTGGTTCGCGGCGTCCGTCTGCGCCATGACCGGGGCCGGCCACCAGGAGGTCCGCGCGTGGATCGCCGATCCGGTGGTGGCGATCCTCCTGATCCTGATGACGGTCGCGGGGTTCCATCACGCCCAGCTCGGGGTCCAGGTGGTGATCGAGGACTACGTCCACGCCGAATGGCTGAAGATCGCGTCGATCGTGATGGCGAAGTTCGCCGCGTTCGCGCTCGGCGTCGCGGCGGTCTTCTCTGTCGCCAGGATCGCTTTCGGGTGACCGCGGCGGAGCGGAGGCGATGAACACCAACGCCTACCGGATCGTCGACCACACCTACGACGTGGTCGTCCTCGGCGCCGGCGGCGCCGGACTCCGCGCCACCTTCGGGATGGCGCTCAAGGGGCTGCGCACGGCCTGCATCACCAAGGTCTTCCCCACCCGGAGCCACACGGTGGCCGCGCAGGGCGGGATCTCGGCGGCGCTCGGCAACATGAGCGAGGACGACTGGCGCTGGCATTTCTACGACACCGTCAAGGGCGCCGACTGGCTCGGAGACCAGGACGCCATCGAGTACATGTGCCGCGAGGCCATCCCCGCGGTGCTCGAGCTCGAGCACTACGGGGTGCCGTTCTCGCGCACCGAATCCGGCCGCATCTACCAGCGGCCGTTCGGCGGGATGACCACCAGATACGGGGAGGGCCCGCCCGCCCAGCGCACCGCCGCGGCCGCCGACCGCACCGGCCACGCCATCCTGCACACGCTCTACCAGCAGTCGCTCCGGCACGACGCCGAGTTCTTCATCGAGTACTTCGGCCTCGACCTGATCATGGACGACGACGGCGCGTGCCGCGGCATCCTGGCGTGGAACCTCGACGACGGCACCATCCACCGCTTCCGCGCCGGCCTCGTGGTCATCGCCTCCGGCGGCTACGGCCGGTGCTACTTCTCCTGCACCGGCGCGCACACCCAGACCGGCGACGGCAACGCCATGGCGCTGCGCGCCGGACTGCCGTGCGAGGACATGGAGTTCATCCAGTTCCATCCGACGGGCGTCTACGGCGCCGGCTGCCTGATCACCGAGGGCGTCCGCGGCGAGGGCGGCTATCTCACCAACTCCGAGGGCGAGCGCTTCATGGAGCGCTACGCGCCGAGCGTGAAGGATCTGGCGTCGCGCGACGTCGTGAGCCGGGCCATGACGATGGAGATCCGGGAGGGCCGCGGCGTGGGCCCCGACGGCGACCACATCCACCTGCACATCGAGCATCTCGACCCGTCCATCATCAACGAGCGCCTGCCCGGGATTTCCGAGACCGCGCGCATCTTCGCGGGCGTCGACGTGACCAGGGAGCCGATCCCGGTCCTGCCCACGGTCCACTACAACATGGGCGGCGTGCCGACGACCCACCGCGGCGAGGTGGTGAAGCCGGTCAACGGGAACGCCGAGGAGATCCAGCCCGGCCTGATGGCGATCGGCGAGGCCGCCTGCGTGTCCGTTCACGGCGCCAACCGGCTCGGCTCGAACTCCCTGCTCGACCTCGTCGTCTTCGGGCGCGCCGCCGCGGAACGCGCCGCCGAGCTCGTGAAGCCGGGCCAGAAGCAGCCCGACCTCCCCGCCGACGCCGGCGACCGGGCGCTGGCCCGCTTCGACGCCCGGCGCCACGCCTCGGGCACGACCCCCACGGCCGAGCTGCGCCTCGAGATGCAGCGCGCGATGCAGGAGCACTGCGCGGTCTTCCGCACCCACGCGCTGATGAGCGAGGGCCGCGAGAAGCTGTCGAGCCTGTGGGCCAAGAACGACGACATCCGGGTCAGCGACCGCTCGCTGATCTGGAATTCCGACCTCGCCGAGACGCTGGAGTACGACAACCTTCTCGCGCAGTCCGTCGTCAGCCTCGATTCGGCGATCAACCGCACCGAAAGCCGTGGCGGCCACGCCCGCGAGGACTATCCGGAGCGCGACGACGCCAACTGGATGAAGCACACCTACGTCTGGCTCGGCGAGGACGGAACCACGCGCATCGACTACCGGCCGGTCCACGGCAACGCGATGAGCAACGACGTCCGGCCGGTCCCGCCCCAGGATCGGGTCTACTGAAGGAGCCCCGATGGCCAAGTTCACGCTGCCCGCGAACTCGAGGATCCGCCGCGGAAAGACCTGGCCGGAGCCGGAAGGCGCCGCGCGCCCGCGCCGGTTCCGCGTCTACCGGTGGGATCCGGACGACGGCGAGACGCCGCGGCTCGACACCTACACCGTCGACGTCGACGACTGCGGGCCGATGGTTCTCGACGCGGTCATCAAGATCAAGAACGAGATCGATTCGACGCTGACCTTCCGGCGGTCCTGCCGCGAGGGGGTGTGCGGCTCCTGCGCGATGAACATCGACGGCGTCAACACCCTGGCCTGCACCCGCTACATCGACGACGTCAAGGGCGACGTGCGGGTCCACCCTCTGCCGCACATGCGGGTCGTCAAGGATCTGGTTCCGGACCTGACCGACGCCTACGCCCAGTACCGCTCGATCGATCCCTGGCTCAAGTCCGACACCCGGCCGGCCCCCGGCAGGGAGCGCCTGCAGTCGCCGGAGGAGCGCCGCAGGCTCGACGGGCTGTGGGAGTGCATCCTCTGCTACTGCTGCACCACGAGCTGCCCGAGCTACTGGTGGAACGGCGACCGCTACCTGGGGCCGGCAACGCTCCTGCAGGCGAGCCGCTGGATCGAGGATTCGCGGGACGAGGCGACCGGGGAGCGGCTCGACGCGCTTGAGGATCCGTTCCGGCTCTACCGCTGCCACACCATCATGAACTGCACCAGTTCCTGCCCCAAGGGCCTCGACCCGGCCGCCGCCATCGGCGGCATCAAGCAGGCGATGGTCCGCCGCCGCTGACCCTCGCCGGCGGGACGCGTCCGGAACCTTCCCGCCTTCCGGAATCCGCAGATGTCCGAAGGTCCGCTCTTCGCCTACCGCGAACGCCAGCGGAAGGGGGAGTTGCGGCACGATCCGCTGCAGGCGCTCGCCGCCGAAAAGCTCCAGTCGCTCTGGCACGCGCTGGCCGGCTACGTCCCGTCGGCGCGGACGCCGCGGTGGCGCAAGCGGCTCGGCCTCGCCCGCCGCCCGGTCGAGTCCGCTCCGCAGGGCCTCTATCTCCACGGCGCGGTCGGGCGCGGCAAGTCGATGCTGATGGACCTGTTCTTCGCGACCGTCGCCGGCCGCCGCAAGCGCCGGGTGCATTTCCACGAGTTCATGCTCGAGATCCACGACGCGATGCGCCGCCGGCGCGGAGACGGCCTGGGCGACCCCCTGCCGCGGATCGCGCGGGACGTCGCCGCCGAGACCTGGCTTCTGTGCTTCGACGAGTTCCAGATCGACAACATCGCCGACGCGATGATTCTCGGCCGCCTGTTCGAGGCGCTGTTCGACAACGGCGTGGTGGTGGTCGCCACCAGCAACCTCCATCCCGACGACCTGTACCGCGACGGGTTGCAGCGCGACCGCCTGCTGCCGTTTCTCGAGATTCTCAAGACCAGGCTCGACGTGCTCGAGCTCGAGGCCCGGCACGACTACCGCAGGACGCGCCTCGCGTCCGCGCCGACCTACCACGTGCCGCCCGACGCGGCCGCGGCGGCCGCGCTCGACGAGGCCTTCGCGGTCCTGACCGACGGCGCCGAGGCGCATCCGGCGGAGATCGAGGTGATGGGCCGGGTTCTCGCCGTTCCCGCCGCCGCCCGCGGCGTGGCGCGGTTCTCCTTCGCGGAGCTGTGCGGCCGCCCGCTCGGCGCGCCGGACTATCTCGCCATCGCGCAGGCGTACCACACGGTCGTCCTGTCCGGCGTTCCGGTGCTCACCCCCGCCCGGCGCGACCAGGCGCGGCGGCTGATGACGTTCGTCGACGCGCTCTACGAGGCCCGCGGCGCCCTGGTGGTCTCCGCGGAGGCCGAACCCGACGCCCTGTGCCCCGACGCGGCGGGAAGCCCGGCGTTCGAGCGCACCGCCTCCCGGCTGGTCGAGATGCGGAGCGCGGACTACATCCGTCAGGACGCGCCGGCGGCTTGACCGGCCGGACGGAAACGCCTAAGTAAGCTGGCTGCCGTCGCCGGTCGCCCGAACCGGGCGGTTCCTGCGGGTGCCGGAGTCCGCGCGTACATCGGAACACGGAGAGAGGAATGACGTACGTCGTCAACGAAGCGTGCATCAAGTGCAAGTTCATGGATTGCGTCGAGGTCTGCCCGGTGGACTGCTTCTACGAGGGCGAGAACATGCTCGTGATCCACCCCGACGAATGCATCGATTGCGGCGTGTGCGAACCGGAATGCCCGGTCGAGGCCATCCGCCCCGACACCGACGAGGCCTCCGAGCCGTTCATCGAGATGAACCGCCAGTACTCCGAGACCTGGCCCAACATCACGAGAAAGGGCGAATCCCCCGCCGACGCCGACGACTGGAGGGACGTGCCCGGCAAGTTCAAGGAACATTTCAGCGAGAGGCCCGGCCAGGAATCCTGAACGCTCCCGGCCGTTCCCGCGTCCGCGGCGTCGCCGGGCCGGAGGCTCCCGCCGCGCTCTTGATTTTCGGGCCGGGTCGCGCCAGATTGGCGCCTCCGCCCCGCGATGCGAACGACCGAAGAGAGGATGCGCCCTGGTGCGCGGAGGAAGGGGAGTCTCATGCCACGAGCAGCAACGCCCGCCAAGCCCAAGACCGCCGCCAAGTCTGCCGCCAAGCCGGCAGCCGGGGCGCAGAAGGCTGAAACGGCGCGTCGCAAGACCCCGGCCAAGCCGCCCGCCCGAAACCGCGCGCCGGCACGGGCCGCCGCGTCCTCCCCCAAGGCCGCCAAGGGGGCGGCCACCGCGAAGCGGCGCCGCGCCGCCAAGGCGCGCAAGTTGCCGTTCGGCAAGGGGGAGTACGTGGTCTATCCGACCCACGGCGTCGGCAAGGTCACCGGCGTCAAGCGCCAGACCATCGCGGGGTTCGACCTGCAGCTGTTCGTGATCGTCTTCAACGCCATCAATCTGACGCTGCGGGTGCCCGTCGAGAAGACCACGCAGTCCGGGCTCCGCAAGATCAGCTCGCGGGACAAGATGCGGACCGTGGTGAGCACGCTCAAGGGACGCCCGCGGTCGCGGCGGACCATGTGGAGCCGGCGGGCGCAGGAATACGACGCCAAGATCAACAGCGGGGATCCGGTCCAGGTCGCCGAGGTGGTGCGGGATCTCTACCGGGCTCCGAGCCAGCCGGAACAGTCCTACAGCGAGCGCCAGATGTACGAGACCGCCCTTGCCCGTCTGGTCGAGGAATACGCGCTGGTCCAGAAGCTCGACGTCGAGGCGGCGACCGCGAAGATCGAGCAGATTCTCGGCGGCTGACGGCCCGGCGCCGGTTCAGCCCGCCAGTTCGTGGGCCTCGACGCCGCCGTCGCGCCCGCGCACCGGGAAACGCCCCCGCGGAACCAGGCCGTCGCGGTCGGTGGCCGCCTCGAGCGTCTCCGCGCTGACCAGCACGGCCGTCCCGGCGTCTTCCGCCACCTCCTTGCACAGCTGCTCGAGCCGGGCCGCGACGTTCACGGTGTCGCCCACGACGGTGTAGTTGACCCGGCCCTCGGGGCCGATGTTGCCGACGATCGCGGGGCCGCTGTGGATGCCGATCCTCATGCCCGCCGGCCGCGCTCCGCCGCCGCTTCCGCCGGCCGCGGCCATGCCGGCGCGGATCGCTCTCGCGGCGCGGATCGCGCGGTCGGCGCCGTCCCGGTCCTCCCAGAACGCCATCACGGAATCTCCGATGTACTTGTCGACCACGCCGTTCTCCGCCTCGATGCACTTGACGACGAGGGAGAAATGGGCGTTGAGCAGGTCGACGACATCCGCCGCGGACATTCTTTCCGACAGCGTCGAGAACCCCGCGATGTCGGTGAACATCACGGTGACCCGGCGCTCTTCCGAAGTCACGGGCGCGTCCTGCTCGACGAGACGGCGGACCAGCCGCCGCGGAACGTAGTTCTGGAACCACTGCAGCCCGGTCGTCATACGGTTGAAGGCGCCCGCGGCCTCGTCGAGCTCCCGGAGCCGGCTCGCGCGGAGTCTCTTCACCCGCGCGAAGTCGAGATCGGCGATCGCCCGAGATCCCGCGGCGAGCGCCCTGACGGGCGCGCCGACCCGGCGCCCGATGAACGCGGCGGCGAGAACGCACAGCGCGATGACGGCGGTTCCGGCGACGCCGGCGTGGATCAGGCGGTTGAACTCCGATCCCAGCCCGTCCTCCGGCCCGATGTGGATCCCGACCGTCAGCGGCAGCCGCCCGATGCCCTCGATCGCCTTGTACAGAAAGACGTGCCGTTCGCCGTCGACCATCGCCATGTGGCCCGCGACTCCGCCGCCGAACTCGGTTGCCATCTCCTCGCGGACGTCCCTGTCCCGCAGCCGGGCGAGGACCGGGTCGCCGACCTCGTCGAGCGCCGGCAGCGGGATGTCGGCATTCCTCCGGTAGCCGCCCTCGGTCATGTGGCGGTGCGCCAGCACGTGCTTCCCGCCGTAGAGAACGAAGCGCTTGCCGGCCCGCGCCAGCCCGTCGGAGCGGGCGATTTCCCGCGACAGCTGTTCCGCGCTGACCGTCGACAGCAGAACCCCCTGGAACTGGTCCCCCTTGCGCACGGTCGTGCGGACCAGCAGCATCGTCCGCCGGGCTTCCCGGATCCACACCGGCCCGACCCAGACGGCTCTCGACGACGGTTCCCGCTGCGCCGCTTCCAGAATCCGCGCACCCGGCGTCCGGCTCGCGTCCGCGCCGGATGCCGGTGGCCGTTTCCCGGTTTCCGGAAACTGCGGGCGCCCGGCGTCCTCCGGTTCGGCGTAGGCGCCGCGGCCCCGGCGGACGCGAAGGAAGCGGCCGTCGCGGTGGACGAACGCCATGCCGAAGACCTGGCGGGTTCCGGCCGCGGCGGTGAGCAGCGCGTCTTCCAGCCGGTCCCTGTCCTCCACGTCGAGCTGTCCGGAATCGATCAGGCCGGTCACGTAGCGGTTGATCTCCTCCACCGGCTCGAGGTGGCGCTTCACGCCGGCGCCGAGCGACTGGACCGCGAAACGCCCGTTGGCGGCGAGCAGCGACAGGGTGGTCTCGCGCGCGGTCCACAGCGAGATCCCCTGGACCGCCCCCATGCCGAACAGCAGCAGCGCCCCGAAGCCGAGCGCCAGAACGGCGGTGATCGGGACGGTGCGGCGCCGGCCGGCGTCACTTGCTGCGGTCGGGGACAACGAGCTTGACCTTGGTGCCGGGCTGCAGGCGGGCGTTCGGGTCGAGCCCGTTCAGCACGGCAAGGAGTTCCGCGGCATGGTCGGCGCGGGGCATGCGGCGGGCGAGGCTCCGGACGGTGTCCCCGTCGCGGACGGTGACGACCTCGAGCCGGTTCGGGCCGAGGCGGGCCGCCTCCGCCGCCGACAGCGTCCGAAAGCTCCGCAGGGTCCGTTCCGCCTCGCCGGCGATCGCGCGCATCCCGCCCGGAGGCGTGACGATCATGATGCGGAAGATCCGTCCGTCGGTCCCGCGGTAGGCGGCGAGCCGGGCGTCGACGGCACCGTTCCCGGAGCGCAGCCGGGCATCCGCGAACGCCGCCTCGAGCCCGTTGACCGTGTCCGGCTGCACGCTGGCGCTGCCGAGCCGGCCGAACCATCGCGAGCGCACGTACTGCGCCATGGTTCCCCGGTAGGGCTTCGGTTCGAGATCGAGCACGAGGCGGGCGTCGCCGGGGCCGAAGGCGGCGACGGCGTCCGGCGAGTTGAAGACGCTGAACCCGGGCGGCAGGCGGAAGCCGAACCGCATCGTCGGATGAAGGAAATCCCGCCCGCGCACGTAGCCCTGCTCGCGGCTGCCGCCGAACGTGATCCCCGAGATCTTCGAGAGGTAGACATCCGCGCCCGCGATCGGATCGGGCACGTTCGCCGCCCGCGCGATCCGTTCCGCCCGCCGGACGCGTTCGAGCGGCGCCGGGTGCGTCGCGAGGTAGTCGAACCGGTCGATCCGGTCCGGCGAAGCGCCCCGCATCCTGGCCTGCAGGCGCGACCAGTCCCTGATCTTGCCGAGAAACCGGGCCATGGCGCCGGGGTCGTAGCCGGACCGGGCAAGATAGCGGATTCCGAGCTCGTCCGATTCATGCTCGTGCTCGCGGGAGAACGAGCGCAGCACGCCGAGAGCGCCCTTGCCGGCGAGGTCGTCGAGCAGGCGCTGGCCCGACGGGTCGAGTCGGCCCCTGCTCGCCAGATGCGCGCCGAGTGCCTGTCCCAGGGCGGCCCCGACGGTCGCGACCAGGGTCTGGCCGTGCTGGCGGGCGCCGTGGCGGGCGGTGACGTGCCCGATCTCGTGGGCCAGCACCGCGGCGAGTTCCGCCTCGTTTCCGGCGAGCGCCAGCAGCCCGCGGGTGACGTAGACGTAACCGCCCGGAACGGCGAAGGCGTTGACCTTGTCGCTGTCGAGAACGGTGAAGGAGAACCCGAGGGCGGGAAGTTCCGAGGTGCTGGCGAGAAGCCGGCCGATGCTGGCGACGTAGCGCCGGAGTTCGGGGGAGCCGTACTCGCCGCCGAAGGCCTTGACGATCCCGGGGTGGTTGTCCGCGCCGATGCGGGCTTCCTGCCGCGGCGTCATGCCGCCGGTGAAGATCGTCGAGCCGGTCGCCGGGCTGGTGGCGCAACCCGCGAGCTGCAGTCCGGAGGCCAGCAGAAGCAGCGGCATCGCGAGTGCGGGAGGTTTCATGGAAGCCCGTCCGTTCGTCGGCATCGTCCTGCAGGGTGCGGAGGTTGTCAAACTCCGCGGCGGGCCGCCCGCGGGCCGGAGCGGCGGATTCCGCGGGCCGGCCCCCGGCGCCGGTGCTATACTGCGCGGCGTTCGGGGCCGCGCCCCCGGGCGGGGCGGACCGGGAAGAGGGAGCGCGTTGATCCGAGAAAACCTGTTTCCCCAGATCGACCCCTACGCCTCCGGCCTGCTTCGCGTCGATTTCGTCCACGAGATCTACTGGGAGCAGTCGGGCCGTCCGGACGGCCCGCCGGTGCTGTTCCTGCACGGCGGCCCGGGCGCCGGGGCGATGCCGGTGCAGCGGCGGTTCTTCGATCCCGGGGCTTGGCGCATCGTGGTCTTCGACCAGCGCGGGGCCGGCCGGTCGCGGCCGCGCGGCGAGCTGGAGCGCAACACGACGGCGCATCTCGTGGAGGACATCGAGCGGCTTCGCGCGTTCCTCGGGATCGACCGGTTCGTTCTCTTCGGCGGCTCCTGGGGCAGCACGCTCGCGCTCGTCTACGCCCAGGCGTTTCCGGAGAACTGCCTCGCCCTGGTGCTGCGCGGCGTGTTTCTCGGAACCGCCGGGGAGGTCGACTGGTTTCTCCACGGCCTTCGCAGGGTGTTCCCCGAGGCTTGGAACGACTTCGTGTCGGCGCTTCCCGAGGGCGAGCGGAAGGACGTTCTCGGCTCCTTTCACCGGCGCCTTCTCGATCCCTCCACCTGTCCCGCCGCGGCGCGCGCCTGGAGCCGGTACGAGAGTTCCTGCTCGACGCTGCTGTCGAGCCCGCGGACCGCCGAGGCTTTCGGGGAGGGCGGCCCGGCCTGCGCGCTCGCGCGCATCGAGGCGCATTATTTCGTCAACCGCTGCTTCCTGGCGGACGGCGAGCTGATGTCGAAACTGGGCCGGATCGTCCATCTGCCCTGCACCATCGTGCAGGGGCGCTACGACATGATCTGCCCGATGGCGACGGCCCACGGGCTGCACCTGGCCTGGCCGGGGTCCGAGCTGGTGGTGGTCCCCGACGCCGGGCACTCGGCGATGGATCCGGGAATCCGGGCGGCGCTGGTCCGCGCCGCCGAGAAACTGAAAACGGCTTTCGCCGCCTGACGCCATGGGGTACGATCCCGCCACCGGTGGGAGATCCCCGCTTCGGGCCAGTTTGCCGCAAGGTTGTCGCCGGACGCGTTTCCGGCGTCGACAAGCGGGGGCGACTCGCCTGAACAGGGAGACAGGACATGTCCATGCCCACGGAGAACGTCGGTTCGCTGCCGCGGCCGAGCCGTTTGCAGGCAGCATACGCCGATTACGACGCCGGAAAGATCACCCGCGGGGATCTGGAACGCGAACAGGACGCCGCCTGCCTGGATTCGATCAGGCGCATGGAGGAGACCGGCTCGCCGATGGTGACCGACGGCGAGCAGCGCGAGTCGAGTTTCGCGACCTATCCGTTGACCGACACGCTGGCCGGCACCGGGCTCGTCGACCATCTTGCGGGCGACGGCCAGTACTTCGCCATCTTCACCGACGGCCATCACCGGCAGCTGCCGCGCCTGACGGGCGGTCCGTTCCGGTACGGGACGTACGCCTCGGAATACGTCGAGAAGGCGGTGAAGATGGCGACGAAGCCGGTGAAGCAGGCCGTGATCGCCCCGTCGATGCTGGCGCTTCTCTATCCGCTCGACGACGAGGTGCCCGGCTATTCCCGCGAGGAGTTCCTGTCGGACGTGTGCGACGAGTGCGAGAAGGACATCCGGCGGTGTTTCGAGGCCGGCGCGGTCCGGGTTTCGGTGGACTTCACCGAAGGGCGGCTGGCCTGCCGGAACGATCCGAACAACCCGTGGACGGGTCGCGGCATGCTCGATCACTTCATCGATCTCAACAACCGGGTCATCGATCGTTTCTCGGCGGAAGAGCGCAGGAACATCGGCATCCACACCTGCCCGGGCGGGGACTGCGATTCGACCCACAGCGCCGACGTGGACTACGCGGAACTGCTGCCCGCCATGTTCCGGATCAACGCGGGATACTTCCTGATCCAGCTGGCGAGCGAGGCCGACAAGGAGAGGGTCTACCGGTTGATCGGGGAGCACAGCCGCGAGGACGCCGCCGGCATTCCGCAGGTCTGCTTCATCGGGGTGACGAATCCGCAGAATCCGAGGGTCGAGACGCCGGAAGAGATCCGCGACGACCTGGAGACGGCGGCCAACCACGTCCCGAAGGAGCGTCTGGGGTCGACCGACGACTGCGGCTTCTCGCCGTTCAGCATCGACGTCAAGCCGAAGCACGGCTCTCCCGACGCGGCGCGGGACATCGCGTTCCGGAAGATCGCGGCGCGCATCAAGGGGACCGAGATGGCGTCCGAGGCCCTCGGGCTGGCCTGAAGACGGTGACGCGCGCTCCGCCCCGGATCCTTCTGGCGCGGGGCGCGCGGCCGCGCCGGCGACGGGACTTCATGCGCGGAGGCTTTCCGCGTATAACCGGCCTGCGATGGCCCCGTAGCTCAGTTGGATAGAGCGACGGATTCCTAATCCGTAGGTCGGGGGTTCGAATCCCTCCGGGGTCGCCAGCCGTTCGCCGATGCCGCGCTCTCGGCCGGCATCGGGCGGCCCGGGTTCGATCCCGCAGCAGGAAGGGGTGAGGCATGGCGCTCGCGACTTTCGGAGCCGGCTGTTTCTGGGGCGTCGAGGCGGCGTTCCGCAAGGTGGAAGGCGTGACGGCCACGTCGGTCGGCTACATGGGCGGCCATGTCGCCAACGTCGACTACGGGATGGTGTGCACCGGGACGACGGGGCATGCCGAAGTGGTCCGGGTCGAGTTCGACCCGGACCGGGTGTCGTACCGGGAACTCCTGCGGACGTTCTGGACCTGCCACGATCCCACCCAGGTCAACCGGCAGGGGCCGGACGTCGGAACCCAGTACCGCACGGTCGTCTTTTTCCACGACGAGACGCAGAAGGCCGAGGCCGAGGCGTCGAGGAAGGCGCTGGAAGCCGATGGCCGCGCCATCGCCACGAAGGTCGAGGCCGCGTCCGACTACTGGATCGCGGAAGACTACCACCAGCAGTATTTCGAGAAGCGGGGCAGAGGCCGCGGCATCCTGGGGATGTTTCGGTAGTTTCGGCGGAACCGGAATTGCGGGCTTTCCGTTCCTGTCCTGACGTTCGACCCCGTCCTGGGCCGGCGAGCGCTCTCGGCCGGAACGGTCGCGGGCCCCGGCCCGGACCTTGTCAGAACCATGCCCCGTTCCCGTGGTGACAGCGCCCCTCGCAGTCGAATTCCGCTTCATCCATGCGACTCGACGCGAAAAGGTCGAGCCGCTTGCAAGCCTCTTCCGCCGCCCGGCGAAACCGGACCCGGGCAGTTGCTCGCGAAGACCCGCAGCGCCGCCCGCCGGCCCGCCGTTGCGCGGATCCCGGCGGCACAGCCGTCGGCCCGCACCCGGAGTTCCCGGATCTTCCCGTCGAGACGCCTGACGCGCGGTGCGCGAAGAGTCTCGGGCCCCGACATTCTTCACCCTTCATCGTCTCCGGCAGCCCCGCCAACCGGGCGAGGCCGTCCGACCCGTCCTTTCCCGCCGGGGAGCGCCGGCGTTCGCGGCTCCGAGGGCCGTGCCGGCGGACGCGCGTTCCGCACGGCCCGTTCAGGCCCGGCCGGCCGTTTCCCGACGTGCCGCCCGTTCGGCAAGCCGCGCCGTCGACTTCGCGGTCTGGTTGTAGAGAAGCTCGCGCTCGGCGTCCTCCGGCGGCCCGCTCCGTCGGAGTTCCTTGCCGAGATCGACGGCCTTTCTGACGGCGGGACGTTCCTTGATCTCCCGGCGCCAGCGCGTGACGTTCGGGAAGCCGTCGAGCGGCTGGCCCATGGCACCGGCGATCAGTATCCAGGGCCAGCTCGCCATGTCGGCGACGGTGTAGTCGTCGCCGACGAGATAGCGGCGGTCCGCCAGACGCCGTTCCAGCACGCCGATGCAGCGGTTGTACTCGTTGCCGTAGCGGGTCTTCGAATAGGCCTCGTCGCCGGGCGCGTAGTTGACGAAATGGCTGAACTGCCCCGCCATCGGGCCCAGATTGCCGACCTGCCAGAACAGCCATTCCAGCGTCGCCGTGCGGCCCTCGGGATCCTCGGGCAGGAAGCGCCCCGTCTTGCGGGCGAGATGGAGAAGGATCGCTCCCGACTCGAAGACCGGGAGCGGCTTCCTCTCGAACCCGGGCGGCGGATCGTGGTCGACGATGGCCGGCATCCGGTTGTTCGGGCTGATCGCGAGAAACTCCGGCGCGAACTGCTCGCCCTTGCCGATGTTCACGGGAACCGTGCGGTACGCGAGCCCGCACTCCTCGAGCATGATGCCGACCTTCCAGCCGTTCGGCGTCGGCCAGTAGTGGAAGTCGATCATGCCGCGGCTATTCCGTCCGACTCGGCCGCCGCGCCTCCGGCGATCAGTTCCGCGATCTCGGCCTCGGAGTAGCCGGCCTCCCCGAGGATCTCCCGCGTGTGCTCTCCGAGCGCCGGGCCGCCCCGTCGCGCCGAGGTCGGGGTCTCGGAGAACCGGGCCGCCGGCCGGGCCTGGCGGACGCGCCCGGCCGCGGGATGAACGGTCTCGATCACGGTTCCGTTCGCCACGGTCTGGGGATGGGCCATCGCTTCCCGGCGGGTCAGCACCGGCGCGCACGGAACGTCCTCCGCTTCCAGCCGTTCGAGCCAGTCCTCCGTGCCGCGGGCGCGGAGCGCCGCCTGCGTCAGCTCGAGGCGCTCGTTGATGTTGATCTGGCGCTTCGCCGCCGTGACGAACCGTTCGTCCTCGAGCAGGTCGGGCCGCCCGAGCGCGCGAGTCAGGCCGGCCCACTCCCTGTCGCTCTGGACGGCGACGCTGATGTAGCCGTCGGCGGTTTCGTAGATCAGGTCGATGAAGCTCGCGGCCCGGGCCTGCGGAAACGGCTCGTCGGCGAAGGTTTGGGCGTTCATGTCGGATCCCCAGAGAAAGGCGAGGATCGCGTCGAGCATCGACAGTCGCACGTGCTGGCCCCGGCCGCTGCGCTCGCGCGCGAGCAGTCCGGCCGCGATCGCCTGGGCGGCCGCGAGTCCCGTGAGCTTGTCGGGAAGGATGGTGCGCACGAGCCGGGGCCGCTCGTCGTCCGAGCCGGCCTGGACGGTGGCGAGCCCGGACAGCGCCTGGACCAGCGGGTCGTAGACCGGCTTGGCCGCGTAGGGCCCCTCGAAGCCGAACCCGCTGATCGACACGTAGAGGATGTCCGGCGCGGTCCGGCGCACCGTCTCCTCGCCGATGCCCATGCGCTCGGCGACGCCCGGCCGGAAGTTCTGGACGAAGACGTCGGCGCCGGAGACGAGCCGCATCAGCGCCTCGATCCCCTCCTCGCGCTTGAGGTCGAGCGCGATGGAACGCTTGTTGCGGTTGTTGTTGAGGAAATTCGCCGAGAACCCGTTGCGCGTGTTGGCCGAGGCTCGGGTGTGGTCGCCGCCCGCGGGGTTCTCGACCTTGACGACGTCGGCCCCCTGGTCGGCGAGAAGCATGGTCGCCGACGGCCCCGAGACCATCGAGGTCACGTCGACGACGCGGAATCCTTCGAGCGGTCCGTGCATGGCCGTCAGCCCTTCCGCCTTGCGGCGTTCCCGCGGACGAGACGCGAAAGCGCACCGTAACGCGGCGCGCCCAGCATTGCCACAAGCTGGAACAGTCCGGCGACGACGGCGATCATGCCGGCGGCGCTCAGGGAATGCGGGCTGCCCCACAGCCCGGGACCGAAGGCCGCGAGGACGTATCCGGCCACCCCCGCGAGCGCCGCGAACCCGGCGCTCAGCCAGATCTGGCGCGAAAGCCGGTCGGTCAGCATGCGCGCGGTCGCCGGCGGGCAGATGAACATCGCGATGACGAGGATGGAACCCACCGCCTCGAAGGCGGCGACCGCCGCGAGCGCCGCGACGGCGACGATCGCGAACGAGATCGCGCGCACCGGCAGGCCGAGGGCGGCCGCCTGACCGGGGTCGAACGTCGAGAGACCGAGTTCCTTGAGGAACAGCGCGACGAGCAGGGCGATCGCCGCCGTCACCGCGGCGACCACGACCAGCGGGCGCGGCAGTTCGGCGAGCGCGTCGAGGCGGATCAGATCGCTCCAGCTCCGCGCCGCGAGCCACAGCGCGGATTCGAGATTGCCGTAAAGCGCGTGTTCCGCGTCGATGTGGACGTTTGCCGAGTCCGTCTGCTCGAGCAGCAGGATCCCGCAGGCGAACATGACGGTGAAGACCACGCCCATGGCCGCGCCGGCCTCGAGACGTCCGGCCCGCCGGACCACCTCGATGAGAACCGTGGCGACGACCGCGGCGACCGTCGCGCCGAGCAGCATCGGCAACGGGGAAACGGTTCCCGCGATCAGGAAGCCGGCAACCATCCCCGGCAGCACCGAATGGGAGATGGCGTCCCCGAGCAACGCCTGGCGGCGCAGCACCAGGAAGTTCCCGAGAAGCGCGCAGCCGGTTCCGGCAAGGGCCGCGAGCGCCATCGCCGGAAGGTCGACGCCCAGGAAATCCGCCGCCGTCACGGCGCGGCCGGTCCCCCGCGCCGCGCCAACGGACCGCGAAGCCGCGCCGCGAGCAGGCATGCCGCGAAGACGGCGCCGGCGGCGGCCACGATCGCCGGTCCCGCGGGCACGTCCGGCAGCACCGCCGAGGCCGCCCCTCCGATCCAGCCCGAGAGTGCGCCGAAGATCCCCGCCAGAGCGAGCATCGGCGTCAGCCTCCGGGTCAGGAGACGGGCCGCGGCGGGGGGGACGATGACGAGCGCGATGATCAGCACGAGGCCGACCGTCCGCAGCCCGATCACGACAACGGCGAGCGTCAGCCCGGTCATGACGAGGTCGATCCGCGCCACGTTCCAGCCACCGGCGGCCGCGAAGGTCTCGTCGAACGCGACGACCCGGAATTCCTTGAGCAGCAGCGCGACGACGGCAATCACCGCGAGCGACGCGCAGCCGATGAACCACGCCTCGCCGGACCGGAGCGTGGCGGCCGAGCCGAGGAGAAAGCCGTCGAGCCCCGCCCGCCCGCCCGCCTCGAGGGTCTGGACGTGGCTGAGCAGCACGATGCCGAGGCCGAAGAAGACGCTGAGAACGGATCCGATCGCGGTGTCCTCGGGGAGCCGGGTGCGATCCCGGATCCACCGCACCGCCAGGAGGCCGAGGACGCCGCACGAGGCGGCCCCCAGCATCAGGACCGGAAGGTTCCGGCCGCTGCCGCCCAGGGCCAGCGCGGCCAGGAAGCCGAGCGCCACGCCGGGGAGGGTGGCGTGGCTGATGGCGTCCGAGACGAGCGCCCGCCCGCGGAGGAGCGGAAACACCCCGGCGACGCCGGCGCCGGCGCCGAGAAGCAGGGCGCCCGCGAGCGCCGCCGAACTGTTGTGGCCGGCGGAGAAGAAGAGGGCCGCGAGCGCCTCGTCGAGCGGCACGGGCTCAGATGCCGCCCGCCGCGGCGCGGATCTCGGGAGCGGCGAGGCGGCCGCCGTAGGCCGTCTGCAGGACGCTTTCGGTGAGGGTTCCGGGGATTCCGCCGGCGGCGACGGCGCGGACGTTCAGGACCAGCACGTGCTCGAAATACTCCGCCACCGTCTGCAGGTCGTGATGGACGCAGACCACCGCGGCGCCGTCGTCGCGCAAGCCTCGCAGGGTCTCGACGACGACGCCCTCGGTGGCGGCGTCGATGCCGGCGAAGGGCTCGTCCATCAGGTAGAGCCGGGCGTCCTGCGCGAGCGCCCGCGCGAGAAAGACGCGCTGGCGCTGGCCGCCCGACAGCTGGCCGATCTGGCGGTCGGCGAGGTCGGCCACGCCCATGCGGTCGAGGCACGCCCGCGCCGCCTCGCGGTGCCGCCGCCTGACCGGGCGGCACCAGCCGATGCGGCGGTAGAGCCCCATCGCGGCGACGTCGAGCGCCGATGCCGGAAAGTCGGGGTCGACGCCGCCGTGCTGGGGCACGTAGGCGATCTCGCCGCGGGCGCGCCGCGCGTCCCGGCCGTGGACGTGGACGGCGCCCGCGATCCGCGGCACGAGTCCGAGCGCGGAGGCGAGCAGCGTGGACTTGCCGGCGCCGTTGGGACCGATGACCGCCGACAGGGTGCGGTCGGGAACGTCGTGATCGACGTCCCACAAGGCGGGCTTGCCGTGGTAGGCCACGGTCAGCCCTCGGACGGAGAGCGCCGCGGCGCTTTCGGGAAGCCGCCGGGCGTCGGCGGCGTCGTGCGGGGGGTTCATCGGGACGCGTCCGCCTGCCGGGCGGCGAACCGGGACGGCGTCGTGCCGCCGAGCGCGCGGACGATCGTGCGAACGTTGTGGTCGAACATGCCGAGCCACGTGCCGGTCGGGTGCCCCGGCGGGCCGAGGGCGTCGGAAAACAGCGTGCCGCCGACGACCGCCCGGTGTCCGCGCGCGGCCGCGCCCTCGACGAGCGCGGCGACGCTTCGTCCGGAAACGCTGGTCTCGACGAAGACGGCGCCGATCCGGCGGGCGACGAGGACGCCGACGAGCTCCTCGATCCGCCGCAGCCCGGGCTCGGTCTCGGTGCTGGCGCCCTGCACGGCGAGCACCTCGAGTCCGTAGGCACGGCCGAAATAGCCGAAGGCGTCGTGGGCGGTGACGAGCACCCGGGCGCGACGGGGGATGGAGGCGACCGCCTCGCGGGCTTTCGCGTCGGCCTTCGCCATCTCCGCGAAATACGCCGCCGCACGCTTCCGGTAGAAGGCCGCGTTCGCCGGGTCGAGCCGTTCGAGGGCGTCGACGGCGGCCCCGAGAGCGCGGCTCCAGAGCGCCGGATCCATCCAGACGTGCGGGTCGCGGGCGTCGCCGCGGAACGCGATCAGGTTTCGCGACGGCAGGGTCTCGGCGATCGCGACGACCGGCTTCTCGCGCGACAGCCGGTCCATCGTCTCCCGCATCTGCGCTTCGAGGTGAAGGCCGTTCCAGACGATCAGGCGTGCCCGGCGCAGCGCGACGACGTCCGAGCGCGTCAGCCGGTGGAGATGCGGGTCGACGCCGGCGCCCATCAGCGTCCGCACGGGGATCCGTCCGCCGGCGATGCGGCCGAGCGGTTCGCCGATCTGGGCGATGGTGGCGACCACCCCGCCGTCCGGGGGCGGTTCCGCCGTCGCGCCCGCCGCCCCGAGAAGGACCGCCCCGGCCGCCGCCAGCGCGATCCGCCTTCCCGTTTCCATGCCGCTCCCGTCCGATGCCGTCGCGGAGACTATGCCGACCCCGCCCGACTTTGCAACCGCTAATATAGTGAATCACGGCTAAGAATATTAGCCCAAGCTAATATTTTCCGGGAAATTCCGTAGCCCCTAAAACCGTCGCCGCCGCGGTGCTATAACGCCCGAAAAGGCAACGGGAGGCTTGGCGGTGGCAGGCGACGCGAAAGGCAACGTGCGGGAGCTGAAGAACTTCGTCGGCGGCGGGTTCGTCGAGGGAGGCGGCGTCTTCGAGAACGTGACGCCGGTGGACGGCACGCTTCTGTCGCGCGTTCACGAAGCGACCCGGGCGGTCGTGGACCGGGCCGTCGAGGCCGCCCGCGAAGCCTACCGGGGCGCCTGGGGCCGCATGCCGGTGGCCGAGCGTTGCGCCCTCCTGCACGATGTCGCCGACGCCATCGACGCGCGTGCCGACGAGTTCGTCGAGGCCGAGTGCCGGGACACCGGCAAGCCGCGCTCGCTCGCGAGCCACGTCGACATCCCGCGCGGCGCGGCGAACTTCCGCGTCTTCGCCGACCTGATCAAGTCCGTCGGCACCGAGGCCTTCCAGCAGGACACGCCCGACGGCGCGGGCGCCGTCAACTATTCGGTGCGCCAGCCCCACGGCGTGGTCGGCGTCATCAGCCCGTGGAACCTTCCGCTCCTGCTGTCGACCTGGAAGATCGCCCCGGCGATGGCCTCGGGCAACGCCGTGATCCTCAAGCCGTCCGAGGAGACGCCGACGACCGCCACGCTGCTCGCCGAGGCGATGAGGGACGCCGGCGTGCCCGACGGCGCGTTCAACCTCGTGCACGGCTTCGGGCCGGACTCGGCGGGCGAGTTCCTCAGCACCCATCGCGGCGTCGACGCCATCACCTTCACGGGCGAGACCGCGACCGGAAGCGCCATCATGCGGGCGGCCGCCGACAACATAAAGGCGCTCTCCTTCGAGCTCGGGGGCAAGAATCCCGCCATCGTCTTCGCCGACGCGGATTTCGACGCGGCCCTCGAGGGCACGGTGCGTTCGGTGTTCGCGAACTGCGGGCAGGTCTGCCTCTGCTCGGAGCGGGTCTACGTCGAGCGACGCATCTTCGACGAGTTCGTGTCGGCGCTGGCCGCCGAGGCCCGGAGCATGAAGCTCGGCCGGCCCGAGGATCCGGAGACGCGGATGGGGCCGCTGATCAGCAGGGCGCACCGCGACAAGGTCACGGGCTACTACGCGCTCGCGCGGGAACTCGGCGCCGAGGTCGTCGCCGGTGGCGGGATTCCGGAGTTCGGGGACGAGCGCGACGACGGCGCGTATGTCGAGCCCACCGTCCTCGCCGGACTGTCCGAGGAATCGCGCGTCCAGAAGGAGGAGATCTTCGGCCCGGTCTGCCACGTCACGCCGTTCGACGACGAGGACGAGGCCGTGGCGATGGCCAACGACACCGAGTACGGTCTCGCCTCGACGGTGTGGACCACCAACCTCGCGCGCGGCCATCGCGTCGCGCAGCGCATGGAGGCCGGCATCAACTGGGTCAACTGCTGGTTCCTGCGCGATCTCAGGACGCCGTTCGGCGGCATGGGCCTTTCGGGCTTCGGGCGCGAGGGCGGCCAGCATGCCCTGAACTTCTATTCCGAACCGAAGAACATCTGCATCAAGCTCTAGGGAACCGCTCATGACGACCGCGAAGGACAGGGCCGTCGAGAACGCCGCGCGGCGGATCCGCCAGGCCTGGAAGAACGGCAAGACCACCCGGCCCGTCCGGGGCGCGTTCCGCGCGGGCGACGTCGACGCCGCCTACGCCGTCCAGAAGACCAACACCGACATCTGGATCCGGGAAGGCCGCCGCGTGATCGGCCGCAAGATCGGGCTGACCGCCAAGGCGGTCCAGGTCCAGCTTGGCGTCGACCAGCCGGACTACGGCGTGATCTTCGCGGACATGGCGGTCACCGACGGCGACGAGATCCCGTTCTCCGCCGTGAGCCAGCCCCGCGCCGAGGCCGAGGTCGCGCTCGTGCTCGACGACGATCTGGCGACGGAGCGGATCACGCTTCTCGACGTGCTCCACGCCACCGCCTACGCCCTGCCGGCGATCGAGGTGGTCGGCAGCCGCATCGCCAAATGGGACATCGGCATCGTCGACACCATCGCCGACAACGCCTCGTCCGGGATGATCGTGCTCGGCACGCGGCCGGTCGCGCTCGCCGACCTAGATCTCAGGCTCTGCGGAATGGTGATGGAGAACAACGGCGCGCAGGTGTCCCTCGGCGCCGGCGCCGCCTGCCTCGGAAATCCGCTGAACGCCGCGGTCTGGCTGGCCCGCAGGATGGTCGAGGTCGGCATGCCGCTCGCGGCCGGCGACGTCATCATGACGGGCGCGCTCGGACCGATGGCCCCGGTCTCGCCCGGCGATGTCGTGGAGGCGCGGATCTCGGGCCTGGGAAGCGTGCGCGCCGCGTTCTCCGGACAGGAGAACGGCCGATGACGGCGGACAGGACGAAGGTCGCGATCGTCGGCTCCGGGAACATCGGAACCGACCTGATGATGAAGATCGTGCGCACGTCGGAGATCCTGGAGATGGCCGCGCTGGTCGGGATCGACCCCGGTTCGGACGGCCTCGCGCGGGCCCGGGGCCTTGGAGTCGCGACCACCCACGAGGGAATCGACGGTCTCGCGAAAATGCCCGAGTGGAACGACATCGCGCTCGTGTTCGACGCCACCTCGGCCGGCGCGCACCGCCGCAACGCCGAGGTCTGCGGGGAGCACGGCAAGATCGTGATCGACCTCACGCCGGCGGCGACCGGACCCTACGTGGTTCCGGTCGTCAACGTCGAGGAGCATCTCGACGCGCCCGACATCAACATGGTCTCCTGCGGCGGCCAGGCCACGGTGCCGATCGTCCATGCCGTCAACTCGGTGTCGAAGGTCCGCTACGCCGAGATCGTCGCCTCGATCTCGTCGCGGTCGGCGGGGCCGGGCACCCGCGCCAACATCGACGAATTCACCGAGACCACGTCGCGGGGGCTCGAGGTCGTCGGCGGCGCCGAGCAGGGCAAGGCCATCATCATCCTCAACCCGGCGGAGCCGCCGCTCGCGATGCGCGACACCGTCTACACCCTGTCGGACGAGACCGAGACCGCCGCCATAGCGGACTCCGTGGCCCGCATGGTCGAGGAGGTCCGCGGCTACGTGCCGGGCTACCGCCTCAAGCAGGAGGTGCAGTTCGAGCGGTTCGGCTCGAACAACCCGCTCCACATTCCGGGCCGCGGGGATTTCGAGGGCGTCAAGTCTTCCGTCTTCCTCGAGGTCGAGGGCGCGGGGCACTACCTGCCGACCTATGCCGGCAATCTCGACATCATGACCTCGGCCGCCATGCGCACCGGCGAGCGGGTGGCGGAGAACCGGGATACCTCCCGTGACCGTTGACCCCGGCCGCCGGATCTACGTGCAGGACGTCACGCTCCGCGACGGCATGCACGCCATCCGCCACCAGTACGGGCTCGACCGCGTGGCGGCGATCTGCAAGGCGCTCGACGACGCCCGGGTCGCCTCGGTGGAGGTCGCCCACGGCGACGGCCTGTCGGGCATGTCCTTCAACTACGGCTTCGCCAGGGAGACCGATCTCGACTACCTCGCGGCGGCCGCGGACGCGCTCGAGCACGCGAAGCTCGCGACGCTCCTGCTCCCCGGCATCGGGACGGTCCACGACCTGCGCGAGGCCTACGAGGCCGGGGCCCGGTCCGTCCGCATCGCGACCCACTGCACGGAGGCCGACATCTCGAGGCAGCACATCGAGTTCGCCCGCAACCTCGGCATGGACGTCGCGGGTTTCCTGATGATGGCGCACATGAACCCGCCGGGCCCGCTCGCGGCCCAGGCGAAGCTGATGGAGGAATACGGCGCGCATTGCGTCTACGTGACCGATTCCGGGGGCGCGCTGCTGCCCCGCGACGTGGCGGAGCGCTTCGCCGCGTTCAACGACGTGCTGTCACCCGGAACCGAGACCGGCATCCACGCCCACCACAACCTGTCGTTCGGCGTGGCCAACTCGATCGTGGCGCTCGAGCACGGCGCGATCCGCGTCGACGCGTCGCTGGCCGGCATGGGGGCCGGCGCCGGAAACTGCCCGCTCGAGATCTTCGTCGCCGTCGCCGACCGCATGGGCCTCGACCACGGCTGCGACCTGTTCGTTCTCATGGACGCGGCCGAGGAGCTGGTGCGGCCGCTTCAGGACCGGCCGGTCCGGGTCGACCGCGAGACCCTCGCGCTCGGCTACGCGGGCGTGTATTCGAGCTTTCTGCGCCACGCCGAGACGGCCGCCGCCACCTACGGCATCGACACCCGGGACATTCTCGTCGAGCTCGGGCGCCGGCGCATGGTCGGAGGCCAGGAGGACATGATCGTCGACGTGGCGCTCGACATCGTCAAGGAACGCGAGAACGGCGCGCCCCGCGCGCCGGTCGATCAGGGGAGGCCGGGATGACCGACTGGGCCGGAATGGCCGGAAAGCTGGACGACGCGGCGTCGGGGGCGCGCGCCATCGCGCAGTTCTCGGACCGGACGGAATACGCCCTCGAGGACGCCTACCGGGTGCAGAAGCAGGTGATCGCCTGCCGGCTCAGGCGCGGCGAGAGGCGCTGCGGCATGAAGATGGGCTTCACCAGCCGCGCCAAGATGGCGCAGATGGGCATCGCCGACATGTGCTGGGGCCGCCTGACCGACGGCATGATCGTCGAGGACGGCGACACGGTGCCGCTGTCGCGCTACGTCCATCCGCGGGTCGAGCCCGAGATCGCCTTTCTTCTCCGGAAACGGCTGACGTTCCCCTGCACCGCCGCCGCCGCCATGGCCGCCGTGGACGGCGTGGCGCCGGCCATCGAGATCATCGATTCCCGCTACCGGAACTTCCGGTTCTCGCTGGAGGACGTGGTCGCGGACAACGCCTCGTCCTCGGGCTTCGTGGTCGGACCGTGGCAGCCGCCCGGCACCGATCTCGGCAATCTCGGGATGATCCTGGAGTTCGACTTCAGGCCGGTGCAGATCGGTTCCTCGGCCGCGATTCTCGGCCATCCGGCGCGCTCGCTGGTGGCCGCGGCGCGGCTCGCCGCGGAAGCCGAGGAGATTCTCCAGCCGGGCTGGATCGTCATGGCGGGCGGCGCGACCGCGGCGGAGGCGCTGCGCCCCGGAATCCACGTGCGCAACAGCGTGGAGGCTCTCGGGAGCGTCTCGTTCTCGGTCACCGAATAGGCCGCCGCGACCGGGAGGGCAGCGGAATGGATGGAACGCTCGAACGCCTGGCGGGCCCGGAGGAGATCCGCGCCTATCGCGAGGACGGCGCCGCCCGGATCCGCGGTGTGATCGACGCGCACTGGCTCGGCGTGCTCGCGGACGCCGTCGACGAGGCCGTCGCCTCGCCGAGCGGATTCGCGAAGGACTACGCGCCCGAGGGCGCGCCGCGGTACTTCACGGACCACCGGCTGTTCAACCGCTTCGAGGGGTTCCGCAGGTTCCTGTTCGAGGGGCCCCTGCCGCGGCTCGCGGCGGAGATCCTGGGCTCCTCGCGCGTCGACCTCTACGACGAGCACCTCCTGATCAAGGAGGCGGGAACCCCGACGCCCACCCACTGGCACCACGACATGCCGTACTTCTCGATCGACGGCGACGATCTCGTCAGCGTCTGGTTCTCGCTCGATCCGGTCACCCGGGACACCGGCGCGCTGCGTTTCGCCAGGGGATCGCACAGATGGGGCAAGCTCTACCAGCCGGTCAGGATCGGCCTCAACGATCCGGTCGCCGGGTTCGACCGGGACGATCTGGTCGCGGAGGTGCCGGACATCGACGCGGATCCCGTCCGGTATCCGACGGTGATGCTGGAGGCCGACCCCGGCGACGTCATCGTTTTCCACGGGCTCGCGCTGCATGCCTCGGGGCCCAACAAGCGTTCGGACGTCAGCCGGCGGGCGGTGTCCTACCGCTTCGCGGGGGACGACATCCGCTGGAGGAACCGGTCGGAGAAGCCGCTGATCTTCAAGCGCAGCCTGAACGACGGCGATCCGCTGTCGCTGATCGCCGACGAATGCCCGCAGGTGTGGCCGCAGGCCTGACGGTCTCGGGGCAAAATTCGCGGCCCGCAGCCGGTTCGTCCCGCGACTTCCCGCGGTTTCCGGTCGGGCGAACGGACCCGCGGGGTCGCGCCCCTGCCGTCGGCTCCCCGCTGTCGGCTTCACGCGGAGAAGCGGGCGTCGTCCGGGCCGCTTGCGGGACTCCCGGACCGGGAACATCGAATGCCGAAACGGCCCCTCCGGGGTCCGCGGCGAAGGGGACGCCGTGCCGTTCCCGCCCCGGCCGGGACATGGCCCGGACGTTCCGGTCTGCCGTGCGGCCGCTTCCGGAACGCGACCCCGCCGGGAGCGGCTCTTTCCGATCCGGGCGCCGATTTCCAGGGCGACCCCCTCGGGTCGACGAACGGAACCGGTCCGGCAGACCGGTCGTCCGGCATCCGGCAGGGATTGATCCGATCCGGCGGCCGGCCCATGATCTGCCGCGCGATGCATGATCCCGGCGCTTGATCACGTCGCATTCCTGTCCGAAGCTGCAGCGCGTTGCACCGGACGCCGCCGTTCGCGAGGAACCGATGCCGGACAGGGACCGCTGGTCCGAACCGCGGGAGCAGGACTTCAGGATCGCGGGTTTCCGGTTCGGCAGCGGCGAGACGCTTGACGAGCTGCGCCTGCACTGCAAGACGCTTGGTGCGCCGCGGTCTGCCCCGGACGGTTCGATCGGCAATGCGGTGCTGCTGCTCCACAACACGACGGGGTCGAGCCGGACCTGGCTCGAGCCCGCGATGGCGGACCATCTGTTCGGACCCGGCCAGCCGCTCGATCTCGGGACATGCTACGTGATCGTTCCCGACATGATCGGCTTCGGAAGGTCGAGCAAGCCCAGCGACGGGCTGCGCACCCGGTTTCCCCGTTACCGCTATGACGACATGGTGGCCCTGACGCACCGGCTGCTCACGGAGGAGCTCGGCGTCGAGCGTCTGGCGCTTCTTGTCGGCATCTCGATGGGCGGCATGCTGGCCTGGCTCTATGGCGGCCGCCATCCCGGTTTCGTCGAGCGTCTGGTGCCGGTTGCGTCGCAGCCGGGCCCCATGAGCGGACGCAACTGGATGCAGCGCCGCATTTCCATCGAGGCGATCCGCAACGATCCCGAGTGGAAAGACGGGAACTACGAGACGAATCCCTCGCGCTACGTGTTTGCAGCGCCGCTGGGCGGACTCTTCGTCCAGAGCGTCGTGCGTCTGCAGGAAAAGGCGCCAACGCGCGCGGCGGGCGATGCGCTGTACCGGCGGATGGTCGACCGGGCCAGGAAGGGAGACGCGAACGACCGGCTTTACCAGCTCGAGGCGTCCATGGACTACGATCCGTCCCCTCTGCTTGATCGCGTCAGGGCGCGGGTTCTGGCGATCAACTTCGAGGACGACGAACTGAATCCACCGCAACTGGGCACCCTGGAGCCTGTCATCTCCGGCATTCCCGGCGCCGAAAGCGTTCTCGTCCCGGCGGGCGCCGAGACCAACGGGCATTATTCCACGCTGCTCCCGCATCTCTGGGCGCCCCACCTGTCGGAATTCCTGAACCGGGTCTGGCCCTCGAAGTCCGCTCCTCGGTCCTCGCACCCGGTCGGAGCGGTTCCGTGAGGCCCGGGCAACGCCGCGACCGTTGCGCGATCGTCGGTCGTCCATGCGGTGCCGCCCGGCAAGGATCCCGGCCTGACCATCGGGGTTCCCCACGGCCCCGCGGTCGAAGCCGCGACGGAGCGCGGGTTCGCCGTGCATTCGCCTGGTGCGAGGCGGCTCTGCCGCTTCCGTTGCCTCTTCAGGCAAGGCAATCGCGCTTCAAACGCTAACGACGCACCATCGTCGCGAGAAACACGGCGCTCAGGACGGCGCAACCCAGAACGGCCGCCGCCATCGGCATCGCCGTGCCGTCGTGGAACAGCCCGACGAACAGCCCGGCAACCGCGCCGCAGCCGTAGCGGATCGCCCCGATCACCGCCGAGGCGGTTCCGGCGAGGTGCGGAAAGTATTCCATCGCCCCGGCCGCAGCGTTGGCGTTGATCATGTTGAGCGGCAGCGTGAACGCGACGATGCCGGCGATCGTGCCCCACAGCCCGAGAACGTCGAAGCCCGCGAGCACGAACATCGCCACGGCGCCCGCCACGAGCAGCAGCGTGCTCGCCACCATCATCGGATAGACGCCCCGCCTGGTCACGAGCCGTGCGTTGATCCAGCTGCCGCACATCACGCCAACGACGTTGATCATGAAGACGTAGCCCAGATTCTGCGGGGCGACGCCGTAATGCTCGATGAACACGACGGGCGTTCCCGACAGGAACGCGAACAGCGCGCCGAACGTCATGCCGCCCGCGAGCATGTAGCCGAGCGCTCCCGAATGGCGGAGCACCACTGCGTATCCCTGCAGCAGGGCGCGGCCGCCCGGGGAGCCGCGCCGCTCGGGCGGATGCGTTTCCCGGACGCCGAAGACGACGACGAGCGCAGCCGCGGCGCCGAGCGCGGCAAGCATCCAGAAGATCGCCTCCCAGCCGATCCATGTCAGCAGATGGCCGCCGACGAGCGGTCCCACGAGCGGCGCGAACAGGATGACGGTCAGCACGAGCGACATCACCCGCGCCATTTCCGGGCCCTCGTGGAGGTCGCGGACGATGGCGCGGACGAGAACGGTGCCGGCGGCGCCGCCGACGGCCTGCAGGAACCGGAACAGGACGAAGGACGAGATGCCGTCGCTGAGCGCGCACAGCGCCGACATGACCGAGAACAGCGCGATGCCCCACAGCAGCATCGGCCTGCGGCCGAAACGGTCCGACAGCGGGCCGTATCCCAGCTGGCCCAGCGTGAAGCCCAGCATGTAGCCGCTGAGCGTGAGCTGGATGTCCGCGGCGGAGGCGGCGAATTCCTCGCGCAGCGTCGGGAAGGCCGGGAGATAGGCGTCGGTGGCGAGCGGGGCCAGCGCGGCGATCATGCCGAGCGACAGGATCAGCGTCGGAGCCGTCCTGCCGGCGCCCTTGTCGGGGGAGTTCAAGGCGTTCCGGCCGCTACCGGTCCGCGCCGTCGCGGTTCGCGAGAACCCTGCTCAGCCCGAGAAGTCCGGGTTCGGGATGCACCACGATCCAGGTCGGTATCCGCTTCATGTAGCCCGCGAAGCGGCCCTTGGCCTCGAACCGCTCGCGGAACCGCGAGGCCGCGAAATCCTCCCTGATCCGGGGGACGATGCCGCCCGCGACGAACAGGCCGCCGCGCGCGCCGAAGGTGAGCGCGGCGTTGCCGGCGACGGTTCCGAACAGCGCGCAGAAGGCGTCCACGGCCTTGCGGCTTGTCGGGCACTCCCGGGCCGAGGCGGTGATCGCCGCCGCGCCGCGTTGCGGCGCGGTTCCGCCGCTTTCCGCGTTGAACCAGTCGTAGAGCCGGACGATCCCCCGTCCGCAGAGCAGCCGTTCGGCGGAGACGTGCCCGAACCCGTCGCGCAGCGCGGCCAGCATGCGGGCCTCGCTGTCGTCGGAGGCGGCCAGGGTGACGTGGCCGCCCTCTCCGCCGACGACGACCCCTCCGCCGGGGCCGGGGACATGGGCGGCGACGCCGAGCCCGGTGCCGGCGCCGAGCGCGGCGAGCGGCGCCCCGGGGGCGCTTTGCCCGCCGCCGACGGCGAGAAGGTCGCCCGGGCCGAGGGCGGGGAGCGCCCACGCCACGGCCGCGAAATCGTTGACGAGAACGACGTCCTCGAAGCCGGCATCGGCGGCGAGGCGGCGGGCGTCGACGGTCCAGCCGGCGTTGGTGAGGCTTGCGGATCCGTCGTCGACGGGTCCCGCCCAGCCGAGCGCCGCGGCGCGGGGCCTGCCGGGAACGCCGTCGCGGTCGAGAAACGCGCGGACCGCGTCGAGCGGGCCGGTGAAATCCCGGGTCGGGAACCTGGAAACGGGGCCGATCCCGCCGCGGCCCGCGCGGGCGAACCTGGCGTTGGTTCCGCCGATGTCGCTGACCAGGTACGGCATGGCGCCGCGGCCGGCGCCGGTTCCGGCGGGCGTGTCAGGTCGTGGCATACTGGAACGCGGTGTTCCAGGAACGCGAGAGATTCATCGCCGAGTTGATGAGGCCGACCATCGAGTAGGTCTGCGGGAAGTTGCCCCACAGTTCTCCGGTGTCGGTGTCGATGTCCTCCGACAGCAGCCCGACCGCGTTTCTGGAGGCGATCATGTTCTCGAACAGGATGCGCGCCTCGCCGACGCGCCCCGCCAGGGCGAGGGCGTCGATGTACCAGAACGTGCAGGCGTTGAAGGCCACTTCCGGTCTCCCGAAATCGTCCTCGACGGCGTACCGGTAGATGTGGTCTCCGTGGCGCAGCTCCTTCTCGAGGCGTTCCAGCGTTCCCGTGAAGCGCGGATCCTTCGCGCTGACGAAGCCCATCTGCGGCAGGAGCAGGAGCACGGCGTCGACGTCCTTGCCGCCGAACGTGGAGGTGAACGAGTTCAGCCTCGAGTTCCAGGCATGGGTCACGATCTTCTCGTAGATGCCGCGGGCGGCCTGCGACCAGTGCCGGGCGCGGTCCGTGAGGCCGAGCTTGACCGCGATCTGCGCGAGGCGGTCGCATCCGGCCCAGCACATGATGCTCGAGAAGGTGTGGACGGACTGGGTCTTGCGCAGTTCCCAGATGCCGGCGTCCGGCTGGTTCCACACCTCGACGGCCTTGTTCCCGAGCGCCTCGAGGCGCCGGAACAGGGCCTCGTCCCCCTGCCGCGACAGCCGCAGGTCGAAGAACATCTGGGTGCAGGACAGGATCACGAAGCCGTAGCTGTCGTTCTGGATCTGCCGGTATGCGTCGTTGCCGATCCGCACCGGCCCCATCCCGCGGTAGCCGGCGAGTCCTCCGGCGACGCGCTCGTCGAGCTTTCTGCCCTGCGCGACGCCGAACAGCGGTTGCAGGTATCCGTCCTCCGAGGTCTCGGCGATGTTCATGATGTACTTGAGATACTCCTCCATCGTCTGGGTCACGCCCAGGTTGTTGAGCGCGTGGACGACGAAGAACGAATCCCGCAGCCAGCAGTAGCGGTAGTCCCAGTTTCTTTCGCTGCCGGGCGCTTCCGGGACGGAGGTCGTCGGCGCCGCGATCACGGCGCCGGTCTCCTCGAAGGTCGAGAGCTTGAGGGTGATGGCCGCGCGGATGACCGCCTCCTGCCATTCGAAGGGCACCGACAGGTAGCGCACCCATTCGCGCCAGTAGCTGTCGGTGTGGTCGAAGAACTCGCGGAACAGTTCCCCGGGGGAATCGGGCAGGGGCTCGTCCGGGCCGAGGGCGAAGCTCATCGGCGTCTCGAGCAGGAAGGACACCTCCTCGAGGACGTAGGTGACCGGAGCGTCGGTCGTCAGGCGCAGCGTCAGGTCCGGCATCACGTAGCGCACGTGGTTGGAGCCGCGGGTGATATCCGGGCGTCCCTCGCCGTATTCGGAGGTCGGGCGGAGGCGCACGGTGACGCGCGGCGATCCCGACAGCGGCACGATCTGGCGCATCAGCGCCGAAGGCCGGAACGTCCGTCCGCGCTGGTGGAAGCGCGGCGCGAAATCCACGACCTTGACCGATCCTCCGCTGGAATCGTGAAGGACGGTCTCGACGATCGCCGTGTTGGTCCGGTAGGCCTGCTCCGAACGGGAAAAGCCGTCGATCTCGACCGCGAACGCGCCGTCGTTTCGGTCGTCGGAAGCCCCCAGGAGGGCGCAGAACGTCGGATCGCTGTCGAATCTCGGCATGCAGCTCCAGACGATCCGGGCCCGGGTGTCGACGAGGGCGCTGAAGGCGCAGTTGCCGATGACGGCAAGTTCGAGATTTGCCGTCATGCGCCGCGTCCCGTTCCCGTTTTCCGCAGGAGTTCCGGCCAGCCCTCGAGCCACCCCACGACCTGATCCACGTCCGACAGGGAGTACCGGGCCTCCGAACGCTCCGACCGGCCGACGCGGATGCCGACGCCGCCGGCGGAGTTGACGAACCTGAACCCGTCCTCGTCGGTCGTGTCGTCGCCGATGAAGACCGGAAGCCGGCCCCTGAACGGCGGTTCCTCCATGAAGTCCCGGATCGCCGATCCCTTGCTGGCCCCGGCGGACTTGATCTCGGTCACCATGTCGCCGTCGATGATCTGCATCCCGGGGGCGAGCCGCGGGACCAGAGCCGCGGCCAGATCCAGCACGGCCTGCCGTTCCCGGGGCGCCTGCCGGTAGTGGACGGCAAGTGCGTGCGACTTCTCTTCGAGAATCACGCCGGTCCGGCCGTCCAGGCGTTTCTTCAGGCCGTCGCGAAGCCGGTCGATGCCGTCCGGCCGGGCCGGGGACAGAAGCCGTCCGCCGGCGTCCCGGCGCTCGAGGCCGTGCTGGCCCGCCGCGGGCGGGCGTCGCGGACGGAACAGAACGTCGATCTGGGAGATCGGGCGCCCGCTGACCAGGCCGACGGCACCGCCGAGACAGTCGGAAAGGCCGTCGAAAACGCGGCAGACGCGCGCGCTGCGTTCGACCTCCTGGGGCCTCCGCTTGAGGTGAAGCACGGTGCCGTCGATGTCAAGAAACAGCGCCCAGCCCGGATCGGGGCGAAGGGAGAGCGCGGAAGGATTCGTCGGCATCGCCGTTCCGGGAACAGGTCGCGGGCGGGCCGGCGGCCCGAGCCGCCATGATAGCCCGAATCGCCGGACGGCGCGCCGCCGCTGCGGGCGGCCCGGCCCATCTTGTCCGGCAACCGGTGAACCGGACCTGTCCGGCAGGTCTTTCGGGAGCGCCCTTCGCTGCCTGCGTGCCGGTTCGGCGCCCGCTGCCGGCACCCGGTCACGACGGAAAACGGTCCCTGCTCCGGGCGGGCGGCTCACGGCGTGTCCGGTTCCCGCCGCAGCGCGCTCTCGATCGGGACGTGCAGGGCCTCGTGGATCCCGTTGTACATTCTCCAGAAGCCCACGACACAGGCGAGCTCCACGATCTGAGGCGGCGTGAGGCGTTCGGCGAGTTCCGCCAGCAGGGTCTCCGGCACCGTGCCGGGGTCGGGTGTGGCCGCCCGCGCGTAGGCGATCGCCAGCCGTTCCGTGGCGTCCTTCGGCGCGTAGGACGGATCGAGAAGCTCGTCGACCTCCCGGTCCGAGAGATCCCAGCCCTCGCCCGGTCCCGGGGAACGGCCGGTCAGCGTGTTGACGTTGTGCGCGACGCAGTACGCGCTGTCGTTGAGGCGCGAGCAGATGGCGGCGATCCGCCGCTTCAGGGCCGGCTCGAGATGGCCCGAGGGGTCGCGCATCACGGCATCGTTGAGGCGGATCAGGGCGGCGAGGATCTCGGGCCGGTGCGCGTAAAGCTTCAGCGCGTTCGGCATGAAGCCCATGCGTTTCTCGTAGGCGGCGAGCGGCGCGCGCAGCTCGCCGCCGAGCGCGCCGGGGTCGGCGTAGGGAATGAAGGGGGCGTTCTCGTTCATGTCCGTTTCCGAAGACGGAGCGTGGCCGACCGGGCCGGCTCCTTCGCTCGCGAGGCGCTAGAGATAGTCCTCGAGCCTGGCCTTCCCCCAGTTGAGCGGGAAGGCCTGCCGGTAGTCCTCGCCGCCGCGGTGCGGCTTGGCGGTGGCGTCGAAACCGATCTTTCCGACGAGGCGGAACGGCTCGTGGCCCGGCAGGGGCGCGGCCGAGGGGTCGTACGGGGAGCCGCGCGTTCCGGGCACGACGATGACGTCCTGCGCCGGATCCACGCGGGTCGCGAGGGCGTGGTAGACCGCGCCCGGGTCGTCGACGTCGGTGTCGGGGCTGACGGCGACGACCATCTTGGTGTTGAGCCAGGGCGCGCCCATGGCCTGCATCAGCGCGTCGTTGACGAGACCCGGCCGCGGGTAGTCCACCTGCAGGATGCAGCTCAGCGCCGCGCCCCAGGTCGGGAAGCGCACGTCGCGGACGTCGAGGCCGATTTCGGAAACGCGGTTGTAGAGCACGGCCTCGTGGCACAGCCGCGGCAACGTCTGATGGTCGGTGTCCGGCACCGTCTGGTGGTTGCGGTAGATCGGGCGGTCCCGCCGCATCGTGACGGCCCTGACCTCGATCGGGGGGAGTTCCTGGCGCCGCGGAAGGAAATAGCCGCTTGGCGCGTTGACTCCGCCGGCGCTTTCGGTCCGGGAAAGGTCGACCACGGCCTCGACGACGATTTCGGCATGCGCGGGGACGCGGAGGTCGACGGTCTCGCAGGGGGTCATCTCGACGTCCCTGTCCATCACGGTTCCGACCATCTCGAGTTCGCCCCACAGATCCATGTGCAGCCCCGAGAAATTGGCCATGATCTCGTAGGCCGGGGGCAGGCCGAACACGAGGGCGATCGGCATTTCCGCGTGCCCGGCGTCGCGGTGCTTCCGCATGATCAGGTGGGTGTGCGGCGTGGCGAAGCTGATCACGCCGTGGCGCGGGCCGAGCGGCGTGGTGCCGGCATGGGACGAGTTGAGGAATCCGGTCTCCGGATCCTTGACGACGTTCATGGCGGAGATGTAGCGCCGGCCCTCCTCGGCGGAGTGGACCGGCACCGGAAGGTCGAGCCAGTTCGCCTCGGCCCCGGTGCGGACGATCTCCTTGACGGGGCCCGTGGGAACGTCGACGAAGCCGCGCGGCGGCATGCGCAGGCGCTGCGCCAGCGTGGGAAGGTAGTCCTCGCGTTCGACGCCGAGCGCGCGGCACTGCGACCAGCGGTGCTTGACGAGGATGTCGCACATCCGGAAACCGGGGTGCTCCTCGATGTTCTCGAACAGGATCGGCCCTTCGGACTGGGCCGACAGGGCGCCCACGTCGTCGATCGAGACCGGCCGCTCGACGACGGTCAGGATGTCGCGGTTGGTCTCGAGATAGCCCCGCAGGTCGCGGTCGGGAACCCGGTTGCCGCCGCGCGCGGCCGCGGGCGCGCCGGTCACGGCGCCTCTGCCCTGACCAGCCGGTCGATCCTGCGGCGGAACAGCCCCGCCGAGGCGTCGAGGTCGAGGCCGGTTCGGGTGCGGCCGGGGTGGCGTTCCTCCTCTTCCTGGATCGCCTCGAGAATGTCCTTGTCCTCGGCGAACGCGACGCGGAACTGCTCGCTGATGCCTTCGCCGACCGCGGGGTCGTCGACGCCGAAATCCCGGACGTGCATCCAGCGGTCGATCGTCCTGTTCTCCTCGACGGGCGTCATGAAATGGCAGGAGAACACCTGGATGCGCTGCTCGCCACCGTCTTCGAGACCGCCCGTGCCGGCGGCCGCGCCGCCGAAATCGATGATCGCGGTCGACGGCACGTGCATCAGGTAGCGCTGCCACATGTCGACCCGGCCGCCGTGGTTGCCGAAGGCGCGGATGAACCCCGTCGGCGCGGAATCGACGGTCAGGCGCTCGGTCAGGACGCCCCAGGAGGTTTCCTCGTGGGTGACCGGCGCGTTGATCTCGTCGGGATTCCCGAGGGTCGACGGGTGAACGTAGTTGACGTGGGTCGGGTCGCACAGGTTGTCGCAGAGCAGCAGGTAGTTCGCCGTCACGTCGAGGGCGTCCCCGTGGACGGCCGCCCAGCCGTCCCGGCGGTACTGGGGCAGGTCGGGGATGGCCGACGGATCGGCCCTGCCGGGGTCGCCCATCCAGGTCCAGACCAGGCCCAGACGCTCGGCGGCCGGGTAGGTCCGCACCGTGCAGTCCGCCGGGACCGAGTCCTGGGTCGGCGCCCCCTTGCAGGCGCCGTCGCCGCCGAAGACCAGCCCGTGATAGCCGCATTGCAGGTCGCCGTCGCGGACGCGGCCCTTCGAGAGCGGCAGGAAACGGTGCGGGCAGAGATCCTCGAGCGCGCGGGGTTGTCCGTCGCCGTCGCGCCACAGAACGATCCGGTCGCCGAGAACGGTTGCCGCGACCGGCGCGGAATCGAGGTCGCGGGCGAAGCCCGCGACGTACCAGGCGTTCCGGACGAAGGTCATCGCGCGCCTCCTGTTCGAGGGAGGGGAACGGAGCCGCGATCATGCGGTTCCCCGGCGGCGGCGTCAATGCCGGTTCCGCCGGAAGCGGCTCTCACGACAGCCCGAACCCGTGGCCGCGCAGGAACCCGGAAAACCCGGCCCGCTCGGGAACCGAGAGCTGGCGCGCCGCGTTCTCGGACCAGGTGCAGCGTTCCGCGACCCCGTACCTGTCGGCGTGGCGCTGGTTTTCGGGCGCGATCGGCACGGCCTCGTGGCGTTGCGCGTCGTAGGCGTCGACCGCCGCCCGAAGGCCGGTGTCGTCGTAGACCTCTCGATGCACGACGACCTCGGACGGCAGCCGGGCGTTGACGCGGCCCTCCGCCACGGGCCAGCCGAGGGTGAGTCCCGCGACGGGGAACACGCCGTCGGGCAGCTCGAGCGCCTCGGAGAACCCGTCGATGCGGTTGCGCACGTCGCTGATGGGCGCGCAACCGAGCCCGGAGGCCTCGGCCGCGGTGACGAAGCACTGCATCGCCATCGCGGCGTCGACGACCGCGTTCAGGAATCCGTCCATGCCGTCGTTCCGGAACTCGTGGCCGCGGAACCCGGCGATCCGGCGCATGCGCCGCATGTCCGCGCAGAACGTCGCGAAGACCGGGCAGTGCCGCAGGTGTCCGGTGCCCGGGCAGAGCTCGGCGAGGCGTGCGAGCCGGGCGGGCTCGGATGTCACGACGATCGAGTACTGCTGAAGGTTGGACTTGGTGGGGGCGGACTGCGCGCAGGCGAGCAGAACCTCGAGAAGTTCGGGCGCGACCGGCCGGTCGGCGTAGCGCCGGATGCAGCGGCGCGACAGCAGTCCGGACACGGTCTCCGGCACCGGATCCAGGCGGTCCGGCCCGGTGTCGTGGCCGTAGCGCCGGTTGATCAGTTCGCGGGTGGCGGTCATGGTCGGATCTCCTCCGGAAACGCTCTCCGGCAGGCTTGCCGGACGGCGTCCGCGCCAGTATAGAGAGCCTCGTCACCAGCTCACGGGCGCTCTCGCGTGGCGGAAACCAGACATGCCGACGCCCCGTCGGAGATCGTGGTCGTTCACAGTTCGGACCTCCATGTCGACGACGGCTACACCGAACGCAAGTGGTCGGGCGACGGCGCCGGACCTCTGGCGGCGGTGCTGGAGACCGCGTCGGCGCTCGATGCCGGGGTGCTGCTGCTCGCGGGCGACGTGTTCGAGCACAACCGGCTGCCGCCGGCTCTTCTGCAAAGAGCCGCCGACCTCCTCGGCGAGGCTCCCTGCCCCGTCGTCATGCTGCCCGGCAATCACGATCCGCTGATGGAGGGGTCGGTGTGGCACCGCGGCGGGTTCGCGGACATCGACGGCATCCACGTGCTCGGCGTCGAGGGGGAGCGGGCGGCGTTCCCCGATCTCGACCTGGAGATCTGGGGCCGCGCGCACCGGGACTATTCGGACATGGCGCCGCTCGCCGAGCCCGGGCCGCGGTCGCGGCGCTGGCACGTCGTCGCCGGGCACGGGCACTTCGTCGAGGAGCGTCCGCCCGCCGGCGGGCTGAATCCGTCCTGGCTGATTTCCGGAGACGAGATCGAGGGCACGGCGGCGGACTACGTCGCGCTTGGCCACTGGAATCTCTCGGTGCAGGTCGGGAACGGCAGCGTGCCGGCATGGTATTCGGGCTCTCCCGACCTTGCCGGAACGGTCAACGCGGTCAGGCTGGGCGCGGACGGGGCGGTCGCGGTGGCGCGGGAACCCGTTCCCGGAACGCCGGCCGGCTGACCGCGCGTCCCCGCGGGCCGGGGCGTCAGGCGGCCCGGCTCTCGGTGGCGATCGCTTCGGCGACCATGCGCCGGAGCGCGAGGCCGGGGCCGTCGACGTTGATGTCCACCCAGTTCCGCGGATTGTGGGCATGGCGCTTGATGTTGGCCTGCTGGGCGGAGAGGATGTCGACGTCTTCCTGGAAGGCGCCGCGCAACTCGACGCGGAACATCTCGTCCACCTCGGCGTCGTCGAGCGCGAAGTTCCTCGAATGGGCGTAGAAGTACCGGCAGCTGCGGTCGGTTTCCGGAGTGATGGCGTTGAGATTGTAGAACTCGAACCCCGTGCCGTTGCGCCCGCCGGGGCGACGGCCGATCGAGTCCGGATGATCGCCCGGCGACGCGCCGCAGCCGGCGGGCAGGCAGCCGACCCACACCGTGTTGCAGCTCGGAACCTGGCCCTCGGCGTACTGCCAGCGGTCGATGTTGTCCTCGAAGCCGCCGAATCTCGCGTAGAGCGGCGCGGGCGCCGAGTCCATGATCCACCGGATCATGCGCACCGTCCGGTCGCCTCGGGTGACGACGATCGGAAAATCGGGAACCGCTTCGGTTCCGATGTTGCGGATGTGGACGTAGGCGAGATGGCTGAGGTCGAGAAGGTTGTCGTTGAACAGCTCGTAATGGCAGGGGACATGGAACGGCGGGTCGCCCTTCACCACCCGCCAGTCGGGGTGGTCCATGACCTTCCAGTCGGGCAGCAGCGATTCGTCCGCCAGTTCGGGGGTGCCCATCCACAGCCAGACGAGCTGGTGTTTCTCGAGCGCCGGCCAGGCATGCACCGTGGCGCCCGGCGGGATCCGGGCCTGGCCCGGAACGCGGATGCAGGCGCCGGAGGCGTCGAATCTCAGGCCGTGGTATCCGCATTCGATGACGTCGCCCTCGACCCGCCCCTGCGAGAGAGGCAGGTTGCGGTGGCAGCAGCGATCCTCGAGGGCGACCGCCCGGCCGGCGCCGTCGCGGAACAGGACGACGGGTTCGCCGAGCACGGTCCGCGCGAGTGGCGTCTCGTCGACCTCGTGGTTCCAGGCGGCCGCGTACCAAGCGTTTCTCAGGAATCCGTCCATGGAGCCGCTCCGATCTCCGTCCGGCCGCAGGGTATCCGGCCGGCCGGGGCTTCGGCAACAGGTTCCGGAGCCGTCCGCCCGGCGGCCGGAACGGAAACCGGGCGGCTGGCGACCGGGATCGGCGTCGGGGCCCGTCCCGTGAAGCGCAGCTCCGCGGCCACTCGGGCCGGAAGACGGGTTGCGGGCGGCGGGCGGCTTCACTCGCCCCGGAAAGGCGCGCCGACGCCAGGTCGAGGGACGTCCCGGCCAGGGCCGGGACGTCTCCCGGTCCGCGCCCGCGCGCGGTTCACTGGTTGTGTCTGCCCCCGTCGACGTTGAAGGTCTGTCCGGTCACGAAATCGCTGTCCTCGCTCGCCAGGAACAGCAGCATCCCGATCAGGTCCTCCGGCACCATGTCCCGCTTGATGGCGCGGGCCTGCAGTGTCGGTGCGCGGGCGACATGAAGATCGGGGTGGTTCCGGACGCCTTCGCTCTCGGTCAGGCCGGGCGCGATGCAGTTCACCATGATGTTCTTGTCGCCGAACTCGCGCGAAGCGGAGCGCGTGAAAGCGATGACCGCGCCCTTCGAGCAGACGTAGTGAGCCAGGCCGGGTCCGCCATAGTAGAAGGTGCCGGAGCTGATGTTCACGATCTTGCCTCGTCCGTTCTTGAGCATGCTGGGGACGACGGCCTTGGTGGCCTGCAGCGTCCCGCGCACGTTGACCGTCATCACCCGGTCCCAGTCCTCGTTCGAGATCTGCATGATCGGGGTGAACCTCAGCTCGGCGAAGAGCGCCGCGTTGTTGACCAGGATCTCGATCGGCCCGAACGCCGCTTCGGCGGCTCCGACGAGGTCGGAGAGCGACCCGTCATCGGTCACGTCGGCGATTCTTCCTATCGCCTCGCCGCCGGCGTTGCCGATCTCGTCGACCACGCGGGACGGATCGGCGACATCGGAAACCACGACCCGGGCGCCCTCGTCCGCAAGGGCCTTCGCGTAGGTCTCCCCGATGCCCTGGGCGGCACCGGTCACGACCGCGACCTTTCCATCAAGCCTGCTCATTCTCTCTCTCCTTCGTTGTTGTTCCGGCCGTCCTGCCGCCCCGAAGCCCGGGAACCGGGGTGAGGGCGGAGGCCGGCCGTCATGATCCCAACATCGTGTTGGGCAGGAACATCGCGATCTGCGGAAACGCGACCAGCAGGGCGATCATCGCCGCCATCGCGAACCAGAACGGCCAGATTCCCCTGAATATCGTGCGCATCGGCACCTCCGGCGCGATCGACTTCACGACGAAGACGTTGATGCCGACCGGCGGCGAGATCATGCCCATTTCCAGGACGATCACGACGATGATCCCGAACCAGATCAGATCCCACTGGAGCTGGGTCGCCAGCGCCATCACGACCGGGATGGTGAGGACGAGCATCGCGATGCCCTCCAGGAAGGTTCCGAGAAACATGTAGATCAGGATGACGACGACCAGCACGCCGACCTCGCCGATCGGGAGCGAGGTCAGGAAGGTCACCATGTCGCCGGCAAGCCCGGTCAGGGACATGAAGGGAATGAAGACGAACGCGCCGACGATGATCAGAAAGACGGTCGCCGTCGCCTTCATGGTTTGCAGGACCACGGCGCGCAGCCGCCGGACGTCGAGCGAACGCCGCCAGAGCGCGACCAGGAACGTGAGAAGCGCGCCCACCGCGGACGCCTCGACGGGCGTGAAGAAGCCGGTGTACATCCCGCCGATCGTGATTCCGACCACCAGCACGATCGGGACCGCGGCGACGACCGAGCTGCGGCGCTCGCCGGGCGTCGCGGGGTTGCCGGCCGGCCCCTTCTCGGGGCGCAACCGGACGGTGATCCACACCGCGCCGATGAACAGCAGCGTGAGCACGATGCCCGGCACGATGCCGGCCATGAACAGCCGGCCGACCGACTGGTCGGTCAGCACCGCGTAGATGATCATCCCTCCCGACGGCGGGATCAGGAAGCCCAGCGTGCCGCCGGCCGCCACCGCGCCGGTCGAAAGCTCCGGCGCGTACCTGAACCGGTTCATCTCGGGCAGCGCGACGCGGCCCATCGTGACCGCGGAGGCCAGCGAGGATCCCGACAGCGCCGCGAACCCGGCGCAGGCCGAAATCGTCGCCGAGGCGAGGCCGCCGCGGAAGTGGCCGATCCAGCGGTGCGCCGCGGTGAAAAGGTCGCGCGACATGCCCGAGACGCCCGCGAGATTGCCCATCAGAACGAACATCGGGATGACCAGCAGGTTGAAGTTCGAGGCGACCTCGAACGCCTCGCCCGACAGGTTGGACATAGCCGTGTTCCAGCCCCGCGCCCAGGCCTGGTCGCCGGCCATGCCCAGGCCGATGAACCGGTTCGCCTGAGCGCAGAGCGTGCCGAACGTGCCGACGAGAATCATCGCGAGCGCGACCGGGAACCGGAGCGCCAGGAGTCCGAACAGAACGAGCAGCCCGATCACTCCGATGAGCGACATGCTCATCGCGCATTCCCGTCCGCCTCGGGCATCGGCGCGAGATCCCGATCGGCGAGCAACAGGACCAGATCGGCGATCAGGATCGCGACGTACAGCACGATCATCGCGCCCATGGCGTAGTAGAACGGCTCGTACGAGATCAGGAGCTGCTGCGTTGCCTCGCCGAATTCCCGGGCCGATGCGCCCGCCTTGAACAGCCGCCAGGCCAGGGCCGCGACCAGGGGGACGGCGAGCAGTTTCATCGCGGCCAGGGACCAGCGCGCGAAGGCCTTCGACATCCAGGTTTCGAAGATCTCGATCTCGATATGCGCGCCGACGCGGCCGCCATAGGGAATGGCGACCGCGACCAGGATGACGAGATTGAGCACCAGGATGTCCTCGGCGCCGACGATCGGGTCGTTGAGAACCTTGCGCATCACGATGACGTTCCAGCTCGTCAGCAGGACCATGACCGCAAGTCCGATCCCGCCGACGAGGAACGTCAGCCGCTCTATCAGTCGATCGATCCGGCGCAGCCAGCCCGGCCGGGTGTCGCCGGCGCCCACGACGTCTGTGCTCTCTACCTGTTGATCGTCTCGTAGATCTCGCGCGCGTTCCCGATGCCGCGCTTTTCGTAGTCCGCGAACAGGATCTCGAGCCCGCGCTGGACCGCGGCATCCATCTTGGCCCGTTCCCCGGCGGACACCTGGATCCATTTGACCCGCGCCATCTTGGGCGATGTCCGCATGAGCTTCTCCGCGCCTCGGTCGGCGCCGTCGAAGGTCTTCGCGCCCCTGCGCGACATCGTCACGCCCGAGAGGTCGTCGATGATCTTGCGGTGTTCGCGCGACAGCCCCTGGTAGCGTTCCTTGTTCATCGCGACGAACGTGACCGCGAACTGGACCGGGACGTTGCCGACCACGAACTTGGCGACGTCCCAGAAGTTCCAGGGCTGGGTGATGTTGCTGAACGCGGAGTACGCTCCATCGATCGTGCCGGTCGAAAGGCCGGTGTACATCCGCGTCACCGGCATCTGCACCGGCACCGCTCCCATCGCCTTCACGATCGGGGTCGTCATCGCCGCGTAGGGAACGAGCTTCGCTCCGCGCAGGCCGTCCATGGTCGAGACGTTCCGGGTCGCGGCGATCAGGGCGCCGGCGACCGTGAACACGGCCATCGCCTTGACGGCCTTGTACTCCTGCGCGAGATGGCGGTCGTAGACTCTCCACAGCCGCTCGGTCGACTCCGGGGCCGTCCTCGCCTTGCCCGGCGGGATGATCAGCATCGAGCGCGGGAACAGCGTGGCGGTGTAGGCCTGGATCCCGAAGGTGATGTCGGCCACGCCCTCGACCACCCGCTTCCACTGCTGGACGGGCCCGGCGCCGAGCTGGCCGGCGGGGAAGAGCTTCATGGTCAGGCTGCCGTTGGAGCGCTTGGCGATCTCCTCGCCGAACCATCCGAACAGGTACTTGTTGATGTGGTGCTGCGGCGGCATGAACGTGGCGACGGACAGTTCCTCGGCCGCCGACGGAGAACTTGCCAGAAGCGGCGCGATGACGAGGAACGCCCTGGCGATCCGGCGGCGAGTAGCGCTGTTCGAAAACTGAGCCATGAATCTTCTCCCGATTTGCGGCCTGGAGTCGTTGCGTCCGCGATGGGCGACGGCGAGAACCGCTGTTTCGATCGCGGTTCGAAAGGCATCGTAGCGGAAACGGGAACAATGAAAATGACGAAATGCCAATACGACATATAGATCCCGACTATACCCCGTGAGGCCGGGAACGTCCTGGCGTCGGGCGGCGGCCATCGGCATTCGCCGGTCGGAGTGGCGTGCCGGCGTGTCAGGTCGCGTGCCGGTTGCGCCGCTTCGGAAAAAGTCGGCAGGCGTTTCGGATCGCGAGCACGACCCCTCGGGGCCGCGGGCGGTTCCGTCGCGACCGGGGTCACGATGCCGGGGACCGGGACGTCTTCCGCGTCGACGAGCGGGTTGCGGGAACCTTGGGAATCCCGATGACGTTCAGGCTCGTCGGCGGGACCATGACCGCAAGTCATGTCCCGCCGACGAGGAACGTCAGCCGCTCCGTCGGCCGGTCGATCGGGCGCGGCCGGCCCGGCCGGGTGTCGCCGGCGGCGTCGGCGTTCCCTACCTGTTGATCGTCTCGTAGATCTCGCGCGCGTTCCCGATGCCGCGCTTTTCGTAGTCCGCGAACAGGATCTCGAGCCCGCGCTGGACCGCGGCATCCATCCTGGCCCGCTCCCCGGCGGACACCTGGACCCATTTGACCCGCGCCATCTTGGGCGAGGTCCGCATGAGCTCCTCCGAGCGTCGATCGGCGCCGTCGAAGGCTTCGGCGCCCTTGCGCGACATGGTCACGCCCGAGAGGTCGTCGATGATCTTGCGGTGTTCGCGCGACAGCCCCTGGTAGCGTTCCCTGTTCATCGCGACGAACGTGACCGCGAACTGGACCGGGACGTTGCCGACCACGAACTTGGCGACGTCCCAGAAGTTCCATGGCTGGGTGATGTTGTTGAACGAGGAGTAGGCTGCATCGATGGTGCCGGTCGAAAGGCCGGTGTACATCTGCGTCACCGGCATCTGCACCGGCACCGCTCCCATCGCCTTCACGATCGGGGTCGTCATCGTCGCGTAGGGAACGAGCTTCGCTCCGCGCAGGCCGTCCAGGGTCGAGACGTTCCGGGTCGAGGCGATCAGGCTGCCAGCGACCGTGAACACGCCCATCGTCTTGACGGCCTTGTATTCCTGCGCGAGATGGCGGTCGTAGACTCTCCACAGCCGCTCGGTCGACTCCCGGGCCGTCCTCGCCTTGCCCGGCGGGATGATCAGCATCGAGCGCGGGAACAGCGTGGCGGTGTAGGCCTGGATCCCGAAGGTGATGTCGGCCACGCCCTCGACCACCCGCTTCCACTGCTGGACGGGCCCGGCGCCGAGCTGGCCGGCGGGGAAGAGCTTCATGGTCAGGCTGCCGTTGGAGCGCTTGGCGATTTCCTCGCCGAACCATCCGAACAGGTTCTTGTTGATGTGGTGCTGCGGCGGCATGAACGTGGCGACGGACAGGTCCTCGGCTGCCGACGGGGAACTTGCCAGAAGCGGCGCGATGACCAGGAACGCCCTGGCGATCCGGCGGCGACTTGAGTTGTTCGACAGCTGAACCATGAATTCCTCCCGTTCTGCAGCGTGGAGTCGCTGCGTTTGCGATGACGGCGGCGACAAGCGCCGGTCCGAACGCGGTCCGAGAGGCATCGTCGACGGAAACGCGAACGATGAAAATGACGAAATTCTAATACAACATATAGGCATTGCCTATATGCTGGGAGGCCGAGAACGCCTTCGATTCGGGTGGCAGCCACCGGTACTCGCCCGATCTGAGCGACTTGTCGATGTGCTGCCGTATCAGGTTGAAGACTTTCTGCGCCGCTTCGGAAAAGGCCGGCACGGGTTTCGAGTTCAGGTAGAGCCGGCACCAGATGCTGGGCTTCTCGATGTCATGGCACCGCAGCTCGCCCTTCAGGATCTGGTTGTGCAGGAACAGGTACGGGCCGATGAAGCCCCGTTGTCCGTTGGCGACCAGTTCCTGGCGGAGCAGCATCGAGTGAATCTGAAGCGGCCTGGTCAGGGGAACGTCCAGCTCTTTCGCGGCGCGGGGCGCGATGCCGCATTTGTCGAAAACGAGCGGCAGGTTCGCGGCGACCTCGAAGGGAACGCTGTCCGGAAGATTCCCGATGAGTTCCTGGCTTCCGATCAGGCACATCCGGTCAAGATAGAGGGGGAAGGATTCGAACCGTTCGTCCTCCATCGGCGCGAACGACAGGGCGCAGTCGATCTCGTCGGCGACCAGGGCAAGCGACAGGTTCTCGGTGAACTCGACGAAAATCGAGATCTCGAGATCCGGGACGAGCGCTTCCGCGGCTTCCAGCACGGTCGACATCACGGCGATGCCGATCGACGGAATGACGCCGATTCTCAGAACCTGCCTCGGCGCGGTTCGCAGATGGTCGACCGATTGCCGGGCGATCTCGAGGCGCCGCAGCACGTCCCGAACGTGCGAGAGATAGATGGAGCCCGCTTCCGTCAGTTCCACGCCTCGCGAATGACGACGGAAAAGCCGGAGGCCGAACTCGTCCTCGAGCTTCTTGATCTGCACCCCCAGAGTCGGCTGGGAGACGTTCAAGGCCTCCGCCGCGGCGGTGAAGCTGCCGTGTTCGGCCACCTTGCGGAAATAGCGAAGCTGTCTCAATTCCATCCGGCGGGATCCGTGGCTGTGCGCCGCCCGTGCGGGGCCGTCAAGGCTCGCGACAGCCGTGACTCCTGTCAACGGCAAGCCGGCGGCGCTCCGGGACTGTCCCGCGCTGGCCGGGCATCCGCTCCGGGCGGGCCGGAGCGGTCCCGTCCGTGCCGTCCCGGCGGTCTGCGGGCTCCGGGGGCGCCGCCATTCGGACGGCTCCGTCGCGTCGCCCGTCGGACCGGCCGTTGCCCGTGATCGTGTCGACCACCGTGACCGTCCTCCCTATAATGGCGGGGAAACGAAACGGGAGCGTGGACGATGCCGCGGTTTCATTCTCCGGATCTTGGCGCCAACCCGGACAGCCCTTTTGCTCGGGATGAGGCGGACAGGCTCGTCCGGCGGGATTTCTGGCTCGGGATGAGCGACCGGTCTGTGGTGCTGGCAATGACCCAGGGCATCGGCGCCGCGCTGACGGCCGGCGAGAAACGCGCCCATCTCGACGACATCGGCCGGTCTCACCTGACGGACGAGGTCTGCGTGCACGAGATCATCCCGCCGCAGCGATAACGGCGGCGGCATGTGCCGGACTACAGCCTGAAATCCACGCCGCCCGAGGATTCCGTGGTCGTCATGCGTTTCTTGAGATCCTCGATCTCGCCGCTCAACGCCTTGACGATCTTCGCGACATCCGCGTCGTTGTAGTCGTAGGCTTTCCGGTTGCCGAGCTTGGCAAGGCTCCGTATCGCCTTGATGGACTTGATGGTCCTCCTTTCGGCCAGCCTCACGAAATTGTCGCGTTTCGAGGCGGGCCCGGCCCTTCCGGCCTCGGCGGCGGGAGTGCCAAAGGCTGTTTCCGACATTTTCACGGCTCCCTGGATGTCCTTTCCTTCGTGTCAAGCATGATTGGATTCGCGGGAACGTCAACCCAAAGCTCGGAAGAATGCGAGGATGTTTTCCTGTTTTTGAATTTTTCATGACTTCCCGCAAACCCGGTGAACGAGGGAAGAGAAACGGGAAATTCCGGAAATTTTCTCTTGCATGCGATCCGGATTCGGAGTGTGGCCGCCGGTCCGGAACCGGGCGTTTCGGCGCGGGGACCGTGCGAGCTTCCGGAAACGGTTTCCGCATCCCCTCCGTGCCGTTGCCCCGGACTCAGGCTGCCGTCCCGTCCGCGATCAGTTTCCACACCTTGTGCGGGGTCGCGGGCAATTCCACGTGGTTCACCCCGTAGGGGCGCAGCGCGTCGACGAACGCGCTCACGATGACGGCGAGAGCGGGTGTCGTTCCGCCCTCTCCGCCGGCCTTGACGCCAAGCGGATTCGTCGGCGAGGGAATCTCGTGCAGTTCGGTGGAGAAGAACGGGTATTCGTCGGCTCGCGGCATGTGGTAGTCCATGAACGAGCCCGCGAGAGGCTGGCCGGTCTCGCCGTCCACCGCGCACAGTTCGCCCAGCGCCTCTCCCGCCCCCTGGACGATGCCCCCGTGGGTCTGCCCGTCCACGATCAGCGGGTTGATGGCGCGCCCGACATCGTCGACCGCCGCGTAGCGGACCAGATCGTGCGCCCCGGTCTCGGGGTCGATCTCGATCTCGCAGACATGGCAGCCGTTCGGGAACACCGGCGTCTCCATGACGTTGTCCTCCGCGACGGCGAGGCCGTCCGCGAACTCGGCCGGACGGTCGGGCCGTCGCCGAACTGCGGCCGAGACCTCCCCCAGCGTCATCGCCCGGTCCGTTCCCCTGATCGCGAACCTGCCGTCGGCGAAGACGATGTCCTCCTCCGCGGCCTCGAGCAGCAGGGCGGCCAGCTCCCTGCCCTTCCGGACCAGCTCGTCGGCCGCCTTGACGATGACGGTTCCCGCCATGCGCATGGACCGGCCGGAATGCGATCCGCCGCCGACCCTGACCACGTCCGTGTCGCCGACGATCACCCTGATTCGCTCCACCTCCACGCCGAGCCGCTCCGCGGCCACCTGCGCGAAGCTTGTCTCGTGGCCCTGGCCGCTCGGTTGGGTGCCGATGACGAGATCGATCGTGCCGTCGGTCCGCACCAGCAGACGCGCCTGCTCCCGCGGCGTGCCGACGGAGGATTCGACATAGGCCGCGATGCCGCGGCCGAGCAGGCGGCCGCGCGCTTCGGCATCGGCCCGGCGGGAGGGGAAGCCGTCCCAGTCCGCGAGGCGCATCGCCTTGTCGATGCCCGCGCCGTAGTCCCCGCTGTCGTAGGTCATGCCCACGGCGTTGGGATAGGGCATCTGCTCCGCGGTCACGAGGTTCCGGCGCCGCAGTTCCACCGCGTCGATCCCGAGCTCGGCAGCCGCCGACTCGACCAGCCTCTCGATGGCGAAGGTCACTTCGGGGCGGCCGGAGCTGCGGTAGGCGTTGGTCGGCGGCGTGTTGGTGAAGACGGCGCGCGATCGAAGCGATGCCGCGGGGATGCGGTAGGGGCCGGTGACCAGTCCCGAACCCTTGCTCAGCGGCGACAACGAGACCGCCCGCGCCCCGACGTTGCTCACGTTGTCGGCGCGGAGCGCGAGAAAGCGCCCCTCGCGGTCCAGTGCGAGCGATACCTCGGTGATCAGGTCGCGGCCCTGGTAGTCGCTCACGAAGGCCTCGCTCCGGCGGCAGGTGAACTTGACCGGTCGGTCCAGCCTGCGCGACGCCCACGCCACGAGGGGGAACTCGACGTACAGCCGGTTGCGGGTTCCGAAGTTCCCGCCGACGTCCTTGGAGATCACCCGCACGCGGTCCGGATCCACGCCGAGCACCTCGGCGATCTCGCGCTTCTGGCGCACCGACCCTCCCGAACCGGCGTGGATCGTGTAGCGCCCGGTCCCCGGGTCGTAGGCCCCGAGCGCCGAGCGCGGCTCGAGCGGCACGCCGGTCACCCGGGCGACGTGGAGCGTCATCGCGGCCACGTGGGCCGCGGTCCGGAACGCCTTGTCGGTGGCATCGCGGTCGCCGAAGAGGGTGTCGACGAAGACGTTGCCGTCCGTCCCGGGCCAGAGCCGCGGGGCGTCGGGGGCCAGCGCCTCCCGCGCTCCGGTGACGGGCGCGAGAGACTCGTAGTCGACCGAGACCCGTTCCGCCGCGTCTTCCGCCTGCGCCGCGGTCTCGGCCACCACGACCGCGACCGCCTCGCCCACGTGCCGCACCCGGTCCGTCGGCAGGAGCGCGTGCCCGCCGACGAACGGCTCGGTCCCGCCGGGGCCGTGCAGCTTCATGTCGTGCCTGGTCGACGGCAGGGGGTTGTGGGGAATCGGGGACAGCCCGTCGGCGACGCAGTCGGCGCCGGTGAAGACGCCGAGAACGCCCTCCATCGCCGCCGCTTCCGATGTGTCGACGGACCGGATCCCGGCATGGGCATGGACCGACCGCACGACGCTCATCCACGCCTGCCCCTCCATGTGCCAGTCGTCGCTGAACCGGCCCTCGCCGGTCAGGAGGCGCCTGTCCTCCATGCGTCGGACCGGCCGGCCGATATGCCGGGGGAGCGTCATCGGGTTCCGGGCGGCGTTCCTGCGTGGTCAGGCGGCCATCGCCGGCCCGGGCCGGCCGATCCAGCCGCCGCCCAGAATCCGGTCGCGGTCGTAGAAGACGCAGGCCTGGCCGGGCGCGACCGCGCGTTCCGGCCGGTCGAGAACCACGCGCGCCTCGCCGGCCACCCGGCCGCGATGCAGCACGGCACCGACGGGAGGCTGGGCGGAGCGCACCCGGACCTCGACGCGTCGCGGCTCCGCGGGGGGCGTGCCGGAACGCCCGAGCCAGTTGACGTCCGCGACGTCGAAGGCGGAACTGCCGAGAGCCGACCGCGGTCCCACGGTCACGCGCCGCTCCTCGGGGTCGATGCGGACCACGTAGAGCGGCTCGGTTCCTCCCCCGACGCCGAGCCCCCGGCGCTGGCCGACGGTGAACCCGATGATTCCCCCGTGGCGGCCGAGAACCCGGCCGTCGACATGCACGATGTCGCCGGGGTCGAGCGCGCCCGGGCGGATGCCGCGCACGACCGCGGCGTAGTCCCCGCCGGGGACGAAGCAGATGTCCTGGCTGTCCGGCTTGTCCGCGACCTGCAGGCCGAACCGCCGGGCGTGGCGGCGCGCGTCGTCCTTCGTCATGGCGCCGAGCGGAAAACGCAGATGGTCGATCTGGCTCCGCGTCGTCGCGAACAGGAAATAGCTCTGGTCGCGCCGGCGGTCGGCCGCGCGGTGGAGTTCCGGCCCGTTCGGGCCGGCCACCCTGCGGACATAGTGGCCGGTCGCCAGCGCGTCGGCGCCGAGGTCGCGCGCCGCGGACAGCAGGTCGCGGAACTTCACGGTCTGGTTGCAGCGGACGCAGGGGACCGGCGTCTCGCCGCGCAGGTAGCTGTCGGCGAAAGCCTCGATGACGTCCCTGCGGAACCGGGATTCGTAGTCCAGCACGTAATGGGCGATTCCGAGGGTTTCCGCGACGCGGCGGGCGTCGCGGATGTCGGCTCCGGCGCAGCAGGTGCGACGGGCCCCGGAAACGTCGCCCGCGTCGTGAAGCCGAAGCGTGATCCCGACGACCTCGAACCCCGCTTCGTGCAGGAGCGCCGCCGTCGCCGCACTGTCGACCCCGCCCGACATCGCCACGACCACGCGGGCGTCGCCCGGTGCCATCCCGAGCGCCGCGGCCGGCGGCGTTCCCGCGGGAGGCGTCGCGTCAGTCATCGGCGAGGTGCCGGTACAGGAAGTCCAGCGACCGGGCATGGACCTGGGCCGCGGCCGCGGCGTCGTGGCTGGCCTGCTCGGGGTTGTAGAACGCATGGTCGCATCCCGGGTAGACGTGGAACTCCGTTTCCGGATGGGCATCGCGGATGGCCCCGACCCGGTCCATGGGGACGATGCGGTCGCGGTCGCCGTAATGCAGGATCGCCGGGCAGTTCGGCTTTCTCCGGACGTTCTCGAAGACGTCGCTTCCGTAGAAGATCACCGCGGCGTCGGCATCCAGCGCGCAGGCCGCGATCCAGGCCCAGGTGCCGCCCGTGCAGAAGCCCGAGACCGCCGCCTTGCCGACGGAACGGCGGAGTTCCGCGAGGCAGGCGGCAACATCCGCGAGCACCGTCGACTCCTCGAGGTTCTCGCGGAAGGCCATGCCGTCGGCGACCGCGTCGTAGCCGAAGACGACGTCCTTCGCGGTGCGGTCGTAGAGAGCCGGGGCGACGGCCGCGAAGCCGTCCCTCGCGAACCAGTCGCAGACGTCGCCGAGATGCGTCGTCAGCCCGTAGATGGCGTGCAGGACGACGATGCCGCCCGCGGAGTGCTCAGGCGGATCCGCCCTCCAGGCGTCGAAGCCGTGGCCGTCGGCGGCGGTGACCGTGATGCGGTCGGCCATGGGGTTCTCCGTCCGGGGGCCGGGCCATGCCGCGGTCTCCCGCCATGGGTGGGCTCAGAGGATCTTGCAGGCCTCGTCGAACCCGTACCGGTAGAGCCGGGGCCCCTTGATGCCCTCCAGATCCCCGTAGCCGATGTTGCACACGAAATTGGATCTCCAGGTGGTGCCCTCGAAGAACGCCTTGTCCGCGACGTCGCGTTCGAAGCCGAGCATGGGGCCGGAATCGAGGCCGACCGCGCGTATGGCGAGAATCAGGTACGCCCCCTGCATGGTGCCCTGGTGCAGGGCGAGCCCCGCCGCTGCGGCCTCGTCGGACTTCCAGCGGTCCGCCATCTCGGGGCGGATCGGGTAGAGCCGCGCGAAGTCGTCGAAGAACCTGGTGTCGTAGGCCAGCAGCGCCACCACCGGTGCGGCCATCGTCTTGTCGACGTTCGGCGGCGCGAGAGACGGCCTGAGCTTTTCCTTCGCCTCCCGGGAGCGCAGGAACACCAGCCGTCCGGGCATGGTGTTGGCGCTTGTCGGGCCGAACTTCATCAGATCCCAGATCTCGCGCAGCTGGTCGTCGGTGACGTCCCGGTCCTGCCAGGCGTTGTGGCTGCGCGCCTCCCGGAACAGCAGGTCGGCCGAGTCGTCGTCGAGTTTCCGGATCCTCGAGCGGTAGGCCTCGATTCTGGCGTGGGCGGCGGCAAGGGCCTGGTCTTCCGGCATGGTGTCTGCTCCCGAATTCGAAAGAACGGAACGCGCCGGCACGGGTTTCCCGGATGGCCGACGGATGATGGCGAAAAGCGCCGGGACCGGCGTTCCGTCCGCGCGATCCCGACGCTTCCCTCAGGATAGCACGTCGCCCGGCGCAGGCAAGCGCCCCGCACGGGTGGCGGTTTACATCGACCCCGCCGATCGGCCACTATCCCCGGAATGCTGGGCGATCCGGCGGAAGACAGGGAGACATCCGAAATGAGGTCGACGAGTTTCATCTCCGCGCTTGCGGCGGCCGCGCTTGCGGCATCGGTTTCTGGCACGGCTGCGTGGGCAGCCGCGCCGGACTACGAAGGCAAGACGATCAAGATCGTGATTCCCTACGGCCCGGGGGGAACCTACGACAAGTACGGCGTGGCGTTCGCCAACCATCTGGGCAGGCACATCCCCGGCAACCCCAACATCATCCTCCAGCACATGCCCGGGGCGGGCGGCGCCAAGGCCATGAACTGGGCCTACAACGTCATGCCCAAGGACGGTCTCAACATGATCGTTCCACTCGACAACACCGTCATCAACCAGCTCATGCGCCCCGAGAAGATGCGTTTCGACGCGCGCGGCTTCACCTGGCTCGGCTCGAGCAACCAGACCAACATCGTCATGGTCGCGCGCTCCGATTCCGGGATTCGCACCTTCGACGACCTGAAGAGCCGGCGCGTCATCGGCAGCACCAGCGGCAAGTCCTCCACGGGCTTCATCTTCCCGAGCTTGGTCAAGGGGCTGTTCGGCTACGACATCAAGATGGTCACCGGCTACAAGGGCTCGTCGAAGTCGATCCTCGCCGTCGAGCGCGGCGAGAGCCAGATGGCGGCGTTCAACTGGCTCGCCTGGGCCTCCAAGGTTCCGCACTGGTTCGAGGGGGACAAGCCGTTCGCCAGGCCCATCATCCAGATCGGCGTGTTCCGGGATCCGGACGTCCCGGAGTCGGTTCCCATGATCTCGGATCTGGTCACCGATCCGCTGGACCGGAAGGTGATCGACTTCATCAAGGTCAGCGGTCTGCTCGGGCGCGGCCTCGCGCTTCCGCCGGACGTCGATCCCGACACCGTGAAGGTGCTGCGCGCCGCCTACGACGGAATGAACGCGGATCCCGATTTCGCGGCCGAACTCACGAAGCGGCGGCTTCGCCTCATCCCGGCGCGGGGCGAGGACATCCAGAAAATCGTCAGCGAGGCGGTCGCGAACGCGCCGCCGGACGTCGTGAAACACGCGCGCAAGCTGATCTACGGCGGCGAGAGCTGACGCTCCGGCGCGAACCGAAGACGGCCGGCCGGGGGCTTCCGGCCGGCCGTCTACCGGGCCGCTAGCGCCATGTCCCAGAACGCGGCCTCGAGCCGTGTCGCCTGGGCGAACGCCGCGCCCGGCCCGTCGAAAGGCGCGTTTCCGCCGCGCTCCGCCCAGAGCCGGTCGAGCAGCGCAACCGCCTCGCGGGCCACGTCCCCGTACTCGTCGCCGGCGTACATCTCGATCCACTCGCGGTAGGGGTTGCCGTCCGTCACGGTCGAGTCCGACGCGGCGAGAGCGGCGCCGATCTCGGCGTAGCCCACGATGCAGGGAGCGAGCGCGACCTGGAGGTCGAGCACGTCGCCGGCCAGCCCCCGGTCGATGACGTAGCGCGTGTAGGCGGTGGTCTCGACCGCCTCGGCCGCCTCCTCCATGTCCGCCTCGGTCAGGCCCCACCCCGCGCAGTAGCGCACGTGAAGGTCCATCTCCACGTCGACGATCGCCGAGAGCGCCGCCGCCGCGGCGCGGATGCCGGCGCGGGTGTCCGACTTGAACGCCGCCAGCGCCCAGGCCCGGGCGAAATGGACCAGGAACAGGTAGTCCTGGACCAGGTACCGGCGGAAGCACGCTTCCGGGAGCCGGCCGCTCCCGATCAGGGACACGAACTCGTGGCGCACGTAGGCGTCCCATTCCGCGGGGCAGGACGCCTTGAGCCGGGAGAACAGCGAATCGGGTGCGGCGATCGCGGACATCGGGCGCTCCGTGTCACATCTGGTTGTTGGTCTCGGCCGGCAGCGTCAGGACCATGCCGTCGAGCGCGTCGGTGACGACGATCTGGCAGCCGAGGCGGGAGGTCGGCCGCACGCCCCACGCCAGGTCGAGGATGTATTCCTCCTCCTCGGACATCTCCGGCATCCGCGCGAACCGGTCGGGGTCGACGATCACGTGGCAGGTCGAGCAGGCCATGGAGCCCTCGCAGGCGCCCTCGACGCCGAGGCCGTTGTCCCATGCGACCTGGAGCACGGTCGTGCCGGCGTCGGCCTCGACCTCCGTGGAGTCGCCGTCCGGGGACACGAAAACCACCCTGGGCATTTCAGCCGGCCTTCCCCGGTCCGCCGCGGCGCTCCCGGATCGCGCGCCAGGCGGCGACGAAGCGCTCGACGTCGCCGGCCGTCGTGTCCCAGCCCAGGCTGACCCGGATCGCGCAGAGCGCGCGGTCGTCGGGAACCCCCATGGCGGAGAGGACGTAGGGCGGCTCGACGCGTCCGGCCGAGCATGCCGAACCCGCGCTGACCGCGATGCCCGCGAGATCGAACGCGATGACCTGGGTGTCGGCGGGCACGCCCGGCATGAGCATCTTGGAGGTGTTGGGAAGGCGCGGCGCGTCCGCGCCGAAGACCTCGAACCCCGGCGTCTCCGCGGCCAGCCTCCGTTCCATGCCGTCGCGCAGCCCGGCCAGCGCGGCCGCGGCGGGCAGTTCCTCCCGCGCGATCCGGGCCGCCGCGCCGAAGGCGGCGATGTGGGCGACGTTCTCGGTGCCGCCGCGCAGACCCCGTTCCTGGCGGCCGCCCCGCAGCAGGCTGTCGGCGCCGCCGGCGTCCCGCACCACGAGGGCGCCGACTCCCTGCGGCCCCCCGAGCTTGTGCGCCGACAGCGCCAGGGAGTCCGCCCCGAGCGCCGCGAAGTCCACGGGAATCTTGCCCGCCGCCTGCACCGCGTCGCAGTGAAGGCGGGCGCCGAACCGGCGCGCGATCCCGGCCGCCTCGGCGACCGGCTGGATGACGCCGGTCTCGTTGTTCGCGAGCATCAGCGCGACGCGGACGGGCCGGATCCGCCGGCAGGCGGCCTCCAGGGCCGCGAGGTCGACGACGCCGGAGGAATCGACGGGGACGCGGACGGCGCCGGGGCAGGCCTCGAGAACGGCCGGATGCTCCACCGAGCTGACGACAGTGCGCCCGGGATCGCTCGCGCGCAGGATCTGGTTGTCGGCCTCGGTGCCGCCGCTGGTGAAGACGATCTGGTCCGGGGAGGCGCCCGCCAGGGCCGCGACCTCGCGCCGCGCGTCCTCGACGCGCCGGCGCGCGCGCCGGCCGGCGGCGTGCACGGACGAGGCGTTGCCGGTCTCGCGCAGCGCCTCGACGAGAACGTCGACGACCTCGGGCCGGATCCTTGCCGTGGCGTTGCAGTCGAGATATACCGGCACGCTGCGCGGCCGGCTCGCCGCGCGAGGTTCCGGGGGCGGGCGGCCGTGCCACGGTGCCGGATCCCGGGACGCTGGGTCGCGACGGGGCTGCATGCTGGCAACCTATGACCCCTCGGGGCCGTGTCAACCGCCGGGTCCGGCGTTCGGGGAAGGGGAACCCCGGCTGTCGCCGCCCGCCCGGCGCCGGAGGAACATCCGATGCCGCAAGTGACGTTCACCGGGCCCAAGGGCCACCTGATCGAGGGCCACTATTCCCCGGCCGAGGGGGCGAACGCGCCGATCGCGCTGATCCTCCACCCCCACCCGCTGCACGGCGGAACCATGAACAACCGCGTCGTCTTCGAGGTCTACCAGACCTTCCGGCAGAGGAACTTCTCCGTGCTGCGCTTCAATTTCCGCGGAGTCGGCAAGTCGAGGGGCGAGTGCAGGAACGAGCACGACGCGCTGTTCGACGCCGCGCTGGCGCTGGACTGGCTGCAGGCCGGGAATCCGGACACCCCGCAGTGCTGGATCGGCGGCTTCTCCTTCGGCGCCCGTATCGCCCTGGAACTGGTCATGCGACGGCCCGAGATCACGGGTTTCGTGGCGATCGCGCCGCCGGCGAACTTCCACGACTTCTCGTTCCTGTCGCCCTGCCCGGCGTCCGGGCTGTTCCTCCACGGCAGCGACGACACCGTCGTGCCGGTGGAGGCGTTCCGGGAACTCGTCGACCGGCTCGGCGACCAGAACGACATCGACATCGAGCACGCCGTCATCGAGGGCGCGGACCACTTCTTCAAGGACCAGACCCAGGAGATCTCGCGGCGGCTCGACGAGTACCTCCGGAAGGTCACGGTCGGCGTCAGCCCGGCGTAGGCGGGGTTCCCGCGCGGGCCAGCGCTCCGCCCGTCAGGGGCGCCGGCACGCCGGTGGTCGAGGGCAGGCTGAGCGGGAGCTCCCGGAGCGCGCGCACGGCGAGGAAGGCGAAGGCCTGGGCCTCGAGCGCGTCGCCGTCCCAGCCCGCCTCCTCCGCGGCCGCGGCCGGCCGGCCGAGGCGGCGGCCGAGTTCCGCCATCAGCGTCCGGTTCCTGCGGCCGCCCCCGGTGACGATCCACCGTTCGGGCGGCGCCGGAAAGAAGGCGGCGGCGCGCGCGGCCGCCTCGCAGGTGAAACGGACGAGCGTCGCCGCCCCGTCCTCGGCCGAGAGGCCCTCCAGCGCCGCGGTGTCGAAATCCAGCCGGTCGAGCGACTTGGGCGGCGGCCGGCGGAAATGCCCGTGGTCCAGAAGCCGGGCGAGGCGGACCGGATCCGGGCGCCCGGCGGCGCTGACGGCGCCGTCGCGGTCGAACGGCAGTCCGGCGGTCGCCGAGACCCAGTCGTCGAGAAGCGCGTTTCCCGGGCCGGTGTCGAAGGCGACCGGATCCTCGCCGTCGGCGCCGACCCAGGTGACGTTGGCGATGCCGCCGACGTTGAGGACGGCGATCGGGCACGGCAGATCCCGGCACAGCGCCTCGTGGTAGAGCGGCGCCAGCGGCGCGCCCTGGCCGCCGGCGGCGACGTCCGCGCTCCGGAAATCGTGGACCACGTCGATCCCGACGGCGTCGGCGAGCCCGCGGCCGTCGCCGACCTGCACCGTCTCGCCGCGTTCCGGGGCGTGCAGGATCGTGTGCCCGTGCATTCCGATCACCGACACCCCGCGGCCGTGCCGCGCGAGAACGGCGCGCGCCGCCGCGGCGTGGCGCCGCGTGATCTCCTCGGCGAGTCCGGCGTCCGGCCGGGGCCGTCCCAGGGCGCCGGCGAGCGCCGCGCGAAGCGTCGCGTCGTAGGGGAAGGTCCGCGCCGGCCCGAAGGCGGAAACGCTCTCCCCGTCGGTCCGGACGACGGCCGCGTCGATGCCGTCCATCGAGGTGCCGCTCATCAGGCCGAGGGCCCAGAGCGGCCGGAAACCCGGGGTCAGAAGGTCTCTCCCGAGAGATAGCGGTCGACGATCTCCGAGCCGGTGGCCTTCCAGACCCCGTCATGGCCGTCGATGTGGCGGAGCGCCCGGTCGAAGGGGCCGATCCGGTGCGGCACGCCGATCACGAACGGGTGCAGGCAGATCGCCATGACGCGCCCCGAGCCGGTCTCGACGCTCTCCCGGTAGAGCGTGTCGAACTGGCGGCAGATCATGTCGGCGAACTCGTCCGCCGACCGCCCGGCGCGCCACATCTGGGGCAGGTCGTTGATCTCGGTGGAGTAGGGGATCGAGCAGATGGTGCCGCTCCCGAGCGTCATGACGTAGGGCTGGTCGTCGTTGATCCAGTCGGCGACGTAGGCGCAGCCGTTGTCGATCAGGGCGTCGAGGGTCGTCCAGTTCTCCTGCAGCCCGGAGCTGAGCCAGCCGCGGGGGCGGCGCCCGGTGGCCTCGGCGATGCGGTCGAGGCTGCCGGCGACCAGCCTGCGCCCGTCGGCGTCGTCGAGCGCGTGGAGATAGCGGCTGTTGGACTGGTTGTGGCCCATGAACTCCCAGTCGAGCGCGACGGCGTCCTCGACGATTTCCGGGTAGTCGTCGCACACCTCGCTGTTGACGGCGGCGGTCCCTCGGATCCCGTGCTTTTCGAGAATCTCCATCAGCCGGAACACGCCGACGCGCGCGCCGTAGTCGCGCGGCGCCCAGTTGATGACGTCGGGCGCGAGGCCGGTGCCCCCGGGCACCGGCTCGTCGAGCGGAAAGGTCTCGATGTTGGGGACGACCCACAGCGCGAGGTGGTTGCCGTCGGGCCAGACGATCCTCGGGCGGCGGTTGACGGGGACGTACGCGAACGGTCCGTGACGTCGCGGCTCCATGGCTCTCTCCTTCCGGCGGCGGCGCGGGAACGCTTCGCGGCCCGGCCGGCGGAGTATCGAAACCGCGAAACCGCTTGTCCACCCGGCGCCGCCGGCCTACCGCGTCCGGCGCCGCCCCAGCAGGGTCGTCAGGTAGATGCCGACGCCGATCAGGCCGACGCCGACGGCGTGGAACCAGAACAGGCGCTCGCCGAGAAGCCCCAGGGCCAGCAGCACCGTGTAGACCGGGATGAGATGGATGAACAGGCCGGCCGGCCCCGGGCCGAGGCTCTCGACGGTGTGGTTCCACCAGAGCATCGCCAGCAGCGACGAGAAGACGGCCATGAACAGCGTCGACCACGCCATGCTCCAGTTGAGCGGCGTCGGCGCGAAGAGCGCGTTCTCGACGGCCCACAGCGGAAGCAGCGCCGCGGCCCCGCCGGCGAGGATCCCGAACAGCAGGTTGAGGCGGTGGAGTTCCGGCGGCACGCGCCGCAGCAGGACGGCGTAGAAGGCCCAGGCGACCACCGAGACCAGGACGAGGACGTCGCCGGCGTTGAACCGCAGCGACGACAGCGAGGCCGGGTCGCCGCGCGCCACCAGGTGGACGACGCCGGCCAGCGACAGCGCCACCCCGGCCCATTGCGCCGCGGTCAGGCGGTCGCGGAACATGAGCCAGGCGCAGGCGATGATCGCGACCGGCTCGGCGGAGTTGATCAGCGCGCCGTTGATCGCGGTCGTGAACTGGAGCCCGACGAACAGCATGCCGTTGCCGCCGACGAACAGCAGCGCTCCGAGGGCGCCCAGGAATCTCCAGTGCCGGCGGATCAGCGGCCACTGGGCGTGCACCAGGCGGTGGCAGAACAGGTAGAGGATCGCCAGCGCGACAACGCATCTGGAGAACGAGAGCGCCACCGGCGGGACGTCGCCGGCCACGTCCCGCACCACGATGATGCTCCCCGCCCAGCACAGCGTCGCCAGCGGGCCCGCGAGCAGCGGCGGCGGGGTCAGCCGCGCGAAGAGGCCCTCGGGGGCTCTCATGCCCGGTGGCGCCGGCCCGCGCCCCGGCGCCTCACCGCGCCCCGGCCCGCGCGGCGGCCGCCGCCCGTTCCCCGAGAAGGCGGCGGTCGATCTTGTTGGTGCCCGCGAGCGGCAGCGACGGGACCAGGAACACCCGGCGCGGATGCGCGTAGGCCGGACCGTTGGCGAGCGCGTGGCGCTTGATCCGGTCCTCGTCGACCTCCGCGCCCTCGCGCGGCACCACCCAGGCGTAGGGCACGTGCGCCTTGAGCTCGTCGGGGGCCGGCACGACGACCGCCTGCAGGACGTCCTCGTGGCGTTCGAGCATGGCCTCGACCTCCCCCGGATGGATGTTCTCGCCGGCGCACACGAACATGTCGTCAGCCCGCCCGACGAAGTAGTGCCAGCCGTCGGCGTCGCGCCGGAGAATGTCGCCGGTGTCGAGCCAGCCGTCCTCGCCGAGCGCGGCCGCCGTCTCCTCGGGCAGCCCGTGGTATCCCGCCATCACGCCCGGGCTGCGCACGTGGAGAACGCCCTCGTCGCCGCCGTCGCCGAGGCGGATCTGGACGCCGTCGATGGGATAGCCGACCGAGGTCCGGGGACGCGGAAGGCCGTCGGGGTGCGTCCAGGAGAAGAGGATCGGCCCGCCTTCGGTGATGCCGTAGTTGAGGTTGAGTCCGGCGTCGGGAAACCGTTCGGCAAGCGAATCCAGAAGGTTGTCCGAGGCCGGGGCGGATCCCATCGAGCAGTGGCGGACCGAGGACAGGTCGGTCGCGTCGAGAAGCTCGCGCTCCTGCAGGATCAGCGCGTACATCGTCGGCACGCCGGTCAGCATGGTCAGGCGGTAGCGCTCGATGGCGCGCACGTAGGCCCTGGCGTCGAAGCGGGAGAACAGGACGATCCGCCCGCCCGCGGCGAGCGCCGACTTGACGGCGAGCAGGGCGTTCTTGTGGTAGAGCGGCGCCGAGACGATCGAGCTGTCGTTCGCGGAGAGGTCGCGGCTCTCGACGATCCGGCCGAGCATCCACACCTGGCCCGCGTGGTCGAGGAGCACGCCCTTGGGCCGTCCGGTCGAGCCCGACGTGTAGGGCTGTTCGGCGATGTCCCCGGCGCCGGGGAGGAACGACGGGAACGGCGCGTCGAGAGGCCGCTTGAAGTCCCCGAACGCGTCGTCGCCGCTCCCGAAGGAGACCGCCCGGACGCCGGGCGGCACCCGCGCGGCCTGGTCGGGGTCCGCGAACACCGCCTTCACCGCGGCGTCGCGAACGATGTAGCGCACGGTCTCGTCGGGCAGCTTGAGGTTGATCATCACCGGCACGCAGCCGGCCCGCATCGCCCCGAAGAGCGTCTCGAGATACTCGACGCGGTTCAGCGCGAGGATGCCGATCCGGTCGCCAGGTTCCATGCCCGCGAGGAGCAGGCCGTTGGCGACCGCGTCGCAGGCCGCGTCGAAGGCGCGGAAGCTGAGTTCGCGCGGCGCCCCGGGGTCGCGGAGGTCGACGACCGCGGTGCGTCCGCTGGCGGCGTGGGCCTCGAAGACGTCGCCGAGGTTTCCGGATTCGGGCGGCTGCATCGCGCGTCTGCCCCGGGGCGCCGGCGCCGTCAGGGCGTGATGACGATCTTTCCGATCACCTCGCGGTCGCGCAGCCGGCGCACGCCCTCGGCCGTTTGCTCGAGCGGAAGCGTCTCGTCGATGACCGGGGCGAGGCGGCCCTCGGAAATCATCCCCATCAGCGTCTCGAGGTCTTCGGTGGTCCAGGAGTTGGACCCGAGGATCTTGAGCTCGAACGTCCACACGTAGCGCAGATCCTCCGCCGGGTCGTGGCCCGCCGTCGCGCCGCAGGTCAGGATCTTGCCGCCCCGCCGGGTGGCCTTGAGCGACGGAACCCAGGTGTCGCCGCCGGTGAAGTTGATCACCACGTCGACCCCGCCGTCGCGCCTGCGGCGGTGGGGCTTGCCGAACAGCCCGTGGATCGTCCTCTCGAAGCTCTCGTAGCCGATGACGTGGTCGGCGCCCCAGGACTTCAGGGCCTCGAGCTTGTCCGGGCTCGAGCCGGCGGCGACCACCTCGCACCCCATCATGCGGGCGAGCAGCACGCAGCACGAACCCACGCCTCCGGACGCGCCGAGAACCAGCACCCTCTCGCCGCCCGTCATGCCGCCGTTCGTGACCATCATGCGGTGGGCCGTGCCGTAGGCCACCGGAAGCGCCGCGGCCTGGGCGTGGGAGCAGCCCTCGGGGATCGCGATCAGGCGCGTGGCGTCGACGGCGCAGTACTCCGCCGTTCCGCCGTCGAGCATCTCGCCCATCAGGCCCTTCTCGGGGGCGGTCGGATCCAGCGGGTTGACGAGCACGTCGTCGCCGACCTTCCAGCCGTCGACCCCGGCGCCGACCTCGGCGATCTCGCCGGCGATGTCGAGGCCGATGACGACGGGAAGCGGCACCTTGATGCCCGGCATTCCCCGGGTGGTGAAGACGTCGTGGTAGTTCAGCGACGTCGCCCGGACCCGCACGACGACCTGTCCGTCGCCGCATTGCGGATCGGCGTAGTCGGCGTGATGGACCAGATTCTCGATGTCGCCGTGCTCGTGCAGAACGACTGCGCGCAAGATCTTTCTCCTCGGAGGGCCCGCCGACGGCGCCGGCCGGCGGATTCTGGGCGGAAACCCACGCTCTGACGGGATCTAAACGCGATCGCGCGGCCCGCGTCAATCGCCGCCGACGCAGACGATCCGCGAGAGCCGGCACGCGGGGGTCGTCCGCGCCGGTTCGACGGCGCGTTCGGGACCGCTGCCCGACGGCCCGGCGTTCCGGTCGCGCCGCGGCGACCGGCCGATCCCTGCCGAAAGCGGCGCGCCCGTCCCGGGACCGCCGCCGGCCGGGCCTCGTTCACGGCGCCGCGAACGGGTCGGCGCCCGGGGCGTGCAGCACGAACGCCGCGCCCGCCCCGGCCTCGGGGCGCACGACGAGGCGCCCGGGCTCGTCCGCGAGCAGGGGCACGTTCCGCTCCGCCAGAAACGCCCGCGTGCGCCCGAGATCGGCGCTGCGGACGGCCGCCGCCGCCATCAGCGGCAGCGACGGGATCCCGATGCCGGGCAGGATCGCGCGGCAGGCGGAGGGATCCGCGACGGCGATCTCGCCGCGGTCGAGGACGATCCTCCGGCATCCGCCGTCCCGTCCCGCCGGGCGGCCGGTGAAGCGGGCGTAGCGTTCCGCCGCCGCGTCCGCGTCGGCGGTGCAGATCAGCAGCCCCGACAGCAGGTCGGCGCCGTTGCCGGAGGCCGTCGCCGAGGGCTGCCACACCACGTCCGGGGTTTCCTGGGTCAGGATCTGGATGCGCCCCTCCGGCATGTCGTCGCGGGCGAGGCGGAGAACGGAAAACCCCGCGACCTCCTCGCCGCCGCCGTCGAGCGGCATCGGGCGGCGCAGCGCCACCGGCGGCGCGGCCTCGAAGCCGGCGGCGCGGAGCCGGTCGGCCGCGGCCGCCGTGTCGTTCACCGAGAACGCCGCCAGATGAAGGCCTTCGCGGCGTTCGAGCGCGGCGTCGATCTGGCGCGCGAGCGGGGTGTCGGCGCCCGGCGCCCGGACCAGCACCTCGAGATAGCCGCGCGCGATCATGGCGCAGCGGTTGGCGGTTCCCGACGGAACCCTGGTGCCGTCGGCGCGGGCGTTGGCATGCACGGCCAGCGGCGTCATCGGAAAGCCGAGGCGCCCGAAGGCCTCCGCGGCCGCGTCCATGTCGGCCACGAACCAGCCCACATGGTCGAGGAAGATCTCGCCGCCGGCGGGCGTCTGCGCCGGAAGCGCCGCCGCCGTCACGCGAGCCGGCCCGGAGAGAGCGAGCTGCGCCCCCGGTCCGGGTTGGGCACCACGGAGAGCCGGAGCCGCTCCGAGAGATCGTCCGCCCCGCCCACGTAGGAGCCGTCGAGCCAGATCTGCGGGACGGTCACCGGAGTCCTGGCCCCGATGAGGGGCTTGACCCGGCCCAGCATCTCGTAGAGCGCGCGCGGCTCGCGGACGACGTCGTGATAGGCGTAGTCCACGCCGGCCTCGTCGAGATACCCCTTGGCGCGCGTGCAGTGCGGGCAGGACTCCTTGCCGAAGACGTGGTTGCCGCGGATGCCGCCGCGCCGGACGTGGGCGGCGATCACCGCCTCGGTCAGCACGCCGCGGTTGAGGGCGTGGCCCTGGCTGACGACGCGCCCCTCGACCGCGACGATCGGCGCGTGCCAGCCGCCGGCGGGAAGCGGCCGCCACCACTCGCTGAGCCATTCGCGGTTGTCGAGCTCGACGGGGACGCCGGCGAGCTCGTTGGCGAAGGTGTCCTCGAGAACGTCGACGGTGAGCGCGCACTCGCCGCACGGCACGCGGACCCTGAACGGGCCCCACCGCCCCGCCCAGCGGTACAGCGTCACCCTGACGGGATCCTCAGCCATGCCCGGCTTCGGCGCTTCCCGCCCCGTGGCGCTCCTCGAGCTCGAGAACGTCGCCGAACCCCATCAGGTCGTTGAACCCGGCGAAGGGGAAGAGATCGGCGGCGCCGATTCCGCCGGTCCGTTTCAGCGACGCGTAGACCCCGTCCAGCGCGGCGCAGGCGGAGAGGAAGCCGGCCGCCGGAAAGATCGCGATCCGGTAGCCGATGTCCGCGAGCTCGTCCGGCGAGAGCACCGGCGTCACGCCGCCGTGGACCATGTTGGCGAGCAGCGGCACCCCCGCGAAGCGGCGCGCGATCGCGCGCATCGCCGCGACGTCGGGCGGCGCCTCGCAGAACAGGACGTCGGCGCCCGCCTCGGCGTACGCCTCCGCGCGGCGCATGGCCTCGTCCATGCCGAGGGTCTTGATGGCGTCGGTGCGCGCCACGATCAGCGTGTCGTCGGACCGCCGGGAGTCGAGCGCGACCTTGATCCTGGCGACCATGTCCTCGGCGGTCGCGAGCCGGTGCCCCGACAGATGGCCGCACTTCTTGGGAAAGTCCTGGTCCTCGATCTGGATGGCGGCGACGCCGGCGCGCTCGTATCCGAGCACGGTCTGGCGGACGTTGGCCAGGCCGCCGTAGCCGGTGTCGGCGTCGGCGATCAGCGGGGTCGCGGTTCCGCCGGCGATGCAGGCCGCGCGCGCCACCATGTCGGTGTAGGTGGCGATCCCGGCGTCGGGCAGGCCGAGATGGGAGGCGACGGTTCCCGATCCGGTCATGTAGAGGGCCTCGAAGCCCATCGAATCGGCGATCTTCGCCGAGATCATGTCGAAAACGCCCGGCGCGACGACGAACGCGCCGCCGTTGCGGACGGTGCCGGCGAACTCCGCTCCCGCCGTCATGGCCTTCTCCCGCGCCGATCCCGAGGATTCCCGAATATAGGCGGGCCGGCGCGGGTGGCAACCGCGGGCCGGGCCGCGTCGAGCGCGTCCCGGATCCGGCGCGCCCGCGCGATCAGCGCGGCGTCGTCGCCCGGCCTCGCCACCAGCTGCACGCCGAGCGGCATGCCGTGGGGGCCGGCGGCGAACGGAAGGGCGACCGCGGGGCCGTGCATCAGGGTCCATGCGCGGTTGAAGACCGAGACCGACGGGCTCTCGAGGTCGGCCGGAGCCTCTCCCGCGGCCGGAAGCGTCAGCAGGACCGGGAACCGGTCGAAGACCGCGCCGAGGGCGTCGCGCGCGGCGGCGGCCCGGGCGCAGGCGGCGGCGTGCTGTTCCCGGGTCCATGACGAGCGGGCGGTTGCCCGGATCCAGGGGTTCGCGGACTCGACGGCGCGGCCGAAGTCCCCCTCGAGCGCCTTTCTGCCCTCGTGCTGCGAGATCGTCCGGAACGCGTCCTCGACCCCGTCGAACTCGGGCGGCAGGACGGCCTCGGCGACGTCCCAGCCCGCCGCTTCGAGGCGGGCGGCCGCGTCCCCGACGGCTGCCCGCGCCGCGGGCTCGGCCTCCTCCCAGCGGTCGGTCCGGCAAAGTCCGATGCGCACGGGCGCGTCGTCCCCGTGCGGCGCGGCGCCGGTGACGGCGCCGTGGACGAGCGCGATGTCCTCGACCGACCGGGCGAAGAATCCGAGGGTGTCGAGAGACGGCTTGAGGCCCCGGATGCCGCCGCGGTCGAGGCCGTCGAGACTCGCCTTGTAGCCGACGACGCCGCAATGCGCGGCGGGAAGGATGACGGAGCCCCCGGTCTGCGTGCCGTTGGCCAGAGGCGTCGCCGACGCGGCGACGGCGGCCGCGGAACCGCTCGAGGACACGCCCGGCGTGCGCGACGTGTCGTGCGGGTTGCGGACGCCGGCGGGAACGGGGCTCGCGAGTTCGGTGGTCGCCGTCTTGCCGAGGATGACGGCCCCGGCCTCCCGGAGCGCGGCCACGCAGCGCGAGTCGGCGGCCGGGCGATGGCCCCGGAAGGCGGGCGAGCCGTACTCGGTCGGCATGTCGAACGTGTCGAGCACGTCCTTGACGCCCACCGGCACGCCGTGGAGCGGCCCGAGCGGCGGATCCGCGGCGTCCCGGGCGCGGGCCTGCCCCAGGGCCAGATCGCGGTCGACGAAGCGCCAGGCGCCGAGCCTGCCGTCGGTCTCGGCGATGCGGCGGAGGCAGGCGTCGACGATCTCCTCGGACGTCGCGTTCCCGTCCGCGACCGCCCGCGCGGCGTCGCGGGCGGTCAGGCCGCAGAGGGCGTCGGCCGGAGCCGGGACGGCGCCCGCGGTCACGCGCCGTCCCGCAGCCGGAACCTCTGGATCTTGCCGGTGGCCGTCTTGGGCAGATCCTCGACGAAGCGGAACCAGCGCGGGTACTTGTAGCGCGCGAGCCCCGCCTTGCAGTGCTCGAGCAGAAGGGTCTCGAGATCCGGGGAGGCGTTCGCGGGGTCTTTCAGCACGACGTGCGCTTCGGGCTTGACGAGGCCGTCGTCGTCCTCGCGCCCGACGACCCCCGCCTCGAGAACCTCCGGATGGTCGATGAGCCGGGCCTCGATCTCGATCGGCGAGCACCAGATGCCGCCGACCTTGATCATGTCGTCGGAGCGGCCGCAGTAGACGTAGAAGCCGTCCTCGTCCCGGGTGTAGGTGTCGCCGGTGTTCATCCAGTCGTCGCCGAGCATCGTCTCGGCGGTGCGCTCGGGCTGGTTCCAGTAGCGCGCGGCCACCGACTGCCCCTGGACCCAGAGCCGTCCGGTGCCGCCCTGTTCGACATCGTTGCCGCCCTCGTCGACGATGCGGGCGCGGTAGCCGGGCAGAACCTTGCCGCTGGTGCCCGGCCGCGCCGAGCCGGGGAGGTTGGAGATGAAGATGTGGGTTCCCTCGGTCGAGCCGATGCCGTCGATGATCTCGATCCCGGTCCGGCTCTTCCAGCGTTCGAAGATCGGCGCGGGCAGCGCCTCGCCGGCCGAGATGCAGCTGCGCAGGCTCGAGAGGTCGGGGGTGGCGGTCTCGAGTGCCCGGCACTGGGCGGCGTAGAGCGTCGGCACCCCGAAAAAGACCGTCGGGCGGAAGGTCTCGATGGCCCGGAAGGTCGTTTCCGGGGTCGGGCGCTCGTCGGACAGCACCGTGCAGGCGCCGCGGCACAGGGGGAAGTTCATCGAGTTGCCGAGCCCGTAGGCGAAGAACAGCTTGGCCGCCGAGAACAGGACGTCGTCCTCCCCGAGCCCGAGGACCGGCTCGCTGTAGAGCACGGCGTTGACGAGCGCGTCGCGCTGGCGGTGCACCGTGCCCTTGGGGCGGCCGGTCGAGCCCGACGAGTAGAGCCAGAAGCAGTCCGAGGTCGCGGTCGAGGGGTGGACGTCGAGCTCCGCCGGGCTTGCCGACGCCCGTTCCGCCATTCCGCCGGAACCCTCGGTGCGGACGGCGAGGCGGGGGCCGGGGGAGGCTTCGGCGAGCGCCGGCTCGACCTCGTCGGCGAACTCCGGCGAGTGGACGACGGCGGCGCATCCGGAATCCTCGAACATGTAGCGGTAGTCCGCCGAGCGGAGCAGCGTGTTGAGCGGAACCGGAACGATTCCCGCCCTCACCGCGCCGTAGAACAGGTAGACGAATTCGGGGCAGTCCTTGACGACCATCATCATGCGCTCGCCGGGCGCGATGCCGGCGTCGGCCAGCGCCCGGCCCCAGCGCCTCACGCGCTCCGCGAGTTCGCCGTAGGTGACGCGCCCGCCCGCCGTCACGTAGGCGGGGCGGTCGCCGCGGCCTTCCGCGAGGTGGCGGTCGATCATGTGGACCGAGAGGTTGAACGACTCCGCGAAGGCGAAAACCGGCGCGTCGCCGGACCGGTCGATGTGCACGCTGTTCGGTTCCATGTCCGCTCTCTCCGGTTTGGCGTCCGCCCGGCGCGTTTACGGCAGGCGCTGCAGCAGGCGCACGATCTTCCGCGTCCGCTCGCTGAACAGGGCCGGCGTGAAGTAGCTGCCGGCCGCGCGCTTCCCCGCCTCGCCGAGGGTCGGGTAGGGCAGGATCAGGCCGGCGAGATGCTTGATCTTCATCCGTTTTTGGACAGGGAGGATCCAGCTCTGGATCAGCTCGCCGGCATGGGCGCCGACGATCGACGCCCCGACCACGACGCCTTTCGCCGTGGCAACGATCTTGACGAGGCCCTCGGTCTCGCGTTCGGCCCGGGCGCGGTCGTTGTCCGAGAACGGATGGCGCAGCACGCGGACAGCGCCGTGGCGCTCGCGGGCCCCGGCTTCGGTGAGACCGACATGGGCGAGCTCCGGGTCGGTGTAGGTGACCCACGGCAGCGCGCGGTAGTCGACCTTCGCCGGCAGGCGGAACAGCGCGTTGCGGATGACGATGCCGGCGTGGTAGCCGGCGACGTGGGTGAACTGCGGGCTGCCGGCGGCGGCGTCGCCGATCGCGAAGACCCGGCGGTTGGTGGTGCGCAGCCGGGCGTCGACCCTGATGCCGCCCGGGCCCGAGACGATGCCGGCGGCCTCGAGGTCGAGAGCCTCGAGGTTGGGCCGCCGTCCGGCCGCGACCAGCAGGTGGGATCCCTCCACGCGCCCCGGTTCGCCGTCGAGGGAGACGGCGATGCCGCCGGCGGTTCTCTCGACGCCGTCGATCGCGACGCCCTCGTGGATCTCCACGCCTTCGGCGAGCATCCGGTTCCTGACCACATCGGAGAGTTCGGGGTCGTCATTGCCGAGCATGAAGAGCATCTCGAGGATGGTGACCCGCGCGCCGAGACGGCGGTGGGCCTGGGCGAGTTCGCTGCCGATCGGGCCACCGCCGACGATCACGAGATGTTCGGGCACCGCCCGGTTGTCGAAGACGGTCTCGTTGGTCAGGAAAGGCACGTCCCGAAGCCCCGGGATCGGCGGCACGCCGGCCGACGAGCCGGTGGCCACGACGAACCGCCTGGCCGCGATCTCGAGGTCTCCGGCCCGCACGCGGTCGGGGCCGACGAACCGGCCGGCCGCCCGGACGACGCGCACGCCGAGGCCCTCGAAGCGTTCCGCCGAATCGTTGGGCGCGATGGCGTCGATGACGCCGTGCACGTGGGCATGCACCTTCCCGAAGTCGACCGCCGGCTCCGACGGCGCGATGCCGAAGCGGCCAGAGGTCGTGAACGCGTGCGCGGCGCGGGCGGCCGCGATCAGCGATTTCGAGGGGACGCATCCGTAGTTCAGGCAGTCGCCGCCCATGCGGCCGCGTTCGATCAGGACGACGTCGGCCCCCATCTGCGACGCCCCGGCGGCGACCGACAGGCCGCCGGAACCGGCGCCGATGACGCAGATGTCCGTCGAGACCGTTTCCGCGGTCACGGCGTCTTCGCGCGGCGCGCCCCGCGCTCCCGGATCTTCCTGTAGACCAGCGGCACGCAGGCCAGAAGCGCGAGGCCCGCGATCGGCGCCAGGATCCGTGGCGAGAAGATGATGCCGAGATCGAGATCGCCGCCCTGGTCGAGCACCGCGCCGGCGCCGTCCCCCACCAGCGCGTAGACGAAGGATCCCGGAATGATGCCCACGAAGGTGCAGATCATGTAGAGACGGAAGCTGACGCCGAGAAACGCCGGCACCAGGTTGACGAGCCAGAACGGGAACAGGGGCACGAGCCGCAGGATCAGCATGTAGCTCACGCCGTTGTCGCGGAACTCGGTCTCCATGCGCTTGACCGTCGGCCCGGCCTTGGCCCGCAGCCAGTCGCCGACGGCGTAGCGGGCCGCGAGGAACACCGCGGCCGCGCCGACGCTGGCCCCGACGACCGTGTAGAGCGTGCCGACGACCGGGCCGTAGAGAAAGCCGCCCGTGATCGTGATGATCGTCGCGCCCGGAACCGAGAACGCGACGGCGGCGGCGTAGACCAGCATGTAGAGCAACGCCGCCGCGAGGGTGTTGGCCTCGACCCATGCCCGCATGGTCCCGCGGTGCTCCTTCAGGAGGTCGAGCGAGAGATAGGCGTCGAGGTCGAACGCGAAGAACGCGGCGAGACCGGCCACGAGCAGCGCCGCGGGCGCGAGGCGCTTGACCGACAGGCCCGCCCTGCCGCCGGGCCGGACGCCGCCGGGCGGTTCGGGCGCCGGGTTCGTCGGGCCGGTATCCTGAGGGACCATCCGCATCCTTTCCGGGGTCGCCGCGAAACCGCCGGCCCGTCCTGGCCGCGGTTCCCGCCGGGAACGGCGGGGGGCGACCCGATTCTAGCGATCCTCCGGGATCGAGTCGAAAACCGCCGCGGACCGGCGATTCGTTCCGCGGTTCCGGCAGGCGGCCCGGCCACGGCGTCTCGTTCGGTCGGACGGCCGGCGTGCCGGCGGGGCGCGGTCCGGGAAACGGTCGGCGGGCGTCCGGCTGCCGTCGGCCCGCGCCGTTCGCGCGCTTGCCGGGGCATCGACCGGACTTCCGCTCCGACTTGACCGGCCGGCGCGCCGGTCGTAGGTTTCCGCACGCTGGAATCACGGGAGAGGCGGCTTGCCGGCTCCGCGATTCGCCGGATTCCCGGCCCTGTTCCTCGCGACGGCGTTGCTGGCCGGGTCCGTCGGCGCCCAGTCCGAACGGAAGGACGAGAAACCCCCCGCTCCGGGCCGCGACTGCGCCGACGTGTCGATCGACTACGTCGACGTGCCGGGGCTGACCCGGGAGGAGCGGATCGCGCGGATGGACGTCGCCCTCGCGCGTTCGCTCGGCCGCTTCGACGAGTGCCAGGAGGCCCGGGCGTCCCCGGGCGGAGGGGGAGGCGCGGACTCGCTGGCCGCCGGGGACATCTCGGGCGGGGCGGCCGCCGACGCGTCCGGATCCCGCGGCGGGGCCGGGGGCGTCGACGGCGCAACGGACGGATCGACGGAAACGGCGACGGCGGCCACCGAGCCGGTCGGCAGGACGCCGGAGGACATTCCGCCCGCCGACAACGACAGCGTGCTGGAGGCGATGATCCGCAAGGCGGCGACGGAAGAGACGGACCCCGAGGTGAGGAAGCGCCTGTGGAACGAGTACCGCCGCTACAAGGGACTGCCCGCGGGCGATCGAGGGAGATCCCGGAGACCGGAATGAGGATGCTGTTTCGCGGGATCGGCGTTTGCGCGCTTTGCGCCTGTTTCGCCCTGGCGGGCTGCGTCGGCACGGGTTCCGGCCCGGGCGTGGGGCCCGCCCTGTCCTCGCTGTTCGACCCCAGGGGTCCCGCCGCGGTCGATCCCGCCAGGCACCGGCTCGACGTCATCGTTCCGGTGTTCGACCCCGGTCTTTCGGACGAGGCGCGGAACTACGGGCAGGAAGGCGTCTGGCCGGAACTGCGGCGGGCGGAGGCGAACCGTTTCGCCCACAAGCTCAAGCTCGCTCTCGAGGACGTCGGGGCGTTCGCCGCCGTGCGCGTCGCTCCCGACCGGACGGCCACGGGGGATCTCTACGTTCTCGGCCGCATTCTCGAATCCGACGGCGAGGACGTCGGGATCGAGATCCGGCCGGTCGACGTGTCGGGGCGGGAATGGTTCGTCCGGACGTTCTCGCACACCGTGTCGCCCGATTTCCACCGGAACCCGCGCAACGACGGCAGGGATCCCTACGATCCGGTGTTCGAGACGGCGGCGAACCGCATCGCCCACGAACTCGACGATCGTCCCTCCGGGGAGCTCGAGGCTCTCACGGCCCTGGCGGAACTGCGTTTCGGCGCGAACCTATCGGAGGACGCCTTCTCCGGGCATCTGCGGTTCGAGGGCGGGCGCGTCGGGCTCGCGAGCCTGCCCGCCGACGACGATCCCATGCTGCGGCGCGTGCGGGCGGTGCGGGTGCGCGACCAGCTGTTTCTCGACGGGCTGCAGGAGAACTACGCCGAGTTCAGCGAGTCCATGCGGGAAAGCTATCTGACGTGGCAGGAAGCGAGCCTGGTCGAGAAGGAGGCGCGCCGGGAGGTCAACCGCGAGGCCGTGGGCGACGCCTTCCTCGGCGCGCTGTTCATCGGGTTGGGCGCGCTTGTCGGCTCCGCGGGCCACTCGAACTCGGGGGGCTACAGTCCCGGCGCGGTGGGCGCCGGCGTGGCCACGGCCACGATCGGCGCCCAGATGGTCCTGCAGAGCTTCCAGACGGCCGAGGGAGCCTGGGTGCATCGCGAACAGCTGGAGGAGCTCGGCCGTTCGATCGACCTCGAGATGTCGCCGCGCGTGATGGCCTTCGACAGGGAGACGGTGGAACTGTCGGGCGACGCCAGGGAGCAGTTCGCGCAGTGGCGCGCGTTCCTGCAGCGGATCTTCGAGGAAGAGAGAACGCCCGAGACCCGTTTCTGAGCGGCCGGTCCGCTTTCCATGCTGCACGAGACACTCGAACGGGAGAGCAGGCGGACCAGGCGCCGCCATCTCGGCCTCGCGCTCGCGCTTGCCGGCTGCGCGGCCGTCGTCGCGGCGTTCCTCTTCGGCGTCGTCGCGGTCGGCCCCGTTTCCCCGGACGCGCCGGCCGGCCGGAAGGCGCCGTCGGCGGCGCCTCCGGCGCCCGCCCCGTCGGCCGCGCCCGGAACGCCGGTCGATGCCGTGGCGGCCCGTGCCCGCGAGGCCTTCAAGTCGGCTCTCGGGGATTTCCGGGGCGGTCTCGGGCCGGCGGTGGCCGATCCGGACTTCGCGCGCTGGAACCCGGCCGCGCAGCGGGAGATCCTGGACGGCAGGGACGCCGCGGTCGACCGCTTCGGCGAGGGCGCCTACGGCGAGGCCCTGGAGATCCTGTCGGCGTCCGCCGCCGCCGCCCGGCGCGAGCTCGCGGTCCGCGACGCCGCGTTCGACGCCGCGCTCGCCGGCGCGCGGGCGGCCCGAGAGGGCTACGATCACGACGCGGCGGCACGGGACGTCGCCCGCGCCCTGGCCATCCGGCCCGACTCCCCCGAGGCTCTCGAACTCGCCGTCCGCATCGAGAGACTGCCGGCGCTGGCGGCGGCGGTCGAGGACGCCGCCGCCGCCCGGGCCGGGAACGACCTGGCGGCCGAGGAGCGGCATCTGGAGGCTGCGCTGGCGATCGACGGCACGCGCCGGCGGCTCGCCGACAGGCTGGGGACCGTCCGCGGGGCGCTTCGCGACCGCCGGTTCGCCGCCGCCGTGGACGCCGGGATGGAGAGCGTGCGCGTGCGGGATCCCGGCGCGGCGCGGCGCCATCTCGCCACGGCCCGGTCGCTCCGCCCCGGCCGTGGCGAGGCCGATCTGCTCGCCGGCGAGATTTCCGCGCTGGAGGCTGCGCTGGCGGTCGAGGGGTTCGTCGCGCGGGCGCTCGAGGCGGTGGCGCTCGACGACTGGCCGGCAGCCGAAAAGGCCTACGCGGAAGCGTTGCGGCATGCTCCCGGCGACGAGGAACTCGGCGCCGCTCTCGCCGACGCGCGCGAGGTGAACGGGTTGCGGGCGGACATCGAGCGTCATCTCGACGCTCCCCGGCGGCTGGCGTCGCGGGATGTCGCGCCGGGCGTCCGGGCTCTTCTGGGCCGCGCGGCGCGCCACGCCTCGCGCAGCCCGTCGCTCGCCCGCAAGGCCGGCGAGCTGGCGGAGCTCGCGGACGCCTATGCGGCGCCGGTTCCGGTCCGGGTGATTTCCGACGGCAAGACCGACATCAGGGTGCGCGGCGTCGGCATCGTCGGCGCCACCACCGACAGGACCGTGAGGCTTCGCCCCGGCAGGTACGTTTTCGAGGGCGTCCGGCCGGGATTCCGGTCCAAGAGCGTTGCCGTCGAGGTTCTCCCCGGAGCTTCCGGCCTGGTTCTCGAAGTCATACCCGATGAGCGAATTTGAGCGGAGCCTCAAGGCCGCGCGCCGGCGCCAGGCAAGGTTCCACGCGGCCGCCCTGTTCGGCGTCGCCGCGCTCGCGGCCGGCGTGGCGGGCATGCTGTTCGCCACCTCCGGAACCCGGATCGAGGTCTTCCCCGAGGAGGCCGAGGCGTCGGTTCACGTCGTCGAGGGGCTGACGGTCGCCGTCGGCCGCGCCGTCTACGGCCTGTCGCGGTCGCCGGTGATCGCGGTGCGCGCGAACGGGTTCGCCGGGCTCACGCGAAGACTGGCCCCGGAGGAGCGCGGCCGCGCCGTCCCGGTCGTGCTGGCGCCGCTGCCGGGCAGGATCGTGGCCGAGGCGCGCCCGCGGCTCGCCGACACGTCCTGGCGCGTGAACGGCAAGCCCGTGGCGGTCGGCGCGGGCCTCGACCGCGAGGTCGAGGCCGGGCGCCACGACGTCGCCGCGGACCACCCGTTCTTTCTGCCGGCGGCCCGGGCGGTGGAGGTCGGGCGGGGCGAAACCGCGGAGCTCGCGTTCTCCCTGGCTCCCGTTCGAGGGCGGTTGCGGGTCGTGTCGGAGCCGGCGGGCGCCGAGGTCCGGGTCGACGGCCGCGGCGCCGGCCGGACGCCGCTGGAGCGTGCCGTCGACGGCGGCGCGCACCGTCTCGAACTCGTGGCTTCCGGCTACAGGACGCTCGCCGACACAGTCCGGATCACGCGGGGGAGGCCCGAGGTCGAGCGCCGCTACGTTCTGGAGAGACTGTCCGCGACGCTGACGTTTTCCGTCGACCCTCCGGACGGACGGCTGCTTGTCGACGGCCGCCGCGTTCCGCCGTCCGAACCGCTGCGCGTCACCGCCGGCGAAGACCACCGCGTCGTCTATCTCCGCCCGGGTTACCGCCGGGAGACCCGAACCGTCGGCCTCGCGCCCGGCGAGGCGCGCGAGATGCGTTTCGCCCTGGCTCCCCGGCTCGGGGAGGTGGAGATCCGGACCGAGCCGCCGGCGGAGATTCTCGTTGACGGCAAGCGGCGCGGCGAGGGGCGGCTCGCGCTGCCGCTCACCGCCGAGCCCCACCGGATCGAGATGCGCCGCCCGGGCTACCGAACGGCCGTCAGAACCGTGGCGCCCCGGGAGGGCGGCCGGATCGTCGTTTCCGAACGGCTGCTGACCGAAGCGGCGGCGCGGCTCGCGGAGGCTCCGCGCGAATACAGGAGCCCTGCCGGCCCGGTCCTCGCCCTGTTCGAGCCCGGGCCTTTCGTCATGGGGGCGCCGCGCGGCGAGCGCGGCCGGCGCGCGAACGAGTTCGAGAGGCGCGTGGATCTCCGCAAGCCGTTCTACGCCTCCCGGCACGAGGTGACGAACGCCCAGTTCTCGAGGTTCCGGGCGGGCCGGTCCGGTGCCGGCGACGAGCCGGTGACGAACGTGTCGTGGGACGACGCGGCGGCGTTCGCCAACTGGATGAGCGCCGGGGAGAGGCTGCCGCCGTTCTACCGGATCTCGAACGGCCGGGTCGTCGGCATCGACCCCGCGAGCGAGGGCTACCGGCTGCTCACCGAAGCGGAGTGGGAATGGCTCGCCCGCCGCGCCGGCAGGACCGGACGGACCGTTTTTCCGTGGGGCGACGCCGACGCCGTTCCCGACCGTGCCGGCAACATCGCCGACGAGACCGCGAAAGGCGTGGTCCGTCGCTTCGTCCCCGGCTACAATGACGGCTTCGCGCGCGTCGCGCCGGCGGGCAGCTTTCCCGCCGAGAGATCGGGGCTGTTCGACCTGGCCGGCAACGTCCGCGAATGGGTCCACGACCGGTATTCCGCGATGCCACCGGAGCCGGGCGCGGCGCGGGTCGACCCGTTGGGGCCGCGCCACGGAAACACGCGCGTGGTGAAGGGCCCCGGCTGGCGGTCCGGAACGCGCACGACGCTGCGCGCGTCCTATCGCCAGGGGCTTTCGGGGGGCCGGGACGACGTGGGATTCAGGATCGGGAGATACCTTCATGTCGAGGACGGGGCCCGATAACCGCCGCCGTCGCCGCCTGCTGGCGGCCGCCGCCGCGCTGGCCATCGGCCTCGGCGGCCTTTCCTGGGCCTGGGCGCAAGGCGCGTTCAGCCTGAACTCGCCCGTCTCCTTTCCCGTCGACATCTAGCTTTTCGGACAGGCAACCGCGATGCCGCCCGCCGCCCGGTACGTTCTCGCGCTGATCGTCTCGATTTTCGCCGTCCACCTTCTGTATGTCGGCGTCATCCGGCCGGAAGCGGCGCTGGTCGCGGAGGCCGCGCAGGCCGCCGGCGAAAGCGCTCCGCGCGCGATCGTGGTCATTCTCAAGGACTGGGAGCAGGAGATCTGCGTCATCCTGATGCTCTGGGGAATCTTCATGATCGGCGACAAGAGCCTCGCGATCCTCCGCCAGCGCTACCTGTTCAACGTCGATCTTCTCGACGGCGGCGCGGGAGCCGAAGGCGATCTGGGCACGGTTCTGGAGACTCTCGACGACCTGCCTCCGGCGGCGCGCCACACGCCCCTCGTCCGCACCCTGACGACCAGCCTGCGCAGGTTCCTGATCACCGGGGACGTGCACAGCACGTCCGAGACCATCGAGGCGAGCGTCGACGCGCTGGCCCACAAGCAGGAGGCGGAGAACTCGATGGTCCGCTACCTGATCTGGGCGATCCCCGCAGTCGGCTTCATCGGCACCGTGCGCGGCATCGGCGAGGCGCTTTCCCGGGCCGACGAGGCGCTGGCCGGGAACATCGCGGGCATGACGGGAAGCCTCGGCATCGCCTTCAACTCCACTCTCGTCGCGCTCCTGATCAGCATCGTGCTGATGTTTCTTCTTCACCAGTTGCAGCGTCTGCAGGACGGCGTCCTGGTGGACACCCAAGAGTACTGCGAGTCCTTCCTGCTGAACCGCATCAGCAACGCGGGGCGGAGCTGAAGACCCGCCGCGCGCCCGAGGGGTTCAACCTCGCGTTCCTCGACGTCATGTCCTGCGGCCTCGGGGCCGTCATCCTCGTGCTGATGCTGGTCCGCCAGGATCCCCGGAACGTGACGCTCGAGGCCGACCGGCTCGCCGCCGATCTGGTCCGGCTGGAGAGGGTGGAGCGGGAACTGGGCGACCGCCTCGCCGAAATCCGGCAAGCGGCGGACGACGCCGGCGACGAGGCCGCGGCGCAGGGCGAGGCGCTGGGCCGGGCGCGGGGCGAACTCGCGCGGCGCCGCGCGGAAATCGCCGGGCACGCCGCCGCGCTCCGCGACCTCGAGAGAGCCGTCGGGACCGCGAAGGCGCCGGAGCCCCGCGATCCGGGTCAGGTCCGCCGCAAGGGCGGAGAGAACCACATCATGGGCCTGCGGGTGGAGGGCGAGCGCATCGCCATCCTGGTCGATGCCAGCGCGTCGATGACCGACGAGAAGCTGATCGATGTCATCCGGCGCAAGAACATGTCCGGGGACGCGCAGCGCAAGGGGCCGAAATGGCAGCGGACGAGGCGGGTGGTTGCGTGGCTGCTGGAACGGTTGCCGGACGGGGCCCGCACCGTCGTCGTCGCCTTCAACAGCAAGGCGACCCGTCTCGGCGCGAAGACGGCGATCGAGGGCTGGGACGAAGCCGGGGTCCGGCGGGTTCTTGCCGATCTCGAGGGTTTCGTGCCGACGGGGCCGACGAATCTGGCCTCCGGGCTGGCCGCGGTCGCGGCGCACCGGCCGACCGACCTCTACCTCGTCACCGACGGCTTGCCGACGGCGGGCACTTCCGGCTACCGCAGCCTGAACCCGTTCGCCGGCTGCAGTTCCCTGTGGGGGGCGTCGCGCACCATCTCCGGCGCATGCCGGGCGGCGCTGGCGCGCCACACGATCGCCGGCGCCGGCCTCGACGGCGCGCGGGTGAACGTCGTCCTGCTGCCCATAGAGGGCGATCCCGCTGCGGCCCACGAATACTGGCGCTGGACGGCGTCCACGGGCGGCATCCTGATCAGCCCCGCCTCGAGCTGGCCGTGAGACGGGGGCGGTCGTGAAACCCCGGCGCCGCGAGTTCGAGATCTTCAGCCTCTCGTTCCTCGACGTCATCTCGTGCGGTTTCGGCGCGGTGGCGCTGCTGGTCCTGATCTCCCAGTTCTCGATCTCGGACGAGACCGGCGGCGCGGACGACCCCGCGGTCCTGCTCCGGGAAGTGGTCGAGGCCGACGGGCGGGTCGAGACGCTGAAATCGGAACTTGCCCGCGGGACCGCCTCGCTCGCGGCGATCCGGGCGGAGCTTCGGCGCCGCCTCGAGGAGACGGCCGGAGTCGAACGCGCTCTTGCCGCGGCGGCGGGCGAACGCGAGGCTGTTCTCGGCAGGGTCGAGGATCTTCGCGCCGTCCGGCGCGCCACCGACACCCGCCGACGGAAGGCGGACGACATCGGCCGCCGCGACGACGAGGTCGGGGGCATTCCGGTCGACCGCGACCACGTGGTGTTCGTCGTCGACACTTCGGGCAGCATGCAGACGATCTGGCCGCGGGTCACGCGGGAGATCGAGAACGTCGTCCGGATCCACCCCAGGCTCAAGGGGTTCCAGATCCTGAACGACAACGGCGTGCCCCTGATGGCCGGCTACCGCAACCGCTGGATACCCGACACCAGGACCACGCGCGAGCACGTCCTGCGTCAGTTCCGGACATGGGCGATCGCCTCCAACTCGAGCCCCGTCGAGGGCCTCGAGCTGGCGCTGCGCCGGTACGTGCGCGGAACCCCCAGCGTCTCGATCTACATCTTCGGCGACGACTACACGGGGTCGTCCTACGACCCGGTTCTCCGGACCCTCGACGCGCTCAACGCCGACCCGGCGACCGGCGCGCCCCGGGCGCGGGTTCACGCGATCGGATTCGTGTCCCCGCGGACGCTCGGGCGGTTCGAGATCCTGATGCGCGAGGTCGCGCGCCGGAACGACGGAACGTTCATCGCCTTACCGGCCGCGTTTTCGCCGCAGCCGGCGGGCGGGGCGTCATATCCGCGCCGAACGGAGCCTTAGGGCGTTGGCGATCACCGAGACCGACGACAGGCTCATCGCGGCGGCGGCGATCATCGGGGAGAACGACAGCCCGAAAAACGCCACCAGGCCGCCGGCCGCGACCGGGACGCCGAGCGCGTTGTAGACGAAAGCGAAGAACAGGTTCTGGCGGATGTTGCGCATCGCGGCGCGGGAGAGGCCGCACGCGGCGGCGATGCCGGCGACGTCGCTGGCGGGCAGCGTCACGCCGGCGCTTCGCACCGCGATGTCGGCGCCCGATCCCATGGCGATTCCGACATCCGCGGCCGAGAGCGCCGGCACGTCGTTCACGCCGTCCCCGGCCATGGCGACCTTCGCTCCGGCATTCCTGAACTCGTCGACCAGCCGGTGCTTGCCTTGCGGGTCGATCTCGGCATGGACTTCCCGGATCCCGACCTCCCGCGCGACCGCCTCGGCGGCGCGGCGGTTGTCGCCGGTCGCCATGACGATGCGGAGGCCGGCTTCGCGGAGCTTGCGGACGGTTGCGGGAGCGCCGGCGCGCACCGGGTCGGCCACGCCGATCACGCCGGCCGGCCGGCCGTCGAACGCGACGAGCACGGTGGTCCTGCCCGCGGCCTGCAGCCCGTCGGCGGCTGCGGCAAGCTCCCCCGGCGCGATGCCCGCCTCCTCGAGCATCGCGGCGTTCCCGAGGACGGCGGGCCGGCCGTCGACCGTGCCGGCCACGCCGCGGCCCGGCGCGGCCCGGAAGTCCGAGGCCTCGAGGCGTGCCGCGCCCGCGCGCTCCGCGCCGTCGAGGATCGCGTCCGCGAGCGGGTGCTCCGAACCGCGTTCGAGCGCGGCGGCGACGGCCAGGAGCCGGAGCCGTTCCGTGCCCGCCGCGGGAACGGCGTCGGCCAGGACCGGCCGCCCCTCGGTCAGGGTGCCCGTCTTGTCGACGATCAGCACGCCGACGCCGGCCAGACGCTGCAGGGTCTCGGCGTCGCGGACAAGCACGCCCGAACGCGCGCCGCGTCCCATCGCCACCATCACGGACATCGGCGTCGCGAGGCCGAGCGCGCAGGGGCAGGCGATGACGAGAACGCTCACCGCCGAGATCAGGGCATGGGCGAACGCCGGAGGCGGGCCGAGAACGAGCCAGGCGAGAAACGAGACCGCCGCGACGGCCCCGACCGCGGGCACGAAGACCGCCGCGACCCGGTCGACGACCGCCTGGACCGGCGCCCGGCTGCGTTGCGCCGCCGCGGCGAGGCGCACGATGCCGGCGAGCGCGGTGTCCGCGCCCACCCTGTCGGCGCGCATCAGGAAGCCCCCCGCGCCGTTGGTCGTCCCGCCGGTGACGGGATCGCCCTCGCCCTTGGCCACGGGCACCGGTTCGCCGGTGATCATGCTTTCGTCGACCGCCGACCGGCCGCCGAGGACCGTGCCGTCGACCGGCACGCTCTCGCCCGGGCGCACGCGCAGCACGTCGCCCCGGCGCACGTCGTCGAGCGGCACGTCCGTCTCGCCGCCGTCCTTCACCCTGCGCGCCGTCCGCGGCGCGAGATCGAGAAGGGCGCGGATGGCGCCGCCGGTGCGCGCGCGCGCGGCCGCCTCCATGACCTGTCCGGCAAGAACCAGCGCGAGGATGACCGCGACCGCCTCGAAATAGACCGGCGGCTGGCCGCCGGCGCCGCGAACCGTTTCGGGAAACAGGCCCGGCGCGGCGAGCGCGGCCAGGCTGGCAAGGCCTGCGGCGCCGGTGCCCAGCGCGATCAGCGTCCACATGTTGGGGGACAGCCTGATCGCGGATTCCCAGCCGCGCGCGAAGAACGACCGGCACAGCCAGACGACCGGCAAGGTCAGCAGACACTGCAGCGCGGCGTCGAGGCGCGGTTCCAGCCAGCCGGAAAGGCCCGCGAGCTGCGGACCCATGGCCAGGGCGGCGACCACGACCGCGAGCGGCGCGGCGACGGCGAGGCGCCTGCGGAGATCGACGAGTTCCGGGTCGGGTCCGGCCGTTCGCGACGGGATCGTCGGCTCGAGCGCCATGCCGCAGAGCGGGCAGTCGCCCGGCCGTTCGCGGACGATCTCGGGATGCATGGGGCAGGTATGGAGGGTCTCCCCGTCCGACGACGGCGGCCCCGCTCCGAAGGCCTCCGGTTCCGCCTCGTTCGCCGGCATGGCGCGGACCGGGTCGCGCGCCGGAGCCGCGGTCGTCGTCTCGGTTCGGCTCATGGTTTTCGCCCCGCGTGCCGGATCCGGAGTCCGCCCGGACCGCGACGGGAATCTACCAGCCTGCCGGACTGGGGTCGAAAACCGCCGACGGCGACGGGCCCGTTTCCCGATCCGCGTTGTTGCCCGCCCGCTGGTCCGGAACGACGGCTTCGCCACTCGCTCCGAACCCGGGCCTCTCGATGCCGGTTTCCCTTCGGCCGTCAGTCGTCCGGCGGCGGCGCGCCGTCGCGTTCACGCGGGCGGAGCGACACGGACGACCGTGCCCCGGAGTCTTCGACTCGGTGAATGTCGACAGGAATCCCGGCGACGCGGAAGGAGAGGCGCGGGTTCGGACAGCGACTCCGGCTCGCCCGCGAACGGGCGGGTCGGCGTTCGGCCTTCGGCAAGGATCCCGCGCGCCCTTGCGGCCCTCGCCCGCTCGTGGCGCAAGCCGGAACCGGAGCCCGTCCGCCCGGGTGAGGAACTTGCGGCCTTCGGGAGACCCCGCCGTTTCGAGAAGGAGGCGCGACAGGGCGATTCCCGCTCGCCGGGAAGGGCGGCCGAGGCGGTGGCGGCCGCCGGGGAAGGCGGGCGGGCCGAGAGGACCGGTGATGCCGCGGTGGATCGCGGGCGGGCGGCCCGGCGCGGACATGCGGACTTGCCGCCGCCGCGGGCGGATGGTATCGTCGCGACGTCGTTGGCAGGCCCGTCGTCGCGGGGGCCTTGCGGGAATCGCCGGAGCGTCATGAAGATCATCGTCAGCGGACACCAGGTGGATGTGGGGGAGGCCCTGCGCGACCACGCGACCAGGCATCTCGAGGAAGACGTCGGCAAGTATTTCTCCGATGCGGCCAATGCGCACGTGACGTTCTCGCGCGAGGGGCCGGGCTTTCGCGCGCATGTTTCCGTGCATGTCGGGCACGACATCCACGCCGAGGGCCATGCGGACGCCCCGGACGCCTACGCGAGCTTCAATCTCGCCGCCGAGCATGTCGCGAAGCAGCTGCGGCGCAACAAGCGGAAACTGCGCCAGCATCACTGAACGCCGGGGAGGGCGACGGACCGGCCGTCAGCCCCCGGAGCGCCTGAAGAGCCTGCGCGCCCGCTTCTCGAAATCCGGATCGGGTTCGGGGAGCGTCATGTCGATGTCCTTCGACAGTTTCCCGACGATCAGCCGCAGCGCCGCGACGCGCGAGAACTTCTTGTCGTTCGCCGGGACGACGTTCCACGGCCGCAGCACGGTCGAGGTTCTGTGGAACATCTCGTCGATCGCCGTTCGGTACTCCTCGAGGCGGTTCCTGTTGCGCAGATCCTCTTCCGTGAGCTTCCACCGCTTGAGAGGATCCTTGAAGCGGGCGCGGAAGCGCGCGAGCTGTTCCTCGGGCGTGATGTGCAGGAAGATCTTCACGAGCCGGATGCCGTCGTCGGTCAGCATGCACTCGAACTCGTTGATCTCCGTGTAGGCGCGCTGCCACTCGAAATCCGTGGCGAAGCCCTCGATCCGCTCCACGAGGACGCGCCCGTACCACGAGCGGTCGAAAACCACGAACTGGCCGCGCCGCGGCAGCCGGTTCCAGAAGCGGTGGAGATAGTGGTGGCCGACGTCTTCCGGGGCGGGCGGCCCGATCGCCCAGACCTTGATGCCGCGCGGATCCAGCGGCCAGCACATCCGGCGGATGAGGCCGCCCTTGCCGGCGGCGTCCCACCCCTCGAGCAGGACGATCGCCCGCTCCCCTCGGTCCTTGTAGACCATGGAGATCCTCTTCAGCCGGTCCTGAAGCCGGGCGAGCTCGGATTCGTACTGCCGGGGGTCCATCCTCGGGGACATGTCGGTCCCGGCGAGGGTGGGCGGGCGGCGCTGGAGGCGGATCGGCGCCCTCTGGCTGTAGCGGGAAGACGGTTCGGCCATGGCTTTCCGACGGTCCGGAGCGGCGGCTGGGCAGGGAAGAGGCGGGATTCCGCCCGTTCGCCATCATAGCAGACGGGGCGGCCCGGTCCGCTTCCGCCGGCCGCGCCCCGCGGTGCCATTCCGTTGCGACGCCCGGACAATCCTATATGCTGGGCTCCGCGGGAGCGATGACGAAACCGGGCCGCCTCGCGGTTCCGAAGCGCGGAGGGAAGGCGAGTGGCCGACGTCACGGCAACGGCGCCGCCGGCCGACGGGAGCGCTTCCGACGGCCCGTCCGTCGACGGTGCGTCCGCGCCCGCCGCGGGGGCGTGGCCCAAGCCGCCCCGGGAACGCTACCTCAACCGCGAGCTGTCCTGGCTGGCGTTCAACTGGCGCGTTCTCCAGGAGGCCGACAACCTCGGCCATCCTCTGCTGGAACGCCTGCGCTTTCTCTCGATCTCGGCCGCCAATCTCGACGAGTTCTTCATGGTCCGTCTGGCGGGCCTGCGGGGGCAGGTGCTTGCCGGCATCAGCCAGCCCAGCATCGACGGCCGCACCCCCCTGGAACAGCTCGACGAGGCGTCGAGGGATGCCGCGCGGCTGATGGAGGAACAGGAAGGGGTGTGGCGGCGTCTTCGCGTCCTGCTCGCCGAGGCCGGAATCTCCGTGGTCGCGCCCGGGGAACTGGACGAGCGCGAGGTGACGTGGCTCTCCGACTATTTCCTCAACCAGGTGTTTCCGGTTCTGACGCCGCTCGCCGTCGACCCGGCCCATCCGTTTCCGTTCCTGGCCAACCGGGGCTTCTCCCTCGCGCTCGAACTGGAGAACGTCGCCGACGGCAAGCAGATGCTGGCCCTTGTGCCGCTGCCGCCGCAGGCCCGGCGCTTCACGCGGCTTCCGGGCGACGCGATCCGTTTCATGACGCTGGAAAGCCTGGTCGAGCTGTTCATCGACCGGCTGTTTCCCGGCTACCGCATCGTCGAGAGCGGAACCTTCCGGCTGATCCGCGACAGCGACATCGAGTACGAGGAGGAGGCGGAGGATCTGGTGGCGCTGTTCGAGACCATGCTGCGCCAGCGCCGGCGCGGCAGCGTGGTGAGGCTGATGCTGAGCACCGACATGCCGGAATCCCTGCGCGAACTCGTGAGCGGCGAAGTCAACGCGTCGGCGCAGGACATCATCGAGGTGTCCGGCATCCTGGGCAAGGAGCGGCTCGCCGAGATGATCGACTGCGGCCGTCCCGATCTGGTGTTCCCGGCCTACCAGGCGCGCTTTCCCGAGCGGGTCCGGGAGTTCGACAACGACTGCTTCGCGGCGATCCGCGGCAAGGACATCGTGGTTCACCATCCCTACGAGAGCTTCGACGTGGTCGTCCAGTTCCTCGAGCAGGCCGCCGGCGATCCGGAGGTGCTGGCGATCAAGCAGACGCTCTACCGGACGACCTCGGAGTCGCCGATCGTCAAGGCGCTGATCGCGGCCGCGGAATCGGGGAAGACCGTCACCGCGCTGGTCGAGCTGAAGGCGCGTTTCGACGAGGAGACCAATCTCGAGCTGTCGCGCTCGCTGGAGCGGGCGGGGGTGCACGTGGTCTACGGCTTCATGAACCTCAAGACCCACGCCAAGGTGACCTGCGTGGTCCGGCGCGAGCACGGCAGCCTCGTCACCTACGCGCATTTCGGCACCGGCAACTACCATCCGGTGACGGCGCGCATCTACACCGACCTGTCGTTCTTCACCTGCGACCAGCGCCTCGGGCGCGACGCGGCGCGGCTGTTCAACTTCACCACCGGCTACGCGGTGCCGGATTCGTTCGAATGCTTGTGGGTCGCCCCGTTCGGCCTGCGCCAGTCGCTCATCGACCTGATCGACCGGGAGATCGCCCATGCGCGCGCCGGCCGGCCGGCGGCGATCTGGGCCAAGATGAACTCGCTGGTCGACGGCCCGATCATCGACAAGCTCTACGAGGCGAGCGCCGCCGGGGTCGAGATCGAGCTGGTGGTGCGCGGCGTCTGCTGCCTGCGCCCCGGCGTGGCCGGGCTGTCCGAGAACATCCGGGTCAAGAGCATCATCGGGCGGTTCCTCGAGCACTCGCGCATCGTCTGCTTCGGCAACGGCTACAAGCTGCCGTCGCCGCGCGCCAAGGTGTTCATCACCTCCGCGGACTGGATGCCGCGGAATTTCGACCGTCGCTGCGAGGCGCTGGTGCCGATCGAGAACGAGACCGTCCACCGCCAGATCCTGGACCAGATCATGGTCGCGAATCTCAAGGACGACCTCCAGTCCTCGCGCATGCTTCCGGACGGCACCTACGAAAGGCTTCCGGCGACCGGCGAGGGGTTTTCCGTGCACACCTATTTCATGACCAATCCGAGCCTGTCGGGCCGCGGCAGCGCGCTGCGTCGATCGGGCGGTCCGGCGAGGCTGCGGATTGCCGACGGCGAGTAGGCGGTTCGGCCGGCACCTGACGGGATCCGCCTCCGGAAGAGAGGTGGCGCTGACGCCTTACGGAGTCGTCGACATCGGATCCAATTCCGTGCGCCTGGTGGTGTTCGACGGCTTGCGCCGTTCGCCGCTGCCCCTGTTCAACGAAACCGTCATGTGCGGTTTGGGAAACGGCCTGCGCAAGAGCGGACGGCTTGCGCCGGACGGCGCCGGACGCGCGCTCGAGAGTCTCGAGCGCTTCGTCTCGCTGCTGGATTCGATGGGCGTGGGCACGGTCGACGCCGTCGCCACCGCGGCGATCCGCGACGCCGAGGACGGGCGGGACTTCGTGCGCGCGGCGCGGCGCCGATGCGGACTGAAGGTGCGGGTTCTCTCGGGAGCCGAGGAAGCGGAGTACGCCGCTCTCGGGGTGTTGAGCGGGATGCCGTCGGCCGACGGCGTCATGGGGGATCTCGGCGGCGGCAGCCTCGAGCTCGTCCGTCTGGACAGGGGCCGCATCGGAGAGCACGTCACGTTGCCGCTCGGATCGCTGAATCTCAGCGCCATGGCCGGGAGGTCGAAGAAGCGCGCGCGCGCCATGGTCGAGGAGGCGCTCGCCGGCATCCCCTGGCTCGGGGACGCGCGCGTCGCGTCGCTCTACGCGGTCGGCGGAAGCTGGCGCTCCCTGGCGCGGGCGCACATGGTGCGCAGCGACTACCCCTTGAGCGTGATCGACCATTACACCCTGCGCCGGCCGGAGATCGCCGCAACCGCGGAGATCCTGGCCCGGCAGAGCCGGACGTCGCTTGCGCGGATGCGCGGCATCTCGCATCGCCGAATCGACCTGCTGCCGCTCGCGTCGCTGGTGATGGGGTGCCTGCTGGAGACCGCGCGTCCGCGCACGGTGGTGTTCTCCGCCTCCGGGCTGCGCGAGGGGCTTGCGCATGCGCGGCTGCCGCCGCGCGAGCAGGAGAAGGATCCGCTGGTGAGCGCATGCCGGGACATCGCGCACCGCGCGGCGCGTTTTCCGGACCACGCGCTCGAGCTCACGAGCTGGACGCGCCGCCTGTTTCCCGGGGAAACGCCCGAGGAGCGGAGACTGCGCCATGCCGCCTGCCTGCTCAGCGACATCGGGTGGCGGGTGCATCCGGACTACCGCGCGGTTCATGCCGGGGCCGAGATCCTGCGGGCCCCGGGCCTTCACGCCACCCACCAGGAGCGGGCGTTCCTGGCGTGCGCGGTCCTCGCCCGCTACGCGGGGGCGAGGGAGGCTTTCGAGGACGTGCAGCGCCTGCTGCCGGAGAGACTGCTCGCGCGGTCCCGGATCATCGGCGCCGCCGTCCGCCTCGGCGAGACGCTGTCGGGCGGCGTCCCCGGGATCATCGGCCGTTTCTCGCTGAGGGCGCGAAAGCGCAAGCCGCGGCTTCGCCTGCGCTGCCGGCCGGAGGATCGCGGCCAGATCGGCGAGACCGTGGTCCGGAGGCTCGAGCAGCTGGCCAGACTCATGGACCGCGAACCCGAACTGCGCTGCAGCGAGGCCGGGAGAACGTGACGTTTCGCCGCCTCGTGGCGGGGAACCGTTGCCGTTCGGCTGCGTCGCAAGTCCGCGTCGTTCGTTGCCGGACCGCCTGCGCGGCACCGGCCTCCCGACCACGCTGCCGGAAAACGGGGAAGGGACGGCGGCGTGCCGGTGGCGGCTTTCCGCGCGGCAGGCGTCGCGAAGCGGTTGCGGACGGAGCGCGGAATTCCGGACGGACGGGCCGGGGCGTTGCCCCGGCGCCGCGCGGGAGTCCCGTCGACAGCTTCGGGATGAACGGGAACGTCGTTCCCGTCCGCAGGGAAACCGGGCATCCGCGCGAGGACCGGCGCGGGCGGCGGAAGACTGCCCGCGGGGACCGGGACGGCCGGCGAAGGACGTCCGCGCGGACCGATGCGGCGGCCGGTCCCGGGAGGACCGGGCTTCGCGGCGGGGCGGTGACGACGGTCGCCATCGCCGTCCCGACCGTCGGACCGCCGCGGATTCCCTCCCGAACTTCCGGCCGCGGCGTTCGGGACGCTCGCGCCCCTCTTCCGCCTGCCGCGCCACGGTGCGGCAGGCTGCGCGCCCGGTCCGCGGATTCCGGCCCGGCCCGAAAGAGTCTTGACCTGACAGGCCGGACGGCGGAAATTGGCGGCCTGTCGCACCGATGTCCGAAGAGGAGCGCGAGATGCCCAGACTGCGTTACATCGAGGAACGGGAAAAGACCGACGAGGTTCGCGAACTTGTCGCCTCGGCGGAGCGGACCGGCGCGCCGGACCCCCGTGTCGTCGGCATCATGGCGCGGCATCCGTCCGCGGGTCTCGGGTGGGTCAGGTACTGGAACGCGCTCCTGTACGAGGGGCTTCTGCCCCACGCGCTGAAGGAGATGTGCCGCATATACATCTCCATGGGGCACGAATGCGGCTACTGCTCGACCGTGCGTTCGAAAGTGGCGCAGGAGGAAGGGCTCGGGGAGGACAAGGTCATGGCGCTTCCGGATTTCGAGACCAGCGGCCTGTTCGACGCCCGCGAGCGCGCCGCGCTGCGCTACGCGAAACTGTTCCAGCAGGGCGACCATTCCAGCGACGGCGTCTACGACGATCTGAAGCGCCATTTCTCCGAGGAGGAGATCATCGAGCTCGGGCAGGTGTGCGCCCAGACCGACGGGGTCGGGAAGTTCGTGAAGTCCCTCGACGTGATCACCTGGGGGGAGGCGTGCGAGATCAATCCCGGTCTTGCGCGGGCGCGCGCGGCGGCCAAGGCGGCGTAGCGGGAGCGGTCCTCGAGCGGATCGATTCTTCGGGAGACAGCACCGTGAACAATGGAATGCGCGCCCGTCCGCTTGCCGCGGCCGCGGCGGTTCTGCTGGCGCTCGCGGCGTGCGAGAGCGCCGGGCCGTCCGATCCGGACGTGTCCCCGGGAGATCCCCCCGAGGGGGGCATCTTCGGTCCGCAGGGCCTGAATCTTCTGGATCTCGGCGGTCTCGGGTCGGACCGGAGCGACTCGCCGGGGGCTCTCGGCGTGAACGGTTTCCTCTGGCGCGCCAGTCTCGACACCACCTCGTTCATGCCGCTGGCCTCGGCGGACCCGTTCGGCGGGGTGATCATCACCGACTGGTACTCGCCGCCCGAGACGCCGGACGACCGGTTCAAGGTCACCGTCTACATACTGGACCGGCAACTGCGCGCCGACGGTCTTCGCGTTGCCATGTTCCGCCAGCGCCGCGACGGCGGCGGGGAGTGGCGGTTCGAGCAGGTGACCAAGGAGACCGTGACCAGGATCGAGGACCAGATTCTGGTCCGGGCCCGGCAGCTGCGCAGCGCCGCCACCGCCGGCGCGGGCTAGCGGCCCGGCGGCGTTCGGGGCGCGGAACCGACCCGCTGCTGGAAACCCGCATGTCGACCGACAACGCCAGGTACCCGTTCAAGGACGCCGAGACGCGCTGGCAGGCGGAGTGGGAGAGCCGCGCGCTGTTCGCGGCCGCCGAAAGCCCGGACCGGCCCGGATACTACGTGCTCGAGATGTTTCCCTATCCGTCGGGGCGCATCCACATGGGGCATGTCCGCAACTACACCATGGGCGACGTCGTCGCCCGCTACAAGCGCGCCCGCGGCTTCAACGTCCTCCACCCGATGGGCTGGGACGCCTTCGGCCTGCCGGCCGAGAACGCCGCCATGGAGCAGAAGGTCCATCCCGAGGACTGGACCTACCGCAACATCGACACCATGCGCGGACAGCTCAGGATGATGGGGCTCTCCATCGACTGGTCCCGCGAGATCGCGACCTGCCATCCGGGGTACTACCGCCACCAGCAGCGGCTGTTCCTCGAGTTCCTGGAAGCGGGCCTGGCCTACCGGCGCGAGGCGTGGGTCAACTGGGATCCGGTCGAGCGCACGGTTCTCGCCAACGAGCAGGTCATCGACGGCCGCGGCTGGAGGTCCGGCGCGCCCGTGGAGAAGCGCAAGCTTTCCCAGTGGTTCTTCCGGATCTCCGACTACGCGCAGGAACTGCTGGACGCTCTCGACACCCTGGAGCGCTGGCCGGAGAAGGTGCGGCTGATGCAGGCGAACTGGATCGGGCGGTCCGAGGGGCTGCGCATCTCCTTCGCCTTCGAATCCCCGCCGGCGGGATTCGAGCGTCTGGAGGTCTACACGACGCGCCACGACACGCTGTTCGGCGCGAGCTTCTGCGCGGTGTCGCCCGAACATCCGCTGGCTTCGGCGCTGGCCGAAAGGGACGCCGGACTGGCGGCGTTCGTTGCCGAATGCAACGCTCTGGGAACGTCCGAGGCGGTCATCGAGCAGGTCGACAAGCGCGGGCACGACACCGGGCTGCGGGTGCGGCACCCGTTCGTCGACGGCCGGACGCTGCCGGTCTATGTCGCGAATTTCGTCCTGATGGACTACGGCACCGGCGCGATCTTCGGATGCCCGGCCCACGACCAGCGCGACCTGGAGTTCGCTCGCGGACACGGACTTGACGTCCTTCCGGTGGTGAGGCCGGAGGGCGCGGCGGGCGACCCGGAGATCGGCGACGAGGCTTACACCGGGCCCGGCCGCCTCGCCAACTCGGACTTTCTCGACGGCCTGGACGTGGCCGCCGCCAAGGAGGAGGTCGCGGCGCGGCTCGAGGCCGCCGGCTCGGGCCGGCGCGAGGTCAATTTCCGGCTGCGCGACTGGGGCGTGTCGCGCCAGCGGTACTGGGGGTGTCCGATCCCCGTGGTCCACTGCGCCCGATGCGGCGTCGTGCCGGTCCCGGAATCCGACCTGCCGGTCGTCCTTCCGCGCGACGTGTCGTTCGACCTGCCGGGCAATCCGCTCGACCGCCATCCGACCTGGCCGCATGTCGACTGCCCGCGATGCGGCGGGGCGGCGCGGCGCGAGACCGACACCCTCGACACCTTCGTCGACTCGTCGTGGTACTTCGCGCGTTTCTGCTGCCCGCGCGCGGACGTTCCCCTCGACGGAACCGCCGTCGGCCGCTGGCTGCCCGTCGACCAGTACATCGGCGGCATCGAGCACGCGATCCTCCACCTTCTGTACTCGCGGTTCTTCGTCCGGGCGATCGACCGGACGGGGCATCCCTGCCCGGCCGAGCCGTTCGCGGGCCTGTTCACCCAGGGCATGGTTCTTCACGAGACCTACCGGACGCGGGACGGGCTGGCGGTCGAGCCCGGCGACGTGGCGCGCGGAGACGGCGGCGCGCCGCGCCACAGGGAAACCGGCGAGCCCCTGCTTGCGGGCCGGTCCGAGAAGATGTCGAAGTCCCGCGGAAACGTCGTCGACCCCGTCAGCATCATCGAGACCTACGGCGCCGACACCGCGCGGTGGTTCATGCTGTCCGACAGTCCGCCGGACAGGGACATGGAATGGACCGAGGCGGGGATCTCCGGCGCCATGAGGTTCGTGAACCGGGTGTGGCGGCTGGTCGGAACGCGCGCCGCGGGGTTGCCCGCGCCGGGGGAGGCCCCGCGGGGCGAGGAGGCCGGGCACGCCCTTCGGCGGGCGACGCATCTCGCGATCGACGGCGTGACCGGGGATCTCGAGGCCTTCCGCTTCAACCGCGCGGTCGCCCGGATCCACGAACTCGTCAACGCGGTGTCCCAGGCCGGCGACGAGGCGCCGGGATCCGTGCTGCGCGAGGGCCTCGAGACGATCGCCCTGCTCGCGGGGCCGATGATGCCGCATGTCGCGGAGGAGCTGTGGCGGATGCTGGGACACGACACGCTGGTCGCCCAGGAGCCGTGGCCGGAGGCGGCGCCCGGGCTGCTGGTCGACGATTCGGTCGAGGTGGCGGTGCAGGTCCGGGGCCGTCTCCGCGGCACGATCACGCTCGGCCGCGACGCCGGCCGGGAGGAGGCCGAGGAACTGGCGCTGGCGCTTCCGACCGTCGCCGCGGCGCTCGGGGGAGACCCTGTGACCAAGGTGATCCATGTGCCCAACCGGATCATCAACTTCATCCACTGAACGCCCGGGCGCCCGGAGCCGGGCGCGTCTCGCCGCGGTCTGCATGGCGTGGGCCGCGGCGGCCCTTCTTCATGCCTGCGGTTTCCAGCCCACGCACGGCCCCCGCAGCGCGGCGTCTCCCGCCGGTCTCTCGGGCTTCGAGATCGCGCACATTCCGGACCGCACGGGCCAGCTGCTCCGGCACGAACTGGCCCGCAGGTTCCGGCCGCGCCCGGAGGGAGCCCGCTACGTCCTTGCGGTCTCGGTGACCCGGAGGACCGAGAATCTCGGGCTTCGCGTCGACGAGACCGCGACCCGCGCCGACCTGATCATGACCGCGAGGTTCGTCGTGCGCGAAAAGGCGACGGGAGCCGAGAAGCTCAGGGGCGAGGTCCGGTCCGTGACCGGATACAATATCCTCAGATCGGATTTCGCGACGGTTCACGCCCGCGCCGACGCGCGTCGCCGCGCCATCAGCCTGATCGCGGACGGCCTGCTCAGGCGCGTTTCGGTCTGGCTTCTGCGCGAGGCGGGCCCCGGGCCCTCGTAGCCTTTCCGTCGAGGGGAGTCGTCCGGCATGAAGGTGCATCCGAGAGACGCCGAAGGGTTCCTGCGGTCGCCCCCGGACAACGTCCGGGCCATCCTGTTCTACGGCCCCGACGCCGGCCTGGTCAGCGAGCGGGCGGAGGCGGCCGCGCGCGCGGTCGCCGAGGACATCGCCGACCCGTTCTCGGTCGTCACGCTTGCCGGCGACAGCCTGTCGGAGGATCCCGTCCGCCTCGGAGACGAGGCCGCTTCCATGGGGCTCGGAACGCAGCGCCGCATCGTGTGGGTGCGCGGCGCGAAGGACGCGGCCGCGAACGCGGTGGCGACCGCGCTCTCCCTGCCCTGGGAGTCGCTGGTCGTCATCGAGGCCGGAGACCTGTCGCCGCGCTCCCGGCTGCGCACGCTTTTCGAGCGCGCGAAGGACGCGGCCGCGGTCGCCTGCTATTTCGACGACAACCGGGATCTGGCCGCTCTCGTGCGCCAGACCTTCACCGAGGCCGGCGTGCAGGCCGAGACGGGGGTCATCGAGTGGATGAGCGGCAATCTGGGGGCGGACCGCAAGGTCACGCGGACGGAACTGGACAAGCTGATGCTCTACGTGGGCGACGGCAAGACCGTGACGCTCGAGGACGCGCAGGCGGTGATCGGCGATTCCGCCATGGTGACGGTCGGAGACGTGGTCGACGCGGCGTTCGACGGCGACTTCGACTCGCTTGTCAGGGCGCTTGCGCGGGCGCGTTTCGAGGGCGTGGATCCGATCCCGATCATCCGCGGGGCCCTCGCGCATCTGACGCGGATCGAGGAGGCGGGACTCGCCGTCGCCGCCGGCAAGCGGCTCGACCAGGCGATGCGCGACCTTCGCGTCTTCTTCAAGCGTCAGGCGGTTTTCCGTTCGCAGTTCCGCAAGTGGCCCGCGGCCGGGATCGCGCGGGCCCGAGCCGAACTCGTCCGGATGGAGATCGACTGCAAGTCGACCGGCCTGCCGGCGGCGGAGATCTGCGAACGCGGCCTCATGCGCCTTGCGGCGATGGCGGCGCGCCAGGGGGGAAGAGGCTGAGCCGGAGGACCGTCAGCGCCGCCGCGGGCGAAGCAGGTGCGCGTGGTCCGGGTCGTAGAGCGCTGAATCGCGGAACGTGTCCGGATCGAGGACGCGGCCCACGAGAACGAGGGCGGTGCGGGTGATGCGCGCCCTGCGGACCTTCCCCTCGATGTCGGCCAGCGTTCCGCCCACGATCCGCTGGTCGGGCCAGCTCGCCCGGTGGACCACGGCCGCCGGGCAGTCGGCGCCGTAGACGGGAAGGAGCGCCTCGCGCACGTGCGCGAGGTTGCGCACGGACAGGTGGATGGCGAGCGTCGCCCCGCTCGCGCCGAGCGTTTCCAGATCCTCCCGGTCCGGCATCGGCGTGGCCTTCATGGAGGTCCGCGTGAGAATCACCGTCTGCGCGACCCCCGGCAGCGTCAGTTCCCGCTTGAGCGCGGCCGCGGCGGCGGCGAAGGCGGGCACCCCCGGAACGATCTCGTAGCCGATTCCCAGCTCGTCGAGGCGGCGCATCTGCTCGCCGATCGCGCCGTAGAGCGACGGATCGCCCGAATGCACCCGCGCCACGTCGAGCCCGTCCGACCGGGCCCGTGCGATTTCCGCGACGATCTCGTCGAGCGTCATCGGCGCCGTGTCGACCACGCGGGCGTCCTTCGGGGCGTGGGCGACCACCGCCTCCGGCACGAGAGATCCGGCGTAGAGGCACACCGGGCAGCGGGCGATGACCGCCCGTCCGCGGATGGTCAGAAGGTCGGGGTCGCCCGGTCCGGCGCCCACGAACCAGACGGTCACGCCCCCGCGTCCTCCGCCGTCTCCGAGGGCGGACGGCCGCGCGGCGTGTAGAGCCAGCGCCTGCCGCCGCCCCCGCCCGTCACCCGGGTCCGGGACGAGCCGACGATGAGGGTCGTCACCATGTCCGCGTCTCCGGGCCCGAGTTCGCCCAGCGGCACGATCCGCACGGTCTCGCCGTCCCGGCCGAGGTTGCGGGCGACGAGCACCGGCGTCGCGGCGGGGCGCCGCGCCAGCAGCGCGTCCCGGGCCCTGGGGAGCTGCCGCGTGCGGCCGCGCGAGACCGGGTTGTAGAGCGCGACGACGAAGTCCGCCTCGGCGGCCGCGTGCAGCCGCCGCTCGATCTCCGGCCACGGCGTCAGCAGGTCGGACAGCGAGATCGCACAGAAATCGTGCCCGAGAGGCGCGCCGGCGCGCGCCGCGGCGGCCTGGAGCGCGGAGACGCCGGGGCAGACCTCGATCGCGGCCCGCCGCCAGTCCGGACGGTCCCCGCGGTCGATCGCCTCGAACACGAGCGTCGCCATCGCGTAGATCCCCGGATCCCCGGAGGACACCAGGGCCACGGTCTTTCCGGACGCGGCCAGATCGAGGGCGGCGCGCACCCGGCCGGCTTCCTCGCCGAGCGCGAAATCGTGCCGGATCCTGCCCTTCGTCCGGCCGCCCAGAAGATCGAGATAGAGGGAGTAGCCGACGAGGTCCGAGGCGGCGGCGACCGCGGCCTCGCTCTCCGCCGTCATCCAGCCGCTTCCGCCCGGCCCGGTCCCGACGACGAGCAGCCGTCCGCGCGGCCGGCCCGAGCGGGCCGGGTCGATCGGCCGCGGCGCCCGCGCGACGGCGCAGGTCGCCCGGCGGGACTTCCGCTTGGCGACGAGCAGCTCCCCGTCGGGGCCCGCCGCCGCCAGCGCCGCGCCTTCGGCGACGCCGTGGCAGCCGACCTCGCGGAACACCGCTTCCGAAGGCGTTCGCAGCCGCGGGCGTTCGGCCTCGAGTTCGGCGGCGTCGAAGAACCGCGCCTCGACCCCGAGCTCCTCCGCCGCCGCCTCGACCGCCGGTTCGTCCATCTTCAGATCGAGCGAGAACAGGCCCGCGACGGCACCCGCCGCGAGACCCGCCTCCGAGAGCGCGCGTCCGACGAGCGCGGTCATCTCGGCGGGGTCGGTGCCGCGTTCGCAGCCGACGCCGACGGCGAGGGAGCGGGGGTGGTAGACCAGACGGCCCGGGGAGCCCGCCGCCGCGCGCACCGTCGACGCGATCCGGAGCGCGCCGCCGCCGGAGCGCCGGATCCGCGTCCGCTCGAGAAAGGGGGGCCAGCCGTCCGGACGCACCGCCGCGCCCGCCAGCAGCGCCGCGGCGAACTCCCCCGCGTCCTCGGGGTTCGCGAGCGTCCAGCCCTCGGGCGGGTCGTCGAGAGCGGCGCCGAAGCGGATGTCGCTTGCCGTCGTGATCGCCGGCGCCGCGTCCAGCTCGCCGGCGATCGCGCGGGCCAGGTCGTTGGCGCCGCGGTGGCCGCCGAGCAGCGGAACCACGGCCGACCCGTCCTCCGCCACCGCGAGAACCGGCGGTTCCGCGCGCTTGTCGGCCAGCAGCCCGGAGAGCGCCCGGATCAGGATCGCCGCCGCGCACACGCCGACGATCGGCCTTCCGGCCGCGAACAGCGAACGGATCCGCTCGCCGGCGTCGTCGAGGCGGATGTCGCCATCCGCCCGCGCGAAGACCTGCGAACCCTCGAACAGCGCGGCGATGCGGCGCCCGGCGTCCAGTCCGCCGGGGCTCAGCACGACGACGGCGGGCGCGGCGCCGCGCGGCCCCTTCACCGCCACGCCGCGCCTCTTCGATGCACCAGAACCATCGAGAAGTACGGCGCGTTCCCTTCCGCCCGTTCGAGCGGAACCGTTCGCTGGCTCTCCATCGTGGCGCGCTCGACGTAGAGCGCGCCGGCGCTCAGCCCGAGCTCGCGCAGGACGCCGCGGATCTTTCCGAGATGGCGGCCGACCTTGATGAAAGCCGCCGCCTCGACGTCCGCGAGGCGGATCTTCATCGTCTCGGCGTCGAGCGGGCCGGGAATGACCGCGAGCGTGTCGTCGCCCGCCGCGAGCGGCGCGCCGAGCGCGGCGGAGCAGGCCGTGAGAGAGGAGACGCCCGGCACGATCTCGGTCCGGTAGCGGCCCGCGAGGCGGCCGAACAGGTAGATGAAGGAGCCGTAGAAGAACGGGTCGCCCTCGCAGATCGCCGCCACGTCCTCGCCGCCGTCGAGCGCCGCGGCGACGTCGCGGGCCGCCGAGTCGTAGGCCTCCTTCATGCCGTCGGCCGACAGGGTCATGCGAACCGGGATTTCCCGCTGCTCCCCGGTCAGGTGCGGCGCCGCGATGGCGCGCGCGAGGCTCGGGCCCTCCGCGGGCCCCGGCCACGCGACGACCGGCGCCGAGCGGAGAACGCGCAGGGCCTTCAGCGTGACGAGTTCGGGGTCGCCGGGGCCCACCCCGACGCCGTAGAGAACCCCCTTGTCCGCCGTCACGGCACGGTCGCCGAGAGCTGGGTCACGGGCATCAGCGGCTTCCAGCCGGAGAACGCGCCGACCGGCTCCGACCGCGACACCGCGACGCGCCGGAGGTCGCCGCCGCGGCGGGCGCGGAAGTCGAGCAGGGCGGCCTCTCCTTCGAGGGTGACGGCGTTGGCGACCAGCCGGCCGCCGCTGGAGAGCGCGCTCCGGCAGGCGTCGAGAAGCCCGGGGACCGCGGCCCCGCCGCCGACGAACACCGCGTCCGGGGCGGGAAGTCCCGCGAGCGCGGCCGGCGCCTCGCCCTCGACCACCTCGAGGCCGGGCACGCCGAGGGCGGCGGCGTTCCGGGCGGTTGCGGCCGCGCGCAGGGGGTTCCTCTCGACCGCGATCGCGCGGCAGTCGGCGCGGATCCGCATCCACTCGACGGCGACCGAGCCGCAGCCCGCGCCCACGTCCCACAGGAGTTCGCCGACGCCGGGCGCGAGCGCCGCGAGGGTGACCGCCCGGACTTCCCGTTTCGTGACGTTGCCGTCTCCGGAGAACGCGTCGTCCGGCAGGCCGGGAACCCGCGGAAGAACGGCCGCCCCGGGGCCGGCCGCGCAGCGGACGGCGACCGTGTTGAAGGGCCGCGCGCTGCGGCGCGTCCAGCGCGAGGCGGTGGAGCGGAGGACGCGTTCGTCCCCGCCGCCCATGTGCTCGAGCACGACCAGTTCGCTGTCGCCGTATCCGCGCGCGACGAGAAGGTCCGCGAGAGAGTCCGGGGTCTCGGACCCGTTGGCGAGAACCAGCAGCCGGGCGCCCGGAGCGACGAACGGGATGACGGTCTCGACCCGCCGCCCGTGGAGGGTCAGTTTCTCGACGCCGCCGAGCGGCCAGCCGAGGCGGGCGGCGGCGAGCGAGAAGGCCGAGAGCGACGGGACGATCTCGATCTCGCCCTCCTCGAAGTGACGGGCCAGCACGACGCCGACGCCGTGGAACATGGGGTCTCCGGTCGCCAGCACGCAGACCTTCCGGCCGCGGTGTTCCGCGAGCGCGGGAACCGTCTTTCCGAACGGCCGCGGCCACGGCAGGCGCGGCCGTCCGTCGTCCGGAACCATCGCGAGATGGCGGGCGCCGCCGACGAGGATCTCGGCCCCGTCCACCAGCGCGCGGCCCCGCCGGCCGAGGCCCGGGAGGCCGTCCTCGCCGATCCCGACGACCGAGAGCCAGGGCGCGGTCACGGGGCCGCCCGTTCGGCGGCGGCGTTGACCGCGGCCGCCGCCATCGCGCTTCCGCCGCGCCGCCCGGACAGGGTCAGATGCGCCATGCCGTGGGAACCGGTCTCGAGCGCGGCCTTGGACTCGGCCGCGCCGACGAATCCCACGGCGAAGCCGAAGACCGCCGCCGGCCTGCGGTCGGGCCGTTCGGCGACGATCTCGAGCAGCCTGAACAGCGCGGTCGGGGCGTTGCCGACGACGACGAGGCTTCCGGGCAGGAACGGCTTCCAGAGCTCGACCTGCGCGGCGGAGCGCGTGGTGGACCGCCGGCGCGCGGTCTCGGCGACGTTCGGCATGTCGAGCATGCAGAGCGGCCGGACGTTTCCCGGAAGCCGGGTGATGCCGGAAGCCGTCATGGCGCTGTCGCAGAGCACCGGCGCGCCGCCGGCGAGCGCGCGGCGGACCGCGTCCGGGAAGTCCTCCGTCCAGCGCAGATCGCCGACGACGTCCGGCATGCCGCAGGCATGGACGATCCGGACCGCGATGCGGGCGATGTCCTCGGGCAGCGCGGAGAGATCCGCCTCCGCGCGCGCGATCTCGAACGAACGCCGGTAGATCTCTTCCGGATCGCGCAGGTAGTCCATCAGCGTCCGCGCGGCGCGCCGGACTTGAGGCTGGCCGGCCCGAGAGGGTGTCCGGCATGGGGGTAGGGGTGGTGGTGGCCGTGGGCGTGGCCGTGCGCGCCGCCTTCCGCGTGGTCGTGGTGGCTCCTCTGGACCAGGCCGACCTCGTCCTCGAACCCGAGCATCGCTTCCCGGTACTTGCAGAGCTGGCAGTTCATGTTGCCGGTTCCGTCGCGGATCTCGGAGATCCGCTCCATGACCGTGTCGACGACGCCCGGATGGTCCCGGAGATAGGGGATCTTGACGAACTCGATCTCCGGATAGCGCGCGGCGGCCGCGTCGGCCTCGTCGTAGATGCGCCGCACCAGCACGCCGGTGAACAGGAAGTACGGGAACACGAGAACGCGGCGGTAGCCGAGCCGGGCGGCGTGGTCGAGCGCCGGGCCCGTCAGCGGAAAGGTCACGCCGGAATAAGCGGTCTCCCCCCATCCGAACCCGAACCCCTCCCACAGAAGGCGCATGATCTTGGCGACGTTTCCGTTCGCGTCCGGGTCCGAGCTGCCGCGGCCGACGACCAGCAGCAGCGTGTCGGAGGTGGGCATGTCGCCGCCCGCCGCCGCCAGCCCTTCCTCGATGCGGCTGCCGGCGGCGCGCAGCATGCGGGAATCCACGGCGAGCTCGCGGCCGTAGCGCACGGCCACGCCGTCCGTGCCGGCGGCCCACCTGTTGAGCACGGACGGGATGTCGTTCTTGGCGTGGCCGGCGGCGAACAGCATGCCGGGGACGGCGAGAATCTCCGTCACGCCCCGTCCCGCGAGGGCGTCGAGACCGTCGCGGATGACCGGGGTGGCGAACTCCAGAAACCCGTGGGCGACCGGCATGTTCCCCGTCCGTCCGCGGACGCGCCCGGCGAAGGCCTCGAACTCGGCGACCGCCGCCCTGTCGCGGCTGCCGTGTCCGCAGATCATCAGGCCCGTGGTCATGCCGCTCTCCAGCTCGGTGGACGCCGACCGTTGATCCCGAGGGCCGGAAACGGGATGGTAGCCCCATGCTCGCGAATTGGTACTCCGTCGATGCTGGCGGCGTCCACCCCCTGCTCGTGGTGCTCGTCGCTTTCGCCGTCGACGCCGCGGTCGGCGATCCGCCGCGGCTCTACGACCGGTTCCCGCATCCGGCCGCCCTGTTCGGGCAGGCGGTCGCCGCCGCGGAGCGGCGCCTCAACCGGCCGTCTCTCGGACCCCGGATCCTGTTCCGGCGCGGCATGCTCGCGACGCTCGCGCTCGTCGCGGGCGCCGCCGGCATCGGATACGCCGTCCAGGCGGCCCTGTCCGGGGTGCGCCACGGCTGGGTCGGGGTGGCGATCCTGGGGGCCGTCCTGATCGCCTACCGCTCGCTTCACGACCACGTGCGCGCCGTCGCCGAGGGTCTCGACCGCTCGCTGGACGAGGGCCGGGAGGCGGTGCGCCATGTCGCGGGCCGCGATCCGGAAGCGCTCGACGCCCACGGCACGGCCCGCGCCGCCGTCGAGTCGCTCGCGGAGAACTTCTCCGACGGGGTCGTCGCGCCGGTCTTCTGGTTCGCGCTGTTCGGCCTCCCGGGCCTCTGCGCCTGCAAGGCCGTCAACACCCTGGACAGCATGATCGGCCACCGCGACCCGCGCCACGAGCGTTTCGGGAAGTTCGCCGCGCGTCTCGACGACGCGGCGAACTTCGTGCCGGCGCGTCTCGCGGGCCTTCTTCTGGCCGTGGCGGCCCCGCGCCGCGCCGGCGCCGCCTGGAGGGCGATGACGCGGGACGCCGCGCGTCACCGGTCGGTCAACGCGGGATGGCCGGAAGCGGCCATGGCCGGCGCCCTCGGCCTCGCGCTCGCCGGCCCCCGGCGCTACGCCGGCGAGACGGTCGGGGACGCCTGGATGAACCGCGACGGCCGCGCCGAGGCGGAAGCCGGCGACATCCGCCGCGCGCTCGCCGTCTACCGCAGGGCGGCCGGCGCGCTCGGTGCGCTGCTGCTCGCCGTCGTCGCGCTCGCCTGAAACAGCCCGTCGACGTCGAGATGGGCCTCGAGGTGGTCGGCCAGGGCGTCGAGGCGGGCCTCGACGCCCGCTTCGTGGTCGCGCGCCGCCCGCGGCCCGGGCCGCAGGCGCTGGAGGAAGGCCGAGCGGAACGCGTCCGACGCGAACAGGCCGTGCACGTAGCAGCCCATGACGCGGCCGTCGGCGCTCACGGCGCCGTCGGGACCGTCCTCGAGCTCGAGCAGCGGCCGCGCCGCGTCGGGGCCTTCGGTCCTGCCGACATGCATCTCGTAGCCGCGCACCCGCCGGCCGGTCAGGCGGTCCCGGCCCGAGACCTCCCGGAGCCTCTTCTCCGGGAGCAGCCGGGTCGAGACGTCGAGCAGCCCCAGCCCTTCCGCCTCTCCCGCCCGCCCCTCGATGCCGCCGGGGTCAGAGACCCGCCGCCCCAGCATCTGGTAGCCGCCGCAGATCCCGAGCACCGCACCGCCGCGGCGCGCATGGGCGCGGATGTCGATGTCCCAGCCCTCGCCGCGGAGCCGGGAGAGGTCGGCGAGCGTCGCCTTGGAGCCGGCGAGTAGAACGAGGTCGGCGTCGCCGGGCAGGGCCTCGCCGGGGGCCGTCATGATCACGGAGACGTCGGGTTCGTCGCGCAGCGGATCGAGATCGTCGAAATTCGCGATGCGCGGCAGCACGGGCACCGCGATCCGGACCGCGCCGCCGCTCGCGGCGGCGGCGTCCGTGCGGAACGCGTCCTCGCGGGGCAGCGCGGCGGCGTCCTCGAGCCACGGCACGACCCCGAAGCACGCGAGCCCCGTGCGCTCGCCGACGACCGCGATCCCGTCGTCGAACAGCGACGGATCCCCTCGGAACTTGTTGACGACATGGCCTCGCACGAGGGCCCGCTCGCCGGCGGAAAGCAGCTCCCAGGTTCCCACGAGCTGGGCGATGACGCCGCCGCGGTCAATGTCGGCGACCAGCACGACGGGGACGCCCTCGGCCTCGGCGAATCCCATGTTCGCGATGTCGGCGCGCCGCAGATTGACCTCCGCGGCGCTGCCCGCGCCCTCGACCAGCACGAGGTCCGCCTCCGCGGCGAGCCGCGCGAAGCATTCCCCGACCACGCCCCGCAACGCGGGCTTCATGTCCTGGTATTCCCGCGCTCCGGCGTTGCCGGAGACCGCCCCCCGCACCACGAGCTGCGCGCCGGTTCCCGACTGCGGCTTGAGCAGCACCGGGTTCATGTCGGTGTGCGGCGCGACGCCGCAGGCGCGCGCCTGCAGGGCCTGGGCGCGGCCGATCTCTCCGCCGTCGGCGGTCACGGCCGCGTTGTTCGACATGTTCTGGGGCTTGAACGGGCGCACCGCCAGGCCGCGTCGCGCGAAGGCGCGGCACAGCCCGGCCGTCAGGACCGACTTCCCGACGTCGGAGCCGGTGCCCTGGATCATCAGGGCGCGGGTCGCCGGGCGGCGGGGCGCCATCGCGGCTAGAACTCGATGCCTTTCTGGGCGCGCACGTTCTGTTCGCGGAACGGGTGCTTGATCTGGGTCATCTCGGTGACGAGGTCGGCGGCCTCGACCAGTTCCGGCCGGGCGTTGCGGCCGGTGACGACCACATGGAGCATCGGCCGGCGGTTGCGGAGCGTCTCGAGCACCTCCGCGAGGTCGATGTGGCCGTAGCGCAGCACGATGTTGAGCTCGTCCAGGACGACGAGGTCGTAGGACGGGTCGGCCATCAGCTCCCGCGCCGCCGTCCAGGCCCGCTCCGCCGCGGCGATGTCGCGGGCCCGGTCCTGGGTCTCCCAGGTGAAGCCCTCGCCCATGGTGCGGATCGTCACCTGGTCGGGGAACCGCTCGAGCACCGCGCGCTCGCCGGTCGTCCACCGGCCCTTGACGAACTGGATCACGCCGGCCCGCATGCCGTTGCCGACGGCGCGGGCCACGAGGCCGAAGGCGGCGGTCGACTTGCCCTTGCCCTTTCCGGTGTGGACGATCAGCAGGCCCTTCTCGACCGTCTTTCCGGCGAGCATGCGGTCGCGCGCGCGCTTGCGGTTGCGCGACTTCTCGTTGGCGCGCGCGAGTTCGGCCTCGGTCATCCGTTTCATCGCCGCGCGCTCCCCAGGCCCGCGAGCCGATCATACGCGGCATTCGACCGCGGGCGCCACAGTTCCCGCTCGCAGGCCTCGAGCAGCCGGTTGGCGATCTCCCCGAGCGCGTCGGGGTTGCTGTCCTCGAGAAACCGCAGCACCTCGGGGTCGCCGAGATAGGCCTCGAAGACGAGGTCGAAGTGACGGTTGCTGACGCAGCGCGCGGTCGCGGCGAACGCGAACAGGTAGTCGACCGTCGCGGCGATCTCGAAGGCGCCCTTGTAGCCGTGGCGCATGACGCCCGCGATCCATTTGGGGTTGACCACGCGGGCGCGCACGACGCGGCCGATCTCGTCCTCGAGCGTCCGGACGCGCGGCGTTTCGGGGCGCGAATGGTCGTTGTGCCAGACCGCCGGCTGGCGCCCCGAGAGGTTGCGGACCGCGGCCGCGAGCCCGCCCTCGAACTGGTAGTAGTCGTCGGAATCGAGAAGGTCGTGCTCGCGGTTGTCCTGGTTGTGGACGACCGCGTCGACCCCGCCGAGGCGCCGGCGGAACAGGCCGTGCTCCTCCGCGCCCTCGGCGCCGCCGCCGTAGGCGTAGCCGCCCCACGCGACGTAGGCCGAGGCCAGGTCCGCATCGGTCTTCCAGCCGCGTTCGTCGATCAGCGCCTGCAGGCCGGCGCCGTAGGCGCCCGGGCGCGAGCCGAACACTCGGTGCGCGGCCCGGCGGCGCGCCGTCCCGGGGTCGGCCCCGGCGGCGGCGAGCGCGTCGGCGTCCGCCGCGACCTGCGCGGCGAGGGGGTTGCGGTCGGCGGGTTCGTCGAGCGCGGCCACGGCGCGGACCGCGGCGTCGAACAGGTCGATCTGGTGGGGGAACGCGTCGCGGAAGAAGCCCGACAGGCGGAGCGTGACGTCGACCCGGGGGCGGCCGAGCGCGTCGGCGGGCAGGATCTCGAACCCGGTGACGCGTCCGCCGGTCCATTGCGGCCGCACCCCCATGAGCGCCAGAGCCTGCGCGAGGTCGTCGCCGCCGGTGCGCATGTTCGACGTGCCCCAGGCCGAGAGCGCCATGCGCCGGGGCCACTCGCCGTGTTCCTGGACGTGCCGCTCGACGAGCAGGGAGGCGGATTTCCAGCCGAGGGTCCAGGCCGCCCGCGTCGGAACCGCGCGGGTGTCGACGGAATAGAAGTTGCGCCCGGTCGGCAGAACCTCCGTCCGCCCCCGGGTCGGGGCCCCGGAGGGCCCCGGGGGCACGAAGGTGCCGTCGAGCGCGGCGAGCGTCCCGGCGATCTCGGCGCCGCCGCAGGCGTCGACGGCGGGGCCGAGCGTTTCAGAGATCCCGTCGAGCACGGCGCGCGCCGCCGTCCATGACGGCGCCGCCTTCCGGCGCCCCGCGACCAGATCGAGCGCCAGCGCCTCGAGCCGCTCGACGGCGTCGCCGTTGGTGCGCCACGCGCCTTCGCCCGCGAGCGCGGCCGGCCGCGGCCCGGTCCACGGGTCGCCGAGCGCGCAGTCGAGCGGATCGAACGCCCCGAGTCCGAGGTCGGCCGCCAGCGCCCCGGTCAGCGAGGCGTCGCGCCCCGTGCCGTCGCCCCGCGGCAGGCGCGCCAGCGCGACCAGCAGCGCGTCGCGCGGCGGGCCTTCGGGGCTCCGGCCGAACACGTGCAGGCCGTCGCGGATCTGCATTTCCTTGAGCTCGCACAGATAGTTGTCGAGCTTGGCGAGCGAGTCCCCGGCCGCCTCGCCGGCCGAGATTCCGCAATCCGCGTCGAGCCCCGCGTCGCGGGCGCATTGCAGGATTTCCCGGCCCAGCAGGCGCACCCGCCTCGGGTCGACGCCGGCGGCGTCGTAGTACTCGTCGACCAGGCGTTCGAGCTCGGCGAGCGGTCCGTAGGTCTCGGCGCGCGCGAGCGGCGGGGTCAGGTGGTCGACGACGACGGCGGCGGCCCGGCGCTTGGCCTGCGTCCCCTCGCCCGGGTCGTTGACGATGAACGGGCAGACGTTGGGGGTCGGACCGAGGGCCGCCTCCGGAAAGCAGTCCGCCGACAGCGCGAGCGACTTGCCGGGAAGCCATTCCAGATTGCCGTGCTTTCCCATGTGGACGACGACGTCGCAGCGGTTGCGCAGCCATGCGTAGAAGGCGAGATAGCCGTGCGGCGGCACCAGGGCCGGGTCGTGGTAGCTCCCGGCGGGGTCGATGTTGTAGCCGCGGGCGGGCTGGAGGCCGATGGCGACGTTGCCGCAGCGGAAGGCGGGCACCGCGAAGCGGCCGCCCTCGCCCTCGAGAAAGAACGGATCGGCCGACGGCGGGCCCCAGCGCTCCGCGACCGCCCGCCGCGCGGCGGCGCCGAGTCCCTCGATATGGGCCTCGTATTCCGCGAGCGGGAGGGTTTCCTCGATTCGGCGCCCTTCCGTTCCGGCGTTGGTCGGGCCCGCAAGCAGCCGCGAGACGAGCGCCTCCCCGTTCTCCGGCATTCCTTTCGCGTCATGGCCAGCGGCGGCCATCGCCCGCAGAAGCTCGACAGTTCCGGCCGGCGTGTCGAGGCCGACGCCGTTTCCGACGCGGCCGTCGCGGTTGGGGTAGTTGGCGAGCACGATTCCGACGCGGCGGGCGGACGGCGCCGTGGCGCGCAGCCGCGCCCACGCCGCCGCCAGATCCGCGGCGAACTCCACGCGGTCCGGCACGCTCCGGAACTCGACGGTCGAGATCTGGGTCCGGGGGTCGAAGGTTCTTTCGGACTTGAAGGCGATCGCGCGGCCGACGATGCGGCCGTCGACCTCGGGCAGGGCCACGTTCATCGCGATGTCGCGCGCGGTCAGGCCGCGGTCGCCGGCGGCCCACGAGGCTTCCGTGGCCGCCGCGAGCACCGTCTGGAGAACGGGGGCGCGCGAGGCGCTGAAGGGAGTCGGGGACGCGGCGGCGCCGGGCGCGGACACCGCGAAGCCGGTGGCGTTCACGATCACGGCCGGCGGAGTCTCGGCGAGGAGGCCTTCGACGACGTCGGCGCAGAGCTCGTCCTTCAGGCTCTGCACGAAGATCGGCAGGGGATTCAGCCCGCGTTTCTCGAGCGCCGCGGCCAGCGCGTCGACCGGTTCCGTGTTGCCGGCCTGCACGAGCGCCCGGTAGAACACGATCGCCGCGACGGGATTGCCGTCGGTCCATCGCGCCTTGACGGTTTCCGGGTCGGACGAGCCGTCCCGGCAGAGGCCGGCGGGAAGGAGCGGCAGAGGCTCGGTCCAGTCGCCTTCGGCGCCCGCGAGATGCGCCGCGAAGGACAGGAAGCCGTCGGCGTTCGCGGCGCCTCCGTGGACGAGGTACTGCCACAGCCGGTGCGCGCTCTCGACCGTGACGGTCGAAAGGCGCGCGAGATCCGGATCGGGCCTGTGGTCGCCCGGCAGCGCCGCCAGCCCGATGTCCAGCCGCCGGCAGGTCTCGGCGACGCGGTCGATGCCGTACGGCCAGTAGCCGGTTCCGCCGAGCAGGCGGACGACGACCAGCCGGGCATGCCGGACGACCTTGTCGACGTGGAGGTCGACCGACAGGTTGTGCCGGAGCTGCAGCAGGTTGGCGAGGCGCAGCGTCGGCGCGTCCGGCGTCCGGCGGGCCTGGGCCGCGGCGAGGACCGACAGTTCGGTGTCGGCGGCCGAGAGAACGACGATGTCCCCCGGCGTCTGGTCGAGATCGACGGCGGCGGCCTCGGTTTCGACGGTGCCGGGGACGGCGGCGAGAAGATGCATGTCAGCCGCGGAAGCCGGCGACCACGGATGCCCTGTCCAGACCGGCCGTGCCGATGACGACCAGGCGGCTGCGGCGGACCTCTCCCGGTTGCCACGGACGGTCGTAATGGCTGTCCACGCGCGGCCCGACGCCATGGACGACGAGCCGCATGTCCTTTCCGGGCACGTGCATGAATCCCTTGGCGCGAAGAATGCCGTGGTCGGCCGCGACCTCGCGGAGCCGCGCGGCGAAGTCGTCGGGCGCGGCGACGTCCGGCAGGTCGAGAACGAAGCTCTCGAACTCGTCGTGGTCGTGGTCCTCGCCGCCGTGACGGGAGGGCCGCGCGGCGAGGTCGCTCTCGGCGGCCGCGCCGAGGCCGAGCAGCACCCGGACATCGACGTCGCCGTGTTCGGCATGCATCACCGGAACGCCCGGCCGCACCGAGGCGCGAACGTCGCGCGAGACGCGCTCGATGTCGCCGGCCGCCATCAGGTCGGTCTTGTTGAGCAGCACGAGGTCCGCGCAGGAGAGCTGATCCTCGTAGAGCTCGTGAATCGGGCTCTCGTGGTCGGGCGCGCCGGCGTCCGGCCGCGCGTCGGGGTCGTAGGCGAACTGGCCGCGCGCCACCGCCGGCCCGTCGAGCACGGCGACGACCCCGTCGACCGTGACCCGGGTGCGGACCTCGGGCCAGTTGAACGCCTGCACCAGCGGATTCGGCAGAGCCAGTCCGGAGGTCTCGATGACGATGTGGTCCGGCGGTTGCGGCCGCTCGAGGAGAGCCTCCATGGTGGGCAGGAAGTCGTCCGCGACGGTGCAGCAGATGCAGCCGTTGGCAAGCTCGACGATGTCGCCGTCGTCGCAGAGCGGGTTGCCGCAGCCCTTGAGGAGCTCGCCGTCGAGCGCGAGCTCCCCGAACTCGTTGACGATCAGGGCGAGCCTGCGGTCGAGCGCCCGTTCGAGCAGGCCGCGGATAAGGGTGGTCTTGCCCGCGCCGAGAAAGCCGGTGACGACGGTTGCCGGGATCTTGCGGTGCATGCGGGTTTCCGGACCTTGAGGGCGACGGTGGCCGTCTTATCGCAAAATCGGGCCTGCCGTGTCCACAGGCCGGCGAGGTGTGTTGCGGGGGAAAGATCGGCGCGAGGATGGACTGGCATGCGGCGACCGGTCGCGGTCTTGCGGGCCCGCTCGCCACAAGCCCGGACACCAGACGCCCTGACGACGAAATGCGCTCCCGAACGACTCGCTGGACAGAAAGAAAGGCTTGCGATGCCAGGTTGCATTGCGCGCGGCGGCGGCGCATAAGGGGTTCCCGCCTTGATCGCGATCTGCCGGAGGATATGCCGTGACTTCCAATGCAGCGCCGACCGCCGGGTCGGGCACCGCGACGACGGGCGTTGTCGCCGCGGCGGTGACGGCTCTTCTGCTGGGCGTTTTTCTCGTGCTCGGCACCGGGTTTTCGCATTCGACGACCATTCATGCCGCCGCGCATGACAGCCGTCACTCGTTCGCCTTTCCCTGCCACTAGGAAGCCCCGCCCCATGTTCCGGAGAATCTTCGCGACAGCCCTGATCGCCGGCTTCCTCGGAGGCGCCGGCATAACCGTCGTGCAGGAGGCGACCACCACGCCGCTGATCCGTCATGCGGAGGTGTACGAGAAAGGCGCCGTCGCCGATCCGGACAGCCGGGGGGTTCCCGGCCCGCGGGCTTCGCTGGTGCCGAAAGCGTTCGGCCATGACGCGCTCGCCCCCCATCTGCATGCCGCGGGACGGGCGCTGGCCCACGAGACCGCCGCTCCGCACGGCCACCTGGCCGGACGGGCCCTGGCGCATGGCGTCCACGATGCCGTTCCGTTCGGCGAGGGGGCGGAACCCGAGATCGAGCGCCTGTTCCTCACGACGCTTGCCAACGTGCTGACCGCGACCGGTTTCGCGCTGATTCTCGTCGCCTGCTTCGCTCTCGCCGGACGGCCGGTGGGTGGCCGCGAGGGGCTGCTGTGGGGGATCGGCGGTTTCGCGACGGTCAGCCTCGCGCCGGCGCTCGGCCTGCCCCCCGAAGTGCCGGGGGCGATGGCGGCCGAGCTCGGCGCCCGTCAGGGGTGGTGGATTCTGTGCGTGGTCGCCACCGCGGCGGGGTTGTGGCTGCTGGTTTTCCGCAATTCCGCCCGCTGGGCGCTGCCGGGCGTTCTTCTGATCGTTGCGCCGCATCTCGTCGGCGCGCCCCAGCCCCCGGAAATCGGCGGCGCCGCGCCGCCCGAGCTGGCGGCCTATTTCGTGGCCGCGTCGCTGGTCACGGCGGCGGTGTTCTGGGCCGGTCTCGGCTGGCTGTCCGGCACGTTCTGGAACCGTTTCCGGACAGGCTAGTTCCGGTTTCCCGCGTTCGGTCATGCATCCGGCCGAAGAACGCGACGTTTCCGGGTTCGGGATCCCAATGCATCCGCCGGAATCGCGCCCCGGCATTCCGCCGGGTGCAGCCACCTTCCGTTCGGCGGTCCGGTCGAGCGCCGATCCCTCGGCGTCGCCGAAGTCTTTCCCCGTTCCGGACTGCCTGAGGCCCGTCGGCGAATAGGCCGGGCGTCTGCCCGGCTTCCCGCTGTCCTGCCCTTCACGGCCCGTACCGTTCTCAGATTCCCCCCCCCCCCCCCGGGAAAACGGAGCGGTGGCCGAGCGGCAGTATCGGCCTTGCGTGCGGACGTGGGGCTACACCGATCCGTTGTTCATCCAGAGGCGGTACCGGACCAACAGGGCGTTTCCGACGCCCGATGCCGACAACGTGGCGATCGGGGCGACGGGGAGAGGGTGCACCAAGCCGTTCTCCGCCTACGCGACGGGCATCATGCCGGACTTGCATCTCCTGTCGGAGACCAAGTGGTTCCCGAGATGGCGGTACGAGCCCGGAAGCGGCCAGCGGGATCTGCCGGGCCTCGCCTCGGCGGGCCGGAAGGCGGACAACGTCAGCGACGCGGCGCTGGAACTGTTTCGCAGGGAATGGCCCGGCGAGGAGATCTCCAAGGATGACGTCTTCCGCTACGTGTACGGCGTGCTGCACGCGCCGGACTGGCGGGAGGCCTTCGCGAACGATCTCGCGAAGGGGATGACGCGGATCCCCCTGGCGGAGGACTTCCGGGCGTTCGCGGAGGCCGGCGGGAGGCTGCTGTCTCTGCATGTCGACGGCGTGACGGAGAGCCGGGTGGATCTCGTGGCGCGGAAGGCGGACGGATCGGCGCCCGCGGAGGAGGAGTTCCGGCTCGGTCCCCGGGCAATGCGCCTGAGTGCCGACAGGATGTCCCTCCGGCTGAACGACGTGGTGACCCTCGACGGGGTTCCGCCCGAAGCGCTCGAGTACCGCGTCAACGGCAGGTCGCCGGTCGAGTGGCTGATCGACCGCTACCGGATCGTCAGGGACGACGCGGGGCGGGTCGTCGACGATCCGAACGACTGGTTCAGGAACCCGCGGGACGTGGTGGATGCCGTGCAGGGAGCCCTGGAGACGGCCCTCGACGCCCGGGCGATCATCGAAAAGCTGCCGCCGTCCCTGAAGCGGCGCGCGGACCGGGCGGCCCCGGAGGCTTCGCCCCCGGCGAACTGACCTTTCGGGCTTGCGCCCGGCCGGCGGCGCGGCCGGCCGTCGGCCCGAACTCTCGACCGTTCCGTCTTCCGACCCGTGGCAAGTTCCGTGTCCGGCCAGCGCGGACCCGGCCGCCGCCCGCGACGGCACCCGACGACCCGAAGTCTCGGATGGCGCGGATTCCGGCAAGGGGAACGTCACCGTCGGCGAGAGGCTCGCGGAAGTTTCCCCTCGCCGGTTTTCGTCGTAACGTGGAACGGGGTGCCGACCGGGTTTCGCTTGGAATCCGCTTCGGTCGGCAAGCCGCCCGAAACGCTGCGGACCGCACCCGTCCGCGGGCTTGGAGAGCGATGAGATTCAAGCTGGTCCTGTTCGGTCTGGCACTGCTGTTCCGGTACGCCCGCTGGAGAAGCGCCGAGTTCCGGAAGCGCCTGGACGGCAGATCGCTGACGGTGACGCTCCGCACCGCCGACCGGGGCGCCGGGCGGACATTCGTTTTCTCGAACGGCCGGGTGTCGTCCCGCGCCGGGATCGATCCCGACGCCGACTTCTCGCTGGTCTTCAAGACCGCGAAGATCGGCGCGAGACTGCTCATGCCGCCGGTCGATCAGCTCGAGCAGATCGAGGCCCTGAAGAACTTCCTGCTTCATCCGGAAGGGCCTGACGAGACCGCCGTCTGGTTCGCACAGACGGTGATGACGGCGCTCGGCGCCGGCTGGAAAATCGGCCGCCGGGAGGGCAAGGGCGTCACCCGCTACTGCACGATGACCAACGGCGGTCCGCTGCTGGTGTACGTCAAGGACGGCAGGATCCTGAGGACCACGCCCATCGTTTTCGGCGACGACGACGCGGCGCCCTGGACGATCGAGGCGCGCGGCCGCAGCTTCACGCCGCCGCGCAGGACGTCTCTCGCGCCGCACGGCATGAACTGGAAGGCCATGGTCTACGCGCCCAACCGCCTGCTGACGCCGCTCAAGCGCGTGGACTTCGACCCCGACGGGGAGCGCAACATCCAGAACCGCGGCGTCTCGGGCTACGAGCCGATCGGCTGGGACGAGGCGCTCGACATCGTCGCCGGCGAGATCAGGCGGATGAAGCGCGAGTACGGGCAGGGCGCGATCGCCCAATCCAACGGCTCGCACCACAGCTGGGGGAACATCGGCTACTACCTGAGCGCCAAGATCCGCTTCATGAACGCGATCGGCACGACCGAGGTGCACCACAATCCGGACAGCTGGGAGGGCTGGTACTGGGGCGCGGTCCACCACTGGGGCGGCAGCCTGCGCGTCGGCGGGGGCGAGCCGTTCGGCACGGTCGAGGACTGTCTCCAGAACGCCGAGATGATCGTCTTCTGGTCGAGCAATCCGGAGGCGACGACGGGAATCTACTCGGGCCTCGAAGGCTCGGTCCGGCGCCGATGGCTCAGGGATCTCGGGATCCCGATGGTTCACGTCGATCCGCACCTGAACGACACCGCGCAGTTCCTGGGCGGCAAGTGGATCGCGCCGCGGCCGACCACGTCGCCCGCGCTCGCGCTCGCGATCGCCCACGTGTGGATCTCCGAGAAACTCTACGACGAAGACTACGTGGCGACACGGACCAGCGGTTTCGAGCCGTGGCGCGCCTACGTTTGCGGCGAGGAGGACGGGGTTCCCAAGACGCCCGAGTGGCAGGAAGCCGAAACCGGCGTCCCGGCCAAGGACGTTCGCGCGCTGGCCCGCGCCTGGGGAAGCAGGCGCACCTATCTTGCCGTCGGCGGGATGGGAAACACGTTCGGCGGGGCCGCCCGCAACCCGACAGGCAACCAGTGGACGCGCATGATGGTCTGCCTCATGGCCATGCAGGGCCTCGGCAAGCCCGGCGTGAACATGGGCAACCTGCAGCTCGGCGTGCCGCACGACTTCGGGTTCTATTTTCCGGGCTACGCCGACGGCGGCATCTCCGGCGACCTGACGCACACGGGGCTTGCCGTCAGCCTCTACCAGCGCATGCCGCAGCTCGCCACGATCAACCCGTCCACCCAGATCATTCCGCGGCTCAAGCTGCCCGACGCCATCATCGACGGTCATGCGGAGGGTCACGTCTGGGACGCGATGAGGATCGAGGGGCAGTTTTCCAAGGCGGTCTATCCGGCCCCGGGACACTCTCCCGTCCACATGCTCTACCGCTACGGCAACGCGATCCTCGGCACGCTGAGCGACGCCAACCGCTACGTCGAGATGTACCGCTCGTCCAACCTCGAGTTCGTGGTCAACCAGTCGATCTGGGACGAGGGCGACACCCGGTTCGCCGACGTGATCCTGCCGGCGTGCACCCATCTCGAAAGATACGACATCGGCGAGTGGGCGAACGCGGGCGGCTACGGCGCCCACTTCAACTCGCAGGTCAACCACCGGGTCATCGCGTTCCAGGCCAAGTGCATCGAGCCCCTGGGCGAGTCCAGGTCGGACTACGACATCTTCGCCGCGATCGCGACCCGGCTCGGTCTCGGCTCGTACTTCACCGAAGGCATGCGGGACATCGATTGGGTCAAGCGCATGTTCGACGCGTCGGACCTGCCGAGCAGGATCTCGTGGAGGAAATTCCTCGAGAAGGGCTACTACGTCGTGCCGCCGGAACGCCGGGATCTCCGTCCGGCTCCGGCCTATCGCTGGTTCGCCGAAGGCCGGAAGAAGGACGTGCCCGAACCGATGCCGCTGCCGGGCGACTACACCGAAGCGTTCCTGGAGGGGCTGCAGACGCAAACCGGCAAGATCGAGTTCGAGGCTGAAAGCCTCAAGCGGTTCGACCCGGACGACCCCGAACGGCCGCCGATCCCGAAATACGTTCCCTCGTGGGAGGGACCGGACGCCGGGGAGACCGCCGGGCGGCATCCGCTCCGGCTGATCACGCCGCACGTCCGGTTCAGCTTTCACACCCAGGGCGACGGAAAGGACTCCTTCCTGAACGACGTCAAGGACCACAGGGTTCCGATCGACGGCTACTACTACTGGATCGTTCGGCTGCACCCGGACGATGCGGCCGCGCGCGGGATCGGGGACGGGGATCTGGTCAGGATCTTCAACGATCGCGGCGCCGTGGTCTGCGCCGCGCAGATCACGCGGCGGCTCATCCGGGGCGTGGCGCACTCGTACGAATCGTCGGCCGTCTACGATCCCGTCGGGCCGCCCGGCCGCTCGGTGGACCGCGGCGGGTGTGTCAACCTCCTGTCTCCCGCCAGAACCCAGATCAGGAATGCGCATTCGATGGCCAATGGCCTTGCGATGGTCGAGATCGAGAAGTGGGACGGGCAGGCCGGATTCGGCCGTCGGGTTCCGCTGTCGACCGCGCAGGGGCTGCGGTCCTGAGGAGGGCGCGATGAAGAAGTGGAACCTCGTCGTCGATGTCGCCAACTGCACGAACTGCAATCTTTGCGCGCTGGCGGTCCAGGACGAGCACGTCGGAAACGCGTTTCCCGGCTATGCCGAGGAAATGCCCAAGCATGGCCATCGGTGGATCGAGATCGAGCGGCGCGAGCGCGGCGTCCCTCCGGTCACCGATGTCGCCTACCTGCCGGTGATGTGCCAGCACTGCGACGACGCGCCCTGCATCGAGGCGGCGCCCGACGCCATCGGGAAGCGGGACGACGGCATCGTGATCATCGACCCCGTCGCCGCCAGGGGCCGCAGGGAAATCGTGGACTCCTGCCCCTACGGCGCCATCTGGTGGAATGCCGAAAAGGAGGTGCCGCAGCACTGGTTCTTCGATGCGCATCTGCTGGATGACGGCTGGGCGGAACCGCGCTGCGTGACCGTGTGCGCGACCGGCGCGCTCAGGGCCGTCAAGGTCGAGGACGAGGACATGCGGCGAATGGCCGCCGAGGAGGGCCTCGAGCCGTTGCGGCCCGATCTCGGGACGAAGCCGCGGATCCACTACAGGAACCTGTGGCGCTACTCGACGGTTTTCGTTGCGGGCACGGTGTCCGTCGAACGGGACGGAGTCGTCGATTGCCTCCGCGCCGCCCGCGTGGAACTGCACCAGGACGGCCGGGCGGTCGCCGAACTGGAAACCGATGCCTTCGGCGACTTCAAGTTCGACCGGCTGCCGCCGGACGGGACCGCTCGAACGGTCCTGGTGTCCGCTCCGGGTTTCGCGGAGCGCGCGTTCCCGGCCGCTTCGGAAGAGTCGGTCTATCTCGGCGAGATCCGGCTGGCCGAGCTGGCCGAACCCGCAACGGGCTAGCCGGAACCCCGCGCGGGAAATCCCGGGGAGCCGATGTCGCTTTCCGGGGATTCCCCGGATCCGCCCCGTCGATTCCCCGCTATCCGGTCCCGCGCTCCGGTTCGGGCTGCTTCGCGCGGCGCCGCGCGATCCGTCATCGGGCCTTCGGGTCCGGTATCGAGCGGTTCCGCGACAGCCCGCGGTTCGTCTCCGGGCCGGCGAAGAGCTTTCCTTCATGTCCGCCGTCGACGGGGCGCCGGCGCTCGTCCCGGCGCGTTCGGATCCCTTTCCTTTGCGCCGGCCCGAGTGCTCAGCCGTTCCGGTGTTCCGGCCCGCCGGAAACGCCGGCTTCCGCGAAGGTGGCCATGCCGCCATGCGCCGCGATTGCGGCCCGCAAGATGCCGAGGGCAACCGCCGCGCCCGTGCCTTCGCCTAGGCGCATGCCGAGATCGAGGAGCGGTTCCATCCCCAGCATGCGCAGAAGCCGTCGATGACCCGGCTCGGCCGAGACGTGCCCCGCGGTGCAGTGGTCGAGGGCGTCGGCCCGGATTTTCCCGAGAACGGCGGCGGCCGCGGTCGCGACAAAACCGTCGAGCAGCACCGGCACCCGGTTCCGCCGCGCGGCGAGCACGGCTCCGGTCATGGCGGCGATCTCGTGGCCGCCGACCCGGCGCAGCGCTTCCACGGGGTTCGCCGCCTCGCCTCCGTGCAGATCCATCGCCGCGGCGACGACCCGCGTCTTGACCGCCACGCCCGCCGGATCGAGTCCGGTTCCGGGGCCGGTCCAGTCGGCTGCGTCGCCGCCGAAAAGCGCACAGCAGAGCGCCGCCGCCGAGGTCGTGTTGCCGATGCCCATCTCCCCGAAGATCAGCAGATCCGGTCGCCCCGACACGATGTCGAGACCGGTGCGAAAGCACCGTTCGAGCGTCTCCTCGTCCATGGCCGGCCCCGTCGTGAAGTCCCGCGTCGGACGGTCGAGATGGAGCTCGACCGCCTCCACCGTCGCCAGGTTGGCGGCGGCGATCCGGTTGATCGCGGCTCCCCCGTTCGTCATGCATGCCAGCATCTGCCGGGTGACCCCGGCCGGAAAGGCGGAAACGCCGCGCTCGGTGACGCCGTGATTGCCGGCGAACACCACGATCCGCACGTCGTTGAGTTCCGGCGGATGGCGCGCCTGCCATGCGGCACACCACTCGGCGAGGCTTTCGAGCCGGCCGAGCGACCCCGCCGGCTTGACGAGTTCCGCCTCGCGCGCCCGCGCCCGATTCATGGCTTCCGGGTCGGGACCGGGTATAGTGGACAGCAGAGAGACTACGGTGTCGTATTCCACCCGGGCCTCCCCGCGAGGGCGATCGACGGCTCGTGGCATCTTGGCACGGACATGGCGGATACGGAACGCAAGCGGGACGCCCTTTCCCTTCTGCAGGATCTCCACGCCTGCGCCGTTTTCCTCACCCGTTTTCCCGCTCCGGCCTGGCCGGAGGCGGCGGCGCGTCCCCTGGCGCAGGCGATGTGGGCGTTTCCCCTGGTCGGCGTGGCCGTCGCGACCGTCGCGGGCGCTGTTCAGGGGCTGGCGGAATGGACCGGCCTGCCGCCGGTCCCTTGCGCGCTGCTCGCCGTCGCCGCCGGCGCGGTCGCGACCGGCGCCCTCCACGAGGACGGGCTGGCGGATTTCGCGGATGGCGTCGGAGGAGGGTCGACGCCGGAGCGGCGCCTCGAGATCATGTCGGACAGTTCCGTCGGGGCGTGCGGAGCGCTCGCTCTCGTCGTCGCGGTCACGGGCCGGGTCGCCGCGCTCGCGGCGATCGCCGGAGCCGCGGGCTGGTCCGCCGCGCTCGGCGCCCTGGTGGCGGCCGCGGCGGTCAGCCGGGGTCTCCTTCCCCTGGTTGCCGCGTGGATGGAACCCGCCAGGGACGAGGGCCTCGGCCGTTCGGTTGCCCGGCCGGGCACCCCGGTCTGGGCCACGGCTCTCGGGGCCGGTGTCGCCGTCGCTCTTCTGGCCGCCCCCGGCGGCTGGTTCGGCTGCCTCGCCGGCGCCGCCGCGGGCGCCGCCGCGGTGGGCTGGATCGCCCGCACGGCCGTCGGCGGCCAGACGGGCGACGTTCTGGGAGCCGTCCAGCAGGCCGCCGAATTTCTCGCCCTGATCATGATCGCCGGTGCCATGACGCAAGCCGGTTGACGAACACGACGCGCCAGGCGCCCGAATCGAAACGGTCGCAGCGCGTGACCGACAGGTTGTCGACCGCGAACGCCGCCGCGCTGTCCGGCCCTAGGCCGAGCGCGGCCGAGAGAAACCCCCTGACGCTGCCGGCGTGGATGACCGCGACGACCGGCCGCCGCGGCAGCCGCCGCGACCAGGCCTCCGCGGCCGCCGCGACCCGCCGCGCCACGTCGGAGAACCGCTCGCCCCCGGGCGGCTGGAGGTCGGTCCACGAGACGCCCGGCCGGTTCAGTTCCCGCCACAGATCTTCCCGCGTCCGGCCTTCCCATTCGCCGAAGTCCTGCTCCGCGAAATCGGGCTCCTCGCGGACATCCGCGCCCGCCACGCCCCGCGCCTCGAGCAGCGCCTCGAGCGTGCGCCGGGCCCGCGACATGCCGGACGTCATCCAGACCGGATCCGGCGGCAGCATGGCCGCCAGCGACTCCATTTCCTCCGGCGGCGGCAGGACCGCCTCGAGATCGAGCGAGCCGTAGACGAACGCGGCGGGGTTCTCGACCGGGGCGTGGCGGACCAGCCACCACTCGGTGACCTCGACGCTCATGACGCGAGCGCCCTCTCGAGCCGGCGCCAGTGCGCCTCCGGCCCCGGCAGGCCGACGCGCAGGAACCGTTTCTCCTCCGGGAACCGCCGCACGAGGATCCCCGCCCGGGCGAGCCGGGCATGCAGATCCTGCGCGCGGTCGTGCCGGCAGTGGCGGAACAGCGTCGTGCCCCCGGCGACCTCGAGGCCGGCGGTCTCGAGGACGGCGTCGAGACGCTCGGCGGCCGCCGCCAGCCGGTGCCGCGTCCGTTCCCGCCATGCCGCGTCGCCGAGAGCCGCGGCCGCGGTCTCGGCCGCGACCGAGGACACGGGCCAGGGGCCGAGGGCGTCGCGCAGCGCCGCGGCCGTCTCCGGTTCGGCGACCGCGAAGCCGAGACGCAGTCCGGGCAGGCCGAAGAACTTGCCGAAGGAGCGCAGGACCGTCATGCCGGGAGGGGAGTCCGGGATCAGCGACAGGCCGGCGGCGACGTCGGCGAACGCCTCGTCGACCACGACCCGCCCTCCGCGCTCGCCGAGCGCTCCGGCAAGGGCGAGAACCTCCCCGCGGTCGGCGATCCTGCCGTCGGGGTTGTTGGGCCGGGTCAGCACGACGATGTCGGCGTCGCCGGGGTCCGGGAGATCCTCGCGGAGCGCGACCCGGTGCCCGGCGGCGCGCCAGCTTCGCGCATGCTCGGCGTAGGTCGGCGCGACGACGGTGACGCGGCAGGCCGGCCGTAACCGGGGAAGCCACTGGACGAGCGCCTGGGTGCCCGGAGCGGGCGCCACGAAGGCGGGGCCGGACGCTCCGTAGGCCCGCGCCGCCTCCTCCCGCAGGCGGGCGAGGAGTCCGCTGTCGGGAAGACGCCGGGCCGTTTCCATGACGGCGCCGCCGACCGGCCAGGGCCACGGGTTGATCCCGGTGCTCAGATCGACCCAGCCGTCCGGCGGCGCTCCGAACGCCGCGGTCGCGGCCGCGAGATCTCCGCCGTGGGCGACGGCGCTCAAGGCCCCGCCTCCTTGAGGACGAGCGGCAGCCCGGCCGCGACGAGCACCACGCGGTCGGCGGCGGCGGCGACGGTCCGGTTCAGGGCGCCGTGCAGGTCGCGGAACCTCCTCGACAGGGAATCCTCGGGGACGATGCCGTACCCGATCTCGTTCGAGACCAGCACCACGGGTCCGCCCGCGGCCTCGAGGGCGGACGCGAGCGCTTCGGTTTCCGCCGCGGCGTCGCGCCGCTCCATGAGCAGGTTGGAGAGCCAGAGCGTCAGGCAGTCGACCAGGATCGCGGCGCCGGGGCGCGCCGTCTCCCGAAGGCGTCCGGCGAGGTCGATCGGCGTCTCGAAGGTGGTCCACGCCTCTCCCCGTCGCGCGCGGTGGCCGGAGATCCGCGCCGCCATCTCGTCGTCGTCGGCGGACGCGGTGGCGACGTACACCGGAGCGAGCCCGCTCTCCAGCACCAGGGATTCCGCGTGGAGGCTTTTTCCGGAGGCGGCGCCGCCGAGAACCAGGGTGGCCGGCGGCAGCGGTTTCCCCGTCACGGCGCCGGCCTAGACGAGCAGGACGACCAGCGCGAGGCCGACGGCGAAGCCGGGAAACCCTCCCGGCCCCGGAAACGGTTTCCGCCCCCGGAGCTTGTTGCGGATGGCCTCGACCCGGACTCGGCCGGGATCGCCGTGCCTGCGTCCCGCCCGGCGTTCCCGCCACGGAATCCGGATCGCGCCGCCCGCCGGGACTCCGCCCGCGACGACCGGAAGCGCGTGCCACGGCACGCCGAGCGCGAGACCCGGCAGCGCGGCGGCGGCGACGGGGAACCAGCTCATTTTCCGGGGATTGCCGGCGCGCCTTCGCCGTCCGCGGGCGGCTGGCGGTTGGCGAACCTCTTGCGCAGTTCCATCTTGAGAAGCTTTCCGGTCGCGGTGTGCGGCAGCTCGTCGACGAACACCACGTCGTCGGGAATCCACCACTTGGCGACCTTGCCCTCGAAACACGACAGCAGCTCCTCCCTCGACACCTCGGAGCCATCGTTCCGGACCGCGAGCAGGAGCGGCCTCTCGTCCCATTTCGGATGCGCCACCCCGATGACGGCGGCCTCGAAGACATCCGGATGCCCCACCGCGATGTTCTCGAGATCGATCGAGCTGATCCATTCCCCGCCCGACTTGATGACGTCCTTCGAGCGGTCGGTGACATGGACGTAGCCGTCCTCGTCGATCGTGCAGATGTCGCCGGTCAGGAACCATCCGCCGGCGTCGTGGCTGTCGCCGTCGCTCCTGAAATAGGCGCTGCACACCCAGAGGCCGCGCACCTTCATCTCGCCGAAGGCGGTGCCGTCCCAGGCCAGTTCGCGGTCGTCGTCGTCAACGATCTTCAGGTCGACGCCGAAGCAGGGCCGGCCCTGCTTGACCTGGCGGTCGTGGCGCTCCTCGTCGGTCTCGCCCTCCATGCCGTTCTTGGCGGCGTTGATGGTGGCGATCGGCGACATCTCGGTCATGCCCCAGGCGTGGAGAACGCGCACGCCGTGCCTCTGTTCCATCGCCACGCTCATGGCGCGCGGCACCGCCGAGCCGCCGATGACGCAGCGCTCCAGGCATTCGAGTCCGCCTCCGGTCCGCTCGAGATGCTCGAGCACCCCGAGCCAGACCGTGGGCACCCCGGCGGACAGGGTGACGCGTTCGGAATTGATCAGGTCGCACAGGCTCTTGCCGTCGAGATGCCTGCCGGGCAGGACGAACTTGGCGCCGACCATGGTCGCGGCGTACGGGAACCCCCAGGCGTTGACGTGGAACATGGGCACGGCCGGCATCACCGAGTCGCGGGCCGAGAAGGCGATGAGGTCGGGGGCAACGGTCGCCATGGCGTGGAGGACGGTCGAGCGGTGGGTGTACAGGACGCCCTTCGGGTTGCCGGTGGTGCCCGAGCTGTAGCACATGGAGGACGCGGTCCCCTCGTCGAGCGCCGGCCATTCGTAGTCGTCGTCCCGGGCGGCCATCAGGGTCTCGTAGCAGTGGACGCCGGGCAGCGACGTGTCCGGCATGTGCACCTCGTCGGCCATGGCGACGAACGCCTTGACCGACGTCAGCCGGGGCGCGATCTCCTCCAGGATCCCGACGAAATCGGTGTCGAAGAAAATCGCCGAATCCTCGGCGTGGTTCACGATGTAGGCGATCTGGGCGGTGAAGAGGCGGGGGTTGACGACGTGGCAGACCGCGCCCATTCCGGACACGCCGTAATAGAGTTCGTAGTGGCGGTGGCCGTTCCAGGCCAGCGTCGCCACCCGGTCTCCCTCGCCGACGCCGAGCGCCGCGAGAACCTTCGCGAGCCGCTTCGCGCGCGACCGCGCCTCGGCATAGCCGTAGCGGTGGAAAGCCCCGTCGGGCAGGCGGGAGACGATCTCCGTGGTTCCGTGGAACTTCGCCGCATGGTCCAGGATCGAGGAAACCAGAAGCGGCTGCTTCATCATCAGGCCGAGCATGGGCGGCACTCCGTTGCACGCTGTCCCGTTCGTCTGTAAACACGGAACCTATAGCCGGGTCCGTCCGGCGGCAACGAACCTGGAGCGGATCTTGGCACATCCCGAACCTGCGTTCGAGACGCTCGGCTTCGAGGCTGCGGACGGCGTCGCGCGCGTCACGCTCCGCCGTCCCGAGGCCGCGAACGCGCTGACGCCGCTCATGTGCCTCGAGCTGTCCGAGGCCGCGGCGCAGTGCGACGAGCGCGACGACATCCGCGCGGTGATCCTCGAGGGCGCCGGCGGGATGTTCTCGGCCGGCGGCGACCTCAAGTTCTTCTCGTCCGCGGGCGACGGCCTCGGCGCGGCGATCAGGACCATGACCGCGGACCTGCATGCCGCGGTTTCGCGGCTGTCCCGGATGGACGCGCCGGTGGTCTGCGCCGTCCGCGGCGTGGCGGCCGGGGCGGGGCTCGGGCTTGCCGCGGCCTGCGATTTCACGGTGGCGGCGGACTCGGCGCGCTTCACCCTCGCCTACACCGCGGCCGGCCTTTCGCCCGACGGCAGCTCGACCTGGTTTCTTCCGCGCCTCGTCGGCCTGCGCCGCGCCCGCGAGCTCATGCTCACGAACCGGACGCTGTCGGCGGACGAGGCCCGGGACATCGGCCTCGTGGACGCGGTCGTTCCCGAGGACGGTCTGGCGGCGGAGGTTTCCGAACGGGCGCGGGCGTTCGCCGACGGCCCGACCCGGGCCTACGGCGCGGTCAAGCGCCTCCTGCAGGACAGCATGACGAACGGGCTCGAGACGCAGATGGAACGCGAGACCCGCACGATCGCGGAACTCTCGGGAAGCGCGGATGCCCGAGAAGGCATCGCGGCCTTCGTCGCCAAGCGCAGGCCGGTGTTCACCGGAACATGACCCCGGTGCCGAAGCGCACCGCCGTCGTCAACGGGCGGCGCATGGCCTGGGTCGAGACCGGATCCGGCGATCCGATCGTGTTCCTGCACGGCAATCCGACGTCGTCCTACCTGTGGCGCAACGTGATCCCGCACGTCGCCGGCATGGGCCGCTGCATCGCGCCCGACCTGATCGGGATGGGCGATTCCGGGAAGCTCGACCCCGGGGAGGGCTACCGGTTCGTCGATCACCGCGCGTATCTCGACGCCCTGCTCGACCGTCTGGGCGTCGACCGGAACGTGGTTCTCGTCGTCCACGACTGGGGCTCGGCACTGGGCTTCGACTGGGCCAGCCGCAACCGCGAACGCGTCCGCGGCATCGCCTACATGGAAGGGATCGTCCGGCCGCTCCTCTCGTGGGACGAGTGGCCCGAGCCGTCGCGGCCGGTCTTCCAGGGCCTGCGCTCGCCGGCCGGAGAGAAGATGGCGCTCGAACGCAACCTGTTCGTGGAGCGCATCCTGCCGGGATCGATCCTGCGCGATCTGACGGAAGAGGAGATGGCGGAGTACCGCCGGCCCTTTCTCGAGGCCGGGGAGAGTCGCCGCCCGACGCTGGCCTGGCCGCGGGAGCTGCCGATCGACGGCGAGCCGGCCGACGTCGTGGAGATCGTGCGGTCCTACGCCGAGTGGCTGTCGTCCTCGCCGGTGCCGAAGCTGTTCGTCAACGCCGAGCCGGGCGCGATTCTCGTCGGCGCGGTGCGGGAGTTCTGCCGGTCCTGGCCAAACCAGACCGAGGTGACGGTGCCGGGCGTGCATTTCGTCCAGGAGGATTCCGCGGACGAGATCGGCGCCGCCCTCGCCGCCTGGATGCCGCGGCCGTGAGCCCGAGGGGTTTCGGGCCGGGCGCCGCGGCGGGCACTTCCTCGACGCGGGGCGGGTCATGGACTTCTCCCTGACACCCGGGGTCGAGGACTTCCGCCGCCGCGTCCGGGAGTTCGTCGACTCCAGAATCCTCCCCCTGGAGTCGGACCGCGCGAACTACGACGAGCACGACAACATCGCCGCCGGCGTGCTCGAGGAGGTTCGGGCCGAGGTCAAGGCCGCCGGGCTGTGGGCGTTGCAGATGCCGGTCGAACGCGGGGGGCAGGGCCTTCCGGTCGCCGGTATGGCGCCGTGCTACGAGGAGATGAACCGGTCGATCTTCGGGCCGGTGTGCTTCAACTCCGCGGCGCCGGACGACGGCAACATGATCGTGCTGAACAGGATCGCGACCGAGGCCCAGAAGGAGCGCTGGCTCCAGCCGATCGTCGACGGCGCCGTGCGCTCGTCGTTCGCCATGACCGAGCCGGCTCCGGGCTCCGGATCGGATCCCTCGATGATGCTGACCACGGCGGAGAGGAGGGGCGGCGCCTGGGTCGTCAACGGCCGCAAGTGGTTCATCACCGGGGCGGGCGAGGCGCGGCACTTCATTCTTGTCGCGCGGACCTCCGACGACGCGCGCAAGGGGCTGACCGCTTTCCTGTTCGACGCGGACCAGCCCGGCTGGGAGATCGTCCGCCGGATCCCGATCATGGGCCCCGAGGAGCATGGCGGCCATTGCGAGATCCGCTTCGACGGCCTGGAGATCCCCGACGAGAACCGCCTGCTCGAGGTCGGCGACGGCCTCAAGGTCACCCAGATCCGGCTCGGAACGGCACGGCTGACCCATTGCATGCGCTGGACCGGGCTCGCCAAGCGGGCGCTCGAGGAGTGCTTCGACTACGTCCGCGAGCGCGAGGCCTTCGGCGAGACCCTGGCCCGGCACGAGGGCGTGCAGTGGCTCCTCGGCGAGGCCGCGATGGAGATCGAGATCGGGCGCCTGCTCACCATGCGCGCCGCGGTCCGCCTCGACGGCGGGGATTTCGCGCGCAAGGAGGTCTCGATGGCGAAGATCGCGGTCTCGGAGACGCTGCACAAGGCGGTCGACACCGCGATCCAGCTGCGGGGCGCGCGCGGCTATTCCAGGGACACGCCGCTCGAATGGATGTATCGCTACGCGCGCCAGGCACGGCTCGTGGACGGTTCGTCCGAGACCCACAAGATGGTGCTCTCGCGCCTGCTGCTGGAGGAGGGGATCGATTTCTGGAGCTGGGACGGATGATGCGGGGTTCGGCGGGGACGGCGGCGCTGGCCGCGCTCGCCGCGGCTTCGGCCGCGGCGTCCGAGCCGCTCGTGGTCGGGCGCTTCTCCTCCGGCGATCTTTCGGGCTGGGAGGCCAAGGTCTTCGAGGGCGAGACGTCCTACCGCCTGGTCGACGGCGACGAGGGCAAGGTTCTCGCGGCCGAGAGCGAAGCGAGCGCCTCGGGCCTGGTCCTGGAGCGGACCGTCGATCTCGCCGCGACGCCGGTGCTGTCGTGGCGCTGGAAGATCTCCGCGCCCGTCGACCCGCCGGACGAGATGACCAGGGAGGGTGACGACTTCGCCGCCCGGGTGTACTTCGTCACACCCGGAAAGGGGCTGTTTTCGCTTCCGAAGTCGATTTCCTACGTGTGGGCGAGCCGCCAGCCGGTCGGTTCCTCGTGGCCCAACCCGTACACCGATCACGTCCGCATGGTCGCGGTGGACTCGGGGCCGCGCCATGCCGGGGAGTGGCGGAGTCACCGCCGCAATCTGCGCGAGGACTTCCGGGCTCTCTTCGGGCGCGACATCGAGGAGATCACCCACGTCGCCATCATGACCGACACCGACAACAGCGGGGGGTCGGCGCGGAGCTGGTACGGCGACATCGGTTTCGAGCCCGCCGACTGACGGCCGGTCAGGCGGCGAGGCGGTCGAGCTCCTCGACGATTGCGGCACCCATCCGCGAGCAGGAAACCGGCTCGGTTCCCTCGCCCGAGAGGTCGCCGGTGCGGTGGCCGGCGTCGAGCGCGTTGCGCACCGCCCGTTCCACGAGGTCGGCGTCCTCGGCCAGGTCGAAGGAATAGCGCAGCATCATGGCGTAGGACTGGATCATCGCCAGCGGGTTGGCCCTGTCCTGCCCGGCGATGTCGGGCGCCGAGCCGTGCACCGGCTCGTAGAGCGCGCGGCGGCGGCCGGATCCGTCGACCGGCCCGAGCGACGCGGACGGCAGCATGCCGAGCGAGCCGGTCAGCATGGACGCCACGTCCGAAAGCATGTCGCCGAACAGGTTGTCGGTGACGATGACGTCGAACTGGCCGGGGTCGCGGACGAGCTGCATGCCGCAATTGTCGGCGAGCATGTGGGAAAGCTCGATGTCGGGGAACTCGTTGTCGCGGACCCATTGGGCTTCCTGCCGCCACAGCACGCCGGATTCCATGACGTTGCTTTTCTCGGTCGAGCAGACGCGGCCGCCGCGCTTGCGCGCGAGGTCGAACGCCGCCCTGCACACGCGGCGGATCTCCTCGGTCGTGTAGACCTGCGTGTTGACGCCGCGGCGCTGACCGTCGGGAAGTTCCTCGATGCCGCGGGGCTCGCCGAAATACACGCCGCCCGTGAGTTCGCGCACGATCAGCATGTCGAGCCCGGCCACCAGCTCGCGCTTGAGCGGGGAGGCGTCGGCGAGCGCGTCGAAACAGATGGCGGGGCGCAGGTTGGCGAACAGGTCCAGATCCTTGCGCAGCCGCAGGAGCCCGGCCTCGGGCCGGACATCGTAGCCGACGTTGTCCCATCCGGGGCCGCCGACCGCGCCAAACAGGATCGCGTCCGCGTCGAGCGCGGTCTGCATGGTGGCGTCGGTGATCGCCACGCCGTGGGCGTCGTGGGCCGCGCCGCCGACCAGATCCTCGGCGACGTCGAACGAGACGTGGCGCCGACGGTCCATCCACTCGATCAGGCGGCGGACCTCGGCCATCACCTCCGGGCCGATGCCGTCGCCCGGCAGCATCAGGACTTTCCTGTTCGAGGCCATCACTCCCGTTCCCGCCGGGGCGCCAGTCAGACCCGCGCCCCGGAAAGCCACGGCATCGTCCGCTTGCGGCGTTCCTCGAACGCCGCGATGCCGGCTTCCGACCGCAGCGTGATCCCGATGTCGTCGAGTCCCTCGAGCAGGCAGTGCTTGCGGAACGGGTCGATCTCGAACGGGATCTCCTCGCCGTCGGGCCGGACGATCCTCTGGTTCCCGAGATCGACCGTCAGCCACGCGTTGCCGCCCTTGGAGGCGTCTTCGAGAAGGGCGTCGCGCCGTTCCGGGGCGACGGCGACGAGCAGGATCCCGTTCTTCGCCGAGTTGTTGAAGAAGATGTCGGCGAAGGAGGTCGAGACGATGCACCGGATCCCGAAATCCTTGAGCGCCCAGGGTGCGTGCTCGCGCGACGAGCCGCAGCCGAAGTTGTCCCCCGCCACCAGGATCTCCGCGTTCCGGTAGGCCGGCCGGTTCAGCACGAAATCCGGATCCTCCGAGCCGTCCTCGCGGTAGCGCACGTCGTTGAACAGGTTCGCGCCGAGGCCGGTGCGCTTCACGGTCTTGAGAAACCGTGCCGGAATGATGCGGTCGGTGTCGATGTTGTGGTCGGGCATCGGCGCCGCGACGCCTTCGAGAGTGGTGAACCTGTCCATGGCTATCGCTCCGTGCCGAGTTCGCGCATGTCGGTGAGATGGCCGGTCACGGCGGCGGCGGCGGCCATCGCCGGGCTGACCAGATGGGTGCGCCCGCCGGGGCCCTGCCGGCCCTGGAAGTTGCGGTTGGAGGTCGAGGCCGAGCGTTCGCCCGGCTGCAGCATGTCGCCGTTCATGCCGAGGCACATCGAGCAGCCCGGTTCGCGCCAGTCGAAGCCGGCGTCGGTGAAGATCCTGTCCAGTCCTTCCTCCTCGGCCTGTTCCTTGACGAGGCCGGAGCCGGGAACGACCATCGCGTACACGCCGCCGGCGACCCGGCGGCCTTCGGCGACGGCTGCCGCGGCGCGGAGATCCTCGATGCGCGAATTGGTGCACGAGCCGATGAAGACCTTGTCGACCCGGATGTCCGAAAGGTTCTGCCCGGGGGTCAGCGCCATGTATTCGAGCGCCGCCTCGACGGTGCGGCGCCTGGCCTCGTCCTCGATCTCGGCCGGGTCGGGGACGGAGGCCCCGATGGGGGCGACCATTTCCGGGCTGGTTCCCCACGACACCTGGGGTTCGATCTCGGCGGCGTCGAGCGAGACCTCGATGTCGTAGAAGGCGCCCGGATCCGACTTCAGGGTCTTCCAGTGGGCCAGGGCCTGTTCCCAGGCCGCGCCCTTGGGCGCCATGGGCCGCCCCGCGACGTAGTCGAACGCCTTCCCGTCCGGCGCCACCAGGCCCGCCCGAGCGCCGGCCTCGATCGTCATGTTGCAGATCGTCATGCGCCCCTCGATCGAGAGGTCTTCGACGGCCTTGCCGGCGTACTCGATCACGCAGCCGGTTCCCCCGGCGGTGCCGATCTTGCCGATGATTGCCAGAATGATGTCCTTGGCGACGATGCCCGGGCCGGGCTCGCCGTCGACGGTGACGCGCATGTTGCGGCTGCGTTTCTGGAGCAGGGTCTGGGTCGCGAGGACGTGCTCGACCTCCGATGTCCCGATGCCGAACGCGAGCGCTCCGAGCGCGCCGTGCGTCGCGGTGTGGGAATCGCCGCAGACGAGCGTGACGCCGGGCAGGGTGAAGCCCTGTTCGGGGCCGATGACGTGGACGATGCCCTGGCGGATGTCGAGAAAGTCGATGAAGGGAAGCCCGAATTCCCTGGCGTTCTTCTCCAGAAGCTCGATCTGGATGCGCGACTCCTCGTTCTCGATGCCGTTGGCGCGTCCGGCGGTGGGGACGTTGTGGTCGGCGACGAGCAGCTGGGCGTCCGGCACCCTCACCTTGCGCCCGGCTTCGCGCAGGCCGTCGAAGGCCTGGGCGCTGGTGATCTCGTGGATGATGTGCCGGTCGATGTAGATGATGCAGGTTCCGTCGTCCTTCTCCTCGACGAGGTGGCTGTCCCAGATCTTGTCGTAGAGAGTCTTGGGTTCGGCCATGTCGCGGTCTCCTTCCATGCCGCAGGGATCAGTCCCTGTCCGTGCCGCTGGCGGGGTCGCCCCGGTCGGCGTCTGCGGCCCGGGCCGTTTCGGGGCTTTCGGCGACAGGCGGTTCCGCGCCGCCGGCCGCGGTTCCCGCCGCCCCCGCGTTCGCCCGGGCGGCCGCCGGATCGACGCGATCCGCCTTGGCCGCGATCCGCGCGCTCCGGCCGCGCCTGCCGCGCAGATAGTAGAGCTTGGCCCGCCGCACCGCGCCCCGCCGCACGACCTCGATCCTCTCGACGCGCGGGCTGTAGAGCGGAAAGACGCGTTCCACCCCTTCTCCGTAGGAGATCTTGCGCACCGTGAAGGACGAGTTCAGCCCCTTGTTCGAGCGCGCGATCACGACGCCTTCGTAGACCTGGATGCGTTCCCGGGCCCCCTCGACGACGCGGAAATGAACGCGCACGGTGTCTCCGGGAGAGAATTCCGGAACCGGGCGCTCGGCGACGAGGCGCTCGATCTCGTTCTTCTCGATCTGCTCAATGACGTTCATGACGACTCTCCCCCGCCTTGCCTGCGCATTCCAGATACCGGCGCCACAGGTCAGGCCGCCTGCGGCGCGTGACGCTTTCCGCCTCGGCCAGTCTCCAGGCCTTGATTCTCGCGTGATGCCCCGACAGCAGGATCCCGGGAACCCTGCGGCCGCACCAGTCGGCCGGCCGCGTGTACTGCGGGTGCTCGAGCAGCCCGGCGGCGAAGCTCTCGTCGCGGAGCGAGTCGGCGTCGCCGACCACTCCCGGAAGCAGCCGCACGCAGGCGTCGATCAGCGCGAACGCCGCCGGCTCGCCGCCCGACAGCACGAAATCCCCGAGGCTGACCTCCTGGATGCCGCGGGCGTCGAGCACCCGCTGGTCGAGTCCCTCGTAGCGCCCGCAGAGCAGCGTGACGCCCGGCCCCGCGGCCAGGGTCGAGACCCGGCGCTGGTCGAGCGGGGTGCCGCGCGGCGTCAGATAGACGACCGGCGCGTCCCCGAGAGCGTCGGCCGCGAGCGCGGCGTCCACGACGTCGGCGCGAAGGACCATGCCGGGCCCGCCGCCGAAGGGTGCGTCGTCGACGTTGCCGTGCCGGTCGGCCGCGTGGGCGCGGATGTCCGCTGTCTCGAGACGCCAGAGGCCGTCGCCGAGGGCCCTTCCGGAAACCGAGAGTGCGAGCGGCCCCGGAAACATCTCCGGAAACAGCGTCAGCACCCTGGCCGTCCACGGTCGTTCGCCGGTCCTTCGCTCAGCCATGCGCGGGCTCCCCGTCCGGCTCGCCGTCTTCCCGCACCGTCGGCGGGTCGACCACGATACGCCCGCCGGCGACGTCGACCTCGGGCACGGCGCGCGCGGTGAACGGCACCAGGAGGGCGGCCTCGCCGTCGCAGCGGTCGATCTCCAGAAGCTCGGTCCCGCCCGCCGGGATGACGGCGGAGACCGTCCCCAGCCGGCCGCCGTCAGCGGACTCGGCGACAAGGCCGAGCAGGTCGGCGTGGTAGAACTCGTTCTCCTCCGGCGGCGGCAGCGCGTCGCGCGGCACGTAGAGGCGCAGGCCCTTCAGCTTCTCGGCGGCCGTCCGGTCCTCCACGCCCGAGAGTTCGGCGATCGCCGTGCCGTTGCCGGCCTCGCGCACGCGGATGTCGAAGGAACGGCCACCGCTCTCGTCGGCGACCGGCCCGTAGGCCGCGATGTCCGCCGCGTCGGCGGTGAAGCTGCGGATCCGGACGGCACCGCGCACGCCATGCGCCCCGGCGACGGCGCCGACGCAGATCCGGCCGCGGCCGGCCGCTCCGCGAACCCGCGCCGCGGAGGCCGAGGCTCCGCCGTGCTGCGCTCTTCGACCCGACATGCGTCCCGTCCGTCACCCTGTCGCCGGCACCGGCCCGCCCCGCGCGGTCTTCGCGGGGCTTCAAGCGGTCCCTCCGCTACCCGTTTTCCCCGCCGGCCGCCTCTTCGGCGCCGGCGTCCGCCTTCTCTTCCGCCGAAGCCTCCCCGGCCGGGGAGGCTTCGGCGGCCGCGGTTTCACTGGCCTGCTCCCCGGTCGGCGCTCCCTCGGCCGCCGCTTCCGCAGCGGCCCGGGCGGCTTCCGCCGCCTGGGCGGCCGCTTCCTCGGCGGCCTGTTTCCGCGCGAGGGCCTTGGCCTTGGGCGCGCTCTTCTTCGGCGTCTCGTGCCAGTCGGCCATCGGAATCACGTTGGCGCTGCCGAGAAAGCGCGCGACCCGGCCGGAGGGTCTGGCGCCTTGCGCGAGCCAGTGGCGGACCCGATCCTCCTTGATCACCACCCGCTCCGGATGGTCCCGCGGCAGCATCGGGTTGTAGGTGCCGACGCGCTCGATGAAGCGTCCGTCCCGCGGCATGCGGGAATCGGCGACGACGATCCGGTAATGGGGGCGTTTCTTGGCTCCGCCTCGGGAAAGTCTCAGTTTCAGCGACATGTGATTCCGTTTCCTCCTTTGAATCACGCCCGGTTCCCCGGCCGCGCGAGCCCGTTCCGGGCGGTCACCGGAAGCGGGGCCGGAAGCGCTGCGGCGGCTGCCGCGTCATGGGCAGATCCTGCGCGCCCAGGGATTCCAGGCCGATGCCCATCTTCTTGGCCCTCTTCATCACCTTCACCAGCGTCAGGTGCTGCTTGAGCACCTTGTTGACCTCGTTGATCCCGACCCCGGCGCCCGCCGCGATGCGGCGCTTGCGCGACGCCTTGATGATTCCCGGGCGCTTGCGTTCGCCCGGGGTCATCGAGCTGATGATCGCCTCCTGGCGGACCAGGGTGTTCTCGTCGATGTTGGCCGTGGCCATCTGCTCGCGCGCCTTGCGCGCTCCCGGCAAGAGCCCCATCACGCCCCCGAGGCCGCCCATCTTGCGGAGCTGGCGAAACTGGGCCGCCATGTCGTCGAGGTCGAAGTTGCCGTCCTCGAGCCGTCCGACGAGTTTCCGCGTCTCTGTCTCGTCGGCGACCTCCTGGGCCTTCTCGACGAGGCTGACGACGTCGCCCATGCCGAGGATGCGCGACGCGATGCGGTCGGGGTGGAACGCCTCGAGCGCGTCCAGGGTCTCGCCGGTGCCGAGCAGGCGGATCGGCGTGCCGGTGACCGCCTTCATGGACAGCGCCGCGCCGCCGCGCGCGTCGCCGTCGGTCCGCGTCAGCACGATGCCGGTCAGCGTCAGGCGCTCGTTGAAGATCCTGGCGACGTTGACCGCCTCCTGGCCGGTCATGGCGTCGGCCACGAGCAGAACCTCGGCCGGCCGGACCGCGCCGCGGATCCCTGCGGCCTCCGCCATCAGCGCGTCGTCGATCTGGGTGCGCCCGGCAGTGTCGAGGATGACCGCGTCGTAACCCTCCTTGCGCGCCGTGTCCATGGCGCGGGCGGCGATCTCCGTCGGCGACTGCGCGAGCATGACGGGGAGGGTCTCGACGCCTGCCTGCCTGCCGAGCACCGCGAGCTGTTCCTGCGCGGCCGGGCGGCGCACGTCGAGGGACGCGAGCAGCGTCTTGCGCCCCTGGCGCTCCTGCAGGCGCTTGGCGACCTTGGCGGAGGTCGTCGTCTTGCCGGACCCCTGCAGCCCCACCATCATGACCGCCGCCGGGGGTGCCGCGCGGATCTCGAGATCCTGGCTCTCGGGGCCGAGCATTTCGACGAGGCCGTCGTTGACGATCTTGATGACCTGCTGGCCGGGCGTGACCGAGCGCATCACCTCTTCGCCGACGGCGCGGACGGAGACGCGGTCGATGAAGTCCCTGACCACGGGCAACGCGACGTCGGCCTCGAGAAGGGCGACGCGGATTTCGCGCATGGCGTCCGCCACGTCGCTCTCGGAGAGGGCGCCGCGCTTGGTGAGCCGATCGAAAACGTCGGCGAGTCGATCCGTCAAACCGGAGAACATGGCGCTGTTCGACTCCCGATAACGAACGGAGGCCAGCGAGCGCACCCGCGCCGACTGGCTGACGCCGTGAGGCGTTCCGAAACTTCAAACTGCCTTGGTACGCAGGAGACTAGAGGGTTCGCCACGCCGAGTCAACACGCCGGCCGGCACGGACGCAAGACGGCGGAACCCGCCCGCCAGCCTCCGGAAACCCTCGACAGGCGCCCTCCGATTGGGCATCTTGCCAGGGCATCCGGAAAGGCGGCGTCGATGGCGGAACACGGCGAACGGGACCATGTCTACCTGATCGACGGCTCGGGCTACATCTTCCGGGCGTATCACGCGATGCAGCCGCTGAACCGCGCGGACGGGACGCCGGTCAACGCGGTGTACGGCTTCGTCCGGATGGTGACGAAGCTCGCCAGGGACACCGACGTCGACTATCTCGCGGTGATCTTCGACACCTCCCGGCAGACGTTCCGCAACGACGTCTACGAACGGTACAAGGCCAACCGTCCGCCGCCGCCGGAGGATCTCGTTCCCCAGTTCGGCCTGATCCGCGAGGCCACGAGGGCCTACAACATCCCCTGCCTGGAAATGGCGGGCTTCGAGGCCGACGACCTGATCGCGACCTACGCGCGCATGGCGATCGCGAGGGGTCTCGACGTGACGATCGTGTCCTCCGACAAGGATCTCATGCAGCTGGTCGGCCCCGGGACCCGCATGATGGATCCGATGAAGGACCGGTTCATCGGCGTCGAACAGGTCGTCGAGAAGTTCGGCGTGGAGCCGGACAAGGTGATCGACGTGCAGGCGCTGGCCGGGGATTCCTCGGACAACGTGCCGGGCGTGCCCGGGATCGGCGTCAAGACCGCGGCCCAGCTCATTCTCGAGTACGGCGATCTGGACACGCTGCTGGAGAGGGCGGGGGAGATCAGGCAGAACCGGCGGAGAGAGAACCTCATCGAGTTCGCCGACCAGGCCCGCGTCTCGAGGGAGCTCGTGACCTTGAGAAACGACGTTCCCGTCCGGGACTCCCTGGACGACCTGAGGCGCCGCCCTTTCGATCCGGAGGTGTTCTTCCCGTTCCTGGAGGAACAGGGTTTCCAGACCATCCTCGCGACGGAACGGGCGCTGCTCGGCGGGAACGGGGCCGACGGGCCGGCCGGCGACGCGATCGCCCCGGGGGAGGAGGTCTACGGACTCGTGCAGGACGAGGAGGCTCTCGAAAGCTGGATCGGGAGGATCCGGGAAGCCGGCGTCGTCGCCGTCGACACCGAGACCACGTCGCTCGACCCGATGCGGGCGAGGCTCGTCGGCATCTCGCTTTCCGTCCGTCCCGGTCATGCCTGCTACGTTCCGCTCGGCCATGTCCGGTGCGCCCCGGATTCGTCTCCGCAACTCGAACTCGAGCCGGCGCCGGAACCGCAGGCGGCGCCCGGCCAGATCCCCATGGACACGGCGCTCGATCTGCTCCGGCCCGTGCTCGAGGATCCGGGCGTTCTCAAGATCGGCCACAACGTCAAGTACGACATGCATGTCCTTGCCCGTCACGGCGTCGCCCTGGCGCCGATCGACGACACGATGCTGCTGTCCTACGTGCTCGAGGCCGGCCGCCAGGGGGGCCACGGTCTCGACGACCTGTCCCGCGCGCATCTGGACCACGAGAACATCAAGTACGGCGACGTCGTCGGCACCGGCAGGAAGCGGATCGGTTTCGCGGAGGTGGAGCCCGAGAGGGCGAGGGACTATGCGGCCGAAGACGCCGACATGGCCAACCGCCTGCATCGGCTGCTGCGGCCGCGGATCGTCAAGGAGAGGATGACGGGGGTCTACGAGACACTGGAACGCTCCTTGGTGCCGGTGCTGTTCGACATGGAACGCGAGGGTGTCGCGGTCGACCGAGACGTGCTCGCCGAACTCTCGAGGGACTTCGAGATCCGCGCCGGCGAGATCGCCGGGGACATCCACCGCCTGGCCGGGCGCGGGTTCAACATCGCGTCGCCTAGGCAGCTCGGCGTGATCCTGTTCGAGGAGATGGGCCTGCCCGGCGCGAAAAAGACGAAAACGGGCGACTACGCGACCGACGTCAGGGTTCTGGAGGATCTGGCGGCGCAGGGCCACGAGCTGCCGGCGCGGATCGTCGACTGGCGCCAGCTCGCCAAGCTCAAGAGCACCTACGCCGACGCTCTCATCCAGCAGATCAACCCGGAGACGGGACGGGTCCACACGTCCTATTCGCAGGCCGTCGCGTCGACCGGGCGGCTGAGTTCCAACGATCCCAATCTCCAGAACATCCCGGTGCGCACCGACGAGGGAAGACGGATCCGGCGCGCCTTCGTTGCGCCCGAAGGCCGTTCGCTCCTCTCGGCGGACTATTCGCAGATCGAGCTCCGGTTGCTCGCCCATGTCGCGGGCATCGAGGAGCTGCGCGAGGCGTTCCGCGCCGGCGCCGACATCCACGCCATGACCGCGAGCGAGGTGTTCGGGGTGCCGATGGAAGGCATGGACTCCGCCGTGCGCAACCGGGCCAAGGCGATCAATTTCGGGATCATCTACGGGATCAGCGCCTTCGGGCTTGCCCGCCAGCTCCGGATCCCCCAGGGCGACGCCCAGCGGTTCATCGACGACTATTTCGAGAGGTTCCCGGGCATCCGGGACTACATGGACGAGAGGAAGGCATGCGCCCGGGAGCACGGCCACGTGACGACCATCTTCGGCCGGAAATGCCACACCCCGGCGATCCGCGACAAGAATCCCGCTCGCAGGAGCTTCTCGGAGCGGGTGGCGATCAACGCGCCCTTGCAGGGCGCCGCGGCGGACATCATCAAGCGCGCCATGATCCGGGTGCCGCCGGCGCTCGCCGACGCGGGCCTGCGGGCGAAGATGCTGTTGCAGGTCCACGACGAACTGATTTTCGAGGTGCCGCAGGGAGAGCTGGACAGGACGGCGGCCGTGGTCAGCAGGGTGATGTCCAGGGCAGCCGACCTCGAGGTGCCTCTGGTTGTCGACACCGGGCACGGGCCGACCTGGGATGACGCCCACTGACGGAACCGTGCATGGCCGCGCATCGAATCGTCGGGGAGCCTCGAAGCCGGAAGCGGGGCGTGACCGCCCGAGCCCGATTCCGACGGGCGTCGGGACGCGGGGGATTGCGGCGATCCGGCTCGGCGACGGCGGATTCCGGATGCACGGCCGCGGGGCCGGCTGCATCGGATCGGGACGGGCCAGGGTTTCGAGGGCGTTCCAGGAGCCTGCGCCGCGGAAAGCCCCCTTGCTTCATGCAGATGAGGCAAGGGGAATTTTCAGGTGCATGGCGGTTTCCGGTGCCGCATCAGGACCGGAAACGTTCCGGGGCGCCGGCTCCCAGCCGGTCCCGTGCGCGCAGCGCCCACAGCGACAGCGCCAGAAGCAGCAGGACGCCGCCCCCGCCGACGGCGTAGAACGCGTGCTCGAGGCCGACCCACTCGGCGAGTCCTCCCATGGCGACCGGGAAGATCACGTTGCCGAGACGGTTGAACGAGATCCTGAGAGCCGTCACCCGGCCCAGAAGCTCCGGCGCCACGGAACGGGCCGCGATCGACATCATCAGGGGCAGGTTGAGCCCCTGCCCCGCGCCGCGCAGGCTCATCGCCAGGGCGAGCACGGCGAACCCCTCGAGAAGCGGCGTGGCCGTGATCCCGACGATGGCGGCGGCCACGGCGAGAATCAGCAGCCAGTGGTCGGCGACGCGGCGGGTCAGCGGTCCGATCGACAGCGCCGTCATCGCCGACACCACGTTGCCGATGCCCACCAGAAGCCCGATCCGGTCGGCCGTCAGGCCGATTTCCCGCAGCCAGACCGCGTAGAAGGACGCCTGGATCCCGGAAGCCGTCTGGCGCAGGAACGTCGCGGCGATGACGAAGGCGATCGCGGCCAGCGCGAGCATCCGGAACGTCTCGCGGTAATCGGAGAATCTCGGCAGGACGACGGCCCGCGGCCGGGGAACCGGCGTTTCCCCGACATGGCGCGGCAGGAACGCCGCCGCCGCCACGCCGCCGAAGGACCAGCAGGCAAAGAACAGGAAGGCTCCGGGCGGCCCCCATGCCACCCAGGCGATCCCGATCAGCCACGGCCCCAGAAATCCCCCGGCCCGCGCGGCGGCGGTCATGCGCCCGGCGTAGACGGGCTCGGCTTTCAGCAGCTTGCCGACCGCGGTCTGCGCCCCGATCCAGCTGGTCGCTTCCGCGAACCCGACGACGAGCTGCAGGACCAACGCGGCCCCCATGAACGGCAGAGCCGGGAACAGCGCGGTTGCGGCGGCCCCGACCGCGCCGAGGAACATGATGACGCTGCGCGGACCGAAGCGGTCGAGCATCACTCCGCCGTGGATCGACAGAAGCACCGGCAGGAACTGCCGGCTCGCGACCAGCAGCCCGACCGCCAGCGGAGACGCCCCGAGCTCGAGCGCCCACAGGGGCATCACCACGTGGCTCATGGGAAACAGGTTTCCGGTGAAGAACGCGGTGCCGTAGACGGCGGCCTGGCGCCGCCACGCTGGGGGCCGGCGGAGAGTCACGGATCAGCGCCGGGTCCGGCGTGCCGCCGGACGGAAGAGCCGCGGGGCCTCGTCCGGCGAGGGAGGGCGGGAACGGCGGCTCAATCCGGAACTCCGGGAACGGCACGGACGCAAGGCGGACGAAGGCTGCAGGACATGGGCGATCGGTAGCGGTTTCGCCCGCCGTCCGCAAACGGCCGGGCCGGTCTTCCCGCCCCGCGGCCCGACGGTCCCGAAGTTTCGGACGCGTCCGGAATCGTGTACACCTCCCGCCGATCGCGTTCGACACGGAGCGGCATGACGCATGCCCGGCCATCAGGCGCTTGCCGGCATCACGGTGCTCGACCTGACCCGCGCCCGCGCGGGGCCGACCGCCGTGCGCCAGCTCGCGGACTGGGGGGCCCGGGCGGTCAAGATCGAGGAGCCGGGCGCGCCGGACAGCGCCGACCTTGGGCGGCGGCACGGCGCCGATTTCCAGAATCTGCATCGCAACAAGCTGTCCGTGACCCTGGACCTCAAGTCGGACGCCGGCCGGGAGGTGTTCCGCGAAATGGCCCGGCAGGCCGACGTCGTGGTCGAGAACATGCGCCCCGGGGTCAAGCACCGTCTCGGCGTCGACTACGAGACCCTGGCGGCGGTCAACCCGCGCCTCGTCTACGGCAGCATTTCGGGCTTCGGACAGGACGGCCCCTACGCGGAACGCCCGTGCCTCGACCAGATCGCCCAGGGGATGGGCGGGCACATGACGGTCACCGGCGAACCCGGCTCGGGCCCGATGCGCTCGGGCACGGCCATCAGCGATCTCGCCGCCGGGCTGCTCTGCGCCAACGGCGTCATGCTGGCGCTCTACGAGCGCGAGCGGTCGGGGAAAGGCCAGTGGATCCAGACCTCTCTTCTGGAGGCCCAGATCTTCCTGATGGATTTCCAGGCGGCGCGCTGGCTCGTCGAGCGCGAGATTCCGCCGCAGGCCGGCCTGCACCATCCCACCATCGCCCCGATGGGAACGTTCCGGACAAGCGACGGGCACGTCAACATGGCCCCCATGCCCGACATGTGGCCCAGATTCTGCGAGGCCCTGGGAATCGAGCGTCTCGTCGACGACCCGCGTTTCTCCTCTTTCGACGCGCGCCACGAGAACCGCTCCGCTCTCATCGAGGAGATCGAGAAAGCCACCGTCCTTGTTTCCAGCGACCGCTGGATCGAGCGTCTCAACGACGCGCGCATACCCTGCGGCCCCATCTACACGATGGACCAGACCTTTGCCGACCCCCAGGTCCAGCACGTCGGCATCGCCACGACGGTGGAGTCGGAAAGGCTCGGCGAGATCGAGGTCGTCGGACAGCCGCTTCACCTCTCGCGCACGCCGAACCGCCACGACGCCGGGGAGGCCGCCCCCGCGCCGGAATACGGCGCGGACACCGACGAGGTTCTCGCCGGGTTCGGCTGCTCCGAAAGCGACATCGCGCGGCTGCGCGCCGAGGGGGCGATCTGACCGCGCCCGGATGAAGGGCATGCAACCGGCCGGCGGCGTTCCGCCCAGGGGCCGGACCTCCGGCGCCCCGTTTTCGGCTCCCGGCCGCTTTCGCGTTCCGAAGCTCCCGCATCGACGTCAGCGATCGGCGGAGGCGAGGCGTGCATGCCACGCTTCCGGCGGATGACGGCCGCCGCCGGATCCCGGGCGCCGCCCTCAAGGCTTTCGCGAACACGCTGGAGAACATTCCCGACGGCGTCCCCGTCGCACCGCTTTTCTTCGCCGCCGAACGATCCTCCGTCGCGTGCGCGAAAGCCGATGACTCGTCTTCTACAGTCTGGCCGGGATGTTCGAGAACCGCTCCGGGAAAGAGTCAGCGAAACAAAAGGGTTGGTTCCGGCGAGCGCCGGAGCTCCGGGAAAATGTAGTGCAACATTTCGGGTGATTCGGATTCCGGAACGACTTCAGGCGTTGATCTTTTCCCGTGCGCCCGTATCATGGCGTGGTGCACACGGGAATCCCGCCATGTTCTTTCGCCTCAAGCCCGCCGGCAAGTACAAGTACCTCCAGATCGTCGAGAACCGCCGCGAGGGCAAGAAGGTCCGGCAGACCGTCATCGCCACCATCGGAAGGCTCGACAGGCTCGCCCCTTCCGGAGCCGTCGACAGGCTGGCGGCATCCGCCGCCCGCTTCGCCGAGAACCTCGTCGTCCTGTCCGAGCACGACGCGGGGAACGGGCCGGACGCGGAAGTCGTGGTCATCGGCCCCTCCCTGGTCTTCGAGCGCCTGTGGCGCGAGAGCGGATGCCGCGAGGCGGTGCGCTCCCTGCTTGCGGAACGGAACTTCGGCTTCGACGTCGAGCGCGCCGTGTTCTTCACCGTCCTGCACCGCCTCATGGTCTCCGGCTCGGACCGCAGCGCCCTGAAGTGGCGGCGGGGCCGGAGGATCGAGGGCGCGGAGGCGCTGGAACTGCACCAGCTCTACAGAGCCATGGGCTGGCTCGGCGAGACGCTTGGCGACGGCGAGGCCGGCGAGCGCTTCGAGCGGCGCGTCAAGGACCGGATCGAGGAGACCCTGTTCCACCGGCGGCGCGACCTGTTCACCGATCTCGATCTCGTGTTCTTCGACACCACGTCGCTGCACTTCACCGGCGAGGGCGGCGAGAGCCTGGGCCGGCACGGCAAGAGCAAGGACCGTCGCGGCGATTGCAGGCAGATGGTTCCGGGGATGGTGCTCGACGGCGACGGGATGCCGGTGTGCAGCGAGATGTGGCCCGGCAACACTGCCGACGTGACGACGCTGGACCTGGTGGCGGCCCGCCTGCAGAAGCGCTTCGGGGTCCGCTCGGTGTGTCTTGTGGCCGACGCCGGGATGATCTCCGGGGACATGATCGCCGCGGTCGAGGCGCGGGGCTGGCAGTGCATCCTCGGCGCCCGCCCGCGTCGGACGAAGGAGATCCGCGACACGGTTCTCGCCGACAACTCGCCGTTCGAGACCGTCGAGGTTGTCCGCCAGCGCCCGGACCCGATGGAGCTGGAGGTCAAGGAGGTCACGGTTCCGCCGGGCGGGGACGGAGACAGGGCGCGTCGCTACGTCGTGTGCCGCAATCCGGCCGAGGCGCGCAAGGACGCCGCGACGCGCGACCGGATCCTGGCCAGTCTGGAGAACCGGCTGAACGGGAAGGGCCCCGGGAGCCTCGTCTCCAACAGGGGCTTCAGGCGCTACCTGAGGATCGAGAGGGGTTCGGTCACGATCGATCGCGACAAGGCGCGCGACGAGAAACGCTTCGACGGCATCTGGGTGCTGAGAACCAACACCTCCCTGACGGCCGTGGACATCGCCCTGCGATACAAGCAGCTGTGGATGGTGGAACAGGTGTTCCGGACCGCCAAGAGCCTGCTCGAGACCCGCCCGGTCTTCCACAGGACCGACGCCACGATCTGCGGCCATGTCTTCTGCTCGTTCCTCGCCCTGGTGCTGCAGAAGGATCTTCAGCGCCGCATGGAAGACGCCGGCATCGCGGCCGAGTGGGCGGACGTGCTGCGGGATCTCGAGGCGTTGACGGAAACCCGCATCGAGCACCACGGCAAGAGCTTCGCGGTTCGCAACAGGACGGTCGGCGTCGCCGGCCGGATCGCGCGGTGCGTCGGCGTGCGTTTGCCCGGAACCGTGCGACGGATCGCCGCGGAGAAGGGGGAGGCCGCGACGACCCGCGCCTGAAGCGCGTCGGAACACCCCGCAACGGGTCATGGCGCCGAGTGTGGTGCCAAGCCCTTCGGCGTGTCATGCAACCAGCGGAATCAGCGGACATTTCCTGAAACCACTGTAGAAGACGAGGATGAGGACGCGTCATGCCGCGACCGCCCGACCGTTTCCAGGCCGGGATCCTAAAAGGTCTGCCAGTCTCCCGACTGCTCGAAGGCGTGTGCCGCGCGGTAGATCGTGTCCTCCTCCCAGTGGCGTCCGACCAGCATCAGGCCCACGGGCAGCCCGTCCCTCATGCCGCAGGGCAGCGACATGGCCGGATGGCCGGTCACGTCGAAGCCGCACGTGTTGGCCAGCATTTCCCAGGCGACCTTGGTGATCTCCTGGGGCGTGGCGTCCTCGTCGGGGAGTCTTGACGCCTTCATCGGCAGCGTCGGCATGAGCAGCAGATCGACCCCGGCGAAGGCGGCGTCGTAGGCGGTGCGCAGCTTGCGCCTGAGATTCATCGCCTTCGCGTAGTAGTGCCCCTGGTAGCGGGTGCGCACGTACTGGCCGAACAGGGCCATGATCTTGATGGTGTCCGCGAATTCGTCGGATCGCGCCCGCCAGCCCGTCGACGCGTCGATCAGGCTCGTGACGTAGAGTCCCTCGGCTCCGCCGGGGCCGCCATTCGCGAGCATCGTCCGGAAACCGCCCTCCTGGCCGATGGGAGTCCAGACCATGCTGGCTTCGGCGTGCATGGGAACGGATATTTCCGTGACCTCCGCCCCGAGACCGGCCAGCCGGTCGGCGGCGTTGCGCACGCAGGAATCCACGTCGCCTTCGGAATTCCAGTGCCCGAAGGATTCCCCCACGACACCGATCCTGAGCCCGTCGATGTCGCGGCCGAGCGCCTCGGTGTAGGGCTTGACCTGCACGCCGGACTGCCTGGAATCGAGGCCGTCGGGCCCGGCGATCGCCTCCAGCAGGAGCGCGTTGTTCCCGACCGTGTCGGTCATCGGGCCGCAATGGTCGATGGTGGTCTCGAGCGAGATCGCGCCGGTGTAGGGAACCAGCCCGAAAGTTCCCTTCATGGCGCAGATGCCGCAATAGCTCGCGGGAATCCGGACGGAGCCGGCCTGGTCTCCGCCCAGCGCCATGTCGACCTCGCCGGCCGCCACCAGCGCCGCGCTTCCCGAGGACGATCCGCCCGCCGAGAAGCCGTGCTTGCGGGGATTGTGAACGGGGCCGGTGGTGCTGGTGCTGCTCGTGCCGGACACGCAGTAGTACTCGCACACCGCCTTGCCGGCGATCTCCCCGCCGGCGTCCAGGATGCGGGTGACCACGGTGGCATCGATCTCCGGCACGTAGCCGTCCAGCACCGAGGCCCCGTTCATCATCGGAACGCCCGCGACGCAGATGTTGTCCTTGACGGCGACCCGCTTGCCCGCGAGTTTCCCGTTCTCGGCGCCCTTGATCGAGGTCTTGACGTACCAGGCGTTGTGCGGATTCTCGTCGCCTTCGGGACGGTGGCCCGGCGTCCGCGGATACCGCACCTCGGGAAAGTGGTCCGGAGTCCCGTCGAGGCGCCTGTAGCTTTCCACCAGGGGCGCGATGATCTCGCCGACCGCCTCGAGGTATTCGTCGGTGGGCGACATTTCGAGAGCTTCGGCGCATTCCCTGAGCTGCGCGATGGTCGGAGGCTTGAACATGTCGGTCTCCCTGTCGAGCGTTTCGGTTGCGGACACCCTCTACTGCGCGACGCCGGTGAATTCTTCGAGGAGCCTGGCATCGCCGAGAGCCGACGGTTCGAGTTCGCTGCTGATCTCGCCTTTCTGGATGACGAACACCCGGTCCGACAGCGACGCCACGAATTCCAGATTCTGCTCGACGAGCACCGCGGTCAGCCCGCGGGTGCGCTTGAGCCCGGCGAGAAGGTCCGCGATCTGCTCGACCACGGACGGCTGGATGCCTTCGGTCGGCTCGTCGAGCAGCATCAGCCTGGGGGCGATGCAGAGCGAGCGGGCGATGGCGAGGATCTGCTGCTCGCCGCCGCTCAGCGCTCCGCCCTCGCGGTTCAGGAGCGGCTCGAGCCGCGGGAACTCGCGAAGAATCTCCGCGACCGTCGACCTTGCGTCGCGGCCGGCCGCGGCGGCGGCGAAGCGCAGGTTGTCCCGGACCGTCATGCGCGGAAAGACGTCGCGCCCCTGCGGCACGTAGCCGAAACCCGCCCGGGCGCGCTCGTGGGTGGATGCCCGCGTCAGATTCCGCCCCTCCATCTCGATCCGGCCGGCCGTCGCGTCGATGAACCCCATCAAGGTGCGCATCAACGTCGTCTTGCCCATGCCGTTGTGGCCGAGAATTCCGGCGATCTCTCCTTCGGCGACGTCGAGGTTGACGCCGTTCAGTATCGGGATGCGCCCGTATCCCGCGTGAAGGGCGGAGACTTTCAGCATGTGCCGTTGCCCCGCCGGCCGAGATAGATGTCGCGGACCTGGGGATTGCGGGCGATCTCCTCCATGGTGTCCTCGACCAGAATCCTGCCCTGGTGGAACACGCTGACCTTCCGGGCGATCATCCTGATGAACTGCATGTCGTGCTCCACGACGATGATCGAGCGATTCCGGCCGATCTCGCGGATGAGCTCGGCGGTGCGGGCGACTTCCCCATGGGTCATGCCCGCCGTCGGCTCGTCGAGCAGCATGAGCGCTGGCTCGCTCGCGAGAACGATGCCGAGTTCGAGCCATTGCCTCCGGCCATGCGGCAGCTGGCCCGCAGGCGACCGCGCCTGGTCGGCCAGCCCGACGAGATCGAGTATCGCTTCCACGCGTTCGGCGGTCGTCGCGCGGTCGTTGTGCCGGCGGACGGCAAGGCGAAGGTTCTCGTGCGCGCTCAGGCCGTCGAACAGGCTGGGAACTTGGGTCTTGATCGCCATGCCCCTGCGGGCGATCTCGTGAGGTTCCGCTCCGGTGATGTCCTGCCCGGCGAACTCGACCGAACCGGACGTCGGCGTCAATTGCCCGATCAGGCACTTGAAGAACGTGCTCTTGCCCGCCCCGTTGGGTCCGATCAGGCAGCGCAGCTCGCCTTCCTCGAGACTGAAATCGGCCCCGTCGACGGCGGCGACGCCGCCGAAGCGCATGGTCAGGCCGCTGGTGCGCAGGAGCGGCGCCATCAGCGGGTTCCGCCGATGCGGGCGTGCAGGAAGTCCCGGATCACGGGAACGATGCCCTTCGGGACGAACAGCACGAGCAGCACGAACACGGCGCCGAGAACGAGGCTGATGTCCGCGATCTTGGTCTCTCCGAGCCAGGTCGCGGCGTACTGGATGAGCACGCACCCGACGATCGCGCCGGTCAGGGTGCCGAGGCCGCCGACCAGAACCCAGATGATGATCTGCGCCGTGAACACCATGGAGAACACCGTGGGACTGACGTAGGATCCCCAGGCGGTGAACAGCGCGCCGGCCAGGCCCGCGATGCCCGCCCCGATCATGAAGACGGCGAGCTTGTGGAGGCGGGTGTCGTAGCCGAGCAGCGCCGCGCGCGGCTCGTTCTCCCTGATCGACACCACGACATGGCCGAAGTCGCTCGCAAGCAGCCATCTCAGACCGAAATAGACCGCAACCAGAACCGCCGCGGCGAGAACGTAGAGTTCCCCGTAGACGATCTGCATGTCCGGAAAGCCCGGCACGTTGATCGGAGGCACCGAAGGCATGCCGTTGTAGCCTCCGAGCAGGGCCTTTCCGATCCTGTAGTCGCTTCCGGCCGACGCGCCGACCAGATAGTAGAAGATCAGGGACACGGCAAGCGTGATGACGGCCAGATAGACGTCGCTGACGCGTCCCCAGAACATGAAGTAGCCGAGCACCGCGGCCAGAAGCGCCGGAAGCAGGACCGCGAGCAGGAGCGGAAGGGAACTCTCCCCGATGTTGATGACGGCCACGGCGTAGCCGTAGGCGCCCAGACCGAAGAACATCGACTGGCCGAAGCACAGGATGCCGCCGAATCCCCAGACCAGCGCGAGGCTGAGCGCGAGAATCGACATCACGATGAAGACGGTGAGTTCGAAGAGCAGGAACACCTCGGCGACTGCCGGAACGACGCCGACCAGCAGGATGCCGGCGACCGCCGCCGCCAGCAGGCCGAGGGCGTTGCCCGAGAGTCTCACAGGCCCTTCCGGAAGAACTTGCCGGTGATGCCGTGCGGCAGAAGCCGCAGGAGCACGATGGCAACCACGAGCAACGCCACCTCGCCGACCACCGGCCGGCTGAGGAAAGTGAAGACCTGGCCGACGGTTCCGAACAGGGACGAGGCCGCCATGGTGCCCGACAGGGCCACGGCTCCGCCCCCGATGACGGTGATGAAGGCCTTGACGACGTAGGTCACGCCGATGTCGGGGAGGACGCCGGCGATCGGCGCGAGCACGGCGCCCGCAAGTCCGCTGAGCGCGGCGCCGATCCCGAACGTCGTGGCGTAGATCCTGTTGATGTCGGCGCCGAGGGCGGAGGCCATGCCCGCGTTCTGCATGGCGCCGCGGGCGACGAGGCCGAAGCGCGTGTACTTGAGTCCGGCATAGACCGCCAGCAGGACGACCGCCGTGATCCCGATCACGAAGAAAGTGTATCCGCCCTCGGAATAGGCGCCGATCTCGATGTTGCCGAGCGGCGGCGCGACCCCCTTCTGATGGTAGCCCAGCACGGTGGCCGCAAGTCCGATCAGGAACAGGCTGAGTCCCCAGGTGGCGAGAACCGTCTCGATGATGCGCCCGTAGAGATGACGGATGATGAGGCGCTCGACGACGACCCCGAGCATGCCCACGGTGACCGGAGCGACCACGAGCATGGCGATCCAGAGATTGACGCCGGCGCCGACCGACAGGATGAAAGCGTATCCCCCGACCATGAGGAATTCGCCGTGGGCGAAGTTGATGACGCCCATCATGCCGAAGATGATCGCCAGCCCGACGCTGACCAGCGCCAGGCTGGCGACCGCGTAGAGCACCTGAATGACTACGACCAGCGCGATGTCCATTGCCGGCTCCCCGGGCACGGACGGCCCTGCCCGCAACTCAGATCTTCGGGATGAACATCGTGCTGGTGTCCGGCCTCGCGATCAGGTCGCACTGGTTGCCGGGATTTGTCGGCGGCACGTTCGAGGTCTTCTCCAGAATCCGGAACCTTTGTCCCTGCGCCTGCGCCAGATACATGTCCATGGAGCAGTGATGCGTCCTGGCGTCCACCTTGATGGGGCCGCCCGGACCGTCGATGGAAAGTCCGGCCTCCAGAACCTCGGTGACCGCGCGGCGGTCCACCTTTCCGGCCTTCCTCACGGCCTCGGCCCACAGCGTCCAGCCGTACCAGTCCTTGGCCGGCACGTCGGTGAGGTAGCCGTAATCGGTGCCGTACCGCTTGCGGAACTCCGCAAGCCAGGTCTTGTTGAACGGATTGTCGAGATCCTCGAAGTAGGATCCCACGACCATGATCCCGTCGGCGACTTCCGGCGGAACGCTGGCGATCTCTCCGGCCGCGCCGAAAGTCGTCGACATCATGGGGATGCGCTTGTTCATCCCGGCGGCGGCCCACTGGCCGTAGAAGGAGCCGTGGGCAGGGCCGACGAAGACGTTCATCAGGGCGTCGGGTTTGGCGGCCTGGATCTTGCTGATCGTGGCGCCGAACTGGTTGACGTCGAGAGGGAAGAACTCCTCGCCGACGACCTGGCCCCCGATGTCGCGCGCCGCCTTGCGGATCCACTGCGCGGTGATCTGCCCGTAGTTGTAGTCGGCCGCGAGCACGTAGAGCTTCTTGCCCCAGCGCCGGGCGGCCTCGCCGACCAGAATGTCGACGTAGCCGCCGGGGTTGGAGCCGGTCGAGAAGAAGTTCTTGTCGCAGACGCCGCCTTCGTAGTTGGTGTTGTACACGTACAGCGTCTTGAGCTTGTTGAGAATGGGACGAATGACCTCGCGCGACGAACTCGTCAGTCCGCCCTGGACCACGGCGACCCGGTCGCGCAGAGCCATCTGGTTGGCGAACTGGTTGTAGAACTGCATCTGCGACTGAGAGTCGTAGAGCTTGACTTCAAGCTGCTTTCCGAGAAGGCCGCCTTTCTCGTTGATCCGGTCGATGGCCAGCTTGGCGCACCGCCACTGGTTCTGGCCGAATCCCTGAAGAGGCCCCGAAAGATCGTAGATGGCGCCGACCTTGACAGTGTCGGCGGCGCGTGCGCCGCGCGGCCAGAAAAACGGCCCGGCCGAGACCGTGACCGCACCGGCCATCGTTGTCTTCACGAACGTCCGACGATTGACAGTCATGATCTTCCCTCCCTTGATTGGCGCGGACATCGTGCCGTCACGGCAGGCGTCCCGCCGAGTCAACGACAAAAGCGTACCAACGCCGAAAGAGGCAGGCAATGGCGACGCCGCCCGACAGCGGCCTCCCGCGCCGGATCCCCGTCCGCGACAACGACGGCGGGTTCGTCGTCCGCCGCGAGGCCGCCTGCCAGCTCGGTCCGCCTGTTTCTTTCCACGGTCCTCGCGGCCCTTGGGCGGCGCGGTTCCATCGGGGACGCCAGCGGCTTGTGCCGGCGCAACCCGCCCCGCAAGAGTCCGCTCCTTTCTCGCGGCGACGCCGGGAACCCGGTGCGGTTCGTCGGGGTTCCCCGCCATCACGGAGGTTCCCCCTCTCCAGTCCGTCCTTCCGCTCTCGCCGTGCAGGCCTGTCGAAACCGGTAGCCTGGCGCTGTCGGAAGTCATCGCCGGGAAGGGCCGCGCCTGCCGCCGACGTGGCAAGGCGCGTGACCTCCGCGATCCTGGCATGCTTGCCGTCCGGCCTCCCGGTCGGCCGCTGGTCCGTCGTCCGGCGGTCCTCGGGTTGCGGCAGGCCCGCGACGCCATCGATCCGGTAGCGCCGGTGGCCGTGTTCGAGGACAAGCGCGCCTTCGAGCGGAACGATGTTGCCCGGCCCGGTCGTCGGAACCGGCTTGCGAATCGCGCCCGCTTCGGGCGGCTGCGTGGCGCGGCTTTCTACCCGAACAGCAGGGACGGATACCAGATGACGGCGACGATCCGGTCGAACATGACGTACAGGAACGCGAAACCCCCCGCCGCGTAGAACGCGCCGAGCCACCAGCGGTAGCCGCCCCAGAACACCATGTAGAGGCCCATGAACAGCGGCAGCGCCACGAGCTGGCCGGCGACGATCGTGGCCACGCCGACTCCGGCCAGCCACAGGAAGAACCCGGCGGCCCGGCCGAAAGCCGCCGTGCCCGGAGGGGTGGCGCCCGCGTCGCCGCCGGAGAGCGCGGTCCGCTCGAGAACGAGGGCGAGCGCGCAGAGCGCGATCCCGGGGACCGCCGTCACCAGGGGAAGACGGCCGGAATCGCTCGGCCACGAGAGCGCGGGAACGAGGGTGTAGACGAAGACGGCGGCGATCGCCGCGAGGGTCGCGAGCGAGACGAGGGGATCCCGCGCCGCGGCCTCGCCGTGCATCTTCCGGTCCCCGCTCTCGCGGTCACGCCTGCCCGCCCGCGCCGCGAGCGCGATGGTGAGCGCGATCGCGGCCGCGACGATCAGCGAGATCGGACGCTGCGCCAGATCGCCCCACGTGTAGCCCATCGCGGTGATGTGCAGCGCGTCCTCCATGATCGGGCCGAGGATGAAGCCGAGGACGAGCGGCGGACGGGGAATGCCTCCCCGCTTCATCAGGTAGCCGACGACGCCGAAGACGAGGAGCGAGGCGAGATCGCCCGGGCTGTTGCTGGCGAGCCATGCGCCCATGAACACGAACATGCAGACCACCGGGACGATCAGGTGTCCGCGGATGAAGGTCACCCGCGCGATCTGGTTCCCCCAGATCATCAGCAGGATCGCGCCGGCGATGTTGGCGATCGCCAGCGTCCACATCATCGAGAACGTGATGTGGACGCTGTCCGTCAGCATCTGCGGGCCCGGCTGCAGCCCCTGGATCAGCAGCGCCCCGAGCAGGATCGCCATCGACGCGCTTCCGGGAATGCCGAAGGCGACGGTCGGGATCAGCGCGCCGCCCTTCATGGCGTTGTTGGCGGCTTCGGGCGCGATGACGCCGCGCACGTCGCCCTGTCCGAATCGCGACTTGTCCCGGGCGCTCTGGACCGCGTGCCCGTAGGCGACCCAGTCGACGATCGAGCCGCCGAGTCCCGGCAGCATGCCGACATAGGCGCCGATCACCGTGGACCGCAGCACCAGCCACCAGTGGCGCGCCGCGTCCCGGACGCCCCGGAACAGGCCGCCCCGCGTCTGGTCCCTCGGCACCTGCGAGATCGAGACGTCGCGCACCGCGAGCTCCAGCACTTCGGGGATCGCGAACAGGCCAAGGACGACCGGGATGAGCGGGATGCCGTCGAGCAGGTAGGTCATCCCGAACCAGTAGCGGGGCGTTCCTCCGGTCACCGAATACCCGACGTAGGACAGCGTCAGCCCGAACAGGGCGGCGATCAGCCCCTTCACTATCGAGCCGCCCGAGAGCGAACCGACCATGGTGAGGCCCAGGAGGCCGAGCAGGAAGAATTCCGGCTGGGCGAAGGACAGGATCAGCGGTTTCACGATCGGGATCGAGAGCCCGAGGATCACGGCGCCGAGAAGGCCGCCGACGACGGACACCGAGAACGCCGCCCCGAACGCGCGCGCCGCCTCGCCGCGCCGCGCCATGGGGTAGCCGTCGAGGATCGTCGCCTGGGACGCCGCCGTGCCGGGAATGCCAAGGAGCACGGAGGCGATCGTGTCGCTGGTGGTCGTCACCGCGAACATGCCGAGCAGGAAGGCGAACGCCGGAACGGGATCCATCCCGAACGTGAACGGCAGCAGGATCGCCATCCCGACCAGCCCCGACAGGCCGGGAACGGCCCCGAAATACAGCCCGATCAGCACGCCAAGACCCAGCCACCCGATGGCCGGCCAGGCGACCACCGAGGCGAGTCCGGCGAGGGCCGCTTCGAACATTCAGGAAAGGGGCGGGGCGGCGCCCGGACGCCGCCCCTGCCGGAGCACCGCTACTTCTTCCCTCCGGCGGCCGCGAATTCCCGCAGGAACGCCACGATCTCCGGGTTCATTTCCTTGATGGCGCCGACGTGCCGTCGCGCCTCCGCGGCCTGGATGATCTTCGGCGGAGCCTTGAAGGCCCGGGTGTATTCGTCGACGAACGCCGCGTCGTCCGGCAGCTTCGCCCATGCGGCCCTGAGGTCGGACAGCGCCGCCGCAGGCGTTCCCTTGGGCGCGAACGACCCCCGCAGCATGTAGGTCGCGAGGTTGTTGACGGCCTTGAGAGCCTCCCACTTCATCCCCGACGGCTTGCCGCCCCTGGCGCTCGCGTGGAATTCCTGGAAGGTCGGGACGGCGGCGAGGTCGGCGAACCTGATGTCGTTGCCGTCCGCGTCGACCGGCGCGTAGTAGTAGGCCGTCGCCGCGATCCCGGGCTTGATCAGGGTCGGCTCGACGCGGCCGCGGAAGTTGGGGATCGACCCGCACGAGAACTGCGTCTCGTTCTGGAGCACGCCGGCCGCGACCTTGGACAGGCCGCGGTAGCCCGTGACGTAGGTGTAGTCCGCCCCAAGCAGGTCGAGCGCCAGCCGGAGCCTCAGGTCGTGGCTCGAGGTGTTGCGCATGCCGGCCGCCTTGAAGCCGCGGATCCGGGTGAGGTCGGACGGCGAGCCGATGCCGCCGCCGGCGTCCTTGCGGAGATAGCACACCTGCGGCTGGCCGACGCCGGCGAGCCACTCGAACTCGGAGAAGTCGGCGCGCAGGCCCGGATCCCCGAGAAGCTGCGACATCGTCGGCGGCGTGAAGATCGCGATCGTCAGCCCGTCCGGCTTCGCCACCTCGGCCATGTAGTTGGAGCCGACGATCCCGCCGGCGCCCGGCCGGTTCTTGACGATCATCCTCGGCTGGCCGGGAACGTGCCGCCCCAGGTGCTTGGCGAGCAGCCGGCCCTCGACGTCGGTCGGTCCTCCCGCTCCGTAGTTGATGATCACCGTGAGCGACTTGCCCTTGTAGAACTGCGCCGACGCGGACGCCGCCGCCAGCGCCACCGCCGCCGCGGAGGCGGCGGCAAGACTCTTGAGAACGCGTGTCATGTCCTGCTCCCTCGATGAGATTCGGCCGGAAACGGCCGGTGCCTTCCGTCCACGCCGCCGGCCGCCCGTTCCTCGGCCGCCCGTCGGGCGCGGAGGCGTTTCCGATCCTCCGTGTCCGCGGAAAGTCTGTTCCATGGGCCGGGGCGAGTCAAAGCCGGGACCGGTCTTTGTCGGCCTGCCGAGGTTGCCGGGTGATTCTGGAGGGACCGCGCGTTTCCTTCTCGACGCGGCAGCGTCGGAGTCATGGCGCCGGTGTTTCCGGTTTCGTCGGTCGATCCGCGCGGGATCCCGGCAGGCCCGACCCCGGGGCTATCCGGACCTTGTTCCGGACCGCGGCCTGCCGGAGTTCGTTGTGGTCGGGCTGGCGCCGGTCGCCGCCGCCGCGGACCGGCGTCCGTGGCGGGGGATGATGGAAAGCCGTCGCTCCCGGAGCTGGTCGCGTCGACCGGGCGACCGAGCCGGTCCGGGACCGCAGCGTGGGGTCACCCTGCGCGCCGCCCCCGCCGCTCCGTCGCGACGCGCCGCCGAACGGCGTCGGAAAGGCGCCGGAGCCCCGCGCCCCCGTCCGCCCGGGCGCCTTCCGCCCGTCGGCGTCCGGGATCCCGCTCGGGTCGGTTGTGCGGGCTCGCGCTTCCGATCGCGTGGGTGAGCAGGATCACCGGAAGCACGCCGAAGGCGACTATGGTGACCGCGCCGAGCGCGCATTCCTCGAGCAGCTCGTCGGACGCGAGCTGGTAGACGTGGGTTGCCAGCGTCTCGAAGTTGAACGGGCGCAGCAGCAGCGTCGCCGGCAGCTCCTTCATGCTGTCGACGAAGATCAGCAGCGCGGCCGTCAGAACGCTCCCCCGGATCATCGGGAGGTTGACGCGGAGCAGGGTGCGCGTCGCGCCGTGACCGAGCGTGCGCGCCGCATGGTCGATGTTCGGGGTCACGCGGCCGAGACCGGCTTCCAGCGTGCCGTAGGTGAGCGCCAGGAAGCGGGCGACGTAGGCGAACACGAGCGCGAAGACCGTCCCGCTCAGCAGCAGTCCGGTGCCGATCCCGAACGCCGAGCGCGCGAACCCGTCGACCGCGTTGTCGAACGCCCCGAACGGCGCGAGGATCCCGAGGGCGAGCACGGCGCCGGGCACCGCGTAGCCGAGACTGGCGAAACGCGCGAGGCCGAGCACGGCGCGGCTTTGCGTGGTTCGCGTCGCGTAGGCGAGGACGAGGCCGACCAGCACCGCCGCGGCCGCGGCCAGCGCGGAAAGCACGATGCTGTTCCGGGCGGCGTCGAGATAGCGGTTGACCGTCGCCGCGTCGTGGAACTCGACGGCGTGGGACAGCAGCACGCCTGCCGGAATCGCGAAGCCGACCAGCACCGGGACGGCGCAGGCGGCGAGCGCGAGGAGGCCGCGGCCGGGCGAGAGCACGTAGGCGCGGTCGTCGACGTGGTGGCGCGTCGTGTCGTGGTAGCGGCGCTGGCGGCGGGCGGCGCGCTCCATCAGCAGCAGGCCGGCGACGAAGACCAGCATGACCATGGAGATCTGCGCGCCGCCGCCGGTGTTGTTCATGATCAGCCAGACGTTGAAGACGCCGGTCGTGAGGGTCTGCACGGAGAAGTAGTCGACGGTTCCGAAATCGCTGAGCGTTTCCATCATCACGAGCGCCAGCCCGACCACGATCGACGGCCTCGCCATGGGAAGCGCGATTCTCCGGAACGCCTCCCGGGCGTTGCAGCCGAGCGTGCGCGCCGCCTCGATGATGCCGCCGGTCTGTTCGGCGAAGGCGGCGCGCGACAGCAGGTAGACGTAGGGGTAGAGCGTCGCCGTCAGCATGGCGGCGGCGCCGCCGAGCGAACGGATCTCGGGGAACCGGTACGCGCCGGCGTCCCGCCACCCGAACAGGTCGCGAAGCGCGCGCTGCACCGGCCCCGCGTATTCGAGAAGATCGGTGTAGACGTAGGCGACGACGTATGCGGGCATCGCGAGCGGCAGCACGAGGGCCCATTTGAGAACGCGGCGCCCGGGAAACTCGCAGGTCGCGACCAGCCACGCGGTGCCGACCCCGACCACCGCCGTGCCGGCCCCGACCGCGGCCATCAGCCACAGGGTCGTCGTCACGTAGCGCGGCAGGACGGTCTCGGCGAGATGGGGCCAGATGTTCTCGCTCGGGAACAGCGCCAGCCAGGCGACCGCGAGCACCGGCAGCCCGATGACCGCGGCGATGGCTCCGGCCGCGACGGCCCAGCCCGAGGGGAGGAACCGGCCGCGCGGACGCGCGGCCGGAAATCCTCGAACGCCCGTCACGATGCGGGGCTAGTTGGTGACCGGCCCGTCGTTGAAGCCGACCCTGTTCACGATCTTCAGGGCGGCCGGGCGGTTTTCCGCGATCGTCGCGAGCGAGACGGGGCTGCGCTCGAACGCGCCCCACGATTCGACCAGCGGCGCCGGCTTGACCGACGGATCGATCGGGTACTCGAAGTTGCGGCCGGCGTAGATCTTCTGGCCCCGCGGGCTCGTCAGGAACTCCATCAGCCGGACCGCGTCGGCGCGGTTGGGCGCGTGCTTGGTCATCATGACGCCGCTGACGTTCATGTGGGTGCCTTCGCCCCCGAGCGAGGGGAACACGATGTAGGCCGAGTCCGCCCAGGCCTTCTGCTTGTCGTTGTCGAGCATCAGGGCCATGTAGTAGTGGTTGCCCACCGAGACGTCGCACACGCCTTCCGAGATCGCCTTGACCTGGGCGCGGTCGTTGCCCTGGGGCTTGCGCGCCAGATTGGCCTTGACGCCGCGCAGCCATTCCTCCGCTTTCTTCTCGCCGTGGCGGGCGATCATCGCCGCGAGCAGGGCCACGTTGTAGACGTGGTCGCCCTTGCGCGAGCAGATGCGGCCGCGCCATGCCGGGTCGGTGAGCTGTTCGTAGGAGGAGACGGCGCCCCGGGGGACGCGGTCCCGCGACGCGTAGATCACGCGTGCCCGCGACGTGAGACCGTACCATCGGCCCTGGGGATCCCGGTACGCGGCCGGCACCGCCTTTTCCATGGCGGCGGACTGCACGGGCTGGCCGAGGCCGGCGTCGACCACCTCGGCGAGCCGGGCGATGTCGACCGTGAAGACCAGGTCGGCGGGGCTGTTGCGGCCTTCGGCCTCGAGCCGCTTGAGCAGCCCTTTCTTGGCGAACACCACGTTGACCGGGATGCCCGTCCGTTCCGTGAACGCGTCGAACAGCGGCTTCACGAGGAAGGGCTGGCGGTAGGAGTAGACGTTGACGTCGGCGACGGCGGGGAGCGCACAGAGCAGCGCTCCCAGGAAGGCGAGTCGCCCGAGTGGGGTCTTCGTGTTCATGGCGGTGGATTCCTTGGGTTCGAGCCGCCCCGACGGCGGCGGAGGGCGCAGGGATACACGCGGGCGGAAGATCTGTCAATGCGAATAAGTCTCATTTGCAATGAATGCCCAAAAAAACCCCGGATCGGCGGCTGCGCCGTTTCTTCCCGGGAAATTCGTGGAAAGACCTGTGGAAAACCCGTCCGCCTCGGCGGGAAACCGGCGGGATTCCCGGAGCCTGCGGTTCCGTCCCGTCCGGGGATGGCGCGGCGTCAGGCGGCGGCGCGGATGCCGGCGGCCTTGACGCTGTCGACGACCGCGCTCTCGAACTGCGCGAAGTTGGCCTCGAAACGCCGCGCCAGGTCGCGCGCCGTCGAGTCGTAGCGCCTGCCGTCCTTCCAGGCGTCCCGCGGATTGAGCTCCCCGCCCGGAACGTCCGGGACGGCGTCCGGAATCAGCAGCCCGAAGTTCGGCTCCGGCGCGACCGGAACCCCGGCGAGCCTGCCCTCGACCGCCGCCCGCACCATGGCCCGGGTGTGGGCGAGCTTGATGCGGTCGCCGATGCCGTAGCTGCCGCCGCTCCAGCCGGTGTTGATCAGCCAGCATTCGGCGCCGTGCTTTTCCATCTTCTCGCCGAGCAGCCTGGCGTAGACCGTCGGATGGCGGGGCAGGAAGGGAGAGCCGAAGCAGGTCGAGAAGGCGGCTTCCGGCTCGTCGACGCCGCGCTCGGTTCCGGCGAGCCGCGCCGTGTATCCCGACAGGAAATGGTACATCGCCTGGTCGGAGGTGAGCCTGCTGATCGGCGGCAGCACCCCGAACGCGTCCGCCGTCAGCATGACGATGGTGGTCGGATGGCCGCCCATGCCGGTCTCGCTGACGCCCGGCACGAAATCCAGCGGATAGGACGCCCGCGTGTTCTCGGTCAGCGAGTCGTCGGCGAAATCCGGCATCCGGGTGTCGGGATCCAGCGTGACGTTCTCGAGCACCGTGCCGAAGCGCATCGACGCCGCGTGGATCTCCGGCTCCGCCTCCGCCGACAGGTTGATCGCCTTGGCGTAGCACCCGCCCTCGAAGTTGAACACGCCGCTCTCCGACCAGCCGTGCTCGTCGTCGCCGATCAGCGTGCGCGTCGGATCCGACGACAGCGTCGTCTTGCCGGTGCCCGACAGGCCGAAGAAGATCGCCGTGCTGCCGTCGTGGCCGATGTTGGCCGAACAGTGCATCGGCAGCACGTTCCGCGCCGGCAGCAGGTGGTTGAGAACCGAGAAGATCGTCTTCTTGATCTCGCCGGTGTAGCGCGAGCCGCCGACGAGAATCAGCCGCTCGGCGAAGTTCAGCATCACGAACACCTCGGACCGGGTGCCGTCGACCTCCGGAACCGCCTGCAGATGGGGGGCGTGCAGCACGGTGAAGTCGGGCTCGAACGCCGCCAGCTCCTCGCGCGCGGGGTTGATGAACATGTTGCGCGCGAACAGGCTGTGCCACGCGGTCTCGGTCACGACCCGGACCCGGATCCGGTACTCGGGGTCGGCGCCGGCGTGGCAGTCCTGGACGAAGACCTCGCGGTTCTGGAGATAGGCGAGAACGCGCTTGCGCATCGCCTCGAAGCGCTCGGGCGAGACCGGGTTGTTGACTGGCCCCCACCAGATGTTGTCCGTGTTCTCGGGCTCGTCGACGATGTACTTGTCTTTCGGCGACCGGCCGGTGTACCTGCCGGTCGTGACGGCGAGCCCGCCGCCGGCGGCGAGATCGCCTTCGCCGCGGTCGAGGGCGTGCCGGTAGAGCGCCGGAATCTGCAGGTTCCAGTGCTCGGCACGAAGGTTCGCGAGGCCGTGGCGTTCCAGGCCGAACGAACTGGCGACCGGGCCGGTTTGCTTCACCTGATCTCTCCCGGGAGCGGGGCGTGGCGATTGCCGCGGCATCCTAGCCGCGCCCGTTCGCAAGTCAACCGACGGAGCGGAATCGCGCCCGCCGGTTGCCAACGGGCCGGCTTCTGCGACAATCCCCGTGCGCGGCCACCTTCGAGGGGATGCCTTCCATGGCTGATTTCCGGGACGCCGGCCGGCGTCGGACGCCGACCGTCGCCATGGTGGACGACGACCGCAACGTGCTTGCCGCGGTGTCGATGGGCCTCGAGGCCGAGGGGTTCCGCGTCCGGACCTACGCCGACGGCGAGACCGCGCTCCGGGAGATCGCCGAGGATCCCGTCGACCTCGCCCTGCTCGACATCAAGATGCCGCGGATGGACGGCATGGAGTTGCTGTCGCGGCTCCGGGCCGGCGGCGACGTCCCCGTGATCTTCGTCACTTCCAGGGACGACGAGACCGACGAGATCCGCGGACTCCGCACCGGAGCCGACGACTACATCAGGAAACCGTTCTCGCGGCGCCTCCTGGTCGAGCGCATCCGGGCCGTGCTGCGCCGCCACGGCAAGGGCGGCGGGCCGGGCGGCGGCGCGCGGCCGCCGATCGCGGTCGGCGATCTCGCGATCGACCTCGACCGCTTCGACTGCCGCTGGAAGGGGCGGACGGTGCCGCTCACGGTGACCGAGCTTCTGCTGCTCGCCGAGCTCGCCCGCGTCCCCGGCCGCGTGAGGTCGCGCGACCGGCTGCTCGACGCGGCCTACGGCGAAGCGGCCGACATCGCCGACCGCGCCGTCGACAGCCACGTCAAGCGCCTGCGCAAGAAGTTCCGTGCCGTCGACGACGGCTTCCGGGAGATCGAGACCCTCTACGGCATGGGGTATCGCTATCGCGCGCCCTGACGACGGCGAAGCCGGGGCCGCCGATGAACCGCCGCAGATTCTCGCCGCTGACGCGGCGGATCCTCGTGGTGAACGTGGTGCCGCCGGCGGTGCTGGCGGCCGGCATCCTGTATCTCGGCGACTACCGCGAGCGCCTGATCGTGGAGGAGACGGCGGCGCTCGGAACCCAGGCGGAGGTTTTCGCGGGCGTCATCGCCGAGGGCGCCGCCGCAGTTCGCGGCGACGGCACGCGCGTCGTCGCGCCGGAGCTCGCGCGGCCGCTGCTGCGCAGGCTCGTCGCGCCGACGCGGACGCGGGCGCGGCTCTACGATCTCGAGGGCCGGCTTGTCGCCGACAGCCGGCTGCTCGGCGCCCCCCGCGCCGAGGTCAGGGTCGAGGCGCTGCCGCCGGCCCGGCGCGCCCCGCACCGCTGGTTCTCGGACGCCTACGACACGGCGACGGGCCTCGTCGAGGGGCGCCGTCGCGACCCGCCGTTCCCCGAGGCTCCGGTCTCGAACCTGTCCGCGCTGCCGGCCATGGCCGGCGCCCTCGACGGCGAGCGGCGCTCCTCCGTCTGGTCGCTGCCCGACGGAGGCCTCCGACTCGGGGTCGCGGTCCCGGTCCAGAGACTCAAGCGGGTGCTCGGGCTCGTGTTCGTGACCTCCGACGCGCCGTCGCTCGTCGAGGCGGTGCGCCACGTGCGCGTCACGATCCTGCAGATCTTCGGCGCGGTGCTCGCCGCAACCGTTCTCCTGTCGCTCTATCTCGCGCGCACGATCACGCGCCCGGTCCGGCGGCTCGCGGCGGCCACGGACGCCGTCCGCCGGGGCCGCGCGGAGGCGGCGGAGCTTCCCGATCTCGGGCGCCGCCGCGACGAGATCGGCGACCTTTCCAAGGCGCTGCGCGAGATGACCGATGCGCTCGGCCGGCGCATCACCGCCAACGAGCGGTTCGCCGCCGACGTCGCGCACGAGATCAAGAACCCGCTCACCTCGCTCAGGAGCGCCGTCGAGACCCTGGCGGTGACCGACGATCCCGTCCGGCGGGCCAGGCTCGTCGCCATCGTCGAGGACGACGTGCGCCGCCTCGACCGGCTGATCACCGACATCTCGGACGCCTCGCGGCTCGACGCCGAACTCGCGCGGCGGCGGATGAAACCCGTGGACATGGCCGATCTGCTGCCCGCGCTCGCCGAGGCCGCCGCCGGCGGCGAGGCGCCCGCGGCGCGGGTGTCGTGCCGGCTCGACGGCGGCGGCTGCGTCGTGATGGGCATCAGGAGCCGCCTGGTGCAGGTGTTCGAGAACCTGCTGTCGAACGCGCGGTCGTTCACGCCGCCGGACGGGGCGATCACGCTGTCGGCGCGGCGCGAGCGCGCGGAGGTCGTGGTCGAGGTCGAGGACGAGGGGTGCGGCATCCCGCCCGAGAGTCTGGAGGCGGTTTTCGAGCGCTTCCATTCGGAACGGCCGGACACCGGCGGCGGACGCCGTCATTCCGGCCTGGGGCTGAGCATCTCGCGCCAGATCGTCGAGGCGCATGGCGGCGCCGTGCGCGCCGAGAACCGGGTTTCCGCGGACGGCGCCAGAGCGGGCGCGCGCTTCGTGGTCAGGCTTCCCGCGGCGGTTTGACAAACCGGCCGGCATCGGCGATGGAGCGGGGAACCTGCCGCGGAGGGGGACAGGGGTGACCGTCGACGCCGTTCCGGACGGGCAGGCTCCCCGACCGATTCTGGTCGTCACGGGGGTGTCCGGCGCCGGCCGGCAGACCGCGCTCAGGGCGTTCGAGGATCTCGGCTGCGAGGCCGTCGACAATCCGCCGCTCTCGCTTCTCGGCGACCTCGCCGGCCCGACGCCGCGCGGCCCCGGCATCCCGCTCGTCGTCGGCATCGACATGCGCGCGCGGGACTTCTCGCCCGCGGTCCTGTTCGACGAGCTCGGCCGGCTCGCCGCGCGCGGCGACCTCGCCCTGCAGGTTCTGTTCTTCGAGTGCGACTCCGAGACCCTGCAGCGGCGCTTCACCGAGACCCGCCGCCGCCACCCCTTCGCGCCGGGCGGCACGGTCGCGGAGGGGATCGCCCGCGAACGGCGGATCCTGGCGCCGCTGCGCGGCCGCGCCGACCGGGTGATCGACACCACCGGCATGACGCCGGGGGATCTCAAGCGCCTGCTCGACGCGGGTTTCGGGGCCGGCCGCGAGGCCGGGCTGCAGGTGTCGGTGACGTCGTTCGCCTACCGCGAGGGCCTGCCGCGGGAGGCCGATCTGGTTTTCGACGCGCGGTTCCTGCGCAATCCCCACTACGAGGAGGATCTCAGACCGCTCACCGGTCTCGACGCGGCGGTCGGGGAGTTCGTCGGGAAGGATCCGGATTTCGCGCCGTTCATGGCCGGTCTCCGGTCCCTTCTGGAGCCTCTCCTGCCGCGCTTCCGCGCCGAGGGGAAAAGCTACCTGACGATCGCGGTGGGCTGCACCGGCGGCCGCCACCGGTCGGTGTTCGTCTGCGAACGGCTCCGCGAGTGGCTCCGCCGCGCGGGCGTCCGCTGCAGCGTGGCCCACCGGGATCTCGGCGACGGCTGAGCGGTTGCGACGGGGTCAGGCCGGTGTCCGCTCCGGGCGCCCGGGGCGGTTGCGCAGCATGTGGAACGCGATCAGCGCGAGCGAGGCCGCGATGGCCGGCCCGTGGAGTTCCGGTTGCCCGGTCATGACGAGGGCGGCGAGCGCGATCCGCGCGATCCAGTGCCAGGACGCGAGCCCCGTGCGATCGAACCGGGCGAGACCGCTCGCCAGCATGTAGAGCGCGAGGCACAGCCGGACGCAGAGCCAGGCGAGATCGCCCCAGTGGACCGTCCCGTCGTAGCCCGGCAGGAAGACGATCTCGGAACCGGTCGCTCCGGGGTCGAGGACCGCGTCCGGGATCAGCAGGAGCTCGGGGTAGATCGCGAAGACGAAGGGGATGACGAACATCACGATGCCCGACCGCACCGCCGAGAACCCCGTGGCCATGGGATCCTCCTTGGTGATGGAGGCGGCCGCGAAGGCGGCGAGCGCCACCGGCGGTGTGATGGCGGAGGCCACGGCGAAGTAGAAGACGAACATGTGGGCGGTGAACACCGCGAGTCCGAGCCCCGCCAGCACCGGGCCCATCAGCAGGGCCACGTTCACGTAGGCCGGCACGGCGGGCATGCCCATGCCGAGCAGCACCGCGAGCAGCATGGTGAGCACCAGCGCGACGAACTGGAAGACGTGGGAGCCCTCGGCCCCGAGATCCATGCTCTTGAGCCACTGCAGGACGTCGAGCGAGATGAAGAACGGCACGCCGGTGAACTTGAGGCAGAAGTCGATGATCGAGACCGCGAGGAACATCAGGTAGAGCGTCGAGATCATGACGCCGGCGTTCGAGAGCGCGTCCAGGAGCCTGCGGGGCCGCCGGCGCATGGCCGGGTCGAGAAACAGCAGGACGACGAGCAGCGCGACCGCCCACCATCCGGCGCTGCCGGCGTCGCCGGCCGAGTTCTGCACGAGCTGCAGGGACCACGGCAGGGAAACGATCTGGCAGCCCGCCTCCGAGAACGTCCGCTCGGCCCCGAGAAGCCAGCCGAAGGCGCCGCATCCGACGGCCTCCTTGGGCGTCAGCAGAAGGAACAGGATGACGAGGATCGGCCCGAAGATCATGACCAGGTTGTACTTGTCCTGGAGCGACAGGCGCATCTCCTCGGTGATCTCGCCGATCGCGGTGATGTTCTGCTTGCGCGCCTGGAACACCACCGACAGGAACAGGCACAGGAAGTACGCCACCGCCGGGATCAGCGCGGCGATGATGACCTGCCTGTAGGGGACGCCGGTCAGCGAGGCGAGGACGAAGGCGGCGACGCCCATCACCGGCGGCATGATCGATCCGCCCGATGACGCCGCCGATTCCATGCCGCCCGCGAACACGCCGGAGAACCCCCGCCTGACCATCATGGGGATGGTCAGGACTCCCGTCGAGAGCACGTTGACGATGGGCCCGCCCGAGATGGTGCCGAACATGGCCGACGAGACGATGGCGGCGTGGGCCGGCCCGCCGCGCAGCTTGCGGGTGACGCGGAACGCGAGCTTGATCAGCGACCGCCCGCCCGCCGAGACCCCGAACAGGGAGCCGATGATGAGATAGGGGAAGATCTCGTTGAGGATGATGTCGATGAACCGGCCCAGGAGGCCGGAGGCGTTGTTGGTCAGGACGTCGTGGACCCGCGGGTAGCCGTCGGAGAGCAGCCGCGGCTCGCCGCCGAGCTTGGTCACGAAGTACTTGTTGATGTCCTCGACGCCGAAGAAGTACCAGATCAGGACGGTGGCGATGGTGTAGCCCGCGACCGCGATTGCGACCAGCACGAGAGGCAGGCCCCAGACCTTCACGTTGTAGCCGAGGAAGATCACGATCGCGACGCCGACGATCGCGACGAGCCAGCCGCCGACGGAGTTCAGGCATTTCGGATCCTCGACGGTGGTCGGTTCCGGAAGCCCGAAGATCGCGGCGTTCTCCTTCTGGATCTTGAGGCTTTCCTCGATGAGCCGGGCCCGGTCGCCGGTGAACTGGTCGGCGAGGCAGATCGCCTCGAGCTCGTTCATGTAGGTGACCGAGATGGTGAGGGCCATCACCACCAGCGCGACGTCCATGAACAGGCCGAAGCCCCGCCTGACGGCGCTCCGCTCCCGCCATGCGCGCCACATCGAATGGTGCAGCGCGACGGTGAGCATCATCAGCGCGAAGAAGAACGGGTAGTAGTACTCGAAGGGGAACTTGCGGATGTTGAACCACGGGTCGCCGGTGACGTCGCGGACCCAGTCGTCGAGGCCGGGGATGCCCGGCATGGCGTTGGTCAGGCCGACGAGGACGAGGCCGAGCGCCAGCCAGTAGACGACACGCTCCCCGGCGCCCTTCCGCCCGTCGTCGGGCGCTCGCGGTTCGGTCACTGCGCGTTCCCTCCGGGAAGCGGACGGGGCCGCCGGCGGAAGGCGGCCCCGCTCGGCCTACGGCTTCGCGCAGTCCGGAACCTTGTGGCCGGCCTCCTCCCAGGCCGCGACCGCGCCCGGATGGTACTTGACCGGGCTCGGCCCGCACATTCCGGTGATCGCCGGATCGATCTCGCCGATGGCGGTGAATCTCATGTAGGGGGCCTTCCTGAGGAAGACGTCGATGTTCCCGACCGCCGCCTTGGTCAGCGCCTTGGCGAGAGCGAAGTCCATGTTCGCGCGGACGATTTCCCCGCCGATCGCGGCCGTGCCGCGCCAGATGCCGTCCTCGGTCCTGACCGTGACGCCGGCCTGCGGTTTGACGTCCTTCATGTTCACGACGAAGGGGCCGGTGCCGGGGCTCTTGAGGTATTTCTGCATCACGGGGCCGTCGTACACCTTCTTCGGTATCGAGAAGAGGGTGATGCGGCCCGAGGCCGACGCCCGCGTGATGCGGGTGTCGGGGAACAGGATCGGCAGGACCATGGCGTCGCCGGAGCCGTCGGTGATGGTCTTGACCATTTGCGCCCAGTTCGCCTGGACGCCCTTGTAGTCCTTGCCGTCGCTGAGCCCGGTGACGATCTTCACCAGGGCGCGCGCGTTCGTCAGCGCCGCGCCGCGGGGCGGGCCGTTGACGATCTTCCTGCCCTTGAGGTCGCCCCAGCCCTTGACGCTGGAACTGTCGAAAGCGTAGAGCGCCATGCCGGAGAAGCGGTACGTGTAGAGCATGGCGAGCCCCTTCGCCAGCTCCGCGCCCTTCTCCCTGCCCATCTTGGCGTAGGGGCCGGCGCCCTTCGACATCAGGAACGGCAGGATGATCGGGGCCGCGGCGACGTCGGTCTTGCCCTCGGCGACGTTCTGGACCGAGTTCGTGAGGGTCTGGGAATCCAGCACCTGGAAATTCGCGATCCCGGCCGCCGCCGCCAGCTCGCCGAGCGTGGTGGTCGAGGTGTGGGGGGCGCTTCCGGGGGCGGAGGTCTCGGCGGTGAGGTTTTCCGCCGCGTGGGCGGTCGCCGGGGCTCCGGCGATCAGGCCGAACGCGGCCAGGATCTTGAGGGCGTTGAACGGTTTCATCCGACTGTCTCCCTTGTGCTGCCGGGCGGCACGCCGGCCCGGCCGGGTCTTTCGGAAACGTCCGGCAGGGGATGCCGGAACCGTGCGCCGGCCCGCGCCTTTTCGCGAGCGCATGGGGGCCGCGGGCGGGCCGCGGCCCCCGGAGGGCTCACGGTCTCGCGCAGTCCGGAACCTTGCGGCCGGCCTCCTCCCAGGCCGCGACCGCGCCCGGGTGGTACTTGACCTGGTTCGGTCCGCACATTCCGGTGACCGCCGGATCGAGTTCGCCGATGGCCGAGTGCCGCATGTAGGCGGCCTTCTGCACGAACGCGTCGATGTTCCCGATCGCCACCTTGGTCAGGGCCTTGGCGAGATCGAAGCTCATGTTCGCGCGGACGATCTCTCCGCCGACCGTGGCCGGGCTGCGCCAGATGCCGTCGTCGGTCTTGATGTTCACGCCTTCCTGCGGCTTGACCTCCTTCAGGTCCACGACGAAGGCTCCGGTGCCGGGACTCTTGAGGTATTTCTGCATCATCGGGCCGTCGTACACGTCCTTCGGAACCGAGAACAGGGTGATGTTGCCCGACGCCGACGCCCGCGTGATGCGGGTGTCGGGGAAGTAGATCGGCAGGACCATGGCGTCGCCGGAGCCGTCGGTGATGGTCTTGACCATCTGCGCCCAGTTCGCCTGGACGCCCTTGTAGTCCTTGCCGTCGCTGAGCCCGGTGACGATCTTCACCAGGGCGCGCGCGTTCGTCAGCGCCGCGCCGCGGGGCGGGCCGTTGACGACCTTCTTGCCCTTGAGGTCGCCCCAGCCCTTGACGCTGGAACTGTCGTAGGCGTACAGCCCCATCCCGCCGAAACGGTACGTGTAGAGCATGGCGAGCCCCTTCGCCATCTTCGCGCCCTTCTCCTTGCCCATCTTGGCGTAGGGGCCGGCGCCCTTGGACATCAGGAACGGCAGGATGAGCGGCGCCGCGGCGACGTCGGTCTTGCCCTCGGCGACGTTCTGGACCGAGTTCGTGAGGGTCTGGGAATCCAGCACCTGGAAATTCGCGATGCCCGCGGCCGCCGCGAGCTCGCCGAGCGTCGTGGTCGAGGTGTGGGGCGCGCCGCCCGGAGCCGCGGTCTCCGCGGTGAGGTTCTCCATCGCGTGGGCGGTCGCCGAGACGCCGGCGATCAGGCCGAACGCGGCCAGCCACTTGAGAAAGTTCGACGATGTCATCCGCTTCTCTCCCTTGTTTCTGCCGGGCGCGTGACCGCCCGGCCGGATTTTCCGGAAACGCTCGGAACGCGAGGCCGGGAAAACGGTTCCGCCGGCCGCGCGCGCCGATTGAGGGCCCGCGTCCGCCGGGATTGAGCCGGAAACCCTAGCGGCCGGTCCCCGTTCGCGCAAGCCGGGGCGTTTCGCCAGGGGCGCGCGCCGGTGGCGGGGTCGGAGACCATGTCCGGATCCGGGAGCCTGGTGCGGTTCGTCGAGGCTTTCTGCCATCATGCAGGGGCCGTCCGTTGCGGACGGAACGGGCCAGGGGACCGGGTCTTGCAATCGCGGTGGAACACCGGATATACGGACGATGCCGGGTGGGCGGTTCGCGTCCGGCCGGACGGCCCGGCGCTCCTCGCCGCGCTTCGCGGTGCCGTCGCCTTCACCGCCTGGTCCGCGGTCCGGCGGGCCGCGTTCGCCCGGGCGCGATCGACACGGGATCGCATCGCCATGCGCAACCTCCGTTCGCGCGTCCTCCGGCTGGTCGAGCGCCCCGCCTTCCAGAACGCCGTCATGGGGCTGATCGCCGTCAATGCTGTGACGCTCGGACTCGAGACGTCTCCGTCGATGACGGCCGTGTTCGGGTCCGGTCTGCATCTGTTCGACCAGATCGTCGTCGGCGTGTTCTGCGTGGAGATCCTCCTGCGCCTGTACGCGCACCGGGGGGCGTTTTTCCGCGATCCGTGGAGCGTGTTCGACCTGGTCGTGGTGGCGGTCACGCTGGCGCCGGCGAACGAGTCCTTCGCCGTTCTCCGCGCGCTGCGCGTGCTGCGCGTCCTGCGCCTGGTCTCGGCCGTGCCCCGCCTCCGCCGCGTCGTCGCCGCGCTGCTGCGGGCGGTGCCGGGAGTGGCGTCGGTCAGCGCCCTGCTGCTTCTGGTGTTCTACGTTTTCGGCGTGATCACGACGAAGCTGTTCGGCGGAGCCTTCCCGGACTGGTTCGGCACGGTCGGCGCCTCCATGTACAGCCTGTTCCAGATCATGACGCTCGAGAGCTGGTCGATGGGGATCGTCCGGCCGGTGATGGAGGTCTATCCGTGGGCGTGGGCGGTTTTCGTGATCTTCATCGTCCTGTCGAGCTTCACCGTCCTCAACCTCTTCATCGCGATCATGATCGATTCGATGCAGAGCCTGCACGAGGAGGAGCAGCAGCGTCTCGCGGAGGAGACCGGAAAGGCCGTCCACCGGGAATTCCTCATGCATGCCGACGACTACGAGAGGCTGCGCCGCGAGATCGAGGAGATCCGGAAACTGCTCGAGGAGCGCCGCCGCTGAGGCGCCGCCGCTATCGGCGGACCGCCGCTTCCATGCCGACCTCGAGGCCGAACTCCGCGGCGGCGCTGCCGGCGCCGACCGCGACCTCGACCAGGCCGAGCGAGTTCTCGTACCAGAAGGGCGCGCCCGCCCCGGCTTCGGCGTAGATCCTGGCGTGTCGGAATTCCCGGCCGCCGGCCTCGACCACGGCCGACGCGGAGACGCCTTCGGCCCGCATTCCGGTGATCGCGTTGCCGTAGCGGTCGACGTGGACGATTTCAGCGAGATCGTCCGGCCAGTCCTCGCGCCGGATCCCGCCCATGCCCCGCGGTTCGGACGCGACCGGACGCCCGGCGGCGAGGCGGGCCGCGACGGGCGCGAAGAGGTCGCGGCCGTGGAAGGTGTCCGAAAGCCGCTCCGGCCTCCACGCGATGACGCTGAACGCGATCGTCGAGGCGCGTCGCAGGACGAACTCGAACAGCCCGTTGTCGGGGCCGACGAAACGGCGCCCGTCGGCGGAGACGATGCAGGGCGCGCGGTCGGAGCCGACCGACGGATCGACCACGGCCGCCACGACGGCGTCCTCCGGCAGGCAGCCGACGAGACGCGCGAGAAGGAAGGCCGCCGGCTTGACGCGGGCGGCCGGCGCGTCGTGCATGAGGTCGATGACCGGATGGCCGGGAGCCTCCCGTTCGAGGACCGCCCTGACCTGCCCGACATAGAGGCTGCCCGGCCCAAAGTCGGTGAACAGCGCGATCATGGCACCGCATCATGGAGAGGCGGGCCCGGGCCCGCAAGCCGTCCGCGGAGATTGACTCGCCCCCATGCCGCGGCTACCTACCCGTGGCCATGAAAATCTTCCGGCATGTCGCGGGCCTGCCCGAAGCGGTCCACGGTTCGTCGGTCGTGGTCGGCAACTTCGACGGCGTGCATGTCGGGCACCGGACGGTGATCGAGCGGGCGCGGGCAATGGCCGCCGAACGCGGTGCGCCGCTTTCCGTGCTCACCTTCGAGCCGCATCCGCGCCGCTTCTTCCGGCCCGGCGAGCCGCCCTTCCAGCTGACGCCGCTGAGGGGCAAGGTGCGGCTGCTCGACGGCATCGGCGTCGACAACCTGCTGGTCGCGCATTTCGACGACGAGATGTCGCGGGTCTCGCACCGGGACTTCGTCCGGCGGTTCCTGGTCGAGGGGTTCCGCGCCGGACAGGTCATCGTCGGCCACGACTTCGTCTTCGGGGCCGGCCGCGGCGGCGACGTCGGGTATCTCCGCGCGCGCGCCCGGGAGGACGGCTTCGACCTTCGCGTCGTGGAGGCCGTGACCGCCGCCGACGGCACCGTGTTCTCCTCGACTTCCATCCGGACCCTGCTCGCCGAAGGCCGGCCCCGCGCGGCGGCCGAGCTGCTCGGCCGCCCCTGGGAGATCGAGGGCCGCGTGCTGCACGGCGACCGCCGCGGCCGCGGCATCGGGTTCCCGACGGCGAACGTCTCGCTCGAGGGCTACGTCCGCCCCGCGCTCGGCGTCTACGCGGTCTTCGCCGGCGTCGAGGAGGCCGGTCGCGTGGTCTGGCATCACGGCTGCGCCAACATCGGCCGGCGGCCGACCTTCGGCAAGGAGGACGTCAACGTCGAGGTCTACATCCTCGACTTCGCCGACGACATCTACGACCGGCTGCTGCGCGTCGCACTGGTCGAGCACATCCGGCCCGAAAGGAAATTCGACGGCGTCGCCGAGCTGCGCGAGCAGATAGCGCGCGACAGCCGCGACGCGCGTCGGCTGCTCGAGGGACTCCCGGACGGCGACCTCATGTCGCCGGCGTGACGCGGTGGACCGCCGTCGGAAGGGGATGCGGTGCTGCGCCCGGGGCTGACGCTCGCGGCGGTCGTCCTGCTGCTCGACCAGCTGTCCAAGCTGTGGATCGTCCATGGCGTGATGGCGCCGCCGCGCACGATCGAGATCGCGCCGTTCCTCAATCTCGTCATGGTCTGGAACCGGGGGGTGAGCTTCGGGTTGCTGGGCGGCGCCGCGCCGTGGGTTCCGCACGCCATCGCGGCGCTGTCGCTCTCCGTCTGCGTCCTGCTCGCGGTCTGGCTGGCGCGCACGCGGAGCCGCCTGCTCGCCGCGGCGCTCGGGCTGGTGATCGGCGGCGCCGCCGGGAACCTCGTCGACCGGGTCGCGCACGGCGCGGTCGCCGACTTTCTCGACTTCCACGCCTTCGGGCATCACTGGCCGGCCTTCAACGTCGCCGACGCCGCGATCACGTGCGGCGTCGCGGTTCTGGTTATCGAGGCGTTGATTTTGGCGCCGCGCGGGGATAGATAACGCTCCATGGCTGCCTTACCGGGAACGGCACGATGAGATGCGCGGGGCGAACGGTCCTGCTCGCGGCGGCCGGCGCGCTGGCGCTGGCGGGCTGTGAATCGGCCCGGGACGCGATGGGGTTCGGCAAGCGGCAGATCGACGAGTTCGCGGTGGTCCCCCGGGCGCCGCTGAGCCTGCCTCCGGATTTCTCGCTCCGGCCGCCGCGCCCGGGGGCGAAGCGGCCACAGGAGGTGAGCCCCGTCGACCGGGCGCGGCAGGCGCTGGTCGGGAGCGCGGAGACGGGGGCCGAAGGGGAAGCGGCCTCGTCCGCCGAGCGGGCCTTTCTGCAGAGCGCCGGCGCGACCGGGACCGATCCGGACATCCGCGCCAAGATCGACCGCGAATCCGGTGTCCTGTCCCAGGTCGACGGGGGTTTCGTCGAGCGCCTGATGTTCTGGCGGACGGAACGCGGGGCCGGTGCCGTCGTCGATCCGGCGAAGGAGGCCGAACGGCTGCGCGAGAACGCCGCCGCGGGAAAGCCGGTCACCGAAGGGGAAACCCCGCTCATCAGGCGCGACCGCGGAGGCTGGCGCTAGCGGCGCCGCGCCCGCTTCCGGCTTTCGGCAGGGCGCAGGAGAGAACGTGACGCTTTCCGCGGCCGCACGGAGGACGGGGGCCCTCGTTCTGGCGTCGCTGGCGCCTCTTTCCGTCCCCGCCGAAGCCGGCGTGTTCTTTCCCGGAACCTTCACGCTGGACAACGGCCTGAGGGTGGTCGTGATCGAGAACCGCCGCGCGCCGGTGGTCGTCCAGTACGTCTGGTACCGCGTCGGTTCCGCCGACGAGCCCCCCGGCCAGTCCGGGGCGGCGCACCTCCTCGAGCACCTGATGTTCAAGGGCTCCGGGGCGGAGGGGCCCGGCGGGTTCTCGCGGATCATCGACCGCATCGGGGCCGTGGACAACGCCTTCACCTCGAACGACTTCACCGGGTATTTCCAGCGGGTCTCGACGCGCGGGCTCGAAACCGTCATGCGCCTCGAGGCCGACCGCATGCGCAACCTCTCGCTGACCGACGAGACCGTGCGGGCCGAGAGGGGCGTGGTCGAGGAGGAGCGGCTGTCGCGCACCGACAACGCGCCGTCCGCCCAGCTGCGCGAGCAGATGCGGCGCGCGCTCTTTCTGAACCACCCCTACGGCCGCCCGGTCATCGGCTGGCTCGACGAGATCCGCGGGCTGACGCGGGAGCGGATCCTGGCCTTCCACCGCCGCCACTACGCACCCGACAACGCGATGCTGGTCGTCGCCGGGGACGTCACGGCCGAGCGGGTCCGCGAACTCGCGGAGAGGCATTACGGCCCGATCCCGCGCGGCGGCGCGGCGCCCCGCGCGCGGCCGAAGGAGCCGCCGCATCGCGCCGCCCGCCGGGTGATCCTGAAGAGTCCGCGCGTCAGGACGCCGTCCTGGTCGCGGATCCATCTCGCGCCGAGCTTCGCGGCCGACGAGGACGGCCATGCCTACGGGCTCGAGGTGCTCGCCGAGGTGCTGGGCGGCGGAACCACGAGCCGGCTCTACCGCAGTCTCGTCGTCGAACGGCAGGTCGCCGTCGACGCCGGCGCCTGGTACGCCGGCGACGGACTCGACTACGGAATCTTCGGGCTCCACGCCGCTCTCCGGCCGGACGCCGACGTCGACGCCGTCGAGGAGGCGTTTCTCTCGACGGTCGAGGCGGCGCTTCGCGACGGTTTCGACGATGCCGACGTCGCCCGCGCGAAAAAGGGCCTGGCCGCCGCGGCCGTCTACGCCCGCGACAGCCTGGGCGCGGGCGCCCGCGCCTTCGGTCGCGCCTTCACCCAGGGCCGCACGATCGAGGACGTCGAGGCCTGGCCCGAGCGCATCGCCGCGGTCACGGGGGAGCAGGTCGCCGCCGCGGCGAAGGCCGTGCTCGACGAGAGGCGTTCGGTCACCGGGATCCTGCTGCCGGAAAGGGCGAAGCCGTGAGACGCCGCCTCCGCCTGCTGGCGGCCGCCGGCCTCGCCGCAGCCGCCGTCTGCGGGCCGGCGCGCGCCATCGAGATCCAGAAGGTCGTTTCCGCCAGGGGCGTCGTCGCCTGGTTCGTGCCGGACCGTTCGGTTCCGTTGGTGACCCTGGGCTTCGCGTTCCGCCGCGCGGGCTGGTCGGCCGATCCCGCGGGCCGGAACGGCACGGCGGAGATGGTCTCCGGTCTTCTCGACGAGGGTGCGGGCGGCATGGACGCCCAGGCGTTCCAGAAGGCCGTCGAGGACATCGCCGCGCGGCTGTCCTTCTCCGCCGGGCGCGACGAGTTCCGCGGCCGGTTGCAGACGCTTTCCGCCGAACGGGGGCGCGCCTTCGAGCTGCTCCGCCTCGCGCTTTCCGAACCGCGCTTCGACGGCGACGCCGTGTCGCGCGTCCGCCGGCAGACGCTCGCCTTGCTGTCGAGGCGGGCGGAAGACCCCGAACGGATCGCCGGTCGGACATGGAACGAAACCCTGTTCCCCGGCCACGCCTACGGCCGGCCGGGCTCGGGAACCGCGGAAACGGTCGCCGCGATCACGGCGGGCGACCTCAGGGGTTTCGTCGAAAGCCGCTTCGGCCGCGACCGTCTGGTGATCGGCGCCGTGGGCGACATCGGGGCGGATGAGCTCGCGGAACGTCTGGACCAGGTCTTCGGCGGCCTGCCGCGGCGGGCCTCGTCGTCTCCGAGGATCGCCCGCATCCGTCCCGCGGCGGCGGGCAGGGTCGTCGTCGTTCGCAAGGAGATCCCCCAGAGCGTGATCCGGTTCGGGCACGAAGGCATCGCGCGCGGCGATCCCGACTGGTACGCCGCGGCGCTGGCGGTCCACGCGCTCGGCGGCGGCCAGTCGTCGCGCCTGTTCCGAGAGGTCCGCGGGAAGCGCGGACTGGCCTATTCGGTCGCGTCCTGGCTCGACCCCATGGACGGCGCGGCGGTGCTCGCCGGGTGGGTCGCGACCCGCAACGCGCGGGCGGCCGAGTCTCTCGCGCTCGTCCGGTCGGAATGGCGGCGCATCGCCGAGCACGGCATCACCGAAACGGAACTCCGCGACGCCAAGAGCCACGTCAACGGCTCGTTTCCGCTCCGGCTCGCGTCGGGCCGCGGAATCGCGCGGGCGCTGGTCGGAGTCCAGCTGTCCCGTCTCGGCATTTCCTACCTCGGCCGCCGCGCCCGCCTGTTCGACCGCGTCACGCTCGCCGACGCGAACCGCGTGGCGCGCCGGCTGTTTCGCGAACGCGATCTCACGGTCGTGATCGTCGGCGATCCCGCGGGCATCCGCGAGACGCCCCGGCCCTGAATTCCCGCGACGTCCGGAACCCGGACGGCGACCGGAGGATCCCCGCGCCGGATGCACCCGACGACCCTGTGCCGTTCCCGGGATCTTTCCCGCGACGGCGTCGGCAGGCTCCCGGCTTCACCGGAGCGCGTGGCGCGGTTCGGCGAGGCTCTCCGCCATCATGCGGGTTCCCGTCGGTTGCGGACGGAACGGGCCAGGGAACCGGGAGCGACCGGAAAGGCCAGCGCCCGCAGCCGTTCGATTCGTCCGTCGCGGGTGATTCATGCTTATATCGCGTCAGTGGGAGAATCGACCGTGACGGGACTCTATTCCCAGGACATCGACGGGTGCCTGGCCGTGTCCGTCGGCGCGGACGGGCTCGACGGATCCGTCCACGACGACTGTCTCGCGGCAACCGCGCCCGCGCTCGACCGGCTGCGCGCCGCCCATGACGACGGTTCCCTGCCGCTTCTGCGCCTGCCCGCGCGGCGCGACGATCTCGCCGAGATCGCGGAGGTGGCGGAGCGTTTCCGGGCGGAATTCAAGAACGTGATCGTGCTCGGCACCGGCGGCTCGTCGCTCGGCGGCCGCGCGCTTCACGCGCTGGCGGATCCCGGGCCGGGCAACCCGTCCGACGGGCCGGCGGTCCATTTCCTCGAGAACATCGACCCGGCCTTCTTCGCCGCGGCCGTGAACGGCCTTCTGCGCTCGACGGGGGGCGAGGGCACGGGGGTGATCTCCATCTCCAAATCCGGCGCCACCGCCGAGACCGTGATGCAGACCCTTCTCGTCGCGGACGTGCTGCGCGACATGCTGGGCGAGGAGAACCTCGCCGGGAACATGGTCGCGGTCACGGAGCCGCGCCAAAGCCCTCTCGGCGCTCTGGCCGACAGGTTCGGAATACGGCGGCTCGATCACGACCCCGGCATCGGCGGCCGCTTCGCGGCGCTTTCCGTCGTCGGGCTGCTGCCGGCGGCGATCGCGGGTCTCGATGCGGAACGCGTCCGCGCCGGCGCGGCGGCGGTTCTCGATCCGGTTCTCGCCGGCGCCGGGCCGCGGGACGTCCCCGCAGCCGTCGGCGCCGCGGTCTCCGTGGGTCTCGCCCGCCATTGCGGCGTCTCGGCGACGGTCCTGATGCCCTACGGAGACAGCCTCCGGATGTTCGCGCGATGGCATCGCCAGCTCTGGGCCGAGAGTCTCGGCAAGGGCGGGAATGGCACGGTACCGATCGCGTCGCTCGGCGCCGTCGATCAGCACAGCCAGCTTCAGCTCTATCTGGACGGCCCGCCGGACAAGATGTTCTCGCTCGTGCTCGCCGACTGCGCCGGCGTCGGAGTGCCGGTCGCGGCCGATTTCACGGACGGGATCGAGGGGTTGTCCTATCTCGCGGGACGGACCATGGGCGATCTTTTCGACGCCGAAGGACGCGCGACGGCGGAGACCCTGATGCGCGCCGGGCGTCCGACGCGGGTGTTCCGGATCGGGCGCCCAGACGAGGAGACCCTGGGCGCGCTGATGATGCACTTCATGCTGGAGACCGTCATCGCCGCGGATCTTCTCGGCGTGAACGCCTTCGACCAGCCGGCCGTCGAGAACGGCAAGGCGCTGGCGCGGGACTATCTCTCGGAGGCCCGATGACGATACGCCTGCTGCCCGAAACGCTCGTCAACCGCATCGCGGCGGGCGAGGTGATCGAGCGGCCCGCCGCGGCCGTGAAGGAACTCGTCGAGAACGCCATCGACGCCGACGCCGAGCACGTGGACGTGACTCTCGAGGACGGCGGGCGCGCCGCGATCGTGGTGGGCGACGACGGATGCGGCATGACGGCCGGAGAACTCGAGCTGGCGGTCGAGCGTCATGCCACCTCGAAGCTGCCGGGAGAGGATCTCGTCAACATCTCGACGCTCGGGTTCCGTGGCGAGGCGCTGCCGTCGATCGGGGCGGTTTCGCGCCTCCGCATCACGAGCCGGGCGGCCGGTTCCGCCGACGCCTTCGCGATCGACGTCGATTCCGGCCGGAAGGGGGCGGCCGCGCCGGCCGCGCTGCGCGTCGGAACCCGCGTCGAGGTCCGGGACCTGTTTCACGCGACGCCGGCGCGCCTCAAGTTCCTGAAGACCGCCCGCACCGAACTCAACTACGCGGCCGACGCCGTGAAGCGTTTGGCGATGGCCCATCCCGGGGTCGCGTTCTCGCTGTCCGACGGGGAGCGCAAGCGGTTCAGCTACGGTCCCGCGCAGGGGGATTTCCTGAGCGCGCGGCTCGACCGGCTGTCGGCCGTGATGGGGCGGGAGTTCGGAGAGAACGCGGAGCCCGTCGGCGCCGAACGCGAAGGCGCGCGGCTGACCGGTTTCGCCGGGATCCCGACGCTGAACAGGGGCAGCGCCCAGGCCCAGTACCTGTTCGTCAACGGCCGTCCGGTCCGCGACCGTCTGCTGCTGGGCGCCGTGCGCGGCGCGTACCAGGACTTCCTCGCGCGCGATCGGCACCCGATGGTCGCCCTGTTTCTCGACGTCGATCCCGGAGCCGTGGACGTCAATGTCCATCCCGCGAAGGCGGAGGTGCGGTTCCGGGACGCCGGCATGGTGCGCGGCCTGATCGTCGGCGGACTCCGGCATGCCCTCGAGGGGGCCGGCCACCGCGCGTCGACCACGGTGTCCACGGCCGCGATCGGATCGTTCCAGCCGGGCCCCGGAGTCGGCGGAGGATGGGCGCGCAACCCGCGGCGGCCGTCCGGTTCGTCCTCCAGCGGACGTGGGGCCCGGCCGGGCGCGACGCCGGTCATGTTCGGAATCGATGCGCCGACGGCCGCCGTCCCGGAAACCGACGACGCGGCCGCGAACTTCCCGCTGGGAGCGGCGCGGGCCCAGGTGCACGAGACCTACATCGTCGCGCAGACCGGGACCGGGATCGTCATCGTCGACCAGCATGCCGCCCATGAACGCCTGGTCTACGAGCGCATGAAGGAACTGCTTGCCGGCGGCGGCGTGGAGCGCCAGGGCCTCCTGATCCCCGAGGTGGTCGAGCTGGACGAGGCCGCCGTCGACCGCCTGTGCGCCCGGATCGCCGAGTTCGAGGAGCTCGGGCTCGCCATCGAGAAGTTCGGCCCGGGCGCGGTCGTGGTGCGCGAGGTGCCCGCGCTGCTCGGAAACGACGATCCCGCCGCCCTCGTGAAGGATCTCGCCGACGATCTCGCGGAATACGGCGAAGGCATGAAGCTGCGCGACCGCCTGGAGGAGGTGTGCTCGACCATGGCCTGCCACGGAAGCGTGCGCGCCGGCCGGCGGCTGAGCCCCGACGAGATGAACGCGCTGCTGCGCGGGATGGAGGCGACGCCGCATTCGGGCCAGTGCAATCACGGACGCCCGACCTACGTCTCTCTCGAGCTTCCGGACATCGAGCGCCTGTTCGGCCGCCGCTGACCGGGCGGTTTCAACCGGAGACCGCCGAGGATCCCGCGCTCCCCTCGCGTCTCAGGAAACGCACGCGGGTCGCGCCGTAGCGCCGGTCCTCGACGGTCGCGAACCCGCCCGGAGCCTCGAACGCCTCCGTTGCCGAGGTCTGTACGACGCAGAGCGTGCCGGCCGCGATCCAGCCGCTCGTCGCGAGCGCGGCCAGCGACGGCGCCGCCATGCCGTTGCGGTACGGAGGGTCCGAAAACGCCACGTCGACGGCGTCCGGCGCCCGGAGCGGAGTCAGGCAGTCCGCGCGGAAGATCGTCGCGCGATCCTGCTCGCCGAGGGCGCGGACGTTCCGTCGGCAAGCCGAGACGGCCCGGGGGGAGGCGTCGATGAAGGTCGCATGCGTCGCGCCGCGGCTGAGGGCCTCGAGGCCGACCGCGCCGGTGCCGCAGAACGCGTCGAGGACGCGAAGGCCGCCGACCCCGGCCGGCTTTCCGGCCGTGCCGTGCTCCAGGATGTTGAAGACCGCTTCGCGCACGCGGTCCGGAGTCGGCCGGATATCGCGGCCGGGCGGCGCCGAGACCGCGCGGCCCCTGTGCCGTCCCGCGATTATCCGCATGCCGCTTTCCGGGTCGCTTTTTCGCTCGTGTTTCTCGCACCGCTTACTCTGGCAACCTATTGTCCTGTCGGCAAAATTGGCACAACGTGGTGGGTTTTCGAGATGGAGGGAGCGTACTGTCGCGATCCGTCGAATTCCAGCGTGCCGACATCGCGCTTGGTCGGAGCCATGTAGAGATCGTTGAAAAGCTTCTCGACATCCATGATCCGCTCCTTGGTGAAACCCCAAAATCGCTGAATTTTTGTAACTGCCCAGGTACTCCACCCCCGGTGACGGCGTGTCGGCAACCGTCGCCGCGGAGGCGGCGCCCGCTCGCCTGTTGACATCATAGCCTTGCGGGTTCAGGGTTGCGCTCCGGTGCGAGAGGAGCGGCCCGTGGGGTATTTCGGATCGAAGGCGACGAGCGGTTTGTGCCAGGCGCTGATCGCGCTGATGCCGCCGCACTCGGTCTACATCGAGAGCCATCTCGGAGGCGGGGCGCTGATGAAGCGCAAGCCGGCGGCCCTGCGCTCGATCGGCATCGACCGCGACGAGCGGGCGCTCGAGGCCTTCGGGGGCGACCCCTCGGTGGAGCTGGTGCACGGCTGCGCCCATGCCTTCCTGGCCTCGTTCCCGTTCCTGGGGCCGGAGCTGGTCTACAGCGACCCGCCCTATCTGCACGCGACCCGGAGTTCGGAGCGCCGCTACCGCTTCGAGTACGAGGAGGCCGACCACGTCGCGCTCCTCGAGCTGCTCAAGGGCCTGCCCTGCCAGGTGATGGTCTCGGGCCACCCGTCCGCGCTCTACGACGGGATGCTGGCGGGCTGGCGCCGCCTCGCGATGCAGGTGACGACCCAGGGCAAGGTGCGGACCGAGGTCGTGTGGTTCAACTTCGCGCCCGACCGGATGCACTGGGCGAGCTTCGCGGGCCGGAACTTCACGGACCGCCAGCGCATCAGGCGCAAGGCGGCCAACTGGGGCCGGCGCTACGGGGCCCTGCCGGCGGGCGAACGCCTCGCGGTGCTGGCCGCGATCATGGCCGTCGAGGCCGACGGGGATGCGTGAACCCTGCCCGGTCCCGGCGCCGGCCGGGGAGGATGACGCGCGCGACCGGGAGATCGCAAGCTTGCGCGAACGCCTCGCCGCGCTCGACAGCACCACCAGCTCCAGACCGCCGGCCGGCGACGGCCTGAAGAAGAGGAACGGAACCCCGAGACGCACGCGGAGCCGGCGCCAGCCGTCTCCCAGGGCCAGCGGCGGCCAGCCGGGCCACAGGGGAACCACCCTGGCGCAGACCGCGAACCCGGACCACGTCGTGGATCACGACCCCGTCGCCTGCTCGCACTGCGGCGCGCCGCTGTCGGACGCCGACCGTCACGCGCCCCCCGTCCGCCGGCAGATCTTCGACCTGCCCGAGCCGCAGCCCCTCGAGGTCACCGAACATCGCGGCCATCGCTGCCGCTGCGCCGCCTGCGGCGCCGTGACGGCAGCCGCATTCCCGGACGGCGTGACCGCCCCGGTCCGGTACGGGCCGCGCATCACCGCGCGGGTGACCTATCTGTCGCACGGCCAGTTCATTCCCGAGAAGCGCGTCGCCGCGGTCATGAGCGACCTCTTCGCGGTGAAGCTCCCCACCGCCACCATCGCCGCCATGGGCCGGCGCACCGCCCGCCGCTTCGGGGGCTTCCTCGACCGGGTCGCGGCGCTCGCCCGCACCGCGGCCCCGGTCAAGCATCCCGGCGAGACCGGCATCCGCATCGAGGCCCGGACCCGATGGCTCCACGTGCTGTGCACCCCGTCGCTCACCGTCCTGCGCGTCGCCGCCGGGCGCCGCCGTTTCGACGAGAGGCTCGAAGGCGTCGTCATCCATGACGATCTGCCCACCTACCTCTCCATCGAGGGGGTGCTCCACGGCGCCTGCGGCGCCCATCGCCTGCGCGAACTCCAAGCCCTCGTCGAGATCGAGAAGGAAGACTGGGCCGGCAGCATGCAGCGCCTCCTCCTGCGCGCCTGCAGGGTCGCCCGCATCGCCCGCGAGAACGACCGCGACGTGCCCGCCTCCCTCGCGGCGCTGATCTCCCGGACCTGGGACCGAACCCTCGACCGCGCCATCGCCTTCCACGAGGCGCAACCGCCGCTCCGGACCGGAAAGCGCGGCCGCAAGAAGCGCCGGATCGGCCACAATCTCGCGTGCCGGCTCCAAAACGGCAAGGAGGGATCCCTGCGTTTCCTCGAGGATCTCCGCGTCCCGTTCACCAACAACGAGGCCGAGCGCGATCTCCGAATGGCCAAGCTGCGCCAGAAGATCTCGGGAGGCTTCCGCTCGACGCAGGGCGCCCATGACTTCGCCAGCCTGCGCTCCGCCATCGCCACCGCCCGAAAGCAGGACTGGAACGTCCTCGAAATCCTGGCGTGTCCCGAGCCGCTGCAGCTGGTCCCGAAACTGCGCCTCTGAAAACCCGCCGACGCCGGCCCGCGTCACCCGAGCCCTCGCCTCCCGACGCTCGGCGAAACCGGACCTGGGCAGTTACGAATTTTTGGGCGTTTCCTTGCCGGCGAAGGTTCCAACCCGCCGACGGCATCGGCGAACCTACAGGGCCATGGCGAGTCGCTGCAAGTCGGCAGGCACGGCGCGTGGAGATGGGCGGAAGGCGGACGGGCGAGGCCTAATCCATCGCCGTCCCGGAACCGGGAGCGTCCTCGGGATACCACTCCAACGCGGCCTTGTCCGACAGCGGCGGCAACGGCCACTGGTTGCCTCGCTGGGCGTAGAGGGTGCGGTTCGCGCCGGCACGGAATGGCCGGTCCTCCTCCCCGTTCAGCTTTCCGTCAGCTATCCATTGTTCGTCGGACCCGTGCATCTCGCCGGCCAGGACACCGGTCAGTTCTTCCAGACGCGCCCGATGTCCCGCGTCGCCGGCGAGATCCCGCATTTCCCGTGGGTCGTCGGCGACATCGAAGAGCTGGCGACGATGTCCCACGGGGTAGTAGATCAGCTTGTAGCGGCCGTCATGGACCATGCGCGATGCATGCCCGTCCTCGCCGTCCTCGCCGTAGATGAAAGCGTGCGTTGCTTCGTCGAACATGGAAAGGCCGTCGACCGTGTCGGGGATGTCGATGCCGCACAGATCGAGCAGCGTCGGCATGACGTCCTGGTGCGCCGTCAGGCGGTCGCTGATGCGGTGGTGACCGACCCGGCGGTCGCCCGCGGTGCCCATGACGATCATCGGCACGCAGGCGGAGTTCTCGTAGAACACCCGCTTCGCCCACATGTTGTGGTTGCCCAGCATGTCGCCGTGATCGGAGGTGAACATGACGACGGTGTCGTCGAGGATGCTCTCTTCGCGCAGCGTGCCGACGATGATCCGGATCTGGTGATCAATGTGGGTGCAAAGCGCGTAGAACGCCCGCCGCGCGGCCGCGACCTGCAACGCGTTGTGCTTGAACATGCGGATCATGCGCGCCTTCAGGGTGTAGACCTGCTCGTCGTGGTTCGCCGCCCAGTCCGCGATCCAGGGTTCGTCGATGGGGATGTCGCGGTAGAGATCGAGATAGGTCTGAAGCGGCACCAGCGGCGGGTGGGGGTGGCGGTAACCGACGTACCAGAACCCCGGCTTGCGGGCGTCGCGGCGCTTTATCTGCCTGGTGATCTCCCTCGTCGCCCAGTTGGTGACGTGGGTTTCCTCGGGCAGGTGCCACGGCCGGTACGCGTACTCGTTGTTGCTCATGCCGTGGTAGTAGTGCCGGCCCGGATACCCGGCCTCGCCGAGATAGATCTCGTAGTCGTCGTGGATGCCGAACATCGGCCGGCCCTCGTCGTCGAGCAGCACGTCGTCGAAGCCGATCCGGTCGCGCTGCGGGTAGACGTGGATCTTGCCGACCGCGTAGGCCTGGTAGCCGGCGTCGCGGAACGTCTGCGCCAGGGTCGGGATCCCCTCGGGCATCGGCAGCTTGGGATTGAACGTCCGGTCGCCGTGGGTGCGGGGCGTCGTGCCGGTCATGATCGACCGCCGCGCGCCGAGGCAGACGGGGTTCTCCGCGTAGTGGTTGGTGAAGCGGACGCCGTTGCGCGAGATCTCGTCCAGGGTCGGGGTCTGGATGCTCGGATGGCCGGCGATCCCCAGCAGCGAGCCGGGCCAGTGGTCGGCGACGATCAGGACGACGTTCGGCGTGGTGGACATTCCGTGACTCCTTTCCGAAAGGCGGCGGCCGCCCGAGGACGGCCTATCCATGCGTGCGGCGCGTTCCGCGGATCACCCGCGCAACCGCCGGCCAGCCGACGACCATCAGCGTCAGCGCGAAGATCGCCAGGGCGATCGGTTCCCGGAAGAACGCCCCGAAATCGCCTTCGGACAGCATCATGCCCTGGCGGAACGATTCCTCGAAGGTGGTGCCGAGCGCCATGCCGATGACGATCGGCGCCATCGGGACGCCGAAGAAGCGGAGCAGCACGCCGACGACCCCGGCGAGGATCGCCACGAGGACGTCGAGCGGGTTCCCGCGCACCGCGTAGGAGCCAACCAGGGACATGATCAGCACGCCGGCCATCAGCATCGGCTCCGGAAGCTTCAGGAGCCTCGTGAACGCCTGTGCGCCGCCGAACGCCACGAAGAAGATGAGGATGTTGGCGAAGAACAGGGTGACGAAGGCCGCGGTCATGACCTCAGGGTTGTTCTGCATCAGTTGCACCCCGGGCACCACCCCGTGGATCAGCAGCGCGCCCAGCATGACCGCGGTGCCGCCGTCGCCCGGGATGCCGAGCGCCAGGGTCGGTACCAGGGCGCCGCCGGTCACCGCGTTGTTCGACGATTCCGACGCGATGACGCCCTCGGGCTCTCCGGTTCCGTAGCGCTCGGCCCGCTTCGACGACCGCTTGGCCTCGGCATAGGCGATGAAGGTCGCCGCCGTCGCCCCGGTCCCCGGCAGCACGCCGATGAAGGTGCCGATGACGCTGCTCCGGAGCAGGGTGCGGAGGCGGGTGCGCCATTCCCGCCAGGGCGGGATCCTGAACCCGACCCCGGTCAGGTGATCCGTCGCCGTCGCCTCGGGGGTCGCGATGCGGGAGAACACCTCGGACATCGCGAACAGCCCGACCAGCACGCTGATCAGCGAGAAGCCGCCGCTCAGCGGCTCGATGCCGAATTCGAAGCGGGAGACCCCGGTCATGTTGTCCGGGCCGACCGCGGACAGGAACAGGCCGATGGCGCCCGCCAGCAGCCCCTTGACCGTGCTGCCGCGCGAAACCCAGGCGATGCAGAGCAGCGAGAAGACGATCAGCGCGAACACGTCGATCTGGCCGAAGCGGATGCTGAAGGCCGCCAGCTGCGGTGCCGCGACGATCAGCACCAGGAGCGAGAACAGGCCGCCGAACACCGAGGCGACGGTCGCCCAGCCGAGCGCCTCGTCCGCCTTGCCCTGCCGCGCCATCGGGTAGCCGTCGAGGATCGTGGCGGCGGACTGCGGGGTGCCGGGGGTGTTGATCAGGATCGCCGAGATCGACCCGCCGAAGACCGAGCTGCAGTAGATGCAGAGCAGGAGCGCGATCGCCGCGGCCGGCGCCATGGTGAAGGTGAAGGGAAGCGCAACGACCAGGGCGACCACCGTGCCCATTCCCGGCAAGGCCCCGATCAGGGCGCCGAACAGCGTGCCGACCACGATCGCGAGGATCGCTTCCAGCGTCAGCAGCTGCGCGAGGGCGTCGGCGAGATGCTCCATGGTCAGAAGTCCCGGAACCAGGGCGAGCCCGGCAGCGGAAGCTCGAAAACGTCGTTGAACAGGAACCAGACCCCGAGCGGCAGCGCGATGCTGACCACGGTCAGCGGCACGGGTTTCCGGTAGCCGTAGATCCAGGTGAAGATCCAGAACCCGGGAACGGTCGCGATCAGGAAGCCGGCGTGCAGCATGGCAAGCGCCGTGCCGAGGCTGACAAGGGCGACCGCGCCGAGCCGCAGCCAGTTCACCCCGGGAAACCCCGCGTCGGATCCGGTTCCGGGGCCGCGGAAAAAGAGCAGAACCGCGAAGGCCATCCACGCGATCAGGAAGGCGCGCGGCATGAAGACGGTCGAGACGTCGCCGCCGAGCGGCTCGCCGGCGTATTGCTCCGAAAAGGTCGTGGCGAAAATCGCGGCGGCGGCGAAGAACAGCGCGCCGCCGTAGATCCTGTGCGCACTCATCGGTCGCGGCTCCCGGTTGCGGGCGGGACCGGCGGTGCGCCCGTCGGGAATCGGGCGCACCGTTCCCTTCGCCGTGATCCGCCGCTTCCTACTTCACCAGCCCCGCCTCGCGCAGGAGGGCGCCGTTGCCGGCGTACTGGGCGGCGAAGAACGTGCGGAACTCGTCCGTCGGCATGTAGCGGATGAGCCGCTTCGCCTTCTTCATGTTCTCGACGAAGCGCGGCTTCCTGACGGCCTCGCCGCAGCCGCTCGACAGCTTGGCGATGACGTCGGCCGGCGTTCCCCGGGGCGCGAAGAAACCGAACCAGACGAAGGAGATCACGTCCTTGCCGAATTCCCCGGCGGTCGGGATGTCCGGGAACTCGGAAGACCGCTTGCTGTCGAGGATGGCGAGCGGGCGCAGCCCGAAGCGCTGGGCCGCGTCGCCGAACCACGCGGTCATGGTCACCCGCCCGCCCAGCATGGACTTGACCACCTGGTTGATCCCCTGGTGCGGGATGTAGCGGAACTTGACCCCGAAGGCCTTGGCGACGGCGGCCTGGGCGATGTGCGGGAGCGAGCCGGGGGGCGGGCCGGCCGTGATGACCTTGCCGGCCCTGGCTTCCGCCAGCAGGTCTTCCATGCCCTTTATGGGCGAATCCTTGAGGACCGTGACGTAGAGCGGACCCTGGGCGACCAGGCAGATCGGCTCCCAGGACTTGTCGTTGTAGCTGGTCTTGCGGATGTGCGGCTGGGTGGTGGTCGTCCCGACCGGCATGAAACCGAGCCGGTAGCCGTCGGGCTCGGCCTTGGAAAGCTGGGTCGCGCCGATCGTCCCGCCGGCGCCCGAGACGTTGCTGACGATGAATTTCTTGCCGAGGATCCCCTCCATTTCGAGCGCGAAGAAGCGGCCGGGCACGTCCGTCCCGCCGCCGGCGCCGAACGGGATCATCATGTGGATGTTGCGGGTTGGATACTCCGCGGCGGCGGGCGCCGCGGCGATGGCGGCCGCGCCCGCCGCGATGACGGTCAGCGTTCGAAGATCACGCATCGTCCTGTCTCCTCCGTTGACGGGGCGGCGTCCGCCCCGTTTGGCCGTAGTCCTCCAGGTACATCCGGCGCGCTTCGGCGACGGTTTCCCCGTCGAGCACGGCGAGTTCGCCGCGGAGCAGGGCGAGATGGACGATCTCCGCCTCCTCCTCGACGTAGATCGCGTGTTTCAGGGCTTCCTCGGGAGTCTTCCCGATGGTGAACACGCCGTGCGCCCGCATCAGTATGGCCGGGCTGTCTCCGATCTTGGCGACGATCTCCTCGCCGATGGCTTCCTCGCCGATGACGGCGAAATCGGAAACCGGGATGTCGCCGCCGAACAGCGCCGACGCCGTCGTCGTGTGCATGCGGATGGGCTCGCCGCGCACGGCGAAGCTGGTGGCGTAGGGCGAGTGGGTGTGGACGATGCCGTGGACGTCGTCCCTGCGCCGGTAGACGTGGAGATGCGAGGCTGTGTCGACGGACGGCTTCATGTCCCCCTCGACGATCCGGCCGCCGCCGTCGAGGATGACGATCTCCTCCGGCTTCAGCAGATCCAGGCGGACGCCGCTCGGCTTGATGCCGATCAGGCCGGTTTCGGGATCGCGGCCGCTGGCGTTGCCCTGGGCCCACTTGACCAGGCCCGCCTCGGGCAGCGCCGCGTTGACCTTCCAGACCGCCTGCCGGAGCTCGCTCGCGATCGTCACAGCGCCTCCAGCCGTTCGCTGCCGGCGGCGGCGGTCTCCTGCAGCCGTGTCTCGGCGAAGTCGTCCTCGGTCACCCCGAAGCTCTCGCCCAGGAGGGTCTCCACCTGCCTGACCAGGGCCATGGCGTCGATCCCGTGCTCGCGCATCAGGTAGGGGAACGAGGCCCCGTGCGCGTAGGTGTCTCGGATGCCCATGCGGACCAGCTTCCGCGGCACGCCGTTTTCGGCCATCACCTCGGCGACGCAGGTTCCCAGCCCGCCGGCGATCACGTGGTTTTCCATTGTGATGACGCCGAATGCGGGTTTGGAGACCGCCTCGACGACGGCCGGATCGGAGAACGGCTTCAGCGTGCTGACATGGAGGTGGGCGATCGAGACGCCGTGCCGGCCGAGCGCGGCCGCGGCCCGCATGCCCTCCTCGGTGCAGTTTCCGGAGGTCAGCAGCGTGACGTCGGTGCCGTCGCGGACGGTGCGGGCGCGGTCGAGGAGCATGGGCTCGTCCTCGGGAAACAGCCGCGGCACCTCGCCCCGGAGCATGCGGACGTAGACGGGCCCCGGAACCCGTTCGGTCACGTCGAGCACCGTTTCCACGTCGGTCGCGTCGCCGACTTCGAGAACCGTCATGTTGGGAAGGCCGCGCAGCACGGCGATGTCCTCGATCGCCTGGTGGGTGACCCCGCCCGGGGTGCTGAGACCGGGCAGGAAGCCGACCAGCCGGACCGGCAGGTTCGGATAGCAGATCGACATCCCGAGCTGGTCGAGCGGCCGGCGGTACAGGAACACGGCGAAGGTGTGGAGAAACGGCACGAAGCCTTCGCGCGCCAGCCCGCCGGCCCAGCTCAGCATGTTCTGCTCGGCCATGCCCATCGAGAAGAAGCGCTCGGGATAGGTGTCCTTGAAGAGCTGGATCTCGGTCGATCCTGTCAGGTCTCCGGAGAGCACCAGCACCTCGGGCCGGTCCCGCGCCCAGTCGACCAGATTCCGCTCGTGGACCCTGTGGAGGATTTCCATCACCGCTACCCCGCCGCCCGCCAGCTCTCGGCGAAGGCCCGGAAGCGCTCGGTTTCCTCGGCGTTCCCGAAACGCACGTAATGCAGTCTCGGCTTGCGCTCCTCCAGCAGCGGGACGCCGCGCGCGCTGTCGGTGTAGCAAAGCACGAAAAGGGGTTTTCCGTCATGCGGGGTTTCCCGGACCGCCGCGTCCACGGCCTCGACGTCGTGGCCGTCGACGCTGGCGGCGACGCCCCCGAAACCCGAAACGCGCGCCGCGATCGGCTCGATCCCCATCACGTCCTCGGTCGCGCCGTCGTACTGCATGCCGTTGACGTCGACGCAGACGACGACGTTGTCGAGCCGGTGATGGGCGAGCGCCTGGAGCGCTTCCCAGGTCTGGCCCTCCTCCAGCTCGCCGTCGGACATGAAGACGAAGACGCGCCCCGCCTCGCCGCGCAGCCTGCGGGCCATGGCGATGCCGCCGGCCCTGGCTCAGCGCCTGGCCGAAGGATCCGGTCGTGAGCTCGAAACCCGGCGAATGCTCGGCGCCGATCATCTCGACCGTGCTGCCGTCGGTGTTGAACTGGGCGAAGGCCTCGGCGGACATGCGGCCGGTCTCGACGAGCACGGCGTAGACCGCCACCGCGTAATGGGCGGGCGAGATCAGGAGCCGGTCGCGGCCGGCGCTCCGGGAGCCGTTGTAGGCGGCGCCGAGGCCGTGCGCGGCGCCGCCGCGTCCGGGCGGCCCCGCGAACCCGTCCGGCACCGGCGCGCCCCGGCTGGGGCCGAGGTCGAGCGACTTCACGTACAGCGTGGCGAGCAGGTCCGCGCTCGACAGGGTCTGGCTCAGATAGCAGCCGTTCCGCTCGATCGCGAGGTCGAGCACGCGCCTGCGCGCGCCGTCCGCGACGCGCCGCGTTTCGACGCGCCAGTCGTTCGCCGCCGCCGGCGGCGCGCCTGTCGCGGCGGCCGTGGGGGGCCGGCGCATCCCGTTCAGGCGGCGGCGCTGCCGCGGACCGCCTCGGTCCGGTCCAGCTCCAGCACTTCCCTGGCCGAGTCCTCGTCGACCGCCACGGCGTTGAAATACCCGCCGCGCAGGGCGCCCAGGACGGCCGGCGCCTTGTCGGGCGAGGCGCTGACCCCGAGCGACCAGCGGACGCTGCGCAGATCGTCCAGCGGGATGCCGATGACCCGTTTCGAGTAGTCGCCGACCTCGCGGCCGTCGATGTCGATCATGCGCGCGAACACGTGCCCCACCGCCCCCGCCGCCCGTGCCGCGGCCTGCTCCTCGCGGGTGATGTATCCCGTGCGGCGCAGGCTCGACATCCCGGAAGAGAGGCTCCCGATTCCCTGGACGGCGACGTCGACGCGCCCGGCGCGGCCGAGAGCGTCGCGGATCTGCGGCTGGCGCAGGAACAGGTTGCGCGCCTCCTCGGAATCGACCACCGCGGGAGCCGGGATCAGGTGGCAGGACGCGTTGAGCAGCGCCGCCAGCCGGACGGCCGGGCCCGGGCCGTCCTCCTCCGAGACGCCGAACCCGAGCGAGCCGGCCATCTGGACGACCTCGACGCCTTCCAGTGGCTGGGGCTCCATCACGCGCAGAACCTCCGCCAGGGTCCGGCCCCAGGTGATCCCGACCTTCATGCCGTTGCCGATCACCCTGGTCAGGAACTCGGCCCCGGCGAGGCCGACGTTGCGGCAGGTGAGTTCCCCGCTCCCCCCGCCGGGGGCGACGACGGCATCGCGCAGACCGAACCGGCCGCGCAGCTCGGCGGCGAGCTCGGGGACGTCGGCGACGGGGCGGTCGATGCGGAACTCGACGATTCCCAGTTCGCGCGCCCCGGACAGCAGGCGCGAGACCGTCGAGTGCGAGCAGCCCAGGATGCCCGAGATTTCCTGCTGGCTCAGCTGCTGCTCGTAGTAGAGCGCGGCGGCGCGGCGGATCTGCGCCAGTTTCTGCCGTTTGGTCATGCCGGGCCCGTTCCCTCCGGCGATGCGGCCTTGAAGCCAGTTTCGCACATCATTTCAGCACGCGCATGTTCTTGCGTCCTCTCTCCGTCACCCCTTCACCGCTCCCGCCGTGATGCCCCGGATGATCTGGCGTGCGGCGAAGAAGGTGAACAGCAGCGGTGGAATCACGATGAGCGTCCCCATCGCCATGATGCGTCCCCACTCGACCCCGGTGTCGGTCAGGAAACCGGACGCCGCGACCGGCAGGGTCCGCGAGTTGCGGCCGGTGAGCAGGAGCGCGAGAACGAACTCGTTCCACGCGATCCGGAAGGTGAAGATCCCGGCCACCGCGTAGCCGGACTTCATCAGCGGCAGCAGCACCCGGAAGAAGACCTGCAGGGGCGAAGCGCCGTCGACGATCGCGGCTTCCTCGAGCTCCACCGGGATCTGCTTGTAGAAGCCGAACAGGAGCCAGACGGCGAAGGGGAGGTTGAGCGCCGTGTAGAAGAAGACCAGCACCGCGAGGTCGTTGTCGATGCCGAGCCCGAGCACCATGGCGAAGGCGGGAACGGCGAGGACCGCCGGCGGCACCATCCGGATCAGCAGGGTCGAGTTGGCGACGAAGCGCCGTCCCCGGAAGTCGAGCCGCGCCAGCGCGTAGGCGCACAGGCCGCCGAAAAACAGCGTGAGAAACGTGGACACGGTCGCCACGATCACGGAGTTCAGCAGGTAGAGATCGAACTTCTTCCGCCCGGCGATGTGCTCGTAGTTGTCGAGCGTGGGCACGAAGAGGAACCAGATCGGCCTGCCGTCGAAGATCGTGATCTCGTCCTTGAAGGAGGTCGAGACCATCACCCAGATCGGCATCAGGCAGATGGCGGCCAGCGCCAGCACGGCCAGATAGTGGCCCGCCAGGCTGCCCGCTCCGGCCCAGTTCCTAGGCATCGTCGTCCATCGGCCTGCCGACCACCAGGATCAGCAGCGACATCAGGAACACCATGACGATCAGCAGGACCGAGATCGCCGACGCGTATCCCAGAAGCTGCGCGTCGAACGCCCGGTTGTAGATGTGCAGCGACAGCAGTTCGGTCGCGCGTCCCGGCCCGCCTCCGGTCATGATGTACATGACCTCCAGCGCCCGGAACACGTCGATCAGCCGCATCAGCAGCGCGATCACCAGAATGGAGGAGATCATGGGCAGCTTGACCAGGAAGATCTGCTGCCACCAGTTCGCGCCGTCGATGCGCGCCGCCTCCAGCACCTCGCCCGGCAGGGCCTGCAGCCCGGCGATCACGATGATGAAGATGAAGGGCGTCCACTGCCAGATGTCGGTGAACACGATGGCGAAGAAGGCGAGCTCCGCGTCGCCGAGCCAGACCTGCGGCTCGATTCCGAACCAGACGCCGAGATAGTGGTTGATCCAGCCGACGCGCGCGTCGAACAGGTAGCGCCAGATCAGCCCCACCACGACCGGAGAGACCATCAGCGGCAGGATGAAGATCGTGCGGAAGACGCTTGCGCCGCGGATCGGCTTCTCGAGGAGCAGCGCGAGCGCGACGCCGAGGCACATCTCGATCGTGATCGTCCAGAACCCGAAACGGACGGTGACCCAGATCGACTCCCGGACGTCTTCGTCGCCGAGCATCCGGACGTAGTTGGCGAAGCCGACGCCTTCGGCCCGGCTGAACGGCTCGCCGATCTTCCAGTCGTGGAAGCTCAGGTAGAGCGCGTCGAAGATCGGGTAGAGCAGGCCCGCGGCCATCACGAGCACCGCCGGAGCGACGAACAGGTAGGGAGTCAGCGTCCTTGCGTGGGGCATCGCGCGGGCCGCCTGGTCTGCCGTCCCGGGAGGCCGGGGGCGGCGTTCCGCCGCCCCCTGGTTGCGCTCACTTCCTGTACTTGGCCCACGCGTAGTAACCCTCGCGCTCCATGATCGCGCGCGCCTTGGCGGCGGCGGCGTCCATGATCGGCTGGATCGGCTTGTCGGTGGTGATCACCTCGGTCAGCGCCTGGCCCAGCACGTCGATGTTGAGCTCGTTCCACTCGGGGATGAGGGGGCGCCAGTCCGGATCGGCGCAGGGCAGCTGTTCCAGTATCACCGGGTACTCGGCGAACCGGTCGCTGAACGCCTTGACGGTCGACGTCCGGATCGGGTCTCCGCCCAGCTCGACCATTCGCCGGTCGCCGGCCCTTGAGGTCATGTACTGGATGAACAGGAAGGCCGCCTCCTGGTTCCGGCTGTTCGCCGGGATCCCCATCGCGAAGCCGCCCGTCTCCGAGCCGCAGCGCGAACCCGTCGGGTGCAGGCCGTAGGCGACCTTGTCGGCGATCTTCGACTGCTTCGGGTCGCGTGCCATCGCCGCGATCTTGAGCGTGTCGATGTACATCGCCGCGCCGCCGCCGAGGAACGCCGCCGCCGCCTCGCCGAAGCCGAAGGACGGGATGCCCTTGGGGCCGGTCCGGGCGATTTCGCGCATCACCCGGGCGGCCTCGACGCCGGCCGCGTCGTTGAAGACCGGGTTCCATTCGTCATCGAAGACCCGGCCGCCCAGCGGCGCCAGGTGGAGCAGCCAGCCCGCGGTGACCTGGTGGCCCGTCTTGCCGCGCGACGTCAGCGCCGGGATGCCGGCCCCTGCGAGCTTCCTCATCGCCGCGCGAAGCTCGTCGTAGGTCTTCGGCGGCGCGATGCCCTGGGCGTCGAGGATGTCCTTGCGATAGGCCAGGATCGACGTCTCGGCGCCGAACGGAATGCCGTAGAGGGCGCCCGACTTGCCGGGCATGTAGCCCTTCTTGCCTCCGACGACGCCGCCGTTCTGGAGATAGGCGTCGGCGATGTCGTCTATGTCGTACTGCGGGTCGACCAGGGCGCCGTTGGTGAAGAACTGGCTGAGCGGGGTGAGCAGGCCCTTCGACACGTACTCGCCCTTCCACATCACGACCCAGCTGACGATGTCGTACTCGCCTTTCGGTTTCGACATCTCGAGGAGCTGCCGGTCGCGAAGCTTGAGGTACTGGAGCGCGTCGACCTCGACCTCGATGCCCGTCTCCTTGGTGAACTCCTCGATCAGCTTCTCCGCCTTGATGAAGTGGCTGAGCGCGGGCCAGCTGACGACGAGCGTCGTGTCCTTGTACTTCTCGTACGGGTTGGCGAACGCCGCGGTCGCGAACAGCAGCGTCGCGCCCGCGAGCAGCAGTTTCCTGGCTATGTGCATGACTCTGTTCCTTCCTTGTGGTGCCTCAGATCGCTTCGCCGCTGGCGCGGTCGAACAGGTAGAGGCGGTCGACGTCGAAGTAGTAGCGCCCCGACGTCATGGGCGGCGCGTCCGGACCGACCTCGACGGAGGCGGTGACCGGGTGACCCCGGACCGTGGCCGCGAGGAACTGGCTCGATCCGATGTACTCGGAGACGGAGACCTCGAGATCGATTTCGGAGTGGTTGCCGGCGCCGGAATCGGCGGCGGCGAAATGCTCGGGCCGGAGGCCGACCGTGACGGCGCGGCGCGGCGCCCGGCGCGCGCGCGCCGCGAGACGGTCCGGCACCGGCAGCGAGAACCCGCGTCCCTCGATCCGCAGCCTGTCGCTTCCGGCGATCTCCCCGTCCAGCATGTTCATCGACGGCGAGCCGATGAACTCGGCGACGAAACGGTTGTCGGGCGCGCTGTAGACCTCGCGCGGCGTGCCGGTCTGCTGGATCACGCCGGCATCCATGATCACGATGCGGTCGGCCATCGTCATCGCCTCGATCTGGTCGTGCGTGACGTAGATCATGGTGCGTTCGAGTTTCTTGTGCAGGAGCGAGAGCTCGGTGCGCATCGTCGCGCGCAGCTTCGCGTCGAGGTTCGAGAGCGGCTCGTCGAACAGGAAGCAGTACGCCTCGCGCACGATCGACCGTCCGACGGCGACCCGCTGCCGCTGCCCGCCCGAGAGATCCCGGGGCTTGCGGTCGAGATAGGGCGTCAGTTCCAGCATCTCCGCCGCGCGCTGCACCCTCTCCGCGATCTCCCGCCTGGGCCGCCGGGCGAGGCGCAGCGCGAACGACATGTTGTCGGCGACGTTCATGTGCGGATAGAGCGCGTAGGACTGGAAGATCATGGCGATGTCGCGCGCCTTCGGCGGCGCGTCCGTCATGTCCCGGCCGCGGATGACGACCCGGCCCGACGTGACGTCCTCGAGCCCGGCGATCATGCGGAGCGTCGTCGACTTGCCGCAACCGGACGGTCCGACGATCACCACGAACTCCCCTTCGTCGACGGCGAGCGTCAGCTCGGGGACGACGACCGTGGTTCCGAAAGCCTTGACGACCTTTTCCAGCCTGACGCCCGACATCATTCCTCGTTCCAAGCAACCCGACTTGCCCCAGCCTAGTCGGGGGCGAAGGAATTTGCAAAGCCGTAGAAAATCTTGCATCTTCGCGCCATGGGCATGGTCCGGACCATTCTCGGCGACATCGAGTCCGACCGGCTGGGGTTCACCATGCCTCACGAGCACATCCTCACCCGGCCTGCCGGGCATGGCGAGAAGGCGGTCGGGTCGGTCGGGGCCGACCACGCCCTCGACGATCTCGACCGCAGCATCGAGATGTGCCGGCAGTACAAGGAGGCCGGCGGCGACGCCCTGGTCGAGGCCACTCCCAGAACCTGGGGCCGGGACACCCTCGGCATGGTCGAGTGCTCCGAGAGGTCGGGCGTTCACGTGGTCGCCTGCTGCGGCGTCATCTGCGAGGAGCACGGCATGGAGCCGAGAACCTCGGAGATGTCGATCACCGAGATCGCCGACGAGATGATCCATGACGTGACCGAGGGCATGGACGGCACCGCGCACAGGGCGGGCTGGATCAAGGTCGGCGCCGCCTACATGAAGATCACGCCCAACGAGGAGAAGTTCATCCGCGCCGGCGCGCGCGCCGCCTCCAGGACCGGCGTTCCGCTGCACGCCCACACCACCGGGGGCACGATGGGCATCGAGATCATCGAGATCCTGCAGGACGAGGGATACGACATGGAGCGCATGATCATCGCCCATGTCGACCGCAATCCGGACCTCTGGTACCACCGGCAGATGCTGAAAGCGGGCGTGTACCTGATCTACGACGGGCCGGGGAAGGCCAAGTACTATCCCGACACGGTGCGCGTCGACCTGCTGCGGCAGCTGGTCGCCGACGGCTACGGCGACAGGCTGATGCTGTGCAACGACATGGGCCGGCGCAGCTATCACCCGGCCTACGGCGGCGGCCCGGGCCTCTCCTGGATCAAGGAGCGCTTCCTGCCGCGCCTGCTGGACGAGGGCTTCGACGAGGGCGTCGTCCACAAGTTCATGCACGAGAACCCGGCCCGCGTCTACACCATGGTCGATCCGCGATGAGAGAGCGGCCGCTCCTGCAGCTGGCCCTCGACGTTCTCGAGACCGATGCCGCCCTGGAGGCCGCGCGGCGCGCCCGCGACTCGGTCGAGGTGATCGAGGCGGGCACCCTGCTGTGCCTGTCCGAGGGGATGGCGGCGGTTCGCGCGCTCCGCCGCGAGTTTCCGGACAAGACGGTTGTCGGCGACGTGCGGATCGTGCGTGCCGGAGGAGCCGTCGCCGAGATGGCCTTCGACGCCGGTGCCGACTGGGTCACCGTCGTCGGCGAGGCGCCGCCGGAGACCGTCGAGGCGGCGGTCCGGGCGGCCGAGATCCATGGCGGGGAAATCCAGGTCGAGCTGAACCGCGGATGGACTCCCGAACAGGCACGGCAATGGCTGGACCTGGGCGTCGGGCAGATCGTCTTTCACCACACCGCCGAGGCCGGGTCGTCGGGCGGCGGCTGGTCGGAGACCGGTTTCGACGCTCTGCGGCGCCTTGCCGGGATGGGGTTCAGGGTGACCGCGGCGGGCGGCATCCGCATCGACACCGTTCCCCTTTACGAAGGCGTTCCGGTGTTCGCGTTCGTCGCCGGGCGCGCCATCGTCGAGGCTTCCGATCCCGCCGCCGCCGCCGCCCGTCTCAAGGACGCGATCGGGGATCTCGGAGATCTCGATGGGTGATCCGGTCCTCGGCATCTACGAAAAGGCCCTGCCGGAAGGGACCGGCTGGCCGGCGCGCCTGGCCGCCGCCGCCGAGGCCGGTTACGACTTCGTCGAGATTTCCGTGGACGACGACCCGGACCGGCTGGCGCGCCTCGACTGGCCGGCGGACCGCCGTCGCGCCCTTCGGGACGCCGCGGCGGGCGCCGGGCTCCGCATCCAGACGATCGTGCTGAGCGCGCACCGGCGCCATCCGCTGGGGAGCGCCTCGGCGGACGTGCGCGCGCGCGCGCGGTCGATCCTGCACCGGGCCGTCGACCTCGCCGGCGACGTCGGCGCGCGGATCGTCCAGATCGCCGGCTATTTCGCCCACGACGAGGCGCGCACGCCGCGATCGCGCGGCCGGTTCCTGGACGGGCTCGGCGAGGGTCTCGGCCGGGCCGCGACTTCCGGCGTCATGCTGGGGGTGGAGACCATGGACGGCGAGGACGTCACTTCCGTCGCCGACGCGATGGAGATCGTCGGGAACTTCGATTCGCCGTGGCTCCGCGTCTATCCGGACGTCGGCAATCTCGCGGCCAACGGCCTCGATGTCGCGGCCGAACTCGAGCTGGCGCGCGGAAACCTCGTCGGCGTCCATCTGAAGGACGCGCGGCCCGGCGAGTACCGGCGCGTTCCCTTCGGCGCCGGCAAGGTGCCGTTCGTCGCCGCGTTCCGGGCGCTGGACGGGATCGGCTACGATGGCGGCTACCTGGTCGAGATGTGGAACGACGGCTCGCCGGACGCCGCGGAAGCCATCGGGAACGCCCGTTCCTGGATCCTCGAGCGGATGCGGGAAGCGCGGCGGAACGGGTGATCGGCGCGTGGCCCGGCTGGACCTGACGACGTTCGGCGAGGGAGGTCTGCGCCTGAGCGTGCCGGCCGGCCGGCGCATCGAGACGGCGACCGCCTTCGACGTCGACGTCTCGGGAACGGAAGCGAACGTCGCCGGCGCCCTGTCCCGGCTGGGGTGGAAATGCGGCTGGGTCAGCGCGCTTCCGGACACGCCTCCGGGACGGCGCGTGCTCAACGCCTGCCGCGGCAACGGCATCGACGTGTCGGCCGTGGTCATGCGGGCGGAAGGCAGGGTCGGCTGCTACTACGTGGAGTACGCGCACCCGCCGCGGCCGGTCAGGATCTACTACGACCGCAAGGACTCCTGCCTTGCCCGGCTGCGCCCCGACGAGGTCGACTGGGAGTATCTCCTGGACACCCGCCACCTGCACATGAGCGGCCTGACGGTGCCGCTGTCCGCCAACGCGGAGGCGATCGTCGCCCGCGCCCTGGAAGACGCCCGTCGACGGGGGGTGTCCACCAGCTTCGACGTCAACCACCGCGAGCTTCTCTGGCCGGCCGCGGAAGCCGCGGAACGCCTGCTGCCGCTGGTCGCGGAGGTCGACGTCCTGTTCTGCGGGCGCCGCGACGGAGAAGCCCTGTTCGGGTGCCGGGGCGAACCCGAGGAAGTGGCGCGCCGGCTCGCGGCGCGGACCGGAGCCCGCAACGTGGTGGTCTCGCTTTCGGGCGACGGCGTCGTCGGCTGGGACGGCTCGGACATGCGCCGCGAGGACGCGCGTCCGGTCCGGATCGTCGATCGCATCGGCGCCGGCGACGCGATGGTCGCCGGAGTCCTGCATGGCTGGATGAAGGGTTCGCTGGCCGACGGGCTCCGCTACGGCACCGTCATGGCGGCTCTCGCCCTGAGCCAGGTCGGGGAGACCGTCGTCACCCATGGCGCCGAGCTGGAGAGCCTGCTCGACGGCGCCGCCGACGACATCGTCCGGTAGCGCAGGCGGCGATGACGAGCGGGAAGTTCCCCGTTTCCCTGATCACCGGTTTTCTCGGCAGCGGGAAGACCACCCTCGTCAACCATCTCCTGACCGCGCCGGAGATGGCGAGAACCGCCGTCCTGGTCAACGAGTTCGGGCGGATCTCGATCGACGGCGACCTGATCGCCGGATCCGGCGAGACCGTGGTGGAACTGAGGAACGGCTGCGTCTGCTGCTCGTTGAACGAGGATCTGGGCTCGACGCTTCGCGACTTCCTCGTCAGGCGCCGGTCGGGAGAGATGCCGCCCTTCGAGAGAGTCCTGATCGAGACCACCGGGCTCGCCAACGCCGGTCCCATCGCGCGCGTCGTCATGGAGGATCCGCTCGTCCGCGGCGACTTCGTCCTGGACCGGATCGTCACGACGGTGGATTCGGTGCACGGGACGACCAACCTCGATCTTCATGCGGAGTCGGTCGAGCAGGTCGCCGTCGCCGACCGCCTCGTCCTGACCAAGCTGGATCGCGTCGGGACCGGCGAGGACCGGGAACAGCTGTCCGCCCTCCGCGGCCGGCTGCGGAACCTCAACCCGTCGGCGCCGTTCCTGGAAGGGGATCGGGGCGTCGTCGACGTCGCGGCCCTTTTCGGCACGGACCCGACCGCGGAACTGGCGCGTTTCGCCGATCCGTCCCGGTGGGCGACGGAAGGAGACGGGCATGCCCACCGTCACGATCGCCACATAGGGTCGTTCTGCGTCGTCCGGGACCGCCCCGTCTCACCCGGAACGCTCGAGGCCTTCCTGGCCGCCCTTGCGGAGCGAGCCGGTCCCAACCTTCTTCGGGTCAAGGGTCTGGTGAACGTCGCCGGACACCCGGAGACCCCCGCCGTCGTCCAGGGCGTTCAGCAGGTCTTCGACGAGACGGACTGGCTGCCGGGCTGGCCGGGCGGCGATCGCCGCACCCGCCTCGTCTTCATAGGCTGGATGCTTGACGAGGACGGTGTTCGCCGGATGCTGGACGGGGCCGAAGCGGATCTCACCCGGATCCGCAGTTGACTCATGGAGCGATTCGGACTACGTGAAGGGCCATGCAAGTGGGCCTTCACCAGTTTTCCGCCGACACGGTCGCGTGGTTCGGCAAGGCGGTTCGGGAACAGGGCCGCACGCGCAGCTCGCTGGCGCGCGAGCTGTGCGCGCGGGAGAACTGGGTCGGCGGCCGGGGCAAGCCCTGCCTTGCCTCGGCGCGCAAGGCGCTGCCGGCGCTCGCGGACAGGCTCGGGGTCGCGCTGCCGGCGCCGCGGGCCGCGCGCTTCCGCAAGCGCCGCGAGGGCGCGCCCGCGGAGGCCTGTCCGGACCTTTCGCTCCGCTGCCGGCTCGCGGACCTGGGCGCGGTGACGCTGGAGCCGGTCGCGGACGGCGGCGAGCGGCGGCGGTGGGAAGCGACGATGGCGGCGCACCATCCGCAGGGCTGGGCGCGGGCGCCGGGCGGGCAGCTCCGCCACTGGGTGCGTTCCTCCGTGCACGGCCGGCTCGGGGGCATCGGGTTCTGCGCCGCGAGCTGGCACCAGAAGGCGCGCGACGACTTCATCGGCTGGTCGGCGGACGCCCGGGTCGCGAACCTGCCGCTGCTGGTCAACAACCACCGCTTCCTGCTTCTGCCCGGCGTGCGCGTCCACGGCCTGGCCTCGCGGGTTCTGGAGCTGGCGGCCGCGCGCGTGGCGGCGGACTGGGAGGCGGTCCACGGGGTGCGCCCTCTCATGGCCTACACCTACGTCGGCCCCGGGCACGCCGGCACCTCCTACGCGACGGCGGGCTGGCAATGCTGTCCGCGGCGGACGTCGGGACGGCCGCCCGGAGCCGCCGCCGGCGCGACGCGCACGGTGTGGATGAAGCCGCTGGCGGCGGGCTGGGAGGGCCGCCTGCGCGCCGCGCCGGCACGGGGCATCCGGGCGGCGCCCGCGCTGCACATGGACGACAGGACCGACTGGGCCGGTCGGGAGTACGCGCGCGGCACCCATCCCGACGGCCGGGTTCGCGAGCGGATCGCGCGCATGGGGCGGGCATGGCTGGAGCGTCCGGGGGAGGCGATCCCGGCGGTCTTTCCGTCCCGGGCGGAGCGCAAGGCGGCCTGCCGGCTGCTGTCGAGCGGGAAGGTGGGCATGGAGCACGTTCTGGAGCCGCACCAGGCGGCGATGGTGGAGCGCTGCCGGCTCGAGGAGGTGATCCTCGCGATCCAGGGCACCGCCACGCTGAACCGCGACGGGATCGAGGCGTCCGCCGGGCCTGTCGGGCCGGGAGGCGGCGGCAAGGGCGGCCGCGGGCTGGAGGTCCATGCGGGCCTGGCGGTCGGCGCGGCCGGGCGGCCGCTCGGCGTGTTCGCGCTCGACGCCGCCTTCCGCGACGGCGGCGACGGGGAGAGCGAAAGCGCGCGCCGACGGCGCGGGCACGAGCGGGCGCGGGAACTCGCCCGCGCCTGTCCCGGGGCGCGGGTGGTCACGGTCTGCGACCGCGAGGGCGACTTCCGGGGGCTGCTTTCCGGGGCCGCCTCGCGGGAAGCCGGGCTGCTGGTGCGGGCGCGCCGTTCGGCGCGGTGGCGGGTCGTCCTCGGGACGGGCGGGCAAAGGGATCTGCGGGAGCATGTCGCCGCGCTCCCGCGCCTTGCCCGCAAGACCGTGGACATCGGCGACGGCGGCGGAAAGCGGGCGCGGTCCGGACGGACGGCGCGGCTCGACCTGCGCGCCGCCAGGGTGAGGCTGGCGCCGCCGCGCGACGGCGGGAGCCGGGAGCCTCTCGACGTGCTCGCGGTGTCCGCCGCCGAGCCCGACCCGCCCGCCGGCAGGGAACCTCTCCACTGGCTGCTGCTGAGCACCGAAGGCGAAGCCGACGCGGACACCGCGCGGACCGTCGTCGCCTGGTACGAACGGCGCCGGACCATCGAGGAATGGTTCAGGGTTCTCGAGACCGGAACCCGCGTCGGGGATCGAAGGCTCGACCATGTCGACGACCTGCGGAAATGTCTCGCCTTCGACGCCGTCACCGCCTGCCGCGTTCTCGATCTCCGGCGCCTCGCCCGCGACGGGCCGGACGTGCCGCCGGCCGCGTCGTTGCCGGCGAAGGCGTCGCCGTCCCGCGCGCCGGGCTGAAAGCCCGCGGAACCGCCCGCGCCCGCCCGCCGCCGGACATTCGCGCGTTCGTCGTCGACGTCGCCGGGCTGGCGGGCTTCGACCCGACAGGAAGACAGCCTCCGCCGGGAACGCGACCGTTCCGGAAAGGATGCGTCCGCCTGCGGCACGCGACCCTCGCCTGTCGAGCGTGAAACCGTTGCCGGGCAAGCCGGACTGACGCGGCCGTTTTCCCGGTCATCGCCCGCCTTCCCCTTCCGGCGGAACCGCGTCCCGGCGATGCGGATAGCGCTTTCCGAGCTGCTCGCCGAGGATCCGGGCCGGGATCTCCCGGACGATCCCGCGCGGCAGGTTGCCCAGCTGGAACGGCCCGTAGGCGATCCGGATCAGCCGGCTCACGGGATGGCCGAGATGCTCGAACAGGCGGCGAATCTCCCGGTTCCTTCCCTCGCGAAGGCGAACCGTGAGCCAGGTGTTGGCGCCCTTGCCCGCGTCGACGGCGGCGTCGACCCGGCCGTGGCGCTCGCCGTCGATCGTCAGCCCGTCGGCCAGCGACGAGAGCGCGTCCTCCGTCGGCCTCCCGAAAACCCGCACCCGGTAGCGCCGCAGCCAGCCGGTCGCGGGCAGCTCCATCCAGCGCGCGACCCCGCCGTCGTTGGTGAGCAGCAGCAGGCCCTCCGACGCCAGATCCAGCCGCCCGACCGTCATCACCCGCGGCAGGCGGGCGGGAAGCCTGTCGAAAACCGTCGGCCGCCCTTCCGGATCGCGCGCCGAGCAGATCACCCCCGGCGGCTTGTGGAACCGCCACAACCGCGCCGCCGGCGGCGGTCCCACCACCTTGCCGTCGACGCGAAGTTCCGCCGCCGGTCCGACCCGGGTGCCGGGCTCGGCCACCGTGCGCCCGTCCACCGCCACCCGGCCCTCCGCGATCCAGCGCTCCGCCTCGCGCCGCGAGCAGACGCCGGCGCGCGACAGGCGCTTGGCGACGCGCTCGCCGGCCGCGTCCACCGTCACGCGGTCCCCTCCGCGGCGGCCACGAGCGCGCGGAAGATCGCCGAGTCCGCCGGCGTGATCCCGAACTCCGGATGCCACTGCACCCCGAGGCAGAACCGGCGGTCCGGCGCCTCGATGCCCTCGACGACGCCGTCCGGCGCCGTCGCGTTCACGACCACCCCCGGCCCGGTCTCCGCCGCCGCCTGGTGGTGCGCCGAGTTGACCGCGAGCGAGTCGGCCCCCGCGATCCGGCGAAGGAGCGTGCCCGCCGCGACCGCCACGTCGTGGCCCGGCTCGTCCCGAGGGTTGCGCTGCTCGTGCGCAAGCGCGTTCTCGATCTCGTCGGGGATGTGCTGGACCAGCGTGCCCCCGAGCATCACGTTGAGGAGCTGGTGGCCGCCGCAGATCCCGAGCACCGGCCTGTCGCGCGCCAGCATCTCCCCGGTCACCGCCCGCTCGAACTCCGTCCGCCCCTCCTTGAGGGTCACCGACGGATGGCGCGTCCCGGCGCCGAACATCGCCGGATCGACGTCGAAGGCGCCTCCGGTGACGACGAGCGCCGAGATGCGGTCGGCGTAGTCCCCGGCCCGGGCGGCCTCGTGGGGAAGCAGGAACGGCAGGCCGCCGGCCGCCTCGACGGCCGTGCTGTAGTTCCTGCGGACCGCGTACCACGGAAAGCGCGAATAGCCCCCGGGATCCTCGGAATCGAGCGTGATGCCGACGACCGGACGCGTCACCGCTCCCTCCCTGTCCGCTTCGTGCGCCGCCGATTATATGGGATATTCCCGCCGTCGGCGCTGCTCCGCCGCGGCCGGACGGGAGGCCGGGCCATCCGATGAACGACGCGTTCCCTCCGGCCCGGTCGCCGTTCATGGCGCGCGCCCTCGAGGAGGCCCGCGCCGCCGCGGCGCGCGGGGAGGTGCCGGTGGGCGCGGTGCTCGTCGACGGCGCCGAGGTGCTCGCCGCCGCCGGCAACGAGGTCGAGGCCCGCTCCGACCCCACGGCCCATGCCGAGATGCTGGTCATCCGCGCCGCCGCCGCCGAACGGGGCGCCGGGCGGCTCCCGGGCTGCGACCTCTACGTCACGCTCGAGCCCTGCGCGATGTGCGCGCAGGCGGCCTCTCTCGCCCGTCTTCGCCGGATCTACTACGGGGCGGGGGATCCCAAGGGCGGCGGCGTCGCCCACGGCGCCCGGGTGTTCGGGCAGCCGACCTGCCATCACCGCCCCGAGGTCTACGACGGCATCGGCGGGACGGAGGCGGCGGCGCTTCTCAGGAGCTTCTTCGCCGCGCGTCGCTGAACCCCCGCGCCGGCCTCAGTCCTTGAAGCCGTATTCCTCCCAGCGCGCCTCGACCCTGTCCATGTCCTCCTTGCGGGGATGGACCGACAGCGGATAGCGGTCGCCGCCGTACTGCTCCTCGGCGTCGAAATCGAGGTTGATCGTGGCGTCGATGAGAACCCGGGTCCACTTTCCGGTGCCGTACTTCATGGGGTCGCGCTCGGGCAGCCGCGTCGACGGGTCGAGCAGCGAGCCGAAGGTCGAGGGGAAGAACACGATGTCGTCCTCGGCGGCGTTGACGCGGTAGGCGAAGGCCCAGTCGAGGGCGCCGTAGTCGTGGATGTCGATGTCCTCGTCCACGACCCAGACGTTCTTGTAGCGCAGATGCGCCGAGTTCGACCCCCAGATCGCGGCCGCCGCCTGCTTGGCCTGGCCGCGGTAGGTCTGGCGCATCTGGATCATCAGCGTGGTGCCGTTGTTGGCGGCCGGGCAGTGGACGTCCGTGATGCCCGGAACGCCGGCGCGCTCGAGCACGTTCCACGCCACGCCGGCGCGCTGGATCGAGCTCGTGATCGAGTTCTCGTTCAGCATCTTCGGCAGCGTGCCCTCGAGGGTTCCGCGGTGGATCGAGTCGTCGCGGTAGGTCACGCAGGTCACCTTGGTGACGTGCTTCGGCCCCTGGTCGCCCCCGAAATACCCGGTGTACTCGCCGAACGGGCCCTCCATCTCGAAGGTCGCCGGATCGGGGTCGATGAACCCCTCGATGACCATCTCGCAGTCGGCGGGAACCATGAGGTCGCTGGTCTCGCACTTGACCAGCTCCATGGGCTTGCCGCGGACCGCGCCCATGACGTCGTATTCGCAGACGCCGGTCGGAACCGGCGCCGAGGCGCAGAACGGCAGGCACGGCTCGAAGCCGTAGACGTGGGCGACGGGCATCTTCATGCCGCGGTCGGCCCATTTCTGGAAGTGGACCCCCCAGTTCTGGGCGCGCCACAGCAGCACCGGCAGCGTGTCCTTCCGGCCCAGCATGCCGCGGTAGATGCCCAGGTTGTGCCGCCCGGTGTCGGGATCCATCGTGACCGTGGCCTGGTAGGTGTTGATGTAGCGGCCGCCGTCCTCGCGGTGCCAGCGCGGCACCGGAATCTTGTGGATGTCGATGTCCTCGCCGGTCACCACGTTCTGCTTGACCTTGCCGCCGGCGACCTCGACCGGCTCGACGCGCTGCTGGAGATAGTGGCGGGTGGCCATCACCATGTCCCGGACCGGCGCGTCCTTGGGCAGGCCGAGCATCATCGCCACGCGCGTGTAGTTCGACAGCCCGCCCGTGAACACGCGCCGCGACCAGACGTCGTCGTCGGGGCCGTAGCCCTTGACGGAATTGAACAGGAGCGCCGGGCCGTCGCCGTTGCCGAAAGCCTTGCGGGCGACGGTGCCGAGCTCGCAGTCCCAGTCCACCTCGACGTCGATCTCCTGCAGCTCGCCCTCGGCGCGCAGCGCCTCGATCCATCCTCTGAGGTCGCCGAAGGATCTCGGCACCAGCAGGTTGTGCATTCCGTCAGCGTTCTGCACGGCAGATCACTCCTCGATCGTTCTGTCAGGGTCGGGTTCGGGGGCGCCGCCCGGCGCCGGGACGCGGGAACCGGGTTTTCGGGATTCCGGCGGCGCTTGTCAAATCGGGGCCGCGGGCGGTCGCGCCGCCGACGACAGGCGCCGGCCCCACCGGCCCGAAAGCCCGAGCGAATCCCAGCGCTCCTCCAGGGCTCTCAGATCCTCCTCGAGCGGGCGGACGGTCGGGGGGTAGCGGCTGCCGTCCCGCTCGGCCTCGTAGTCGAGATTGACGGTGGCGTCGACCAGCACGCGATTCCACTTGCCGGTGCCGAAGCGCAGCGCGTCGGCGTCCCGGCGCCGCACGCTCGGATCGAGACCGGCGCCCCAGTTCGCGGGGAAGACCACGATGTCGTCCTCGCCGGCGTTGACCCGCCACGCGCAGGCCCAGTCGACCGCCTCGTAGTCGTGGACGTCGATGTCCTCGTCGACCACGGTGACGTGCTTGTAGCGGACATGCGACGACGAATCGCCCCACAGCGCCAGCGCCACCTGCTTGGCCTGCCCGCGGTAGGTCTGGCGGATGGCGACGTTGACGTTCGCGCCGGCGTGGATCGGGTGGCCGAACACGTCGACGACGCCGGGCACGCCGGCGTTCTCGAGCGCGTTCCAGGCGACGGCCGAGCGCTGGACCGAGCTCATCACCGGGTTCTCGCCGACGCTGCCCGGGACCGCGCCCTCCACCGTGCCCCGGAAGATCGGGTCGTCGCGGTGGGTGATGCAGGTCACCCGCGTGGTGTGCTTGCGGGTCCGCTCCGGCGCGTAGTAGCCGGTGAACTCGGCGTAGGGGCCTTCCTCGGTGAAGGTCTCCGGGTCGGTCGGGATCCAGCCCTCGATCACGATCTCGGCGGACGCCGGCACCATCAGCGGCACCGTTTCGCAGGGCACCAGGTCCACGGGCTCGCCGCGGACCGCGCCCATGACCTCGTACTCGGAGACGTTGCGCGGCACCGGCGCGCCCGCGGTGAAGCCGAGCGCCGGCTCCCAGCCGATGACGTAGGCCACCGGCATCTCGTCTCCGCGGTCCTGGTGCCTGGCGTAGTGGGCGCCCCAGTGCTGGGCGCGCCACATCAGGACCGGGATCTCGGCGGGGCCGCCGACCATGCCGCGGTAGATGCCGACGTTGTGGACGCCGGTGTCGGGATCCTTGGTCACGCAGCCGGCGTAGGTGAGGACGTAGCGGCCGCCGTCGAGCCGGTTCCATTTCGGCACCGGAAAGCGGAGAAGGTCGATGTCGTCGCCGGAGATCACGTTCCGCTTGACCGGGCCGTCGCCGACGACGCGGGGCTCGACGCGCTCCTGGAAGATGGTGCGGCAGATGCGGACCAGATCCCTGACCGGCGTGTCCCGCGGCAGGCCGAACATCATCGCGATCCGCGAATAGCTCGCATGGCCGCCGGTGAACAGCTTCGAGCACAGCGCGTCCGGCCCGTTGTAGTCCCTGATGTTGGTGAACAGCATCGCGGGCCCGTCGCCGCTGCCCTGGATCATCCGGACCAGGTTGCCGATCTCGACGTTCCAGTCGACCTCCCCGCCGATCTCCTCGAGCTCGCCCGCGCCGCGCAGCGCCTCGATCCATCCCCGGAGGTCGCCGAACGCCGCAGGTTCGCGGCTGGTTTCCGTGCCGTCCATGTCCGCCTCTTGCGCCAGTTTCCGTCCCGCCATATCTAGCCCGTAGCCGAACCTCGCGCCAGACGTTCCCCGACGGGCCCGGAAACGCGCGCGTCGGCGTCACGACGACGGAGCGCGGGCCGTGCATCCCCTCATGCTCACGGTGTTCATCGACCTCGTCGGTTTCGGCATCGTGCTGCCGTTGCTGCCGCTCTACGCCACCGCCTTCGGCGCCTCGCCCGAGACCGTGACCCTGGTGGCGGCGAGCTACACGCTGGCGCAGTCCGCGTTCGGGCCGTTCTGGGGCTGGATGAGCGACCGCGTCGGCCGCAAGCCGGTGCTGCTGGTCACGATCGCGGGCACCGCCGCCGCCTATCTTCTCCTCGCCTTCACCAGCACGCTCTGGATGCTGTTCGCGGCCCGTTTCGTCGGCGGGGCCATGGCCGCGAACATCGGCGTCGCGCACGCGCTCGTCGCCGACGTGACGGCGCCCGAGGACCGCACGCGCGCCATCGCGAGGCTCGGCGGCGCGGCGGGGCTCGGCTTCGTCGTCGGCCCCGCCGTCGGCGGACTCCTTGCCGGCGGCGGGGAAGCGCCGGACTTCGCGACGCCCTACCTCGCCGCCGCCGCGTTCTCCGCGGCGGCCTTCGCGCTCGCTCTCTTCCTGGTCCGCGAGACGGTGACCGCCGAGCAGAAGACCCGCGCCCGTGCGGCCGGCGGATGGCGGATCTGGCTCGCGGCGCTCGGCGCCGGCGAGACCCGGCTGATCCTCTGCCTGATGTTCATGCCGCCTTTCGTGTTCGCCGGCGTCGAGGCGATCCTCGTCCTGTGGTCGGCCGCCGCATGGGGTTGGACGCCGCAGGACACCGGGCCGTTCTACGCCTGGATGGGGTTCTGCTACGTCGTCCTGCAATGGGCCGTCGTCGCGCCGCTGGCGCGGCGGGTCGGCGAGCGCGCGATGGCGACGGCCGGCGCGGCGAGCCTCGGCCTCGGCGTGCTCTGGATGCCGCTCGCGCAGGCGCCGGCGGAACTCTACGGCGCGGCGTTCCTGATGGTTCTCGGAGTCGCCGCCAACGCCGCCGCGCTCAACAGCCTGCTGTCCCGCCAGGCCGGCGCCGAGGGGCGCGGCCGTCTGCTCGGCCTCGGCCAGGCCTGCGCCGGCGCGGGCCGCATCGCCGGCCCGGCGTCGGCCGGCGTGGCGTTCGGGCAGCTCGGCCTCGACTGGCCGTTCGTCCTCGGGGTCGCGATGATGATCGTCATGGCGCTGGCGAGCCGGCGCCTCCCGGCGGATCCCCCGGCCGGCGCCTCCGGTCCGGGAGGCCCGGACCGCTATTGACGGCCCGGGACTTTGGCGTGCATATAGCGGCTTCGGGTGGCGGGGTAGCTCAGCCGGTTAGAGCAGCGGAATCATAATCCGCGTGTCGGGGGTTCGAGTCCCTCCCCCGCTACCATTCGCGTCGGCGCCGCTTCCGGACCGGACCCCGCGCCGCCGGCCCGGCCTTCCGGGCCCGGTGCCGTCCCCTCCGCGTCGCGGCGCGCGCGGGCTGCGGGAGCGCGCCATGGCCTTCACGGAACACGACGGGTTCGCGGATCTCGTGCGGCCGGGCCGCGTCCACCGGCGGGTCTACGGCGACCCCGCCGTCTTCGAGGCCGAGATGGAACGCGTCTTCGGCCGCGCCTGGATCTACGTCGGGCACGAGAGCGAGATCCGCGAGCCCGGCGATTTCGTGACGACGCGCATCGGGCGCCGGCCGATGGTCATGACGCGCCACGCCGACGGCGCCGTCCGCGTCCTCCACAACCAGTGCGCCCACCGCGGCGCCAAGGTGGTCGCGGAGAGCCGCGGCAACGCCGCCGAGTTCGTCTGCTGCTATCACGGCTGGACCTACGGCACCGACGGTCGGCTGGTGCGCGTTCCCCTCCGGCACGGGTATCCGGCGGACTTCGATCCGGACGATCCCGGCACGGCGATGGTCGCCGCGGCGCGCGTCGACAGCTACCGGGGTTTCGTGTTCGCGTCGCTCGCCCCCGACGGCCCGCCGCTCGCGGACTTTCTCGGCCCCATGACGACGTCGTTCGACGACATGGTCGACCGCGCGCCCGACGGCGAGATCGAGGTCGCCGGCGGCGTGTTCCGGCACGCCTACGACGGCAACTGGAAACTCTATCTCGAGAACCTGTGCGACGCGGCGCATCCGATCTTCGTCCACCGGTCGTCGATCGAGGCCGCGCGCGGCCAGGACGACGGGGTCCATTCGGACGGCTCCGGGGAGATCGCGGTGCGCCAGATGCGCCAGAACGGCGCCCCCTACAGCTTCTGGCAGGAGCGGGTGGGCATCTGGACCTACCCCAACGGCCATTCCTATCTCGGCGACTACCACGACGACGAACGCCTCGTCGCCGGCGGCGGCGATCCGGTCTTCGCCGACTACGTCGCGGCGCTGGAGGCGCGGAAGGGGCCGGAGGAGACCCGGCGGATTCTCGAGGTCACGCGCTGGAACTCCAACGTCTATCCCAACCTGTCCTTCATGAGCCAGTTCCGCCAGCTGCGCGTGGTGCATCCGGTTTCCGTGAACCGGACCGAGGTGCATGCCCACTCGTTCCGCCTCAAGGGCGCGCCCGAGAGGATGTTCGAGGACACCGTCGCCTTCGCGAACGTCACCAACGGCACCGGCTCGCTCGTCCTGACGGACGATCTCGAGACCTACGGGCGCATCGGCGACGGCGTGGCGAGCCAGGGGGCCGAGTGGATCCAGATCGGTCGCGGCCTCGAGACCGACCGGCCCGACGGCCGCGGCGGCGTCCGGGGGCGGGATTCGACCAGCGAGGTCTACATCCGGAACATGTACGACGCGTGGCTCGGCTACATGACGGACGGCGGGGCGCCCGCGGGCGGGGCCGGATGACCGCCCCCGCGGAGGTCGAGGCCTTCCTGGCTCTCGAGGCGCGCATTCTCGACGAGCGGCGCTGGAACGACTGGCTCGCGCTGTTTTCCGAAAGGGGCTGGTACTGGGTGCCGGTCGAGGAGGGCCAGCGGGATCCGCGGACGACGGTGTCGCTGGTCTACGACGACCGCCGTCTTCTCGAGACCCGCGTGCGCAGGCTGTCCGAGGCCGGGCCGCACGCCCAGACCCCGAGATCGCGCACCAGCCGGATCGTCGCCAACGTCACCGTCGAGAGCGAGTCCGAGGGGATCGTCACCGCGCGCTCGAAGCTCCAGATGATCGAGTTCCGCAACGACAGGCAGCGCCTGTTCGGAGCCACCCAGTGGCACGGGCTCCGGCCCGCCGCCGACGGAGAGTTCCGCATCGAGTGGAAGAAGGTGGAGCTCGCCAACTGCGACGCGACCCTGGACGGAATCAGCGTTCCGTTCTGACCCGGAAGCCGGGGACGCCGGGGCGAGCCGGTCCCGCGGGTTCCGGGCGCGGGCCCGCCGCCCCGGCCCGGGAGTCCGGCGGGAAGGGCCGCCCGCGGCGGCGCTTCCCGACCGCCCGTGATAGGATGGCGGGAACGACGGGAGGATGCCGTGTCATCGGACGCGCCCGCGGTCCGGCTCGACGCCGAGGGACGGCCGCTCGGTTTCATCGATCATCCGGAAGAGTTCCGGAGCGTCCGGCTCGAGGTCGTCGAGGACGGCATCGCGCTCCTGACGCTCGACCGGCCGGACAAGCTCAACGCGTTCGACGAGCGCATGATCCGCGAGATCCGCTCGGCGGTCTGGAAGACCGCGTTCGACGACGCGGTCCGCGTGCTGGTCCTGACCGGCGCGGGGCGGGCGTTCTGCTCCGGCCGCGACATTCTCGGCCTCGACTACGAGAACAACCTGCCGTCGCCGCAGTACCGCGCCTACGTGCGCGCCAACCACGAGATGCTCGACGACCTCGAGAGCCTGGAAAAACCCGTGATTTCCATGGTCAACGGGGTGTGCGCCGGCGGCGGCGTCGAGATCGCGGCCGCGAGCGATTTCCGCATCGCGTCGACGTCGGCCGAGTTCATGCTCACCGAGAACAACATCGGCGTCATCCCGGCGTCCGGCGCGGCCTCGCGCATGATCGAGATGATCGGCATCGGACGGCTGAAGGAGATGATGATGACCGCCTCGCCGGTCCCGGCCGGGACCGCCGAGAGATGGGGCCTCGCGAACCGCGTGTTCGCGCCCGACAGCCTGCTCGAGGGCACGCTGGCCTTCGCCCGCGTGCTTCGGGAGCGCGCCCCGCTGGCGCTCGGCATGGCCAAGCACGTGATCAACACCTGTCGCAACACCGACACCGGGACCGGACGGCTGATCGAGCGGCTGGGGCAGTCGGTCCTGATTCCCACCGACGACGCGCACGAGGGCAACGCCGCCTTTCGCGAGAAGCGCAGACCCGAATGGACCGGCCGCTGAGACGCTCCGGCGGAGGCGGACGGACGCGCGGTCCGCATTGAAATCCCGCGGCCCGCGCTGCACCATGCAGGCGGACGCGCCAACGAACGAAAGGGCCGGACTCCATGGAAACCAGAGCCGCGATCGCCACCGAGGCCGGCAAGCCGCTTGCCGTGCAGACCGTCACCCTGGACGGCCCGAAAGAGGGGGAAGTCCTCGTCGAGATCAAGGCGACCGGGGTCTGCCACACCGACGAGTTCACGCTCTCGGGAGCGGATCCCGAAGGTCTTTTTCCGGCCATTCTCGGCCACGAGGGAGCGGGGGTCGTCGTCGACGCCGGTCCCGGCGTGACGTCGCTGGCGAAGGGCGACCACGTCATCCCGCTCTACATCCCGGAGTGCCGCCGGTGCAAGTCCTGCCTGTCGGGCAAGACCAATCTCTGCACGGCGATCCGCGACACCCAGGGGCGGGGCCTGATGCCGGACGGCACCAGCCGGTTCTCGATCGGAGGCGACCGGATCCACCACTACATGGGCACCTCGACCTTCGCGAACCACACCGTGGTGCCGGAAATCGCGCTCGCGAAGGTGCGCGAGGACGCCCCCTTCGACAAGATCTGCTACATCGGCTGCGGCGTCACGACCGGCATCGGCGCCGTCATCAACACCGCCGGGGTCGAGCCCGGCGCCAGCGTCGCCGTCTTCGGCCTCGGGGGCATCGGGCTGAACGTCATCCAGGGCGCCCGCATGGCCGGCGCCGGGACGATCGTCGGCATCGACGTCAACCCCGCCAAGAAGGAACTCGCCGAGCGGTTCGGGATGACGCATTTCGTGAACCCGAAGGACGTCGACGGCGATCTCGTCGCCGAGCTGGTGAATCTGACGGATGGCGGAGCCGACTACTCGTTCGAGTGCATCGGCAACGTCGAGACCATGCGCCAGGCCCTGGAATGCTGCCACCGGGGCTGGGGCGTCAGCGTGATCATCGGGGTCGCCGGCGCGGGGCAGGAGATCTCCACGCGCCCGTTCCAGCTCGTCACCGGACGGGTGTGGAAGGGAACCGCCTTCGGAGGGGCCCGGAGCCGCCGCGACGTGCCGAAGATCGTCGACTGGTACATGGACGGCAGGATCGAGATCGATCCGATGATCACCCACACCATGGAACTCGACCGGATCAACGAGGCGTTCGATCTGATGCATGCGGGCGAGTCGGTCCGCAGCGTCGTCACGTTCTGAGTTCCGCGACCGGGTCGGCGGCATCTTGCTGAGCAGGGAACAGAACGAGCTCGTCACGCGGACCGGACCCGGCACCGGCTGCGGACGCCTGATGCGGCGGTACTGGCAGCCCGCCGCGCTGGCCGAGGAGCTCGAGGGCGAGCGGCCGGTCCGTGCCGTGCGGCTTCTCGGCGAGGATCTCGTCCTGTACCGCGGCGACGGCGGCGGCTACGGGCTGGTCGGCCGCAACTGCCCGCACCGGGGCGCCGATCTTCTCTACGGGCGTCTCGAGGACGGCGGCCTTCGCTGCAGTTTTCACGGGTGGCTGTTCGATGCCGGGGGACGGTGCCTCGAGCAGCCGGCCGAGCCGGAGGGAAGCGGGTTCCACGCGAAGATCCGTCACGCGGCCTATCCGTGCGTCGAGCGCAACGGCATCGTCTTCGCCTACATGGGCGGCGGGGAGCCTCCGCCCTTTCCCGCCTTCGACTGCTTCGCGGCGCCCGGCGAGTTCGCCTTCGCCTTCAAGGGGTTTCTGGAGTGCAACTGGCTGCAGGCGCTGGAAGTGGGGATCGACCCCGCGCACGCCTCGTTCCTTCACCGGTTCTTCGAGGACGACGATCCCGGCGAGGGCTACGGCCAGCAGTTCCGCGACAGCACCAAAAACGTCCCGGTGACCCGGCTTCTGCGCGAGTTCCCGCGACCCGAGATCCGCGTCGACGACACCGAGTACGGCCTGCGGCTGACCACGCTCCGCAGGATCGGCGGGAAGCGGATGCATGTCCGCGTGACCAACCAGGTGTTCCCGAACGCGATCGTGATCCCGATGTCCGGGGACATCAACATCACGCAGTGGCACGTGCCGATCGACGACGTCTCCTGCTGGTGGTACGCGATCTTCTCGGCTTTCGGCGAGAAGGTCGACAAGAAGCGCATGCGCGACCAGAGGCTGGAACTCTACACGCTCCCCGACTACCGGCCGCGGCTGAACCGGGAAAACGGCTACGGCTTCGACCCCCGCGAGCAGCGGGAGGCCACCTACACGGGGATGGGGCGCGACATCAACGTTCACGACCAGTGGGCCGTGGAGTCGCCCGGCCCGATCGTCGACCGCAGCGCCGAGCATCTCGGCGCCTCGGACAAGGGCATCATCGCCTGCCGCCGCAAGCTGCTCGAGGCGATCCGCGGCCTCGCGGACGGCGCTGCGCCGCCCATGACGACAGGAGGCGTCGACGGTCTCTCCGGGCCGGCGGCCATCGACACCATCGCCGATGCCGGCGACTGGGAATCCGGCTGGCGCCAGACCGAGGCTGCGCGGCGCGAGCTTTCGGTCTGGGCCCGGGATGCGTGAGGAACGGCTGTCGGGGCGTCCGGGGATTCCTGCGCCTTCCCGCCGCGCCCCATGGGGAAGAGGGCCGCGTGCCGGCCGAACGGGCGGTTTTCCGTGAGGGGAGCGCCGTGATTCCCGGCGGCGCCATCCCGCCGCCGCCGTCGACGTCGCGGTCCGGCGGGACAGGGCCTCCGGCATCCGTTCCGGGCCGTCCCGCGACGGAGGACCGGACTTGCGCCCGTTCCGGCGTTCCGCCCTTGATCCTGCCGGACTCGCCGATGCCCTCCGCCACGGTCGGAAGGCGGGCTTCGTTCCGCGGACCGAGGCCCGGACCTTCCACCCTTTCCGGTGGGCGGCCCGGTTTCCGCGAAACCCGGGCGAGCGGGCGGATCGGGACGTCGTCGTTCCGGCCGGGCGTCGGCCGGCCTTTCGCGTTCCGGGTGCGCATTTGACCTCCGCCTGAGGCGCGGACGGAACGGGGTCGGTCTTCGCGCGGTCGGGGAGGGATTCCGCTCCGCGTGCGGGGAACGGTCCCGTCGGTCCCTGCAGGGCGGCCGGCCCGAAAGCCGGAGCGGACGAAGGGGGGAGGCGGCCCGGCGCGGGGGAGCGGACGCCGGGCCGCGGCGTCCGGATGATTCGGCGTTTCGCTTCCGCTATGTTCCGGAAGTCGACCATGTGCGGCCACGGCTCGATGCTTTGCCCCGTCGCGATCGATCGCCCCGGATTCCGCCCCCCTGGAGACCGAACGGAATGGCAGGATCTCTCGACGGGCGGAGCGGCGGCGGCGCAGGCGGACGGCGCGGCCGTCCCGTTCGGGCGTTGCCGCGGTGAGCGTCGGCACCTCGGGCCGCACGGATTTCGTCGAGCGGCACGGACTCCGGAGCGACGAGGATCGCCGGCGGTGCCGCACGGTTCTCGACCGGATCGACCGCGACAAGCTCGAGGTCGTGCGCCTGTCGTTCGCCGACCAGCACGGAATCCTGCGCGGCAAGACGCTGGTCGCCGGCGAGATCCGCGGCGCCATGGCCAACGGCTGCACCATGACCACCACGCTGCTCGCCAAGGACACCTCGCACAGGACGGTCTACCCCGTCTTCGCGTCGGGCGGCGGGTTCGGCATGAAGGAGATGACCGGCGGCGCCGATTTCGTCATGGTTCCCGACCCGGGAACCTTCAGGGTTCTGCCGTGGGCGCCGCGCACCGGGTGGATGCTGTGCGACATCCACTTCCCGGACGGCGCGCCGGTGCCGTTCTCCACGAGGGCGGTCTGCCGGGACGCCGTCGCCCGGCTCGCGGAACGGGGGTACGACCACATGGTCGGCCTCGAGGTCGAGTTCCATCTGTTCTCGCTCGAGGATCCGAAACTCGCGCCCGGGGACGCGACCCAGCCCGGCGCGCCGCCCGAGGTGAGGCTGCTCTCCCAGGGCTTCCAGTACCTGACCGAACAGCGCGCCGACGAGCTGGATCCCGCGCTCGAGATCATCCGCCGCAGCCTGCTCGAGCTCGGCCTCCCGCTGCGGACCCTCGAGGTCGAGTTCGGTCCGAGCCAGGTCGAGGCGACGCTGAGCCCGGCGCCCGGGCTCGAGGCGGCGGATCTCATGACGCTGTTCAGGAGCGCGGTCAAGCAGACCGCGCGCCGCCACGGGCTGCACGCGACCTTCATGTGCCGCCCGCATCTGCCGAACCTGTTTTCCAGCGGCTGGCATCTGCACCAGTCGCTCGTCGACCTCGGGACCGGCGCGAACGCCTTCACGCCGGCCCCCGGGGACGGCCCGCTCTCTCCGGCGGGCATGGCGTTCGTCGCCGGCCTGCTGCGCCACGCCCGCGCCGCCTCCGTGTTCACCACGCCGACGGTCAACGGCTACAAGCGGTTCCGGCCGATGTCCCTCGCCCCCGACCGCGCCGCATGGTCGGAGGACAACCGCGGGGCGATGATCCGGATGCTCGCGGCGCCGGGCGATCCGGCCTCGCGGATCGAGAACCGGGTCGGCGAGCCGGCCGCCAACCCCTATCTCTACGTCGCGTCGCAGATCCATTCGGGCCTCGACGGCCTTTCGGCGGGGGAACTCCCCGATGCCGGGACCGACACGCCCTACGAGGCCGATGCCGAGAGGCTGCCCGCGAGCCTGATGGAGGCGGTCTCGGCGCTGCGCGGAAGCGCGATGTTCCGCGAGGCGATGGGGGAGCGGTTCGTCGACTACGTGGTCGCCGTCAAGGAGGCGGAGATCTCCCGGTTCCTCTCGACCGTCACCGACTGGGAGCATCGTGAGTATTTCTGGCTGTTCTGACGGCGTCGCCCGCCGGGCCGCGCGCCCGGACCCCGGTTCCGAAGCGGCCTGAACATGGCCTCCCGCTCGTGGCTCGGCGGCGTCGCGGTCGCGATGGCGAACCGCAACTACCGCATCTTCACCATCGGCGCGATCCCCTCTCTCATCGGCACCTGGGTGCAGCGCATGGCCGTGGGCTGGCTTGCCTGGGAGCTCACCGAGTCGGGCACCTGGCTGGGACTCGTGGCGTTCGCCGATCTCGCGCCCACGGTCGTCGTGGCGCCGATCGCGGGCGCCTTCGCCGACCGCGTCAGCCGGCTGAAGATGGTGCGTTTCGTGCAGTACGCCAGCACGGTCCAGGCCGGGGCGCTCGCGTTCTTCACGCTGAGCGGGCTGATCACGGTCGAGATCCTGTTCGCGCTTGCCCTGGTGCAGGGGTCGATCCAGGGCATCCACCAGCCCTTCCGCCAGTCGCTGATCGGGACCATCGTCGACCGCAACGAGATCACGGCCGCCATCGGCATCAACTCGACGATCTGGAACAGCTCCCGGCTGATCGGCCCGGCGATCAGCGCGGCGATCATTCTCCATTTCGGGGTGGGGTTCACGTTCCTGGTGAACTCCCTGAGCTACGTGCCGCTGATCGTCGGCCTGCACATGATGCGCGTTTCCCAGCGCCTGTCCCCGACGAAGTCCCTCTCCAGCGTCCCGGCCGAGATCATGGAAGGCGTCCGCCACGTCGTGAACCACCGCATGATGGGGCCCCTGATCCTGCTGCTGTTCGCGTTCTCCTTTTTCGGGCGCGCCACCGCGGAACTGCTGCCCGGATTCGCGGGGGCGGTGTTCGACCGGGGCGCCGAGGGCCTCGCCGTGCTCACCGCCGGAGCGGGGTTCGGATCGCTGCTCTCCGGCATCTGGCTGTCGCGGCGGGGCCGCCTCTCCGGTCTCGGCGACATTCTCGTGGCCGTTCTCGCGCTGATCGCCGTCTTCCAGCTCGGCTTCGTCGCGACCGACCGTTTCGCGGTCGCGGCGGTCGTCTTCGTCGGGTGGGGGTTCCTGCTCAACGCCGCGGGAATCACCGTCCAGTCGCTGATCCAGGCGGACGTGCCGGATTCGATCCGCGGCCGGGTGGTCAGCCTCTACGGCATATTCTGGCTCGGGACGCCCTCGATCGGCGCGTTCGTGATGGGCGTGGCCGCGGACTTCGTCGGCTTCCGCCTGCCGGTCGCCTTCGGCGCCTGCGTCATTCTGCTGGCGTTCTGCTGGGGCCTCACCCTGCGCCGGCGGTTCCGCGGGGAGATCCGGCGCATGGTCGAGCGAGGGGTCTGACGCGCCGGCCCTCTATCCGCCGCTCAGGTTCGACGGGCGGCCTTCGGCGCCGATCGGAACCTCGCCGTGCTCGGCGACGTCGGAGCGGAGACGCCGCCACTCGTCCTCGTGGGCCGAGCCGTGTCCGCGGAATCTCGGCATGACATAGCGGGCGAACAGCTCCAGCGACCGCCTGGTCCTGTCCGCCGACGCCCATTCGTGGGCGGTCAGCATCACTCCGCCGAACGGGCCGTTTTCGGCGATCTTGTCCTCGATCCAGCGGACGGCGTCGTCGGGGGTTCCGATGCACCAGTCGCGCCGGTCGGCGCAGGACTGCGGGGTGAACTCGGAAACCGGCTGGCCGGGATAGGCCTCGTACAGCGGCTTGAGGCCGACGGAGGCGAAGTATTCGGTCTCGCGGAGAATGCCCGCTTCGGCGTCCTTCCACGCCTCGTCCCGGGTCTCGGCGAGGTGGAACGAGGTCACGAGGCTCCAGCGGCCGCGGTCCGCCTTGCGGCCGTGGCGTTCGCAGGCGTCCTCGAAGTTCCGCCAGAGCCCGGAGAAGCTGCCGCCGCCCGGCCGGTTCCGTCCGCACGGCGTCCACAGCTCCATGTCGTGCCGGGCCGCGAGATCGAGGTTCCCCGGGCTGCCGCTCGTCGGCAGCGCCAGCGGCAGCCGCGGCCGCTGGTACGACCGCAGCTGGAGGCGCATGCCCTCGAACCGCCAGAACTCTCCGTCGTGGTCGAAGGGTTCCTCCGACTCGAGCAGCCGCACGATGACGTCCGCCGCCTCGTTCAGCATCGGGTAGAGCCGGTCGTTGCCCAAGCGGAACAGCTTCTTGTCGGTCGCGAGATTGCTCGGGCCGATGCCGAGCACCGCCCGGCCCCGGGTCAGATGGTCGAGAAACGCGATGCGCTCGGCCACGTGGAACGGATGGTGGAACGGCAGGTTGATCACCGAGGTGCCGAGCCGGATGCGGCCGGTTCGCGCGGCCGCCATCGCGAGCGCCATCTCGGGCGCCGGCATGGTCTCCCACCCGCCGGAGTGGTGTTCGCCGATGAAGAAGCCGTCGTAGTCGAGTTCCTCGGCGCGGGAGATCAGGTCGATGTCGCGGTGGAACGCCAGTGTCGGATTCTCCGACGGGTGATGCACCGGCATCATGAAGAACGAGAATCTCATGCCGTTGCCGCGGCCGCCGCCAGAGGCGGGCGCGCCTATCCCCAGGGCCCCATGAACTGCTCGCCGGCGAAGCTGTCGGACATCGGCTCGAGCGTCTCCGGCCAGTCGTCGTTGTCCACCCGCCGCCGCCGGTCGACGGGTCGTGGTCGGCCGTCCCAGCCGATCTGCTCCATGTAGTAGTGGAGCTGGAGAGCGTGGCCGTCGGGGTCGACGGCGAAGGCGGAGTAGTCGATGCCCGGCGAGAGTTCCGGCGGCAGGCGGCGGATCTCGACGCCGTTCTCTTCGAGGAACGCGACCGCGGCACGCAGCTGCGCGTAGTCGTTGACCCGGACGCCGAAGGAGAGACAGGACGACCAGTCGGTCAGCCCCAGTTCGGCCCTGAGTTCCAGCGGGTAGAGCGCGAGCGCGTGGTGTTCGGTCCCGCAGCGCAGGAAGTGGCAGTCCCGGCCGTTCCAGCGAACGGTCTCGGTGAGCCTGAGGCCCATGCGGTCGCGGTAGAAGGCGAGCGCTTCGCCAGGCCGTTCGAAGAACAGGCGCACCGGGCCGATGCCGACGATCTTGAACGGGCGCGGCAGCATGACGCCGCCGACGTCGTGGCCGGCCGGCCCGGGTTCGAGCGAGCAGGTGCCGGACGACAGGTCGACCTGGCGCCTGCGCGCGTTCTCGATCTCCTCCGCCTCGCGCATGTAGGGGATTTCGGGGGCCTCCGAGAAATCCCGGTCGAAGATCTCGCGCGGCTTGGACAGCCCGTCCCAGCCGATCTGCTCGATGCCGTAGAACAGCTCGTTGACGTGGCCCTCGGGGTCGGTCGGATAGACGTGCCAGTTCGATCCCGGCACGTCCCGGCCGGTGCGCTGGTAGCGCACGCCGTTGCCGGTGAACCAGTCGGTGGCCTCGCGCACCTCGCGCAGGCTGCCGACCTGCCACGTGATCTGGTTGATGGTGACGCCGTCGACCATCCGGTTGTCGTAGTCGATGGCCTTGCGGATCCGGTAGGGAAACAGCACGAAGGCGTGATGGTCCGTGCCGTGGCGCATGAAGTACCCGCGGGTGTCGCCGAGGCCCTCGATGTCCCTGGGGTCGCGGGCGCGCGGCGCCATGTCGAGCTCGTCGGTGACCCGGAATCCGAGGAGATCGCGGTAGAAGCGGAGGGATCTCTCCATGTCGCGGGCGTAGAACCCGAAATGCCCGAGCCGACGGATCCGGAACGGCCGCTCCAGCCGGAGCCCGCCGACATTGAAGCCGTTTTCCGCAGCGTCCGTCATTCCGGTTCCTCCCATCCTGGACGATGGCCGAGCCTACAGGAAACCCGCCGCCCGGTCGTCGCCCCCGCTCAGACCCCCTCCGCCGGCGCCAGCGGCGTCCGCCCCAGGATGTGGTCGCTCGCCTTCTCGGCGATGACCATCACCGCGGCGTTGATGTTGCCGGACACGAGGTCGGGCATCGACGACGCGTCCACGACCCGGAGGTTCTCCGCACCGCGCACCCGGCATTCCGGATCGAGCACGGCGCGCTCGCTCGTTCCCATGGCCGCGGTGCAGGACGGATGGTGGGCGGTGACGGCGGTGCGGCGGATCCAGTCGTCGATCTGGCCGTCGGTCCGCGCCTCCGGACCCGGTGCGGTCTCCCTGCCCCGGAAGGCGTCGAGCGCGCCGTGGTGCAGGAGCTCGCGGGCGGCGTGAACGCCCCTGCGCAGGGTTTCCAGATCCTCGGGCGCGGTGAGAAAATTCTGGATGATCCGCACCTTGTCCATGGGATCCGCCGACCGGAGGAGAACCTCGCCCCGGCTCTCGGGATGGAGCAGCACCGGCCGCAGCCCGAAACCGTCCTCGTAGGGCGGCCGGATCCCGGGGAACCAGAGGCGCGCGTCCGGTGGCGCGCCGCGGAACAGGAACTGGATGTCGGTGACCGCGAGTTCCGGCCGGGTCTTGACGAAACCGTGGAGCCCGCCCGGAAGAACCGTCGCCGGGCCCGTGCCGAACAGATGCGCCTGCACCATCGACACCGCCATGCGGTCGAGGCGCATGTCGTCGCGGAACGGCCCGGCCGCGGGCCGGGTGGCGAGTGGCATGACGGCCAGGTGGTCCTGAAGATTCTTCCCGACCTGCTGGGAATCGATCACGGTCTCGATGCCGGTCTCGGACAGATGGTCGGCCGGCCCGATCCCGGACAGCATCAGAAGCTGCGGGGAATTGAACACGCCGCCCGAAAGGACGACCTCGCGTTCGGCGCGGGCGGTGCGGATCTCGCCGCCGTGCACGAACTCCACGCCTGCCGCCCGGGTGCCGTCCATGACGATCCGCCTCGCATGGGCGTTCGTGAGGACGGTCACGTTCGGCCGTTTCGCCGCCGGCCGCAGGAACGCGCGGGCGGCGCTGTTGCGCCTGCCTTCGTGGATGGTCGCCTGGCTGCGGCCGAGCCCCTCCTGCCTCTCGCCGTTGTAGTCCTCGGTGAAGCCGACCCCGGTCGCCTCCGCAGCCTCGATCCAGGCGTCCCACAGCGGATCGCGCGAACGCGCCCGCGTGGTGTGGAGCGGGCCGCCGCCGCCCCTGAAGCGGTCCGCGCCCTCTTCCCAGGTCTCCATGCGCCGGAAATACGGAAGCACGTCCGCGTACGACCAGCCCGTCGCTCCCTTCTGCGCCCAGCGGTCGTAGTCGCCGCGGTGACCCCGGACATAGGCCATGACGTTGATCGAGGACGACCCGCCCAGCACCTTGCCGCGCATCGCCTCGATGACGCGGTCGCCGAGCTCGGGCTCGGGCTCGGTGTCGAGCCCCCAGTCATGGGCCCGCTTGTCGTGCATCCGGCCGAGGCCGAGGGGGATGTGGATCAGCGGGTCGGTGTCGGGCCCGCCGGCCTCGATCACGAGCACGCGAAGGTCCGGCCGTTCGCTCAGCCGGTAGGCCAGAACGCAGCCGGCGCTCCCCGCGCCCACGATGACGTAGTCGTGCCGGTCCATGCAGCCGCTCCCCCATGCCGTTCGCGACGGCGGATCCATGACAGTCTACCAGCCGGGCGCCCGTCTTCCACATCGGCGGTTGTTGACATCGTCGCGGCCGAACCCGATTCCTGACCGGACGAGCGACCCGCCGGGCCGCGGCGCGAACGGAGGGCGGAAGGATGGCGAACGGAAGCGGCCGCCCGCTGTCGTCCCTGCTGGAGGGCGCACGGGAGTTCGGACGGAGAGAGTACGCGGGCGCGGATTCCCTCATGGCCCGGCTGGCGTCCGGCCAGAGTCCGCAGGTGATGGTCATCGCCTGCAGCGATTCCCGCGCCGACCCGGCGCTGGTCTGCGGCGCCCGTCCGGGCGATGTCTTCGCCGTCCGCAACGTGGCGAACCTGGTGCCGCCGGCGGACTCGGGCGCGGCGGGGCTCGGGGTCTGGGCCGCGGTCGAGTACGCGGTGAAGGCGCTCGAGATCGTCGATCTGGTGATCATGGGTCATGCGCGCTGCGGCGGCATCGCGGCGGCGCTCGAAGCGGTCCGCGGCGGCGGGGCGGGCGGATTCGAGGCCGTCGATCCCTGGCTGGAGACGGCGCACGGCGCCTGCCGGGAGGCGTTGTCGGAGCTCGGCGAGGCGGCGCACGGCGACACGCTCGCCGCGCTTGCCGAACGGCGCTCGGTCCTGCGGTCTCTGGACAATCTCCGCGCCCGCCCCTGGATCGCCGAGCGCGTCGCCGCCGGTGGCCTCCTGCTGCACGGATGGTGGCTTGATCTCGACACCGGCGCTTTGTGGACGACCGGTCCCGACGGGGAGTTCCGGCCGCCGGAGGAGGCGCGGTGACGCCTGGCGCCGCTTCCGAAACCGGCCGGTGCGGACCGGCCCTGCCGTGCGGGCACTCCGTCTTCGGAAAGGCCTTCGCGCACATGCGACGGCTCCCGGGTCGTCGCCGGCAGGGGACGGGGCGGTCCTTCAGGGTCGCTTCCATGCCGTCGGCCACCGGAGCGTTTGCCGCATATAGTGATCTTCAATTCTATTTCAATATAAAAACATTATTCGGAAAATATACTAGAAAATTACTTATACTTTTCATTTTGGATTATGTGGCAACAAGGTGATGTTGACGGGTGAGGTGTATTTGTTGTCGGCTCCGGCAGCCGAGTCGATGGCCCAGCCGACCCCGCCGCCCAGAACGATGTTCCCAAAGGGCCGCCTCCGCCACGCCCGATTTGTTGTGGTAAGTCGCCTTTTGGTAGCCGGTCAACATGCACTCGATCACGATGTCATGTTTCGTCTTCTTGATGGTCGCCGCACCGGGTGTGGGGTCCACTCTTCCGATTCTTTGCCCTTTGCGCAAGAAATCGCATGCGGCACCGGCTGGATTGGTATTGATAAATACCTCTTGGGTTGTGCCCTCGATGATCGATGAACACCCGGAAACAAGAAAAGTGAGAACCGCAAGCGCAGACGACACACGTAACGACATGAGAATCATCCTCTTTTCATTATCGGACACGCCAAACAGTGCATCCAACATCAAGTTTGTCGCTTGCAACAACGAAAGTCAAACACCGATCGTGCGCGGGGACACCGCAACCTGGGCAGTCCCTGCCGGAGAGCTTGAAGCGACGCTGGCGACGGGACTGGATGCCGAACAGGTTGAACCGGCACCCTGCGATGGAGCCGGTGGCGCCGCTGCGGACGGCCATGGCGCGCATGCTCCAGTGGGTGGCGCCGTTGGGGGAGGGGGCTGCGGTGCGGGGGGCGACTTCGGCGGCGCGTTCGTCGTCGCGGGCTCCCGGCCGCCCCGGGCGCGGGCGGGAACGATTGGCGCGCACCGCGCCAGCCCGTGCGGCCGGAAACGGGAGTTGGCAAGGCCGGGAAGCCGTACCCCTTCGTCATCGGAAAGAACGACGGGTTCGATGGGGCGCTCACGGGGCATGGACAGATTCGTCGATGGCTGCTGCCCGTGAACGCATGCTGTTTCTCCGGGATTTCACGTCAGTTCGGCACTGACGATCCCGCGTTTCCGACAGAACGCCGAGGTGGCTCCGGTTTTCGGGCCGCGCTTGAATTTTCGGGCCGGGAGCGTGTAGAATGACCGCTAGTCGGAGTGTAGCTCAGCCTGGTAGAGCACTGTCTTCGGGAGGCAGGGGCCGGTGGTTCGAATCCACTCACTCCGACCAGTCCCGTCGGGATCGCCGGGTTTTCGCGCCAACGGTTTCGTCGCGTCCGCGCGCCGGAACCCGGGGGCTTGGGGAGGAGAGAATGTCGTTCTACGAACTGCGCCAGTACACGGTTCACCCCGGCAAGATGGACGAATGGATCGAGTTCATGGAGGGGGAGATCATCCCGTTCCAGGTCTCGAAGGGTGCCGTCGTCTGCGGGAGCTTCCGCGGCGAGACCGACAACTCGGTCTATGTCTGGCTGCGGCGCTTCGAAAGCGAGGCCGAGCGCGCGCGGCTCTACGAGGCGGTGTACGAGAGCGATCGCTGGAAGAATGACATCGCGCCCCGGCTTCCCGCGATGATCGACCGCGACGCGGCGGTCGTGACTCGGATTGTCCCGACCCCCAGATCCACCGTTCGGTGAGGCCGCGCCTTCGGCGTCACATGATCGCCGGAAGGTTGCGCGAAGGCTGGCGGGCGCCGGACGCGGCCTCGTCCGGTTCCGCCCGCGTGTCCCAGTCCTGGCCGATGTAGCGGCCGCCGGTGCGGCCGTTCGACCGGTCGGAGCACAGCCACAGGACCGCCGCGTTCATGACGTCGACCGGCAACAGCGGCCGCCGGGTGACGCCGGTCGCCATGCGGGTGTCGGCGGCGCCTCCGGGAAGCAGGACGTTGGAGGTCACGCCCGTGCCCTCGAGTTCGCCGGCCCAGGCCCTGGTCATGGCCTCGAGCGCGGCCTTCGACGGGCCGTAGGGCGTGTTCATCGGGCGGATCATGGACCGGTCGCTGGTGGAGACGTTCACGATCCGCCCGAAGCCTCGTGCCGTCATGTGCGGCACGGCGGCGGCCGCCATGAAAAACGTGCCGACGACGTTGGTGACCATCACCTCCTCCCAGCGGTCGCGGTCCGCGTCCCAGAACTTCGTCGTCCCGCCGCCGGTGGTCTCGCTCACGTATCGGGTGCCGCGCGCCGCGTTGTTCACGAGCGCCTCGATCCGCCCGAAACGCTCGAGCGCGCGCTCGACGACGCGGGCGCAGTCGTCCCGGCTGCGTATGTCCGCCTGCACGGCCTGCACGGTTCCGGCCATGCCGTCGGCGGCCGTGATGGTCTCCTCGATCGATCCGGCGTCGCGCGCGGCGATGACGGTGACGGCCGCGCCGCGTTCGGCAAGGGCGAGCGCCATGGAGCGGCCGAGCCCCTGGCCCCCGCCGGTGACGATCGTCGAGCGGCCGGCGAGCGAGGGGTAGGCGTCCGGACCCTGCGGTCCCTCGGAGGGGGAGTGTTTCGGATCTGTCATGTTCTCCGCCTCCGCGGTGCGGCGATTCGGTCCGCCTCGGTTTATTCGCGTTCCCCGGGGTTCGCCGTCCGGCAAGCGGACAGCCGTCGGACCGGGGTCGGCTTGCAGGAGCGGGACTCCGGAACGTCGGGCCAAGGCTTCGCGCCGTCGACGGGACGCGGGGCGCGGCTTCCTTCCGGCGCTGCCCCGGAAGGGATTGTCGCCGGAACCCCGTTCGCTCGCAAGGACGGTGAGGACAGGATCGGCCGCTGTGGCGGGACCGCAGGATCCGCCGGTGAAGGACGCCGCGCCGCCGGGCATGCGGCCCGCGAGTCCCGCAGGCGGAGGGGGCGACACACCCCTGTTCCGGCTGGTCGGGAAGCTGGTTGCGGCAGGGCTCGATCTCGATTCGCGGAATTCGTCGGACCGGACGTTCCTCCGTCGTGCGGCCAGGGCGTGGGACGTGAAAGCGGTCGTGGCCGATGCCGCGGCGAAGGGTGGCGGGCGGGTCACGCCCATGCGGGCGGCGAGGAAAGCGCGTGCCGTTCTCCATGGAGGTGGTCGACGCGGAAGTCCGTCGGGGCCGGGAAGCGGCCGCGCGCGAGGTGGCGAGCGCACCCGGCGCCGATCCGCTGGCCTTGGGGGCGTCCCCGTTTGTCCAGGGCCGGCACGGCCCTCGGTTTCCCTCGAACCGGCAGGAGTTCAACCGCAAGTGGAAGGCGGCGAGCGGACGCCGCCAAATTCACCGCGACTTCAGATGCGCGATCTTCCGGGATCCTGCCGCCGTCTGGAGGGCGGTGCGCCGCACGTGACCGGGAACCGTTGGCGGCGCCTGACAGCGAGCCGCGGCAGGCTCATCTCGCCGCGCCCGAATGCGACGCCAGGCACCGCTTCCACGATCTTCGTTCTCTCGGAAAAGCGTGCCACGGTGGCATAATGGCGCGAACAAGGGCAAACCTTGGCATCGACAACCGCTCTCCCGCGACACGCGGTCAATCTCGGGAATCTCTTCGCCGGTGTCAAGTGCCCGGAACCGCTTTCTTGTCGTGACCGGGCGCCGGTAGCGGGTGCGGCTCCGCCTGCCGTGCGATCGAGATCCTGTGCCATTCTCAGGCTCTGTCTCGTGACTGCGGCACCAGGCTCCCGGCTTCGCCGGGCCGGCGGCCGGTTGGGGAAGTGGCGGTTCGCTACCTCATGCGCCGTCGCGGGACGCGTGCTTGCCCGGAACCCAGCCGCTGTCCGCCAGGTTGGCGAGCCCGAAGTCCAGCGGCCGCCGCTCCAGGTCCGTCGCCATCGTGTCGTTCCACCGGTTCAGCCAGCCGAACAGGCAGATCGTGGCCACGAGCTCGACGATCTGGTCGTCGTCGAAATGCTCGCGCAGATCCTCGAAGTCCCGGTCCGTGACCGCGTTGGGTGACGCTCCCGCTCCCTGGGCCACGCGAAGCGCCGCGCGCTCGGCGTCGTCGAAGAGCGGGCTCCGCTCGTAGTCCCAGATCGCCGCGACCTTTTCCGCGGGAACTCCGTCGACGGCCGCCGCGGTCTCGGCGGTGTGGGCGGAGCAGTACTGGCAGCCCGCCGAGCGGCTGGCCATGTGCGCCGCCATGCGCTTGAGCGGCAGCGGCACCTTGCCCGGGACGCCGATGACCTCCCGGGCCAGGCGCGCGAAGGCCCGGAGAATGCCGGGAGCGCGCGCCATCGCGAAGAAGCTGTTGGGAACGAACCCCATGGCCTTCTCGACGCGCTCGAAGACGTCCTCGAGTTCGGGCGAGCTTTCTCGGGAGACAGAGGTGACGCGGGTCATCGTTTTTCCTCCGGCTGGATGCGGTCAGGGGGTGGAGAATTCCCAGTTCTCGTCGACGGCCGTGCCCGACTCCCGGATGACCTTCGCGATCGGGCAGAACTTGCGGAGATCGGCCTTGACCCTGTCGAAGTCCGAGGCCGGATTCGGCGACGTGACCGAGATGTTGAGGGTGATCGCCGGGAAGGGGATCCGGACCTCCTCCTGGAGCATGACGCCGCGCCGGTCGAACTTCGCCTCGGCGTCTATGTTCATGGCGTCGATGTGAAGCCCGTACCCCTCGGAGATCCGCTGCGTGATGACGTTGGTGCAGCCGATCAGCGACGCGATCAGGGTTTCCGTCGGCGTCAGGCCCAGATTGGTGCCGCCCCGTTCGGTCGGTTCGTCGATCACGCTTTCGAGATCGCGCGCCGTGATGTCGCTGCGCGCGTGATGCGGGCAACTGGCGGACATTTTCATCGTGACTTCGGTTTTCGGGGTGGCCATGGATCCGTCTCCCTGTGAATGGCGCTGTCAGTCGGGATCCCGTCCGTGGAAGGCGTCGTCGAGCAGCCGGCGCACGCCGTTCCGGTCGACGGGACGGGGGTTGTAGTAGGGGGCTTCGGTCGCGATCTCGGCGGCCCGGTCGAGGTCGCCCTCGGCGAAGCCGATCTCGCGGAGGCTGGTGGGGGCGCCGACCGATCTCGCCAGATCCCGGAGACCCGCGGGCGCGGATTCCGACCCGAGCGCGCGGCGGATGGCGGCCATCGCCTCGGGCGCGGCCGCCCGGTTGTAGGCGGTCGCGTGGGGCAGGATCACGGTGTGGGTCTCGGCGTGCGGCAGGCCGAAGGAGCCGCCGAGCACGTGGCAGAGCTTGTGGTGGATCCCCATCGTCGCCTTGGCGAGGGCGTTGCCGCAAAGCGCCGCGCCGACGACCGAGGCGTCGAGCGCACGCTCGAACGCGTCTCCGTTCCGTTCCGGCCCGCAGACGGCCCGAAGCGCCGGCGCCATCCTCGCGATGCCCGCTTCCGCCAGCCGCGAGAGTTCCGGCGTCCCGTTCCGGGCGTACAGCGCCTCCACGGAATGGGCAATGGTGTTGATGCCGCTCGGGCCGGCGATCTTCGGCGGCAGCGTCCGCACGAGTTCGGCGTCGTAGATGACGGCCGCCGGAACGACCCGCGGATCCCGTCCCGTGACCTTGCCGCCGTCCTCGCTGATTCCCCAGATGTCGGTCATCTCCGAGCCGGAGTAGGTCGACGGAACCGCGATGACGGAGACATCGCGGCCAAGGGCGACCGCCTTGGCGAGGCCGATGGCCGAGCCGCCGCCGACCGCGACGACGATCCGGGCTCCGCAGCGCTCCGCGAGCGCCAGCGCGTCGTCGGCATGCGCGCGCGGCACGTGCATGACGGCCTCGTCGATCCTGGCGCCGAAGCGGTCGCCGAGCTCGGCGACGATCGCGTCGGCCACGGCGTTCTGGGAGCGCGTGGAGATCACGAGAACCGGATCCGCCCCGAACCGCGCCGCGAGGGAGGCCGCTCCGACGGCACCGCCGCGTTCGAACAGCACCGTCTCGACGGCCGCGTCGTCCAGAAGCTCGATGGCGGGTCCGTCGGTCATGCGCGGTGGGGCCGGTTGGGTGCGTCCGCCGCATCGGGCGGGCGCCGACGAGCACGGTGCGGGGGAGCGGGACTGCGGAACCTAGCGACGCCGAAGCCCGTCATCAAGAGGACGCGAGAATGGTGCAGGGTCCGGGCACGCCGGGCCGTCGGGCCCGGTTTTCTTGCCATCGGTCCCCGGGCGTGCAAGGTCTCCGCCCGGAAATCCGACCCGAGGAGAACGACTCATGCTCTGGGCCATCCACTGCCTCGACAAGCTCGACGCTCTCGAACGCCGTCTGGCGGCGATCGACGCCCACCGCGCGTATCTGGAGACCAGGCCCATCGACATCGTGATGTCGGGGCCTCTCAAGGACGATGCTGACGAGAAGATGATCGGCAGCCTGTTTCTCGTGAACGCCGGCAGTCGCGGGGAAATCGAGACCTTCCAGAAGAACGACCCGCTCCATCACGCCGACGTGTGGGAAAGCATGCACGTCAACGTTTTCTTCCGCAGGCAGGGGTAGGATTCTCCGTTTTTCCGCATGCGCCGTCCGAGGCGGCATTCGGGCATCCCCGATGTCCGGCGACCCGTCGGGCGCCGCGCGCGGTTTACGGATTCCTCGACGCGGCGTTTCGCGGGCTTGCGGAAGCTGCCGGAATCCGGCCGGTGCCGCCGCGCCGGCGGATGCCGGCATCCGTCGTCGTCCGACCCGACGAAAACGCGGATACGCCGTCGGAAAGGGGCAACCGCATGATCGACGGAAACTGCCTCGCAGGGGGCGAACCGGACGGGGACGGGTGGCGAATCGCGACGGACGACACGGCCGCCCGCGGGCCGGTCGTCGATTTCGGCAGGCCCGGCCAGTCGCCGGGTGCCCGCTCAGGCGCCGTAGCGGTCGTGATGGCGCACCCATTCCATCGGGAAGGAAAGGCCGTCCTCGTCGCGGCCCCAGGGCGCGTGGTCGAGGAAGTGGTAGGCCGTGATGAACATGTCGAGACCGCGGCCGTAGGTCGAGTAGGTATGGAAAACCGAGCCGTCGCCATCCAGCGCGAACACGCTGAGTCCGGGCGCTTCCGTCGCCGGAAAGCCTGTTCGCCGGTAGTTGTACCAGACCTCGCCGGCCGCGATCTCGTCCTCGGTGAAGGAGACGTGATGGTCGCGGTTGAAGTCGCTGCCGGCCGAGGACAGCCACGCGAAGGTCCAGCCCATGCGCTTGCGGAAGGCCTCGATCTCGGCGAGCGGCGCGCGCGACACGGCGACCAGCGTCACGTCGCGGGCGCGCAGATGCACCGCAGCGGGCTCGAAATGGTCGGCGAGGAAGGAGCAGCTCGGACAGCCGGCGTCCCAGCCCGGTCCCATCATGAAGTGGTAGACCATGAGCTGCCGACGTCCGTCGAAGAGATCCGCCAGCGACAGCGTTCCGCCGGCCCCCTCGAACGCGTAGTCCTTCTCCACCCGCTCCCAGGCGAGCGCGCGCCGGGCGGCGCTGATCTCGTCGCGGGCCCGGGTGAAGGCCTTTTCCCGTTCCAGCAGGACTAGGCGCTCTTTCAGCCAGTCCTCGTGCGAGACGATTCTCGGTTCCTGCATGGCCGTTCTCCCCGCCATCGGAAAACCCGCGCGCGCCGGCACGGAGTCCGCGCAGCGTAGCGCGCCGTCCGCGAACCCGGCAAGAGGATCCGCGGAGCGCCGCCGGCGTCAGTCGGTCATCAGGTCGGGGAGATAGAGCGCGAGGCCGGGGAAGAGGATCAGCAGCACCAGCACGATCAGCGCGCATCCGATGTACGGCGCGGCGGCGAGGGCGACCTGCCACAGCGAGGTGCCGCGCGGCGCCACGCCCATCATGACGAACAGCAGGAGGCCGAAGGGCGGCGTCGTGAGGCTGATTTCCAGCGCCAGCAGCATGACGAGCCCGAACCAGATCAGGTCGAATTGCAGAGTGATCGCGAGCGGGAAGAAGATCGGCACCGTGAGCAGCATCATCGAGACCTGGTCCATGAACATGCCGAGAATCAGGAGAACCCCGAACATGATGAGGAGCATCACGGTCGGCGACCACTCGATGGAGGTCGCCCACTCGATGAGCCCGGCGCTGGCCCCGGTGTAGGCCAGAAGCTGGCTGAACGTCGACGACGCCAGGATGATGAGAAGAACCATGCCGGTGACGCGGAGCGATCCCGAAAACGCCTTGACGAGAATCTTCCAGGTGAGGGCGCGGTACAGGGCGGCGAGGACGAGAACTCCGAGCGCGCCGAAGCCGGCGGCTTCCGTCGGGGTCGCGACGCCGAGAATGATCAGGCCGATCACGCAGAACACGACCAGTCCCATGGGAAGGACGTTGACGACCACCGAGAGCAGGATCCGTCCGAGCGCGTGGTCCTCGACGGAGTATTCGGGGGCGGCATCCGGGTCGATCTTGACCTGGGCGTAGATCAGCACCGAGTAGAGGGCCGCCAGCACCAGGCCGGGCAGGACGCCGGCGATCAGGAGCTTGCCGATGTCGATTTCCGCGAGGCTCGCGAGCAGCACCGCGAGGGCGGAGGGCGGGATGATCATGGCGAGGCCGCCGGTTCCGAGGATCGGCCCCATCGACATGTGCGGCTTGTAGCCGCGGCTGGTCATCTCGGGAACCATCATCGATCCCATCATGGCGGTGTTGGCCATGGTCGAGCCGGACAGCGTCGCGAAGATCGTCCCGCCCGCGACGGTGATGTAGGAGAGCCGCCCCGGCAACCGGCCGAAACACAGGTCGAGCGTGTCGAACACCCGGACCGCGAGGCCGGTGTGGAAGAACAGCTCGCCCATGATGATGAACAGCGGCACCGGGATGAGCGCGAAAATGGTGACGGATTCGACGGCGTTGACGACGATCTGCGGCATGGCGGCGTGTCCGCCCATGTAGACTGCCGCGCCGACGACGTTGGCCGTGAGAAACGCGAACGCGACGGGAACCCCGAGAAGCATGAACGCGATGACCATGCCGATCAGGAAGCCGGCGATCGCGTACCATTCGCCGAGCCATTCCATCACAGCGACCCCGACTCGCCGACCTTGCCCGAATAGTACGAATCGAAGCCTAGGAGGTAGCGCCCGAACTCGACGGCGACGAGCGAGAAACCGAGCGGAAACGGAACGAACAGGATCCACTTCGGCATGTCGATCGACCTCAGGTCGAGTTCGCCGTTCTCGAACGCGAGAACCATCTCCACGAATCCGTAGTAGGCGAACAGGAGCGACAGCGCGATGCACAGGAGGTAGACCGCCTTCGCCATCGCGCGCCGGACCCGTTCCGGCAACGCCAGCGTGAGAGACTCGACGACCACGTGGCCCTTGAGCCGCACCAGCCACGGCGCCGCCAGCATCGAGGAGAACAGGAGGCAGTACTCGGCCGCCGCGCTGTACCACTGGAGCGCGTTGAAGCCGACTGTCCGGATCGCGACGTCGGCGATGATGCCGACGAAGATCACGGCCAGCATCGCGCCGGCGACGGCCGCCAGCCCGACGATCAGGGCGTCGTAGGCCCTGGCCGCATGCCGCATGTTCCGGCTTCCCTGCGGAAAGGCGCGTTCCGGCGGGGCGCCGGAACGCGCGGTTCCCCTACTGGCCGTGATAGAGCTTGCTCAGGGTTCTGGCCTCGGGGGTGTCGACCTTCTTGAGGCGTTCGATCGGCACGACGTTGGCCAGCTCGATGTACTTCTTCGCCGCCTCAGGCCCGAGCGTGATTTCCTGGTGCCCGAACTCCTTGGCGAGGATCTTCCGCTCCTCGGCGATCAGCGGTTTCCAGTGGTCGTGGGAGATCCGCTCCCAGTTCTTGCCGGCCTGGATCATGATCTCCCGGCCCTTCGCGCCCAGCTTCGCGAGCGCCTTGTTCGAGATGAACACGCATGGCTCGAGCTGGTAGAAGTTCGGATAGATGCGGTACTTCACGAACTTCGCCCAGCCGAGGCTGCGGGTCCACAGTTCGGGAAACGCGAAACCGTCGACCAGCCCGCGTTCGAGCGCGTTGTAGATCTCCGGAACCTGGACGGTGATGGTCGTGGCGCCCAGCTTGCGCAGAAAGCCGTCGTAGACCGGTACCGACCGCATCTTGAAGCCGTCGAGCGAGAGCATGCCGTCGGATCCCAGTTCGGGTTTCCGGTTGAGATACAGGATGAACGAGACACTGGTGGCGGTCTGGGCGAGGAGCTTGCCGTCGATCCGCTTGGTGATCGCGGCGTCGAGCGCGTCCATCGCGCCGTTGGCGCGCGCGTCCCAGGGACGCAGCTGGGTCGCCGACAGGGCGTCGACCTCGGGCACCACCCCGCGGTGGTAGCTCGCCGCCGTGTACATCAGGTCGTAGAGGCCTGCCTTGAAGCCCTTGGCCTGGGCCGGCGCCTTGGCGATTTCGGGGCCGCCGATGTGCCGGATCCTGAAATGGCCCTTGCCGAGCTTGTTGGCGTATTCGATGAAACGCAGGAAATCCGGCGTCAGCGCGAAGTTCTTCGGCCAGCCGGCGATTCCCTTCAGCTCGACCTCGGCCGCGTGGACGGACTGCCCCGGCCAGGAGATGCCCGCGATTGCCGCGATCGCCGCGGCGGCCAGCAGTTTCTTCATGACGTGAATCCTTTCGTGCAGTGTCACGGTGCCGCATTGTCCTGATATCGCGCGCTGGCGCAACACCGGGGCGCCGCCGGCCGGGACTGTTCCGTTGTCCAGCCCGCCGCGGTCGGGGCGCGCGACAGGCTTCCGGGGGCCTGCCCCTCGGTTGCCCGTCGCGCCGGACGAGGATTCCCCCCGACATGCGGCCGCGACAGGGTTTGCGTGCCGGGCTTCGGCGGGATCCCTCGCCCGGGAATCCTGCGGGCATGCGACCGGAAAGGGAACCCCCGGCCGGCGACGCGCGGGAGGCCGGCGGGACCGGTGCGGGAGCTTGCCGCGGGCCGGGGATTCATGGTACCGACCGGCCATGCGCCGCTCGGCCGAATACGGAGGGAACCATGATCGTCGACGCCGCGTCATGGTTCCTCGAGAAGGGCGGTCGGGGCGCCCGGCAACGCAAGGGAGCCGGGCGCGGGGCGAGGCCGTGACGCCGGCCGGTGGCGGAGCGCGCGGTTGATGGACCGGTCCTGTCGCGGATCCGGGACGGCCGCGCGGAGCGCACCGTCGCGGGGTGCGGACGCCGCGCCCGAATCGTCGCCGGACGGACGAACGCCCCGTCTCCCGACCGAGGGCCCGCGGACCGGGACGGCGGAGGCGGTGCTGCGGGAGGTCTTCGGCTTCGAGGACTTCCGCCCGGGCCAGAAGGCGGCGATCGAGGCGCTGCTTTCGGGCCGCCACGCGCTCACCGTGATGCCGACGGGATCGGGCAAGTCGCTCTGCTTCCAGATCCCGGCCCTGGTCATGGACGGGCTCACGGTGGTGGTGTCCCCCCTGATAGCCCTGATGCAGGACCAGGTGTCCGCTCTCAAGCTGGCGGGGGTTGCCGCGGACGGCATCAATTCCGGCAACGGCCGCTCCGAGAACGTGGCGGCCTGGCGCCGCGTCGCGGCGGGCGAGACGCGGCTTCTGTACCTGGCCCCGGAGCGGCTGATGGCGGAGCGCATGCTGTCGGCGCTCGCCCGCCTGCCGGTCAGGCTCTTCGCCATCGACGAGGCCCATTGCATCTCGCAGTGGGGCCCGGCCTTCCGGCCGGAATACGAGGATCTGTGCCGGTTGCGCGAGCTCTTCCCCGGCGTCCCCATCGTTGCGCTGACCGCGACCGCCGACGAGGTGACGCGGGACGATATCGCGGACAGGCTGTTCGGCGGCCGCGTCGAACAGTTCGTGCTCGGCTTCGACCGCCCCAACATCAGGCTCGGGGTGGAGGTGAAGCGAAGCTGGAAGCGCCAGCTCCGGGACTTTGTCGCCCGCCACGAGGGCGAGAGCGGCATCGTCTACTGCCTGTCGCGGCGGAAGACTGAAGAGGCCGCAGCCATTCTGGCGGCGGACGGGGTGCGGGCGCTCCCCTATCACGCGGGCATGGAGAAGGAGGAGCGGGAGGCCCACCAGAACGTCTTCATGACGGAGCCCGGCGTCGTCGTCGTTGCCACGATCGCCTTCGGCATGGGGATCGACAAGGCCGACGTGCGCTACGTCCTCCACACGGATCTTCCGGGCAGCGTCGAGGCCTATTACCAGGAGATCGGGCGCGCGGGCCGCGACGGCGCGCCGGCCGAGGCGCACATGCTCTACGGCCTCGAGGATGTCAGGATGCGCCGGCAGTTCATCGAGGACGAGGATGCGGGGCCGGAGCACCGGCGGCGCGGGCACAAGCGGCTTGATGCGCTGCTCGGCTACTGCGAGGCGCCGGTCTGCCGGCGCGTGGTGCTGCTGGAGTATTTCGGGGAGGGAAGCGGCGCCTGCGGCAACTGCGACGTCTGCCTCGATCCGTCGGAGCGTGTCGACGGGACCGAGGAGGCGCGGAAGATCCTGTCTGCCGCGTACCGGTCGGGCCAGCGTTTCGGGGCGGCGCACCTGATCGACATCCTGAGGGGGACCGGGACCGACAAGATCGTGCGCTTCGGGCATGACCGCCTGCCGACCTTCGGGGTCGGCGCGGACCGCGGCAAGAACGAGTGGCGCTCGTTGATCCGCCAGATGGTGGCAGCCGGGTTCCTGCGGCTCGACATCGGCGGCTACGGCGGGATCGGGATCACGGACAGGGGACTGGAACTGCTGCGCGGCGACGGCGAGTTCCTCTGCCGCAAGGACACGGTGGCCGCGCGCGCGCCTGCGAAGGCGCGGGATGCCGCCGCGGCCGGCGGCGACGCGGAGGAACCTCCCCTGTCGGGCGAGGACACGGCGCTGCTCGATTTCCTCAAGGCGCTTCGCCTGGAGATCGCGCGGGAGCGCCGGGTGCCGGCCTTTGTCGTGTTCCCCGACCGCACGCTGCTCGACATGGTGCGCCGCCGGCCGCGCACGGAGGCGGAGTTCGCCGAGGTCAACGGCGTCGGCGCAGCCAAGCTGAAGGAGTTCGCCAAGCCGTTCCTGGACGCCATCGCGGAGGCCCCGGGCCGTGCGGAAGAGGGCGGGAGTTCCCGATCGATCGAGTCGTGATCCGCCGCATCGCGCGCCAGGATCCGTGCGGAGAGCGTCGGATCGCGTCCCGGATGGTCCGGCCGGGCGGCAAGCGCTTTCCAGGCCGACGGGTTCCCGGACGTGAATTCCGGAACCCGGCCGGAAAACGGCGCGACCGCGCGTTCAGGCCGGTGGCGCGGATCTCGCGCGAACCCCGGTCCGCGATCTGCTGCGGGGCGGAAATCCCGTCAGTGTCCAGGATACGGATGAAGCCAGGCCCTCGTTCCACGGGGCCGAAACGCCGCCGCCCGTCACCCGGCCTTTCGTTCCGCCTCCGCAACCGCGTCCCGGGGATCGCCGAGCCCCGCCCTTCGTTCGGCGCGGAGCACCGTCGCGAAGAAGTCCTTGTCGCGGTCCTCGGACTCCAGCATCTCCCGGAACACCTCGGCGATCGCGGGCGCGACGTCGAGCCTGACGCCGGCCGCCTCCGCCGCCGCGTTGAAGAGTTCCTGGTCCTTGACCGCCGTCGCGACGAACGACATCGGCGAGAAGTCCCTGTCGCCGAGCGGGCCGGACTTGTACCGCACCAGCGGCGAGGCGACGGCGCTCGTGGCGAACACCTCCAGCATCCGCCCCCATTCCAGGCCGCCCTTGCGTCCGAGCGCGAGAGACTCGGCCATCGCCACCGCCGTGGCATGCACCATGTTGTTGATGGCGAGCTTGAGATAGCGGGCCTGTTCGCCGGCTCCGACGTGGAACGTCCCGGAGCCGAGCAGCTCGAACAGGGGCCGGCATCTCTCGAGGGCGTCCTCGGGACCGGAAACGATCACGGTCAGCGTTCCGGCCTCGGCAAGCGTCACGCTCCCCGAAACCGGCGCCCGCAGATAGGAGACCCCGCGCTCCTCGGCCGCCTTCGCGGCCTCTTCCGAGACCGCCGGGGACACGGTGCTCATGTCGACGTGAACCGCGCCCGGCGCAAGCGCCGCCAGCACGCCGCCGTCGCCGAGGGCGACCGCCCGAAACGCCGCGTCGTCCGGAATCGAGGAAAACGCCGCCTCGGCACCGGAGGCCGCCCCGGCCACCGACCCCGCCGTCCGCACGCCCGCGCGCGCGGCTTCCCTCGGGCCCGCGGGATCGACGTCGAACGCCGTCACCTCGTGGCCCGCCGCGGCGAGATGCCGCACCATGGGCAGGCCCATCTTGCCGACGCCGATCCAGCCGATCTTCACGGCCGTTCCAGAAACGGGTAGTCGGTGTAGCCTTCCGCGCCGCCGCCGTAGAACGTCGCCCGGTCCGGCTCGTTGAGCGGCGTTCCCGTCGAGAGCCGCTCGGGAAGATCGGGATTGGCGATGAAAGCGGTCGCGAACGCGACCATGTCCGCCTCGCCCGCGCCGATGACGGCGTCGGCCCGCGCGCGGTCGTAGCCGCCGTTGGCGATCAGCGTGCCGGGCCAGATCCGGCGCAGCTTCGAGAACAGCGGATGCCGCCCGCCCGCCGCCGCGGCGGCGGCCGGATCGCCGGTCTCGACCACGTGGAGATAGAGAAGGCCGCGCCCGGCGAGTTCCGCCGCGAGATGGCCGAATGTCGCCTCGGGGTCGCTGTCCGACATGTCGTTGAAGGGCTGGAACGGCGAGATGCGGTAGCCCACGCGGTCCGGGCCCCAGATTCCGGTCACGGCATCGGCCACCTCGAGGCCCAGGCGGCAGCGGTTCCCGACCGGGCCGCCGTAGTCGTCGTCGCGGCGGTTCGCGCCGTCGCGGGTGAACTGGTCGAGCAGATAGCCGTTGGCGCCGTGGATCTCGACGCCGTCGAAGCCGGCCGCCTCGGCGTTGGCCGCGGCCTCGGCGTAGCGGTCGACGACGCCGGGAATTTCCGCGCGATCGAGCGCGCGCGGCGTCTCGAACGGCTTCATGCCCGAGCCCGTCATGGCCTCGCCCGCAGGCCGCACCGCCGACGGCGCCACCGGCAGCGCGCCTCCGGGCTGGAGATCCGGATGGGAGATCCGCCCCACGTGCCACAGCTGGAGGAACGCCGTCCCGCCGGTTTCGTGGACCGCGTCGGTGACCGCCCGCCACCCGTCGATCTGGGCGTCGGAATGGATCCCCGGCGTGCCGGGATAGCCCAGGCCCTCCGGGCAGACCTGCGTCGCCTCGGTGACGATCAGGGCGGCGTCGGAACGCTGACGGTAGTAGTCCGCGTTCAGCTCCTGCGGCACGTTGCCCGGGCCCGCGCGGTTGCGCGTCATCGGCGCCATGACCACGCGGTGCGCGAACGAGAACGGGCCCGTCGCGAACGGGGTGAACAGATCCGTCACGGCCTGCGCCGCACCCGCGCCCTGTCCTCGAGAACGGCGCACACCGCCGCGGTGTCCTTCTCGCCGAGCCCCTGCGCCAGCGCCGCGCGGTAGGGCTGCACGGCCGCCGCGAACAGCTCGACCGGACACTCCAGGTCGGCCGCGAACGCGTCGATCACGTCGAGATCCTTCCGGTAGAGGCGGTTCGACATGCCGACGTCGTCGTAGTCGCCGTCGGCCATCATCTTCGCCCGGACCTCGAACATGCGCGAGGTCGCGGCGCTGGCGGAGATCACGTCGTAGACCAGATGCGGATCGAGGCCCGACTTCATGCCGAGAACCATCGCCTCCGCCGCCGCCACGTTGTGGACGGTCACGAGATGGTTGGCGACGAACTTCATGCGGCTGCCGTTGCCGAACCCGCCGCAGTGCCGGTGCTCGCGGCTGAACCCGTCGAGCACCGCCGCGCAGGCCTCGACCGCGTCCCGGTCGCCGCTCGTGAACACCGCCAGGTCGCCGGTCCGCGCCTGGTGGCCGGTTCCCGAGAGCGGGCAGTCGAGCAGCGTGTGGCCGGCGGCCGCGAGAACCTCCCGTGCCGATTCCTTGTCGGCGATCCGGAAGGTGCCGGTCTCCATGACGATGCGTCCCGGCGCCGATGAGGCCGCGACCTCGCCGGCGGCGGCGGCGAGCGCCGCCGGCGACGGCAGCGACAGGATGACGATCGGCGCGTTCTCGGCCACGGCCGCCGCCGAGCCCGCCGTCTCGACGCCTTCGGCCCGGGCCGTCGCTTCCGCCGAGATGTCGTGGCCGACGACCCTGAACCCCTTCGCCGCGAGCGTGCCGGCGATGGCGCCGCCCATGATGCCCAGGCCGATGATTCCGACGCTGTCGGTCACGATTCCCCTCCCCGTTTCCGCGGCGTGCCGCCGGCCGGCGGCTTCAGTGTTTCGCGAGGAAGGCTTCCACGCGCGCGGTGAACTCCCCGGCCTTCTCGATGTTCGAGATGTGCGCCGCGTCGAGTTCCGCGTATTCGGAATCCGGGAGCCGGTCGTGCATCAGCCGCATGCCCTCGGGCGGCGTGCCGCCGTCATGGGTTCCGGCGATCAGCAGCACCGGATGATCGAGCGATTCGAGCCGGTCGAGATAGGCGAGCTGCTGGATGGCATGCGCGCAGCCGCAGTAGCCGGCCGCGGAGGTGCCCAGGATCATCGCCTCGACGTCGCCGAGACGCGCCGCGCCGCCCGCCCGGTAGCCGGGCGTGAACCAGCGCTCCATCGTCGGCTCGAGCACCGCCTTCATGCCGCCCTCGCGGACCGCCCGGATGCGGTTCTCCCACGCCGGAAGAATCTCGGGCCGGCACAGCGCCATGGTGTTGGCCATCACCGTCGCGGTGACCCGGGTTCCGTGGGCGAGCAGCAGGCCCTGGGCGGTCATGCCGCCGATCGAGAGCCCGACGAACGCGGATCTCTCGATCCCGAGATGGTCCCAGAGGCCCACCACGTCGCCGATCAGGTCGTCGAAGTCGTAGGGCCCCTCGACCGCCTCCGACCCGCCGTGGCCGCGCTTGTCGTAGCGCAGGACGCGGTAGCGGTCGCCGAACGCGGCCGCCTGCTCGTCCCACATGCCGAGGTTGGTCGCCAGCGAGTTCGAGAACGTCAGCCACGGCCCGTCGCCGCGGCCCGAGACCTCGTAGTTGATCGTGACGCCGTTCACTCTTGCCTGCATGAGGTTCTCCCTGCGCGTGATCCGCCCCGGCGCCTCACGGCGTCGCGTGGCCGATGAAACGTTCCGGAACCGCCTCTCCCCACTGCGACTGGAACCCGATCTCGGCCGGGACCAGGTTCGGGGCGTTGCGGTCGTTCAGCCGGTCGCTGTCCGTCCAGTGCTCGTGCACCCGGCCCCAGGGGTCGAGCCAGTAGTCGAAGACCTGGCTTCCGAGCACGTGCCGGCCGGTGCCCCACATGTGGTCGTACCTGCCGCGGCCGCGCAGATGCGCGTGCCCCATGAACACGTCGTCGATGTCCTGGACCTCGAACGCGAGATGGTTGAGGCCGGTCCTGTCGCCGGCCACGCACAGGAACGTGTGGTGATCGACGTATTCGGGTCCGGCGTCGACGCGGTTGAAGGTCGCGACGACCTTCTCACTGTCGCCCTCGACGTAGACCTCGTCCGACGAAACCAGGCCGAGGCGGCTCCGGTACCAGTCGGTGCCGCCGCGCAGGTCGGTGGTCATGACGACTGCGTGGCCGAGCCGCTTGACGTGCGACGGTCCGGCGTCGATGCGCGTGAGCTCCCCGGCGCGGACGTTCCTGGCGCTCCCGGTGTTGACCGGAAACCGCGCGACCTCGACGGGCGCGACCCGCTCGCGGCCCCAGACGATCTCGACCTGGTAGCCGTGGGGGTCCGTGAGCCGCACCCGCTTGCCGCCGCCCGGCTCGTCGAGGTTCTCGATCCCGGACGCGCCTTCGGCGCCCGCGATCGTCCGGAGATCCTCCTCGCTCCGGGCGTCGAAGGCGAGGCCGATGAATCTCGGCTCCCCGAGATGCGTGACGTGGACGAACGGCTCCGGATCGGTGCCGCGCATGTACAGCCTGTCGGCCGTGCGCTCGGCGCGGATCATCCCGAAATCCGACAGGAACTCCTCCGCGAGATCGAGATCGGGCGACTGCAGCCGGCCGAACGCGATGTCCCTGACCTTGATCATTCCCTTCGCTCCCCTGGTCGTTCTTTCCGCATCAGTCGGCGACAACCACGTCGGCGCCGTCGCCCCGGTAGAGGCGCTCCACGAGCGCCGCCCTGCGCGCGAGAACCGCCCGCTGGTTGATGTAGCCCTTGTCCGTGATCTCCCCGGCGTCGATCTGCGGGGGCTCGGTCATCAGCAGAGCCCGGCGGATGCGGGTCGAGCTGCCGGGGTTCGCGGCGTTGTGGGCCGCGAGCCCCTTGCGCACCGCGTCGTGCACGCGCGCGTCGCGGACCAGTTCCTCGGGCGCGGCCTCTTCGCCGGCGAGCGACCGGCAGCCGTCCGCGCTCGCGAACGCCAGAAGCCCGACCTCGCTGCGCTCCTCGCCGGTGACGACCGCGTCCTGGAGCGCCGGCGCCGCGGCCGCGATCGCCTGCAGCCGGAGCTGTCCGGCATGCACCCAGGTGCCGGTCGTCAGCTTGAAGTTCTCGGCGACCCGGCCGTCGAAGACGATGCCCTGCCCCGGATCGTCCGGATCCTCGAACCGCGCCGCGTCGCCGATGCGGAAGAACCCGTCCTCGTCGAACGCGGCTTCGGTCAGCGCCTCCTCCCGGAAGTAGCCGGGCGTGATGTTCGGGCCGCGCATGCGGACCTCGAGCTTGTCGCCGCTCGGCACCAGCTTGACCTCGCAGCCGGGAATCGGGATGCCGACGTTGCCCGCGGATTCGGGAATCCAGTTCATGTAGGTCGCCGCGGGCGCGGTCTCCGTCGATCCCAGCGACGTCGTGATCGTGACCCGGGCGCCGACGGCCCCGACCGCCAGGCGGTCAAGGCGTTCCCAGACGTTGCGGGGCAGGGCGGAGCCGGCGAAGAACAGGAGCTTGAGATCCCGGAACAGGCCGCGGCGCGCGGCCTCGTCGGCCTCGAGCAGCGGCAGCAGCAGGTCGAAGCCTCTCGGCACGTTGAGATAGAGCGTCGGCGAGATCTCCCGCATGTTGGCCAGCGTCGCCTCGATGCGCCCGGGCACCGGACGGCCCTCGTCGACGTACATGGTGCCGCCATGGTGGACGACGGCGTTGAAGTTGTAGTTGCCGCCGAAGGTGTGGTTCCACGGCAGCCAGTCGAGGAACACCGGCGGGGCCTCCTTCAGGAAGGCGTAGATCTGCGCCATCGCGACCTGGTTGGACACCATCATGAGATGGGTGTTGAGAACCCCCTTGGGCAGGCCGGTCGAGCCGGAGGTCAGCAGGATCTTGGCCACCGTGTCATGCCCGACCCGGGCCAGCGCGTCCTCGACCGAGCCGGTCGGCGCGCGGGCCAGCCAGTCGTCGAGCGGCTCGGCGGCCGGCGCCGCGTCTCCGGGCCGGGCGGCGACGAGCCGGCGGTCCGACATGTCGAGCGCGTCGAGCGCCGCGGCGAACGGCCCGGTGTCCTGCACGAAGACGACGCCCGGGTCGTGATGGGCGATCACGCCCCTGAGCTTTTCGTGGTCCCTGCTCATCAGCGAGTAGGCCGGCGAGACCGGCAGCGCCGGAACGCCCGCGGTCATCGCGCCGAGAAGCACGAAGGCCTGCTCGATCGAGTTGTCGGAGAGGATCGCGACCGGGCGCCCGTCGCCTCCCTCGACCAGCGTCTGCGCCACCGCGTCGGCGGCGCGCCGGACCTCTCCCCAGCTCGCCCGGCGCCACGCGCCGGAACCGTCGCGCTGGCAGAACATGTCCCGGTCCGGGTGCCGTTCCGCGCGTTCGCGGAACGTCGCGACGAGGTGGTCCGGGAGTTCGTCGAGCGGTTCCGGGCAGCGCAGGACCGTGACGCCGCCGCCGGACTCCTCGACCTCGACGCCGAAGCGGTTGAGCGCGACCTCGACGACGGGGGCCTCGTCCATGTCCGGAACCTAGCCGTGCGCGAGGCGCAGCGCGCCGTCAAGGCGGATCACCTCGCCGTTCAGCATGCGGTTGCCGAGGATCGACAGCACGAGGCTGGCGTATTCCTCGGGCTTTCCGAGGCGCGCCGGGAACGGGGTCGCGCGCTCCAGCGAGTCCTGGGCCGGCCGCGGCAGGTTCCGGAGCATCGGGGTCTCGAAGACGCCCGGCGCGATGGCGAGGACGCGGATGCCGAAGCGGGCCAGCTCGCGCGCGGCCGGCAGCGTGAGACTCGCGATCGCTCCCTTCGACGACGAATAGGCGGCCTGCCCGACCTGGCCGTCATAGGCCGCGACCGACGACGTGTTCACGATCACGCCGCGCTCGCCGTCGCCGTCGAGCGGGTCCAGCCCGCTCATGCGGTGCGCCGCGAGGCGCATCATGTTGAACGATCCGATGACGTTGACGGTGATGCAGCGCGCGTAGTTCTCGAGGGGCTGCGGGCCGTCGCGGCCGACGATCCGCTCCGCCGGGCCGATGCCGGCGCAGTTGACCAGCACCCGCGGCGGGCCGACGGCTTCGGCCGCCTCGTCGAGCGCCTTCGCGGCGGCTTCGGCGCCGGTCACGTCGCACGCGACGGCGGCGCCGCCGATCTCCGACGCGAGGGCCCGCGCCGCCTCCGCGGCGACGTCGAGCACGGCGACGCGGGCGCCCGCATCCGCGAGCGCGCGCGCGGCGGCGGCGCCGAGCCCCGACGCGCCCCCCGCGACGACGGCGGCATGACCGTTGACGTCCATCTCGCGTCCCCTCCGCTTGGCCGGGCGACGGCATCGAGTTTACACCGCCCGGGTGCTCGCATATAGAGGGCCGTCCCGCCGGGGCGGGATGATCCCGCGGTGCGGTCCCGGCCCGGCCGGGTCGCCCGGATGACGGGATCCGGACCGGATCCGGCCGGTTGGCGGCGCCCTCGGAGCCCGCAGACCGCCGTGACGGCCCGGCCGGGACCGCCCCGGCCCTCCAGGAGCGGATCACCGGCCGGCGCGGGACGGTCCTGTTCGCCGGGGCGTGGCACGGGAGGTCTTCGGATGACGAAAGACGGGTTTTCCTCGGATCTGGTGGCGTTCGAGATGCGCGGCCGCGTCGCGGTCCTCGCCCTCGACCGGCCGGAGAAGCGCAACGCCGTCAACGACCGGCTGATCCGGGATCTCAACCGCTTCTTCTCGGCACCGCCCGAGGACGCGCTCGCGGCGGTGATCCGGGCTAACGGGGACCATTTCTGCGCCGGGCTCGACCTCGCCGAACACCGCGAGCGCGGCGTGGACGAGGCCTTCGAGCACTCGCGCTACTGGCACCGCACCTTCGACCTGATCCAGTACGGCGGCCTGCCGGTGGTCTCGGCGATGCACGGCGCGGTGATGGGCGGCGGGCTCGAGCTCGCGGCGGCGACCCATGTCCGGGTGGCCGAGCCCGACACCGTCTACCAGCTTCCCGAAGGCCGGCGCGGCATCTATGTCGGGGGCGGGGCGAGCGTCCGGGTCGCGCGGGTGGTCGGGCCCGGGCGCATGACCGAGATGATGCTCACCGGACGGCGGCTCGACGCCCGGGAGGGCCAGCGGATCGGCCTGTCCCACCATCTTGTCGGCGCCGGCGAGGCGTTCGGCCGCGCGATGGAGCTCGCCGAGACCGTCGCCGGCAACGCGCCGCTCGCCAACAAGATGATGCTGCACGCCATCCAGCGGATCGACCGCATGGGCGAGAGCGAGGGGTACTTCGTCGAATCGCTGGCGTCGGCCCTGACCCAGACCTCCGAGGACGCCCGCGAGGGCATGCGGGCCTTCCTCGAGAAGCGCGACGTCCGTTTCGACGAACAGTGAGCTCCGGGCCTTTCCGGCTCAGCCGTTCCCGCCCGCGCCGCGGATCGCCCGCCAGACCCTTTCCGGAGTGGCCGGCAGCTCGACGTGCCGGACGCCGTGTTCCGACAGCGCGTCGACCACGGCGTTGGCGACCGCCGCCGGCGAGACCGCGGTGCCGCCCTCGCTGCCGGGCTTGACGCCCAGCGGGTTGGACGGGCTCGGGATCTCGATCAACGCGGTCCGGAACGGGGGTGCGTCCTCGGCGCGCGGCAGCGCGTAGTCCATGAAGGTCGCCGCGGCCATCTGGCCGCTGTCCGGGTCGTGGGCGCAACGCTCCATGAGCGCCTGCCCGACGCCCTGCATCACGGCGCCGTGGGTCTGGCCGTCGAGGGTCATCGGGTTGATCGCCCGCCCCACGTCGTCGACGGCGGTCCAGTCGACGACGGAGACGGCGCCGGTCTCCGGATCGATCTCGACCTCGCAGACATGGCATCCGGAGCCGATGACGGCCCGCGGCAGGTGGACGTCGGCCTCCTCGCGGAGCGGCCCCCGGAGCTCCTCGGGAAGGTCGGTCCGCGTCTCGGCGGCGGCGGCCGCCTCGAACAGGCCGAGGGACCGGTCGGTTCCGGCGACCGCGAACGCGGCCTTCGCGTAGACGATGTCGTCCTCGGCCGCCTCGAGGACGTGCGCGGCGATGCGCCGGCCCCGGTCGACGACGCGCGCGCCGGCGTCGCTGACGACCACCGCGCCCATGCGCATGCTGCGGCCGGAATGGCTGCCGCCGCCGTCCTTGAGACGGTCCGTGTCGCCGTAGCCGACGTCGACCGCGTCGTAGGACACCTCGAGAACGTCGGCGAGCATCTGGCTGAAGGCCGTCCGGTGCCCCTGCCCGGTGGCCATGGTGCCGATCTCCATCCCGACCCGGCCCTCGGGGCGGACGTGGACGGCGGTCCATTCGCGGGGATAGCCGGTCGACAGGTCGGCGTAGTTGGCGATGCCGATGCCGCGCAGCAGGCCGCGTTCGCGGGCCTCGCTTCGCCGCGCCTCGAAGCCGTGCCAGTCCGAAAGCTCCGCCGCGCGCTCGAGCGCCGCCGGGTAGTCGGCGGCCTCGAAGACCATGCCGAAGCCGTTGTCCCGTGGCATCGCGTCCGGGGGGATCAGGTTGCGGCGGCGGATCTCGAGGCGGTCGACCCCGGTTTCCGCGGCCGCCATGTCCATGAGCCGCTCCATGGCGTACACGACCTCCGGCCGGCCCGCGCTGCGGTAGGGGTAGGTGGGTGCCGTGTTGGTCTGCACGCCGACGGCGCGGGCCGAGACCGCGCCGGGGCGGTAGAGGCAGGTCGAGATCTCGATTCCCTTCACGAGGGGGATCCACGAGGCCGAATAGGCGCCGATGTTGGAGACGTTGGCGGTCCGGAAGGCGAGAACGCGCCCTTCCTCGTCGAGCGCGAGCCCGGCCTCGACGACGAGATCGCGCGCCTGGTAGTCGGTGAGCATGGATTCGGTGCGGCTCGAGGTCCATTTCACCGGCCGCCCGAGCCGCCGCGCCGCCCACAGCACCAGAACCTGGTCGGGGTAGAGCGCGTTGCGGGGGCCGTAGGAGCCCCCGACGTCGCCGATGACGACGCGCACCCGGTCTTCCCCGACCCGGAGGAGCCGCGCGAGCTCGCGTTTGTGGCGGTAGATGCTGCCGGAGGTGGTGACCAGCGTGTAGCGGCCGTCCGGTCCGTGGCGGCCGAGCGACGACCGGGGTTCCATGGGCACGCCGCAGACCCGCGAGAGCGCGGTCCTGAGCGACACCGTGCGGGTCGCCGACGCGAAGATCCGGCCGGTGGCTTCGGAGTCGTTGACGTCGGCGTCGATGGCGACGTTGGATCCGCGCTCCGGCCACAGCACCGGCGCGTCCGCGCGCGCCGCCCGCTCGGCGTCGACGGCCGCGGGCAGCGGCGCGTAGTCGACCTCGACCCTCTCGGCGGCGTCGCGGGCGAGCTCCGGGGTTTCGGCGACGACCATGGCCACGGGCTCCCCGACCATGCGCGCCCGGTCCGCGGGAAGCGGGAAATGCGGCGCGACGAAGCGGTCGCTGCCGTCGCGGTTGGCGAGCGTGATGTCGGGCGGGCTCGAGAAGCCGAGACTGTGGGGGATGGCGCCGAGGTCGTCGGCGAGCCAGTCGGCGCCGGTGAGCACGGCATGGACGCCGCCGCCGGGCGGCGGCGAGGCGACGGCGCGGATTTCCGCATGGGCGTGCGGCGACGTGACGAAGGCCGCGTGCAGCTGGCCCTCTGCCGCGTTGTCGTCGGCGTAGCGCCCGCGCCCCGTGAGCAGCCGGAAGTCCTCCTTGCGTCGCGGCGACCGGCCGATCATCGCGGTCACGGCGCGCCTCCCGGGGAAGGCCGGCGGGCCGGCGGGCGCCGCCGCGGAGCGGCCGGGGTCACGCCGTCTCCGCCCTGTACCAGTCGAGAATCCGGCTGCCCGTCCACATCGCCGCGTCATCCGTTTCCATGATGCGGTCGAGAACCTCCTCGAAACGGCCGATGCGGAACGGGGTTCCGGAAATGTAGGGATGCACCGCGATCGCCATCACGCGGGCGCCGTCGGCGCCTTCGAGGCGGAGCCGCCGGAAGCTCGCCATGCAGCGGTCGACGAACTCCTCGGCGCCGTGGTGCTGGATCAGCATCATCGGGATGTCGTTGAGCTCCACGGTGTAGGGGATCGACACCAGCGGGCCGTTCTCGGTGCGGATCTCGAAGGGCTGGTCGTCCATCGGGTAGTCGGCCACGTACTCGATGCCCTCGGCGGTGAGATGGTCCGGGGTCTCGAAGGTTTCGGTGAGGCCGGGGCCCATCCACCCCCGCGGCGCGCTCCCCGTGAACTCCCGGATCGTCTCGACGGTCCGGCGGATGTCGTCGCGCTGGTCCTCCATCAGGTGGGTCGGGCGCTGCCGGTAGGCGTGGCCGAGAAACTCCCAGCCGGCCTCGAGCGCGCCCTCGGCGAGGCGCGGATACTGGCGGCACACGGAGCCGTTGATCGAGATCGTCGCCGGAACGCCCCGCGACGCGAGCGCTTCGCGAAGGCGCCAGAAGCCGACCCGCATGCCGTATTCCTGCCACGACCAGTTGGGGATGTCGGGGACGTGCGTCCCGTGGCCGGGCGGCGGAAGCACCGTGCGCGGCATCGGCTTGTCGATGTCCCAGTTCTCGACGTTGACGATCACCCACACCGCGATCCGGTTCGAATCGGGCAGCTTCAGCGGCTTGCGGTCGACGATCGCGGAATACGGGATCCGGTCGCGCGGTTTCATGACCATGTTCGGACTCTCCTGCATGCGGCGCGGGGCCGGCCGGCCCGGGCTTCCGGCACCCGACCGAACGTCCGGCGGGAGACTAGCAGAGTTCCGGGCCGGAAGCCTCGAAAACCCGTCCGGAAGGGCACGAGGAGGCGCCGGCGTCGCCGGGATTCCGTGCGGCGCCGGCCCGGCCGCTTGCCGGTCTGCGGTTTTTTCTGTATCCACTGCCCGCGTCGGCGGCTCGGAAACCCCGGTTTCGTGCGGTCCGGCCCGTCTTTCGTCCGGATGCCGCGCCGCCGTTCGACCTCTTCCAGCGGATCGGTTCTTGATCATGGATCTCGTTGTCGTCGAATCCCCCGCGAAGGCCAGGACCATCAACAGGTACCTGGGATCTGGGTACCGGGTGCTCGCGACCTACGGCCATGTCCGCGACCTGCCGCCCAACGACGGTTCCGTCCTGCCCGACGAGGACTTCCGGATGAAATGGGAGGTGGGATCGAAGGCGGCGAAGAATCTCAAGGCGATCGCCGACGCCGCCCGCGGGGCGTCGCGCGTCTATCTCGCCACCGACCCCGACCGCGAGGGCGAGGCCATCTCGTGGCATGTCCGCGAGATCCTGAACCAGCGCAAGGCGCTCGGAGGGGTCGACGTCAAGCGCGTGGTGTTCCACGAGGTCACCGCGAAGGCCGTGCGGGCCGCGGTCGACAATCCGCGGGAACTGAACGAGGCTCTCGTAGAGGCCTATCTGGCGCGCCGGGCCCTGGACTATCTGGTCGGTTTCAAGCTGTCGCCGGTGCTCTGGAGACGGCTTCCCGGATCGAGGTCCGCCGGGCGCGTGCAGTCGGTCGCGCTGCGCATCGTCTGCGAGCGCGAGAGCGAGATCGAGCGCTTCGTCCCGCGCGAGTACTGGACCGTCGAGGCCGATTTCCGGACCGCGGGCGACGGTTTCGCCGTGGCCCGGCTCACCCATCTCGACGGCAGGAAGCTCGGCCGCTACGACCTTGCCGACGAAGCGGCCGCCCGCGCAGCCAGGGAGAGAATCGAGGCCGGCGCGTTCCGGGTCGGGGACATCGAGCGCAAGACGGTCCAGCAACGGCCGCAGCCGCCCTTCACCACCTCGACCATGCAGCAGGAGGCGTCGCGCAAGCTCGGTTTCGGCGCGTCGCGGACGATGCGCGCCGCCCAGAAGCTGTACGAGGGCGCCAATCTCGGCGGCGAGACCGTCGGGCTGATCAGCTACATGCGCACCGACAGCGTCACCCTCTCCGAGGAGGCGCTCGTTTCGGCGCGGGCCGCGATCGGCCGCGAATGCGGCCACGCCTACATTCCGCCCGAGCCGAACCGGTACCGAAGCAAGGCGAGGAACGCCCAGGAGGCCCACGAGGCGATCCGGCCCACCGATTGCGGCCGCAGGCCGTCGGACGTCGCCGTCCACCTGCCGGACGACGAACGGCGACTCTACGAGCTGATCTGGAAGCGCACCGTCGCGAGCCAGATGAAGAACGCGGTTCTCGAACGGACCGCCGTCGACATCGTTTCCGCCGACGGTGCGGCGACGCTCCGCGCCAACGGCATGGTCGTCAAGTTCGACGGCTTCATGAAGCTCTACCGCGAGACGAGAGAGGAGCGGGAATCCGGCGACGGGGACGACAGGAAGGAGCGGCTTCTGCCGGCGATGGAGAAGGGAGAGGAGGTGACGTGCGGCGAGATCCGGCCGGAACAGCATTTCACGAAACCGCCGCCGCGCTACAGCGAGGCGAGCCTTGTCGGGAAACTCGAGGAGCTCGGAATCGGCCGGCCCTCGACCTACGCCCCGATTCTCCAGGTTCTGCAGGATCGCGAATACGTCGCGCTCGACCGGAACAGATTCGTTCCGAGCGACCGCGGCCGCATGGTGGCGGCGTTTCTCGCGGCGTTCTTCGGCCGCTACGTCGAGTACGGCTTCACGGCCGATCTCGAGAGCCGGCTCGACGACGTCTCCAACGGGCAGATGGAATGGAAGCGGCTGATGCGGGAGTTCTGGGCGGCGTTCGATTCAGCCGTCAGGAACGCCAGCGACCTTCGCATCAGCGAGGTCATCGACAGGCTCGACGAGGATCTCGGCCCGCATTTCTTTCCGCCCTCCGAGGACGGCGGCGATCCCCGCAAGTGCCCGTCCTGCGGGAACGGCCGGCTCGGCCTCAAGCTCAGCAAGAACGGCGGGTTCATCGGCTGCTCGAACCACCCCGAATGCGGGTACACGGCCGGCCTTTCGGCCTACCGGAAAGGCGAGGCGGCGCAGTTCGACGGGCCGCGCGCGCTCGGCGAGGATCCGGAGTCCGGCCTGCCTGTGAGCATCCGCAACGGGCCCTACGGCATCTACGTGCAGCTCGGCGAGGCGGCGAAGGGATCGAAGAAGAAGCCCAGGAGGCAGTCCCTGCCGGAGGGCAGGGATCCGGGCAGCGTCGACCTCGACTACGCGCTGGCCCTGCTCCGCCTTCCGCGGGAGATCGGCCGGCATCCCGAGACCGGCGAGACGATGATGGCCGGGTTCGGACGCTACGGACCGTATCTCAAGCACGGCGACGCCTACGCCAGTCTCGGGCCCGAGGACGACGTCCTGACGATCGGCCTGAACCGCGCCGTCACGGTCTGGGCCGAAAAGCCGCCAAGAGGCCGCGGCAGCGGCCGTGCGCAGACGTCCGGCCGCGCGCTCGGCGACCATCCCGAGGACGGCAAGCCGGTGGAGGTTCGCGACGGGCGGTACGGCCCCTATGTCCGCCACGGCAAGCTCAACGCGACCATTCCGTCGACGATCGCGCCCGAGACGGTCACGCTCGATGAAGCCGTCGAACTGCTTGCTGCCAAGGCCGCCAAGGCGGGCGGGCGGGGACGCGCGGGAAGACGCCGCAAGGCGTCCTGATTTCGGGTTCCGTTCCGGATTCCGAACCGTCCCCGGAGCCTCCGGACTACTTGATGCGGGCTTCCTTGAAGAGCACGTGCTTGCGGGCGACCGGATCGTACTTGCGGAACTCCAGCTTTTCGGTCCGGGTTCTCGAATTCTTCTTGGCCACGTAGAAATAGCCCGTGTCGGCGGTGCTGACGAGTTTGATCAGGATCGTGTTGGCCTTGGCCATCGGGACTCTCCAGAAGCGGAACCGGCCCAGACTGTCCGTTCCGCCGTGGCCTGTCAACCCGCGCCGGCCTACATCAGGCTCGGCAGGTAGAGCGCGATGCCCGGCGCGATGACGAGAATGATGATCAGGACGAGGTCGCAGAACAGGTACGGCGCCGCCGCGAGCGCGACCTGCCCGAGCGTGGTGCCGCGCACCATGCCCATCATGATGAACAGCAGCAGCCCGAAAGGCGGCGTCGTCGCGCTCATCTCGAGGGACATCAGCACGATCAGGGAGAACCAGATCGGGTCGTAGCCGAGCTGGGTCGCGATCGGGTAGAAGATCGGCACCGTGATCAGCATCATCGAGACCTGATCCATGAACATGCCGAGCAGGATCAGGACCAGGAACATCGCGATCAGGATGACGAGCGGCGCCACCTCGAAGCCGGTCGCCCAGGACACGAAGCCCCGGCTCGCGCCGGAAAACGACAGCAGCTGGCTGAACACCGTCGAGTTCATCAGGATGAAGAACACCATGCCGACGACCCGGATGGTGCCGATCAGCGACGTCTTGAAGGCGTCCCATGTCATGACGCGCCGCGCGAGCGCGAGCAGGCAGACCCCGACCACCCCGAACGACGCCGACTCCGAGGGCGTCGCCCAGCCGAGCACGATGAACCCGATCACCAGGAAGACGACGAAGCCCATCGGCAGGATGTTGACCAGAACCTGGTAGCTCTTCTGCGCCCAGGTCGTCCGCTCGACCTCGTAGCTCGGCGCCGATTCCGGGTTGAGGATCAGCATCAGGGTGATCATCCCGGCGTAGAGCGTTGCCAGAAGGAAGCCCGGCAGCAGGCCGGCGATCAGGAGCGCGCCGACGTCGACGCCCGCGATGCTCGCGAGCAGGACGCCGAGCGACGACGGAGGGATGATCATCGCCAGGCCGCCGGTGCCGAGGATCGGGCCCATCGACATGTGGCGGTTGTAGCCGCGCCGCTGCATTTCCGGGACCAGCAGGGAGCCGAGCATGGCCGTGTTGGCCATGGTCGATCCGGTGAGGGTCGAGAACAGAGAACCTCCGATGACCGTCAGATAGCAGAGCCGGCCCGGGATCCGGCCGAGCAGCGTGTCGAGCGCGTCGAACACGCGGATGGCGAGGCCGGTGTGGAAGAACAGCGACCCCATGAGGATGAACATCGGTATCGGCGACAGCGTGAACGTCGTGATCAGCTGCGGCGCGTTGTCGACGATCTGCGGAAGCTTGTTCCCGGCTTCCCGGAGAAAGCCGACGGGTTCCCACACCGGCGTCCCGATGACGAACACGCAGGTGCCGATCAGGTTGGTGATGAGGAACGTGAACGCCACCGGAAAGCCGAGGGCCATCCCTCCGACGACGCAGCCGAGAAGCGTCAGGCCGGCCCAGTACCATTCCATGTCAGACGCCGTCCTTCACCTCGCCGAGGTCGTAGGAGTAGTAGTGTCGGCGTCCCGCGACGTACATGGCGAATTCGAGAAACACGAGCGCGAAACCGATGATCATCGGCAGGAACTGCGCCCAGTAGGGCATGTCCACCCCGCGCACGTCGAGCTGCCCGGACTCGGCGGTCTCGAGGAACAGCCCGAACGCGAACCAGGTGAACAGGAGCGCGGCGAGCGCGCAGACGACGTAGACCGCCCTGGCCAGAGGCAGCCGCACCCGCGACGGCAGCATCGAGACCACGGCCTCGATCGCGACGTGGCCTTTCTCGCGCACCAGCCACGGCGCCGAGAACATCGCGATGTAGAGCAGCGCGTACTCGACCACCGACGACGTGAACAGCGGCGGCGTGACGCCCACGGTGCGGAGCGACACGTCGATCACGATCATCGTGAACAGGCAGGGAATGACGGCGCTGGCCACCCAGGCCAGCGCCGTCGAAACCCGTCCGAGGAGCCTGTCGAAAGGATCCATCGGCGGTCAGCCGCCACGCCTCATTGGCGAAGCCGCATCGTGGCGCTCTTGAGATCGACCTGCCGGTTCGGCTTGCCGGGCACGTACATGAGCGGCTTGAGGCGGTCGTGGTACTCCGACCGGTTCTTGAGCTCCTTCCAGATCTCCTGGTGCGCGAGATCCAGATACCGCGCCCCCGCGTCTCCGGCGAGCACGATGTCCTCGACGCCGGCGGCCTTGAGAGCCTTCTCCTCCTCGTGGCGCGATCTCTCGACGTTGAAGATGGACGTCGTCTCGTATTCGAGCGCGCTCAGTCCGAGGGCCTCCCTCTCGGCGCCGCTCAGGCCCTTCCAGGCCGCGGCGTTGACGGTCACGACCGTGTTGGTCTGGTAGAAGTTCGGCACCACGCGGTACTTGATGACCTTGTGGAAGCCGTTGGGCACGACCGACACGTCGGTGAACCCGAAGCCTTCCACCGTGCCGCGCTGCATCGCGGTGAAGATCTCGCTTCCCTTGATGTTGATCGTGGACGCGCCGAGCGCGCGGAACAGCGGGCGGTAGGTGCCGGTCGCGCGCATCTTCATGCCGGTCAGGTCGGGGATGCCGTTCTTCATGGCGGGCTTCTTCGCCAGGTACATGTGGTAGGAGGTCAGGCTCTCGCCCCACGCCAGCAGATAGGCGCCCGCCTTCTTCATGTAGATTTCTTGGAGGATATCCCACGCGCCGTTCTTGCGCAGCGCCGTCGGGCCCTGGTTGGCGGCGAGCAGCGCGTAGCCCTCGGGCACGGTGCCGATGTAGTAGGCGGTCGGCGAGTGCAGCATGTCGAACTGGCCGCGCTTGAGGGCGTTGGCGGCCTTGCGCGGCGGCACGATCTCCTGGCCACCCAGGTAGGCGATCTTGAGCATGTCGCCCGAGGTCTTGTTGTGGGGCGCGACCATGGTCTCGAGGAAGCTCTTGGTCAGCGTGTTGGTCTGCTGGAGCGAGGTCACGGCCTTGAGCTCCTTCGCGGCCGCCGGCGCGACCGCGGTCACGGCGGCGACGGCAACGGCGGCGGCGCCGCACGCGAGTCTGTTCATGTCGGAAGTCTCCCTTGTCCAGGTGGTTGAGAAACGAGAAATCGCGAGTCCCGCTTAGCCCCGCGCGGCGGCCGAGTCAAACGGACCCGGCCGGATCGCCGGTCCGGATCCTCGGGATCCGCTACTGGCGCAGTCTTCCGGTCCCGAAATCGACCTGCCGGTTCGGCTTGCCGGGGACGTACATCAGCGGACGGAGGACGTCGTGGTGTTCCGAGCGTTCCTTCAGCTCCTTCCAGATGGCGCCGTGGGCGATGTCGAGATACCTGGCCGCGGCCGCTCCCTCGAGCGCGATGTCCTCGACGCCGGCCGCCTTGAGCTGGCGCTCCTCCTTGACGCGCTCCCGTTCCACCCACTTCACCGAGGTGGTTTCGTACTCGAGCGCCAGCTCGGAGAGCTTTCGGCGATCCTCCGCGCCCAGCGCCTTCCAGCTTGACGGGTTGACGGTGACGACCTGGTTGGTCTGGTAGTAGTTCGGCGTCACCCGGTACTTGACCACCTTGTGGAGGCCGAGCGGGACGATCGCGACGTCCGGAAACCCGAAGCCCTCCACCGTTCCCCGCTGCAGGGCGGTGAAGATCTCGCTCGACTTGATGTTGATGGTCGAGGCGCCGAGCGCGCGGAACAGCGGGCGGTAGGTGCCGGTCGCGCGCATCTTGACGCCGGTGAGGTCGGGCACGCCGTCCGGCCCGATCTTCGGCTTGATCGACAGATAGGTGTTGTAGGAGGTCATGTTCTCCCCCCATGCCAGCAGCCGGGCGCCGGCCTTCTCGAGATAGACCTCCTCCAGGATCTTCCACGCCCCGTTCTTGCGCAGCGCCGCCGGGCCCTGGTTGGCGGCGAGCAGCGCGTACCCCTCGGGAACCGTGCCGATGTAGTAGGCGGTGGGAGCGGACAGCACGTCGAACTGGCCGCGCTTGAGGGCGTTGGCGGCCTTGCGGGGCGGCACCACTTCCTGGCCTCCCATGTTTCTGATCGCGACCCCCATCCTGTTGGCGGGCTCGAGGAAATTCGCGAGAAAGCTCCGTGCCAGGGTGTTCGTCTGCTGCAGCGCCGTGACGGCCCCGAGATCCTTCGCCGCGGCCGGCGCGGCGGCCATGGCGGCCGCCGCGCCGGCCGCGAAAACGCTTCTTGCCAACATGTTCGTCTCCCGAATCGGTTGCCAGGGAACTGTGCCGGAAACTTTCCGTCCGCATCCTGAGACGGTCCCGTGACGGGGTCAACCCGGAGGCGGGCCGGCGCGCCGGTTCCGTCAGTTGCGGATGTCCTGGAGGAACCAGTCGATGGGCAGGGGCGTTCCGAGGCCGCGTTCGCGCGCGCGTTCGTAGACCAGCCGGCCGACCGCGGCGAACTGGATGCCGGCGGAGATGTTGTGGAAGAAGATCAGTTCGGAATCGTCCCGCCGCCCCGGGGCCCGCCCGGCGACGATCGGCGGCAGTTCCTCGAACTCGGTGTCCCGGTAGCGGCGGCGGTAGTGCTCGTCCATGGGGCGGCGCCGGCGATCCTCCTCCGATCCCAGGACGAAATCGTTCAGCCTGGCGTTCGAGGTGATCACGACCCGGTCGCAGGCGTCGTAGGTCTGGCCGTCGATCTCGTCGTGGCGGACGTTGACGATCAGGGCTCCGGGCCGCAGCAGGCCGACCATGTTGGCGGTGAACACGGGCACGCGGGAATCGGTGCACAGCGCCGCGATGTCGGCGCCCTCGAGCGCGCTCTCGCGGTCTCCGGCCGGCATCACCAGGAGCCCCAGCTCCTCCGCCATCTCGGCGGCGAAGCGCTCGCGGTTCTCCGGCGTCGGGCTGAAGACGCGGCATTCCTCGATGTCGCGGACCTCCCGGAGCGCGCGCAGATAGGAGCGCGCCATGCCGCCCGAGCCCAGCATGCCGACGACCTTGGCGTCCTCGCGCGCGAGATGCCGGGCTCCGACGCCGGTGGTGGCGCCGACCCGTTCGTGCTGGATGATGCCGTCGTTGAGCATGCCGATCAGCTCGCCGTTCGTGGTGTCGATGAGCAGGATGAAACCGCAGTAGCGGCCGGGCTCGACGCAATGCCATTCCTCGGTCGTCGCGCCCCCGTGCTCGCGCCATGTCAGGATGTCCGACTTGAACCGGAAGGCCAGCGTCGGAGGTTCCGCGATCGCGCCGATGAGCGACCCCCAGCGGTAGTAGTCGCCCCCGTCGGCCGTCGGCGACCACATGTCGGTGCGGGTCTGGAACGTCGCCATGCCTTCGGCGTGCTGGCGGAAGGCGCTTTCCATCGCCTCGATGGCGTCGCGCGTGACGAGGACGCGGGACGTGACGTCGTTGCTGATCAGCAGGGGCATCGTCCTCTCCCGGGTCTCACGGGGCTTTGCGCCCTTGATGGCCACGGCCCGCCGCCGCCGGCTTGCGCGTCGAGAGCGTGACCCCGAGCACGATGAGAGCGGCGCCGACCAGATGGAACAGCCCGACGGACTCGCCGAGAAACGGGATGGCGAAGGCCGCCGCGAAGGCCGGAATCAGGTACATGTAGAAGCCCGCGCGGTTGGGGCCGAGGCGGGCGATCGCGTTGTTCCACGCGATGATCGCGACCACCGACGGGAAGACCGCGACGAAGGCCAGCGATCCGACCGCCGCCGTGCTTGGCTGCGGGATCTGTCCGGTGGCGACCTCGAAGGCGAAGAACGGGAGGTGGTAGAGCGCCCCGAAGGCGCAGACCACCGCGAGAAGGGACAGGGGGTTGAGCTCGGCCGGAACCTTTCTGACGATCACGCCGTAGGTCGCGAGCCCGAGGTTGCAGCCGATCAGGATCGCGTCGCCGAGATTGAGGCGGAAGTCGAGAAGGACGTGCGGGTCGCCCTTGGAGACGATGTAGAACACGCCGGCGACCGCGATCGCGGCGCCGACGCACTGGAGCGGGCTGGCGCGGTCGCCGAGGATCGCCCATGAAAGCAGGACGATGAGAACCGGAAGCGACGTCTGGATCAGGCTGCCGTTGATCGCCGTGGTGTAGTTGAGCGCGACGTAGGTCACGCCGGCGCCGACGAACGGCATGACGAATCCGGCGAAGGCCAGAAGCTTCCAGTGCTCGCGGACGAGTCCGGTTTCGGCCCGCAGATGCCGCCAGGCGAACGGCAGGACGATGAGCGCGCCGACGGTCCAGCGGGTGAAGCCGAGCGTGTAGGCGGGCACTTCCCCGACCGCCCATCTTCCGACCACGTAGTTGAGCCCGAAGATCAGGCTGGCGCACGCCATCATGGCGTGCGCCGCCGTCTCTCCCCCCGCCGTTTCCGGGCGCGGGGGAGTCTCTCTTCCGGCGTCGGTCACGGCGCGGGGGCGGGCCGGTCCGGCGGGGGCGGGCCGGTTCGGGCTACGCGTTCTGCCTGAACTCCGGGTTGGTGTACTGGGCGTTGTGCGCCAGCATCATCTTGATGAGTTCCGGCATGGTGTCCTTCGTCGGCTCCGGATCCCTGTCCCAGTGCCCGTGCGTGTCGACGCCGCGCACGAGATGCGCCGGCCGGCGTTCGAGGGTCGATCGGACATGGGGCGGAATCAGGAAGAACGAGTACCCGATGCGGACATCGTCGGTGAAGTTCGGCGACGAGGCGTGCGCGGTGCGCTCGTTGTGCATCGAGAACTGGCCCTGCTCCAGTTCCATGTGGACGGCCCGGGATTCGTCGACGTCCTTGATGGTCTGGCCGCGGCCGAGCAGGTTCTTCTTCTCTCCCGGAGCGTCTCCGGGCGCGTTCTCGTGGCTTTCCTCGTGACGGTAGCCCTCGTGGTGGGACTGCGGCAGGACGCGCATGCAGCCGTTCTCCCTGGTGGCCGGCGTGAGCGCCACCCAGCACGTCACCATGTCGTGGGGGGCGCAGCCGAAATACGTCGAATCCTGGTGCCAGGACACGAAGGAGCCGTCGCCGCCGGGCTTGACCCAGAAGCGCGAGCCGAACGCCAGGATGTTCGGCCCGATGATGTCTTCCGCGGCGTCGAGGATCGCGGGCTCGTGGACGAAGTCCCAGGTCTCCTGCATGGTGAGATGGCCCTTGAGCTTGAAGACGCCGGGGTTGACGCCGTATTCCTCCTCGAAGCGCTGCACGCCGTCGAGCAGCGCCTGGCAGCGTTCCTTCGAAACGCCGTTGAACGGGAACGCGTATCCCTCGCTGTGGTAGAACTCGACCTGCTCGTCGGTGAGAACCTTGGGCATGGCATGCCTCCCTGCTTTCGATCCGTCGCCATCCTGCCGCATGGCGTTCCGGCGTTCAAACCCGCGGCTCGATCCGCTTGCCGGAGCGGTAGCGGGTGCGTTAGCCTTTCCCCTCCCGGAATGGGCGGCGCCGCGCGTTGGGGCGCGGGAGCCGGCTGCCGGGCGGAAAACGGGGAGAGACCGATGACGAAACGAAGCCTGCCGACGGCGGCCGTTCTGGTCGCCGCCCTCGCGTTCGCCGCGACGTCGGCGCATGCGCAGAAGACCTACACGCTGAAGGTCGCGAACTTCACGCCGAAGCCGGCGTCGACCTCGCGCTGGTTCGAGGCCAAGAAGAAGGAGCTTGCCGAGAAATCCGGCGGGCGGATCGACCTGCAGATCTTCTACGGCTCCTCGATGGGGCCGATGCCGAGGCACTACGACCTGGCGCGCAAGGGCGTCGCCGACCTCGCCTTCTTCCAGCACGGCACCACGCCCGGGCGGTTTCCGCTCACCGAACTGACCCACGCCCCCTACCTGTTCCCGGCGGGCTTCAAGGGGGCGCTTGTCGGCGCCCGGGTCGCGCACGAGCTCATGCCGGAGCATCTCGGGCCGGAACACAAGGGAACCAAGGCGATCTGGATCGTTTTCAACCGGCCTTCGGGGGTCTACGATTCGGCCAAGCCGATCCGGACCGTCGACGATCTCAAGGGCCGGCGCTACCGCGCGCCGACGCCGACCGACGTGGCGATGATGAAGGCGCTCGGTGCGCTGCCGATCGGCCTGCCGGCCCCGCTGATGGCGGAATCCCTGCAGAAAAGAACCATCGACGGGGTCGTGACGGATCCCCTGGGCATCTTCGCGTTCAAGCTCGGCGGGCTGGTCAGGTACTACTCGAACATGTTCGTGTCGGTGATCAGCTTCGGCCTCGCCATGAACGAGAAGTCCTACAACGACCTTCCCGCGGATCTTCGCGGGCTGGTCGACGGTCTCGGATCCTTGGCCAGCGTCGAGCAGATGGCGACCAAGGGCTGGGGGGACTTTCCGGCCTTCACGGGCTATCTCGACAAGCAGAACATCGAGACGGTCAGCCTCGACGCCGCGGCCGACGCCCGGATGCGCGCGATGTCGGAGCGGGTCATGGCGGCGAAGATCGCCGAACTGGAGAAGAAGGGCGTTCCGGCGAAACGGGCGTTCGCGAAGATGAAGGAGCTTTCCGCCAAGCATTCGAGCCGGTAGGCGCGGCATGCCCCTCGCGATGGCGGCGGCGCGGTTCCTGACCCGCGTCGCCGCCGTCTTCCTGCTGGCGATGGTGGCCGTCAACGTCGTCGACGTCGGCCTGCGGTCGGCGTTCAACGCCCCGATCTTCGGCACCTACGAGATCGTCGAGCTGTTTCTCGCGGCCGTCGCCTTTCTCGCGATCCCCGAGGCGTTCTTCCGGGGCCAGCACATCACCATCGAGCTCGTCGACCAGATCGTCCCGCAGCGGGTCGTCGCGTTTCTGCGCCTGACCGGCGTCGCCGCAAGCGTGGTCTTTCTGGGGCTTCTGGCGTTTCACATGGTTCAGCCGGCGCTCGATTTCATCGCGTTCGAGGAGGTCACGCCCGACCTCCAGTACCCGATGATCTGGAAGGCGGGCTTCGTGCTCGCCGGCGTCGCGTTCTCCTTTCTCGCCGTGGTCGCGATCTTCGTCCGCGACCTGCGCGCGGCGACAAGACCGCCGAGCCGGCCGTGAGCACCCAGCTCATCGGGCTTCTCGGCATCGGCGGACTTGTGCTGCTGACGTTTCTCCGGGTGCCGCTGGGCGCGGCGATGGGCCTGACGGGCCTGGTCGGCTATGCCGCCATCGACGGCTGGGACAAGGCGTTCATCGTGTTTGGCGACACGCCCTACGCGCTGTCGCAGTACGCCTTCTCGGTGCTGCCGCTGTTCATTCTCATGGGCAGCGTCGCGACCCGCGCCGGCATGTCGCGGGAACTGTTCGTCGCGGCCAACGCCATCTTCGCCGGGCGGCGGGGCGCCCTTCCGATGGCGACGATCGGCGCCTGCGCGGGGTTCGCCGCGATCAGCGGCTCGTCGGTCGCCACCGCCGCCACGTTTTCCCAGATCGCCGTCCCCGAAATGCGCCGCTACGGCTACGACGACCGCCTCGCGACCGGATCGGTGGCCGCCGGCGGAACGCTCGGCATCCTGATCCCGCCCTCGGTGATCATGGTGATCTACGCCCTGGCCGCGGAGGAGTCGGTTCCCGCCCTGTTCGCGGCCGGGATGATTCCCGGGATTCTGCTGACCCTGCTGTTCGTCGCGGTCGTCTGGGTGATCGCCCGCCTGCGTCCGGAATGGGCGCCGGCCGGGCCCCGCATGCCGTGGAGGGAACGGCTCGTCGCCGCGGCCGCGATGTGGAAGCTCGTCGTCCTGTTCGGACTCGCCGTCGGCGGCATCTACGCCGGCTGGTTCAGCCCGACCGAGGCGGCCGGCGTGGCCTCGTTCGCGGCCATCGTCATCGCCGCCGCCTCGCCCCGTTTCGGCTGGTCGGATTTCGTCGACTGCCTGACCACGACGCTGAGGACCACGGCGATGCTCATCTTCATCGTGGCCGGCGCCTGGATCTTCGCCTATTTCGTGGTCCAGACCCGGCTTCCGACGGCGCTGATCGACGCCGTCGAGGCGATGGCCCTGGCGCCATGGGCCGTCATCGCGATGATCCTGGTCTTCTACATCGTTCTCGGCTGCGTTCTCGAATCCGTGGCCATCATTCTGGTCACGGTTCCGGTGTTTCTGCCCGTCGTCGTCGCGCTCGGCTACGACACGGTCTGGTACGGAGTTCTGATGGTGGTCGTCGTCGAGGTCGGATTGATCACCCCGCCCGTCGGACTCAACATCTTCGTCATCAAGGCCCAGCTCAAGGAGATCGACCTGGCGACCATTTTCCGCGGGATCGGACCGTTTCTGGTCGCGGACGCGGTGCTGGTCGCGCTGCTGATGGCGTTTCCGGAGATCGCGCTCTGGCTCCCGGGAATCCTGTTTCCGTGAGAGCCTCCCGCGGCCCTGCAGGACCGCGGGAGCCGACGCGCTCGACACCGGGCGCCGGTGCCCTATTGTGTCGGGTGCCGGAGCCGCCCGCCGCAGTCAGGATTCCTCCCCTTGCCGTCATCGCCCACCGAACGGTTCCGCGAAAGGCTGCGCGAGCCCCGCGACGCCGGACGTCTGCGACGGATCGCGCTCGACCGGGCCGGTCCGTCCCTCGCGCTCTCCCCGGCCCGCCACGGCGACGTCCTGAGGTTCATGCGCCTGACCGACCGGACATGGTGGAACGGCCTGCTCGAGGAGGCGCTGCGGGAGCAGGGTCTCGTTCTTGCCGGACAATGGTCCCTCCGTCTCACGTCGTCGGCCGGAATCGCGCGCGTCTCCCGCGGGAGCGTCGTGGTCCGGATCAGCCATCCCGTCGTCGACGCGACCTGCCGGCGGGGACGGTGGCCCGTCCGGCTGCAGGGTCTGGAATGCCCGAACGCCCCGGCGATCGTCCAGATGATCGTCGAGCACGAGCTCGTTCACGTCGCGGAGTACGCCGCGAGCGGGTGCATGCGGGGCCACGGGCCGGCGTTCCGGGCGATCGCCGCCAGCCAGTTCGCCCACACGGAGATCACCCACGGTCTTGCGACGCCTTCGAAAGAAGCGGCCGACGCGGGGATCCGGCCGAACGCGCGGGTGAGTTTCGTTCACGAGGGGGTTCGCTACCGGGGGTGGGTCGTCCGGATCACCCGGAGGGCGACCGTCCTCACCGAGGAACGGCCGTCCCGCAAGTGGTACGTCCCGCTGGGAATGCTCTCCCCGGCCCCCGATTGAAGAGGTTTCCGGGGTCCGGCCGATGCGTCGCGGAGGTCGCCGTCGGGATTTCCCGGAGGCGGGGTTGCCGGTCGCGGATGCCTCCGGCGACAGGCGCACCCGCTCCTCCCGCTGTTTCGTGGCCGCACGGCGGCACGCGGCCTTTCTCCGGTCGGACGTGCCAGGCTCGTTTTCCGGAGCGACGTCCAGGCATCGACGCGCGCCCGGTGCGTGCCGTCCTCGTCCACCCGGCCCGCCGGGGTCGCCTGCTTCGCCCGATTTTCGGGACGAGGGGTCGGCGACGCGGGCGCGCCGTCCGGGTTCGCGGATTTCGGGAACGGGTCAGGAAGCGCCGGATCCGTCCGGGGCCCGCGCTTCCTCGATTCTTGCGACGTCCAAGCCCCTGAGACTGGGGAGGAGTTCGTACCACTTGCCGCGCCGGTTCCGGGAGGCGGCCTTCCGGCGCAGAAACGGCGTGTGGGCCAGGGCTAAGCGGGCGTACTCGAGCGTCAGGCCGGCCTCTACGAGAAGGCCGTCGATCAGCACCCTGGCGGGAACGGCCCCCCCATGCCGGTTGCCGATCCTCAGCAACGCCGCATCGATGCGGGTCAGGTGACGGAAGTTCCGACCCGGAAGTCTCGACACCGTGTTTCCCTCGACCGAGAACATCCGCGACCTCTCGAGGATCGTGCCGAGCACTTCCCGAGGCAGTTTTCCCCTGACCGGCTTGCACCTTCCCATGGCGTCCTGGATGTCCGCCACCGAGATGCGCGGCGCCACCGAGAAAAGCTTGCACAGGCAGATCAGAATCGGATTCGCGATGCTGCCCCCCTCGACCACGGGCAGCCTGGGCCGACGCCAGAAATATTTCCGGGATGCGTCCAGGAACTCGAACCAGTGATCCATCTCCACCAGTGCCTCGACCACCTGCCGCGCCACCTCCAGATCCTTCGCCGTCTCGGCCGTCCTTTCGAATCCCTTGCCGCTGACCCGATGGCGCAGTTTTCCCTGAAGCGTGCGGGCCGCATGACCGTCTCCCGCCGTGACCATCGTTCCTCCCGTCAGGGAATAGCTGTCGAACGGAAACGGCAGTCCGAACAGTTCGGCCGCGAATTTCAGGGCGCGGTAGCCTTCGCCGGAGCCGAATTCGGCCTCCTCGTAGCCGAACATCGCGGTGAATCCGGCCTCGGGAAGGATGCCGGCCCGCTGCGCTTTCGCGACGGACCGCTCCCAATGCGAGAAGGCCGCGCGCGGCGCCTTGAGGGAAATCCGGTCCCTGGCCAAGGCCACGACCTGAGACACCCGCTCCGTGGTGACGGAACCCTGGAATCCGTATTTCCCGCCGTTCCTGCCGATGTGCGCGAACGTCACCGCCGGGCCGCCGTCGAGCTGGTGGTAGGCGGCCAGCGCACCATGGTGCGCCGGGTTCCGAAGGATCAGTCCGGTCACCGCGAGAATCTCGTCCTTGAACGAGACCGCGTTCCCGGCACGAAGTTCCGGTTTCCAGGACGGAGTCCCGACCCGGCCTCGGGCCTCGGCGCGTTCCGCCGTCCATTCGCCGACGTCGGTGTCGAAGGAAAGGCGGAGTTCCGACATCATCGTCCGGATCTCGGCGACGGACCTGGTGCCGAGTCTCGGCATGCGCTCGAGATCCCGTTCGGATCGCTGCACCAGGTCGCCGATGAACCTGACGTCGCCGGCCAGCAGAGCGTTCGTCAAGCGGTTCGACAGGTCGAGATCCTCGATTCTCGCCGAATAGAGGCGCTCGAGGCCGGCCGTGCCCGCGTCCCTGCCGTGTCCGGCCGCGGCGAGCGCGGCCAGCCGGTCGCTCTCGTCGTCTCCGGCCGACCATCCGGGGAGTCGCATGCCGAGGGCGAGGTCCATGTCGGCCAGCCGCGCCTTGACCTCGGTGAGGCCCGCGTCGCCCGGATGCGCGGCGCGGGCGAGCTCGGACTCCGATTTCCGCACCAGGTCGCCGAGACATTCCACGCGGTGTCTCTTCAACTGCGCGGCCGACCGGTCCGACAAGCCGAGCGCGGAAACCGGCAGCAGCAGCCATTGGTCCAGATCTCTTGCGTCCGCGTCGTCGGTCATGGTGCCAGCAACGTTACGGGGCCGTCGGGCATCGGCACGACGCCTTGCGCGAGCGACATCCAACCGGTTCGGCAAACCGATCCGGAAACGCCGCGCCGACAGCTTCCACTGCGGTGTCGCAGGTTCCTTGCGACCCGCGTAGCGTAGCGCTTTTTCATGTTCCCCGGAAGAGCGGGCCGCGATCCGCTCCGCGGCGGAGCGTTCGGGGGCTTCCGCGACCCGGAGTTCGCGGAGAGGCCGCCGGCGGAATTCCCGGACTCCGGTCTCCGTCGGCCGCCCGGGGACGCGCCGGATTCATCGGCCGCCCGCGGCCGTTTCCAACAGGGCGGCGAAGCGCCCTCGCCGCCGGCGGGAACGTTCCGGACGTTGGGTCCGGAACGTGAATCCGGTCCGCGCCTCCATTCAGCCGGCAAGCAGCCGTTCCAGCGTCAGCCGGTATCTTCTGGCGATGTCGTCCTCAAGCGGATGCCTCCCCTCGCGGACCACGCGCCTGCCGCCCGCCAGAACGTCGCTCACGACCGGCACGTTGCCGGAAAACACCCATCGATCGAGAACCGTCCCGACCCCGCCCCCCGCGAACAGCGGCGCCTCGGCGTCGAGAACGACCACGTCGGCCCGCGCGCCGACGCGCAGGCCGCCTTCGCCGCGACCGAGGCTTCGCGCGCCTCCCGAAACCGCGGCCTCGAACAGCCGGGATCCCGTCGAGCCCCCGTCGGTGCCGGCGATGTTGCGGCGGCGTTCGCGCAGGCGCTGGCCGTACTCCAGCCACCTCAGCTCCTCGACGGGGTCCACGGAAACGTGGCTGTCGGACCCGATCCCGAATCGGCCGTTCGCGTCGAGCCACCCCCGCAGGTCGAACAGGCCGTCCCCGAGATTGGCTTCCGTCGTCGGGCACAGGCCCGCCACGGCGCCTGTCTCGGCGGCTGCCCGGACCTCGCCGGCCGTCATGTGGGTCGCGTGCACCAGGCACCAGCGATCGTCCACCGGCAGCGCGTCGAGAAGCCACTCCACCGGCCGGCGCCCCGACCAGGCGACGCAGTCGAGAACCTCCTTTTCCTGTTCGGCGACGTGGACATGGACCGGAACGCGGGAACCGACGGCGTCCACGACCGAACGGAGGGCCTCCTCGCCCACCGCCCGCAGGCTGTGCGGCGCGACGCCGGCGACGAATTCGCCGTCTTCCCCGCACAGCGCCGAGATCTCCTGATGGATCCGCAGGAAGCCGTCCAGGTCGTTGACGAAACGTCGCTGCCTCCCGGAAGGCGGAACGCCCCCGAACCCGCCGTTCTGGTAGAGGACCGGCAGGAACGTCGCGCCGATGCCCGCCTGCCGGGCGGCCGCGACCGTCCGCAGGGTCATTTCGGCCGGTTGCGCGAACGGCGTGCCGTCGCGGTCGTGATGGAGATACTGGAACTCGCCGACGGAAGTGTAGCCGGCCTTCAGCATCTCGACGTAGAGTTGCGCGGCGATCGCCTCGAGGTCGTCGGGCGTGAGGCGGCCGACGAACTGGTACATCCGTTCGCGCCAGGTCCAGAAACTGTCCTTCACGCCGGACGCGAGGCCTTCGCCGAGACCCGCCAGCGCGCGCTGGAAGGCGTGCGAATGCACGTTCGCGATCCCCGGAAGCGCGATGCCGGCAACGCGCTCGCAGGCGGAATCCGGCCCGTCTCCCGATATTCCGGAAACCCGTCCCGCCGCGTCCACCGACAGATAGCCGGGCGACAGCCAGCCGTCGTCGGCAAGAAGGCTGTCGAACCGGAACCATGCCGCGGTCACGGTCCCTGCCTCTTTCCGGGATCCGCGTTTTCCCGGCACCACGCCAGGCATTCGGCAAGGAAGGCGCGAAGCACCGGAGCGAGGCGCTCGGCACGGTCGGGCAGCAGGCGGTAGGGCGGCTCCTCCTCCATGTAGGCGGCCTGCGCCATCTCCAGCTGGACCGCGTGAACGCCCCGGCCGGGGTCGCCGTACCGGCGGGTGATGTAGCCGCCCCTGAACCGGCCGTTCAGGACCGTGTCGTATCCCGCGGCCGCGTCGAGCGCCTCGAACAGGCGTCCCGCGAGCCCGTCGGCGGCGCTCGCGCCGTCGGCGGTTCCCAGGTTGAAGTCGGCGAGCCGGCCCTCGAAGAAACGCGGCAGCACGGACCGGATCGAATGCGCGTCGAACAGGAGAGCGACCCCGAAACGCCGGCGGACGTCGTCGACGATTCGCCGCAGCGCCGCATGGTAGGGATCCCAGTACCGTCGCAGCCGTGCGCGGATCTCCGCGGCGTCCGGACCGCGGCCGTCCCGGTAGACCGGGCGTTCCAGGAAGGTCGTGGTCGGGCAGAGTTCGGTCGTGTCGGCGCCGGGATACAGGGACCGGCCCTCGGGATCCCGGTTGAGATCGATCACGTAACGGGAATGGCGGGCCGACGCGACCGTCGCGCCGAGATCCCCGGCGAACGCCCAGAGATCGCGCATGTGCCAGTCGGTGTCGGGCAGCCGCAGCGCCTCGGCGGTCATGCGCGCCCCCATTGCCGCGGGAATCTCGCGGCCGTCATGGGGCACGTTGACGATCAGGGGCGTGGTTCCCGCCCGGACGTCGATGACCGGAACCGTCACGGAACCGTCCCCCGGGCGCGCCGCCGCCCGGCCCGGGCCGCCCGAACGGCCCGGGCGATCGAACCGGGAAGACCGCCGGCTCCGCGAAGCCCCCGCTTCAAGCCCATGCCGGTTCCCCGTTTGCGGGAACGCGCCTCCGCCTGTAGGGTCGCCGCGGGATTATGGTGGCCGGCAGGCAGCCGCGGAAGGCTTCGCCGGCGGCCAGGAGACCGGATCGATGCCGGACTGGGACCGCATCTGGATCAACGCCGATCTTGCCACGATGACCGAGGGCGGCGCCCCCTACGGCGCGGTCACCGAAGCGGCGATCGCCTGCCGGTCGGGGAGGATCTCGTGGCTCGGCCCCATGGACAGCCTCCCGGGTGCGCCCGGGGATCTCGCCGCCGAGGTGGTGGACGCCGGGGGCCGGTGGATCACCCCCGGCCTTGTCGACTGCCACACCCATCTCGTTTTCGGAGGCTCCCGCGCCGGCGAGTTCGAGCGGCGCCTGCAAGGCGCCACCTACGAGGAAATCGCGCGCGAGGGCGGCGGCATCGTCTCGACGATGCGCGCGACCCGTTCCGCGAGCGAGGAGGAACTGGTCGCGGCCGCGCGGCCGCGCCTTCTGAACCTGATCCGCGAAGGCGTCACGACGGTCGAGATCAAGTCCGGCTACGGGCTGGAGACCGGGACCGAGCTCAGGCAGCTCGCGGCGGCGCGCGCCCTGTCGCGGACATGCCCCGTCGACGTGCGGACGACGTTTCTCGGCGCGCATGCGCTGCCGCCCGAGTTCGCCGGCCGCCGGACGGACTACGTCGACCTCGTCGTCCGCGAGATGCTGCCGGCGGTCGCCGAACGCGGCGCCGCGGACGCCGTCGACGCCTTCTGCGAATCCATCGGCTTCACCCCCGCCGAGACCGAAGCCGTGTTCGCCGCCGCCCGCGCCCTGGGGCTGCCGGTGAAGCTTCACGCCGAGCAGCTGTCGGATCTCGGCGGTGCCGCCCTCGCCGCGCGGTTCGGCGCGTTGTCGGCCGACCACCTCGAACACGTCTCCGAGGACGGCGTGCGCGCGATGGCGGAGGCGGGCACGGTGGCGGTGGTGCTGCCGGGCGCGTTCTACACGCTTCGCGAGACCAGGCTCCCGCCGATCGACCTGTTCCGCGGACACGGCGTCGACATCGCGGTCGCGAGCGACTTCAACCCCGGTTCGTCCCCGCTCCCGTCGCTGCTGCTGATGCTGAACATGTCCTGCATCCTGTTCCGCATGACGCCCGAGGAGGCCCTTGCCGGGGTCACGCGCAACGCCGCGCGGGCGCTCGGCCTCGGTGCCGACCGCGGCACTCTCGAAGCGGGCAAGAAGGCCGACCTCGCCGTCTGGAACATCGAGCGTCCGGCCGAGCTCGCGTACTGGGGAGGATACAATCCGCTGCACGCCGCGTTCCGCGGCGGCGTCCGCACCGACCTCGGCGCCTGAACGCCCCGGAAGCCGCGGCCGGTGCCGCCTTGCGCCGACGGCGCCGTGTCCGGAACCCCGCATTCAGCCCAGCATCGTGTTCGGCAGGAACAGCGAGATCCCGGGAAACGCCACGAGAACGGCGAGACAGGCCATCATGGCCGCCCAGAACGGGAGAATGCCAACGTAGATGTCGCGCATCGGGACGTCGCGGGCCACCCCCTTCACGACGAACACGTTCATGCCGACGGGCGGGCTGATCAGGGCCATCTCGAGGATGACGACCATCACCACGCCGAACCAGATTCTCAGGTCGCTGGATCCGGGGCGCATGCCGAGAAAGGCCGGAATCTGGGACTGCTCGACGATGGGAAGCACGATCGGCAGGATCAGGACCATCATCGCGAAGCCGTCGAGAAAGGTTCCGAGCACGATGAAGGCGAGCAGAACCAGCGCGAGCAGCGTGAGCGGGCCGAGATCGAGCCGGGTGAGGGCGCCGGCGAGAGTCTCGGGGATCCCGGTCAGCGCGAGGAACGGCGAGAACACCGCGGCGCCGATGATGATGAAATAGATCATCGCCGTCGTGCTCACCGTGTTCAGCAGGACCGACCGGACCGCTCCCGGCGCGAGGCCGCGCCGGCGGAGCGCGAGCGCGACCGCAAGCACCGCGCCGACGGCCGCCGCCTCCACCGGCGTGAACACGCCGCCGTATATTCCGCCGATCGAGACGACGATGATGAGAATGATGGAAACCGCCCGCGCCAGCGCCGCGCGCCTCTCGCTCCAGGCATGGTGCCGCGCGGCGGGGCCGATCTCCGGCCTGAGGGCGATGCGGAGCGAGATCGTGGCCAGGAAGAACGCGGCCAGGATCGCTCCGGGCAGGACGCCGGCCAGGAACAGGCGCCCGATCGATTCCTCGGTCAGGATGGCGTAGATGACGAAGCCCGTGGACGGCGGGATCAGGATGCCGAGCGTGCCGCCCGCCGCGACGGCGCCGGCGGCGAGCTTGCGCTCGTAGCCGTAGCGGGCCATCTCGGGAAGCGCGACGCGGCCTATGGTCAGGGCCGAAGCCACCGACGACCCCGAAAGCGCCGCGAACCCGGTGCAGCCGAGAACGGTGCCGTGCGCGAGCCCCCCTCTCAGGTGGCCGACCCAGGCGTTGGCGGCGCCGTAGAGGTCGCGGCTCATTCCGGACACGCTCGCGACGTTGCCCATCAGGACGAAAAACGGAATGACCGTCAGCTCGTAGAAGATCGCCGTGCTCCAGGTCTCGGTGACCAGGGTGGCGAGAGCGGCCGGCCAGCTGTTCAGCACGGCGAGGCCGGCGAACCCCACCGCGGCCATCGCGAGGGCGACCGGGACGCGCTGACTCATCAGGACGAGGACGAGAGCGAGGCCGAGCGCGCCCAGAAGAGCGGGATCCAAGGCCGGCCTCCCCGCTCAGCCGCCGTCGCGGCCGTCGCCGTGCCGGCCCGCCGGAAAGTCGAGTGGCAGGCCGGCCGCGACGCGAACCGCCTCGACGCACAGAACGGCGGCCTGGAACGCGCAGGCGCCGGCGAGCGCCCAGAACAGGGGCTGGAACGGGATCCCGATCATGTTCGTCGCCTCGTTGAACAGCGCGGCGTCGGCCGCCCGCACCCAGCTGCGCCAGGCCAGCAGCGCGAAGACGGCGATGCCCACGGACCGGACCCCCAGGTCGCGCAGGCGGGTGAGCGCCGCGAGGCCGTAGTCGGGCAGCAGGTCGACGACGATGTGCCCGCCGCTTCTCCATGTGAACGGAAACGCGAGGGAGACCACGAGAACCATCCCCATCTGCAGCATGTCGGCCGCGCCGAGAATCGGCGCGGCGAAGACGTAGCGGAGGACGACGTCGGCGAAGGTCAGCCCCACCAGGGCGACCAGAACCGCCCCGGAAAGAACGGCCAGCGCGACGCAGATCCCGTCGAGAACCCGCATCGGCGGCGCGGGCTCCTAGTTCTTCATCGCGGCGACCACCTCGCTCGCGGGCAGGCCCCGGCCGTCGAGCTCCGCGAGCACCCCGTCGACCGCCGCCGCGGCCCTTTCGTCGAAGGCGCGCCGCGCCTCCGGGCCCAGCTCGACGATCTCCTTGCCCGGCAGGCCGCGGAACCTCTTCAGCGCGAGCGCGCCGAAAGCGGCGAGGCCGTCCGCGGAACGCAGGCTGATGTCGAGCCCGGTCAGGCGGTCCAGCGCCGCCCGCTGCGACGGAGAGAGTTCCCGGTAGGCGTCCTCGTTCATGACCATGAAGATGGTCGTCGGCATCTCCGGCAGCCCGGTCGTGACGTAGCGGGAGGTCTCGATCAGCTTGAAGATCAGGAGCGAATCCGACCCCATGAGGGCGCCGTCCACGACGCCCGTGCTCATCGAGGTGTAGACCTTGGTCGCCGGCATCTGCACGGGCGTCGCGCCGTAGGACGTGATGACGGCGGCGGCGGATCTCGACGCCACCCGGATCTTGAGCCCCTGCAGATCCCGCAGCGACCGGACCGGCCGGTCGCGCATCATCAGCACCGCCGGCGGCGTCACGAACACCGCGAGCGGCACGGTGCCCCGGAACTCGCCGCGCAGGCGGTCGTCCATGACCTTCCACAGCTTGCGCGTCGCGTCCCCGTGGCCCCGCGTGACGCCCGGCAGCTCGATCAGCAGCGTCATCGGGAACACCGACGACGTGTACCCGGGAAGCCCGTAGGAGATCTCGGCGATGCGGCGGACGGCCCGCTGGTACTGCTCGACCGGCCCCTTGCCGAGGGCGCCCGCGGGGTAGACCTTGATCCTGACCTCGCCCCCGGTCGCCTTGTCGAGGTCGTCGGCGAGCTTCAGGAAAACCGGCTTGTGCAGGACGTACTGCGGCGGCACGAAACTCGCGAACTTGAGAACGGTTTCGGCCGAGGCGGAGTGCGCCAGCGCGGCCGCGGCCAGCGCGGCCGCCAGGACCGCGCGCGGAAAGAAGCGTTTCATCATGCCCTCCTTGATCGGCCGCGACACCGCCTGCCGGCGCGCCTCGCGCGGGTCTCCGGAGATGCCGCCGCGGATTCCCGATCTCTTGAATGGTGGTCCATAATGTCATATTATGGGAATCCTGCGGCGATGGCAACATCGGCCGCGGGAGGGAGGACGGGCATGAAGTTCCACGCGAGGCGGATTTCCCGGCGCCCGCCCGAAAGAGGTTCCGGAGCCGGAGCGCGCGCCCCGGATCCCCGTTCCGCGCCGCGGCCGCGGGTTCCGCGATGAGAACGCCGGCGGCGGTCGCGGCGCCGGACGGTGTCGGCCTCCTGAACAAGGCGTTCCTCCTGCTCGACCAGTTCACCCCCGAGCGCCCGGGCTGGACCCAGGCGGAGCTTCTGCGCGCGACCGGCATGTCGAGGTCGACGGTCAGCCGGCTGGTCCGGTACTTCTGCGCCTGCGGCTATCTCGCCCCCCTCGGGACCGGAGGACGCTACGGTCTCGGCCCGGCGGCCGTCGATCTCGGGCTGCGCGCCTCGGCGCGGCTCGAGCTCGACAGCGCGGGCAGGCCGTTCATCGAGCACCTCGCCGACGAGACCGGGGAGACGTCGCTTCTCGCCTCCTACCGGCCGGGGCGCGACGAAGTCGTGTGCGTGGCCCAGATCCCGAGCCCGCGCGAAGGGCTTCGGGTCTTCCGGAGCGTCGGTTCGACGATGCCGCTTCACGCCGGCGCGACCGCCAAGGGCCGTGCTCGCGTTCCTTCCCGACGACGCGAGGAAGGCGGTCCTCGAAGGCCCGCTCGAGCCGCTTTCCGAGAAAACCGTCACCGATCCGGCGGTCCTGGCGCGGGATCTCGAGGAGATCCGCAGGCGCGGCTACGCGACCTCGCGCGAGGAAACCTACCCGGGAGCCTACGGCATCGGGGCCCCGGTGGTCGGGCCCGGCGGCATGATCGCCGGAAGCGTGGCGATCGCCGGTCCGATCCTGAGAACGGACCCCCGGACGGCGCGCGACCGCGCGAGGAGCGTCGTCGCCGTCGCCGAGGCGCTGAGCCGGCGGCTCGGCGGACGGGTTCCGCCGTGGTGACGGGGACCATGCTGGCCTGGGAATCCCCCGGCGAAGCCGGCGCGGAGGCGCTTCGCATCTCCCGGGTTCCGGTTCCCGCCGCCGGCGACGGCGAGATTCTGGTCCGGACGGAGGCGGCTTCCCTCAACTTCTCCGACCTGCTGATGATCGACGACGCCTACCAGATCCGGCCCGACCGGCCGTTCACGCCGGGCCAGGAAGTCGCCGGCACCGTCGTGCGGGCCGGTCCGGCCAGCGGCCTCTCCGCGGGAGCGCGGGTCGCGGGCAAGGTGTCCTGGGGCGGTTTCGCCGAGTACGCCGTGCTGCGCGGGGACATGGCGATCCCCGTCCCCGACGGCATGGATCCCGCCGCCGCCGCGGCGCTTCCGGTCGCCTACGTCACGGCCATGGTCGCGCTGGCCGAGGACGCCTCGGCGAAGCCCGGAGACACCGTTCTCGTCCATGCCGCGGCCGGCGGCGTCGGGCTGGCCGCCGTGCAGATCGCGAAGGCGCTGGGCGCCCGCGTCGTCGGAGCGGCGTCGGGAGCCGCCAAATGCGCCGTCGCGCGCGACCTCGGCGCCGACGTCGCCGTCGACTACGCCTCGGAGAGCTTCGCGGAGGTCGTCCGGGCGGAGACCGGGGGACGGGGCGCCGACGTCGTCCTGGATTCCGTGGGCGGCGGGATCACCCGCGACAGCCTGCGCTGCCTCGCCCGCAACGGGCAGCTGCTGATCGTCGGCTTCTCCAGCGGGGAGATCCCCCGGATCCCGGCCAACCGGCTGCTGCTCGGACGCGCGGTCGTCCGCGGCGTCTACTGGGACCACGACCGCGACGCCGGCATGGTCTCGCGATGCACGGACCGGCTTCTCGGGATGTGCCTAGCCGGCCAGGTCCGGCCGGTCGTCGGCCGCGTCTACGGTTTCGCGGACCTGCCCGAGGCGCTTGGAGACCTGGGATCCGGTCGGTCGGTCGGAAAGCTCGTGCTCGACCTCGGAGATGGCGGCGATGGCGGACCCGCGTGAGCCGCCGGCCCCCGCGGGGGCCGGCGGCGGACTGCTCGCGGGCGTCCGCGTGCTCGACCTGTCCCGCGTCATGTCGGGGCCGTTCTGCACCGCGATGCTTGCCGACCTCGGCGCCGAGGTCGTGAAGATCGAGCGGCCGGGAGCCGGCGAGGACAGCCGCCGTTTCGGTCCCTTCCGCGACGGCGAGAGCGCCTACTTCCTGCTGCTCAACCGCGGCAAGAAGAGCGTCACGCTCGACCTCAAGTCCGGAGCCGGCCGCGGCCTCCTGCGCCGGCTGGCGGCGGTGAGCGACGTGCTGGTCGAGAATTTCCGACCGGGCGTGACCGAACGCCTCGGAATCGACCATGCGTCGCTCCAGCCGGCCAATCCGCGGCTGGTCTACGCCAGCATCTCCGGATTCGGCGGCGAAGGCCCTCACGCCGGACGCCCCGCCTACGACCTCGTGGTGCAGGCGATGAGCGGTCTCATGGATCTCACCGGCCAGCCGGACGGGCCGCCGACCGCGGCGGGGGAATCCGTCGCCGACGTCTGCTCCGGCATGTTCGCCGCCTGGGGGATCGTCGCCGCGCTGTTCGCGCGCGAACGCACCGGAGAGGGCCGCCGCGTCGACGTCGCGATGCTCGATTCCGTGTTCTCGATGCTGCTGACCGCGCTCAGCCTCGGACTCTACACCGACCGCCGGCCGACCCGCGTCGGCAACCGCCATCCCGTCACCTATCCGGTCGATTCCTGCCGCGCCCGCGACGGTCACGTCGTGATCGTCGTCCCCTCGGACCGGGCGTTCGAGGCGCTGTGCGCCGCGATCGGCCGGCCCGAGCTGGCCGAGGACGACAGGTTCCGCGCCAATGCCGGACGCGACGCGCACGAGGACGAGCTGCGGCGGATCATCGAGGCGTGGACCTCCCGGCGCACGGTGGCCGAGGCCGTCGCGGCCATGGACGTCGCCGGCATCCCCGCCGCGCCGGTGCTTTCCGTGAGCGACCTTCTGGAAAGCGCGCACGCGGCGTTTCGCGGCCTGGTGTCGACCGTCGAGCACCCGAAGCTCGGCGCCATACCGCTGGTCCGCCAGCCGGTGCGGTTTTCCGGGGCCGAGCGTCCGCCGCTCCGGCCGCCGCCCCTGCTCGGGGAGCACACCCGGCAGATCCTCGCGTCCCTGCTCGGGCTGCCGGATCCGGAGATCGAGAGCCTCGCGAAGGAGAACGTCATATGAAGATCCGGTCCCGTGGAGACCCGGTCCCGCGGCCGGGCGGAACCCTCGACGGAGCCATGGCATGACCGACATCCGTCCGCTTCGAAACCTCGACGACATCCGCAGCCCCGTCGGCAGCGAGCTGACGGCGAAGAGCTGGGCGACCGAAGCTCCCATGCGCATGCTCATGAACAATCTCGACCCCGGCGTGGCCGAGAGGCCGGAGGATCTCGTGGTCTACGGCGGCATCGGCAAGGCCGCGCGGAACCGCGAGTGCTTCGAGAGGATCGTCGCCCGGCTCGCGGTCCTCGAGGACGACGAGACGCTGCTGGTGCAGAGCGGCAAGCCCGTCGGCGTCTTCCGGACCCACCGCGACGCGCCGCGGGTGCTGATCGCCAATTCCAACCTCGTCGGCCGTTGGGCGACGCTCGACCATTTCACGGAACTCGATCGGGCGGGCCTGATGATGTACGGCCAGATGACCGCCGGGTCGTGGATCTACATCGGCAGCCAGGGCATCGTCCAGGGCACCTACGAGACGTTCGCCGAGGTCGCCCGCCGGCATTTCGGCGGCGACTTGACGGGCCGCTGGATCCTGACCGGGGGCCTGGGAGGCATGGGCGGCGCGCAGCCGCTGGCCGCCACCATGGCCGGCGCCAGCATGATCGCCGTCGAGTGCCAGCCGAGCCGCATCGAATACCGTCGGCGCACCGGCTATCTCGACACCAGCGCGACCGGGCTCGACGAGGCGCTCGCCATCGTCGAGCGGTCGCACGCCTCCGGCAGGCCGGTGTCGGTGGGCCTGCTGGGCAACGCCGCCGAGATCTTTCCCGAGATCGTCGCGCGCGGCATCCGCCCCGACGTCGTCACCGACCAGACGGCGGCCCACGACCCCGTCAACGGATACCTGCCGGCCGGCTGGACCGTGGAGGACTGGACGGCCCGCCGCGAGCGGGAACCCAAGGAGGTCGAGAAGGCGGCCAAGCTGTCGATGGCCGATCAGGTCAGGGCCATGCTCGCGTTCCACGAGACGGGCATCCCGGTGCTCGACTACGGCAACAACCTGCGCCAGATGGCCAAGGACGCCGGAGTCGCGCACGCGTTCGACTATCCGGGTTTCGTGCAGGCCTACGTGAGGCCGCTGTTCTGCCGGGGCAAGGGGCCCTTCCGCTGGGCCGCGCTGTCGGGCGATCCGGAGGACATCTACCGCACGGACGAAGCGGTGAAGGAGGCGATCCCCGACGACCCGCAACTGCACAACTGGCTGTCTCTCGCCCGCGAGCGAATCAGGTTCCAGGGGCTGCCGGCGCGCATCTGCTGGCTGGGGCTGGGGGAAAGGCACCGGGTGGGCCTGGCCTTCAACGAGCTCGTGCGCAGGGGAGAGGTCTCCGCCCCGATCGTGATCGGGCGCGACCACATGGATTCGGGATCGGTGGCAAGCCCCAACCGCGAGACCGAAGGCATGCTCGACGGATCCGACGCGGTCGCCGACTGGCCGCTTCTCAACGCCCTGCTCAACACCGCCAGCGGCGCCACGTGGGTGTCCGTCCATCACGGCGGCGGGGTCGGAATCGGCTATTCCCAGCATGCCGGCATGGTGGTGCTCGCCGACGGCACCGACGACGCGGCGAGGCGGCTCGAACGCGTGCTGTGGAACGATCCCGCGAGCGGGGTCATGCGGCACGCCGACGCCGGCTACGACGCCGCCATCGCCTGCGCGCGCGAAAACGGCCTGATCCTGCCGATGCTCGGAGACTGAATCCCGGAGGGCCGCCGCATCCGGCAGCCTTCCGGATCCGCGCAGGCGGGCAACGGCGCCCCGGACGGACGGGCCGAACCGTTCCGTTTTCGCGGGCGCCGTGGCATAACGCCCGCGCCCAGGCAACGGAGACGGAAGCATGGACGCGTCCGGCGGAAGCCGCACCTATCGGGATCTGCAACAGCATGTCGACGAACTCGCGAAGCGCGGCCTGCTCCACACGATCGACGACCCCGTCAACAAGGACACCGAGATGTCGCCGCTCGTGCGCTGGCAGTTCCGGGGCGGGCTGCGCGAAAGCGACCGCAAGGCCTTCCTGTTCCGGAACGTCGTCGATTCCGGAGGGCGCCGCTACGATTTCCCGGTGGTGATCGGCGCGCTCGCGGCCAACCCCGCGATCTACGCCGCCGGCATGGACGCGGAGCTCGACGGAATCTCCGCCAAGTGGAGCCGCGCCATCGCGGAACCGGTCCCGCCGCGCACGGTCGCCGCCGCCCCGTGCCACGACGCCGTCGTCGAGGGGGCCGACCTCGTCCGCGCCGACGGCGGTCTCGCCGCTCTTCCGGTCCCGCTGTCGACGCCCGGGTTCGATTCGTCGCCGACCCTCGCGGCGACCAACGTGATCACCCGCAACCCCGACACCGGCACCCAGAACATGGGCACCTACCGGGCGGCGCTCAAGGCGCCCGACCGGCTGGTGGTGCGCATGGCGACGCGGGTCGGCGGCGCCGAGGGGTTCGTGCACTGGAAGATGCGCAAGGAACGCGGCGAGCCGATGCCATGCGCCATTGTCGTCGGCTGCCCGCCCTGCGTCGCCTTCACCGGGCCGCAGAAGCTTCCTCTCGGCATGGAGGAGATCGCGGTCGCCGGCGGGCTCGCGGGCGAGCCGGTCAACGTCGTGCGGGCACGCACCGTCGACCTTCTCGTGCCGGCAGAGGCGGAACTCGTGATCGAGGGCCTCGTCGACACCGGGGCGCTCGAGCCCGAAGGCCCCTTCGGCGAGAGCCACGGCCACGTGGCGCTGGAGGAGATGAACCTCCCGATGCAGGTCACCGCCATCACCCACCGCCGGAACGCGGTCATCCCGTCCTACATCTCGCAGGTCGCGCCGTCGGAAAGCTCGGTCATCAAGCGCGTCGCCTACGAGCCGCTGTTCCTCGCCCATCTCAGGGACCATCTCGGCGTCAAGGGCGTGCGCAAGGTCTCGCTCCACGAGCCTCTCACCGGCCTTCTGCGGGTGACCGTCGTCACCGTCGATCCCGAAACCCCGCGCACCGAGGTCTGGCGGGCGCTCTACGGCGCCGCCAGCTTCAAGGGCGACTGCGGCAAGATCACCATCGCCGTCAACGAGGACATCGACGCCGACAACGCCGACGCGATCCTGTGGGCCATGGGCTACCGCCTCAACCCGGCCGAGGACGTCGAGGTGCTCCGCCACCGCGGCCAGGGGCACGGCCCCCGGCGCGAGCACAAGGGCGAGGAGGATTCGACGCTCCTGATCGACGCCACCATGAAATCCCCGATGCCGCCGCTGGCCCTGCCCGCGAAGCCCTACATGGAGGCCGGCAGGGCGCTGTGGGAACGGCTCGGGCTGCCCGAGCTGCGTCCGGAAACGCCGTGGCACGGCTACTCTCTCGGCGACTGGTCCCGGCGCTGGGAAGAGGCGGCCGCGCGGGCCGCCGCCGGCGACTGGCAGGAGAACGGCCGGCGCACCCTCCAGCGCCGGATCCCGGCCGACGTGCCGCCGGAAAGCTCGGTCCGCGACGTCGAGGAAGGCTGGGAGGACGAGGTCGAGTGGCGCCGGCGGTAGGCCGGTTCACGCCGGTTCCGGCATCGCCACCCCGAGCGGCCCGGCGACCTCCCGAAGACGCGCCCAGGTGCCCGACGGCAGGGGAATGCCGTCCCGGGTTCGCCGCGCCAGCACCCGGTCCCCGCGTTCCCCGGGAACCGTAATCTCGTCGACGCCGTCGGCCGGCGGCAGCGTCTTGAGCGCCCGCGCCAGTCGGTCCACCTCTTCGGCATAGGCGCCGGCGTCGGTGAAGCGCGCGATGTCGATGGCGAGCGCGAGGCCGTTCTGCACGTGGCGGCGGCCGTCCGGCTCGCCGACGATGAACGGCGCGATCAGGGGATTGCCCACGACCAGGCCGGTCAGGCACTCGAACATCAGCGCGAGCCCGCCGCCCTTGTGGCCGCCGAGCGGCGTCGGGATGGCGGCCCGCGCCGGGTCGGTGGTCGGATTGCCGTCGGCGTCCACCGCCCACCCCTCGCCGAGCGGCAGACCGGCGTCCCGCGCGAGCGCGATCTTGCCCATGGACGCGGTGGCCGACGCCATGTCGAGCAGCAACGGCGCGTGGCTCCCGCCGGGGACGGCGATGGCTAGCGGACTCGTCGCGATGCCGGGTCGCCGCGCCCCGGGATAGAGCATGTTCGGACGCGACGAGCCGATGACCAGCCCCGCCATCCCGGCCGCCGCCGCCCGCAGCGCGAAATACCCGATCGCCCCCATGTGAGTGGTTTCCCGGACGAAACACGCGCCGATGCCGGCTTCGGACGCCTTGGCGACGGCGATCCCGGTGGCCCGTCCGAGCGCGACCGGCCCGAGGGCGCGGTCGGCGTCGAGCACGGCCGCGGCCGGCATGTCGGCCGCCACGGCGATCCGGGGGCGGGGGTTGCCCTGGCCGTTCTCCAGGCGCGCCAGGTATCCGGGAACGCGCAGCACGCCGTGCGAATCGACGCCGCGCAGATTCGCCCACACCAGCACGTCCGCGACCAGCCCGGCATCGGCCGCCGGCACGCCCCGCGCCGCGAACAGTTCCGCGGCGAAGGCCCGCAGCGCCGCCGCGTCGACGGTGATCTCCCTGCGCGACTCGGACATCCGGGGCGCCCCTCGCCAGCATCGCGCCATGATGCGCCCGCGGAACCGGCGGGTCCAGCGGGAGCCCGTGTTCCCGGCGCCGCCGGCTTGGGGTATCAACGGGCGCCCGCGCAACAACGGAGCTCCCGCGCCATGGAAGAGAGCCTCACCTTCAAGTCCGGCGACCTCGATCTTTCAGGAGTCCTTCACCTGCCCGACGATTCCCGAACCCCGCGGCCCGTCGTCGTCGTTCTGCACGGCTTCGGCAGCAACAAGAACGCCGGCAACGTCGTCGGCCCCACGGGCACGTTTCTCGAATGGGGCTACGCCGTCTTCCGCTTCGACATGCGCGGCTGCGGCGAGAGCGGCGGCACGTTCGGGCACATCTTCTGCGAGGACCAGGTGGAAGACGCCAGGGCGGCCGTCACGTTCCTGCGATCCCGCCCGGACATCGACCCCGAACGCGTCGCTCTCGTCGGATCGAGCTTCGGCGCCGCGGTCGCCGTCTACGCCGCCGCCGTCGACAAGCGCGTCGCGGCCGCCGTGTCGTCGGGCGGATGGGGCCACGGCGAACGCAAGTTCCGCGGACAGCACCCGACACCGGAGGCGTGGGCAGCGTTCACCAGGATGCTCGCCGACGGCAAGCGGCACCGCGCGGAGACCGGCGAATCGCTGATGGTCGACCGCCATGCCATCGTGCCGATCCCGGAACATCTGCGCGGCAACCTGGCTCCGGGGTCGGTCTCGCGTTTCCCGGCCGAGACCGCCCAGAGCATGTTCGACTTCAGGGCCGAGGAGGTGGTCGCGGACATCGCCCCCCGGCCCCTGCTGCTGCTGCACAGCTCGAACGATTCCGTGACGCCCACCGAGCAGTCGGTCGAGATGTTCAAGCGCGCCGGCCAGCCGACCGACCTTCACCTGACCGCCGACACGGACCACTTCATGTTCGCCGAGACCAACGTCCGCGTCATGCACATCCTGCGCGACTGGCTCGACAGGTACTTTCCCGCGGCGCCGTGACCCTGCCGCGCCCGCTGCGCGCCTCCGCTCGTTGACCGCCGCCCGTGCCGGGCTATCCTGCTCCCGGCCGCGCCCCGCGGGGAATTCGGAAAGGATTGCGACATGAGCGAGCCGAGGGTGACGGGCTTGCGCAGCGCGGAGTTCGCCGTGCCGGACGTCGGCGCGGCGAGGCGGTTCTACGAGGAGTGCTGGGGTCTCGAAACGGTCGCCGAGGACGGTGGCGCCGCGTATCTCCGCGGTACCGGCCCGGAACACCATCTTCTCGCGCTTCGGCCGGGGCCGGAGCGGAAACTGCTCGGAATCCACCTCGCGGCCGGCGACAGGGCTGCCGTCGACGGCCTGCACGCGCGCGCCGAAAGCCTGGGCACGGCGCCCGGCCGCCCGGCCGAGCTTCGGCGGCCGGGCGGCGGGTACGGCTTCGTCTTCCGCGACCTCCACGGCCGGGAATACACGATCTCCGCCGGCGTCTCGCGCCATGCGGCGGAACCGGCGGCGGCCGCCCGGCCGGTCAAGCTCAGCCACGTCGTGCAGAACTCCCCCGACCGCAAGGCGCAGAGCGCGCAGTTCGTCGACGTCCTCGGCTTCAAGCTCAGCGACCGCACGGACTACATGGATTTCATCCGCTGCAGCAGCGACCACCACGCGCTGGCCTACACCGAGATCGCGACGCCGACACTCAACCACTGCGCGTTCGAGCTGCCCTCGCACGACGCCCTGATGCATGCGAGCGGACGGATGAAGCGCGCCGGCTATCCGGTGGAATGGGGTGTCGGCCGCCACGGCCCCGGAAACAACGTCTTCGCCTACTTCATCGACCCCTGCGGATACGTGATCGAGTACACCGCCGAGGTCGAGCAGGTGGACGACGGCTACCGCACGGGAATGCCGGAGGACTGGGTGCGGCCGCCGGAGTACCACAACGACCGCTGGGGCTTCGCCGGGCCGCCGTCGGCGAGATTCCGGGAAGCGGCCGGAGGCTGAGGAAAGCCTCCCCCGCGACTCCGGAAACGCCTCCGTGCCCCGGAGCGGACCGCTCGCCGCGCCCGGCGGGATCGCCTCCGCGATCGCCGGCTTCGCGGTCTCGGCCCGCTGGGCCGAAACGCCGCCCGAGGTCCGGGCCCGGGCGCGGATCCACGTCCTGGACTCGCTGGGGCTGGCGCTGGCGGGCAGCGTCTCCCCGGTTGCTGGGATCGTCCGCGGCTGGCTCGAGGACGAGGGCGTCGCCGGCCGCGGAAGCGCGGTTTTCGGGTCGCGCCTCCGCGCTCCGCCCCGCTTCGCGGCCTTCGCCAACGCCGCCGCGATCCACGCCGACAACCACGACGACACGACGCCCCAGACCGATCCCGGCCGCACCGGGGGAATCCACGCCAGCGCGGCGGTCCTTCCGGTCGCGCTGGCGGCGGCGGAAGCGTCGGGGCGGTCGGGGGCCGAGACTCTGACGGCCTATCTCGTCGGCGTCGAGGTGGCGTCGCGGCTGAACCATGCCACGGCGCCCCGCCACTACGCCGACGGCTTTCACGTGACGGGCACGCTCAACACGTTCGGCGCGGCGGCGGCCGCGGCCCGGCTGGCGGGCCTCGATTCCGCAGGCGTCGCCCGGGCCCTCGGCATCGCCGCGAGCCGCGCCGCCGGAGTCCGGCGGAATTTCGGAACCATGACCGAGATCCTTCACCCCGCCTGGGCCGCCGAGGACGGCATCGCCGCCGCGGAACTGGCGCGGCGCGGCGTGACCGCGGCCGCCGACGCGCTCGACGGCCCGGGCGGCTTCGTCGCGGCCGCCGCCGGCGGCGCGAACCCGGACGCCATCGTCGGCAGGCTGGGCGCACCGTGGGTCTTCGCGCATCCGGGCGTGTGGATCAAGCCGCACCCGAGCGGCGCCCTGACCCATCCGGCGGCCTCCTGCCTGCTCGACCTCATGGAAGGCGAAAACCTGCGCGCCGAGGGCATCTCCGCCATCCGGGTGCGGACCAACCGGCGCATCGTCGACACGCTCCGGGCGGAAATCCCCGAAAACGCCACCGAGGCGAGATTCTCGATGCGCTTCGTCCTCGCGGTCATCGCCGTGACCGGCCGGGCCGGGCCGGCGGAGTTCGCCGACGCCATGGTGCGGCGCGACGACGTCCGCGCCATGATGGCGCGCGTCGAGCACGCCGCCTTCGAACGGGAGGAGCCGGGCTTCACCAACGTCACCACCTTCGTCACGGTCGAGACGGCCGACGGGCGGCGGTACGCGCAACGGGCCGACCACGCCCGCGGCAGCGCGGAGCGGCCGTTCGGCCTCGCCGAGGTCCGGGCCAGATTCGACGACTGCGCGCGCCGCGCGGGCCATCCCGCGGACAGGGCGGCCGAGGCCGCGGAACTTGTCGGGATCCTCGACCGGCAGCCCGGCGTCGCCGGGCTGTGCACGGCGCTGTCGCGGTAGATCCCGAAGCGCGGCCCGGTTGTGGACTGGCGCGGCGAAACGTGTAAAGTCCGCGCTTCGCGGTCCGCGGCCGGGATCCGGCGAGACGGACGAACACGCAGGGAGATCGACCATGAAGACAGCAACTCTCGGTGCGCGCCGGCTGGCCGGCGCGGCGCTTGCCGGCGCGCTCGCGTTCGGCGGGAGCGCGGCGCTCGCGCAGACGGTCAAGGTGGCCACGCCGGTCTTTCTGACCGGAGCCGCCGCGCCCGCCTTCGGGATTCCGGCCAAGCAGGGCGTGGAACTGATCGTGCGGGGCATCAACAACGGCGAGCTTCCGGCTCCCTACGACCGCAAGGGCCTTGCGGGCCGCCAGATCGAGCTTCTGATCTACGACGAGGCCGGAGGCAACACCAAGCAGGTCACCGAACTGCGCAACAAGGTGCAGAAGGACAACGTCGACGCGGTCATCGGCTACATCTCCTCGGGAACGTGCTCGGCCGCGGCGCCAGTCGCGGAGGAGCTCAAGGTTCTCACGATCACCACGGTCTGCGGCACGCCGCGGATCTTCGAGGAGCTCGTCAAGAACCCCAAGTACGTGTTCCGGACCATGAACCACGCCACCGCCAACAACGCCTCGGCGGCGCGGTATCTGGTCAGCAAGATGAGGAGCGACGTCACCGGGATCATCGGCCTCAACCAGAACTACGCCTGGGGCCAGGATTCGTGGCGTGACTTCCGTCTCGCGATGGAGACGCTCGCCCCCGAGATCAAGGCGTCGAGCAAGCAGCAGTTCCCCAAACTCTTCTCCGGGCAGTACGGCACCGAGATCTCGGTGCTGTCGCGGGCTCGCGAGAACGTCGTCCATTCCAGCTTCTGGGGCGGCGATCTGGAGTCGTTCATCGGCCAGGCCTCGGCGCGCGGCCTGTTCAAGCGGAAGTCGTTCATCCTCACCGTCGGCGAGACCGTCGCCTACCGTCTCGGCAAGAAGTTCCCGCAGGGCCAGATGGTCGGCACGCGCGGACCGTACGGCATGTACGTCGTGAACGACCCGTCGCCGATCAACCAGTGGTTCCAGAAGGAGTACCGCAAGACCTACGGCGAGCCTCCCTCGCAACCCGGCTACCAGTTCGCCCAGGGCTTCCTCGCGGCCAAGTACGCCTACGACAAGGCGGGAGCGATGGCCGGAGGGTTCCCGACGACGGATCAGGTCATCGCCGCCCTCGAGGGCGCGACCTTCCCGACCTTCGTCGGCAACGTGCGGATGGCGCTGTCCAAGGGCCACCAGGCGATCACCGACGATCTCTGGGGCGTCACGGTGTGGGATTCGGCCCGCAACGAGATGGTCGTCAAGGACGTCGAGGTCTACCCGGCCGAGTGCGTCAACCCGCCCGACGGCGTCGGATCGATCGAGTGGCTGGAAGGCGGCATGAAGGGCGCGAAGTGCTGAACTAGCAGCGTCCGGCGCACCGGAAGCGCGCCGCGCTTCCGGTGCGCCCCTTCCCAACCTGACGCGCCGGAACGCGGGCCTTCGCGGGCGCCGCCGGGCGGACGGGAGTCTCGCCGTGGATTTCCAGCTTCTAGCCGTCATCGCCGTCGACGGGCTGATCTACTCGTCCTACCTGTTCATGGTCGCCGTGGGGCTGACCGTGATCTTCGGGGTGCAGAAGGTCCTGAACGTCACCCACGGGTCGTTCTACGCCTTCGGCGCCTATCTCGCGGCGTACCTGATGGGCCTGTGGTACAACGCGGAACTGGCCGACGTCGGCGGATTCGCGATCATTCTCGTCTCGGCCCTCGCGCTCGGTCTCGTGTTCGGGATCGTCATCGAGCGCGGTCTCCTGAAACACCTCTACGAACGCGACGAGCACATCGTGGTGCTCGCCACTTTCGCCGCGTTCCTGGTGCTGGAGGACGTCATCATCCTGATCTGGGGAACCAATCCCTATCTCGCGTTCCAGCCCATGGAACTGCTCGGCAACAGCGAGATCGCCGGACTGATCTTCGACAACTACAACCTGTCGATGATCGCGCTCTCGTTCCTGGTCGCCTTCGCCTGCTGGTACGCGCTGAACCGCACCCGCCAGGGCAAGATGCTGCTTGCCGTCATCTTCGACCGCGAGATCAGCATGGCGATGGGCATCAACGTCACCGGCGTGTTCCTCGCGACGTTCATCATCGGGACGTTTCTGGGCGCCCTCGGCGGGGCCTACCAGGCGCCGACGATCTCGGTCCAGCCCGGCATCGGGGTCGAGGTGATCGTGCTCGCCTTCGCGGTCGTCGTCATCGGCGGCATGGGCTCGATCCCGGGCGCCCTGATCGGCTCGGTCGTCGTCGGCATCGCCCGGGCGGCGGCGGTGCACCAGTTTCCGCAGGTCGAGCTGTTCGTGATCTACGCGATCATGGCGATCGTTCTCATCGTCCGTCCCCAGGGCCTGTTCGCCCCGATCACGACGAGGAAAATATGAACCGTCTGCTCGACAAGACCTTCTGGATCCTGACGGTCGGGCTCGTCGTCCTGCTGGCGCTCAACTTCGGGCTCGAGGAATGGATGCGCACCATCGGGCTGCAGACGATGGCGCGCGGCTGCGTGGCCATCGGGCTGCTGATCCTGTGGCGCGCCGGCCTGATCTCCTTCGGACACGCGCTGTTCTTCGGCTTCGGCGCCTACACGGTCGCGATGCTCCAGCTCGCGGGGGTTCGCGACGCCTTCGTGCTCGTGATCGCCGGGACCGCCGTCGCGGGGGCTTTCGCCTACGTCCTCGGCTTCCTGCTGCGCCAGTACCGGGCGATCTTCTTCGCGCTCCTGAACATGGCGTTCTCGATGATCCTCTACGGCGTGCTGACCAAGCTGGAATCGCTCGGCTCCACCGACGGCATCGGAATCCGCCCTCTGAGCTTCGCCGGCATCGCGCCGGACGGAGACGCCTACCGCACGGTGCTGTTCGTCTTCGGCCTGGCGTTCACCTATCTCGCCGCCGTCGGCGCGCACTGGTATCTCAAGTCGACGCTCGGAACCATGACCATGGCGGTTCGGGAGAACGAGATCCGCGTCGAGTATCTCGGCTATTCCGCGGAGCACGCGATCCACGTCAAGTACGTCATCTCGGGGCTGCTTGCCGGCATGGGCGGCGTGATCATGGCGGCGACCGTGGGCCATGTCGATCCGGATTCGATGGTCTACTGGCCGGTGTCGGGGGATTTCGTGTTCATCACCATCCTCGCCGGCACCGGCAACGTCAGCGCAACCTTCATCGGCGCGCTGGTGTACGAGCTGCTGCGCACCTTCGCCTTCGAGTACGCGCCGCACGTCTGGCAGCTCATCGTCGGCGGCTGCCTGCTCCTGATCATCATGTTCCTGCCGGACGGCCTGTGGTCCCTGCGTTCGGAATGGCGCAAGCGGCGGGCGCGTGCCGCGGCGCAGGCGACGGAGTAGGGCGATGGCGACGGTTCTGGAGGTCCGCGACCTCGAAAAGCATTTCGGCGGCGTGGTGGCGGCGCACAGCATCAACGTGACCGTCGACGAGGGCGAGACGATCGGCATCATCGGCGCCAACGGCGCCGGCAAGACGACCTTCGTCAACATGGTCACCGGCTATCTGCCGCCGTCCGGCGGCGCCATCGAGTTCATGGGGCGGAGCCTGCTCGGCCTCCGCCCCCGCGAGATCATGCGGCTCGGAGTCTGCCGCTCGTTCCAGGTGCCGCAGATCTTCCTGTCCGAGACCGTGTTCGACAACATGCTCATGGCCCACGGCATCGCGGAGGACCGGGGCTGGCGCCTGTTCACCCCGATCCTCGGAGAGGAGCGCGAGAGGAGGATCGAGACCCATCTCGAGCGCTACCGGATCGCGGACTACCGCGACGTCGCCGCCGAGGCCCTCCCCCAGGGGATCCGCAAGCTGCTCGACATCGCCATGGCGACGGTGAGCCATCCCAGGCTCGTGATGCTGGACGAGCCGACCAGCGGCATCAGCGTGGAGGAGAAGTTCGGGCTCATGGACGTCATCATGGACGCCATGAAGGAGGAGGACTGCACGGTCCTGTTCATCGAGCACGACATGGAGATCGTCGAGCGCTACGTCGAGCGGGTGTGGGCGTTCTACCAGGGCGAGATCATCTGCGACGCCGGAACCGCGGACGCCATGAACGACCCCGGCGTCCGCGAGTTCGTCATCGGGCAGGAATACCATCCGGCCCACGAAACCGGAGAGTCCGATGCTTAGCATCAGGTCCATCCACGTCAACATCGGCGCGACGCCGATCCTCCGCGGCGTCACGCTCGAGGTGCCGCCGGGCTCGATGTGCGGACTGATCGGCCGCAACGGCGCCGGCAAGACCACGCTGATGCGGGCCGCCATGGGCGCGCTCCGGATCCAGACCGGCGAAATGGAGTTCGACGGAACCGACCTGCGCGGAACCCCGTCCCACCGCCGCGCCCATCTCGGCATCGGCTTCATGCCGGAGGACCGGCGGCTGGTTCCGCAGCTGACCGCCGAGGAGAACATCCTGCTGCCGACATGGACGACCGGGGCGAACGGCACGGCCGAGCGCCTGAGACGGATCTACGGCCTCATGCCCGAGGTCGAGGAATTCCGCAGCCGCGGCGCGACCGAGCTCTCGGGCGGGCAGCAGAAATTCGTGGCCTTCGCGCGCGCGCTCATGGCCGGCACCAGGCTTCTCATGCTCGACGAGCCGTCGGAGGGCATCGCCCCGGTCTTCGCCCAGCGCATGGTGGAGATCATGGCCAGTCTCAAGGACGAGGGGGAGTCCGTGCTCGTCGCCGAATCCAACGACAAGCACATCAGGGACCTGCTCGACCGCACCTTCGTCATCGAGCGCGGCTCCATCATCCGCAGCTGACTCCGGACCGTCCTCCGGCACCCCGTTGACCCGGGGCGGCGGCCGGCGCAACATGGCCCCGGGCGGACCGGCCGCCCGTCGCGAACCGTCGCCGTTCCGTCCGGAAACCGCCGATGGCCTCATACGCCCGCCAGCTCGTCGAACTCGCGACGCCGTACTGGGAGACCGAGGCGGAACTGACACGCCGTTTCTTCGCCTCGCGGCCGTCGCGGGAACAATGGCTCCGCTACCTCAGGGCCGCCGTCTACAAGGAACTCAACCCCGTCATCGGATACGGCCCCACGGACGGCTACGCCTGCGGCCTGCACATGGAGTTCCGCGAGCTCGTCGACCGGTTCGAACGCATCGACGACGGGCTTGACCGCCGCGAGTTCCACTCCCGGCTTGCGCAGATGACCGAGGAGTTCATGCACTACGTCGTGCTCGCCGAAGTTCTGGAAGATCTTCTCGGACGCAGTCTCTCCCCCGACGATCCGGTGCAGCTTCCCGAGGACGACAGGCTCAACCGGATGCGCAGGATCCACAGGAATTCCGGCAACCCCGCCGTGCGCGCCGTGATGGAACTGACGGAAGGCGGCGGCACGGCAACCTTCCGGGAAGGCGCGAAGCTCGCCGGCGGGCCGTTCGAGAACAGGCTCGCCGCCGCGTTCAGGGTCATCGCCGACGACGAGGACGGCCACGTCGACCACGCGGCGGAAGAGCTGGCGCGGACGGTCTCCACCGAGGAGGATTTCGAGGCGGCGAAAGCCGCTCTTCTCGAGGTGTCGATGCAGCGTCTGCACATGCGGAACGAGATGTTCTCGATGCCGATGTCGGCGACGGAGCTCGACGGGTTCCTGTCGGCGCAGGGCGGAACGCCGGTCGCGTTGCCGTGACCCGCGGGCCCAAGCCGGTCTACCGCCCGCCCGAGGAGCAGCTCGCCCTGTTCCCCGACGTGTCGGGCAACGCGATCAACGGTCTGGACGAGACCCGCCGACGACGGCCCACGCCGGTGTTCTGGCATTACGGCAAGACCGACCTGCCGCACGGGGCGCTGCAGGACTACTATCTCCGCCAGTTCGACAGCAAGCCGGAACTCAAGGACTTCCATCTCAAGTACGGCGGCCGCGGCGACTCCCGGCCCCCGGAGAAACCGAAGACGCCGGTCGAGGACACGGCGCGGAACTGGGTGCGCCGCATCAAGGAGCACGCCCTCGCCAACGAGGGCGATCTCGTGGGCATCGCCTCCGTCGACCCCGAATGGGTCTACGAGGGCCATGCCGTCGACGACCCGTGGATCGTCGTCATCGGCGTGGCCATGGATCACTCGGAGCTCGCGAAGGCGCCCGGCATCGAATCTCCGATCGAGGTCATGCGCCAGTACAACCGGGGCACGCGGGCGGCCCGTTCGGTGGCCAATTTCATCCAGGCGCAAGGCTACGGCGCCCGGCCTCATGGCGGCCCGGCGGCGGGCCCGCTGCTCCTCGTTCCGCCCGCCATCGCCTGCGGCATGGGCGAACTCGGCAAGCACGGCTCGCTGATCAACCGCACCCACGGATCCTCGTTCCGCCTCGCCGGCGTGACGACCGACATGCCGCTGCTTGCCGACGCCCCGGACGTCTTCGGCGCCGCCGACTTCTGCGCGAGTTGCCGCGTGTGCACCGACGCCTGTCCGCCCGACGCCATCCATGCCGAGAAGCGGCTGGTGCGCGGCGTGCGGAAGTGGTACGTCGATTTCGACAGGTGCATTCCCTATTTCAACGACACGCAGGGTTGCGGGATCTGCATCGCGGTCTGCCCGTGGTCGACGCCGGGCAGGGCTCCCCGCCTGGCGGAGAAGATGACGGCGCGCCGTGCGCGCCGCGCCGGAACCGGCAAGGCCTGACGCGCGGCGGAACGGCTCTCCGGGCGGACGGCGGAAAGTCGGGCCTTCAGCGGAACCCGATGCCGTCCAGGAACGCGAGCATCAGGTCGCGGCAGGCCTCCGGTTTCTGAAGCTGCATGAAGTGCCCCGCGCCGGGGAGGATCTCGCAACGCCAGCCCCGTTCGTCCCGCAGCGCCCGGGCGCTGCGGCCCGGCGTCGACGGGACGGGACCGTCGGGGTCGCTCGCGACCAGCATCACCGGACCGGGAAAGGCGTCCGCCCGCGGCCACATGCGGAGCCTGGCGTTCTCCCGGTATATGCGCGCCTCCAGCCTCGGCGGACAGGCGAGCGTCCATTTTCCGGATCCGCCGTCCCGCCTCAGGACCGACCGCGCCATCAGGTCGTAGGCGCCGTCGACCCAGCCCGCGAGCATGCGCGACGCCGCGAAATGCGCCGCGAGCTCCTCCGGATCGCCGAACTCCGACCGCCGACCCTCGGCCCAGGTCCACAGCCGTCTCTCGTTGTCGATCTGCATCTCGTGCAGGGGATGGCCTCGGGGCGGCACCATGGGCGGATCGAAGACCACCAGGGCGTCGAAACGCCAGTCTGCCTGCAACGCGAACTTGAGATTCATCCGCGCCGACATGGAGTGGAACGCGCCAACCTGCGGCTTGCGCCCGAATTCCCGGTCGACGGCGTCGTAGACCGGCCCCAGGTCGCGGATGAAGCGCCGGAAATCGTGCCGTCCGCGATGCGGCGGATTCCCGCCGTAGTGGCGGAAATCGAACACCACCACCTCGAAATCCGCGAGCAGGAGCCCCCAGAACGGAAAATAGCCGTCGACGGCGCATCCGTTGCCGTGGCTGAGCACGACCCGAGAAGCCGAGAGGTTGCCGTGGCGGCGAATCCGGATGACCGCGCCGTCGTCCATCGGCACGTCACGGGTCTCGACCGGTTCCGGAAGCGCAAGACGCATGCCTGTCCCCCTCTCGCCGAAGATTCCGGGCCCGTCGCGAAACGGCGAGGCGCGTCGGAACCGGATGTCGCGGCTGCGAGGCCTCCGCCGGCCGTCGCGCACGCCCCGGCGGACAGCCGGAAAGGCGGCGCAACCGATGCCGCCCGACCGTCGCGACCGTTGCCGGCGTCATGTGACGGTCCGCGGTTCCTGTCGTGACAGGGATTCCGCGATCCGGAAAACGGATCCCGCACGTCGCCGGAGCGCCGCTGCGAGAGCGCCGGAAGCACGCCGAATCCACTCCCGTCCCGCGGACCGCGGCCGGCAGGCTCCCCCGTGTCATGGCCGGAAGTCCCGCCATGCGGCGAGCGACCGTTTTCCATTGTACGTGGTGGCCGGGCCCCCGGCAACGGAGGTTCGGGAGATGCGCCACGACCGGACGGGAAGAGGCGTCCGTCGTCTCGCCCCGGCCGTTGCGGGAATCCCGTCTTGCCTGCCGCGTCGCGCCGTGCCGGGGCGTCCGGGCCGGGACCGCGACCGACCGGGCCTACCCGGTCGGCCTCGACGCGACGTTTCGTGCCGCCCGAACCATCGCCGCGGTGTGGAACGCCTGCTGGTCGGCCACGTACCGGTACTCCCGTCCGACCGGACAGGCCCGCCGCGCCATGCAGCCCCGAAACCTGCAGTTCTCCCCGTCGTCGCTTTCCACGTGACCGACGCAGGCCTCGGCATCGAAACGGTCGGGCAGAAAGGCGCCGGCGGGGCACGCCGGAAGGCAGGGACGGGTCTCGCATGCAGTGCACGGACTCGGGCGTTCCTCTCTTTCCGGCAGTTCCAGGCGCTCCCGGAACAGCAGCGCCGCCCGGTACACGTGCCACAGCCCGAACTCCGGATGGATCAGCACGCCGGTCGGGGACCGGTGGACGGAATCGGCCTTCATCGCCCAGTCCTGAACCGGCGGATAGGGCGGGCCGTCTTCCGGAAAGACCAACGCGTCGGCGCCCGCCTCCCGGGCGGCGCGGCCGATCCTGGGGCGAAGCCAGCGGTCGAGGGGAGCCCGGGCCGCCAGGTCGGCATCGGCGACGAAACGGCGCCAGAGAGCCGGCCCCGCGTTGCCGACGAGCACGAGAGTCCCCGCCGGCGCATCGTCCGCGAGCGTCGGCACCCGATCCCCTCTTCCGGGATGGAACCCGCCGCGAACCAGCAGCCCGTCGGGCTCGAGCAGTTCGGCCAGCCGTTCGATCATCCGGCCCGCGCCCGGGCGCGGGTCTTCGCGCATTGCCGGGAGGACCGGGGACGCGCTATTCTCGACGCATGCTCGAACGCGCGATCCCGTCGTCCGGAGAGAGGATCGGCGTCGTCGGCGTCGGAACCTGGAACGGCTTCGACGTCGAGGACGGCACGCCGCGGCACGAGGCCTTGCCCGAAGTCCTGTCGGCGCTTTTCGAAGCCGGCGGCAGCGTCATCGATTCGTCTCCGATGTACGGACGCGCCGAAGGCGTGACCGGCGGTCTGCTCGCCGCGGCGGATCTTCGCGGTTCGGCCTTCGTCGCGACCAAGGTCTGGATCCGCGGCCGCGCGGAGGGCGTGCGCCAGATGGAGGCGTCTTTCGAGCTTCTGCGGACCGGCGTCATCGACCTGATGCAGGTCCACAACCTGGTGGACTGGCGGACCCACCTCGGAACCCTGCGCCGGTGGCGCGAAGCGGGGCGCGTCAGGTATCTCGGCTACACCCACTACCAGCCCCGCGCCTTCGCCGACCTCATGGACGCGGCGAGAAAAGAGCCCGTGGATTTCCTTCAGTTCTGCCACTCGATCGGCGAACCCGACGCCGAAAACGACATTCTGCCGTTCTGCGCCGACAACGGAATCGCGACGCTGGTCAACCGCCCCTTCGGTGCCGGCGCGCTGCTCTCCCGAATCGGCGGCAAGGAGCTCCCCGGCCTCGCCAGAGAGCTCGGCTGCACGACCTGGGCCCAGTTCTGCCTCAAGTACGTCGTCTCCCACCCGGCCGTGACCTGCGTCATTCCCGGCACCGGCGATCCGTCCCACATGGCCGACCTCGCCGCCGCCGCGTCCGGCCCCATGCCCGACGAGGCGACCCGCCGCCGCATGCGGGAGGCGCTCTGACCGGAGCCGGCGTCATGTCCGGCGCTCCTCCAGAACCTCGAGAATGGCGTCGACGATCCCGACGTAGCCGGTGCATCTGCAGAGATTGCCCGCCAGTTCGAGCCGCACCCGCGCCTCGTCGGCACCGGGCAGCCTCAGCACGATGTCGCGGGCCGCGATCAGCATTCCCGGCGTGCAGTAGCCGCACTGCAACGCGTGGTTCTCGTGGAAGGCCTTTCTGAGCCGGGCCATCGGCTCGTCGTCGTCGAAGCCCTCGATGGTGGTGATCTCCGCGCCCTCGGCGACCACGGCGAAGGCGATGCAGGACCGGACCGGCTCGCCGTTCATGAGAACCGTGCAGGCTCCGCAGACGCCGTGCTCGCAGCCCAGATGGGTGCCGGTCAGCCGTCGGCGGTCCCGCAGAAAGTCCGCGAGCGACAGCCGCGGCTCGACGTCGGCGGACACGGCTTCGCCGTTGACGGTCAGGGACAGTTCGGTCACGCGAAAGCCCTCCCTATGGCGCGGCTGAGGGCCACGGCGTGAATCTGGAGCTCGTAGTCGTCGAATCCGGGGTCGAGTGGCGCCAGCGACTCGCGCCCGTCCGCGACGGACAGCGCGCGCGCGCCGCCGGCCAGACGCTCCTCGACCGCCGGCACGCGGAACGGCGCGGCTCCGGTCGCTCCGCACACGGCCCGCGGTTCCGGGCCCGCGGTCACGGCGCCGATCGCGTCGGCGAACTCTCCGGGCTTGCGGCACACCTTGTAGTAGCCCCACGGGCCGTCGAGCCGGGCGAGATCGACGGCGGTCAGGATCTCGTCGTGACCGAGACCGGTGGCGAACGGTCCGGTCTGGAACCCGTCCAGCGGCATCCTGCGCTCGCCGCCGGGGCCGGACGCGACGACCTCTCCGCCCACGGCGAGAAGCGCCGACGGCCAGTCCGCCGCCGGATCGGCATGGGCGAGCGATCCGCCGACGGTGCCGCGGTTGCGCACCGAGCGGTAGGCGATCCCGGACGCCACGAACCGCATGTAGGCTCCTGTCGCGCCCGGCACCGCGCCGTCCTCGATCCGGGCGTGGGTCACGCGCGCGCCGATCCGGACGCGTCCGTCCCGTTCCTCCACCCCGTCCAGACCGTCGACCGCGGAGATGTCCACCAGCCGGTCCGGCTGCGCCAGGCGCAGATTCATCATCGGCCCGAGCGACTGCCCTCCCGCGAGGACGCGGAATTCGCCGTCGGCGCCGCCAAGCGTCCGCGCCGCGTCGTCGAGCGATGTCGCCCGTTCGTACTCGAACCGTGCGGGTTTCATGTCTCTCGTCCTCCGCCGTTTGCGCCATGGAGCGCCTCCAGCACCCGTCGCGGCGTGAAAGGCGTCTGCCGGATCTCCCCGCCGACCGGTCTCAGCGCGTCGTTGATGGCGTTGCCGACGGCCGCGGGGACCGGGATCGTCCCGCCCTCGCCCATCCCCTTGATTCCGAATTCGGTGTACGGCGAAGGCGTCTCCGTGTGGGCGATCCGGTAGCGCGGAGCCTCGCCCGCGCCCGGCATCATGTAGTCCGCGAAGGTCGACGCGAGAGGTTGGCCGGCGGCGTCGTAGCCCGATTCCTCCAGAAGCGCCGTTCCGATGCCCTGGGTCGCTCCGCCGAAGGTCTGCGCCTCGACGATCATCGGATTCACCATGGTTCCGCAGTCCTCGACGATGGCGTAGTCGAGCACCTCGACGTCCCCGGTGTCGGGGTCGACCGCCACGATGCAGGCGTGGGTGGCGTAGGTGAACGCGCCGGAATCGGGATCGGGCCGGTATCCCATGGTGACCTCCACCCCGCCCTGGTCGACATCCTCGGGCAACTCGTCGGGGTTGAGATACCAGACGCGGCCGATCTCCGCGAACGAGACCTCGCCGCGGGCGCTCACCACCTTTCCGTCCCTGACCTTCGCCTCTCCGGGCCCGCACTGCATCAGATGCGCACCGATGATCTCCATGCGCTCGGCGAGCGCGCGGCAGGCCCGCGCCGTCGCGCCGCCCGCCATGACCATGCTGCGCGAGGCGTAGGTGCCCGTCGAATAGGGCGTGAGTCCGGTGTCGCCGTGGGTCACCGCGACGTCGGCGGGGTCTATGCCGAGGATCTCGTGGGCCATCTGCGCCATCGTCGTTTCCATGCCCTGGCCGTGACTCTGCACGCCGATGCGCAGCTCGAGGCCGCCGTCCGGAGTGAGACGGACCGTCGCCTGTTCGTAGCCCGGAACCATCTTGACGCCCCAGCTCGCGAAAACCGACGTGCCGTGCGAGGTCTGCTCGACGTAGGAGCCGAACCCGATCCCGATCAGCCTGCCGTCCGGCTCGGGTTCTTTCTGGCGCCGCCGCACGTCGTCGAGCCGGATCAGGCTTGCCGCCCGCCGCACCGCATCCGCGTAGTCGCCGCTGTCGAACTGCTTTTTCGCGATCGACAGGAACGGCATGGCCTCTGCCCTGACCATGTTCATGGCCCGGACCTCGTGGGGTTCGCGCCCGATCTCGCGGGCGAGAGCGTCGACGGTCATCTCGACGGCGTAGCAGACCCCCGGCCGGGCCACGCCGCGATAGGGAAGAAGAGGCGGCTTGTTGGTCGTCACCGTCCGCGTCCGGCAACGGTAGGCCTCGAGATCGTAGGGCCCCGGCAGGTTGCCGTGAGCCATCGCGCCCTCGAGGCCGTTGGTGAACGGATAGGCCGAATAGGCGCCGGCGTCCACCGTCACCTCGCAGTCGAGGCCGAGCATGCGGCCCTCCGGCGTGGCGTGGACGGCCACGCGGTAATGATGCTCGCGGCAGTTGGCGCCCGCGACCAGATGTTCGCGGCGATCCTCGACCCAGCGCACGGGGCGCCGCAGACGGCACGCGAGCCACCCGGCGACGAGCTCCTCCGCCTGCAGCACCACCTTGTAGCCGAAGCCGCCGCCGACGTCCGGCGCGATCACCCGCACCTGACGCTGTTCGAGACCGAGAAACTCGGCGAGCCCGTTGCGGATCAGATGCGGCACCTGCGTCGACGTCCACATCACGAGCTGGTCGGTGCGGTCGTCCCATTCGGCGAACACGGCCTTGCCTTCCATCGGGTTCATGGCCTGGCGCGCCATGCGGTACTCCCGCCTCACGACGACGGCGGCGCGGTCCGCGATGCCCTCGAAGCCCTCGTCGGAAAACGTCTCCATGACGATGTTGTCGTTCCAGCCGTCGTGAATGCGCGGCGCGTCGGGAGCCGCCGCTTCCAGCATGTCGGTGACGGCCGGAAGGGGCTCGCACTCGACCTCGACCAGAGCGGCCAGATCCTCCGCCTCGGCCCGGCTGTCGGCGACGCAGACCGCGACCGGCTCGCCGACGAACCGGATCCTGCCGACGGCGAGAGCCGGATAGTCCGCCGCCTTGTACCCCGGCAGGCTGGACGGCGCGCGCATGGGCTGGAGGCCGGCCAGATCCGCCGAACCGAAGACGGCATCCTCGAATCCGGCGGGTTTCGTCACCGAGACGAGACGGGCATGCGCTTCGGCGCCGCGGACGAACGCGAGTTCCTTCTGGCCCGGCCGCTGGAAATCTCCGGTGAACCTTCCCGCGCCGCGCAGGTGCCGCTCGTCCTCCTTGCGCAGCACGCGGGCGCCGACGCCCGAACCGCCACCGTCCGCCATGCTTCAGGCCTCCCGGGTCACCGGCATCAACGCGTGAAACGGTATCAGCATCACCAGCGCAAGCGCAACCTTCACCGCGTAGTCGCCGATGCCGAGCGTGACCCACGGCAGGCCGGTTCCGGCGAACGCGATCGGGAAGAACAGCGCGGTGTCGAGCGCCGAGGCGGTCAGCGACGAAACCAGCGGCGGCATCCACCATCTGCGGTCGCTGCGGATGCGGTCGAAGATGACGACGTCGAGGAGCTGCGCCGCCAGGAACGCGATGCCGGAGGCGACCGCGACGCGCGGCGTGGCCAGCGCGACGGAAAGCGCGACCGCGAGCGCGAATCCCGCGTAGACGACGCGGCGCGCGCGCTCCGGACCGTACGCCCGGTTGGCCAGATCGGTCACCAGAAACGCGACCGGATAGGTGAACGAACCCCAGGTCAGCCAGTCGCCGATCGGATGCTGCACCAGAACGTTGGAGCAGGCGACCACCGCGGCCATGGCCGCGACGCCGACCGCCGTTCCCCGCGCCGCGCTCATGCCGGCCCGATCCTCACAGGATCCCGAGCACGTTCTCCGGTGGGCGCCCGAGAGCGAACCGTCCGGCGTTCTCCACCACCGGGCGCTCGATCAGGACCGGGTGCGCCGCCATGGCCTCGATCAGCGCGTCCCGGCCGAGATCCCCGGCATCGAGGCCGAGTTCCCGGTAGACGGTCTCCTTCCGGCGCATGAGGCCGCGGGGCTCGAGACCGAGTCCCGCGAGAATCCGGGAGATTTCCGCCGCGCTCGGCGGCGTCTTGAGATACTCCACGATTTCGGGATCGACGCCCCTGGCCTCGAGAAGGTCGAGCGTGGCCCGCGACTTCGAGCAGCGCGGGTTGTGATAGATCTTCACGGGCAAGGTCGTTTCCTTCGTCCGGGCGTCGGCAAGTGATGCCCAGCCCACGGCGGGGAGTCAACACGACCTCCGCGCCCGGCGGCGTCATTCCTCCACGAGCGCGGCCGCCCTGCGCACCAGACCGCTGTCGGCGTTCGGGGAACGGGAGTCCTCCCCCACCATGCGCCGCCACGCCCGCGCGCCGCGCAGACCGCGGAACAGGCCGAGCGTGTGGCGCGTCAACGCGGGAAGCGGAACGCCGTCGGCGAGCTCCCGGTCGACGTGGGGGAGATAGCCGTCGAGCGCCGCATGGCGCGAAGGCGGAGGCCGGCCGCCGAGGATCTCCGCCTCGATCCGGGCCAGCAGCCACGGATTCTCGTAGGCTGCCCGTCCGATCATGACGCCGTCGACGTGCCGAAGATGCGCCTTGACGCCGTCGACCCCCGTGATGCCGCCGTTGATCACCACCTCCAGTTCCGGGAATTCGGACTTGAGGCGATAGACCGTCTCGTGGCGAAGCGGCGGGATCTCCCGGTTCTCGCGGGGGCTCAGACCCTTCAGCCAGGCCTTTCGGGCATGCACGATGAACACCCCGCAACCGCCTTCGGCGACCGTCTCGACGAAACCGCGGAAATGGTCCCACGAATCGTTGTCGTCGACCCCGATGCGGGTCTTGACCGTCACGGGAAGGTCGACCGCCACCCTCATGGCGCGAACGCAGGCGGCGACCAGCGCTGGGTCGTTCATCAGGCAGGCGCCGAAACGGGCGTTCCGGACGCGGTCGCTTGGACAGCCGACGTTGAGGTTGATCTCGTCGTACCCGTGACAGGCCGCCATCGCCGCGCAACGGGCAAGCGCGTCCGGGTCCGAGCCTCCGAGTTGCAAGGCGACCGGCTTCTCGAGCGTGTCGAACCGGAGAAAGCGGCCGGCATCGCCGTGCAGCAGCGCGCCGGTCGTGATCATCTCGCTGTAGAGGAGAACCGACGGGGAGATCTGGCGAAGAAAATAGCGGTCATGCCGGTCCGTGCGCCCCATCATCGGCGCAACGGAAACCCTCGCATGTCGATCCGTTCGCATTTTTTCGTGTCTTCAAGCCGTTGAAGGCGGACGCCGCCACGCCGGGATGCGCCCCGACATTCCCGGTTCCGCCCTCCCGCCACCACCCGTTGGGCACGCGGCGTGCACGAAAACGGACGCCGTCACCGGACTTCCCTCCCGCGCCTGCCGGATCCGGAGCGGACAGAAGGGCCGCCACGCGAGCGAGGCGTTCCTCCGTCGCGACGACACCCGTAGCCGGGCCCGCCGGGCGGATCAGGGTCGGGGCCGGACAAGTCGCCCGTTTCCCGCCCCGGACCTTCGACGGCCTCGTCGCCCTTCATATAATCGCTATGCGCGAAACAGGGAAACCGCGGCGGCGGCCCCTGTTCCGGCCGGAGGCCTGACCGGCGGCGACCCGGCACTGCGGCGACGAGGGCGGAAGGAACAGCCGGGCCCTCCGCCTCGATGCCCCGGACGCGCTGCGGAAGGTGCGGGCGCGCGCCGGAGTCCGGGTTCGCGCGCGACGTGCGGATCGTCAACCGGCACGACCGCCGGCCTCCCATTCCGCCCGCACGGCGGCGTCTTCCTCGCTGCCGCTTTTTCGCGCGCGCAGCGCGCGGAAGCTGCGCAACGGGAGAAGCCGGCCGAGCGCCCACACGGCCATCGCCCGCACCAGCGGCGACGGGTCGTCGAGAAGAGCCATGGCCGACGGCGCCAGATCCGGCGATCCGCTGTTGCCCGCGGCGATCAGCGCGTTGCGCACGAACCGGTCGCGGCCGAGCCGCTTGACCGGCGATCCCGAGAACAGGGCCCGGAAACCCGCGTCGTCGAGCGCGCAGTAGTCCTTCAGGAGCGGGGCGGAGACGCCGGGGCCCGGGCCGAACTCCGCATGCCCGGTCGCGCGCGCGAACTTGTTCCACGGGCACACGGCGAGGCAGTCGTCGCAGCCGTACACGCGGTTGCCCATCGCGACCCGGAACTCGCGCGCGATGTGCCCCTTGTGCTCGATCGTCAGATAGGAGATGCAGCGCGTCGCGTCGAGCCGGTAGGGGGCGGGAAAGGCGGCGGTCGGGCAGGCGTCGAGACAGCGCCGGCACCGTCCGCAACGGTCGGTCTCCGGCGTGTCGGGCGGAATGTCGAGCGTGGTGAAGATCTCGCCCAGAAACGTCCAGGATCCGAACGTGCGCGACACCAGGTTGGTGTGCTTGCCCTGCCAGCCGATCCCGGCGCGCGACGCGACGGGCTTTTCCATCACCGGCGCGGTGTCGACGAACAGCTTGACCTCGCAGCCGTGGGTCTCGGCGATCCAGCGCGCGAGTCGGCGCAGGCGCTTCTTCATGACGTCGTGGTAGTCGCGCCCCCTCGCGTACACCGAGATCGCGCCGCGGTCGGCGCGGCGAAGGGCGTCGAGGGGATCCTCGCCGGGCCCGTAGTTCATCGCCACGGCCACGATGCTCCTGACGTCGGGCCAGAGCGCCGACGGCGAGCGGCGCCGGGCGTTGTCGAGCCACCCCATGTCGCCGTGATAGCCCCGCGCCAGATAGGCCGCGAGGTTCTCCCCGGCGTCGGCGACGTCGGGGCCCGCGAAGCCCACCGCGTCGAAGCCGAGCGCGAGCGCCCGGTCGCGGATCCCGCCGCGGAGGTTCACCATTCGCCCGTCCTCACGGCGGGTCGAGGTCGCCCTCGGCCTGCCGGGCGCGGAAATCCGCGGCGAAGGCGCCGAGAGCGCCGGCCTCGATCGCGGCGCGCAGGCCTCCCATCACCTCCTGGTAGTAATGCAGGTTGTGCATCGTCAGCAGAATCGGCCCGAGCATTTCCCGCGCCTTGAACAGATGATGCAGATAGGCCCGGCTGGCGTCCCCGACCAGCGGGTAGGAGCTGTCCGGATCCAGCGGCCGGGGGTCCGCGGCATGACGCGCGTTTCGGATGTTGACGGTGCCGCGGCGCGTGAATGCCTGGCCCGTGCGCCCGGATCTCGTCGGCAGCACGCAGTCGAACATGTCGACGCCGCGCTCGACGGCGCCGACGATGTCGGCGGGGGTTCCGACCCCCATGAGATAGCGCGGCCGGTTCCGCGGGAGGTGTTCGGCGGTGTCCTCGACGACCCGGAACATCGCCTCCTGCCCCTCGCCGACGGCGAGCCCGCCCAAGGCGTATCCGTCGAAGCCGAGATCCGTCAGCGCCCGGGCGGATTCGCGGCGCAGGCCGCCGACCGTCCCGCCCTGCACGATGCCGAACAGCCCGTAACCCGGACGAGGCGCGAACGCCTCCCGGCAGCGTTCCGCCCAGCGCATCGACAGGCGCATCGATTCGGCCGTCGTCTCCTCGTCGGCTCCGTGCGGCGTGCATTCGTCGAGAGCCATCGTGATCGTCGCGTCGAGAAGGCGCTGGATCCCGATCGACCTCTCGGGCGTGAGCATGTGCGGGGCTCCGTCGACATGCGAACGGAAGGCGACGCCTTCCTCCGACAGCGTCCGGAGCTTCGAGAGCGACATGATCTGGAAGCCTCCGGAATCCGTCAGCACCGGACCGCGCCAGCCCATGAAGGCCCGCAGCCCGCCCAGCGCGGCCACGGTCTCGGCCCCGGGCCGCAGCATGAGATGGTAGGTGTTTCCGAGGACGATCCGGGCTCCTGTGCGCTCCACCGCATCGACCGTCATGCCCTTCACGGTCGCGGCCGTGCCCACGGGCATGAAGGCCGGGGTGTCGACGACGCCATGCGCCGTCGACAGGCGTCCGCGCCGGGCGCGACCGTCGGTCGCCAGAAGCTCGAAGCCGAACGCCGTCACGCGCCGTCCGCCCGATGGAGAAACGTGGCGTCGCCGTAGGAATAGAACCTGTAGCCCCGCGCGACGGCATGGGCGTAGGCGGCCTTCATCCTCTCGAGCCCGGCGAAGGCGGAAACCAGCATGAACAGGGTGGACCGCGGCAGGTGGAAGTTCGTCATCAGCATGTCGACCGCGCGGAAGCGGTAGCCCGGCGTGATGAACAGGTCGGTCTCGCCGGCGAAGGGCCGGACGACGCCGTCCCCGCCCGCGGCCGTCTCGAGGAGCCGAAGCGACGTGGTTCCGACCGAAAGCACGCGGCCGCCGGCCTCGCGGGCGGAAGCGATGGCGCCCGCCGCGGCCTCGCCGATCTCGCCCCATTCGGCATGCATGCGATGGTCCGCGACGCGCTCCGCGCGAACCGGCAGGAACGTGCCGGCCCCCACGTGCAGCGTGACCGTCACGATGCGGACGCCGGCGTCGCGGACGGCCTGCAGCAGCCGTTCGGTGAAGTGAAGGCCCGCCGTCGGCGCCGCCACCGCGCCCCGGCGCGCGGCGTAGACGGTCTGGTAGTCGTCGGCGTCCTCCCGCGTCGCGCCGTCCGGTCTGGACACGTAGGGCGGAAGCGGCATCTCGCCATGTTCGTCGAGCGCCGAAGCCAGCCGTTCCGGGCGGTCGAAGGCCAGCACGACCTCGCCGCGCCCGCCGCGGGAGAGCACCCGGGCCTCGAAGTCCTCGGCGAACGCGATGACGTCGCCTTCGGCAAGACGCCGCGCCGGACGCGCGAACGCCCGCCAGACCCCCTCCCGTTCGGCCTTGTGAAGGGTCACCTCCACCAAGGCGTCCCGGCGGCGGCCGCGCAGGCGCGACGGAATGACCCGCGTGTCGTTGACGACGGCGACATCTCCGGCGCGCAGGAGCGACGGCAGATCCCTCACGGTTCGATCGGCGAACTCCGCTCCGACCTCCAGCATGCGGGCCTGGTCGCGGGGCCGGACCGGGCGGCCGGCGATCCGCTCGGGCGGCAGGGCGAAATCGAACGCCTCCGTCAGCACGTCCGGTGCCCGGCCGAAACCGCCGCGGTCAGTCTTCCCATAGTTCCATGACGACCTTCTCCACCTTGGCGAAGACCTCGTCGCGTTCGATCGCCGGATGTTCCGCCTGCTCGTCCTCGCGCGTGCGGTTCAGGCCCCACTCGAGAACGTGCTGGCGGATGTCGTCGTCGGAAAGAATGAACCTGAGGAGGCGGTTCTGGACCGCGACCGGCGGGTCGTCCTCCCCCGTCCTCATGCGGATGACGGTTCGGAGATAGGCCACGGTGTCGAGAATGAGCTGCGCCTCCTCCTTGCTCCACAGCCGCGACGGCTCGAAATTGTTCCGCTTCAATTCCTGCATCTGCTCCCGGGTGATGCTTCCCGGGGTGCCGAGTCGGGGCATCGTCGAGGGGGACTCGTCGCCGGTCTGCAGCTGCTGGAGCTGCTGGCGCTTTCGCTCCTTCATCAGCCGCAGGCGGCGCATGAACAGGAAGACCGTCAGACCGATGACGGCCGCGAAGATCAGGTTCTCTCCCATGTCCGGATCGCCTTTCTCTTTCGACGGCGCGGAACCCCGGTCCGGCGGCCTCAGCCGGCCGGAGAGACCGCGAAGGCCTCGGCCAGAAGCTCGTAGGATCTGAGCCGCGCCTCGAACCGGTCGCAGATGGTCACGACCACGACCTCATCGACGCCGTAGCCCCGCGCGAGCGCCGTCACCCGTTCATGCACCTGTTCCGGGCTGCCCGCAATGGTACGCTCGCGATTGCGCATGACAACGGCCATCTCGCGGTCCGTGTAGGAGTGGTTCCGCGCTTCCTCGACGGTGGGCACCGGCGCGGTCCGTCCGGAATGGAGCCTGAGAAGCCAGAGATCCCGGCTCCAGCGCAGATCGAGCGCCTCTTCCTCGGTGTCGGCGCAGATGACGAAGACGCCGATCGATCCGGCCGGCTCGGCCAGCTGCCCGGAAGCCCGGAAATGCCTCCGGTAGGCCTCCATCACCGGCTCTCCGCCCCTGGCGTTGATGAAATGGGCGAACGAGAACGCGCAGCCGAAATGCGCCGCGTAGGCCGCCGACTGATCGCTCGACCCCAGAAGCCAGAGCTCGGGAACCGTCGGTCCGCTCGGCATCGCGTCGACCTGCCGGAAGGGATGGCCGTCGGGCAGGCCGCCGGCCAGCCAGGCCTGGAGATCCCGGATCTGGGCGGGAAAATGCTCGATGCCGAGAGCCCCGGGACCGTGCGCGAGCGCCTGGGCGGTCAGCCCGTCGGAGCCCGGCGCCCGCCCGATCCCGCAGTCGATGCGCCCCGGATGAAGGGCCTCGAGCACGCGGAACGTCTCCGCGACCTTGAGCGGGGAGTAATGGCTGAGCATGACGCCGCCGGACCCGACGCGCAGCTTCCGGGTGCGCCGCGCGACCTCCCCGATCAGGATTTCCGGAGCCGAACCCGCGAGTCCGCCGGTCGAATGGTGCTCGGCAAGCCAGTAGCGGTGATAGCCGAGACGGTCGCAGAACTCCGCGAGCTCCAGGGTTTCGGCAAGCGCGTTCGCCGGCGTGCAGCCGGCCCGGATCGGACTCTGGTCGAGAACGCTCAGTCGCATGGCGCCACGCTTCGACGCGCCGTCGCGGCCGGCGCGGGATGCATCGGGAGAAAGAAGCCGTTCCGGCGGAACGGTCCGCGTTCGATACAGGCGAGGCCTCGACAAATCAATGCCGGCCGACGCAACCGGAGGTCTTGACGGCGCGGTTCCGGGGTTGACATTCGCCGGACTCTGAACATTATTCGAACAAACATGCAAGGGAGACCGGCCGATGGAGGACGGGGATTCCGGATCCGGGACGCTCGCCGAACTGCGCCGCCGCATCGGGAAACTGGAGCGCCGACCGGCGGATTCCGGGGCGGAGCCGCACGGCCGCGGGCCAGCGGCGCCCTGGCGCCTTTCCCTCGGGCCGGTCGACGGCGCTCTGCCGCATGGCGGCCTGGCGCCGGACGGGGTGCATGAAGCCGCGGGCCGGCGGGACGTCGACGTCCCGGCGGCCGCCGCGTTCCTCGCGGCTCTGCTGCGGCGTTTCGAGCGCCGCGACGGACGCGACGCCGTCCTGTTCTGCCAGTCCGCCGACCGTTTCGGACGGTTCCACGCTCCGGGCTGGCGGGCCCTCGGCCTCGATCCGGGGCGCTTCGTCGTCGCCCGCCCCCGGCGCGGCGGGGACGTTCCCTGGATCCTCGAGGAAGGTCTCCGTGGCGCGTGTCTCGCCGCCGTGGTGGCCGTGGCCGGAAAGATGGACTTCACCGCCAGCCGCCGGCTCTCGCTGGCGGCGCGCGAAGGCGGCACCCCCGCCCTCGTGCTGCGTCTCGACGGCATCGACGCGGCCAGCGCCGCCGCGACGCGCTGGCGCGTTGCGGCCCTGCCCGGCGGCCGCGACCCTTTCGACGCCGACGCCTTCGGCGCGCCGCGCTGGCGTCTCGAACTGAAGCGCTGCCGCGGCGGGCGGCCGCGCTGCTGCGATGTGGAGTGGAACCATGAAACGGGTGATTTCCGTATGGCTGCCGCGGTGGCCCACGGACCGGCTGCGCCGGACGGGGGCGGGAACCGCGCGGCGGCATGAGGGCGGACCTCTGGCGCTCGTCGCGCGCGGGCCTCGCGGACTCCGGTTGTCGGCGGTCGATTCCCTCGCCGCCGCGGAAGGGATCGAGCCCGGCATGCGGCTTGCCGACGCCCGTGCCCTTCTGCCCTGTCTCGAGACGCGCCCGGCGGATCCCGAAGCCGACCGCAGGGCCCTCGAACGGCTCGCCTCGTGGTGCCTGCGTTTCACGCCCTGGAGCGCCGTGGACGGCGATGCCGGAATCCTGCTCGACGTCACGGGATGCGCGCATTTGCACGGCGGCGAGGAGGCAATGACGGGTGCAATCGCGTCACGCCTTTCCTCCCTCGGCCTCGAGGCCGGAATCGGCCTCGCGGACACGCCGGGGGCGGCCTGGGCGCTGGCCCGTTTCGCGGACCGGTCCCGCCGCATCGCCTTCCCCGGACGCGCCCGCGAGGCGCTGGAGGAACTGCCCGTGGAAAGCCTGCGGCTTCCGTCCGGAACGTCCGCCTTGCTGCGCCGTCTCGGCCTGACCACCGTCGGCGCGCTGGACCGCATCCCGAGGGCCGCGCTCGCCCGGCGTTTTCCGTCGGCCGGCGATGCCGTTCTGGCTCGTCTCGACCAGGCGTTCGGGCGGCGCGGCGAGCCGATCTCCCCGCTGGCTCCGGCGCCGGTTTTCGCGGAAACCCTGCAATTCGCCGAACCGCTTCCGGAAACGGGCGGGCTGCTGGCGGCCGCCGCGGAACTGGTGGCCGGACTCGAGGCCCGGCTGCGGAGCGCGCGCCAGGGCGCCCTCGCCCTGTCGCTGCGCTTTTTCCGGATCGACGGCACCTCCGTCCGCATCGACGCCGCGCCATCGCGCGCCACCCGGGACGGCGGCCACCTCCTGCGCCTGCTTGCCGACCGGATCGGGACCGTGGATCCGGGGTTCGGCATCGACGCCGCGGCATTGCACGCCCTCCACGTCGAGAGCCTCGAGGACGAGCAGTTCCCCCTGCTCGGCCGAAAACGCGACGGGGACGGCCTCGGGCGCCTGATCGACCGCCTGGCCGCGAGACTCGGCGCGGACGCGGTCTTCCGTCTGGAACCCGTCGGGAGCCACGTTCCCGAAAGGGCGGAACGGCCCGCGCCCGCGGGCCGGGCCCCGGCTTCGTGGCCGCGGCGTTCGCCGCTCCGCCCGTTCCTGCTGCTGGAACCGCCGGAACGGGTGGCCGAAGGCGCCGGGCCCGCCGACGGGCCGCCGCCGTTCCTCGTCTGGCGGCGGGGGAGACACCGCATCGCCCGGGCCGCCGGGCCGGAACGGATCTCTCCGGAATGGTGGAAGGAGGACGGAGACGTCCGGGACTACTACCGCGTCGAGGACGATGGCGGATTCCGCTTCTGGATATACCGGGAAGACCGTCCCGGCGACGGACCCCCGCGCTGGTTTCTCCACGGATTCCACGGCTGATCCGGCATGCCGGCCTACGCGGAATTGCAGGTGACGAGCAATTTCAGTTTCCTGCGCGGCGCATCCCACCCCGAGGAACTGGTGGAGCGGGCGGCCCGTCTGGAGCTGGCCGCCATCGGCCTCGCCGACCGCAACACGCTGGCCGGCGTCGTGCGCGCCCATGTCGCGGCGAGACGGGCGGGCATTCGCTTGCTGGTCGGCGCCCGGCTCGATCTCTCCGACGGACCGCCCTTGCTCTGCTACCCCGTGGACCGGACCGCCTACGGTCGTCTCTGCCGGCTGCTCACTCTGGGCCAGGGACGCGCCGGCAAGGGCGGATGCCTTCTCGCCCTCGACGACGTCAACCGCCACGCCGAGGGGCAGATCCTGATCGCGGTCCCGCCGCCCGCGCTGTCGGACGACGGTTTCCCGGCCGCGCTCGCGAAGCTGCGGCGCGGCAGGCCCGCCTCGCTCCACATCGCCGCCGCCATGCCCTTCCGGGGCGACGACCGCGCACGGCTCAACCGGCTCGAGACGCTCGCCGGACGGACCGGCGCGCCGGTCGTCGCGACCAACGATGTCCACTACCATGCGCCCGGACGCCGTCCCCTTCAGGACGTGGTGACGGCCATCCGCAAGCGCGTGACCGTGCAGCAGGCCGGGCACGCGCTCGCCGCCAACGCGGAGCGGCATCTCAAGTCCCCCGACGAGATGGCGCGGCTGTTCCGAGGCCACGAAGACGCGATCCGGCGCACCGCGGAAATCGCCGGGCGCTGCTCCTTCAGCCTTGACGAGATTGCCTGCGACTACCCCGACGAGCCGGTGCCCGAGGGCACGACTCCGCAGCGGTTTCTGGAGAGGCTGTCCTGGGAGGGGGCCGCGAGACGCTTCCCCGACGGCGTGCCGGAAAAGGTCCGGCGGAGCCTCCGCCACGAGCTCGGGATCATCGACCGGCTCGGCTACGCCCCCTACTTTCTCACGGTGCACGACATCGTGCGCTTTGCCCGGGAAAGGGGAATCCTGTGCCAGGGGCGGGGATCGGCGGCGAACTCGGCGGTCTGCTACTGCGTCGGCATCACCGCGGTCAGCCCGGTCGAGATCGAGCTTCTGTTCGAGCGGTTCGTGTCCGCCGCCCGCGACGAGCCGCCCGACATCGACATCGACTTCGAGCACGAACGCCGCGAGGAAGTGGTCCAGTTCCTGTACGAACGCCACGGACGCGAGCGCGCGGCTCTCGCCGCCGCCGTCGTGACCTACCGGGCGCGAAGCGCCGTCCGGGATGTCGGGAAGGCCCTGGGGCTTTCCGGGGACGTCACCTCCGCCCTCGCGGGCACGGCATGGGGCGGCCACGACGCCGGGTTTCCCGACCGGCGCGTCCGCGAGGCCGGTCTCGACCCGGCCGACCCGCTGCTGCGCCGCGTCCTCGGGCTTTCGGCGGAGCTGGCAGGGTTTCCCCGGCATCTGTCCCAGCATGTCGGCGGGTTCGTGCTGACCCGGTCGCCGCTGTGCGAGATCGTGCCGATCGGCAACGCGGCCATGCCCGAACGGACCTTCGTCGAATGGGACAAGGACGACCTTCGGGCTCTCGGTCTCATGAAGGTCGACGTTCTCGCCCTCGGCATGCTGACCTGCCTGCGCAAGTCCTTCGAGCTTCTGCGCTCCGCGAAGGGGATCGACCGGACGCTGGCGAGCCTGCCGCCGGACGACGCGGAGGTCTACGACATGCTGTGCCGCGCCGATTCCGTCGGCGTTTTCCAGATCGAGAGCCGCGCCCAGATGAACATGCTGCCGCGTCTGAAACCCCGTTGCTTCTACGATCTGGTCATCGAGATCGCGATCGTCCGGCCCGGCCCCATACAGGGAAACATGGTGCATCCCTATCTGCGCCGGCGCGACGGACTCGAGCCGGTCATCTACCCGGAACCCGGCGAGGAACACGGGGACAGGAACGAGTTGAGAGAGATTCTCGAAAAGACCCTGGGCGTGCCGCTGTTTCAGGAACAGGCCATGCAGATGGCCGTCAAGGCGGCGGAATTCACCGCCGACGAGGCGAACGCGCTTCGCCATTCGATGGCGACCTTCCGCCGGCGCGGCACGATGCCGCTGCTCAGGGACAGGATGGTCGGGCGCATGATCGCCCGCGGTTACGACCCCGACCTCGCCGCGCGCTGCTTCAGGCAGATCGAGGGCTTCGGCGAATACGGTTTCCCGGAATCCCATTCCGCCAGCTTCGCCCTTCTCGCCTACGCCTCGTCATGGCTGAAACGTCATCACCCGGAAGTCTTCGCCTGCGCGCTCCTGAACTCCCAGCCCATGGGATTCCACGCCCCGGCCCAGATCGTGCGCGATGCCCGCGAACACGGGGTCGAGATCCGCCCCGTCGACGTCAACGCGAGCGTCTGGGACAACAGTCTCGAGCCGGGCGGCGACGGACGTCTCGCCCTGCGCCTCGGCCTGCGCCAGATCGACGGCGCCGTCGAGGCCGATCTCGTCCCCGTCGCCGACGCGCGCGGCGCGGGCTATCGCGACCTCGACGACCTGCACCGGCGCACCGGCCTGTCCGTGCGGACGGTCGAGCGTCTGGCCGAAGCCGACGCGTTCCGCTCCATGGGTCTCGACCGGCGGCAGGCGCTGTGGCAGGCGCGCGCCCTCGACGGCGCCGCGCCGCTGCCGCTGTTCGGGGCGCCCGTTCCCCGCGGCGGGGAACCGGAGGCCGCTCTTCCCGCGATGCCGCTGAGCGAGCACGTGGTTTCCGACTACCGCGCGCTGCGCCTGTCCCTGAAGGCCCATCCCGTTTCGTTCCTGCGGGCAAGGCTTGCCGGGCGCGGCGTCGTTTCCGCCCGCGACGTCGCCCGCGGATGCGACGGAGAGGCCGTCACCGTCGCGGGGATCGTGCTGGCCCGGCAACGGCCGATGTCGGCCAGGGGCGTCGTCTTCATGACGGTCGAGGACGAGACGGGAACCGTCAACGCGATCGTCCGGCCGGCGGTCATGGAAAGATTCCGGAAGACCGCGATCGGATCCCGCCTCGTCCTGATCGGCGGCCGCATCCAGCGCGTCGACGCGGTCGTGCATCTGGTCGCCGACGGCCTGACGGATCTCACCTCCTGGCTGGATTTTCTCGGCGAGCCGGGGTCCGCGCCGCGGGCAAGCGCGCACGGGCATCCGAGGGACGTCCGCGTCATTCCGCGGTCGCGGGATTTCCGGTAGCGGACGCCCGGGGGCGCGGGTCGGTCCTGCCGCCCGGACGGCCGGGCTTGCATTCGTCGGCCCCCGTGCGTAAATGCACCGTCGTCCTGTCCGGATCACCGGCGCCCTCCGCCTGCATCCGTCGCCCGCGCCGATCCTCGAACGGGGCGCCGCGCCGATGCTTCGCATCGGCGGCAACCGGCATCGCGCGAGGAGCCGTCCGGCGGCCGCGAACGCCCGCCGGCCTTCGGGATGACCCGCACGGGATCGCCCAATGCCCCGACACGGGAACCGCACCGCCCGCGCCCGGCTTTTCCGTCCCGCCGCCGGGAAAGCGCGAGCCGGATCCGGCCGCCGCTCCGGCTTCGGGCGTCCCGCAGCCTTCGCGGGACTCCGTCCGGTCCCGTGACGCGCCGCCGATACGTCCGGCTTGCGGCGGTGCTCGGGCTGCTTCCGATGCTGCTGCCGCTTTCGATCGACGGATCGCTCGCGATCCTGCCCGCGCTCGCCGACCATTTCGGCTCGCGGGCCTCCGTCGTCCAGCTCACGCTCAGCGCCGCCGTGGCCGGCATCGCCGCCGGCCAGCTGGTCCACGGGCCGCTGTCGGACGCCTTCGGACGCAAACCCGTCATACTCGGCGGTCTGCTCGCCTACCTCGCGGCCACCGTCGCCTGCGCCGCCGCCCCGAGCGTCGAGATGCTGATCGGGTTCAGGTTCCTGCAGGGTTTCGCCGCCTGCTCGGGCGTCATCGTGGCCCGCGCCGTCATCCGCGACCTTTTCGACGACGCCGACGGCACCCGACTCTTCGCCCTGATGATGGGCTTTCACGGCATCATGCCGATGCTCGCCCCCGGCCTGAGCGGATCGATCAACGGGCAATGGGGCTGGAGGACGGTTTTCGCGGTGATGGCGGGTTTCGGGATCCTGGTCGCGCTCGCCGTCCTGTCGGGCCTCCGCGAAACGCTCGACCCGCGCAACCGAAGCCGGATCCGGATGCCGGTCCTGGCCGCGAGCTACCGCCGCATCCTGTCGAACCGGGCGTTCGGGGCGAACACCGTCTGCGCCTGCTTTCTCTACGCTTCGCTGTTCGCCTACTTCGCCGCCGCGCCGACGGTCCTCATCCGGAACCTCGGCCTCGGCCCGGCGGAATTCGGCGTCGCGATGGCGGTACCGATGCTCGCCTACGTCGTCGCGCAGACGGCCATGACCCGACTGGCGCTGCACACGGGTTTCGACCGGGTGGTCCGGATCGGGATCGGGATCGGGATCGCGGCGGGCGCGAGCCTCCTGCTCTTCGCCCTTTCCGGCGCCGTCAACGCCTACACGCTCGTCGGGTCGATCGTCCTCTCCCTGACGGCCCACGCCTTCATCGTCCCCGCCGTCACCACCGGCGCCCTCGCTCCGTTCGCGGACGCCGCGGGAGCCGCGTCCTCGCTTCTCGGCTTCATCCAGTTCCTCGCCGCCGCGGCGATGACGGCGGTCATCGGGCTTCTGGATGACGGCACGCCGCTGCCAATGGCGGGGGGAATCTGTTTCTGCGCCTTCGGCGTGTTCTGGGCCTATCTCGCCCTGGTCCGGCGCCTGCCCCGCGGCGTCCTCCCGTGAGGCCGTCCGCGAATCTCGGTTTTTCGGCGCTGCTCGCAACCGCGACCGTGGGCACGGCGATCGGCATCGACGGCACGCTGCCGGCGATGCCGGCGATGGTCGAGGCGTTCGGCACGGACCAGACCTCGATCCAGGTCACGCTCAGCGCGTTCATGGTCGGCATCGCCGTCGGCCAACTGGTTCACGGGCCCCTTGCCGACCGGTTCGGCCGCAAGCCCGTCATCATGGGCAACCTCTTTCTCGCCTCCGCCGCCGCTGCGGGCTGCGCGGCCTCGGTGTCGGTGGAGATGCTGACGGCATCGAGATTCCTGCACGGCCTCGCGGCGTCCGCCGGTTTCATCGTGGCGCGCGCCGCCATCCGCGACCGCCACGACACGGCCGACGCCGTGCGCATCATCGCGACCCTGCTGTTCTTCCACGCCCTGGCTCCCATGCTGTCGCCGCTCGTGGGCGCGGAACTCGTGGTCGCGTTCGGATGGAACGCCATGTTCGCGTTCATCGCCGTCTACAGCGCCGCGGTGGCGGTGCTGTACGGACTGGTCTTCCGCGAGACCCTCCGGGATCCCGATCGCGACGCGTTGCGCTTCCGGCCGATGATCCGGAATTTCGGGGTCGTGTGCCGCAGCCTGCCGTTCTGGGCCTACACGACATGCAGCGCGGCGGCCTACGGCATGCTCTTCTCGTTTCTTGCCGCGTCGTCCCACGTGGTCATCACCGATTTCGGCGAAAGCGCGAGAACCTACGGCTACGGATTCGGGGGATGCATGGTCGGAACCATGATCGGCATGCTGACGAGCGCATGGCTGGTCCATCGGCACGGCTCCGACAGGCTTCTGCGCTTCGGGGTGAGTTTCGCCGTCGCGACGGGTCTCGTCATGGTCGCGCTCTCGTGGGCCGGCGTCCATCACTGGCTGGCCGTCATGGGACCGATGTTCTTCTGCATGCTCGCGTTTTCGCACATCTTTCCGCAATCCGTCGCGGGCGCGATGCAGCCGTTTCCCGGGATCGCCGGTTTCGCGTCCTCCATGGCGGGGTTCGTCCAGCAGGTGGTTGGAGCGTCCACCGGGATTCTCGTCGCCGCGTTTTCCGGCGACGGAACGCAGACCGCGCTCGCCCTGGGCGTGCTCTTCTGGGCGCTGACCGCCTTCGCGACCTGTTTCGTCGCGATCCGCCGCTATCGGACGATCTGACGCGGTTTCCGCACGCCCGGCGTTCGGGTCACGCCCTGTGCGCCACCGCGATTCCCAGGCCTTCGAGATTGCGCACCGTCGCCGCCGAGAGCGCGAGATCCGCGGCTTCCGCCGCCCGCGCGGCGCGGCGCGCGATGCTTTCGAAATCCTCGAGGGTCGAATCGAGGCGGATCGTCACGCCGCCGCCGGTCAGCACAAGCTGCATCCAGCCGCGGTCGCGGTCGCGACGCGTGCTGAAATAGCGCAGGCGCAGTCCCGTCAGATCCGTCCAGGCCAGCCGCCGCGCGACCGGACCCGCGACCGCGAGAGCCTCTTCGCCGCATTCGATCGTCACGAGATGACGCCAGACCGTCCGCAGTCCGTGGACCGCGAACAGAAGCCCGAGACTCCCGAGAATCCAGGCCGGCAAGCCGCCGATGCCCGCAAGCGCGAGCGGGCCCGCCGTCAGCGCGACCCCCAGACCGGACCGGAAGTAGTCTCCGCCGAGAGAGGAGAGATCGTGGCCGTGTGTCGCCATGGCGCCGGACAACCTTTCGGAAGCGGGAACATGACCGCCTGCCGGGTCCGGGGCAAGGCGGGCCCGCGGAAACGGTCCCTTTCCGGCGTCAGCCGAGGCACCAGGCGAGAATCCCCTTCTGTGCGTGCAGGCGGTTCTCCGCCTCGTCCCACACCACCGACTGCGCGCCGTCCAGCACCCCCGCCGACACCTCCATGCCGCGATGCGCGGGCAGGCAGTGCATGAAGATCGCGTCGGGACCGGCGAGCGCCATCAGTTCCTCGTCCACCCTGTAGGGAGCGAGCATCCGTTTCCGCTCCTCGGCCGCCGACTGCCCCATCGAGACCCAGGTGTCGGTGACGACGCAGTCGGCGCCCTCCACGGCCTCTTGCGGACTCTCCGTGATCTCGACGGCCGCGCCTTCGCCGCGGGCCCAGGCCACGCAATCGGCCGGCGGCGAGAGTTCCGGCGGACAGGCCAGACGAAGCGCGAAACCGAAGCGCGCCGCGGCCTCGACCCAGCTCCGCGCCATGTTGTTGCCGTCGCCGCACCACGCGATCCTGCGCCCCCGGATGCCGCCGCGGCGTTCCTCGAAAGTCAGCACGTCGGCCATCAGCTGGCAGGGATGCGAACGATCGGTCAGTCCGTTGATCACCGGAACGGCGGCGTCCGCGGCAAGCTCGCGGAGCGTGGCGTCCCGCGTGCAGCGAATCATGATCGCGTCGACATAGCGCGAAAGCACCCGCGCGGTGTCGGCGACGGTCTCGCCCCGCCCGATCTGCATCTCGGCCGCGGTCATCACGACCGCGTCTCCGCCGAGCTCCTTCATGGCCATCTCGAACGAGACCCGGGTGCGCGTCGACGGCTTCTCGAAGATCATGGCGAGAGACTTTCCGGCGAGAGGCCGCGCCGCCCGATCCCGATCCCTCTTGAACGCGGCGGCATCGTCGAGGATGCTCCTGAGCGTCCCCTCGCCGATCTCCGACAGTTCCAGAAAATGCCGCGGCGCGGCGGTCATGCGGAGATGTTCCGGCAGCAGTCTTCGAGAATCCCGACGGCTTCGCGGCAATCGGCCTCGTCGACGACCAGGGGCGGCAGCAGACGCACGACGTTGTCGGCCGCCATCACCGTCAGCAACCCCCGTTCGAACGCCGCGGCGGCCAGTTCGGCGTTCGGAACCGCGCAACGCAGGCCCCACATCATGCCGACGCCGCGCACCTCCGCGATGACCTCGGGGCGCCGGGCCGCAAGGCCCCGCAGGCTTTCGCCAAGAGCGGCGCCGGTGGCGGCGACGCCGTCCAGAAACCCGTCCTCGAGGACGACCTCGAGAACGGCGTTGGCTGCCGTCGCGGCGAGCGGATTGCCGCCGAACGTGCTGCCGTGTGTGCCCGGAGCGATGCCGACGGCCGCATCCGCCGTCGCCAGGCAGGCGCCGATCGGGAAACCTCCGCCCAGGCCCTTGGCAAGGGCCATGACGTCCGGGGTCACGCCCGACAGCTCGTGGCCCCAGAGCCGGCCGGTGCGGCCGACGCCGGTCTGGACCTCGTCGAAAACCAGCAGCAGCTCGAACTCGTCGCAGAGAGCCCGGAGATCCCGGAGGAACTCCGGGTCGACCGGGCGCAGGCCTCCTTCGCCCTGAACGGGCTCGATGACGACGCCCGCCGTTTCCTCGGTGACGGCGTTGCGCACCTCGTTCATGTTCTCGAAGGCGACGTGGTCGAAACCTTCCGCCGGAGGGCCGAAACCCGCGCGGTGGGCGTCGCTGCTGCCCGCCGCGATCGTCGCCAGCGTGCGGCCATGGAAACCGCCGTCGAACGAGATCAGGCGGTAGCGCTCGCCGTGACCGTTCGCGCTGTGATGCTTGCGCACGAGCTTGATCGAGGCTTCCATCGCCTCGGCGCCGGAATTGCAGAAAAACGCGGTGTCGGCGAAGGAGTTGGCGGTCAGCGTTTCCGCCAGCCGTTCCTGCGCCGGAATGCGGTAGAGGTTGGACGTGTGCCAGAGTCGCCCCGCCTGCTCGGTCAGTGCCGCCACCAGCCGGGGATGCGCGTGGCCGAGAGACACCACCGCGACGCCGCCGCCGAAATCCAGGAATTCCCGGCCATCCTCGGCGAAGAGGCGAGCGCCGTCGCCGCGCTCGAAGGCGATGTCGGCCCGCGCGTAGGAGGGCATGACTGCCGCGGGCATCGGTGCGTTCACGTCTTGTCTCCGGTTCCGGCGCGAGCGGGCGCAAGCCGCCGGAATATGTTCGGGGCGTCGGGAGCTGTCAATCTTCCGGCGTCGCGGGCCGGCCGGCCCGCGGCTCCGCGTCCGTCAGGCGGCGGCGCACCGGAAAGAGCCGGAGGTTGAAGCGGTCCGACACGTAGCCCCAGATGCCCTGCGGTGCGAACAGCATGATGACGATCGCCAGCGCGCCGAGCAGCATCAGGTACCAGGTGCCGTAGTCCGACAGGTAGTTCTGCAGGACGAAGAACACGAGCACGCCGACGATCGGCCCCTCGATGGTTCCGATGCCGCCGATGACGACGATGAAAATGACGAAGGCGGTCCAGTCGATGACGGAAAACGCCGCGTCGGGCGAGATCCTGGCTTTCTGGAAGTAGATCAGCGCGCCGCTCATGCCGGTGCCGAAGGCGCACACCACGAACACCCAGAGCTTGGTGCGGAAACCGCGCACGCCGAGGCTGCCCGCGGCGCTTTCCGAATCGCGGATCGCCGCGAGCGCGAGGCCGTGGCGGGACCGCAGGATCGCGCACGCCAGGACGATGGTGCCCGCCGCCAGAAGCAGCGCCAGCCAGTACGCCTCGATGTCGCGGGCCGCCGACGTGCGCACGCCGAACAGATCCTTGATGAAGTCGATCCCGTAGATCCCGCTGGTCGCGCTGCGCGGCAGCGAGGTGCCGGTGCCTCCGCCGACGCTCTTCCACTGCGCCAGGACAAGGCGGGCGACCTCCGCGGCGACCCAGGTGCCGATCGCGAAATACGCGCCGCGCAGCCGGAAGATGACGACCGCCGTCGGAAACGCCAGGACGGCGGCGGCGAAGCCGGCCAGCACGACGGCGACCAGGGGATCGAGTCCCAGCAGGATCGCGGACGCGAAGAGCGTGTAGCCGCCGATGCCGACGAACGCCTGCTGGCCCACCGACACGAGGCCGGCGTAGCCCGCCAGCAGGTTCCAGTACTGGGCCAGCGTCAGCATCGTCAGCACGAAGAACAGATCCTGGATGACGCTGCGCGAGACGAAGGCTGGCGCGGCGACCAGCAGGACCAGAAGGCCAGCTCCGGCGAAAGCGGCGACCGTCGATGCGCGGGTGCGGGTCTCGACGCGGAAGCGGGCCATGCGGCTCAGTCCACCGCGCGCGGGAACAGTCCGCGCGGCCGCGCCACCAGGACGACCAGGAACACCACGTGCCCGGCGAGGATCTGCCATTCCGGATTGATCTTGGCGCCGATGGTCTGCGCCACCCCGAGAATCACGCCGCCCGCGAGCGTTCCCCACAGGCTGCCGAGGCCGCCGATGATGACCGCCTCGAAGGCGTAGAGCAGGCGAAACGCGCCGATCGTCGGATCGAACTGGGCGCGGTTCCCGAAATACAGCGCCGAGACCGCGATGACGACGAACGCGACGGCGGTTGCGACCGCGAAGATCCTGCGGTTGTCCACGCCCATGAGCTGGGCGGTGCCGGGATCGTCCGACGTGGCGCGGAACGCGCGTCCGAGTTCGGTCCGGTACATCATCGCGTTGAGAACGACGATCGCCGCGACCGCGGTCGCGAAGGTCATCAGCGGCAGCACGCCGACGGCGATGCCGCCGCCGAGAGCCCAGGACGCCGTCTCGATCTCGAACGCCTGCAGCCGCCGGCTGTCGGCGCTGAAGGTTTCCAGAAGCCCGTTCTGGATGACGATCGAGATGCCGAAGGTGACGAGAAGCGGCGGCAGGATGTCGCGGCCCAGCGTCAGGTTGAGCAGATAGCGCTGCGTCACGTAGCCGAGTCCGAACATCGCCGGCATCACCACGGCGACGGCGGCGAACATGTTGACGCCGAAAGAGTCCGCGACCAGAAGGATGAGAAACGCGGCCAGCACGATCAGGTCGCCGTGGGCCAGGTTGACGAGCCGCATGATGCCGAACATCAGCGACAGCCCGGCGGCGAACAGGGCGTAGAGCCCGCCCAGCAGGACGCCCTGCAGGATGGCGTCGATCCAGGTCAGCACGCCTCGCGTCCTTCCGCCGGGGCGGTGACCATCTTCACATCCCGAAATAGGCCCGCCGGATGTCGGCGAGACCCAGCGTTTCCGGCGCGCCTTCAAGCGTCACGCGCCCTTCCATCAGGCAGTAGACGTGATCGGCGACATCGAGGGCGCGCTGGAGATCCTGCTCGACCAGCAGCACCGTCGCGCCGCTCTCCTTGATCGTCGGCAGCGCGTCGTAGATGTCGCGCACCACCGCCGGCGAAAGGCCGAGCGAGACCTCGTCGCACAGCAGAAGGCGCGGGTTGGACATCAGCGCGCGTCCGAACGCCGTCATCTGCTGCTGGCCGCCGGACAGCCGGCTCGCCGGGAAGCGCCGCCGCTCGGCGAGCGCGGGAAAGAGCTCGAAGACCGAATCCAGGTTCCAGGCCCCGGAGCGGCCCGCGCGGCGGGCGCCGTAGGTTCCGATCAGCAGGTTCTCCTCGACAGTGAGAGAGGTGAACAGCCTGCGGCCCTCGGGCACGAGCGCGATCCCCAGCCGGACGATCTCGGCGGCCGTCAGGTGGCCGATGACGCTGCCGTCGTAGCGCACCGCCTCGCCGGCCCCGGGGTGCAGACCGACGATGCTGTGCAGCAGCGTCGACTTGCCCGCGCCGTTGGCGCCGATGACCGCGACCGTGCGGCCCTCGTCCACGGAGAGATCGATGCCGTAGAGCGCCTGGAAATCGCCGTAGCGGGCGACCAGTCCCTCGGTTTCGAGAAACGCCATCGCCGCTATTCCGTCAGGCCCATGTAGATCTCCTGCACGTCGCGCGAGGCCATGACCTCCTGCGGAACGCCGTCGGCGATCACCTGCCCGAAATTCAGGACGATCAGGCGGTCCACCGCCGCGAGCAGGGCGTGGACCACGTGCTCGATCCAGACGATGGCGACGCCGCCCGCGTGGATGGCCTCGATCGCGGCCACGAGCTCCTCGCATTCGCGCTCGGTCAGCCCTCCGGCGATCTCGTCCAGCAGCAGCAGCCGGGGTCCGGTCGCCAGCGCGCGCGCCATCTCGAGGCGCTTGCGCTCGAGGAGGGACAGCGACCCGGCGACCCGGTTGGCGCGGTCGAGAAGACCCGTGCGCTCGAGCACCTCGCCGCAGCGCTCCACCGCCTCCGCCCTGCCGGCCCCGCCGCCGTAGACGGCCCCGACCATCAGGTTCTCGAACACCGTGAGCGTCTCGAACGGCTGCGGGATCTGGTAGGATCTCCCGATGCCGGAGACGCACCGCTCGGGCGGCGCCAGGCCCGTGACGTCGCGTCCGTCAAGAACGATCCGCCCGGAATCCGGCGCCAGTTCGCCCGCCACGAGATTGAACAGCGAGGACTTCCCGGCCCCGTTCGGCCCGACGATGCCGACCGCCGCGCTTTCCGCGATCGACAGGTTCACGTCGCTGGCGACGACGACCGACCCGAACGCCTTGGACAGGCCGGCGATCTCGAGCAGCACGGACGCCGCCTGCGCCGGTTCAGGAAAGCGCCTGCATGTCCGAGGTCACGGGGATCTGCGGCGCCGTCCGGTTGTCGGTGACGACGAGATCGTACTTGCCGCCGCCCACATGGCGCCACTGTCCGCCGACCAGGGGGGTCTTGGAAATGTTCCTGGCCGCGAACGGGGGCACGCCCTTGCCGTCCCAGCGCACGTTGCCGACGATGGTGTCGAGATTGGTGGACGCGATGGCGTCGCGGATCGCCTCGTTGCTCCCGATGTCGGCCGTCCGCTTCAGGACGTCGACGGCCATCTCGAACAGGCTGTGGACGAAACCGATCGGCTGCGTCCACTGCTTCCCGGTCGCCTTGCTGTAGGCCTGCGAGAGATCGCGCGAACTCTGTCCGGTCAGCGACGAGCGGAACGGATGCGCCGGCGACCACCAGACCTCGGACGACAGGTTGTGCCCGGCCGCGCCGAGCGCCTCGACGGACACCGGGAACAGGATCGCCTTGCCGACGCTCGCGGCCTTGGGGCGGAAGCCCTGCTGGCGGGCCTGCGTCCAGAAGGTCGTGAAGTCCGGCGGCAGCATGACGCCGGTCATGATCTCGGCGCCGGCGTTCTTGTACGCCGTGATCTGCGCCGTGAAATCGTCCGTCAGGTTCTGGTAGCGGCCGGGGTCGACGAGCTTGAAGCCCTTGGCCGCGAGCACCGGCGGAAAGCCGACCTTGGCGTCTCCCCAGGCGTTGCCGTCGGCATCGTTGGGATAGGCGGCGGCGACCACCTTGTTGGTGTCGAGCTGCGACCACATGTTGGTGAACACCGCGATCACGTCCTCGAGGCCCCAGAAATAGTGGTAGGCCCATTCGAACGGCTTCCACGTGGCGGGGTCGCCCGGGTTCCCCTGCTGGCCGATGAACCACGGCTGCCAGGGGCAGTTGGTGGAGATGCAGGGCACTTCCTCGATCTCGCACTGCGTCGCGACCGGGTTGGTGGTCTCCGGCGTGTTGGCGACCATCACCACGTCGACCTCGTCGTCGACGATGAGTTCCTTCGCGACCTCGGCGGCCCGGTTCGGATTGGACTGCGAATCCTTGACGACGACCTTGATCGGGTGGGTCCGCCCGCCCAGCTTGAGGCCGTTGCGCATCGTCGCGCGGAACGCGTCGGCGTTGAAGTTGTCGCTCTCGCCGAACGGCGCGAGCGGGCCGGTCTGGGGGCTCACGTAGCCGAGCTTGATGGTCTTGGCCTGCGCGACCGCGGGCGCCGGAAACTGCGACATCGCGGCGGCGCCGACCGCGCCCGCGACGAACGCGCGGCGGGTGACCCCGCGCCGTCTCACCGTTTTCGTCATGATCCTCTCCTTCTCGTTCTATCTATCTGCCTTGGGCGACATGATAGCTCAGTGCGCCGGGATCGGTGAGATCGGGGACCGTCCAGCCGTCGAGGTCGTATTCGGCCAGGCACTCTTCGGCAAAGCCCTTCATCCTGTCGACGTCGCCGCTTGCGGTCGCGCCGAAAAGCGCGTAGCGCCTGATCTCCTCCGTCGATCCCGAGTAGTTGATCTCGTAGAGTTCGTGCCGTCCGCCGAACTCGGTTCCGATGGCGTCCCACAGGAGCTTCATGAGCTTCACGCGCTGCTCCGCGTCGTAGCCGTTCGACCCGCGCAGGTAGCGGTCGAGATAGGGGCGCAGCTCGGGGTTGGCGAAGTCCCTGGCGTGGGAGTTGAGGAAGATCAGGCCGGACGCCGCGGTCTCCTCGATGATGTACTTGACCTTGGAGTAGGCGAAGCTCATCAGCACCTGATAGGCGCTGGCCGGCGTCATGTTGGGGAGCAGGTAGTCGCCCAGCCACGGCATCGGATTGCGGACCATGGCGTCCGTCAGCGACCAGAACATGTTGCGCCAGGCGATGATCTCGCCGACGTTGGCCTGGACTCCGCGAAAGTCCTTGGTGCCCGCGGCCTCGACCGCCTTGAGGATCAGCCCGGCGATGAAGTCGAGCTTGACCGCGAGGCGGGTGCATCCGTGGAGCAGCGCGCGCGGCAGGAAGCCGGTGCGGGGGAAGAAGTTGTTGGCGGCCTCGACGTCCCCGTAGACGAACAGGTTCTCCCATGGCACCAGGACCTTGTCGAGAACGAAGATCGCGTCGTTCTCGTCCATGCGGCTCGACAGCGGGTAGTCGAACGGGCTGCCCATCACGGTCGCGGTCAGTTCGAACGACGTGCGGCAGATGAACTTCACGCCCGGCGCGTTCGACGGGATCATGAAGACCGCGGCGTAGTCCTTGTCCTGCAGCGGGATGAGGCCGTGATGCGCGACGAAGGTGTAGTTCGTCAGCGCCGACCCCGTCGCCACCACCTTGGCCCCCGACACGACGATCCCGGCATCGGTCTCCTTTTCCACGTGCACGCAGACGTCGCTGACCTCGTTCGGCGGCTTGTCGCGGTCCATCGGCGGATGGATGATCGCATGGTTGACGAACGGCACCCGCTCCTGGCTGAACCTGTACCAGCGGCGGGCGTTCTCCTCGTAGGGGCTGTAGAACTCGGCGTTGGCGCCGAGAGTCGCGAGGAAGGCCGCCTTGTAGTCGGGCGCGCGGCCGGCCCAGCCGTAGGTCAGGCGCGCCCACTGGGCGACCGCGTCGCGGCCGGCGACCGACTCCTCGACGGTCTTCGGCGCCTTGAAATAGGCCTGGGTGACGCCGCCCGATCCGGTGTCGGTCCCGGTCATCAGGTTCTTCGACAGCTCCGGGTCGTGCATCGCGTCGTAGAGCCGGGCGATCATCCGCGCGGTGTTGCGGAACGCCGGGTGTTCGGTGACCCTGTCGACGCGTTCGCCGTAGATGTAGATGGCGCGTCCGTCCTCGATCGATTCGAGGAACTCCGCGCCCGTCATCGGGGCGGATGACGGCACGTCGCCGATGGTTTCGGGCTTCGCGGCGCTCGCGCGCTTCTCTTCAAGATGCGGGATGTCGTCCATCATCGCCTCGCGGGTTTTCGCGTTTCCGGTGAGACGGCGATCCTATGACCTGCCGCGGCCCGTTGGCAAGCGCGAGGCCGGCCGCCGGCCGCGGCCTCTCAAGCGTCTCCGCGCGCGTCCTCGAGCCGAACCGGCGCGGCCGGCGCGGCGCCCTTCTTGTCTTCCCCGAAATACACGGTCCGGTGCGGGAACGGCATCTCGATCCCGAGTTCGTCGAAGCGGAGCTTCATGCGGCGGTTGAACTCGCGGCCGACCGACCACTGGCTGCCCGGATCGGTCATGATCCGCGCCCGGACGATCACCGCCGAGTCGGCGAGTTCGTCGACGCCCAGTATCTCCAGCGGCTCGCGAATGAGCGGGCCGAACGACTCGTCGGCCTGGAGTTCCGCGCCGATGGCCTCGAGCGCCTCGACGACGTCGTCGGTGTTCTCGCGGTAGGCCACGCCGACGTCGAACACGTAGCGCGAGTATTCCTTGGTCATGTTGGTGATGTCGGACACCGAGCTGAACGGCAGGACATGCACGTTCCCGGACAGATCGCGCAGCCGGATCGTGCGGATCGTGATGGCCTCGACGACTCCCGAGGTTCCGGCGGCCGCTATCACGTCGCCGACCCGGAACTGGTCCTCGGCAAGAATGAAAAAGCCGGTGACGACGTCCTTGACGAGCGCCTGCGAGCCGAACCCGACGGCAAGGCCCACGACGCCCGCGCCCGCGAGCAGCGGGCCGATGTCGACGCCGATCTCCGACAGCACGACGAGACCGGAGACGACGGCGGTAGCGACCAGCAGCGTCTTGCGGAGAAGCGGCAGCAGCGTGCGCTCGCGCTGGCCCGGCGCCTCGTCGCCGTCGCCCGCCATTCGCCGCTCGATCGCCATGCTCGCCATTTCCCAGAACAGGACGGCGAGAACGACGACGACCGCGATCGAGAACGCGGCGCCGAGCACCCTCCGGCCGAATTCGGCGGCAATCCAGCCGTAGGCATCCAGTCCCCAGGTTTCCAGTATCGCGAGAGCCGCGACGACCGAGACGATGCCCGCGACCGCGCGGTGGAGAATGGCGAAATACCGGTTCGCCCGCGCGGCGAGGCCCGGCATCTCCTCGATCAGGTCGGGACGCAGCCCGAAGGCGTGGTCGGCGAGGCGGCGGATACCGACGGCGACGAGCCTGGCCGCGACCACGACGGCGGCGCTGACCACGGTCGCCCGCAGAAGATACGGAAAGCCGCCCTCTATCCCGAGCAGCCACACGGCGTAGACCGCGCCGAGATAGATCACCGCGAGCGCGTGCCAGACGTCGGCCACGCGCCGGCGAAGCAGGCCCACGCCGCCCGTGCCGTCGTCGCCCGCGATCCAGGCCGCGACGGGACGGCGGTTCTGGAGCGCGAAGATCATTCCGAGCAGCACGAAGACGAAGCCGAGAACCCCGGCCAGCGCGTCGTGCGCGCCCTCCGGCAGGCCGAGCCGCAGCGCGGCATCGGCAAGGAAGTAGCCGTAGCTTCCGAGATTGGCGAAGCGGCGCGCCCACACCATCAGGTAGTTCGCGCTCTCGTCGTCGAAACCGACGACGCGAAGCCCCGGGATCCGCGGCGCGAGAACCGCCCGGGCGACGGCGACGAGCAGCCGAGCCACGGTGACGGCGCCGATCGCGGAGGCCGCGACGATCCGCGTCGCCGGCCGCGGATCGAGCAGGGAAAGGACGAGATGGGCGGCGACGGCGAAAACCAGCACGGGGACGAGGTCGAGCAGCGTCCTGACCAGCAGGAACGGCAGGCGGGTCCACGCGTTTTCCGTCTCCTGCGACTCGGCCGAGGCCCGCGGCGCCGCCAGAAGCCGCCGGATGCCGGCCTCGGCCAGGGCGCCGACGGCCAGCACTAGCGCGAGCTTCCACAGGAAGTCGAGGAGAATCCGGCGGGTGCCGGGGTTTTCCACCCGCTCGCGCACCCACTCGACCGGACGCGCGGCATCGAGGAGTTGCGCCGCGCCGGCCGCGAACGCGTCGGCGATCCTGGCGAAATGCCGCGACAGCCGGTCGCCGGTCTGCCGCGCGGGCTCCTCCGCGGTCCCGTCGCCGGCCGCGGCGCGCAGGATCCTGAGTTGCTGCAGCAGCCGCGCCCGGGCTTCGGGATTCTCGATCGCGGAGACGAGGCTGTCGATCTCCGCGGCCGGGGGCGCCGCGACGGCGTCCTGGGCCTGCGCGCGGAGCGGAAGGACGGCGACCAGCGCCGCGGCCGCGATCGCGAGCAGGCGCGGGGCGCTGCGGAACGGAAGGGGCATGGTTGCCGGAGCTTGGTGAATCGGCCCGGGAATCTATATTTTTCCCGTCACCGAGTCACACGACCGCCGCGCCGGGCCGACGGCGCGGCGCGTGCGACGGAAAGGGGACGCCGCCGACGTGCCTGCCCTCATCTCCGCGGCTTGGGCCACGCTGCCGCCGAATCTGCGCGGGATTCTCTGGATCCTCCTGGGAACGCTGTCGTTCGCCGCCAACGACGTCGTGGTCAAGTCGCTCGGCCAGACCATGACGCCGTTCCAGCTGGCGTTCTTCCGGTACTCCCTCGGCCTCGTCGTCATGTCGCCGATCTTCTGGCGCATGGGTCTGCCGGCGCTGAAAACCTCGCGCCCCGGGATCCATGCGGCGCGGCTCGCGGTGGCCTGCATCGCCCAGGTCGGGGTGTTCACCGCCGTCGTCCACCTTCCGCTCGCCGACGCGACCGCGCTCGCCTTTTCCCGCATCCTGTTCACCACGATCGTCGCCGTCATCGTGCTGCGGGAGGTCGTCGGCGGGCGGCGCTGGACGGCCACCGCCGTCGGCTTCGTCGGCGTCGTCGTCATGGTGCGGCCGGCCGGCACCGTGGATCCCGTGGCCTTCGTCGCGATCGGCGCGGCCTGCATGTTCGCGGTCGCCAACGTCATGATCCGCCTGATGGCCACGACCGAGCCGCCGAACCGCATCCTGTTCATCTACCAGCTCGGCGGGGCGCTGGTGTTTCTGGGGCCGACGATCTGGCTCTGGCAGACTCCGGAAACGGTCTGGCACTGGGGCATGGCGGCCGCGATCGGCCTGCTGACGACGCTGGGGATGGTCGGCTTCATCCGCGGCTTCGCGGTCGGCGAGGCTAGCGTCATCGGACCGGTCGAGTATGTCCGGCTGATCTTCGCCGCCGGACTCGGTCTCGCGATCTTCGGCGAGATCCCGGACGTCTGGACGGTCGTCGGCGCGCTGGTCATCATCGGGTCCACCGGCCTTCTGGCGCGGGCGGAAACGACGGGTCGCGGCGGCGGGACGGGCTGACTCCGCGTTGATTGACCGGCCGCGGCCGAATCTGTATACAGCCCGTTCCGAACACTGTCGAAGGTGGGGTTCAGCCTTGAAACGCACGTACCAGCCCAGTGTCCTGGTTCGCAAGCGTCGGCACGGATTTCGCGCGCGCAAGCAGACCGTCGGCGGCCGCCGGATTCTGGCCCGCCGCCGCGCCAAGGGTCGCAAACGTCTTTCCGCCTGACCGGAGGCGCCATGCCCGAGCGCCTCAAGACCCGTCGGCAGTTTCTCCGCGTCGCCGCTGGAAAGAGGAAACGCGCAATGCCCGGACTCGTTCTGCAGGTCGCGCCGCAGCCGCCGCACGACCGCTCCGAGAGCCTGCGTTACGGCCTGACGGCCAGCAGGAGGGTCGGCAACGCGGTTGTCCGGAACCGGGTGCGCCGGCGTCTGCGCGCCGTTGCCGAAGAGGTGCTGGCGCGCATGGCCCGCGAAGGCCACGACTACGTGCTGATCGGCCGCAAGGCGTCCGCGAGCAGGAAGTTCGGGGCGCTGAAACGGGATCTTGAAACCGCTCTGAGAAAGCTCGGCGCGGCGAGGCAAGCTCCGGAATGACCCGACGCGCCTTCCGCCGCGCCGCCGCCTCCGGCGCGGCGGCGGCTCTCGCGCTGCCGGTGAGAATCTACCGGCTCTTCCTGGCGCCGGTTCTGCCGCCGACCTGCCGTTTCCACCCGACCTGCTCGGCCTACGCGCTCGACGCGCTGGAAAGCCACGGCGCGCTTCGCGGCGGCCGCCTGGCGCTCGCGCGGATCCTGCGGTGCCACCCGTGGGGCGGGCACGGGCTCGACCCGGTCCCGCGCCGGCGCGGATAGACGCGATGGACCAGCGCAATCTCATCGCCGCCATCGCGCTGTCGGTCGCCATCCTGCTGGGCTGGCAGGTCTTCATCGAGGCGCCGAGGATCGAGCAGGAACAGGCGCGGCGCCAGGATGCCGCCGGCGCCGGCCAGGGCGGCGCTCCCAGCGCCCCCGGCGCGGGCGTCGCGCCGTCGGCGCCGCCGCCGGCTTCGGGGGCCCCGGTCGCCGGGGCCCCGTCCGCCGCGGCGCCCGTGCCGGCCCGGGAAGCGGCGGTGGGAAAGTCCCCGCGGGTGCGTATCACGACGGACAGGGTCTTCGGATCGATCCGGCTCGCCGGCGCGGTCATCGACGACCTCACGCTGGCCGGATACCGCCAGCGCGTGGAACGGGACAGCGAGCGGATCGTCCTTCTGTCCCCGCCCGGCGCGCCGGAGCCGTATTTCGCCCGCTTCGGCTGGATTCCGGTGGCGTCCGGAATCGAGGTGCCCGGCCCCGAAACGCCGTGGCGGGCCGATCGGGAGGAACTCACGCCCGAACGTCCGGTCACCCTCAGCTGGACCAGCCCGGCGGGCCTCGAGTTCAGCCAGGTGATCGCCGTCGACCGGGACTTCATGTTCTCGGTCACCCAGCGCGTGCGCAACGGCAGCGCCGAACCGGTGTCGCTCAGCCCCTACGGCCTGGTCTCGCTGACCGGCACGCCGGAGACTTCGGGTTTCTGGATCCTGCACGAGGGCCTGATCGGCGTGTTCGACAACCAGCTCAAGGAGGTGGACTACGACGACGTCCAGGACGAGACCGGCGGCCAGATGCGGATCCCGACCACCGGGGGCTGGCTCGGCATCACCGCCAAGTATTTCGCGACCGCGCTGATACCGGACCAGAAGGCGGCCAACACCAGCCGCTTCGTGCATACCGCGCCGCAGGGAACCGACAAGTACCAGGCCGATTTCCTGGCCGCGGCCGTGACGGCGGCCCCGGGCGCGACCGTCGAGTTTCCGGCCCGGCTGTTCGCCGGCGCCAAGGAGGTGCGGCTTCTCGATTCCTACGAGGAAACGCTCGGCATTCCGCGTTTCGACCGGATGGTGGACTTCGGCTGGTTCTATTTCCTGACCAAGCCGATCTTCTACGTGATCGAGTACTTCAACAGGATGCTCGGCAATTTCGGGCTGGCGATCCTGCTGCTGACCGTCCTCATCAAGATCCTGTTCTTCCCTCTCGCCAACAAGTCCTACCGCTCGATGAGCCGGCTGAAGACGCTGCAGCCGAAGATGGGGGAGATCCGCGAACGCTTCAAGGACGACCGCCAGCGCCAGCAGCAGGAGATGATGGAACTGTACAAGAAGGAGGGGGCGAACCCGATGTCGGGCTGTTTCCCGATTCTCATACAGATCCCGGTGTTCTTCGCCCTCTACAAGGTGCTGTTCGTCACCATCGAGATGCGCCACGCCCCGTTCTTCGGCTGGATCCAGGATCTGTCGGCGCCGGACCCGCTGGGCGTGCTGACGCTGTTCGGACTGGTGCCCTGGGACGTTCCGCAGGCGCTGATCATCGTCAACATCGGGATCTGGCCCATCATCATGGGCGGGACGATGTATCTGCAGCAGAAACTCAACCCGCAACCGGCCGACCCGATGCAGCAGAAGGTCTTCATGCTGCTGCCCGTCGTCTTCACGTTCCTCCTGGGGAGCTTTCCGGCCGGCCTCGTCATCTACTGGGCCTGGAACAACCTGCTGTCCATCGCCCAGCAGTGGGTGATCATGCGCCGCATGGGCGTGACCGTCTCGGGCCAGATCGTGGGAGCCGCCGCTCCGCCGCCGCGCGGCGGCGGCAAGGAACGGAAAACCGGGGACGGCGCCAACGGCGGAAAGACCGGGGACGGCGACGCCCCGAAGAAGCCGAACCGCCCCCCGTCCGGCCGCAGGAAGCCGCGCCGCCGCCGGCGACGGTGACGGACCGGCGGTTCCCCGGACGGCCGGCATGCGCGAAAGCCCCCGACCCGGAACCGACGCCGAGGAACGCGGACGCTGGCTGTTCGCCCAGGACTGCGCGTTCGTCACGAGTGCCGCCGACCTCGAGGGCCTGCCCGTGGCAAGGCTTCCGGAGGTCGCGTTCGCCGGGCGGTCGAACGTCGGCAAGTCGAGCCTCGTCAACGCGCTCACCGGCCGCCGCGCGCTCGCCCGCACGTCGAACACGCCGGGGCGCACGCGCCAGATCAACTTCTTCCGGCTGCGCGACGCGCTCATGCTCGCGGATCTTCCGGGCTACGGCTACGCCCGGGCGGCGAAATCGGAGATCCGCAGCTGGACGGCGCTCGTCCACGCCTATCTGCGGGGCCGGTCGACGCTTCGCCGGGTTTGCCTGCTGATCGATTCCCGCCGCGGAACGAAGGAGTCGGACGAACTGGTCATGCAGGTGCTGGACGCCGCCGCGGTGTCCTACCAGATCGTGCTGACCAAGTGCGACAAGACGAAACCCGGCGAGCTTGCGCGAATCGAGGAGGCCACGGCCGAACGGATCGCCCGTCGCGCCGCGGCGCACCCCGAGATCGTGCGGACCAGCGCCCTCCGGCCCGACACCGTCGCCGCGCTCAGGGCGGAACTCGCCAGCCTGGCGTCCCTCGGCCTCGGAGACTCCGAACCGGCCGCGGGCCGATCCTGACCGCCGCGTCCGGGTTGTGTTATACCGGACGCGGCAAGGCCTTCCCGCCCGAGGATCCGTGATGGCGACTTCCGCGAAAAGCGGCCCGAACCCGGTTCGCGCCAGGCAGCTTCTGCGCACCGCCAGGACCTTGTCGGAAGCGTTGCCCTACCTTCAGGAGTTCGCCGGCCGGACGTTCGTCGTCAAGTACGGAGGACACGCCATGGGCGACGGCAAGCTCGCCGGACTGTTCGCCCGCGACATCGTCCTCCTCAAGCAGGTGGGAATCAATCCGATCGTCGTCCATGGCGGCGGGCCGCGGATCGGGCAGATGCTGGAACGCCTGAAGATCAAGAGCCGCTTCGTCGACGGGCTGCGCGTCACCGACGAGAGCACCGTCGAGATCGTCGAGATGGTTCTCGCCGGCGGGATCAACAAGGAGGTCGTGTCGGCGATCAACCGGGCCGGCGGCACGGCCGTGGGCATTTCGGGCAAGGACGGCGACCTGATCGTCGCGCGCAAGCTGCGCCGCAGGCGCCGCACCGACTCGAACATCGAGAAGGTGATCGATCTCGGCTACGTCGGCGAGCCCGTGGAGATCAACAGGCGGGTTCTCGACGTGCTCGCGGGATCGCACGTGATTCCGGTGATCGCGCCGCTCGGCGTCAGCCGGAGCGGCGCCACCTACAACATCAACGCCGACACGGCGGCCGGCGCCATCGCGGCCGCGGCCGGCGCCGCCCGGCTCCTGATGCTGACCGACGTGGCGGGCGTGCTCGACGGCAAGGGCGAGGTCGTCAGCGAGATCACCATCCGCGGGGCGCGGTCGATGATCAGGGCCGGAACCATATCGGGCGGCATGATTCCCAAGATCGAGACCTGCCTCGACGCGGTCGCCGAGGGCGTCGGGGCCGCGGTCATCATGGACGGACGGGTTCCCCACGCGCTGCTTCTCGAGGTCTTCACCGAACACGGGGCCGGAACCATGATCCGGGGCCGGACGGGAGCGCCCCGCGATGCCTGACGACGGCCGCATGGCGGCGCTCGACCATGCCGACGCCTGGATCTTCGATCTCGACAACACCCTCTACCGCATGAGCGAGCGCATGGTCGCCGAGGTCAACGATCTCATGAACTCGTTCGTCCGCCGGCTGTGCGGCCTCGACCGGGAGGGTGCGCACCGACTGCAGAAACGGTACTACGAGAGATACGGGCTGACGCTGCGCGGCCTGATGCTGCACCACGGAGTCGATCCGGAGGGGTACGAACGCCACCTCTCGCCGCTCGACCTGTCGGAGATCGGGCCGGATCCCGGACTCGGGCGCGCGATCGACCGGCTGCCCGGGCGCAAGTTCGTGCACACCAACATGTTCCTCGGCCATGCCGAGAAGGTCATCGACCGCCTCGGCCTTGCGGGGCGCTTCGACGGCGTGTTCGACATCGCCGCCGCGGACTACGTCCCGAAACCCATGGCCGGCGCCTACCGGCGCCTGTGCGGGATTCACGATGTCGATCCCGGTTCCGCGGTGATGTTCGAGGATCTCGCCAGAAACCTCGAACCCGCGGCGGCGCTCGGCATGGCGACGGTCTGGCTGCGGCCGCATCCGGGCGAGGAGGCTCCGGACCACGTCGACCACGCCATCGACGATCTCGCGGCCTGGCTCGGAACCGCGGTCCGCGGCGCGGGCTGACCGCCGGACGCGGACGACGGCAGGAGAAGGGCAGGATGGACGCGAACGAACTCGAAAGGACGATCGACGCGCTCTGGGAAGAGCGCGACTCCGTCGGACCCGGCACCGTGGGCGCCGGGCGCGACGCCGTCGAGGCCGCTCTCGACGGGCTCGATTCCGGCACGCTGCGCGTGGCCGAGCCGGACGGCGGCCGGTGGCGCGTCAACCAGTGGCTGAAGAAGGCGGTGCTGCTGTCGTTCCGGCTCTACGACACGACGCCCCTTCCCGGCGGGCCCGCTTTTCCCGGCCTCGGCGAAAGCCCGTGGTACGACAAGGTGCCCTCGAAATTCTCCGGATGGGACGACGCCAGATTCGGCGCCGCCGGGTTCCGCGCGGTCCCGAACTGCACCGTGCGCCGCTCGGCCTACATCGCGCCGGGCGTCGTGCTGATGCCGAGTTTCGTCAACGTCGGCGCCCACGTCGATTCCGGAACCATGATCGACACCTGGGCGACCGTCGGCTCCTGCGCGCAGATCGGGAAGAACTGTCACATCTCGGGCGGCGCCGGCATCGGCGGCGTGCTCGAGCCGTTGCAGGCCGAACCGGTGATCGTCGAGGACGACTGCTTCATCGGCGCGCGTTCCGAAGTCGCCGAAGGCGTCGTCGTGGAACGCGGATCGGTCCTGTCCATGGGCGTGTTCCTGGGCCAGTCGACCCGGATCGTCGACCGCGAGAGCGGCGAGATCCATCATGGCCGTGTGCCCGCCTATTCCGTCGTCGTCCCCGGAACCCTGCCGGGGCGGAGACACGCCGACGGCACCGAGGGGCCGGCGCTCTACTGCGCGGTCATCGTCAAGCGCGTGGACGAGCGGACGCGCGCCAAGACGTCGCTCAACGAGCTGCTCAGGGACTGATCGCCATCATCGACGCACTCGAGCTCGCGCGCGACCTGATCCGCTGTCCGAGCGTCACGCCCGCGGACGCGGGCGCGCTCGACGTGCTGCAGGCGGCGGCCGAGAGGCTCGGCTTCTCCTGCCACCGGCTGACCTTCTCCGAGGACGGCGAAAGCGACGTCGACAATCTCTATGCGCGGATCGGCTCCGCGGCGCCGAATTTCTGCTTCGCCGGCCACACCGACGTGGTTCCGCCGGGCGATCGGGATTCCTGGAGCGCGGACCCCTTCGGCGGCGAGATCGCCGACGGCATGCTCTGCGGCCGCGGCGCCGCCGACATGAAAGGCGCCGTCGGCGCGTTCCTCGAGGCGGTGGCGCGCTTTCTCGACGGGCGCGGCCGCGAGTTCGACGGCTCCGTCAGCCTTCTGGTCACGGGCGACGAGGAAGGGCGGGCGGTGAACGGCACCAGAAAGGTGCTGGAGTGGATGGCACGGCGGGGCGAGACCATCGACGCCTGCCTGGTGGGCGAGCCGACCAACCCCCTGGCGCTCGGAGACATGATCAAGATCGGGCGCCGCGGCAGCCTCGCCGGCAGGCTCGCGGTCACGGGAACCCAGGGGCACACCGCCTATCCGGACCTCGCCGACAACCCCCTGCCCCGTCTCGTCCGGATGCTGTCGGCGATCTCCGACACGCCGCTCGACGGCGGCACGAGTCATTTCCAGCCGTCCGACCTCCAGCTGACGACGGTCGACGTCGGCAACCCGGCGGCGAACGTCATTCCGGAGCGCGCCACCGCCGCTTTCAACGTGCGGTTCAACGATCTCCACACCGGCGACAGCCTGACGCGGCTCCTGCGCCAGCGGCTCAACGCCGTCGGCGGCGCTTACGAGCTCGAGGTCCACGTTTCCGGAGAGGCGTTCCTTACGCCGCCCGGACCGTTCACCGACCTTCTCGCGCACGCGGTTCGCGACGTCACCGGCCGGGAGCCGGCGCTCGGCACGACCGGCGGCACCTCCGACGCCCGGTTCATCAAGGACCATTGCCCGGTGGCCGAATTCGGCCTCGTCGGGCAGACGATGCACAGGGTCGACGAGCGGGCGGCGGTCGCGGACGTGCGGGCGCTCGTGGAGATCTACGCGGCCGTGCTCGACGGGTATTTCGCCGGATCCTGACACGGCCCCCGCCGTGGCGGAATCATCGCCCGTCGTAGCTCACCGACAGCAGGTACAGGCCCCGGGCCGGCGCGGTCGGACCCGCCGCGGCCCGATCGCGCGCCTGGAGCGCGGTCGAGACGTCGCCGGGAGACCAGGAGCCCGCGCCGACCCGCTCGAGCGTGCCCACCATGTTGCGCACCTGGCGATGCAGGAACGAACGCGCCCTGGCCGTCACGCGAATCTCCTCTCCGTGCCGCCGGACCTCTAGTGCGTCCAGGGTCTTGACGGGCGACCGCGCCTGGCAGCCGACGGCGCGAAACGCCGTGAAGTCGTGCCGCCCCGCAAGGCGCGACGCTCCCTCCTGCATGGCCTCGGCGTCGAGCGGCGTCCCGACATGCCAGACCCGGCCGCGGTCGAGTGCCGGCGGCGCCCGCCGGTTGAGAATGCGGTAGAGATAGACGCGCCCGGTGGCGGAGAATCTCGCGTCGAAACCGTCCTCGACCGGTTCCGCCTCGCGCACCGAGATCGGCTGGCCTCCGAGATGGGCGTTCAGCGCCGCGCGCAGCCTCGCCGCGTCCGTCGGCCGGACGAGGTCGACATGGGCAACCTGCCCGAACGCGTGCACCCCGGCGTCGGTGCGCCCGGCGCCGAAGACGCGGACGGTCTCGCCGCAGAACGCGAGCACCGCCTCCTCGAGAGCGCCCTGGATGGAGCGGCCGTTCGACTGGCGCTGCCAGCCCACGTAGCCCTCGCCGTCGTATTCGACGGTCATCCGGTAACGCCTCATGTCAGCGCCGTCCCCGGAGCGAGCCGGCTGCCGCGCAGATAGGCCTCGGCGGTGACCGCGGAACGGCCGGCGCGCTGCACCCGGTCCACGATCAGGACGCCGGCGCCGCAGGCCACGCGCAACGGTTCGCCGACCACCGTTCCCGGCGGACCCGAGCCGGGAACCGCCCGCGCGTCGAGAATGCGGAGCCGTTCGCCTCCGCGCTCGCACCATGCGCCCGGCCATGGATCGAAGGCGCGGATCTTGCGCTCGATGGCGGCCGCGTCCTCGGACCAGTCGATGCGCCCTTCGCCGCGCTCCAGACGGGGTGCGTGGGTCACCCCTTCCTCCGGCTGCGGCCGCGCCTCGACCGTTTCCGATTCCAGCACCCGCAGGACGAGTTCGGCGCCGAGGCGAAAAAGCCGTTCCAGAAGCGCCGGAGCCCTGTCGCCGGGCGCGATCCCGACCGGAGCCGCCAGCAGGATCGGTCCGGTGTCGAGCCCTTCGTCCATCTGCATGACGGTCACCCCGGTCTCGCGGTCGCCGGCGGCGATCGCGCGCTGGACCGGCGCGGCGCCGCGCCAGCGCGGCAGCAGGGAGGCGTGGACATTGATGCAGCCGCGCCGCGGAGCCTCGAGCACCGCCGGCGGCAGGATCAGCCCGTAGGCGGCGACGACCGCGACGTCGGCGTCGAGGGCGGCGAACGCCTCGCGCTCCCCGTCGTGCCGGAAACCCGAGGGCGTGCGCACCCTGAGGCCGCGCTCCGCCGCGCGTTCATGGACCGGGGAACGCCGTTCGCGCTGCCCGCGTCCGACGCGGCGAGGCGCGCGCGTGTAGACGGCGACAACGTCATGGCCCGCCTCGATCAGCGCCTCCAGAACGGCGACGGCCGGGGTCGGGGTTCCCATGAAAACGACCTTGAGTGGCGGCATCCTTCCCGCTCGCGCCCGCCGGCCGGGTTCAGCCGCGGCTTCTGGCCCGGGCGCGCTCGTCCTTCGCGAGCCTGCGGAGAATCATGTTCCGTCTGACCGCCGACAGGTGATCGACGAACAGGATTCCGTCGAGATGCTCGATCTCGTGCTGGAGGCAGGTCGCCAGCACGCCCTCGAACGCCTCTTCCCGCCCCTGGCCGTTCCCGTCGAGATAGGCGATGCGAACGCGGGCGGGGCGCGCGACCTCGGCGGACTGCTCGGGAATGGACAGGCAGCCCTCCTCGCGGACCGACATCTCTTCCGACCGGTCGAGAATCACGGGATTGGCCATGCGCACCGGCCCGCGTTCGCCGTCCGCGGGCTCGACGTCCGCGACGACGACGCGCCGGAAGCGGCCGACCTGCGGCGCCGCGAGCCCGACCCCGGACGCCGCGTACATGGTCTCGAGCATGTCGTCCATCAGGCGCCGGACGCCGTCGTCGAACGCCTCGACGGGATCGGAGATCTTCCTGAGCCGTCGATCGGTCGCGGTCAGGATCGGCAACTGTGCCAAGCGGCTGTCCTCCGTTCCGGGGCGCGCGTTATAGCATGCTGGGGAAAACGCCGGGGCCGTCGCGTCCGGGGAGCCTCCCCCTACGCGGGAAGGCGGGCGTTCATCGCGGTCAGCAGCGTGCCGTCGTCGAGATAGTCGAGCTCTCCCCCCACCGGCACGCCGTGCGCGAGACGGGTGACAGTCGGCGCCCCGTGCTCCGGCGGCGCCAGTTCCGCCAGCCGGTCGGCCACGTAGTGGGCCGTCGTCTGCCCCTCGACGGTTGCCGAGGTCGCGAGAATCACCTCCCGGACCCTCTCCTCGGCGACGCGCTCGGCCAGCTCGCCGATCCGCAGATCCTCGGGTCCGCGGCCGTCGAGCGCGGACAGCGCGCCGCCGAGGACATGGTACGTGCCGATGAACGAGCCCGACCGTTCCAGCGCCCACAGGTCGGCCACGTTCTCGACCACGCAGATGACCGAGCGGTCGCGCCGGGAATTGGTGCAGATGCCGCAGACGTCGGCGGTGTCGAGGTTTCCGCAGACGCGGCAGGAGCGCACCGCCTCGGCGGTGTCGGCCAACGCCCGCGAAAGCGGCTCGAGCAGGGTCTCGCGGTGCTTCAGAAGATGGAGCGCGGCGCGCCGGGCCGAGCGCGGACCGAGGCCGGGGAGCCTGGCCAGCAGCCGGATCAGCCTTTCTATCTCGGCGGAAACCACCAGCCGCCGCGGTCAGAACGGAAACGGCATCCCCGGCAGCTCGATCCCGCCGGTGATCCTGGACATTTCCTCTTTCATGCGCGCGGCGGACCTGGCCTTGGCGTCGTTGAAAGCGGCGAGAACCAGATCCTCGACGACCGCCGCGTCCCCGTCCTCGATCAGGGACGGATCGATCGCGACCTTGCGCGCCTCTCCGAGACCGTTGAGAACGACGGTCACCATGCCGCCGCCGGAAGTCCCGGAAATCTCGGCGTCGGCCAGACGCTCCCGGGCTTCCTGCATCCGTGCCTGCATCTCGCCGGCCTGCTTCACGAGATTGCCCAACATGTTCATGCGCGTTCTCCGCCCGCCGGCCCGGGGCCGGCCGCTCCGTTCAGGTTTCGTCGTCTTCGTCGTCGGGAACCGGCATCCTGTCCGGTTCCGGGACGTCCGCCACCGGCGCGGCGCTTCGCACGTCGACCACCCTGGCGTCGGGGAACGCCTCGATCGCGGCCTTGACCAGCGGATCGTCAAGCGCGGCCTGCCGCTCGATCTCCCGGCGCCGTTCCCTCCGCGCCATCAGGGGCTCCTCGCCCGGCTCGAGACTGTCCTCGACAAGCCAGGGGCGGCCCGTCCATTCCCCGAGACAGCGGCTGACGCGCATCGCGAGATCCCGCGGCGCGCCTTCGCCCACTCTCACGGAAATCCTGCCGACGGCGAACCCGACGAGGTGGACGTTGTTGACGAGGTAGGCGTGAAGCATGGGTTCGCCGTTCTTCGCGAACAGGGCGACCGCGTCCTCGAAGGTCACCGGCAGGCAGTTGTGATCGTCGTCTTCCGGGGGCGGGACGACCGGCACGGGGTCGACGCGCGTCGCGGCCGGCGTCGCCCGGTCCTCCTCCGCGCGCGCCGGCGCGTTCAGGGCGGCTTCGGGGGCGGCGGCGCGCGCGACCGCGGCCTGGCCGGAGACGGACCCGGCCCGGACGGCGGAGGGAGGCGGCCCGGATGCCGGCGCCGCGGCCGGAGGGGGCGGCGACGACGCGGCGCCTGCGGCGGGTCCGCCCTGCGCGATCTCCCGCACGACCCGCGACGGCGGCGGCAGATCCGCGGCGAAGGCGATGCGGACGAGAACCATCTCGGCGGTCTGGGCGGGCGACAGCGCCTCGTTCACCTCTCCCATGCCCTTGAGAAGCATCTGCCAGGTTCGCGTCAGGACCGGAATGGACAGGCCTTCGGCGGCGGTCCTGCCGCGCTGGAGATCGATGTCGGAAACGGGGACCGTCCTGGAGCCTTCGGGCGCCGTTTTCAGGCGGGTCAGCCAATGGGTGATTTCGGCGAGATCCCGCAGGAGGACGGCGGGGTCGGCCCCCGCCGAGTACATCGTGTCGAAAAGTCCGAGCGCGTTCTCGATCTCGCCCTTCATGAGGTGTTCGAACAGTTCGAAGATGCGGACGTGTTCGGCGACCCCGAGCATGTCCCGGACCAGCCGCTCCCCGATTTCCGTGTCGGGACCGGCATGCGCGATGGCCTGGTCGAGCAGCGACAGCCCGTCGCGGACGGATCCGTCGGCCGCGCGCGTGATCAGGCCGACCGCCGGGGAGGTGATGCGGATGCCCTCCTTGTCGGCGATCGACGAGAAATGCTCGGCAAGCTTGTCGAAATCGATGCGCCGCAGGTCGAAGCGCTGGCATCTCGACAGCACCGTGACCGGCACCTTGCGGATCTCGGTGGTGGCGAAGACGAACTTGATGTGCTCCGGCGGCTCCTCGAGGGTCTTGAGCAGCGCGTTGAAGGAACTGGTCGACAGCATGTGGACTTCGTCCACGATGTAGATCTTGTAGCGCGCGGACGCGGGGCGGTAGGGAACCCCTTCCAGCAGCTCCCGCATTTCGGCGACGCCGGTGTGGCTGGCGGCGTCGATCTCGATCACGTCGACGTTGCGGTCTTCGGCGATCGATTCGCACTGGTCGCAGATTCCGCACGGTTCGGCGGTCGGTCCCCCGTCGCCGCCGGGGCCGGTGCAGTTGAGCATGCGCGCGATGATGCGGGCGGTCGTCGTCTTTCCGACGCCCCGGACTCCGGTGAGCATGAAGGCATGCGCGAGACGGCCCGACGCGATCGCGTTGGACAACGTGCGCACCATCGCGTCCTGCCCGATCAGGGACGAGAAGTCGCTGGGCCGGTACTTGCGCGCGAGAACGCGGTATGGCCGGACATCTGGCGACGCTGTCATCGGCTGGCGTCCGTTTCCGTTGCTCGCGGGGAAGCGGGGCGGAAGGCCGGCGAGACGCGACCCGGAAAGCGCTCGTTACGGCTGCTTCCTTCCGGACCTGACCGGGTTGGCGAGGTTTCCGCTCGCAGCCGACCTCCCGGCCCGCTTATACCACGGAACCCCGTCGCCGCCAAAGCCGGGAAGCGACGCGCGACAGGCCGGGCGGTCAGGCCTCGATATGGACGTGCACGGCCTCGGGACCGTCCCGGATCTCCCGGCCCAGAACACGCACCGCGGTGTCGGCCTCGCCCACCGGATAGCGATGGGTGCAGAGCTTCCGCAGCGAATCCGACTTGCGGCGGATGATGTCGATCGCCTTCTCCACCGAGGACCAGCTCGAGGACAGGACGCCGAGCATCGAGATCTCCTTGGTGATCAGCTTGTCCGACACGAAGCCCGGAATCGGCCGGGAGCTCTTGAGTCCGGCAACGACGACCTTGCCGCCCGGCCGGACCATCTCGATGGCCTGGGTGATCGGTTCGGTGGAGAACGCCGACACGTCGACCACAACGTCGGCAAGCCGCCCCTCCGTGGCCTCGACCACCTTGTCCACCGGATCGTCGTCATCGACGACGACCGTCTCGTCGGCGCCGAGATCGCGGGCGAGAGAAAGACGAAGCGCGTCCCGCGCCGTGCCGGTCACGATGATCTTGCCGGCGCCCGCCTCCCGCGCCGCGACGACGGAGAGAAGACCCCTCTGGCCCGGCCCCTCGATCACGACGGTGTCGCCGATCCCGGTCTCCGGCCGCTCCACGGCCCAGCGCACGGCGTTCGACATCGGATTGAACAGACTCATGACGTCGGTCGGGACGTCCGCCGGCGCCTTGTGGAGAGTCGCCCTCGGGTGCAGGTACATGTGGGTGGCGTAGCCGCCCCAGAGATGCGGCGGCGTGTCGAAACCCATGCGCAGGCCGTATCCCATGCCGTTCCTGCACAGCACCGGCCGGCCGACCTGGCACTGGTGGCACTGGCCGCAGGGGATCGAGGCCTCCACCGTCACGCGGTCGCCTTCCTTCACGTTCCACCGCCTGGCCGCCTCCGGCCCGACCCTGTCGATCCATCCGAGGATCTCGTGGCCGGGGACGATCGGCCTCACGGACCAGGGGGTGTTGTCGAGATGTCCGAGATACTGTTCCCAGTCGGTGCCGCAAAGACCCGCGGCCTCGACCCGGAGGATGCCCGAGTCGTCGTCGATCTCCGGGATGTCAACCTGCCGGTAGTCGAACGTGCGAGGGTCGGTGAGCACCGCCACGTCGGCCTTTTCCGTCATGTCCCGTCTCCAGGATGGGAATTCCCGCCCGGAAACCGTGCCACCGGCAAGAGGCCCGCGCAAGGCGTCGCCGGAAACGGCGGGTCAGGCCTGGGCGTGGGCCTCGACCAGCCAGAGGCTCTTGTCGATGTCGCGCGAAATGGCCGTGAAGAGGTCTTCGGTGCCGGCGTCGCCGATCTCGCCGACCTCCTCGATCGCCTTGCGGACGGCGTTGCCGAAACCGGCGAGCGCCGTGGCGACGGCCCCGACATGCTCGGGCCCGTCGACGATCCCGTCAGGATAGGGCGGCAGCGTCGAGTTCGACACGGCGACCGCGGCGGTTCCCTCCGCCGTGCCGCCGAGGGCGACCACGCGCTCGGCGATGTCGTCGACATGTCCGAGAACCTCGCCGTGGACGGTGTCGAACAGTTCGTGAAGAGCGATGAAGTTCGGCCCCTTGACGTTCCAGTGGGCCTGTTTCATCCGGGTGGCGAGATCGATCCCGTCGGCAAGGCGCGCGTTGAGAATGCCGATCACCGCGACACGGGAATTTTCGGGAATGCCGATTTTCGTGGCATGGAGCTTCCGGGGCATGGAGTCCTCCTTCTCTGGAACGATTCCAATATGAGGCTGGAATCGCGAAAGGCAAGGGTTCCGGGCAAGCGCCGCACATTGATGGATGCCGGAATGATTGGTCAAGAACGAATCCGGAAGCAGGGCCCGTCTGGTCCCCACGGATCAATCACAACGCATTTTCACGAGGCGGAAATATTCAAGGACAACACCGGAGATTCATGTTTTCGTCATCACGACCGGCACCCTCGCGTTGACGTTTTCATTCTCCGGTCCTCGAGAATTCAATTCGATGCGAAAAGATCGGGCAATTCGCTTTTCATCCTTTCGACGCGTGCCGTCTTCGCGAAAACGGTTCTCGAAAACGCGACGGTTTCCGTCGAACAGGGCTTCATTCTCTCCCGAAAATTCGGGAGCTTCCCGTCGCAGCCCGGATCAGGCCGATTTCGTCGGCGGCAACGGACCGGCAACCCTGACGGGGGTCCGTGACCGGGACGCCCTTGTCGCGCCGTTTCGGAATCACGGGAGCTGTCGCGATGCCGCCCGCGCGACAGATCCGGAACCGCGCTCCTGAAGGCGTCAGGCGGGACCGGGCCGTCGCCGCCTCTCTCGGCGGAGCGTCGCGAACACGCCGTACGCGGTTCAGCTTCCGATCCCCGGAGTCGTCACCGGCGCGAAATTCCCGGCGTCGACGCCTTCCTTCCCGGCGTCGAAGGCGAGTTCGACCTGAACGCCGTTCGGGTCGTGGAAAAACACCTGAACCAGATCGCCGCCGGCGCCCAGCCGCTTGGTGTAGTCCACCTCGTTCCTTTTCAGCGTTCCCTCCGTGCCCTCGAGATCGCTTGCCGACAGCCCGATGTGGTCGAGCCCGCTTCCGAAGCCTTCGGCGACCGTCCTCCGCTCGCCGTCGGGGTCGCACGGCGACAGGTGGACGATTGCGGTGTCCCCGCAGTAGAGCCAGTACCCCGGATTGGAGAACGGGGGCCGGAAGCCGACCTTGAGACCCACCACGTCCACGAAGAAGTCCTTGGTCTCCTCCATCAACAGGGTCCGGATGTTGACATGGTTGAGTTCGTCCACGGCCATTGCAGAACCCTCCTGTCCGCACGCGCGGTTTCCCCGCGACCGGCCGGCGAATAGTGCCCTTTCCGCGCGGAAGCGGCAACCCCCCGAGCGTCGCGACGCGTTTCGCCGACGGCGGGAGCGTCGGCATGGTCAGGGGCGGAACGGCCTCGCCAGCGACGCCGGAAAGTGCAGCATGAGGATCTGCCGGTTGCGCGAGATGATGACCAGGACCGCGATCGTCGCGAGATAGGGCAGCGCCGAGAGAAGCTCGGTCGGGATGGCGAACCCGAGCGCCTGTCCGTGGAACTGGAGAATGGTGACGCCGCCGAACAGCCACGCCCCGGCCATCACGCGGAACGGCCGCCAGGTCGCGAACACGACGAGCGCGAGCGCGATCCAGCCGCGCCCGGCGGTCATGTTCTCGACCCAGAGCGGCGTGTAGGCGATCGAGAGATAGGCGCCGCCGAGCCCCGCCATCAGCCCGCCGAACAGGACCGCCCCGTAGCGGATCGCGATCACCGGGTAGCCGATCGCGTGAGACGATTCCGGAGATTCCCCGATGGTGCGCACGACCAGGCCCGCCTTGGTGCGGTAGAGGAACCACGTGATCGCCGCGAACAGGACCAGCGACAGATAGACGAGCGCGTCGTACTGGAAGAGTATCGGGCCGATCACGGGGATGTCGGCCAGAAGGGGAACGCGGACCGGCGAGATGGCTTCCACCGGGGTGCTGCCGAACCCCTTGCCGATCGAGGCCGAGACTCCCGACCCGAAGATCGCCAGCGCAAGCCCGGCCGCGTACTGGTTGGTCATGAAGGTGAGCGCGAGAACGCCGAACACGAGCGACGCGGCGGCCCCCGCAAGCGCGGCGGCGGCGACCGCCACGGGCATCGGGAAGCCGGCGAAGGACATCCACACGGCGACCGCGGCGCCGACGAGCATCATGCCCTCGATGCCGAGATTCACCACGCCGGATTTCTCGACGACGAGCTCGCCGAGCGCCGCGAAGACCAGCGGCGTCGCGGCGATCACCGTGCCCGTGAGGATGGCGACGAACAGATCCATGGCCTAGCGTCTCGCCAGCCTGACGCGGTAGAAGATCAGGAAATCCGCGGTCAGGAGAAAGAACAGCAGCATCCCCTGGTAGATCCGAGTCAGCGCCGCCGGCATCCCGAGCGTGATCTGCACCGCCTCGCCGCCGAGATAGAGAAGCGCGAGCAGAAGCCCTCCGAACACGATCCCGAAGGCGTTGAGGCGCCCGATGAAGGCGACGATGATGGCCGCGAACCCGTAGCCCGGAGAGATCTGCGGCGAAAGCTGCCCGAGCGGGCCGGCGGCCTCGGCCATCCCGGCGATGCCGGCCGCGGCGCCGCCGGCCAGGAGACCCCACCACACCGCGGAGCCTTCCGCGAAGCCCGCGTACCGTGCGGCCGCGGGCGCCTCGCCGCTCACCGACATGCGGTAGCCGAGAAAGCTGCGCCCGCTGAAGATCCACATCGCGACGACGGCGGCGACGGTGATGAAGACCGAGCCGTTGACGCGGTAGGCCGCGTGCAGGGGATCGAACATCGCCGCCGGCGGCAGCAGCGCGGTCTGCGGATAGTTGAACCCGCCGGGGTCGCGCCAGGGCCCGTGGACCAGATACGACAGCAGCAGCGTCGCCACGTAGGTCAGCATCAGGGTCACGAGGATCTCGTTGGTGTTGTAGCGGTGGCGCAGGAAGGCCGGAACCGCCGCCCACGCCATGCCGCCGGCCATGCCGGCGGCGAGCATCAGCGGCAGCAGGAACGGGCTCTCGCGGTCGGGAAAGAAGAGTCCGACCCCGGTGGCCGCGATCGCGCCGACGACGAGCTGCCCCTCGGCGCCGATGTTCCAGACGTTGGCGCGGAACCCGATCGCAAGCCCCAGCGCGATCAGGATCAGGGGCGACGCCTTCAGCAGCAGTTCGGAAAGGCCGTTGAGCGTGCTGACGGGCTCGACGAAAAACGCCTCGAGCGCCGCCGCGGGATCGTGGCCGAGCGCCGCGAACAGCGCCGATCCGCACACGACCGTCAGCGCCGTCGCCATCAGCGGCGCCGCGACGCGCATCTTCATCGACGGCGCGGCGCGCCGCTCGATGGCCGGACGGGCCGCGAGCGCCGTCACGGCGCGGGCCGGGACTCGACGCGCGTCATCAGCATCCCGACCTCCTCGTAGCTCGTCCGTTCGCGCGGGAGCGACCGCGAGACCGTCCCGTCGCAGATGACGAGAAGGCGGTCGCAGATCTCGAACAGCTCGTCGAGTTCCTCGGAGATGAGCAGGATCGCCGCCCCCGTGCGGCTGAGGTCGATCAGGGTCTGGCGTATGAACGCCGCGGCGCCGACGTCGACGCCCCAGGTCGGCTGGGAGACGAGCAGGACGCCGGGGCCGAGCTCGATCTCGCGACCGACGATGTATTTCTGGAGGTTTCCGCCCGACAGACTCTGCGCCGGGCTCTCGGCGCCGCCGGCGCGGACGTCGAATCTGGAGATCACGGTCTCGGCGTAGCGCCGCGCGCGTCCGCGGTTCACCAGCCCGTTCCGGACCATGCCGGTCCGGTGGCCGGTCAGAAGCGCGTTCTCGCTCAGCCTCTGGGCCGGCACCGCGCCGCGCCCCAGACGCTCCTCGGGCACGAAAGCGAACCCGAGTCCGCGCCGCCGGCCGGCGTCGAGATGGGCGACCGGCCGGCCGAACATCCTGATCGCGTCGGGGTTTTCGGGCAGCGTCCGCTCTCCGCTCAGCAGGTTGCAGAGCTCGGCCTGCCCGTTGCCGGATATGCCCGCGATTCCGACGACCTCGCCGCCGCGCACCTCGAACGAGGCACCGCGGATCGGGGTTCCGAACCGGTCCTCGGGTTCGGCGCGAAGATCCCGCACCTCGAGCATCGGCTCCGCGGTGCGGTCCGACGGATCGAGGCGGGTCTCGGGGAGTTCGGACCCCACCATCAGCCGCGCCAGATCCCCGGTCGAGGCGACGCGGGGATCCGCGGTGCCGGCGACCCGCCCGTTCCTGAGCACGGTCGCGACCTCGCACAGTTCCTGCACCTCGTGCAGCTTGTGGCTGATGTAGAGGATGCTGCACCCCTCCGCGGCAAGCTGGCGAAGGGTCTCGAACAGCTTCGGCACCGCCTGCGGGGCGAGAACCGAGGTCGGCTCGTCGAGGATCAGAAGCCGCGGCTCCTGCAGCAGGCAGCGCACGATCTCGACGCGCTGGCGCTCGCCGACGGACAGGGTGTGGACGAGGCGGCCGGGGTCGATCGGCAGCCCGTAGCGTTCCGAGACCCCGGCGATCCGGGCGGCCAGCGCGCCGAGGTCGAACCTCGCGGCGGCCGACAGCGCGATGTTCTCGACGACCGTGACCGACTCGAACAGCGCGAAATGCTGGTAGACCATCTCGATGCCGAGCGCGCGCGACACCGCCGGGTTGTGCACGCGCACGGGCTCGCCGTCGCACAGGATCCGGCCGCCGTCGGCATGGGTCGCGCCGTAGATCACCTTCATCAAGGTGCTCTTCCCGGCGCCGTTCTCGCCGAGCACCGCATGGATCTCCCCGGGCATCACGACGAGCGAGATCCCGTCGTTGGCGAGAACGCCGGGATAGTGCTTGCGGATGTCGCGCAGTTCGAGCCGCGGAGTCATGCCTGCCGCCCGGCGCCGCCGCCCGCCCGCGGCGGGCGGCGCGTGGTTTCCGAACCTATCCGAGCTTGCCGATCATGCCGGCGACGAACCAGTCGAACCGGCGGATGTCGGGGTCCGAGAGCACTCCGCCCTCCGCGACGCGGACCTTGCCGGCCTGGTCCCGGATCTCGCCGGCGTAGGGGTGGAGCCTGCCGGTCCTGATCGCGGTCTCGATTCCGTCCAGCTTGCCGCGGACGTCGGCCGGAATGGCGCTGTTGTAGGGGGACATCCTGACCACGCCCTCGGCCAGGCCCTGCCACCGGACCGTGGACTTCCAGTTGCCCGCGGCCACCGCCTTCGCCGCCGCGACGTAGACGCTGCTCCAGTCCAGGGTGAAGGCGGTCAGGTGGCTGCGGGGGGCGAACTTCGTCATGTCGCTCGCGTAGCCGACCGACCACACGCCCCTCTCGCCGGCGACCTGCACCCCGGTGGCGGTGTCGGTCATCGAGCAGATGACGTCGCAGCCCTGCGAGACCAGGGTGTTCGCGGCCTCTTTCTCCTTGCCCGGATCGAACCACGAATTGAGGAAGATGGCCCTGCAGGTGACGTCCGGGTTGACGCTCTGCGCGCCGAGAAGGAGCGCGTTCGCCGGGCCGACGATGTCGGGGATCGGGAAGCCGCCGACGAACCCGATTCTCGCGGCCTTGGACATGTGCCCCGCGGCGACGCCCGCCACGTAGGTTCCCTCGTAGTACTTCGCCTCGAAGGTGCCGAGGTTCGGAAGATGGACGATCCCCGAGCAATGCTCGAAGGCGGTCTTCGGAAAGCGCGGCGCCACCTTCTGCATCGGCGTGCCGTGCGAGAAGCTGGTGCCGAACACGAGCTGGTGCCCGGAACTGGCGAGCTGGCGGAAGACCCGCTCCGCGTCCTGGGGCTTGAACACGTTGTCGATGACGGTGAGCTTGACCCGGTCTCCCAGAGCCGCCTTGATGGCGTCGACGCCGAGGCTGTGCTGCTTGGTCCAGCCGATCTCCGAAACCGGCGAGACGTAGACCACCCCGACCTTGAGAGGATCGGCGGCGAATGCGGCGAAACCCGTTCCGGCAAGACCCGTCGCGCCGGCCGCGACCAGAAATTCCCGGCGTGTCGTTGAAAGTCCCATGTCGCTCTCCTTGTGATGCGGCCGATGCGCGGCATCGGCGGGCCCGCGGATCCGGTCCGTCGCAACCGTGCGCCGGATCCGCGGGCACCCGCATTCTACAGACGGCGCGCGGGTGCGTGAACAGAGCGCCGCCGCGGTTTTCCCCGGTTTTCCACGAGCCGGATCCGCGGACGGCAGGGCGGGCGCCCGGCTTCCGGGATTGCGCGCCGCCGGATCCTGCTGCAATTAACCCCCAGCCCTCGCGGAACCCCGGACTGGAACGCGCGATGCATCCTGCGCCCGATGCCGAGCTGTTCGCGGACTGGCACGTGGTGGCCGACCTCGAAGGCCTCGGGCCCGCGGGCAGCCTCAGGACGCGCCTTCTCGGAACCGACCTCGTCGTCTCGCGCTCGGGGCCGGCCGTCGCGGTCTCCGACGGCGCCGGCCGCGCCGTGGCGGCGCGGGAGAGATACGGCTTCGCGTGGGCGTGCCTCGGCGAGCCGGCCGCCGACATCGTCGAGATTCCCGAGGCCGCCGAGCCCGGCCGGCACGTGGTGACGGGAGGGTCGATCGGCGTGCATGCCTCGGGGCTTCGCGTCGTCGAGAACTTTCTCGACATGGGGCATTTCCCGTTCGTCCATCCGGGCTGTCTCGGCGCCGAGCCGCACACGGAAGTCGCGCCCTGCAAGGTCGCCCGGGGCGACGACGGCGGGATCGTCGCCACCGAATGCCGGTTCTTCCAGCCTCTCGCGTCCCCGACCGCCGCCGCCGGAATCGTCGCCGACTACGTCTACCGCGTGCTGCGTCCCTACAGCGCCACGCTTCACAAGACCAATCCGGCCCGGCCCGGCCGCAAGGACTTCATCGCGCTTTTCGTCCAGCCCGTCGACGAGGAACGCTGCGTCGCCCACCCGCTTCTGTGCTATCTCGACGACGGGATCGACCGCGCCACGGTGCGCTGGTTCATGCAGCTGGTCTTCGCCCAGGACAAGCCCATCCTCGAGAACCAGCTCCCCAAGCGCCTGCCGCTCGACGGGGAGATCCCGGTTCGCGCGGACGCGGTCTCGGTGTTCTACCGGCGCTGGCTGCGCGAACGCCGCATCGGCTACGGAGCCGTCGCGCCGTGACCCCGGAGGCCGCGCCCCTCCGGGCCGGAAGGCGCTGCGCCGATCCGGTCGCGCTCGACCTCTGGCACGCCATCGCCGCCGTCGACGAGACACCGGCGGACGGGTCGGGGCGCACCGAGCTTCTCGGAGAGGAGCTGTCCTACCGGCTCGACCCGGACGGCGCGCCGGAAGTTCGGAGGCGGAATCCCGGCGGCGGCGGGAGACTGCCCGCGCGGATCGCCTACGGCTACATCTGGTGCAGTCTCGGCGCACCCGCGCGCGAACTGTTCGCGATTCCCGAATACGCCGAGCCCGACCGCCGCAATCTCAACGCCGCCAGCATCGGCATCCACGTCTCCGCCCCGCGGGCGATCGAGAACTTTCTCGATCTCGGGCATTTCCCGTTCGTGCATGCCGGCATCCTCGGCGAGGAGCCCTACACCGAGGTCGCCGAGTACCGGGTCGAGATCACCGAGGGCGGCCGCGAGATCGTCGCCACCGGATGCGCCTTCTACCAGCCGCAGGCGGCGGCCTCGTCGGAGGCGGGCGCGGACGTCGAGTACGTGTACCGGGTGCCGCATCCGTACTGCTCGGTGCTCTACAAGTCGAGCCCGTCCGACGACGGGCGCATGGACGTCATCGCGCTGTTCGGCCAGCCGCTGGACGCGGAGCGCACCCGCGCGCACCTGCTGCTCAGCGTCCTCGACGAGGCCGCCGAGAAGAGGGAGATCAGGATCTTCCAGCAGACGATCTTCGGCCAGGACAAGCCGATCCTGGAGAACCAGGCGCCGAAGAGGCTGCCTCTCGATTTCCGCACGGAGACGCCGGTGCGCGCCGACAGGTCGTCGATCGTGTACCGCCGGTGGCTCGGCGATCTGGGCCTCACCTACGGCGTGATCCCGCGGGAGCCCGGAGCGTGACCGGAACCGCGCCCGTCGCGCGCCCGGCCCGCGCCGACCCCGAACGCGCGTGGCACCCGGTGGCGGCGACGCACGACCTGCCCCCGCGCCACGTCTTCCACGGACAGCTGCTGGGGCGCGAACTCGCGATCTGGCGTGCCGACGACGGCCACGTCAACGTCTGGCGGAACCGCTGCCTGCACCGCGGCGTGCGTCTGTCCATCGGCATCAACGACGGCCGCGAACTCAAGTGCCAGTATCACGGCTGGCGCTACGCCAACCGCACCGGCGGCTGCACCTACATTCCGGCCCATCCCGCCGACGCGCCGGCGCGCACGATGTGCTGCACGGTGTTTCCGTCGGTCGAGCGGTACGGGCTGGTCTGGTCCGGAACGGCGCCCGAGGGCGAGGTTCCGGACCACCCGGAGTTCGGGGGACCGGCCTCGCTCGTCCTTCGCGGCATCCCGGTCGACGCGCCGCCGGAGCTCGTGCTCGAGAGGCTGGCCGGATACCGGTTCCGGCCCAGCGGGCGCCTCGGCGCCGGGGACGCCGACGTCGCCGCAACGCCCGTGACGCGCCATGCCCTGCGGCTCGAATCCGCGGCCGGAGGAGCCGCCACCGCGCTTCTTCTCGTCGTGCAGCCGGTGGATTCGCGCCGTTCGGCGATCCGCGGAGTGGTCGACGACGCCGGCGGCGACCGGATCGGGGTTCTGCGGCATCACAACCGGCTTCTTTCGGAGTTTCGGGACGCCGTCGAGCGCGAGGCGGCGGAGTTTCCCGCGCCCGGACCGGAGGAACCGGACGCCGATCCCCTCCCGTCCGGACGCGGACGGCCCGAGACGCGACGCGGCCGTTCCGCCCCGCTCCGCGTCAGGATCGCCGAGAAGCGCCGCGTCGCCGATGAGGTGTGCGGATTCCGCCTCGCGCCGGTCTCGGGCGCGCTGCCGGCCTGGCAGCCGGGCGCCCATGTCGACGTCCATCTGCCGAACGGGCTGGTCCGCCAGTATTCCCTGGTCGGCGCCCCGGGCGACGGCGCGGACTACGTCATCGGGGTCAAGCTCGAGCCCGAATCGGCCGGCGGCTCGAAGTGGCTTCACGAGAGCGCGCGCGAGGGCGACGAACTGGCGGTCTCCGGACCGCACAACGGCTTTCCGCTGCGGCGGGACGCCGCGCGGACGCTGCTGATCGCCGGCGGCATCGGGGTCACGCCGCTTCTGTCGATGGCGCGGACCCTGGACCATTCCGGTCTCCGGTGGGAACTCCACTATCTGGTGCGCGACCGGGCGCAGGCGGCGTTTCCCGAACTCCTGTCCGGTCTCGGCGACGCGGTGCGCCTCCATCCCCGACTCGCTCCCGGCGAGGCCGCCGCCCTTCTCGACCGGCTGCTCGCGGACCGGGAGGAGCGCGCGCACGTCTACCTCTGCGGGCCGGCGCCGATGCTGGATGCCGCGCGGAGCGCGGCCGAGCGCCGGGGCTGGCCCGACGAGGCGGTGCATTTCGAGTATTTCGGGAACCCCAACCCGATCGACGACAGTTCCGCGTTCGACGTCGAGCTCGCGCGCTCGTGCCTGACTCTCCGGGTGCCGGCGGGCAAGTCCATTCTCGAGGTGCTGCGCGAGAACGGGATCGACGTCGCGTCGTCCTGCGAGCAGGGTGCCTGCGGAACCTGCGCGGTGCCCGTGATCGCCGGCGAGATCGATCACCAGGACGTCTGTCTCGGCAACGCCGAGAAAGCCTCCGGCGGCCGCATCATGACGTGCGTGTCGCGCGCCGCGGCGGACCGGCTGGTTCTCGACATCTGAACGGCCATGGCACTCACGCTCTACGACTACGAGCTGTCGGGGAACTGCTACAAGCTGCGGCTCCTGATGCACATCCTCGGCGTGGAGCACGTCAAGATCCCGGTCGATTTCCATCCCGGGCGGGAACACCGGTCGGACTGGTTCCTCGCGGTCAATCCGCTGGGGCAGCTGCCGGCGATCGACGACGACGGCCTCGTGCTGCGCGACGCGCAGGCGATCCTCGTCTATCTCGCCTCGAAGCACGATCCCTCGCGCCTCTGGCTTCCGCGCGGCGACTCCGGCCTGCTGGGCGAGGTCGTCCAGTGGCTGGCCTTCGCCGACGAAATCACCCGCACCGCCGCCGCGGCGCGCCTGCACGACGGGTTCTTCCACGACCTCGACGTCGAGGCCTGCCGGGCGGGCGCCCGCAGCCTGTTCCGGATTCTCGACGAGCATCTCTGGTTTTCCGAGGTCGAGCGGCACGGCTGGATCTGCCGCGCCCGGCATCCGACGATCGCCGACATCGCCTGCTTTCCCTACGTGGCGCTGTCGGAGGAAGGCGGCATATCCCGCCAGGACCATCCGGCGATCCGCCGATGGCTCGACCGCGTCAAGCGCATCCCGGGTTTCGTCGCGATGCCGGGAATCTTTCCCGCGGGGCCCGGACAGGAGCCCTCTTCCTGAGCGGACCGGCCCGCGCGGCTCCGCCTCCCTTCCACCGGCGGCGGCTGACGCGCTATAGTGCCGTCCATGCTGGACGAGCACGCTCCGGCCGGGAACGCTCCCGGCTTTTCCAAATTCGCGGACCCTCGCGTCACCACGACGGGCGAGAGGCGCGCCGAGGTCGCCCTGAAGCGGCTCGAGACCCTCTGGTTCAACACCGGCACGCTCTGCAACCTGACCTGCGCCAACTGCTACATCGAATCGAGCCCGGTCAACGACCGGCTGTCCTACATCTCCGCCCGGGAGGTGGGGGCGTTTCTGGACGAGATCGCGGACCGGGGTCTCGGCACCCGGGAGATCGGCTTCACCGGCGGCGAGCCGTTCATGAACCCGGAGATGATCGACATTCTCGATCTGACGCTCTCGCGGGGATTCGAGACGCTCGTGCTGACCAACGCCATGAAGCCGATGTGGAAGGTGCGCGACGGGCTGCTGCGGCTTCGGGACGCCCACGGCGGGCGGCTGCGCCTGCGGGTTTCCGTGGACCACTTCGACCGGATCCTGCACGAGGAGGAACGCGGGCGACGCAGCTGGCAGCCGATGATCGACGGGCTTGCCTGGCTCGCGGAAAACGGTTTCCGGATCGCGGTCGCCGGACGCACGCTGTGGGGCGAGGACGAGGAAACCCTGCGCGCCGGGTACGGCGAGCTGTTCGACCGGATCGGCATCGCGGTCGAGGCGCGGGATCCGGCCGGTCTCGTGCTGTTTCCGGAGATGGACGAGACCGCGGACGTCCCGGAGATCACCGCCGCCTGCTGGGACGTTCTCGGCGTGTCTCCCGACGCGATGATGTGCGCGACGTCGCGCATGGTGGTCAAGCGCAAGGGCGCGGACGGACCCGTCGTCATGCCCTGCACGCTCCTGCCCTACGACAACCGCTTCGAGATGGGCGCGACCCTGGCCGAGGCGGAGGCCAGCGTCCCCCTCAACCATCCGCACTGCGCCAAGTTCTGCGTGCTCGGCGGCGGCAGCTGCGGCAAGGCCTGACCGCGCCGGGCCGAAGGGCCTACAGGTTCCTCTCGAGCCAGGCCGCCATCCGCGAGAACGAATCGGCGGTCGCCGCGGCGCGGTATCCGTCGGGGTTGGTGAAGTTCTGGAAGGCGTGGCCGCAGCCGTCGTAGCGGTGGAACTCGTGGGCGACGCCGAGTTCGGAAAGCCTGGCGTCGATCCTGTCGACGTCGTCGGGCGACGGGTTCCCGTCGTCGTTGCCGAAGAACCCGATGACCGGCCCCCGGAGCCTGTCGAGCTTCTCGAACGGCGCGGCGTCGCCGTTCCCCCAGATCCTGAACATGTTGCCGCCGTAGTGGACGACGCTGGCCCTGAAGGCGGGGATCTCGGCGGCGCCGAGGAACGAGACCCGCCCGCCCATGCAGTGGCCGGCGATGGCGACGCGGTCGGCGTCGGCGGCGCCGAGTTCTCCCAGAAACCCGAGCGTCGCCGAGAGGTCGGCGACGATCTCGACGTCGTCGAGACTGGCCAGGGACTCCCGGGTGTCCTCCCCTTCCGGGCGGCGGTGGTGCAGATCGGGCGCGGCCGCGACGTAGCCGAGGCCGGCGAGATCCTGGACGAACTTGGTGGTCGCCACGTCGAGACCGGCGCGGTGATGGGCCACCACGACCGCCGGAAACGGACCGGCGCCGGCCGGCAGGTCGCAGAACACCGCCATGTCGCCGCCGTCGACCGGCAACGTGCGGCGGGCGGCGTTCGACGTCATGCGCGCGCCCTCCTGCCGGCGTCGGCGCGCTGGCGGACGCGCGGTTTCTGGCGCCGTTCCATGTCGCGTTTCTCGCGCGTCGGCGGCTGCGCCTGTCGGCGCTCGAGGCCGTCGGCGAGAACCCATTCGGCGAAGGTCTCGGGCGCGGGATCCCAGTGGCCGGGCTTCCAGTTCTCGGTCAGGAAATCCTCGTCGCAGAAATACTCCGTCGCGCCGCCCGCCGGACAGTCGAAGTACCAGAAATAGCAGGACGAGATGTGGTGCCGGCCAGGGCCGATCTGGACCGGGTGGCCGAGGCTCTGGAAGCGGCTGCCGCCGGCAAAGAGCTCGTGGACGTCCTGCACCCCGAACGCGACGTGGTTGATCGCCGGCCTGCCGTCCGCGCTTTCGAGATAGAACAGGTTGTGGTGCCCCCCGCGCGGGGCCGCCCGCATGAACACTCCTCGGCCCTTGTAGTAGTCGGAAACGTGGAATCCCAGGCGCCCGGTGTAGAAGGCCTCCATCCTGCGGATGTCGGGCGCCATGAACACGCAGTGGCCGACATGGCTGGGCCGGGCGCGCTCGTGGTAGGTGGCGCGGGCGTCCACGCGCCCCGCGCCGGCGAGCGCGTTCATCGGCTGGCGCCGGTCGGGAACGCGCCTGCGGACGGTCTTGCGGAAGGCGATGCCGAGGCCGAGGTCGTCCGTCGACCGGACGACGCCGTCGCGGCCGACCGCGACCTCCCGGTCCTTGCCCAGCTCGCGGGCGATGCGGGCGAGATCCGCCTTGGCCGTCACGCCCCACACGATCTCGCGGACCGTCGGGCCGTCCTCGATGGGCGGGGGCAGGGTCTTGTCCTCCATCGGTCTGAGAACGACCTCGCAGCCGTCTTCGGTGGCGAAGACGGCCGAGCGCGCCGACGAGGACTTGCGCCGGAGCCCCCAGTCGGCGAAGTGCCGTCGGCACTCCGCCATGTCCGCGACGCCGTAGACGACGGCGTCGATTCCGTTCATCGCCATGTTCCCGCTCTCCTCGCCGCGTCGGGATGACGCGCGCCGAGCATACCACCGGCGCCGCGGCGGCGCATCTCCGGTGGGGGTCGCGCGTCCGCGATGGACGGCGCCGGGGCGCGCCGCCATATTGGGCCGGAACCCGGGGGACCGTGGCGATGAAGCTTGGCGAGATTCTCAGACTCGCGGCGCGGCGCGAGCCGCGCAAGCCGGCCGTCGTCGGCGACGGCTTCTCGCTGAGCTATGCGGAGTACGACCGGCTCGCGAACCGGTTCGCGCATTTCCTGCTCGCCTGCGGCGTGCGCAAGGGCGACCGCGTGGCCTGCCTGCTGTCCAACGGCGTCGACTACGGCGCCGTGCACTTCGGGAACGCGCGGGCGGGCAGCGTGCTCGTGCATCTTTCGCCGATGCAGTCGCCGGCCGAGATCGCCCGCATCGTCGCGCGCACCCGCCCGCGGGTTCTGGTGGCCGGCGAGGAGCACGTCCGGGCCCTTGCGGACCTCTCCTCCGACGCGGTGCCGGAAGTGGTCGTCCTGCGCCCGCTTCCCGCGGGCGGCGGGCTGACGGAGCAGGTCGCGGGCCGGCCCGACGACGATCCCGCCGCGGAGGTCGACGCCTCGGATCCGGTGGCCATGACGTTCACCGGCGGCACCACCGGCGATCCCAAGGGCGCGGTCGTCAGCCATGCGGCCCGCTACGTGTCGGCATGGACGACGGCGCTCGAGCACCGCGTGAACGGCGCGGACGTCGCCGCCGTGGTGACGCCGATGTTCCACACCGTCGGGCTGATGGTCTGGTACCAGGCCACGGTGCTCGCGGGCTGCACGGCGGTGATCTTCCCGAAATGGGACGCCGGCGCCTTCATCGAGCGCGTCGGGCGCTTCGGGGTCTCCTCGACGTTTCTGGTGCCGGTGCAGGTGCGGGATCTTCTCGACGCGCCGGACTTCGACGCCGGACGCCTCGCATCTCTCGCCAACATCGGCGTCGGCGGCGCCCCGACCCCGGAGGGCCTGGTCGCCGAATGCCGGGCGGCGCTTCCCGGCTGCGACTACACCGACCACTACGGGCAGTCCGAGACCGGCATGCTGACCGCGCTCAGGCCGTGGGAGGCGGAGGCCCGCCCGGGATCGATCGGACGGCCCGCCGTCGGCGTCGATCTCCGCATCGTCGACGGCGAGGGCAGGGCGGTCGACGCGGGCGAGGTCGGGGAGCTGGTGGTCCGCGGCCCGTTCATGATGGACGGGTACTTCGAGGACGAGGAGGAGACCGCACGGTATTTCCGCAAGGGGGACGGGTGGGGGTGGACCGGCGACCTCGCGGTCGCCGACGAGGACGGGTTCGTCACCCTGGCCGGGCGGTCGAAGGAAATGATCATCTCGGGCGGGATCAACGTCTACCCCCGCGAGCTCGAGCGGATCTTCGAGACCCATCCCGGGGTCGCCGACTGCACCGTGTTCGGGGTGCCCGACGAGCGCTGGGGGGAAGCGCTGGTCGCCTACGTGGTCAGGGCTCCGGGCACGGACCTCTCCGGCAAGGCGCTCGACAGGCACTGCACGGGGCGTCTCGCCCGCTACAAGAGGCCGCGCGAGATCGTCTTCGTCGACGCCATCCCGAAGACGCCGTCCGGCAAGGTGCGCAAGCCGCTTCTTCGGGACGCCTATCTGCAGGCGCGCGCCGGAGGGCGGCGGACCGGCGGCTGAGCGGACCGGCGTCTTGCCGCCTTCGGGGGGCGGTGATAGGTTGCGCGCTCCCGGCCCGGAGACAGAAACCCGGCATGTCCGTCAGCAAGGAAACCGTCAGGGGCATCGCGCGCCTGGCGCGGATCGAGGTGTCCGAGGACGAGCTCGGGCCGCTTGCCGGAGAGCTCTCGAGGATCCTGCTGTGGGTCGAGCGCCTCGAGGCGGTCGACACCGCCGGCGTGCCGCCGGTCGCGTCGGTCACCGGCATGACGCTGCGCCTGCGCGCCGACGAGGTGACCGACGGCGGCATCGCCGACAGGATCACCGCCAACGCGCCGGAGCGGGCGCACGGCATGTTCGCGGTGCCGAGGGTGGTCGAGTAGTGCCCGCGGGCGTGACCGTCGCGAGAGCGCGCGATCTCCTGGCCGCGGGCGAGATCTCGGCGCGCGAGCTCGCCGAAGCCCATCTCTCGGCCATGGAGGCGCGCCGGGAGCTGAACGCCTTCATCACCGAGACCCCCGAACGGGCGCTCTCCGATGCCGACGCCTCGGACGCGCGCCGCGCCGGGAGCGGGCCGCTCGGCCCGCTCGACGGCATCCCGGTCGCCGTCAAGGATCTGTTCTGCACCGAGGGCGTCGCGACGACGGCGGCGTCGCGCATCCTGGAAGGGTTCGTGCCCCCCTACGAAAGCGGCGTCACGGAGCGGCTCCGCAGGGCCGGCAGCGTCCTGCTGGGCAAGACCAACCTCGACGAGTTCGCCATGGGCTCGTCCAACGAGACCAGCCGTTTCGGCAACGTCGTCAATCCGTGGTGGCGCAGGGGCGACGACCGGCCGCTGGTTCCGGGCGGCTCGTCCGGCGGCTCGGCGGCCGCCGTCTCCGCGCGGCTGTGCGCCGGCGCGGTCGGAACCGACACCGGCGGGTCGATCCGCCAGCCGGCGGCGTTCTGCGGAATCGTCGGCATGAAGCCGACCTACGGCCGGTGCTCGCGCTGGGGGATCGTGGCCTTCGCGTCGTCGCTCGACCAGGCCGGCCCGATGACGCGCACGGTGCGCGACGCCGCCCTCATGCTCGGCGCGATGGCCGGCTTCGATCCGCGGGACTCCACCTCCTCAGACGCCGCGGTGCCGGATTTCGAGGCCGCGCTCGAGCGCGGGGTCCGCGGGCTGCGGGTTGGCGTTCCGGCCGAGTACGCGGTCGACGGCATGGATCCGGCGGTCACGGCGCTGTGGGAGCGGAGCCGGGGCTGGCTGGCCGCGGCCGGCGCCGAGACCGTCGAGATCGGGCTGCCCCACACCGCCCACGCGCTTCCCGCCTACTACATCGTCGCGCCCGCCGAGGCATCGTCGAATCTGGCCCGCTACGACGGCGTGCGCTACGGCCTGCGCGAGAACGCCGCCGACGTTGCCGGCCTGTACGAACGGACGCGGGGCGCGGGCTTCGGGGCGGAGGTGCGCCGACGGATCCTGATCGGCACCTACGTCCTGTCGCAGGGCTACTACGACGCCTACTACGTCAAGGCCCAGCGGGTCCGCGCGCTCGTCATCCGGGACTTCGCGGAAGCCTTCGCGGACTGCGACGTCATTCTGACGCCGACCACCCCGGAGGCGGCTTCGCCGCCGGAGAGAAGGCCGGCGACCCCATCGCGATGTACCTGAACGACGTGCTCACCGTGCCGAGCTCGCTGGCCGGGCTGCCCGCGGTCTCGGTGCCGGCGGGACTGTCCGGCGACGGCCTGCCGCTCGGCATGCAGCTGGTCGCGCCGCCCTTCGGGGAGGAAACGCTGTTCCGCGCGGCCCGGGTCGTCGAGGAGGCCGCCGGCTTCGCCTCCCTCGAGCGGGCTGCGGGCGGACCGGCGAACGGCGGTGCCGCCGGCCCGTAGCGGCGGGCCCCATGGCGATCGTCTGGTACGTTCTCATCCATGTCAGCCTCGGCCTGATCGGCTACCGCGTTCTCGACTTCTCGAACGCCGGGGTGCTGGCGGCCGCCGCGCTTTCGGCGGGCGTCCAGTTGTGGCCGGCCTGGGAGATCCACCGCCTGGCCTGGCCGAGATTCGCCGCCAGCCGTCCGGCTGCCGGCTCGCGGGACGAACGCGTCCGGGAAACCCGGGCCTACTGGATCCGCATGGGGCGTCTCTATGCATTCCGCATCAGCGCGTTTACCCTGCTCACGCTGTTCGTGGCCTGGCTCGCGAGAACCTGAGGAGAGACGATGCCGCCGACCGCGGACCGGACGGGCGACTGGGAGACCGTGATCGGCCTCGAGGTGCATGCCCAGGTCGTCTCGAGATCGAAGCTGTTCTCCGGAGCCTCGACGGAGTTCGGGGCCGAGCCGAACTCGCAGGTCTCGCTCGTCGACGCCGCCATGCCGGGCATGCTGCCGGTGGCCAACGCCGCCGCCGTGGAGCAGGCGGTCCGCACCGGTCTCGCGCTCGGCGCCAGGATCAACCGGGTGTCGACCTTCGCGCGCAAGAACTACTTCTATCCGGACCTGCCGCAGGGCTACCAGATCTCGCAGCACGAGAATCCGGTGGTCGGCGCGGGGCGGCTGCGGATCGATCTCGAGGACGGAACGTCGCGCGAGATCGGCATCGCCCGCCTTCATCTCGAGCAGGACGCGGGCAAGTCCGTCCACGACCGCGATCCCGACAGGACGCTCGTCGACCTCAACCGGTCCGGCGTCGCGCTCATGGAGATCGTCTCGGAACCGGACATGCGATCGGCCGGGGAGGCGGCGGCCTACGTCGCGGCGCTGCGCTCCCTTCTCCGCTACGTCGGCAGCTGCGACGGCAACATGCAGGAGGGTTCTCTCCGGGTCGACGCCAACGTGTCGGTGCGCCGCCCCGGCGAGGGGCTCGGAACCCGCTGCGAGATCAAGAACGTCAACTCGATCCGCTTCATGCGCCAGGCCATCGACTTCGAGGCGCGGCGCCAGATCGGGGTCGTCGAGGAGGGCGGCCGGGTCGAGCAGGAGACCCGCCTTTTCGACCCCGAACGGGGCGTCACCCGGGCGATGCGCGACAAGGAGGACGCCCACGACTACCGCTACTTCCCGGATCCGGACCTGCCGCCTCTGGAACTCGACCAGGACTGGATCGACGGCCTCCGCGCGACGCTGCCCGAGCTGCCGGATCGCAGGAAACGGAGATTCGTCGACCGGTACGGGCTGGCGCCGGCCGACGCCGCAGCGCTCGTCGCCGAGCGCGAGGTCGCGGACTACTACGAGACGGTCGCGGACGGCCGGGATCCCGCGTCGGCGTTCAACTGGGTGACGGGCGGGCTGTTCGGCGCGCTCAACCGGGCCGGCCTGCCGTTCCGCCGGACGCCGGTGGATGCCGGCCGGCTCGGCCGGCTGCTGGACCTGATCGCCGACGGGACGGTGTCGAACCGCCTCGCCAAGGAGGTGTTCGAGATCATGTTCGAGACCGGGGAGGAACCGGCCCGGATCGTCGCCGACCGCGGCCTCGAGCAGGTCAGCGACGCCGCGGCCATAGAGGCCGCCGTCGACGAGACGGTCGCGCGGTCCCCCGAGCAGGCCGCGCAGTTCGCGGCGGGCAACGAGAAGGTTCTCGGCTGGTTCGTCGGCCGGGTCATGAAGGCCACCGGCGGCAAGGCCAACCCGAAGACGGTCAACGACCTCCTGCGCGCCAGGCTGGAGCGCGGCGGCGCGGGTTGACCCCGGGAGTCGCGGAATCTAGTCTCGGGAACTCCGCTGCCGATCCTCCGGAACGTCCCGCGGCCCGCTTTCCCTGCGGGATCCGCGCCGGGCTGGGCAGGCCGCGCGAACGAGGGGAAACCGCTTCATGATCGACGTTCACACATGGCCGACGCCGAACGGCCACAAGGTCCACATTCTTCTCCACGAGGCCGACATCGAGCACCGCATCGTTCCGGTCAACATCCAGGAGGGGGACCAGTTCAAGCCCGAGTTCCTCAAGATCAGTCCCAACAACAAGATGCCGGCGATCGTCGATCCCGACGGACCCGGCGGCAAGCCGATCTCGGTCTTCGAGTCCGGCGCGATCCTCATCTATCTCGCCGGCAAGGCCGGCCGGTTCCTGCCCGCGGACGAACGCAAGCGCTGCGACATCCTGCAGTGGCTGATGTTCCAGATGGGGTCGGTCGGTCCCATGCTCGGCCAGGCCCATCACTTCCACGCCTACGCGCCGGAGCGCGTCGAGCGGGAGAAACTGCAATACGGCATCGACCGCTACGTCAACGAAGGCAACCGGATCTACGGGGTGATCGACCGCCGGCTGGCCGACGAGGAGTGGATCGCGGCGGGCGAGTACACCATCGCCGACATGGCGATCATGCCCTGGCTGCGCGATCCGAGGAAACAGGGGATCGACATCGCCGACTACCCCAATCTCGAGCGATGGCGCGACCGGATCTGGGCGCGCCCGCAGGTCGTCGCCGCTCTCGACACCCTCAAGGACCGCACCCGCAGGGACAACACGTTCAGCGACAGGTCGTGGGAGATCATGTACGGCAAGACGCAGTCCTCCCAGGGGGCGGCGGCGCAATAGCGGCCGCGGCCGGCGGCGCGCCGTGATCACGCTCTACAGCTGGCGGACGTCCAACGGCCGCAAGGCGTCGATCATGCTGGAGGAGTGCGGGCTCGACTACGAACTCCGCACCGTCGACATCGCCGCGGGCGAGCAGCACGATCCGGCGTTCCGCGCGGTCAGCCCCAACGGCAGGATCCCGGCCATCGTCGACCATGACGGTCCGGACGGGCGCCCGCTCGCGCTCTTCGAATCGGGCGCGATCCTGCTCTATCTCGCGTCCAGGGCCGGCCGCTTCCTTCCCGAGGACGCGGCCGAACGCTGGACCGCGGTGCAGTGGCTGATGTGGCAGATGGGCGGCGTCGGCCCGCAGTTCGGGCAGGCGTTCCACTTTCTGCACCAGCTCCCGCCGGGCGTGCCGGAGCGGGACGCCGGCCATTGCGCGAAGCGCTACGTCTCCGAAGTCCGCCGCCTGTGCGGCGTGATGGAGACGCGGCTCGGCGCGGCGCCCCACCTGGCCGGCGCCGGCTACAGCGTCGCGGACATCTCCGTGTTTCCGTGGATCGCGCTTCACGGTCGGCTCGGCATCCGCCTCGAGGACATGCCGCGCCTCGCCGAATGGTATGCTACAATCCGCGAGCGGCCGGCGGTGCGGCGCGGGATGGACGTGCCCGGGCGGCTTCCGACGGAACAAGGCGCTTGAGAGGAAAGCCATGATCGATCTTTACAACTGGCACACATCCAACGGCCGCAAGCTCTTCATCATGCTGGAGGAGCTCGGCGTCCCCTACGCCACGCACCCGGTCAACATCATGAAGGACGACCAGTTCACGCCCGAGTTCCTCGCCATCAACCCGAACGGCAAGATTCCGGCGATGATCGACCGGGACGGCCCCGGCGGAAAGCCCTTCGCGCTGTTCGAATCGGGCGCGATGCTCATGTACCTCGCAGACAAGCACGGGCGGTTTCTCCCGCCGCCGGAGGAGGTCCGCAACCGCTGCGTCACGATCCAGTGGCTGATGTTCCAGATGGGCGGAATCGGCCCGATGTTCGGCCAGGCGCATCACTTTCGACGCGCCGACACCAAGGTCGAGTACGGCATCGAGCGCTACACGAAGGAGACCCGGCGGCTGTGGGGCGTCCTCGACGCCCACCTCGGGAACAACGCCTTCATGCACGGCGACTACTCGATCGCCGACATGGCGATCTTTCCGTGGACGGCGCGCCACGACTGGCAGGGGGTGTCCCTCGACGAGTTCCCCGGCGTCGCGCGCTGGTACCGCGAGATCGAGAGCCGGCCGGCGGTGGCCAGGGCCATGGGCATCAACCTGGCCGAGGCGGCCTGAGACCCGGCTGACCCGCGTCCCATGGCGGTCGGCATCATGGACGGGGCGGGGGGAGCCTCCGTCGACTGCGGCGAGGCCGTTCTCGAAGCTTTCCGGCGCCTCGGCGTCGACTACGTGATGGCCTCGCCCGGATCCGAATGGGGGTCGGTGTGGGAGGCCTTCGCCCGCCAGGACGAGTCCGGATCGGACGGGCCGGTCCATCTGAGCTGCGCCCACGAGACGCTCGCGGTCGGGCTCGCGACGGGATACACGGCGATGACGGGCCGCTTGCAGGCCGTCATGCTGCACACCGGGGTCGGCCTGCTGCAGGGGTCGATCGGCCTCGACGCCGCCAACCGCCAAGGCATCCCGATGCTCGTGCTGTGCGGAGAGGCGGCGACCTACGGCGAACGGGAGGGCTTCGACCCCGGGCCTCAATGGCTCGGAGTTCTCAGCGTCGTCGGGGGCCCGCACGGCCTGGTCGCCCCGATCGTCAAGTGGTCCCATCCCGTCAGCAGTTCCGACACGCTCCACGAACAGCTGGTGCGCGCCGGCGAGATGGCGCGGCGCACGCCGGCCGGGCCGGTGGTCATGACGGTGCCGATCGAGTCCATGCTGCAGGCATGGACTCCGCCCGGGATCCCGCGCCCCGCGCCGCCGGCCGTCGTCCCGCAGGCTCCCGGCCGGGAGATCGACCGCGTCGCCGCGCTGCTCGCGGAAGCCGAGGCTCCCGTCATCGTGGCCGAGTCGATCGGAAGCGACGTGGAGGGCCACGAAGCGACGGTCGCGCTCGCCGAGCTTCTCGCCATCCCGGTGTGGGAAGGTTCCTGGCTCGACTTCAACAACTTCCCGCGGGACCATCCTCTGTACCAGGGCATCGGCACGCCGGACGGCCTGCACGAGGCCGACGTCGTGCTCACGCTCCGCGCCCGCGCTCCCTGGTCCCCGCCCGGCAACCGGCCGGCGCGCGCCACGGTCGTGAACGTGGACGAGGCCCCGTTCCGGCCGCACATGGTCCACCAGAACCTGCAGGCCGACATCTTTCTCGAAGGCGACGCGGTCTCCACCCTGCGCCGGCTGACGGAACGGCTCGGCGCGCGGACCCTGGACGCCGGGCGCATCGCCGGGCGTCTCGAACGCTGGACCGCCGCCCACGAAAGGATGCGCGACGGCTTGCGGGCGGCGGCCGCCGAGGCGTGCGAACGCGAGACGGCCACTGCCACGAGCCTGTGCGCGGCGCTGAGCGCGGCGATGCCCGCGGACACGATCTACGTGGACGAGACCATCACGCCGCGCCCGGTCATCCTCCGGCATCTCGAGCTCGGCGGGCCGAAAAGCTATTTCAAGATCTCGAGCGGCGGTCTCGGCCAGGGCCTCGGCCTGGCGCTCGGCGCCAAGCTCGCGCTGCCGGAGCGGACGGTCGCCCTGACGGTCGGCGACGGCGCGTTCATGTACAACCCGATCGCGCAGAGCCTCGCGCTGTCGAAGCACCGGAACCTTCCGGTGATGGTCGTCATCTTCAACAACCGGGGCTACGCCTCGATGCGCAACGAGCATCACGCGTTCTACCCCGACGGCGTCGCCGCCGGCCGGCAGGCCTCCCACGGCCAGCCGATCACCGGGTTCGACTACGCTGAACTTGCGGAACCGTTCGGATTCTTCGGGCGGACCGTCGAAAGGCAGGACGGGCTCGCGGCCGCGGCCGCGGAGGCCGCGGCTGCCGTCGCCGGAGGCCGGACGGCCATCCTCAACGTCATGATCGAGGATGGCCCTCGCTAGCGGTGCGGGAATCCCGGCCCCGCCTGCCGTCCATGCCCGCGGGCGCGCTGCCGCCCGTCGCCCAGTCCAGAAGTTCCACCGTATGCACCACCGGCACGCCCACGGCGGGGCGGAGCTGCATCATGCATCCGATGTTGCCGGTCGCCACGACGTCGGGGTTCGTCCGGAGAACGCTCTCGGCCTTGCGGCGTCGGAGCTTCCCGGCCATGTCGGGCTGCAGCAGGTTGTAGGAGCCCGCCGAACCGCAGCACAGATGGCTCTCGGCGGGCTCGACCGCATCGAATCCGGCGGCGGCCAGCAGTTCGAGCGGCGCGGCCGCGACCTTCTGCCCGTGCTGCAGCGAGCACGGGCTCTGGTACGCGACCCTGAGTTCGGCGGCTCCGCCGTCGAAAGACGGTTCGAGCCGGGTCAGGAATTCGGAGACGTCGCAGGCAAGTTCCGCGATCCGCGCCGCCTTCCCCGACAGCGCATCGTCGTTGCGCAGCAGGAAGCCGTAGTCCTTGACCATGGTTCCGCATCCGGAGGCGTTGAAGACCACCGCGTCGATCCCGCCGGCCGCGGTCTCGCGCCCGAGGGCGAGAACGTTGCGTGCCGCGGCGGAGCGGGCGTCGTGCCCGAGATGGTGCTCGAGAGCCCCGCAACAGCCCGCGCCGTCGGGAAGCACCACCTCGCAGCCGTGGCGCGTCAGCACGCGGACCGTCGCGTCGTCGATCGCGGGCGCCAGCACCTGCTGCACGCAGCCGGGCAGGAGCGCAACCCGGAACCTCCGTTCTCCCCGCGCGGGATGGACGGTCCGGCCCCGGCGCGGACGGGCCGGCGGCAAGCGGGCGGGAACCAGGGCCAGCAGCGCCCGCAGGCGCGCGGGCAGAAGCGGCGTCGCGACGCGCAGGATCGCGGCGGCGCGCATCACGGCCCGGAACCGCCCGGGCCGGGGCAGCACGGCAACGAGCGCGGCGCGCAGGAGCCGTTCGAAGGGCGGCCGGCGATAGGTCTTCTCGATGCGCGCGCGCGCATGGTCGACGAGATGCATGTAGTCGACGCCGGACGGGCAGGTGGTCATGCAGGACAGGCAGGACAGGCAGCGGTCGACATGGCGCACGGTGCGGCTTCCCGGCGCCTGGCCGCTCTCGAGCATCTCCTTGATCAGGTAGATGCGCCCGCGCGGACCGTCGAGCTCGTCGCCGAGCAGCACGTGGGTGGGGCAGGTGGCGTTGCAGAACCCGCAGTGGACGCAGCTGCGCAGGATCCTCTCGGACGCCGCGACGTCCGGGTCGGCGAGCTGGGCGGGCGTGAATCGGGTCTGCACGGTTCAGATCCCCTCGTGCATGCGTCCGGGGTTCAGGATCCTCCGCGGATCGAAGGCCTCCTTGAGACGGCGGGTGATCCGGGCGACCGGCTCCGGCTCGGGCTGGAAGGCCCCGACCGTCCGCCGCTGGTTCTCGCTCGCGCGGAGCAGCAGGGCGTGTCCGCCGCATCGCCGCGCCATCGGGCGGACGACGGAGGCGCCGGCGTCCTCGGCGCCGCTCGCCGCCAGCCAGACCAGTCCGCCGCCCCAGTCGAGCCATCCGCGCGCGGACAGCGTCCCGCGCGCCCGGCGGTAGAGCCCGGCGCCCTCCTGCGGCGGGACCGACACCCGCCACACGGCGCTTTCGGCGTCCTCGGCGAAAGCCCTGGCGTCGGCGACGTCGCGCCAGAGCTCGATCGACTCCCGGTCGCCGAGCTCCGCGATCTCGCCGAAACCCGAAAGCGCCGCGCGCAGCGCTTCCGAGCGCGACCCGACGGAGGCCTCGAACCCCTCGAGCCGCAGCGCCGTCAGCGCCCGTCCCGCCGCCGCCGCCGGGCGGGCCGCGTCTTCCGGAAGCCAGGCCGCCGCCGAAACGCTCTCGGGCCGCGACAGCGCCGCGGTCATCGCCTCGACCGCGCGCTCGGGGTCCGGGCAGGCGAGCAGCAGCGTCACGGTCCGCTCCGGCGCGGGCATGACCTTCAGGACGACGTCGGTCAGCACGGCCAGCGTTCCCCACGACCCGCACATCAGCTTGCAGAGATCGTACCCGGTGACGTTCTTGACCACCCTTCCGCCGGCACGGAACGCCTCGCCCCGGCCCGACACCGCCTCGAGGCCGAGAAAGTGGTCGCGCGCGGCGCCGTCCCGGACGCGCCGCGGCCCGGCGAGATTGCCGGCGACGACCCCGCCGACCGTCTGGTTCCCGGCGCTGCCGAGCAACGGCCCGAAATCCGGCGGCTCGAAGGCCAGCATCTGCCCGTGCTGTTCCAGGGACCGGCGCAGGTCGTCCAGCGTGGTCCCCGGGCGCGTGCCGACGACGAGTTCCTCCGGCTCGTAGAGCGTCAGCCCCGCGAGGCCCGACGAGACGAGCCGGCGCCCGGCCGGGACCGGCCGGCCGATTCCGCGCTTCGTTCCCGCGCCCGCGATCTCGAGCGCGGTCCCCGAGGCGAGCGCGCCGGCGACGGTCTCCGCGACCTCGGCCGCGGATTCCGGGCGGAGATCCCCGGTCACCGGGCCGCGCCCGGCACGGGCTCAGAAACGCGGAAGGTGGGCAAGACGGGTCTCGCCCCGGTGAACGTGGATCCGCCCCAGCTCGGCGCAGCGGTGGAGCGTGGGGAACACCTTGCCGGGATTGAGCTGCTGGGTCGGGTCGAAGGCGCACTTGACGCGCTGCTGGTGCGCGAGATCGGTCTCGCTGAACACCTCGTCCATGAGATCGCGCTTCTCGACGCCGACCCCGTGCTCTCCGGTGAGAACGCCGCCGACGGCGACGCACAGCCGCAGGATCTCGGCGCCGAACTCCTCGGCCTTCTCGATCTCGCCGGGGACGTTGGCGTCGTAGAGGATGAGCGGATGCAGGTTGCCGTCGCCGGCGTGGAAGACGTTGGCCACGCGCAGGCCGTATCTGGAGGACAGTTCCGTCATGCCCGCCAGCACCTCGGAGAGCCGGCGGCGCGGGATGGTGCCGTCCATGCAGTAGTAGTCCGGCGAGATCCGCCCGACCGCGGGGAAGGCGGCCTTGCGGCCGGCCCAGAAGGACTCGCGTTCGGACTCGTCGGCGCTGGCCCGGACCGTGCGCGCGCCGTGGCCGCGCGCCACGGACTCGACCCGGGAGACCAGATGGTCGACCTCGGCCTCGGGACCGTCGAGCTCGACGATGAGGAGGGCCTCGGCGTCGAGCGGATAGCCGGCGCCGACGAAGGCCTCGGCGGCGTGGATCGCCGGCCGGTCCATCATCTCCATGCCGCCGGGCACGATGCCGGCGGCGATCACGGACGCCACCGTCTCGGCGGCCGCCTCGACCGTGTCGAAGCCGATCAGCAGCGCCCTGGCGCTCGACGGCCTGGGCAGGATCCGCACCGTCACCTCGGTGATCACGCCGAGCAGGCCTTCCGAACCGGTCATCACCCCGAGGAAATCGTAGCCGCCGGCGTCGAGATGCTTGCCGCCGAGCCGCACGACCTCGCCGTCCATGAGCACGACCTCGAGGCCGAGCAGGTTGTTGGCGGTCAGGCCGTACTTGAGGCAGTGGATGCCGCCGGAGTTCTCGGCGACGTTGCCGCCGATCGAGCAGGCGATCTGGCTGGACGGGTCCGGCGCGTAGTGGAACCCCCGGTCCTCGACCGCGCGGGTGAGCGCGAGGTTGGTGACGCCGGGCTGCGCGGTGACGCAGCGGTTGCCGTAGTCGATGTCGAGGATGCGGTTGAACTTGCCGAGCCCGAGGGTGATGCCGTCGGCGAGCGGCAGCGCACCGCCGGACAGCGAGGTTCCGGCGCCCCGCGGCACGATCTTGACGCCGCTTCCGTGGCAGTGGCGCAGGATGGCAGAGACCTGTTCGGTGGTCTCCGGCAACGCCACGATCAGGGGGAGCTCGCGGTAGGCGGTCAGGCCGTCGCACTCGTAGGCGCGCAGCCCCTCCCGCTCGGCGATCACGCTGTCGCGGGGCAGGATCTTCCGCAGGGCCCCGACGATCTCGCCCCTGCGGGCGATGACGCCGCGGTCGGGATCGGGCATCTTCATCCGCCGTCTCCATGGTAGCGGCGTGGCGCGCCAACATTGTCCCAGGACGGGCGGCGCGTCAAAGCGAAGCCGTGCACGATGTCTTCCGGCGGCGGCTCTGCTATACATGCGGGCGGAAAGGACGGGGAAGGGAGACCGCCATGCGCTACGAGGCGCCGACATCGCTCGACGACGCCATCGCGCTGGCCCGGAAAAGCGCCCGGGCCAAGACCGAAACGACCCGCTTTCTCGCCGGGGGCACCGACGTGCTCGTCCAGATGCATGCGGAGACCGTCGAGCCCGATCTCCTGATCGACGTCAAGAACGTTCCCGAGATGCGCAGGATCTCCCGCAAGGGCAAGAGATGGACCGTGGGCGCGGCGGTCACGGGCAAGGAGCTGATGGCGCATTCCGCGTTCAACGCGGCGTGGCCCGGCGTCATGGACGGGGTGCGGCTGATCGGCTCTCTCCAGGTGCGCGGACGGGCGACCATGGGCGGCAATCTGTGCAACGCGTCGCCGGCCGCCGACAGCGTGCCGCCGCTGATCGCCGCGGGCGCGGCGGCGGTCGTCGCCGGGCCGCGCGGTCGCCGCACGGTGCCGGTCGAGGATGTCGTGCGCGGCCCCGGCAGGACGTCGCTGGCCGCCGGAGAGATCGTCGTCGCCTTCGAGCTTCCGTCGCGGCCCGCGAGGTCGGGCGACGCCTATCTGCGCTTCACCCCCCGCACCGAGATGGACATCGCGGTGGTCGGCGCCGCGGTCAGCCTGACGCTCGACCGCAAGCATGTCTGCACGGCCGCCCGGGTCTCGCTCGGCGCGGTCGCGCCGCGGCCGCTGCTGGCGAAGAAGGCCGCGAAGGCGCTGGTCGGGACGCCGGTCGACGAGGCTGCGCTCGAGCGGATGGCCGCGGCGGCGCGCGGCGTCTGCAAGCCCATCGACGACAAGCGCGGCACCGCGGAGTACAGGATCGAGGTCGCCGGCGTGCTCGCGGAGCGCGCGGCGGCGATCGCACTCGAAAGGGCGAAAGCGCAATGACCAGACACCACGTGACCGCGACGATCAACGGCGACGTCACCGAGACGCTCTGCGACGCGACGCAGACGCTGCTCGACGTGCTTCGCGACGAACTCGACCTGACGGGAACCAAGGAAGGCTGCGCCACGGGCGATTGCGGCGCCTGCAGCGTCATCGTCGACGGCGTGCTGGTCTGCGCGTGCCTGATGCTCGGCATCGAGGCGGACGGCAGGTCGATCGAGACCATCGAGGGCATGGCGGAGGACGAGGAGCTTCATCCGCTGCAGCGCAAGTTCATCGAGCACGTGGCGCTGCAATGCGGCATCTGCACCCCGGGTCTTCTGATCGCCTCCAAGGCGCTTCTGGACGAGAACCCGGATCCGACCGAGGAGGAGATCCGCTACGGCCTCGCCGGCAATCTCTGCCGCTGCACCGGATACCACAAGGTGGTCGAGGCGGTTCAGGACGCCGCCCGCGAAATGCGCGCCGGCGCGCAATAGGAAAGGACGCAGTCATGGGACGCGCACCGTCACCCTACGCCACCCGGATCCCCTACGAGGAGAAGAGCCTGAAGGTGGTCGGCGGCAACCCGTCCGCGCGCGGCGACGCCGTGGACAAGGTCACCGGCCGGGCCCGCTACGCGGCCGACATCCGCCTGCCCGGGCAGCTTGTCGGAAAGGTTCTGCGAAGCCCGCACGCCCGCGCCGACATCCTGTCGATCGACGTCTCGAAGGCCGAGAGGCTTCCCGGCGTGAAGGCCGTGGTCACGCGCGACGATTTTCCGGACATGGAGGTCGAGCACGCCGCCTCGGGCGAGCTGATGGTGAATTTCCGGGACGTCACCCGCAACATGATGGCCCGCGAGAACGTGCTCTACGACGGCCACCCGGTGGCGGCGGTGGCGGCCACGAGCGAGGCCGCGGCGCGCGCGGCGCTCAAGCGGATCAAGGTGAAGTACAGGGTTCTGCCCCACGTCATCGACGTCGTCGAGGCAATGAAGCCGGACGCGCCGGTGCTGCACGCCGACCAGTTCACCCGCGGCGTCGATCCCGCGCCCGACAGGCCGTCCAACGTCGCAGCCCGCCTCGAGAGCAGGCTCGGCGACGTCGAGAAGGGCTTCGCCGAGGCCGACGTCGTCGTCGAGCGCGAGTGCAACACCAAGCCGGTCCACCAGGGCTACATCGAGCCCCAGGCCTGCGTCGCGAACTACACCGAGGGCGGCCACGCCGAGGTGTGGACCTCGACGCAGGGGCACTTCGTGTTCCGTGCCCAGATCGCGAAGCTCCTCCGGATGGACATCACGAAGGTCAAGGTCACGCCGACCGAGCTCGGCGGCGGTTTCGGCGGCAAGAACAACGTCTATCTCGAGCCGGTGGCCGTCGCGCTGTCGCGCAAGGCGAAGCGGCCGGTCGGGATGGCGATGACGCGCGACGAGGTGTTCCGGGCGACGGGCCCGACCTCGGGGACCAACGTCAGGGTGAAGATGGGCGCGGCGAAGGACGGCCGGATCACGGCCGCCACGGCCGAGCTCAACTACCAGTCCGGCGCCTACGCCGGGTCGTCCCTGCCGCTCGCGACGATCACCGTGTTCACGCGCTACGACATCGAGAACGTGCTGGTGGTCGGCCACGACGTGACCACCAACCGGCCGAAGGTCGCGGCCTACCGCGCCCCCGGGGCGCCCATGGTGGCGTTCGGGGTCGAGACGGTGATCGACGAGCTCGCCGGGCGGCTCGGAATGGATCCTCTGGACTTCCGCCTCAGGAACGCGGCGCGCGAGGGAACCCAGACGCATTTCGGCCCCAGGCTCGGCCCCATCGGGTTCGTCCAGACGCTGGAGCGCGCCAAGGCCCATGCCCACATGAAGGAAAAGCTCGGACCGGACCAGGGCCGCGGCGTCGCTTCGGGTTTCTGGTTCACGCTCGGCGCCGAGACCTCGGCGACGCTCAACATCGGCGAGGACGGCACGGCGAGCCTGATCTTCGGCACCGTCGACGTCACGGGAGGCGGCCGGGCGGCGCTCGCGATGATCGTGGCGGAGGAGCTCGGCATCCCCTTCGAGAAGGTGCGCGCCATGTCGGGCGACACCAGCGCGCTCGGCTTCAACTTCATGACGGCCGGAAGCCGTGGCACCGCGGCCGGAAGCATGGCCGCCGTCAAGGCCTCGCGCGACGCCATCGCGCGCATGTGCGAGATCGCCGCCCGCAAATGGGAGGTCGAGCCCGATCAGGTGGTGTGGGAGGCCGGCACCGCGCGGCCGGCGGGCGCCAACGTCGGAGACTTCGCCCCGATGACGGTCGCCGACCTCGCGCGCGAGGCCGCCTGGTTCGGCGGCACCATCGCCGGGCACGCCGAGATCAACGTGGCCCAGGGCGGGCCGGGGTTCGGCACCCACGTCGTCGACGTCGAGGTCGACCGCCGGACCGGCGCCGTCAAGGTTCTGCGCTACACCATCGTCCAGGACGCGGGCGAGGCGGTGTTCCCGGAATTCATCGAGGGGCAGTTCCAGGGAGGCGCGGTGCAGGGCATCGGTTTCGCCCTCAACGAGGAGTATGTCTACAACGACAGGGGCGTGCTCGAGAATCCCGGATTTCTCGACTACCGCGTGCCGGTGGCTTCGGACGTGCCGTTCATCAACACCGAGATCGTCGAGGTTCCCAATCCCGACCACCCCTACGGCGTGCGCGGCATCGGCGAGGTGCCGATCATTCCGCCGCTTGCGGCGATCTCGAACGCGATTCACGACGCCGTCGGCGTGCGGTTGCGCGACCATCCGATGTCGCCGCCGAAAGTGCTCAAGGCGCTTCGGGAACAGGCGGCGGCGCAGGGTGCCGACATCGCGGCCGAGTGACGCGGCCGGCGCCGGAGGATCGGGCCATGGAAGGCAAGATCGCCCTCGAGGAACACTACGCGATCGACGAGACCCTCATGGATTCAGGAGGGTTTCTGCCGGACCACACCTGGACCGAACTCTCCGCGCGCCTGCTTGACGTCGAGGGCCGCAGACTCGAGGAGATGGACAGGAACGGGGTCGAGATGATGATCCTGTCCCTCAACGCTCCGGCGGTGCAGGCGATTCCCGACCGCCAGCGGGCGGCCGACACCGCGCGCAAGTCCAACGACGCGCTCGCCGAATGGGTGCGGCGCCACCCCGGGCGGTTCCGCGGCTTCGCGGCCCTGCCGCTTCAGGACGTCGACCTCGCCTGCACGGAACTGGAACGGTGCGTGAAGGCGCTCGGCTTCGTCGGCGCTCTGGTCAACGGATTCTCCCAGATCGACGATCCGGACACGGCGTTCTACTACGACCTGCCGCAGTTCCGGCCGTTCTGGCAGGTCGTGGCCGAACTCGACGTGCCGTTCTATCTGCACCCCCGCAATCCGCTGCCCTCGATGGCCCGGATCTACGACGGCCACCCCTGGCTGATGGGCCCCACCTGGGCTTTCGGGCAGGAAACCGCCGTCCACGCCCTGCGGCTGATGGCGTCGGGGCTCTTCGACGAACACCCCGGCCTGCAGATCGTTCTCGGGCACATGGGCGAAGGGCTGCCGTTCAGCATCTGGCGCTGCGACAACCGCAACGCCTGGACCGACACGCCCGCCGCCTATCCCGCCAAACGAAAGTTCGCGGAATACCTGCAGGACAATTTCCATGTCACGACGTCGGGGAATTTCCGGACGCAGGCGCTGGTCAACGCCATGCTGGAGATCGGCGCCGACCGGATCATGTTCTCCGCCGACTGGCCTTTCGAGAACGTCGATCACGCGGCGGACTGGTTCGACAGCTGCACGATCAGCGAGGCCGACCGCAGGAAGATCGGACGCCTGAACGCGCTTCGGCTGTTCGGAATCGATCTCGCCGCCGGCTGACGCCGGACGGCTCAGCCGGCGGCGCAGTCGCTGCAGATGCCCTGGAGCTCGATCGTCTGGCGCGAGACGTCGAAACCCGCGCTGACCATCTTCCTGGAAATGAGACAGGCGATGTCGGGGTCGTCGAGTTCGGCGGCCTGGCGGCAGTTCGTGCAGATCAGGAACTGGCTGACATGGGCGCCTCCGGGGTGGCTGCAGCCGACGAAGGCGTTGAGGCTCTCGATCTTGTGAACCAGCCCCTGCTCGAGCAGGAACTCGAGTGCGCGGTACACGGTCGGCGGTGCGGTCCGGCGTTCGGCCTGCAGCACCTCCAGGATGTCGTACGCGCCGATGGGGCCGTGACGGTTCCACACGATCTCGAGAACGCGCCGGCGCGTGTCGGTGAAACGGAGCCCCCTTTTGCGGCAGATCGTCTCGGCCGCGTCCAGCGCGTCCTCTCTGCACCGCGTGTGGTCGTGTTTCCCCGAGGGGAAACGGACGGGCGGCACCTTCCCCGTCGCCAAAGCGGCACCCCTTCCTTCTGGCCCCCGTCAGCGCGGCCATGCTAGCATCGAACACGGCAACCGGACAAGCGCGCCATGATCGGAACGACGCCCTCCGTCCGCGTCGAGCGGCCTCCGCCGGGCGGCGCCCGTCACTCCTCGAGATCGAGACGAAGCGCCCCGAGCACGCGGATATGGGACAGGTAGGCGCCGACCAGCATCGTGAGCTCGACGATCTGGCGGTCGTCGAAGTGCGCCCGCAGCGGCGAGAAGGCGGCATCCGGAACCTCGGGGCACCGCTCGACCGCGTCGACATAGGCGAGCGCCGCCCGCTCGCGTTCGTCGAACAGCGGCGAACCGCGCCAGTCCCCCAGCGCCTCGCAGGCCTCGGGCGGGAGTCCCTCCGCCTCGGCGAGTTCAGGGACGTGCTGGCGCAGCACGTAGGCCGACCCGCCGAGACGCGCGAGCCGCACGATCACGATCTCGCGCAGACGTCCGTCGATCCCCGTTTCCCAGCGCACCGCGTTCACGTGCTCGAACCAGCTTCGGGCGAGCGGCGGACTGTGGGCCAGCATGCGGTAGACGTTGATGATCCTGCCGCGGCGACGGCCGCGCACGCGCGCGGCGAAATCGGCGAGGCCGGGAATCCTCCCGGGATCGATCAGGGAAACGCGGGCCATGACGGCGATCCTCCCGGGAGCGTCGCGAAGCGGAGAGCGGGATGACCGTCATCGTCGCCGAGGACGACAAGATCCTGCGGTTTCTCGAGGTCATCCTGGACACGCGGACCAGCCCGGCGCGCCGCGCGGCGTTCCGCGACTACCTGTCCTTCGACGAACCCGACCCCGAGGGGTGGTTCGAGAGCCAGCGCGCCCGCGCCGCGGCGATCCTGCCGGCGACCGTGATCCTGGTCGAGGACCGGAAGGCGCTGTCGGCGGCGCTGCCCGCGGCCGACGCCGCGGTCGTCGAGAACCTGGCGGTCGGGGCGGACGACATCGCGGCGGCACCCGGTCTCAGGCTGGTGCAGAAGTTCGGGACCGACATCCGAAACGTCGACGTCGCGGCATGCCGCGAGGCCGGAATCGCGGTCCGCACGCTGCGGCGCCGGGTCAACGCGGCGGTGGCCGAACATGCGCTGATGCTGATGATGGCGGTCGGCCGCAAACTGGTGGAAACCGAGGGCGCGCTCGATCCCGCCTCGCTGGAGGCGCTCGGCTACGCGCCCCGCCCCTTCGACGCGGAACACGTGGCCGGCGCCAACTGGGCGCGGATCTCCGGGCTTCGCGGCCTTCTCGGCGCGACCCTGGGCGCGCTCGGCCTCGGCGAGATCGGCCGCGAGGTCGCGCTGCGGGCACGCGCCTGCGGCATGGAGATCCTCTATCACCAGCGTTCGCGCCTGCCCGCCGCGGTCGAGAGGCGCCACGGTGCCCGTTACGCCGGTTTCCACGAACTGCTGGAGCGCGCGGACTTCCTGAGCATCCATCTGCCGCTGAACGACGCGACGGCGGGAATGATCGACGCGGCCGCGTTCGCGCGGATGAAGCCGGGCGCGATTCTGGTCAACGTCTCGCGCGCCCGCATCGTCGACCGGAGCGCGCTCGTCGCCGCGCTCGACGGCGGACGGCTGGGCGGCGCCGCCCTCGACGTGCATTACGAGGAGCCGGGAGCGCCGGACGACGCGCTCAAGGCCTACCGCAACGTGGTGCTGAGCCCGCACGTCGCGGTCGCGGGGCGGCAGTACAACATGGCCGACATCGCCGAACTGACCGCCGGCATCGCGGACGTCCTGGCCCCGCGGTCCGCGCGGCGGAGCCGGCATGGCGCGGCTACGGCCTGAAACGCGAGATCATGCCGTCGATCCATTCCCCGGAAGCGCCCGTGGTCTCGAGTTCCGCACGCGCCTCGGCCCTGGTCTGGAGCACCGACGCGACGACCTGCGGCCGCTCGTCCGCTTCGGGCTGGCAGCAGGCTTCGAGGCGGATGCCGTTCGGATCCAGGAAATAGATCGAGACCAGGCCCGGGAGAATGTCGACCGGGCCGTCGTATTCGCGTCCGGCGGCGGAAAGGCGGGCCTGCAGCCCTTCGAACTGGGCCGGGGTCACCGCGAACGCGCAGTGCTGCATGCCGCCGATGGCGTCGCGGTCGGAACGGGGTTTCTCGCCCCTGGGGATCTCGAAGAACGCGAGCAGGCTGTCGTTGCCCATGTCGAAGAAATAGTGCCGGATCTCCTCGTAGGGCGGGTTGCCGCGGTTGCCCGGTCCGACGCCCACCCCGGGCGGCACCTTCATCGCGTGCACGAGGGGCATGCCGACGACGTTGACGTAGAAGTCGGCGGTGGCGGCCATGTCCTCGGTGGTCAGCGCCAGATGGTGGATGCCGCGGACGGGAAGGCGGGACCGCGCCGGGGCCGTTCCTGTGTCGGGCATGACGCGCGTTCCCCGATTGCCTTTCGCGAGCGATAGTGTAACACCCGCGACGACCTCGGCAACACGGGCGCGCCGCGGGCCGCCGCAGTTCGGAAGGGAAGATCCATGATCTACGAAGCACGGACCTATCGTCTCGCGCCGCGCGGCGTGCCGGAATTCATCGAGACCTTCGGCAGGGCCTACGAGAAGCGCAAGGCGCTCTCGGAGCTCTCGGCTTTCTTCCACACCGAGATCGGGCCGCTCAACGAGGTCATCCACATCTGGCCCTACGCGGACGCCGGCGACCGCGAGAGAACGCGCGCCCGCTCGGTCGCCGACGCGAGATACGGCTGGCCGCCGAAGGTCGCGCACCTGCAGCAGCACATGCGGTCCGAGATCTTCACGCCCGCGCCGTTCTCGCCCGAATTTCCGGGCGGCGAAAAGGGACCGGTCTTCGAATGGCGCGAGTACATGGTCATCCCGGGGGCCCTGCCGGAACTCTACGAGAACTGGGCGAAGGCCCTTCCGGCGAGGCTCGAGATGTCGGAACTCGTGATGGCGATGCACACCGACGCCGGAGATCTCAACAAGTTCGTCCACATCTGGGCCTACGAGAGCCTCGAGCACCGCGCCAAGGTGCGGGGCGAAGCGGTCGAGCGGGGAATCTGGCCGCCGTCGGGGCCGCGCGAGACGCTCCAGAGCCAAGCCACCAAGATCGTGCTCGCGGCGCCGTTCTCGCCGCTTCGCTGACCGGCGGCGGCTCAGGGGCCGCCGTCTTCAAGGTCGGCCGGACGCGTGAACTCGACGAGTCGGGCGTTTTCGGGCCCGGCCCCGCTCCAGGCTCCGGCGAGAACGTCGAACACGGCCAGCGATCCGGTCGGGAACTTCCCGAAAACGCCCGCGTCCGGCGCGCCCGCGAGCACGGTCGCGAGATCCCTGAGGCCGGGATTGTGCCCGACGACGGCGACGCCGGAGAAGCCGCCCCCGGACGCGCGCACCAGTTCGAGGATCTCTCCGGAAGGCGCGAGATAGAGCTCGTCCCTGATCTCCTCGCGCGCGACGCCGCCAAAGGCGCCCCGCACCGCGACCCAGGTCTCGCGTGCGCGCAGCGCCGGGGAGCAGAGCGCGAGATCCGGGCGATGGTGCCGCGCCGCCATGTGCGCGCCCATCCGCGCCGCCGCCCGCCGCCCTCTCGGCGCGAGCGGCCGGCCGATGTCGGCGGGGGAGGAATCGCTCCAGGACGACTTGGCGTGACGAAGCAGGTAGAGCCGTCTCACGGTGCCGGCGCCCGTCCCCGGGGCGTCAGCCGCCCGAGGCGCGCCGAGCCGCCGACGTGCCTGCGAGGCGCCCGAACACCGAGCCGGAGGTCAGGCCGCTGCCGCCGGGGTAGTTGAAGTAGAAAAGGCCGCCGACCAGTTCGCCGGCCGCGAACAGGCCGCGGATCGGAGCGTGGCCGGTGTCCAGCACGGCGCCCTCCTCGTCGATGCGCAGCCCGCCGAAGGTGAAGGTCACCCCGCAGGTCACCGCGTAGGCCTCGTAGGGGGGCGTGTCGATGGTGTTGGCCCAGTTGCTCTTGTCGATTTCCAGCCCTTCGGTGCGGCGGGCGTCCTTGACGTTGGGGTTGAACTCGACATCCTGGCGAACCGCCGCGTTGTAGCGGGCGATCTCGTCGACGAACGCCTCCGCGTCGACGCCCTCGAGTTTCTCCGCCAGTTCCGGGACGGTGTCGGCGGTCACCTTGGTGACCTGGCGGATGTTGTATTCGTCGCGCTGCAGATGCTTGACCTTCCGGTCGAAGATCTGCCAGGCGAACTGTCCCGGCTGCTCGAGGATCACCCGGCCGTAGCGGGCGTAGGTGTAGTTGCGGAAGTCCGCCCCCTCGTCGACGAAACGGCGCCCGGTCGCGTTGACCATGACGGCGAAAGGATAGGAATGCTTCTGGAACTGGTCTCCGACCGCGAGGTCGCCGAACTCGGGCGCGTTCATCTCCCAGCCGACGGCATGGCAGCCCGACCAGTTGCCGCACGGGCTGGCGCCGATGTCGAGCGCCATGCGAAGTCCGTCCCCGGTGTTGAAGCGCGTCCCCCGCACCTTGGCGAGATCCCAGCCCGGGCCGAGATACCGGGTCCGCCATTGGGCGTTGGCCTCGAAGCCGCCGCAGGCGAGAACGACGGTCCTGCCCTCGAGCTCGAGGATCTCGTCCCGGCGGCGGATCCTGACCCCAGTGACCCGGGTGCCGTCGCGCACGAGGTCGAGCGCCCGGTGCCCGTAGCGGATCTCGACGCCTTCGCGCCGGGCGGCTTCGGTCCACATTTCCACGAGGCCCGGCCCGCCGCCGACGGCCTCGACGGTGAGTCCGCCCCAGAACCTGAACCGGCCGTCGATCTTGAACGCCTGGCGGCCGTATATGGGAACGAAGCGGATGCCCTTTTCGCGCATCCAGACCAGCGTCTCGAGGCTGTCGCTCACGAGCCGGTCGACGAGTTCCGGATCGGCGCGGTAGCGCGTCACCCGCGCCATGTCGTCGAAGAACTGCTCGCGCGTGTAGGAGCCGAAGTCCGTGGTCTCGATCTCGGTTTCGGAAAGATCGGGAACGAGCTTGAGAATGTCGTCGAGGCCGTCGTAGACGACGCGCATTGATCCGGCGGTGAAGCGGCTGTTGCCTCCGGCCTCGTCCTCCGGCGCGGCCTCGAGCATGACGACCGACGCGCCGCTCTCGCGTGCGGCCAGCGCGGCGGAAAACGCGGCGTTGCCGGCGCCCACCACGATGACGTCCCAGAGTTCCGAGTTCATCTTCGATCCTCGCGTCGCCTGTCCGGCCGCGTCGGTGGTGGTGCGGGCGGAGGGACTCGAACCCCCACGGACCGCGAGGTCCAGCGGATTTTCGTACCATCCACGGCTTTCGCCGCCCCGTCCGCGAACCCGGACGGGTTTGTGGTCTGGACTATCCCTTCACCCTAGCGCCTGGGCGCCTTAGGTGCTGCCCGTCTAGTCTCTACACCTTCCCGGACGCCGTCCGGGCTTGGCTCGGGATCGCCATGCCACAGGTTTCCCCGAATTTGAGCAGTTCTACGTCCCGCGTTTCCGCGGGCGCACTCAGGGACTCCCCAAGTCCGCTGCGTCTACCGGTTTCGCCACGCCCGCATTCTTCCGCACGGCATCCCTGTATAGCCCCGCGCCCGCTTCCGCGCAAAGCCGGCGTCCCCTCACGCTTCCGCCACGACCTCCGCCCATTTCTCGATCATGTCCGGCCTCACGGTGCGGACATGCATGCTGCAGCGGCGGTATCCCATGGCGGCGAGCGCGCGAAGGCCGTCGCGAAGCTCCTCCCTGGTGCCGGAAAACGTGGTCGCGCGGATGACCTCCCCGGTGACGAGATGCGCCTCCTCGGGCCGCACCGCCATCAGATGGCTCCCGTGGTTCGCGAGATGGCGCGCGGCCTCCGGCGCGTAGCTCCGGTAGATTTCCGTGTAGGCGTCGAGCGCCTCCAGGATCTCGGGCGGCGGATGCATGGCGATGGATCCGAAGTCGGCCTTCTCGGCGAGGTCGTGGAGAAGGATTGCCGCCGACGGCCCGGCCTCGGCCTTCACGTAGTCCGCGTCCCAGTCGCCGGCCCGCTCGAGAACCGTGCCGCCGCAGCTCGCGCTGGCGTGCAGCGCGTCCGGATCCCGGCCGGCGTCCGCCCATGCCCGCTTCATGTCCTCGATCGCGGTTTCCGCGCCGGCGACCGACGCCACCGAGTTGATCCAGCCGCAGCCGCGCTCGGCGATCATGCGCCGGCCCCTGGGGCCGAAGGCCGAGACATGCACCGGGATGGGGTCGGAGAGATTGGTCAGCCGGAGTTCGGGATTCGTGAAACCCGTCGGGCGCCTTTCGCCCTCGATGTCGACCTCCACGATCTCCCCGGCAAGCAGGGCGCGCACCTGCGCGAGGTGGTCGAAAACCGCCTGGAGCTTCATCGGGCCGAGGCCGAGGGTGCGCCGGCCCGTGAAACCGGTGCCGACCCCGAAATCCACCCGACCCGGCGCGAGGGCGTTGAGGCTCGCGAGCGCGCTCGCCGTCACCGGAGCGAGGCGGTTCGAGGGAACCAGGACGCCGGTGCCGAGCCGGATGCGCTCGGTCTTCACCGCGGCGGCGGCCATGGACACGAACAGTTCGGCGTTGATCAGCGGGGAATCGATGAACCACGCATGATCGAAACCCAGTTCCTCGGCGCGGCGGACGAGTTTCCACGAGTCCGCCGCAGGCGCTACGTTGATGCCGAATTCCATGACCCGTCCCCCTCGCGTTCCCGCGGCGCCGCGTCAACCGGCGGTCCTGCGCCGGAAAGCGGCGGCGCGTTGGCGCAGTTCCGCCGTCGACACCGCGCCGAACAGCAGGCTGGCGGCGGCGAAGACCGCAAGCCCCAAGCCGACGAGCGCCGCCAGCATGCCCGCGCGTTGCCAGGCGGCCGCGAAGTCGGCCATGGCGAGGCTTGCGCCCCAGAGCGCGGCCGCCATGACGGCGGAGGCCGCCAGCGCCCGCGGCAGGAAGCGGCGCAGACGCGAATCCGCGGAGAAATGCCCTCGCCGCGACAGAGCCCGCAGCAGCAGCCCGGCGTTGACCCAGGACGAGACCGCCGTCGCGAGCGCGATCCCGACATGCTGCAGCGGACCCATCAGCGCGAGGTTGAGGACCAGGTTGAGCGCGACGCAGCCCGCCGCGATCTTCACCGGCGTCGCCGTGTCCTCGCGGGCGAAGAAGCCGGGGCCGACGATCTTGACCAGCACGTAGGCCGGCAGGCCGGCGGCATAGGCGAGCAGCGCCGCCGCGGTGGCCGCGGTCTCCTCGGCTCCGAACGCGCCGCGCTCGAACAGCGCCCCGATCACCGGCCCCGGAATCACCATCAGCGCCGCCGCCGCCGGGAGCGTCAGGAGCAGCGCGAATTCCAGCGCGCGGTTCATGGTGTCCGCGGCCGCTCTTTCGTCGCCCAGGCGCAGCTGCCGCGACAGAAGCGGCAGCAGCGCCGTCCCTGCCGCCACGCCGACCACCCCGAGGGGAAGCTGGTTCACGCGGTCGGCGTAGTAGAGATACGAGAGCGACCCGACCGGCAGGAACGAGGCGATCAGGATGTCGATCAGCAGGTTCAGCTGCACCACGCCGGCGCCGACGGCGCCGGGCGCGAACAGCGCGAGCAGGCGCCGGACCCGCGGCGTCAGGCGCGGGCGCGCGAGCCGGAGCGGCAGTCCCGCCCTGGAGCAGGCCGCGGCCAGCCAGACGAGCTGCAGGGCGCCGGCTCCCGCCACCCCCCAGGCCAGCGCGTGGCCCGGCGTTTCCACGAGCGGCGACAGCCCGAAGATGGCGGCGATCAGGCAGAGATTGAGGATGATCGGCGCGGCGGCGGCAGCCGCGAAGCGGTCGAGCGCGTTGAGAACCCCGCCCAGCTGCGAGACCGCGCACACGAACAGCAGGTAGGGGAAGGTGATCTGCGTCAGCGTCACCGCGAGCCCGAACCGGTAGGGGTCGCCGGAAAGGCCCGGGGCGAAGCCGTGCATCAGCCAGGGAGCGGCCACCTGGAAGGCCGTCACGAGCAGAAGCAGGGCGGCCACCAGCACCGCGAGCACCTCCTCGGCGAACCGGCGGGCGGCCTCGCGGCCCGACTCGGCCATGTGCCCCGCGAACAGCGGAACGAAAGCGGCGTTGAACGCGCCCTCGGCGAACAGCCGGCGAAAGAAATTGGGGAGCTTGAAGGCCACGAAGAAGGCGTCCGCGACCGGGCCGGCACCGAGAACGGCGGCGATCAGGATGTCGCGGACGAACCCCAGCACCCGGCTGGCCATCGTGTAGCCGCCGACGGTGACGACGGAACCCAGAAAGGCCACGTCGCGCGGCCCGCGTCAGGGAGCGCTGCGGATCGGGAGCGCGGCCTCCCTATTCCGCGGCATCCGCCGTCACGCTACGCGCGTCCGGCCGCCGGCCGGACGCCTCCGGCGGGTCGGCGATCGCCGCGAGCAGGGTTTCGCGGATCCGCTCGATCTTGAGGTCGTGGGCGATCTGAAGCCCGAAGACGTCCTTGACGTAGAAGACGTCCGCCGCGGTCTCGCCGAAGGTCGTGATGTGTGCCGACGATATGCGCACGCCGAGCGACATCATGGCGCGGGCGATGTCGTGGAGCAGGCCCGGGCGGTCCCTGGCGTCAACCTCGATCACGCTGTGGGTCAGGCTGAGATCGTTGTCGACGCGCACCTGCGGCGCCACCTTGAAGACGCGGGTGCGGCCGCTCGCCGCCGAAGCCCGCTCGAGCTCGTCGCGCGGCAGCAGTTCGCCGGCAAGCGTCCGCTCGATCGAGACCGCGAGCCGCGCGAGCCTGTCCGGCTCGTCGAACGCCCGGCCGCCGCTTTCCTGGATCCAGAACGTGTCGAGCGCCATGCCGTCGGCGGTCGTGAAGATCCTGGCGTCGACGATGTTGGCGCCGCGCACCGCCATCGCTCCGGTGATGCGCTGGAACAGCCCGGGATGGTCCGGTCCGTAGACGGTGATCTCCGTGGCCGCGCGCCCGTGGTCGACGCGGTTGCGGATCGTCAGGGCGTCGGACTGCAGGCCGGCCTCGCAGACGAGCCGGGCGTGGCGGGCATGGGTCTCGGGATCGAAGGACTGCCAGTAGAACGGCGGGCACCGGCCGACATGGGCGTCGAGCTCCGGCCCGGCCAGGTCGGGAACCAGCGCCCGCATCGCGGTCCGCGCCTCCTCGACGCGGGCTCCGGCGGTTTCGGACTGCGGCCCTCCGGTGAGCCGCTGCTCGGCGGCCCGGTACAGTTCCCGGAGCAGCGCCGCCTTCCAGCCGTTCCAGACGCCGGGCCCGACGGCCCGGATGTCGGCGACGGTCAGCGCCAGAAGCAGGCGCAGCCGCTCGACCGACTGCACGATCGAGCAGAAGTCGTCGACCGTTTTCGGATCGTTGATCTCGCGGCGGAACGCGGTGTTGCTCATCAGCAGGTGGTAGCGCACGAGCCAGGCGACGGTCTCGGTCTCGTCGTCGTCAAGCCCGAATCTCGGGCACAGCCGGTGGGCGACGCCGGCCCCGAGTTCCGAGTGGTCGCCTCCTCTGCCCTTGGCGATGTCGTGAAGCAGCACGGCGACGTAGAGCGCCCGGCGCGCGCGGATTTTCCGCACCGTCTCCGAAACCATCGGCATTTCCTCGGCGAACCGCCCGTCCTCGATGTCCGACAGGATGCCGATCGCGAACACGGTGTGCTCGTCCACCGTGTAGACATGGTACATGTCGTGCTGCATCTGGGCGATGACGCGGCCGAAATCCGGAACGAAACGCCCGAAGACGCCGGCCTCGCTGAGGCGCCGCAGCGTCGTTTCGGGATCGTTCCGCGAGGTCAGCATCTCGACGAACAGACGGTTGGCGCGCCCGTCGCCGCGGATCGCGTCGACGGCGCCGAGACTGCGGGTCACCATCCGGAGCGCGCCCGGATGGATGTCGAGGTTGCCGGTCTGCGCCGCATGGAACAGCTCGATCATCCGGACGGGCTCGGCATGCAGGTCGCAGCCTTCGGTGAAGGTCAGCCGTCCGCCGTCCAGGGCGAACCCCGCCGGCACCTTCGGGGCGCGTCCGATCGACGGCAGCCGGAAGCGCGGCTTGTGCCGGTGCTCGGCCTCGAGCGCCGCGCAGAAGATCCGCGTGAGGTCGCCGATCTCCTTGGCGACCAGATAGTAGTGCTTCATGAAGCGCTCGACGCCGCGCATGCCCCTGCGGTCGCGGTAGCCGAGCCGCCCGGCGATCTCGGGCTGGGCGTCGAAGGTCAGGCGGTCGTCCCCGCGCCCCGCCCTGTAGTGGAGATGGCAGCGGACGTTCCACATGAACCGGTAGGCGCGGGCGAACCGGTGCGCCTCCTTGCCGGTGAGCACGCCGAGATTCACGAGACTGCCGACGTCGTTGATGCGGTACAGGTACTTGCCGATCCAGTAGAGCGTCTGCAGGTCGCGCAGGCCCCCCTTGCCCTCCTTGACGTCGGGCTCGAGGACGTAGCGGGAATCCCCGGTGCGGCGGTGCCGCGCGTCGCGTTCGGCGAGCTTGGCCTCGACGAAGCCGGAACCGCCGGCCGCGGCCTGGAAACGCTGGCGGAACTCGTCGAACAGCCGCCGGTCGCCCCACAGATAGCGCGCCTCGAGAAGCGCCGTCTTGATCGTCAGGTCGGCTTCGGCGAGACGCAGGCAGTCGTCGACGGAACGCACCGCATGCCCGACCTTGAGCTTGAGATCCCACAGCATGTAGAGCACGTACTCGATGACCTGCTCCTGGCGGGCGGTCTCCTTGTAGGGGCGCAGGAACAGGAGGTCGATGTCGGAATGGGGCGCCATCTCGGCGCGGCCGTAACCGCCGACGGCGACGACGCACAGCCGCTCCCCCTCGGTCGGATTGGCCGCGGGGTAGACGCGTTCGGCGGCGAAATCGTAGATCACGCGGATCGTCTGGTCGGCGAGAAAGGCGATCGCGCGCGCGGTCCGGCCGCCATCGGCCCCGCCGCTCTCGAAACGGCGCCTGATCTCGGCCCTGCCCGCCGCCAGAGCCGTCCCGAGCAGGTCGAGAAGGCTGCCGCGCATGTTCTGGGCGACGCCGCCGTCTTCGAGCAGGCGGTCGAGCGTGGCGGACAGGGCGGCCCGATCGACGATCCGCCGCGGTTGGCTGATGGGGGGCATCGCGAAGCTGCCGCGTGGTGACGGCGCCACTATACCGCCGCCGCCGGTCCCTGTCGCCGCCGGCGTCTACAGCAGGGCCCGAAGGCGGTAGAGCGCGTCGAGCGCGTCGCGCGGGGACAGCGCGTCGGGATTGATCTCGCGCAGCGCTTCCTCGACCGCGGACGGGACCGCCGCCGGCGCGTTCGCCATGGCCGAGAACAGCGGCAGATCCTCGGCGAGTTCGGCGAGGGCACCCGACTGTTCCCCCTGCTGCAGCGCGGCCATCACCTCTCGGGCGCGCTCCACCACGGCCTCGGGCAGGCCCGCGAGCCGGGCCACGTGGATCCCGTAGGACCGGTCGGCGGCGCCGTCCACGACCTCGTGGAGAAACACCACCTCGCCTTCCCATTCCGTGACCCGCATGGTGTGGCAGGACAGGGCCGGAAGCCGCGACGTCAGCGAGGTCAGCTCGTGGAAATGGGTCGCGAACAGCGCCCTGCAGGCGTTGACCTCGTGGAGATGCTCGAGCGTGGCCCAGGCGATGGACAGCCCGTCGAAGGTCGCCGTTCCGCGGCCGATCTCGTCGAGTATGACCAGCGAGCGCTCGGTCGCCTGGTTCAGGATGATCGCCGTTTCCACCATCTCGACCATGAACGTGGATCGGCCGCGCGCGAGGTCGTCGGCGGCCCCGACCCGGCTGAACAGCCGGTCGACGACCCCGATGCTGGCGGCTTCGGCGGGCACGAACGATCCCATCTGCGCGAGAACGGCGATCAGCGCGTTCTGGCGCAGGAACGTCGACTTGCCGGCCATGTTCGGCCCCGTGGTCAGCCAGATGCGGCGGTCGGGCCCGAGATCGCAGTCGTTGGCGACGAAACCCGCGGCGCCGGCGGGGGACGCCTCGACCACGGGATGGCGGCCGGCCGTCACCTGGAAGCCGATACCGTCGTCGATCCCGGGGCGCACGTATCTGCGGACGGCGGCGAGCACCGCCAGCCCGCTGGAGACGTCGAGGATCGCGAGCGCGGCCGCCGCGCGCGAGATTCCGTCGGCGTGTTCCGCGACCTCGGACATCAGCCCCTCGAACAGCTCGAGTTCGAGCGCCAGGGCCCGTTCTCCGGCCTGGGCGAGCCGGCCTTCGAGTTCGCCGAGCTCCACCGTCGTGAAACGGACCGCCGACGCCAGCGTCTGGCGATGGATGAACGGCCCGTCGGCACCGGCGGGAACGCGCCCGGCATGCTTCGTCTTGACGTCCACATGGTAGCCGAGGACGTTGTTGTGCCGGATCTTGAGCGAGAGGATGCCGGTTTCCTTGACGTAGCGCGCCTGCAGCGTGGCGATGTGGGTGCGGCTTTCGTCGCGCAGCATCCGCAGTTCGTCGAGCTCGCCCGAAAACCCGGCCCGCAGGAAACCCCCGTCCCGCGAGGCGAGGGGCAGATCGTCGTCAAGCGCGCGCTCGAGGCGCCCGAGCAGCGCGCCGTGGTCGCCGAGCTCTTCGAGAGCGGCGGAGAGCTCGGAAGGCACGTCCCCCGCCCCGGCGAGCAGGGGCCTGATTCCGGTCGCGACGGCGAGCCCGCCGCGCACCGCCCCGAGGTCGCGCGGCCCGCCGCGGCCGATCATCAGCCGCGACAGGGCGCGCTGCATGTCGGGGGCGGAGCGCAGCGCCCCGCGCAGATCGTCGCGCAGATCGCGGCGCTCGAGGAACCAGGCCACGGAGTCGTGACGGGCGCGGATCTCGGCGACGCCGGTCAGGGGCGCCGCCAGCCGCGTGGCCATGAGCCGCCCGCCGGCGCCGGTCACGGTCCTGTCCATCACCTCGAGCAGGGAACCTTCGCGGCTTCCCGACATGGTCTGCACGAGCTCGAGGTTGCGCCGCGTCGCGGGGTCGATTTCCATCACCGCGTCCCGTAGAACGCGGCGCGGCCTGCGCAAGCGCGGCACCTGTCCGCGCTGGGTGAGTTCGACGTAGTCGAGCAGCGCGCCGCTGGCCGACAGTTCGGCGCGCGTGAAGTCCCCGAACCCGTCGAGCGACCGCACCCCGAACATCTCCTCGAGCCGGCGTCGCGCCAGACCGCTGTCGAAGGAGCTGGAATCCCTGACCACCATCCGGTCGCCGAGATCGTGGCCGACGGATTCGAGTTCGGGCAGCGACGCCAGCCGCTCGGGCACGAGCAGTTCACCCGGCTCGATGCGGGCGACGGACGCCGCGAGACCCGCGGGAGCGACCGGTTCGGTGAAGAACGTGCCGGTCGAGAGGTCGAGCCAGGCCAGGCCGTGACCGCCGGCGGCGTCGGCGACGGCGGCGAGATAGCTGTGGCGCCGCGCGTCGAGAAGCGCGTCCTCCATGAGGGTTCCGGGCGTGATCATCCGGGTGACCTCGCGGCTCACGACCTCCTTGGCGCCGCGGCGGCGCGCCGCCGCGAGATCCTCGGTCTGCTCGCACACGGCGACGCGGAACCCCTTGCGGATGAGCCGCGCGATGTAGGTCTGGGCCGACTGGACCGGCACCCCGCACATGGGGATGTCCCCTTCCTCGTGCCGGCCGCGGCGGGTGAGCGTGATGTCGAGCGCCTCGGCGGCGAGCAGGGCGTCGTCGAAGAACATCTCGTAGAAATCGCCCATCTGGTAGAACAGCAGGGCGTCGGGGTAGTCCTTCTTGATCTGCCGGTACTGGACCATCATCGGCGACGCGCCCGCGCCGGAGGGCCGCGCGCCGGCGGGCTTGCCGGAAGACGGAGCGTCGCCCGACCCGGCCCCGGCGCCCGTTGCGACCGTGTTCGCATTGCCGAGCATGTCGCCGGAACGCCTCCCGGGTGTCGTGCCGCCTGGAACGCCGGATAGTGGTTTCCCGGCCCTGCCAAGTCAACGAACGGCCGCGCGGAGCCTTGCCGGGCCCGGAGCGGAGGGGTATTGCCGGGCGCAGCCGATTCCGCGACTATCGTCCGCGGATCCGCGAACCGGCGGGGAGTCGGCATCCATGGCGAAACGCAAGCTCAGCGACCTCGACCGCGATTCCCTGGCCATGCATCGTGCCGGGCGTCCGGGCAAGATCGAGATCGCCCCGACCAAGCCCCTGGCGACGCAGCGCGATCTCGCCCTCGCCTATTCCCCGGGCGTCGCCGCGCCGTGCCTCAGGATCTCCGACGATCCGGCCGACGCGTTCGCCTACACCGCGAAAGGCAACATCGTCGCCGTGATCACCAACGGCACCGCGGTGCTCGGGCTCGGGAATCTCGGCGGCCTCGCCTCCAAGCCGGTGATGGAGGGCAAGGCGGTCCTGTTCAAGCGCTTCGCGGACATCGACGCCATCGACCTCGAGCTCGACACCGAGGACATCGACGAGTTCGTCGACTGCGTGCGCCACCTCGGCCCGTCGTTCGGCGGCATCAATCTCGAGGACATCCGCGCTCCCGACTGCTTCCAGATCGAGAGCCGGCTGCGCGAGGTCATGGACATCCCGGTCTTCCACGACGACCAGCACGGCACCGCGATCATCGCCGCCGCCGGCCTGATCAACGCCATCGACCTCACCGGTCGCGACATCGCCGCCACCCGGCTGGTCATCAACGGCGCCGGCGCGGCCGGCATCGCCTGCGCCGAACTCCTCAAGGCGTTCGGGATGCGCAGCGACAACGTGCTGCTGTGCGACACCGCGGGGGTGATCCACGCCGGCCGCGAGCAGGGGATGAACCAGTGGAAGGCGGCCCACGCCGTCGACACCGAGGCGCGCACGCTCGCCGACGCTCTCGACGGGGCGGACGTGTTCTTCGGCGCGTCGGTCGCCGGGCTGGTGACCGGTGAGATGCTGAGGTCGATGGCGGACAGGCCGATCATCTTCGCGATGGCCAACCCCGATCCGGAGATCTTTCCGGAGGCGGCGAAGCAGGCGCGCGACGACGTGATCATCGCCACCGGCCGGTCCGACTACCCCAATCAGGTCAACAACGTGCTCGGCTTTCCGTACATCTTCCGGGGCGCGCTCGACGTCAACGCCCGCACCATCAACGAGGAGATGAAGATGGCTGCGGCGCGCGCGCTTGCCGAGCTCGCGCGCGACGACGTCCCGGACGACGTTGCGGCGGCCTACTCGGGCAGGCGCCTGCAGTTCGGGCCCGACTACATCATTCCGGTGCCCTTCGACCCGCGCCTGATCTCCGCGATTCCGCCGGCGGTCGCCCAGGCCGCGGTCGACACCGGCGTGGCGCGCCGCGAGATGCCCGAGACCAGGGCCTACGAGATCGCGCTGTCGGCGCGCCTCGACCCCACGGTCTCGATGCTCCAGGCGATTCACGCCGACGTGCGCTCGAGCCCGCGCCGGGTCGGTTTCGCCGAGGGCGAGGAGGAGACCACGATCCGCGCCGCCGCCGCCTTCGCCCAGGCCGGCCTCGGGACGCCGGTGCTGATCGGCCGCGAGGAGCGCATCCAGAACACGATCAGGCAGCTCGGCCTGACCAGCGCGGACAAGATCGAGATCCACAACGCGCGGCTGTCGCAAGCCAACACCCACTACATCGAGTATCTCTACGGTCGCCTTCAGCGCGACGGACTCCTTCTGCGCGACTGCCAGCGCCTCGTCCACACCGACCGCAACGTGTTCTCGGCCTGCATGCTGGCCCACGGCGACATCGACGCGATGGTCACCGGGCTGTCGCGCAGCTATTCGGTCTGCCATTCCGACATCCGCCGCGCCATCGACCCGCTGCCCGGGCACGAGGTCTTCGGTCTCGAGATGGTGATGTCGCGGGGGCGCACGGTCTTCATCGCCGACACCGCGATCCATCCCAACCCCGACGCGCACCAGCTCGCGCGCATCGCCCGCCAGTGCGCGGCCAAGGCGCGCTCGGCGGGGCACGAGCCGCTGGTGGCGTTCATGTCGCACGCCAATTTCGGCAACCCGCCCGCATCCTTCGCCTCGCATGTCCGCGACGCCATCCGCGTTCTCGACGAGGAGGAGGCGGATTTCGAGTACGACGGCGAGATGGCCCCCGACGTCGCGCTCGACACCAAGCTCAGGCATGTCTACCCGTTCTGCCGTCTTTCGGGGCCCGCCAACGTCCTGATCATGCCCAGCCTCCATTCGGCCGCGATCTCGTCCGGCATCCTGCACAAGCTCGGGGGCGGCACCGTCATCGGCCCGCTGCTCATGGGTTTGCAGCGATCGGCCCAGATTGCCCGGATGAGCGCCAACGACGCGGAACTCGTGAACTTCGCCACGATGGCCGCCCACGACGCGCTGGAGATCGCCGCGCGCGGAAAGAAGCGGCGCGGCGCGCGCGCGGCCTGATCGCGCGACGGCCTTCCCGGGGAACCTTCCGGAATGGGCGGAACCGGATCGCCCCTGAAGCGGGCCATGGCGCCTGCCGCTCTCGCGGCGGCGCCGGCTCTCGCCGCGCTCGCCGTCCTGGTGCTGTTCGGTCCGCTGTCCTGGCCGGCCGCGGCGCTCGCCGGCGGCGCCTGCCTCGCGGCTCTCGCCGTGCTGGCCGACCGCGCGCTGAGCCATCTCGCCGGCCTCGCGAACCCTGACGAGTCGTCCGGCCGTCGACGGTCGTGGCTGTTTCCGGAACTGGCGGCGGCTTTCCGCCTCGCGAAGATTGAATCCGCCCGCAGACTCCGCGTCCAGGAGGACCGTGCCGAGTCCGCGGAGGCGATTCTCGACAACCTTCCCTATCCGCTGGTCCTGATAGACGGCGACCGGAGAATCCTGCGCGCCACCGTAGGCGTGACCGATCTCATCGGCTCCGCCACGCCGGGAGCCGACCTGTCGTCCATTCTCCGCGACCCCGGCGTGCTGGCGTCCGTCGACCGGGTTCTCGCGGGAGGCGACCGCGAGGCCGCCGAGCTCGAGAACCTGCTCCCGGTCCGGAGCGTGCTCAGCGTCCGGATACAGAAGCTGCTGCTGCCGCCGGACGACAGGCCTGCCGCGGTGATCGCGGTCCACGACATCACCGAGATCCGGAGGATCCACCAGGCCCGGGCCGATTTCGTGGCCAACGCCAGCCACGAGCTAAAGACTCCGCTCGCCGTGCTCGCGGCCTGCGCCGGCACGCTTCAGGGCCCGGCCCGCGACGACCCCGAAGCGCGCAGCCGGTTCATCGGCATGATGGACACCCACATCGGGCGCATGACCCGGCTGATCGAGGATCTGCTGTCGCTGTCGCAGATCGAGATGAACGAGCGGACGCCGCCCGACGGCGTGGTCGACCTGCCCGAGCTGCTGTCCGACGTCGCGGGATCCCTGCAGCTTCCTGCCTCGAAACGCGGCATCAGGATCGAGATCGAGGACGCGCTCGTCCGGCCCGCGATCCGGGGCGACGCGGAAGAGCTCGCGCAGGTCTTCCAGAACCTCCTCGACAACGCCATCAAGTACAGCGGAGAGGATTCGGTCGTGCGCGTCGTCGCCCGCGATGAAGGAACGGACGCCGAAGTGTCGGTCGTCGACGACGGACCCGGCATAGCGGACGAACACCTGGCGCGCCTGACCGAGCGTTTCTACCGCGTCGACGCCGAGAGATCGCGCGAACTCGGCGGCACCGGCCTCGGGCTGGCGATCGTCAAGCATGTTGTCAACCGTCACCGCGGGCGCCTCGACGTCGCGTCCGAACCCGGCCGGGGCAGCACGTTCACGGTTCGCTTGCCGGCAGGGGAGGTCGAGTCCGGATCCCTCGCACCAGGGTGACCGCGCGCGGCAAGAGGGGAAGGATCTCGATGTCGGAAGTTCCGGCGGGCTGGCGGGAGGGACGTTCCGGCCGTTCACGTTCTCAGCCGTCTGCGGGTTGATGGAGCGGCCGGCTTCGGTTCGCAGCCACTGCGACGAGATGGTTGCCCCAGCGCCTCGCCGCGAGGAACCCGCCCTCGAACAGCCGCGTCGCGCCGGAGCCGGCGTTCTTCTCGCGTTCGTTCTCGCGGCGGCGTCTGCAGGCTCCTGGTGCGACCTGTCGGGATTCTCCGCCATCATGGAGGCTCCGGACAGCGGCGGTCCTAAAACATGCCGCGCCGCGCTCCACGAACCGGATCAACCGGACCGTCGCGTCCGGCGGAAACGCCCCGGGACCGGAGGGGCCGTTCCGCCGCCGTCGGAAGCGGCCGCGGCCTTCAACCGGTTCAGGACGGAAAGGATCCGCGCTACGCGCTGTCGGTGCAGGAGACTTCCTCGAAGGGTTTCGGCATTTTGACCTGGAAGGCCCCAACGCTTTCGAATCCCCGATGCGTTCTCCCGGGCACGGGAAATTCCCGGCCGGAAGGCGGCTGGCGAGCGGTCACAGAACTTTAACGCTTCCGTCACAATTCGGACCGCGGCCTCCGATACGGTAAGGTCGTCCGTCCGCCGGTCCGGTACCGTTCCGGGCCGCCCCGTGGCGGGTGCGTGCGGAATTCGGAGAACATGATGTCGCCCTCGGTGCTGATCGTCGTGCTGGTTCTGCTGGCGCTGATCGGCTACGCCACGGGACGCAGGCGCGCCACCGTCGGTGCCGCCTCGGCCGTGCTGCATTCGCGCCCGGTCTATCATGGTGCCTATCTTGCGCTGTGGTGCGCGGTGCCGGCCCTTCTGGTGGCGCTGGCCTGGCTCGCGGCCCAGCCCGCGATCGTCGACGCGCTCGTGATCTCGTCGTTGCCGGAGCGGTTCCGCGATCTTCATCCGGACCGGCTCGGGCTTCTGATGAGCGACATCCGCAGCGTGGCCGACGGCAACATCACGAGCGGCAATCCCGACCTCGCTCTTCGCCAGGCGGCAGCGGCCGGCGCCGAGCGGCTCGGGGAGCTGCGGGCCATCGGCAACAGCGCGCTGTTCGTGCTCGCTCTGGCCGTCGCCATCGGCTGCGGCCTGCATGCATTGCGCAGGATCACGCCCGATCTGCGCGCGCGCAACCACGTGGAGCGGGCGATCCGCGCATTCCTTGTCGCCTGCTCGATGATCGCGATTGTCGCCACCGTCGGGATCGTGCTGTCGCTGATCTTCGAATCGATCCGGTTCTTCGGGAAGGTTCCGGTCACGGACTTCCTGTTCGGCACCGAGTGGAGTCCGCAGACGGCGCTGCGTGCCGACCAGGTCGGTGCTTCCGGCAGTTTCGGAGCCATCCCGCTGTTCACCGGCACGCTCCTGATCACCGGAATCGCGATGCTGATCGCGGTGCCCGTCGGGCTGTTCTCCGCGATCTATCTCTCGCACTACGCGCCGCCGCGCATGCGGGCGGTGGTCAAGCCGGTTCTGGAGATTCTCGCCGGCATCCCGACCGTGGTCTACGGGTTCTTCGCGGCCCTGACCGTGGCGCCGCTGCTGCGCGACCTCGGCTCCGGGATCGGGTTCGACGTCGCGTCCGAGAGCGCTCTGGCGGCGGGGCTGGTGATGGGAATCATGATCATTCCGTTCGTCTCGTCGCTGTCGGACGACGTCGTCAGCGCCGTGCCGCAGTCGCTGCGCGACGGATCCTACGCGCTCGGCGCGACCCAGTCGGAAACCGTCAAGAGAGTCGTCCTGCCGGCGGCCTTGCCGGGGATCTTCGCGGCCTGCCTTCTCGCGATCAGCCGGGCCATCGGCGAAACCATGATCGTCGTCATGGCCGCCGGCCTGGCGGCGCGGCTCACGGCCAACCCTTTCGAGGCGGTGACCACCGTCACCGTCCAGATCGTCACGCTCCTCGTCGGCGACCAGGAGTTCGACAGCGCGAAGACCCTCGCGGCCTTCGCACTCGGCCTCGTGCTGTTCTGCGCGACGCTGGCCATGAACGTGATCGCGCTCCACGTGGTGCGCAGGTACAGGGAACAGTATGACTGACGCGGTCGGGACGGAGGCCGCCGCGGCGCGTCGCGTCGCGGCGGGCCGGAAGCGGCGGGAACGGGCCGAACGCAGGTTCCGCGCCTACGGGCTGGCGGCCGTGGGCACCGCCATGGCGATGCTGCTGTGGCTGCTCGTCACCGTCGTCGGAACCGGCTACAGCGCCTTCTTCCAGACCGAGATCCGACTCGACGTCCACTTCGATCCCGAGGTTGTCGATCCGCGCGGCACCGGAGACGCCGAAACCCTGCGCACGGCGAACTACGCGGTTCTCTACCGCAGGGCCCTCGAGAAGCTGTTCCCGGAGGTCGAGAACCGCCGGGACCGCCGGCGGCTGCGCCGGCTTCTGAGCTCGGGCAACGATCTCGTGCTGCGCGACCTGGTCCGCGACGACCCCGGCATCGTCGGAACGACGCGGCCGGTGTGGCTGACGGCATCCGACGATCTCGACCAGTTCCACAAGGGCAAGTACGACGCGGACGCGCCCGAGGACCAGCGGCCGTTCAAGGACCGGGAGGTGGAGTGGTACCGCAAGCTTGAGGCGGACGGACGGGTCGGCGCGCATTTCAACACGATCCTGTTCAGCGCCGGCGCCTCGCGCGAGGCCGAGCAGGCCGGGATCTGGGGCGCGATCGTGGGATCCTTCTGGACCATGCTGGTCACGCTTCTGCTGAGCTTTCCGGTCGGGGTCTCGGCCGCCGTCTATCTTGAGGAATTCGCGCCGAAAAACCGCCTGACGGATCTCATCGAGGTGAACATCAACAATCTCGCCGCGGTGCCGTCGATCGTGTTCGGACTGCTCGGCCTCTCCGTGTTTCTCAATTTCTTCGGCCTTCCGAGATCGGCGCCGCTGGTCGGCGGCATCGTGCTCGCGCTGATGACGCTGCCGACCATCATCATTGCCACCCGCGCGGCCCTCAAGGCGGTGCCTCCGTCGATCCGGGAAGCGGCTCTCGGCGTCGGCGCCTCGCGGCTGCAGACGGTGACCCACCACGTGATGCCGCTTGCGCTGCCGGGCATCCTGACCGGCACCATCATCGGCATGGCCCAGGCGCTCGGCGAGACGGCGCCCTTGCTGATGATCGGCATGGTCGCCTTCATTGTCGACATCCCCGGCGGGCCGCTGAGTTCCTCGACGGTGCTGCCGGTGCAGATCTTCCTGTGGAGCGACCTCCCGGAACGCGCGTTCGCCGAGAGAACCGGCGCGGCCATCGTCGTGCTGCTCGGGTTCCTGGTGGCGATGAACCTGATCGCGGTGCTGCTGCGCAAGAAATTCGAGCGGCGCTGGTGACCGATGACAGGCGTGAGGTGCGGCATGGACATGGCGGCGACGAACCCGATCCGGGAGGATGCGACCGACGCGGTCGAGACCGCGGCGGAACGGATCAAGATCACCGCCCGTCGGGTCAGCGTGCACTACGGGGACAAGCAGGCCCTGTTCGACGTCGATCTCGACATACCCGAACACCGCGTCACGTCGTTGATCGGCCCTTCGGGCTGTGGCAAGTCCACGTTCCTGCGCTGCCTGAACCGGATGAACGACGTCATAGAGGGCTGCCGCGTCACCGGCGACATCGCGATCGACGGGGAGGACATACACGACCATGCCCTCGACGTCGTGCAGCTGCGCGCCCGGGTCGGAATGGTTTTCCAGAAGCCCAACCCGTTCCCCAAGTCGATCTACGACAACATCGCCTACGGCCCGCGCATCCACGGCCTCGCGTCGGACAAGACGGAACTGGACGAGATCGTGCATTCGAGCCTCGAGAGAGCCAGCCTGCTCAATGAGGTCAAGGACCGCCTCGGCGACGCCGGAACCGGGCTGTCCGGCGGCCAGCAGCAGCGCCTGTGCATCGCCCGCGCCATCGCCGTCAGCCCGCAGGTCATCCTTATGGACGAGCCGTGCTCGGCGCTCGACCCGATCGCGACGGCGCGCATCGAGGAGCTGATCGACGAGTTGCGCACGCGGTTCACGATCATCATCGTGACGCATTCGATGCAGCAGGCCGCCCGCGTGTCGCAGCGAACGGCGTTCTTCCATCTCGGCCATCTGGTCGAGGTCGACGACACCGAGACCGTGTTCACGAACCCTCGCGACGAAAGGACGCAAGGCTACATCACCGGCCGTTACGGCTGACCCGGGAAATCTTGGGAGAACAGGCATGGCGGGCAACGCGCCGTCCGCGGGCGAACACATCGTCTCGTCCTACGACAAGGAACTCGAGGATCTCGACACCGACATCATCCGCATGGGCGGGCTGGTCGAGGCGCAGATCGCCCGCGCGGTCGAGGCCGTGGTGCGGCGCGACCCGGATTTCGCGGCCCGCATCATTCCCGAGGACGACCTGGTGGACGATCTCAACCACGAGATCGACATCAGGGCCACCCGGCTTCTCGCCCTGCGCCAGCCGATGGCCCTCGACCTCCGCCAGATCGTTGCGGCGCTCAAGATATCCTCCGACCTCGAGCGCATAGGAGACTACGCGACCAACATCGCCAAGCGCGCGATCGCTCTGTCCATGAGCGCGCCCGTCGGCCCGGTCAGGGAGATCCCGCCCATGAGCCGGCTCGCCCAGGAGATGCTGAAGAACGTGCTCGACGCCTACGTCGCGCGCGACCCCGATCGGGCCATCGAGGCTTGGCATGCCGACGAGAAGCTGGACAACGCCTACGCCCGCGTGTTCCGCCTCGCGCTGGACGTGGTCCGGGATCCGGAGCACGTCTCGGCCTGCACGCATCTTCTGTTCATCGCCAAGAACGTCGAGCGGATCGGCGATCACGTCACGAACATCGCGGAGACGATCTATTTCCTGGTTCGCGGCGAACGGCTGCGCACGGCCCGCCCGAGGGGAAGCGAGCCGGAACTGATGGGATCCCGATCCCCGGCGGGGGCGGAAGACGGCAAGCGCTGATGCCCGTCGTTCTTCTGGTCGAGGACGAGGCCGCGCTCGTCGACGTGCTGCGCTACAACCTGGAGCGCGAGGGATTCGAGGTCGTCGCGACCGGGGACGGGGAGAAGGCCCTCCGGATCGTCGACGAGCGTTCCGTGGATCTGGTGCTGCTCGACTGGATGCTGCCGCGGATGTCCGGAATCGAGGTCTGCCGCCAGCTGCGCCGCAAGACCGGAACGCAGGACGTGCCCATCATCATGCTGACGGCGCGCGGAGACAGGGCCGACCGCGTGCGTGGCCTCAACACCGGCGCCGACGACTACATGGCCAAGCCCGTCTCGCCCGACGAGCTGCTTGCGCGCATGCGCGCGGTTCTCCGCCGCGTCCGGCCGGCGCTGGCGCAGGAGAAGCTGGCCTACGACGACATCGAGATGAACCTGACCGAGTACAAGGTGCGGCGCGACGGCCGTCCGGTCGTGCTGGGGCCGACGGAATTCCGGTTGCTGCGGCACTTCATGTCCCAGCCCGGCCGCGTGTTCTCCCGCGGCCAGCTGATCGACGCGGTCTGGGGGCACGACTTCTACATCGACCCGCGAACCGTCGACGTGCACATCCGCAGGCTTCGCAAGGCTCTCAACGCCGACGGCCGGAAAGACGTCATCCGCACGGTCAGATCGGCCGGCTACGCGCTGGACGCCGAACCCCTGTCCCGCTGACCGCCGGGCCGCCCGGAACGGGCGGAAAACCCCGGCTCAGTTGATCGGCCCCGCCGGCGGCTTCCCGGAGGATTTCGCGGCCGGCGGCGGACCCAGATCCCATTCCGCCGCGGCCGCCTGGCGCCCGATCATGTCGACCACGTTCCAGAAATGCGCGATGCCGATCGTGAAGGTGACCGTTTCGCCGCTGTCCAGGGAAAGGGCGAAATCGACGAGCGACCCGGATCGCGGCGTCAGCGACATCTTCGTGACCAGGCGCGGCCCGTCCGCCATCACCGGATGCGGCCGGCCGACACGGTAGTCCTGGCTGAAATCCGCTCCCTGTGCCGCCGCCTCGCGGGCGAACTCCGCCACGTTGGCCTGCGCCACGGGATCCGAAGTCCTGCTGTCGACCAGACGCGGCGCGACCCGGCCGGCGGCGCCGAACAGTCCGCGGGCCAGGCGTCGCGTCAGCATGAACCGCATCTCCGTCCCGTCGGAAAGGCTGCTGCGCAGGCGAAGCCGGTCTTCCGCCGCCCGGTAGTCGACGGAGAACTGGAGCGGCCTCGCGGGTTCGCCGTTCACGCCGCCGCCCTGCTCGCCGGAAGCCGCCGCGGGACCGGCTTCCGGCCCCGCGAACCGCCGGCGGAAGCCGCCCGGTCACCCGCCATGCCGGCTGTCCCGGGGCATGAGACGCACCAGCAGCCGAAGCAGGACGATCGCTGGAATCGACGCCGCGCCGACGCAGACGAAGAACAGCGTCCAGTCGCCCAGCGCGTCGACCGCCCAGCCCGAGACGAGGCCGAGCTGGATCCGGGCGAAATTCCCCAGGGAGGCGAGCAGGGCATACTGCGTGGCGGTGAACGAGACGTTGCACAGACCGGAAAGATAGGCCACGAACGCCGTGGTCGCCATCCCTCCGGTCAGGTTGTCCAGGAACACCACCGTCGCCAGCAGCCCGAAATCCTTTCCGGCGGCCGCCAGCAGGCCGAAGGCCAGGTTGGTCGCCATCATCAGGAAGGCGCCGAGGAACATCGCCCGCATGATGCCGATCCGTGCGCACACCCAGCCGCCTATCGCGACGCCCAGAAGGGTGGAAAGAAGGCCGATCGACTTGGAGAAGTCCGCGATCTCCTTGGTCGAGAAACCGAGATCCACGTAGAAGACCCCCGCCATCCGTCCCAGCATCGCGTCCCCGAACTTGTAGAAGACGATCACGGCGAGCGTGAGCGCCGCTGTCCAGCCGAGCCGCCGGAAGAACTCGGCGAGCGGCGCGACCGCGGCGCCGCGCACCCAGTCGGCGGTCCGGCGCAGGCGGCTGGCCGACGGTGCCGACGCTTCCGGGGCGGCGGGTGGGTCGGGCTCGGGGGCGAACAGAACCGCGCAGGCGACGACCGCGATCGCGAACGCCGACAGCCAGTAGGCCGCTTGCCAGCCGCTCCAGGCCGCGGCGTAGAGCGCGCCGGCACCGGTGACGTAGGCGCCGGCATGCCAGCCCCATGTCGCCACCGCCGCGCCGACGCCCCATTCGGAGGGCTCCAGAATCTCGATGCGGTAGGCGTCGATCGCGATGTCCTGGGTCGCTGACACGATCGAGACCAGCAACGCCGCGACCGCCAGCATCCAGGTCGAGTCCCCGGGCTCCTGCAAGCCCATCACGACCACCGGCGGCAGCAGCGCGAGCTGGCACAGCAGCAGCCACGACCTCCGCTGGCCGAGAAGGCGGTGAAGGCCGGGCAGGCGCAGCCTGTCCACCAGCGGCGCCCAGAGGAAGTTGATCGCGTAGGGCGTGGTCACCGCGCCGAGCAGACCGATCGAGGTCCGGCTGATGCCCTCCTGGCGCAGCCATATGGAGAGCGTCGCGAACACGAGGGGCGCGGGCAGGCCGCTTGCCATTCCGAACAGGAACACCGTCCGGAACCGGGCGTCGCGCAGCCGGGCGGCCCAGCCGTGGCCCTGCCTTGCCGGGGCGTCGGACACGGCGCGTTCAGCCGGGTTTTCTCACGCGGGAAGGATGCATCGGGGCTCGGGAGCCGGCGTCACGTTCGGAATCAAGCAACCAACCGCTTCCAGGGGGATTTCCCGACGCGGACGCAGTGTAGCACGGATCCGTCCGACCTCGAACCCGTGGACGGCCTCGATTCGGAAACGGGCCCGACGGTGGAGCGAACCGGGCGGCCCGGCCTGCGGAACCCCGCCCACGGCTGTCGCCCGAAGCCGCCGGGTGCCCGGCCGGGCCGCCGTGCGGCCGTCGGTTTTCCGGCTTGCCCCGGGCCGTCGAGGCGCGGGCCGGAAGTCCCCTGTGCTTTCGCCGAGCGAACGACTTGCGGGAAAGCGGAGCAAGAGCCGGCAGACTGCAAGAATCCCGCCAGTCCGCCGCACGGGAATCGGAAAAGAGGATGTGCCGTGACCGCAGGCGAACCCGGGACCGTTGCGCCCGAGGCTCCCCTGGCAACGCCTGCCGAGCGGACCCGGAACCGTCCGGAAGATGACACGCGGCACCCCGTTCCGAAACTCCACCGGATCCTCGATCGCCGGCCTCGGCACGGGTGCCGTCTCGCCGGGATCCTTTCGGGAAAGGGCGGGGCCGGACGACGGCAGGCGACCGGCACCCTCCGTTCCGAAGTTCGACCGACCCGCGTTCCCGACGCTTCGGCCAGCGCTTGCGCAACCTGACGCGGGCGCAAGCGCCCGTACGCTGTCCGGCGACCGGGCTGCCGGGCGCTTCCCTGCCGGAAACGGCGGGAAACCGGGGAAAGACCCGGCCGCCGACGGAGAGCCGGGGCCGAGGCTCGAAGGAGAGCTATGCCGTTTCCGCCGCGGCCCGAAGCCTGCGGGCGTCGCGCCGGCGCCCGGCGGCGTCGAGAACGCGCTTGCGTAGCCGGACGTGGTTCGGCGTCACCTCGACCAGTTCGTCGTCCTCGATGTAGCCCATGGCGTCCTCGAGACGGAACCGGCGCGGCGGCGTCAGACGGATCGCCTCGTCGCTGCCGGCGGCGCGGATGTTGGTGAGTTTCTTGGTCTTGAGCACGTTGACGGCGAGATCGCCTTCCCGGCCGTGCTCGCCGACGATCATGCCCTCGTAGACCGGCGTGCCGCCGCCGATGAACAACTCGCCCCGTTCCTCCAGATTCGCCAGCGCGTAGGGCACGGCCCGTCCGGCGGCGTTGGCGACCAGCACGCCAGTGCGACGACCGGCGACCGGCCCCCGCAAGGGTCCGTGGGAATCGAACACTCTGGTCATCACGCCGGTTCCCCGTGTCTCGTTGAGGAATTTCCCGTGCCAGCCGACCAGGCCCCGCGACGGCGCGAGAAACACGAGCCGCGTCTTGCCGCCGCCGGAGGCGCTCATGTCCTGCATCTCGCCGTGCCGGTCGCCCATCGCGGCGATCACCGCGCCCGCGAACTCGTCGTCGACGTCGATCACGACCTCCTCGATCGGCTCGAGGCGCCGGCCGGTTCGGCGGTCGGTCCGGTGCAGCACCTTCGGGCGCGACAGCGAGAGCTCGAACCCCTCGCGCCGCATCGTCTCGACCAGAACCCCGAGCTGCAGTTCGCCCCGCCCCCTGACCTCGAAAACGTTCTCCTCCTCGGTGGCGTCCACCTCGATCGCGACGTTGCCCTCCGCCTCGCGGTGCAGCCGGGCACCGAGCATCCGCGACGTGAGCTTGTCGCCGTCGTTGCCGGCCAGCGGGGAATCGTTGGTCGAGAACCGCATGGAAAGCGTCGGCGGGTCGATCGGCCGCGCCGCAAGCGGCTCCGGATGCCCGGGGTCGGCGATGGTGTCGGCGACCGAGGCCCGCTTGAGGCCGGCCACCGCGACGATGTCGCCGGCGGCCACCTCCTCGACCGGGATCCGTTCGACGCCGCGGAACGCCAGGAGCTTCGTCAGGCGCGCCGATTCGAGATGCCCGCCGTCCCTTCCGACGGCCACCACCGGCGCGTTGGCGCGCGCGATGCCGCGCGTGACGCGTCCGATCAGCACCCGTCCCAGATAGGTGTCGTTCTCCAGAATCGTGGCGAGCAGCGCGAACGGGGCGTCGGCCCGGTCCTCCGGAGCGGGAACGTGGCGCAGGACCAGGTCGAAAAGCGGGTTCATCGATTCGCGGGGCGCCGAGAGCGACTCCGCGGCCCAGCCCTCCTTTGCCGAAGCGTAGAGCGTGGGGAAATCCAGCTGCTCGTCGCTCGCGCCGAGAGCGGCGAACAGGTCGAAGACCTCGACCTCCGTCTTTCCGGCCCTCTGGTCCGGGCGGTCGACCTTGTTGACCACGACGATCGGCCGCAGTCCCAGCGCCAGCGCCTTCGCGGTCACGAACTTGGTCTGCGGCATCGGCCCCTCTGCCGCGTCCACGAGAACCAGAACGCCCTCGACCATGCTCAGGATGCGCTCGACCTCGCCGCCGAAATCCGCGTGGCCGGGGGTGTCGACGAGATTGATCCGCACGCCCTTCCACGCGACGGAGGCGCATTTGGCGAGGATGGTGATGCCGCGCTCGCGCTCGAGCGCGCCGGAATCCATGACGCGCTCGGCCACCTTCTGCCCGGCCCGGAAACTTCCCGACTGGCGCAGCAGCTGGTCGATCAGGCTGGTCTTGCCGTGGTCGACGTGCGCGATGATGGCGATGTTGCGGAGCCCGGTCACGCCGCTTCCGCCCCGCCTAGCGGACGGCGTCCCGAACGAGACCGTCCAGGGGAATCTCGGGCCGTGCGCCGTAATGGCCGATGACCTCGGCCGCGCAGACCGCGCCGATCCGCCCGGCGACGTCGAGCTCGTAGCCTCGCGTCAGGCCGAACAGGAGGCCGGCCGCGTAGAGGTCTCCGGCCCCCGTGGTGTCGACGACGCGCGCGACCGGTTCGGCGGCGATCTCGATGCGTTCGCCTCCGCTCACGATCACCGATCCGTCCTCGCTCTTGGTGACCGCCGCGACTTCCACGCGACCGTCGATCATGCTCACGGCCTCGTCGAGATCCGCGGTTTCGCAGAGCGACATGATCTCGTCCCGGTTGGCGAAGAGAATGTCGACGTGATGCTCGACCAGCTGCCGGAAGGCGGCCCGGTGACGGTCGACGCAGAACGGATCCGACAGCGTCAGCGCGACCTTCCTGCCGGCCGCGTGCGCGAGTTCGGCCGCATGGACGAAGGCGCGCTTGGCGGAATCGAGGTCGAACAGGTAGCCCTCCAGATAGGTCACCTGGGCGTCGCGAACGACCTCGGGATCGATGTCGTCGGGGCCGAGCAGGACGCTGACTCCGAGGAAGGTCTGCATGGTCCGGTCGGCGTCCGGAGTCACGAAGATCAGGCAGCGGGCCGTCGGCGGACCCTCGGCCGCGGGGCGGAGGCCGTGCTCGACTCCGATCGCGTTCAGGTCGTCGCGAAAGACGCCGCCGAGGTCGTCGTCGCGCACCTTGCCGATGAACGCGCCGCGGCCGCCGAGGGACGCCAGGCCGGCAAGGGTGTTGGCGGCGGAGCCCCCGGAACTCCGGCTGGCGCCCGTCATCGCGCCGAGAAGACTGTCGGCCCGGCCGGCGTCGATCAGGCTCATCGCCCCCTTCCGGAGATCGAGCCTGTCCATGTCGGCCATTTCGGCCGGCGCGATGATGTCGACGATGGCGTTGCCGACTCCGACGACATCGTACATCCGCGAACTCCCGAAATTCCCGCGACGCGCCGGTTATACCGAAGAAACCGCGGCGGGACATCCCGCGGAACGGGCGGCGGGCCGGCAATCCGCTGTTGCCCGGAGCGCCGCGGCGGGATATGCTGTCTTCGCCTTCCGGAGGGCAGAGTCCGGCCAAGGACGGCGACGCGCCCCGGCGGTGCGCCGTCGGGACGCTGGAGGACGACATGACGGACAGCAACGAGAAAGCCGCCGCACCCGAAACCGGAGCGAGGCTCGTGACGCCGCGTTCCCTGACGCAGCCATCGTTGCGGCCGGTGCCGACGAGCCCCATCGACTCGCGGGCCTCCGGACGCCCGCCCGCCAGATTCGCCGACGCCGACAGCAAGAAACTGGTCGTCGGCCAGGACATCACGGTCACGGGCAACATCGGCTCGTGCGAGAAGATTCACGTGGCAGGCCGCGTCGAGGCCGAGCTCAGTTCCTGCCGCGAGATGGAGGTCGGCCCCACCGGAACCTTCGTCGGCGAAGCGGAGGTGGACGAGGCCGTCGTCAGCGGGCAGGTCATGGGCACGCTGAACGTGCGGAACGTCCTTTCGATCCGTTCCGGCGGATGCGTGCAAGGCACCGTCAGGTACGGCAAGCTCGAGGTCCAGATCGGCGGAATCCTGAGTGGCGACATCGCCAGCCGTTCCGACGACCACGACTAGGCGGCCGCCGCGCGAGAGAATGCGCTTCCGCGGGATGCTCTCGAAAAGGCGTCCTCGGGCCGCGTTCGTTCTCGCCGCTCTCCTCGTGCCCGGATGCGAGCATCCCGAAAGCGTCCGGTTGCCCGATTCCCCCGTTGCCGCGCGAGAGAGCGCTCCGCCTCTCGCGACCCCCGCGCCTTCGAGGCCGTCGGGCGGGGGTCTGGAAGCCGGCGCCCCGCCGCCTCCTCCGCCGGCCCCGAACACTGACGAACTCTACGGCATGACCCGGGAGGCGGTCGCCGCCCTGTTCGGGTTTCCGGTTTTCACCCGCAACGAGCCGCCGGCGGAATTCTGGCGCTACCGGGCTCCGGACTGCAGGTTCGAACTCTACTTCTATCCCCGTGGCGGCGAGCATCTGGTCGATCACGTCGACATTCTCGGCAACCGCGACGAGGCCGAATGCCTGGCCCTCGTGATGCGGTCGCGGGAGGAATGAGGCGGGGGCGCTAGCGCCCGTTCCGCGGACCGGAACCGAGATCCTTGAACTCGCCCTCGATGACGGGGCCTTCCCGCGGCACACCCGCCTGCACGACGCGCAGCCGTCCGGCGATCCGGTTCAGGAGCCTCCGCGCGGCGGCGCGGCGGAACGGCGGGACGAGAAGAGCGAACCCGACGACATCGGTGACGAAGCCCGGCGTGAGCAGCAACGTGGCGGCCACCAGCAGGCACAGCCCGTCGACGGCCTCGGCCACCGGCATCTCGTTGCGCGCCAGGCTCTGCCTGACGCGCTGCCAGACGGCGAGTCCCTGGACGCGCAGGAGCGCGGAACCCGCCACGGCGGTCGCGACGACCACCGCGAGCGTCGGCCACAGACCGATCCAGCCGCCGACTTCGACGAAAGCGGCGATCTCGACGAGAGGAACGGCGACGAACGCCGCCAGCAGCAAGGGCATGCTTGCGATTTCCGGGCCAAGGCCCTATGTAATGTGAAACGAACGGCAGAGTGTACGCTTGGGCACGCAAGTTCAACACCGGCGCGGGACGCCGATCGTTGCCCTGCCGTGGCGGGAACCCATGAGCGATCTGCAGAAAGGCAGATAGATGGGAGACGGATTCCAGATCCTCGACATTCTGCTGTTCGGCATGGTGGCCGCCTTTCTGGTGCTGCGGCTGCGCAGCGTGCTCGGCAAGAAGACGGGACATCAGCGGGAACGGCAGAATCCTGTCGTGCACCGCCAGGCGGACGAGGCGGTCGCCGAGCTCCCCTCCCGCGACGCGGCGGCGGCCGACGCGGATTTCTCTGACATCTCCGCCGACGGGGAGGTCTCGGTTCCCGGACTTTCCGACCTCGCGGCTGCCGATCGGTCCTTCGACCCCGACGAGTTCCTCGAGGGCGCAAAGGGGGCGTTCGAGATGATCGTTGGCGCCTTCGCGGCCGGCGACGTCGGCACGCTCGAGAACCTGCTTTCCGAGCAGGTCTTCAGGAATTTCCGGGAGGCCATCGAACAGCGCGCCGAGGACGGGGAGACGCTCGAGACCACGATCATCTCCGTCAAGTCCGCAACCGTTCTCGAGGCCGGGCTGGAGGAAAGCGACGCGGTCGTGACGGTGTCCTTCGTTTCCGAGCAGGTCAACGTCACCCGCGATTCGGAAAGCCGGATCGTTGACGGAGACCCCAATCACGTGACCGAGATCACGGACATCTGGACGTTCCGGCGCAACACCCGGTCGGCGGATCCCAACTGGAAGCTGGTCGAGACCAGAAGCCAGAACTGAGTCCGGGCCGTGGCGCCCGCGGCTCTTTCCCGCCCGTTCCGGCGCTTCCGCCCACCGGCGGGTTTCGCCGTGGCCGCCCTGTCCGGTCTGCTCGCGGCGGGTTGCGCGCCCGCCGAGCGCGATCGGGCCCATGAGACCCGCTTCGAGTCCGTGCGCTTCTCCGATCTGCCGGGCTGGGCTTCGGACGACCACGCCGCCGCCCTCGCGGCGTTCGTGAGAACCTGCCCGCTGCTGCTCAAGACGGGGTCGGGGCAGTTCGCGGGCGCCGCGGACTGGCGTCCGGTCTGCAGCGAGGCGTCGAGACTGCCCGACGGACGGAGCTTCTTCGAGCGCAACTTCGTTCCGGTCCGCGTGACCGACGGACGCGGTTCCGTCGAAGGGCTGGTGACCGGGTACTACGAGCCGGAGCTTCGGGGTTCGCGTCGGCGGGACGCCCGCCATGCGGTTCCGCTCTACCGGCGCCCCCCTGAACTTGTCGGCGTCGATCTCGGGGAGTTCCGCGAGAATCTGAAGGGCCGGCGCGTCGCCGGGCTGATCGTCGGCGGCAGGCTCAAGCCCTATCACGATCGCGCCGGCATCGCGCGCGGGGTGCTCCGCGGCCGCGGTCTGGAACTCGTCTGGGTCGACAGCGCGATCGACGCGTTCTTCCTGCAGATCCAGGGGTCGGGCAGGGTGCGCCTGAGGGACGGCACGGTGATGCGTCTGGGCTACGACGGGTTCAACGGACACCCCTACACCGCGATCGGCCGTTCCCTCGTCCGCGACGGCGAGATCCCCGCGGAAGACATGTCGATGCAGGCGATCCGCAAGTGGCTCGCCGCCCGCCCCGAAAAGGGCCGGCTTCTCATGGAGACCAACCGGTCCTACGTGTTCTTTCGCGAGATCTCGGGCGACGGGCCGGTCGGGTCGGCCGGCGTCGCGCTGACCCCCGGCAGGAGCATCGCCGTCGACCGGCGGCACGTGCCTCTGGGCTTGCCGGTGTGGCTGGACACGGCGCTTCCCGAAGGACGCCCGTTGCGCAGGCTGACGATCGCGCAGGACACGGGCGGCGCCATCTCCGGCGCCGTGCGCGCGGACGTCTTCTGGGGCGCGGGCGCCCGGGCCGCCGAGATCGCGGGCCGCATGAAGTCTTCCGGCAGGTACTGGATCCTGAGGCCGAGGCTCTCGGCGCCGGCGAGCTGAAGCCGGCTTGCCGGGACGCGAAGGCGTTCCCCGGCTATCCCGCCCGGGCGGTCTCGAGCTGTCCGCGGAGCCGCGACCACCGCCGCCGTCCCGAAACGGCGTCGACGGCGATCTGCACCGCCCTTTCCTGGCCGACGAGGACCACGAGACGCCTGCCGCGCGTGACGGCGGTGTAGAGCAGGTTGCGCTGCAGCATGATGTAGTGCTGCGTCGTCACCGGAACGACCACGGCGGGGTATTCGGACCCCTGCGCCTTGTGGATGGTCGTCGCATAGGCCGGCACGAGGGCGTCGAGATCCCCACCGCCGTAGACGATCCGCCGTCCGTCGAACGCGACCACGATCTCGCCGGCGTCGGGAACGATGTCTCTGACGATTCCGATATCGCCGTTGTAGACGTCGTTGTCGTAGTCGTTCTCGGTCTGCATCACCTTGTCGCCGGGAGCGAAGGTGTAGCCGAGATGCTCGATCCTGCGCTCCCCGGCCGGGTTGATCGCCTTCTGGAGCTCGCTGTTGAGCTCCCGCGCGCCGACCGTTCCGCGCACCATCGGGCACAGAACCTGGATGTCGCGCAGCGGATCGAGACCGAATCCCCCGGGGATGCGGTTGCGGACGAGATTGACGATGGTTCTGGCCGCCTCCTCCGGGGTGTCCCGCTGCAGGAACAGGAAGTCGCTCTCGATGTCCGGTTTCCCGAAATCCGGCGCCTCCCCACGGTTGATCCTGTGGGCGTTGACGACGATCCGGCTCTCCGCGGCCTGCCGGAAGACCTCGACGAGGCTGGCCACCGGAAGAACGCCGCTCTCGATCATGTCGGCGAGCACCTGCCCCGGCCCCACCGACGGAAGCTGGTCGACGTCGCCGACGACCAGAAGGCCGGCCTTCGGCGGCAGCGCGCCCAGCACCGCGTCCATCAGCATCACGTCGACCATCGACATCTCGTCGATGACCAGAAAGTCGCATTCGAGAGGAAGGTCGGCGTCGCGCCGGAAACCGCCGTGGCGCGGATCGACCTCGAGCAGCCGGTGGACGGTTTTCGCGTCGCGGCCGGTCGCCTCGCTCATGCGCTTCGCCGCGCGGCCGGTGGGCGCGCACAACGCGATCCGGACCTTCTTGGCGGCGAGAACGCTCAGTATGGTGTTGACGATCGTCGTCTTGCCGACGCCGGGGCCGCCGGTGATGACCATGACCTTCGACCGCAGCGCCGTCCGCACCGCTTCTCGCTGGCTGTCGGCGAGCTCGAGACCCGTGCGCCGTTCCGCCCACGGAATGGCTTTCCCGGCATCGATTTCCGGCCACGGGCAACGGCCGCGAAGCAGCCTGCGGAGACGTTCGGCGATGCGGGACTCGGCGTGGTGGAGGACAGAGAGGAAGATGCATTCGGTGTCGTCGACGGTGTCGGCGAGCAGGGATTCCTCGCGAAGCTCGTGCTCCAGAGCCTCGAGAACCAGCTCCTCAGAAACGCCCAGAAGCTCGGCCGCATCCGTCACGAGGCGGTCCCGCGGCAGGCCGCAATGGCCGTCGTCCAGCGCTTCGGCCAGCACGAAGCCGATGCCGGAACGGACGCGGATCATGGCCGTCCTGGCGATGCCGAGCTTCATGGCGATGGCGTCGGCGGACTTGAACCCCATGCCGCGGATGTCCTGGGCGACGCGATAGGGGTTTTCGGACATCACCTGCACCGCGTCGGCGCCGTAGGTGGTGAAGATGCGCGTGGCCCGCGCCGTGCTCACGCCATGTTCGTGGAGGAAGACCATGATCTCCCGGACGGTCTTCTGCTCCGCCCAGACCTTCCGAATGCTGTCGGCCCGGACCGGGCCGATGCCGTCCACCTTGCGCAGTTCCTCCGGCCGGAACTCGATGACGTCGAAGACGTCCTCGCCGAACGCCCGCACCAGCTTGTCCGCGTAGACCTCGCCGATGCCGTGAATCTGCCCGGACGCGAGATAGCTTCGAATGCCCTCGATCGAGGTCGGACGGGAAGTTCGCAGAAAGCGCGCCCTGAACTGGGGGCCGTACTTGCGATCCTTGACCCATTCGCCCGAGGCGGTGATCGCTTCCCCCTCGGCGACGGCCGGCAGGGTGCCGACGACGGTCTCGAGATCGCGTCGCCCGCGGACCTTGACGCGAAGGACGCAGTAACCGGTTTCCGCGTTGTGGTAGGTGACGCGCCTCACGAGGCCTGCGAGCACCTCGCGACCCTGGGTTCGTGCCATGTCGGGGTTTGCCATCATCCAGCCCGGAACGTTCCGGACCGGCGCATCCACCGCGCTGTGCATCGCCCGAGCGCGAAAGGCCACCTGCCGGAAACCTTCCCGCACGATCGCACAAAGCCCGTTGCGGCGCAACGCGGCACATCGTCTCGAGCCCCGTCGCCGCGCGGTGTCCGCTCGGGAGCTGCGCCGACCACGTGACCCGCCGGGCCGAGGGCGATCGGGAGACCCTCCTCGAGGATCTCGAGAGCTTCGACGACGCGCCCCGTCGCGAGACCCTCGAGAGCGGCGGGCGCGATCATGACCGCGCCCGCCGCCTGACGCGCCGCCCCCGGCCGTTCCGTCGCGACGTGCCGCCGAAGGAGGCCCGGTCGCGGCCGGGACACGAATTGGGTCCGCCACCGTGCAAGGCCGGGATCGCCGACCAGACCGCCGCCAACGTTCGGGAGGTCGTCTCGAACCTCGCCTCGACGCCCCGCGGATGTCTCGATCGCACGAATCCCGCCGAGCCTCTGGAGGCTCGCATGATGCGCCGGACGTTGCGACCGAGACATGAATCCCCGCCGAGGCGGTTCGGCGGAAATCTGCCCCTCGATCGAATGCCGAGCGGCCGGATCGTGGATTCCGCGCTGCCCGTCGGCGCCTTGACGGGAAACTGGCGCCACGGCCGTGACGTTGCCGGTCGCCGGCATCGCGCAATGTCCCGCAGCCGGATCCTTTCCGGCCGGCTTGCGGCGGAGGAGCCGTTCCGGCACGCCGGTGGCCGGACGCCTGTTGTCCTGCTAACTTGCGGAAAACCGGCGAAGAGGTGCCACGTGAAAGTCGGGGCGGGAACGCACGCGCTCAACTGCGACGTGCGCGGGCTTGACGGTGCGCCGTGGATCACGTTCAGCCATGCTCTCGGCAACGATCTCGGTCTCTGGGACGAGCAGGTGTCGTTGCTCGAGAACAGGTTCCGGATCCTGCGCTACGACCATCGCGGCCACGGCGGGTCGGACACGCCGCCCGGCCCGTACACGTTCGACGACCTCATGGCCGACGCTCTCGCGCTTCTCGACCACTTCGGAATCGAGCGAACGCACTGGGTCGGTCTCTCGATCGGCGGCATGCTCGGCTACGGCCTGGCCCAGAACCACGGAGCCCGCCTGCTGTCGCTGACGGCCTGTGACGCCCGCCCGGACGCGCCGCCGGACTATGCCGCCTACTTCCAGTACCGGATCGACACCGTCCGCGACCAGGGCATGGAAGGGGTTGTCGAGCCGACGATCGCGCGCTGGTTCACCCCGGAAACCCGCAAGCGCAATCCTCCGTCGCTCGACGCCATCCGCGCGTCGCTTCGCGCGACGGATCCGGTCGGTCACGAGGGGTGCTGCGAGGCTCTCAAGCTCCTTTCCTTCGGATCCGGACTCGACAGGATCCGGGTGCCGACGCTGATCATCGGCGGCGCCGAGGACAAGGGCGCGCCACCGGACGTGTTGGCGGAAACCGCATCCGCCATCGCCGACTGCCGTCACGTCGTGGTGGCCGGCGCCGGACACATCTCCAACATCGAGAATCCCGGGGAGTTCAACGAGGCGCTGGAAGACTTCCTCGTCGGAAACTCGTCCGCCTGACGCCATGCCGACGGGCCCCAGCGGCAGTCAGATCATTGACGCGCTCAAGGCCGCCAGGGTCACCCACGTGGCCGCGCTTCCGGACATCACGACGAGCGCCGGGCTTCTCTGGCCGCTGTCGAAGGAACCGGATCTCCATCTGATCCGCCTCGGCAAGGAGGACGAAGGCGTCTCGATCTGCGCCGGCCTGGCGTTCTGCGACAAGCGCGCGGTGCTGCTGATGCAGCAGACGGGCCTGATGGATTCCCTCAACGCGGTCCGTGCCGTCGCCGTCGAGTACGGCCAGCCGGTCTGCATGCTGGTCGGGCTGCTCGGCAAGGAACCCGATCGTGCGCCGCAGGAGTCCGGAAGCTACGGCGTGCGCATCGTCGAACCGATTCTCGACGTCATGGGGATCGATCGCCTGCTGGTCGAGGGGCCGGAGGACGTGGTGTCGCTGGCGCCGGCCATCGACAGGGCCTATGCCCGGTCCCGGCCGCTCGCGGCGCTGATCGGAAGGCGGGTGCAACCGTGATGCAGCGCAAGGCCTGCTTCGGGAAGATCGCCGAGATGCGCGGCGACGCCGTGGTGGTCGCCACCTATTCCTCCGCCTTCGAATGGCACCGGGTCGACCCCAGTCCCCTGAACTTCGTGAGCATCGGCGCGATGGGGCAGGCCTCCTCGCATGCGCTCGGTCTCGCGCTGGGAATGCCGCATCACAAGGTGATCGTGCTCGACGGGGACGGCAGCCTCGTGATGAACCTGTCGAGCCTCGCGACGACAGCCGACGCGGCTCCCGAAAACCTGGTCCACTTCGTGGTGGAGAACGGAACCTACGAGGCGAATGGCGGTCACCCGATTCCAGGCCGGAAGCGCATCGACTTCCCGGGGCTGGCACGGGCCGCGGGCTACCGGGAGAGCCGCGGCTACGATGGCTTCAACCGCTTCGCGTCCGAACTGCCGGAGCTTCTGGACACGAGCGGACCGGTTTTCGCGGCCCTCAGGGTGGAGGCCGGAGACGCTCCGCCGCTTGAATACGACTACGAGTGGCTGCACAGCCCGGAACGCCGCCGGGAATTCAGAAAGGCGATCCAGCCCATTCTCCGGGCCGCGCCGGATCAGTCCGGCTTGCGCCCTTCGCGCTCGGCGAACTCGAAGTAGAGGTCGCGAACCCTCGTTGCCACCGGGCCGATCTGGTAATCGCGATCGTCGACGCGGGTCACGGGAAGAATCTTGGAGTAGTTGCCGGTGAGAAACACCTCGTCGGCGTCGAACACGTCGTCGAGGGTCAGCGTCGTCTCCTCGACGGCATCGCCGGCGTCCGACAGAAGCTCGATCACCCGGTGGCGGGTGAGCCCGGAAAGAAAGCAGCCGTTCGCCGCAGGCGTCCGCACGGCCCCGTCCTTCGCCAGGAACAGATTGTTCACCGCAAACTCCGCGACGTTGCCGAGAGCGTCCAGAATCACCGCCGTGTCGCTGTCTTTCGACCGCGCTTCGAGCAACGCCCGCCCCACGTTCGGATAGAGGCACGACGCCTTGGCGTTGGTGGGCGCGGCTTCCGGCGTCGGGCGGCGGTAGCTGGAGACGCAAGCGGTCACGCCGTGCCATTCCGGCAGCGGGGCGCGAAACACCGTCAGGATGAAACGGCTCGAGGACAGGTCCGGAGAGATCAGCCCGCCCTCGAAATACATCATCGGGCGGATGTAGAGTTCGGCGTTCTCGGGAAACCGCTCGACTCCCTCCCAGGCCAGAGCGACCATTTCGTCGGCTGTGACGGGCGGCGTCATGTGAAACGCCTCCGCGGACGCGATCATCCGCGCGCAGTGCCGGTCGAGGTCGGGAGCCAAGCGCCGGAAGGCGCGCGCGCCGTCGAAAACGGTCGAGGCCATCCACCAGGCATGGCTCATCGGACCGAGAAGAGGCGGATTGCCCTCGATCCACTCGCCGTCGACCCACGTGAGCGCTTCGGGCTTCATGCGGTTTCCGCAGGCAGTTTTCCGGCGTCTTCGCCGTCCAGACAGTTGCGGGCGCAAGCGTGGATGCGTCCGACCATGGCCCTGAGCCCGTTGGCGCGGCTGCCGCTCAGATGGGAACCCAACTCGAGCACCTCGAAGAACTCGACCGGCGTGTCGACGATATCCTCGGGCGTCCGCCCGGAATAGACCCTCAGCAGGAGCGCGATCAGGCCGCGCACGATGATCGCGTCCGAATCCGCCGCGAAATGCAGATGCCCGTTCCGGCGCCAGGCATGCAGCCAGACCCTGGACTGGCAGCCGGGCACGAGATGGGCGTCGTCCTTGAGATTCTCGGGCAAGGCGTCGAGCGCCTTGCCCATGTCGATGATGTGCTCGTAGCGCTGGATCCAATCGTCGAAAAAAGCGAATTCATCGACGATTGCCTGCCGGACGCTCTCGATTGCGGACGACTCGACCATGCGCGGGGATATAGCGCGTTTTCTCCCGACGGAAAACCGACAAGACCGCTCAAGGTCATCCCGCGCTGCGCTCCCCGGCCGGCCCGGTCGCCCCGATGACGGGATCCGAAGTGGAGCCGGACATTTACGGCGCCCTCGGAGCCGCGGACCGTCGTGGCGATACGGACGGGACCGCCTACCCTTCCGGAGCGGATGCCCGGCCAGCGTGGGAGAGTCCGGGAGACCGCCCACGGCCGGTTGCGATTCGCCCGGGGCGGGTTAGCCTGCGCCTTCCCGGTTGCCGGAGAACGACGTGATTGGCTTTCATGAGCGCCTGATGCCGGCGCTTCGACTGCTGCCACCGGAAACCGCCCACCGGATAGCGGTCTCCGCCGTGAGGTGGGGGCTCGGCCCACGGAACCGGGTTCCCGATCCAGGGATTCTCTCGACCTCGGTCTGGGGGCTGGATTTCCGCAATCCGGTCGGCCTCGCCGCCGGATTCGACAAGGGAGCGAAAGTGCCGGACGCCATGATGGCGGCGGGTTTCGGCTTTGCGGAAGCCGGCACGGTCACACCGCTTCCACAGCCCGGCAATGCCGGTCCTCGGCTGTTCCGCCTCTCCGCGGACCATGCGGTCATCAACCGCCTCGGCTTCAACAGCGCCGGGCTGGAGCCGTTCGTGCGGCGCATCGCGCGGCGCGGGCGAGGCAGAGGACCGTTCGGCGCGAACATCGGCAGGAACAAGGACAGCCTGAACGAGGTGGTCGATTACGAGGCCTGCATCGAGGCCGTTTCGAGACATGTGGATTTCATCGTCCTCAACGTCTCGTCGCCGAACACGCCGGGCCTTCGCGCCATGCAGCGGACGGACACGTTGTCCCCGCTTCTTCGGAGGGCGCTTGCCGCCCGCGCCCGCGCCGTGTCCGAAACGCCGCCGCCCCTGATCGTCAAGATCGCGCCCGACCTTTCCGGGGACGATCTCGACGAGCTTGCGGACGTCGTTCTGGATGCCGGCATCGACGGCATGACGGTGGTCAACACCACGACCGCGCGACCAAGCCACATGACCGATCCGTTGCGCGCCGAGGCCGGCGGCCTCAGCGGCGCCCCGCTGTTTCCGATGGCCCTCGACGCGGTCGGTCGGGTTTACCGCCGGACCAGGGGGTGCATTCCGATCATCGGCTCCGGAGGGATTTCGACGGGCGAGGAGGCCTACGCCATGATCCGGGCCGGCGCGTCCCTGGTCCAGTTCTACACGGCGATGATCTTCAAGGGGCCGGGACTGGTCCAGCGAATCAAGTCGGATCTTGCCGCATGCCTTCGGCGCGACGGTTTCGCGTCCGTGGCGGACGCCGTCGGCGCCGGTGTCACGGTGGACTTGCCGGCCACCAAAAGTCGGCCCCGCCCGGTCCAGGCGGCAGCGAGGACCGGGATCGTGTCACCGGAATCGCGGCGACCTCGGGCCGAAGCGTTTGCGGCGCGGCGAAACGCGATGACGGCATTCACGGTTCTCCGGCATCCGGACTCGCGGGTGCGGCCATGAGCGCCGCGACGGGTTCCGTCTTCTCGGATCAAGGGGCGCTTGGGGCGCCGACACTCGATCTTCCTGAAACGCTCAAGCCGAATGCCCTGTCGGGAACGGAAGGCTCCGAATCTCTTTTCGTGGAAAATCACATCCGGAGGCGAAGAGGTTCGTTCCATGGCGGGAACAGCGGCGCTTGTCACCGTGACGGACGGGCGACGCAAGGAGATCGATCGGCCGGGCCGGAGTTGCAGGTCGTGGCAGGCCTTGGCGCCGAGGATGCGGATCGTGTTGCCGGTAGCCGCCGGGATCTCCGGCAAGAAGATCCGGCTTTGCCCAAGGTCTCGGAGTGACCGTCGGCAGACGGCATTGCCGCTCCGACGAAAACCGCCTTGACGGTCTGCCTGACGTGCGGCGTTCGAGCGCGCCCCGGTGCATCGGCGGCGGCGAGGTTGCCGAAGTCGTTCGGATGACACCGGCGGAAACGTTGCCCGACGCCATCCGCCGAAACCGGCGTTCGACGGCGCGCGCTACCGGCTGCGGTGCCTCGACCCTCCTTCGCCTTTGGCAAGCCTTGGCCTTGCAGCCGCGCCGCGGAGACGCCTTGAAGCTATCGGCGGACCCGTGCTTCACGGGCAAGGCGCACGACACATCGTCGGACTGCAGTGGATCCGATACAGCACGCGATGGTTTTCCGCGTAGACGAAAAGTCGCCGGTTCAGGCCCTCGGCCGCAGCCGGCCGCCGTTGTGGCCGGGCCAAACCGAGGGGCGCGTCCATGGCCGCAAGCGCAATGGCGAGGCCTCGTTGTTCTCCGCCCTCGACGCGACGTTGCCGCCGGAGAGACCATGGCCAAGGGCGTCCGCCGCTACCGAGGCCGGGGGTTCCGCAAGTTTCCGGACCGCGTCGAAACCAACGTGTTCGGGTTCTTGGCCTCCATGTCGTCATGGATAGCCGCTCTACACACGAGACGAAGGAGGTCTGCGCCTGACCCGCCGGTCGGCCTCGCCGGCATGTCCGATTCACGCCAATCCCGGTGTCTCGGTTCAACCAAGTGGGAAGGTTCCTCTCCGTCCTCGCGGAGAAGCGGATCCGCTGCGGAGTTGACCGTTCGACCGCCGGACGGAAGCAGGCGATCACCGCGTGCATTGGGGGCGTCGACGAGGAGTCCACGCTGTTCCGATGGCGCGAGTCGGCCAACGGAATCCCTGCCACCGTCAAGTGTTTCCGTCCGGGAACCCTCGAATTCACGCCAACTCAATCATGATCATGTGAACTTCGGAATCAAGACGCAACACAACATCTGGGGGAAAACCGTCATGCCACGTGATGCACAACAATTTGTAGAGCCTGTCGACACGACGATGAACACGCTCACGTCGACGGTGTTCTCGGGCCAGCGGACCGTCCACGTGCCTCCCTTGGCGCCGCCCGACGCGCTCAAGCCGAATACCCGACTCAAGATGGACGGCCTGAAGTTCCTGGCCATGCTGCCTAAAAACAAAATCCCCGTCGCTTTCCTCGATCCGCAATACCGTGGCGTGCTTGAAAAGCTGTCCTACGGCAACGAGGGCAAGAATCGCGGCAAGCGACGGTGCGCCTTGAAGCAGATGGATGACGCCACGATCGGGAGCTTCGTCCGTGGCATCGACCGCGCCCTGGTTCCGTCCGGCCACCTGTTCCTGTGGGTGGACAAGTTCCACTTGTGCCAGGGCGTTCGCCCGTGGTTTGACGGAACCAGCCTCGACATCGTGGATTTGGTGACGTGGAACAAGGGAACCTTCGGTATGGGCTACCGCACCCGGCGACGGGCGGAATACTGCGTCGTGTTGCAGAAACAGCCCCGCAGGGCAAAAGGAGTATGGAAAGTCCACAATATCCCCGATGTTGTCGAGGAGCGGGTTTCACAGCGCGACCACCCGCACGCGAAGCCGATTGACCTGCAAGGCGAACTCATGGCCGCCGTAAGTCATGAAGGCGATTACGTGATCGATCCGGCCGCCGGATCGTTTTCCGTTTTGCAAGCCGCCCTCAATCGGCGGCGCACGTTTCTTGGCTGCGACCTGAACGGATAGCGCCATGGCCAGATTGCGAATGGCCAGGCCTAGGAACACGTCGGGTTCCTATGAGCGCCTGTTCGACAACGCGGCGTTGGGCAGACTGGTGAGCAAGATTCAGTCTGCCGTGATCTCGTCCGGCTCCGAGCTTGAAGCGACAATTGCGGATTTGGTACCGAATATCCCCGATCTGGACGCCTTCCTGGGGCAGGAGATCATGCCCGAGGGCGTGCTTCTCGCCCGTAAGCGCCAGATCAAGCGGAGCGACATATTGGACTTCGCAGGGTCAGAGCCTGACTTCATGGTGTTCAAGCGCCGTCATGGCTTACAGGCATGCCACATCGTCGAGTTGAAGGATGGTCACGTGTTCGACACCAAGAAGGCCAGCGCGGAGCGTCAGGCAATGCACGGTTTCATCGAACGCAACGCCCGGCATATCCAGTACAGATTCCAGGTAACTGCCCAGGTACTCCACCCCCGGTGACGGCGTGTCGGCAACCGTCGCCGCGGAGGCGGCGCCCGCTCGCCTGTTGACATCATAGCCTTGCGGGTTCAGGGTTGCGCTCCGGTGCGAGAGGAGCGGCCCGTGGGGTATTTCGGATCGAAGGCGACGAGCGGTTTGTGCCAGGCGCTGATCGCGCTGATGCCGCCGCACTCGGTCTACATCGAGAGCCATCTCGGAGGCGGGGCGCTGATGAAGCGCAAGCCGGCGGCCCTGCGCTCGATCGGCATCGACCGCGACGAGCGGGCGCTCGAGGCCTTCGGGGGCGACCCCTCGGTGGAGCTGGTGCACGGCTGCGCCCATGCCTTCCTGGCCTCGTTCCCGTTCCTGGGGCCGGAGCTGGTCTACAGCGACCCGCCCTATCTGCACGCGACCCGGAGTTCGGAGCGCCGCTACCGCTTCGAGTACGAGGAGGCCGACCACGTCGCGCTCCTCGAGCTGCTCAAGGGCCTGCCCTGCCAGGTGATGGTCTCGGGCCACCCGTCCGCGCTCTACGACGGGATGCTGGCGGGCTGGCGCCGCCTCGCGATGCAGGTGACGACCCAGGGCAAGGTGCGGACCGAGGTCGTGTGGTTCAACTTCGCGCCCGACCGGATGCACTGGGCGAGCTTCGCGGGCCGGAACTTCACGGACCGCCAGCGCATCAGGCGCAAGGCGGCCAACTGGGGCCGGCGCTACGGGGCCCTGCCGGCGGGCGAACGCCTCGCGGTGCTGGCCGCGATCATGGCCGTCGAGGCCGACGGGGATGCGTGAACCCTGCCCGGTCCCGGCGCCGGCCGGGGAGGATGACGCGCGCGACCGGGAGATCGCAAGCTTGCGCGAACGCCTCGCCGCGCTCGACAGCACCACCAGCTCCAGACCGCCGGCCGGCGACGGCCTGAAGAAGAGGAACGGAACCCCGAGACGCACGCGGAGCCGGCGCCAGCCGTCTCCCAGGGCCAGCGGCGGCCAGCCGGGCCACAGGGGAACCACCCTGGCGCAGACCGCGAACCCGGACCACGTCGTGGATCACGACCCCGTCGCCTGCTCGCACTGCGGCGCGCCGCTGTCGGACGCCGACCGTCACGCGCCCCCCGTCCGCCGGCAGATCTTCGACCTGCCCGAGCCGCAGCCCCTCGAGGTCACCGAACATCGCGGCCATCGCTGCCGCTGCGCCGCCTGCGGCGCCGTGACGGCAGCCGCATTCCCGGACGGCGTGACCGCCCCGGTCCGGTACGGGCCGCGCATCACCGCGCGGGTGACCTATCTGTCGCACGGCCAGTTCATTCCCGAGAAGCGCGTCGCCGCGGTCATGAGCGACCTCTTCGCGGTGAAGCTCCCCACCGCCACCATCGCCGCCATGGGCCGGCGCACCGCCCGCCGCTTCGGGGGCTTCCTCGACCGGGTCGCGGCGCTCGCCCGCACCGCGGCCCCGGTCAAGCATCCCGGCGAGACCGGCATCCGCATCGAGGCCCGGACCCGATGGCTCCACGTGCTGTGCACCCCGTCGCTCACCGTCCTGCGCGTCGCCGCCGGGCGCCGCCGTTTCGACGAGAGGCTCGAAGGCGTCGTCATCCATGACGATCTGCCCACCTACCTCTCCATCGAGGGGGTGCTCCACGGCGCCTGCGGCGCCCATCGCCTGCGCGAACTCCAAGCCCTCGTCGAGATCGAGAAGGAAGACTGGGCCGGCAGCATGCAGCGCCTCCTCCTGCGCGCCTGCAGGGTCGCCCGCATCGCCCGCGAGAACGACCGCGACGTGCCCGCCTCCCTCGCGGCGCTGATCTCCCGGACCTGGGACCGAACCCTCGACCGCGCCATCGCCTTCCACGAGGCGCAACCGCCGCTCCGGACCGGAAAGCGCGGCCGCAAGAAGCGCCGGATCGGCCACAATCTCGCGTGCCGGCTCCAAAACGGCAAGGAGGGATCCCTGCGTTTCCTCGAGGATCTCCGCGTCCCGTTCACCAACAACGAGGCCGAGCGCGATCTCCGAATGGCCAAGCTGCGCCAGAAGATCTCGGGAGGCTTCCGCTCGACGCAGGGCGCCCATGACTTCGCCAGCCTGCGCTCCGCCATCGCCACCGCCCGAAAGCAGGACTGGAACGTCCTCGAAATCCTGGCGTGTCCCGAGCCGCTGCAGCTGGTCCCGAAACTGCGCCTCTGAAAACCCGCCGACGCCGGCCCGCGTCACCCGAGCCCTCGCCTCCCGACGCTCGGCGAAACCGGACCTGGGCAGTTACGATTCCAGGCACATTTCTGTGCCTTCAACCAGAATGACCGTCGGGCGATATGGGATGGTTTCAAGCGGCGGATCGCACTCGAAGAGGCAATGACCGGACGAGAGTTCTGTACCCTCCTGGAAATCGACTACGAATCCATCGTGGAAAACCGGCGCGCCGATGGAGCGGACAACGTGGATTTCTTCCTGTCCGAGTTAGTCAAGATCGGGCCAATCCGTCATCGTCTGCGCGAACTTATTGAATAATATATCAAGTAAATTATTTTTAATTTTCTGAAATTTTTTCCAAATTTTTAATATTATTTACGTTTTATTTTCTTGCGGGCTTGCAGACAGGATCGGGAAAGTCTGCGGCACAGTAAAATCGAGGCGCATTGAATGCCGGTTGGCGAGATGTCGGGTTGGACCGTCGCATGTGGAAGCGATGCCGGGAACGGAGCGATAAACGGGGTGAAGCGCAATGACCGAACAGTACGGGATCCAAGCTCCGATGTCGGTGTACAAGATGGCGCTCGGCATGACCGAGGCAGGCGACGAAGGCTTTCGACGAGACGTGCCTGACGCCCGTCGGGAAACAGCATTGGAAACGGTCCGCGAGATCCGGATGGGGAGAATGCGAGCCGAGCGGCGTTCACCCATCACCTGAACGTTCCTCCGGGTTCGGCGGGACAGCGGGGACGTGGCGAGAAGCGTCCGAGTTGCGCTTCGCTCGAACTGTTGGCACCTGCAACAGGGAGCGGTCTCGAAGCGACCGGATGATCAGGTGCCGCGGGGCGACGGAAAACGTGGCCGACGCCGAACGGGACGGAGTCGCTTGACAGGCCGGAGCGGCCTCTGTCGATGTCGCCCCGCCTCGTGGGCCATTGCGCCACCGACCGATCCGGTCGATTCGGGGCCTTGTCCGGTCACCGGCTGTTGCCCTGATCCAGGTAGTGGCGTATCAGGGCGACGGCTTCCGGCGCGTCCCATTCCGCAGGCCCGACGAGACGGCCAAGCTCCCGCCCGTCCTGCCCCACAAGCAGCGTCGTCGGGAGTCCCCGCACGCCGACCTCGAACATGAATGTCGAACCCTCGTCATGGAGCAGACGCAGATTCCGGAGCTTCAGGCGGTCGCGGAACGGGGCGATCTTGCGCCATCCCTCACGATCCTCCGACAACGCCACAACCACGAAATCCTCGCCGCGCAACCCGGCCTGAAGACGGTCCAGGGAGGGCATCTCGCGCACGCAGGGGCCGCACCAGGTCGCCCAGAAATTCACGAGCGTCAACCGGCCCCCGAATTCCTTGAGCGCGATCCGGCTTCCGTCCTCGTCCACGAAGGTCCGCTCGGGCAACGGCACGGGCCGGACCGCCGGCTCGAAGTTCTGCATCCAGCCGGCCAGCCGCGGGCCCGGCGTGTCCGCCGCAACGCTTGATTGCGCACCGATAACTGCCATTATCAGGCAGACAGCGGGCAGGATGCCCGGGCGCGGCCGGGTTCCGGGCTCTCCGGACAGTCTGTCGAAAGTCGTCATGGCCAAGACCCCCACCCCCGCATCGGGCGGGCCGCCAGCCGGTTCCCCGGACCGTTCCGCCCCCAACCGCATGTGGGGCGGACGGTTCTCCGGCGCGCCCGACGACCTCATGCAGGGAATTAACGCGTCGATCGGATTTGACAAGGCTCTCTACGCCCAGGACATCGCCGGATCCAGAGCCCATGCCGAAATGCTTGCGGCCGCGGGCGTCATATCCGCCGAGGACGCGGACGCGATCCTTGGCGGCCTCGACAGCATCGCCGGGGAAATCGAGAACGGAACCTTCCGGTTCCGGACGGAACTCGAAGACATCCACATGAACGTCGAGGCCCGCCTCGCCGAACTGATCGGGGAGCCTGCGGGAAAACTGCACACGGCGCGGTCGCGCAACGACCAGGTCGCGACCGACCTCCGGCTCTGGATGCGCGACGCCATCGACGAATGCGACGGAGCGCTCGCCGCCCTGCAGGGGGCGCTGGTCGACAAGGCGGAAGCCCACGCCGATTGGGTCATGCCGGGTTTCACGCATCTGCAGGCGGCGCAACCCGTCACCGTCGGCCATCACCTCCTCGCCTACGTGGAGATGTTCGGACGCGATCGCGGACGCTTTGCCGACGCGAGGAAACGGCTCAACGAATCCCCGCTGGGGTCCGGCGCGCTTGCGGGCACGTCCTTCGCGATCGATCGCGAGGCGACCTCCTCCGCGCTGGGCTTCGACCGGCCGACGGCGAACTCGCTCGATTCCGTTTCCGACCGGGATTTCGTGCTCGAGTTCCTGGCGGCGTCCGCGATCTGCGCCGGCCACCTGTCGCGCCTCGGAGAGGAACTGGTGATCTGGTCTTCCGTCCAGTTCGGCTTCGCGCGGCTGTCGGACGCCTTCTCCACCGGAAGCTCGATGATGCCGCAGAAGCGCAACCCCGACGCGGCCGAGCTGGTCCGCGGCAAGTCGGGCCGGATTCTCGGCGCGTTCGTCACGGTCGCGACCGTGATGAAGGGTTTGCCTCTGGCCTATTCCAAGGACATGCAGGAAGACAAGGAACCCGTCTTCGACGCCGCCGAAACCGTGGTCCTGAGCCTGCGGGTGGCCGCGGGCATGGTTGCCGACCTCGTCTTCGACCGCGAACGGCTGGCGGCGGCTGCCGATGCCGGCCACACGCTCGCGACCGATCTCGCCGACTGGCTGGTCCGCCGGAGCGGCGTGCCGTTTCGGGAATCGCACGAGATCGCCGGTCGCGCGGTGGCACTGGCCGAAGCGCGCGGATGCGCGCTCGAGGGGTTGCCGCTCGAAGAGCTGCGGACGATCGACGGGCGCATCACCGAAGACGTTTTCGACGTGCTCGCCGTCGACAGATCGGTGCGCAGCCGCACGAGCGGCGGCGGCACGGCGCCGGACAACGTGCGGGCGCAGGCCGCGCTGGCAAGAGAGCGCTTTCTCCGATGACGCTTTGCCGGACCGCGCTCGGCCTGCTGCTCGTGGCGCAGCTCGGGCTTGCCGCCTGCGGCAAGAAGCCGTCCAAGCTCGAGCATCCCGAGGGCGTGACCGCCACCTACCCGCGGACCTATCCGGCGCCGCGATGACGCCGCCATGACCGCCGGCGGGTTCGCCTATCGCGACGGGATTCTTCATGCCGACGGCACGCCGGTCCCGGACATCGCGCGGGACGTCGGCACGCCGTTCTACTGCTATTCGGCGACCCTCATGCGGAAAGCCTACGGCGACTTCGCGGCGGCGCTGGAAGGTTTTCCCGCCAGGATCTGCTATGCCGTCAAGGCGAACGACAACCAGGCGGTCGTTTCCCTGTTCGCTTCCATGGGCGCCGGCGCGGACGTGGTTTCCGAGGGCGAGTTCCATCGCGCGCTCGAAGCGGGCGTCCCGGCGGAGAGGATCGTCTTTTCCGGAGTCGGAAAGACGCGGGCCGAACTCGGGATCGCGGTCGAGCGGGGGTGCGGCCAGATCAACGTCGAATCCGAGGCCGAGCTCGAGGCTCTGTCCGAGATCGCGGCCGCCGCCGGTCGAGAGGCCGCCGTCGCGATCCGCGTGAACCCGGACATCGACGCCGGCACGCATCACAAGATCTCGACCGGCCGTGCCGGGGACAAGTTCGGAATCGCCTTCGACAGGGTTTCCGGCGCTTACCGCCGCGCCGGCGAACTGCCGGGCGTCGCGCCCGTCGGGCTGGCCGTGCACATCGGATCCCAGCTCACGAGCCTCGATCCGTTTCGCAGGGCGTTCGAGCGCGTCGCCGAACTGGTCGCGGAACTCGGGGCCGACGGTCTTCCCGTCCACCGTCTCGACCTGGGAGGGGGCCTGGGAGTCGTCTATCGCGACGAACCGAGGCTCGCCCTGGACGGCTATGCCTCCCTCGTCCGCGGGATCTTCGGGTCGCTCGACGTGACGTTCACGTTCGAACCGGGCCGGCGACTGGTTGCCGAGGCCGGGATTCTGGTCAGCCGCGTCATCCGTCTCAAGGAAGTCGGGAACCGCGCCTTCGTGATCGTCGACGCGGCGATGAACGATCTGATGCGCCCGTCGCTCTACGACGCCTGGCACGACATCGAACCCGTTCTCGAGCCCGAACCCGGCGCGGAAACCTCCGTCTTCGACATCGTCGGACCGGTCTGCGAGACCGGTGACGTGCTTGCCGCCGGACGCAGCCTGCCGACCCTGCGCGAAGGGGATCTCGTCGCCATCCGGTCGGCGGGAGCCTACGGCGCCGTGATGTCGTCGTTCTACAATTGCCGGCTGCCGGCGCCCGAGGTCATGGTCGAGGCAGGCAACGTTGCCATCATCCGGCCGCGTGCCTACTATCGGCAATTGATTTCGGCGGATCGGGTGCCGGACTGGATCACGGCTTCCGACTGACGAACCCGGGGGTGGCGCGATGGACGCTCCTGCCCGCCGCGGCGGAACATCCTCTCCCGAAACGCCGTCGATCGGCTGGCGCCTGGCACTGGCCCGTCTCGCGCTGGCGTGGGAGAGGGTCTGGTCGCGCATCTGGCCCCCCGCGGCGGCGGCGGCGGTTTTCGTCGTCGTCGCGCTTCTCGACGGTTTCTCGCTCCTGCCGGGCTGGCTGCACGCGCTCGCCCTGCTGGCGTTCGCGGGCGCCGCCGGGCTCGGACTCCACCGTGCCCTGCGCACCGTCGCCTGGCCCACCCGCCTGGACGCCCTCCGCCGCATCGAGACGGCCAGCCGGCTGGAGCACCGGCCGCTCGAAGCCCTGGAGGACAGACTGCCCGATCACGGCGGCACCTCGGAGACTCGGCTTCTCTGGCAGGCTCACCGGGCGCAGATGGCGGGACGGCTTCGGAATCTCCGGACCGGCATGCCGGAACCCGGACTCGCGGCGCGCGACCCGTGGGCGCTCCGTGCCGCGCTCGCGGCCATGCTGGTCGTCGGTCTGGCGGTCGCGGGACCGGAAGCCGGCCTGCGCCTGGAACGGGCGCTGGTCCCGAAGGTCGCGTTTTCCGACGGAACACCCGACGTCAGATTCGAGATCTGGATCACGCCTCCGGCCTACACGCAGTTCGCTCCCGTCTTTCCGTTGCGGAACCGCAGGACCGCGACGGAGGTGCCGCCTGGCGGCCAGGCCCCCGCCGGGCCATCGGAGATCTCGGTTCCGTCGGGCAGCGTGCTGACGGCGACCGTCACCGGCGGCCGCGGAGAGGCGGCGATCGATTTCGACGGAACGGCCGCGCCTTTCACGGCTTCGGAGCCGGGCAACCGGAAAGCGACCAGGATCCTCGCGAAAAGCGGACGCCTGACGATCCTTCTCGACGGAAAGCGTCTCGGTTCGTGGATGATCCGCAGCATCGCGGACATGCCTCCGGACATCTCCCTGCCCGAACCGCCCCAGCCGTTCGCGCGCGGCACGCTGCGCGTCACCTACACGGGATCCGACGACTACGGGATCACCGGGCTCCGAGGCGAGATCCGACGGACCTACGAACGCGGCGCGGTGGTCGGCAAGGAGGTCTCCGAGCTGGAACTCCCGGTTCCGCCCGCCGACGCCCGCGAGTTCACCGAGAACGTGTTTCAGGATTTCGCGCCCCATCCCTGGTCCGGCCTGCCGGTCGTCCTGCGGGTCTTCGCGAGGGATGCCGCGGGCCAGGAAACGGGTTCGAACGAGATCAACCTGATCCTGCCCGAGCGCGAGTTCCGGAAACCTGTCGCGAGGCGGATCATCGCCGAGCGGCGGCGGTTGACCACCTCCCCGGAACGCCGCTCCGAGATCGTCCGGAATCTCGGGCGGATCGGATCTCGGCCCGGATCCTACGACCACGACAGGGTGGTTTTCATGGGACTGGCCTTCGCCCGCGCGCGCCTGGCCCACGAGGAGGGGGATTCCGCGATTCCGCCGGTGCGGGATCTTCTCTGGGACACCGCGCTCAGGGTCGAGGACGGCGGCCTCTCGATTTCGGAGAGAGAGCTGCTGCGCGCCCAGGAAGCGTTGCGCGACGCCCTGGCCCGCAACGCGCCGAACGCCGAACTCGAACGGCTCATGCAGGAACTGCGACAGGCCCTCAGCGACTATCTCCGGGAACTTCGCCGCAGTCTCGCCAGCATGCCGCGGGATCAGGAGGCGACGCCGACCGACCCCGGCCGGATGTTCCGGGCCGAAGATCTCCAGAACATGCTGCGGCAGATCGACCAGATGATGCGCTCGGGCGCCAGGGACGCCGCCGCGCAGATGCTGTCGCAGCTTCGCCAGATGCTCGAAAACCTGCGCAACGCCCGGCTCAGGCCGATGAGCCCGGACGCGCAGTTCGGCAACCGGACGCTGCGCCAGCTGCAGGAGATGATCCGCAGGCAGGGCCGGCTGATGGACCGCACCTTCCGGCAGTCGCGGCAGGGGCGGCGGGGCGGTGACGACGGCATGCGGCAAGGGTTGCGTGAACAGCGGTCCCTGCAGGAGATGCTGCAGCGTCTTCGCCAGGCTCTGCAGGGCCGGTTGCCGGCCGACGGGCAGGCGGCCGGCGCGCTCGAGCAGGCGCAGCAGGCCATGGGAGAGGCGGCCGACGCTCTCGGGCAGGGGCGGCCGGGCCGGGCCGTCGGCCCGCAGGGCCGTGCGATGGACGCCCTGCGGCGCGCGGGGCAGGGCGTCATGAGGGAACTGGGCAACCGTCCGGGCGAGCGCGGCCCCGGGCGCGGCTTCGGCAGGTTCAATCCCCTGGACACGATGCGCGACCCGCTGGGGCGCGACTGGGAAGAGGGCGAGGGCGGGGAAGACACGCGGAGGATCAACATCCCCGATCGGAGCCTGATGAAGAAGACCCGCGAGATCCTCGACGAGCTCCGCCGGCGCGCCGGACAGAGACACCGCACGGCCGACGAGCTCGAGTACATCGAACGTCTCCTCGAGCGTTTCTGAACCGCCCGGCCCCGATCATCGGATCCCGGCGCGGCCGGAGGGCGCCTGCGCTCAATCGGTCCTGACGGCGCCGATGTAGGGAAGGCTGCGGTAACGGTGCGCGAGATCGATGCCGTAGCCCACGACGAAGACGTTCCCGACATCGAAGCCCACGAAATCCGCGTCCACATCCACTTCGCGCCGCTCGCGCTTGTCGAGAAGAACGCAGCTGCGCACGGCGGCCGCTCCCCGCGCGGCCACAAGGTCGGTCGCGTAGGCCAGCGTCCGCCCGGTGTCGAGGATGTCGTCGACGATCAGGACGCTCTCGCCGCGGACATCCTCGGAGAGATCCCGCGTCAGGCGCACCTCGCCGGAACTCTCGGTGTCCGTTCCGTAGCTTGCCAGACTGATGAAGTCGACCCGGGGATGCTTGCCCGAGCGGTCGAGCGCCCGCAGAAGATCGGCGGCGAACACGAAACTTCCCTTGAGAACGATCACCACCAGGAGATCGTCGGGGATGCGGGCGATCTCCGCGGCCAGTTCGTCGACCCGCCGCGCGATCGTTCCGGCATCGAAAACGACGCTTATTTCCGGCCCGCCGGCCATCCGCGCCCGGCCCCCGCGCCGGGATCGCCCGCGGCCCGTCGCCGCGCGCTACTGCGCGGCCGCGATCACGTTGCCGTCGCCGTCGAGGCGCAACCCCGTCTCCTTCGCGCGATCGAGAACGGACTTCGCCCAGTCGACCCGGCCCGCATCGGTGCCGCCGAGCACGGCCATGAGATAGGCGTGCCCGTCCCCGATGTTGCGGAACCCGCGCATGACGCCGACGGGCACCGAGATCACGTCGAACCGGTCGAGTTCCACCTCGTTCTCGCCCTCGTCGCCCCAGAACACCGCCCACCGGCCCGACATCGGGATGAAGACCTCGACGGTGCCGTGCGCGTGCAGCGCCGCGCCCTTGCCGGGGTCGGCGCCGACATAGGTGACGTTGAACCCCTCCACCGCCGTGATGGCGGGCCTGAGTTCCGGATCCTCGGTCACGCCCTTGCCGATGACGTTGTAGATGTCGCGGACATGTTCCGGGATGCGGGTGTCGACGAACGCCTGCTTCGAGGGCTCCAGCGCGTCGAACCGCGCGACCCGCGCCTCCATCTCCCGCATGCTCACGCCGGTTCCGGTCATCGTCTCTCTCCCTTTCGGTTCACTCCGCCCCGAGGCCGACGTTGTGCCCGCCGTAGCGGCGCAGGCGGAGGTCTGCCTGTTCCTTGTGCCCCCAGAACTTCTCGATGGCGCAAAGCCGCGAGCAGTAGTCGCCGACGACGACGCTTGCCTCCTCGGTGCATTCCTGCCAGGTGCAGGTCTTCAGGAACTTCCCCACCCACAGCCCGCCCGTGTAGCGTGCCGCGCCCTTCGTCGGCAGCGTGTGGTTGGTTCCGATGACCTTGTCGCCGTAGGAGACGTTGGTCTCCGGGCCGAGGAACAGCGCACCGTAATTCGTCATGTTCTCGAGAAAGTGCCGGGGGTTCCTGGTCAGCACCTCCACGTGCTCCGCCGCGACGCGGTCCGCTTCCCTGACCGCCTCGTCGAGATCGTCGACGAGAAGGATCTCCCCGTAGTCGCGCCACGCGGCGCCGGCGACGTCGGCCGTCGGCAGCCGCGCGAGCTGCCGCTCGATCTCGCCGGGCAGTTCCTCCGCGAGCCGTGCGGAGGTGGTGATCAGGATCGCCGGCGACGTCGGTCCGTGCTCGGCCTGGCCCAGCAGATCCGTCGCGATCACCTCGACGTCGGAACTGTCGTCGGCGATCACGAGGATTTCCGTGGGGCCGGCGAACAGATCGATGCCGACGCGGCCGTAGAGCTGGCGCTTGGCTTCCGCGACGTAGGCGTTGCCGGGGCCGACCAGCATGTCGACCGGCGCCACGGTTCCGGTTCCCAGCGCCATGGCCCCGACCGCCTGCACGCCGCCGAGAAGGTAGATTTCGTCGGCGCCGCCGAGATGCATGGCGGCCACGGTCTCGGGATGCGGCCTGCCGTCGGTCGGCGGCGTGCAGGCGGCGATGCGGGGCACGCCGGCGACCTTGGCGGTGACCACGCTCATGTGCGCCGACGCCACCATGGGATAGCGGCCGCCGGGCACGTAGCATCCGACGGAATTGACGGGAATGTTCCGGTGTCCGAGTCGCACGCCGGGCAGCGTCTCGACATCGACGTCGACGATCGCCTCGCGCTGGACGCGGGCGAAGTTGCGCACCTGCTCCTGGGCGAACGTGATGTCGGCGACGGTTTCGGCGGGCACCGACGCCACGAGATCGCGGATCTCGCCGTCCGAAAGCCGGAAGCTCTCGGGCGTCCAGCCGTCGAACCTTTCCGAGAACTCCCGGACGGCGTCGTCGCCGCGGGCCTCGATTCCCGCGAGGATGTCCTCGACGGCCCTGCGCACCCGGGCGTCCGCGTCGCGGGTCTCCTCCTCGCCGATCCGCTTTTTCAGATGCCTTGCCATTCCGCCTCGCCTCCGCGCGCGCCGCTCGCGAACGGGATCACTTGATCGCGACGGGATTGATCGGCGAGCCGACGCCGCCCGTGATCGGCAGCGGCGGGGCGCAGAAGAAGAATTCCCACACGCCGTCCGCGGCGCAGTCCCCGGCCAGCTCGCCCATCACGAAGATCTCGCCCATGGTGATGCCGATCATCGGGATCACGACCCAGTGCCACGGCTGCTGGGCCTCGTCGGTTTCGTTGGGTCGCACCTCGCACCCCCAGGTGTCGCAGCAGATGGCGGCGACCTCCCTTGCGTGCAGCCACTCGGCGGTGTCGAAGGACAGCCCCGGCGCGTCCCCGCCGGCGTAGCCGCCCCAGCCGTTCTTCAGCCGTTCCTCCATCATGCCGGTGCGGACCAGAAGGAAATCCCCCCGCCGCACCTCGACGCCCTGGGCTTCGGCGCACTCGTCGAGATCCGCGCGCGAGATCGCCTCGCCTTCCTGCAGTGCCTCGACGCCGGTGTGACGCGCGATGTCGAGCAGGACGCCGCGGCCGACCATGCGGTCCTTCACCTTCTCGATGCCGTTCTTCCGGGCCCCGCCGGAATCCACCAGCGCCGCGTCGTAGCCGTTCCACATCTTGTCGTCGTAGAAGATGTGCCCGAGCGCGTCCCACTGGGTTCCGCACTGGAGTGGCAGCGAGACCATGTCGTCGGCGTAGCGGATCCCGCCCTCGTCCTGGTTGCCCGAGATCGCGTCCGTGCCGGTCGCGAGCATGGTGTGGATGGGGTTGAACCGGTTGCCCCACAGCCCCGTCTGAGGTCCGTCGCCGTCGAAGTTGAGACCGAGCGAGAACACCTTGCCCTTCCGGATCAGGCCGGCCGCCGCGATCACGTCCTCGGGGCGCACGTGGTTCAGCGTGCCGGCCTCGTCGTCGGGCCCCCACCGGCCCCAGTTCTTGCAACGTTCGGCGGTTTCCCGGAGGATCTTCATGTCGAGATTGCCGTCGGTGTGTTTGTGGACCATTGGGTTCTCCCTGCCCGCGCTGGCGTTCGTTCCGCCGCACATATAGGTTGGGAAATCCCCGCCCTGTCAAGCGGCCACGGAAACCGGAAGGGGACGATGACCGACCGAGCGACGACCGGGAGCGGGCTCGCGACCCCCGAAATGCGCCTCGACGGCAAGACCGCGCTGGTCACCGGCGCGGGCCGCGGCATCGGCCGCGCCTGCGCGCTCGCGCTGGCGGGCGCGGGCGCCGAGGTCGTGGCCGTCAGCCGCACGGAGGGCGACCTGCGGACTCTCGTCGACGAGATCGCGCGCGGCGGCGGTGGCGCCCGCGCGCTGGTCTGCGACGTCGCCGACCGGCCGCGGCTCGAGGAAGCGGCGGGCGGGCTCGGGCGGATCGACGTTCTGGTCAACAACGCCGGAACCAACGTCCCCGAACCGTTCGTGGAGGTTTCCGAGGAGAACTACGACCGCATCATGGACCTCAACGTCCGGTCGCTGTTTTTCGTCTCGCAGATCGTCGCGCGCAGGATGATCGAGCAAGGGGCCGGCGGATCGATCGTTCACATGTCGTCCCAGATGGGCCATGTCGGCGCGCCGAGGAGAACGGTCTACTGCGCCTCGAAACACGCCGTCGAGGGCCTGACCAAGGCCATGGGCGCCGAGCTCGCGCCGCACGGCATCCGGGTCAACGCCGTCGGCCCGACCTTCGTCCTGACCCCGATGACCCGCAAGTTCTTCGACGACGCGGCGTTCCGCGAGGACACGCTGTCCCGGATCCCGATGGGGCGCCTCGGCGAGCTCGAGGACGTCACGGGGGCGGTGGTGTTCCTCGCTTCCCCCGCGTCGGCGCTGATCACCGGCGCGTCCCTCGTCGTCGACGGGGGATGGACGGCGGTGTGAGGGGCCGCCGCCGGCCGCGGATCAGAGGCGTTCGACGATGTGCAGGCCGCGCAGCCGGTCGATGAGGTAGATCAGGCCGCGCTCGTCGACCGTCACGTCGTTGCTGCAGAGGCGGTCGCAGCCGGGCTGCGGATCGGGCTCGAAATGCCCGACCTCGGCGGGAGCGTGCGGGTCGGCGATGTCGACCAGCCTCAGCCCCTTCGAGAACCAGGCGAAGGGGATGACGCTGCCGGTCACGATCTCGCACGGCTGGTGGCACCCGGTGTAGGGTCGCTGGGGGGCGCCGTCGGGATCCAGCCCGGCGACCTGGAAGCTCGAGACCGGAACCGGGTTGGTCTCGTCGGTGACGTCGACGACCCACGCGAACGCCGGCGCGTGCGGGCGCAGCTTGGCGACATCCTCGTCGGCCACGACGAGGAAGCGGTGTCCGCGGATCTCGAACGGGACCGGCAGCGCTGTGTGGGTCGGATGCGGAAACGCCGGTCCGGTGTCGAAGCCCGAGACCAGGCGCGGGCGGGCGAGATCCTCGATGCCGAGGATGAAGAACCCGTGATGCCAGTAGCTCACGTAGAGCCGGTCGCCCATTCGCAGCGGGTGGTGGCAGCGCGGCTCGGGGCCGTCGCCCCAAACGTACTCCTCGCCGCCCGCTTCCCACTGGCCGGGAATCCACCACCTGCCGACCTCCGCGGGGTTCTCCGGATCCTCGAGATCCAGCACCACCATGATCGGCCCGCGGTATCCGTCGACGGTCGAGGAGACATACATGTGGCGGCCGTCGAAATCGAAGCGATGCACGCCCCGGCCGACGGTGTCCCAGCTGGAGACGAGCCTCGGCCTGCGCCGGTCGGAGACGTCGTAGATGCCGACGCCCGTCGCGAAATCGTCGGGTTTGCCGGAGCCGATCATCTCGTGGTTGCGCACCATCAGGTCGCCCCGGGCATGCACCTTGTGCGAATGCGTGCCCTCGGGCATCCCGACATGGGACAGCAGTTCCGGCCTCTTCGGATCCGACACGTCGATGATGCTGGTGCCGAAGGGGTTCGCCATGTGCCCGACATAGGCGGTGTTTCCGTCGACGCGGACCTGACCGCCGCCGGCGCAGTCGAAAAAACCGATCTCGCGCAGGCCCTCGCTGCTCGCCATCCCGTGCCTCCGGACGTCCGGTCGGTCGCCGGAGCCGACGGGGGCTCCGGGACCGTCTCTCCGAGAGTAGCGCGACGGGAAAGGGATTGCGATCGCCGGGCGGCGGCGTAAGGGGGGTTTTGCCCGCGGCCGCGATGCCCGTACAATCCGCGCCCGTCGGCCGGAGACGCGCGAACCGGCCGGACGGTCGCGGCATGCGGGGCGGGGATGTCGGAACGCCGGTTCGACTACGTCATCGTCGGTGGAGGGTCGGCCGGTTGCGTTCTCGCCAGCCGGCTGTCCGAAGACCCGTCGGCGACGGTCTGCCTGATCGAGGCCGGCCCCCGGGACTGGCGTCCCTGGATCCATGTGCCCCTCGGCGTCATGCGCTGCATGTTCGACGGTGCCATCAACTGGAAATTCGCGAGCGCGCCGCAGGACGGCATGAACGGCCGACGGATCTACGTGCCGCGCGGGCGGACGCTCGGCGGCTCGAGTTCCGTCAACGGGATGATCTACGTCCGCGGTCATCCCGGGGACTACGACGAATGGGCCGGGCTCGGCAACGAGGGCTGGGGTTTCGCCGACGTCCTCCCGTACTTCAGGAAATCGGAAAACAATCTCGAGCACGGCGGCGGGGAGCTGCACGGGACCGGCGGTCCGCTCGACGTCACCTACATCAGGCGGCCGAGCCCGTTGCACGAAACCTTCTTCCGGGCTGCCGAGGAGCTCCAGTTCCCCCGGAACGGCGACTTCAACGGCGCCAGCCAGGACGGGTTCGGACTCTACCAGGTCACCCAGAGGGACGGCCGGAGGCTGTCGACCGCGCGGGCGTTTCTCAAGCCTGCGGAGGGGCGGAAGAACCTGTCCGTGCTGACCGGCGCCGAGGCCCGGCGCATCCGGATCCGGGACGGCCGGGCGAGCGGCGTCGAGATCGGCGTCAAGGGGGCCTCGGTCGCCGTCGCCGCCGAGAGGGAGCTGATCCTTTCCGCGGGCGCCGTGCTCTCGCCGAAGCTCCTGATGCTGTCGGGCATCGGCGACGGCGCGGACCTGAGGACGCACGGCATCGAGGTCGTCCGGCACCTTCCGGGGGTCGGCAGAAACCTCCAGGACCACCCCGCGATCCATGCCTATTACGGAACCGGGGACCGGCGGGCGTACGGCCTGACCGTCGGCGCGCTTCCCGAACTGGCCTGGTGGACGCTCGCCTACGCCTTCGCCCGCACCGGGCTTTTCGCGAGCAACATGGTCGAGGCGGGCGGCTTCGCGAGGAGCCGGCCGTCGCTCGACCGTCCCGACCTCCAGTTCAATTTCATTCCGGGCTACCGCGAGTCCCCCTCCAGGATGATCGGCTACGGCCGCGGCTACGTGGTCACGTCGGCGCTGCTGCGGCCGACGAGCCGGGGGGCGCTGACCCTCAAGGACGCGGATCCCGACACCGCGCCGAACATCGATCCGAACCTGCTCGGCACCGACGAGGATCTCGAGGCCCTGACCGAGGGCTTCTGCATCGGGCGCAGGCTGGTCGACGCCCCCGCGTTCGCGGCCCTTCGCGGAACCGAACGCCACCCCGGCGACGCCGTGCGGTCGCGGGACGAGATCAGGGAGTACGTGAAGGCCTGCGGCGCGACGATCTTCCATCCCGTCGGCACCTGCCGGATGGGATCCGGCGAGACGGCCGTGGTGGATTCGCGACTCAGGGTCAGGGGGGTGAACGGCCTGCGCGTCGTCGACGCCTCGATCATGCCGGTCATCGTCGGCGGCAACACCAACGCCCCGACCATCATGATCGCCGAGAAGGCCGCGGACATGATCCGGCGGGACGCGCGCGGCCGATGAGCCTGTCCGGGAACGGTTCCGGTCGCGCGGGCGGCGCGGGAACCGCGACGGCGCTGGTCTGCACGTCCCATTCCCCGATCCTCCACGTCCGGCCGGAGGCGCCGCCCTACGAGGCGGATCTCCTGGATGCTCTCGCCGCGCGCCGGGAGGCGGTGGCCGCCATGGGGCCCGACGTGGTGATCTTCTTCGGGTGCGACCATTACGCGGGCTTCCACCTGAACGCGATGCCGGTGTTCTGCGTCGGGACGGGGACCGCGTCGGCGATCGCCGACGTCGGCGGGTTTCCCGGCGACCTCGAGGTGGACAGGCGGACGGCCGGCGGACTCGCGGGACACTTGCGCCGGCACGGGTTCGACGTCGCCGTCTCCGAACGGATGACCGTCGACCACGGGTTCTCGCAGACCATGAAGAACGTTCTCGGCGGCCTCGACTCCTTTCCCTGCGTCCCGGTGTTCGTCGGCGGGATGTGCCGGCCGTTCCTGCGGTTCGAGAGAAGCCGCCGGTTCGGGGAAGCGGTCGGCGCTCATGCCGCGACGCTCGGCGTGCGGGTGCTGTTCGCGGGCTCGGGCGGGCTGTCCCATCACCCGACGCGCTATTACCCGCTCCCCGGCGAAGGGGAACCGGAGGTGCGGGAATGGCAGATCTCGGGCGCGCTCGGAGGCACGTTCACCGAGACGGAATGGCTGGACCGCCTCCACGACATGCACGTCGAAGGCGGGAGGATGCTCATGGACGGACGCCGGACCCGCGAGGAGATCCGGCTGAACCCCGACGCGGACCGGGAGTTTCTCGAGGTGCTGGCGTCGGGGGATCTGTCGCCCCTCGACGACTGGGACATGGAGGAGCTCGTGGAGCGGGCCGGAATCGGCTTCACCGAACTGCATTGCTGGGTGGCCGCGACGGCCGCGCATCTGCGGTGCGGAGGCGCCGCGCCAGAGATCTGCTTCTACCGCGACTCCCTGGAATACGCGATCGGCTTCGGTGTCATCCACGCCGGATAGCGTGACGGTCCGCGCCGGCGGCGAGACGGTTCTCCGCCCGCGGCGACGTGGCAGACCCGTCCCGTCGGCCGGAGAGCGACGACGGAGCCGGTCCGGGCGCTTGAGGGAACGGTGCCCGGCGGCTATCCTCGGAGAGCCTTTCAACCTGACGGAAGCTCGACTCTTCCCCTGTCCCGATGTCATTCCGATTCTGGCGCCGCAGCCAAATCGTCCCCGGCGTGACGCTGAATTTCAGCAAGTCCAACCTCTCGCTGTCCCTCGGACCGCGTGGCGCGAAGTACACGATCAGCGCGCTGGGAAACCGCACCACGCTGGGCATTCCCGGCAGCGGGCTGTTCTACACCGCGAAGCAGGGTGGCTCCCGCTCACGCAGGCGGGAGCCGGATGCCTACCATGGCGGTTCCCGCTCGCGCAGGCGGGAGCCGGAGCCCTACGACGATCCGCTCGATCTGGGGATCTTGAAGCGCATCATCGTTCCGGCCGGCGAGAGGGCGTTCGTGGACGGCCTGCGGGCGCTGCGGGAGGGTGACGAGGACGAGGCGCTCCGTCACTTCGAGAATGCCGAAAACCTGCCGGACGCGTCATGGATCGCCGGAATTCTGCGCCTCGTTCGCAAGGATCTCGCCGTCGCGGAGAAGCATCTGCGGGCCGCGCTCGCCGGCGGATCCGAACTGGGCGTCCTCTACGAGAAATACCGGTCCGGCCCCGGGGTCACTCTGGCCGTCACGGACGAGGTCGAGGCCCATATCCTCCCCCGGCGTCGGGGCACCTATCTCGCGCTCGCGGAGATTCACCAGCTTCGGGGCGACGAGGAGGCCGCCCGCGAGGCGTTGAAGAAGGTGCTCGACGAGGATCCCGGCGACGTCGTGGCGATGGCCTCGTTCGCCGAGCTCCTGCTCGCCGACGAACCCGTCCCGAAAAAGAACGCCGATGCCGTCATCCGCCTCGCGGGAGACCTGGAAAACGAGACGTCGATTCACACCGCGGTTCTGCTCTACAAGGCGCGCGCGCTACGCGCGCTCTCCATGGACGCGGTCGCGGCGAAAACGTTCTCCCAGGCTCTTCGCAGAAAGAGGGGCCGGTCCGCCGAACTGTTGCGCCAGATCCGCTACGAGCGCGCACTGGCTTACGCCGACATGGGCCGGAAAGCCCGGGCGCGGGACGATCTGATGACGATCTACGCGGAAGACCCCGACTTCGAGGATGTCGCGGAGAGGCTTGGCGTCACTTGCTGAAGCAGGCGTCGCCGATAAATCTTCCCCTCTCTCCGGAAAGCGTTGCATCCGCCGTTGACGAAATCGAGGTCCGATTCGATTCTGCGGTCCAGGAGCGTGACGCATGGAGATGCCGGTTTCGCGCGTTCCTGACGTGATCTCGAAGCGCGACACCGAACTTCCGGAAATCGGGGAGATCGATGGGGGCGACAGCATCCGTTCCGCATCAATCGACGGATTTTCGGGGGCGCAGAAGCGATCCGCCATAGAGCAGCGCGAAGCCCGCGAAAGCCGCGATCCAGCAGATGCCCGAAAACGCGTGCAGCTCCATGGCCCATGCCGGCTGCACGCTGGCCAGCAGCCGCGCGACCACGGAGGCGGTCACGAGCAGATAGAGGGCGGTCGTGCCGGAACCCGCCGAAAGCGCCTGGCCGGTATGCCCGAGAGTCGCCCGCGTCATGACCGAAAGCGTCATCTGGCCGACCGCGCCCGCCATCCAGAGATGCTGTGCCGGCGCGGCGCCGACGGTTCCGGGCCAGAGCATGGCCATCGCCAGCGCCAGGGCCCCGAGAGGCAGGAAAGCGTAGCCGAGATGCAGCGCCCACACGAGAGGCTCCGACCCCGTCCGGTGCCCCGACCAGCGCGCCAGCCGCGCCAGATGGAGCGTTCCGGCGACCAGTAGCGCCGCGCCCGTGGCCGGATGTTCCGGCCGGACGACCCAGATCGCGAGAGCGGCGAGCAGAACGCAGAGCGCGACCCTGTCGAGCCGCTGCATCGGCGGCGTCGGAAGCCGCGCCTCGCCGCGCGCCGCCATCCAGTTGCGGGTGAAGGAGGGCACGATCCGCCCGCCGATCAGCGCGAGCATCATCAGCCCCGACGCCAGACCGAGGCGAAGTCCTGTGCCCTGCGCCGCAGGAGCGCCCTGCATCGTCTCCCAGTGGAACGTGACGTTGGCGACGACGAACCCGACCAGGCAGCCGACGGTCGTCAGGTTGCGCCGGTTCCGGCCGGCGACGATCTCGCGTGCCAGAACCAGCGCGAGAAAAACCCCGAAAGACAGATCCGCAGCGGCAACGAGCGGCGGCGGAAGAGAACCCGAAACCAGGACGGCGACGCGGCCCAGCGCCCAAAGACCGAAGAGAGCGGCCAGGGGCCAGCCGGCGATGGGCAACCGCCCCGTCCAATTGGGCACCGCCGTCAGCAGGAAGCCGGCCATCACGGCGCCGAGATAGCCGAACAGCAGTTCGTGGGCATGCCACGAAACCGGATCGAACGCCGAGGGAACCGCGACCCAGCCCCGCAGCACGGCGAGCCAGATTCCCATGGCGAACGCGGCCCAGATCGCCGCCCCGAGAAAAAACGGGCGGAATCCGTAGCCGAAGACGGCCGGCCCCGACCAGGCGCGCATTTTTCCGGAAGACGTTGCCATGCCCGTTCTTCCCCGACGACGAAGCCGGCCACCCGCCCGGAAACCTTCGCCCGGCGAACGGGGAGACCGCTCTCCCCGACGCGAAGCCGCCGCTCCCCGCGAAGAGTTTCCGGTTCAGGGCGTAGGCAGGTGCAGATACGCTCTGACGGTTTCCTTCAACGCGACCCTCAGGGATCCGTCGCGGCTGGAATAGACGTGGTAGTCGTTCACCAGATCGTTCTGCAGAACCCCGACGACGATCTGGAAGCAGTAGCTCAGCCGGGCGCGGGCCTCCGCCGCATCCCGATGCGGCAGAGAAGGGCCTATTCCCTGATGCATGTTGTCGATGACCTTCCGCGCGGCGGTCCGCATCGGCGCCCAGGGATCGTCCGGTTCGAGAATGCGCAACAGGGATTCGCGCAGGACGCCCCGGATCTCTCCGGTGAAGATGTCGGCCATCAGGTCGACGATGGTGTCAAGCGCCTCCTCGGGCGGCACGGAAGCCAGAATCTCCCTGGAGGCGCGCCTGGCGATCTCCACCTCGCTCATCTTGACCGCGGTGACGCGAAGCGCGCGGAAAAACGCCTCCTTGTCCACGAAACGCGCGTAGAAGCTGCCGACCGACGTGCCGACGTCCTCGCTCAGATCAGCGATCCTGAGATCCGAAAAACGGGTTTCGTTCAGCAGCCTGATGCCGCTCGCGAGAAAGGCCTGCCGCAAGCGGACGCTTCGTTTCTGCTTGGCTTCCCGCACTCCGTCGATCGACGGAACGTCCGCAAACGACTGAAAATCCAGCGGCGCACTGTCCATTTCACAGGATACCAGATCGGGCGCGGCCCGTCAAAACGCCCGGGGACGCACAAACTTGAACTCGCATTCGGATTTGGTATCCTGTGGTCCCGCCGCGCTTGGCGCGTGCGCCGCTTTCCGGGGAACGGCAAGGCATGGCATCCGCGACGCCGGCGACCAAACGGCTGACGATCTGGGCCAGCGGGTGCTCCCACGTGTCCGCCGACCGGGACCATGGCCGCGAAAGCCTGGCCGACGCCATTCGTCAGGCGGAACGGGACATCGACTGGGACATCGCCATCAACGTCGGCGACTTCAGCGCCGCCTTCGGGCTGCCCACGGAGGACGAGGGGGCCGAGATCGTCCGCCAGTTCGGGGCGCTCGGCCGGCACCGCCGCGAGGACGTCTACACCGTCTGCGGCAACCATGACCGCAACGCGCCGGACGAACCTCCCGGGCAGTGGTTTCGCGCGTGGATCGACCCGGAGGGAACCAACACCCCGCGGTCGCGCGTCGACGGGTCGCGGTACCGCTATCCGATTCACGGAACCTGGGAACGCTACTGGTTCCGCGTCGGCAACGTCCGCGTCCTGATGATGAGCGACGTGAACGAACCGACCCAGATCCCGGGGCGGGGGGAGCTGGGCGGAAATCCGGGCGGCGTGGTCAGCCAGGAGACCTTCGACTGGTGGGTCGATCAGGTGGACCGGCACCGGGAGACCGACATCATCGTGTCGGTCCACCATTACCTGCTGAAAGACACGACCGTCGCGACCGGGGCCTGGGAAGGCATGAAAGCCCGCCCCGGCGGAGGCTGGCAGGCGGACTATCACGGATACTACGCCGAGGGGACGCCGGAGGCTGCGAGCCACATGCACTGGGTTGGCGGCCGGGCCGGCTCCGGGGCGTTCGAGGCGTGGCTGGCCGCCAATCCCGGCAAGGTCGATCTCTGGCTCGGCGGACACACGCACACCAATCCCGACGACACGCACGGCGGCAAGTCGCACGTCGAAACGGCCCATGGCGGCACGACGTTCGTCAACGTCGCGGCCCTGACGCGCTGGTTCGTCAAGGACCACGCGATACCGCACAGCCGCGTCCTGACGTTCGAGGACGGCTCCGACCGCCTGACGATCGATTGCTACATGCATACGGACGAGTACCGGCCCCAGGGATTCTACGAGGAGAAACGGCGGGTCATCGAGCTGTCCAAGCCGTTCCACGCCTGAACGCTTCACATGCACGGGAGGAAAAGATGCTGAAGAAGATCCTGATCGCCGGCGCGCTTGCGGCCGGCCTCGCGACGGCACCGGCAGCGGCTTCCGACTGGAAGCCGGAGAGGCCGGTCACCATGATGATCATGTTCCCGCCGGGCGGGGGCGGCGACATCTTCGCCCGCGCGGTCGCCAACCATTTCGAGACGAAAATGGGCTGGAACCTGGTCGTGGACAACCGGCCCGGAGGCGGCGGCGCGGCCATGGCCAAGGCCCTGAAGGACATGCCGGCCGACGGCCACACCATCGGCATGGCGGTCACCGAAACGTACGGTTTCGGTCCGACGCTCAATCCCCGGATCGGATTCAGCAACGGGGATTTCCGTCATCTCGGCGCCCTCGCGAACACGCAGATCGGCTGGATCGCCGCCGCAAACGCGCCGTGGAACGACCTCAGGGAGCTCGTCGACGCGTCGAGGAACGGCCCCGCGATCACCGTCGGCGTGTTCAGCCCGCGGTCGAACGCCGCGATCAGGGCGGTGGCGAAGCACTTCGGCGCCAACCTTCGGCCGGTGCCCGTCAAGGGCGGGCGCGCGGGAATGACCAACGTGATGAACGGCCAGCTCGACACCTCGCTGGTCGCGGGACCGCAGGCGCCGTTCGTGCGCTCGGGCGACGTCAAGGTGCTGGCTTCCGCCGAACGGGAACGTCTGCTCGTCGGCTCCGACGCGCTGACGTTCGAGGAGTACGGCGTCGGTTTCGCCTCCTTCAACATCAAGTGGATGTTCTCGGCTCCGGCGGGTCTGCCCGACAGGATCGCGACGGCCTGGACCGAGGCGCTGCGCGGGGCGACCAGAGACAGCGGCATCCGCTCTTTCATCGAGGACAAGATGAGCCTGAAGATGGAATTCACCGACGGCGAAGCTCTGCGCCGACAGATCGACTCCGAGGACGAGGTGAACGCGAATCTCATCAGGTTCCTGAAGTAGGGGCAGGGCGCGGGCCCCGCCGAGGGGCCCGCGCCGACGGGACGGGGAACATGGGGCACACGGCAAACATCGTCATCGGGCTTCTGGCGGTCGCCTTCGGCAATCTGATGATCTTCGTCATCACGCCGGCCCAGATCGTGGAAGCGTTCTTCGCGACCGTGCAGCCCAGCTTCTATCCCGACGCCGCTTCGGTTCTGCTGATCGCCTCCGGGGCCGGACTCGTGGTCTCGGGCGTCCTCGCGCCGCGCGCGCCGGTCGACTGGGCCGCGTCCGGGAGGCACGCCGCTGTGTTCGCCGTCGCCCTTGCCGGCCTGTGCACGGCCGCGCTGCTGACCCCGCGTCTCGGGTTCCTGCCGGTGGCCGTGGCCGTGACGGCGGCGACGCTGGCGCTGATGCGCCAGCGGATGGGGCGCGTCTTCATCGCCGTCACGCTGCTCGCGCCGGCCGTCGTCTGGGTGGCGTTCGACCGTCTGCTGCAGCGTCCGCTGCCGTGACCTCGGATGAGCGTGACGCTCGATCTCGTTCTGGCGGGAGCGCTCGAGACGCTGACGCTCTGGAACGTCGCGCTGATCTCCGCCGGCGTCGCCACCGGCATACTGATCGGCGCGGTCCCCGGGCTGAACGGTCCCATGGCCATCGCGATCGCCGTCCCGATCACCTTCTATCTGCAGCCGATCGGGGCGCTGGGCCTGCTGATCGGAATCATGAAGGGCGGCACGCTCGGCGGCGCGGTCCCCGCGATTCTGATGAACACGCCGGGAACGCCGGACGCCTTCATGACGACGCTTGACGGTTACCCGATGACGCGGAAAGGCCAGTCCGGAAAAGCCATGAGGATGGCGCTCTATTCCTCGGTCACGGGAGACGCCTTTTCCGACCTCGTGCTGTTCGTGGCGGCGGTGCCGCTGGCCGTGGCCGCGGCCTTGATGGGGCCGGTGGAGCAGGCCGCGGTCGTGTTCTTCGCGATCTGCGTGCTGGCCTCGCTGGTCGGCGGCAACCCGCTGCGCGGACTGGTCGTCGCGGCGTTCGGTTTCGTGCTGGCGGCGGTCGGGCAGGCGCCGGAAGAGGCGACGCCGCGCCTGACCTTCGGATTTCCGGAACTCGAGGACGGCATCCCGCTGGTCGCCATCGGCATGGGCGTGCTCGTGCTGGGAGAGATCGTGCATGCCATCGCCAACGGCGCTGGCTCCGGAGACAGCCGCCTCGCTCCGGAGTCGACGGGACCGGACGCGCGGCTGACCCTGCGCGAGTACCTGTCGTGCCGCCGCACCATCTTTCGGTCGGCCGTCATCGGCACCGCGATCGGCGCCACCCCGGGCATCGGGTCCGCGCTCGCGGCGACCGTGGGCTATTCCGCCGCCCGCCGCGCCGCCGCCCGTCCGGAGGAGTTCGGCAAGGGGACCATCGAAGGCGTCGCCGCGGCCGAGGCCGCCAACAGCTCGGTCTCGGGCGCGAACCTGATTCCGCTGCTGACGCTGGGTGTCCCGGGCAACGTGGCGGCGGCGTTTCTCATGGGCGCCCTGATTGTTCACGGCGTGGTTCCGGGCCCGACGCTGTTCCGCGACGAGACGCAGCTGGTCTTCTCGATCTTCACCGCGATGGTGGTGGCCAACGTCTGCAACCTGACCATCGGACGTCTGGGGCTTGCCCTGTTCGCGCTGGTCGCGCGGCTGAAGGCCGTCCACGTCTACCCGGCGGTGATCCTCGTCTGCTTTGCCGGCGTTTACGCAAGCGGCGCGGGCCATCTCGGGTTGTTCATGCTGTGCGCCTTCGGCGCCATCGGCTACCTGCTGCGGGTGATGAACTTTTCGGTGGTGATCTTCATCATCGCCTTCGTTCTGGGCAGGATCTGGGAATTCCCCCTGACCCAGGCGATCATCCTCACCGACGGCAGCCCGGCCAATCTGGCCAACTACCCCATCGCCGCCGGGTTCGTCGCAGCCGGGTTCGCGCTCGTCCTGTTCGTGCTGGCCCGGCCCAGGAAAACCCCTCGCCTGCTGGAGGATCGCGCATGACGACCGCCAAAGCGCCCGGAAAACGGAAGATCGCGCCTGCCGCCGCCATCGGACGGCCCGCCGGCGCGGCGCCGGCCAAGCGGGACAACCCCGCTAAACAGACCGAGGAACCGATCGCGCCGCAGCCGGAACGGGCGAAGACCAATGTCCCGCGCCTGTCCAACGGTTTTCGGATCCGGGACAACCGTGCCCATCAGAAGGCGCAGAAAATCAGGCGCAGGGCGCTGACCGTCCCGGCCAGCGACGAAATCGGCTACAAGAAACTCTTCACGCGTTTCGAGGAGGCCTTCGAGACGCGGGATCTCGCGGTGATCCGCACCTGTCTGTCGTCGGCGTTCCAGTGGCACATGCCGAACGGCAGGAACGTCTACGGTCGCGACGAGGCGCTTGCGGAGATGGAACGGCGCTTCGCCATGCCCGACGGGCCGCGGTTCTCGGCCTCGGTCTGGCGCTTCAAGGGCACGACCGTCATCCAGACCTACGAGGTCGAGTATCTCGGCCACGACGGTCGCTGGCGCCAGTCGCGGGGCATGGACCTCTACGAGATCGGCGACGGGTTGATCGTCCGCAAGGACGCCTACTGGAAAATGATTCCCTGATGCACGGGAAACGGGAAGAAGGACGTGAGGATCCGATCCGCCGCAGGCGAGGCCGGCCTGCGCAGGCTCGATCGCAGGCTCGATTTGATCGACGACGGCATCGCGCCGACAGGCGAGACGGGGGTCCGGGAAACCGAGACCGCCATGAGCCGTGCCGATCCGCGTCGGCCGCTGTGCATGGCCAAGCCCGGAGCCTGTTCCGGGAGCCACGGGAACCGTTTCCGCGACTGGCAGGGCGCCACCATGCCCTGAGACGCGTTGTCAGAGGAGAGAACGATGGAACCGATGCGCCTGATCATCGACGGCAAGCGTGTGCCGACACGGCAATGCTTCGAGGTGACGAACCCCGCCACGGAACGGGTGGCGGGACTCGCTCCGCTGGGTGAGGCGGAGCATCTCGAGGACGCGGTGCGCGCGGCCAAGACGGCCTTCAAGACCTGGCGCGACACGACCGAACGCAAGCGCCAGACGGCCTGCCGGAAGATCGCCGAGAGCATCGAGGCCCATTCCGAAGAGCTGGCGCAGATGCTGACCGCCGAACAGGGCAAGCCGCTCAACGGCATGGGGTCGCGCTGGGAAATCGGCGGAGCGGTGGCTTGGACGCAGTACACGGCCAGCCTGTCCCTGCCGATGAAGATCCTTCAGGACAACAACGAAGGGCGGGTGGAACTCTACCGCAAGCCCATCGGCGTGGTGGGATCGATCACGCCCTGGAACTTCCCGGTCCTGATCGCCATCTGGCACGTCGTCCCGGCCGTGCTGTCGGGCAACGCCGTGGTCATCAAGCCGTCTCCCTACACGCCTCTGACGACCCTGCGGGTGGCCGAGCTGATGAACGAGATCCTGCCGCGCGGCGTGGTCAACTGCGTGACCGGCGACGACGATCTCGGCTCGCGGATGACTGGCCATTCGGACATCGGAAAAATCGTGTTCACCGGATCCTGCGAGACCGGCAGGAAGATCTACGCGAACGCCGCCGAGACCATGAAGCGCATGACGCTGGAACTGGGCGGGAACGATGCCGGCATCGTCCTGCCGGACGTGGATCCGAAGCAGATCGCGGAGGGGCTGTTCTGGGGCGCTTTCCTCAATGGCGGGCAGACCTGTGCCGCTCTCAAGCGGCTCTACGTGCATGACGACGTCCACGACGACGTCTGCGAGGAACTGGTTCGTTTCGCGCGCAAGCAGCCCGTCGGCGCCGGTACCGATGAAAACGTGCTCATCGGCCCGCTGCAGAACGACCGGCAGTTGAACGTCATCGCCGATCTGGTGGCCGACGCCCGGAACAAGGGCAGGGTTCTTCTCGGCGGCGACGCTCCGAAGCGCAACGGAAAGAAGACCGGCTATTTCTTCCCGCTCACGATCGTCGCCGACCTGCAGAACGGTGACCGGCTGGTGGACGAGGAACAGTTCGGCCCCGCCCTGCCCGTCATTCGCTTCCGTGACGTCGACGAGGCGGTCGAGAAGGCCAACGACAATCCCAACGGTCTGGGCGGGTCGGTCTGGAGCCGGGACATCAACGCCGCCCGGCAGGTGGCGATCCGGCTGGAATGCGGATCGGTCTGGATCAACAAGCACGGGATGATCCAGCCCAACGCGCCCTTCGGCGGGGTCAAGCAGTCGGGCCTCGGCGTCGAGTTCGGGGAGGAAGGCCTCGCCGAATACACCGATCTGCAAGTGCTCTTTTCCTGAACCTGGTCCCGAGCGGAAGCCCGGAATGAATCTCGCCTTCGCGGAGCTGCCCCTTGTGGCCTATGCCGCAGTGTTCGCCGCTTCCATGCTGCAGGCGATCACTGGAATCGGCTTCGGCGTTCTGGCCGGGCCGGTGCTGCTGGTCGTTCTGGCCTCGACCTCGGCCATACAGGTCTCGATCGTTCTGAGTTTCCTGATCGCTCTCGTGCTGGCACCCGTGACGTTGCCGCGGGTCGATCGGCGCCTGCTTCTGCACTTGACTGTCGGTGTGTGCCTCGGCACGCCTGTCGGCGCGATGGCGGCAATGGCCTTGTCGCTGGAGACGCTCAAGCTCGTCGCAGCCGTGGTCGTGGCAGCGATGACGCTCGTCGCGACAGGGGTTTTCGCGCGCTTTCCCCTGTTCGAGCGCGACACCCGCTTCCGGCGCGGACTGACGGGCGCCGCGAGCGGTGCGCTCAATGCCGCGCTCGCGATGCCGGGGCCACCCGTCGCTGCCTACGCCACGGCCATCCGCATCGGCAAGAACAGCGTTCGTTCGACCACGCTTGTGGTGTTCCTGTTCGCGTACCCGGTTGCGCTGGGCGCCCAGGCCGCAGCGTCGGGGCTGTCCACCGAGATCTGGCCGGTCGTGCTGCCGCTTGTCCTGCCGACGGTGCTCGGCACCGTCGCCGGCGCGGCGGTTGCCGGGCGGGTCGGCGAAACGGCGTTCCGCTGGATGACGATCGCTTTCTTGCTGGCAGGCGTCTCGGCACTGATGGGCCTTTGAAAACCCTCGGGAAGACCAAGGCCTGGGACTCTTGGCGCCAGGCACCCCTCTTCCGGGTGCCCGCGTTTTCCCGCACAAGATTGAGCCACTCGCATACTCTCGGTCGGAGGCTCTCGCCGAAGCGCGGCCCGGAGCGTTTCGCGGATCGAACGCAACGAACGTGGAAATGGTACAGGAACCACACGCCGCCCCTCGCCGGCGCTCCGAAGTTCCGTTTCCGCCTCGCGAATTCCGCCGGGCCGCCGCCCTCCGTGATGAAGATCCGGTGCACGGCCTCGATCCGGCCGTCGGGGGTGCGGATCGGCGCCAGGATCGCGGGCGAGGTCACGAGGGCGTCGCCGACCCTGACCCGCGCCCGGGGGTGGTGGAGAAGGGTTTCGGCGGCCAGCTCCGGCGACAGTCCCCTGCCGGCGAGATGCCGCCCCGCGGCGTTGTCGGGGCGGACCGGCCCCGCGCTCGCGAGGAAACGCCCGATGCGCTCCGGATCGGCGGCCCGGGCGGGCCGCGTCGCCGCGGCCCGCTCGGACGGCGCCGGCTCGGGGATGTCGTACCGCCCCCCGAGAAACGCCCGCGCCTCCCTGAGCGCGGGACCGAGCGACGCGTGGTTCCCGTTGAGCCGGATCAGGTCCAGGAGATCGCCGTGGTCGCCCGTCGCCGCGTCCCGCCACCGCCCGGCCCGCGGCCCCGAGAGATGCACGTAGAGCGACTGGCCCGCCGCGCCGGTGATGTCGCCCGCCTGCCAGTAGGCCCCGGACCGGGCGCCGCCCCGCAGATAGTGGCGGCACACGTCGGCCGCCCGCGCCGCAAGCGCCGCGGCGATCTCGCGGGGATGGGGGAGATCCTCCCGTCGTGGCACGACCATGGAACCGTCCTCCTGGACGGCCCGGCAACTGCTCTCGGGGGTGGCCGTGTCCGAATCAGTCTGTGGTTCCAGACCCGAGGGGCGCCCCCGTGGGGGAACTCCGTGCCTCGGGCCCGACCGCCTGCGAAACCCGATCGTACCTCACTGCCGCGGCCGGCGCCAGCGGCGACGTCGCCGCCCGCAGGACTATCCCACGCTGGCCGGACCTCCGCTCCCGGCGGGCCGGGGCGCTCCCGTCCAGGCCGTCACCACGGTCTGCGGGTTCCGTGGGCGTCCCCGATCGGCCGGATCCGGCCCGATCCTGTCATCCGGGCGATCGAATGGGTTCTGGGCCGCAGCGTGGGATCGTCCTGTCGCCGCCCGCTGCCGCGGGACGAAACGTCGGCGACCCGTCGGGCGGCGGCTTCCTGTCGCGCCCGACGCGCCGACGGCCCGAGGCGTCAGCCCCTCACCTGACCGTAAACGGGGTGCCCCTGATCCCAGGCGGGGCCGGTATCCTCCCCGGCCTTCCGCCGCCTCTCCGTTTCCGCCCTCGTGGGGAAGAGCTTGCGGATCTTCACGCAATGCGGGTCGGGGGTGCGGTCAAGCTCCAGCTTCGCCCGCCAGACGGCCGCGGGATCCCAGACGATCGTGCAGCTGAAGTCGCCGTGGATCTCGCCGCGCCCGCTCGGCGTCTCCCACTTGCGCTTGTACTCCCGCCGGTTCGAGGGAAACCACAGGCTGCGCCAGTCCCTGTACAGCATGGACTTGTCCACGGCCAGCGGCCCGGAGCCGAGCGCGCCCGTCACCTCGCGATCGGCCGCTTCCCCGCCGTAACGGATCTCCACGGCGACCATCTCCATGGAGAACGGCACGCAGCCGACCAGGCCGCCGTTCCCGTAATGCTCGACGACCACGTCGGTTTTCGTGGGCGTGTCCAACCAGCCCCCGTACAGCGCCTTCCCCAGCGGGGAGAGAGCGACCAGGCGCGCGCGCGCCGCCGCCAGAAGCCGGAGACACTCCGCCGGGCCCGGACACGCCCCGGCGCCATCGCCTCCACCCCGGCGGCCGGCGGCCGCCCCCTCGGTCAGGGCATCGCCCGCGGCTTCCCCCGCAGCGTCTTCATGCATCGTCATGGCGTCCGCCTCCCCGCCGCTCCGCGGCTTCCGGCCCGGTCCTCCGCCTGGATCCCGCGCCCCTGCCGCCCGCCGGAGCCGGTGCCGCATCCACACCCGAGGCCGAGGCGTCGGGTGCGACCGCACGCTGATTCCGAATCTACCTCACGTCGCCGAAGTCCGCCAGCGGATCCGCGCCGACGGAAGCCTTGGAGGCGCCAACCGGCCGCCGCCGCGCCCCGATGTTCGCTTCTGTCCGCAAGTGTTCGCGCTTTGCCGTGCGGTTCCAGGCGGCGCGTCGGCCCGTCCTGCGCAGCGGGCCGCGTGAGGGCGCATCACGGAGGCGGTGATGCTCGACAGGCGCCGGCGGCCCGAGGCGTCACCCTAGGAGCTTGCGCCGCAGAAGCTGCGGCGCCGGGCGATGGGCGCGGGATCGCCGGGGAAGTGCCCGTCGGGCACGGTCGGGCGAGTCGGTTCCGAAGACTTCGCGGTTCCGGCCTCGGCGCCTCGGGTGCCCGAGGGCCGATGATTCGCGGGAACGGGCCCGTTTTCCGCGCGCTGGCCGCGCCGGAGACGGATTCCCGGCTCGTCCGTCACGCCGCCAGCGCCGCCATGCGCCTGACGTTCAGCGCCAGGCACACCAGGTGCCACTCGCTTCGCACTTTCCCGGCGCCACGCAGGCTGAACCGCCTGAACCCCAGCGCCTCCTTGATCCAGCCGTTCGGCGCCTCCGACATCCACTTGCGTTCGGCGTACCGGGCCCGGCCCCGCGTGCCGGCCAGCTTCTCGCCCATGCGACAGGTCGCCGGACGGGTCCGCGGATCGACCGCCGCCCGCGCCTTGCCCTCGCGCCCGAGAGCGACATGGCCGTCGATGCCGCGCCGCTCCAGCGTCGCCAGATCCGCCTCGTTGCAGTAGCCCGCGTCGGCGAGCACGACCTCCGGTTCGACCCCGAAGGCGTCGTTCACCTTGTCCAGCATCGGCACGAGCCGTCCCTGGTCGCTGGCGTTCGCCTCGACCTCGGTGGCGACCGGCCAGCCCATCTCCCGGGCGCGCCCGCCGAGCGCGTACTGGCGCAACCGGGATTCCTGGTGCGCGCTCACCTGCAACGGCGTCGACTGGCGAACGTGGACAACCGCAAGCCGCTCAAGATGGCTCCGGGTGATCTTCGTCGGATCGACCGTCATGAGCCGTCTCCCGATCCGCCATCCGAACCATCGGTTCGGCCAGCCCCTGCACGACGCGGTCCCGGTCCGGAGCCGGAAACGCCAGCCACCGGTCCCGGCGTTCCTTCCACTCCATCAGCGCGACCGGCGCCAGCTCCCGTTCGGCTTCCACCACGTCCGAGTTCCCTCTCTTCAAGGTCGTCCAGAAGAGCAAGGAGCGCGAGGAAATCGGACAACTCCCCGACCAGGCGCGGCGCATCCTCGGGACGGGCCCCCGAGACTGGTCCATGTCGGCGGAAGCCAGCGGCAACTGCCGTCCGGCATCCGGACCTTGAGTGTCCGGCCTCCGTAGCCTCCCTTGCGGCGATCGAGAATCTCGACCACTTCACCGTCGAAGGGGTGCTTGCAGCGTCGAACGCGAACCGGTTCGGGAGCCTGCAAGCTAGCAGTTGATGATGTTCGTGGAGGCGTTCCTCGACCCGGAATTCTTCGACGGCGCCATCCACAAGGCCGCCAACTGGCGCCATCCCGGCAACACGAAGGGCTTCGCCCGCCACAACGGCCGCTACACGGACCCCCACAACAAGCCCAAGCGGCTGCACGTCCGCGCCCTGCGCCGCGACGCCTGCCGGCGGCTTCGCGCGCCCGGCCCGCTGCCCGCCGAATGGCAGCCCAAGGGCCCTGTCCGCAGGGCGCCGAGCGAGCTCCGCTCCCTTTTCGAGGAACTCGGCGGAGTCGAGGACTTCCGGCGCAGCCGGGGGCGCAAGCACCGGATCGCGACCGTGCTCGCGACCTACCTCCTTGCGCGGCTCTCGAACATGCGCGGGCCGGTCGCCGCCGCCGAGTGCGCGGGCACGCTGTCGCAGCGGGAGCTGAAAGCGCCCGGCGCCTGGAAAGACCCGAAGACCGGCCGCTTCGTGCCGGTCCCGGAGCCGGCCCTGCACCGCGTCGTCGCCTCCGTCGACCCCGAGCAGTTCGAGGCGGCGCTGCAGCGCTTCGCGACCGCGCGGCTGAACCTCGGCCGCGCGATCGCGGTCGACGGCAAGCGCATCCGCGGCGCGAACCGCAACGGCGCCGGCCACCACGAGACCGCGATCCTGGTCGACCACGCGACCCGCGCGCCGCTCGCGAGCCTCGCCTTCAACGAGGAGGGCGGCGAGGTCGCCGCCGTGCACGCGCCGCTGGAGCGGGTTCCCGTCGACGGCCGCGTGATCACCCTCGACGCGCTCCACACAACCCGCAAAACCGCCCGGCTCATCAAGGACACCCACGGCGCCGACTATCTCATGACGGTCAAGGGAAACGCTCCCGAGACCCGCGAGATCCTCGCCTCCATCGACCGGGAAGAGGACGGGAGCGGCCACTTCGCGGAAGACATCGACAAGGCCCACGGACGCATCGAGCGACGCCGCATCACGACCCTGACCCCGCACCCGCGCCTGATCAACCACCCCCATGTCGACCGGATCTTCCGGGTCACCCGCGAGCGCACCGACGCACGCCGCAACGGCACCGGAGAGACCGCCGTCGAGCACGCCTGCGGCATCACCTCGGTGTCGGCGGAGCGCGCCTCCCCGCAGCAGCTCCTCGCCTGGAACCGCGGACACTGGGCGGTCGAGGCCCACCACCACGTCCGGGACACGGTCTTCGGCGAGGACGCGTGCCTCGCGCGGACCGGCTTCGCGCCCGGGAACAACGCGATCGCCGCCAACCTCGCGCTCGCGGTCATCATCCACAGGACCGGCTCCGACGGCATCGCCTCGGCGACCCGGCGCTTCGCGCTCCGGCGCAGGGACGCCTTCGCCGCGATCCTGTCCCCCTGAACGCCGCGGCGCGCCGCCGCCACGCCGCCGGTCCGCCGGCACCGGCATCCGGCGCCTCCGGACCCGAATCCCGCCCCGAACGAAGGCCGCGAACCCGCGAAACGGACCGTCGCGCGCCAGCCGCAACGCCCGGACGCGGCCCGGACCGACCGGAATCGGCCGCAATCGGGAAGCGTGGGACACTCCTGCAGGTCTCCGTTGCGGTACTTGACGCCGGCGAAAAGATCCTTCACGCTGATCGCGTGCCGTGGAAGAGCCGGTGTCGATGCCAAGGTTTGCCCTTGTTCGCGCCTTACGTGCCGCCACGGCACACTCTCTCCGACGGAGCAGTGGTCGTAGAAGCGCCGCCCGTCCTCGTATTCGCGGACGGTGAGACGGATCCGGCGCAGTTCGCCGTCCAGCACCGTCGCGCCCAGGAAATGGTGAAACGCCCGGACGCCCTTGTTCCTCCGGGTTTTCTTGAACGGCAGCTCGGTCTCGTACCGTATCGCGCTCTCGAGGAGCGCCGGAAGCGCCCGCAAGACTTCGAGATCCTCGTGGCTCTCCTTGCGGACGGACTTGCCGATTCCGGAGTCCCCGACCTCGATGTGCCAGTCCATGTCGCCGTTCTTGTACTCGCCCCGGATGTTCCCATTCGCCCAGCCCCTGGCCTCCTTCCGCGCTTTCCTGATCGGCAGGCCGCCCCACGTCGACTCGATGGCAGCGACCCGGACCGGCGGCTTTCCCGTCACGTCGGGGTGGGGCGCATGGACGAGAAACTCGCCCCTCTCGATCGCCCCGAAAACATCCTCGACCCGCGACCAGCGATAGTCGCGGCACCAGTCCCGGATGCGATTGAGCACGCGCAAGACGGCCTCGAAGACCTTCCTCGGCTTGTCGGGCGGATCGAGCTTCTTGTCATGCCAGAGCCGGTAGGCTTCCGCGACGGCCTCCTCGGTCCGCCGCTCCTCGGGGAGCTCGGCGTACCGGTCTCCGACGAGATGCATCCAGTCCCGCCGCGCCCGGCTCTCGAGGATCTCCCAGGGCCGCCCCTTGAGACCGCCGAGAGCGCGCAGGGCGTGAACGGTTTCGTGCCGCAGCGCCCCCCGCATGGTCTCGCGGTCCGCCAGCGCGATCTCGATCACGCCGGCGAGATACCGCCCCCTCACATGGTCGGGCAGGCCGTCCGTGATCCGGACGCTCGCCCCGACCACCCCGAGCCCCGCCAGTTCCTTGGCCAGGACGTTCTGGACGAACTCCACAAGAAGCCCCGCCTGGCCGAGCTGCTCGTGGTTTTCGTCGGTGACTGTCTCCCGCATTCCCTCCACGTCCGGGCCGAGCGCGTCCGCCAGACGGCGTCGCAACACGTCCGCGCCGCGGGCGAGCAGGATGTCGTTGGCGTCCTTTCCCTCCCCGCCGTCCGGCGCGATGCAGACGAGACGGATGTCCGAATCCCGCCACCGCGTCTCCAGCGCCTGCCAGCTGCGCGCCCCCGCCTCGTCGAGATCCCGGAACAGCACGAGATCCCGCACCGTGTCCGGCATGTCCACCGCGGCGATCCGGTCCGCGCTGGCGCTCGCCACCACGGCAACCCGCGTCCGCCCGCTCCCGGACAGTTGGCCGTAGATCGCCAGGGCGTCCTCGATGCCCTCGCAGATCACCACCCGCGCCGGCGCCTTGGCCCCGAACCAGACGCCACCCTTCGCCGGCGCTCCGAAGTTCCGTTTCCGCCCCGCGAATTCCGCCGGCCCGCCGGCCTCCGTGATGAAGATCCGGTGCACCGCCTCGATCCGGCCGTCGGGGGTGCGGATCGGCGCCAGGATCGCGGGCGAGGTCACGAGGGCGTCGCCGACCCTGACCCGCGCCCGGGGGTGGTGGAGAAGGGTTTCGGCGGCCAGCTCCGGCGACAGCCCCCTGCCGGCGAGATGCCGCCCCGCGGCGTTGTCGGGGCGGACCGGCGACGCGCTGGCGAGGAAACGCCCGATGCGCTCCGGATCGGCGGCCCGGGTGCCCCGCGTCGCCGCGGCCCGCTCGGCCGGCGCCGGCTCGGGGATGTCGTACCGCCCCCCGAGAAACGCCCGCGCCTCCCTGAGCGCGGGACCGAGCGACGCGTGGTTCCCGTTGAGCCGGATCAGGTCCAGGAGATCGCCGTGGTCACCTGTCGCCGTGTCCCGCCACCGCCCGGCCCGCGGCCCCGAGAGATGCACGTAGAGCGACTGGCCCGCCGCGCCGGTGATGTCGCCCGCCTGCCAGTAGGCCCCGGCCTGGATGCCGCCCCGCAGATAGTAGCGGCACACGTCGGCCGCCCGCGCCGCAAGGGCCGCGGCGATCTCGCGGGGATGGGGAAGATCCTCTCGTCGTGGCACGACCATGGAACCGCCCTCCTGGACGGCCCGGCAACTGCTCTCGGGGATGGCCGTGTCCGAATCAGTCTGTGGTTCCAGACCCGAGGGGCGCCCCCGTGGGGGAACTCCGTGCCTCGGGCCCGACCGCGTGCGAAACCCGATCGTACCTCACCGCCGCCGCCGACGCCAGCGGCTTCCGGTCGCGCCTAACGCGCCGCCCGGCCCGGCGTTCGCATCCGTTGCGGATGTTGGACGACCATCGTGACCCGGAGCCCGCCGCGGCGGTGCGGTTGATCCGTCCACCGGACGTGACGGGGCCCGAGGGAAGCTGCGATGCCCGACCTGCGCCGGCGGCCTGCGGCGTCAGCCCCTGTACTGACCGAAAATGGGGTCGTCCTGTTCCCAGGCGGGGCCGGCATCCTCCCCGGCCTTCCGTCGCCTCTCCACTTCCGCCCTCGTGGGAAAGAGCTTGCGGATCTTCACGAAATGCGGGTCGCGGACGCGGTCGAGCTCCCGCTTCGCCCTCCAGACTCGTCTTCTACAGTGGTTTCAGGAAATGTCCGCTGATTCCGCCGGTTGCATGACACGCCGAAGGGCTTGGCACCACACTCGGCGCCATGACCCGTTGCGGGGTGTTCCGAGGCGCTTCAGGCGCCGGTCGTCGCGGCCTCCTCCTTCTCCGCGGCGATCCGTCGCACGGTTCCGGGCAAGCGCACGCCGACGCACCGTGCGATCCGGCCGGCGACGCCGACCGTCCTGCTGCGAACCGCGAAGCTTTTGCCCTGGTGCTCGATGCGGGTTTCCGTCAACGCCTCGAGATCCCGCAGCACGTCCGCCCACTCGGCCGCGATGCCGGCGTCTTCCATGCGGCGCTGAAGATCCTTCTGCAGCACCAGGGCGAGGAACGAGCAGAAGACATGGCCGCAGATCGTGGCGTCGGTCCTGTGGAAGACCGGGCGGGTCTCGAGCAGGCTCTTGGCGGTCCGGAACACCTGCTCCACCATCCACAGCTGCTTGTATCTCAGGGCGATGTCCACGGCTGTCAGGGAGGTGTTGGTTCTCAGCACCCAGATGCCGTCGAAGCGTTTCTCGTCGCGCGCCTTGTCGCGATCGATCGTGACCGAACCCCTCTCGATCCTCAGGTAGCGCCTGAAGCCCCTGTTGGAGACGAGGCTCCCGGGGCCCTTCCCGTTCAGCCTGCTCTCCAGACTGGCCAGGATCCGGTCGCGCGTCGCGGCGTCCTTGCGCGCCTCGGCCGGATTGCGGCACACGACGTAGCGACGCGCCCCGTCTCCGCCCGGCGGAACCGTGACGTCCTTGACCTCCAGCTCCATCGGGTCCGGGCGCTGGCGGACAACCTCGACGGTCTCGAACGGCGCGCTGTCGGCGAGAACCGTGTCCCGGATCTCCTTCGTCCGACGCGGGCGGGCGCCGAGGATGTACTGCCAGCCCCGCGCCTCGACCGCGGCGATCATGTCCCCGGAGATCATCCCGGCGTCGGCCACAAGGCACACCGAGCGGACCCCGAAGCGCTTCTGCAGGCGGGCCGCCACCAGGTCCAGCGTCGTCACGTCGGCGGTGTTGCCGGGCCACATCTCGCTGCACACCGGCATCCCGTCGCCGTCGAGCACCATCCCCGGAACCATCTGCCTGCAGTCGCCGCGACGGTCCTTGCTCTTGCCGTGCCGGCCCAGGCTCTCGCCGCCCTCGCCGGTGAAGTGCAGCGACGTGGTGTCGAAGAACACGAGATCGAGATCGGTGAACAGGTCGCGCCGCCGGTGGAACAGGGTCTCCTCGATCCGGTCCTTGACGCGCCGCTCGAAGCGCTCGCCGGCCTCGCCGTCGCCAAGCGTCTCGCCGAGCCAGCCCATCGCTCTGTAGAGCTGGTGCAGTTCCAGCGCCTCCGCGCCTTCGATCTTCCGGCCCCGCCGCCACTTCAGGGCGCTGCGGTCCGAGCCGGAGACCATGAGGCGGTGCAGGACGGTGAAGAACACGGCGCGCTCGACGTCGAAGCCGAAGTTCCGTCCCGCAAGCAGGGAGCGCACCGCCCCGCGGCATCCGCTCTCGCGCCACAGGCGCTCGAAGACCAGGGAGGGGCCGATGACCACGACTTCCGCGTCCGGCCCGTTCCCCGCGTCGTGCTCGGACAGGACGACGAGGGACTCGGCGAAGCGGGCGGCGGAGGCCGCCAGCCTGTCGACGGCTCCGGAAGGGGCGAGCCTGTCGAGCCTTCCGATGGTGGCGATGACGGTCTGCCGGACCTTTTTGCCCTCGCGGCGGTTCTCGACGATCTGGAGGTACTTGTACTTGCCGGCGGGCTTGAGGCGAAAGAACATGGCGGACTCCCCGTGTGCACCACGCCATGATACGGGCGCACGGGAAAAGATCAACGCCTGAAGTCGTTCCGGAATCCGAATCACCAGATTTATTGCACTACATTTTCCCGGAGCTCCGGCGCTCGCCGGAACCAACCCTTTTGTTTCGCTGACTCTTTCCCGGAGCGGTTCTCGAATATCCCGGCCGGACTGTAGAAGACGAGCCAGACGGCCGCGGGATCCCAGACGATCGCGCAGCTGAAGTCGCCGTGGATTGTGCCGCGCCCGCTCGGCGTCTCCCACTTGCGCTTGTACTCCCGCCGGTTCGAGGGAAACCACAGGGTGCGATAGCGCCAGACAAGAGTGCACACGTCCACGGCCAGCGGCTCCGCGCCGAGCGCGCTCACGACCTCGCGCTCGGCCGCCTCCTCGCCACGGCGAATCTCCACGGCGACCATCTCCATGGAGAAGGGCACGCAGCCGATCAGGCCGCCGTTCCCGTAATGCCCGACGACCATGTCGGTTTTGGTGGGCGTGCCCATGCAGTTCTCGTAGAGCGGCATCCCCAACGGCGAGAGGGGGATCAGGCGCGCGCGCGCCTCCGCCAGAAGCCGGAGACACTCCGTCGGGCCCGGACACGTCCCGGCGTCCACGCCCCCGCGGCCGGCGCCCGCCGCCGCCCTCTCGGCCGGGACACCGCCCGCGGATCCCCCCGCCGCACCCTCATGCATCGTCATGGCGCCCACCTCCCCGCTTGCGGCGTCAGCCCCTCGCCTGACCGAAAACGGGGGGAGGATCCTGTTCCCAGGCGGGGCCGGGATCCTCCCCGGCCTGCCGCCGCCTTTCCGTTTCCGCCCTCGTGGGAAAGAGCTTGCGGATCTTCACGAAATGCGGGTCGGGGGTGCGGTCGAGCTCCCGCTTCGCCCCCCAGACGGCCGCGGGATCCCAGACGATCGCGCAGCTGAAGTCGCCGTGGATCTCGCCGCTTCCGCCCGGCGTCTTCCACTCGCGGTTGTACTCCCGCCGGTTCGAGGGAAACCACAGGGTGCGCCAGTCCCTGAACAGGGTGGACTCGTCCACGGCTAGAGGCTCCGCGCCGAGCGCGCTCGCGACCTCCCGCTCGGCCGCTTCCCCGCCGTAACGGATCTCCACGGCGACCATCTCCATGGAGAACGGCACGCAGCCGATCAGGCCGCCGTTCCCGTGATGCTCGACGACCATGTCGGTTTTCGTGGGCACGCCCATCCAGTTCTCGTACATCGCCATCCCCAGCGGCGAGAGGGGAATCAGGCGCGCGCGCGCCTCCGCCAGAAGCCGGATGCACTCCGCCGGGCCCGGACACGCCCCGGCGCCATCGCCTCCACCCCGGCGGCCGGCGGCCGCAACCGCTTCCTCGATCAGGGCATCGCCCGCGGCTTCCCCCGCAGCGTCTTCATGCATCGTCATGGCGTCCACCTCCCCGCCCGCCCGCGGCCCCCGGTCCGCCGCCGGGATCCCGCATTCCTCTCCGTTGCGGCCGCTCAGCCAGCCCACAGTCGCGCCGGAGCCAGTGCCGCATTCACACCTGACGCCGCAGCGTCGGATCCGACCGCACGCTGATTCCGAATCTACATTACGTCGCCGAAGTCCGCCAGCGGACCCGCACCGGCGGACGCCTTCGAGGCGGCACCCTGCCGTCGCCCGGCTCGGCGTTCGCGTCCGTTCGCGGATGCTCGACGATCATCGTGACCCGGAGCCCGCCGCGACGGTGCGGTCCTCCGTCCACCGGACGTGACGGGGCCTCAGGGAAGCCCCGCCGCCCGACAGGCGCCGACGGCCCGAGGCGTCACCTTAATCCGAGGCGTCAGCCCCACACCTGACCGAAAACGGGGTGGTCCTGTTCCCAGGCGGGGCCGGGATCTTCCCCGGCCTTCCGCCGCCTCTCCGCCTCCGCCCTCGTGGGAAAGAGCTTGCGGATCTTCACGAAATGCGGGTCGGGGGTGCGGTCGAGCTCCAGCTTCGCCCTCCAGACGGCCGCGGGATCCCAGACGATCGCGCAGCTGAAGTCGCCGTGGATTGCGCCGTGTCCGCTCGGCGTCCTCCACTTGCGCTTGTACTCCCGCCGGTTCGAGGGAAACCACAGGGTGTGATAGCACCAGATAAGAGTGCACACGTCCACGGCCAGCGGCTCCGCGCCGAGCGCGTTCGTGACCTCGTGCGCGGCCGCCTCCTCGCCCCAATGGATCTCCACGGCGACCATCTCCATGGAGAACGGCACGCAGCCGACCAGGCCGCCGTTCCCGTGATGCTCGACGACCATGTCGGTTTTCGTGGGCGTGCCCATGCAGTTCTCGTAGAGCGGCATCCCCAGCGGCGTGAGGGGGATCAGGCGCGCATCCGCCTCCGCCAGAAGCCGGAGACACTCCGCCGGGCCCGGACACGCCCCGGCGTCCTCGCCGCCGCCCCGGCGGCCGGCGGCGCCCGCCGCCTCCTCGGTCAGGGCATCGCCCGCGGCTTCCCCCGCGGCGTCTTCATGCATCGTCATGGCGTCCGCCTCCCCGCCGGCCCGCGGCCCGCGGTCCGCCGCCGGGATCCCGCGTTCCTCTCCGTTGCGGCCGCTCAGCCAGCCCGCAGTCGCGCCGGAGCCAGTGCCGCATTCACACCCGAGGCCGCAGCGTCGGATCCGACCGCACGCTGATTCCGAATCTACATCACGTCGCCGAAGTCCGCCAGCGGCGGCCCGATGTTCGCTTTTGTCCGCAAGTGTTCGCGCTTTGCCGTGCGGTTCCGGACGGCGCGTCGGCCGTCCCCGCGCCGAAGTCCGCGTGAGAGCGCGTTACGGAGGCGGCGCCCGGAACGCGACGCGGCCGCCCGCCCGGCCGCGGCTGGACGAAACGTCGGCGACCCGTCGGGCGACGGCTTCCGCTCGCGCCTGACGCGCCGCCCGCTCGGACGTTCGCACCCGTTCGCGGATGTCCGACGATCGTCGTGACCCGGAGCCCGCCGCGACGGTGCGGTCCTCCGTCCACCGGACGTGACGGGGCCTGGGGGAAACGGCGATGCCCGACAGGCGCCAACGGCCTGAGGTGTCAGCCCCTCGCCTGAACGAAAACGGGGTCGCCCTGATCCCAGGCGGGGCCGGCATCCTTCCCGGCCCTCCGCCGCCTCTCCGTTTCCGCCCTCGTGGGAAAGAGCTTGCGGATCTTCACGAAACGCGGGTCGGGGGTGCGGTCGAGCTCCAGCTTCGCCCTCCAGACGGCCGCGGGATCCCAGACGATCACGCAGCTGAAGTCGCCGTGGATCTCGCCGCCTCCGCTCGGCGTCTTCCATTTGCGATTGTACTCCCGCCGGTTCGAGGGGAACCAAAGGCTGCGCCAATGCCCGACACGAGTGGACTCGTCCACGGCCAGTGGTCCCGCGCCGAGTGCGCTCGTGACCTCGCGCGCGGCCGCCTCCCCGCCGTAATGGATCTCCACGGCGACCATCTCCATGGAGAACGGCACGCAGCCGACCAGGCCGCCGTTCCCGTAATGCTCGACGACCATGTCGGTTTTCGTGGGCGTGGCCAGCCCGTTCTCGTACAGCGCCATTCCCAGCGGCGAGAGGGGGATCAGGAGCGCGCGCCTCCGCCAGAAGCCGGAGACACTCCGTCGCGCCCGGACACGCCCCAGCGTCCCCGCCTCCGTCCCGGCGGCCGGCGGTCGCAGCCGCTTCCTCGGCCGGCGCATCGCCCGCGGCTTCCCCCGCCGCCGCGTCTTCATGCATCGTCATGGCGTCCACCTTCCCGCCGGCCCGCCGCCGGAGTCCCGCGATCCCCTCCGCCCCCCGGCCAGCCCGCAGTCGCACCGGAGCCAGTGCCGCGTCCACACCCGAGGCCGAGGCGTCGGATCCGGCCGCACGCTGATTCCGAGTCTACCTCACGTCGCCGAAGCCCGCCAGCGGATCCGCGCCGGCGGAGGCCTTCGAGCCCGCGATCCCCCCGCCGCCCGCCCGATGTTCGCTTTTGTCCGCAAGTGTTCGCGCTTTGCCGTGCGGTTCGAAGCGGCGTGTCGGCCCGTCCTGTGCAGCGTGCCGCGTGAGAGCGCGTCACGGAGGCGGTGGCGCCCGGAACGCGACGCGGCCGCCCGCGAGGCCTCCTCTTTCCGCAGCCTTTCCACGCATCGTCAAAGCCCCAGCCCTCTCGACAGCCGCGCGCAGGTCTCCTCCGGGTCCGCCGCAGGATCCGCGGTGCGCTCGGGATGGGCCGCGAGCAGCCTCCCGATTTCCGCGGCGCCGGCCTTTCGGTCCATCGACCCGATGGCGCGGGCGCGCCCCCTCGCCGACGAGCATCCGCGCCGCCACGATCGCGGCAATGCGTTCGCGATTGTTGCGCTTCGCGGCGTCGAGATAGGCGTCGATCAGGTGTCGCTCCCAACTGCCGTCCCCGTTCTCCGCGACGCCAGCGTCCCGCAGCTCCGCAGGCGGGCCGAGTTCGGCGATCTCGCGGAGCGTCGGCCCGGTGTCCGTCATGCCGTCGCGGTAGTCCGCCTCCGTCGGCGGAATGACGACGCTGAGCTACCAGGACGTGCTCGAGAAGCTGGCCCCGTCACTGCGGCGCCGGGTGGACGACGGCGCCGCCGTCGAGGATCTGGCAGCCGAACTCTGCAGGCACGGCATCAGGGTCGGCGGCGTCCGGCTGCGGACCTTTCTCGACACCGGCAGACTCGATTCCCCCGAGGAGGAGGAGACCGCCGGGCAGCCCCGCGGGGAGGCCGTTCCCCCCGCCGCGGAGACCCCGCAGCCGGAGTAAGGAGGTGGCCCGGGCGCCGACGGCAGGATCGTGTTCCAGGCGCCGCGACCGCGTCCCAGCGGCGTCGGGTTTCCCTCGCCCGGAGGCGCGGTTCCGCCCGTCTTCCCGGCGGGGGACCAGCGTTCCGGCATGCCGGCGACGTCCCCCGGCGGGCCGCGGGAACCGGCGGGAGGGCGGTTCCGTTCACCTTTCCTTCGGGGCCGGCCGCGGCCCTTCGCCCGGTCGCGGGCGACGCGTCTCCGGCGCCGGGAGGCGGTCTTCGCGCTGTCAGGCTCCGCGCGCCGGTTCCGGCGCGTCGGCCCGGTGGCCGGGACTGGCCGGCGGCTCAGCCGTCGTCGGACAGGCCGGGCTCCTCGGGCGCGAGAACGACGAGACTCTCGATCTCCTCGAACTCGAAGACCTCGATCTCCCCGTCCCGGTCCCACTGCACGGTCGCCAGGTTCCCGTCGACCGACAGGACGACTCCGTCCAGATTCTCCTCGGGTTTCGCGGGGTTGTCATACGCCAGCCGCGTCCCGGCGACGATCTCGACCGGATCGTGAAAACCGACCGCGTCCGTCCTCCATTCGGGGATTTTCATCACTCGCCTCTCGGTCACGGACGCCACCCGCCCGCGGCATCGCGGACGGGGACTTCATGCGCGTCCGCGGCGCGTTGCGGGGACGCCGCCAAGCGCTCGCGCCCGGCCTCGTCCGTCCATGCGGCCCGGCGCGCGCCGTAGCCGTCGAACACGTCCGCAGACTGCTCGATTGTATCGCCGCCGCGCAGCGTGTCATCCCCGACGTCATCCCCGATGACAGTCTCGACGCGGACGCGGATCCGACCGTCTCCGACGGCCTCGACGTCGCCCCGGACGAGCCTCCGGCCGTCGAGCCTCACGCCTCCCTCCCCGCCGCTCCATCGCGGTTCGATCCACGACACGCGGTCGCTGGCAACCACGTTCGAGCCGCACTCGATGCCGTGACCGGACCTCGAGATGGTTCCGCCCCGTCGCCAGGGCGATCCCACGCTGGCCGAACATCCGCTGTAGTCGGGACGGGGCGCTCCCGTCCGGGTCATCACCGCGGTCTGCGGGCTCCGAGGGCGTCACCGATCGGACGGATCCCGTCATCCGGGCGACCGAGTCGGTCCGGAACCGCAGCGTGGGATCACCCTGGCCCCGTCGCGGAACCGCGGCCGCCCCGCCATCCTCGCCCGCCGGCGGGAAGCTCTCTCCCCTGTCCGGCACGCCCACGCTCCGCGGGACTCCCGTCAGACGGTCCGCCGCCCGCTCCGCGTCCGCGGCGGCGCGGCAGAACGCGTGCGGATCGCTTTCGAGGATCTCCAGGCAGGCTTCGGCGAGACGGGCGTCATCGTCGCGCGGCAGCACGACCAGGCCGAGCCTGGCGGCGACGATCGCCGTCCCGATCTCGGCGACGAGATCCTCGATCGCCCGGGCGCGGAGGTCGTCCGTGCCGTCCGCCGCTCCGGTTCGGGCCAGCCGCCCCGGCGCTCCGGTCCGGCGGACCAGTTCGCGCGCGAGCGTCGAATGGTAGCCGTCCTCGGTTCGGAACAGATGCCGATCCGGCATGTGGACGCGATCGGCACGCGGGTCGTAGCGCGTCTCGTCGCTCCCGTGCCGCACGTCCGCCCCGGACGCCTGCACGAACGCCTCCATGAGATCGTATCGCTCGTGGAGCGGCGGGGTGTCCGTCCTTCCGACGAGATAGCGGGCCGGAATCCCGTCGACCAGGTCCGCGTTGAAGACGGGATACAGCCTCCTGACCGCCCTGGCGCCCCGCTTCCCGGCAAGGCGACCCAGCACGAGAACCCCGCCGCCCGCGTCGTCCCGGACGCGCCCGCCCAAACCGGCCACCCGGCCAGCCGTCATCCAGCACGACTACATGTATCAGCCCCCTTCGCCGCCGTCCACAGCGAGAGAGCGCTGACGCCCCTCCAGAGGCGTCCGCTGCTCTGCAGCGGCAGCCCCGCCGGCTCGCCGTCCGGATCGGTCGGCGCTTCCCACGGCCGCCCGCCGTCGTGAAGCAGATCGATCAGGGGCGCCGCGATCTCGGCGCGGATGTCCGGGTCCATGACAGGTTCCTCCCTGGTTCGCCGGATGCGCCGCACCCGTTTCCGCCGCCGTTCCGCCGGCGTCCCGCGCCGGCGCGTCTCTCCGCCCCCGCCGTCACCGGGCGGCGTGCCATGCGCATGGCGCGCTTCACCCGCCGCCCGGGTTCCGGGCCGCGCCCGCCCGTCCGCTTCCGCTCACGGCGTGCCCCGCCGCAGCACGTCCGCGTCCGGGCCGTCGCGCAGCGCCATGGCGATCAGCGCCGCCTCGTCGAACCGCACCGCGATCGCGGGCTTCCGCGCCGTCCGTCCGCGGGAGATCTCGATGCGCTCGACGAGATCCCGCACCACGAGCAGCGCGTCGTGGCGGGCCTGCGGGTCGACGCCTCCCGCCGCGCGGACCAGCAGCTCGGCCCGCGACTGCAGCCGGTTCCAGAGCTCCCGCGCCGGGCGCCGGTCCGCGGCGACGCCCTTGATCTCCCTCAGGCGCCTCCGCAGGCCCGCCAGATCCCGTTCGAGCTCGGTCACCCGCCGCCGGACGGTGTCGCCGCGATCCGCTTCCCGACGGTCCGGCGCTCGGCCTCGAGGGTCTCGTCCGCCCGCCCCAGCACCGCGGGCCAGTCCGCCCCGTGGGCGACGAACTCGCCGAGACGCGCCAGGGCCGCCGCCTCGACGGCCGCCACCGGGACCGATCCCCGGGAATCGCACAGCCCTCCCTCCCGGCGCGAGAGACACGAATAGCGCGCGGCGTTGTGGATCGTCGCCCTCCCGCCGCAGTGCCCGCACCGCATCCGGGCGGTCAGCGGCCGGGGATCCCCCCGCCGCCCGGCCGCGCCGCGCCCCTGGCCGGCGTCCCTCCGCAGCTGCACCCGGTCCCAGAGGTCGTCGTCGACGATCCGCAGCTCCTCGACCTGCGTCACGGTCCACTCGCTCCGGTCCACGGTCCGCGTCCTCCGCCGCCCGGTGCCGGGATCCCGCCGCGACCGCGTCCGCCCGAACATCAGGACGCCGCGGTAGAGATCGTTGCAGACGATGCCGTTCCTGCGCTGCCGGTGCCCGGTGATCGTGATCGCCTTCCACTCCCCGCCCCGGGGCGCCGGAATCCCCTCGGCGTTGAGCCGCGCCGCGATCCAGCGGGAGCCCCGGCCGGCCGCGTACCAGCGGAAGATCCGGCGCACCACCTCCGCCTGCTCGGGCACGATCTCCCGAAGTCCCCGGACCACGCGCCCGTCGGCATCGATCCTCGGCGCCGCGCGGTACCCGTAGGACACGCCGCCGGCGGCTCTCCCGGCGCGGATGTTGCCCTCCATGCCGCGCCGGGTCTTCGCCACGAGCGCCGCCACGAACTCCTCGTTCATCACCCCCTTCAGGCCCACGTGCAGCGGATTGACCACGCCCTCCTGAACGGTCTCGAGGACCACGTCGCGGTACGCCCAGCGCTTGTACAGCGAGGCCAGGTCGGCGAGATCGCGGCTGATCCTGTCGAGCGCCTCGGCGAGGACGACGTCGACCTCCCCGTCGTCGCACGCCCGAAGCAGCTCCGCCAGCCCCGACCGGCCATGCATCGACGTCCCCGTCTCGGCCCGGTCGACGTACACGGTCACGTCGACGTCGCGCCCGGCGACGTGCCTGCGGCAGAGCGCCACCTGGTCCTCGATCGACCGGGGGTTCTGCTGCGCGGTGGAGTACCGCGCGTACACGGCGTACCGCGCCCGCTCCGAGCTGGCCATGACGGGATGCATCCGGTGGTGACGGCGGGGGAGAGTGGTCCGGGGCGAAGGAGGCTACCCCACCCGCCCGACGATTGCGACACGCCGCCGGGACGGTTCCGCGCCCGGTTCCGTCGGCGATGCGGGGTTCCGGCGAAGCCGGCCGCGTTTCGCGCCGACTTTCCGCCGCCGATTCGCGTACAATTGCAAAACGTGCGTCTGGTGCCGCAGACCGCTCCCAGCGAGGAACCCGGAAGCCATGTCCGCCTCACTCGTCGTCCCGCCCGACGACCGGACGCCGGAACAGGCCGCCCGCGCCCCGCGGCGCGCGACCGGGCCCGACCGGCTGTTCCCGGAACTGCCCCGTGAGAGGTTCGACATCATCTATGCCGATCCGCCCTGGGACTACAAAGGCCAGTTGCAGCATGCCGGTCCCGGCAGCGGGGACACCGGCGGCGCGGTCCGCCACTATCCCACCGTGACCCTCGACCAGCTGAAGGAACTGGAAGTCCCGGGGATCGCGGCCGACGACAGCCTGCTTTTCATGTGGTCCACGAGTCCGCACCTGGACCAGGCCGTCGATCTCGGCAAGGCGTGGGGGTTCGCGTGGGCCACGGTCGCGTTCGTGTGGGACAAGGTCCGCGTCAACCCCGGCTTCTACACGATGAGCCAGTGCGAGCTCTGCCTTGTCTTCAAGCACGGGAAGATCCCCGGCCCGCGGGGGGCGCGGAACGTCCGGCAACTGGTGAGCGAAAAGCGCAACGGCCACTCCGAGAAACCCCGGGAGGTCCGCAGGCGGATCGAGGCCATGTTCCCGTTCTCCAGGAAGATCGAGCTGTTCGCCCGGCTTCCGGCCCTGGATGGCTGGACCATGTGGGGGCTCGACGCTCATGGCGCGTGAACACCTGTCCGGGCGCGACGAATGGCAGGGAAAAGGGGTTGCGCGGGGCGCGGGCGCGGAGGACGTGTTTCACGCGGTCATGCGCCCGCATCTGACGGGCCTGGGCATGGAACCGGCCCGTCGCCCGAGAACGCTCTCCGGCATCTACGGGAAAACCGGGACGGGACGACCGCACGGCATTCGCCCGGAGTACGAGATTCACAATCCGGCGACCGGCAAGCGCGTATGGGTCGAGATCAAGCGCCAGCGGGCGGCGGGGAACGCCCACGAGAGAGCGTGCAAGCACTTCATGCCCGGCATCGTCCGGTCGGCCCGCGAGATCGGGAAGCACCCCCCGGGCGTGATCCCCTTCTGGCTGGTCTTCACCAACGGGATCGCCCGCGACCCGATCTATCGGCAGGAGATCACGCACTGGTTCCGGGGCTGCGAGTCGAACGTCATGCTGTGGCGGTCGGTGGACGACCACAAGGAAATCATGGCGCACTTCGACACCGGCATCGCCTCGTTGCTCGAATGACCCGCCGCCGGGACCGGCGCGCGATCCAGCCTCCCGAGCCGCCCGACGCGGTGGCCTGTCGCGACCCCCGCGCCCGCGAACGCGGCGCTTGCTGCAGCCGCGCAGCCGATCCCCCGGGCGGCGCGCCCGCGATCCGGAGGCCGCGCCGTCGCTGACGTCGGTCCGGGATCCGAAGGGATTTGGCGCGGTTCCCGCGCCTGACGGCGTCATCCGCCCGCCCGCATCCCGGAGCTTCGGCCGCGTGCCGTCCCCGCCCGCCGGCCCGTCCGCAGCGGCTCTTTCCGGCTCCTCCGGCTCCATTCCGCCGGGATCGTCGGTCTCCCGTTGGTCGCTCCGGGGACGGGCGTGGACGTGCAGCCAGTCGTGGAGAGTGCTCGCAGGCCCGCGACGGCGGGATCGCGTTCCGGGCGTCGCGACCGCGTCCGGGCGGCGTCGGGTTCCCCTCGTCCGGCGGCGCGGTTCCGCCCGTCTTTTCGGCGGGGGCCGGCGCTCCGGCATGCCGGCGACGTCCCCCGGCGGGCCGCGGAAACCCGCGGGAGGGCGGTTCCGTTCACCTTTCCTTCGGGGTTGTTCCCGGCCCTCCCCCCGCCGCCCGTCGGAGCGGTTCCGCCCGGCTTGCCGTGGAGGTTCGCGCCGCCCCGCCGCGCGCTCCGGTTCCGGCCCGTCGGCCCCGTGGCGGGGCCGGGGACGGCTCAGTCGTCGTCGGACAGACCGAGTTCCTCGCGCGTGAGGACGGCGAGATCCTCGAGATCCTCGACGTCGAAGACCTCGATCTCCCCGTCCTGGTCCCACCGCACGGTCGCCTCGTTGCCGTCGACCGACAGGACGACTCCGTCCAGATTCTGTTCGGGTTTCGCGGGGTTGTGAGCCGCCAGCCGCATCCCGGCGACGATCTCGACCGGGTCGTGAAAACCGGCCACGCCCGCCCTCCTTTTGGGGGTTTTCATCACTCGCCTTTCGGTCACGGACGCCGCCCGCCCGCGGCATCGCGGACGGGGGCTTCATGCGCGTCCGCGGCGCGCGGCGGGGACGCCGCCGCGCGCTCGCGCTCGGCCTCGTCCGTCCATGCGGCCCGGCGCGCGCCGTAGCCGTCGAACACGTCCGCGGACCGCTCGATTGTATCGCCGGCGCGCAGCCTGTCATCCCCGACGTCATCCCCGATGACAGTCTCGACGCGGACGCGGGTCCGACCGTCCTCGACGTCCTCGACGTCGCCCCGGACGAGCCTCCGGCCGTCGAGCCTCGCGCCTCCCTCCCCGCCGCTCCATCGCGGTTCGATCCACGACACGCGGTCGCCGGCAACATGTCCTTCATCCCGTGTCTCCTCGTGTTCGGGTTTCCCGTGTTTCCGGTTCTCGTGTTCCGGGGTCGCCGGGCCGGCCGTCCGCCGCCTCTCCGCGCCCCCGCCCGGCCCCGATGCGGACGCGCCACGGCGTCCACAGCCCGCTCCGGCGGTCGGCGAACCCCCACTCGCGGCGGTCGCGGCCGGTCAGGCAGATCGTGAGCGCCCCGCGCGCCGGGACGACGCGGAGCCGGTGGCAGTGGCCGGCCGGGAAGAAGCGGATCCACGGGGCCCGGAACTGCCGGAGCAGGACCGCGCCGCCGGGCGCGAGAGCCCCCTCGACGTAGCCGCCCCGCAGCCCGACCGACAGGAACCACTTGGGGTGGTCGTGCGGATCCCGGCTCCAGTCCGACCCGACGTAGCGGTGCAGGTACAGCCGCCGCCCGCGCCCGAGACGCGCCAGCGTGAAGCGCCGCAGGTAGGCGCGGTCGGAGCCGGGCGGAACCAGGTGGCACCAGCGCAGCCACCGGTTCGCGTCGCCGCCGTCGGCGGTCCGGGCGACGCCGGTCCCCCTGTCCGCCATCTCAGGCCTCCCCGCGGCCCGCGGCCGCCCGGCCGCCGCGGCTGAAGCCAGCCGCGCCGGGGAAGCCCCGGCGCCTCTCGACCAGCCAGCCGTAGACGGAGGCGGCGAGCCGGATCTCGCCGCGCCCGGCGCGGTCGACGAGCGCGCCGAAGTAGCGGACGGGCGAGAACACGACGCCGAGATCCCACTTCAGCAGCACCAGCAGCGCGGCGCACACGGCCGCCCCGCGGCCCATCACGTGGCAGGCGGCGCCCCATTCGGCCTGGGACACGCCGAGCCGGAGCATCTGGCTCCGGGCGCCGTCGGCGAGGCCGGCCCACCCGTCGGCGGGGTAGCCGATCCAGTAGCTCCGCCGCTCGAGCTCGTCCGCGATCTCCCGTGCCGCCCTGTAGGGCACCTTGCCGGCGGCGGCCTCGATCATGTCCATGGCCGGCAGCCGGACCGGGGCCGCCGCCCGCCGTCCCGCCACGGCCGGGGGCCTGGCGCCGGCCGCCCGGATCGCGCCCGCCGCCGGCCGCCGGCGCGGACGGAACCCGCCGCGCGGCGCGGGCCCCGCCGCGGGAGCCTGTCCGCCCCTTCCGGGGCCGGCCGGCCGCGCCGCCCGCTTCCCGCCGCCGGGGAGGTTTTCCCCCTGGAGGCCGTTACCAGGGAATCCCTGTTCGGAATGGGTGAGTAATCTATTGGGGGAATCGATTCCGGTTGCCGCCCGCGCCGATTCCGGTTCCCGCCCGCCGCGATTTCCGTCGCCGCCGCCGCCCGCCGCGGGGGCCGCCGGAGCCGTCTCCGCGAGGCCCGCCAGCCGCCGCAGCCTGTCGAGCAGCCGCAGCAGCGCCTCGATCCATTCCCGCACGCGCTCGATCCGCCGGGACCGCCGGAACCGCTCCTGCATCGCGGCCAGCTCCGCCCGCAGGCCGCCGGCGGCGCCGCCGACGCCGCCCGCGTCGAGGATCCCGCGCGCCTCGCAGTGAAGATCCCTCGCTTGCGCGTGCGCCAGCTCCAGCGCGCCGCCCCGCCGCCGCGCCGCGGCCGCGGTCTCGCGCAGCTCCGGCAGGAGATCCCGCGCCGGCGAGAGATCGACGCCGTACGCCCACTCGATGTACCCGTCCTCGCCGCGCCGGCCGCACCGCCGCTGACCGACCCGCGTCCGGACGACCAGGACGCCCATCCCCTCGAGGACGCGCTCGTGGCGGCGCACCGTCCCCGGCGACACGCCGAGCTTCTCCGCGGTCGCGCGGACGCTGAGCCAGACCACCGGCCGCTCGTCCGGCTCCCAGTCCCGCCTCCGGCTGTGGCAGAGCAGGAGCTCCAGATGCGCGAGCAGGGGCCCGGTCCAGCCCCCCTCGCGGCCGGCGGCCTCGGCGAGGCGCAGGATCTCGAAGCGGTCGAAGGGCGGCGGCGCCGCGGCGGATGAAAGGGTCGTGAAGTCGGGGTGCGCTCTCGTGGTGGCGTGGGGTTCCATGTCCCTCGTTCAGCCAGCGTGAAAAGATTCCGCGACCGCCCGCCGGGGCTGTTGACAGCACCCCCTCGAACCCGTAGATTCCCCACTGAATGCTGGTGAGGGCTACGGTTCTGGGGGATTTTCCTTCCGGCGGCCGGCAAGCCAACACGCGGAAGGGTCGGTTCGCCCCGACCCTTCTTTTTTGCGTGTTGACACCGGGTTTCCTCGCTGCCAGACTCCTCCTGTCACGCACCCGGGTTGAGGCCTTGAGCCTGGTGGCAGTAGCTGGATCCTTGGGTGGCGGAGGGTGCGTGACCTATGATGCGCCGCGTCCGAACAAGTGACGATTGCCGCTCACTGGAGCGGCACTGTTGCGGATCCTCTGGAGTGAGTCAAGGCCGAATCTCGCCCGCCTGATCTGGCCCGCGGCCGCGCTCGCGCTTTCCGGCTGCGGCCTCGCCCAGGTCGAGGAGGCGCAGGACGCCGCCGCCGACGTCGGTTCCGCGATCGCGGACCTCCGTCCCGCCCCTTCGGGCTACGCGAAGCTGCGGGTGTCGGGCCGTCCGTTCCTCGGGCTCCGGCCCTCCGCGACGCCGCGGTCGCGCGCTCTTCCGGAACGGCTCGCGGGCCCCGACGGCGTCACCATCCCCCTCCGGGGAACCCTCGACGACGCGATCGTCGCCGCGCGCATCACCGCCGCGACCGATCTGCATGTCCGCCTCTCCGGGGCGCCTCCGACGGCCTCGGCCGAGGTCCGCCTGGCCGGGGCGCTGGCGGACGGCTGGTCCCCCGTCGGCGGGATCTGGACGGGACCGCTCGACGCGCTGCTCGACGCCTGGACCGTCCCCGCCGGCTACAGCTGGGCCTACGACGCCGCCGCGTCCGAGGTCGTCGTCACCCGCCGCCGGTCCGTCACCTGGAGGATCAACGCCCTGCTCGGCACGCAGAGCTACTCCGCCCAGACCAACACCGCCGAGGCGGGATCCGGGGAGGGGGCGTCGAGCCAGTCCGGACAGACCCTCACGACCCAGGCCAACTACGACCCCTGGCCGGAGATCCGGGCGCAGCTGGGGGCGCTGACGAGTTCCGACGCCACCGTGGTCGTCTCCCCGACCGCGGCGCTGGTGACGGTCACCGCCCGGCCCTCGGAGGTCGCCGCCGCGAAGAGGTGGCTCGACCGTCTCAACCGCGACGTGCTCCGCCCCGTCACGGTGTCGGCCCACGTCTACACCGTCCGCACCGCCCGCGCCGCCGACTACCGGCTCGGCATCGTCGCCGCCCTCGAGAGGATCCTCGGCGGGCGCGCCTCGGGGCTGCAGCTCGAGATCGGCAGCACGGCCGGATCGATCGCCGTCGTCAAGCCCGTCGAGGGCGCGGCCCTGACCGCGGACACGTTCGCCGGCACGCTCGCGGCGCTCCAGAGCATCGGCACGACGTCGCGCGTCCTGTCGGCCGACGTCCCGAGCCTCAACGGCCGCCCGGCGCAGTTCTTCGAGCTGCTCAAGCAGGCCTATCTCGCCCAGGTCAGCACCGAGACCACCGAGACGGGGACGCGGACCACCCTCACGCCCGGCCTGATCGCGTCGGGGTTCTCCATGAGCTACGTGGCGCGCATCGTCGCCCCCGACGAGATCCTCGTGAGGCTGTTCGCGAGCCTCCGCGACCGGCCCACCTTCGCGGTCTTCGGCACCGGCGCCGGCGGCGACCAGATCCAGCTCCCGACCTACGCCGACCGGGCGGTCCAGGTCACCCAGAGACTCCGCCGCGGCGAGACGATGATCGTCTCGGGGTTCCGCGACCGCTCGTCCTCCGCCGACCTCGAGGGGACGCTCGATCCGCACCTGCCGTTCCCCGACGGCGCCCGCCGCGGGGCCTCGATCCGGCTGGAGCAGATTCTTTTGCTCCGGGCGGAAGTCGGCGAACCTCTCGGCATCACGGCCGCCGCTCCGGCCGGCGACGTCCCGGTGACGCCATGACCGCGATCCTGCTCGACGGCACGACCTACGTCGCCGGCCTCGACTGGCACGACGGGACCGACGACGCCGCGATCGCGCGGACGGCGCGGCGCGGGCGGTACAGGTGGTTCGTGGCGCGGGAGCGCCAGACGGGCTGGGCCCCCGACCAGGAGCTCCACTCCGAGGGGATGCCGTCCCTCGCGGCGTGCGTCGCGGACCGCATTCCGGGCGACACGTGGATGGCGCTCATCGAGGGCGAGGGCGGCGTCCACGCCCTCGTTAAGGTGGTGGACGGCAAGATCCTCGCCGACGGCGACACCGCCTACCAGCGCCGCGAGACGGCCCTCTCGGAGTTCGAGCGGGCCCGCTCCCATGGCTGGGGCGCGCTGTTCGCCACCGCCGGCCTCGTCGAGGACGCCGCCGACTTCAGCGCCGCCTCCCTTCCGCGCGAGTACCCGCTCCGTCCGGCCCCCAGGCCGGGCGCCGGACGCCGCCGCGCGGCGCAGGCCGTCGCGGCCGCGGCCGCCCTGGCCGCGGTCGGAGCGGCCGCGCTGCACCTCGACGACATTCTGGGCGCCTTCTTTCCGGAGCCCGCCCCCTCGGTCGTCCGGATCGTCGAGGCCCGCGTCCCGGTCGAGATCGACAGCGTGGCGTTCGCGCGCGCGTGCCGCGAGGCGATCCGCGCCCGCCCGCTCCTCCTTCCGGGATGGTCCGTGTCGTCGCTCGGCTGCCGCGCCCGGCTGTCGGAGCCGGCTCTCGTCGAGGTCTCTCCCGGCCTCCGGGGCCGCCCCGCGCTCGTCGTGCAGTGGTCGCTCTCCGGCGACCGCCGGGCGTCCGCCTACCGCGAGATCGCGCTCGCGCACCTCTCGTCGTGGACGCTGGCGCAGGTTTCCGGGACGACGGCATGGGGGGTGGCCTCGCTGCCGCCGGTGATCCGCGCCGCCCGCGAGCGCCCCCCGCCGCTGGCGTGGCGGCGGACCATGGACCGCGTGGTCGGGCCGAGGGTCGAGCAGCTCCAGTACGCCGACGGCGCCGGCGCCAGCACCGTGCAGATCCGGTCCGCGCAGTCGCTGCCCCGGATCGAGCGGATGCTCGCCCGCGCCCCCGGCCTCGAGGTCACGCGCCTGCGCAAGGTCGGCAGCGAGTGGCAGGTGGACGGCCGCCTCGCGGAACCGGTCGAGATCCTGGAGTCGGAGCTCGACCGGCAGGGGATCGCGCCGCCATGAACGGGGAGGGCGCCATGGGCGCGGAGACGAGAGAGACGGTCTACCGGGACACGGAGGGCATCCCCTCCGTCCCCGACCTCGCCGACGCCGTCGCGTGCGTCCGGGCCGCGGGCGGCGCGGCCCGCCGCGGCGGGGGGCACGGTCTCGCGGAGGTGCTGAAGCTGGCGTGGCGGATCGCGGCCGCGATCGAGTCGCGGCGCGGCTCCGGGGCCGCCGACGAGGCCTGCCGGGAGACGCTCGACAGGCAGGGGGCGGAGCGGCTGGTCGCGTCGTACTGCGCATGGGAGGGGCCGACCTACGAGGACACGGCGGTCGAGCTGCTGACGCAGCTCCCGGAGGACGCGGTCGGCGCCCGCGACGGCCAGCTCGCCCGCGCCCAGCAGGATCTGCTGGACCTGCTGCTGTACGGGGAGCCGGTCACCCTGACGGAGGCGAACGGCGAGAGCAGCCGGGAGGCGGTCGATCTCATGCTCGGCCAGATACGGGAGATCGTCGAGAACGACTGCGCGGCGGGATCCCCGAGGGAGTCGGCGATCCCCCGCGCCTTCGCGGCCGTGACGTCGGATCCGTGGTTCTCGCCGCTCGAGGCGTCGGTCGCGGAGGCGGCGCGGCAGGTCGGGGAGACCTCCGGCATCGATCCGCAACCGCCCGTCGGCCGCTCGATGGGAGCGGGGACATGACGAACCCCGGCGGGAAGCGCGCGGCGCTCGCGTCGCTGGCCGCCGCGGCGATGGCGGCGGCCCCCGCCGGGGCCCAGACCGGCGACACGCACTTCCGCCGCGAGGCCCTGGCCCACGCCCGGGCGCTGCAGGACGCCTGGTACGGGCTGGAGCACCACATCCGCCGGACGTCGACCGAGGCGACGGCGTGGGACGGCTCTACGCCGCCCCCGGCGACCCGCTGGCGCGCGGACTGGACCGCCCGCGGCATCCGCGCGCGCTACTGCGGCGGGATCCTGGTCGTGTACTTCGGGCCCGCGGAGCTCAAGGGCACGGGGGCGGACCATCGGGCGGTCCAGGTCGCGCCCCAGGTCGCCGGCTCCGGGGAGCCGGTGCACTCCCCGCCGCTCGACTGGCTCCGGAACGACGCCGGCGTCAACCGGGTCGTGGACACCAGGCACGGCGGATCCGTCGACATGCCGGCCTGCATGACCGCGGCCGGCCGGGGGCCGCTGCCGGACGGCCGCCCGGCGCTCGCGGGGCCGGTCGAGGATCCGTGGACGGTGACGCGCGACCGCACGACCTGGGAGACCCGCGAGAGCATGACCTGCCCCGCGGGCTGGCACCGCCCGCACACCCGCGCCGGCGCGCCCCAGCTGGCGCCGGGCAGGGCGGCCCGCAGGGAGCGGCGGACCGTGACGCAGCCGTTCTTTCCCAAGCGCGACGCCGCCGGCGACCCGATTCCCGCCGGCGACCCGGTCCGCGGTCCCTGGGAGGAGATCCACTCGCTGTGCCGCGCCGACTTCACGGCGCCGGAGACCGAGCTCCGGAACTGCACGTTCCGCGTCCCGGGCGGCGAGAACGTTCCCGGCCACGAGATCTGGCGCCGCGACCGCTCGGTGACGGCCTCCGCCGACGGCATGGGGGTGGTCGTCGGCGGCACGTGGGCGCTGAGCTCGTCGTCCTGCACCGGCGTCCTCGCGCCCCGGCCGCCGCCGGTCCCGGTCACGCCGGCCTCGGCGCGGGTGTCCGACAGGGACGTCGTCACCGAGGAGGTGCGGACCGCGGCCTGCCCGCCCGGCCAGACCGGCGCGAGCACCGAGCGGCGCTACCGTACCGTGGTCCGGCGGACGTTCCGGTGGCCCGACGGCACCGTCACCCGGCGGGATCTGCCGCCGACCTGGACGAACTGGGTGACGACCGTGACCACCTGCGAGGACGAGTGGGAGATGGGCCTCGACGGCGACCTGGACGACGGCGGCTATGGCGACGACGGCGGCGACGGCGGCGGCGACGACGGCTGCTTCCTCACCACCGCGGTCGTCATGATGCGCGGGGACGAGCCCGACGACGGCCCGACCCTGACCGCGCTCCGGGCGTTCCGCGACGGCTACATGTCGCGGACCGCCGAGCGCCGCCGCCTGGTCCGCAAGTACTACGAGACCGCCCCCCGCATCGTCGCCGCGATCCCCGCCGGCCACGAGGAGTGGACATGGATCTCGGAGCGCATCGACGCGGCGGTCGCGGCGCTTGCCGACCGGGATCCCGACCTCGCGTTCCGAATCTACGTTGACTCAGTGAACCAGCTGGCGGTGCGCTGGCTCGATGCCGGCGCCGACCTGCCCCAATGAAGGAGAGACCCATGACCGGAACCCTGACCGTCATCGCCGCCGCGGCCGCGGCCGCGATGGCCATCGCCGCGCCCGCCTCGGCGCAGCCCGTCAACTTCAGCTCGCACTCGGCAGAGTTCTTTCGTGAGCTGGCGAGCGGGCGCGTGCTCGTGACCGGCCGCTCGGGACACCACTACGGACACGGCTACGAGAGACTGCAGGCGGTCCACCTTCACCCGTCCGGAGAGGCCGCGCGCTGTACCATCACCCGCGACGACAGGAACGACACGACGCACCCGTTCGCCAGATCGGACCTGCGCTGGCGGATCCTCGGACGGTCTCACGCACAGTTCCGCCTATGGCGGGGAGAGGAGCCCCGCCGCGCCCGCGGCGGAATCCCGATCTTCTACGAGCCGGCCACGGGCCGGACCCGTGCGGAAACGTATGTCAACGGACGCTGGAGGCATCTTGCCGACGGCTGGATCCAGGACACCTGGCCGCGGGTCATGCTGGACGCCTGTCCCGACCTGCCGGCGCCGCTGCCGGTCAACGAGGCCCAGACCGCGCACCTCTTCGCCGAGCTCGAGGCGCAGGATCCGTCCGCGCCGATCCGCGACTTCCCCGGCTCGGAGTTCCGCGCCCCCGGCGCCACCGGTCTCGGCGCGTCGGGCGGCCGGCCGACGATCGCGCCGGAGGAGGTCGCGGCGTTCATGCGCGCCAGTCACGGGACGGTGCTGCTGAATCCCGTCGCCCGCCGCCGCGTCCTCGTCCTCCTCGACGGCCGCGAGGAGCTGTGGGCGATCGGCGACGACGACTCGGTCCTCGACGTCGCCCACTTCGAGCGGTCCGCCGACGGCGCGACGGTCGGGCTGCGGTGGGAGACCGGCGAATCGCCGAAGTGGCGCTACCGGGTCGGATACCCCGTGCCGTACGTTCCCACCGGCGAGCGCTTCGCGGCGTTCCGCCTCGGCGACTGGCTCGCCGGACAGCCGCGGGTGACGCTGCCCTACATGGGCCGGGAGGTCGGGTTCCGGTTCCGGGCCGACGGCACGCTCGAGGCCGGCAGGACCGACGGCGGCACGGCGCCCGGCACCTGGCGCTGGTCCCGGGGCTCGCTCGAGATCCGCGTCCCGGGCGTCGAGGACGTCGCCACCTACGAGTGGAAGGCGCTCGCCGAACTGGTCGGCTGGGAGCCGCCCAGGAAGGGGGAATGACGGTGCGCCTCGATGAGACCTCCGGCATCGACCCGTCGCTTCCGGCCGGCCGCTCGACGGGGGCCGGAACATGGAGAAATCCCGGCGGGAAGCGCGCGGCGCTCGCGTCGCTGGCCGCCGCGGCGATGGCGGCGGCCCCCGCCGGGGCCCAGACCGGCGACACGCACTTCCGCCGCGAGGCCCTGGCCCACGCCCGCGCGCTCCAGGACGCCTGGTACGGGCTGGAGCACCACATCCGCCGGACGTCGACCGAGGCGACGGCGTGGGACGGCTCGACGCCGCCCCCGGCGACCCGCTGGCGCGCGGACTGGACCGCCCGCGGCATCCGGGCGCGCTACTGCGGCGGGATCCTGGTCGTGTACTTCGGGCCCGCCGAGCTCAAGGGCACGGGGGCGGACCACCGGGCGGTCCAGGTCGCGCCCCAGGTCGCCGGCTCCGGGGAGCCGGTGCACTCCCCGCCGCTCGACTGGCTCCGGAACGACGCCGGCGTCAACCGGGTCGTCGACACCAGGCACGGCGGATCCGTCGACATGCCGGCCTGCATGACCGCGGCCGGCCGGGGACCGCTGCCGGACGGCCGCCCGGCGCTCGCGGGGCCGGTCGAGGATCCCTGGACCGTGACGCGCGACCGCACGACCTGGGAGACCCGCGAGAGCATGACCTGCCCGGCGGGCTGGCACCGCCCGCACACCCGCGCCGGCGCGCCCCAGCTGGCGCCGGGCAGGGCGGCCCGCAGGGAGCGGCGGACGGTGACGCAGCCGTTCTTTCCCAAGCGCGACGCCGCCGGCGACCCGATCCCCGCCGGCGACCCGGTCCGCGGTCCCTGGGAGGAGATCCACAGCCTGTGCCGCGCGGACTTCACGGCGCCGGAGACCGAGCTCCGGAGCTGCACGTTCCGCGTCCCGGGCGGCGAGGACGTCCCCGGCCACGAGATCTGGCGCCGCGACCGCTCGGTGACGGCCTCCGCCGACGGCATGGGGGTCGTCGTCGGCGGCACGTGGGCGCTGAGCTCGTCGTCCTGCACGGGCGCCCTCGCGCCCCGGCCGCCGCCGGTCCCGGTCACGCCGGCCTCGGCGCGGGTGTCCGACAGGGCCGTCGTCACCGAGGAGGTCCGGACCGCGGCCTGTCCGCCCGGCCAGATCGGCACGAGCACCGAGCGGCGCTACCGCACCGTTGTCCGGCGGACGTTCCGGTGGCCCGACGGCACCGTCACCCGGCGGGATCTGCCGCCGACCTGGACGAACTGGGTGACGACCGTGACCACCTGCGAGGAGGAGTGGGACATGGGCCTCGACGGCGACCTCGGCGACGGCGACTACGGCGACTACGGCGACGGTGGCGACTACGGCGACGGTGGCGGCGATGGCTATTGAACCAACTGGCGGTGCGCCGGCTCGACGCCGGCGCCGACCTGCCCCAATGAAGGAGAGACCCATGACCAGAACCCCGACCGTCATCGCAGCCGCGGCCGCGATGACCATCACCGCGCCCGCCTCGGCGCAGCCCGTCAACTTCAGCTCGCACTCGGCGGAGTTCTTCCGCGAGCTGAAGAGCGGCCGCGTGCTCGTGAGCAACGTCTCGAGACACAACTACGAGAGACTGCGGGCGGCATACCTTCACCCGTCCGGAGAGGCCGCGCGCTGCACCATCTACCGCGACGACAGGAACGACACGACGCACCCGCGCACCGGATCGGACCTGCGCTGGCGGATCCTCGACATGGATCACGCCCGGTTCCGCCTGCGGCGGGAAGGCGCGCCCCCCGGCGGGATCCCGATCTTCTACGAGCCGGTCACGGGCCGGCTCCGCGCGGAAACGCACGTCAACGGACGCTGGCAGCATCTTGGCGACGGCTGGGTCCAGGACACCTGGCCGCGGGTCATGCTGGACGCCTGTCCCAACCTGCCGGCGCCGCTGCCGGTCAACGAGGCCCAGACCGCGCACCTCTTCGCCGAGCTCGAGGCGCAGGATCCGTCCGCGCCGATCCGCGACTTCCCCGGCTCGGAGTTCCGCGCCCCCGGCGCCACCGGCCTCGGCGCGTCGGACGGCCGGCCGACGATCGCGCCGGAGAAGATCGCCGCGTTCCTGCGCGCCAGCCACGGGACGGTGCTGCTCAATCCCCGCGGCCTGCGCCGTGTCCTCGTCCTCCTCGACGGCCGCGAGGAGCTGTGGGCGGTCGGCGACGACGACTCGGTCCTCAAGGTGGGCCACCTCGAGTGGTCCGCCGACGGCGCGGCGTTCGGGATGCGGTGGGAGACCGGCGAATCGCCGAAACGGCGCTACCCGGTCGGGTACCCCATGCCGTACGTCCCCACCGGCGAGCGCTTCGCGGCGTTCCGTCTCGGCGACTGGCTCGCCGAACAGCCGCGGGTGACGCTGCCCTACATGGGCCGGGAGGTCGGGTTCCGGTTCCGGCCCGACGGCACGCTCGAGGCCGGCAGGACCGACGGCGGCACGGCGCCCGGCACCTGGCGCTGGTCCCGGGGCTCGCTCGAGATCCGCATCCCCGGCGTCAAGGACGTCGCGACCTACGAATGGCAGGCGCTGGCCGCGCTCGTCGGCTGGCCGCCGCCCGGAAAGGGGGAATGATGGCCCGCCTTCCCGCCCTCGTTCTCCTCGCCGCGATCGCGGCCGGTCCGGCCGCGGCCCAGCCCGCGCCGGAGGCTCCGCCGTCGGAGGTTCCGCCGCCGCCGCCGGAGGTCCGCACGGAGGTCTCTCCGGAGGCCGCCCCGCCTCCGCCGCCTCCGGCGCGGGGGCAGGGGGGCCTCGTCGACGCGCTCGCGGCGCCCGACCCGCCGCCCGCGGAGGATTCCGCGGGCGTCCCCGTCCCGCCGGTCTCCGCCGGCTGTCCCCGGGAGGCCCTCGCCGCGCTCTTCCGGACGGTCGTCGACACCGACGACGTGGTCACGGCGCTCGCGCTCGAGCGCGAGACGCTCGCGCTGTGTCTCGACCGCGCCCGGCTCGAGACGCAGCTGAGGGAGGCCGAGACGCGGATCGCCGCGGACGCGGCCCCGCCGGAGGCCCCGCCGTCCGCGCCGGCCCCCGAGGCCGCCGATCTCGTGGCGCAGCTCGGCGCGCCGCCGGCCGCGGCGCTTCCGGCGTCCGCGCCGGAGGGGGAGATCCCGCCCGCCCCGGCCCCTTCCGGGGAGGAGCCGCCGCCCGTCGCGCCCGCCCCGCTCAGGTGGTTCACCATCATCGGCTCCGGCGGCGCGCTGCGCGCCGGCGTCTCCGACGGGACCGACGTGTGGTTCGTCTCCGAGGGCGACACGCTCCGGGACGCGGAGGTGCGCCGCATCCGCGCCCGCCCTCCGGGGGTGGTCCTCGCCGACGGCCGGGAGCTGCCGTGGCTCGGCGACCCGCCGGCCGGCGCCCCGGCCGCGGAGACCCGGTGATGCGCGCGTGGGACGCCGCGAGGGACCGGTTCCGGGCCGCGACTGGCGGATCGGCCGCGAACCCGCGGGGGCCGGTCGAGGATCCCCGCCTGACCGGCAGGCTGCGGGAGATCTGCGCGATCCAGGCGGACGGGCGGGTCGCGGTGGCGAGCGGCTACGAGACCGACCCGGAGCTGCGGGCGCTGCTGATGGAGCTGCGCCGCGACGGCACCGTCCAGGCCGCGGCCCTCGAGGAGACGGTGCCGGTCGAGGAGATCGCCGGGATCTGGGCGGACGGGCGGGAGTCGCCCGCCAACTACGCGGATCCGGCGCTGGTGGCCACCGCCCGCGAGCTGCTCGCGTCCGCGGCGGCGGCCCACGCCTCGGATCTCATCTTCGAGGTCGACAGCGACGAGTGCCGCGTCAGCGTGATCGTGCTCGACCGCAAGGAGCCGCTGGGCCGCCCGCTGTCGCGGGAGGAGGGAGAGCGGCTCACCGGCTACCTGTTCTTCTCCAAGGCCGAGGGGTCGGCGCAGACCAGCTACCAGCGCGGCCAGTTCCAGGGCTTCGCGGTCCAGCCGACGAACGTGCCGCTGCCGCCCAACGTGTCGGCGCTGCGCTGCCAGCGCGGCCCCCACGAGCCGTCCGGCGACCACATGTTCGTGCGCCTGTTCTACCGCGACACGCTCGACCGCAACGCGACCCTGGAGTCGCTCGGGTTCTCGCCCGCCCAGGCCGCGGTCTTCGCCCGGATCCGGGCGTCCCGCCGCGGCGGCATCTTCCTCGGGGGATCGACCGGCGACGGCAAGTCGACGACGCTCGCGGTCAACCTGACGCTCCAGCAGCGGGAGGCCGGCGGGCGCCTGAACCTCGTCACCGTCGAGGATCCGGTCGAGTACCCGATCCCGGGCGCCGTCCAGATCGCGGTGCCGACCACCGGCTCCGGCGACGAGCGCGCCTCGCACTACGCCCGGGCGCTGATGCATTTCTGCAGGGTCCACCCGGCGGCCGGGATGGTGTCGGAGATCCGCGACGCCGACGCCGCCCGCCAGGTCCTCCAGTTCATCGACACCGGCCACCAGGTCTGGACCACGATCCACGTGCACTCGGCGAACGGCATCCTGTTCCGGCTGCTCGACATGGGCGTGAGCGCCGCCGAGGTCTGCAAGCCGGGCAACGTCGCGCTGCTGATGAAGCAGACGCTCGTGCCCCGGCTGTGCCCGGACTGCAGCTCCCCCGAGCCTCCGGAGGAGACCCCGGAATGGTTCGCGTTCCGCGCCGGGGAGCACAGGTTCCGCAACCCCGACGGCTGCGGGTCGTGTCGGCGTTCCGGCGCCGGCGAGATCGCGTCCCGGGCGTGGGCCGGGTACGTGGACCAGACGGCGGTGGCGGAGATGATCCGCCCCGACGCGGGGTACCTGGACCGCGTCCGCGAGCGCGACCCCGCCGGGGCGCAGGAGCACTGGATCCGGGAGCTCCGGGGCGTGCCGATCGGATCGCAGGTCGCCGCCATGGTCCGGGCCGGCGCCGCGGATCCGTTCGACGCGATCCGCAAGGGCGCCGAGCCCGGGGACGCGCTTCCCGGGCAGCCCGTCGAGCTGGTGGCGGGGGCGGCGTCGTGAAGCCGCTGCTGCGCCGTCTCGCGGCGCTGCTCGCGCTCACCGTCCGCCGGCGCGTCGACGTCTGGACGACGATCGCCAGCCTGCTCGAGTCCGGGATGGAGCTGGAGCGGGCGCTCGACGTCGCGATCCGCACGGCGAGGGCGGAACGGCAGGGCGTCACGGCGTGGATCCTGTCCGAGTGGCGCGACGCCCTGTTCGGGAACCGGTTCGCCTCCGAGATCGCGCTCTGGGTGCCGGCCAGCGAGGCCATGATCTTCGCCAACGCGCGGCAGGTCTCGGCCGCGAAGCTGTTCGCCGGCGCCGCGCGGATCGCCGACGTCCGCGCCCGGCAGACGGCCATCCTGCTGCAGACGCTGACGCTGCCGGTGATCCTGACCGTCATGGTCGTGATGATCCTCTGGGCGTCCGGCGCGGAGTTCATCCCGGTCATGGAGCGGATCTCCCCGCGCGTGTCGTGGGATCTGTCGGCGCGGCTCCTGGGCGACGTCTCGCTGTGGGTGCACGCGAACTGGTTCTGGCTGGCCGTCGGCGGCGCCGCGGCCCCGGCCGCGCTGGCGGCCGTCACGACCCTGTGGTCCGGACCGGGCCGCGCGCTCGCCGACCGCTGGCCGCCGTTCTCGATCTACCGGATGCTCACGGGCGCCAGCTTCACCTTCGTCATGGTCGAGTTCCTGCGCGCCGGCTCGGATCTCAACGACCGCATGTTCGAGACCCTGCGCCGGCCGGCGTCGCGGTACACCGCGAGCCGCATCGCGGCGATCCAGCGCGGCATGGCGTCGGGCCGCGGCATCGGCGCGGCCATGACGGCCACCGGCCACGGCTGGCCGGATCCGTCGCTGGTGCCGACCATCGCGGCGCTCGACGGCCGCCCGGGCTGGGAGGAGTCGCTCGCCGTCTTCGTCTCCCGCTGGGTCGAGCGGTCCGAGCAGTCGCTCAGGACCAAGGCCATGGCGCTCAACGGCGCGCTCATGGTCGTCGTCGCCGCCATCACCGCGATCGCGATCAACGGCATGTTCGCGATCATGGGCTCGGTTGGAGCCTGAATCCCCGCAACCAAGGAGCGAATCAGTCATGACCGTCCTTTCCGCGTCCGCCGCCGTCCGCGGCGTCCTGCGCCCGGCCCGCCGGCCGCGGGGCATCTCGATCTTCTCGATCCTGCTCGGCCTGGTGCTGTTCGGCCTCGCCATCACGGCCGCGATCACGCTGTTCAACCAGGCCTCCGAGAGGCAGAAGGTCACCGCGGCGATCACGCTGCTGAACAGCCTCAAGGCCGGGATCGAGAGCACGTTCGCCGGCTCGCCCGACTACGGGGCGGCCAACGCCGACCTCGTCGCCACGATCGCGCGGCGGGGGCTGATCCCCGAGAACGCGCTGGTCGGCAACGGCGCCGGGCTGGCGGACGACACCGTGCGCAACCCGTTCGGCGGCTGGACCACGATCCGCGGCAATCCCGGGGGCGGCGCGCCGACCGCCTACGAGATCCAGTTCGCGGGCGTCGAGCAGGAGGTCTGCGCCGCCATGGGCGACGCCTACGTCAACCGCAACCGGGCGCGGTCGGGCCTCGACCTGATGGGCGTCTCGACGACGAACAACACCACGACCACGGCGACGACCACGCTGACCGCGACCGAGGACGCGCCCTTCACGCGGGCCGAGCTCGACGGCATCTGCGACGACATCACGGCCGTGGGCGTGGTGGCGTTCCGGTTCCGGTGATGGCCGCCCGCCCCCGCGGCGCCGCGGCCCTCGTGGCGGCGCTGCTGATCCTGCCGCTCGCCGGCGCCGCGACGCTCGCGTGGCACGCCGCGGACGCCGCCGACCGGCGGGCCGCGGCGCTCCGCGACGCCGGGCGGGTCTGGGCCGCCTGGGTGGCCGCGCTCCACCGCGGCGTCCAGGGGGGCAGGGCGGCGTGGGCCGACGATCTCGGCGACGCGCCGGCGACCCTGTCGCCCGCCGACGTCGCCGCGCTGGCGCCCGTCCCTCCGGGCCTGCCCCGCGCGCTCCGCGCGGGGACGCTCGCGTTCGGCGTCCTCGACGACGACGGCGTCCCGTCGGCGCCGGCTCCCGACACCGCCATGGCGTGGGGCGTGCTCGAGCTCGCGAGCGAGGGGGACGCGACGCTCGCCGCCGCCGGCGCGTCGCCGCTCGCGGCGCTGGCCGTGCGCGCCGGCGGCGTCCTTCGCGGCGACCCCGCGATCGCGGCCCACGTCCCGCGGATCGAGGCCGCCCTCGGCCGCGCCCTCGCCGACAACGCGCTGGTCGCGACCGCCGACCGCGCCATCCCCTGGCGGCCGTCCGTCATGTACCGCCGGGCCCAGCCCGGCCGGCCCTGGGCGTCGCGCATGGAAGCCGCGCTGACGGTGGCCGCCGCCGACGTGGTCTCGGCGCGCCGGCTCGAGGGGCGGCGGGCCGCCGTCTCCGGCGCCGCGGCCGCGCTGGGCGCCGTCCCCGATCCGGCGAACCCGCCGCCGCCGCCCTCGGTGTCGGCGGATCTGGTGATCGGCACCGCCGCCGACCGCGGCGTCCTGACGGCGCGGGCCGGCCTCTCCGCGGACCGCGTCGAGACCGCCTGCCTGGATGCGGCGGGGGCGCCGGTCGCCCCGCCCGCGGACTGCGTCGCCGTCGGCGGCGCGGTCGCGGCCGGCGCCGCGACGCTTTCCGGCGACCTCGACGCCGCGTCGGTCTCCGCCGACAACCGCGTCGAGGCCGCGCGCGCGACCGTCGCCCGGACGGCCGCCGCCGGGTGGGCGGTGGCCGCGGAGTCCGCCACCGCGCGCGCCTCCGCGGAAGCCCGCGCGCTGCTCCGCGCCGCCCGGATCGAGGCCCGGGAGATGACGGCGGGCGCCGCGGCGACGGACGACCTGCGGGCCCCGTCGCTCGCCGCCGGCCGCGCCCTCAGGTCGCCGGTCTCCGGCGTCCCGGTCTCGGCGCTGTCGGCGACCGTCCGGCGGGTGCTGTCGGTGCGCGTCTCCTGCGACGGATGCGCGCCGTGAGGATCCGCCGCCGGGGCCCCGGGGGCGCGGGGCTGTTCGGCGCGCTGCTCGGGCTGGCCGTGTTCGGCGCCCTCGTGACCGCCGGGTACGGCTGGCTCGAGGACCGCCAGCGCGAGCGCCTGGCGCGGACGGCCGCGGAGCAGACGGCCGTCGTCGCGGCCGCCGCCCGGCGGGCGGTGCAGGCGGACTTCGCGGCGACGCTGGCGGCCCTCGGCGGCGGCCGGCACGAGATCGCGCTGGCCGACCTCAGGACCGCGAACACGCTCCCCGCGGGGTTCCCCGACGTCGGCGCGCTCGGCCGGAGCTGGCGCGTGCTGCTGCTGCCCGCGGGCCCGAACGCCTTCGACGTGCTCGTCGCCGAGACCGTTCCCGCCGGCGACACGGTGTGGCCGGCGGCGGCGGTCCGCGGCGCCGAGGCCCGCATCGGCATCGTCCAGCCGGACGCGCCGCGGCTCCGCGGCCCGCGGGTCGACGCCGACGTCGGCCCGTTCCGGACCGCCTTCGGGGGCCAGCCCCTCGCCGGGGCGCTCGGGATCGTCGAGCGCCACGACGCCCGGACCGTCTGCGGCGACTACCTCTACCGCCGGGCCGTGCCCGGCTGCCCCGGCGCGACGGTGATGGAGACCGACCTCGACCTCGGGGGCAACGCGCTGCTCGGCGCCGACCGGATCGAGGCCGACCGCCTCGAGGTCGCCGAGACGTTCGAGGCCGGCAGCCTGCGCGTCGACTCCGCCCTCGTCGTCGGCCAGGCCCTGGTCGTCAACGGCACGGCGGCGGTCGCCGGGACCGCGACCGCCGGCGCCCTCGACGTCGCCGGCCAGATCTCGGCCGCCCGCGCCGCCGTCAGGGGCGCCGTCTCGGCGACCGACGTCGACGCGCGCGGCCGGGTCGCCGCCGATTCGATGGGCCTCTCGGGCGCGCTCGCCGCGCGCACGGTGACCGCGACCTCCCGGATCAGCGCCGCGACCCTGAACGCGCCGACCGTGAACGCGCGCCGGCGGCTGCTCTCCGACACCGTGCGGATCACGCGCGGCCTGCAGGCGGCGTCGGTGACCGCCGCCGGCGACGTCACCGTGCGCGGCACGCTCCGCGCGGGCCAGGTGTTCGCGAGCGGCCGCCTGACCGCGCCCACCGCGGTCGTCGACAGGCTGACGGTCGGGAGCTGTTCCGGATGCTGACGCCGGCGCCGCTCGCGGCCGCGCTCGTCCTCGCGGCGTCGTCCGCGCTGGCCGCCGGCGGAACGGCCCCGGATCCGCGGACCGCGGCCGTCGCGGGGGTCCACGCGGCGCAGGAACGGCTGCGGGACGAGATGGCGGTCATGCGCGGCATCGCGGCCGCGCAGGACCTGCTCGCCCGCTGGAACGCGCTCCGCGCCCGCGCCGGCGAGCCGCCCGCCGCGCTGCCGGCGGCGCTCTGCGACCGTCCCGGGATCGCGGCCTGGTGCCGCGTCCTGCCCGCCACGTTCGGAGGACCGAGATGACGATCCCGACCAGCCCCGGGGAAACGGGTGCAAACATTGCACTCCCCGCCGCCGCCCTCCTTCTCGCCGCGCTCGCCGCCGCGGCGCCCGCGCCGGCGGCGGGCGCCCCGCACCCGACGCCGGAGATCCGCGCCTACAACCTCGTCGCCGACACCCCGGAGAGGCTGACCGTCGGGTTCGGCGCCGAGCTTCCCGACGGCACCCGCGTCGGCGCCGTCGTCGCCTGCCTCCGGGCCTCCGGGGCCGCCGAGGTCGCGATGCATTTCGGGGCCTACCCCTCCGGGCGCCCGGTCCAGGCCGCGGTGCGCACCGCCTCCGGGCGGATCGAGCGCTTCGGCGGGGTCGAGCGCGGCTCGCCGGCGACCGGGTTCCACTCCCCCCGCTTCCGCGGCCGCCGGACCGTCGCGCGCTACGTCCGGAGCGCCATGACGGCGGGCGCCCTGGTCTCCAACGGCCACAACTCGGTCCGGAACCGGATCCCGGCCCCGGAGAACGCCCGCCAGAGGAAGCGGCTCCTCGACTGCATGGAAGGGCCGCGGAGATGACGGCGCTCGCCGCGCTCTGGATCCCGCCCGTGGTCGCGCCGCTGGTCTGGATCGCCCGCGTCGACGCCCGGAGCGCCGTCATCGACCCGCGCGCGGTCGCGGCGCTCGCGGCGGTCGCGGTCCTGTGGCACGCCGTCGGCGCGGGGCCGGCGGTCGTCGCCGCGACCCCGCCGGCGCTGGCGCTCGCCGCGCTCCTCGGGGCGGCGGCCGTCGCCGTGCCGCGGGCCGTCGCGAGGCGCCTCGGCCGCCGCCCGCCGATCGGCCCGGGCGACGCGCTCCTTCTCGCCGCGACCGGGCTGCTGCTCGGCCCCCTCGGCCTCGGCTGGACCATGGTCGTCGGCTCGGCGGCGGCGCTCGCCCACCGCGGGTGCATCCAGCGCCGGCGCGGCCGCCCCTTCGCGCAGGGCCACCTGCCCGCGGGCACGGGGCTCGCGGCGGGCGCCGCCTGCGTGTTCCTCGCCATGCACGCCGCCCCGGCCGCGGCCGGGGCCGCGGGCGGGAGCGCGATCGCCGCGGTCGAGATCGCGCCGGTGTCGCACCCGATCCCCGAGACGGTCGCCGCCCGCGAGGTCGCGGTCTCGACCTCCGTTCCGCTCGCCTTCCCGGCGCTCGCGGGCCGGATCGCCGCCGCCGCCGGCCTCGACACCGAGATCGAGGAGCGCCCCTCCCGCGTCGCCGGCGGCGCCGCGTCGCTCCCGCCGCCGCCCGCCGTCGCCCTCGACCACGAGGGCCCCCTCGGGGAGCTGGTGCGGACGGTGAGCGCGCGGACCGGCTACGCGGCGGAATGGCGCGACGACCGCCTGGTCTGGTACCGCCACTGGGACCGCGAGCAGGCGCTTCCCCCCGCGCCCGCCCCGGCGCCCGCGGCCGTCGCGGCGGCGGTCCCCGCCGCCGACGGCTCGCGCAGCTACGGCAGCTTCGCGGAGTGGATGCGGGATCTCGGCGGGACGCTCCGGGAGTCCCCCGCCGGCCAGCCCGGAAGCGCCGCCGCGCCCCCGGAAGGGCCGGAGGCGCGGGAGCCGGAAGGGGAGGCCGGCGCCGCGCCGCCGCCCGGCTCCGCCGCCCCGGCGCCGCCGGAACCGCCGCCCCCTCCCCCGGAGCCTTCCCCGGAGCCGCCCCCGGAGCCGTGGCGCGTCAGCCCGGCGGCCCACGGCACGCTCCGCGGCGTTCTCGACGACTGGGCCGGACGCGCCGGCTGGACCGTGGTGTGGCGGATGACGCGGGCGCATTCGGTCGGCGCCGCCGCGGAGTTCCCCGCCGACCTCGGGTTCCTCGACGCCGTCGACAGGCTGCTGTCGGATCCCGCGGTGCGGCGTCTCGTCGCGGTCACGGCGCACGTGCCCAACCGGCACCTGGTCGTCGCGGACGCGGGCGGCGGGCCATGAGAGGCGCTCTTGTCCTCCTGGCGCTCGGCGGGTGCTCGACGGCCCCCGCGGGCCCGCCCCCCGCACCGGACCCCGCCGAGATCCGGCTCGTCGAGACCGCGCTCAGGGCGGAGAGCGCGCTGACCCGGCTCGCCGCGATCCGGAGCGCGGAGAACCCGGCGACGCCGCCGCCGGTCCCGCGCATCGTGCCGGCGGAGCTGCTGCGGCCGGTGGACCTGGAATGGACGGGGCCGGTGGAGGCGCTGGCGCGGTCGCTCGCCGCCCGCGCGGACTTCCGGTTCGAGGTCGCGGGCCCGCCGCCTCCGCGCCAGCCCGTGGTCGAGCTCGCCCGCGGCCCCCGCCCCGTCGTCATGGCGCTCCGGGACGCCGGCATCCAGATCGGCGCCGCCGGCGCGCTGACGGTCGACGCGGACCGCCGGACGGTCCGCCTCGACTGGAGGGGGGACGGGCGATGACGCCCCGCCTCGCGGTCCCGGCCCTTCTCGCCGCGCTGGCGGCCGCCCCGGCCGCGGCGCGGGACGCGCCGCCGTCGCTCGACGCGCTGCTGGAGCGCCCGCCGCCGCCCGCGGCCGCCGCGTCCGCGTTCGCCGGCGAGCGCCGCCGCGCCGCCATGCGCACGGCGGCCGTGGCCTGGGGATCCCGCGCCGGCCTGGCGCGGCGCGGCTGGGAGATCGCGGGGATCACGGAGCGTCACGCGCCGCAGCTGTCGGCGGTGTTCCGGTTCCGCGGGCTGATGCTGCGCCGCGGCGGGTTCCTGGTCGCGCCGCCCGTCGTCGCCGCGACGTCGCGCGTGCTGCGCGTCGAGGGGGACCGCGCCGCCCACGCCCGCCGGGTCGTGCGCATCCTCGCGCCCGCGCGGATCGTGCCGGCGCCGCCGCACTGGAGGGACTTCCTGACCCGGTCGTGGGCCGACCCCTCCCCGCCGGCCGCGGTCCTGTTCCCGCGCACGGCCGCCGAGACCCGGCTCTGGCGGGGCTGGATCGCGGAGGGCTGGGCGGCCGGCCGGGAGCTCGCCGACGACGTCTTCGCCGCCGACCTCGACCGGCTCGCCGCGGCGTTCGAGGGCATGCTGCTGTGGCGGCGGTTCCGGTCGGCCCGCATGGTGTCGGGCCCGACGGTCGACGTCACCGTGGCGGACGTCGCCGGCGACGGGACGTCGATGCGGATCGCCGAGACCGTGGCGGCGCTGACGGAGCCGGCCCGGCTGGTCGCGCGGCCGTCCGAGTGGCTGCCCGTCCCCGCGGAGACGGCCCGGTGAGCGCGCCGGGGACATGGGAGCCCGCGGCGCACGTCTTCCCCGCGCACCGGCTCGACGAGTTCCTGCTCTGGGCCGCCGCCCGGGGAGCCTCCGACGTCTCGTTCCAGACCCACGAGCCGGCGCGCGTCGAGGTCGACGGCCGCCTGCTCCGCGCCACCGGCGCCGTCCTCGACGGTCCGGCCCTGGACCGGATCGCGGCGGACCTGTTCACGCCCGCGGCCGACGGCCTGCTGCGGTCCGGACAGACCGTCGACTGCTCGCACGCGGTCGCGACCGATCGTCGCGCGCGCCGGCGGTTCCGGGTCAACATGACGCCGGTGCTCGCCGAGGCCGCCTTCGGCGTCAACGTGACGCTGCGGATCCTGCCCGACGCCCCGCCCACGTTCGAGGCCCTCGGCATCGAGGACGGCATCGTCGCCGCTTGGGAGGCCTGCCGCGGTCTCACGCTGGTGACCGGCGTCCCCGGCAGCGGCAAGTCGACGCTGATGGCCGCCGGCACGAGGCGCCTGCTCGAGACCGGCGCCGGCCGCGTCCAGTCCTACGAGGCGCCGATCGAGTACGTGTTCGACGGCATCGCGGCGGACGGGGCGATGATGTCCCAGTCCGAGGTGCCGCGCCACGTCGCCACCTTCGCCGACGGCGTCCGGGCCAGCCTGCGGCGGCGCCCGGCGGCCGTGGTCGTGGGCGAGGCCCGCGACCGCGAGACCGTCGACGCGGCCGTGCGCGCCGCCGACACCGGGATCGCGGTCTACGCCACCGCCCACACCGTCGGCGTGGCCAACACCGTGCGCCGCCTGCTCGCGGAGTTCCCGCCGGCGGAGCGCGACGAGCGCGGGGCCGCGCTCGTCGACGTGCTGCACCTGGTGGTGACCCAGATCCTGGTGCCCGCCGCCGCCGGCGGCCGCGTCGCGGTCCGGGAGTGGTTCCGGTTCGACGCCCCGGTCCGCCGGGCGCTGCTCGACATGCCGCAGCGGGACTGGCCCGGGGCGATCGCCTCGATGCTGTCCGACCTCGGCCAGGATCTCGACGCCGCGCTCGCCGCGGCCGCGGCGCGCCGCCTGATCGGCGAGGACGTCCGGCGGCGCCACGCCCGGCCGGCCGGCGGCTGACGGTGGGCGAGGGGCATGGAGGCGGCGCCGTGGCGGGACACCATGCGCCCGGTGCGCCTCGGCGTCTTCGACGCCCGCCTCCTGGCGCTGCTCGCGCTCTGGATCTTCTGGCCCGCCTGGTGGACGACCCTCGCCGTCGTCGCCTCCGCGGCCGCGCTCCGGATCGCGGAGGCCCGCGGCTACCGGCTCGCGGCCGCGCTCAGGGCGCTCAGGGCGCGCTCCGCCGGCCGCCGCCCGGCGCTGCACGCCGCCCGCGCCCGCCGGCTCGTGGACTTCGGGTGACGGCCGCCCTCGCGCTGGCCGCGCTCGCGTCCCCGCCGTCGTCCGCGGCGGCGGACTTCCTCTACGTGCCGCCCGACGGCCCGCGCCCCGGCTTCGCGGCCCCGGACGCCCCGGACCGGCTGTCGCTCGGGCGGGTTCTCCGCCGCATGGCCCCCGCCGGCGCGACGCTGCGCTTCGACCGCCGCATCGACACCGCCCGCCGCCCCGTCCGCGTCTACGGCGACTGGACCGCCCTGGCGTTCGGCGAGGGGCTGGCCTGGGTCCGGCGCGGCGGCGAGATCCGCTTCCGGCCCGCCGGCGTCGCCGAGGGCGCCGCGGAGTTCGTCGCGCCCGGCAGCGGCCTGGCGGACTGGCGGGTGCGCGCCGGCGAGACCCTCCGCGGGACGCTCGGGCGCTGGACCGCCCGCGCCGGCATCGAGCTGCTCCCGGTGACCGACCGCCGCTGGCGCCTCGACGAGGACCGGAGGTGGCCGCTCCTGACCTTCGGCGACGCCGTCCGCCGTCTCATGTTCGCCCTGTCCCACCTGCCGCGCCCGCCGGCGGCCGAGCTCCACGGCGACACCCTGGTGCTCTCCCACAGGCGGCCCGCCGCCCCGCCCGCGCCGCGCGGGCCGTGGCGGGCGCGCGCCGGCGACACCCTCCGCGAGACGCTCCAGCGCTGGGCCGACGTCGCCGGCCACGAGGTGCGCTTCGAGACCGCCCGCCGCTGGCGCCTGAAGGCCGACCGCGAGCACCCCGACCTCGGCGCGCTCGAGGCGTCGGCCGCGCTGGTCGCGGCGCTCGCCCGTCTTCCGCACCCGCCCGAGGCCGCGGTCGAGGACGGCGTCCTCGTGGTCCGCGACCGCCCCCGGGAGAACCCGCCATGACCGTCCCATCCCCCGCGCTCGCCGCCGCCGCGCTCGCCGCGGCGCTGGCGGCGCTCCCGGTCTCCGCGGCCGGCCGCCCGGCGGCGCCCGCCGCCGCCCCGGCGTCCCGCCCCCTCGTGGACGCGCTCAGGGACAGCGGTGCCCGGGTCCGCCCCCTCGGCGAGACCGGGACGCTCGCGGGCTGGCTGGTCGCGCCCGCGGACGGCAGCCCCCCGTACAGCCTCTACGTCGCGCCGTCCGGCCACGCCGTCGCCGGCCTGCTCTACGGCCCGGAGGGCGCGCTGGTGACGGACGCGCAGATCGCGCGCCTCGCGCCGGCGGAGTCCCCGGCCGCCCCGCCGCCGCCCGCGGCGGGGACCCGGCCGCCCGCCCTCGCGGCCGCCGCCGCGCTCCGGGCGCCCCCGCGCGCCGCGGTCCCGTTCCGCCAGGGGCTGTCGGACACGCTCTCCTTCTCGCTCGGCTCCGGCCCCGAGGTGCTGGTCTGGGCGGATCCGACCTGCCCGCACTCGCGCTCCGCCGTCGCCCGCATCGCCCGCGAGGCGGCCCGGGGCCGGCTGCGCCTGACCGTCGTGCCGGTCGGCGTCCTCGGCCGCGCGGGCGTCGAGGCGTCGGCGGGCATCCTCGCCGCCCCGAGTCCGCTCCGGGCCTGGTTCGGCGCCGCGCCGCCGGCGCGGGTGGATCCGGTCGCGGTCCAGAGCGTCGACTGGAACGGCCTCCTGTTCGGGGCGTGGCCGTCGCGCGCGGTCCCGCAGATCGCCTGGAGGGACGGCGCCGGCCGCCTGCGCCACATGGTCGGCGACGTCCCCGACATGCCGGCGTGGCTGCGGACCCTCGATCCCCCCGAGGAGTCGGGGGAATGACCGACTTCCGGACCGCGCTCGCGCACCTCCCGAACATGCCGGCGTTCGAGCGCGCCGCCCATCACGGCTGGCGCCGGGCGTTCTTCCTGCTGCTCGCGGTCACGGTCCTGGTCGCGGCCGCGCTGGCGGGCCACGTCCACCTCCACTCGACGGTCTACGTGACCGTCGCCGCGACCCCGGACGGCCGCCTGATCCGGCTCACGCCGCTCGACGAGCCCATGATGAGCGACGCCGCGCTCAAGACCTGGACCGTGAGCGCGGTCACCGAGGCCTTCACCCTCGGGCACCACGACTGGCGCCTGCGGCTGGCCGCGGTCCGGGACCGGTTCACCGACCGCGGCTACGACAGCTTCGTCAAGGGTCTCGAGGACTCGCTGTTCCTCGCCCGGATCCGCGACAACCACCAGGTCTCGTCGGCGGTCGCCACCGGCGCTCCGGTCATCGTCCACGCCCGCCGGCTCCGGGGCCGCCTGGCGTGGACCGTCGAGTTCCCGATCCTCGTGACCTTCGCCGCCGGCTCCAGGCGGCTCGACCAGGAGCTGGTCGCCCGCGCGCTCGTCGTGCGGGTGCCGCTTTCCGAGCGGCCGGCCGGCATCGGCGTCGCGCAGCTGCTCGCCACCAAGAGGGCGTCGTGAGCCGCCTCGTCCCGGCGCTCGCCGCCGCGCTGGCGCTCGCCGCCGCGCCCGCGCCGGCCGCGGAGCCGGCCCCGGCGCCGGACGTGTGGCCGGACCGGGCGGCGACCGACGACGACGCGGCCCGCGCCGGGCGGTCCCGCCTGCCGCTCACCCAGCGCCAGATCGAGACCCTGGGCGAGCTGCTGAGGCAGTCCCGGCGGGCCGCCAGGCGCGCCGAGGGACCGCGCCCGCGGGGCGCCGTCCGCCGCGTCGACATCGTCTCGGCGATGTCCGGCCCGGTCCCCGTGGTCCGCGTCCGCCGCGGACACGTGACCGTGGTGTCGGTCACCGACGCCTCGGGCGCGCCGTGGCCGATCCGCGAGGCCGTCCTCGACGAGCGGTTCCTGGCCTCGGACGCGAAGCCGTCCGACCACGTGCTCTACCTGTCGCCCCGGGCGCCGCTGATCGCCGGCAACGCGGCGCTGCGGCTCCGCGGACGCCCGGATCCGGTGATCCTCGCCCTCGAGGAGGGAGGGGACGGCTTCGACCACATGGTCGACGTCCGCCTCGCCGCGCCCGGCCCCGACGCCGACCCCGAGGCGCTGACCCGCCCGGAGGCCCTGTCCGCCGGCGACGACGCGCTCGTCGGCGTCCTGACCGGGAATCCCCCGCCCGGCGCCCGGCGCGTCGCGGTCGAGGGCGGCGGCGCCGGCGACCGCGCCTGGAGGCTCGGCGACGACCTCCTGCTGGTCACCGCCCTGCACCTGCTGTCGCCCGGCCCCCGCGCCGCGGAGCGCGGCGGAGGCGGAAGATGGGCCTACCGCCTGCCGTTCGTGCCGCTCGCCCTGGTGTCGCGCGACGGGCGGATCGCGCGCCTCGCGTTCCGCCCCCGCGCCGGACTCCCGGAAGAGGCCCCGGAAGAGGAAGGGGACGCCCGATGACCAGAAAGGAGCTGGTGCGGATCGTCGTCGCCCGGACCGGGGCGCGCCGGGCGCTCGCCGCGGCCGCCCTCGACGCGGTCACCGACGCGATCGCGGACGCGCTCGCCGCCGGAGGCAGCGTCACCGTCAGGAATTTCGGGAGGTTCGAGACCTTCGTGTCGGCGCCCACCCGGTCGGTGGACCCGCGCACCGGACAGCCGCTGCGGGTGCCGCCGCGGCGCCGGATCCGCTTCGCCGCCGCGCCGGCGCTGCGGCGGAGGCTCCGGCCGTGAGACGCCGCCTCCCGGCGCTCGCGGCGGCGCTCGCCGCCTGCGCGATCGCGGGCCCGGGCCTCGCCCAGCCGGTCATCGAGACCGACTCCGGGCACATCCGGCTCGGCCCCGAGGACGCACTGACGCCGGCCCAGACCGAAGCCCTGGAGGAGAGCGAGCGCCAGCGCATCGACCGGGCCCGGAGGACCGGGGAATCGGCGCTTCCGACGATGACCGGGGAGACCCGCGCGCCGCCCCCGCCCCCGCCCGCGCCGCCGCCGGCGCTCGCGCCCGCCCCGCCGGCGACCGCGCCCGCGGCCGTCGCGGTCCCCGCCGCCCGGACGCCCCCGCGGCCCTCCTACGAGACCCTCGACGAGCCGGCGGACGCCTACGGCGACGCGATCGACGCGCTGCTCGACGCCTGGACCAGGCCGCCGAAGGTCGTGCGCGTGGCCTATCCCGAACCGGCCCGCCCGGAGGCGCCGGCCGCGGCGGAGATCCCTCCGGCGCCGGCGGACGCGGGCGTCCCGCGCGTCGCCCCGGGGACCGCGCTCCACGCCCGCGCGCTCCACGAGATCCGCTCCGACGTCGGCGGCCCGGTCGTCGTCGAGCTGCTGGAGCCGCCGCTCGCCGGCGCCGTCGCCACCGGCCGCTTCGAGGCCGCGGGCGACCGCATGACGCTCCGGCTGACGGCGCTGTCGTGGCGCGGCGCGACGGTCCCGATCGACGCCTGGGCCGTGGATCCGGCCACCTCCGGCTTCGCCGTCCCGGCCGACGTCGACCGTCACCTGTTCGCGCGCCTCGTGCTGCCGGCGGCGCTCCGCTTCGTCGAGGGGTTCCTCGCCCGCGCCTCGGAGCCCGAGCGCACCGTCGGCACCGACGGCGCGGTCTCCCACACCACCGCGGAGGCCACGGAGCGCCAGGCGTGGTACGCCGGCGGCGCCGCGGCGACGCGGAGCCTCGGCGACATCCTGCTCCAGGACGCCCCCTCCCGCCCGACGCTGCGGATCCCGCGCGACACCGAGCTCGCGGTGCTGTTCCTCGCCCCGCCGGGCGCGCCGGGGACGCGCCCGCGGGCCGCCCCCGCGGCGGCCGCGGAGGCGGGGCGGTGAACGACCTCGGCGCCGCGCTCGTGCGGTTCGCCGTCGACGTCGAGCCCGCGGTTCTCGGCCTCGTCGGCGTCGGCTGCTATCTCCTCGCCGCCGCGTCGTTCCTCGCCGGCTGCCTGCGCGTCGTCCGCCACGCCGACGCCCCGGCGCGGGCCCCGGGCGGAACCGGAACGGCGCTCTGCTTCGTCAACGTCGCCGTCCTCGTCACGCTGCCCTCGTGGCTCGACGCCGCCGGCGAGACCCTTTTCGGCGCCTCCCGCACCGCCGCCTCGGCCAGCCTCGGCTACGGCGGGAAGGCCGCCGACTGGACGGCGCTGCTCGCCGCCGCGTTCGCGATCGTGTCGCTGATCGGCCTGTTCGCGGTCGTCCGCGGCCTGTTCGCGCTGCGCGCCGCCGCCGACGGCAAGGCGTCGGCGCCGGCGGCCGCGATGCACCTCCTCGGCGGCGTCTGCGCCTGGCACATCGTGCCGCTGGTCGCCGCGGTGCAGGACACGCTCGGCATCGCGGTGCTGCGCATCACCTGATCGGGAGACCCGTCATGACCGCCACCCTCCGCCGCCTCCTCGCCGCCCTCGCGGCCGCCGCGCCCGCGCCCGCCGCCGCCGTGTCCATCGGCGACATGGCCGACGCCGCGGCCGCCAATCTCGACGCGGTCGGGCCGCTGCTCGCGGCGCTGTTCTACGTCGTCGGCATCGCGCTCGTCGGGTTCGGCCTGGTGCGCCTCAAGCGCCATGTCGACCAGCCCCAGCAGGCCACCCTCGCGGCCGCGCTCGTCACCATCGTCATCGGGGTGGCGCTTCTCATGGCGCCGACGCTGATCAACGGCGTCGCCGAGACCTTCGGCATCACCGGCGGCGACAGCGTGCAGACGCCGCGCCTGTAGCCGCGCCCGCCGCCGCCCCGCCCGCCGACCGCCCGTGCCGTCGCTCCTCGAGACCGCGCAGCGCGCGCTGTGGGCGGCCCGCCGCAAGCCGCTCGAGGCGTTTCTCGCGCCGGTCGCGGCCCTCGGCGACCGGATCGTCTGCCGCGACGGCTCGCTCGCGACGCTGGTCGAGATCTCGGGGTCGCGGTCCATGATCGGCGCCCCCGAGCTCGAGGCGTTCGCCGAGACCGTGGGCCGGCGTCTCAACGCGCCGCTGGCGCGGCGCGGGCACGCGCTCCACGTGGTGTTCGAGCGCTCCGGGGGCGCCCGCCCGGTGTCGGCGATCTGCGAGCGCGGCCGCGCGCAGGCGGCGGCGCTGGGCCTCGACCTCGACGACCTGTTCCGCGAGAGGGAGGCCCGTCTCGCCCCCGCCTGCGCGCTCGAGACCGTCGTCGCCGCCGCCTGGACCCGCCCGTCGGTGCTGGCGCCGGCCGAGATCGCCCGCGGCCGCCGCACCGCCCGCGCCCGCCTCCGGGACTGGCTGCCGGCGCCCGCGGACAGCCAGTGCCCGCTCGCCGTCCACGACGCCCTCTCGCCCCGCCACGCGGCCTGGACCGACGGCGTCGCGGACGCCCTCGCCGCCGCCGGCGTCGACGTCCGCCCGATGACCGGCGAGGAGGCGGTCCGGACGCTCCGGACCATGATCTCCGGCGCCGCGTCGACGCCGCCCGACTGGCGGCCGGTCACGGCCGCGAACGACGCGCCGCCGCGGGTGACCGAGCCCCTCGAGGACGGCGGGTTCCCGCCGCCGCTGGCGCCGCAGATCCTCGTCCGCGAGCCCGACTGCACCGCCGCGACGGTCCGCGTCGACGACCGGGTCTACGCGCCGCTCGACATGATTCTCGGCCCCCGGGCGGCGCGGCCGTTCGACGAGCTGGTCGCGGCGGCCGCGAGGGCGGGGATCCCGCTCCGCGCGTCGTTCCTGATCGAGGGCGGCGGCCTCGCCGGCATGGACGCCGCCGCCGCCCGCGTCGCGTCGGCGTTCCTGGCGTTCTCGTCCGAGGATTCGATCCGGGTCCGCGACTCCATGCGCGACCTCGCCGACGCAGCCGCGGAATCCCGCGCGGTCGTGCGGCTCAGGGTCGGGTTCCTGACCTGGGCCGGACCGGCGGACGGCGAGGACGCGCTCGCGCACCGGCTCGGGCGCCTGCAGCGGGCGGTCGAGGCGTGGGGCGAGGCGGTCTGCACCCCCGTCGTCGGCGATCCGCTGGAGACGCTGGCGTCGTCGGTCCCCGGCTTCGCCTGCGCCGCGACCGCGCCGGCCGCCCGCGCGCCGCTGGCCGAGGCGCTGCGCCTGCTTCCCGTCGGCCGGCCCGCGGCCATGGCCCGCGGCGCCGCGGACCACGTCTTCCGCTCGCCGGACGGGCGCCTGCTGCCGTGGTCGTCGGCCTCCGGCGGCGACCACGGCCTCGACCTGGTCTACGGCGTGCCCGGCCGCGGCAAGAGCGTGCTGCTCGCCTCGCTCGCGCTGGCCCACGTCCTCCAGTCCGGCCAGGCCGAGCTGCCGCGCCTCGCCATCGTCGACGTCGGCGCGTCGAGCTCGGGGCTGGTGTCGCTGATCCGCGACGCGCTGCCGGCGTCGCGGCGCGACGAGGCGGGCTGGTTCCCGCTGCGCATGGACGACGCCTGCGCGATCAACCCCATGGACACGCCGCTCGGCTGCCGCCGCCCCATCCCGTCGTCGCGCGCGTTCCTCGAGGGGATGCTGCAGATCGTGCTCACGCCGCCGGGGCGGACGGGCGTGCCCGACGGCCTGCGCGAGATCGCCGGCCCGGCGATCGACGCCGCCTACGAGATGCGCTCCGACGACCGCGCCGGCTCGGAGCCGCGGCGCTACGCCCCCGGCCGCGACCCCGCCGTCGACCGGGCGCTCGAGGAGCGCGACTGCCGCGTCGCGCCCGACGCCGTCTGGTGGGAGGTCGTCGACGCCCTGTTCGAGGCCGGCGCCCCCGGCGACGCGGCGCGGGCCCAGCGGCACGCGGTGCCGGTTCTCCCCGACCTGGTCTCGGCCGCCCGTTCCGACGCCGTGCAGGGCCTCGTGCGCACCGCCGGCTACGGCGCCGCCGGCGAGACCGCGACCGAGGCCTTCGCGCGCGTCCTGACCGCGGCCGCGGGCGAGTGGCCGATCATGTTCCGCTCCACGACCTTCGACGTCAGCGCCGCCCGCGTCGCCGGCGTCGATCTCCGGGAGGTGGCGCCCCGCGGCTCGGCCGCCGAGGACCGCCAGACCGCCGCCATGTACCTGCTGGCCCGCCACGCGCTGACGCGCGACTGGTGGATGGCCGCCGAGGACGTCGATCTCGCCCCCGGCCGCTACCGGGCCTGGCACCGGAGCCGGCACCGCCGGATCGCGGAGGCCCCGAAGCGGCTGGCCTACGACGAGTACCACCGGACCGCGGCGTCGCCGGCGGTGCGGGTGCAGGTCGAGCGCGACGCCCGCGAGGCGCGCAAGCAGCGCGTGACGCTGTGCCTCGCCAGCCAGCGGCTCGAGGATTTCGGGGAGTCGCTGGTCGAGCTCGCCAACCGCTACTGGATCCTCGGCGCCGGCGGCCTCGACCGCGAGCTCGCCGTCATGTCCGGGGTCTTCGGCCTCGGCGACACGCTCCGGGACGCGGTCCGCCACGAGCTGACCGGCCCCGGCCGCGACGGCGCGCCGGCGCTGCTGATCGGCACCGGCGAGCGCGGCCGCCGCGAGCAGGTGGTCGTCAACGCCCCCGGCGCCGTCGAGCTGTGGGCGCTGACCACGGCGCCCCGCGACGTGTCGCTGCGCGACCGCGTCTCCGGGCGGCTGCCGCCGCCCCTGGCCCGGGCCGCGCTCGCGCGGGCGTTTCCCGCCGGCTCGGCCGCCGCCCGCATCGAGGCCGAGACCGCGGATCTCGAGGCCCGGAGCCTCCGCGCCGACGAGAACAGCGTCCTCGACCGCATCGCGGACGAGGTCGTCGCCCTGGGGGCCGCGCCCCCGCCGCAGGCGGCCGACGGCCGCGCAACCTGAAAGGACAGAGCCATGCTTCAGCAGAACAGGGTCACGCTCATCGGCTACGCCTCGTCGGAACCGGAGGTCCGCGCGACCCCGGGCGGAACCGAGGTCGCGAACTTCCGCCTCGCGACCAGCCGGCGGTGGTCGAGGGCCGATTCCGACGAGATCGAGGAGTCGACCCAGTTCCACGCCGTCGTCGCCTGGGGATCCCACGCCTCCGCCGTCCGGCAGTTCGTCGCCCGCGGCGCCGCGGTCCAGGTCGAGGGGCGTCTCGAGTACCGCTCCTGGAAGACCGAGGACGGCCAGACCCGCACCGCGACCGAGATCGTCGTCGCCGGCGCCGCGGGGCTCGTCAACGCCCTCCGCCCCGCCCCGCAGGCGCCCGCGGCGCCCGCGGCGGACGAACCCCATGCGGCCTGACGCGCTCGCGCTCGCGGCCGTTCTCTGCGCGGCGGCCCCGTCCGCCGCGCAGGATCCCGCCGCGCCGTCCCCCGACTGCGACCCCGGGGTCGCCGCCGTCCTCGACGAGGCGGCCCGGGAAGGGGCCGCCGACGACGTCGCCGTGATCCGGGAGGTGGTCCGCGACACCGAGTCGATCTTCGACCTCTCGTGTCTCGACTTCGACTTCCGCCACCACGACGTCCTGTTCGACCCGTCGGCCGGCATCGAGGCCATCCTCCGCCGCGCCCGCCGCGAGCTCTGCTCCGCCGCCCGCGCGGCCTACGGACGCTACGTCACGCGCCCGGTCGCCGACGTCCGCCGCGACGCCCGCCGCCGGCTGCCCGGGCTCGACCTGCCGCCCGCCCCCCGCGACGCGCCGCCCGTGCTGCGCACGCCCGACGACAACCCGCGCGACCGCAGCCGCTACCGCGACGCGATCGGAGGACCGAGATGACGCTCCCGCCCGCCCCGAAGGAAACGGGTGCAATGTTTGCACTCCCCAGGACGCCAGCCGCCGCTCTCCTTCTCGCCGCGCTCGCCCTTCCGGCGCTCGCCCCGCAGCCCGCGCACGCGCTGTTCGGCGGCGGGGGAGGGCGCTGCGACCCGACGGACAACGACCGGACGGAGGCCACCCGCGCGATCCGCGCCGTCAACGCGCGCATCGACGCCGCCGAGGCCGCGATCGTCGAGGCCCTCGGCCGCCACGCCGGGCAGACCTCCGGCTACGTCGCCCAGTCGGCGAAGGTCTCGGCCCAGGCGATCGACGCCCAGGCCCGCGTGCGGGCCCAGACGGCCCGCGAGGTCGAGGAGGCCGGGGCCGTCCGCTCCCGCCTGCCCACCCGCGCGGCCTGCGCCGCGGCGACCGGGATGCGGGGCCTCGGCGAGACCCGGCGGGCCTCGGAATCCGCCGCCGGCCGCGCCGACCGGGCCGAGACCGGGCGCATCGTGAGCGACCGCGCCGCGACCCCGGCCCCCGGCGCGGCCGCGGACGCCTCGGCGCGGTTCCGCGAGATCGCCGCCGCCTGGTGCTCCCCCGCGCGGTCCGGCGACCCCGCCTGCAGCGGCCCCGACGACCGGCACGCGGCCGACATGCGGCCCGCGACCCTGTTCGACGCCCGCACCATCCGCGACCCCGCCGGGCTCCGCGCCGCCGTCGCGTTCTCCCGGAACGTCGCGGCGCCGGTGGTCGCGGATCCGCCCGCCGCGGGCGCCGCGGAGACCGACGCCGAGCGCCGCCGCGTGCTGATGGCGCGGGCGGCGGACGCCCGCGCGGCGCTCGCGACGGACCTGCTCGCGCACCTGCGCGCGCTGCGCGCGCCGGGCGCCGAGCTCGGCGCGTGGGCCGACGCGATCGCGCCCGGCGCGGCGCCCCCCGGCGGCCGGGTGAGCCGCTACGAGATCCTGGAGACCCTGGCGTCGCGCCGCCTCGAGACGGTGTCGTGGGCGGCCGAGCTGCAGGGCATGGGCGCCGACAACCTCCTGCGCGCCGTCGCGCGCCTGCTCGCCACCTCCCTCGTCCTCCAGTGGGAGAGCTTCCGGCTCGCCGAGCGGTCGGCCGCCGTCGGCGCGGCCCGCCTCGCGATCGCCGTCGAGGAGACCCGCCGCCTGCCGGGGCTCGCGACGCCTTCCGCCGGCGCGAACTGAATGCTGTTCCGGCTGCTGTTCCTGCCGGAGCTGTCCCGCCTCGGCGCCGAGGCGGGCCTCGCCGCCGGAACGGTCTGGCGCGGGCTCCTCGCGCTGCAGAGGCCGCCGCGCAGCCGCCCGCTCGCGGCGCTCGCCGCCGGCGCGCTCGCGGCCGGCTGCGCGGCGGCCGCGGCGCGGGCGCAGGCCATCGATCCCGGGATCTTCGGCGACGTCGACCGCGCCACCAGGGACGTCCTCCGGTTCCTCGACCAGGGGCCGGGCGGCAACGTCATCGGCGAGATGATGCTCGTCTTCAACGGCGGTCTCCTCCTCCTCGCCGGCGCGCTGCTGGTGTGGCACACGGTCGCCGGGACCGTCGACACCGCCCGCCAGGGAAGGTGGGGCTTCGGCGGGTGGGAGATCCTGCGCATCGTCGCCGCGGTCGCGCTGATGGCCCCGCTGCCGGGCGGCTACAACGCCGCCCAGCACGCCGCCCTCGGCCTGGCGCGCCTCGGGGGCGACTTCGCGACCGCCGTGTGGCGGCCCTTCGCGACGCAGATCGTCGGCTTCGGAGGGGTGGTCCTGCCCGACCCCCACTCCGGCGCCTGGCGCGCGGCGCTCGGCCGCCTGCTGATGGCCGAGACCTGCCTGCGCGTCGCCAACGAGCAGGCGCGCCTCGCCGGCGACGCGCCCTACGTCGCGACCCGCGACGCGCGCGCCGGCGACGCCGCGATCCGCCACTACGACGGCCAGGGCCGCGGGATGCCCGAGGATCTCTGCGGCCGGGTGACCTACGCCGGCGTCGGCGGTTCCGGGCCGGCGGGAATCGCCGCCCGCGGCCACCGGACGGCGCTCGAGACGCTCCGCCCCGCGGTCCGCGAGCTCGCGGAGCGGCTCGGCGGCCACTACGTGCCCGGGAACCCGGCCTACGGCCAGCCGGTCCCGTCCCCCGCCGCCGCGCTCGAGAACCGCGGGATCGCGGACGCCTACGCCGCGACCCTCGACATCGAGCTCCGCCGCGCCCAGGACGCCGAGACGCGGGCCCTCCAGACCGCGCTGTCGGACGACGCGCGGACCTCGACCTGGCTCTCCGCCGCCGCGTTCTTCAACACCGTCGCGTCGCGGATCGGCCAGTTCCAGCACGCGGCGCTGACCGCGCCGTCGGTGTCGGCCCCGCTGGCGTCGCTGTCGCGGTGGTCCCCCCAGGCCGACGCCGCGGTGAAGGTGCTGACGACCGCGCTCGCGGGCTCCGACTACCAGCCGGTGCAGTTCGCCGCCGCCGCCGGCGCCGGCGGGTCGCTGCCCGGGGCCTCCGGCAGCGATCCCGCGCTCGTCAACGGGCTGTTCGACTGGATCGACCTCGACGCCGTCCGCATCGCCGACACCGGCAACCCGATCGCCGACGTCGCCGGGTTCGGCCACCAGCTGCTGAGCCGCGCCCTGATCGCGATCGGGACGCTGACCGCGGCCGCCACCGGATCGGGGCTCCTCGAATCGATCCCGTTCGTCGGACGCGGCCTCGACGTCTTCCAGAGCTCGTGGCAGGTCGCCGACGCGTTCGTGACCACGCTGATCGGCATCCTCCTGGTCTGCGGCCTGGTCCTCGCCTACCTGGTCCCCGCGATCCCCTTCCTCCGGTTCCTGTTCGGGATCCTGGCGTGGATCCTCCAGGTCGTCGCGGCGACGCTCGCGGTCACGGTCTTCGCCGCCGGCCACGTGACCCGCGGCGACGGGGACCGCCTGTCCACCCCGATGACGCGCCAGGGCTGGCTGTTCCTGCCGGCGCTCGTCCTCCGCCCGCCGCTGATGGTGTTCGGTCTGATCCTGGGGCATTTCGCGTTCGTCGCCGCCGTCGCCCTGTTCAACGGCGTGTGGGTGCCGCTGCTGCGCGACACGCGCGCCTCCGACGGCCTCGGCCCGGTGGCGTACCTCGCCTACCTGGCGATCTACACCATGATCGTCTACGCGCTCGTCAACGCGTCGTTCAAGCTCGTCGACATGCTGCCGGCGGCCGTCATGAGGTGGCTCGGCGGCGGCGACGACGGAGGAGGCGACGGCGCCGACCGCGTGAGCGGAATCGCGTCGGCCGGCTTCGGGCGGATGGCGGGCCTCCGCGTCGCCGCCCGCGGCCGCGGCGCCGCCCTTCCCGGGCGCGGAGGCGGCGGATGACGGCGCGCGCCGCCGCGGCCGCCGCGATCCTCGCCGCCGCCGCGGCGTGGCTCCTGTTCGGCCGCGCCGCCACGCAGCCCGCCGCGGTCCTGCTCGCCTCCGCGCTCGCGGCCTCCTTCGCCGTCCATCTCCTCGCGCCGCGCCGCGGGGCGGTCGCGTTCCAGGCCGGGATCCACGCGGCCGCGCTCCTCGTCGCCGCCGGCACGGTCTGGCGCTGGGCCGTGTCGCCGCTGCTCGCGGACCCCCTCGGCTTCCTGTCGCTGCTCGCCGGCATCGACACCGCCGGCGCGCTGCTGGCGCTGTCGCCGCTCGCGGCGCTCGCCCCGGCCTGGATGCTGCTCGACGCCGCCCGCTCCGCGCGCCTCGACCGCCGCGACCGGCGCCGGCTCTCGCGGTCGGATCTCCACGGCAAGGCGCGGCTCCTCGCGCCGTCGCACCTGCGCGCGCTGTCGCGCCGCCGCGGGATCCTGATCGGCCAGCGCGGCCGCGGCGGCCGGGCCCCTCTGGTCGGATGGAACCTCGAGGGCGCGGCGCTGACGATCGCGCCGCCCCGGACCGGGAAGGGGGCCCAGATCGCGCTCAACTACCTGTCCCCCGGCGACCGGGGGTGGAACGGCTCGACGGTGCTGGTCGATCCCCGCGGCGAGACCTACTGCATCGTCGCCCGCCGCCGCCGCATGATGGGCCGCGAGGTCGTGCTCCTCGACCCGTTCGGGATCGTCGCCGGCCACGCGGAGGCGTTCGGCGACGATCTCCACCTCCCGGCGACGGCGTCGGCGAGCTACAACCCGCTCGACTGGATCCGCGGCGCCGAGGGCGACGCCGTCCGCGACATCGACGTCCTCCTCGACGCGCTCCTGACCCCGCCGACCGACGACAGGGGCAACAGCCGGCACTTCTACGAGTCGGCGCGCGCCATCATCGGCGGCTACATGGCGTGGGTGCGGTTCGGCGACATCGACGACCAGCCGCGCACGCTCGCCACGCTGCACGGGATCCTCTCCGCGCCCCCCGCCGTCCGCCAGCGGATCGGCGCCCGCATCCGGTCGGGGCCGCGGATCTGCGGCGGCCTGCCGGCGCTCGCCGCCCAGCGGGAGGAGCAGGTGGGCAAGGAGGAGGGGGGATCGAACTTCACCACGATCGCCAACCAGCTCGCGTTCCTCGTGCATCCGCAGCTCGCCGGCCACGTCGCCCGCTCGACCTTCGACCCCGCCGCCCTCGCCGCCGGGAACGTCGACCTGTTCGTGGTCGCGCCGGAGGACATGCTCGACACCGCGCGGGCCTGGCTCCGGCTGTGGATCACGATCCCGAACGCCGTCGCCGCGCGCCGCCCGCTGGAACGGGACATGCTGGTCGTCCTCGACGAGATGCCGCGCCTCGGATACCTCAAGCCGGTCATGGACGCCTGGAACATGGCGGCCGGCAAGGGCATCCACTTCTGGTGCCACGCGCAGTCCCTCGCGGCGCTCGACGACACCTGGGGCCAGGACAAGCGCCGCAACCTCGTCGAGCTCGCCGAGGTGTTCCAGATCCTCGGGTTCCCGCGCTCCGGGACGGAGGCGGCGGAGAACCTGGCCAAGGCGATCGGCACCGCGACCTTCGAGAGCCGGTCCGAGAGCAGCTCCGGCTCGGCGCAGGGCGCCCAGCTCGTGCCGCGGGGATCGACGTCCGAGTCGGAGCAGATCTCGCACGTCCGGGAGCTGCTGGTGACGCCGGACCAGCTCATGACCATGTCCCCCGACGAGCAGTACGTCATCGCGGCCGGCAAGGACGTGCCGAGGGACGCGCTGCACCTGAACCACGCCCGCTACTGGCTCCGCCCCGACGCCCGCCTCCTCGCCGACCCCAACCCCTTCGTGACCCGCAAGGCCGCGGCCTCCGCGACGTCGCGGATCCCGGCGCCGCCGCCGCCGCGGACGGTCATCAGCCACCGCCTCGGCCAGCGCAGGTAGGCGTCCCGTGACCGAACCGTTTCCGACCGAACCCCCGGACAGCGCGGAGACCCCCGACAGCCCGCCCGCCAAGCCCACGCCCGACCCGCTGGCGACGCGCCGGCGGGCGCTCCCGCGGCGCGGCCCGCCGCGCCCCTCCGGCGCGCGCCCGGACGCCGCGCGCCGGCGGGCGGCCGCGCCCGACGCGACGGGCGCCGGCCCCCCGCGGCCCGGCCCGGAGGCATCGGATCCGTCCCCGGGCGCGGAGGCCGCCGCGTCCCCCGGCCCGGATTCCCCGGATCTCGCCGCCGCCCTCGAGGGGATCGCCGCCGCCATCGACGAGGTCCGGCAGAGGGACGACCGGATCGCCGGGGAGGTGCGGGCCGCCGCCGGCCAGCTCGCGGAGACCGTGGCCGGGGCGCTCGGCGACGCCGCGCTGCGCAACGCCGCGCCGGAGATCGCCGACCAGCTCCGCGTCCTGATCGCCGACCTGTCGCGGGAGCGCGACGTCACGCGCCGCCGGGCCGGCCGGATCGCCCGCGCCGTCCCGGCCGCCGCGCTCGCCGCGGCCCTCGTCCTCGGCGCCGTCGTCCAGCACCGGTTCGCGCCGATCCCGGTTCCGGACCCGACCGCGGGGTGGAGGGACTGGCTGTGGGCGGTCCACGGCGAGAGCCTCAGGGACTGCACCCGGGAGGCGATCCGGACCGGGAGGCCCGTGGACTGCGGCGTCGTCGCCCGTCCCCGCGGGCGGGAGCGCGACCGCTGACCCCGGGTCTCCGGCGCCGCCCGCGATCCGTCCGCCGCCCGCCGGACGCGGGCGGCGGCGACGGGCCGCCCGCCGCGGAAGCGGCGCCGCGGTTCGGCGGGGCGGCGACATGCTGACGCGAGGGACGTTCCCGGCGTCGCGCATCCCCGTCGCCAACGTGGCGACGGTCCCCCAGCGCAGCCCGCTCCGGTACCCCGGCGGCAAGACGTGGCTGATCCCGCACGTCCGGGAATGGCTGCGCGAGACGAAACCCGAAATCCTGGTCGAGCCGTTCGCCGGCGGCGCCGTCGTGTCCCTGACCGCGGTCATGGAAGACCTGGCGCCCCTCGCCGTCATGGTCGAGCTCGACCGCGACGTGGCGGCGTTCTGGCGGTCGGCGCTCGAGAGCGCGGCGACGCTGGGCGAGCGGGTCAGGCGGTTCGACCCGACGCCCCGGAACCTGGGCAGGCTCGTCCGGAAGGCGCCGCGCACCGTCGAGGAGCACGGCTTCCGCACCCTCGTCCTCAACCGCACCCGCCGCGGCGGCATTCTCGCCCCCGGCGCGTCCTTCGTCCGCGCCGGCGAGAACGGGAAGGGACTGCGGTCGCGATGGTATCCCGAGACGCTGGCGTCCCGGCTGGCGGCCATCGACAGGCACGCCGCCCGGATCGCCTTCGCGGAGGGCGACGGCCTGAAGCTCCTCCCGGTCCTCCTGAACGGCTGGGGCCGCCGCGCCGCCGTGTTCCTGGATCCGCCCTACACGGCCGAGGGCGGGAAGCGCGCCGGCTCGCGGCTCTACCCGCACTCCGGGATGGATCACGCGGCGCTGTTCGGGATCGTCTCGGAGCACGACTCGAATTTCCTGATGACCTGTGACGCCGCCCCGGAGATCGTCGAGCTGGTGCGGCGGCACGGCTTCCACGCCGTCCGCCTGTCCATGACGAACGCCCACCACAACCGGGTCGACGAGCTGGTCGTCACCGCCGAGCCGCTGTTCGCGTGAGCCGCGGCGGAAACGGGCAGCTTGAACGCGGCGGCGGATTCGTGCAATGTCCGTCCCGGCTGCAGGGGGCCGGTCTCCCGTCGGCCACTGGGAACAACCTCTCCTCGAAAGCGGAAGTCTGCCAGTGGCCCCCCCCCAAGCACCCCCCCCCCCAGGAGACAGGATCGGGACGCTCCCGGACAGGCGGGCAACCGGTCCCGGCGAGCCGAACTGGCTCAACCGCACCGTCTGGACCCGCGACAACCTTGATGTCCTTCGGGGCCTGAACTCCGGCTGCGTCGACCTGATCTACCTCGACCCGCCCTTCAACAGCAACAGGACCTACAGCGCCCCCATCGGCTCGGAAGCGGCGGGAGCGGCGTTCAAGGACGCCTGGACCTTCGACGACGCGGACCGCGTCTATCTGGCGCTGCTGCGGGATCGCGATCCCGCGACCTTCGCCGTCATCGACGCCGCCCGCCTCGCGCACGGCAGGGGCATGGCCGCCTATCTCGGCATGATGGCCCAGCGGCTCGTGGAGATGCGCCGCATCCTCAAGCCGACGGGGAGCGTCTATCTCCACTGCGATCCCACCGCCTCGCACTATCTCAAGATGCTCATGGACAGCGTGTTCGGCGCGGCCCGGCACCGGAACGAGATCGTCTGGTGCTACACCGGGCCAGGATCGCCCGGGATGCGGCAATTCAACCGGAAACATGACACGATCCTCTGGTATTCGGTGGGGGAACGGTGGACGTTCAACCGGGACGCTGTGCGCGTCCTGCATGCCGACGGGGGTCCGCATGCCGGAGGCTTCACGAGCGACACGGTCGATGCCATCGATGCGGAATCGTCCGAGCGTTACGGCGCAAGAGGGAAAGTCCCGGAGACATGGTGGATCCAGAAAAAGGGCAACGGCCTCGCCATCGCCGCGCGACAGAAGAGGCAATATGTCGGCTACCCCACGCAAAAGCCGCTGGCCCTTCTGGAACGGATCATCCGCGCTTCCTCGAACGAGGGTGACATCGTTCTCGATCCCTTCTGCGGTTGCGCAACCGCGTGCGTGGCGGCGGAGAGGCTGCAGCGCCAGTGGATCGGGATCGACATATCCGCGAAAGCCGCCGAACTCGTCACGACGCGCCTGCAGGGCATCCTCGACGAGGTTCCTCTCTACAAGACCGGCGATGTCATCCACAGGACCGACCAGCCGGCCCGCACGGATCTCGGCGACATCCCCGGCTACAGAACGCACAAGGATCTTCTCTACGGTCGGCAGGAGGGCCTCTGCGGCGGCTGCGGAGAGCGTTTCCCCAAGCGGAACTTCACCGTGGACCATATCGTCCCGAGGAAGCATGGCGGGACGGACCACCTCGGGAACCTGTGGCTGCTGTGCGGCGCCTGCAACTCCTCGAAGGGAACGCGGTCCCAGGAACAGTTCCTGAAGGAGCGGATGCGCAAGCGCGCGGCTCTTTTCCCGTGGCTGGTGGAGGCCGCCGCCTGACCCCGGCGCCGAGCGTCTCCCGGAAAGGGCCTTCCGCCCCCGCATGAGAACGCCGCTTCCGAAGAGCGGCATGGAACGGCCCGAACCGGGAAGCCCGCGGACCGCGATGTCGTGCGACTCGCCCCGATTGACGCCGGAAACGGACTGGGGCACGGTTCCCGATGACAATGTCGACGGTGTCGATGCGGGAGGGTGGCCATGGACGCGCAACTGGAAGCGGTTCTCACGCCCGAGCTGAGGGCGCTGGATCCCAACGCGCATCAACGCTCGATTCCCGCCCTCGCCAAGGATCCGGCCTCCGTCTCGCGGGCACGCGAACTGCTTGCCCGGGTGGAGACGACTCACGAGGTCGTGCTGGGCGACGCCAGGGAAGTGCGGTTGCCGTCCTCGTCCGTGCATCTTGTCGTGACTTCCCCGCCCTACTGGACGCTGAAGGAGTATCCCGACAGCGACGGGCAGATGGGGCGGCTCGGGGACTACGAGGTTTTTCTGGACGGCCTCAGGCGCGTCTGGGAAGGATGCTTCGACGCCCTGGTCCCCGGCGGACGACTGGTCTGCGTGGTGGGAGACGTCTGCCTCTCCCGCCGCCGCAACGGCGGGCGGCACATGGTGGTGCCGCTGCACGCGTCCATCCAGCTGCAGTGCGGCGACATCGGCTTCGACAATCTCGCGCCGATCATCTGGTACAAGATCAGCAACATGAAGACCGAGACGGGCGGCAGCGGCTCCTACCTGGGAAAGCCCTTCGAGCCGAACGGGGTGATCAAGAACGACATCGAGTTTCTGCTCATGCTGCGCAAGCCGGGCGGCTACCGCAGCCCGAGCGCGGCCGCCCGCCTTCTCAGCGTGATATCGGCGGACGACCATGACCGCTGGTTCCGGCAGGTCTGGAACGACGTTCGAGGCGCCTCGACGAAAAACCATCCCGCCCCTTTCCCGGTGGAGCTGGCGAAGCGCCTGGTCCGGATGTTCAGTTTCGTCGGCGACACCGTTTTCGACCCGTTCACCGGAACCGCGACGACCCAGGTGGCCGCCCGGCAATGCGGTCGAAACAGCATCGGCGTCGAGGTCGAGCCGACGTATCGCGAAATGGCGATCGAACGTCTGGCGCGATGATCTCGCTGCAGGAGGCCGTCGACGACCTGTACCGGATTGCCGTCGTCGAGGGGAAACGACAGTCGCCCAACCGGCTCGCGATGCTGGCGGAGATGTGCGTCCAGCAGCTCGACGAACGCGGCGTCTCCGGCGCCGCAAGGGAACTCCCGGTGCCGGGAATCGGGCGCTCCAAGGCGTGGGACGTGGGATGGCCTCCCGACGGGAAGGCGCGGCTCGGCATCAGCCTGAAATCGATTCTGCACAACGTCCCCGGAACCGTTCCGAATCGCGTGGACGAGCTGACGGGCGAGATGGCGAATGTCCAGTTGCTGTCGCCGGAGATCGTGACGGGGTACGTCATGGTCTTCGACACGACCGGGAGCGGCCTTCGCCGGGACGGAACCCGGTGGGTGGATTTCTTCCGCGACGCGCTGAACCGCCTGTCCGGCCGCGACGCGCCCGCGTGGGCGGCCGGAATGGTGGAAGCGTCGGCCATCGTGGAGGTCGATTTCGCCGAAGGGCCGCGCATCGCGGCCGGGCCCGACATGACGGCCTTCTTCGATCGTCTCGCCTCGCGCGTGCGGGACAGGAATCCGGACCGCTTTCCCGGAGGGCCGCTATGACGTCCGTCGCCGAAGCCGGGAAACGGCGAGCGACATGATCGAGGCAAGGGCGTTCCAGACGAGGGCGCGCACGGTCGATCATCTGGGGCGCGAGCAGATCGCCGACTGCCCCACCGCCATTTCCGAACTGTGGAAGAACGCGTTCGACGCCTACGCGCGCAACGTCGAGCTCAACATCCATGACGCGGTGAAGGCGGCAACCTGGCGGAGCGACTTCGGCACGGTCCAGGTCGTGACAGCCGCCGTGCTCGGCGGAGTGTACGCCCTGCGAAACCTGGTCGATGCGCAGGAGCGGGGACTCACGCTGTTCTGGGTTCACGACCTCGCGGCCATGATCGACTGGATGCGGAGCGCCGATCCCGCCGCCGGCTCCCCGACCGGATAGTTCCGCCCTCCGTTCCGGTCGAAGGATGGAGGAACCCGATGAGCCGGGCTTTCAGGTCTTCAAGCGGTACTGTTTCGGCTTCGCCAGGCGCGCCCGCCGCCGGGGAGCTGTCGCAGGCAGACGTTTCAGGTCCGCAAGCGGACCTGACGGCGATCCGCCGCTGGCCGGGATCGAGACCCCGGCTTTCGTCCCGAGCGCGCAACCATTCCCCATGTTCCGGAGCCGCCTCGCGTCAGGGGACCGTCGTCTGCGGTCTCCCCGCCCGGCACCGCCGCGGCCTGCCGCCGACCGGCAGCTACAGCAGCCGCCGCTGCGCGGACTCCTCCTCGGAGACCTCGACCGGGACCGGGCCGCCGAGTGCGCCGTGGGACTGCCGCACCGACTTCACGAACGCGTCGTACGTCGCCGGCGCGGCCGCGTTTCGGAACTCCAGCATCGCGTAGCGCACCGCCTCCAGGGCCGTGTCGCCGGCCGCCGCCGAAGAGACCCATTTCTGGTAGTCGGTGTAGACCTCCGACTGCCGTTCCGTGAGGGCCAGGAACTGTCCCAGAATGCCGGGCGTCCTCGCCTCGAAGCCGCGCATGACCTCCTCGGTGTAGAACTGGGCCAGCCCTTCCTTCACCCGGTCGTCCGTGTCCATGAAGTGCTCCGTGTCCCAGGCGTTCCGGTTCAGGTCCAGCCCCAGGTGGGTGTAGGCGTGCGCGAGCTCGTGGCAGAGCGTTATCTGCGTCATCCGCTCGATCGGGATGTCGCAGATCGCGGAGTAGATGGCGACCGGCATCCAGTAGATCTGGACCTTGCTCTCCTGGACCCAGTAGGCGCCGAGGACGTCGTCCTCGATGCAGGCGATCCGCTCCGCCACGGCGTTCTGCACCGAGTGGCCGAGAGTCCGCTCGATGAACCGCCGGCTGCGGTCGACCGCCGCGAGGTCGTCGCCCACGTCGCCCAGCTGGCCCTCCAGCACACCCCTCTCCCCGGCCACGATCTCCAGCCCCTCGCGGGCCCGCTGGAGGGCCGGTCCGTTCACGACCAGCCACCACTCCCACTTCTCGAGGTCGTTCGTGGCCTCGGCGAGCGGCGCCGGCATCCCGTCCACGACGCTCACCGTCACGCTCCCGCCCCGCTTCGTCTCGCTCCGCAGCCTGAGCGCCGACGCAGCCCGCACGGCCTCGCGCGTCGGCGCGTTCCACCGCACCGCCGCCTCCTCGACACGCCTCTTCGCCTCGGAGGCCACGACGTCTCCGACACGTTCCTCGGCGGCGGACGGCGACAGCCGGTCCGGCGCCTCGTCGCGCAGGTAGTACGGACGCCCCATGCGTTTCATCAGGACGTCCTCTCCGAAATCACGCTCGCTCATGTCCGTTCCCCCTCTCGCGGGTCGCCGGTGGCCGCCGCCCGCATCAAGGCCGGACCGCCAGATGCCCGGCCGCCCGCCTCCCGTCCGCACGCCCCGGAGCGCGCTCTCCCGCCCCCGTTCGGCCAGCCTGTCGTCACGCAGGCCGCCGCCGGCGTCCTTGCGGCCGTCATGCATCCGGTTCCGCTCCTCCCGCAGCTCGGCGTCCCTGCGCATCGCCGCATCCCGTCGCAGCCGGTTCTCGTCGACCGCGACCAGCGTCCCCGCCGCTTCCCGGCCCTCCGCGTTCCCGGTCGCCGCGGGATCCGGATCTCCGGACCCGGAGGCGAACGCGCGCTCGGCACCGTGGTCGTCGAACCGCCCCGGCCCGGGCGTTCGCTCCGGCGGATCGGCGGGGACGACGGCCCCGGCCCCGATGTCCAGCGCGCGCACCGCCGCGTCGTCCGCGACGTGCCGGCTCTCGATCGCCTCGAGCGCGTCCCGAAGATCCGTCCCGGCGCCCGCCATGCCGGCGAGACACGCCCGGCACGCGGGGTCGGCGAGGACGCCCCGAACCCGCGCGGCCGCCGCCTCGCTCGCGGCCCTCCAGCCGCCGTAGGAATCGAGCTCCACGACCCACCTTGCGGGCGGCCCGTCCGCGGATGCCTCGGCAAGCAGATCCCGCCGCCCGTCGAGCGCCCATTCGACGGCCGTTGCCGCCTCGGCCACCCGTTCGCGCGCCTCCCGGGCGACATCGGGGTCGCGCGCCTCCCCCGCGTCCCCGACGGGAGCGAACATGTGACGCGGATCCTCGCCTTCCGCCCGCCGTCTCGCCGCCTGTTGCAGCACCAGGTCTCCGTTGCGGTACTTGACGCCGGCGAAAAGAGTCTTCACGCTGATCGTGTGCCGTGGAAGAGCCGGTGTCGATGCCAAGGTTTGCCCTTGTTCGCGCCTTACGTGCCGCCACGGCACACTCTCTCCGACGGAGCAGTGGTCGTAGAAGCGCCTCCCGTCCTCGTATTCGCGGACGGTGAGACGGATCCGGCGCAGTTCGCCGTCCAGCACCACCGCGCCCAGGAAATGGTGAAACGCCCGGACGCCCCTGTTCGCCCGGGTTTTCTTCAACGGCAGCTCGGTCTCGTACCGTATCGCGTGTTCGAGGAGCGCCGGAAGCGCCCGCACGACTTCGAGCTCCTCGCGGCTCTCCTTGCGGGTGGACTTGCCGATTCCGGAGTTGCCGACCTCGATGTGCCAGCGCGCGTCGCCGTTCCAGTACCTGCCGCGGATGTTCCCCTTCGCCCAGGCCACGGCCTCCTTCCGCGCTTTCCTGATCGGCAGGCCGCCCCACGTCGACTCGATGGCATCGACCCGCACCGGCGGCTTTCCCGTCACGTCGGGCCGGGGCACAGGGGCGAGAAACTCGCCTCTCTCGATCGCCCTGAAAACATCCTCGACCCGCGACCAGCGATGTCCGAGGCACCAGTTCCGGAGGTGATTGAGCACGTTCAAGACGGCCTCGAAGACCTTCCTCGGCTTGTCGGGAAGGTCGAGCTTCTTGTCATGCCAGAGCCGGTAGGCTTCCGCGACGGCCTCCTCGACCCGCTGCTCCTCGGGGAGCTCGGCGTACCGGTCGTCGACAAGATCCATCCACTCCCGCCGCGCCCAACTCTCGAGAATCTCCCAGGGCCGCCCGTCGAGACCGCCGAGAGCGCGTAGGGCGTGAATGGCTTCGTGTCGCAGCGCCCCCCGCATGGCCTTGCGGTCCGCCAGCGCGATCTCGACCACGCCGGCGAGATACCGCCCACTCACGTGGTCGGGCATGTCGTGCCCGATCCGGACGTCCACCCCGCTCACCCCGAGCTTCTCCAGTTCCTCGGCCAAGGCATCCCGGACGAACTTCGCAAGATCCCCTGGCCCGCCGAACCGCTCGCGGTCCTCGCCGGTTCTTGCCTCCCGCACCCCCTCCACGTCCGGGCCGAGCGCGGCCGCCAGACGGCGCCGCAACACGCCCGCGCCGCGGGCGAGCAGGATGTCGTTGGCGTCCTTTCCCTCCCCGCCGTCCGGCGCGATGCAGACGAGACGGACGTCCGAATCCCGCCACCGCGTCTCCAGTGCCTGCCAGCTGCGCGCCCCCGCCTCGTCGAGATCCCGGAACAGCACCAGATCCCGCACCGTGGCCGGCATGTCCACCGCGGCGATCCGGTCCGCGCTGGCGCTCGCCACCACGGCAACCCTCGTCCGCCCGCTCCCGGACAGCTGGCCGTAGATCGCCAGGGCGTCCTCGATGCCCTCGCAGATCACCACCCGCGTCGGCATCTCGGCCCCGAACCACACGCCGCCCTTCGCCGGCGCTCCGAAGTTCCGTTTCCGCCCCGCGAATTCCGCCGGGCCGCCGGTCTCGGTGATGAAGATCCGGTGCACCGCCTCGATCCGGCCGTCGGGGGTGCGGATCGGCGCCAGGATCGCGGGCGAGGTCACGAGAGCGTCGCCGACCCTGACCCGCGCCCGGGGGTGGTGGAGAAGGGTTTCGGCGGCCAGCTCCGGCGACAGCCCCCTGCCGGCGAGATGCCGCCCCGCCGCGTTGTCGGGGCGGACCGGCCCCGCGCTCGCGAGGAAACGCTCGATGCGCTCCGGATCGGCGGCCCGGGCGCGCCGCGTCGACGCGGCCCGCTCGGACGGCGCAGGCTCGGGGATGTCGTACCGCCCTCCAAGAAACGCCCGCGCCTCCCTGAGCGCGGGACCGAGCGACGCGTGGTTCCCGTTGAGCCGGATCAGGTCCAGGAGATCGCCGTGGTCGCCCGTCGCCGCGTCCCGCCACCGCCCGGCCCGCGGCCCCGAGAGATGCACGTAGAGCGACTGGCCCGCCGCGCCGGTGATGTCGCCCGCCTGCCAGTAGGCCCCGGCCCGGACGCCGCCCCGCAGATAGTAGCGGCACACGTCGGCCGCCCGCGCCGCAAGGGCCGCGGCGATCTCGCGGGGATGGGGGAGATCCTCCCGTCGTGGCACGGCCATGGAACCGCCCTCCTGGACGGCCCGGCAGCTGCTCTCGGGGGTGGCCGTGTCCGAATCAGTCTGTGGTTCCAGACCCGAGGGACGCCCCCGTGGGGGAACTCCGTGCCTCGGGCCCGACCGCCTGCGAAACCCGATCGTACCTCACTGCCGCGGCCGGCGCCAGCAGCGACGTCGCCGCCGGCCGCGACTGGACGAAACGTCGGCGACCCGTCGGGCAGCGGCTTCCGGTCGCGCCCGACGCGCCGCCCGGCCCGGCGGTCGCATCCGTTCGCGGATGCTCGACGATCGTCGCGACCCGGAGCCCGCCGCGGCGGTGGCGGTGCGGCCCCATCCGTCCACCGGACGTGACGGGGTCCGGGGAAACGGCGATGCCCGACAGGCGCCGACGGCCGAGGCGTCAGCCCGTCGCCCGAACGAAAACGGGGCGGCCCTGATCCCAGGCGGGGCCGGCATCCTTCCCGGCCTTCCGCCGCCTCTCCGCTTCCGCCCTCGTGGGAAAGAGCTTGCGGATCTTCACGAAATGCGGGTCGGGGGTGCGGTCGAGCTCCCGCTTCGCCCTCCAGACGGCCGCGGGATCCCAGACGATCGCGCAGCTGAAATCGCCGTGGATCTCGCCGCCCCCGCTCGGCGTCCTCCACTTGCGGTTGTACTCCCGCCGGTTCGAGGGAAACCACAGGCTGCGCCAGCTCCAGACAGGGACGGACTCGTCCACGGCCAGCGGCTCCGCGCCGAGCGCGATCTCGACCTCGCGCGCGGCCGCCTCCCCGCCCCGATGGATCTCCACGGCGACCATCTCCATGGAGAACGGCACGCAGCCGATCAGGCCGCCGTTCCCGTAATGCTCGACGACCATGTCGGTTTTCGTGGGCGTGGCCAGCCCGTTCTCGTACAGCGCCATTCCCAGCGGCGAGAGGGGGATCAGGAGCGCGCGCGCCTCCGCCAGAAGCCGGATACACTCCGTCGGTCCCGGACACGCCCCGGCGCCCTCGCCGAGCGGGTTCGCGACCTCGCCCTTGGCCGCCCCCTCGGCCGGGGCATCGCCCGCGGCTTCCCCCGCCGCGTCTTCATGCATCGTCATGGCGTCCACCTCCCCGCCGGCCCGCGGCTTCCGGTCCGGCCCGCCGCCTGGATCCCGCGCCCCCTGCCGCCCGCCGGAGCCGGTGCCGCATCCACACCCGAGGCCGAGGCGTCGGGTGCGACCGCACGCTGGATTCCGAATCTACATCACGTCGCCGAAGTCCGCCAGCGGATCCGCACCGGCGGAGGCCTTCGAGGCGCCGCCCGCCCGATGTTCGCTTTTGTCCGCAAGTGTTCGCGCTTTGCCGTGCGGTTCCAGGCGGCGCGCCGGCCCGTCCTGCGCCGAAGGTCGCGTGAGAGCGCATCACGGAGGAGGCGGCACCCGGAACGCGACGCGGCCGCCCTTCCTTCCGCCCGCACGAACCCGTTGCAGCCGCCCCCACGCTCTCGCCGCCGCGCAAATCCATCGGCGAACCGATCCCGGCACTTACGCGGATCGACTATCCGGTGTCCTTCATGCCGTTGCGTCGGTTCGCCTCGCTGGCGGAATGGCCGCCGCCGGGGTCGCCGCGACGAAACCTCCCCGACTCTCCGGACCGAGTCGTGGAACCCGTCCTCCACGGCCGCGAGACGTCCGCCGACCGGCAACCGAGGGCCGCCGACGGCGACTACCGGCCTTTCAACTTTCGGATCCGGCTTTGCGTATCTTGTCCACGAGTTTCCGGAGTTCGCTCGTGGATGTGGACGCTTTCACGAATTTGCCATAGGCGACGAAGGCGTTGTCGATAAGTTCGTCGTAGGTCATGACGCGAATTCCGTAGAGCCTCAGCGACTCTTCGTCTCTTTGCCTCGTTCTTTCGTCCTTCCATTCTTTCGGCAGGCTTCCGACGATGCAAACGCCCTGGATCGGCAGGGCGGCGTTCTCCTTGGAACTGTTCTGCAGTTCGTCCTGCAGGGCGTCCATGTAGCCGCGGACCTGGCTCTCGAGGTCGGTCTTCGTGACGGCAACGGATCGGCGTTTCAGCTCGATGATCACGTGTGCGGCGGCGACCCTGCGGTATTTGGTGTACTGAATGTCGAGGCGCAGCTTTCTCTCATTGCGCTTCAGCACCCTTTCCATGCGCCGTTCCATGTCCTCGAACTGGGTCGCCCGTTCCCAGCCGGGATCCAGAAGGAACAGGTGATCGAAAACGTACTCTTGGAGTATTCGCTCCTTGGCGTCCTCTTCGACGAGGTCGTGAAGCCTGCGGATGATGGAGAGACGCTCCTCCACGATCTGGCGGTAGTGTTCGGCCTCGATGGCGTCGACGTCCCTGAGGTAATCGAGAAACTCGTCGACCTTGGTGATGTCGATCCTGTCCAGAAGGTCCACGGCGTTTTTCATCTTCAAGTGTTCGAACAGAAGGACACCGTTGGCATAGGCCTCCTGACGCTGGGACTCCTCGATTCCGGCCTTGTCGATGTCACCGAATATCTTGTTCGCGAATTTCTTCAGATGTGCCGGGCGAAGCCCGTCGTACCATTGCTTGAGATGCGGATTGCTTGAGAGCGCGTGATTGATTCCCGCGTGTTCCTTGAGCTTGTTGGTTTTCGTCCAGATCGCTTTCAGTTCGGATTCGATGAAACCGGACAGGGCCTCGTATCGCTCGTCGTCCTCGGATATGCCCTGTCGGCTCGACGTGGCGATGTCGGGACGGTCGTCCAGGTCCAGGAAATCGGCCTCGATTTCGCCGAACATGTATTTGGTGATCATGCCGCCGAGCCTGAACTCCTGCAGGATGTCCTCCTTCGCGACCTTGCCGCGGACGACGACGGTGATCTTGTTCAGGTTGTCGGCGTCACCGGCGCCGTCGAGATCGTTGGACCGCCAGGCGATGGCCACCCAGCCCCTGATCGGAAAGGAGTCGCCGTTCACGTCGATCGTGCCGGTTCTTCCGTACGCTCCGGTCACACTGCCGTCCTCGCCCTTCTCCAGGTTCGGGCAGTGCTGCGCGTAGTCGGCACCGTACTGGTAGATGAACCTGGCCTTGTGGAAGTAGTCCCGATCCGCCAGCGTGATCGGATCGCCGTCGACGGTGACGCGGAATTTCTTTGTGGAACCAATGATGCTGAATCTTCGGGCGAGCCGCCGCCGCAGGCCCTGGACGGAGGCTTGGGTCAGCCGGAGCTTCTTGAGGTCGGTGATCCGGATGCGGGTTCCGCTGCCCGCGAGTTCGTTGCCGGCGGAGGCGATGGGTTCCGGCTCGTAGCTGCCTGCCCGGGAAGGATCCTCGTTGTCGATCGCCCTGCGGATTTCGTGAGCATCCATGAGAAAGGCTTCGGGTCGGTCGCCGGCGACGCGCGTGTGGACGCTTATCCTGTTCGCGATGGAAAACAGCGAGAGCTTGCCTATGCCCTTCCTGCCCATGGGCTTTCGATTGTGTACAGGCGTTCGCAAATCGTCTCCGGGCGCACCGTCGCGCGAGCGCCTTTCGTAGCCGACATGGAGGTATTTGCCGTTCACGTCGCCGAGAGTCATGCCGCACCCGTTGTCGGTGACGGTAATCGTCTTCCCCTCGAGATCGAACTCGACCTGCACGTCCGTGGCATCGGCATCCCAGGAGTTGGCGATCACTTCGGCAATGACCGCCGGGACGTTGCTGTAGAGATTGAGTCCCAGGTGGTTGAGCACGTTGAGGCTGATGGTCATGTGGTACCGCCGGTCATGATCAGGCATGGGCGGCGGCCCTCGTCAGCGACGATCCGATCAGCGCGCCGATCCTGACGGGAACGGCGTTTCCGACGTGACGGGCCAGCTTGCGGACGGGCGTGTCGGCGTCCGGATCGACGAGCTCGTAGTCGGCGGGGAACGTTTGCAGGAGAGCGGCTTCCCTGACCGAGACCGCGCGATCCTGCGTCGGATGGCCGAAACGGCCCGTGCTGTAGTAGCAGAACTGCGTCGTTATGGTGGGAGCGGGCTCGTCCCAGCGCATTCGGCCGTAGGAGGAGGGATAGTGGGCGCGTTCGTGACACGGGTTGACGAGCGCCTTGCTCCAGTCCTTCCAGGTTCCGCCCGGCCTCGATTGCCGAATGCGTTCGAGGTTTGCCGAAGACAGGGGGAGGGCGGTATGCGCGGGATCCCCGAAAGAGGTCTCGCCTGCCGCTATCGGAGGGAGGCCGCCGATGAAGTCGGCGACATTGCCGGCATCCTTCCCCGGTTCCGGCAACGCGACCGGACCGCGACGGGACGCAACCAGGACGAGCCTCCGCCGACGTTGCGGGACGCCGTAACGGTGAAAGTTGATGATGCCGTGATCCACGCGGTAACCGAGATCCCGCAGCAGCTCGAGCAGGGCGTCGAAAGACGGATGCCTGGCGAGGCCCGGAACGTTCTCCATTGACACGAGGTCGGGCGTTCCCTCGCGCACGAGTCGGGCGAACTCGTCAACCAGCTCGCAGTCGTCGTCGGCCGCGTTGCGGCGGGTGTGCGAGGAGAAGGGCTGGCAGGGGGCGCAGCCCACCAGGGCGGTGAACCCGGATTCGCCGTAATGGTCCTTCAGGTCGGTGAAGGCGACATCCCTTATGTCGGCCTCGAGAAAGACGGTCCCGGGATTGTTGGTTTCGTAGGCGTAGCGGCAGGAAGCGTCCAGGTCCAGGCCGAGAACGACGTCTATGCCTGCGGACCGAAGGCCGTGCGTGAGCCCCCCTATCCCGCAGAAGACGTCCACCGCGCGAATGCACGAACCCTGTTGCATGGACGGAGACTCCGGAAAGGGCGCGGGCTGTCCTCGCGACTTCGCAAAGGTCATTTGCCCGGAAGCCCCTTCGGTCCCCCCTTCGGCACCGCCCCCTCGTCCGGGGCGCCGCCCGCGGCTTCCCCCGCCGCATCTTCACGCATCGTCATGGCGTTCACCTCCCGCCGATCCGCGGTTCCCGGTCCGGTCCTCCGCCGGAGGCGCGCGACCCTCTCCGCCGCTGCCCGGGAGCCGTCGCGGCGCGTCATCATGCGCGTCCCGCCCGGCCCCGTCCAGCCGAGCGGCCGCCCGGCCAGCCCGTCGTCGCGACGGAGCCGGCGCCGCATCCGGCGGACCGCGGACGGAGCGGCGGCTCCCGGCCCCCGCAGCCGCCGGAACCGGCGAGCAGGGTCTCGCGTTCGCCGCCCGCGGCCTCTCCGCGCCCCGTCAAAGCCCCAGCCCTCTCGACGGCCGCGCGCGGACCTCCTCCGGCGCCGCGGCGGGATCCGCGGCGCGCCCGTGAGCCGCCGCGAGCAGCCTCCCGATTTCCGCCACGCCGTCCTCCCGGTCCATCGACCCGATGGCGCGGGCGCGGGCGTCGGCGCGCGCCCCCTCGCCGACGAGCATCCGCGCCGCCACGATCGCGGCAAGGCGTTCGCGATCGTTGCGTTTCGCGGCGTCGAGATAGGCGTCGATCAGGTGCTTCTCCCAATCGGCCTTCCCGTCGTCCGCGAACGTCGCGAACACCGCGTGAACCGCCGGCGGCGCCGCCCGTCGGGCGTCTTCGGGCAGCTCCCGACCGGCCCCGTCCGGCGGAGCGTCCGTCCGCCGGTCCGCAGCCGCCTGCGGCTCGGCCAACCCGTCGTCGCGCCGGAGCCAGCGCCGCATCCGCCGGCCCGCGGACCGGAGGCGCTGGTTCAGGCCCCCGCAGCCGCCGGGATCCGCGAGCAGGGCCTCGCACTCTCCGGCCATGACCTCGCCGCGCTCCCGCCACGGCCCGTAGTCGGGGTGCTCGCGCAGGATCGCGCCGCCGCCCCTGCGGTCGTCGTGCATCCGGTTCCGCTCCTCCAGCAGCTCGGCGTCGAGTTTCAGCGCCGCCCGCGCCCGCGGCACGACATCGTCCCGCCGGTTCCCGCGGTCGTCCGCTTCCGCCTGCCGGCCGGCCGGCGCGGGATCGCGGAACGGCGACTCCCCGGTCTCCGCGACGCCGGCGTCCCGCAGCTCCGCAGGCGGGCCGAGTTCGGCGATCTCGCGGAGCGTCGGCCCGGTGTCCGTCATGCCGGCGCGGTAGTCCGCCTCCGTCGGCGGAATGACGCGCCCGAGCTCGGCCGCGACGCTGCGGCGCAGGCGCTCCGCGATGTTGCGGGCGGTCTGGAGACGGCGGAGATCCGCCAGCGTCACGCCGTGGCGCGCCAGAAGATCCCCGTAATGCGGCCGCCGGTAGCGCCTGGCGGCCGCGAGAACCCTCCCCGCCTGCCGGACGGCGCCGCGGAACCCGTCCTCCACGGCCACGAGACGGCCCTCGGCCGCGGCGCGGCCGCGGTAGAGATCGATGTCTTCCGCCGCGGCCGCGCAGCCGTCCGCGATCGCCGCGGCGGCGGAGCCGTGGCGCAGGTCCGTCGCGGCCCGCCGGATCGCCCGGCCGGCGGCCGTGAGCGCGCCGCCGCCGTTGTCGTTCGCCGCCAGCCATGCCGGCGCCGTCTCGGCGCCGTCGCCGTCCTCGGCGCGGATCCGCCGGTCGAGACCGGGCGACATGTGATCGTGCGCGGCCGCCTTCGGCGCCGACCGCGACCACGCCGCCGCCAGCGCCCCGAACACGTCGTCGTCGGTCACCGGTTCGCCGGACTCGTCCTCGGGCCGCCGCTCCGAGATGTCGAGGGCGATCGGCTCCCTGTTCACGTAGACGTCGAGCCGCCGGCGATGCCTCGTGACCGCGGGATAGATCGTCTCCCGGGCCGGGCGGTCGTCGGCCAGCAGGAACGCCCGGTCCACCGTCATCCCCTGGGCCGACGTGATCGTGGAGGCGTAGCCGTGCCTGATCCGCACGTTCCCGTGCCAGTCCCGGATGTCGTCGGTCGAGAACCTCACCTTCCGCCCGTACTCGTCGCGCGCGTCGATCAGGAGATGGGCGTCCCCGTCCCGCCCCGCGACCTCCTCGAAGTCGAGCACCTCCACGACCGACCCGTTGTAGAGCCGCGCCTCCCACTGGGTGGCGCCGATCCGGAGGAGGTCGCCGCGCGCGATCTCGAGCGGCCTCGCCCGCCGGTCGTCCTCGCGGCCCTGGCAGGATTCGATCACCGCGGTCTTGGGATCCGCCACGGCATCGAGGTTGCGCCGGCGCATCATCCAGGTCAGCGCCTCGACCTCCCTGTGGGTCCGCGCCATGACGACCCCCGACTGCCCCGGAGCCCCGGCCCGCCAGCGCGCCCAGTCGTCGACGAGCGCGGTCAGGGTCTCCTCGAGATCCCGGCCCAGATGGAACCGCCCGCGGACGCGGTAGGCCGCGATCCCCGCGGCCGCGTCCTGCCGGGCGAACGCCTCGCTCGCCGCCACCTGCCAGGGCCGGAACCGCGGCCGCTCCCCGTCCGGCAGGTCCAGGTACCGGGTCACCCGCCGCTCGGCCTCGCCCTGCGCCACGAGCGCGACCTCGAGGCGCGCGGTGGCCTCGTCCAGCCCCTCGGCCTGCACGAGCGCGTCCTCGAGATCGGGCAGCTGCCGGCGGATCTGGCGGACGACGGCGCTGCCGGCCTCGTCGCGGACCAGCCGCAGCCCGGGGCCCGCCTCGACGGCCTGCTGCTGCTCCGTGTCGCCGCAGAGCACGAGCTTGCAGCCGCGCTCCTCCGACAGCCGCAGGAGCCGGTGCATCTGGCGGGTGCTCAGCATGCTCGCCTCGTCGACCACGATCACCGTCCGGTCGTCGAGCTCGATCCGGCCCGTCCCGGCGCGCTTTAGGAGCTGGGCGACCGAGCGCGGCTCGATGCCGCAGTCGGTGCCGAGCGCGACCGCCACCCGCCACGGGACGGCCGCCCCGATCAGCCGGTAGCCGGCATCCCTGTAGAGATCGACGAGCGGCCGCAGCGTGGTCGTTTTCCCGGACCCCGCGGCCCCCTCGATGATGGTGACGCGCCCCGCTTCCGTGGCCCGGCGCAGGGCGTCCTCCTGCTCGGCCGACAGCGCGTGGCCGGCGTGCCGCAGCGCGATCACGCGCTCCTCCACGTCCCCCCGGGGCAGCCCGAACCGCCCGTCGGCGGCCGCCCCGGCGGCCATCTCCCCGACCTCGTTCTCCTGGCGGATCGTGTCCCGGGTCGAGAAGATCCGGCTGCAGGAGAGGCCGGCGTCGGAGTCGGCGAGCCGCTCGCGCCGGTCGAGCTCGACGATGTCCGCGTCGCGCAGGACGCGCTCGACCGCGGTCTTCCAGGCGTCGACGCCGAGCGTCCCGGCCGCGGCGTTCGCGACCCGCTCGTGGACGTCCGGCAGCAGGAACACGGCCTCGTCTCGGGTCAGCCGGGCGGGCAGCTCCTCGAGCGCCCCCGTCAGCTCGCGCACCCGTTCCGGAGTCGGTTCCGGGTTCCGCCCGACCACGGAAGCGACCAGCCGGCCGAGATCCCCGACGACCTCCCGGGCTTCCGCGACCCAGCGGTCGAAACGCCCTTTCGACCCGCCGCCGTAGTGGTTCTTCGCCGCCCGCGTGACCAGGTTGAGCGACGCCGCCCGGTCCGCGTTGCCGGCGATCGACCAGCCCTGCCGGTCCGCAGCGTCCAGCATCTGCCGCCGCCGCTTCGACCAGGTCTCCTCGAGATCCTCGGACATGCCCGCGACGCGCGTGAACGCGCCGTCGCGGCCGTACCGCTCGATCCCGACGCCCAGACGGTCCTGCAGGTTCTTCGCCAGCGCCATCCGGTACACCGCCCCCGCCGCCATCTTCCAGCGGAAGAACGGACGCCCCCTGTACAGCGCCCGCCAGCGCCCCTCGTCGTCCCTGGCGAGGTTGAAGACGGCGACGTGGGTGTGGAGCTGCGGGTCGTCGTCGCGCGAGCTGCCGTGCTGGAACGTGGCCGCCAGCCACCTGCCCGGAACGATCCGGATCTTCCGGTCGCCGCCCCGGACCCGCGTGTACGAGCAGTTCGGAACCACGATCTCGTCGAGCGCCGTCCGCACCGCCTCCGCGTGCGCGGCCTCGATCTCCGAGCGCGTCTCCGCGTCGCCGATCGCCCACAGCGCCGACACCGACTTGTCGGCGCTGAACGTCATGTCGAGACCCGCCGCCCGCCGGGCGCTGCCGGCGTTCGCGACGACTTTCCGGTTGTACTCGATCGGGGAGAAGCCGGCGTAAAGCCGGTTGAACGCGATGCTGTCAACGCGGCCGCCGTCGACCAGTTCCTCGGCCGCCTCGCGCAGCCCGCTGTCCTCCGTCACGCCGAACGCCTCGAACAGGTCGTCGTACCTTATCCGCGGTCCCGGTCCCCCCTCCCGCACCGCGAACTTCCCCGCCTCGATGTCCGAGAGGCGCCGCTCGCGCCACTCGGAAAGGAGGTCGTGCGGGTCGTACCAGACGCCGTCCGGCTCCTCGCCGGGCGAGTAGTACCGGTGGATCCGGCTCATGCTCTCCTGCGCGCCGAGATAGTACGACGCGCTCGCGATCTTTCCGACTGTCGCGACCATTACCGCCCCCGTCCCGCCCGCGCCTGTCGCCCCTTCCCCTCCCTTCCGGATCCCCGTACCTCCGGGGCCAACACCGTGGGTGTCTCAGGTGTGAGAGGCCAGATGCACCGGGTCGCCGCCATTTGCCATCGTCGCAAGGGGGCACTAGGCTTGTCAAGCGACGGCAACGGCGGCCGTCGCGAGGGCGCGGGCGCGGGCGATGGCACGGGACAGGATCAAGGTCGCCGACTTCGATTTGAACGCGGTGCGGGCGGCCCTCCGGACCGTCAAGCCGAGGACGCTGAGCTACCAGGACGTGCTCGAGAAGCTCGCCCCGTCACTGCGTCGCCGGGTCGCCGACGGCGCCGCGGTCGAGGACCTGGCAGCCGAACTCTGCCGGCACGGCATCAGGGTCGGCGGCGACCGGCTGCGGACCTTTCTCGACACCGGCAGACTCGATTCCCCCGAGGAGGAGGAGACCGCCGGGCAGCCCCGCGGGGAGGCCGTTCCCCCCGCCGCGGAGACCCCGCAGCCGGAGTGAGGAGGCGGCCCGGCCGCCGTCGGCGGGACCGCGTTCCACGCGCCGCGGCCGCGTCCCGGCGGCGCCGGGTTCCCCTCGTCCGGCGGGACGGTTCCGCCCGTCTTCCGGGCGGGGGACCGGCGTTCCGCCGCGTCGGTGACGGCCCCCGCCGGGTCGCGGGAACCGGCGGGACGGCCAGCTCCGTTCGCTTTTCCTTCCGGGCCGCCCGCGCCTCTTCTCCCCGGTCGCGACCAGCTCGGCGGCGGCGTCGGGAGGCGGTCTCCGCGCTGTCCGGCTTCGCGCTCCGGTTCCGTCGCGACAGCCCAGTGGCTGCGGCGGTCCGGCCGATCGGCCGCCGTCGGCGGGACCGCGTTCCCGCCGACGCGACCGCGTTTCTCCGCCGTCGGGATCCCCTCGTCCGGCGGGACGGTTCCGCCCGTCTTCCCGGCGGGGGACCGGCGCTCCGTCGTGCCGGCGACGGCCCTCGGCGGGCCGCGGAAGCCGCCGGGAGGGCGGTTCCGTTCGCCTTTCCTTCCGGGCCGCCTGCGCCTCTTCTCCCCGGTCGCGACCAGTTCGTCGGCGGCGTCGGGAGGCGGTCTCCGCGCTGTCCTGCTTCGCGCGCCGGTTCCGTCGCGACGGCCCAGTGGCCGGGCCGGTGAGGCGGATCGGCCGCCGACGGCGGGACCGCGTTCCAGGCGCCGCCTCCGCGTCCCGGCGCCGCCGGCTTCCCCTCGTCCGGCGGGACGGTTCCGCCCGTCTTCCCGGCGGGGGACCGGCGTTCCGCCGCGTCGGTGACAGCCCCCGGCGGGTCGCGGGAACCGGCGGGACGGCCAGCTCCGTTCGCTTTTCCTTCGGGGCCGCCCGTGGCCCTTCGCCCGGTCGCGGGTGGCGCACCGGCGGCGCCGGGAGGCGGTCTTCGCGCTGTCAGGCTCCGCGCGCCGGTTCCGGCGCGACGGCCCGGCGGCCGGGACTGGCCGGCGGCTCAGTCGTCGTCGGACAGGCCGGGATCCTCGGGCGCGAGAACGACGAGACTCTCGATCTCCTCGAACTCGAAGACCTCGATCTCCCCGTCCCGGTCCCACTGCACGGTCGCCAGGTTCCCGTCGACCGACAGGACGACTCCGTCCAGATTCTCCTCGGGTTTCGCGGGGTTGTCATACGCCAGCCGCGTCCCGGCGACGATCTCGACCGGGTCGTGGAAACCGACCGCGTCCGTCCTCCATTCGGGGATTTTCATCACTCGCCTCTCGGTGACGGACGCCACCCGCTCGCGGCATCGCGGACGGGGACTTCATGCGCGTCCGCGGCGCGTTGCGGGGACGCCGCCAAGCGCTCGCGCCCGGCCTCGTCCGTCCATGCGGCCCGGCGCGCGCCGTAGCCGTCGAACACGTCCGCGGACCGCTCGATTGTATCGCCGCCGCGCAGCGTGTCATCCCCGATGACCGTCTCGACGCGGACGCGGATCCGCCCGTCCTCGACGGCCTCGACGGTGCCCCGGACAAGCCTCCGGCCGTCGACCCTCGCGCCCCCCTCCCGGTCGCTCCATCGCGGTTCGGTCCACCATACGCGGTCGCCGGGAACCACGTTCGAGTCGCACCCGATGTCGTAACGGGGCCGCGGCCCGCTCCCGCCCCGCCGCGGAACCGCTGCCGTCCCGTCATCCTCGCCCGCCGACGGGAAGCCCTCTCCCCTGTCCGGTGCGCCCATGCTCCGCGGGACTCCCGTCAGACGGTCCGCCGCCCGCTCCGCGTCCGCGGCCGCGCGGCAGAACGCGGCCGGATCGCTTCCGAGGATTTCCAGGCAGGCTTCGGCGAGACGGGCGTCGTCGTCGCGCGGCAGCACGACCAGGCCGAGCCTGGCGGCGACGATCGCCGTCCCGATCTCGGCGACGAGATCCTCGAGCGCCCGGGCGCGGCGGTCGTCCGCGCCGTCCGCCGCTCCGGTTCGGGCCAGCCGCCCCGGCGCTCCGGTCCAGCGGACCAGTTCGCGCGCGAGCGTCGAATGGTAGCCGTCCTCGGTTCGGAACAGATGCCGATCCGGCATGTGGACGCGATCGGCACGCGGGTCGTAGCGTGCCTCGTCGCTCCCGTGCCGCACGTCCGCCTCGGACGCCCGCACGAACGCGTCCATGAGCTCGTATCGCTCGTGGAGCGGCGGGATGTCCGTCCTTCCGACGAGATAGCGGGCTGGAATCCCGTCGACCAGATCCGCGTTGAAGACGCGATGCAGCCTCGTGACCGGCTTGGCTCCCCGCCTCGCCGCACCGCGAACCAGCACGGGAGCCCCGTCGCCCGTGCCGCCCCGGACGCGTCCGCCCAGCTCGGCCGCTCGGCGAGCCGTCATCCAGCACGACGACATGTAGCAGTCCCCCTTCGCGGCCGTCCACAGCGAGAGAGCGCTGACGCCCCTCCAGAGGCGTCCGCTGCTCTGCAGCGGCAGCCCCGCCGGCTCGCCGTCCGGATCGGTCGGCGCCTCCCACGGCCGCCCGCCGTCGTGAAGCAGATCGATCAAGGGCGCCGCGATCTCGGCGCGGATGTCCGGGTCCATGACAGGTTCCTCCCTGGTTCGCCGGATGCGCCGCACCCGTTTCCGCCGCCGTTCCGCCGGCGTCCCGCGCCGGCGCATCTTTCCATGCCCGTCGTCACCGGGCGGCGTGCCATGCGCGTGGCGCGCTTCGTCCGGCGAGCGGGTTCCGGGCCGCGTCCGTCCGTTCGCCCCCCGCTTACGGCGCGCCCCGCCGCAGCACGTCCGCGTCCGGGCCGTCGCGCAGCGCCATGGCGATCAGCGCCGCCTCGTCGAACCGCACCGCGATTGCGGGCTTCCGCGCCGTCCGTCCGCGGGAGATCTCGATGCGCTCGACGAGATCCCGCACGACGAGCAGCGCGTCGTGGCGGGCCTGCGGGTCGACGCCCCCCGCCGCGCGGACCAGCAGCTCGGCCCGCGACTGCAGCCGGTTCCAGAGCTCCCGCGCCGGGCGCCGGTCCGCGGCGACGCCCTCGATCTCCCTCAGGCGCCTCCGCAGGCCCGCCAGATCCCGTTCGAGCTCGGTCACCCGCCGCCGGACGGTGTCGCCGCGATCCCCGATCTCGATGCTCTCGATCAGGTTCCCGAGCCTCCCCTCGACGGCCGCGATCCGCTTCCCGACGGTCCGGCGCTCGGCCTCGAGGGTCTCGTCCGCCCGCCCCAGCACCGCGGGCCAGTCCGCCCCGTGGGCGACGAACTCGCCGAGACGCGCCAGGACCGCCGCCTCGACGGCCGCCACCGGAACCGATCCCCGGGAATCGCACAGCCCTCCCTCCCGGCGCGAGAGACACGAATAGCGCGCGGCGTTGTGGATCGTCGCCCTCCCGCCGCAGTGCCCGCACCGCATCCGGGCGGTCAGCGGCCGGGGATCCCCCCGCCGCCCGGCCGCGCCGCGCCCCTGGCCGGCGTCCCTCCGCAGCTGCACCCGGTCCCAGAGGTCGTCGTCGACGATCCGCAGCTCCTCGACCTGCGTCACGGTCCACTCGCTCCGGTCCACGGTCCGCGTCCTCCGGCGCCCGGTGCCGGGATCCCGGCGCGACCGCGTCCGCCCGAACATCAGGACGCCGCGGTAGAGATCGTTGCAGACGATGCCGTTCCTGCGCTGCCGGTGCCCGGTGATCGTGATCGCCTTCCATTCCCCGCCCCGAGGCGCCGGAATTCCCTCGGTGTTGAGCCGCGCCGCGATCCAGCGCGAGCCCCGGCCGGCCGCGTACCAGCGGAAGATCCGGCGCACCACCTCCGCCTGCTCGGGCACGATCTCCCGAAGCCCGCGGACCACGCGCCCGTCGGCATCGATCCTCGGCGCCGCGCGGTATCCGTAGGACACGCCGCCGGCGGCTCTCCCGGCGCGGATGTTGCCCTCCATGCCGCGCCGGGTCTTCGCCACGAGCGCCGCCACGAACTCCTCGTTCATCACCCCCTTCAGGCCCACGTGCAGGGGATTGACCACGCCCTCCTGAACGGTCTCGAGGACCACGTCGCGGTACGCCCAGCGCTTGTACAGCGAGGCCAGGTCGGCGAGGTCGCGGCTGATCCTGTCGAGGGCCTCGGCGAGGACGACGTCGACCTCCCCGTCGTCGCACGCCCGAAGCAGCTCCGCCAGCCCCGACCGGCCATGCATCGACGTCCCCGTCTCGGCCCGGTCGACGTACACGGTCACGTCGACGTCGCGCCCGGCGACGTGCCTGCGGCAGAGCGCCACCTGGTCCTCGATCGACCGGGGGTTCTGCTGCGCGGTGGAGTACCGCGCGTACACGGCGTACCGCGCCCGCTCCGAACTGGACATGACGGGATGCATCCGGTGGTGACGGTGATGGAGATTGGTCCGGGGCGAAGGAGGCTACCCCACCCGCCCGACGATTGCGACACGCCGCCAGGACGGTTCCGCCCCCGGTTCCGTCGGCGATTCGGGGTTCCGGCGAAGCCGGTCGCGTTTCGCCCCGGCCTTTCGCCGCCGATTCGTGTACAATTGGAAAATGTGCGCTTGACGCCACAGACCGCTCTCAGCGAGGAGCCCGGAAGCCATGTCCGCATCACTCGTCGTCCCGCCCGACGACCGGACGCCGGAACAGGCTGCCCGCGCCCCGCGGCGCGCGACCGGGCCCGACCGGCTGTTCCCGGAACTGCCCCGCGAGCGGTTCGACATCATCTACGCCGATCCGCCCTGGGACTACAAGGGCCAGTTGCAGCACGCCGGTCCCGGCAGCGGGGACACCGGCGGCGCGGCCCGCCACTATCCCACCGTGACCCTCGACCAGCTGAAGGAACTGGAAGTCCCGGGGATCGCGGCCGATGACAGCCTGCTCTTCATGTGGTCCACGAGTCCGCACCTGGACCAGGCCGTCGATCTCGGCAAGGCGTGGGGGTTCGCGTGGGCCACGGTCGCGTTCGTGTGGGACAAGGTCCGCGTCAACCCCGGCTTCTACACGATGAGCCAGTGCGAGCTCTGCCTTGTCTTCAAGCACGGGAAGATCCCCGGCCCGCGGGGGGCGCGGAACGTCCGGCAACTGGTGAGCCAAAAGCGCAACGGCCACTCCGAGAAACCCCGGGAGGTCCGCAGGCGGATCGAGGCCATGTTTCCGCTCTCCAGGAAGATCGAGCTGTTCGCCCGGCTTCCGGCCCTGGACGGCTGGACCATGTGGGGGCTCGACGCTCATGGCTCGTGAACATCTGTCCGGGCGCGACGAATGGCAGGGAAAAGGGGCTGCACGGGGCGCGGGCGCGGAGGACGTGTTTCACGCGATCATGCGCCCGCATCTGACGGGCCTGGGCATGGAACCGACCCGTCGCCCGACAACGCTCTCCGGCATCTACGGGAAAACCGGGACGGGACGACCGCACGGCATTCGCCCGGAGTACGAGATCCGCAATCCGGCGACCGGCAAGCGCATATGGGTCGAGATCAAGCGTCAGCGGGCATCGGGGAACGCCCACGAGAGAGCGTGCAAGTACTTCATGCCCGGCATCGTCCGGTCGGCCCGCGAGATCGGGAAGCACCCCCCGGGCGTGATCCCCTTCTGGCTGGTCTTCACCAACGGGATCGCCCGCGACCCGGTTTATCGGCAGGAGATCACGCACTGGTTCCGGGATTGCGAGTCGAATGTCATGCTGTGGCGGTCAGTGGACGACCACGAGGAAATCATGGCGCACTTCGACACCTGCATCGCCCCGTTGCTCGAATGACCCGCGGCCCTGAAACCGATCCCCCGGGCGCCGGGCCCGCGATCCGGAGGCGCCCCCGCCGCTGACGTCGTTCCGGGCCCGTCCCGCGCCTCGCTCCGCAGCCAGTCCAGGAACGGCACGTTCCAGTTGACCCCGCCGCCGCGGTACTCCCAGAAGACGGCGAAGACGTCCCGGTCGGAAACCCCGGCCGCGGTCCGGTTCTCCGTGCGATCCGGCCCGTCGCGCGGCCGCCCGTCGCCGGGGCCGTCCGGCCCGCTCTCCCGCCCGGCGGCGACGGCGTCGGGCAGGTCGCCCTTGCGTTCCGGGTGCTCGGACCGGATCACCGCCCTGACCGTCCCGGCGACGATCCACGGCGTCATCCATTCGCTCTCCATCGTCCGGATGACGTCCGACGCACTCTCCAGGATCTCCGTCCGCGAATCGTTCATGACGCCCCCCCCCGCCCCCTTCCGGCGGTCCCGCCCCCTGCCGCGTTCCGCCCATGTCAGGAACGCCGCCCGCTCGGCGGGTCCGGCGGCCTTCCACGCGCGCTTGAGGGCGGCCATCCGGGCCTCGGCGGCCGCGGGTGCAGCCCCTCGCCGGATTTCCAGGGCCCGGTAGACGCCCCGCCTGGATAGTTCCGTGAGGCACCCGGCCTCCGCCCCGAAGGAAACGGGTGCAATGTTTGCACTCGTTTCGCCAGCCGCCCCCGCCCGGCACAGCCCCGGGCGAGGGTTTCTGCGTGGCACAAGGCAGACGATGGAGGGTGCAGATGGCTTGGTGTTTCGTCGGTATCGATTCGGCGGAATCCATCCGAGCACGCGGGCGCTGCCCGAGGGCCGGGTGCCATTCAGGCGTGCTCATCCAAAGGCGGCTACGACGCCGATCCGACGCAACTGGCGGTGGTCGCCCGTTAGCTGTTGCGCCCTGGGACTACCGGGAAAGGGGCATTCAGGACGTGGGGGTTCAGCCAATGACGGACCCAAGAAGGGGGGCGCGTTGCGCACTGTTGCGCCTGGTGACTATCGGACGAAGGGACAGTTGGGAGCGAGTGTCAGATCACGAGAATACAGGATGAGCGACCGAGGGGAGCAGATGAACGCTGCGGCGGAGTTGCTTGAGAAAGCACAGAAAGCCGCCAATCGGGGTGATGTGATCGAAATGCTCGAAGTCCTAACCGCGAGTCGTTACCTTGATGGCGTGACCCGCCGACTTCAAGAGAAGTGGGGCAGGTCTCTACCGTGGACTGAGATCGACGACTGCATCGCGCAGTCGGTGGACGCGGCGTGTGCGGCCGTGACGGGTGGCCGGCCAATTCGAAGTCTTGGCGGCTGGCTCTGGAAATCGGCCCACAACATCGCAGACGACAAGTGGCGGTTTGACCATGGTCGTCGTGCGAAGCTCGATGACACCAAGGTGCGGAGCGCGTCGGAGACAGGTGAAACGGATCAGGAGCGGGAGAGCCGCCAAGAACTCGAAGGGTTGCGCCGGAAGGAGGCGATCCGGCTGGCGCGGGAGCTCCTACCGCGGATTGGCGAAGGACAAATCCTGGACGTGATGGAGCTCGTGATCGATGCAGCGGAGGACCGACTACCTGACCTGCCCGCGTCCTCGATTGCAGAAGCGCTTGGAATCTCGAAATCCGCCGCCCGGATGCTCGTTTCAAGGGGAATGAAGCGCCTCAGCCGCTTGGCAGAACAGGCGGGAGGCGAGGCACCGACAGGCCTTCCAGAACTAGACACAGACGCGGAAGAAGAGGAGGACGACGATGCGAGATGAAATCAGGAACAGCCTAGCGGAATTGCTGCGTTCGGCGGAAGCAATGTCCTCGGATATCAGCGCGACGGTCGAGGAGATCCTGCGCGAGGGTCTTGAGAACCCGCTTTCGGAAGGCGAGGTCGGCGCCCTCCTCACTAGGGTCGTCGAGGTCGTTCGGAGAGGTGCGACAAGTCGCGGCGACCGGGGGGCAGTGGAGCTTCTCGACCGCGAAGCCGAAGCCCTGATGGAGCGCCTTCAGGAGGTGCGAGCTCAATTGTCTGTTGGCGATGCAACGAACGGTCCGGGAAACAAGGTTCCGGAGCCCGCCGGGCGACGTGAGGCGCGGGGCAGTGGCGGATCACGTCTACGCTTGCGGCCCCATGACGGGATCGACTTGAGGCCGGTACGACCTGTGCCCGTCTTCCACGAACGGCCGGTCGCGGTGACAGAGGGCTTTGTGCCGACTCGGAAAATCGAGTTATGGGACCGAAACGAACGGCTGGATATCCACTTCAACCAATTCCAGAAGAAGTTTGGTCGTGGTCCGAATCCCGAAGAGGTCATGGCGATCATGAAGGGCGAAATGCTTCTGCCGGGCATCACGGAGACTGACCGGTTCGGGATCAGTGCCCTAGCCAAGAGCATAGCGGTCAATGGGGTGCGCAAGCCTCCCATCATCGATGTGGACGGCAAGCTGCTCGACGGGAACCGCCGGGTAGCTGCCTGCCACCACATCCTGGAGGACAACAGCGGTGACTTCGCGCACGAGGAGAAACAGCGGGCGGAATGGTTGAGGGTCTGGCAGCTCACGGAACACGCAACGGACCAAGACCGCGACGCGGTGATCGTGTCCCTGAACTTTGAGCCTGACTTCAAGCAGGACTGGCCAGAGTACGTCAAGGCACAGAAGGTCCATGGGCAGTGGGAGACACTGCTGGCGCTGGAGCCTCGTGCGAATCCCGGCCCCGCACGGCTGAGGGAGATCCGGAAGGAGATCGCGCGGCGGTTTGCGCTCGCCACCGACGAGGTCTCCCGCTACATCAGCATGGTCGGCCCTTGCCCACGAGTTCGAGGACTACCACGTTCTGGAACGCTCGAAGGATCGCTACGCCGCGAAGCACCGCGCGTCGGAGTGGTTCCAGTACTTTGATGAGCTGAACAAGGGGAAGAGCGCCGGAGGCGTCAACTGGTCACTGAACCAGTCCGACAGTTTCAAACACCTCGTGTTCGATATCCTGTACGACGGCAAGTTCAAGAACTGGCGGCAGATTCGGGACCTGAGATACGTCTACGGGAACGAGGACGCGGTCGGGATCCTGCAGAAGGCGCGTCAAGAGACCGACGTGGAGGTGGCTCAAGAGCATGTCGACGATGCAGTCAGCATCGCTCGAACGGCCCGCGCGGAGCAACGCCAGACCGGAGCAAACACGAAGATCCGAGTGTTCACGGAGTGGTTCCGCGGACTTCCGGTCAAGGCGTTCGACCCGAACGAGTCCGGTTGCGTGACGCAGGAGAACCTGAGGCGTCTCCGGTGCACCTTGAAGCATGTCGAGACTTACCTGGAAGCGGGCGCCGCGGCGAGGGCTTAGAGACATGGGACCAGACTGCCGCGTTGGTGCTGAGGTCAGGTCGGCGGAGACCCTTGACGCGCTGTTCCTGGTGCCGGAACGGGGGCAAGGGACAGCGCTGCTACGGGCGATGAAAGATGGTCTCGGTCCGGATGGGGCTGCCCTGAGACGTTCGGCCGAGGGAGTCAGGGTGCCGGCCGCGATCGCGGGGCAGCTGGATGAGATGGGTCCGGGGGTCCAGATGAACTGGACACCCGAGGCTCGGCAGTTCGTTGAGAACCGACGCCGGGTGGAGTCGATCCACTCCGAGGTTTTCGCCGCTATCGCGCAGATAAGGCGCGAAGGCGTGAGCCTCGCCGAGCGCATGGTCACCGACAGTGCAAGCCTTGGTGTGCTGGACGAACACCAAGTGGTTAACGTTGCGGCCATGACCTTGCCGGGCAGCCCCGGCCTGTGCGTGTTCGACGAACAGGGTGCCGGGAAGACGGTGACGTTCATCTTCGCGTTCGATCTGCTCGTAGAGCGTGACGAAGCAGACCTCGCGGTCATCGTCGCGCCGAAAAGCATGATCGGTGAGTGGCCCACGGATCTGGGGCGGTTTCGCGGGGACATCTACCGCACGGCGGTGCTGACGGGATCTGCGCGAGCGAAGCGACGCCTTCTTGCAGATGGCGCAGACGTCTTCGTTACAAACTTCGAGACCGCGGTGACCATGGAGTCCGAGCTCCGGGCTCTCATGCGGGCCAGGCCAGGTCGGACCGTGCTGGCTATCGACGAGTCGTTCTTCATCAAGTCGCTCGACGCGAAGCGTACGCGAGCGCTGCGTCGGTTGCGGGAGTGGGCGGGCCGCGCCTACGTGCTGTGTGGCACGCCGGCGCCGAACTCACCCACGGATCTCGTCCAGCAGTTCAGCCTCGTCGACTTCGGGTACTGCTTCAGGGACGTCGACTTGCCGGCGGACCGTGAACTTGCTGCGCCGGTCGTGCAGTCCGCCATTGAAGAGCGAGGGCTGTTCCTGCGGCACTTGAAGAGGGACGTACTGCCGGAGCTCCCGGTGAAAAGGTTCCAGCGTGTAGTCGTTCCGATGGCAGAGGAGCAGGCCCGGTTGTACCGGGAGACCCTTGAAGGGTTGGTTGCGGAGGTGGAAACTCTGGACGAGTCGGGGTTCATCCGGAGACGCACGAGTTTCCTGGCACGAAGGGCGGCGCTGCTCCAGATCTGTTCGAACCCGGCAGGTGTTTCGGAAACCTATGACGAGACGCCCGCGAAGCTGGAGGCACTCGATTCACTCGTCCACCAAGCGGTCGGACGAGAACGCGAGAAGATCGTGATCTGGTCGTTCTACACGGCGTCGGTAACGGCTATCGCTCGACGGTACGTTAGATTCGGGGTTGTCAGATACGACGGTACGGTTCCGGCCGTCGGAACACGCCGAGAGGCAGTGCGTCGGTTTCAGGAGGACGACGAAACGATGGTATTCGTCGCGAACCCGGCGGCGGCGGGTGCGGGGCTTACGCTTCACCGAGCGCGTGTGGCGATCTACGAATCGCTCTCCAGCCAGGCCGCTCACTATCTCCAGAGCCTCGATCGAATCCACCGGCGTGGGCAAGAGCGCAATGTCGAGTACGTTGTCATGCTCTGCGACGGCACGCTTGAGGTCAGCGAATACGACCGGCTCGTAAAGAAGGAACAGGCGGCACAGGATCTGCTCGGGGACAACGCGGAGCCCCCCCTGACACGGGAGACGTTTCTTGCTGACGTCCGCAAGGCCGCCGCGCTGCTGACCACAGTGAAAGCCGGGGAGCACTCCGGGTAGGGGACGCACATCGAACCCGAGTCGGACCCATGAGGAACGGCGCGGCGTCTTGTTGACGATTGCCGAGGCAGCCGGTTACCGCTTGGAGTTCCGCTTTCCCAACGACAGATGTCCTGATGTGCTGCGTCTCCACGTCGACCGAGCGGGCCTGCCCCTTGGCGAGGCCAAGCACACCAGGCCCAGACGGGCGGCGATGCGCGCTGTGTGGGTGTGGGTGTCCGCCGGCAAGACCTGATGGCCCAGACCGCACATCATCGTGCACTTTGCGGTCTTGCAGCGGCGGACGGTAACGAGCCTTCAAGGGGCGGAGGCTGCGCCCCGCGCGCTGCCGCCTTGTTCTTGGCGCGTGAAGTAGAGGCGCCGTTTCGTCTCGTACGTCGAGATCCCTGAGCGATGAGGAGCTCGAACTCTTCAACAAGGTGATCAGGGACATAGTGATAGGCGTCGTCGCGCATGCGCTGACCATCACCGTACCAGTCTGCAATCGTGTTCTCTTCATCGTCCTGTCGCATGCGCGGTGGATTGACGATGGTCTTCGGCCGCCGGGTCAGGTTGGCAAGGAGGTCGAGGTTGAATGTCTCGAAGCGACCAAGTCGCCCTTCTCGGACATGGCTGCGCGCTGAAGTGATCAACGCCTTGCCAATCGCCGTGCCGAGGCCGACAGGAACGGCGTTTCCGACCTGTTCGTACTTCCTTCGGACAGGGCCTTCGAACATCCAGTCGTCAGGGAACTGTTGTATCCGGGCGTACTCGCCGACGGAGAGCGGCCTGAGTTCCGTCGGGTGGCACAGCGTGGTGGCCTTGCTGTCAGGTCGCGTCGTGAGCGCCGGACTCGGGCGCTCGCGAGACAGGCGGCGGAAGAAGCCCGAGCGTCCCCCCCAAGACTGGAATGCCCGTCCCAGAGCCATGCTCTTGAGTTCTTCGGGAAGCTGACGCCAGTTGCCGCCCTCGGGAATGATGTTGAGGTACCGTTCCTTTGCGGGGCAGAACCGGTAGTATTCCGGCTCGTCTTCGTTCAGGCTCTCGATCGCTTCCCCGAGCGTGCGCCATGCTGGAAGTCCCCCGGCACCGTCCGAGTGGTGGGTCGGCTCCGGCATTCGAAGCCTCTTGCCGTCGCGGCTCCCGACGATCACGAGTCGTTGACGGGTCTGGGGCACGCCATAGTCGGCCGCGTTAAGTACATCGAACACGCAGTAATAGCCGAGGTCACGAAGTGTCTCGGCGACCACCCTAAAGGCGGAGCCCAACTGCTCCTCCGGTTCGAGCGGAGGGTGGCCCGGGCCCCGCTGCTTCAGGGGTCGATGTCGCATCGCCGCCGAGAGCAAGCCCCTCACGTTCTCCATGACGAAGAACCTGGGACGAGTGTCTCGTATGACTCGGACAAAGTGCCTGAGCATCGTACTGCGCGGATCGCCGAGCGACTTCCTCTGACCCGCCGTGCTGAACACCTGGCATGACGGACCGCCGACGACGGCGAAGGTCTGGCCGGGCCTGAGCCCTGCGGTTTTCAGAATCTCGAAGCTCGACACGTCCTCGATCGCCTTGCGAATAAGGGGAAGCGACGGACGGTTGCGGGCTATCGTTTCCGCTGGGAAACGGTTGCACTCAAGTGCGAGCGAGATGTCGAGGCCAGCTGCTTCAAGCCCGAGGTCGAGCCCCATCGCGCCACTGAACAGGGAGATAACCGGTCTCTTCATTCCGCTCTTGCTGCTATGCGGTTCAGGCACGGTCGTCTCTCGCCAGCTCGAGTTCCAGTTGGCCCCGATCCAGGTCGTCGAAGAGCCGCTTCAGGGCCAGCTCGACGACGTAGCGTTTCGGCAACCTCGGGATCCTGCCGCCTGTCTCGCGGTCGAGCCGATCCGCGAGCTGCGGGTCAATCGTCGTATTGAGCCGCCGGGGGGTCGACATGTCGCGGCCTCCATGGAGCGCGCCCTTACGGATAGACTATCGCACAGTTTTGCGCAAGTTTGCACAACAATGGGCGGGTCGGTGTGCAGATTCCTACGCACTTGACCGTGATTCCTGCGACACCGTGACATCGCCTCTCTCCCAGGTTGCGGACAAACCGCCTACATCCCCGGACTTCGGCCGCGTGCCGTTCCCGCCCGCCGGCCCGTCCGCAGCGGCTCTTCCGGCTCCTCCGGCTCCATTCCGCCGGGATCGTCGGTCTCCGGCTGGTCGCTCCGGGGACGGGCGTGGACGTGCAGCCAGTCGTGGAGGCATTCGCGTCCGTGCTCCCAGGCCCGCCCGTCGAGGGGCGCGCCCGCCCTCGCGATCTCCGCGGAGAGCGTGTCCCAGACCCTCTCGTGCTCCGTCCATCCGACCCGCCGCCCGCGATCGATGCCGAAACCTCGCGCGAGGGCGATCGCCGCCCCGGCGGCGGAGTTCCCGAGCGCGCGGGCCCGCCGCTCCTCCGCGACCTCCCCGCGCCAGGCCGCGACCGCCGCGATCCCCTCGGCCTCGCCCAGGATCCCGACGGCGTGCGGGCTGATCGCGTCCCCGATGGCGTCCTCCGCGTCGGCGAGCAGGCCGTCGACGGCGCCCAGGATCCCGGCCCTCCCGGCGTCCCCGCCTCTTTCGGCCTCCCGCGCCTCGCTCCGCAGCCAGTCCAGGAACGGCACGTGCCAGTTGACCCCGCTGCCGCGGTACTCCCGGAAGACGTCGAAGACGTCCCGGTCGGAAACCCCGGCCGCGGCCGGGCCCTCCGGGCGGTCCGGCCCGTCCCGCGGCCGCTCGGGGTCGGGGCCGTCGGGCCCGCGCTCCCGCCCGGCGGCGACGGCGTCGAGCAGATCCGCGATCGCCGCTTCCGGAGCGGCCCGCCCGCAGGCCCTCGCGGTCCAGTCCTCGATGCACTCCGCGTCGTCGCGCCCGTCCCGCCCGCGGCCGCCGTCCCTCGCCCTGATCCCGTCGGCGATCCCGCGGAGGATGTCCGGCAGGTCGCCCTTGCGTTCCGGGTGCTCGGACCGGATCACCGCCCTGACCGTCCCGGCGACGATCCACGGCGTCATCCACTCGCTCTCCATCGTCCGGATGATGTCCGCCGCCCTCTCCAGGATCTTCGCGCGCGAATCGTTCATGACGTCTCTCCCGTTCCCTTCCGGCGCCCCCGCCCGACGCGTTCCGTCCAGGCCAGGAACGCCGCCCGCTCGGCGGGTCCGGCGGCTCTCCACGCGCGCTTGAGGGCGGCCATCCGGGCCTTGGCGGCGACGGGGCCGCCGGGCCTCCGCGCCCGTCCCCGCTCGAGCTCCGCGAGCGTCCGGGGAGGCTCGCCGGCGTCCCGCAGCGCGGCCAGCAGCCGCTTCTGCTCGCCGACGCCCTTCCGGGAGATGCGGTGCAGGTCGCCCTCGCGCGCCGCGACGGGCGTCTCCGCGAGCGCGTCGGCGAGCGGCGGATGCAGCCCCTCGCCGATCTCCAGGGCCCGGTAGACGCCCCGCCTGGACAGCCCCGTGAGGCGCTCCGCCTCGGCCCCGAAGGAAACGGGTGCAATGTTTGCACACGTTTCGCGGGCCGCCGGGCGGTGCCCCGGATGCATGCGCCGGTGGATCTCCCGCCGGGCGACCAGGAACAGCGCCCGTTCCAGCGGCCGCAGTTCGGCGCGGACGAGGTTCTCGTCGATCTCGACCAGCGACAGTTCGTCGTCGTCGCCCGCCGCGACCAGCGCGTCGATCCGGCTCCACCCGAGCCGCCGCGCCGCGGCCAGGCGGTGGGATCCCGCGACCAGGATCAGCGCCCCGCGGTCGCCGGGATCCGCCCGCACGACGATCGGCGCCTGCAGCCCGATCGCGGACATCGAGTCCGCGAGCATGGCGACGGCGTCCCCGTCGACCCGCCGCCGCCGCCGGCCCTCGCGGACCGTCCCGACCTCGACCGGGACCACGCGCCGGGCGCGGGCGGTGTCCCCGCCGCCCCCGCCGCCCGCCGCCCGGGTTCCCGGGACGGCGACGTCCGCCAGGCTTTTCCGCCTCACGGCCGCCGCCCTACGCCGCGTCGGCGGCCGCGCCGCCGCGGATCAGCCGCAGCTGCGGCACGCGCCGGAGGTCGGGTCTCTCCACCCGCACCAGTTCCCTCCACAGCGCCCGGATCTCCGCCGCCGACCGTCCCCCGGGCTCGTGCTCCGTGACGCCGAGACCGCGGGTCTGGGAGTGCCAGACCGCGGCCCTGTGGCCGACGGTCGCGGCGAGGACGCGCGCGCCCTGCCCGCCGAGCGCCTCCCGCGCCTCCGCGGCGATCCTGCCGCGCGGAGGGACGCCGTTCAGCGCCACGGCCGCCGGCGCGCCCGCGATCGACGCCAGCTCGAGCGTGGCGACGGCCGCCGCGAGGTCGAACAGGCTCGGCCGGCAGGGCACCAGCACCAGGTCGGCGACCCGCGCCGCGGCCAGCGCCGCGCCCTCGGCGTGCGGCGCGGTGTCGACGAAGACGGCGTCCGTCCCGTCCTCGGCGGCCTCCGCGAGCTCCCGCTCCAGCCTCCGCGAGACGCAGATCCGCACGTCGGGGCGGTCCGCCTCCCGCTCGTCGGCCCAGGCCGTCGCGGAGCCCTGCGGGTCGATGTCGAGCACCCGCGCCCGCCAGCCCTCCCGCTCGGCCTGGGCCGCGAGATTGACCGCGAGAGTGGTCTTTCCGACGCCGCCCTTCTGGGCGACGAGCGACATCACGATCGGTCCGTTCATGGTTTCCTCCCGTTTCCGAATGTCCGTTCCGGCGCCGCGGCTCAGTCGGCGTCCGCGCCGCGGTAGTCGTCCTCGGCCGCCTCCGCGGCCCGCAGCCGGTCGAGGGCGATCGCGACCCAGACCTCCTCCGCGCTGTGCCCGGTGAAGTCGGGCCGGTCCGGACGCAGGGGCTTCCGCGTGCCGGCCGCGACCTCGCGGCCCTCCCAGCACGGGGCCGTTTCGTCGGCGCCGGGACGGAAGGCGACGGCGTGCAGCGCCTCGACGGCGGCGGCCTCGGCGTTGCTGACCAGGCCCCCGACCACCAGGTCGTCGAGCGAGATCCCGTCCGCCACCAGCTCCCACGCCGAGGCGCCGGCCGCGACCATCTCCGCCGCCAGCCGGACCCTCTCGGCCGGGATGTCCCGGTGCTCGCGCAGATGGCCGAGCGCGATCCCGAGCAGCACCGCGTCCTCGCTCGGCGCGACGTGGTCCGGCTCCCGCCCGGGAAGCCCGCCGTCCGGCCGCTTCCGCCAGGCCAGCCAGTCCCCGCCGCCGGCGCGGCGGATCCGGTGCCCGCCCCGGAGGCCCTCCATCTCGCCAGCCTCGAGGAAGCCGGCCTCGACCAGGTCCGCGACCGTGACGCCGGCGGCGTGGAGCTCCGCGGCGGGGCGGGTGACGTCGATCCTCATGTCTTTCATCCCGTGTCTCCTCGTGTTCGGGTTTCCCGTGTTTCCGGTTCTCGTGTTCCGGGGTCGCCGGGCCGGCCGTCCGCCGCCTCTCCGCGCCCCCGCCCGGCCCCGATGCGGACGCGCCACGGCGTCCACAGCCCGCTCCGGCGGTCGGCGAACCCCCACTCGCGGCGGTCGCGGCCGGTCAGGCAGATCGTGAGCGCCCCGCGCGCCGGGACGACGCGGAGCCGGTGGCAGTGGCCGGCCGGGAAGAAGCGGATCCACGGGGCCCGGAACTGCCGGAGCAGGACCGCGCCGCCGGGCGCGAGAGCCCCCTCGACGTAGCCGCCCCGCAGCCCGACCGACAGGAACCACTTGGGGTGGTCGTGCGGATCCCGGCTCCAGTCCGACCCGACGTAGCGGTGCAGGTACAGCCGCCGCCCGCGCCCGAGACGCGCCAGCGTGAAGCGCCGCAGGTAGGCGCGGTCGGAGCCGGGCGGAACCAGGTGGCACCAGCGCAGCCACCGGTTCGCGTCGCCGCCGTCGGCGGTCCGGGCGACGCCGGTCCCCCTGTCCGCCATCTCAGGCCTCCCCGCGGCCCGCGGCCGCCCGGCCGCCGCGGCTGAAGCCCGCCGCGCCGGGGAAGCCCCGGCGCCTCTCGACCAGCCAGCCGTAGACGGAGGCGGCGAGCCGGATCTCGCCGCGCCCGGCGCGGTCGACGAGCGCGCCGAAGTAGCGGACGGGCGAGAACACGACGCCGAGATCCCACTTCAGCAGCACCAGCAGCGCGGCGCACACGGCCGCCCCGCGGCCCATCACGTGGCAGGCGGCGCCCCATTCGGCCTGGGACACGCCGAGCCGGAGCATCTGGCTCCGGGCGCCGTCGGCGAGGCCGGCCCACCCGTCGGCGGGGTAGCCGATCCAGTAGCTCCGCCGCTCGAGCTCGTCCGCGATCTCCCGTGCCGCCCTGTAGGGCACCTTGCCGGCGGCGGCCTCGATCATGTCCATGGCCGGCAGCCGGACCGGGGCCGCCGCCCGCCGTCCCGCCACGGCCGGGGGCCTGGCGCCGGCCGCCCGGATCGCGCCCGCCGCCGGCCGCCGGCGCGGACGGAACCCGCCGCGCGGCGCGGGCCCCGCCGCGGGAGCCTGTCCGCCCCTTCCGGGGCCGGCCGGCCGCGCCGCCCGCTTCCCGCCGCCGGGGAGGTTTTCCCCCTGGAGGCCGTTACCAGGGAATCCCTGTTCGGAATGGGTGAGTAATCTATTGGGGGAATCGATTCCGGTTGCCGCCCGCGCCGATTCCGGTTCCCGCCCGCCGCGATTTCCGTCGCCGCCGCCGCCCGCCGCGGGGGCCGCCGGAGCCGTCTCCGCGAGGCCCGCCAGCCGCCGCAGCCTGTCGAGCAGCCGCAGCAGCGCCTCGATCCACTCCCGCACGCGCTCGATCCGCCGGGACCGCCGGAACCGCTCCTGCATCGCGGCCAGCTCCGCCCGCAGGCCGCCGGCGGCGCCGCCGACGCCGCCCGCGTCGAGGATCCCGCGCGCCTCGCAGTGAAGATCCCTCGCTTGCGCGTGCGCCAGCTCCAGCGCGCCGCCCCGCCGCCGCGCCGCGGCCGCGGCCTCGCGCAGCTCCGGCAGGAGATCCCGCGCCGGCGAGAGATCGACGCCGTACGCCCACTCGATGTACCCGTCCTCGCCGCGCCGGCCGCACCGCCGCTGACCGACCCGCGTCCGGACGACCAGGACGCCCATCCCCTCGAGGACGCGCTCGTGGCGGCGCACCGTCCCCGGCGACACGCCGAGCTTCTCCGCGGTCGCGCGGACGCTGAGCCAGACCACCGGACGCTCGTCCGGCTCCCAGTCCCGCCTCCGGCTGTGGCAGAGCAGGAGCTCCAGATGCGCGAGCAGGGGCCCGGTCCAGCCGCCGTCGCGGCCGGCGGCCTCGGCGAGCCGCAGGATCTCGAAGCGGTCGAAGGGCGGCGGCGCCGCGGCGGATGAAAGGGTCGTGAAGTCGGGGTGCGCTCTCGTGGTGGCGTGGGGTTCCATGTCCCTCGTTCAGCCGGCGTGAAAAGATTCCGCGACCGCCCGCCGGGGCTGTTGACAGCACCCCCTCGAACCCGTAGATTCCCCACTGATTGCTGTTGTGGGCTACGGTTCTTGGGGATGTGATCCTTCAGCTCCGGCAAGCTCAACACGCGGAAGGGTCGGTTCACGCCGGCCCTTCTTTTTTGCGTGTTGACACCGGGTTTCCTCGCTGCCAGACTCCTCCTGTCACGCACCTGGGTTGAGGCATCGAGCCTGGTGGCAGTCGTCGAGTCTGGATGTGGCGGAGGGTGAGGGATTCGAACCCTCGGTGCGCATGGCGCACAACGGTTTTCGAGACCGCCCCGTTCGACCGCTCCGGCAACCCTCCGCCGGGACGTCTACCGGAAAACGCGAAGACGCGCAAGCGGAAACAGCGGGTTGCCGGTCTCCAGACCGGGCGTTGACAACCTGCGGCGCGGGCCTATAGTGGCGCCCTTCTTGCAGATCGGGCGTTGCGCGGTCTTCCGTTGCGCCCGCGCGCGGGCCGTGCCGCGGCCGGAAGGGCCGGCCCGCCGGATCCTGGGGAACACCGAAAGATGTACGCTGTTGTCAGAACCGGCGGCAAGCAGTACCGCGTCGCCAGCGGCGATGTCGTCACCGTCGAGAAACTCGACGGCGCCGCCGCCGGGGATGCGGTCGAGCTCGACGACGTGCTCGCTCTCGACCTCGGCGAGGGACTGGCGGTGGGCACGCCGGTCGTGGAAGGCGCCCGCGTCGTCGCGACCGTCCTCGAGCAGAAAAAGACGGACAAGATCGTCGTCTTCAAGAAGAAGCGCCGCAAGAACTACCGACGGACGCGCGGCCACCGCCAGCAGGTCACCGTTCTGCGCGTCACGGACATCCTGGACAAGGGGCGGGAGGCGACGGCGGCCGGGAAGAGGGGCGCGCCGGAGGAAGCGGACGAAACCGTTCGGCCCTCCCCAGCCGCAACCGTGGCCGCCGTCGAGACGGAAGCGCCTCCGCCCGGGGAAGCCGGCGGGGCGGAGGCGACGGCCGACGGCGCCGGGAGAGCCGCGAGCGACCGCGTCGGGACGGTCGCGGAGGACGGGGGGACCGTCACCGACAAGCCCGAGCCGGGGGCTGGAAGTTCCGCGCGGACCGAAACCGGGTAGCGGCGGTTGCCGACGAGGAGATCCCATCATGGCGCACAAGAAGGCAGGCGGCAGTTCGCGCAACGGCCGCGATTCGATCGGCCGGCGCCTCGGCGTCAAGAAGTTCGGCGGCCAGGCCGTCGTTCCCGGCAACATCATCGTCCGCCAGCGCGGCACCAAGTGGCATCCCGGCGACCGGGTCGGCATGGGCAAGGATCACACCATCTTCGCCAGGGCCGAGGGCCGGGTCGCGTTCCGGCGGCGGGCCGGGGGCCGCGTCCACGTGTCGGTCGAAACCGAGACCTGAGCTCGCCGGCGGGAGCCGGAATCCTCCTCGCGAGCGGCCGCGGACACGGCGCCGTGACGGGCGTGCGGGGTCATGAAATTCCTGGATTCGGCAAAAGTCCACGTTCGTAGCGGCGACGGTGGGGCCGGCTGCGTCAGCTTCCGCCGCGAGAAATTCATCGAGTTCGGCGGACCGGACGGCGGCGACGGCGGGCGCGGCGGCGACGTCGTCGTCCAGGCGGCCGAGGGACTGAACACGATGATCGATTTCCGTTACCGGCAGCACTTCAGGGCCGGCGGGGGAGCGCATGGCATGGGGGCCGACCGGACCGGCGCCGCCGGTTCGGACGAGACCCTCCGCGTTCCTCCCGGAACGCAGGTTCTCGATGCCGGAACCGGGACGCTGCTCGCGGATCTGGAACGCCCCGGAGACCGGGTCGTTCTGCTGCGCGGCGGACGCGGCGGACGCGGCAACACCCGCTTCAAGTCCTCGACCAACCGCGCGCCCCGTCGCGCCGACCCCGGCGAGGGCGGCAAGGAACTCTGGATCCGCCTGCAGCTCAAGCTGATCGGCGACGCCGGCCTCGTGGGCCTGCCCAATGCCGGCAAGTCGACCTTTCTCTCGACGGTCTCGCGGGCGCGGCCGAAGGTCGCGGACTACCCCTTCACGACCCTGGCGCCGGCGCCGGGCGTGGTCCATGTCGACGACACGGAGTTCGTGCTCACCGATCTGCCGGGGCTGGTCGCGGGGGCCCATGCCGGCGTCGGGCTCGGCCACCGGTTCCTGGCCCATGCCGAACGGTGCAGCGTGTTGCTGCATCTGGTGGACGGTTCCGCCGGCGACGTCGTCGGCAACTGGCGGACGATCCGCCGCGAGATCGGGGAGTACGACGACGCCCTCGCCGGGAAGACCGAGGTGCTGGCGCTCTCCAAGACCGATCTCCTGACCGACGACGAGACCGCCGCCAGACGGCGGGCGCTCGAATCCGCCGCGGGCGACGAGGTGTTCCCCGTTTCCGCGGTGTCCGGCGCCGGCCTGACGCCGGCGCTGCGCCGCCTCGCGGCGCGGATCGACGCCTCCCGCGCGGCCGCCGGAGCGGGCGGGAAGGCGGCGCCGTGGACGCCGTGACGCCGCGGTCCGCGCCCCCGCGGCTCGATTCGGCCAGGAGGCTGGTCGTGAAGATCGGCTCGGCCCTGATCGCGGATGACGAAAGCGGCCGGATCAGGGAAGACTGGCTGGCTGCCGTCGGTGCGGACCTCGCCGGGCTGCGGACCGGAAAGGCCGACGTGGCGATCGTGTCGTCCGGCGCGATCGCCGTCGGCCGGCGCGACCTCGGCCTGTCCGGATCGCGGCTCGCCCTGAGCCAGAAGCAGGCCGCCGCCGCAAGGGGGCAGATCCGCCTGGCGCATGCGTGGCAGCAGGCGCTCGGTCCCCATGGCGTCCGGGTCGCCCAGATTCTCCTGACGCTGTCCGACACCGAGGAACGCCGGCGGCATCTCAACGCCAGAGCGACGGTGGAAGCGCTGTTCGGGTTCGGCGTCGTGCCGGTCATCAACGAGAACGACACCGTCGCGACCGAGGAGATCCGCTACGGCGACAACGACCGTCTCGCGGCCCGGGTGGCGCAGATGATCGGCGCCGACATGCTCGTCCTCCTGTCCGACGTCGACGGGCTCTACGACGCCGATCCCCGGGTTCACGCCGGGGCGACCCTGGTCCCCGTGGTCGGGGAAGTGACCCCCGAAATCGAGAGAATGGCGGGAAACCCGCTCCCGGGCCACTCTTCGGGCGGCATGGTCACCAAGCTGGAAGCGGCCAGGATCGCCATGTCCGCGGGCTGTGCGATGGTCATCGCCGACGGCAAGCCGCAGCGTCCGCTGGCCCGGCTCGCCGACGGCGCGCGGTGCACGTGGTTCCTGCCGTCGCTGGCGCCGTCCGACGCCCGCAAGCGGTGGATCGCGGCCTCGGTCGAGGATGCGGGGAGGCTGGTCGTCGACGGCGGCGCCGCCGCGGCGCTCCGGTCGGGACGGAGCCTGCTGCCGGTGGGCGTCGTGGAGGTCGGCGGGGATTTCGAGCGGGGCGACGTCGTTCTGGTGGTCGCCGGGGACCTTTCCCCCGTCGCGCGCGGGCTGGCCGCCTATTCGTCCGGGGACGCGCGCAGGATCATGGGCAGGAGAAGCCGTGAAATCGAGGCCGTTCTGGGCTACCGTGGGCGCGACGAGATGATCCACCGCGACGATCTGGTGCTCGATCCATCGGGGACGGGGAGCCGGCCGGCATGAACGTTGCCCGGGAAACCGCCGCCGGCGGCCTGGCCGCCGAAATGGAGCGGCTCGGCCGCGCCGCCCGCGCGGCCGGGGACACGCTCGCCCGCGCCGCGGCCGGACGGAAGAACGACGCGCTCGCGGGCGCCGCCCGGGCCGTCAGGGAACGGTCCGGGGATCTCCTCGCCGCGAACCGCGCCGACCTCGACGCCGCCGGCGGCCTGTCGGCGGCGATGCTCGACCGTCTCCGGCTCGACGAGGCCCGCGTCGAGGCCATGGCGCGCGGTCTGGAGGACGTCGCCGCGCTCGACGATCCGGTCGGCGAGGTCATGGCGTCGTGGACGCGGCCGAACGGCCTCGCGATCTCCCGGGTCCGCGTGCCGCTCGGCGTCGTCGGGATCATCTACGAATCGCGCCCCAACGTCACCGCGGACGCCGGCGGGCTGTGCCTCAAGTCGGGCAACGCGGCGATTCTCCGGGGCGGGTCGGAGAGCCTGCGTTCGTCGCGGGCGATCCTGGACTGCCTCCGTGCCGGGCTGGCGGGCGCGGGTCTTCCCGAGGGCGCCGTGCAGCTCGTGCCCACCGCCGACCGCGCCGCCGTGGGGATCCTGCTGGGCATGGCGGATCTGGTCGACGTCATCGTCCCCCGCGGCGGCAGGTCGCTGATCGAGAGGGTGCGGCGCGAGAGCCGGATCCCCGTGCTGGCCCATCTCGAGGGGCTGTGCCACGTCTACGTCGACGGCCGCGCGGACCCCGGCATGGCCCGCGACGTCACGCTCAACGCCAAGATGCGCCGGCCCGGCATCTGCGGCGCGGCGGAGACCCTTCTCGTCGACCGCGCCGCGGCGGCCGACGTCCTGCCCGCCATCGTCGGGAGCCTTCTGGAAGCCGGGTGCGAGCTGCGCGGCGACGGGGAGACCCGGGCCCTCGACGCGCGCGTCGGGCCGGCTTCCGAGGAGGACTGGCGGACGGAGTATCTCGACGCCGTCCTGTCGATCCGCCAGGTGGACGGGCTCGAGGGCGCGATCGCCCACATCGCCGCCTACGGCTCGGGGCACACCGACGCCATCGTGACCGCGGACGCGGAACGGGCCGAAGCCTTTCTCGAGAGGGTGGATTCGGCGATCGTCCTGCACAACGCCTCGACCCAGTTCGCCGACGGCGGCGAGTTCGGCATGGGCGCGGAGATCGGGATCTCGACCGGCCGGCTGCACGCCCGCGGGCCGGTGGGGGTCGAGCAGCTCACCACCTACAAGTACGTCGTCCGGGGCGACGGGCAGATCCGGCCCTGACCGTCGTCACCGACATCCGGCGCGGTCACGCCGTGACCGGTCTTCGCGTCGGCGTTCTGGGCGGATCCTTCAATCCCGCCCACGACGGCCACGTGCATGTCAGCATGCTCGCCCTCAAGCTCCTGGTGCTCGACGAGGTGTGGTGGATGGTGACGCCCCGGAACCCCCTGAAGCCGTCCGAGGGCCTCGCGCCCTTCGACGAGCGGATGGCGGGCGCGGCGCGGCTCGCGCGCCATCCCGGCATCCGGGTGACCGACGTCGAGCGGCGCCTGGGAACGGCCTGCACCGCCGACGCGCTCGAGCGCCTCAGGCGGTGCTTCCCGAAAACCCGTTTCGTGTGGATCATGGGCGCCGACAACCTGGTCCAGATTCCGCAGTGGCAGAAATGGACGCGGATCTTCAACCTCGTGCCCATTGCGGTTTTCGACCGGGCGCCGTATTCTTTCGGGGCCGTCGCGGGCAGGGCGGCGAAGGCGTTCTTCCGCTTCAAGAGGAAGCGGTCCGACGCCTGCCACCTCGCCGACGCGCGGGCGCCGGCCTGGATGTTCTTCCACACGAGGCTGCATCCGGGGTCGTCGACGGAGATCCGCTCGCGGCGGGCGCGGCGGCTCCGCGCGAACGGGGCGAACAGAGGGGAATCCGTCCACTGAAACGGGAACCGCAAGACGGCGCCGGCCGCCCGGCGCGGGATCTGCTCTCCGGGATCACGGAGGCGCTGGAGGCGCAGAAGGCGCGGGATCTCGCGGTCATCGACCTCTCCGGCAAGTCCGACATCGCGGACTTCATGGTGATCGCGAGCGGCGGCTCCCGGCGGCAGGTCGTGTCCATGGCGGAGCGGCTCGTGGCGTCCCTCCGGACGCTCGGCGTCAAGGGGCTCAGGCCGGAGGGCCTGTCCGGCGGGGACTGGGTGCTGCTCGACGCGGGCGACGTGATCGTCCACCTGTTCCGCCCCGAGGTCCGGGAGTTCTACGGCCTCGAGAAGATGTGGAACGCGGAGTTCCCCGACCGGCGGGAGCCGGCGGCGGTGTGAGGGCCCGGCATGAGCGCCGCCGTCCGCGCCGCCGGCCCCGGGCGGGACGGCGGCGATGAACGGCGGTGCCCGCCGGCCGGTGGTTCTGTGCGTCCTCGACGGCTGGGGGCACAGGGAGGGCGGCGGCGACAACGCGACCGCGCCCGCGAACGCGCCGGCGTTCGCGCGGCTGTGGCGGACCTGTCCGCGGGCGCTGCTGTCGGCGTCGGGCGCGGACGTCGGGCTGCCCGAGGGGCAGATGGGCAATTCCGAGGTCGGCCATCTCGTTCTCGGGGCGGGCCGCGTCGTGCTGCAGGACATCTGCCGGATCGACGCCGCGATCGCCGACGGCGGCCTGCGCGCGAACCCGGCGCTGGCGCGGCTGACCGCGGCTCTCGCGCGAACCGGCGGCACCTGCCATCTCGCGGGACTGCTGTCGGAGGGCGGCGTGCATTCCCGCCGCGACCACATCGCCGAACTCGCCGCGGCCGTGGCCGGCCGCGGGATCCCGGTCGCGGTGCACGGCTTCCTCGACGGCCGCGACACGCCCCCGGCGAGCGCGGAGCGGGAGGTGGCGGCGTTCGAGCGGCGGATCTCCGGCCTCCCCGGCGCCGCGGTCGCGACGCTCTGCGGCCGCTACTACGCCATGGACCGGGACACGCGCTGGGACCGCGTCGAGCGCGCCTGCGACCTTCTGGTCTCGGGCCGGGGGGCCGCCGCGCCGGACGCGCTCTCGGCAGTCCGGGCGAGCTACGGCGACGGCGTGACGGACGAGTTCGTCGCGCCGGTCGCGATCGGCGGCTACGGGGGGATGCGGGACGGCGACGGCCTGCTGATGGCGAATTTCCGCGCCGACCGGGTGCGCCAGATCCTGCTGGCCCTTCTCCGGGAGGACTTCGACGGGTTCGCGCGCCGCCGGCGGGTGGCGTTCGCGGGCGCGGCCGGGGTCGTGGAGTACTCGCCGGAGCACGCCCGGCTCATGGAGGCCATGTTCCCGCCGGTGCCGGTGGACAACGGCCTGGGGCGCGTGGTGTCGGACGCCGGCCTGCGCCAGCTGCGGATCGCCGAGACCGAGAAGTACGCCCACGTGACGTACTTCTTCAACGGCGGCGAGGAGGCGCCGCTGCCCGGGGAGGACCGCGTCCTCGTCCCCTCGCCCCGGGTCGCGACCTACGACCTGCGTCCGGAGATGTCGGCCCGCGAGGTCACCGACCGGCTGGTGTCGGAGATCGCGGGGGGCGGGCACGATCTCGCGGTCGTCAACTACGCCAACCCGGACATGGTCGGCCACACCGGGGTCATGGAGGCCGCGGTCCGCGCCGTCCGCGCCGTCGACGGCTGCGTCGCGCGCCTCGCGGCGGCGGTCGGTCGGGCCGGCGGCGCGCTCCTGGTCACCGCCGACCACGGCAACGCGGAGGCCATGCGCGACCCCGCGACCGGGGAGGCCCGCACCGCCCACACCCTCAACCCGGTGCCCGTCCTTCTCGTCAACGGCCCGGGCCGCGTCGGGGGGCTGCGCGACGGGGGGCTCGCCGACGTCGCGCCGACGGTTCTCGACCTGATGGGCCTCGCGCCGCCGGCCGAGATGACCGGCGGCTCGCTCCTGCTCGGGAGGGATCCCGCCGCCGGCGGGCCGGCCGCGGGAGCGTAGCGCGGAATCCCTCGACCCGGAGGGCCGAAAGGCTGTATCCTGCGCCGGCCGGCCTCCGCGGCCGGCGGCGGCCGAACGGACGGGGACGGGACATGCCGGGGAAGACACTGCGACTGATGGCGCTCGGCGCGGCGCTGGCCGCGTTCGGCGGCGCGGCGGGCGCCGAGGACGCGGACGGGAACACCGGAACCTACCGGCAGCTCGAGCTGTTCGGCAACGTGTTCGAGCGCGTCCGCGCCAAGTACGTCGAGGAGGTGACCGACCGCGAGCTGATGGAGGCCGCGATCAACGGCATGCTGACGTCTCTCGACCCGCATTCCGGCTACCTGAGCCCGGACCGGTTCGAGGACATGCAGGTCCAGACGCGCGGCGCGTTCGGCGGGCTCGGCATCGAGGTCACCATGGAGAACGGCCTCGTCAAGGTGGTCTCCCCGATCGACGACACGCCGGCCTTCCGGGCCGGCATCCGGCCCGGCGACCTGATCACGCATCTCGACGGCGAGCCCGTGCTCGGCCTGACCCTGTCGGAGGCCGTCGAGCGCATGCGCGGGGAGCCGGACACCGACATCCGGCTCCGGATCCGCAGGGCGGACCGCGAGCCGTTCGACGTCACCGTGACCCGCGCCGTCATACGGATCCGCTCGGTCCGGTCCCGGGACGAGGGCGACGGCATCGCCTACGTCCGGGTCACGTCCTTCAGCGAGAACACCGCCGCCGGCCTCGAGCGCGAGATCGGCAAGGTGAAGGAGAGCGCCGGCGACGGCGGCCTGAAGGGGCTGGTCCTCGACCTGCGCAACAATCCCGGGGGCCTGCTCGACCAGTCGGTGGGCGTCTCCGACCTCTTTCTCTCCCGGGGCGAGATCGTGTCGACGCGGACCCGCGACCCGGGGGAGGGGCAGCGCTTCAACGCCAGGCCGGGCGACCTGCTCGACGGCCTGCCGATGGTGGTGCTGGTCAACGGCGGCTCGGCCTCGGCCTCGGAGATCGTCGCCGGCGCGCTGCAGGACCACCGGCGGGCCCTGGTCATGGGCACGCGCACCTTCGGCAAGGGGTCGGTGCAGACCGTCATGCCGCTCGGCGCGCACGGCGCGATCCGCCTGACCACCGCCCGCTACTACACGCCGTCGGGGCGTTCCATCCAGGCCACCGGGATCGAGCCGGACATCGTGGTCGAGCAGGCGCGCGTCGAGGCGCTCGAGGCGCCGGAGCGCCGGCGCGAGGAGGATCTGCGCGGGCGGCTCGACAACCCGGACGCGGGGCGGGACGGCGACGGCGCGGAGGAGGCCTCCGCGCCCGAGCGGCCGGACGACTACCAGCTCGCGCGGGCGGTCGACCTGCTGCGCGGCCTGTCGCTCTGGCGCCCGGCCGACTGAGGGCGCGGGTGACGGTTCCGGCGGCCCCTCCCGGCTACCGGCCCGGCGTCGGCGTGATGCTCGTCGACGGCCGCGGGCGGGCGTTCGCGGGCGAGCGCCTCGACATGCCGGGGGCGTGGCAGATGCCGCAGGGCGGCATCGAGGCCGGCGAGACGGCTGAGCAGGCCGCGCGCCGCGAGCTCGGGGAGGAGACCGGCATCCGCTCGGCGTCCCGCGTCGCCGTCGCCGGGGACTGGAAGACCTACGACCTGCCGGAGGAGCTCGCCGGCCGGCTGTGGGGCGGCCGCTACCGCGGGCAGGCGCAGATCTGGACGCTGTTCCGGTTCGAGGGGCCGGAGTCCGAGATCGACCTCGCCGCGGGGGATCCCGAGTTCGGGCGCTGGAAATGGAGCCCGCTCCACGCCCTGGCCGGGGAGATCGTCCCGTTCAAGCGCGCCGTGTACCGCGAGGTGGTCCGCGAGTTCGCGCCGCTCGTCGGCTGACCCCGCCGGCGCCTCAGGCCAGCCGGGCGGCGCGCCGCCCGGCCCGGAGCGCCAGCAGGCGCGGGGCGGCGCGGAGGCGGTACCAGACGAACGCCCGCACCGCGCCCGCGGCGAGGCGGCCGGCCGGGCCGCGGGAGTCGAGGCCGACGGCGTCGAAGATCATCTCGATCCCCCGGGCCACGTGCCGGGGCCTGTAGTAGCGGAGCGCCCGCCGCGCGTAGGCGGCGGCGCAGGCGCGGCGGTCGTAGGCGCCGCCGTCCCCGTTGGCGGCCCAGTAGGCGGTGGCGAGCTCGTCGTCCTCGGATTCGGAGATCCGCCCGAACGCGACCCCGAGCCGCGCGAGGCGGCCGAGCCCGTCGGCCTCCAGGCACCGGCGCATGTTGCGGCGGAACAGGCAGTAGTGGGCGTACTCGTCGTCGGCGATGCGCCGGCAGATCGCCTCGAGGACGGGCTCGTCGGACGCCTCGGCGATCGCGGTGTAGAAGGAGTTGGTGCCGGTCTCGACCATGCACCGCGCCACCAGCTCCCCGCTCCTGGTTCCCCTGACGGACCGGGCGGCGTCGAGCGGAAGGCGGAAACCGTTCCGGAACCTCCGGAAACGCTCCTCGAAATCGAAGCCGGGGTCGGCGAGCGCGGCCCACCGGCCGAGCGCCCGGCCGTGCTGGATCTCCTCCAGCGCCCAGCGGTCGACGGCGGCCTGCATGCGGGCGTCGCCGTCGAACACGCGGTTCAGGTAGACCCGGTAGTCGTCCGCGTTGCGCTCGACCAGGCTCGCCGCCTTGACGACCGGAACGATGTCCGGATCGACGCGGGAGGGGTCGAAGCGGCCCCACGGAATGTCCTCAAGCGTCCAGTTTCCCATCCCCGTCACCAGCGGCGGTCGACGACGCGGCATGCAGCCCTGACAACCCCTCCAGTGTAGCCCGCGGAACCGCGCCTGTCGATCGTCCCACGGGCCGGTTTCCGTCCGGCGACGGGTGGACCGGGCCTGTCCGGCGGGCGTCCGGGAGCGCGTTTCGCCGCCCGGGCGCCGGTTCGGCCCGGGGGGCGCCGCCGCGCCCGCCGCCGGCGCGCGGTCGCGACGGAAGCGGCCCCCGGCCGGGGACGGCGGCCGGGGATGATCCGCCCGGCCCCGTGTGCTAGCAATGGCGGAAGGATGCCGCGACGATGATTCCGCCCGAACCGACCGAGGCCCGCCGGGGAGCGGGCGGGTGAGGCCGCCGGTTCTCGACCGGCGCGGTCTCCTGCCGGCGCTCTACCCGGATCCGGCGGGAATCCTGTTCGTCGCGGGCCTCGCCGGCGCGGCGCGGGACGCCGCGGCGCTGACCGGGGAGGCGGACACCCTGTTCGCCTTCGGCGGCGCCATGGGCGGCGCGGTGGCGGCCGGCCTCGGCGCGGCGCTGGCGGCGCCGGACGCGCGGGTGGACGTGATCACCGGCGACGGCGAGCTCCTGATGAACGCGGGCGCGCTCGCGACGGTCGCCTCCGCCGCCCCCGCCAACCTGGCGGTGGTTTGCATCGACAACGGCGTCCACGGCGAGACCGGGGCGCAGCCGGGCCACACGGCGCGGCGGACCAGCCTCGCCCTGATGGCGGAGGGCGCGGGGTTCGCCTCGGTGCGGACGCTCGAGGACGGGGCCGGGATCGCGGCGGCGCGCGCCTTCCTCCGGGACTCGCCGGCGCCGAGGTTCCTGTGGGCGCGGGTGCGGCCGGGGCCGCCGAGCGCGTTCGACCGCAGCTGGAACCCCGCGGAGCGCCGGACGCTGTTCCGCGAGGCGCGCCTCGGCGCGGTCCGGGGGGCCGCCTCCTGATCGGCGCGCGCATCGCCCGGATCGAGGATCCGGCGCTGCTGCGCGGGCGGGGGATGTTCGTCGACGACATCCGCCTGCCCGGCATGCTGCACGCGGCCTTCGTCCGCAGCCCGCATCCGCACGCGCTCGTCCGCGCGGTCGACCGGTCGGCCGCGCGCGCCGCGCCCGGGGTCCGGGCCGTCTACGCGACGGAGGATTTCGCGCCGCACCTGGCCGAGCCGCGCCTGCCGCTGCAGTTCCCCTCGGGGAACCTTCCGGACGGCGTCACCGCCGGCCTGCTCGCCGACGGCGAGGTGTGCCATGTCGGGGAGGCGGTGGCGATGGTGGTCGCCGCCAGCCGCTACGCCGCCGAGGACGCGGCCGGGCTGGTCGCGGTCGACTACGAGCCGCTGCCGTCGGTGGCCGGCGCCGCCGCCGCGGCGGCCCCGGACGCGCCGCGCGTGCGCGGCCGGGGAGACGGCAACCTGCTGGCCCGCTTCGGCCAGAGCTACGGCGACGTCGCGGCCGCCTTCGCCCGCGCCGCCTGCGTCGCCGGGGACCGCTTCGTGCAGCACCGGGGCGGCGCGCACCCGCTGGAGGGCAGGGGCGCGGTGGCGCGCCACGACCGCCCGGACGACCGCCTGACGCTCTGGTCGTCGACCCAGATGTCGCACGAGCTGCGGGCGGCCGCGGTGCGGATCCTGGGCATCGACGAGGGCCGCATCCGCGTCGTCGCGCCGGACGTCGGCGGCGGGTTCGGCTCCAAGTTCATCGTCTACGGCGAGGACGTCGCGGTGGCGCTGGCGGCGCGGCTGCTCGACGCCCCGGTCAAGTGGATCGAGGACCGGCGGGAGCACTTCACGTCGGCGATCCAGGAGCGGGAGCAGGACTGGGAGATGGAGATCGCCACCGACGCCGGGGGCCGCGTCCTCGGCGTCCGCGGCGCGATGCTCAACGACCAGGGCGCCTACACGCCCCAGGGCGTCAACCTCGCCTACAACGCGTCGGCCGCGGTTCCCGGCCCCTACGTGGTGCCGGCCTACGAGATCGACGTGCGGGTGGTGGAGACCAACGCGGTTCCGGCGGCGCCGGTGCGCGGCGCCGGCTACCCCCAGGGCTGCTACGTGATGGAGCGGCTGCTCGACCGCGCCGCCGAGCGCCTCGGCATGGACCGCGCCGAGATCCGGCGGCGCAACCTGGTTCCGGCCGAGGCGATGCCCTACGAATCGCCGATGAGGACGCGGGCCGGAACGCCGGTCACGGCCGACAGCGGCGACTTCCCGGCGGCCATGGAGGCGGCGCTCGGGCATGCCGGCTACGCCGGCTTCGCGCGCCGCCAGGCCGCGGCGCGGCGCGAGGGGCGCTACATCGGGATCGGCGTCGCCAACGGCCTCAAGGGCACCGGGCGGGGGCCGTTCGAATCGGGGGCGGTCCGCATCGAGCGTTCCGGCAAGGTGCGGGTGTTCACCGGCGCGCTGGCGATGGGGCAGGGCCTGAAGACGATGCTGGCGCAGGTCGCGTCGGCCCAGCTCGGCGTCGACTGCGCGGACATCGAGGTGGTGTGCGGCGACACCGAGACGGTCGCGCTCGGCTTCGGCGGCTTCGCGAGCCGCCAGGCCGTCACCGCGGGCTCGTCGGTGCACGCCGCCGCGGCCGAGGTGCGCGCCCGCGCGCTCGCCATGGCGGCGCATCTCCTGGAGGCCGCGGAGGACGACCTGGAGATGGCCGCCGGCGAGGTCCGGGTCAGGGGGTCGGACGTCGCGGTTCCGCTCCGCGCGGTCGCGGAGGCCTGCGCCGGGGCGCCCGGCTACGCGATGCCGGGCGCCGCCGAGCCCGGGCTGGAGGCGGTTTCCCACTTCAGGCCGGACGCGCTGACCTACTCCAACGGCGCGCATGCGGTCGAGGTCGAGGTCGACGTCGGCACCGGGGGCGTGACGCTCCTGCGCTACGTCGCGGTCAGCGACTGCGGGGTCCGGATCAACCCGATGACGGTCGACGGCCAGGTCGCCGGAGGGGTCGCGCACGGCATCGGCAACGCCCTGTTCGAGTGGATGGGCTACGACGGGAACGGCCAGCCGCTGACGACGAATCTCGGCGAGTACCTGATGCCGACGGCGGCGGAGCTGGTCGGGATCGAGATCCACCACCGCGAATCGCCGACGCCCCTGAACCCGCTCGGCGTCAAGGGCGTCGGCGAGACCGGAACCGTGCCGGCGGCGGCGGCCGTGGTGTCGGCGATCGAGAACGCGCTCGCGCCGTTCGGCGCCCGCCTCTCCGACTATCCGGTGACGCCGGCCCGCATCGTGGAACTCGTCCGCGCCGGCTCCCGGCCCCCGGCGCCGCCGGCTCAGGAGCCGCCCGGCCCCCGGACCGCCTCGAGAACGGCGTCCGGGCCCGGATAGGGGCGCGAGAACCGGTGCCGCACGACGCCTCCGGCGTCGACCACGAGAACGAGGCTCCGGGCGGTGCCGTGGAACGCGCTGCCCTCGGGGTAGCGTCCGCTGGCGGCGCCGAAGGCGCGGATGATCCCCGCCCCGGCGTCAGAGAGCAGCGGGTAGCCGATGCCGCGGGAGCGCGAGAACCGCTCGAGCACGCCGGCGTCGTCGCGGGTCACCATCGCGACGCCGTAGCCGAGCGCGCGGAACTCCTTGACGCGGGCGTTCCAGGCGACCGCCTGGACCTTGCAGCTGGCTCACCAGTCGAGCGACTTGGCGAACAGGATGACGAGGCCGCGCCGGCGCGCCAGCGACTTGAAGTCCCTTTCCTGGCCGTGCTGGTCCCGCGCCGCGAGATCGTGCGGGATCGGCGCGCCCGCGGCCGGCCCGAACCGGTGGGGGTCGTGGTGGCCGGCCTGGAGTCCCGCCGCCGGGGCCGCGGCGAGGGCGGCGGCGAGCGCGGCGGCACGCAGGGCCGCGTAGGGGTTTCCGGCGACCGCCATGGCGAACCTCCCCGTCCGTCCGTTTCCGGAACCGCGTTCCGGAACCCGGCCGATCATGGACCGCGCGGGGCCCCGTTGCAAGCGCGACGGCGCCGGTGCGGGGAGGCGCTACGGAGCTCCGCGGGTTTCGGATCCTGTCGGCCGGTCCCCGCAATCGGCCTCCGACCTGTGCAGCGTGAAGCCGCCGTCGGCCCTGCGGTAGTAGATGGCGGCGGGCACCGCCCTGCGCCACGCCCACGGCGAGTAGCTCGGGCAGCCGTGGCGGTCGACGCCGCGCGGCACCATGTAGCGGTTCTCCGCCAGACGGATCGCGCCCGGCGGCGGATCCGGCGGCGGCGCCATCGCGCCGCCGCCCCCGCCCGCCGGGCCGCCGTGACAGGCGGCAAGCGCGGCCAGCGACACCAGTGCCGGCATGCCGGCGAGGCGCATCGCCGGCCTCCTCAGAAACCCGCGCCCAGCCTGGCCGCGACCGCGAGCTCGGGGTCCGCCGAGGCGTCGTGACCGGGCCAGGCGCGCACGTAGCCGCCGAGCGACAGCGAGACGCCCCGGCGCTCGCCGGTGCCGTAGACGAACTGGAGCCGCGCTTCCCGCCCGCTCGGCGTCAGGTCGATCGAGCGCGTCTCGCGGCGCACCACGCCGTCCGCAACCTCCGCGACCGGAACCGCCACGCGAACCGCCGCCCCGCGCGCCCGGAACGGCGACGACGCGGTCACGACCAGCCGGTCCGAGGGCAGCCACAGCCCCTCGAGCTCGCCGCCGATCACGAACGACTCCGCGCGCGACCCCTGCCATCGCGAGACCAGGGAGCGCCCGTCCCGCGCCGCGCCTCCGGTCCGCCCGAGACTCGCGCCGGTGAACAGGGTCAGGTTCTCCCCCGCCCGTCCCGACGCGCTCGCGTCGACGAAACGGGTCGACGCGCCGGAGATGCCGCCGAAGGCGCCCGCCGGCCGGATGCCCAGCAGCGAGCCGTCCTCCCGCAGGGCGCCGTAGCGGGCGCCCAGGACCAGACCGCCGCCAAGGCGGTGGGTCACGCCGAACGAGGCCAGCGACGCGCGCGACGACCCCAGCCGCCCGTCGCCCTCCCTGCCCGCGAAATCGAGCGAGGTCGCGCCGTCGAGTCGCCAGTCGACGCCGAGGGCGGGGCCCGCTCCCGCGAACGCCGCGAACGGGCCGACGCCGTCGCGCAGCATCGTGCGGCCGACGCGCTCGGAAACGAAACCGTTCGAGGATCCGGTCGCGGCCTGCCCGCGCCCGAACCCGATCTCCAGGTCCGCCGTCGGGCGAAGCTGCAGGCGCCAGGTCTCGACGTCGCCGTTCCGCGGACCCGGATCCCGGCCATCCTCCCGGCCGCCCGGTTCGTCGGCCATGGCGAACGCCACCGACGCCCCGCCCGGCAGCGGCACGCGCGACGAGCGGCCGAGCGACGACAGGAAGTCGCCCAGCGCGCCCGTCGCCGAAACGCCCCGGCGCGGACGGAACGCCGCCGAGAGATCCTGCAGGAAGGGAAACATCTGCTCGTCGTGGACCACGACGTCGGAAAGGGCCGCGGCGGCGCGTCCCGCGCCGAAACCCGGCGGGAGATCGACGAAGCTGCCGGCCACCGGCACCATGCCCCGGCCCTCGACGGACAGGCTCGTGAAACCGACCGGGCTCATCGCGGCGCCGAGATCCAGCTTTCCCCGGCCGAAGATCGCGGCATCGGCGAACACGCCGGTCCTGTCCGCCGTCGAGAGCAGCCTCTCGACGATCTCGTCGCCCGACTTGTTGGGAAACGCGCCCCACACCACCGCCGCCGCGCCGGAGACGTACGGCGCCGCGAACGAGGTTCCAGTAAGGAACGTGTATCCCGCAGCACCTACAACACCGAAACGTGTCGTCGGCACGGTTTCCCCCGGCGCGAAGACGCAGTACCGGCTCACGGAACCGCAGGTGTTGCTGTGCGCGGCGCGCCCGGTGCCGTCCTCGTTGAGCGACCCGACCGCGATCCCGAAACCGGCGATGCCGGGATCGGCCACGTTGGCCTCCGGTGCGCCCGAGGGTCCAAGGCCGTCGTCGAAGCCGCCGTTGTCCAGGCAGTCCAGTCCTCCCGCCCCGCAGTTTCCGAGGGAGGTGACCATGATCCTGCCCGCCCCGGCGGCATCCTGCATGGCGGCCGTGATCTGGGGTATGGAAGGGCGGTTTCCGTAACCGATGCTCATGTTCATGATGTGGGAACTCGCATCGGGATTGGAACCAAAGTCCCCGTAGGTTCTCGTCAGGCCTGCCGCAGACGCGATGACCGTCGCTAATCCATCAGGGTTTCTACCGACATCGTCCCTTGCAATGCTGACCAGATTCGCGTTGTACGCGACGCCGTGCAACCCCAGTCCGTTGCGACGCGCGGCGATGATGCCGGCGACGGCGGTGCCATGCTCGGTTGACGGCTGATCCCCGGGAAAGCTAAAGCTGGTGCCGTCCAGGTCCGGGTGGCCGAAATCGACGCCGTCGTCCAGCACCGCCACCGTGATGCCGCCGCCGCCCGGCTCCCCGGTGACGCGCGCGGCGTACCCCTCGCTGGCCCGGATCGAGGAATGACGGCTGCGGGGATATCGATACTCGAGCGTTTCCCACGACCCCGAGCTCGACGGGTTGGCTGGCTCCAGATCCTCGTCGGAGCTCGGCTGGCGCACGTCGTTCGGTGGCGCAACTGTCGGATCGGGGTCGACCGGAGGGGGAGGCGCCACCGGAGGATCGGGGTCAACCGGAGGCAAATTCGGCGGGTCGGGGTCGACGGGAGGAGGCGTTGTCGGCGGGTCGGGGTCGACCGGAGGCGGAGACGTTACCGGCGGCTCAGGATTGGCCGTCGAGATCCCCCCCCCCCGCCGCCGCAACTTCCCAGCAGAACCGCCGAGGTGATGATCATCGCTACATGATTCGCTCTCATGAGGTTCCCTTTCTCCCCGTCTCCCGCTTCCGGATGCAAGCCCGAGGATATTTCGCCAAAAAGGCCGAAAGCGACGACCACATGTACGTCGCACCATACCGGCATGTGCACGGACGTCAACATCGAACGCAGGACTGTTCCACGTTGGCCGAGCATCCACTCCGGGCGGGGCGATCCCGTCGGTGTCGTCACGGCGGTCCGCGGGCTCCGAGGGCGCCCCCAAGCGGCCGGATCCGGTCCGGATCCCGTCATCCGGGCGACGCAGTCACGAAAAACTCTCCGGACGACAGCATCGCAACCCTTTCAGGTCAGCACGCGGAGGGCCGTTTCCGGCGCCTTGTCGAGCACCTGCAACAGGGCGCGCGCCGCCCCGGTCGGGCAGCGCTTGCCCTGTTCCCAGTTGCGGATCGTCTCTTGCGACACGTTGATGCGACGCGCCAGTTCGGTCTGGGAAAGCCCCAGCCGCCGCCGGACCCGGCGGGCGTACCGCGCCATGTCCTGCATGCCCTCGGCCTCGTCCTCCCGCTCCTGCGCCGCGATCTCCGCCTCGGTGGTGGCGTCCACCCTGGCGGCGTCGACCCGCCCTTCTGGCCAGGTGGACGGATCGTCGGGATCGATCCTGATGCGCGTTGTGCCCATGGTCTGCGATCTCCTTCCGACCGGCCTTGCGGGCCGAAACGATGCGAACGGCCGGACTTCGCGCCGCACGGACGACGACAAGCACGCCCCGTCGACCGTGCCGGGCGGCTGGTGGCGATCCTCGCCATGGTCCCGCCGACGATCCTGCGCGACGCTCGAAACAGGCGCCGTTCCCGGCCGCGTCCCGTTCGGACTCCATGCCGCCACCATGGGCCAATGGCCCACCATCGTCAAGCGCCCGGCTCCGGGCGCCGCCGACCGGGTCGCCATGTGCCGCCCCCTCTCCCGGCGGGCGGACGAAGACCGGGCGGTCACGCCGACCGGTCGAGCCTGTCCCGCGCTCCCCGGCCGCGGACGGTCCGGGCCATGCCCGGGCGGTTCCGGAGGCCGCGGTTCACGCGCCGCCGGAGCGCGCGGCCAGCTGGCCGTCGTGCCAGTCGAGGATCTCCTCTCCGGTCATGAAGACCACGCCGGGCCTCGACGCGAAATGGTCGAGCGTCTCGCGGATGTAGCGGATGCGGTGCGGCACGCCGGAGATGTAGGGGTGGACGGCGAAGGACATGACCCGCACCGACTCCGCGCTCTCGGCGTGGATGGTCTCGAAGTGGTCGATCGCGCGGTCGCGGTAGGTCTCCGACGGCAGGTTCTGGATCATCGAGATCACGATGTCGTGGATCTCGAAGTTGTAGGGCAGCGCGGTGACGTGGCCGCGGGCCGTCCTCAGCCGGACCGGCTGGTCGTCGAAGGCCCAGTCGCCGACGTACTCGAAGCCCGCCTCGGCCAGGAAATCGAGGGTCTCGAAGGTCTCGGTGAGCCCCGGCCCGAACCACCCGCGCGGACGGCGGCCCGCGAATCCCTCGATCGCGTCCGCCGTCCTCCGGATGTTCCCGGGCTGGTCCTCGACCTCGTGCATCGGGCGCTGGTCCCAGCCGTGGGCGTTGAACTCCCATCCCGACTCCAGGCAGGCCTCGAGCACCCGGGGGTAGGCCTCGCAGACCCGGCCGTTCAGCGTGACCGTGGCCCGGATGCCGCGCTCGTCGAACAGCCGCCGAAGCCGCCAGAACCCGACCCGCATGCCGTACTCGTGCCACGACCAGTTCGGGATGTCCGGGAGCATCCGGCCGTGCTGGGGCGGCGGCAGCACCGTCCGCGCCATGGCGCGGTCGATGTCCCACAGCTCGAGCGACATCAGCGGCCAGACGATCATCCGTCCGCCGCCGGGGAGCGTCAGCTTCGGACGGTCCCCGATCGCCGAGTACGGCGCGCGTTCCGCGGGCTTCATGGGCGGTCCCCCTTCCGCGAGGCCGGTGCGGGGCCAAGTCTAGCGCAATCCGCCTCCGCGGTCCTTGACCGGGCGGCGCGGCGGGTCCACAAAGCGCGCGATGCGCGGGGAACCCCATGGCCAGGCATGATCGCGTCCTGATCGTCGGCGGCGGGCCGGTCGGCTCGACCGCGGCGTGGCTCCTGCATCTCGAGGGCGTCCCGACGACGCTGCTGGAGGCCGAGGACGGCGTCCGGATCGACTACCGCGCCTCGACGTTCCATCCGCCGACGCTGGACCTGCTCGAGGAGAGCGGCATCACCGCCGCCCTGCTCGAGCGCGGGCTCAAGTGCCCGGTCTGGCAGTTCCGCGACCGCAGGGAGGGGCGCGTCGCCGAGTTCGACCTCGGCGCGATCGCCGACGAGACCGCCCATCCCTACCGGCTGCAGTGCGAGCAGTTCAAGCTGGTCGCGTGGCTTCACGAGCGGCTGGCCGAAAGCGACGGCGCCGAGATCCGGTTCCGCCACCGCGTCACGGACCTGCGCCAGGACGGCGACGGGGTCACGGCGGTCTGCGACACCCCGGACGGCGCCGTCGAGGTCTCCGGCCGCTGGCTGGTCGCCGCCGACGGCGGACGGTCGACGGTGCGCAGGCGCCTGGGCGTCGGCTTCGACGGCCACACCCATCCCGAGCACTTCCTGGTCGCCGGCACGCGGCACGACTTCCGCGCCCGCATGCCCGGCATCTGCTCGGTCAACTACACCGCCGATCCCGAGGAGTGGTTCCTGCTTCTCGAGATCCCCGACATGTGGCGGGTGGTGCTGCCGGTCGACGGGTCGGTCCGGGCCGACGACGCCGTCACCGACGGCTACCTCCAGAACGCGCTGCAGAACGTGCTGCCCCGCGAGGACGACTACCCGATCCTGGTGCGCGCCATCTACCGGGTGTCGCAGCGGGTGGCGTCGACCTACCGCCGGGGCCGGACGTTCCTGGCGGGCGACGCCGCGCACATCAACAACCCGCTCGGCGGCATGGGCCTCAACGGCGGGCTTCACGACGCGCTGAGCCTGTGCCGGCGCCTGGCGGCGGTCTGGCACGGGCGGGACGGCGCCGACGCGCTCGACGGCTACGAGGCGGAGCGGCGCCCCGAGGCCGTCAACGCGATCAACGCGATCACCGAACGCAACAAGAGACTGATGGAGGAGCGGGATCCCGGGATCCGGCGGCGCAATCTCGACGAGATGCGCGCGATCGCCGCCGATCCCGAGCGGGCGCGCGCGTTCATGCGCGACGCCGCGATGATCACCTCGCTCCGCCGCTCGGGCCTGCTGGGCGCGGCGCGGCGATGACGGGCCGTCCGCCGGCCGGAAGGGGGAGGGGGGCGTGACCGCGCCTCTCGTCGCCGGGACGTCGGCCCGCGCGGTGCCGGTCACGCCGGTCGCGACCGACGGGCGCGAGGCCTGGCTCGCCGGCCAGCCGGAGGAGCTGCGCCGGTGGGCGGAAACCTCGGGGTTCCGCGCCGGGCGCCGCGAGCTCAGCCTGGTCGCCGACGGCCGGGGGCGGCTCGCGCGGGTGCTCTACGGGGTGGAGCGCCCGGACGCGCTGTGGAGCTACGCCGACCTGCCGCGCCGGCTGCCCGCGGGCCGCTACCGCATCGACGCCCGCCTGGGCGCCGCGGGCGCGACGGCCGCGGCCACCGGCTGGGCGCTCGGGGGCTACGCGTTCGACCGCTACAGGAAGGAGCGCCCGGAAAGGCCGCCGGCGCTGGTGTGGCCGCGCGGCGCCGACCGGGCGCGGGTCGCGGCGACGGTCGCGGCGGTGTCGCTGGTGCGCGACCTGATCAACACGCCGGCGGCGGACATGGGGCCGTCGCAGCTCGCGGCGGCGGCGCGCCGGCTCGGCCGCGAGTTCGGGGCCCGGGTCGCGGTCACGACGGGGGACGCGCTGCTGAGGCGGAACTACGCCGCGATCCACGCCGTCGGGCGGGCGAGCGCCGAGGCGCCGCGCCTGATCGACCTGCGCTGGGGCGATCCCCGCGCGCCCAGGGTGACGGTGGTCGGCAAGGGGGTGTGCTTCGACACCGGCGGGCTGGATCTCAAGCCGGCGGCCGGGATGCTGCGCATGAAGAAGGACATGGGCGGCGGCGCCCACGCGCTGGGGCTGGCCCGGATGGTCATGGAGCTCGAGGTTCCGGTGCGGCTCAGGGTTCTCGTGCCCGCGGTCGAGAACAGCGTCTCCGGCAACGCCATGCGCCCTCTCGACGTGATCCGGACGCGCAAGGGGATCACGGTCGAGGTCGGCAACACCGACGCCGAGGGCCGGCTGGTCCTGTGCGACGCGCTGTGCGAGGCCGACCGCGAGAAGCCGGCGCTGCTGGTGGATTTCGCGACGCTGACCGGCGCCGCCCGGGTGGCGCTCGGCGCCGACCTGCCGGCGCTGTTCTGCAACGACGACGGTCTGGCCGGGGATCTTCTGGAGGCGGCCGGCGCGGCCGAGGATCCGGTGTGGAGGCTTCCGCTGTGGCGGCCCTACCGGCGCCTGCTCGACAGCAAGGTCGCCGACATCGGCAACGTGCCGGAGGGGCCGTTCGCCGGCGCGATCGCGGCGGCTCTCTATCTCCAGGAGTTCGTGGACGCGGACACGCCCTGGGCGCATCTCGACATCATGGGCTGGAACCAGACCGACCGGCCGGGCCGGCCCGCCGGCGGCGAGGCGCAGGGGCTGCGGGCGGTGTTCGAGCTGGTGGAGCGGCGGTTCCGGTGACTCCGGCCGGGCGCTCCCGCGCCCGGTTCCGTCGGCGCTTCGGGTTCCCGGCGAGGCCGGTTGCATCCGGATCCGGCTTTTCGCCGCCGATCCGGCGAGGGATGGCGGCATGGGCCGCCGGGCGGGCGCCGGGCCCCTCTTCGGGAGCGCGGGTTCCCGCCCGCCGGCGCGACGGTTCGTCCCGCGGAGCCGCGCGAACGCGCGCGGCGGGACCGCTGGACCGGCTGGTCGGAGAAGCGGCGGTTCCGGCGCAGGCGCCTGATCGCGAACAACGCCCGCTTCGCCGTTCCCGGCGGGAAGGGCGTCTTCCCGTGCCCTGCGCCGGCCGCGATGCCGCGCCGCCGGTCCGCAGGCATTGGCATCCGGCGCCCGGCATCCCGCCCGAACCGAAAGCCGCGAACCCGCGAAACGGTCCGTCGCGCACCGGCCGCAACGCCCCGAACCGCCCGGCCGCGGCCCGAACCGGCCGCGACCGGCGAGCGTGGGACGGTCCCGACCCGTGGCCCGGGACTGTCCCGCGCTGGCCAGCCATCCGCTCCAGGCGGCCGGGGCGGTCCCGTCCGGGCCGTCACCGCGGTCCGCCCGCTCCGGGGGCGCCGCCGATCGGCCGGATCCGGCCTCGATCCCGTCATCCTGGCGGCCGGGCCGGTCCGGAACCGGGCGCGGGACCATCCTGCGTGCGCCCCGGGAATTCCTTGAGTTCGCGACCATCTCCGCTAGTATGGCCGGGCGGGTCTCCTGGCGCGTGCGCTTGCAATAGCGGCCCGCGGCAAGGGCGCGGTTCCGGCGCCCGCATCGGGCCGGCCGGAGGCGCCGCCCGGGAAAGGCCGGTCCATGGATCGACGCAAGCTCCCGATCGGCATCCAGACCTTCCGCAGGATCCGCGAGGAGGGCCACTACTACGTCGACAAGACCGGCTACGCCAGGAGGCTGGTCGACGAAGGCACCCACCATTTCCTGTCGCGGCCGCGGCGGTTCGGCAAGAGCCTGTTCGTCGACACGCTGAAGGAGCTGTTCGAGGGCAGCGAGGCGCTGTTCGAGGGCCTCGCCGTCCACGGCCAGTGGGACTGGTCGGCGCGGCATCCGGTCGTGCGTCTGAGTTTCGGGCGCGGCGATTTCGGGCAGCCGGGCTATCTCGAGGAGGACGTCACGACGCAGCTTGAACTGCTTGAGGAGCAGGGAGGAATCGAGCCAAGACGGGCGAGCGCCCCCTTGCGTTTCTCCCGCCTGCTTCGAATGCTTCACGAGCGGACGGGACGGAGGGTCGTCGTGCTGGTGGACGAGTACGACAAGCCGGTTCTCGACGCCCTGGGGGATCCGGAACGGGCGCGCGCGAACCGCAACTATCTGCGCGGGCTCTACTCGACCCTCAAGGACAGCGACGCCCACATCGAGTTCAGCTTCATCACCGGGGTGAGCAAGTTCACCCGGACGAGCCTGTTCTCGGGGATGAACAACCTCAGGGACGTCACGCTCGATTCGCGCCACTCGGCGATCTGCGGCTACACGGAGGCCGATCTGGACAGGACGTTCGCTCCGGAGCTCGACGGGCTCGACCGCCAGGAGATCCGCGAGTGGTACAACGGCTACTCGTGGCTCGGCGAGGACAGGGTCTACAACCCGTTCGGCATTCTGCAGCTGTTCGACAAGCGGGAGTTCCAGGCGTGGTGGTTCGAGACCGGCACGCCGACCTTTCTGGTCGAGCTGCTGAAGTCGCGCGGAATCCCCTCGACGGATCTCGACGGAATGTTCGCCGACCGGGATCTTCTGTCCTCGTTCGACGTCGACGACATCCCGCACCAGGCGCTGCTGTTCCAGACCGGCTATCTCACCATAGCCGACGTCGACGCCCGGGGCGGATCCGCCGCCTACCGCCTCGGCTACCCCAACAGGGAGGTGCGCCAGGCCCTGAACAGGCATCTGCTGCGGGCCTGGGCCCCGGAGATGGCGGACGTAGCCCGGGCGGGGAATCTCGGCCGGCTGCTGGCGGACGCCGATCTCGCCGGCCTCGAGGCGCTGCTGCGGGCGTTCTTCGCGAGCGTTCCGTACCACTGGCACGCGAAGACGCCGATCGCCGACTACGAGGGGCACTACGCGACCGTGGTCTGTTCGCTTCTCTCGGGGTGGGGTCTCGACGCGCGGGTGGAGGACGCGACGAGCCACGGGCGGATCGACCTGGCGGTGACGGCGGGCGGGCACGCGTACCTGTTCGAGTTCAAGGTGCTGGGTTCGGCCTCGGAGGGCGCGGCGATGCGGCAGTTGCGCGAGAAGGGCTACGCGGACAAGTACAAGGGGCAGGGGCGGACGGTGCATCTCGTCGGAGTCGAGTTCGACCCGGAGAAGCGCAACGTCGCGACGTTCGAGACCGCGCGGGCGTGACCTCCGGGCACGTCCCCGGAAGGCGGAGCCCCGGCCCGCCGTCCGCGCGACCCGCGATCCGGTCTCCACGCCCTGCCGGGATCGCGGGCCGCGCGCCGACGCTGTTCTGCAACGACGACGGGCTGGCCGAGGATCTTCTGGCGGCGGCCGGCGCGGCCGAGGATCCGGTGCGGAGGCTTCCGCTGTGGCGGCCCCACCCGCGCCTGCTCGACAGCAAGGTCGCCGACATCGGCAACGTGCCGGAGGGGCCGTTCGCCTGCGCGATTGCCGCGGCGCTCCATCTCCAGGAGTTCGTGGACGCGAACACGCCCTGGGCGCATCCCGGCATCATGGCCTGGAATCTGGCCGACCGGCCGGGCCGGCCCGCCGGCGGTGAGGCGCAGGGGCTGCGGGCGGTGTTCGAGCTGGTGGAGCGACGGTTCCGGTGACTCCGGGCCGGATCCGGCCGATCGGCAGGATCCTCGGAACCCGCGGATCGCGGTGACGGCCCGGACGGGACCGCCCCGGCCCGCCTGTAGCGGATGTTCGGCCAGCGTGGAACAGTCCTGTTCCCGTGGCCGCGGAGCGGTCGGTCCGCGCGGGGATCTTCCCCGATGTCAGGCGGAACACCGGGTTTCCGCGGGATGGGCGGGGTTCAGAACTGCCTGACGAAGCGGAACTCGGCGCGGACGCGATCGTGGTCCCGGGCCTGGGCGTTGGTGTCGAGGGTCTCGCGGACCAGCACCAGCTGCGGGCTGAAGCCGGCGACGGTGAAGGCGCGGTTGAGGACCGAGGCCTGCAGGATCTGCAGCCGGTCCGCGCGCTTGCGGCCGTCGGCGGTGAAGTGGGGCGCTCCGCGCCCGCCGGCCGCGTAGCCGGTGCGGCGCAGGCTCCAGCTCGCGCCCAGGGTGAAGCCCTTCGGCAGGACCATCGACGCGCCCAGCCGGCCCCGCGCGCCGTCGTTGCGCCAGGCCGCGCTCCGCGGTCGCCCCCGCTCGAGGCCCAGGCTCGCGCGGATCCGCAGCGTCGGGGTCGCCAGCCATCGGGCGCCGACGGAGAACGTCGCGACCGGGCCGTCGAGGGCCCCGCTCCGCCGAAGGTCGCGTTCCTTCCACGAGGCGTCGGCGTGAAGGCGCAGGCGCCGGCCCGTCCGGTGCCCGCCCTCGATGCGGACGCCGACGTCGTCCCCGTGGGGACGGCCGGCGGTCCATTGGCGCGAGGCCTCCGCCAGCAGGCTGGCCCCGGTGTCGGCGTCCGCCCGCCAGCGCGGCCCGAGGCGAAGGCGGAGCCAGGTCCGGTCGAACCGCCGGCCCTCGTGCTCCTGCCGCGCGGCGTCGGCCCCGGCGCGCAGCCCCAGCCGCCTGCCGAGCGGATGCTCGTACGCGCCTCCGCCCCACGTCGAGAGGCCCGTCCCCGACCGTGCCCGCGCGCCGGCGTCGCGCCGGAAGGGCAGCCTGCCGAAGGCGGTGTCCAGATGGACGAAGTCGCTGTCGGAGGCGCGGTTGATGTTGGTGTCGGAGGCGATGGCGAAGCCGAAGCGGCCCGACCATCTCCGGCGCGCCCTCATGGCCGCGAGGAACCGGTGAACGTTGCGGACGACGCCGGGCGGCGGATCGCCGGCCAGCACCCGCTCGAAGTGCCTGCGGGAGAGGCTGTCCTCGCGCTTGAGAAAGAACGCCCGCGCGAGTTCGAGACGCACCCGCGCCAGGTCGGGGCGGGCGACGAGGATGGCGCGCAGGGCGGCGACGGCCCGGTCGAGCAGGGCCTCGCGCCGGTCCGCGGGGAGGCCGGGTTTCCCGGCGGCGGCCATCGCCGCCAGCCCGGTCCGGAACAGGGTCTCGATCCGGCGGCCGCCGTCGCGCGGCAGCGCCCGCGGGATGGCCGGCGCCTCCTCCGCCCTGCCGCCGGCGGACAGCGCTTCCGCTTCCGCGGGAGCGGCGTCGACCGTCTTCGGCGGAGCCCCCGCGGCGGCGCCGGACGCCGGCAGGGCGAGCGACAGCAGGACGGCGGTTGCCGCCGCGCGGCGGCAAGCCCCGGGATTCGCCCTCATGTCCGCGAACGGCGGGCGGCGCGGAACCGGACGGGAGGAAGGGACGCGAGGGGAGGGCGAAGGGAAAGGCGGCGGCATCCCGAAGTCGCGGCCTGGCCGGGACGCGTGGCACCCTTCCCGGGCGCGCCGCCTCCGGGATGCGTGCGGCGGCGGGCCTATTGCCGCCTGGCGCCGAAGGCGCCGACGATCCGGTCGCGTTCGAAGATCCCGCCCGCCTCCTCGTGGTTCGGGCCGTAGAACCGGCCCTCGATCCGGTTCTCGCCGCTTCCCCGCCCGAAACCGCCGTCGCCGAGGGGCATTCCCGTCCACGTCATGTCGGCGCGGGCGTCCCCGGTGCCGAGGTTGACGATCCGGGTGAAGGCGACGTCGACGTCCGCGTTGTCGAGATCCGCGGTGACCGTGGCGTCGCCTTGGACGTGGTCGGGCCTTTCGGTGGCGGTCGCGGAACCGACGTCGGCCCCGACCATGACCCCGCTCCAGGTGGCGGTCCCGGCGCCGACGGGATTCGTTCCCGACGCGTCCCCGTACGAAACCGCGTAGGGGCCCATGAACTCCTCGCCGGCGGTCGCGTCATGCTCCACCACCGCGCCGAAAACGTTGTGATCGAGCCAGCCGCCGTAGCCGGTCGCCAGGTCGGCGCTGTTCCTTGCCTGCGCGATCGGGATCCCGTTTCCGGTCATGACCGCCTGGTACTCGTCGTAGAGCGGCAGGTCCGGGATGCCGGCGGATTGACTGGGGGCCGACGGGGGCGAGAGCGTGCACGAGAGGCCGTCGCACTCCGCTGTCACGCGTTCGCGCGTCGAGTCCGCGATGCGGTGCACGTCGCTCGACAGCAGGGAGTCGGCCCCGTTCGCGATCCGGTCGAGTTCCCCTCCGATCCCTTCGGACGTCATGTCCAGGGACTGTCCACCGGCCAGGGTCCGCGCCGCCGCGAGGTCCGCGACCGGGTAGTCCGGCAAACTGGTCGCCTCTTGGCCCGCTTCCCGCCTGGCGCCGAAGGCGCCGACGATCCGGTCGCGTTCGAAGATCCCGCCCGCCTCCTCGTGGTTCGGGCCGTAGAAGCTGCCCTCGATCCGGTCCTCGCCGCTCCCCCGCCCGAAGCCGCCGTCGCCGAGGGGCATGCCCGTCCACGTCATGTCGGCGCGGGCGTCCCCGGTCCCGAGGTTGACGATCCGGGTGAAGGCGACGTCCACGTCCGCGTTGTCGAGATCCGCGGTGACCGTGGCGTCGCCCTGGACCTGGTCGGGCCATTCGGTGGCGGTCGCGGAACCGATGTCGGCCCCGACCATGACTCCGCTCCAGGTGGCGGTCCCGGCGCCTGCGGGATTCGTTCCCGACGCGGCTCCGTACGAAATCGCGAGCGGCCCCATCGCCTCCTGGCCGGCGGTCGCGTCATGCAGCACTATCGTGTTGAAAGCGCTGTGCTCCAGCCAGCCGCCGTAGCCGGTGATCAGGTAGGCACCGATCCTTGCTTGCGCTTGCGCGATCGGGATCCCGCCGCTGGTCATGACCGCCTGGTATTCGTCGGATGGTTCCAGGTCCGGAATGTCGCTGGATTCACCGGGGACCGACGGGTGCGAGAGCGTGCACGAGGCGCCGTCGCAGTCCGGCGTCACGCGCTCGCGCGTCGCGTTCGCGATGACGTGCAGGTCGCTCGACAGCAGGGAGTCGGAACCGTCCGCGACCGAGACGAATTTCCCCTTGATCTCCTCGGACGTCATGTCCAGGGGCTGTCCGCCGACCAGGGCCCGTGCTGCCGCGCGGTCCGTGACCGGGTAGTCCGACAGTCCGGCGGTGCCGCCTCCGCCTCCGCAGGCGGCGAGGGAGAGGGTCGCGGCCATGGACGCGGCGAGTGTCATGATGCGTGCGTTAGGGGGGGGGGGGGAAATCCAAAGGGCATGCGGCTTCTCCAGTGACTGCGTTCCGGCAGGAACGATCCAAGGACGGGATTCTACCACGGTGACCGGAACGACCGCCAGCCCTGCCGGCAGGACTGCCGGGGCGATCCCGCGCCCGGTTCGGTCGGCGCTTCGGGTTTCCGGCGAAGCCGGTTGCATCCGGATCCGGCTTTTCGCCGCCGGTCCGCCGGCATCGGCATCCCGCCTGAACCGAAAGCCGCGAACCCGCGAAACGGAACCTGCATGATGGCAGAGAGCCTCGACGAGAACCGCACCAGGCTCCCGGATTCGCCTCCGCGCCACGCGCTCCGGCGAAGCCGGGAGCCCGCGGAAGCGGCCGCGAGAAGGGACGCGAGAATGGTGCAGGGCCGTCGCGCGCCGGCCGCAACACCCCGAACCGCCCGGACGCGGCCCGAACCGGCCGCGATCGGCGAACGCGGGACACTCCCGACCCGTGACCCGGGACTGTCCCACGCTGGCCGACCATCGGGCCGGTCCGGGACCTCACAACCACCCACAGTTGAGTCAGTGCCTGATCATGTCCATCCTCTTCAAGGCCCGGTAGGTGCTGGTCGCGTGTCGCAGGTGGACGTACCCTTTCCAGAGCAGCTGGGTTCCCGGCAGCGGCTGTCTTTTCGTCGGGTCGAAGCCCGCCAGCCTGGCGACGTCGACGACGAACGCGCGGATGCCGGGAGGCCTGTCCGGGGGCGCGCGGGCGCGAACGATCCCGCGGTCGTTCAGGCTGACGTGCAGGATGGTGATCTCGTCGTCGGAGACGACGCGGTTCGCCGGCAGGTCCGGCTTCTCGCGGGCGAGGCGCTGGAGACCGAAGACGCGGCAGGCGGTGACGGCGTCGAAGGCGAGGCACTTCCGCAGGTCGTCGGCATGGTCGAGCTTCCGGTCCTCGACGCGGGTTCCGATCCTGGGAACCTTGAACCATTCCTCGATGGTCCAGCGCCGTTCGTACCAGGCGACGACGGTCCGCGCGGTGTCGGCGTCGGCGGCGGCCTCGGTGATCGGCAGCAGCCAGTGGAGGGGTTCCCTGCCGGCGGGCGGGTCGGGTTCGGTGGCGGACACGGCGAGCATGTCGAGAGGTTCCCGGCTCGCGGCGTCGCGCGGCGGCGCCAGCCTCACCCTGGCGGCGCGCAGGTCGAGCCGCGCCGTCCGTCCGGACCGCGCCCGCTTTCCGCCGCTGGCGCCGATGTCCACGGTCTTGCGGGCAAGGCGCGGGAGCGCGGCGACATGCTCCCACAGATCCTGTTGCCCGCCCGTCCCGAGGACGACCCGCCGCCGCGCCGCGCGGCGCGACCGCACCAGCAGTCCCGCCTCCCGCGACGCGGCCCCGGAAAGCAGCTCCCGGAAGTCGCCCTCGCGGTCGCAGACCGTGACCACCCGCGCCCCGGGGCAGGCGCGGGCGAGTTCCCGCGCCCGCTCGTGCCCGCGCAGCCAGCGCGCGCTCTCGTTCCTCCCGTCGCCGCCGTCGCGGAAGGTGGCGTCGAGCGCGAACACGCCGAGCGGCCGGCCGGCCGCGTTGACCGCGAGGCCCGCATGGGCCACCAGCCCGCGGGCGCCCTTGCCGCCGCCGCCCAGCGCGACAAGCCCGGCGGTCGCCTCGAGCCCGTCGTAGTTGAGCGTGGTGGTGTCCTGGATCGCGAGGATCACCTCCTCGAGCCGGCAGCGCTCCACCATCGTCGCCTGGTGCGGCCCGGAACGTGCTCCATGCCCACCTTCCCGCTCGACAGCAGCCGGCAGGCCGCCTTGCGCTCCGCCCGGGACGGAAAGATCGCCGGGATCGCCTCCCCCGGACGCTCCAGCCACGCCCGCCCCATGCGCGCGATCCGCTCGCGAACCCGGCCGTCGGGATGGCTGCCGCGCGCGTACTCCCGACCGGCCCAGTCGGTCCTGTCGTCCATGCATGACGCGGGCGCGGCCCGGATGCCCCGTGCCGGCGCGGCGCGCAGGCGGCCCTCCCAGTCCGCCGCCAGCGGCTTCATCCACACCGTCCGCGGCGCGCCGGCGGCGGCTCCGGGCGGCTGTCCCGAGGTCCGCCGCAGGCAGCGCCGCCAGCCGGCCATCGCGTAGCAGGTGCCGGCGTGCCCGGGGCCGACGTAGGTGTAGGCCATGAGAGGGCGCACCCCGTGGACCGCTTCCCAGTCCGCCGCCACGCGCGCGGCCGCCAGTTCCGGAACCCGCGAGGCCAGGCCGTGGACGCGCACGCCGGGCAGAAGCAGGAAGCGGTGGTTGTTGACCAGCAGCGGCAGGTTCGCGACCCGGGCGTCCGCCGACCAGCCGATGAAGTCGTCGCGCGCCTTCTGGTGCCAGCTCGCGGCGCAGAACCCGATGCCGCCGAGGCGGCCGTGCACGGAGGAACGCACCCAGTGGCGGAGCTGCCCGCCCGGCGCCCGCGCCCAGCCCTGCGGATGGTGCGCCGCCATCGTCGCTTCCCACCGCCGCCGCTCGCCGTCGCCCGCGACCGGCTCCAGCGTCACCGCGCCCAGGTCCGCGAGCCGGCAGCGGAGCGAAAGGTCCGGACAGGCCTCCGCGGGCGCGCCCTCGCGGCGCTTGCGGAAGCGCGCGGCCCGCGGCGCCGGCAGCGCGACCCCGAGCCTGTCCGCGAGCGCCGGCAGCGCCTTGCGCGCCGAGGCAAGGCAGGGCTCGCCCCGGCCGCCGACCCGGTTCTCCCGCGCGCACAGCTCGCGCGCCAGCGAGCTGCGCGTGCGGCCCTGTTCCCGAACCGCCTTGCCGAACCACGCGACCGTGCCGGCGGAAAACTGGTGAAGACCCACTTGCATGGCCCTTCACGTGGGCCGAATCGCTCCTTGAGTCAACTATGGCCCCATGTGAGGTCCGGGACCGCGGCGCGGGATCACCCTGGCCGCGAGACGGGAGTTCCTTGAGTTCGCGGCCATCCGTGCCAGAATGGCCGGGCGGGTCGCCCGGCGCGTCCGCCCGCGACGGCGGCCCGCGGCAAGGGCGCGATTCCGGCGCCCGCATCGGGCCGGCCGGAGGCGCGGCCCGGGAAGGGCCGGTCCATGGATCGACGCAAGCTCCCGATCGGCATCCAGACCTTCCGCAGGATCCGCGAGGAGGGCCACTACTACGTCGACAAGACCGGCTACGCCAAGAGGCTGGTCGACGAAGGCACCCACCATTTCCTGTCGCGGCCGCGGCGGTTCGGCAAGAGCCTGTTCGTCGACACGCTGAAGGAGCTGTTCGAGGGCAGCGAGGCGCTGTTCGAGGGACTCGCCGTCCACGGCCAGTGGGACTGGTCGGCGCGTCATCCGGTGGTGCGTCTGAGCTTCGGGCGCGGCGATTTCGGGCAGCCGGGCTTTCTCGACCGCAACGTCGCGACCCAGCTCGATGCCGTTGAAAGGCGATCGGGCCTGAAATCCGGATATTCCGATGCGTCCGAGCGTTTCGCCTACCTGCTCGAGGCGCTTCACGAGCGGACGGGACAGAGGGTCGTCGTGCTGGTGGACGAGTACGACAAGCCGGTTCTCGACGCCCTGGGGGATCCGGAACGGGCACGCGCGAACCGCAACTATCTGCGCGGGCTCTACTCGACCCTCAAGGACAGCGACGCCCACATCGGGTTCAGCTTCATCACCGGGGTGAGCAAGTTCACCCGGACGAGCCTGTTCTCGGGCATGAACAACCTCAGGGACATCACTCTCAGGCCGCGCTACTCCGCGATCTGCGGCTACACCGAAGCCGATCTGGACGAGACGTTCGCGTCGGAACTCGAGGGGCTCGACCGCGAGAAGATCCGCGAGTGGTACAACGGCTACTCGTGGCTCGGCGAGGACAGGGTCTACAACCCGTTCGGCATTCTGCAGCTGTTCGACGAACGGCAGTTCGAGGCGTGGTGGTTCGAGACCGGCACGCCGACCTTTCTCGTCGACCTGCTGAAGTCGCGCGGGATCCCTTCCACGGATCTCGACGGAATGTTCGCCGACCGGGATCTTCTGTCCTCGTTCGACGTCGACGACATCCCGCACCAGGCGCTGCTGTTCCAGACCGGATATCTGACGATAACCGACGTCGACGCCCGGGGCGGGTCCGCCGTCTACCGGCTCGGCTACCCCAACAGGGAGGTGCGCCAGGCCCTGAACAGGCATCTTCTGCGGGCCTGGGCCCCGGAGATGGCGGACGTCGCCCGGGCGGGGAATCTCGGCCGGCTGCTGGCGGACGCCGATCTCGCCGGCCTCGAGGCGCTGCTGCGGGCGTTCTTCGCGAGCGTTCCGTACCACTGGCACGCGAAGACGCCGATCGCCGACTACGAGGGGCACTACGCGACCGTGGTCTATTCGCTTCTCTCGGGCTGGGGTCTCGACGCGCGGGTGGAGGACGCGACGAGCCACGGGCGGATCGACCTGGCGGTGACGGCAGGCGAGCACGTGTACCTGTTCGAGTTCAAGGTGCTCGGTTCGGCCTCCGAGGGCGCGGCGATGCGGCAGTTGCGGGAGAAGGGCTACGCGGACAAGTACAGGGGGCGGGGCCGGACGGTGCATCTCGTCGGGGTCGAGTTCGACCCGGAGAAGCGCAACGTCGCGACGTTCGAGACCGCGCGGGCGTGACGTCCGGGCACGTCCCCGGAAGCGGACGTGAGAATGGTGCAGGATCCCCGGCCCGCCGTCCGCGCGACCCGCGATCCGGTTCCCTCGCCCTGCCGGGATCGCGGCGGCGTGCCGAACCGTCGGCGACGCCTTCCCGTTTCGCCGCGCGCAGACCGGAACGGCACGGTCCCGTTCGCCGGCGCCCGGACGCCATGCCCTTCTCCGGCCTCCCCGCGCCCGTCCGCAAGGGGAACGCGCCGCCGCGCAGGCGCCGGGCGGAACCCCGGCCGTCATCGACGGCCCGCGGGCGCGCGCGGCGGCCGTCACTCTCGCGCGGCGCATGAAACGCGACCCGGCGCCGGCCGGGTCGCCGGCGGGAGCCGCTCGCGGACGCCGGGCGAAGGCGGCGGCAACCGGTCCGGTCGACGAAAGCGGAACGCGGCCGTCATCGAGCGCGCCCTCGACCCCGGAGAACCCGCGGAAGCGCGGGATCCGTCCGCCCGGCGGGAATCGCCGATCGACGGCTTCCGCGACGCGGGCTCCCGCGGCACGGCGGCCCGGGCGGGGCTTCGTTCGCGTCCCGGAACCCCGGAGCGCATCCACGGCCCCGCACCATTCTCCCGTTCCTTCCCGCGGCCGCTTCGGCAGGCTTCCGGCTTCGCCGGTCCGGGCTTCGGGAAGCCGGTCCCGATCGCGCGGCAGGCGGATCCCCACCCGCCGTCGGCGCCCGGTCGCGACGGAGAACGTTCCCGCGACCCCGGGGGCCGCGCTGGACCGGCGGCCCCGGCCCCGCTAGATTGCCGGCCCGACCCTTCCCGCAGCCGAGAGGCGGTTCATGGAAACCCATCAGCTCTACATCGGGGGCCGGTTCGTCGACGCCGAGAGCGGCGAGACCAGACCGACCCTCAACCCCTGGAACGGCGAGGCGGTGGCGGAGATCCCCGTCGCGGGCGCGAACGACGTCCGTGCCGCGATCGCGGCCGCCCGCAAGGCGTTCGACGACGGTCCGTGGCCGCGCATGTCGGGCGCGGAGCGCTGCGAGGCCATCACGGCGCTGGCGGCGAGGATGAAGGAGCGCCAGAAGGATCTGGCGCGGCTCGAGTCCATCGATTCCGGGGGCACGATCGCCAAGACCGGCGCCGACGCCTACCTGGCGCAGCGCCAGATGGCCTATTTCGGGGAGATGGCGAGGAACTACGACGCCGAGCCCCGCGAGATCGCGGGCATGTCGCGCCCCGGACGCTCCTACAACTACACGATCCGCGAGCCGATCGGCGTGTGCGCCTCCATCATCCCCTGGAACTTCCCGCTGATGATGGCGGTGTGGAAGCTGGGACCGGCGCTCGCGACCGGAAACACGATCGTGCTCAAGCCCGCCACGGACACGCCGCTGTCGGCCATGGAGCTGGCCCGGATCGTCGACGGGTGCGGGTTCCCGGAAGGCGTCGTCAACATCGTCACGGGTCCCGGCGGCCGGATCGGCGAGGTTCTGACGACCAGCCCCGACGTCGACAAGGTGGCGTTCACCGGATCGACGGAGGTCGGCCGCGACATCATGGCCAAGGCGTCCGGGACGCTGAAGAAGGTGACGCTCGAGTGCGGCGGCAAGTCGGCCAACATCGTGCTCGGCGACGCCGACTGGGACATCGCGGTGGACGGCTCGATCTTCGCCGCGTTCTACCACCAGGGCCAGGTCTGCGAGTCGGGCACGCGGCTTCTCCTGCCGGCCGACCGCCACGACGAGTTCGTCGAGCGGATGGTGGCGAGACTCGAGGCGCTCCCGATGGGGGATCCCCTGGATCCGGCCACCAGGGTCGGTCCCGTGGTCTCGCCGAGGCACATGGAGACGGTGCTCGGGTACGTGGAGAAGGGCAGGGACGAGGGCGCGACGCTCGTCTGCGGCGGCGAGCGGGCGACCGAGGGCGATCTCGCCCGGGGATCCTTCGTCAAGCCGACGGTCTTCACCGACGTCACCAACGACATGACGATCGCGCGGGAGGAGATCTTCGGTCCGGTTCTCTGCGTCATGCGCTACGAGACCGAGGACGAGGCGGTCGCGATCGCGAACGATTCGATCTTCGGGCTCGGCGGCGGCGTGTGGTCGGAAGACCTCGACCGGGCACGCGCGCTCGCCGGGCGGCTGCGCACCGGCACGGTCTGGATCAACGACTGGCACCTGCTGTCGGAGCGGATGCCGTTCGGCGGCTACAAGCAGTCGGGGATCGGCCGCGAGTTCGGCGAGGAGGGGCTGAACGAGTACACCGAGGTCAAGGCGCTGCACGTGGACGACGCGAAGACCCGCGAGAACAAGCCCTGGTACGACATGCTCGTCCCCCGCGAGGCCGCCGCCGGGTAGGCGGCGGGGCCGCGCGTCAGGCGCGGCCCGGCAGCAGGGCGGCCGCGTTCCCGCGGTCGATCGCGGCGCGCCGTTCCGCGGTCATGCCGTCCCAGCCGTCGAGGCCGGCCGTCTCCGCGGCGACCCCGTCCTCGGAGATGTACGGGTAGTCGCTGCCGAACAGGATCCGCGACGGGTCGGCGACGGCGTGCAGCGCCGCGAGCGGCACCGCGTCCCCGGAAAGCGCGGTGTCGAACCAGAAGCGGCGGACGCAGGCCGCCGCGCCCTCGGGGTAGTTGCCGGCGAACGACGTCAGGCCGTCGAACGCGGCGATGCGATGCGCCAGGAACGGCAGCGTTCCGCCGGCGTGCGACAGGACGAACCGGATGCGCGGGCGGCGCTCCAGGACTCCCTTGAGGATCAGGTTCGCCGCGACCTTCGTGGTCTCGAACGGGTAGTCGACCAGCATCCGCGGGATGTCCCAGTCTTTCGCCCCCGTGCCCGGCGGATAGCACGGATGCACGAACACGACCGCCCGCCGCCGGTCGAGCTCCTCGAGGAGCGGCTCGAAATCGGGATGGCCGACGTAGCGGTCGTCGACGCTCGTGAGAAGCGTGACCCCGTCGAGTCCGAGCCCGTCGAGGGCCCGTCCGGTCTCGGCGATCGCGGCGTCGACGTCGGGAAGCGGCAGCATGGCGAAGCCGCCGAACCTGCCGGGATGGCGGTCCGCCAGCTCCGCCAGGAAATCGTTGCAGCGCCGCGCCAGGGCGCGGGTCTCGGCGACGTCGCCGAACCAGATGCCGGGCGAGGTGAACGACAGGATCGCGGTCCGGATGCGGTGCGCCGCCATCAGGTCCAGGCTCTTCCGGGGACTCCATTCCGGAAAGCCGCGGTAGGCGGTGCCGGTGATGCCGGCGGCGCGCTGGGCGGCGACGTAGAATTCGGGAAGAACGTGATGGTGAACGTCGATGCGATCGCCCATGGCGGCCCGCCTCTCCGGGGGTTGCGGCCGTGTCTCCCGCGACCGTAGCAGAACGCGCCCGCGGGCGGGATTCCCCGGGCCGGCCGGAGGAGAGACCGCGACCGGGGCCGACACCCGTTCGTGCCGACGCGGCGGTCCACGGGCTCCAGAGGGCGCCGCCAACCGGCCGGACATCGTTCGGATCCCGCCATCCGGGCGGCCGCTTCCGGTCCTGGACCGTGGCGCGGGACGGCCTGGGGCGGATCGGCAGCGGTGTCGCGCAGCCGGCGGATTTCCGATAGCATTCGATCGTGCACGGCAACGGCATGACGGCCAAGGTGGGAGACACGCCATGACCAAGCGGACCAAGCCGCGCCCGGACTCCGAACGCGAGCGAGAGCGCACCAAGATGATCGAGGCCGCGCTTGCCCGACCGGGAATCCGCGAGCTCATGGCGGTCTATGACAGGTGGCAGGAAAAGGACCGGGGGCTGGACGCCTACCGCGCGGCCACGAAAGCGGCCGGGCGCGTCACGACCACGGACTCCACCAAGGCTCCCTGACCTGGCGTGCATCGCCGAACTCGGCCGGGCGATTTGCGGGGCCGCGCCGGAACCGCCCGACGAAACCTCGCGAGGCTCCGCGCCGGAGCCCGGAAGAGTGGCTCTCCGCGGTGCGGAACGACCCTCCCGGCATCGGGCGCCCCGGCATGCCGTCGGCGACCGATTCGAAGGCGTTTACCCTGCCCTCCGCGGGTGGCCGGGGAACCCGGACGCAGGTTTGACACCGGTTGCCGGAAGGTGGTCACGGGCGGCCGGAAGGTTCCAGTTCCGGTCGGTCACTTCCTCAAGAACGAGGTGCCGATGTCTCCTGTCGGTTCCGTTCGCCGTGTCGAGTCTGACCGGCCTTCACGACGCGGTATTCCCGCTCAGTCTGTCCCCGATCGTCCTGCGCTCCTCCAGCATCTCCAGAATGTCCTCTTCCTCGACGCGGTCGCTCCGGCGGACCAGCATGTCCTTGAGCGCTTCGTCGGCGGCGCGGACTATCTCCGCGTGGCTCAATCCGTCCGTCGCCTCGGCAAGTTCCGCCCAGCGAGTCTCTTTCGCCGCGCGGCCCGAAAGGCGCGCCCTGAGAAGTTTCGCGATCCGCGGCCGGTCGGGAAGATCGTAGTGAAGCACGTCGTCGAAGCGTCGGAACAGCGCGGGATCGAGGATGTCCGCGTGACTGGTCTCGGCAACGACGAGACTGAGGGAACGGTCCTGCTCGATCATCTGCAGAAAGCTGTTCAGCACCCGGCGGATTTCGCTCGCGTCGTTGCCGAGGCCGCGTTGCGAGCCGATGGCGTCGAACCCGTCGAAGAGGTAGACGCCGCGCGTTCGTCCGGTGGCGTCGAACACCTGCCTGAGCCTGGCGACGGTTTCGTGCATGAACCTGGTGACGAGGCCGTCGAGCCGGATCCGGAGAAGCGGCAGGCCGAGTTCGCCGGCGAGAACGGATGCCGTCATCGTCTTCCCGGTGCCCGGCGGTCCCAGCAGCAGCAGCTTGCGTCTCGGGGCAAGGCCGTGTTCCAGGATTCGGCCGGCATGGCGCTGCTCCCGGATCACGCGCTCGATCCGCCCGGAGAGCTCCTGCCCGAGAATCATTTCCCCCAGACGGGTCTTCGGATGGGAATCCTCCAGGAGGGTCGCCAGCTCGCCGCGCGGGCGGCCCATGGGGACAGGCGAACCCGGGTCGCGGCGGCTCTTGGCGTCGTCGATCATGGCGCGCAGTTCCCGGGCGAGCTTGCCGTGCCCGCGCATTGCCTCACGGGCGGCAACCTGCATCGCGACCGAGAGGAAGCGGTCGTCGTCGCCTTCCGCATGTGACTCGATCAGCGCCTTGAGTTGCACGGCGTCAGCCATGGAAGCGATCCCGGCACGGCGTGAGGCGTCTCACACCTGGAACACCTTCATCGCCTCGTCGCCGAGGTGGTTGATGACCTTGACGGCGATGCGGCCGGAGGAGGGCTTCGGAAACGGGCGGGAAGTGTCGCTGTTCAGCGTGGCCCAGGCGTCCGCGTCGATCTCGGCCTTCAGGGTGCTCCTGAGAGCCTTGTATGGGTCGTTCGCGCCGAGGAAGTAGGCGTGGCGGACGAAGAAGCTCTCCTCGTTGTAGTCGGTGTCGACGAACCAGCAGGCGATGCCGTCGGCGCCGTCGCTCCGCACCTCGCCGGTGTTGGGATGGAAGACGTCCACGCCGTTGATCCTCACCTGGAGCCGGTTGTCCGCGGCATCCAGGATGTCGATGTCCGGCTCGCCGAAGATGACGAACAGGTTGCCCTTTCCCGTGTTCTTGAGGTCGTCGGCCATGTGGAGGTCGGCGTTCATGCGCGCCTTGAGCACGGGGATGCGTCCCAGACTTCCGAACTCGGCGGCGTGGGCGTCGTAGCTGAAGGCGCAGGCGACCAGCGCGTCGAATCCGGCGTCGGCGGCCTCGCGCGCGGCGGCGACCAGGTCCGGGCGCGCGACGGTGCCGAACTCAGGCCCGATGAAAACGCCCGCGCGGCGCGTCGCGCCGGTCTCGCCGTCGCCCTCGATGTAGCATCCCTCGGCGCAGACGTAGCGGCCGGGCCAGGGCGTGAGCGACGTGAAGGCGATGCGGTCTTCCCTGTGCGCCTGCTGCACGCCGGCGGTTCTCAGGTTCTCCAGGATCATGCTGGCGAAGTCCGGAGCTTCTCCGTGGCCCGGCTTCCCGTCGGCGACGCCGGAGAACAGTTCGTCGTCCTCGTCGACCGCGAGAATCCGGTGCGGGCTTGCGCTTTCGACGGTGAAGGGGCCGGCAACGCGAATGCGCGAATTGTCGGTGTGGGGCTTGTCGTGGAGATGCTCGTGGTCCGCCTTGGCGGCGATGGAGGCGTCGACCTCCTTCTGCCGGGCGATGCGTGCCTCCCACCATGCGGCGTGCGCCTTCGCCGTGTCATGCGGCCAGTCCTCTCTGGCCTCGCGCGGAATCTCCCACTCCTCCCAGCCCCCCCCCCCCGAGGGCGGTGTCGAGTTCCGCGCGGAGCGGCTCCAGAGTCTCCTGCCACTTCTCCCAGATCACGTCGATCTCGGCATTGTCGGCGATGGACTTGAGCGTGACATGCGGCACGCGTTCATAGACGAATCCTTGGCGGATGTCGTCGCCGGTCGGTGCTTCGGAAGGTGCCTTCAGGCCAACCTCCGCTTCCTTGAGCTGGCCCTCGCGGCTGTCGGCGAGCAGGTACCAAGGGTAGCGCGCGCCCATGACGCGCGCTCGTGCCAGCGCCAGCGCCACGCGGGAGGTGTCGATGGTGATCCAGCGCCGGCCCCATTGCTCGGCGACATAGGCCGTGGTGCCCGAACCGCAGGTCGGATCGAGAACGAGGTCGCCGGGATCCGTGGTCATCAGGATGCAGCGCTGGACGACCTTGGGCCGCGTTTCGACCACGTAGACCTGGTCGGCGTTGAAGCCGCTCGTGTCGGTCCACACGTCGCCCAGGTTGCGCACGGGGTAATCGTCGATGTAGAGCCGGTATCGCAGCTTGCTGCCTTGGACGGAGATACGTCCCGACAGAACGAGACGGTTCATTCCGTCAGGGTATTTGACTTTCCAGTGCCCGTTTTTGTTCGGGCGATATGTCCTTCCATGAAAATCGAACGGGGTGTCGGAATTCGCTTGACCTGCACTCTCAAGTGAGACAAACTGAAAGATTCGACCTCGCACCCTGGACGGTGGCAGAATCCTTTCATGGTCCTGTATCGCGCGATGAGAGAAGGGTTTCTCCTCGACGTTCTTGTAAAAGCTGTCGTGCCATTTTTCCTCGTGGAGACGGCGGAATTTGCAATGATCGATTGACTTCGCGTACCAGAGAATGCGATCGCCGGTTCGCCCGATGAATCGCGAGTCGAGACTTCCGGTTTTCGCGAAGAAAATCTCGCGAACGAAGTTATCCTCCCCGAACACCTCGTCCATCAGTGCCCGCACTCGGTGGACATTCTCGTCCCCAATCTGCACGAAGGCCGAGCCGCTCCCGGTCAACAGGTCGCGTGCCACGGTCAGGCGGTCGCGCAGGTAGCCTAGGTACGAGTGGATGCCGTCGCGCCACGTGTCCCGGAACGCCTTGACCTGCTCCGGCTCGCGGGTGATGTGCTCGGCCTTTCCGTCCCTCACGTCCCGGCTGGTGGTCGACCACTGGAAATTGGAGTTGAACTTGATGCCGTAGGGCGGGTCGATGTAGACGCACTGCACCTTGCCGCGCAGGCTCTCGCGCTCGGCGAGCGACGCCATGACTTGCAGGCTGTCGCCGAGGATCATCCGGTTCGACCAGTTGGCGTCGTGGCGATAGAATTCGGTTTGCGCCTCGGCGTTCGGCAGGCCGTTGAAATCGGCGAACAGGTTCGGTGTCGCATCCGCTTCCTCCTCCCGTCGCGCCTTCGTCTGTCGCATGAGGTCGTCGATCAGAACCTTCGGATGCACCTTCTCCTGGATGTAGAGCGGTGGCGCCTGCACGGTGAGATCGGCTGCGTCTTGCGCGTCCTTCCCCTGCCAGACAAGCTGCGGATCCAGATCGCGGTTGCGCCGCTCGTAGGCGATGCGGACCGGAGCTTTCTGCTCCTCGTTCATGACGGACTGGAATTCCGCTGTCGGAATGTTCCGCCGCGCCGCCTCGTCGTGGCGGAGTGTTTCGACGGTCTTCGGCTTGCGGCGTGCCATCGGTCAGCAGCTCCCGATCGGGGAAATCATGGCGGCCGGACGGCCCGGCCAAGGAAGAGGGCAAGCCATCAGGTCGTTTTTCCGGCCGAACCGTTCGAGGGGGTTCGGCCCAGCGTGAGTTCGCGCAGTTTCCGCACCTTGAGCGAGAACTCCTTCTCCATCGTGGAAACCTCGGTGAACTCCTCGAAGTCCCAGCGGCCATAGTCCCCCAGCCTGTTCACGCCGCGCACCCAGTAGGTCTCCATGGTCGCCTTCTTGTCCTTGGCGTCCTCGTTGCGGTCGCCCTTGACCTCGACCACCAGGTGCATGGGATTCCCGATGCCCACGCCATCGTCCACGAGGACAATGAAGTCGGGGATGTAGGTTCGGGCCCGGCCCCCTTGACGATAGGGAACCTCGAATCCCAAACCCTGGTTCTTCACCCAGGAGAGAACCCGTGGATGGTCGTCGGCGATGCGGCAGAACTCCCGCTCCCAGTGGCTGTCGCAGACCGCATGGTTGAGATGGCAACGATCGGCCCTGGTGTCCCAGAGGAGTGTCTTCGTCGTTCGAAAACGCACCGTTCGTGTCGAACCCGACGGGTTGTAGGGATCAAGCACCGCCATGACCGGAGGTTCTTCCGGACAGACCGCATTGTCCTGCGTCATGCCCCGGTCGATCGCCTGCTGGATCCGGTCGCAGGCGTGCTCGGCGAGCTGGGGATACAGGATCTGCGCCGGGTAGGCGTCACCCACGCATTCGAGATGGTTATCGAGCCATTCGCCGACGATGCTCTTGAGCTGGCCGAACAGATAGAGTTTCGGATTCCCGTCCCCGTCACGCCACCTCGTTTCCAGGAGACGCCCGGCAAGATGATACGCTATCGTCTGGAGTCGAACGTCAGCGGTGTGATCGAGGTTCAGGTTGGCGCTCTCCCCGGCGATCCCCTGGACGGTCGTTCGGGTGGGCCCCACGACCTCCGGCGTCAGTCGGTAGGTCGAATCCTCGTTGAACTCGGCCCGCAGCGTCGTTTCCGGGAGAACGACACGATAGCCGCTCACGCGCGGGAAACGGATCTCGCAGGCGTCCCGTTCCGGCGTCACCGCCCGGATCTCGGTCGTGCTGACCGGAGGCGGGGGCGGCGCGTCGACCGGCTTGGCGGTGAAATCGAACGGGATGCCCAGAACATCGGCGTATTCGACATCGAACCGTTTCCTGTCGTTGAGCTCGTACGATTGCCGGCGCAGGGCGCGCCCGACCACCTGCTCGCACAGGAGCTGGGTTCCGAAGGCGCGCACGCCCAGCACGTGCGTGACCGTGTTCGTGTCCCAGCCCTCGGTCAGCATCGAGACCGAAACCACGCAGCGGATGCCGGCGCCCAGGTGGCCGGGCTTCCCGACCGTGTTCATCGCCTCACGCAGCAGATCCTGATCGGTCAGCATCTCGGCTCTCCGACGGTCTCCCGTACGCTCGACGATCTCGCGTCTGAACCGCTCGATCTCGTCCGCCGCCGCGGCCCGGAAATTCCTGTCGAGGGCGTCTCCCGACTCAAGCTGCCGGCTGTCGATCAGCAGCGTGCGCCGCCGGGCCCGCGGCTCGCCGTTCTCGTCGAAATTGCTGAACAGTCCGAACTTGCCCGCAACCGGGGTCTTCGACCCGTCGGCGTTTTCTCGAAGGAACCCCGCGATGTAGTCATGAACCAGCTTCGAGGTCGCGGTGTTGTTGCACACCACGATGAAGCACGGATGAACGTCGAGCCCGGCATCCTGCCAGAGTTCGAAGACCTGTTCGTAACGATGGTAGAGAACCTCCAGCGCCGTCTGCAGCTGCGGGGGAAGGAGACGCGGATCAGGCGGACCCGACCGCCTGCCGCCCGGCTTCGGCATCTTCTTGCCGATGTGCTTCCAGAGCTCGCGGTAGACCGGCATCTCGGCGTTGGGGATGTTGTCGACCACCGGCACGCGCGGCAGTTTGACGATGCCGCATTCGATCGCGTCCATGAGCGAGAAATCGCTCATCGTCCAGGGAAAAAGCGTGCCTTCGGCATAGCCGGACCCGCGCAGGAAAAAGGGCGTTGCCGAGAGGTCCACCACGCGGGCGAGCCCGAGCTTGCGCTCCACGATCTCCAGGCCGGACATCCACAGCCGGGCCGCCTCGCGGTTCTCCTTGGCTTCCCGGCGGTCTTCGCCGCGCAGATCGCCTTCCTCGGTCTCTCCCGGGTTCTCGCGGTAGCAGTGATGCGCCTCGTCGTTGAACGCGAGCACGTTCTTCATGCCCATGAGGCCGGGCATGACGCGCTGGAGCATCTGGCCTTCCGTTTCCTCGGTGTTCAGCGCCGGACCCCGGCCCTGCAGCAGGGAGCGTCCGCCCTTCGAGACCGCCATCGTCTCCCGCAACTTGAAGGCGTGATAGTTGGTGATGACGATCTGCGCCTTGCCGAGATCGCCCAGCATGTCGTTCGGCACCAGTTCACGGCTCCGGTAGTAGCTGCCCGGGTCGTTGGGCTGGAGCACCCGAAGCCGGTCCTTGACGGTGAGGCCCGGCGTCACCACCAGGAAACCCCGCGTGAAACGCCGGCTGCCGGGCCGTCGCGCCGCGTTGATGGTCTGCCATGCGATCAGCATGGCCATGACGGTTGTTTTCCCCGCCCCCGTGGCGAGTTTCAGGGCGAGCCTGCCCAAGCCGCCGTTCGTCGTCGCGTTGGCCCGGTCGAGATGATCGATGAAACGCCGCCCGGCCGCGCTCCTGGGAGCCGCCTCGGTCAGCCAGATGACGGTTTCCACCGCCTCGAGCTGGCAGAAGAAGGGGCGAATCCCGCTGAACTCGTGATGGCGCCAATGACGGAGAAGACGCGCCGTCTCGGGCGTCACCCCCCATCCGTCCTCGTCGAGCCCTCGCCATTTGCTGACGGCCTCCCTGACGCTGTCGATGATCTGCGCCAGTTCGTATTTCTGGTCGTCTTCCCGGACCGCGGTCGTCGTTTCGGCCAGTCCGAGCTGTCCCTGGCCGGCTTGGCGTTTTCGCGGCTTCGGAATCGGCGTCACGAAGGAAACGGACCGGCGGCCTTCGCGTTTCCTGGTCGTGGGCTGGCCGTCCTCGTCCAGTTCCCAGTGATGGGTCGGAAGCTCGTAAGGCGAGTTGAGGACGGGATCGCGGAAGAAGTCGTCGCTCATGAGGGCCGCTTGCAAGATTCCGGATCCGGGAAAGGTCTCGCCGTCGCGGAGACCCGGATTTCCCGGAATCGGGACGGCTTTCCGATTCCGTCGGGTTTCCGAAGACGTGGACAGGGAAAGCACCCCCCCCCCCAGCGGACATTATCCGGATTCCGCCACAGCGTTCAAGCCGACCGTTCCCGTGGCCCGGGGGCGTCCCACCCTCGCCGATTGCGGTCGGTCCGTGCCGCGTTGGGGCGGTTTCGGGCGTCGCGGCCGACGCGCGACGGTCCGTTTCGCGGGTTCGCGGCCTTCTTTCGGGGCGGGATTGGGGTCCGGAGGCGCCGGATGCCGCCGCCGGCGGACCGGCGGCGTTGCGGCGCCGTGCCGCGGCGTTCAGGAGGACAGGATCGCGGCCAAGGCGTCCCTGCGCCGGAGCGCGAAGCGCCGGGTCGCCGAGGCGACGCCGGAGGCGCCGGTCTTGTGGATGATGACCGCGAGCGCGAGGTTGGTGGCGGTCGCGTTGTTCTCGGGCGCGAACCCGGTCCGCGCGAGGCACGCGTCCTCGCCGAAGACCGTGTCCCGGACGTGGTGGTGGGCCTCGACCGCCCAGTGTCCGCGGTTCCAGGCAAGGAGATCCTGCGGGGAGGTGCGCTCCGCCGGTGCCGAGGTGATGCCGCAGGCGTGCTCGACGGCGGTCTCTCCGGTGCCGTTGCGGCGCGCGTCGGTGCGCTCGCGGGTGACCCGGAAGACCCGGTCGACGTGGGGTGGTTGATCAGGCGCGGGTGCGGGGTCAGGGTCGCGATGCGGCGCTGCCCGATGCGTCCGTGGGCCTTGTCGATGTCTTCGGTGAAGTGGCCGCTCCCGTCCTCTTCCCGGTTGATGGAGGCGAGGATGTCGCGGGTCTCGGGAGCGTTTCCCTTGACCGTCACGAGATAGTCGGCGCCGTGGGTGTCCTTGATGAGCCGGGCGGTTTTGCGGGTGGCAGTGAGCGCGTCGAGGGTGATCACGCGGCCGTCGACGGGCACCCGCTCGAGCAGCGCGTGCACGGCGGCGACCTCGCCGCCCTCCTCGTTGAAGGCGAGGCTCGCGAGCGGCGCGCGGGTTGCGTGGTCGACCAGGGTCGCGGTCTCGTGGTGGCCCGCGCCGTTGCGGTTCGCGCCGCGGATGCGCTTGCCGTCGACCGCGATCGCGCGGCCGAGGTTCAGCCGCGCCATAATTCGGCCGGCATGGCGCTGCTCCCGGATCACGCGCTCGATCCGCCCGGAGAGCTCCTGCCCGAGAATCGTTTCTCCCAGACGGGGCGTCGGACGGGAATCCTCCAGAAGAGTCGCTAGCTCGCCGGGCGGGCGGAGGGGACAGGCGAGTGCAAGTCGCGGCGGCTCTTGGCGTCGTCGATCATGGCGCGCAGCTCCCGGGCGAACCTGCCGTGCCCGCACCTTGCCTCATGGGCGGCAACCTGCATCGCGGCCGAGAAGAAGCGATCGTCGTCGCCTTCCGCCTGCGACTCGATCAGCGCCTTGAGTTGCACGGCGTTAGCCATGGAAGCGACCCCGGCATGGCGTGCAGCGTCTCACATCCTGAACACCTTCATTGCCTCGTCTCCCAGGTGGTTGATGACCTTGACGGCGATGCGGCCGGAGGCGGGCTTCGGAAACGGGCGGGAAGTGTCGCTGTTCAACGTGGCACAAGCGTCCATGTCGATCTCGGCCTTCAGGGTGGTCCTGAGAGCCTTGTAGGGGTCGTCCGCGCCGAGGAAGTAGGCGTGGCGGACGAAGAAGCTCTCCTCGTTGTAGTCGGTGTCGACGAACCAGCAGGCGATGCCGTCGGCGCTGTCGCTCCGCACCTTGCCGGTTTTGGGGTGAAAGACGTCCACACCGTTGATCTTGACCTGGATCCGGTTGTCCGCGGCATCCAGGATGTCGATGTCCGGCTCGCCGAAGATGACGAACAGGTTGCCCTTTCCGGTGTTCTTGAGGTCGTCGGCCATGTGAAGGTCGGCGTTCATGCGCGCCTTGAGCACGGGGATGCGTCCCAGATTTCCGAACTCGGAGGCGTGGGCGTCGTAGCTGAAGGCGCAGGCGACCAGCATGTCGAATCCGGCGTCGGCGGCCTCGCGCGCGGCGTCAACCAGGTCCGGGCGCGTGACGGCGCCGAACTCCGGCCCGATGAAGACGCCCGCGCGGCGCGTGGCGCCGGTCTCGATGTAGCGTCCCTCGGCGCAGACGTAGCGGCCGGGCCAGGGCGTGAGCGACGTGAAGGCGATGCGGTCTTTCCTGTGCGCCCGCTGCACGCCGGCGGTTCTCAGGTTCTCCAGGATCATGTCGGCAAAGTCCGGGGCTTCGCCGTAGCTCGGCTTCCCGTCGGCGACGCCGGAAAGCAGTTCGTCGTTTTCGTCGACCGCGAGAAGCCGGTGCGGGCTTGCGCTCTCGACGGTGAAGGGGCCGGCAACGCGAATGCGCGAATTGTCGGTGCAGGGCCTGTCGCAGTGATGTTCGTGGCTCGCCCCGGCGGCGATGGAGGCGTCGATCTCCTTCTGCCGGGCGATGCGAGCCTCCCACCATGCGGCATGCGCCTTCGCCGCGTCATGCGGCCAGTCCTCGCCGGCCTCGCGCGGAATCTCCCACTCCTCCCAGGCCCCCCCCCCCGCCGAGGGCGGTGTCGAGCTCCGCGCGGAGCGGCTCCGGGATCCCCTGCCACTTCTCCCAGATCACGTCGGTCTCGGCGTTGTCGGCGATGGACTTGAGCGTGACATGCGGCACGCGCCCGTAGACGAAGCCCTGGCGGATGGCGCCGCCGGTCGCCGCTTCTGCCTCGAGCTGGCAGAAGAAGGGGCGAATCCCGCTGAACTCGTGCTCACGCCAATGGCGAAGAAGACGCTCCGTCGCGGGCGTCACTCCCCATCCGTCCTCGTCGAGCCCTCGCCATCTGCCGACGGCCTCTCCGACGCTGTCGATGATCCGCGCCAGCTCGTATTTCTGGTCGTCTTCCCGGACTGCGGTCGTGGTTTCGCCCAGACCGAGCCGTCCTTGGCCGGCTTGGCGCTTTCGCGGCTTCGGAATCGGCGTCACGAAGGAAACGGACCGGCGGCCTTCGCGTTTCCTGGTCGCGGGCTGGCCGTCTTCATCCAGTTCCCGGTGATGGGTCGGAAGCTCGTAAGGCGAGTCGAGGACGGGATCGCGGAAGAAGTCGTCGCTCATGAGAGCCGCTTGCGAGATTCCGGATCCGAGAAAGGCCTCGCCGTCGCGGAGACCCGATTTTCCCGGAAATCGGGACGGCTTTCCGATTCCGTCGGGTTTCCGAAGGGGCGGACATGGAAAGCCCACTCCCCAAGCGGACATTATCCGGATTCCGGCACAGCGTTCAAGCCGACCGTTCCCGCAGCCACGTGACCGATCGGCATCGACCGCGACGCGCGAGCGCTCGCGGCCTTCGTCCGAGATCGCCCGGTCGTCCGGCGCACGGTTGCGCCGGCGACTTCCCGGCCTCGTTTCCGTTCCGGGACGGAGGCCGGTCCATGGCGATCCGCCCTGTCCGCGTGCCACCTGCCGTTCGGACCCGAGAATGGTGCAGGGCAGGCCGGAGCCCTGTCGCGGTCCGCGCGTGGCAGCCGGCCCGGGGCGAGGCGCGACGAGGCCGTCCGCGACAGGGCCCGAACCCGTTCGCGCCGACGCGAGGGCGGGCCGATCCATGACGTCCGGGCGGCGAGGCGGGAGGGGGGAGGGGGCCGGGGAACAATCGCCTTCCGGGACCGGGCGGACGAGGAGGATCCGCGTCCCGACGACCTTGTCTCGTGCACCTCTGTA